>NZ_CP199934.1:4800000-6839686 GCF_052814115.1 Micromonospora sp. IBHARD004
CAGCAGGGCTTGGGCACGTCGACCCGACTCAGCTCGTCCTTGACCGCAGCCGTCATCGCCATAGTGCGCCCCCTCACGGACCGGTACCGGCGTGTCGCCGGTGATTACGTACGTGCTTAACGATCGGCGCCCAGGACAGGCACCAGCGCGGCGCCCAGGGCGGCCGGATCATGCCGGGGCGTGCCGTCGATGACGGCGACGGGCGCGAGGAACAGCCGGGCACCCAGCGATTCTGCCGCACGTTCGACCGCTTCAGGATCACCCACCGCCTTGGAGTCGGCCAGCACCACGTCCACCTTCAACTCGGACAGATAGCGGTGCAGGGTGGCCAGATGGTCGGCCTGGGAGAGCCCGAGGGTCTCCTTCTCGGCCACCAGGTTGAGGGTGACCAGCCGCCGGGCCGGACTCGACACGATCGCGTGGGCCAGCCCCGGCACCAGCAGGTGCGGCAGCACGCTGGTGTACCAGCTGCCCGGCCCGAAGATCAGCCAGTCGGCCTCGGAGACCGCGGCCACCGCCTCCGCGCAGGCGGCCGGCGCCGCCGGGGTGAGCCGGAGCGACTCGACCCGGCCGCTGGTGACCGCGACCTGGTGCTGGCCGCGCACGGTGCGTACCTCGTCGGGGTGGTCGGCGTCGGCGCCGCGCACCCGGGCCTCGATGCCCACCGGCTGGCGGGACATCGGCAGCACCCGGCCGACCGCGCCGAGCATGGCTCCGGCGTGGTCGAGCGCGGCGACCGGGTCGCCGAGCAGCTCCATCAGGCCGCAGAGGACCAGGTTCCCGACCGCGTGCCCGGCCAGCGGGTCGGTGCCGGCCGCTCCCCCGGCATCCGCCGCGACGGCCGCGGCGGCGAAGCGGTGCTGGAAGAGCCCGGCGCTGCGCCGGGTGGCCGGGTGGTCGCCGGCCAGCGCGACGAGCGCCTGCCGCAGGTCGCCCGGGGGCAGCCCGCCGCGCTCGGCGCGCAGCCGGCCGCTGGAGCCGCCGTCGTCGCCGACCGTGACCACCGCGGTGATGTCCAGGTCCAGCTCCGGTACGCAGTGCCGCAGCGCCCGCAGGGACGCCGACAGGCCGTGCCCGCCGCCGAAGGCGACCACCTTCCGGCGGATCATTCCCGCCCCAGGTCCCGGTGCTGGGCGTTGGCGGCGATGCCGGACTGGCGCAGCCGGGCGGCCAGCTCCTCGGCGATGGCCACGCTGCGGTGCTTGCCGCCGGTGCACCCCACGGCGACGGTCAGGTAGCGCTTGCCCTCCCGCTCGAACCCGGCGGTGGTGGCGTTGACCAGGTCGGCGTACCCGGCCACGAAGGCGTCCGCCCCCTCCTGGCCCAGCACGTACGAGCTGACCGCCTCCTCCCGCCCGGTGTGCTCCCGCAACTCCGGCACCCAGTACGGGTTCGGCAGGAACCGGGCGTCCATCACGAAGTCGGCGTCGGTCGGCAGCCCGTACTTGAAGCCGAAGGAGAGGACGGTGATCCGCAGCCGGCGGGCGTCCTCGCCGCCGAAGAGCTCCTCGACCCGCCGCCGGAGCTGGTTGACGTTGAGGTGGCTGGTGTCGATGATCACGTCGGCCTGGTCGCGGGCCTCCTCCAGCAGGGCACGCTCGACGGCGATGCCGTCGGCCAACCGCCCCTCGCCCTGCAACGGGTGCGAGCGCCGGACACTCTCGAACCGGCGGATCAGCACCTCGTCGTCGGCGTCGACGAAGACCACCCGCGGGGAGAAGCCGCGGTCCTTGAGCTCCCGGATCGCCCCGGCCAGGTCGGTGGAGAAGGCGCGCGAGCGGACGTCCAGCACCATCGCGGTACGCCGGGCGGCGCCGCCGGCCTTGAACGCCAGCTCGGCCATGTCCAACATCAACGCCTGGGGCAGGTTGTCGACCACGTAGTAGCCGACGTTCTCCAGCGCCCGGGCCACCGTGCTCCGCCCACCGCCGGAGAGGCCGGTCACCACGACCAGGCTGGTCTCCGCCTCGGTCGGCGCCGGCTGCCCGATCACCGGTTCCGCCCTCTCAGTCTCGGCCGGCACCAGGTCCGCCGTCGTCCGCGCCTCGCTCACCCACTACCCCCAAGCCGTGGCGCCGCGGCCCGGTCGGCCGCGCGTGGTCAATCAGCGACTCTAACGGCTGGGACCCCGCCCGGGATTCCACGGGGTGACGACCGGAACACCGGCTTGTCCGGTTCCGGCCCGAGAGCCGGCGGAGGCCGGGGACCGCCCGCGCGTCGCTCCCCCGGCCGGCGCGCGGCTCGGCGTCGGCCGGCGTGTCGGGGGACGCTCGTAGACTGCGCGGATGGTCTCCCCCACCGATCTGCGGACCGAGGACGCCCTGCGGGTGCTCAACCGGGTGTTCGGTTACGACGCCTTCCGCGGCTTCCAGCACGAGGTCGTCGACCACGTGGTGGCCGGCGGCGACGCGCTGGTGCTGATGCCGACCGGTGGCGGCAAGTCGCTCTGCTTCCAGATCCCCGCGCTGGTCCGCGACGGCGTCGCGGTCGTCGTGTCGCCGCTGATCGCCCTCATGCAGGACCAGGTGGACGCGCTCACCGCGGTCGGCGTGCGGGCCGGCTTCCTCAACTCGACGCAGGACCTGGCCGAGCGGCGGCGGGTGGAGGCGGCCTTCCTCGCCGGCGAGCTGGACCTGCTCTACCTCGCCCCGGAGGGGCTGGCCGTCCGATCCACCCTCCAGCTGCTGGAACGCGGCACCATCGCGCTCTTCGCGATCGACGAGGCGCACTGCGTGTCCCAGTGGGGGCACGACTTCCGTCCCGACTACCTCAACCTCTCGATGCTGCACGAGCGGTGGCCGGGGGTGCCGCGGATCGCGCTGACCGCCACCGCCACCAGCGCCACCCGGGCCGAGATCGCCACCCGGCTCCGGCTCACCGACGCCCGGCACTTCGTGGCCAGCTTCGACCGGCCCAACATCCAGTACCGGATCGTGCCGAAGCGGGAGCCGCGCAAGCAGCTGCTGAGCCTGCTCCGCGACGAGCACCCGGGCGACGCCGGCATCGTCTACTGCCTCTCCCGCGCCTCGGTGGAGAAGACGGCCGAGTTCCTGGTGCAGAACGGCATCCCCGCGCTGCCGTACCACGCCGGCCTGGACGCGGCGACCCGCGCCGCCAACCAGCAGCGCTTCCTCCGCGAGGACGGCCTGGTCATGGTGGCCACGATCGCCTTCGGGATGGGCATCGACAAGCCGGACGTCCGCTTCGTCGCCCACCTCGACCTGCCGAAGTCCGTCGAGGGCTACTACCAGGAGACCGGTCGCGCCGGCCGGGACGGCCTGCCGTCCACGGCCTGGCTGGCGTACGGGCTGCAGGACGTGGTGCAGCAGCGGAAGATGATCGAGACGTCCGAGGGCGACCTTGCGCACCGCCGCAACCTCGCCGCCCACCTGGACGCGATGCTCGCGCTCTGCGAGACGATCCGGTGCCGGCGGGTCCAGCTCCTCGAGTACTTCGGCGAGACGGCGACGGCGGCCTGCGGCAACTGCGACACCTGCCTCAACCCGCCGGAGTCGTGGGACGGCACCGTCGCCGCGCAGAAGCTGCTCTCCACCGTCTTCCGGCTGGACCGGGAGCGCAACCAGCGGTTCGGCGCCGGGCACTGCGTCGACATCCTGCTCGGCAAGCAGACCGACAAGATCACCCAGTACGGTCACGACTCGCTGACCGTCTTCGGCATCGGCACCGAGCTGCGCGAGGCCGAGTGGCGGGGCGTGGTCCGGCAACTGCTCGCCGAGGGCCTGCTCGCCGTCGAGGGCGACTACGGCACCCTGGCGCTGACCGAGGCGAGCGCCGAGGTGCTGGGCCGCCGGCGCACCGTGACCATGCGCCGCGAGCCGGAGAAGCCGGCATCCAGCCGGTCGGCGAAGCCACGCGGCGCGGCCACCGTGGCCGCCGAGCTGGACCCGGCCGCCGGGTCGATCTTCGAGCGGCTGCGCGCGTGGCGGGCGGCCACCGCGAAGGAGCAGGGCATGCCCGCGTACGTGATCTTCCACGACGCCACCCTGCGGCAGATCGCCACCGACGCGCCGGCCTCGCTGGCCGAGCTGTCCCGGATCAACGGCGTCGGCGAGAACAAGCTGGCGAAGTACGGCGAGTCAATTCTGGCCGTCCTCGCCGAGGACTGACCGTCGCGGAGACGCCGAAGGGCCCGGCCCCGGGTGGGGTCGGGCCCTTCGTGGTTGCTGGGGATCGTCAGGAGGCGGTGTAGCCGCGGGTGGCGATCCAGTCGGCGAGGTTGTCCACGCTCATCCGGTAGGAGGCCATGTTCGGGTCGGCCGAGTCGGCGATGGTCACGGTGTGGCCGTCGTCGCGGTAGCCGATGACGCTGATGTAGTGGCCGCCCTCGAAGGAGTGGGTGTTGCCGTCGGTGTCGGTGGCGGTGCCGGCGATGTTGGCGACCACGGCCCGGCCGTCGTCCACGGTGCGGACGATGTCGACGCGCAGCTTGTCGGTCTGCTTGTCGTCGGCCTTGTTGTCGCGGATCTCCACCGACTTGTAGACGTTCTTACCGGTTTCCTTGTTCAGGACCGGGGTGATGTCGTTGATGGAGTTGGTACCGGCCTCGGTGGTGCCCATCTCCTTGGCCATGGCGTCCACGTTGATGTCCTTGCCCTGCACGGACAGGGCGTTACGGGTCGCGGCCGGGCCGCAGTAGTAGAAGTTCGGCTGCGCCTCGTAGCGGACGTTGAGTTCCCGCTCACCGTGTCCCTTGCGGTCGGTGGTGACCGACGACGCGGCCTTCTCGGCGGGGGTGGCCTGCGCGGCGATGGCGGGGCCGGCGATGCCACCGGCGGTGGCGGCGACACCAGCGGCGGTCAGGACGGTCTTACGCAGCAGATCGGTACGCATGATGACGTCACGCCTCTCGTTCGGGGGGTGTGCGGCACACCCGCAAAACGCGGTGCGGCCGCGAAAGGGCAAAAAGTCTTGGAGGGGTCCGCCCGGCGATCGGGGGGTGACCTGCTCGGGCGGCCCGGGGGGATGTAACGACGGCCGGTGGCGGATCATTCCGCCGGGGCTCCCCGGTGGTGCGGGCTGCCGCGCGGTCTGCCATGTTCAACGACCCGGCCCCCGGCATGATTCCACCCCCGGGGTGGCCCCGACCACGCCTCACCAGGCCCAAAACCGGACACCGCGCCCACTGGGGCCGACCGCAACCGGGACATCCGGCCGCATCCCGCCCCCGCCCGACGAGCCGCACATCGACCGCACCCGACCCACCGCCACCCGGCATCGCGCGGCGCGGCAGCACTTTCCCTGATGTTGTGCGGATCTTGGTGCGCACGCCGGCAGGGCGGCCGGGCGCGGCGCGCTGAGTGGAACGCGCTGTTGCTGTCTCGGCGGGGTGGAGAGGTCCATGGAGTTCCACCCGTGGTGCCTGGTGCCCTGCTCCGATCGTCAGCGGGCCGATGTCGGAAACGGTGGGCTTGCGGGTCGCGCGGATTGGGGCGGTCCGGCCGTGCGCGGCGGGAGTGTCAGGGGGCGGGGGACGCCTTGGCGTCCTGGTCGAGGGCGGCCAGGATCGCATCGGCGGTGCGCCGGCCGACGCCGGGCACCTCGGTGATCTCCTCGACGGTGGCGGTGGAGAGCCGCTTGAGCGAGCCGAAGTGCCGCAGGAGCGCCTTGCGCCGTACGTCGCCCAGCCCGGGGACGTTGTCCAGCGCCGACTCGGTCATCCGCTTCGAGCGCCGCTGCCGGTGGAAGGTGATGGCGAAGCGGTGCGCCTCGTCGCGGACCCGTTGCAGCAGGTAGAGCCCCTCGGAGGTGCGCGGCAGGATGATCGGGAACTCGTCGTCGGGCAGCCAGACCTCCTCCAGCCGCTTGGCCAGCCCGCACAGCGCCACGTCGTCGATGCCCAGCTCGGCGAGGGCCTGCGCGGCGGCGGCGACCTGGGGCGCGCCGCCGTCGACCACCACCAGCTGGGGCGGGTACGCGAACTTGCGCGGCCGGCCGGTGGTCGGGTCGATGCCGGGCCGGTCCGGGTCGCTGGCGGTCTCCTCGCCGATCTCCCCGGTCTCGGCGCGGGTCTCCAGGTAGCGGGCGAAGCGCCGGCGCAGCACCTCGGACATGGCGGAGAGGTCGTCGGTGGCGCCCCGGACGATGAACCGGCGGTATTCGCCCTTGCGGGGCAGCCCGTCCTCGAAGACGACCATGCTGGCCACCACGTCGGTGCCCTGGATCTGGGAGACGTCGAAGCACTCGATGCGCAGCGGCGACGTCCGCATGCCGAGCGCGTCGCTGATCTCGTCGAGCGCCTTGCTGCGGGTGGTCAGGTCGCCGGCCCGCTTGAGCTTGTGCCGGGCCAGGGCGTCCTTGGCGTTGCGCTCCACGGTCTCCATCAGCGACTTCTTGTCGCCGCGCTGCGGCACCCGCAGCGACACCCGGCTGCCCCGGTGACTGGTTAGCCAGTCGGCGAGCGCGTCGGCGTCGGCGGGCAGCTCGGGCACGAGCAGCTCGCGGGGCACGTCGGTCTCGCCCTGCTCCCCGCCGTAGACCTGGGTGCAGAAGTGGTGCACCAGGTCGCCGGTGCTCACGTCCTCGGTCTTCTCCACCACCCAGCCGCGCTGGCCGCGGACCCGCCCGTCGCGCACGTGGAAGACCTGGACGGCGGCTTCGAGGGGATCGTCGGCGAAGGCCACCACGTCGGCGTCGGTGCCGTCGCCGAGCACCACGGTCTGCTTCTCCATCGCCCGCCGCAGGGCGGCGACGTCGTCGCGGAGCCGGGCGGCCCGTTCGAACTCCAGCTGCTCGCTGGCCTCGGTCATCTCCCGTTCGAGCCGGCGGACCATGGTGTCGGTGCGGCCGGCCATGAAGTCGCAGAACCCGTTGACGATGTCACGGTGCTGCTCGGCGGAGACGCTGCCGACGCACGGCGCGGAGCACTTGCCGATGTAGCCCAGCAGGCAGGGACGACCCACCTGGCCGGCCCGCTTGAACACCCCGGACGAGCAGGTCCGGGCCGGGAAGACCCGGAGCAGCAGGTCGAGCGTCTCGCGGATCGCCCAGGCGTGCGAGTAAGGCCCGAAGTAGCGCACCCCCTTGCGCTTGGCGCCCCGCATCACCTGGAGCCGCGGGTACTCCTCGTCGAGGGTGACGGCGAGGTAGGGGTACGACTTGTCGTCGCGGTAGCGGACGTTGAACCGCGGGTCGTACTGCTTGATCCAGGTGTATTCGAGCTGGAGCGCCTCGACCTCGGTGCCGACGGTGACCCAGTCGACCGACTCGGCGGTGGTGACCATCTGCTGGGTGCGCTGGTGCAGGCCCCACAGGTCGGCGAAGTAGGAGTTGAGCCGGCTGCGCAGGTTCTTCGCCTTGCCGACGTAGATGACCCGGCCGGTGCCGTCGCGGAAGCGGTAGACCCCTGGCGACTCCGGGATGGTGCCGGGCGCGGGACGGTAGGTCGACGGATCAGCCACCCACCAAGCCTAATCCGCCCCTCCGACACCCTCCCCCACCCGCCACTCCGGTGATCATGAAGTTGCGTCAGTCTGGATCTCCTCCACTGCCGCCAACCTCATGATCGACGATGCCGGGGGGTCAGGCGAAGGAGATGTGGTCGCCCTGGACCTTGATCCCCTTGGGCGGCAGGGGCCTGGTCGCCGGGCCCTGCTTGACCGATCCGTCGGTGATCGAGTACTTGCTGCCGTGGCAGGTGCAGTTGATCGTGCCGCCGTCGATGTTCGACACCGGGCAGTTCTGGTGGGTGCAGATCGGATCGAAGGCCTTGAACTCCCCCGGGTTCGGCTGGGTGATCACCACACCCTGGGCGGCGTAGATGGCGCCCCCGCCGACCGGGATGTCCGCGGTCCTGGCGATCGATGCCGCACCCTGCCGGTCGCCACCCTCGGCGTCACCGGCCGTCGCCCCCGGGCCACCGCTGGTTGGCGCGGTGGCGCCGTCGCCGGAGTCGTCGCCGCCGCCGCAGGCTGCCAAGAGCACCGATGCTCCCACCGCCCCGGCGCCCGCGAGCAGCGCCCGCCGGGTCTGCGTACCGGGTCCGGTCAATACCTGATCGTCACTCATCTCCGGCCTCCCTGTCGACTGCCACCGCCGGTCGCGATCGGCGGCCACACCGTGCACACGCAACACTGTGCCGGAGGGTTCACCCAATCGCCCACAAACCACCGCCGATGCCGGTGGATGGCGTCCCGTAACGCGCTTGATCACTATGACCCGGCACTCCCGGCCAGCGGAGGGGGACCCGCCGCCCGGCGCCCGAGCACCAGCCGCGCGGCTGGTGGGGTGGGCGCCGGTCGGGTGGGCTATCGCTGGGCGAGGCGCAGGCCGGAACGGGACGGACGGGGCCGGAACCGGGCGGCGCGGGTCAGGCCAGGGAGATCTGGTCGCCGGTGACCTTGATCTCCCTGGGCGGGAGCGGCCGCTTGGCCGGGGGCGTCTTGACCGAGCCGTCGACGATGGAGAACTTGCTGCCGTGGCAGAGGCAGTCGATCGTGCCGCCCTCGACGCGTGAAACCGTGCAGTTCTGGTGGGTGCAGATCGAACTGAAGCTCTTGAATTCACCCTGGTTCGGCTGCGTGACCACGACGCCCTGGTCGCCGAAGATCTTGCCGCCACCGACCGGGATGTCGGTGGTCTTGGCCAGCGGCCGGCCGGCCGCCGGATCGCCGCCGCCGGTGCTCGTGGGGGTGGGGCTGGCGGTGACGGTGGTTGGGGGGGCGGCGGCGTCGTCGGAGTCGTCGTCGCCGCAGGCGGCCAGGACCGCCGCCACGCCGACCGCGCCCGCACCGGTGAGCAGGGCCCGACGGCTCTGCGTACCGGGCTCGGTGATCACCTGATCCTCGCTCATGCCTCGCCCCTCTCTGCCGCCGCGCCTGTCATGAGTCGCGGTCACGTTCCTGCACGCAGAGACCACTCTGTCAGACGGTTCACCCGGTTTGCGGGGATTCTGGCCGGCCACGACCGGGCCGGTCACCCCATCGTGGAGGCGAGGAGGTCAGCGTGCCCCGGCGGGCACCTTCTTCGTACCCCGGGGCTTGGCGCCGTTGGCCTTGGCCGCCCGGGTGGTGGCCGCCCGGGCGCCCTTCGCCTCGCCGTCGAGCTTGAGCACCTGGCGCAGGAACTGGCCGGTGTGGCTCTCGGTCACCTCGGCGACCTCCTCGGGAGTGCCGGTGGCGAGCACGCTGCCGCCCCGGTGGCCACCCTCCGGGCCCATGTCGATGAGCCAGTCGGCGGTCTTGATCACGTCCAGGTTGTGCTCGATGGTGATCACCGTGTTGCCCTTGTCGACCAGGCCCTCGAGCACCATCAGCAGCTTGCGGATGTCCTCGAAGTGCAGGCCGGTGGTCGGCTCGTCGAGCACGTAGACCGTCCGGCCGGTGGAGCGCTTCTGCAGCTCGGAGGCGAGCTTGACCCGCTGCGCCTCACCGCCGGAGAGGGTCGGCGCGGGCTGCCCGAGGCGGACGTAGCCGAGGCCCACGTCGTTCAGCGTCTTGAGGTGCCGGTGGATGGCCGGGATGGCGGAGAAGAACTCGGCCGCCTCCTCGATCGGCATCTCCAGCACGTCGGAGACGGTCTTGCCCTTGTAGTGCACCTCCAGGGTCTCCCGGTTGTACCGGGCGCCCTTGCAGACCTCGCAGGGGACGTAGACGTCCGGGAGGAAGTTCATCTCGATCTTGATGGTGCCGTCGCCGGAGCAGGCCTCGCAGCGGCCACCCTTGACGTTGAACGAGAACCGACCCGGGCCGTACCCCCGGACCTTGGCCTCGGTGGTCTCCGCGAAGAGCTTGCGGACGTGGTCCCAGACCCCGGTGTAGGTGGCCGGGTTGGACCGCGGCGTCCGGCCGATCGGCGACTGGTCGACGCCGACGACCTTGTCCACGTGCTCCAGGCCGGTGACCCGGGTGTGCCGGCCGGGGACCAGCCGGGCGCCGTTGATCTGGTTGGCCAGCACCGCGTACAGGATGTCGTTGACCAGCGTCGACTTGCCGGACCCGGAGACGCCGGTGACCGCGATGAGCTGGCCGAGCGGGAACGAGACGGTGAGGTTGCGCAGGTTGTGCTCCCGCGCCCCGTGCACCACCAGCTCCCGGTCGGGGGTCTGCGGGCGCCGCTGCCGCGGCGTCGGGATCGACTTGCGCCCCGACAGGTACGCCCCGGTGACGGACTCCTGGTTTTCCAGCAGGGCCGGCACCGAGCCGCTGTGCACGATCTTGCCGCCGTGCTCGCCGGCGCCCGGGCCGATGTCGACGATCCAGTCGGCGACCCGGATGGTGTCCTCGTCGTGCTCGACCACGATCAGCGTGTTGCCCAGCCCGCGCAGCCGGATCAGGGTCTCGATCAGCCGGTGGTTGTCCCGCTGGTGCAGGCCGATCGACGGCTCGTCCAGCACGTAGAGCACGCCGACCAGGCCGGAGCCGATCTGGGTGGCGAGCCGGATGCGCTGCGCCTCGCCGCCGGAGAGGGTGCCGGCCGCGCGGTCCAGGGAGAGGTAGTCCAGGCCGACGTCGAGCAGGAACTTCAGCCGGGCGTTGATCTCCTTGAGCACCCGCTCGGCGATCATCTTCTGCCGGTCGGTCAGCTCGATGCCGGCGAGCAGCTCCGCCGCCTCCCCCACCGACAGGTTGCAGACCTCGGCGATGCTCCGGCCGGCCAGGGTGACCGCGAGCACCTCCGGCTTGAGCCGGGTGCCGCCGCAGGCCGCGCAGGGCACGTCCCGCATGTAGCCCTCGTACTTGTCCCGCGACCACTCCGACTCGGTGTCGGTGTGCCGGCGCTCGATCCACTGCACCACGCCCTCGAAGCCGGTGTAGTAGGAGCGCTCGCGGCCGTACTTGTTGCGGTAGCGCACGTGCACCTGGTCGTCGGAGCCGTGCAGGATCGTCTTCTGCGCCCGCGACGGCAGCGCCCGCCAGGGCGTGTCGATGTCGAAGTGCTGGCTCTCGCCGAGCGCCTCCAGCAGGCGGAGGAAGTATTCCAAGTTGTGCCCGGTCGCCCAGGGCTGGATGGCGCCCTCGCGCAGGCTGCGCTCCGGGTCGGGCACGAGGAGCTCCGGGTCGACCTCCTTCTTGGTGCCCAGGCCGGTGCACTCCGGGCAGGCGCCGTACGGCGCGTTGAAGGAGAAGACCCGGGGCTCCAGGTCCTCGATCGCCAGGGGGTGGTCGTTGGGGCAGGCCAGGTGCTCGGAGTAGCGCCGCTCGCGATCCGCGTCGTCCTCGGGCAGGTCGACGAAGTCGAGCAGCACCAGGCCGCCGGAGAGGCCGAGCGCCGCCTCCACCGAGTCGGTCAGCCGCTGCTTCGCGCTCGCCTTGACGCTCAGCCGGTCGATGACCACCTCGATGGTGTGCTTCTCCTGCTTCTTGAGCTTCGGCGGCTCGGTCAGCGGGTGCACCACGCCGTCGACCCGGGCCCGGGCGTAGCCCTTGGCCTGGAGCTCGGCGAAGAGGTCGACGTACTCGCCCTTGCGGCCGCGGACGACCGGCGCGAGCACCATGAACCGGGTGCCCTCGTCCATCGCGAGCACCCGGTCGACGATCTGCTGGGGGCTCTGCTTGGAGATCCGCTCGCCGCAGACCGGGCAGTGCGGCTCGCCGATGCGGGCGAAGAGCAGTCGCAGGTAGTCGTAGACCTCGGTGATGGTGCCGACGGTGGAGCGCGGGTTGCGCGAGGTGGACTTCTGGTCGATGGAGACGGCGGGGCTGAGGCCCTCGATGAAGTCGACGTCGGGCTTGTCCATCTGGCCGAGGAACTGCCGGGCGTACGACGACAGCGACTCGACGTAGCGCCGCTGGCCCTCGGCGAAGATGGTGTCGAAGGCCAGGCTCGACTTGCCCGACCCGGAGAGCCCGGTGAAGACGATCAGGGCGTCCCGGGGCAGGTCGAGACTGACGTCACGCAGGTTGTGCTCGCGCGCGCCACGGATGATCAGTCGGTCGGCCACGGTCCGTGTACTCCCGGAAGAAGAAAGTGGGGCGGATCTGTCCGCTCCGAGCGAGGTCTGAGCGGTTTACGGGCGCAGAAGAGACGCCTCGGCAACTTTAGCCCCGAGGTACGACAACATTCCGCGCCCGCACATTCCCCCAGCTCACACCGGTGTACGCCGGCCCGGTCCGGGCCGGCGTACACCGCTGAGGGGTCAGTATCCGCCCGGCGACGGGGGCGGTGCCGGACGCCCCGTCCGCCGTCGGCCGCCGCGCCAGCCGCCGCGACGTTCGGCGGCCAGCCGGACCTCCCGACGGCGGCTCTCGAAGGCCACCTCCCGCTGCAGCCGGCGCCAGCTCTCCCAGCGCCGCGTCGGCAGCTCCCCGGTCTCCAACGCCTCCCGCACGGCGCAGGCGGGCTCGCCGTCGTGCGCACAGTCGGCGTACCGGCAGCCGGTGGCGAGCTCGACGATGTCGGCGAAGGCCCGGTCCAGACCGGCCGACCCGTCCAGCAGGCCCACCGCCCGGACCCCCGGGGTGTCCACCACCGCGCCCCCGTGCGGGAGCGGCACCAGCGCCCGCCAGGTGGTGGTGTGCCGGCCCTTGCCGTCGACCCGGCGGATCGACTGGGTCGGCATGACGACGGCGCCGGCGAGGGCGTTCACCAGGCTCGACTTGCCGGCCCCGGAGGGCCCGAGCAGGCCGAGCGTCCGCCCGGGGGCGACGAACGGGCGCAGCGGGTCGAGCCCGAGGCCCTGTTCGGCGCTGACCGGCAGCACCGGCACCCCGGGTGCCACGGCGGCGAGCTGGCGGGCGAGCGCGGCCGGATCGGCGGCCAGGTCGACCTTGGTCAGCACGATCAGGGGCCGGGCCCCCGACTCGTGGACCAGGGAGAGCGCCCGCTCGATCCGGCCGACGTCGGGCGCCGGGTGCACCGGCTCGACGACCGCGGCGGCGTCGAGGTTGGCGGCGAGCACCTGCCCGCTGGCGTCCTTGCCGGCGGTGCGGCGGACCAGCGCGGAGCGCCGCGGCAGCACCGCCTCGACGGTCCGCCGCCGGTCCGGCCAGGTCCCGACCAGCACCCAGTCACCCGCGCAGGGCAGCGCGCCCAGGTCCCGGGCGGCGGCGGCGAGGACCCCGCCGCCCAGGCTGGCCCGGACCGGGCCGTCGGCGCAGAGCACGGTGCAGACCCCACGGTCGACCCGGGCCACCCGGCCCGGACGGTGGTCGCTGCCCCGTCGTACGTGTGCCGCCCATCCGGCGTCCCAGCCGAGGGCGGTCAGATCGATGGTCATGGCATCCTCATCGGTGTCGAGGCGGTACATGGCGGAACACGCGTGCTACGACCGGCATGATCACCACCCCCACTCCGTCGTTCCGGTGCCGCGTTCGAAACGACGGTAGGGCGCGGGCCGACGCGCCGAAAGCGATTTCCCCGGCGACGCGCGGGCGGCGGACCGTTAGGGTCGACGGGTGACCAGCGATCCCCTGTTGCTGACCGGCGAGCTGGACGACGCCACCGCCCGGCTGCTGCGTACCGCGGCGGCCTTCGACGCCGCGGACGTCGCCGCCGCTTCCCTGCTCCCGGGCTGGACCCGCGGGCACGTGCTGACCCACCTCGCCCGCAACGCCGACGGCTTCGTCAACCTGCTCACCGCCGCCCGCACCGGCGAGCGGATTCCGATGTACGCCAGCGCGGACGCCCGTACCACCGACATCGAGGCCGGCGCCGGTCGCCCGCCCGCCGCCCTCCTGGACGACCTGCGTCGTACCGCGGAGCGGTTCACCGAGGCGGTCGACGCGATGCCGGTCGAGGCGTGGGCGGCGACCGTCGAGACGCGGCGCGGCCCGTGGCCGGCGGCGATGCTGGTCTGGGGCCGGCTCCGCGAGATCGAGGTGCACCACGTGGACTTGGCCGCCGGCTACCGGCCGGCCGACTGGCCGGAGGCGTTCGGCCAGCGGCTGCTGCACGAGGTGGCCACCGGGCTGGCCGGCCGGCCCGACGCGCCGGCCATGGTGCTGCGCTTCGACGGCGTCCGCCACGAACTCGTCGTCGGCGATCCCGAGGGGGCGCCCACGATCACCGCCCCCGCACCCGAACTCGCGGCCTGGCTGATCGGCCGGAGCGCGGGCGAGGTGCTCACCGTCACGCCCGACGGTCCCCTGCCGACTCCACCGGAATGGATCTAGAGACGCCATGACCTACAGCGGAGACGTCACCCCCGGCGGCGCGCCGGCGGTACGTGAGCTCGACCGGCTCACCATCACCAAGATGTCGGTGGGCCCGATGGACAACAACGCCTACCTGCTGCGCTGCCGGGACACCGGCGAGCAGGTGCTGATCGACGCCGCCAACGAGGCGCCCCGCCTCCTCGAACTGGTCGGCGACGGCGGGCTGGCCGCGGTGGTCACCACCCACCGGCACATGGACCACTGGGTGGCGCTGGAGGAGGTGGTCGCCAAGACCAGCGCCCGCCCGCTGGTGCACGCCGACGACGCCGACGGGCTGCCGATCGAGACGGAGACCCTCACCGAGGGCGACACCGTCGCGGTCGGCGACTGCGCGCTGGAGGTCATCCACCTCAAGGGGCACACCCCCGGCTCGATCGCGCTGCTCTACCGCGACCCGGCCGGCGTTCCGCACCTGTTCACCGGCGACAGTCTCTTCCCGGGCGGGGTCGGCAACACCAACAAGGACCCGGAGCGGTTCGGGCAGCTCGTCGACGACGTCGAGCACAAGCTCTTCGACCGGCTGCCGGACGAGACCTGGTTCTACCCTGGCCACGGCAGGGACAGCACCCTCGGCGCCGAGCGGGCCTCGCTGCCGCAGTGGCGCGCCCGCGGCTGGTGAGTCCCCGGCCCGTGCGGGCCCGACCGTCCGCACCGGCCGCCCGGTCCGACCCCGACGGTGGCCGCGCGCCGCGGCCACCGTCGACCCCCGTCGCCGGCGTGACCGGTCAGGCGGACGTGCCCATCCCGGCCAGCGCGCGGAGCCGGTGCCGGGTGCCGAGCAGCACCGGGCCGGCGAGCAGCAGGCCGACCGCCATCGTCAGCACCGTCGGGTTCGGCGCCCCGGGCAGCAGCCCGGTCAACGCCCGGGCCGCCGTGCCGAGGAGCACGTAGAGGCCCGCCCAGGCCGTCGCGCCGAGCGCCGCGCAGACCGCGAACCGCCGGTACGACATCCGCAGCCCGCCCGCCGCCAGCGGCAGCAGCGCGTTGAACACCGGCAGGAACGGCGCCACCAGCACCATCCGGCCGCCGCCGCGACGCAGGATCACCTCGGCCGCCGCCCACCGTGACTCGCCGATCCAGCCGCCCACCCGGCTGCGCCGCAGCTGGTCGCCCCAGCGCCGGCCGGCGAGGAAGCTGAGCGACCAGCCGGACAGGCAGCCGGCCACCACGGCCGCCACGGTCGCCAGCCCGGTCGCGGGCCGGCCGGCGCCGACCGCGGCGAGGATCGCGGCGTCGCCGGGCACCAGCACCCCGAGCAGCGGTACGGCGTCGGCGAGCATGACCATGCCGAGGGTGCTCATCAGCAGGGCGGTGGGCAGCTCACCGAACTGGGCCAGCAGATCCGTCATGCCCGTACGCTATGGCCGGCCGGGCGCCCCACACATCGGGTTCGATCCCCCACCGGCCCCTGATCCCGGCTCGGGGTCGACCCCGATCCGCCGCCGGCGCTCAGGCGGGGCGCAGCACCTGCACCCGACGCACCGGGGAGTCCACGGACGGCTCGGTGGTGGGCACCGGATAGCTGGCCACCACCTCCAGCCGCCCCGTGGGCAGGTGCCCCCGGTCGGGGTCGCCGACCAGCACCTCGGCACCGCCGGCGGCGGCGCGCTGCAGGAACGGCAGCACCCGTTCGGCCAGCGCCGCGTCGTAGAGGATGTCCCCGGCCACCAGCAGGTCCGCGGTCACCGTGGAGTCGAGCAGGTCGTCGGCGCAGGCGGTGACGAGCACCCGGTTGGCCCGCGCGTTGACGGTGACCGCCGCGACGGCGTACGGGTCGATGTCGTTGGCGACCACCTGGTCGGCGCCGGCGAGCGCGGCGGCGATGGCCACCAGCCCCGACCCGGCGGCCAGGTCGAGCACCCGGCGGCCGGCGGCCAGTTCGGGGTGGTCGAGCAGGTAGCGGGCCAGGGCCTGGCCGCCGGCCCAGGCGGAGGCCCAGTACGGCGGCGGCAGCGGGTGGCCGGCGACCGCCTCCATCCGGGCCCACCAGACGATCGCGTCCTCGGCCAGGTGCAGCCGCACCTCGGGCACGAACGGGGTCTCCATCAGCCGGAGCCGGTCCAGACCCGAGCCGGGCACGGTGATCTCCCGTTCCAGGTCGGCCAGCGCCGTGCGATCCCTCACCGGGGAAGCATGCCCCTGGCCGGTCCGGACCGGGTGGCTTTTCCCACTCCGCGCGGTTTCCTGAGGCGCGCCGGCACTTCCGGCAGCGAATCGCGCCCCGGGCGGCTACTGTCAGGGAAGTACAGGGCGATCACCGGCCGCGCGGTCGGTGCTCACCCGCTTTGAACAGGGAGAGATTGCATGGCAACCGGCACGGTCAAGTGGTTCAACTCGGAAAAGGGCTTCGGCTTCATCGAGCAGGACGGCGGAGGCCCGGACGTGTTCGTCCACTACTCGGCCATCGCGAGCAGTGGTTACCGGGAACTCAACGAGGGCCAGAAGGTCGAGTTCGAGGTGACCCAGGGGCAGAAGGGGCCGCAGGCGGACAACGTCCGTCCCATGTAGCTCCGTGCCGGTGGCGGCGGTCGGTTTCCGACCGCCGCCGCAGCGCATCTCAGGCCGGTTCCGGCGCCGCCGGCAGGTCGCGTCGCCGCCGTAGCGGCCCGACCAGCAGGATCAGCGGGGTCAGCGCCAGCCAACCGGTCATCACCCAGATCGCCCGGCCCGGCCCGTACGCGGCACCGAGCGCCCCGGCCAGCACGGCCGCCAGCGGGATCGTCCCGAAGTTGAGCAGCTGCATGCTGACCGTCACCCGGCCGAGCAGCGCCTGCGGGGCGTACGTCTGCCGGAAGCTGCCCTTCACGACGTTGCCCACGCTGACGGCGAGGCTGACCGCGACTCCGCCGAGGAGCAGCCAGACCACCCCGAGCCCGGGCCCGGCGAGCGGGATGAGCAGGGCGGGTGGCCCGCTGACCAGGGCGGCCAGCAGCATCGCGCGGGCGGTGCCGATCCGGCGGGCGACGGTCGTGGCGATGGTCGCGCCGACGATGCCGCCCAGGCTGGCCAGACCGATCAGCAGCCCGACCAGGCCGGGCGGCAGCCCCGCCGAGCGGACCAGGAAGACCACCAGGACGGCCTGGTAGCCGGTGAGCCCGATGTTGCTGGCGGCCCCGAAGAGGGTCATCACCCGTAGGTAGGGATCCCGGGCGACGAAGCGGATCCCGACGGCCACCTCCCGGCGCAGCGACGGCGGCCCGTCGAGGCGGGGCGCCGGGCGCTCCACCGCGCGGATGCGGCCCAGGCAGGCCGCGGAGACGAGGAAGCTCAGCGCGTCGAGCAGCAGGGCGGTGACCGCCCCGGCGAGCTGGGCGACCAGGCCGGCCAGCCCCGGACCGACGACGTAGCTCGCGGTCTGCGTGGCCTGCAGCTTCGCGTTGGCCTCCGGCACCTCCTCGGGCCGGAGCAGGGTCGGCAGGTACGCCTGGTCGGCGGTCTCGAAGAAGACCCGGGCCAGGCCCCCGCCGAGCGCCACGGCCAGCAGCTGGCCGATGGTGAGCACCCCGAGGACGGCGGCCACCGGCACGCTGAGGAAGAGCAGGGCCGACGCCAGGTCGCAGACGATCATCACCGGGCGGCGGGGCAGCCGGTCGACCCAGGCTCCGGCGGGCAGGCCGACCAGCAGCCAGGGCAGCCAGGCCGCGGCGGTGAGCACCGCGACCTGGAAGGTGGTCGCGTCCAGCACGGCCAGCGCGACCAGCGGCAGCGCCACCGTCGTCACGTTGCTGCCGACGCTGCTCACGGCCTGCGCGGTCCAGAGCAGCCGGAAGTCCCGGTGCCGGAACAGCCCGCCGCGCGGGCGTACCGGCGGGTCGGGCACCCGGCTCATGGTGGCGGTGCTCACGGCTGGGCCGGGATGCCGTACGCGAACAGGAAGACCGGCTCGCGCCGCCGCCCGTCGTCGGGCACCGCCCGGTCCGCCCACCGGGCGAGCAGGTCGATCATCTCGCGCCCCAGCTCGGCCAGCTCCTCAGGGGTGAGGTGCAGCCAGCGGTCGGTGGAGAAGGGGCCGTCGCCCCAGGCGGCCTGGGCCTCGTCGGTGGCGGCGTGCCAGGCGCGGGCGAGGGAGACCTGTCGGTCCAGGTTGAGCGAGGTGGCGGCGTCGGCGATCGCCCGGGCGGCGGGGTCGGCGTCGAAGTCGGTGTTGGACCAGCGCACGCCGCGGCTCTGCAGGCGCCACCACCGCTCCCGGCGGTCCCGGGCCAGCTCGGGAGCCTCGGTGACGAGCTCTGCGGTGGCCAGCACCTTGAGGTGGTGGCTGACGTTCGCCGGCGCCTGGTCGGTCCGCTCGGCGAGCAGCCCGACCGTCGCCGGCCCGTGCACCTTGAGCACGTCCATCAGGCGGCGGCGGAGCGGGTGGGAGAGCGCGGCGAGGACGCGGGAGTCGGTCACGTGTCGGACGTCGGGGTTCGGCATGCCCCCATCCTGATACCCGCAACAGCAGTTGCGCAACAGCTATTGCGAAGCCATCGTTGCGGGATCCGGTGACCCGCCGCCGGAGCCCGCGTCATGGCTTCCCCCTCCCGATCGTTCGCCGGCCGGCCGGCACAGATATCACACCGGGTAGAGGACGGGGTGATCCGGGGATGCCCCCGGCGAGTGCTGCACGGCACCGGGCAGTTGACCCGACCAAAGCTGCTCTTTCAGCGGTCTGCCCAGGTCAGCGGCACTATCTGGAACTGAGAGAAGACTGTGGACCAACGCCGATGAGCGGCAGGACGACCGCCGACGGATGCTCCGGATCGTGCAGGATCTCCCGCCTACCGGCACGCAGCGTGACGGCCGTGCCGAGCGGTTCGCCGGTGCCCGGGTTGCGCGCGTACCGCGGGTGGGCGCCGCCGGAGACCTGGACCCGCAACCGGTGCCCGGGGGCGAACCGGTGCGCGGTCGGCCAGAGGGTCACCGGCACCCGCACCACGCCGGACGGACCGGTCGGGAAGCGGCCCGGCGCGACCCGGACCAGCCCGTCGCAGACGTTCCAGGAACGACCCCGGCGGTCCACGTCGCAGAGCCGCACGAAGACGTCCAGGTAGGAGAGTTCGCTGCGGACCTGGATCTCGGCGTGGACCGGGCCGATCACCTCCACCGGCGCGTCGAGCGGCGGGCTGGTGTAGGTCAGCACGTCCGGCCGGGCCTCCACCGGCCGGTTGTCCACCGCGCCGGCCCGCTGGGCGACCAGCAGCGGTCCGCCGAGCGACGGTGTGGGGTCGGTGGGGTCGTACCAGATCGAATCCGGCACGGACGGGGCCGGCGGGTCCGGCGTGAGGCCGCCCCCGGCGTGCAGGTACCACCGGGTCGACGCGGCCGGCGGGGGCCAGTCGGGCAGGTCCCGCCAGCCACCGCCCGCTCCCCCGACGTGCACCCGCACCGGCGCGGCACGGGCGACCGGGCGGCCGGCCAGGTGCTCGTCCAGCCAGTCGAGGCCGTCCCGCAGGGCGGCCACGAAGAGCCCGGGGCTGCCGTGGGTCCACGGTCCGACGGTCAGTCGCGGGTGGGCGCCGGCGGCCCGCAGCGCGGCGTAGTCGTCGAGCTGGGCGGGGAGGAAGATGTCGTGCCAGCCGCTGATCATCGCCACCGGGGCGCGCACCTCGGCGATCCGGTCGCCGAAGACCCGGGACCGCCAGTAGTCGGCGTCCGGGGTGTGGTGGCGCAGCCACTCCTGGAAGAAGGGCACGGTGACGCCGGTGGCGATCCGGTCGGCCTCGGCCAACGGCAGGTGGGCCAGCGCGGCGGCCAGCCGGGGCTGGCCCCGCTTGAGTTCCCACTGCCGGGCCAGCCACGGCACGGTCTGCGCCTGGAGCAGCTCCGCCCAGGTCAGCACCGTGTCCAGGGCGAACGACTCGCCCGCGTACGTCGAATCGCGGGTGCCCGAGGCGGTCACCACCGCGACCATCGCCCTCAGCTCGTCGGCCGTCTCGGCGGCGACGGCCCACAGCACGAAGCCCTGGTAGCTGGCGCCGAACATGCCGAACGCGCCGGACCACCAGCGCTGCCGGCGCAGCCACTCGACGGTGTCCAGGCCGTCGTCGCGCTCGTGCACCAGCGGCGCGAACTCCCCGCCGGAGCCGTACGTCCCCCGGCAGGACTGGATGACCACGTGGAAGCCGCGCTCGGCGGCGAGCCGGCCGAGCAGGCGCATCGGCCCGCCCCGCCCGTACGGGGTGCGGATGAGCACGGCCGGCGCGCCGGGCAGGTCCGGGGCGTAATGGTCGGTACGGAGGGTGACGCCGTCGCGGACCCGGACCGGGATGTCCCGGGTCACCGCGACCAGCCACCGCCGTGCGGCGGGCAGCCGCAGCACGGCGGTGGCGAGTCGGGTAGCGAGCCGGTCCAGCACGTCGTCCGGTCAGACGCCGATGCCGCGCCAGTCGCCCCAGATCGCGAACGTCAGCCCCCGGCTCGCCTGAATGTTGACGAACAGGGTGTGCCCGTCCGGGCTGAAGGTGGACCCGGCGAACTCGTCGTTCGACCGGTCCGCCCCGGTGCTGCTGACCAGCCGGTTCAACGCGATGTCGAACAGCTCGCCGCGCGGGGTCAGGCCGCGTACGTAGTTGTCGTCCACGTTGTCCTCACAGACGACGATGGTGCCGCGCGGACTGGTGGTCACGTTGTCCGGGAAGTCGAGCACATCCGGCCCGGGCGACTCGTAGACCAGGCGCAGCACCTGCGACCGGCAGTCGTACGCCCAGACCTGGCCGTGCCCGTTGCCGTAGCCGTCCGCGATCGGCCCGGTGGACGCCTCGGCAGGCCCACCGCCCTGGGTGGCGGTGAAGTAGACCGCCCCGTCGTCGTACGCCGAGCCCTCCAGCCGGGAGAAGTAGGCGGCGCCGCGCGCCCAGCCCTGCCGGGAGACGTACGTCAAGGCCGTGTCGTTGCTGGTCGGCGCCACCTGGCCCGGGGTGTACGGGAACTCGGGCGCCGGGTCGTCGATGTCCACCCATTCCACCGGGTAGGTCGCGTGCCGGCGCTGCGCCGCAGCCAGGTCGAGATTGGGCCGGCCGCGCACGGCGAGCATCTGCAATCGGCCGCCGTCGCCCAGCCGACCCGACCGCATCGGGTGCTCCGGCGGGGTGTACCGGTAGAAGCCGGACGCATAGCCGAAGTTGTCCTCGGTCAGGTAGAGGTGGCCGTCGACCGGGTCGAACGCCACCGACTCGTGGGCGAAGCGGCCGGCCGCGGTGACCGGCCGCCGGTCGGACGGCCCGTCCACCGGGACCTCGAAGATGAAGCCGTGCGGCTGGGTGAGCGGCACGTTCGACGTGCGGGTGAAGTCGGGGCCGACGTCGGGCCCGTTGACCGTCTCCTCGCAGCTGATCCAGCTGCCCCACGGCATCCGGCCGCCGGAGCAGTTCATCATGGTGCCGTTCAGGCTGGTCCAGGCCCGGCGTACCTCGCCGAACCGGGTGACCTCGACGGTGGTGGTGCCGCCCTGCGCCATCGGGTCGTACGCCAGGGAGGCGTCGCCGAAGGCGGGACCCGGGCTGTTCACCTCGTGGTTACGGACCAGCCGGATCGTGTCGCCGGGGCCCCGGAAGGCGCCCATGCCGTCGTGCCGACCGGGCAGCCGGGTGCCGTCGTCGAGGATGACCGGGAACTCGGTGTCGTGGAACGACCGGTACTGAAAGCCCTCGGGCAGGTGCAGGCGGACCTTGCCGTCGCGCAGGTCCGGCACCGGGCCGAGGGTGGGGTGCGGCGCCGGGCGGCGGCCCACCGCGCCGGCCTCACCGCGGGCGACGAACCCGAGGAACGGGCCGCCGAGGACGGCGCCGCCAGCCGCCGCCGCGGCCCCGCGGAGCAGGGAACGCCGGTTGACATCGGGCATCGGGACTCCTTTGTCGCCGGTGGCCCCGTCGGTCGGGACCGGTCCACAGGAGATCTTCGTCACCTGGTCACCGCATCGGCATCCCCCGCCCGGTCAGTAAGTCAGGCAGACGCACTCGGTCATCAGCGCGCGCACGTTACGCACGTACTGCGGGTTGGGGATGGTCAGCGGCTCGCCCTCCCGGGCCACCGCGTTGTGCCCATAGTTGTACGCCGAGATGATCGCGTTGAGCAGGCAGGAGTTCAGCTCGTCGGTGCAGAGCGAGGCGTTTAGCCGGTAGTCGGACTCGAAGTACATGTCGCCGATGTACTTGGTCAGCCAGGCCAGGTAGTTGGCGCCGAGGTAGGCGTTGTCCCGGTAGTCGCCGATGTCGTACGACTGGCCGAAGCGCTGGTTCATCCAGTCCGCGGTGGCCGGCATGATCTGCATCAGCCCGATCCCGCCGTCGCAGGCGACGATGTTGGACTGCCAGCCGCTCTCCTGCCAGGCGGTCGCCTTGAGCAGATTGAGCGGGATGGCGATGTCCGGCGCGGAGGTCGGCCAGTAGGTGCGGGCGGCAGCGTCGCCGAGCGCCGCCTTGACCTGGCTGCGCGTCGCCTGGGTGCCCTGGTAGGTGGGCTGGCAGCCGCTCGGCGCCGGCTTCGGCGGGGGCGGCGGCACCCGCGTCTCGGTCGGCGGCTTCGGGGTGGAGAGCGGCCCTGCCGACGTCCGGGTGGGCTTCGGCTTCGGCTTCACCGTCGGACTGGCGCTCGGGCTGGCCTTGGCGCTGGGCGCCGCGCCCATCGCCTCGACCCCCGGCGGCACCTCGCTCGGCTGGTCGCCGGGCGCCTCGACGGGCGCCTCCGTCGGCAGCGCGACCGGCGCGGCCAGCTCACGGGGCGCGGGGTCCGCGCCGCCGCAGCCGGTGATCCCGCCGGCCAGCAGCAGGCCGGCCACCACCGCGGCGCCCATCCGACCCATCCCTCGACGCATCTGACCCCTCCCCGTGGCTCTGCGCCGGACCCTAGCAAGGACCGGCCGGGTCGCGGGGACCCCGAGGGCCGCTCACCGACCGGTCCATCGACGCCGGGCCGGCTCCGGCGCGCCGCCCCCGACAGCTCCCGTCGGGTCTTCCGGGAGCGCGCGTCGCCGGCCGGGCGCCGCGGTCGGTTCGTCGCCGGCCGGGCCGTCGGCCGCCCGCCCGTCGCCGACCGCCCGGTCCCGGGTGGCCCAGGCGACCATGAACACCGCCGTCCAGGCCATGCCGAGCAGGACCGAGGTGGCGGTGCCGCTGGCCGTGCTCCAGCCGAGATAGAGCCGGGCGCCGCCGATCGCCACCACGCCCGCGACGGCGACCGTCCAGGCGGCCACCGCAGCCGGCCAGTGCGCTCCGCGGGACAGCAGCCAGGCCAACGTGCCGAGGCTCGCCGTCACCACCGCGTTCTGGGTCGGAAACAGGACAGCGGCGTCGCCCGCCCCGCCCGGTCCGGTGAGATCGGCCACCACGGCCAGCACCACCAGCGGCACGAACGCCCCCACCGTGCCGACGACGCTCAGCAGGTCGGCCCGCCAGGGCCGGTGCCGCCAGGCGAGCACGGCGGCGACCAGCGCGACCACCACGATCAGGAACGACCCGCGCAGCACCGAGGCCGCCGTCGACGCGGCGTGGACCACCCCGGTGGTACGCCGGTCGGCGAACCAGTCGGTGAGCAGGCCGTCGACCACCGCGAGCCCGCTGTACCGGACCCCCGCCTCCAGCGCGAAGGCGATGGCCAGCCCGGCGGTGAAGAGCAGCACCAGGCCGGCGGCGAGGTTGAGCAGCAGCGTCCAGGCCGGTCCGATCCGCGTGGTGAGCAGGAAGAAGAGCACCCCGTAGCGGGCCCGCAGCCAGCGCAGCGGCGGCAGCGCGGCGGCCCGGGACGCCAGGGCCCGCGCCGGGTCGGGGTTGCGGCCCAGCCACCGCCCGGCCAGCACCACGGCCACCAGGCAGAGCAGCAGCACCCCGACCGCGCCGGTGGCCCGGCCGAGCAGGTGGGAGACCCGCTCGTACGACTCGCCGGCGAGGTAGCCGAGCAGGACCGAGGCGCCCACCCAGGTGACCACCCCGGCCAGGTTCCACGGCGCGAACCGCCGGTACGGCAGGCCCGCCGCGCCGGCCAGGCGGGGCGCCAGGGTGCGGGCGAAGGCCACCCAGCGGGCGGCGAAGTACCCCCGCCCGCCGAGCCGGGCGAGCATGGCGTCCGCCCGGTGCCAGCGCTCGGGGCCGATCCGGTCGCCGAGGCCGGAGGCGCGCAGCCGCGGGCCGTAGCGGCGGCCGGCCCGGAAGGCGAGTGTGTCGCCTATCACGGCAGCACCCGTCATCACCAGCAGCGCCGGAATAATCCGCAGCGTCCCCGCGTAGGCTAAGAAGCCGACCAGCAACAGGGTCGCCTCTCCCGGCACCAGCAAGCCGAAGATCACCGCCGTCTCACCTGCGACGATCGTCGCGGCGACCAGGTAGATCAGCAGGGACGGCAGGCCCTGCAGCGACATCAGCAGGTCAGGCATCCGGTCCCCAGCAGCACGGGGGCCAGCATGCCAGCCGCAGGAACGGTCGGAACAGCAGTTTCGGCAGAGATCCGGGCGATATCGGGGGTCACCCCGACACGCGCCCCGGCAACCGCAGACAGGAGTATGGAGGGTATGCAGCTTCGCACCGACCTCCGCAACGTCGCCATCATCGCCCACGTAGACCACGGCAAGACGACCCTGGTCGACGCCATGTTGCGGCAGGCCGGCGCCTACGGCGCCCGCGGTGAGGTAACCGAGCGGGTCATGGACTCGGGGGACCTGGAGCGGGAAAAGGGCATCACCATCCTGGCCAAGAACACCGGCGTGCACTACCTGCCGGCGGACGGGTCCGATCCGGTCACCATCAACATCATCGACACTCCCGGCCACGCCGACTTCGGCGGCGAGGTCGAGCGCGGCCTGACCATGGTCGACGGAGTGATCCTGCTGGTCGACGCCAGCGAGGGCCCGCTGCCGCAGACCCGCTTCGTGCTGCGCAAGGCGCTGCGCGCGCGCCTGCCGATCATCCTGGTGATCAACAAGGTGGACCGGCCGGACGCCCGGATCAAGGAGGTCGTGGACGACACCTACGAGCTCTTCCTCGACCTGGACGCCGACGAGGAGCAGATCGACTTCCCGATCGTCTACGCCTGCGCCCGCGACGGCGTCGCCTCGCTGACCCAGCCCGCCGACGGCTCGGTGCCGGACGACAGCAGCTCCCTGGAGCCGCTGTTCCGCACCCTGCTGGACACCATCCCGGCGCCCGCGTACGAAGAGGGCGCGCCGCTGCAGGCGCACGTCACCAACCTCGACGCCTCGCCGTTCCTCGGCCGCCTCGCGCTGTGCCGGGTCCGGCAGGGCACCATCCGCAAGGGCGCGACGGTGGCCTGGTGCCGCACCGACGGCAGCACCCAGCGGGTGCGCATCTCCGAGCTGCTGATGACCGAGGGGCTGGAGCGTAAGCCGGCCGACTCGGCCGGCCCGGGCGACATCATCGCGGTCGCCGGCATCCCGGAGATCATGATCGGCGAGACGCTGGCCGACGCGGAGGACCCGCAGCCGCTGCCGCTGATCACCGTCGACGAGCCGGCGATCTCGATGACCATCGGCACCAACACCTCGCCGCTGGTCGGCCGGGTCAAGGGCTCGAAGGTCACCGCGCGGATGGTCAAGGACCGGCTCGACAAGGAGCTGGTCGGCAACGTGTCGCTGCGGATCCTGCCGACCGAGCGGCCGGACGCCTGGGAGGTGCAGGGCCGTGGTGAGCTGGCGCTGGCCATCCTGGTGGAGCAGATGCGCCGGGAGGGCTACGAGCTGACCGTCGGCAAGCCGCAGGTGGTCACCCGGGAGATCGACGGGAAGACCTGCGAGCCGGTGGAGCGGCTGACCATCGACGCCCCGGAGGAGTACCTGGGCGCGATCACCCAGCTCCTCGCGACCCGCAAGGGCCGGATGGAGCAGCTGGTCAACCACGGCACCGGCTGGATCCGGATGGAGTGGCTGGTCCCGGCGCGTGGCCTGATCGGCTTCCGCACCGAGTTCCTCACCGACACCCGGGGCACCGGCATCCTGCACCACGTCTTCGAGTCGTACGAGCCGTGGTTCGGCGAGCTGCGTACCCGCAACAACGGGTCGCTGGTGGCCGACCGGTCGGGGGCGGTCACCGCGTTCGCCTTGATCAACCTTCAGGAGCGCGGCCAGCTCTTCGTCGAGCCGACCACCGAGGTGTACGAGGGCATGATCGTCGGGGAGAACTCCCGCTCCGACGACATGGACGTCAACATCACCAAGGAGAAGAAGCTCACGAACATGCGCGCCTCGACCTCCGACGAGACCGAGAAGCTGATCCCGCCGCGCAAGCTGTCGCTGGAGCAGGCCCTCGAGTTCTGCCGCGAGGACGAGTGCGTCGAGGTGACCCCGGCCGCGGTGCGCATCCGCAAGGTGGTGCTGGACCAGACCCAGCGCGGCCGGATGGCCGCCCGCCGCAAGCACGCCGGCTGACCCACCCTCGGCCCCACCGGAGCCCGGACCGCCCCCGGCGGCCCGGGCTCCGCCGTATCCGCCCCCGCCGCCCTCTCCCCCACCCCGCCCCGTTGATCATGAAGCTGTCGCCACGACACGCCGGGGCGGGTGACAACACCTTCGTGATCCACTTGTCTGAGCAGGAGGCAGGGGCGGGGCGGCGTCAGGTGGGTCTGGTGGCTTGGAGGGCGAGGATGTCGGGAACCGGGCCGGAGCCGGACTCCGCGACCCGGGTCAGCGTCAGGCCGGCGTCGGTCACCGCGTTGAGCAGATCGGCCAGCGGCAGGTGCCAGGCGCCGACCCGGGCTCGTACCCCGTCCGCGTTCCAGGCCCGGAAGGAGCGCTCCCGCTCGGCGTAGCCGCCGTCGATGACGATCCGGTCCCTCTCGGACCGATCGGCGAACGCGCCGACGAAGCAGGGGTGCACCCCGAGGTGCACGAGGCGTCCGCCCGGCGCGAGCACCCGGGCCGCCTCGGCGATCGCCGCCGGGTAGTCCGGCATGTCGGTGTGGGCGAGGACGCAGACCGCGGCCGGCACCGCGACGTCCGCCAACGGCAGCGCGGTCGCGTCGGCCCGGGCCACCGGCAGCCGGGGGCGTGCGTGGCGCAACTGCCCGGCCGACAGGTCCACCCCGACCGGGTCCCAGCCCAACCGGCGCAGCTCCGCCGCGTGCGCGCCGGTGCCGCAGCAGAGGTCGAGGCAGCGGCCCGGACCCGAGCCGAGCAGCTCCCGCAGCAGGCCCCTGACCCGATCGCTGTAGTCGACGGCGGAGGTGGTGACGTAGTCCTCGTACCAGTCGGCGATGGCGTCGTATGCAGAGGTCGTCATACCCCCGCACGCTAGGCGGCCCGGCGGCGTACCGCTGCCCCACGCGGGGTGATGATCGGCTACGGTCACCGGCATGATCTGGGACGACCTCGACGCCCACCTGGACAAGGTGCCCGGCACCGTCTCCGCGTACGTGGGGCGGCTGGACGCCCGACCGACCTGGACCCGGCTGCCGGACGCCACCCACTACGCGGCCAGCACCATGAAGGTCGCCGTGCTGGTGGCGCTGCACCGGGCCGCCGAGGCCGGCACCCTCGACCTGGACACACCGATCCCGGTGCGCAACGAGTTCGACTCCGCGCTGCCGGGCGTGCCACGGTTCGCCTGCGCCCAGCACTACGACAACGACGACGCCGTGTGGGACCGGGTCGGCGGCACCGCGCCGCTGCGCTGGCTCGCCGAACGGATGATCGTGCGGTCCAGCAACCTGGCCACCAACATCGTGCTCAGCCAGGTCGGGCTGCCGGCGGCGGCCCGGGCCTGGGCGCTCGCCGGGGCCCGGCACAGCGTCACCGGCCGGGGCATCGAGGACTTCGCCGCCCGGGACGCCGGCATCACCAACCTGGTCACCGCCGGCGACCTCGCCGCCCTGCTCGGCGGGCTGGCGGTCGGCGCCGACCGCCCGGGCCCGCTGGCCGCCCCGGCGAGCTGCGCCGCCATGCTGGACGTGCTCTTCGCCCAGGAGCACCGGGAGGACCTCGCCGCCGGGCTGCCCGAGGGCACCCGGATCGCGCACAAGAACGGCTGGGTACGCGGGGTACGGCACGGCGCCGGGGTGGTCTTCCCGGCCGACGCCCCGCCGTACGCGATCGTCGTCTGCACCACCACCGACCTGGCCGACGGCGGGCCGAGCGGCGAGGAGATCGAGGACGACGCCTGCCGCCTGATCGCCACCGTCTCGGCCCGCGTCTGGGACGCCCGGCACGCCCTGGCCGACTGACCCGCCACACCGCTGCCCGCCCCGGCCGGCGCCACCTCAGTCCAGCAGGTTGTCCCGCAGCGCGGCGACCACCTCGTCGGTCACGCCCAGCCCGTCGCGCAGGTACGCCCCGAACGAGCCGTGCACCCGCCGCACCTCGTCGTAGGCGGCGTCCAGGTACTCCGCCCGCACCTCCAGCAGCGGCCGGGCCGTCGCCGGGTCGAGGTGCGGCTGCCGCCGGGTCATCGCGGCCAGCAGCACCTCGCGCAGGCTCTCGGTCAGCTCGTTGTGCCGCAGGTAGTCCGCCCGGATCGCCGCCTCGTCCACCCCCAGCGCGGTGAGCAGCACGACGGCCAGCCAGCCGGTGCGGTCCTTGCCGGCCGAGCAGTGGAAGAGCAGGGGCAGGTTCCGCTCCTCGGCCGCCAGCCGCACCGCCGCCCCGAAGCCCTCCCGGGCCGCCGCCCCGGAGACGAACCACCGGTAGATCTGCACCATCGCCGCCGGCATGCCCTCCCGGGCCAACTCGTCGTAGGCGGTCAGGTCGTGGCCGAGCAGCACCGCCGAGACGTACGTGAAGACCGGGTGCGCCGGGTCGTACACCGGCAGGTGCACCACCCGCGGCTCGCCCACCAGCCGGTCCGGCGGGGCGACCTCCTGCTCGGCGGCGTCCCGCAGGTCCACCACGCAGGCCGGCCCCAGCTTGCCCAGCACCGGCAGGTCCTCGTCGGTCAACCGGCCCAGCGCGGCGGTCCGGATCAGCCGGCCGGCCCGCACCCGCCGCCCGTCCGCGGCGGGCAGGCCGCCCAGGTCACGGGCGTTCGGTGCGCCCACCAGTTCCCAGTCCCGCTGCATCGTCCGGCCTCCCCTGTTCGCGCCCGCCTGCGTATAGGGTGCCGCACATGACGATCGCCGCGGTACGCACCCACCGGCTTTCCGCCCCCTTACACACCCCGTTCGTCACCGCGCTGCGCCGGACCACCACCGTGGACACCCTGGTCGTCGAGGTGATCGACGACGACGGGCGGTCCGGTTTCGGCGAGGCGCCGCAGGTCTGGCAGGTGACCGGCGCGTCCGTCGCCGGTGCGGAGGCGTGCGTCCGGGAGCTCATCGCCCCGGCCCTCGCAGGGCGGGACGCCGACGACCTGGTGGCCCGCTGCGGCGAGGTGCAGCGGGTGGTGGCCGGCAACGAGTCCGCCAAGGGAGCCGTCGACACCGCGCTGCACGACCTGGCCGCCCGGCGGCTCGGCGTACCGCTGGTCCGGCTGCTCGGCGGCACCACCCGGCGGGTCCCGACGGACGTCACCCTGGCCGCCGGCGACGCGGTGGATCTGGCCGCCGCCGCGAAGCAGCGCCGGGGCGAGGGGTTCGACGTGCTCAAGCTGAAGGTCGGCACCGACGCCCGCGGGGACCTGGACCGGGTCCGCGCGGTCCGCTCCGCGGTCGGGCCGGGGGTGCGGATCCGGCTGGACGCCAACCAGGGCTGGACGCCGCGCGAGGCGGTCCGGATCATCCGCGGCATCGAGGACGCCGGCCTCGACGTCGAACTGGTCGAGCAGCCCGTGGCCCGCTGGGACCTGGACGGGCTGGCCTGGGTCAGCGACCGCGTCGAGCTGCCGATCCTCGCCGACGAGTCGGTCTTCGGCGTGCGCGACCTGGTCGAGGTCATCCGTCGCCGGGCCGCCGACATGGTCAACGTCAAGCTCGCCAAGTGCGGCGGCCTGCACCCGGCCCGCACCCTGCTCGACCTGGCCGCCGCGCACGGCGTCGGGACGATCGTCGGCTCGATGATGGAGAGCCAGATCGGCGTCGGCGCCGCGGCGAGCCTGGTCGCGGCCTACGGCACCACCGCCGTGTCGGACCTCGACGCGGCCTGGTGGCTGGCCTGGTCACCGGTGCGGGGCGGGATCCGGTACGACGGCGCGACGGTCGTGCTGCCGGACACCCCCGGGCTCGGCGTCACCTCGGTGACTGAAGCAAAGATGCAGACCCGTGGTTGATGATCGTTGGAATCTTTCATAGGGTCGCGGGTGACAGCGGCGCGAGGTGGGGGTGGACGTGGAGCTGCAACCGGGCCGCGAGGCCGTCGTCCGGGTCCCGGTGGCGACCCTCTGGGTCTCCCCCGACGCGGTCCGGCCGGTCGACCGTCGCGCCCTGGCCGGCGACCCGGACGTCCCGGCCTGGATCGCCGGGCTGGACCACGACCAGCAGGTCGGCGACTGCGTGCTCAGCCAGCTGCTGCTCGGGGAGCGGGTGCTGGTCACCGAGCTGCGCGCCGACGGCTGGGCGCACGTGGTCGCCGTCGAGCAGCCGGCGGCGAAGCTCGACCCGCGCGGCTACCCCGGTTGGCTGCCCACCGCCCAGCTGGCCCCGCTCCTGCCCGAGCGGCAGCGGTCGCCGCAGTTCGTGATCGACGCCCTCGTGGCCGACCTGCACGCCACGCCCGGTGGTCCGCTGGCGCGTCCCGGGGTGGTGCTCGGCACGCGGCTGCACCGGGCGGGTCCGCTCTTCGACGGCTGGCTGCCGTGCCACGTTCCCGGGCACGCCGAACCGCTCTGGGTTTCCGAGACCGACGTGGTCCCCCTTCCCGCCGAGCGGCCGGAGGCCAAGGAGGTCCTCGCCGTCGCCGACCGGCTCCGCGGCCTCGTCTACATCTGGGGCGGGCTCTCCAGCCTCGGCATCGACTGCTCCGGCCTGGTGCACCTGGCCTGGCGGCGGTTCGGGGTGACGCTCCCCCGGGACGCCGACGATCAGGCCGAGGCCACCACCCCGCTGGCGCTCGGCGAGGAAATCCCCGGCGACCTCTACTTCTTCGCCCGGCCCGGCCGCCGGATCCACCACGTCGGCATCGTCACCGCCGAGCCGCAGGGCGAGCAGCGGCGGATGCTGCACGCCTGCTACCGGCAGCGCCGGTTGGTCGAGGAGCAGCTGCCCGCCGACCGGCTGGCCACCCTGGTGGGCGCGCACCGGGTCTGACCCCCGTACGCGAAGAAAGGGCGCTCCCGACGACGGGAGCGCCCTTTCCCGACGGGTCAGCGCCGGGCTTCGGCCAGCTCGCGGCGCCGGTCGCGGGACGACTTGACCAGGCTCGCCGCGGTGGCCACGGCCAGGGTGCCGAGGATGACCGTCAGGGAGAGCCAGATCGGGATGTGCGGGGCCCAGCCGACGTGCTGGCCGCCGTTGATGAACGGCAGGTTGTTGTCGGCGAGGGCCTCCAGGACCAGCTTGACCCCGATGAAGCCGAGCACCACGGCCAGGCCGTAGCTGAGGTAGATCAGCCGGTCCAGCAGCCCGCCGAGCAGGAAGTAGAGCTGCCGCAGCCCCATCAGCGCGAAGACGTTCGCGGTGAAGACCAGGTACGGCTCCTGGGTGATGCCGAAGATCGCCGGGATCGAGTCGAGGGCGAAGATCAGGTCGGTGGTGCCGATCGCGATCATCACGATCAGCATCGGGGTGAAGAGCCGCCGGCCTTTCTCGTGGGTGGTCATCTTCGCGCCGTCGAAGTCACGGGAGATCGGCAGCGCCTTGCGGCTCCACCGGATCAGCAGGTTCTCGGTGAACTCGTCCTCGTCCGGCTCGCCCTGCCGGGCCAGATTGACCGCGGTGTAGATCAGGAACGCGCCGAAGATGTAGAAGACCCAGGAGAACTGCGAGATCAGCGCGGCGCCGGCGGCGATGAAGCCACCGCGCATGACCAGCGCCAGCACGATGCCGACGAGCAGCACCTTCTGCTGGTACCGCCGGGGCACCCCGAAGCGGGCCATGATGATCACGAAGACGAAGAGGTTGTCCACCGAGAGGCTGTACTCGGTGAGCCACCCGGTGTAGAACTGGCCGGCCACGCTCGGGCCGGAGGTGAGCCAGAGGCCGACCCCGAAGAGCAGGGCCAACCCGACGTAGAAGCCGACCCAGAGGCTCGACTCCCGGACACTGGGCTCGTGCGGGCGACGACCGATGATGAAGAGGTCGACGAGCAGGACCGCCGTCATCGCGACGAGAGTCCCAGCCCACACCCATCCGGACACGTTCAATTTCCATCCTCCGGCAGACACGCAGCGTCGGGCACACCGTACGCCGAGTAAGGGGTCGGGGTGCGTCGACGCTGACTCTGGTGACTGTCGGAGGTCTCTTCCGCCACCGACCCGGGAGACGGGCCGCTGACCGACGGAGCCGGGTCGTGCCGCCAGGGGTCGGCGGCCGTCCGTGCTGACGACTCCGTCGCGGGGGAATACTCCCCTCCTCGGCCGCCATTCTTCACCATCCGGGGTGGCCGGCGCATCTCCGGCAGGCCCGATTGACGGTGGGATCACTTTCCGGGGGTGCGGGAGGCCACACCGGCTACGGCGTCCTAGGAGGCTAGGTGTCCGGATTGCCGGCTCCGGCGCCGGCGTCAGGCGGCGGGCAGCAGGGGGTCGGCGAGCGACCAGCCGGCCGCCAGCAGCGCGTCGCAGGCCGCCACCGCCGTGGCCAGCCGCTCGGGGTGCGGGCCGCGCAGCTCCACCACCGGCACCCCGCAGTCGGCCAGTCCGGCCCGGAACCGCCCGGTCATCCAGGCCCGCAGGTGCTCCCCGTCGCGCAACCCGTCGTCGTCGAACGGGACGCCTTCGTGGTCGGTGAGCAGGTACAGCGCCGGCCGGCGGGCCGCCGCCCGGACCGCCGGCGAGGCCGACCCGAGGTACCGCTCCTCCCAGACCGCGGTGGCCCGGGCGTCGGTGTCGCAGAACAGCAGCGGGCCGCTGGTCCGGGCCGCCGCGTCCTCGGCGGCCTGCTGCGCCCGGACCACCTCGACGAAGTCGTCCCGGTCCCAGGTCACGTCGAAGACCGTCGCCGCCGGGCGCCGGCGCCGCAGCTCGACGAGCTTGCGGACAGTCAGCTCCCGCCCGTACTCGGGGACCCATCCGGTGCGGTAGTGGTCCGCGAGCGCCGCGGCCATCGTCGTGGTGCCGGTGGACTCGGCCCCCACCACCACGACCCGGCGGACGAACCAGGCCCGCGCCGGCGGGCTCAGCCACCGCCAGTGCCCCGCCGGGTCCGCCCGCACCGCGGTGCCGGAGACCGGCACCGCCCGCCGGTCGGCGTCCACGCAGACCGGCACGGCGTCGAAACGGCGGGCCAGCTCCGCGCCGTACGCCTCCGAGGAGAAGACCGCGTCGACCGGCTCCGCCCCGACCGCCTCCCGGAACACCGCGCAGTGGGCGTCCCAGACCACCGGGTCGGCATAGTCCACCGGATGGTCGTCGTACCGCCCGACCACCCGGACCCACGGGGTGGCCGCGTGCGCCTCGCGCAGCCAGGCGACCCGCTCGTCCAGCGGGATCGACTCCCGCCGGGACGGCGCGACGACCACGGTGACCGCCGCGCAGCGGGCCGCCGCCGCCTCGATCAGCGCGTGGTGCCCGGCGTGCGGCGGGTAGAACTTCCCCACCACCATGCCGTGCCGGAACTCCGGCTCCTCGCGCCGTGCGGTCACGCGGCCACCGGGGCCGGGCCGGGCGGCACCAGGGTCGCCGCCGACCGCTCGCGCAGGTCGGCCCGCCAGGCCCGCAACCCCACCACGCAGAGGGCCAGGAAGATCAGGTAGAGCCCGCCGGTCAGCCAGAGCCCCTTGTACGCGTAGAGCGGGATGTAGATCAGGTCCGCCACGATCCACAGCCACCAGCTCTCCACCAGCTTGCGGGTCTGCCCGTACGTGGCGAGCAGCGAGAGCGCGGTGGTCAGCGCGTCGGCCAACGGCACCGTCGAGTCGGTGGCCCGGTCCAGCAACGCCCAGAGCCCGGCGGTGAGCAGCACCCCGGCGACCCCGAGGGCCCACCACTCCCGCCGGCCGGTACGGGCCACGATGAGCCGGCTGCGCCGCTCCCCGCCGAAGAGCCAGTGCCACCAGCCGTACACCCCGAGGACCACGTAGACGACCTGGAGGCCGGCGTCGGCGTACAGGCCGGCGGTCCAGAAGAGCAGCATGAGCAGCAGCACGTTGGCGATGCCGATCGGCCAGTTCGCGATGTGCTGCCGGGCTACGAGCCAGACGTTGACCACGCCGGTGGCGAAGCCGAGCAGCTCCGCCCAGGTGGTGCCGGTCCCCGCCACCGTGAACGCCGTACCGGTCAGCCAGTCGAGCATGTGGTCCTCCCCCGTGTTTCCGAGCGCTCACCCTAGAGCTCCGGACCGGACCGGGAAAGACCCCTGCCCCGTGGCCGCCAGGGCGGCGTGCGAGGCTTCGGTCATGGTTCTTGAGGTCGCGCTGATCGACGTAACCCCCGGGCACGAGGACGCCTTCGCCGCCGCGTACGCGCAGGCGTACCCGATCATCACCAGCACGGAGGGCTGCCGCTCGGTCCGGATGACCCGGGGCGTCGAGTCCCCCTCCCGGTTCGTGCTGCTGGTGGAGTGGGACTCGGTCGAGGCGCACGACGTCAACTTCCGGCAGAGCGAGAAGTTCCCGCAGTGGCGCGCCCTGATCGGCCCGCACTTCGCCGGCCCGCCGCTGGTCGAGCACTTCGTCGACGTGCCGTCCTGAACTGTCGTATCCCCCGGTTAGCGTGCGTGCGACGCGCCGGCCGCCGGTCCCGACGGGCATCGGGGGCGCCGGGCCCGGTGGCCGCGCGCCGACAACTGCCTTGCGGGATGCGGTCGCACCCGGTTGGCTGTCGATCATGACGGAACGGGTCGCCCTGGTCACCGGCGTGAGCCGGCGGATCGGCATCGGCGCGGCGGTCGCCCGCGCGCTCGCCGCGGACGGCTGGCGGCTGCTGCTGACCGGCCTGCCCGGGTACGACGACTCCCAGCCCTACGGCGGCGACCCGGACGGCGTGCCGGCGCTCCTCGCCGAGCTGGGCAACGACACCCAGCATCGCCCCGCCGACCTGCTCGACCCGCCGGTGCCGGCGGAGCTGGTCGCCGAGGCGGTCCGCCGGCACGGCCGCCTCGACGCGGTGGTGGCGGTGCACGCCTACTCCACCCACACCCCGCTGGGCGCGCTCGACGCCGCCGAGATCGACCGGCACCTGCTGGTCAACGTCCGGGCGACGCTGCTGCTCGCGGAGGCGTTCGCCGCCGCCCACCCGGCCGGGCACGGCGGGCGGCTGGTGCTCTTCTCCAGCGGCCAGCGGCTCGGCCCGATGCCCGGCGAGCTGGCGTACGCGGCGAGCAAGGCCGCCGTGGAGAACCTCACGCTCCAGCTCGCCCCGCTGCTGATGCCCAACGGCATCACGGTCAACTGCGTCAACCCCGGCCCGACCGACACCGGCTACGCCGACCCGGAGCGACTGGCCACGGTGGCCCGGCACTTCCCGGCCGGCCGCTGGGGCACCCCGGAGGATGCCGCCCGACTGGTCCGTTTCCTCTGCTCCGCCGACGCCGACTGGATCACCGGCCAGGTGATCGACTCCGAGGGCGGCTTCCAGCGCCACCGGTGAACCGGCACGGCACGGCCTCGCGGACCGCCGTCCACCTGGCGGGCCCGCTCAGCGGGTGTCCGGGACCGGGACGTCCGGCGCGGCGCGGGGGCGCGGCACCGCTGTCTGCTCGGCCCGCCGGGTCAGCACCGCCGCCGTCTCCTCGGCCGACAGCGCGACCGCGAGCAACCACTCGACCAGCCGCTCGTACCGGGCCACGTCGGGCTCGGTGACCAGGCGGAGATCGGTGGTGAGCGTCTCCACCAGCACCGTCCGGGGATCGGCCGGGTCGGGGAACGCGTAGTGCGAGAACCCCGTCAACGGCTCGACGCCGCCGTGCGGCGCCGCGTCCCGCGCCACCAGCCGGATGGTGACGTTCGGCCGGTCGGCGAGGGTCACCAGCTGGCGGAGCTGCTCCCGCCAGACCTCGACCGGCGTGCCGCCCCGATCGCAGGCCCGCTCGTCGAGCAGCGCGGTGTACTCGGGTGGGTCCGCCCGGCGCAGCACCTCCTGCCGCGCGAGCCGGGCCCGCAGGTCGGCCTCGACGTCCACCTCGTCGTCGGGCAGCGCGCCGGCAATCACCCGCAGGCGGGCGTACGCCGGGGTCTGGAGCAGCCCGGGCAGCACGGCGGGCTGGTACTCGACGAGGCGGGCGACGCCCGCCTCCAGCTCCGCGTACGCCCGCTGCCGCTCCCCCATCTCGCCCAGCGCCTTCGACCAGCCGCGGCCGGTCGCCGCGTCCCGGGCAATGACGATGAGCGCCTCCCGCTGGCCCGGCGGCACCGCGTAGACGTCGAGCAGGTCGAGCACGTCGGCCAGATCCGGCCGGCTCTGGCCCAGCTCGATGCGGGACAACTTGGACGTGGACGCCCAGCCGAGCCGGCCGCAGACCTGCTCCAGAGTGAGCGACTCCCGGTGGCGTAGCCGGCGCAGCTCGGCGCCGAGCCGCACCCGCCGGATGACAGGACTTGCTGACAACGGCATCCCAGCCTCCCACCGAGGGAGAGTACGCACGGCCATCACTCAGGGCAATACCTCGCTCGCACAGTGCGACCGACCGTCGGGACGATTCGCATGCACCCGTGCCACCCCGCGCTCAGACGGGACTGGGCAGATTTGACACGAGCAGTCCGGCCGCGGTTTCCCTGGCGAACTCGCGGAACTCCACGATCAGTCAGGTGGGACTGGTCGTATTGACGCTCTCTCCGTCGTAAAGGATGGAGATTCCCTCCGCGCTGCGCCTGGAACAGGCGCTGCGCCCGGGCGGATTCCTGCTTCTCGGCACGGTGCCGGCACGGGTGCCGGTCTTACTCGCGCTCCACAGGCGTTTAGGCTCTCGGCGCGTCCCGCCGCGAGCACATTTCTGGCCGCGTTGATGTCCCGGTCGTGGGCGGCCCCGCAGGGGCAGGTCCACGAACGGATGTTCAGCGGCTTGGGTCCGTCGATCCGGCCGCACACCGAGCACCTCTGTGAGGTGGGCGCGAACCGGTCGATGCGGGCGAACGTTCTCCCGTATCGGGCGGCTTTGTATTCCAGCATGTGCACGAACTGTGACCAGCCGGCATCGTAGACGGATTTGGCCAGCCGGGTCCGGGCGAGACCAGTCACGCACAGGTCCTCGACGTACACCGCTTGGCTGTCGCGGATGATCCGTGTCGAGAGCTTGTGCTGCCAGTCCCGCCGGCTGTCGGCCACCCGGGAGTGCGCCTTGGCGACCTTGACGACGGCCTTCTTGCGATTTGCGCTGCCCCGCTGCTTGCGGGACAGGTCCTGCTGCAACCGCCTGAGCTTGCCGGCGGCGTGGCGCAGGAACTTCGGCGCCGCGATTTTGGTGCCGTCGGACAGGACAGCGAAATGGGTCAGACCCAGGTCGATACCCACCTCAACGTCGACCGGCGGCAGCGGCTTGTCGGTGGTGGTCACGACGAACGAGGCGAAGTACCGCCCGACAGCGTCCCGCATGATCGTGACCGAGCGGGGTTCGGCCGGCAGCGCCCTGCACCACCGCACCGCCACGTCGCCGATCTTCGGCAATCTCAGCCGCCCGTTGTCCAGCAGCCGGAAGCGGGAGTTCTTCGTGAAGCGGATGGCCTGCCGGTTGTCCTTGCGCGAACGGAGCTTCGGCGGGGCGACCGTGCGGCCGTTGCGCTTGCCGGTCAGCGAGTTGAAGAAATTCCTGTACGCGGCATTCAGGTCCGCGAGGGCCTGCTGGAGCACGACGGTGGACACCTCGGAAAGCCACGCCCGTTCAGGCGTCTGCTTGGCCTGGGTGATCACCCGTTTTGACAGTTCGCCGTCCGACAGGTACCGCTCGCCGTTGTCCCGGGCCGCCTGCCGTGCGCGCAGCCCGTCGTTGAACACCACTCGCGCGCAGCCGAACGCCCGCGCCAGCGCTTGCTGCTGGCCCGGCGTCGGATAGACCCGATAGTTGTACCGAAGCTGCACATCGGACAGTCTTCCATCGCCCTACGACACAACGAACGGGCTGCATGTCGGTCGATATTGCGCTTCCTGCATGCCCACTTGGTTCCGCGACAAGTCCCGGCACCAACCGTTCGCCGCCCCACAGGTGAACCGAATGGAGGCGATCATGCGGGCGGTGTGCGCGAACTTCGACTGCAAGCTGACCGAGTTCAACGGCGAGGACAGCAACGTCTACGTGCTGGTGAACTTCCCGCCCACGGTCGCCCTGTCGAAGCTGGTCAACTCCCTCAACAATCCTCCCGCCGACTGCGGCAGAAGTTCCCCGGCCTCGTGCCCCACTACTACCGAACCAATCGGCTCTGACCTCGAACGCGCCCATCCCCGGCCTCCGTCCGTCACTTCACGCCGGCGGCGTCCATCCCTCGCAGCTCCTTCTTGAGGTCGGCGACCTCGTCCCGGATCCGGGCCGCCAGCTCGAACTGCAGCTCCCGCGCGGCGGCCAGCATCTGGTCGTTGAGCTCCTGGATGAGGTTGGCCAGGTCGGCCCGGGCCATCCCCTCCCGCGAGGGGGCGGCGCCGCCGGCCCGACTGCGGCTGCGGGTCTCCTTGACCGGCGCCTTGCCCCGGGAGAGCTGTCGCGCCGCACCGCCGACCCGGCTGTTCTCGGTGTCCTCGGCCTCGCGGTAGATGTCGTCGAGGATGTCGTGGATCTTCTTGCGCAGCGGCTCGGGGCTGATCCCGTGCGCCTCGTTGTGCGCGATCTGCTTGGCCCGCCGGCGGTCGGTCTCGTCGATCGCGCCCGCCATCGACGGGGTGATCTTGTCGGCGTACATGTGCACCTGGCCGCTGACGTTACGCGCGGCGCGGCCGATGGTCTGGATCAGCGACCGGCCACTGCGCAGGAAGCCTTCCTTGTCCGCATCGAGGATCGCGACCAGGGAGACCTCGGGCAGGTCGAGACCCTCCCGCAGCAGGTTGATGCCGACCAGCACGTCGTACTCGCCCTTGCGCAGCTCGCGCAGCAGCTCCACCCGGCGCAGCGTGTCGACCTCCGAGTGCAGGTAACGCACCCGGATGCCGTTCTCCAGCAGGTAGTCCGACAGGTCCTCGGCCATCTTCTTGGTCAGCGTGGTGACCAGCACCCGCTCGTCCCGCTCCGTACGCAGCTTGATCTCGTGCATCAGGTCGTCGATCTGACCCTTGGTGGGCTTGACGATGACCTGCGGGTCGATCAGGCCGGTCGGGCGGATCACCTGCTCGACGAACTCCCCCTGGGCCTGCTCCAGCTCCCACGGGCCGGGGGTGGCGGAGAGGTAGACCATCTGGCCGACCCGCTCCAGGAACTCGTCGAAGCGCAGCGGCCGGTTGTCGGCGGCGCTGGGCAGCCGGAAGCCGTGGTCGATCAGCATCCGCTTGCGGGACGCATCACCCTCGTACATGCCGCCGATCTGGGAGACCGTCTGGTGCGACTCGTCGATGACGGTGAGGAAGTCGTCCGGGAAGTAGTCGAGCAGGCAGTGCGGCGGGCTGCCCGGCAGCCGGCCGTCGATGTGCATGGAGTAGTTCTCGATGCCGGAGCAGAAGCCGACCTGACGCATCATCTCGATGTCGTACGTGGTGCGCATCCGCAGCCGCTGCGCCTCCAGCAGCTTGCCCTGCCGCTCCAGCTCCGCCAGCCGTTCACCCAGCTCGGTCTCGATGTCGGTGATCGCCCGCTCCATCCGCTCCGGCCCGGCCGCGTAGTGGGTGGCCGGGAAGATCAGCAGATGGTCGACCTCGCGAACCACGTCGCCGGTGAGCGGGTTGAGGTAGTAGAGCTTCTCCACCTCGTCGCCGAAGAACTCGATCCGCAGCGCCAGCTCCTCGTACGCCGGGATGATCTCCAGCGTGTCGCCGCGGACCCGGAAGGTGCCCCGGTTGAACGCCATGTCGTTACGGCTGTACTGAATGTCGACCAGCCGGCGCAGCAGCTTGTCCCGCTCGATCTCCTGACCGACCCGGATCCGGACGGCCCGGTCGAGGTACTCCTCCGGGGTGCCGAGACCGTAGATCGCCGACACCGTCGCCACCACGACCACGTCCCGCCGGGTGAGCAGCGACATGGTGGCCTTGTGCCGCAGCCGCTCGACCTCCTCGTTGATCGAGGAGTCCTTCTCGATGTAGGTGTCGGTCTGTGGGATGTACGCCTCGGGCTGGTAGTAGTCGTAGTAGGAGACGAAATACTCCACCGCGTTGTGCGGGAGCAGCTCGCTGAACTCCTTGGCCAGCTGGGCGCAGAGGGTCTTGTTGGGCGCGATCACCAGGGTCGGTCGTTGCAGCCGCTCGACCAGCCACGCCGTGGTGGCGCTCTTGCCGGTGCCGGTCGCGCCGAGGAGCACCGTGTTGCGGTCGCCGCGCCGAACCCGACGCTCAAGATCATCGATGGCAGCCGGCTGGTCACCGGCCGGCTGGAAGTCGCTGACGACCTGGAAGCGGCCGTCGAGCCGGGGAATGTCGAGCGCCATGAACTAAACGGTACGCCGCAGGTCCGACAGTTCCGGGCCGACCACGGAGGGTCCGTGATCGGCTTCGATATTCCCATTGTGTGCCACATCTCACCGAGCTAGGCTCTCGACGTAGGCCGCTCGCGGCGGCCGACCGGGCCGGTGGCCCCCCTCAGGGGACGGCCGCCCCCGGCACCGAGGGTCGCAGCACCCGGACATCACCGGCGTGCGCATCCGACGTGGTCGCGCTGGAGGCGCTGACCGGCCGCCGCGAGCGCCCCTGCTCGTCACCCGATTCCCGCAGCCGCGTTATCCACTTGTGGAGACGTCTCCCGGGCGGCCCCCCCGCCCCACCCCCGCACCCGCCGCCGGCCGCCCCGGCCGGCGCCGGCGGATCCCCGCACCGCCCACCGGGTCGGCCGCACCGCCCACCGGCACCGCCCGGGCCGACCACGGAACCGACCCCGACCCCCGGACCGAGCCGGACGGCGCGGGGGACCCGCCCGGGCGCCCGGGCCGGCGCCGGAGCATCCTGCTCGCGCTCGGGGTGGTGGCGACGGCCTCCGCCGCGGCGCTGGTCGCCGGGCTGGCGAGCTGGGACGCCCCCGAGCCGGCCGACCCGGCCCGCCCGTTGACCGCGGCCGAGGCGGAGCGGCTGGCGGCGATGCGGGTCACCGCCTACCGGGACGTCCGCTCCGGGGTGCGCGTCACCGTCGGCGCCGGGGCGGCCCGGACCGAACTGGTCGGCTGGGTCGACTGGGCCCGGCCGCTGCTCTACCTCGACGTCGGCGGCCCGGGCGCCGGCCCGGACCGGGGGCTGGTCCAGGCCACCCCGACGGCGCTGGTGGCCCGGCCGGACCCGACCGCGGCGGCCACCCCCTCCCCACCACTGCTGCCCCCGACCGACCGCTGGCAGCTGCGCGAACCTCCCCCCGGCCGCGGCCTGACCGCCGTGCGCGACCTGCTCCTCGCCCTCGGCCGGGACCGACCCGACGCGGTCGCCGCCGAGGCGCGCTGGCTGGGCCGGGAGTCCACCGCCGGCACCCCGGTGGACCTGCTCCAGGCACCGCTCACCGCCGGCCCGGCCGCCGTGTCCCCGGCGACCCCGGCACCGGTCCGGCAGTTCCGGCTCTGGCTCGACCAGGACGGCCGGCTGCACCGGCTCACGGGCCGGCTGCCCGACGACACACCGGTCACCGTGGAGCTGGAACGCAGCGACCGGCCGACGCTGCGACCGGTCGACGCCCTGGGCGGCCGGCCCGGTCTGCCGCGGGCGCTCAGCGACGTCGAGGCGGACCGGTTGACCCGGCTGCCGACCCGGCTGCGGGCCGCCGGCGGCGCCGCGCTGACCGGGACCGCGCCGCTCGACCCGACCGCGAACCTGCGCGCCGCCGGCTGGCTGGACTGGGCGGGCTCCGCCGCGTACCTCGCGGTGAGCGAGGCCGGCACGCCCGGACGCCGGACGCTGCTGCGCCACCGGGCGGGCCGGGTCGCCCGGGTGCAGGTACCGACGGACGGCGGCACGGCGGAGCTGCCGGCCCGACCGCCGCTGCCGCCGCCGGCCGGCGTCTCCTGGCCCCGCCCCACGCGCGCGACCGACGACCTGGACCGGCTGGTCGGCGCCGCACTGCGGGCGGCTGGCCCGCCGGTCGACGCCCGCTCAGCGGTCCGGCTACGCGGCGACCGGCTGGCCGGGCGCACCGTCGACGTGATCGAGCTGCGGGGCCAACTTCGCTACTGGATCGACCGGGCCGGGCTGCTGCGCCGGGTGGAGCTGCGGACCGGGCGCGGCGTGTGGGCGCAGCTCGACCTCACCCCGGGGCGGGTCCCGGCGCTGCCCACGACCACGCCTCCGCCCGCAGGACGGTGAAGCCCTGCTGAGCCGGTCGAGCCGCCCCGACCGGAACGAGAACCCGACGAAGCCGGCCGGCGGCCGGTCAGGGTCGGGCCGTCAGGGCCGCCAGCCGGTCCGCTCGGCCCACTCCTCGGCCCGGAGGTGCTCCTCGTCGAACCAGGGGTCCTTCAGCGTGCCGTAGGTCGCGCCGTCCGGGGCCGAGGCCACCAGCTCCCGCTTGAGTTGCAGGTAGGCGGCCCGCTGGTCCGGGTCGGCGCGCAGGTGGTCGCGCATCAACAGGGCGTACCGCCAGCCCGGGGAGCCGGTCACCCGCAGGTGCAGGTGCACCGGACGGCCGGGGTCCGCGCTGCCGTGCAGCCGCTTCTCCCACCGTCCGCTGCCGGCCGGACGAGGGTTGTCCCACCACTCGCCGGGCAGCCGGGGAAAGCCGGCGTCGGCGAGCCGCTCGGCGAGCGGCCCGTCGGCCTCGGCCAGCGACGGCACGCCGAGCTGGATGTCGATGACGTCCTTCGCGGCGAGCCCGGGGACGGCGGTCGAGCCGATGTGCTCGATGCGCAGGTCGGCGGGGGCGAGCGCGTGCCGGATCCGGGCGGCCAGCCGGGCGTACTGCTCGGGCCAGGTCGGGTCGGGCTCGGTGAGCACCGCCTGCTCCGGCCGGACCGCCCGCCGCGCCCGCAGGTTCTCCTCGTAGGGGACCAGCCGGTCGCGCCACAGCCCGTCCACCGCCGCGTGCAGCTCCGCCAGGTCTCCGTCGTTGCTCAGCACCACGTCGGCCGCCGCGCGCCGGCGGGCGTCGTCGGCCTGCGCGGCGATCCGCCGCTCGGCCTCCGCGGGGTCCATGCGGCGATCGCGGGTCAACCGCTCCAGCCGGGTGGCCACCGCCGTCTGCACGACCACCACCAGGTGGTACGTCGGCGTGAGCCCCACCTCCACCAGCAGCGGTACGTCGTTGACCACGACGGCGTGCGACGGCGCCGCGGCGACCAACTCGGCGGTACGCGCCCGCACCCGGGGGTGGGTGATCGCCTCCAGCCGGCGGCGGGCCGACTCGTCGGCGAAGACGACCGCGCCCAGCGCCGCCCGGTCCAGCGCGCCGTGCGCGTCGAGCACCCGGTCGGAGAAGGTCGCGACGATCTCGGCCAGCCCGGCGCTGCCCGGGGCGACCACCTCACGGGCGACCTGGTCGGCGTCGATCACCACCGCGCCGAGCGCGGCCAGCCGGGCCGCCACGGCGCTCTTGCCGGACCCGATCCCACCGGTCAGTCCCACCATCAGCACCGGACCAGTCAACCCGATCACCCGTCCGCTGCCAAACGGGGCCGGCACCGGACGACGCCGGACATGGCGAGGGCCCCGCCCCCGGCGACCCGGTGGAACCGGATCGCGGGGGCGGGGCCCGTCGTCGTCAGCGGGTCACTTGCCGCCGGCGAGCTTCTCCCGCAGAGCGGCGAGCGCCTCGTCGGTGGCCAGGGTGCCAGCCGGCTCCTCGGCCTGCCGGCTCGGAGCCGTGGTGGTCGTGGTGGTGGTGCCACCGGCGGGCACGGCCGGAGCCGGGTTCGCAGCGGCCTCGGCGTCGGCGGCGCGGGAGGTCTGCACCTGCTTGGTGTGGGCCTCCCAGCGCTGACGCGCCTCGGCGTACTGGTTCTCCCAGGTCTCGCGCTGCTTGTCGTACCCCTCGAGCCACTCGCCCGTCTCCGGGTCGAAGCCCTCCGGGTAGATGTAGTTGCCCTCGGCGTCGTAGGTCGCGGCCATGCCGTAGAGGGTCGGGTCGAAGTGCTCCTCGCCCTCGACGAAGCCCTCGTTGGCCTGCTTCAGCGACAGCGAGATCCGGCGGCGCTCCAGGTCGATGTCGATGACCTTGACCATGACCTCGGAGCCGACCTGGACGACCTGCTCCGGGATCTCCACGTGGCGCTCGGCCAGCTCGGAGATGTGGACCAGGCCCTCGATGCCGTCGTCCACCCGGACGAAGGCGCCGAACGGCACCAGCTTCGTGACCTTACCCGGCACGATCTGCTGGATCGCGTGGGTGCGGGCGAACTGCCGCCACGGGTCCTCCTGGGTCGCCTTCAGCGACAGCGAGACCCGCTCGCGGTCCAGGTCGACGTCCAGGACCTCGACCTCGACCTCCTGGCCGACCTCGACGACCTCGGACGGGTGGTCGATGTGCTTCCAGGACAGCTCGGAGACGTGCACCAGGCCGTCCACGCCGCCCAGGTCGACGAACGCGCCGAAGTTGACGATCGAGGAGACGACGCCCTTGCGGACCTGCCCCTTCTGGAGCTTGTTGAGGAACTCGGTGCGCACCTCGGACTGCGTCTGCTCCAGCCAGGCCCGGCGGGACAGGACCACGTTGTTGCGGTTCTTGTCCAGCTCGATGATCTTGGCCTCGAGCTCGCGGCCGACGTACGGCTGCAGGTCACGCACCCGCCGCATCTCGACGAGCGAGGCGGGCAGGAAGCCGCGCAGCCCGATGTCGAGGATGAGACCACCCTTGACGACCTCGATGACCGAGCCGCGGACGACACCGTCCTCGTCCTTGATCTTCTCGATCGTGCCCCAGGCCCGCTCGTACTGCGCCCGCTTCTTGGAGAGGATCAGACGACCCTCCTTGTCCTCCTTCTGGAGGACCAGGGCCTCGATGTGGTCACCGACCGAGACGACCTCGGCGGGATCCACATCGTGCTTGATCGACAACTCCCGAGAGGGGATGACACCCTCGGTCTTGTAGCCGATGTCGAGCAGGACCTCGTCCCGATCGACCTTGACGACGGTGCCTTCGACAATGTCGCCGTCGTTGAAGTACTTGATGGTCTCGTCGATCGCGGCGAGGAATGCCTCCTCGGAACCGAGATCGTCGTGGGTGACCCGGGTGGCGCTCGAGGGGGCCTCGATGCTGCTCGTCATGTGGGCGGTTGCTCCGGTCGGATGGGTTGTCACAGCAGGCGTGGTGTCGCGGTGACCTTTTCGCGCCAGCGGATTCGCCGCCGGGCACACCGAACGATCGCCAAGTGAAGATCATTAGTGGCTCCGGTGACCGCGCACCTGCTCCCTGCCGAGGCACACGATCCGCGAGCGCATCGTCTAGCCTACCCGCTGTATTACCACAGCGTGCAAGCCCTCCCGTCTCCTCGCGACCTCGTCAGCTGCGAAAGCGGAGATTTCGAACGTAAGGTGCCACAGCTGTCTCGTCCGTCACATCCGCACCACCCGCCCCACCGCTCGGTGCGGCCGATGGGCCGGGAACGGGGGGCGGGGCCTAGCGTGACCGGGTGGATGACGACAGGGTGACCCGACGCCGGGTCGGCGACGCCGAGGTATGCCGGGCCAACCGGGGCTGGTGGGACACCGACGCCGACGAGTATCAGGCGGAGCATGGCGCGTTCCTGGGCGACGTGGACTTCGTCTGGTGCCCCGAGGGGCTGCGCGAGGCCGACGCCCGACTGCTCGGCGACCTCGCGGGCCGCCGGGTGCTGGAGCTCGGCAGCGGCGCCGCGGCGGCCGCCCGGTGGCTGGCGACCCAGGGCGCCCGGCCGGTTGCCCTGGACCTCTCCGCCGGCATGCTGCGGCACGCCGCGCTCGCCGCCGCCAGCACCGGCGTACGCGTGCCGCTGGTGCAGGCCGACGCCCTCGCCCTGCCCTTCGCCGACGCGGCGTTCGACACCGCCTGCACGGCGTTCGGCGCGATCCCGTTCGTCGACGACTCGGCCGCGGTGATGCGGGAGGTGTTCCGGGTGCTGCGCCCCGGCGGCCGCTGGGTCTTCTCGGTGACCCACCCGATGCGCTGGATCTTCCTCGACGACCCCGGCGAGGGCGGGCTGACCGCGGTGCACTCGTACTTCGACCGCTCCCCCTACGTCGAGCAGGACGAGCGCGGGGTGGCCGCCTACGTCGAGCAGCACCGCACCCTCGGGGACCGGATCCGGGAGATCGTCGGGGCCGGGTTCCGCTTCCTGGACCTGGTGGAGCCGGAGTGGCCCGAGGGGCACGAGGGGATCTGGGGGCAGTGGAGCCCGCTGCGCGGCCGTCTCTTCCCCGGCACCGCCATCTTCGTCGCCGAGAAGCCCGCCGAGGGGTAGTCCGTTCAACGGTCGTTTTCGGCCCTGCCCTCCGGGTACCCGAGGGCATGGCCGAGAAGGAGTTCCACCCGGGCGACCACGTCTCCTGGGCCAGCCACAGCGGCCGGGCGCACGGCGTGGTCAAGGAGAAGCTCATCGACCGGACGCACATCCGCGGGCACCCCGTGAACGCGTCGGAGGATGACCCGCAGTACCGGATCCGCAACGACGACTCGGGCCGGGACGTCGCCCACCGACCGCAGGCGCTGCGCCATGAGCCGAAATGATGGCGGCCGGGACACCTATCGCGAGTTCACCGACGCGGTGAACATGAAGCCCGGCGAGCTGTCGACGTGGCTGGAGACCGACGAGTCCAAGCACGTCGGCTGGCGGAAGAAGGGCACCAAGGGCGGCGAGTCGGTCGGCCACGAATCCGGCCGAAAGATCATCGACCTGCTGCGCCGCAGGCGTGCGGACCTCGACGCCGCCGACTACAAGCACATGCGCAAGGTCATCGGGTACGTGCACCGGCACATGGCACAGCGCCCCTCCGGCGACATCCGGCACACCAGGTGGCGCTGGTCGCTGATGAACTGGGGCCACGACCCGCTGAAGGGCTGAGCGGTGCCGGCCGGCTCACCCCGGCGCGGACGGCGGGGTCGGAGACCGCCGGCGGCCGATCGGCCCTGCCCGCTCCGGCGGTGCGAGGGTGGCGGCGCCCGCTCCCGCTGCGGCGTAGAGCGCGTCGCGGGCGGCCCGATACGCGCCCGGGTTGAAGGCCAGGAGCCCTCCACGAGCACGTGGAGGCTTCCTCCGGTAAGCCAGAGGATCGCTCCGCCTTATCGGATCTTGAGCTGAATCGAGATGGCCATGCCACGTCAACCCACGCCCTCCCTGCCCACGATCACGGTCGGCGCCGATCTCCAGGTCGGCCGCGTCGGCTTCGGCGCGATGCAGCTCACCGGAGAGCAGGTCTGGGGTCCGTATCCCGACCACGACGGTGGAGTGGCGCTGCTCCGCGCGCTCGTCGACGAGGGAGTGACCTTCATCGACACCGCCGACGTCTACGGCCCGCACACGAACGAACTCCTCATCCGCGAGGCACTGCACCCCTACCCGCAGGGCCTGGTCATCGCGAGCAAGGGCGGCTTCGTCCGGGGCGGATTCGACTACTCCACCCTCGGCTGGGTGGGCAACCCGAAGTACCTCCGCCAGTCGGCGATGATGAGCCTGCAGCGCCTCGGCCTGGAACGGTTCGACCTCTACTACCTGCACAGCGGCTACGCCACTGACGCTCCCTTCGAGGAGCAGATCGGCGAGCTGAAGAAGATGCAGGAAGAGGGGTACCTCAAGCACATCGGCCTGTCCAACCTGACCGCCGCCCAGTTCGAGGTCGCCCGGTCGATCGCCGACATCGCCGCGGTGACGGCCCTGTACAACATCGGCAACCGCACCGGCGCGGACCTTCTCGCGGCCGCGGAGCAGTCCGGCGCGGTGTTCTCACCCTGGCATCCCGTCAGCCTCCGCGACGGCGAGGACAACGCCGACCAGATCGCCGACGCCCTCGCCCCGCTCGCGGCCAGGTACGAGGCGACGCCCCAGCAGATCGCACTGGCCTGGCTACTGCACCGGTCCCCCGCGATGCTGCCCATCCCGGGCACGACAAGCCTCACCCACCTGCGGGAGAACATCGCCGCCGCACACATCCGGCTGACCGACGCCGAGGTCGCCGAGCTGACCGCCCTCGTGCCCGAGAACACCGCCCGGACCACCCGGTAGCCACCGACGCCGTGGGCCTGGACGAGCAGCCTCGACGCGCGGCGCGGGCGAAGGTTTGACCGGGTCGCCCCGTCCCCACCCGGGGCGCCCGGACGGGGACGACGGCCGGTCAGTGGTCGGCGCTGTTCCAGTCGCGGCCCTCGCCGACGGAGACCTCCAGCGGCACCGACAGCGGGTACGCCTCGCCCATCTCCTTGCGCACCAGCGCCTCCAGGGCCTCCCGCTCACCCGGGGCGACCTCGACGACCAGCTCGTCGTGCACCTGGAGCAGCATCCGGGAGCGCAGCCCGGCGTCGCGCAGCGCGCTGTCGACGTGCAGCATGGCGACCTTCATGATGTCGGCCGCGGAGCCCTGGATCGGGGCGTTGAGCGCCATCCGCTCGGCGATCTCCCGGCGCTGCCGGTTGTCGCTGACCAGGTCGGGCAGGTACCGGCGGCGGCCGAGGATGGTGGAGGTGTAGCCGTCCTGGCGGGCCCGGGCGACCACCTCCTGCAGGTAGTCGCGGACGCCGCCGAAGCCGGCGAAGTAGTTCTCCATCAGCCCGCGCGCCTCCTCGGCGCTGATCCCGAGCTGCTGGGACAGGCCGAACGCGCTCAGCCCGTACGCCAGGCCGTAGTTCATCGCCTTGATCTTGCGCCGCTGGTCGGGGGTGACCGCGCCGACCTCGACCGAGAAGACCGACGAGGCGGTGGCCGCGTGGAAGTCGTGGCCCGAGTTGAACGCCTCGATCAGCGCGTCGTCCGACGACAGGTGCGCCATGATCCGCATCTCGATCTGGCTGTAGTCGGCGGTGAGCAGGCATTCGTAGCCCTCCCCCACCACGAAGGCGCGGCGGATCCGCCGGCCCTCCTCGGTGCGGATGGGGATGTTCTGCAGGTTGGGCTCGGTGGAGGAGAGCCGGCCGGTGGCCGCCACCGTCTGGTTGAAGGTGGTGTGGATCCGGCCGTCGTCGGAGACCGACTTGAGCAGCCCGTCGACGGTCGACTTGAGCTTGGCCACGTCCCGGTGGCGCAGCAGGTGCGCCAGCACCGGGTGCGGCTGCTGCGCGTAGAGCCACTGCAGGGCGTCGGCGTCGGTGGTGTAGCCGGTCTTGATCTTCTTGGTCTTCGGCAGGCCCAGCTCGTTGAAGAGGATCTCCTGGAGCTGCTTGGGCGAGCCGAGGTTGAACTCCCGCCCGACCGCCGCGTACGCGCCCTGCGCGGCGGCCTTCACCTCGGCGGCGAAGTGCGCCTCCAGCTCCGACAGGTAGTGCGTGTCGGCGGCGATGCCGGTGCGCTCCATCGCGGCGAGCACCCGCATCAGCGGCAGCTCCACCCCGGCCATCAGCCGGAGGGACTGCTCGCCGTCGCGGGACAGCTCGGCGTCGATCGCGTCGGCCAGGTCGAGGGTGGCCCGGGCCTGGAGCATGAGGTTCTGCTCGGCCGCGCCGTCGTTGCCCAGCCCCTCCAGGGTGAGCTGGCCGGTCTCCGGCGCGTCGACCCGCAGCTCCCGGTGCAGGTAGCGCAGCGCCAGGTCGGTGAGGTCGTAGGAGCGTTGGTCGGGGCGGGCCAGGTAGGCGGCGATCTGGGTGTCCCGGGCGATGCCGGCCAGCTCCCAGCCGTGCGCGGCGAAGGCGAGCACCGCCGGCTTGCTGTCGTGCAGCACCTTGGGGCGGTCGCCGTCGGCCAGCCAGGCGGCGAGGGCCGACTCGTCGGCCGGCTCGTGGGTGGCCGGGTCGAACCAGGCGGCCGCGCCGGCGGCGGTGGCCAGGGCCATTCCGGTCACCGAGGCGGTGTGCCGCCGGTTGGGGCCGGTGTCGAGCTTGACCGCCAGCCCGACGGGGGCGCCGACCGGGGCGTGCGTCTCCAGCCAGCCGGCCAGGGCGCCGGGCTCGGTGAGCACCTCCCCGGTCAGGTCGAAGCCGGCCTCGGCCTCCGGCTCCACGGCCTCCAGGTACTGGTAGAGCCGGTCGCGCAGGATGCGGAACTGCAGGGTGTCGAAGACCTGGTGCACGGCCTCCCGGTCCCAGCCCTGCCAGCGGGCGTCCTCGGGGCGGACGGGCAGCTCCAGGTCGGAGACCAGGCAGTTGATCTCGTAGTTGCGGATCACGTCGGCGAGCCGCTCGCGCAGGCTGTCGCCGGCCTTGCCCTTGATCTCGTCGGCCCGGGCTATGACGCCCTCCACCCCGCCGTACGTGTTGATCCACTTGGCCGCGGTCTTCGGGCCGACGCCCGGGATGCCGGGGAGGTTGTCGCTGGTCTCGCCGACCAGGGCGGCCAGGTCGCGGTAGCGCTGCGGGCCGACGCCGTACTTCGCCTCGACCGCGGCCGGGTCCATCCGGGCCAGGTCGGAGACGCCCTTGCGCGGGTAGAGCACGGTGACGCTGTCGCCGACGAGCTGGAACGCGTCCCGGTCGCCGCTGGTGATCAGCACCTGCATGCCCTGGTCGCGGGCCTGGCAGGCGAGGGTGGCGATGACGTCGTCCGCCTCGTAGCCCTCCTTCTCCACGACCGGGATGCGCAGCGCGGCGAGGACCTCCTTGACCAGGCTGACCTGGCCCTTGAAGTCGGTCGGGGTCTCGCTGCGGCCGGCCTTGTACTCGGCGTACCGGTCGGTGCGGAAGGAGCGGCGGGAGACGTCGAAGGCGACCACGATGTGGCTGGGCTGCTCGTCGCGGAGCACGTTGATCAGCATCGAGGTGAAGCCGTACACCGCGTTGGTGGGCTGGCCCGTCGTGGTGGAGAAGTTCTCCACCGGCAGGGCGAAGAACGCCCGGTATGCCAGGGAGTGTCCGTCGACGAGGAGCAGGCGCGGCGTCGTAGCTGTCACGGCAGCGACTCTAGTCCGTACGACCGACATCCCTCCGGCCGCGCTACCGCGCCGGCGCCGGAAAACCGGCGCCCGGCGCGCCCGGCGCGAAAACGCCCACGGCCGGCCACCCCGCTAGGGGCGGCCGGCCGCGTCGGTACGACCTCAGGCAACGCCGAGGTACGCCTCCTTGACCGCCGGGTCGTGCAGCAGGTCCTGGCCGGACCCCTCCTTGACGATCCGGCCGGTCTCCAGCACGTACCCCCGGTGGGCGCGAGAGAGCGCCTGCTGGGCGTTCTGCTCCACCAGCAGGATGGTGGTGCCCTGCTCGTTGATCCGGGTGATGATCTCGAAGATCTGCTGGATCAGCATCGGGGCGAGCCCCATCGAGGGCTCGTCGAGCAGCAGCAGTCGCGGCCGGGCCATCAGCGCCCGAGCGACCGCCAGCATCTGCTGCTCACCGCCGGAGAGGGTGCCGCCGGCCTGCTTGCGCCGCTCGGCCAGCCGGGGGAAGAGGTCCATCACCATCTTCATGTCCTCGGCGATGCCGCCCCGGTCCCGGCGGGTGTACGCCCCCATCTCCAGGTTCTCCAGGACGGTCATGCCGGGGAAGACGCCCCGGCCCTCGGGCGCCTGCCCGATGCCCCGGACCACCCGCAGGTCGGCCCGCATCCGGGTGACGTCCGTGCCGTCGAAGACGATCGAGCCCTGGGCCACCGGGCGGAGCCCGGAGATGGCCCGCATGGTGGTGGTCTTGCCGGCGCCGTTGGCGCCGATCAGGGCCACCACCTCACCCTCGTTGACCGCCAGGCTGATCCCGTGCAGCGCCTGGATCCGCCCGTACAGCAGGGTCAGGTCCTTGATCTCAAGCAGCATCGGTCGGCACCCCCAGGTACGCCGCGATCACCTTCGGGTCCTCGCGGACCTCGGCCGGCAGGCCCTCGGCGATCTTCTTGCCGAACTCCAGCACCACGATCCGATCGGTCACGCCCATGACGAGACGCATGTCGTGCTCGATCAGCAGCACCGTCGTGCCGTTGTCCCGAATCTTACGGATCAGGCCGAGCAACTCCTCCTTCTCCGCCGGGGTGAAGCCGGCGGCCGGCTCGTCCAGGCAGAGCAGGGTGGGATCGGTGGCCAGGGCCCGGGCGATCTCCAACCGCCGCTGCTCGCCGTACGAGAGGTTGCGCGACAGCTCGCCGGCGCGCCGCTCGATACCGACGAAGCGCAACAGCTCGTACGCCTTGTCCCGGCCCTGCCGCTCCTCCCGCCAGTGCCGGGGCAGCCGGAACATCGCGGAGATCACGCTGGTCCTGTGGTGGGCGTCCGCGCCCACCATCACGTTCTCCAGCGCGGTCATCTCCGGGAAGAGCCGGATGTTCTGGAACGTCCGGGCGATGCCGGCCTTGGTGATCCAGGACCGGCGCCTGCCGTTGGTGCGCTGCCCCTTGAACCGGATCTCGCCCTCGGTGGGCCGGTAGACGCCGGTCATCGCGTTGAAGCAGGTCGTCTTGCCGGCGCCGTTCGGGCCGATCAGGCCGAGGATCTCCCCCTTGTACAGGGTGAACGCGACGTCGTTGAGGGCGACCACACCGCCGAAGCGGAGGGTGACGTGGTCGACCTCCAGCAGCGGCTCCCGGCCGGCCGGATCCGTGGCGCCGGGGGTGGACTCCACCGGCGTGTCCGAACCCTTCTCCGGCGGGGTGCCGACGGTGCTGCGACCGTCGTCGGCGATGTCCCGCTCGCTGGTCTCGTCCCGCTCGCTGTGCATCTGCGGCTCACTCATTGGGCACCGTCTCCTGGGGAACCGCTTCCTTGCGCCGGTCTGCGAACTCGGCCGCCCGCCGCCGGTTGGGCACGATGCCCTGCGGTCGGAAGATCATCATGACGATGACGACCAGGCCGAAGATGAGGATCCGGTACTCGGCCGCGTTGAACTCGACCCCGATCAGGTCGCCGGCGCCGCGCAGCCACTCCGGCAGGTACCAGGTGATCGCGCCACCGACGATGGCGCCCTTGATGTTGCCGGCACCGCCGAGAATGACCGCGGCGAGCACCAGGATCGAGCTTTCCAGCTGGAAGCTGTCCGAGTTGATGAACGTCTGCTTGCCGGCGAAGATCGCGCCGGTGAGGCCACCGACCGCCGCGCCGATGGCGAACGCCCAGAGCTTGTACTTGAACGTCGGCACGCCCATGATCTCGGCGGCGTCCTCGTCCTCCCGGATGGCGACCCAGGCCCGGCCGACCCGGCTGTTGGCCAGGTTCCGCATCGCGAAGATGATCACGATGATCAGGGTCAGGATCAGCCAGTAGTAGGGCTTGGAGTCCACCACGCCGAAGAGCGGCTTGCCGTCCGAGCCGGTGCCCGGCGGGTGCGGCACCTGCGGGATGCCCCGCTGGCCTCCGAGCAGGCCGTCCTGCCGAGCGGCGTAGAGCCGGATCATCTCGGCGAAGCCGAGGGTCACGATGGCCAGGTAGTCACCGCGCAGCCGCAGGGTCGGACCACCGAGGATCACCCCGGAGATCATCGCCACCGCGATCGCCACCGGCACCGCCGCCAGCCACGGCCAGTTCGTTCCGAACCGGCTCTCCGGCGAGGTCAACAGCGCCACGGTGTACGCGCCGACCGCGTAGAAGCCGAAGTAGCCGAGGTCGAGCAGGCCGGTGAAGCCGACCACGACGTTCAGACCGACCGCCAGCAGGACGAAGATCGCGGTGTCGAAGAGCACCGCCGCGAAATCCGACTTGGTGGTGTAGAAGGCGAAGTACTCGCTGCCGATCGGGAAGCCCAGGTACTCGTAGAACCACTTGTTGGGCAGGATGTAGAGCAGTACCACCAGCGCCGCGATCGCGGTCCAGCGCACCTGCTTCGGCATCGCCGCCCAGCGACCCTTGAGCGCCGAGGTCCGTCCCTTGTTCACGGTGGCGGTCATGCGCGCGCCCTCCCGAGAGATTCGCCGAGCAGGCCGGTGGGCCGGAACATCAGCAGCACGACCAGCAGCACGAAACCGGTGAAGTCCTTCCATTCTCCACCGAAGAGCCCGGCCGCGTAGTTCTCCACCACCCCTAGCAGCAGACCGCCGAGCAGCGCGCCCCGCAGGTTGCCGATGCCGCCGAGCACCGCGGCCGAGAACGCCTTGAGCCCGATCAGGAAGCCGACGTTGAACTTGGTGTAGCCGTAGCGGACGTCCCAGAGCAGGGCGGCCACGCCGGCCATGATGCCGCCGAGCACGAAGACCAGCAGGATGACCCGGTTCTTGTTGACGCCCATCAGGGCGGCGGTGTCCGGGTCCTGGGCGACGGCGCGGATGCCCCGCCCGAGCCGGCTGCGGTTCACGAACTGGTCCAGGCCGACCATCATCAGCAGGGTCACGGCGAGGATCAGCAGCTGGACGTTGGTCACCGCGGCGCCGAAGACGGTGAAGACCGTCTCCGACGGGATCAGCGTCGGCATGCCGAACGGCGCGCGCTCGGTGCTGATGCCGAACGACTCGGAGAGCACGAACGAGGCGCCGATGGCGGTGATGAGGAAGGCCAGTGGCGGGGCGTTCCGCCGGCGCAGCGGGCGGTAGGCGACCAGTTCGACGGTGACCGCGGTCGCCGCCGAGGCGACCATCGCGACGGCGAGGCCGGCGAGGATCGCCACGATCAGCGGGCCGAAGGCCGGCGCCGGGGAGTTCTGGTTGTAGCCGAGGGCCTCCCAGGTCCACAGGGCGGTGAAGGTACCGACCATGAAGACCTCGGAGTGGGCGAAGTTGATCAGGCGCAGGACGCCGTACACCAGGGTGTAACCGAGGGCGACGAGCGCGTAGATCGCGCCCTGTTCCAGCCCGGTGATGGTCAGTGCCGGGAAGTTCCCGAACAGCTCATCGAAGTTCAAGTGAGGGCTCCAACTGTTGCGGCCAAGCGGCGCGGCCGGGAGGAAGACTCCCGGCCGCACACACCTGGTGTCCCGTGGCGGGACCGGACAGAACCGGTCAGGCCTTGGGGATCTCGATGTCGGGGACGACCTTGCCCGCGTTCACCTTGAACGCCCAGACCAGCACCTGGGTCGGGTCCAGCTCACCGTTGGCCTCGAACTTGTAGGTCACGCCGGTGGCGCCGCCCGCCTTGTTGTACTCGTTGATGAACTTCAGCAGGTCAGCCCGGGTGCCCTTGCCGGCCTTGATGCCCTCGAGCATGATCTTGGTGATGTCGTACGACACGTCGGCGTAGGTGCCCGGCTCGGCGTTGTCGAAGGCCGCCTTGTAGTCGGTCACGAAGGTGCCCTTGGCCGCGGTGGCCGGGGCGCACGGGCAGGTCAGGATCGTGCCCTCGGCGACCTGCTCGCCGGCGACCTTGATGAAGTTGGCGTCGTTGACGCCGTCACCGGCGACCATCGTGCCCTTCCAGCCCGCGCCCTTGAGCTGCTTGAGCAGCAGGCCGGCCTCGGTGTAGTAGCCACCGAAGAAGAGGACGTTCGCGCCGCTGCTCTGGATCTTGGTCACCACGGCGGAGAAGTTGGTCTGCTTGACCTGGATCTTGTCCTCGCCGGCGGGGGTGCCGATGATCTTCTTGACCTCGTCCACCAGGCCCGCGCCGTACGCCGACTGGTCGTCAACGACGTAGACCTTGTCGGCCTTGAGCACGTTCTTGATGTAGCGACCGGCGGCCGGGCCCTGGGAGGTGTCGTTACCGACGCCCCGGTGGAAGATCTTCCAGTTCTTGGTGCTCAGGCTCGGGCGGGTGGCCGACGGGGTGATGATCGGCAGCTCGGCCTGGTCGAAGATCGGGTCGGCCACCTCGGACTCGCCGGAGAAGGCGGGGCCGATGATGCCGACGACCTTGCTGTCGCCGACCGCCTGCTGGGCCAGCGGGGCGGCCTTGGCCGGGTCACCCTGCGAGTCGTACTCGGCCAGGTTGACCTTGCAGTCCGCGTTGTCCTTGTTGTACTGGTCGATGGCCAGCTTGGTGCCGTTGCGCATGTGGATACCGAGACCCGCGGCGTCACCGGTCAGCGGGCCGAAGAAGCCGATCTTCAGGTCGCAGGCGGCCTTCCCGCCGCCGGCCTCATTACCGCTGTCGGCCTTGCAGGCCGCGCCACTGAAAACGAGCGCGGTGATGGCCACGCCACCAAGCACCCGTGCGAGCTTCTGCCTCACGGCTCGTACCCTCCTCCGTCCGAAGGCCCGGACCACCCACCGCGAATTGGACCTTGCGAAGGTTGGCCGGACCGACCGCGATCCCGGTCTGGGCCGGGACGTTATCCCACCGGCGGGGTATGCCGTAAGACCTAGATAGCGGGGTTGACCTAACCGTTACGTTGAGTGGCCGGATTCACGGATGTGCTGTAACACACGCGCCCGCGAGATGGGAAAATCGGACATCCGACACCGGGCGGAAACCCGCTGGTGGGAAGGTCAGCCGGGGCTCCACGGCCCGCGCGCCGACCAGATCGTGGCCCCAAAGTTGTTGTCCTCCAGCAACAGAACGGCCTCCCCGGCACCGGCCACCGCCACCGTGCGGTCGCTGCCCGGCGGCACCGCCACCGGCAGGGCCACCGGCGACCAGGCCGCGCCATCCCGGGAGAACCACCCGGCACCGGTCATCCCGCCCGCGACCACCGCGAGCGCACCGTCGGCGACCGCGGCCAGCCCCCATACCCGGCCCGGCCGGGCCGTCCCCGCGCCGCCGAAACCGCCGCCCGCGCGCCAGCTCCCGCCGTCACCCAGCCAGGCGCCCAGGCCGTCACCCCGGCGGCCGACGGCCACCGCGCGCTCCCCCACCCGGACCACCCGCTGCAGGTCCGCGTCGGCCCCGGCGGCCGGCAGCACCGCGCGCCGCCAGGCCCGACCGTCCGGCGAGGTCCACACCGCCGGATCGACGCCGGTACGCCCCGACGGCAGCACCGAGCCCACCATGAGCCACCCCGACGCCGTCGCCGTGCCGTCCGCCGCCCACGGCCGGCCGGCCGCCTCCGTGGCCAGCCCCGGCACCCCGCTCACCAGCCGGAAATCCGTCCCGTCGGCGGAGACCCAGGCCGCCGCCCCGGTGGCCCGGTTACCGGCGATCAGCCAGCCGCGCGGGCCCCCCGCGATGCGGCCCACGTTGACCGCGTCCGGGCCGCCGAACACCTCGAACTCGGCCGGCACCTCCACCAGCGAGCCGTCGGCGACCTGCCGCCAGGTGCTGATCCGCGGATTGCCGTGCACGCCGCCGCTCCTGCCGCCCACCGCGGCCAGCCGGCCGTCCCGGCAGCCCGCCGCGGTCAGCACGTTCTCCTCGCCGTACGGGCTGCGCGGCACCGGACGCAGCGCCGTCCAGGCGAGGCCGTCGACGCTGGTCCAGGCCGCCGGGCGGGTGCCACCCGCCGCGTCGGCGACCGCCCCCACCACGAACCACCGGCCCGCGCAGGCCGTCGCGTCCCGCAGCAGCAGCCGCCCGGACGCGCCGGGCGGCGCCGGCAGCGTCACCGGCTGCCACGCGGGGCGGGCCGGCTCCGGCGCCGGGTCGGCGTGCCCGGTCGACCGGCAGCCGGCCAGCAGCACGGCCGCCAGGCCGAGCACCGCCAGGGGACGCCGAGCACGCATGGCCGCGATCGTATCGACCGCCGACGAGCTACGGGGGGCGCCGACGCGCGAATTCCCGCGCCGGCGATCCGTCGAGCGCGGGCCTTCGCGACCGGTCCGCCGCGCGGACGTGCGCCGATCGCGCGGGGGTGCGGGGCGATCGGGACGTGGGACGGGCGGTCAGGAGGCGGGCTCGGTCACCTCGCCGCCGGCGGTCTCGGTGAGGATCCGCTCGGCGACCTCCTTCATGGTCATCCGGTGGTCCATCGCGGTGCGCTGGATCCACTTGAACGCCTGCGGCTCGCTCATCCCGTACGTGGTCATCAGCGCGCCCTTGGCGCGCTCCACGGTCTTGCGGATCTCCAGCCGGTCGGTGAGGCCGGCCACCTCCGCCTCCAGCGCGGCGATCTCCGAGTAGCGGGAGAGGGCGATCTCCACCGCCGGCACCAGGTCGCTCTTCTGGAACGGCTTGACCAGGTACGCCATCGCGCCGGCCGCCCGGGCCCGCTCCACCAGGTCCCGCTGGCTGAACGCGGTCAGGATGATCACCGGGGCGATCCGGGCGCCGGCGATCCGCTCGGCGGCGGCCAGCCCGTCCATGATCGGCATCTTGATGTCGAGGATGACCAGGTCCGGCTTCAGCTCCTCGGCGAGCTTGACGGCGGTCTCGCCGTCACCGGCCTCGCCGACCACCTCGTAACCCTCTTCGACCAGCATCTCGGCCAGGTCAAGCCGGATGAGCGCCTCGTCCTCGGCGATCAGCACCCGCCTGCGCTCAGCGTCCGTCTGCGTCTCGGCCACGAGCCACTCCCACCAGTCTGAGCCCGACACCCGCCGTGCCGGGTGTCGCCGCCCTTAGCGTAGTGGGTAGTCTGTCAACGCCGAATCACGGAAGGCCCCTGTACTCCAACCGGAAGAGAGACGGAGCTCAAACCTCCGACAGTGTGGGTTCGAGTCCCACCGGGGGCACCAAAGTGTCGTACGGGCGTTCGAAAATGAACCCGTGCACTCGCTTGAGATCCGCTCCCGCGCCCGTCAGCAGTACCTGGCCGGCAACACTGTCGCAGAGGTCGCCCGCCACCTCGGCCTGCCCTACCCGACAGCTCGGCACTGGTGCAAGGATCGAGCGGAACCGAAGCAACTGGGCAGCCAGGTGCGCTGCTTCCGTTGCCGTTCAGTCGTCGACAATCCGACAGACCCGGCGTCCTACGTCTACCTCCTCGGCCTCTACCTGGGCGACGGCCATCTGGTCACTACGGCGCACGTCCCCGTCCTCCGCATCTACTGCTCGGACGCCTGGCCGAACCTGATCGAACTCTGCGACCGTGCGATGCGGGACGTCATGGCGAGTTCCGTCCAACGGGTCCAGAAGCAGGGGTGCGTAGGAGTGCAGAGCTACGGCGTCCACTGGCCCTGTCTCTTCCCCCAGCACGGGCCCGGCAAGAAGCACGAGCGCCCGATCGTCCTGGCCGACTGGCAGCGAGAGATCGTCGAGCGCCACCCCGGCGACTTCCTGCGCGGCCTCTTCCACTCCGACGGCTGGCGGGGCAGCAATCGGATCACCGTCCGCGGCAAGCGATACGTCTACCCGCGCTACATGTTCATCAACGAGTCCGCCGACATCATGGGCCTCTGCCGGTGGGCGCTGGACCTGCTCGGCATCGACTGGAGGATGAACCGCCGCAACTCCCTCTCCGTCGCCCGCCGGGAGGCCGTCGCCGCCCTCGACCGGCACGTCGGCCCGAAGTCCTGACCGGCCTATGCTCCTGCCATGACCCCCACCGGATCCCCGGCACCCGCCCCGCGCACCCGTCCCGACGCCGCATGAGGGTCGTCGTCTTCGGCGCGACCGGCATGGTCGGGCAGGGCGTGCTGCGGGAGTGCCTGCTCGCCGATGACGTGGAGAGCGTGCTGGTCGTCGGCCGCACCGGCACCGGGCTACGGCACCCGAAGCTGCGCGAAATCATCCACCGCGACTTCACGGACTTCGCCCCGATCGCCGACGAGCTCGCCGGCCTCGACGCCTGCTTCTACTGCCTCGGGGTCTCCGCGGCCGGGCTGAACGAGGCGGACTACACCCGCGTCACCTACGACTACACGCTCGCGGCGGCCCGCACCCTCGCCGCGACGAGCCCCGGCCTCACCTTCGTCTACGTCTCCGGGGCCGGCACCGATTCGTCGGAGCGGGGGCGGGCCAGGTGGGCGCGGGTCAAGGGCCGGACGGAGAACGCGGTGCTCGCGCTCCTGCCCAACGGGTACGCCTTCCGACCGGGCTTCATCCAGCCGATGCACGGCGCGGTGTCGAAGACCGGCTGGTACCGGGTGCTGTACCGGATGACGACGCCGCTCTATCCGGTGCTGCGCCGGCTCTTCCCGGGTCAGGTCACGACCACCGAGCTGGTCGGCCGCGCGATGCTGCGGGTGGCCCGGGAAGGCTCTCCCCGGCGGGTGCTGGAGAGCCGCGACCTGGGTTGAGGGGCGCTCAGCCGATCGCGGCGAGCGCCCGTTCCAGGTCGGCACGGAGGTCCTCCGGGTCCTCCAGCCCGACGGAGACCCGCAGCAGCCCGCCGCACGGCTTGGCCTCCCCCGCCACCGGCCGGTGGGTCAGCGACGCCGGGTGCTGGATCAGGGTGTCCACCCCGCCGAGCGACACCGCGTGGGTGATCAGCTCGCAGGCCCCGGCGACGGCCGCCGCGGCGGGCGCGCCGCCGCGTACCTCGAAGGCGAGCAGGCTGCCGGTGCCGGACATCTGCCGGCCGACCAGCCCGGCGGGGTCGTACACCGACGGGTGGTGGACCCGCTCGACGGCGGGGTGGCCGGCGAGCCAGCTGGCCAGCTTCTCCGCCCCGGCCTGCTGGGCGCGGACCCGCAGCGGCAGCGTCTGCAGGCCGCGGTGCAGCAGGTACGCGCCGAGCGGGTGCAGGATCGCCCCGGTGACGGCGCGGACCTGGCGCAGCCGGGTGGCCCAGCCGGAATCGCAGGCGACCACGCCGGCGAGGACGTCGCCGTGGCCGCCGATGCTCTTGGTGGCGCTGTGCAGCACCAGCGCGGCGCCGTGCCGGGCGGGCTGCTGGAGCACAGGGGTGGCGACGGTGTTGTCGACCAGCAGGGGGACGTCGCCGGCGGCGTCGGCCAGGGCAGCGATGTCGACCAGGTCGAGGGTGGGGTTGGCCGGGGTCTCGACGATGACCAGCGCGGTGTCGGGGCGGACGGCTGCGGCGACCTCGTCCGGGCGGGCCCAGGTGACCTCGGTGCCGAGCAGGCCGGTGGCGAGCACGTGGTCGGTGCCGCCGTAGAGGGGGCGGACGGCGACGACGTGGCGTTTCCCGTCGCGGGTGGCGGCGAGCAGGGCGGCGGTGAGGGCGGCCATGCCGCTGGCGAAGGCGACGGCCTCGGCGGTGCCCTCGAGTTCGGCGAGCGCGGTCTCGAACCGGGCCACGGTGGGGTTCCAGAGCCGCTGGTAGACGGCGCTGCCGCCGGCCGGGAGGGTGCCGCCGGTGGCGAGGGTCTCGTACGCGTCGCCGCCGTCGTCGACCGACGGCAGCGGGTTGGTGGTGGAGAGGTCGATGGGCGGCACGTGGACGCCGAGACCGGCGAGGTCGTCGCGCCCGGCGTGCACGGCTCTGGTGTCCACGGCTGTCATGACCGGAAGGGTCGAACATCAGCCCAGCAAGAGGCAATAGGTGCGAAGAAGATTCTGCTGCCAGCCCTTCCAACGTTCCACGGTTCGGTGAAGGATGCTCACATGCCCGTTGCACCGAATGATGTGCGGCCGTTCGCGGCCCTGGACGACGTCGACCGCGCGATCCTGACCGAGCTGGCCGCCGACGGCCGGCTGCCGAACAACGCCCTCGCCGAGCGGGTGGGGGTGGCGCCGTCGACGTGCCTGACCCGGACCCGGGCGCTGCGCGAGTGCGGGGCGATCCGGGGCTTCCACGCCGAGGTCGATCCGGCCGCGGTGGGACTGCCGTTGCAGGCGCTGGTGTCGGTGCGGCTGACCGCGCACGAACGGGCGGCGGTGGACGCGTTCCGAGCCCGGTCGGTCCGACTGCCGGGGGTGGTGTCGGTGTTCCACGTGGCCGGCGCGGAGGACTACGTGCTGCACGTGCGGGCGGCCTCCGGGGACGCGCTGCGGGACTTCGTGCTCGACCACCTGGCGGTGGATCCGGCAGTGCAGCACACCCAGACCAGCCTGATCTTCGAGCAGGCGCGCGGTATGGGCTAGAGCACCAGCCGGAACAATTCCGGCGTGGGAGGGGTTGCTCCACGCGTGATCGACGTACCGTTGTCTGTTCTTGATCTTGCTCCCGTGGCCCGTGGGGCGACCTCCGGCGAGGCGCTGCGGCACACCACCGAGCTGGCCCGCCGCACCGAGGAGCTGGGCTACCGCCGGTTCTGGGTGGCCGAGCACCACAACATGCCGGCGATCGCCAGCTCCGCCCCGGCGGTGCTGCTCGCCCACCTGGCCGGCAACACCTCGACGATCCGGCTGGGCTCGGGCGGGGTGATGCTGCCCAACCACGCGCCGCTGGTGGTGGCCGAGCAGTTCGGCACCCTGGAGGCGCTGCACCCGGGCCGGATCGACCTGGGCATCGGCCGGGCGCCGGGCACCGACCAGGTGACCGCGCTGGCGCTGCGCCGAACCATGGAGGGGCTGTCGGCCGAGGGGTTCCCCCGGGAGCTGGCGGACCTGATGAACTACTTCAGCGGCGAGGAGCCGGGGCCGATCACGGCCACCCCGGGGCGCGGCCAGTCCCCGGCGGTGTGGCTGCTCGGGTCGAGCGGGTTCAGCGCCCAGCTCGCCGGGCTGCTCGGGCTGCCGTTCTCGTTCGCGCACCACTTCAGCGCGCAGAACACCCTGCCCGCGCTGGCGCTGTACCGGCAGAGCTTCCGGCCGTCGCGCTGGCTGGAGCAGCCGTACGCGATGGTCGCGGTGAACGTGGTCTGCGCGGAGACCGACGAGCGGGCGGAGTGGCTGGCCGGGCCGAGCTCGCTGTCGTTCCTGAAGCTGCGCTCGGGTCGCCCGGAGCCGCTGGCCAGCCCGGAGGAGGCGGCGGCGTACCCGTACGACGAGGTGGAGCGCGACTTCGTCCGGCAGCGCCGGGAGGGCCAGGCGATGGGTTCGCCGGAGACGGTGGGCCGGCAGCTGGGCGAGCTGCTGGAGCGCACCGGCGCGGACGAGCTGATGCTGACCACGATGGTGTACGACGTGGCCGACCGGGTGCGCTCCTTCGAGCTGGTAGCCGAGAAGGTGGCCGGTGGCCTGCGTCGGAACGGCTGAAACACGCTCTTCATAGCGACGTCACCCCACCGTCGCGGAGCTCCCATAGCTTTGTGACCGGTGGTGGTACGGCATTCCCGGTCGGGACGGGTCGGGGGTGCTGCGGTGTGGTGCACCGGGTCGCCGACTGTGCGGATTCCGCGGTCGGCGACCCGGTGCCTGCTTTTCCGGGCCGGTTTCCGCGAACCGTGCCGCCCCTTGATCCGGGGGCGGCCCACCTGATCGACTCGGGGTCATGGCAGAGCACATGGACCCCGAGGAGTTCCGGCGCGCCGGCTACGCGGTGGTCGACTGGATCGCGGACTACTGGGCGACGCTCGGGCAGCGACCGGTGACCTCGCAGGACCCGCCGGGCGCGGTGGCCGCCGCGCTGCCGGCCGGCCCGACCGAGCGGGGCGAGCCGGTCGAGGCGGTGCTGGCCGATCTGGACAGTGTGATCGCACCGCGGCTGACCCACTGGCAGCATCCGGGCTTCTTCGGCTACTTCCCGGCCAACACCTCCGGGCCGAGCATTCTCGGCGACCTGGTCAGCTCCGGTCTCGGCGTGCAGGGCATGCTCTGGGCCACCGGTCCGGCCTGCACCGAGCTGGAGACGGTGATGCTGGACTGGCTCGCCGGGCTGCTCGACCTGCCGGAGCGCTTCCGCTCCACCGGCCGGGGCGGCGGAGTGATCCAGGACTCCGCGTCCTCGGCCACGCTGGTCGCCACGCTCGCCGCACTGCATCGGGCCAGCAAGGGCCGCTGGCGGGTGGACGGGATCGACCGGCGCTACCGGGCGTACACGTCCACCCAGGGGCACTCCTCCATCGAGAAGGCCGCCCGGATCGCGGGGCTGGGCGCGGACGGGGTCCGAGCGGTCGAGGTGGACCCGCGGACCCACGCGATGCGCCCCGAGGCGCTCCGGACGGCGATCGAGGCGGACCGGGCCGCCGGGGCGACGCCGGCCATCGTGGTGGCGACGATCGGGACCACCTCCACCACCGCCGTCGACCCACTGCCGGAGATCGGCGCAATCTGCGCGGAGTACGGCGTCTGGCTGCACGTCGACGCCGCGTACGCGGGAGCGGCCGCGGTCTGCCCGGAGCTGCGCTGGTCGCACGCCGGCCTGGAACACGCCGATTCCTACTGCTTCGACCCCCACAAGTGGCTGCTCACCGGCTTCGACTGCGACGCATTCTGGGTGGCCGACCGGGGCGAGCTGATCGAGGCGTTGACGGTGATGCCGGAGTTCCTGCGCAACGCCGCGACCGAGTCCGGCGCGGTGCTCGACTACCGGGACTGGCAGGTGCCACTGGGTCGGCGGTTCCGGGCGCTCAAGCTCTGGTTCGTGCTCCGCTGGTACGGGGTCGAGGGGCTGCGGGCGCACATCCGCACCGGGGTGGCCCTCGCCGACCGCTTCGCCGAACGGATCGAGGCCGACGACCGGTTCGAACTGACCGCCGCGCATCCGTTCTCGCTGGTCTGCTTCCGGCTGCGGGCGGGCGACGAGCCGAACGCCGAGCTGCTGCGCCGGGTCAACGACACCGGGCGGGTGCACCTGACGCACACCCGGGTGGAAGGGCGGTACACGCTGCGGCTGGCGGTCGGCTCGCCGCTGACCACCGAGAAGCACGTCGACGAGGCGTGGGACCTGCTCTCCACAGCCGCCGAAGGCCTGCTGGCCGGCTGACCCGACGACGACCGGCTCGGGGCCGGCGCCCGCCCACGCGACCGCCAGCGCGCGACGTGGGGGCGGCGGCTCCGTGCCGGCCGGGCCACCCACACCCGCCAGCGGTCCGATCAGCGCGCCGATCGCGAGGCCGAAGAGGACGACTACTGGCCAGGGCGTCGGCCAGCCGCCCGCACAGGCCAGCCGTCCACACCGGACAGCCCTCATCGCGAGCGGCGGCCGGGCCGGCAGGGTCTCGCGGACATCCTTTGCTCTGCTTCACCGGAGGCAACAGTGACGCAGAGTCGCGGGACCCGGCGGGCCACCGCCAGCCGCGAACGAGGATGGCGCTGGTCAAGGGGGTGTTGCGTCGGTTGAAGCAGAGCAAAGGGGATGGTGCGGGGAAGCCGGCCGCGCTGGGCTGCAACCGTCGGTGACATACGTCGAGATCTCGCGGCGGCCACGTCGGTGGTCACGGACCTTCGTCGGCCAGCGCCGGGCGGGGGCGAGATCCGCCCCCCGAGGCGCAGCCGTCAGGAGCGGATCAGCCCTCGACGGCCGCAGCCAGTCGACGGGACCCGTCCGCGTCGGCGATCGCGGGCTCGACCGTCCCACTGGCGTCGGTGGCGACCGTCGTCGCCGGGGTGGCGTCGGCGGCGAGCGCCGCGTCGGCGACGGCCCGGGCCCGGCGGGCACGCCGCAACGCGCGGACCGCCAGGACCAGCGCGACCAGCCAGCCGGCGGCGAGCAGCACGTAGAGCAGGGACGGGACCGGCCCGCCCAGCTCGCCGGCGCGGATCAGCGTCCGGGCGTTGGTCAGCACGATCACCCCGCCGATGGTGGCGCCGAGCAGCTGGGCCGGGACGATCCGGACCAGCCAGGCGGCGATCGGCGCGGCGACCAGGCCGCCGACCAGCAGCGCCGCCACGGTGGGCAGCAGGAAGCCCTCGGCGCCGAGTCCGATCAGGAAGCCGGCGCTGGCCGCGCCCGCCACCACGAACTCGGCGGTGTCCACGGAGCCGATCACCTTGCGCGGCTCCATCCGGCCGGACACCAGCAGCGCCGGCGTGGCCACCGGCCCCCAGCCCCCGCCGCCGGTGGCGTCGACGAAGCCGGCCACCAGGCCGAGCGGACCGAGGAACCGCCCGCGCAGCGGGCCGGCGGCCCGGTTGGCGCGCAGCGGTCGGGAGAAGCGCACCAGCAGGTACGCGCCGAGGGTGAACAGGATCGCGGCCATCCAGGGCCCCGCGGCCTCGGTGGAGATGGAGCTCAGGAAGGTGGCGCCGGCGAACGCGCCGATCGCTCCCGGCACGGCGATCCGGCCGACCACCCGCCAGTCGACGTTGCCGAACCGCCAGTGCGCCACCCCGGCCGCGAGCGTCGTGCCGATCTCGGCCAGGTGCACCGACGCGGAGGCGGCGGCCGGCGCCACCCCGGCGAAGAGCAGCAGGGTGGACGAGGTCAACCCGTACGCCATGCCGAGCGCGCCGTCGACCAGCTGCGCCGCGAGCCCGACCAGAGCGAGGATCAGCAGCTTGCGCACGAGCGCCCCCTGACTTTTCGGTATCTCCTATCGACTTGGTCGACAATGCGGCACGGAGACGCTCCGGTCAAGTCCCCTATCCGGTTGATGGGACGCGCCGGACGGACCCGGTGAGGCGCGGGTCAGCTCCAGGCGCGCGGATCGGCGGCGAGCTCGTTGACCCGGCCGGGCAGCGTGCCATTGGCCACGTCGGCGATGGTGACCAGGTCGAGGATCTCCCGCTCGCTGGCCCGCAGCGCGATCCACACGTCCTGCAGGGCCCGCGCGGCGCCCTGGTAGCCGAGTTGCTCCGGTCGCTGCCCCCGGACGTGCGCCAGCGGGCCGTCGATCACCCGGATGACCTCGGCGAGGGAGATCTCCGCCGCCGGCCGGGCCAGCCAGTAGCCGCCCTCCGGGCCGCGCTGGGCGTGCACGATCCCGCCCCGGCGCAGCTGGAGCAGGATGCTCTCCAGGAACTTCGGCGGAATCTCCTGGGCCCGGGCGATCTGCTCGGCGGTCACCGGTCGGCTGCGTTCGGCCGCCGTGCCGTCGGCGACCGAGGCCAGCTCGGCCGCCGCGCGGAGGGCATAGTCGACCCGGGCGGAGAGACGCATGTCGGCAAGGTTAGTCCGCTGATCAGCCGCCCGGGGTGGCGACCCTCGGCCGATCGGTCACGACCCGGCCCCGGCCGGTCAGGCGCCGACGCGGCGGAGCAACCCCTCCTGCACCGCGCTGGCGATGTGCCGGCCGTCGGTGGTGAACATCCGGCCGGTGGCCAGCCCCCGCGCACCGGAGGCGGAAGGGCTCCAGCAGTCGTAGAGGAACCACTCGTCGGCCCGGAACGACCGGTGGAACCAGAGCGCGTGGTCGAGGCTCGCCCCCACCACGCCGCCGGGGCCCCAGACCTCGCCGTGCACCGACAGCACCGAGTCGAGCAGGGTCAGGTCGGAGGCGTACGTCAGGGCGCAGGCGTGCAGCAGCGGGTCGTCGGGCAGCTTGCCGTCGATCCGCATCCAGACCCGCTGGTACGGGTCGGCGGGCCGGTCACCGGGGCGGACCCAGCCCGGCTCGCCGACGTACCGGACGTCGATCGGGCGCGGGATCTGCCCCCAGATGCCGAGCCGCTCCGGGTAGCGGGAGAGCCGGTCGGTCATGGTGGGCACGTCCTCCGGCCCGGGCACGTCCGGCGGGGTGGGGGCCTGGTGGTCCAGCCCCTCCTCCTGCCGCTGGAACGACGCCGACATGAAGAAGATCGGCTCACCGTGCTGGAACGCCACCGAGCGGCGCACCGAGAAGGAGCGCCCGTCGCGGACGTTCTCCACCTGGTACTCGATCGGCTCGACCGGGTCCCCGGGGCGGACGAAGTAGCCGTGCAGCGAGTGCACGAAGCGTTCCGGGTCGACGGTGCGTCCGGCGGCGACCAGTGCCTGGCCGGCGACCTGACCGCCGTACACCCGCTGCGGGCCGACCGGCGGGCTCATCCCTCGGAAGGTCATCTCGCCGGTGTGGTCGAGGTCGAGGACCTCCAGCAGCTGGTCGACCGCGGCCTGGCCGGCCGGCGGACGCTCGGTCACCGCAGGGCCCGCGCGGAGGCGGCGTCGACCAGCGAGCCGAGCTGGTGCACGCGCAGGGTGTTGGTGGAGCCCGGGGTGCCGGGCGGGCTGCCGGCCACGATCACCACGTGGTCGCCGGGGTTGGCCCGGTTGAGGCCGAGCAGCGCCTGGTCGACCTGGCGGAACATGTCGTCGGTGTGCTCGACGAACGGCATCAGGAAGGTCTCCACGCCCCAGCAGAGGGCGAGCTGGTTACGCACCTCGGGGACCGGGGTGAAGGCCAGCAGCGGCAGGTCGCAGTGCAGCCGGCTCAGCCGCTTGACGGTGTCGCCGGTCTGCGAGAAGGCGACCAGCGCCTTGGCGCCGATGGCGCGGGCGATCGACGAGGCGGCGACGGTGAGCGCGCCACCGTGGGTACGCGGGTCGTGCTGGAGCCGGGGCACCCCGATCGAGCCGGACTCGGTGGTGGTGATGATCTTCGCCATGGTGCTGACGGTCAGCACCGGGTACTTGCCGACGCTGGTCTCGCCGGAGAGCATCACCGCGTCCGCGCCGTCGAGCACCGCGTTGGCCACGTCCGAGGCCTCGGCGCGGGTCGGCCGGGAATTCTCGATCATGGAGTCGAGCATCTGGGTGGCCACGATGACCGGCTTGGCGTTCTCCCGGCAGAGCTGCACGGCGCGCTTCTGCACCAGCGGCACCTGGTCCAGCGGGAGTTCGACGCCGAGGTCGCCGCGGGCGACCATCACGCCGTCGAAGGCGAGCACGATCGCCTCCAAGTGGTCCACCGCCTCGGGCTTCTCGACCTTGGCCAGCACCGGGCGGAACACGCCCTCCTCGGCCATGATGCCGTGCACCAGCTTGATGTCCTCGGCCGAGCGGACGAAGGAGAGCGCGATCAGGTCGACGCCCAGGCCGAGCGCGAAGCGCAGGTCCGCGGCGTCCTTCTCCGACATCGCCGGCACGCTGACCGCCACGTTGGGCAGCGAGACGCCCTTGTTGTTGGAGACCGGCCCGCCCTCGGTGACCAGGACGCGGATGTCGTTGCCGGTGACGTCGCTGACCTCGACCGCGACCCGGCCGTCATCGATCAGCAGCCGGTCGCCCGGCTTCACCTCCTGCGGCAGCTTGCGGTAGGTGCAGGAGACCCGGTCCTTGGTGCCGAGGATGTCGTCTCCGGTGATCACGACGGAGTCGCCGGTGCGCCACTCGTGCGGGCCGTCGGCGAACCGGCCCAGCCGGATCTTGGGGCCCTGCAGGTCGGCGAGGATCGCCACCGGGTGACCGGCCGCGTCGGCCGCCTCGCGGACCAGGCGGTACACCGACTCGTGGTCCTCGTGGCTGCCGTGGCTGAAGTTGAGCCTCGCCACGTTCATGCCCGCCTCGACCAGGCCCCGGATGCGCTCCGGGGACGAGGTGGCGGGGCCGAGAGTGCAGACGATCTTCGCGCGGCGTGTCACGCCCATCAGGCTAGTCTCTCCTTCGGTTCGGCCTACCGGCCGACCCCTTGCGGACTGCGGAACTTTTGTCCAACGACGCGCGATCCCCGCGCAGCGGGCGGACGGAACCGCACCGGAAACGTCGTGTGTTCGGCGGGCATCGGCGACCGCGCGGCCGAAATCGTACCGCTCGCCCTCGTACCCCGACTGGGTGCTCCTGGAGTCGGGTCCGCGCCGGGCCCGGGGGGTGCGGCCGAGGTGGAACGCGTGGTCGGGCGGGCAGCCGGAGCGGAGACGCGGCCTCAGCGCTGCGTCGTCGCCAGCGGGAACTCCAGGGAGCCGGACGGGCAGAGGAAGGTCAGCACGTCCACCCGGTAGAGGCCGGCCTGCACGGCCGGGTCGGCTTCCATCACGCTGCGGACGTCGTCCACCGAGCCGGTCCGGGCCAGGCCGAAGCCGATCGGCGGGTCCGGCTCGCGGGCCGGTCCGTCCACCGAGCCGGAGACCAGGATGATGCCCCGCCGTTGCAGCGCCTGCACATGCTGGAGATGCTCGGCCTGCAACCGTTGCACCGTCTCGTCCGGCAGGGCCCGACCCGACGGCCCCGGGTACAGCACGATGCACTCGAACGTGTCGAGCGCGAAGTCGACCTGCGGCGTGTCCGGCATGGCGCCCCCTCCCGACGTACGTCCGACCCGGCCACAGCGTCGCACGAGCCGGACCGCCGTAGCGGGCGCTCGCCGCAACTGCCCCCGGGCCGGCCCGGTAGCCGACGTGCTGGGCCCTTCGTCCCGCGGGATCGCGGCCCGGCAAGATCGAGAAACGCCGAGCGGCTGCGCCGCTGGTACGCGCCGGATCCGGTCGGGGCGCACGGCATGGTCACCACGGTGGCGCTGCCGCTCTTCGACGCGCAGCGCCGGCCGATCGCCGCACTGGGCTTCGGGTGGCGGCGGGAACGGCCGCTGCGCGAGAACGACCTGACGCTGCTGGACACCCTCGCCGATCTGTGCGAGCAGACCCTGGAGCGGTCCGGCTGGCTGCCGCCGAGCACAACCTGGTGACCCGGTTGGCCGGGCGGCTGCGCAGTTCGGCGCGGAGCACCCCGAGCGGGTTGGAGATCGCCACCCGCTACCAGCCGGCGATGAGCGGTCTGCACCTCGGCGGCGACTGGTACGACCTGGTCCGGCTGGACCAGGACCGGCTCGCGGTGGTGGTCGGCGACGTGGTCGGGCACCGGGTGGAGGCGGCCGCCGACATGGCGCAGCTGGGCACCATGCTCGACACGCTGATCCGGCTGGGGGTGCCGCTGGAGGAGGTGCTGCTCCGGCTGACCGACCTGCTGGGGGTGGGTTTCCTCGGCACCTGCCTGGTGATGGTGGTCGACCCGGTGGCCGGGGAGGTACGGGTCGCCCGGGCCGGTCACCCGCATCCGGTGCTGCTGCCCCGGGGCCGGCCGGCGGAGCCGGTGCACACCGTCAACGCGTTGCCGATGGGCATGGTGAACGAGCCGATGACGGTCACCACTGTGCCGTTCGGCCTGGGTGACCTGCTGGTGGCGTACACCGACGGGCTGGTGGAGCGCCGCGACCAGGGGTACGACGAGGGGGTTGCGGCGCTGCACCGGGCGGTGGAGGCGGTCCGTGACCGACCGGTGGAGGCGATCGCCGACGCGCTGCTGGCCGACCTCGCCGGCGGCGAGGACGACCAGGCCCTGGTGGTGATCCGGCACGTCGGCTGAGCGTGTCCGCACCCACAATCCGGGTCTCGGCGTCGCACTCGCCGGGTCCCGGGAACAATCGGGACGTTGACGACGACGGACAGGATTGGGGACCGTTCATGGCGATCGAAGCCGGCAAGCAGCCCGCGAAGGCCTCCGGGACGTACCGGATCGGCGGCGACCTCCAGGTGGACCGGCTGGGCTACGGGGCGATGCAGATCACCGGGCCGGGGGTCTGGGGTGATCCGAAGGATCCGGCCGAGGCGGTCCGGGTGCTCCGCCGGGCGTACGAGCTGGGCGTGACGTTCATCGACACCGCCGACTCGTACGGCCCCTTCGTCAGCGAGCTGCTGATCAAGGAGGCGCTGCACCCGTACGCCGACGACCTGGTCATCGCGACCAAGGCCGGGCTGACCCGCTCGGGCCCCGGCGACTGGCGGCCGGTGGGCCGCCCGGAGTACCTGCGCCAGCAGTGCGAGCTGAGCCTGCGCCACCTGGGCCTGGACAGCATCGGGCTCTACCAGCTGCACCGGATCGACGAGAAGGTGCCGCTGGAGGACCAGCTCGGTGAGCTGGCGCTGCTCAAGCAGGAGGGCAAGATCCGGCACGTCGGGCTCTCCGAGGTGACCGTCGAGCAGGTCGAGGCGGCCCGGAGGATCACCCCGATCGTCTCGGTGCAGAACCTCTACAACCTCGCCGACCGCAGCGCGGAGGACGTGCTCGACCACTGCGAGCGCAACGACCTGGCGTTCATCCCGTGGTTCCCGATCGCCACCGGCAACCTGGCCAAGCCGGGCGGTCCGCTGGATGCGATCTCCACCGAGCACGGCGCGACGCCCGCGCAGCTCGCGCTCGCCTGGCTGTTGCGCCGGTCGCCGGTCATGCTTCCCATCCCCGGTACGTCCTCCGTGGCGCACCTGGAGGAGAACATCGCCGCGGCCGAGGTGCGGCTGACCGACGACGAGTTCGAGGCGCTCGCCAAGGCCACCTGACTTCCGGTACGCGCGACGGCCGGCCGCCACCTCGGCGGCCGGCCGCGTCGTGCGGTCTACAGGGCGAAGCAGTTCGGGCGGATCGTGGCGTCGGTGAGCGCCTGGCGGACCACGGTGTAGGTGGTGCCGTCGAGGACGAGACCCAGGTGGCCGACCACTCGCAGCGGGCACCACGACTGGATCAGCACGTTGGTGGCGCCGTCGGCGAGGGCCGCGTTGGCGATCGGCCAGACCAGCTCGTCCTGCCAGGTCCGGACGGTGCTCCAGCGCACCGATCCGGGGGTGTCGTCGCCGCCGTTGAGGGCGGTGAGCAGGTCCGAGCCGATCGACATCTGCTGGCAGGCGATGATGCCGGCGCAGCTGCCGAGCCCGATGAACTTCAGGATGTTGGCGGCGTAGGTGCCCTGCTGGGGGCTGCCGAGGCTGAGGTAGTGGTCGACCTTGTCGACGCCGCCGAGGAACTTGACGTACCAGCGGGCGACCAGGCCGCCCTCGGAGTGGGTGACCAAGTCGACCTTGGCCGCCCCGGTGGCGGCGCGGACCTGGTCGACGTAGGCGGCGAGGGCGCGGGCGGATTCGCGGATGTCCCCGAAGCCGAGCCCGGGGAGCTGGTAGATGAAGACCTGGAAGCCGTCGGCGCGCAACCGGGCGGCGATCGGCTCGTACGCGATGGAGACCCCGATCAGTCCCCCGACGACGATGACGGGGTTGGCGCCTGCGGCGGCGGTCACCTCGCTCGCTGCGGTGCGGGCGGTGGTGGCGACGGCGCTGATGGCGGCGCTGGTGGTGGGGGCGGCGCGGTGGGGGCTGGCCTGGGCGGCGGTGGCCGGGACCAGCAGGGCGGCGACGGTGGTGGCGGCGAGGATCGTTCGGAGCAGCATGGCTGCACCTCCGGTGGGAGGCACCCGGGGAGCCGGGACGGTGGGTGGGGGGATCCGATCGATCGTGGAAACGATGATGCGTGGTAGATTTCACAATCGTCAATGGAAAGTTACGCGCCGGTAACCAGTTATCGCGCCGGAGGCACAATCCGGCATAGTGGACGGTCGACCGGGGGCCGGAAACGCGGGCGCTCGCCCCGGGAAGCCGGGGCGGCGCCGTTTCGGGTACGGGTGGGTCAGGCCCGCTCGCCAACCCGGGCCACGACGGCGCGCCAGGCCGCAGGGGCGAAGGTCAGCGCCGGGCCGGTCGGCCTGGCCACAGCGAGGGGCCGGCCTCAGCGGTCGGCGACGAAGACACCGACTCCTGGCACGCCCACCACGAGGCCTTCGGCTTTGAGGGTCAGCATCGCGTTCCGCACGACGATGGCGGAGACGCCGTGGATCTGACACAGCTGCGAGGTGGAGGGCAGCTTCTCTCCGGGCGACAACTCGCCCGAGGAAATCTGCTTGCGGATGTGCTCGGCAAGCTCAACCCACTTGGGGCTTGGCGGCATAGCGGTACTCCCTGGTCAGCACCGCTATTCGACCACTCCTCGCCTTGTCGGCGGGACCGGTGGAGGCGAGCAGCCCGGCGGCGTCGGCGCAGGGCCACCCCGCCAACGCCGTCGAGGCGATCCCATCCACTCTGAAGGAGGCCTCCCCATGCGTTTCCTGTTCTGGCGCAGCAAGCCCGAACCGACGCTCCCTGTCCCCCAGCAACGGACACTGCTCAACGAGCGGCCAACGTGGACGACCACCCCGACCCACGTCTTCCCCACGCCCGACCCGGGCCGCGCCGGCAACCCCGGGCGCAGCGATGGCGGGCCGGCGGGTGGCGGCAGAACGGCGGCCCGCAGTGAGTCGGCAGTCCCGACCGCACCTGCCGATGCGTCCACTGTGGCGCTGCCGCGCCTGCGGGGTCGAGTGGCCCTGCCAACCGGCGCGGCTGGCCCTGCTGGTCGAGTACCGGGCCGACCGCACCGCGCTGCTGGTGCACCTGAGCACCCTGATGGCCGAGGCCGGCGCCCAGCTCTCCCAGCTCAACGGGCACGCCGCGCCGGAGAACCTGGCCGACCGCTTCCTCACCTGGGCCCGGGCCCGGTGACCGCCGTCAGCTGCCCAGCGCCCGCACCTTGGCGATGGTCTCCTGGACGTGCTGCTTCGCCGGCTCGCCGCCCTGCACGGCCTGCGTCAGGGCCTGCCGGTAGGCGTCGATCACCCCGATCAGCGGGCCGGCCGCCACGCCCTCGAGGGCGCCGGCGACCAGCGCCCGGGCCTCGGCGGCGTCCTGCGCCGCGGCGGCCGTCTTGGCCTTCGCCTCGTCCAGCTTCTGGGCCGCCGCCGCCAGCCTCGCCATGATCTGCGCCGCGCTCACGCGCCCTCCCCTGGTCGGACCGCTCCGGCCGGGTCACGCCGCGGGCCGGTGCTGAATCCTGACACGACAACGGCCCGGCCGGCACCCGTCAGTCGGCGGCGAGCAGGGCGGCGAGGCGGCGTACCGCGAGATTGGTGGTGCCCCGACGCCAGGCGAGTCCGATGTTGACGGTCGGGGTGGGAGCGGTGAACCGGCGCAGCCGTACCCCGGGCACGGTCAGCGCCCGGGCCCGGCCGGCCGGCACCGCCGCGACCGCGTCCCCCTCGGCGACCGCCCGCAGCAACTGCTCGTCGTCGGGCTCCTGGCGGACGAGGCGGAAGCCCTCGTCCGGCCAGATCTGGGCGATGGTGCGGTCGAACATGCCGGGGCCGTTCTCCCGCGGCCACATCACCGCGGGAAGGTCGACCACCTCGGCCCGGTCGAGCCGGCGGCGGCCGGCGGCGAGCGGATGCCCCGCCGGCACGGCCAGCAGCAGCTCCTCGGTGTCGACGATCCGGCAGGTCAGGCCCGGCTCGGGCACCGGCGGGCGGACGAAGGCCGCGTCGAGGCGGCCGGCGAGCAGGCCGGCGACGTTCGGCGCCGTCCAGCCGGTCTCGGCAACCACCTCCACCTCCGGGTTCTCCGCCCGGAAACGGGCGATCAGCGCGTCCACCCGGCCGCCCCGCGCCGAGCGGGTGTACGCCAGCCGGAGCCGGCCGCCCCGGCCACGGACCAGGTCGCGGATCCGGGTGGTGTGGACCGCGCCGACCCGCCGGGGAGACGATCCAGGTCCAGCCGCCCGCCGCGGGCGGCCCGACGGGGGAGGCCCGACGATGACGAACCGGGCGGACGTGCTGGTGGTCGGTGGCGGGATCATCGGGTTGACGACGGCGGTGCGGCTGCGGGAGCGGGGCGCGCGGGTGACCCTGATGGCCGCCGACGACCCGGCGGACACCGTCTCGGCGGTGGCCGCCGCGGTCTGGTACCCCAGCCACACCGAGGAGGACCCGCGGGTGCTGCGCTGGGCCCGTGAGACCCACGCCGAGCTGGGCCGGCAGGCCGAGGCGGGCGTGCCGGGGGTGGTGGCCCGGCCGACCCGGATGCTGCTGCGCCGGCCGTGGGCGGGCCCGCCCTGGTGGGCGGCGGCGACCGGGGACCTGGTCGCCCGGCCGGGCAGCGGGCCGTACTCGACGGAGCTGCGGTTCACCGCGCCGACCGTGGAGATGCTGCCGTACCTGGGCTGGCTGCGGCAGCGGTTCGCCAGCGTCGGCGGGCGGTTGCTGCGCGGCCGGCTCGACCGGCTCACCGACGGCTTCGCCCTGGCGCCGACGGTCGTCAACGCCACCGGGCTGGCCGCCGGCCGGCTCGCCGACGACCCGGCCGTGCACCCGGCACGGGGGCAGGTCGTGCTGGTCGCGAACCCGGGGTTGACCACCTCGGTCCGCGACGAGGAGAACCCGGTGGGGATCACCTACGTGCACCCGCGCCGGCACGACGTGGTGCTGGGCGGCACGTTCGAGCCGGGCGAGTGGGACACCCGGCCCGACCCGGCCACCTCGGCGGCGATCCGGCGCCGGTGCGTGGCCCTGGTGCCGGAGCTGGCCGCCGCGCCGGTCCTCGCCGAACGGGTCGGGCTGCGACCGGGCCGGCACGGCGGTCCGCGGGTGGCGGTGGCGTCGGAGGGTCCGCCCGGGCGGCGGCTGGTGCACGCCTACGGCCACGGCGGCGCGGGCGTCACCCTGTCGTGGGGCTGCGCGGCCGAGGTGGCCCGGCTGGCGCTGGACGACGCGGACGAGCCGCGGCCGGCTCAGCGCAGCACGCGGAACGCCAGCAGGTAGGCGCAGTAGACCAGCGGCACCAGCAGTACGCAGATCACGAAGCCGAGCGGGACGAACCGCGACGGCGGGGCACCGCCGTCGATCACCGGTCGCCCCCACCGGCCGAGCACCAGGTAGCCGGCGACGAACGACGCCACCGGCAGGCCGGCGCACATCGAGGCGTACAGGGCGCCGAGGCCGACCACCTCCAGGCCGGAGGCGACGACCATGGCCAGCATCAGCACCGCCCCGGCCAGTGCGGAGCAGGTGTAGACGGCGGCCGCCCGGGCCAGCGGGGACCAGGTCGGCAGCAACGCGGGCCGCCGGGCGAGCGCGTCGGCCTGCTGCCCGTGCCGGTCCGCCTCGTCGGCGAGCTGCCGGGCCGCCGCCAGCTCGGCCGCCGGGTCGGCCTCCGGCACGCGGGGGGCCGGCACCCCGGCGCCCGTCGTGCCGGCGCCCGTCGTCGGCGTCGCGCCGGTCGCCGCCACCACCCCCTGCGGGTACGCCCCGACCTCGGGCCGCCCCGCCGCGGCGGCTGCGCCGCCGGGACCCGCCGCCCCGGGGTGACCGGGACCGGACGGCGCCACGACGGTCGAGGCGGGCGCGGCCGACGCGGCCGACGGCACCGCCGACCCGGACGCGGCAGCGAGGTCCCCGCCGGACGGGGCGAGGCCGGCGCGGGGCACGGCGGCGGACGCGGCGGCGCCGATGGCCCGGCCGAGCTGGTCGAGCCGCTGCCGCTGGGCGGCGAGCCGCTGGCCGAGCTGGTCGACTCCGGCGTGCAGCGCCCGGCGGCGTTCCGCCTCGGCGGTGGCGGCCCGGTCCGCGCCACGCCGCTGGCCGGCGAGCTGCCGGGCCAGCGCCGCGTACTCCTCGAACGCCGTCACCGGTCGTCGCCCCCGTCCGGCTCGGGTCCCTCGTGGACGAACGGCACGATCAGCCGGACGCGATGGTCGTGCCGGTCCACCAGCAGGGCCCGGCCGGCGCGCGGGGTGTAGCTGAGGTCGTGCACGCCGAGGTGCAGGCCGAGTTCGGCGCCGGGCACGTTCAACGCGACCAGGCAGGCTACGTCGTCCCGGTTCTGCGCGCCGCCGAGGTCCTCGGCGAGCCGGCGCAGCCCCCGCCACCAGCCGAGCAGGTGCACCCCGTGGCCCGGCCCCTGGCGCAACAGGGCCCGCAGGTCCTCGTGACCGGAGCGGAAGGTGGCCGGGTCGGTGGCACCCAGTGCGGTGGACGCGGCGTCCACGCCGAACGCCACCAGGTAGGTCCGGCCGGCGGCGTCGGGCGCGGGGCCGGCGGGGTCGACGGCGGCCCTGTCGGCGGAGCCACCGGGCGCGTCCGGGGTGGCGAGCGCGGCGATGCGGTCCGGCAGGGCGGCCGCGTCGAGGCGTTCGACCGGGTGGCCGGCGGCGGCCAGGGTCATGGCCAGGTCGTCGGCCAGGTCGCCCGTCCCGGCGGCGAGCGGGGCGAGCAGGAAGCGGGCGGTGCCGGGGGCGTGCTGCCGGGCCAGGCTGAGGGTGGCCGACCGGAGCACGTCCGCCCCGGCGGTGGAGGTGCCCACCACGGCCAGGTGCCGGCCGGGGCTGGCGTCCAGGGTGAACCCGGCGGCGCTGCCGGCCACGTCGACCGCGCGGCCGACCAGGGCGAGCGGCACGTCGCCGCCCGGCCGCAGCCCGGCCCAGGTGGGATCGTCGGTCAGCCGCGGCGTCTCGTACCCCCGGAAGACGGCGGGTGGCCGCGAACCCGCCGGCCGGGCCGCCCACAGCTCGTGGCGGAGGGTGGCCAGGTCCGCGGCGGCGCCGTGCGCGTCCGGGAACCGGACCACGGTGTTCGCGCCCGCCGCCCCGCCGGCGGTGTTGACCACGGCGGAGCCGATCCCGAGGGCCTTCGCCGCGTCGTTCAGCGGGTCGAGCACACCGCCCCCGCCGGGCAGCGCCACCCGCAGCGGGAACTGGCCGAAGATCGCCTCGGCCCGGCCGTAGAGCGCCTCGACGCCGGTCGTGCTCTGGCTGGCCAGCACCAGGTGCAGGCCGTACGAGCGGCCCTTGCGGGCCAGCTCCTCCAGCAGGTCGACGGCCTGCCGGGCGAGGGCGTCGTTGCCGGCGAAGAGCACCTGGAACTCGTCGACCACGGTGACGATCCGGGGCGGACGGGCGTCCGGGGGCAGGTCGGCGAGCTTGGTGACGCCGTGCCGCTTGAGCAGGTCGGCCCGCCGGGTCAGCTCCGCGCGCAGCTCCCGCAGCACGGCCACGCCGTACTCGCGGTCGGATTCGATGCCGACCGCGCGGGCGTGCGGCAGCCAGGACGGGTCGCGTTCGGTGGGGACGAACTCGGTGAAGCTCACCCCCTCCTTGAAGTCGAGCAGGAGGAGCTGGAGTTCCGCCGGGGCGTACCGGGCGGCCAGCCCGTAGAGCACGTCGAGCAGGAACACCGTCTTGCCCGCCCCGGTGCGACCCCCGACCAGCCAGTGCGGGGTGGCGTCGTCGAAGGCGACCGTCACCTGCTCCCGGCCGGCCCGGCCGAGCACCGTACGCAGTCCGGGCCCGGCCGATTCCCCCCAGCGCCGGGCGGGGAGCAGGTCGGTGAAGCGCAGCGCCTCGGCGCGCCGGGTGGCCGCGGCGAGCCGCGCGCCCAGCGCGGCCACCGAGGCGGCCGGCGGATCCCCGTCGAGCAGCACCGCGGCGGCCAGCCCGCTGCCGTCGGCGCTGTACGGCTGCCCGGGCGGGTCGCCGACCAGCGCGTACCGCTCGTTCAGCCGGAGCTGGGTGGTCGCGCCCAGCGGCGGCGGGGCGTCACCCGGGCCGGTCGGCGGGTGACCGGCGAGCAGCACGCAGACCGCGGCGTCCGCGCCGGCGTGGGTCAACGCGGCGAGCCGGGCCAGCTCCCGCGGCGGCGGCGCGGCCGCGGCGACGAGCAGCAGCAGCTCCAGGTCGGCCGGGCCGCCGTGCTGGGCGGCGCGGGCGTGCCGCTCCGCCTCGTCGAGGAGGGCGGCCACGTCGACGGCGGTGGTGGCCGGCGGGGCCAGCACCCCGGCGTCGAGCAGGGGGCGCAGCGGCAGGAAGGCGGCCCCGAAGGCGACCGTGTCGATCCCGGCGACCCGGACCGCGCCGGCCGGGGCGGCGGCGAGCAGCCGCACGACCACCGCCCGCAGCAGTTCGCCGACCCGGGGATCCCGGGCGTCGCAGTCCACCGCGAGGTGGGCGCCGCCGGCCAGCGGCAGCAGCACCGGGAAAGCACCGTCCAGGGTGGTGGCCTCCCCGACGCGTACCGGCACGGGGGCGGCGGTGAGGTCGGCGGCGCCGGGCGGCGGGCCGGCGAGGTCGGCGCCGACCCGGGCCAGCCGGGCGACCAGCTCCGCGTTGTCGGGGGCCGGCGGTCCGGCGGCGGCGAACGCCCGGCGGGCGTTCTCCCAGCGCCGTACGGCCTCGCGGTGCGCGGCGACCGCCTGCCCGTACGCCGACGCGAGCCTGCCCACCCCTTGCCCCCCGACGCCGCCGCGGTCCACGATCGATCCGAACCCTAACGGACCCTCGGCGACCCGGCACGGCGCGCGGCGCACCGAGGGTTGGTCGACTGTTCACCTGGCTGCCGCCAGCCACGCCGGCGTCGTTGGCCCGGTCCCGCTTGCCTGCTCAACGGAACAACAATGGTGAACAGGAAGGCGACGACGTGACCTCCTCCCCCATCTCCCGGCGCGCCGTGCTGCGCGGCGGCGCGGCCGGCGGCCTCGGCATCGTGCTGGCCGGCAACCTGGAAGCGATCGCGGGACCGGCGACCGCCCTGGCCGCCACCCGTCCGGCGGTCGGCTACGGCGAGCTGGTGCCGGACCCGGCGGGCCTGCTGGCGCTGCCGCCCGGTTTCTCGTACACGATCGTGGCGCAGGCCGGCGCGACCCTGCTGGAGTCCGGTCAGCCGACCCCGAGCGACGCCGACGGCACCGGCTGCTTCCTCGGCCGCGAGGGCTCGGTGCTGGTCAACAACCACGAGATCGGCGGCGGCGAGCCGTACCCGGTGCCGGCGCTGGCTGGTCTGACCTACGACCCGGGCGCCGAGGGCGGCACGACCACCATCGAGGTGGACGGGCACGGCCGGCGGCTGCGCGAGTACGTCAGCGTGGCCGGCACGCACAACAACTGCGCCGGCGGCATCACCCCGTGGGGTACCTGGCTGACCTGCGAGGAGACCGAGCAGCGCAAGGGCGGGAAGTTCCTCTACGACCACGGGTACGTCTTCGAGGTCGACCCGCACGACCGGGCCGCCAACCAGAACCCGGTGCCGCTGAAGTTCCTCGGCCGGTACTCGCACGAGGCGGTGGCCGTCGACCCGTACACCCACGCGATCTTCCTGACCGAGGACGCGGGCGGGCCGAACGGGCTGTACTTCCGGTGGACCCCGCCGGCCGGTTTCCGCGGCGGCAAGGGGGCGCTGCGCGCGCTGGCGCAGCGGCCGGACGGCGACACCGTGGGCAGCCTCCAGGCGATGAGCTGCTACCTGGGCAGCAACCACGTCGCCGACCTGTCCGAGGCCACCACGCCGGGCACCCGGTACAAGGTGGAGTGGGTGGACGTGCCGGACCGGGACGCGAAGACCGTCTCGGTCCGCAAGCAGTTCACCGACGAGCAGGTGACCCGCAGCCGCAAGCTGGAGGGCGCCTGGTGGGCCGACGGTGGGGCCTACTTCGTGGCCAGCTTCGCCCGGCTCTCCGACGGCAGCACCAACGAGCACGACGGCCAGGTCTGGTTCTACGACCCGCAGACCGAGACGGTCACCCTGAAGACCATCTTCGGCGTGAACCAGGACCCGGACGCCGACGCCGGAAACTTCGACGGGCCGGACAACATCACCGTCTCCCCGTACGGCGGGGTGATCCTGGCCGAGGACGGCGAGGGGGTGTCCCACCTGGTCGGGGTGACCGCGGAGGGCAAGGCGTTCCCGCTGGCCCGCAACGAGCTCAACGACAGCGAGTTCACCGGCCCGACGTTCAGCGCGGACGGGAAGATCCTCTTCGCCAACATCCAGACCCCCGGCTACGTCTTCGCCATCACCGGCCCTTGGGGCCGGCCGAGCAACGCGGACGTCGCCGCCGACGCCTGACCCGCGCCACACCACGGCCGGCGGTCCTCACGAGGGGCCGCCGGCCGTCCGGCGGTCAGGCGGGCCGGCAGCCCGGGTTGCCGGCGGCCGGCGGTCCGTGGGTGGACCGCCGGCCGCCGGGCCGCCGGAGTGGGCGCCCGGCCGGCCCGTCGGACGGCACTGCCCGTCGGTGGCCCAGCCGTCGGTCGGCACTGCCCGGGGCCCGGCGCGGTGGTCCGAGCAGACGCTACGGAGCTGATGTCACCGGTGAATCAGTCAGCCGGGCGGTGGCCGCCTCGATCGCGCGGATGTGCCGGTACGCGATCCAGAGCGGCGGGAACGCGCCGACCGCGAACGAAAGGTCGACCAGCGTCCAGAACCAGGGGATGTCCCGGACCGGCCCGCAGATCAGCGCCAGCGGCACGATCCCGGCGCAGGCGATCATGCCGACCTGGACCACCCAGACGTTGCGCACCGGGTCCCGCAGCGGCCCCCAGAACGCCACCGCGAGCACCAGGTGGGCGAAGGCGAGCCAGTCGGTGCCGTAGCGCATGAAGGGATAGCGGTCCCCGGTCTCCACCAGTCCGGTGTGGACCCGCTCGATCCAGGCGACCAGCGCCGGGAGCTGACCGGAGAGCGGGTCCAGCGCCCGCAGCAGCCAGCGCACCTCGATCTCCAGTGGAAACGCGGTCACCCCGCTGAGGAACAGACCCAGCACCACGACCCACAGCCACCCGCGCACCCGGCGCAGGCGCTTCTCGACGTCCATGTTCGCAGCGTAACGATGATCTTCGTCGCGCCCGGTCCCGGAAGCGCCGCCACCGGGCGCGAGCGCCATGTCCTCGCTCACACCCAAGGTCGACCGCGCCAGGCCGAGTGTGGTCGGTGGCCGACACCCGGTCGGAACCGCGGCCGCGGACACCGGCCCGCCCGAGTCATTCACGACATCAGCCTGGTAGCGCCCGAGGCGCACCCCGGCCGACGTCAGCCGGAATGCGGGCAGTCGGCCAGGTGGGTGGTCGGGGCCCCGCCGATCAGCCGGGCCGCGCCGGCCAGCCGGGGGCGCCGGCGGAACCGGGGCGGCGCGCAGCCCGCGCACTCGTGGGCTGCCCGGACGGCCCGGCTGGACCGCAGCCGCCCGGACCCCGGACGGAGCCCGGCCAGGCGCAGGCCGGCCGGCAGGCTCCCCATCGGCCGGGGCAGCGCGGCCGGGCCGGCGGGCACGAGGGCCGGGGTCACGGGCCGGACGACGCGGGCGGCCGTGGCGGCGACCCGGCGCGCCGGCCGGCGCACGGCGGGCGCGCCCAGCACCAGGCTCACCCGGCGGCGCAGCCGGCGGCCGCGCAGCCCGTCGAGGGCCACGCCCGCGGCGGCGGTGGTGACCGCGGTCACCGCGCCGGCCAGCACCAGGGTCTGCCGGGGGCCGGCGTGTTCGGAGAGCCAGCCGAGCAGGGGCGCGCCGACCGCGGCGGAGACCGAGCCGGTGACCGCCAGGGCGGCCAGCACCCGACCGCGCATGGCGTAGTCGGTGTCGAGCTGGGCGCGGGCGCCGACCGTGGTGTCGATGACCACCGCCGCCGCGGCCACGGGGAGGATCACCGCGGCGAAGCTGAGCGTGCCGGGGGCCAGCCCGGCGACGATCTGCAGCACGCTGGCCAGCAGGCCGGCGCCGACCAGCATCCCGTAGCCCAGCTCCCGGCGGCGGGCCGCCACGAGCGCGCCGAGCACCGTGCCGACCGCGAAGACGGTGGAGAGCAGGCCGTAGCCGGACGCCCCGCCGTGCAGCGGGCCGTCGCTCATCGCCGCCATGGTCACCTGGTAGTTGCGGCCCAGGCTGCCCAGCACGAACGACAGCGCCAGCGCGACCAGCACGACCGGCTGGCCCAGCAGGTAGCGGAAGCCGGCCCGGATGCCGCCGTCCGCCGGCTCGCCTGCGCGCCGCTCCCGCTCGCGTACGGCGGAGTCGCCGGCGGCGACCACCGCGTCCGTCGCGGCCTCTCCCCGGTACAGCTCCCGCTCGCGTACGGCGAACAGGGCGGCGACGACCGCGACGAAGCTGGCCGCGTTGATGGCGAAGAGCAGCGCGGGGCCGACGGCGGCGACCACCACGGCGCCGACGCTCATGCCGAGGATGCGCCCGGCGGAGTTGGTCAGCGAGCCGAGCGCGAGGGCGTTGCCGAGGTTCTCCCGGTCGACCAGGGTCGACGACCAGCGCCCCGACACCGGCCCCTCGATCGCCGACACCGCGCCGGTGACCAGGGCGATCGCGTAGATCGCCGGGAGGCCGCCGACGCCGGTGACGGCGACCACCGCCAGCCCCGCGGCAAGGGCGGCGTGCACCGCCTGGGCGGCGATCAGCAGCGGCTTCGCCGGCAGCCGGTCGGCCAGCGCCCCGCCCCAGACGCTGAGCAGCAGCGTCGGCAGGGCCTGGAGCAGGACGGCCAGGCCCATCGAGGTCGCCGAGCGGGTCTGCGCGAGCACGTACCAGTTGACGCCGAGCACCTGCATCCAGGTCCCGATCACCGATACGAACCCCGCGCCCGCCCAGATCCGGTAGTTCCGGTGGCGCAGTGCGGCGAACGTGGCTCCGAGGGCCACGGCGGCCTCCCCGTTTCGACGACATGAGAAAGCCGCACCACGGTGGGTGCGGCAGCCGCCAAGTCTGACCCGAGGTCAAACCGATTCGCCGCCTTCGTGAGCAGGTTCACCGGCTCGGCGGCGCCCGGCGGTGGGCACGCCCCACCAGGCGGGTAGCCCCCGTCACGGACCGGACGCCGACGCCGAACACCCCGATCCGGGACGAGTGTCTCCGGACGGGGGTGTTCGGGTCGGGTGGGGCCGGGGTCAGCGGGCGGCGAGCGGCTGCCGGGCCGGGTCCACCGGGGCGGGCAGGGCGCCGACCCCGCCCAGGTACGAGTGGATCGCCGCGGCGGCGGCCCGCCCTTCGGCGATGGCCCAGACGATCAGCGAGGCGCCCCGGTGCATGTCGCCGGCGACGAAGACCCCGTCGGCGTCGGTCTGCCAGTCCGACCGGGCGTCGACCGCGCCGCGGGCGTTGCGGGCCACCCCGAACTGGGTCAGCAGCGGCTGCTCCTCGGTGCCCTCGAAGCCGATCGCCAGCAGCACCAGGTCGGCCGGCAGCTCCCGCTCGGAGCCGGGCAGCGCGGTGACGATCCGCCGGCCGTCCCGCTTCTCCACGCTCACCTCGGTGATCCGGACGCCCTTGACCTGGCCGGTGCCGTCGTCGACGAACTCCTGCACCGCGACGGCGAAGACCCGCTCGCCGCCCTCCTCGTGCGCCGGGTAGTTGCGCAGCACCCACGGCCAGGTGGGCCACGGGTCGCGGTCGGCGTCCCGGCTGGTCGGCGGCTCCGGGTAGAGGTCGAGCTGGTGGACGCCGGCCGCACCCTGCCGGTGGGCCACGCCGAGGCAGTCGGCGGCGGTGTCGCCACCACCGATGATCACCACGTGCCTGCCGGCCGCGTCGATCGGCGTGCCGTCGGCCAGCGTCGCCAGCGCCGGTCGGCCCTCACCGGCGGCCGCGACCACCCGGTTGGCGGCCACCAGGTGCGACATCGCCTGGTGCACCCCGCGCAGCTGGCGGCCCGGCGTCTCCGGGGTGTCCCGGCCCTGCAGGGCGCCGCAGGCCAGCAGCACCGCGTCGTGCTCGGCGCGCAGCTGCTCGGCGGTGACGTCGACGCCGACGTTCACCCCGGTGCGGAACTCGACACCCTCGGCGGCGAGCTGCGCCAGCCGCCGGTCGATGTGCTGCTTCTCCAGCTTGAAGTCGGGGATGCCGTACCGGAGGAGGCCGCCCAGGGCGTCGTCCCGCTCGTACACCGTGACGGCGTGACCGGCGCGGGCGAGCTGCTGCGCGGCGGCGAGCCCGGCGGGCCCGGAGCCCACCACGGCGACCGACCGGCCGGTCGGCGCCGGCACCGGGCGGGGCCGCAGCCCGCCGCGGGCCACCGCCGCGTCGGCGATCTCCACCTCGACCTGCTTGATGGTGACCGGTTCCCCGCCACCGATGCCGAGCACGCAGGCGGCCTCGCAGGGCGCCGGGCAGAGCCGGCCGGTGAACTCGGGGAAGTTGTTGGTGGCGTGCAGGGACTCCACCGCGGCGTCCCAGTTGCCGGTCCGGACCAGGTCGTTCCAGTCCGGGATTCGATTCCCAAGAGGGCACCCGGCAGTGTCGCTCTGGCAGAACGGGATGCCGCAGTCCATGCACCGGGTCGCCTGCTCGCGGATCAGCTCCTCGCCGGCTGGCGGGTAGACCTCCCGCCAGTCGGAGATCCGCACCGGCACCGGGCGGCGCGCCGGCAGCCGCCGGTTGTAGCGCAGGAAACCGTTCGGGTCAGGCACGAGCCACCTCCTGGGCGACCGCCCGCGGGGCGGGCGGCACCGGCATGGACGAAGCGGACGGCGCCGACTGCGGTGTCGGGGCGGCGTGCGCCGCCAATGCGCTCATCACCGCGTCGTCGACGTCACGGCCGGCGGCTTCGGCGGCCCGCATGATCTCCAGCACCCGGCGGTAGTCCCGGGGCACCACGGCGGTGAACTCCTCCACCGCCTCCGGCCAACGCTTCAACAGCTCCTCGGCGACCGCCGAGTCGGTCTCGGCGAAGTGTCGCTGCACCAGCTCGTGCAGCCGGTCCCGCTCCTCGGCGCGCAGCGGCGACAGGTCGACCAGCTCGGCGTTGACCCGCGCCCGGTCGAGCCGCCAGACGAACGCGGTGCCGCCGGACATGCCGGCGGCGAAGTTGCGCCCGGTCTCGCCGAGCACCACCACCGTGCCGCCGGTCATGTACTCGCAGCCGTGGTCGCCGACGCCCTCGACGACGGCCACCGCGCCCGAGTTGCGCACCGCGAAGCGCTCGCCGACCCGGCCGCGCAGGAAGACCTCGCCGCCGGTCGCGCCGTACAGGATGGTGTTGCCGGCGATGATCTGGTCCTCGGCCCGCTCCCCCGGCCCGGCCTCGCCGTCGACGAACGGCGCCGCGGTGTCCGGGCGGACGATGAGCCGGCCGCCGGAGAGGCCCTTGCCGACGTAGTCGTTGGCGTCGCCGTGCAGCCGCAGGGTCACCCCGGGCGGCAGGAACGCGCCGAACGACTGGCCGGCGGTGCCGTGCAGCAGGAACTCGATGGTGTCCTCCGGCAGGCCCGCGCCGCCGAAGCGGCGGGTCACCTCGCCGCCGAGCATCGCGCCGACGCTGCGGTGCTCGTTGCGCACCGCCACCTCGACCCGGACCGGCGTGCGGTCGCGCAGCGCCGGCTCGGCCAGCGCGATCAGCTCGTTGTCCAGGGCCAGCTCCAGGCCGTGGTCCTGGGCCCGGATCCCGCGCCGCGCGGCGTCCGCCGGCAGCTCCGGCAGCTGGAGTACGGGCGACAGGTCCAGCCCGTGCCCCTTCCAGTGGTCGATCGCCGGGGTGAGGTCGAGCAGCTCGGTCTGCCCGATCGCCTCCTCGACGGAGCGGAAGCCCAGCTCGGCCAGGTAGCCGCGGACCTCCTCGGCGAGGAAGAGGAAGAAGTTCTCCACGAACTCCGGCCTGCCGTTGAAGCGCTCGCGCAGCACCGGGTTCTGGGTGGCGATGCCGACCGGACAGGTGTCCAGGTGGCAGACCCGCATCATCACGCAGCCCTCGACGATCAGCGGGGCGGTGGCGAAGCCGAACTCCTCCGCGCCGAGCAGCGCCGCGATGAGCACGTCCCGGCCGGTCTTGAGCTGGCCGTCGACCTGCACGGTGACCCGGTCGCGGAGCTTGTTGAGCAGCAGCGTCTGCTGCGCCTCGGCCAGGCCCAGCTCCCAGGGGGTGCCGGCGTGCTTGAGCGAGTTGAGCGGGGACGCACCGGTGCCGCCGTCGTGGCCGGAGATCAGGATGACGTCGGCCTTCAGCTTGGCCACGCCCGCCGCGACGGTGCCCACGCCGACCTCGCTGACCAGCTTGACGTGCACCCGGGCGGCCGGGTTGACGCACTTCAGGTCGTGCACGAGCTGGGCGAGGTCCTCGATGGAGTAGATGTCGTGGTGCGGCGGCGGGGAGATCAGGCCGACGCCCGGGGTGGCGTGCCGGGTCCGGGCGATCCACGGCCAGACCTTGTTGCCGGGGAGCTGGCCGCCCTCGCCGGGCTTCGCGCCCTGGGCCATCTTGATCTGGAGGTCGTCGGCGTTGACCAGGTATTCGCTGGTCACCCCGAACCGGCCGCTGGCGATCTGCTTGACCGCGGAGCGGCGGGCCGGGTCGTGCAGCCGCTCGACGTCCTCGCCGCCCTCGCCGGTGTTGGACTTGCCGCCGAGGCGGTTCATCGCGATGGCGAGGGTCTCGTGCGCCTCGGCCGAGATCGACCCGTACGACATGGCGCCGGTGGCGAACCGTTTGACGATCTCGCTGGCCGGCTCCACCTCGTCCAGCGGCACCGGCGGGCGCACCCCGGTACGCAGGGTGAACAGCCCGCGCAGCGAACCGGCCTGCGCGGCCAGCTCGTCGACCTTGGCGGTGTACTGCCGGAAGACGTCGTACTGCCGGCTGCGGGTGGCGTGCTGGAGCAGGAAGACCGTCTCCGGGTTGAACAGGTGCAGCTCGCCCTCGCGGCGCCACTGGTACTCGCCGCCGACCTCCAGCCGGTCGGAGCTCTGCGCGCCGGGGGCGGGCCAGGCCAGGGCGTGCCGGGCGGCCACCTCGGCGTGGATCTCGTTCAGGCCGATGCCGCTGATCTTGCTGGGGGTGCCGCGGAAGTAGCGCTCGACCAGGCGGGTGTCCAGGCCGACCGCCTCGAAGACCTGCGCGCCGCAGTACGACGAGACCGTCGAGATGCCCATCTTCGACATGATCTTCAGGACGCCCTTGCCGAGCGCCTTGACGTAGTTCCGGATCGCCTTGGCCGGCTCCATGCCGACCAACGCGCCGGTGGAGATCATGTCCTCGACCGACTCGAAGGCCAGGTACGGGTTGACCGCTGCCGCGCCGTAGCCGATCAGCACGGCCGCGTGGTGCACCTCCCGACAGTCGCCGGACTCCACGATCAGCGCCACCTGGGTACGGGTCTGCTCCCGCACCAGGTGCTGGTGCACCGCCGCGGTGAGCAGCAGCGACGGGATCGGCGCCAGGTCGGCGTTGGAGTCCCGGTCGGAGAGGACCAGGATGCGGACCCCGTCCTCGATCGCCTCGGAGACGTGCCGGCAGATCTCGGTCAGCCGGGCCTTGATGCCGGCGCCGCCGTCACGGACCCGGTAGAGCCCGGAGACCCGGACCGCCTTGAAGCCGGGCAGATCGCCGTCCTCGTCGATGGAGAGGATCTTGGCCAGCTCGTCGTTGTCGATCACCGGGTAGGGCAGCACGATCTGCCGGCAGCTCGCCGGGCCCGGGTCGAGCAGGTTGCCCTCCGGCCCGATGGTCGACGCCAGGCTGGTCACCAGCTCCTCGCGGATGGCGTCCAGCGGCGGGTTGGTGACCTGGGCGAAGAGCTGGTGGAAGTAGTCGTAGAGCAGCCGCGGCCGAGTCGACAGCGGGGCGATCGGGGTGTCCGTGCCCATCGAGCCGATCGGCTCCGCGCCGCTGCGTGCCATCGGCGCGAGCAGGATCTTCAACTCCTCCTCGCTGTAGCCGAAGGTCTGCTGGCGGCGGCGCACCGAGTCGTGGGTGTAGACGATGTGCTCGCGCGGCGGCAGGTCGCCCAGGTCGATCAGGCCGGCGTGCAGCCACTCGTCGTACGGCTGGGCGGCGGCCAGCTCGGCCTTGATCTCGTCGTCCGAGACGATCCGGTGGTTGACCGTGTCGACCAGGAACATCTTCCCGGGCTGGAGCCGCCCCTTGGCGACCACCCGGGCCGGGTCGAGGTCGAGCACGCCCGCCTCGCTGCCCAGCACGACCAGGCCGTCGGCGGTCCGCCACCAGCGGCCAGGGCGCAGCCCGTTGCGGTCCAGCACCGCGCCGACGATCTCGCCGTCGGTGAAGGCGACCGAGGCGGGCCCGTCCCACGGCTCGATGAGGCTGGCGTGGAAGCGGTAGAAGGCGCGCTTGTCGACGCGCATCTCCGGGTCGTTCTCCCAGGCCTCGGGGATCATCATCAGCACCGCGTGCGGCAGGCTCCGGCCGGACAGGTGCAGCAGCTCCAGGACCTCGTCGAAGTTCGCCGAGTCGGAGGCGCCCGGGGTGCAGACCGGGAAGACCCGGCGGATGTTGCCCGGGATGTTCGGGGTGCGCAGCAGCGCCTCTCGTGCCTGCATCCAGTTCCGGTTGCCGCGGATCGTGTTGATCTCGCCGTTGTGCGCGATGAACCGGTACGGGTGGGCCAGCGGCCAGGACGGGAAGGTGTTGGTGGAGAAGCGCGAGTGCACCAGCGCGATCGCGCTGACCACCCGCTCGTCGGTCAGGTCCGGGTAGTACGCCGGGAGCTGGTCCGGGGTGAGCATCCCCTTCCAGACCATGGTCCGCCCGGACAGCGACGGGAAGTACGCCGGCACGCCCCGCTCGGCGGTCTCCCGCTCGGCCTGCTTGCGCACGCAGAACGCCACCCGGTCCAGGTCCAGCCCGGCCAGCGGGGACCCGCCCGGGCCGGCCGGCGAGTCGGTCAGCCGGTGCGCGGCGAGGAAGAGCTGCCGGACCCGGGGCATCGCCGCGAGCGCCGTCTCGCCCAGGCCGCTCGGGTCGGTGGGCACGTCCCGCCAGCCGAGCACGTCGGCCCCCTCGACCAGGGCGTACTTCTCCACCACGCGGCGGGCCAGCGCCTCGCCGGCGTCGTCGTCGGGGAGGAAGACCAGGCCGGTCGCGTACCGGCCGGCGGGCGGCAGCGGGAAGTCGACCACCGCGCGCAGGAACGCGTCCGGCACCTGGATCATGATGCCGGCGCCGTCACCGGTGTTGTGCTCCGCGCCCCGGGCGCCCCGGTGGTCCAGCCGGCAGAGCGCGCCGAGACCGTTGGCGACGACCTCGTGCGACCGGCGTCCGTGCAGGTCGGCCACGAAAGCCACGCCGCACGCGTCGTGCTCCTGCGCGGGGTCGTAGAGGCCCGTCGCGGGCGGGGCCGACTGCGGGCTGAGAGGGTACGGAAAGGCCACCGGGCCTCCTGTCGTCACTCAGGTTGGATCATGGTCGGGACGACGTCGGCCCTTGTGGGTTTATTGAGTCTACGTTAGGGCGTGCCGCGCAAGGCCAGTTCGGATTGATCACACTTCCAGAATCTGGGACGTGTAGTCTCGCGCGGTGGATGTCGTACGCGCTGAGCTGTTCGACCGCTTGGAGACCTTCTACGACGCGGTGCCCCGCGACGGGGCCCGCACGGAGGAGTACGGCGCCCTGGTCCTCTTCGTCCGGGACGGCCTCGGCTGGCCGTTCTACGCCCGCCCCCGGCTCGACGCCACCACGCCGCCGTCGCTGGCCGACGTGACCGCCGTCCGGACCCGGCAGCGGGAGCTCGGGCTGCCCGAAACGTTCGAGTGGGTGCACGAGGTCACCCCCGACCTGCTCGCGGTGGCCCGCTCCGCCGGGCTGAGCGTGCTGGAGGCGCCGCTGATGGTGCTCGACCCGGCCGGCCTGCCGGACCCGGGAACGCTCAGCGACGTACCGGTGCGGGTCCTCGACCCCGCCTCCCCCGGCTTCGCCGCCGACGTGGCGATCCGCCGGGCCGTCGCGGCGGTCGGCTTCTCGAACGGCGGCACCGCCCGGGGCGACGCCGGACCGGCGGAACGCGACGCGACGTTGGCCCGGCTCGACGTGGCCGCGCTGGAGGAGGAGGGCGTCCGGATCGCGGACGGCCGGCGGATCTCGGTGCTCGCGGAGACCGCCGACGAGGGGGCGCTGGCCAGCGGGATGGCGATGCGGGTCGGCGACGTCGCGGAGATCGCCGGGGTGGCCACCCTGCCGGTCGCCCGTCGCCGTGGCCTCGGCGCCGCGGTCACCGCCACCCTGGCCCGTGAGCTGCGCGCCGCCGGCACCGACCTGATCTTCCTCTCCGCCGGCAGCGAGGAGATCGCACGGGTCTACCTGAGGGTCGGCTTCCGCCGCGTCGGCACCGCCTGCATCGCCGAACCGGCCGCCCTCATCGGCTGACCGGCCCCCCGAACCCGCCGTGGTGAGCGGGGGCGTCCGGGCTCAGGCGGGCGGGTGCCACTGGGCGGCGGCGGAGGCGGCGGTGTTGCGCAGCCGGGGGCTGATCGTGCCGAGGGCGGCGTCGCGGGCCCGCAGGGCCAGGCGGCCGCGGGTCTGCAGCACCGCGGACATCCGGCGGGTCTGCCGGACCATGGTCGCCGCGCGGGGGCGACGCAACCGGTCGTACGCCTGCACGGCGTCCGGCAGCCGGGACTCGCGCAGCAGCGAGGCGAGCGTGGCGGCGTCCTCGAAGGCGAGGCAGGCGCCCTGCCCGAGGTGCGGCGGCATGGCGTGCGCGGCGTCGCCGAGCAGCACCACGCCGCCCGGGCCGGCCCGGAAGCCGTACGCCCGGGGCAGCGGACGCAGCTCGCGGATCTCCTGCTGGACCAGGTCGGCCGGGTCGGTCGCGTCGAGCAGCTCGGCGATCGGCGCGGGCCAGCCGGCATACCAGCGCTTGAGCAGGGCGAGCTGGGTCTCCGGCGGCTCGGGGCGGGGCGCGCCGGCGGCGGTGGCCACCCAGTAGATGCCGCCCCGGGTGGATCCGCCCGCCGTGCCCCGCTCACCGAGCGAGGCGGCCACGAAGCGGTAACCGGCGCCCAGCGTCTCCCCGCCCACGGGCTGGTCGGCGGGGAGCTTCGGCGCCCGGTACCAGGGGATCACCGCGCGCCAGGCGGCGCAGCCGGAGCTGACCACCCCCGCCTCGGGGGCGAGCTGGCGGCGGATCTCGCTGTCGGTGCCGTCGGCGGCAATTACCAGGTCCGCCTCGACGGTGTGCCGGCCGTCGCCGACCGCCGGGCGCTCGCCGGGGACCGCGCGGACCGTGCGGACGGCCACCCCGGTCCGCAGCTCCACCCGGTCACCGAGGCCGGCGATCAGCGCGTCGTGCAGGTCCTCCCGGTGCACCACCACCGGCATCCGCTCCGCCGGCGTCGCGCGGGGCTGCACCAGCCAGTGCCCGTCCGGGCGGCGGACGCCGCCGTCGGCCAGCGGCGTGGCGATCGCGTCGAGGCCCGCGCCGAGGCCCAGGGCGCGCAGCGCGCGTACCCCGTTGGGCCACAGCACGAGGGCGGTCGGTTCCGGGCGGACCCGGTCGGCCCGTTCGAGGAGGCTGACCCGCCACCCGGACCGGGCCAGCGCGCCGGCCGCCGCCAGCCCGCCGAGCCCGGCGCCGACCACCACCGCGGTACGCATCGCCGCCCCGCTCAGCTGTCCCGGTCGGCGGGGCGGGCGCCGGCCGCGCCGGCCCGATCGTCCGGCTCGTCCGGCTCGGTCCGCTCGTCCGGCTCGATCCGGTCGTGCGGCTCGATCCGGTCGTGCGGCTCGATCCGGTCGTGCGGCTCGGCCCGGTCGTCGGGGTCCGCGACGGCCGTGCCGTCGCCCGCGGTCCCCTCCTCGGGCGTGGTCTCCGTCGGCTCGTCGGGCACCGCGCCGGTCTCCTGGTACGCGCGGAACTGCTCCTCGCTGACCACCCGGTAGCCCTCCGGCGCGACCGCCCGCGGCCCGGCCTCCCGGGCGGAGAGGTCGACCTGCGACACGTCGCCGCCCGCCGGCGGGACCGGCGTCGCCGGCGTGCCGACCGGGATGAGGTACTCCCGCGGACCGCGGACCCGGAGGAAGTAGATCAGCGCGCCGAGGAAGACCAGCGCCGCGGTCCAGACGTTGAGCCGCAGGCCGAGGATGTGGTTCGCCTCGTCGGTGCGCATCAGCTCGATCCAGAACCGGCCCACGGTGTAGCCCATCACGTAGAGCGCGAACGCCCGGCCCTTGCCGAGCCGCAGCTTCCGGTCGAGGACGAGGACCAGCGCGGCGACGCCGATGTTCCAGAGCGCCTCGTAGAGGAAGGTCGGGTGGTAGAGCCCCGGCAGGAGGACCGCGTTGCCGGCGTCGTCACGCAGCGCGTGCCCGGGGTTGTCCGGGTCCATCACGTGCACCTCGAGCCCCCAGGGCAGGGAGGTTCGGCCGCCGTACAGCTCGTTGTTGAACCAGTTGCCGAACCGGCCCACGGCCTGGGCCAGCGGCAGGCCCGGCGCCAGCGCGTCGGCGACCACGGCGAACGGGATGCCGAGCTGCCGGGCGGCGATCCAGGCGCCGAGCGCGCCACCGGCGACGGCGCCCCAGATGCCGAGACCGCCCTCCCAGATGGCGAACGCCTTGAGCGGCTGCCCGTCGGCGCCGAAGTACTTCTCCGGCGAGGTGATGACGTGGTAGATCCGGGCGCCGATGATGCCGGTGGGCACCGCCCAGACGGCGATGTCGAGCACCGCGCCCGGTGCGACGCCGCGCTGGCGCAGCCGACGCTCGGTGACCAGGCAGGCCACCACGATGCCGACGATGATGCAGAGGGCGTACGCCCGGATCGGAACCGGTCCGAGCTGCCAGACGGCGGTGCTGGGGCTGGGCAGGGCCGCCAGGGGGGTCATCGGGGCGTGGGTCACGGGTGCACACGCTACCGGTGCGGGCCGGCTCCGCGGCACCCCGGTCCGATCGGCTTCGCCGGCCGGCTGACTTCTGGTTTGCGCGGTCGTAGGCTCTTTGTCCATGAGCGCGCTCACCTGGGCGGTCGCGGCGGTCGTCAGCGACGACGCCGGTCGGGTGCTGCTCTGCCGGCAGGGCCGGGGCGAGCGCCGCTGGGGGCTGCCCGGCGGGCGGCTGCGCCGGGACGAGAGCCCCGCCGCGGCGGTGCTCCGGAACATCCGCGCCGAGACCGGCTGGGAGATCCGGGTCGTCGACCTGGTGGGCCTCTACCGGCTCGGCGACCCGGGCGCTCCGCCCCCCGCCGCGGGCCGGTGCGGGCCGTTACCGGACGTGCTGGTGCACGTCTTCCGCGCCCGGGTGACCGGGGGGACGCCGACCGGAGACCCGGTGGGCGGCTGCCACCTGGGCTGGCACGCCCCGGCCGAGCTGCCGGACGCCGTCACCCCGATCACCCGGGCGGCCGTCGCCGACGCGCTGGCCGGCCGCTCTGGGGTGCTGCGGGACGCCGGGCGGGAGCCGGCCCGACCAGCGGCCGGCCCGTCCGCCGTCGGGGCCGGCGGAGATCCCGGCGCGCGCGGCCCGGGCGGGGACCTCGTCGCGCCCGGGCAACGGGCCGAGCCGGACGACACCCCGATCGCCCGACGCTGAGCCGTCGCCGCCCGCGCCGTCGCCGCCCGCGCCGTCACCGCCCGCGCCGGCGCCGTCGCCTGGGCCCGGCGCCCCCTACGAAGCTGATGTCGCAAATGATTCACGGGGCAGCCGCCTCGCCGTCCGTTCAGGATCCGCACACTTACCCGCAAGGAGTGGCCTCGGCTCGCGGCAAAGCCTGGCGGCGCCGGCCGGGCTGAGTCATCTGCGACATCAGCTTCGTAGCCTCCGTCAGCGAATACCGGCGTCGGGGCGCGGGGGGACGAAGCAGGGCCCGACCGGGCGCACGGAAGCGGCACGCCACGCCCGCCCGTCCAAGGCCGCGGTTCAGCGGAGCGGGGTGCGGACGCCCTCGGCCAGCTCGGCGCTGAGCGTACGCAGCGCGGCCAGGCCGGCGGCCTGGTCCGGCGCGTCGAGCAGGCAGCGGACCAGCGCGCTGCCGACGATGACGCCGTCGGCGTATCCGGCGACCGTGCCGGCCTGCGCGCCGGTGCCCACGCCCAGCCCCACGCCGACCGGCAGGCCGGTGACCTCGCGCAGCCGGGAGACCAGGATCGGCGCGGCGTCGGAGGTCTGCGCGCGGGCACCGGTGACGCCCATGATCGCGGTGGCGTAGACGAAGCCCCGGCAGTGCTCCACGGTCATCTTCAGCCGCGCGTCGGTGGAGGACGGGGAGACCAGGAACGTCCGGTCCAGGCCGTACGCGTCGGAGGCGGCCAGCCACTCGTCGGCCTCGTCCGGGATCAGGTCCGGGGTGATCAGGCCGGTGCCGCCGGCGGCGGCGAGGTCGCGGGCGAAGGCGTCCACGCCGTACTGCTCGATCGGGTTCCAGTAGGTCATGGTGACCACCGGCGCGCCGGTGGCGGCGACCGCCTCGACGATGCGCAGGGTGTCCGCGGTGCGCACCCCGCCGGCCAGGGCGATGTCGCTGGCCTTCTGGATCACCGGGCCGTCCATCACCGGGTCGGAGTACGGGATCTCCACCTCGATGACGTCCACGCCCGCCTCGACCATCGCGGTCATCGCGGCGATGCTGCCCTCGACGGTGGGGAACCCGGCCGGCATGCAGCCGACCAGCACGGCCCGCCCGTCGGCGCGGGCCTTGTCGAAGGCGACCCCGATGCGGCTCACGCTGTCACTCCTTGTCGAGGATGCCGAAGTACTCGCTGGCGGTGTGCACGTCCTTGTCGCCCCGGCCGGAGAGGTTGACCACGATGACCGGCTCCCGGCCCAGCTCGGCGGCGAGCGTCGGGGCGATCTTCAGCGCGCCGGCCAGCGCGTGCGCGCTCTCGATCGCCGGGATGATCCCCTCCGTCCGGCAGAGCAGCTCGAACGCGGCCATCGCCTCGGTGTCGGTCACCGGCGCGTAGCTGGCCCGGCCGCTGTCGTGCAGCCAGGCGTGCTCCGGACCGACGCCCGGGTAGTCCAGCCCGGCCGAGATCGAGTGCGACTCGATGGTCTGGCCGTCCTCGTTCTGGAGCACGTACGTCCGGGTGCCGTGCAGCACACCGGAGCTGCCGCCGGTGATGCTGGCCGCGTGCCGGCCGGTCTCCACGCCCTCGCCGCCGGCCTCGAAGCCGTACAGCCGGACGTCGGTGTCGGGCACGAACGCGTGGAAGATGCCGAGCGCGTTGGAACCGCCACCGACGCAGGCCGCGACCGCGTCGGGCAGCGCGCCGGTCAGGTCCAGGCACTGCTGGCGGGCCTCCGCGCCGATGCCCCGCACGAAGTCCCGGACCATCTCCGGGAACGGGTGCGGGCCGGCGGCGGTGCCGATCAGGTAGTGGGTGTCGTCGACGTTGGCGACCCAGTCCCGCATCGCCTCGTTCATCGCGTCCTTGAGGGTCCGCGAGCCGGTGGTGACCGGGACGACGGTGGCGCCGAGCATCCGCATCCGGGCCACGTTCAGCGCCTGCCGCTGGGTGTCCACCTCGCCCATGTAGACCACGCACTCGAGGTCGAACAGGGCGGCGACGGTGGCGGTGGCCACGCCGTGCTGGCCGGCGCCGGTCTCCGCGATCACCCGCTTCTTGCCCATCCGCTTGGTGAGCAGCGCCTGGCCGAGCACGTTGCGCACCTTGTGCGCGCCGGTGTGGTTCAGGTCCTCCCGCTTGAGCAGGATCCGCGCCCCCGCCTTGGCGGAGAACCGCTCGGCGGAGTAGAGCAGCGACGGGGTGCCGGCGTAGTCGCGCAGCAGGGCGTCGAACTCGGCGAGGAACGCCTCGTCGGTCATCGCCTTCCGGTACGCCGCGTCCAGCTCGTCGAGGGCCGCGACCAGCGCCTCCGGCACGAACCGGCCGCCGAACCGACCGAAGTGGCCGGCGGCGTCGGGGACCTGGCCGGCCGGGGCCGACGCGTTGGCGCTCATCGCGGGCTTCCTCTCGCTGCGGACTCTCCCCGGCGCGGGTCAGCGCACCGGGCGGGGCGTGGCCGGGTGGTTGCCGGCGTTGACCAGCTCGGCGACCGCCTCGCGGGGGCTCTTCTGGGTGACCAGGCCCTCGCCGACCAGGACCGCGTCGGCACCCGCCGAGGCGTACCGGATGAGGTCGTGCGGGCCGCGCACGCCGGACTCGGCGATCTTGACGACGCTGCTGGGCAGGCCGGGCGCGATCCGCTCGAACACCGAGCGGTCGACCTCCAGGGTACGCAGGTCACGGGCGTTGACCCCGATCACCTGCGCGCCGGCCTCCAGGGCCCGGTCGGCCTCCTCCTCGGTGTGCACCTCGACCAGCGCGGTCATTCCGAGCGACTCGATCCGCTCCAGCAGCCCGACGAGCGCGTTCTGCTCGAGCGCGGCGACGAGCAGCAGTACCAGGTCGGCGCCGTGGGCCCGCGCCTCGTGCACCTGGTAGCTGGAGACCACGAAGTCCTTGCGGAGCACCGGGACGTTCACCGCGGCCCGCACGGCGGCCAGGTCGTCGAGCGACCCGCCGAACCAGCGGCCCTCGGTCAGTACGCTGATCGCCCGGGCGCCACCGGCGGCGTAGTCGCCGGCCAGGTCGGCCGGGTCGGCGATCTCCGCCAGCCGCCCCTTGGACGGCGACGAGCGCTTCACCTCGGCGATCACGGCCACCCCGGGCCGGCGCAGGGCCGCGTACGCGTCCAGCGGCGGCGGCGCGGCGGCGGCGAGCTCCCGGATCCGCTCCAGCGGAACCTGCTCCTGCCGTCGGGCCACGTCCTCCCGGACGCCGGCCAGGATCTCGTCGAGCACGCTTACGGACGCCGCCGACCCGGCCTCGTCCCCCTCCGCGTGCGCATGCTCAGCAGTCACCAACGGACTCCCCTCTCCGGGTGTCATGGGCCGATGCTAGGGGGCGCCACCTGGCCACGAGTGCCGGGGGTATGGCGCTCCTCACGAGATGGGCTGTGGCATGATGCCGGACTTCCGGTGAACGGAATGTCACGTAGCGCCACGGTGCCCATCGACCGGCGTCACCTCCGCCCCTGAGCCCTCGTCGACCGCCCATAGATCGCCGCCCATGCTCCATCTCACCATGGCCGGACCCGGGGCGCAGGACGACGATGCCGGTCGATGTTGTGACCAAGCTCAAGGACGAACGGCCCTGTCCAGGTCGTCCCCCCGAAGGCACAGTTGACCTGGCCGTCACGGCCGCGAAACCTGAGCCGGGCAGCATCCTCCTCGGGCAGACTCGATGAGGCGTCCGCCAACCTTCGCCAACGATCTCGTGCGGGGTGACCATGAGCACCAACGGGCCGAGCCCGACCATCGGACTGACCACCATCTCCCGGACCGTCGCCTCGCTCGCCGTCGGCGTGGTGCACACCCTGGAACGGGCGGTGGTCGGCGACGGCCGGATGCGGACCGCCCGCGGCAACGCGTGGGAGGCGGTCTGCGCCGACCGGGCCCGCGCCGAGCAGCGTCGGGAGCTGGACCGCCTGGTCGCCGAGCTGGCCGCCGCCCGGGCCGCCGCGCGGGACCGCCGCGAGGTGCGCCACCCGCAGTCGGTCAGCTGACCGTCGGGTCCTCACCCCGGTCCAGCGCGTCCCAGGCGTCCCGGGTGCCCCGGCCGACCGCCGGGCCGTCCGCCGCCGGCTGCTCCGCCGCCCGACCCGGCCGCTCGTAGCGGGCCCCCATCGCCGGCCAGTCCGCACCCCGCAGCGCGGTGACCAGCCCGCCGGCCGCGGCGACCAGCCCGCCGAGCAGGCAGAGCGCCGGCCACTGCCGGCTGACCCCGCCGCCGAAGTCGGCCGTCAGGCCGTACCCGCCGCCGGCCGCCACGGCCAGGCCGAGCAGGGTCAGCAGTCCGCCCAGCAGGCGCCGGACCCGACCCCGGGTGGCGAGCACCGCGCCGCCACCGGCCAGCGCGACCAGCGCCAGCGCGGAGACCCACGGCAGCAGGTCCGCGCCGCTGCGGGCGTGCCGGGACGGCGGCAACGACCCGCGGGCGGTCAGCTCGACCGACCAGGTCCGGGTGGCCGCCCAGAACGCCAGGCCCGCCCCGGCCAGGCAGAGCAGCACCGCGTACGTCAGCTCGCGCCGCCGCCGCGCGACCGGCGGGCCGGCCGGAGCGGTGGCCGACGGGTGGTCGGCGGCGGGTTCGGGCGCGGCGCTCATCGGGCCGGCCGGAGGGTCTCGGCGGCGGCGATCGCGGCGAGCACCGCGGCGGCCTTGTTCCGGGTCTCCTGGTCCTCGGCGGCGGGATCGGAATCGGCCACCACGCCCGCCCCGGCCTGGACGTACGCCCGCCCGTCGCGGATCAGCGCGGTGCGGATGGCGATCGCCATGTCCAGGTCGCCGCCGAAGCCGAAGTAGCCGACCGTGCCGCCGTAGAGTCCCCGCCGCACCGGTTCCAGCTCCTCGATGATCTCCATGGCCCGCACCTTCGGCGCGCCGGAGAGGGTGCCGGCCGGGAAGGTCGCGGCGAGCGCGTCGAAGGCCGTCCGGTCCTCCCGCAGCTCCCCCACCACGGTGGAGACGATGTGCATGACGTGGCTGTACCGCTCGATGGTGGCGAACTCCGGCACCTCGACGGTGCCGGGCCGGCAGACCCGGCCCAGGTCGTTGCGGCCCAGGTCGACCAGCATCACGTGCTCGGAGCGTTCCTTCGGGTCGGCGAGCAGCTCGGCGGCGAGCCGGGCGTCGGCCTCCGGGGTGCCGCCGCGCGGGCGGGTGCCGGCGATCGGGTGCAGCAGCGCCCGCCGCCGGCCGTTCGCGCCGGTGCTGACCTTCAGGTGCGCCTCCGGCGAGGAGCCGACGATGTCGAAGCCGTCGAAGCGCAGCAGGTACATGTACGGGCTGGGGTTGGTGGTGCGGAGCACCCGGTAGACGTCCAGCGGGTCGGCGTGGGTCTCCCGCTCGAAGCGCTGGGCGAGCACGATCTGGAAGCACTCGCCGGCCCGGATCGCCTCCTTCGCCCCCTCCACCGCCTTCGGGTAGCCGCCGTCCGGGGTGCGGCTGACCACCTCGCCCGCGGGCGGCCGGTCGACCGTCGAGATCATGGGCGGAATCGGTCGGGACAGCGCGGTGGTCATCGCGTCGAGCCGCCCCACGGCGTGGTGGTACGCCGCCGCGACCAGCGGCGCCCGGTCCGGCGCGTCCGCCGGCGGCAGGATCGCGTTGGCGACCAGGATCGCCGAGCCGTCGTAGTGGTCGAGCACCACCAGGTCGGTGGCGAGCATCATGCCCAGCTCGGGCACGCCGAGGTCGTCCTCGGTCAGCTCGGGCAACCGCTCGAAGCGGCGGACCAGGTCGTACCCGAGATAGCCCACCATGCCGCCGGTCAGCGGCGGCATGCCGCTGGCCGGGTCCCAGGCCGGCCCGGCGAGGGCCGCGACGGTCTCCCGCAGTACCCGCACCGGGTCGCCGTCGACGGGCAGGCCGGCCGGCGGCTCGCCGGTCCAGACCGCGGCGCCGTCCCGCTCGGTCAGCGTGGCGCTGCTGCGGACGCCGATGAAGGAGTACCGGGACCAGGCCATCCCGGCCGAGCCGACGCCCTGCTCGGCCGACTCCAGCAGGAAGGTGCCGGGGCCGCCGGCGAGCTTGCGGTAGACCCCGACCGGGGTCTCCGCGTCGGCGAGCAGCCGCCGGGTGACCGGGACGACCCGCCAGCGGGCCGCCAGGTCGGTGAAGGTGGCCTCGTCCGGGCTGACCGCACCGTCGGTCATGAGGTCGCCTCCGGGGCGGTCACCGGCAGTTCGGTGAAGAAGCAGGTCCGGTGCCCGGTGTGGCAGGCCGCGCCGACCTGGTCGACGCTCACCAGCAGGGCGTCGCCGTCGCAGTCCAGCGCGACCGAGCGGACGTGCTGGTGGTGGCCGGAGGTGGCGCCCTTGACCCAGTACTCCTGCCGGCTGCGCGACCAGTAGGTGGCCCGGCCGGTGGTGAGGGTGCGGTGCAGCGCCTCGTCGTCCATCCAGGCGACCATCAGCACCTCGCCCGTGTCGTGCTGGCGCACCACCGCGGCGACCAGGCCGTCGGGGGTACGGCGCAACCGGGCGGCGACGGCCGGGTCGAGCCGGGACGGGCGGACCGGGCCGGGGGCCGCGGGTTCGCCGGACGTGGCGGGAGCGCCGGTCAGCGGCGCGTCAGAGGCGGGCACAGTGACCCATTGTCCCGCACGCGGCGCCGGGACCGGCGCCGCGTCCCGACCACCGGGCGCGGAGGGCGCGACGGCCGGCTGGTGTCCGGTGGCGGGGCTAGTGCCCGACGGTTCGCATTCCTGCCGCGGTGTACCTTTCCCCGACCACCGCCCCGGCCGGCACCGCGTCGCGGAGCCGGGCCTGCTGCTCCGGAGTGAGCTTGATGTCGGCCGCCGCCGCGTTCTCCTCCAGGTGGCGGACCCGCTTGGTGCCCGGGATCGGCAGGATGTCCTCGCCCTGGGCCAGCAGCCAGGCGAGCGCCGCCTGGGCGGGCGTGCAGCCGATCTCCCCCGCCACCGCCCGGACCGCCTCGACCAGGCGCAGGTTGGCGTCGAGGTTGCCCTCGGCGAACCGCGGCACGGTCTTCCGCCAGTCGTCCTCGGCGAGCTGGTCGCGACCCGTGATCGCCCCGGTGAGCAGCCCCCGCCCGACCGGCGAGTACGCCACCAGCGACACGCCCAGCTCCCGGCAGGTCGCCAGCATCTCGCCCTCGACGTCCCGGCTGAACAGCGAGTACTCCATCTGCACCGCGGAGATCGGGTGCACCGCGTGCGCGGCCCGCAGGGTCGCCGGGCTGACCTCGGAGAGCCCGATCAGCCGGATCTTGCCGGCCGCCACGAGGTCGGCCATCGCCCCGACGGTCTCCTCGATCGGGGTCTCCGGGTTGCGCCGGTGCAGGTAGTACAGGTCGATGCTCGCCACCCCGAGCCGGCTCAGCGACGCGTCGCAGGCCTCCCGGGTCCAGGCGGCGCTGCTGTCCACGAAGGCGCCCGGGGTGCCGGTGCCGCCGAAGCTGTCGCCGGTGGTGCGGTTGCCGAACTTGGTGGCCAGGAAGACCTCGTCCCGGCGGGACCGCACCACCGGGGCGAGCAGCCGCTCGTTCGCGCCGAAGCCGTACATGTCGGCGGTGTCCAGATGGTTGACGCCGAGGTCGAGGGCGCGGTGCAGGGTCCGCGTCGACTCGGCGTCGTCCCCCGGGCCGTACGCGAAGCTCATCCCCATGCAGCCCAGGCCGATCGCCGAGACCTCGGGCCCGGTGGCACCCACTCGTCGCCGGATCATGCGCTCTCCTCCTCCGCCCTGCGGTACGCGTCGATCTTGTAGTCGAGCACCTTCAGGTCCTCCTCCAGTTCGGCCATCCGGGCCAGCACCCGGGCCCGGTGCGCCTCGAAGAGCGCCCGCCGGGCGCCCAGCGTCCGGTCGCCCTGGCGGGCCAGCTCGGCGTAGCGGCGCATGTCCCGGACCGGCATCCCGGTCCGACGCAGCCGGGTGAGCAGGAACAACCAGTTGACGTCGCCCTCGGTGTAGCGCCGCCGGCCGGCGGAGTCCCGGCCGACCGGGGCGACCAGCCCCTCCTGCTCGTACCAGCGCAGCGTGTAGGTGGTCAGGCCGACCCGTTCCGCCGCCTCACCGACGGTGAGGCTCATTTCCCGCGTGCTGATGTCCACGCCCCCAGGCTTCCAGTTGGAGGGCACTCGAAGTCAACCGTTGCGCGTGGGCGGACAATTCATCTACCGTTGAGTTCAACGGATGATGAGTTTTGGAGGCGGGCGATGGAGGATGCGGTGGTGGTCCGTGACCTGGTCGTCGACCGGGGACGCAGGCGGGTGCTCCAGGGCATCAGCTGCGCGGTGCCCCGCGGCACGGTCACCGGGCTGCTCGGGCCGAGCGGCAGCGGCAAGACCACGCTGATGCGGGCGCTGGTCGGGGTGCAGACCGTCAGGTCGGGCACGGTCACCGTTCTCGGCCGGCCGGCCGGGGTGCCGGAGCTGCGCCGCCGGGTCGGCTACCTGACCCAGGCGCCCAGCGTCTACGCCGACCTGACCGTGCGGGAGAACGCCCGCTACTTCGCCGCCCTGCACGGCCGCGGCCACGCCGAGGCCGACCGGGCGGTCGCCGACGTCGGGCTCGCCGACGCCGCCGGTCAGCTCGTCGGCACCCTCTCCGGCGGTCAGCGCAGCCGGGCCTCGCTGGCCTGCGCCCTGGTCGGCGATCCCGAGCTGGTCGTCCTCGACGAGCCGACCGTCGGCCAGGACCCGGTGCTCCGGGCCGACCTGTGGGCCCGGTTCCATGAAATGGCCGCGGCCGGGACGACGCTGCTGGTGTCGAGCCACGTGATGGACGAGGCGGCCCGCTGCGACCGGCTGCTGCTCATCCGGGAGGGCCGGCTGATCGCCGACGACACCCCGGACGCGGTCCGCGCCGCCACCGGCGTCAACGACCTGGAAGAAGCCTTCCTGCGACTGATCAGGGCGAACGAGGCGGGCCAGCGGCACGCCGGACGGGAGGAGCAGTCATGAATCCCCGGATCCTGGCCGCGACGACCGGCCGCATCCTGCGCCAGCTCGGTCACGACCGGCGCACCGTCGCCCTGCTGGTGGTGCTGCCCACCGTGCTGCTCACCCTGGTCTACTTCATGTACGTCGACCAGCCCACCCCGCCGGGGCAGCCCGCGGTCTTCGACCGGGTGGCGCTGATCATGCTGGGCTTCTTCCCGTTCATCATCATGTTCCTGGTGACCAGCATCGCCATGTTGCGCGAGCGCACCACCGGCACCCTGGAGCGGCTGCTCACCACCCCGCTGGGCAAGCTCGACCTGCTCTTCGGCTACGGCATCGCGTTCGGGCTCGCCGGCGCGTTCCAGGCGACCATCGCCTCGGCGGTCGCGTACTGGGTGTTCGACCTGGACACCGCCGGCAGCATCGGGTTGGTGGTGCTGATCTCGGTCGTCAACGCCGTGCTGGCGGTGGCCCTGGGACTGTTCTGCAGCGCCTTCGCCCGCACCGAGTTCCAGGCGGTGCAGTTCCTGCCGGTCGTGGCGGTGCCGCAGCTGCTGCTCTGCGGGCTGTTCGTGCCCCGCGGCGAGATGGCCGGCTGGCTCCAGGCGGTCAGCGACGTGCTCCCCCTGTCGTACTCGGTCGAGGCCCTGCAGGAGGTCGGCCGGCACGTCGACCCGACCGCCACCATGTGGCGGGACCTGGCGGTGGTGGCCGGCGCGGCGGTGGCGGCCCTGGTGCTCGCCGCGGCCACCCTGCGGCGGCGCAGCGAATGATGGCCCGCCGGACCGGCCGGCGGCCCGGCAACCCGGACACCCGGGAGGCGATCCTCACGGCGGCCCGGGCGGCCTTCGCCGAGCGTGGCTTCGACGCCGCCTCGATCCGGGGCATCGCCTCTGCCGCCGGGGTCGACCCGGCCCTGGTGCACCACTACTTCGGCACCAAGGAGGAGCTCTTCCGGACCACCATGAACGTGCCGATCGACCCGGCGGAGCTGCTGCCGCGCGTGCTGGCCGGCGGCCCGGACGGGGTCGGCCAGCGGCTGGTCCGGACGTTCCTCGGGGTCTGGGACTCCCCGGCCGGAGCGCCGGCGGTCGCCCTGCTCCGGTCGGCGGTCAACAACGAGTGGACCGCCCGCCTGATGCGCGAGTTCCTGGTCACCCAGGTGTTCCGCCGGGTGCTCGACCACCTCGACATCGACCCGGCCGAGCTGCCGCTGCGCGGCTCGCTGGTGGCCACCCAGATGCTCGGGCTGGCGATGACCCGCTACGTCGTCCGACTGGAGCCGGTCGCCTCCGCCGACCCGGAGACCCTGGCCGCCGCGATCGGCCCGACCGTGCAGCGCTACCTCACCGGCGACCTCTCCGCCTGACCGGCCGCGGGCTACGAGCTGCCGTCAGGCACGGTGACCGCAGCGGCGGCGCAGCCCGGGGACCTGCCGGCAGCGCCGCCGGCGCCGGATGCGGGCCGGCGCCGGCGGGAGGCCTCTCCTACCGGGTCTGCTCCAGCCAGGAGGCGTAGAGCAGCCCGTAGATCGACTCGGGGTCCCGGACCAGCTCGTCGTGCGGGCCGCGCTGCACGACGCGGCCCCGGTCCACCACGATCACCTCGTCCGCGGCCTGCGCGGTGGAGAGTCGGTGGGCGATGGCCAGCGTGGTCCGGCCGCGGGTGACCGCGTCCAGGGTGCGCTGGAGGCGTACCTCGGTGGCCGGGTCGACCGCGCTGGTCGCCTCGTCGAGCACCAGCAGGTCGGGGTCGGCGACGTACGCCCGGGCGAGTGCGACGAGCTGCCGCTCCCCCACGCTGAGCGCCTCGCCGCGCTCGCCGACCGGGGTGTCCAGCCCCGCCGGCAGCCCGTCCAGCCAGTCGGCCAGGCCCAGCTCGGTGAAGGCGGCGGTCAGCTGCTCGTCGGTCAGCTCGGGCCGGGCGAAGCGGACGTTCTCCCCGACGGTGGCGTCGAAGAGGAAGCCGTCCTGCGGCACCATCACCACCCGCGAGCGCAGCGAGTCGAACCGGACCTGCCGCAGCGGCACCCCGGAGAGCAGCACCTCGCCGGCGGTCGGGTCCATCAGCCGGGTGAGCAGCTTGGCGAAGGTCGTCTTGCCGCTGCCGGTCTCGCCGACCACGGCCACCCGGCTCTTCGCCGGGATCTCGAGGCGGACGTCGTGCAGCACCGGCGGGCCGCCCGGGTAGGCGAAGGTCACCCCGGCGAAGCGGATGTCCAGCGGGCCGGGCGGCAGCTCCCGCCCCTGCGTGCCCGGGTCGGCCACGTCCGGGGCGACGTCCAGCACGTCCAGCACCCGGCGCCAGCCGGCGATCGCGTTCTGCGCCTCGTTGAGCACCTCGGTGGCGATCTGCACCGGCTGGATGAAGAGCGTCACCAGGAACAGGAACGCGGTCAGCTGACCGATCGACAGGGTGCGGTCGACGCCCAGGGTCACCCCGACGACGACCACGCCGGCCAGCGCCAGGCCGGCCGCCAGCTCCCCCACCGAGCTGCCCACGATGCTGATCCGGATGGCCCGCTGCTGGGCCTGCCGCTGCCCCTCGATCGCCGTGTCCAGCCGCCGGGCCGTCCGCCCGGCGATCCCGTACGCCCGGATCACCGGAGCCCCCACCACGCTCTCCGCGATGGTGCCGAGCAGCGTGCCCATCCGCTGCCGGACCAGGCCGTACGCGCCGGCGAGGCGGCGCTGCAGCAGCCGGATCACCAGCACCGCCGGAGCGAACGCGGCGAGCACCACCAGGGTGAGCTGCCAGGAGTACGCCAGCATGACGATCGTGGTGACCACCAGCTGACCGAGGTTGACGATCAGGATCACGCCGCCCCACTGGAGGAACGTGGTGATCTGGTCGACGTCGCTGGTCACTCGGGACACCAGCGAGCCCCGCCGCTCGGACTGCTGGTGCAGCATGGACAGGTCGTGCACGTGCCGGAACGCCCGGGTCCGCACCCCGGCCAGGGCGGTCTCGCTGACCGTGAAGAGCCGCCGCATCATCAGGTAACCGCAGGTGGTGGTGATCACCAACACGGCCGCGGTGACGGCGACCACCCGCCACACCACGCCGAGGTCCAGGCCGCCGACGATGCCGTGGTCGATGCCGCGCTGGACGGCGACCGGGACGGCGACCCGCCCGATCATGTAGGCCAGCGCCAGCGCCACGGTGCCGGCCAGCCCGGTCTTCAGCTCCGGGGAGAGCGCCAGCCCCCGCCGCAGCGTCCGCCAGGTCGACTCGGCCTCCTGCTCCGGCTCCTTGGTGGTGGTACTCACCGGTCAACCTCGACTTCCAGGCCGGAGGTCAACGGGGTGACCTCGTCGTACGTCCGGGGCTGCTCGCGGTCGTGCTCCGCCTGCTCGTACGCGGTGACCAGGTCGGCGTAGCCGGGGACGGTGGCCAGCAGCTCGGGGTGGGTGCCCCGGGCCAGGACCCGCCCCTGCTCCAGGTAGATCACCTCGTCGGCGAGGGCGATGGTGGCCCGCCGGTACGCGACCACCAGGATCGACGCGGCGGCGCCCGAGCCGCCGGTCGGAGCGCGCAGGCCGGCCAGGATGGCCGCCTCGACCCGCGGGTCGACCGCGCTGGTGGCGTCGTCGAGCACCAGCAGCCGGGGCCGGCCGGCGAGCGCGCGGGCCAGGGTGAGCCGCTGCCGCTGGCCGCCGGAGAGCGAGGTGCCCCGCTCGCCGACCATGGTGTCCAACCCGTCGGGCAGGGCGGCGACGAACCCGTCGGCCTCGGCCAGCCGCAGCGCCGCCCACACCTCGTCGTCGCCGATGCCCGGCCGGTCGAGGGTGATGTTGGCCCGGACCGTGTCGTCGAAGACGAACGGCACCTGGGCGACCAGGGCGATCGTCGAGGCGAGCGAGGCGGCGGTGAGGTCCCGGACGTCGACGCCGTCCAGCGTGACGGTGCCGGCGCGCGGGTCGACCAGCCGGACCGCGAGCGACGCGATGGTCGACTTGCCGGCGCCGGTCGGCCCGACCAGGGCGACGGTCTTCCCGGCCGGCACGGTGAAGCTCACCTCGCCGAGCACCTCGGCGCCGGGCAGGTGCGCCTCCGCCGGCTCGTAGCCGAAGTGCACGTCGTGGAAGGCGAGCGTGGCCGGCGTCGGGGCGGCCGGATCGAGGACGGTGTCGCCGTACGGCATCTCGCCGGTGGCGTCGAGCACCCGGCGCACCCGGTCCCAGCCGGCGACGCTGCGCGGCAGCTCGGCCAGCACCCAGCCGATGGCCCGGACCGGGAAGGCCAGCACGGTGAAGAGGAAGGCGACGCTGACCAGCTCGGCGACGCTGATCGCGCCCTGCCGGAGCCGGACCGCGCCGACCACCAGCACGGCGAGGGTGCCGAGGCTGGGCAGGGTCTCCAGCATCGGGTCGAAGATGCCGCGCAGCCGGCCGACGGAGATCAGCGCGTCGCGCAGCTCGCCGGCGCGGGACGCGAAACGCGCCGTCTCCTGCGCCTCCCGGCCCATCGTCTTGACCACCAGGGCGCCGTCGAAGCTCTCGTGGGCGATGCCGCTGACCTCGGCGCGCAGCCGCTGGGCCCGGGCCTGGCGGGGCGCCATCCGCCGCGAGTAGACCACGTTGAGCGCGAAGAGCGCGGGGAAGACGGCGAGGCCGACCAGGGCGAGCGCCCAGTCGGTGAGGAAGAGCGAGACGATGGCGCCGATCAGCATGACCAGGGTGCCGACCGCGAACGGCAGCGGCGCGATGGGATACCACGCCGCCTCCACGTCGGAGTTGGCGTTGGAGAGCAGCGTGCCGGTGGCGTTGCGGTGGTGCCAGGACAGCGGCAGGTCCAGGTAGCGCCGGGTGACCCGGCGGCGGTATGCGGCCTGGAGCCGGAACTGCATGTAGCCGGCGCCGAGCCGGCGGCCGAAGATCCCGACCACCCGCAGCACGCTGATCCCGAACAGCGACGCGGCGGCCAGAGCGAGCACCCCCGCGCCGACCGAGCCGCGGGCGATCGCGGGCACCACGACGTCGCCGACCACCCGGCCGACCACGAACGCGCTGGCGATCACCATGAGGCCGAAGAGCACGCTCCCGGTCACCGCGACCGTGAAGATCCGCGGCTGTTCCCGGATGGCCCGGCCGAGGACCCACAGCCCTCTGCCGAGGACGTCCCGACTTGTCCCGCTCGCCACGCTCTCCCCCGCCGTAAGCCGCAATTATCTCCCTCATCCTTACCGGTCCGTGCCAGCTCCGCCGAGCCGGGCGGATATGTCCAGCGTCACTCCCCCGGCGACGGGGCGCCGACCAGGGCGGTCGGCGTCGCGGTCGGTCACCTCGACGCCGGGCGCGGCAGTGCCGCGTCGCGCCGGGCGCGCCGGGACGCCGCCGGGGCCCTACGATCGGGCCATGCCGCGGTACGCCCGATCGGAGCGCGAGGCGCTCGCCGACCTGCTGCTGGACCTGGGACCGGACGCGCCGACGGTCAACGAGGGGTGGGGCACGCGGGATCTCGCCGCGCACCTGATCGTCCGGGAGCGCCGGCCGGACGCCGCCGCGGGCATCCTGCTGCCGCCGCTGCGCCGGTACGCCGAGGCGGTCCGCCGCCGGGTCGCCGCCCGCCCGTACCCGGAGCTGGTGGCGCAGGTACGCCGCCCACCGGCCTGGAGCCCGGTGAGCAACCCGCTCACCGACGAGCTGGCGAACACGATGGAGTTCTTCATCCACCATGAGGACGTGCGGCGGGCCCGCCCCGGCTGGCTGCCCCGGGATCTGCCGGCCGGCCTGTCGGCGGTGCTCTGGAAGCGGGCCGCCATGCTGGCCCGGGTGGCGTTGCGCCGGTTCCCCGCCGACCTGCTCGTCCAGGCGCCCGGGTTCGGTGAGCTCACCGTCGGCCGGGGCGGGGAGCGGCTGCGGCTGGTGGGCGCGCCGGGAGAGCTGGCCCTCTTCCTCTCCGGCCGGCAGCGGGTGTCCCGGGTGCAGATCGACGGGCCGGCCACCCCGGCCGACCGGCTGCGGGCGGCCAGCCTGGGCTTCTGACCGGGTGTGCGGGAACGGTCACCAGGCAATGTGAGCCGACCTCGACCCAGCGACCGGCGCCGATTGATGCTCCCGTACGCTGCTGCCCGCCGCCCCGACCGGGAGTGGCGGGCAGGGGGCACGGATGCGGAGCTTCGCGGTCTCGGCACTGCGCGAACCTCCCTTCCCGGCACGCCGGCACGCGGCCGTCGAGCTGGTCGCCGGGGAGAGCACCGGATGGGCGCGCGACCTCGGCCTGGTGGCCACGGCGGCCGGCCTGCGCCGGTTGCGCGGAGCCGGTGCGGCGGAGCTGGCCGGCCGGGCCTGCCCGGATGCGCCGGTCGACCGGTTGCGGCTGCTGACCGACCTGATCTCCTGGTTGTTCGTGATGGACGACGCCTGCGACGAGGACGGGCTCGGTGCCAGCCCCACCCGGCTCGCGCCCACCGTGGCGGAGCTGCTGGAGGTGCTGGACGGGCACGGTGATCCGGCGGCGCCGCGGCCGGTGGCGGCCGGGCCGCTCGGCGTCGGGCTGGACGACCTCTGCCGGCGGGCCCGCGCCCTGCACCGGCCGACGCTGCTGCTGCGGCTGATCAGCCAGCTCCGGGAGTACCTGCTTGCGCTGCTCTGGGAGGCGGCGAACCGGGAGCACCGCCGGGTGCCCGGGGTGGCCGAGTACGTGCAGATGCGCCGGCACACCGGCGGGGCCCGACCCAGCTTCACCCTCACCGACCTGGCGTACGACGGTCTGCCCGGTGCGGGCCGGCGGGCCGACCCGGCGCTGGCCGCGCTGGACGGCCTCGCCGCGGACCTGGTCTGCTGGTGCAACGACCTCTTCTCCTACGGCAAGGAGCTGAGCAGCGCGCCGGACGTGCACAACCTGGTGACCACGATCGCCGGGGAGGCCGGGCAGGGCGAGGAGGCGGCGCTGCGGGCGGCGGCGGCGCGGTTCAACGAGGGCCTGGCCGCGTACGCCGAGCGGGAGGCCGCGCTGACGGGCACCGGGGACGAGTCGGTCCAGGCCTTCCTGGTCACCCGCCGGAACTGGATCCGGGCCACCTACGACTGGTCGCTCGCCGTCTCCCGGTACGCCTGATCCGGCCTTCCACGTCGCGGGACGCCGGCCGCCGCGGGATGGGGGCTAGCCGCTGCCCCCGTGCAGGCAATACTCTTCGGTAACCGCAGAATGACGTGACCCCCGTCACGTCTCTCCACCCTCTGAAGGCGGCTACAGCGATGGCTCTCGATGTACCGTACCGTTCGATCCCCGACATGTTCCTCAAGCGCGTGGCGGCGACCCCCGACCGCCACGCCTTCGCCCATCCCGCAGCCGACGACTCGGGACCGGTCTGGCTGAGCTGGGAGCAGGTCGGCCGGCGCGCCAGGGCGGTCGCCGCCGGGCTGCACGGACTCGGCGTCGGCCTGGAGGATCCGGTGGCGATCCTGGCCAACACCCGGCTGGACTGGGTGATCGCCGACTTCGGCATCATGTGCGCGGGCGGCGCGACCACCACGGTCTACCCGACCACCGAGCCCGAGGACGCGACCTACATCATCGCCGACTCCGGGTCCCGGGTGCTCTTCGCCGAGAACCCGGCCCAGGCCGCGAAGATCGCCGGCGCCGAGCTGCCGGCGCTGACCCACGTGGTGCTCTTCGACGGCGACCCCGACCCGGCCGCCGCCGTTCCCCAGCTCACCCTGGCCGAGCTGGAGGAGCGCGGGGCGCGGACCCTCGAGGCCGAGCCGGACCTGATCGACATGCTGGTCGCCGGCATCGGCCCGGAGCACCTGGCCACCCTGATCTACACCTCGGGCACCACCGGACGGCCCAAGGGGGTCGAACTGCTGCACGGCGGCTGGTGCTGGGAGGGCGTGGCGCAGGCCGAGATGGGCCTGCTGCGCGACGACGACCTGCAGTACCTGTGGCTGCCGCTGTCCCACTCGTTCGGCAAGACCCTGCTCTGCGGCGCCACCCACGTCGGCCTGCCAACCTACGTCGACGGCCGGGTGGACAAGCTGGTCGACCTGCTCGCCGTGGTCAAGCCGACGCTGATGTGCGGCGCGCCCCGGGTCTTCGAGAAGGTCTACAACAAGGCGGTCACCACGGCCCAGACCGCCGGCGGCGCGAAGGCCAAGATCTTCGCCTGGGGGGTGCGCACCGGCAAGGAGAAGGTCGCCCTGGAGCAGGCCGGCAAGCCGGTTCCGGCCGGGCTGAAGCTGAAGTACGCGCTGGCCGAGAAGCTGGTGTTCAGCAAGCTCCAGGCCCGGCTCGGCGGCCGGATCCGGGTGCTGGTCTCCGGCGCGGCCCCGCTGAGCCCGGAGATCGCCACCTTCTTCGCCGCCGCGAACCTGCCCATCTCCGAGGGGTACGGCCTCACCGAGACCAGCGCGGGCAACTTCGTGAACCCGCCGGACGGGCTGCGGATCGGCACCGTCGGCAACGCGATGGGCGACCTGGAGTGCAAGATCGACACCGACGGCGAGATCCTGGTCCGGGGCACGCCGGTGATGCGCGGCTACCACAACCTGCCCGAGGAGACTGCCGCGGCGTTCACCGAGGACGGCTTCTTCCGTACCGGCGACATCGGCAGCCTGGACGACGACGGCTACCTGCGGATCACCGACCGGAAGAAGGATCTGGTCAAGACCTCCGGCGGGAAGTACATCGCGCCGTCGCACATCGAGGGCATGTTCAAGGCGATCTGCCCGTACACCTCGCAGGCGATCGTCATCGGCCAGGCCCGCAACTACTGCACCATGCTGGTCACCCTCGACCCCGACGCGATCAAGGGCTGGGCGGCCGGCGGCCCGCTGGAGGGCAAGGAGTACGCGGAGGTCGTCGCCTCCCCGGAGGCGCAGGCGATGGTCGACGGGTACGTGGCCGAACTGAACGCCAAGCTCAACCGCTGGGAGACGATCAAGAAGGTGGCCATCCTCCCCCGCGACCTGACGATCGAGCACGGCGAGATCACCCCGTCGCTGAAGATCAAGCGCCGGGGTGTGGAGAGCAACTTCGCCGCCGAGATCGACAAGATGTACGCCGGGACGCTCGCCGAGCTCTGATCCACCCGTAGCGGCCGGCGGCCGTGCCCCTCCGTCCCGGGGCACGGCCGCCGGTTCGTCGGACGGTCACAGGTGGCGCTGGCGCCACCGGCTCTGCTCCACCTCGGCGGCGATCTGCTCCTCCAGCGCGAGCTGGCGGATCTGCCGCCGCCGCCCGTCCTCATTGACGGTCTCGGCCACCGTGGTGGCGAGGCAGAGCAACGCCAGCAGCGCCACCGCCGCCAGCTCCGGCAGCCGGGCGGCCACCGGGGCGACCAAGGCGAGCACCGCCACCGTCGCCAGCAGCGGCCGGGCCGACACTGGCCCCGATCCGCCGATCCGTACCGGATCGGAGGCCTAGCGGCCGGGCGGCGCGCCCGCGCCGTGCTCGTCGAGGAAGGCGTCCCGCAGCGCCCGGCGGGCCTCGCCGAAGAGCACCACCTCGGCGGCGACCATGCCGGCGCAGACCAGGGCGAGCAGCCCGAGGGCGGCCAGCGCGGGCAGGTGGTCGGCGACCGGCAGCAGCACCACCAGCAGGCCCGCCGCCGCCACCCGGGGCCAGTTGACCGAGCCCATGTTGCGGAGCCGGAAGCCCAGGTGCCCGAGCAGGTAGAGGATCACCCCGCCGTAGAGGGCGAGCAGGCCAAGGCCGTGCAGCGGGTCGGTCAGCCGGTGGTGGCTGTCGTCCCCGACGTACGAGAGGACCTTCTTGAAGCCGAGGGCGAGCAGGATGATCCCGGCGACCATCGGCAGGTGCAGGTAGGTGTAGGAGTCCCGGCCCAGCGCGGCCCGTTCGGCACCCTGGGCCCGGTGCAGCACCCGCTCGGCGGCGATCGCCACCACGTCGAAGTACGCCCACCACAGCGACGCGGCGACCGCGATGCCGAACGCCGAGGCGACGATGATCGGCCAGGAGATCGGGAGCGCGGTGACCCCGACGCCGATCGCGACGAGAGACTCGCCGAGCGCCACGATGATGATCAGACCGTGCCGTTCGGTCCAGTGCGCGGCGGAGAAGATCCGCCAGCCCCGGGCGCCGATGGCCATGATGCCGCCGTAGTCGATGGCGAGGGCGAGCACCCAGAGCAGGGTGCGGATGGTGCCGACCCGCTGCGGGTCCTCGCTGAGCTGCTGGGGCAGCAGCGCGGCGGCGAAGAGCAGGGTCGCCCCGCCGAGCATCGGCGGCGCCGCGCGCAGCACCTGGCGGCGCAGTCCGTCGTCACCCCGCGCGGCGTGCCAGTAGATCACCAGGTGCAGCACCCGGACGACCAGGTAGCAGGCGGCGAAGACCGCCGGGCCGGAGAGGCCACCGGGCAGGTCCACGAAGGCCTCGGGGATGGTCACCGCGACCACGAACATGGTGGCCATGACCGCGAAGAGGGCCACCCGGACCACGCCCTCGTCGGCCCGTACGGTGTTGCCGAGCCAGGCGTAGCAGCACCAGCACCACCAGAGCAGGGCCAGCACCAGCATGCCCCGGCCCAGCCCGCGCCAGGTGAGGTCGGTCGCCATCAGCGCGGTCACCTGGGTGAGCGCGTAGACGAAGACCAGGTCGAAGAAGAGCTCCAACGGCGTGACCGTGGCGCCCTCGGTCATCACCCGCATCCGCGGCGCGCGCCGCGTCCCGTCCGTCACGGCGCACAGTCTCGCAGCCGGCCCGGACCACCGGTGTCCCCGAAGGTCCGGTGCGCCGCCGGGGCGTGGCCGGCCTCACGCGATGACGGAGGGCTCCCGCCACTGCGGGCGGCCGGCGCGGTCCAGGTCGTAGCGGACCGCGGCGAGCCGGCCCACCGCCTCCACCAGGTCGGCGGCCGGCAGCGTGAAGGGCAGCCGCAGGAACCGTTCGAGGGTGCCGTCCAGGCCGAACCGGGGGCCGGGCGCCAGTCGTACGCCGACCTCCTCGGCGGCCCGGGCCAGGGCGCTGGAGATCGGGCCGTCCAGCTCGGCCCAGAGCGTCACGCCGCCGCGCGGGACGGTGACCCGCCAGTCGGGCAGCCGCTCGGCCATCGCGCCGATCAGCGCGTCGCGCTGGGTGGTGAGCTGGCTCTGGCGGGCGGCCACGATGGCCGGGGCGTCGGCCAGCAGGTGCACCGCGACGAGCTGGTCGAGCACCGGGCTGGCCATGTCGACCCCGACCCGGGCGGCGGCCAGCCGCTGCACCTGCGGGGCGGAGGCGCGGACCCAGCCGATCCGCAGGCCACCCCAGTAGGGCTTGCTCATCCCGCCGATGGAGATGACCCGGGAGTGCCGGTCGAAGGTGGCGGTCGGCGGGGGCAGCTCGGTGCCGTCCAGCGGCAGGTCCACGAAGGACTCGTCGATGACCAGGTCGGTGCCGGCGGCGTGGGCGGCGCCGACCACCCGCTCGCGCAGCTCGGCCGCCATCAGGTGGCCGGTCGGGTTCTGGAACTCCGGGATCAGGTACGCCAGCTTCGGCCGGGTCTGCCGGATGCTGCCGAGCAGCAGGTCGGCGTCCCAGCCCGCGCCGTCGGCGGCCAGCCCGTGGGTGGTGATCCGGGCCCGGCGGGCGGCGAGCGCCGCGAGGGCGTTGGGGTAGGTCGGGGACTCGACCAGCACCCCGCCGCCGGGCGACAGCGCCAGCCGCAGCACCAGGTCCAGCGCGTGCTGGGTGCCGCTGGTGACCATGATCTGCTCGGGGCTGGTGGGCAGGCCCCGCTCGGTGTACGACCGGGCGACCGCCTCGCGCAGCTCGATGATCCCGGTCGGGTGGTAGCCGGCCCCGCTCAGGTAGCGCGGCAGGTCCTCGGCGGCGGCCCGGGCGGCCGGGACGAGCTGGGCGGGCGCGGCCAGCGCGGCGACGCCGAGGTCGATCATGTCCCGGTCGTCCAGCGGGGTCCAGAGGCCGGTGCTGGCCACCCGGTGGGTGCCCGGGAGCATGGTCCAGCTGCCGGCGCCCCGCCGGCTGGCCAGGTGGCCGGTCTCCCGCAGCTCCCGGTACGCGGCGGTGACCGTGGTCCGGCTGATCCGCAGCGCCTCGGCCAGCTCCCGCTCGGCTGGCAGGCGTACCCCCAGGGGGAGCCGGCCGTCGGCGAGCAGGCCGCGGACCGCGGCGGCGAGCGCGGCGTAGTCCGGGCTGCGCCGACGGCCGGGCAGCGCGTGCCACTGACCGAGCAGCCGGGCCAATTGGGTGCCACGCACCTGACTCGTCATGGCCACCCCTCCCAAATTGGCTCCTTGAAGTGCCGAGATTGGCCCCTAGGGTGGCATGCATGGCAGCGATTGGCAATCTCCGGTACCGGCCGACCCGGCGGCTGAGCCAGCTCTACGTCGGGCTCGCCCTCTACGGGGTCAGCATGGCGCTGATGATCCGGTCCGGACTGGGCCTGGACCCCTGGGACGTGTTCCACCAGGGCCTCGCCGGGCAGACCGGGCTCTCCTTCGGCACGGTCACCATCGGGGTCGGCGCCCTCGTCCTGCTGCTCTGGATCCCGCTGCGGCAGCGCCCCGGCCTGGGCACGGTCAGCAACGTCGTGGTCATCGGCCTGGTGGTGGACGCCACCCTCGCGGTGCTGCCATCCGGCGGACCGCTGCCGATCCGGATCGGCCTGCTGGTCGTCGGCATCGTGGCCAACGGCGCCGCCACCGGCCTCTACCTCGGCGCGCAGCTCGGCCCCGGCCCGCGCGACGGCCTGATGACCGGGTACGTCGCCCGCCGCCCGGGCCGGTCCGTCCGGCTGGTCCGCACGGTCATCGAGGTGACGGTGCTGGCGCTGGGCTGGCTGCTCGGCGGCACCGTCGGACTCGGCACCGTCGCCTACGCGCTCGCCATCGGCCCGCTGGCCCAGGTGTTCATCCCGCTCTTCGCGGTGGCCCCCCGGCCGGAGCCGGCGCGGTCCACCCCGGACCCGGCGGTCTGCACGACCGGCCCGGCCACCGAGGCGGCCTGACCGCTCCCCCGGCCCGGCCCCTGCCGCGCCCCGATCGCGGCCCCCGGACACGCACGGCCACCGGTGGCCCACCGACCGCCACCGGATGGGATCGCCCGGACCCGCGGTGAGCTGCGGTGATGCGCCAGTGGAAAACCGGGTGTTTTCTCCGCCGTCGGCGCCGGGCATCATTCGTGCATGGGGGAGAACGGATGGCGCTGGACCGACGCGTGGATCTTCGTCTCACTGGTCATCGCGAGCGGCGCCGGCCGACACCGTCGGTCGGCCTCGACGCGGCGGCCCGAGGGCGTGCGCCTGGCTGACGTGCTCTCCACCGCCGACCACCTCAACCAGTCCATCCCCGAACGGCACGAGGTGGAGGGCGCGGTCCGCCGGCTGGCCGGCGCCGGGCTGGTCAGCGTCTCGGACGGCTGGTTCCGGCTCACGCCGGACGGGGAACGGCTCTGGCGCACCCGGCCCAGCGCCGGGGTGGCGACCACGGTGGACACCGTGCAGGGGGTGCTGAGCCGTCGGCACACCCCGGGCACCACCGACTGGAGCCTCGCCGAGGACGACCACGCCGCCGCCGTCCAGGAGTACGCGGTCCGCTCGATCCCCGCCCCGCGCCGCTCCCCCGAGGGCCACTCCGGCCGCGGCTGACCCCGGCCCGAACCCTGGTGGTCAGCGGACCGGGTGGCCGGCTCCGCGCAGGGCGTCCTTGACCTGGCCGACGGTCAGCTCGCCGAAGTGGAAGACGCTGGCCGCCAGCACGGCGTCCGCGCCCGCGCCGATCGCCGGCGGGAAGTGCGCCACCTCGCCGGCGCCGCCGCTGGCGATCACCGGCACGTCGACCACCGCGCGGACCGCCTGGATCAGCGCCAGGTCGAAGCCGGCCTTGGTGCCGTCGGCGTCCATCGAGTTCAGCAGGATCTCCCCCGCGCCGAGCTCCGCGCCGCGCCGCGCCCACTCGACGGCGTCGATCCCGGTGCCCCGGCGACCGCCGTGGGTGGTCACCTCGAAGCCGCTCGGGGTGGTGCCGGCAGGCGCGCGTCGGACGTCGAGCGAGAGCACCAGCACCTGGCGGCCGAACCGGTCGGCGATCTCGGCGATCAGCTCCGGCCGGGCGATCGCGGCGGTGTTCACGCCGACCTTGTCGGCGCCGGCGCGCAGCAGCGTGTCGACGTCGGCGACCTGGCGTACGCCGCCGCCGACGGTCAGCGGGATGAACACCGACTCGGCGGTGCGGCGGACCACGTCGAGCATGGTCCCCCGGTCGCTGGCGGAGGCGGTGACGTCGAGGAAGGTCAGCTCGTCCGCGCCGGCCCGGTCGTACGCCGCCGCGAGCTCCACCGGGTCGCCGGCGTCGCGCAGGTCGAGGAAGTTGACCCCCTTGACCACCCGACCGGCGTCCACGTCCAGACACGGGATCACCCGTACCGCCACCGTCATGCCGCGAGCCTATCCAACGCGAACGGCACGGCGGCCGACCCGACCGGGCCGACCGCCGTGACCGAGTTCCGGGTCACACCCGGACGAGCATCTTGCCCAGGTTCTCGCCGCGCAGCACGCCGAGGAACGCATCCGGGGCGTTCTCGATGCCGTCGACGATCGTCTCGTCGTACGAGATCCTGCCGTCGCGCAGCCAGCCGGACATCTCCTGGACGAACTGGTCGCGCAGGTGGCCGTGGTCGCTGACCAGGAAGCCGCGCAGGGTTAGCCGCTTGCCGATGACCAGCGCCAGGTTGCGCGGCGCGGCCGGCGGCTCGCTGGAGTTGTACTGCGCGATCATGCCGCAGATGGCGACCCGGCCGTGCAGGTTCAGCGCGCCGATCGCGGCCTCCAGGTGCTCGGAGCCGACGTTGTCGAAGTACACGTCGATGCCGTCCGGGGCGGCGGCCTTCAGCGAGTCGCGCACCGGCCCGTCGTGGTAGTCGAAGGCGGCGTCGAAGCCGAGCGCCCTGAGCCGCTCGACCTTGGCCGCCGAGCCGGCGCTGCCGATCACCCGGGAGGCGCCCCGGAGCTTGGCGATCTGGCCGACCATGCTGCCCACCGCGCCGGCCGCGCCGGAGACGAAGACGGTCTCGCCGGGCTTCATCGCGGCCACGTCGAGCAGACCGGCGTACGCGGTCAGGCCGGTCATGCCGAGCACGCCCAGGTACGCGCTCACCGGCGCCAGGCTCGGGTCGACCTTGCGGGCCGCCTTCTCGTCGAGCAGCGCGTACTCCCGCCAGCCCAGCCCGTGCAGGACGGTGTCGCCGGGCTTGATCCCCTCGGCCTCGCTGGCCACCACCTCGCCGATCGCGCCGCCGTCGAGCGGGGCGTCGAGCTGGAACGGCGGCACGTACGACTTGACGTCGTTCATCCGGCCCCGCATGTACGGGTCGACCGACATGAACTGGTTGCGGACCACGATCTGGCCCGGGCCCGGGGTGGGCACCTCGGTGGTGACGAGGCGGAAGTTCTCGGCCGTCGGCCAGCCCTGGGGGCGGGAGGCCAGGTGGATCTCACGGTTGGCGCTCATCGGAGTTCGTCCTTTCGTACGCGAGGGGTCGGGGCTGTGGCCGGCGCTCAGGCCGACGCGGCCTCGCGGACGGTGAGGGCGACCTCGATGTTGCCACGGGTCGCGTTCGAGTACGGGCAGACCTGGTGGGCGGCCTCGACCAGCTGCTCGGCGGCGGCGCGCTCGACGGCGGGCAGGTCGACCACGAGGGCGACGGTCAGGCCGAAGCCACCGCTGCCGTTCGGGCCGATGCCCACCTCGGCCTCGACGACCGAGCCGTTGACGTCGGCCTTGGCCCGGCGGGCGACCAGCCGCAGCGCGGAGTGGAAGCAGGCCGCGTAGCCGGCGGCGAAGAGCTGCTCGGGGTTGGCCGCGCCGCCGGCGCCGCCCATCTCCTTCGGGATCGCCAGGTCCAGGTCGAACGTGCCGTCCGAGGTGCGGACGTGGCCGTCCCGGCCGTCGCCGGTGGCGCGGGCGGAGGCGGTGTAGAGCACCTGCATGTCACTGCTCCTTCTGTCGGTGGATCGTCTCGGTGACCCGGGTGAGGGTGTCGCGCAGGTTGATCAGCTCGGCCTCGGTGAGGCCGGTGGCGCGGGCGACCCGCAGCGGCACCTCGTCCATCCGCTGCCGCAGCTCCCGGCCCCGCTCGGTGAGGCCCACCTCCACCCGGCGCTCGTCGCGTGCCGAGCGGCTGCGGACCACCAGGCCCGCCGCCTCGAGGCGCTTGAGCAGCGGGGAGAGGGTGCCGGAGTCGAGCCGGAGCTGGGCGCCGAGTTCGGAGACCGTGGGGGCCTCGTCGCCGCGCTCCCAGAGCACCAGCAGGACCAGGTACTGCGGGTAGGTCAGCCCATGCTCGTCGAGGATGGGCCGGTAGACGTCGGTGAGGGCGCGCGACGCCGCGTAGAGGGCGAAGCACACCTGCCGGCGCAGCACCAGATCATCGGTCACGTCGAAAACCGTAGCGTCCAATAAAGTTGTGCACAACCGATCGGGGTGGTGGTGTGACCGCGCCCACCCGCCGTCCGGTCGGGGCGGCCGGGGTCACCGGTCGCCGAGCCAGGCCTCCAACTCGACCTCCACCAGGTGCTCCGGGTCGATCAGCCCGGCCACCACCACCATCGTCGCCGCCGGGCGGACCGCCCCGAAGACCGCGTTGTGCGCCCGGCCCACCTCGTCGGCGTAGCTCCGGTCGGTCACGTACATCCGGGTCCGGACCACGTCGGCCAGCTCCGCGCCCACCTCGGCCAGCGCGTCCAGGCCGATCCGCAGCGCCTGGGCGGTCTGCGCCGCGGCGTCCCCGACGTGCGCCACCCGGCCGTCGACGGTCGACGTGCAACCCGCCGTCCAGGCCAGGTTCCCGGCCCGGACCACCCGCGAGTAGCCGTAGACGGCCTCCCACGGGCCACCCGAACCGAGCCGGGTCACGGCCGCGCCGTCCCCCGCGACGGCCGTCACCCGGCGGCCCGCAGCGTCTCCAGCGCCTCGGCCACGGTGAACGCGCCCGAGTAGAGCGCCTTGCCGGTGATCACGCCCTCCACGCCGACGGGCTCCAGGCCGGCCAGCGCGCGCAGGTCGTCGAGCGTCGAGACGCCGCCGGAGGCGATCACCGGGCCGTCGGTGCGGGAGCAGACCTCGCGCAGCAGGTCCAGGTTCGGCCCGCGCATCGTGCCGTCCTTGGTGATGTCGGTGACCACGTAGCGGGAGGCACCGGCCTTGTCGAGCCGCTCCAGCACCTCGTACAGGTCACCGCCGTCGCGGGTCCAGCCCCGCGCCGAGAGGGTACGACCCCGCACGTCCAGCCCGATCGCCACCCGGTCGCCGTACTCGCCGCAGACCCGGTCGCACCACTCCGGGTCCTCCAGCGCGGCGGTGCCGATGTTGACCCGGGCCGCGCCGGTGCCCAGCGCCGCGTGCAGCGACTCGTCGTCCCGGATCCCGCCGGAGAGTTCGACCTTGACGTCGAGCTGCCGCACCACCTCGGCGAGCAGGTGCGCGTTGGTGCCCCGGCCGAACGCGGCGTCCAGGTCGACCAGGTGGATCCACTCCGCGCCGTCGGACTGCCAGGCCAGCGCGGCCTCCAGCGGGTCCCCGTAGGTGGTCTCGCTACCGGCGGCGCCCTGCAGGAGCCGGACGGCCTGGCCGTCGGCGACGTCCACGGCGGGCAACAGGATGAGGCTCAACGCTCTTCTCCTCGCTTCAGGTACGACGGTCCAGGGCGATCACCACGATCGCCGGCAGGACCAGCAGTAACAACACGATCAACGCCAGTCGCAGCGCCAGGTCGTCCACGAAATACCAGATCCCGGCCAGCGTCGCCCCGGTGAGCAGCACGATCGCGGCCCGCTCGCCCCGGGTGTGCCGGGCCAGCCGGCCGGTGCGGCCCCGCCGCACCTTCGGCGTCAGCCGGCGTACGACGGCGCGACGGCGCTCCCGGCGGGCCACCCGGCGGCGGCGGACGGCGCGTTCGGCCTCCAGCTCGGCCTGGCGGGCCGCCCGACGGCGGGCCCGCTCCTTGCTCACCGGCCCACCATGGTTCGCGACTGCGGGGCTCGCAGACCCGGCTCGCTCCTCGCGCTCACAGGGTGGCGAGCCAGTTGCGCAGCAGCGCGGCGCCGGTGTCCGCCGACTTCTCCGGGTGGAACTGGGCGGCCGACAACGGGCCCCGCTCCACGGCCGCCACGAAGTCGGTGCCGTGGTGCGCGGTGGTGACCTTCGCGCCCGCGGCGGCCAGCCCGGCCACGTCGTTCACCCCGTACGAGTGGACGAAGTAGAACCGGCTGTCGGCGGGCAGACCGGCGAACAGCACCGAGCCCTCCGGTGGCCGCACCGTGTTCCAGCCCATGTGCGGCAGCCGCTCGGCGGGCAGCTTCGTCACCCCGCCGGGTAGCAGCCCGAGCCCCTTGGTCACCACGCCGTGCTCGTCACCGTGCTCGAAGAGCACCTGCATGCCGACGCAGATGCCGAGCACCGGACGGCCGGCTCCCACCCGCTCGGCGATCACCGGACCGGCGCCGAGCGCCTCGATCCCCGCCATGCAGGCGGCGAACGCGCCCACCCCCGGCACCACCAGGCCCTCCGCCTCGGCGGCGGCGGCCAGGTCGTCGGTCACCGTGACGTCCGCGCCGGCCCGCTCCAGGGCGCGCTCGGCCGAACGCAGGTTGCCCGAGCCGTAGTCGAGCACCACGATCCGCGTGGTCATCAGCCCTCCCCGGGCAGCAGCCAGAGCAGCCCGCCGGCGGTGGCCAGCGCGGCCAGCACCCCGGTGACCACCACCGCGGCCCGCGCCGCGCCCTGCTTCTGCAACGACCAGGTCCCGCCGACCAGCACGCCGGCCAGAATCAACAGCACGGTCCCCATCAGTGCCGTCCTTCATTCGCGACTGCGGTGCTCCGCTGCGCTGCGCTCCTCGCGCTCATCAGTGCCATCCTTCATTCGCGACTGCGGTGCTCCGCTGCGCTGCGCTCCGCGCGCTCATCAGAGCGCGCCCTTGGTGCTGGGGATCGCCCCGGCGTTGCGCGGGTCGATCGCGGTGGCCTCGCGCAGCGCGCGGGAGACCGCCTTGAACTGGGCCTCGACCACGTGGTGGGCGTCCGGGTGGCCGCCGGGCCGGGCCGCCCGCAGCACGTCCACGTGCAGGGTGATCCGGGCCGCCTGGCCGAACGACTCCCAGATGTGCCGGGTCATGCTGGTCGGGTAGACCGGCCCGATGTACGGCGCGAGCGCCGGCTCGTCGTGCAGCACGTACGGCCGGCCGGAGAGGTCGACCGCGGCCCGGACCAGGACCTCGTCCATCGGGACGGTGGCCGAGCCGTACCGCCGAATGCCGGCCTTGTCCCCCAGCGCCTGGTCGAACGCGGCGCCCAGGGCGAGCGCGGTGTCCTCCATGGTGTGGTGGGCGTCGATCTCCAGGTCGCCGACGGTGCGCACGGTCAGGTCGAAGCCGCCGTGCCGGGCGATCTGGTTGAGCATGTGGTCGTAGAAGCCGACGCCGGTCTCGATCTCGGACTTGCCGGTGCCGTCGAGGTCGATCTCGACGAGGACCTTGGTCTCCTTGGTGATCCGCTCCACCCGGGCGGTCCGGCTCATGCTGTGCAACCTTTCGTTCGCGACTGCGGGGCTCGCGAGAGCGGCTCACTCCTCGCGCTCACGGACCTTCTCCATCGCTGAGAGGAAGGCGTCGGTCTCGGCGGGGGTGCCGGCGGTGACCCGCAGCCAGCCGGGCAGGCCGACGTCGCGGACCAGCACGCCGGCGTCGAGCAGGATGCGCCAGGCGGCGGCCTGGTCGCCGCCCACCTCGAAGAGCACGAAGTTGGCGTCGCTGTCGGCGACCCGGTGGCCCCGGGCGCGCAGCTCGCCGACGATCCGGTCGCGCTGCGCCATGATCGCGGTGACCGTACCGAGCAGGGCGTCGCGGTGCGCCAGCGCCGCCCGGGCCGCGGCCTGGGTGAGCGCGGAGAGGTGGTACGGCAGCCGGACCAGCTGGACCGCCTGCACCACGGCCGGGTCGGCGGCCAGGTAGCCCAGCCGCCCGCCGGCGAAGCCGAACGCCTTGCTCATCGTCCGGGTGACCACCAGCCGTGGGTGGCCGGACAGCACCGCCAGGGCGCTGACCGTGCCGGGGCGGGCGAACTCGGCGTACGCCTCGTCCACCACCACCATGCCGGGCGCCTCGTCGAGCACCGCCGCGACCACCGCCGGGTCGAGGGCGGTGCCGGTCGGATTGTTCGGCGAGCAGAGGAAGACCACGTCCGGGCGGTGCGCGCGGACCTGGGCCACCGCGTCGGCGGCGGTCAGCCCGAAGTCGGCGCCGCGCGCGGCCGGGATCCAGCCGGTGCCGGTGCCGAGCGCCAGCAGCGGGTGCATCGAGTACGCCGGGGTGAACCCGAGCGCGGTCCGCCCCGGGCCGCCGAACGCCTGGAGCAGCTGCTGCTGGATCTCGTTGGACCCGTTGGCCGCCCAGACCTGGTCGACGGTGAGCCCGTGGCCCAGGTAGCCGGCCAGGTCGGCGCGGAGCGCCACGGCGTCCCGGTCCGGGTAGCGGTTGAGGTCGCGCAGCTCGGCCGCGACGGCCTTGCCGATCGCGTCCACCACCGGCTCGGGCACCGGGTAGGAGTTCTCGTTGGTGTTCAGCCGCACCGGCACGTCGAGCTGCGGCGCCCCGTACGGCTTCAGCCCGCGCAGGTCGTCGCGGAGCGGCAGGTCGTCCAGCGTCGTCACGATCTCTCCTCGGCGAAGCGGGCGCTGACCGCCTGGCCGTGCGCCGGCAGGTCCTCCACGGTCGCCAGGATGACCACGTGCGGGGCGACGTCGCGCAGCGCGTCCCGGGTGTACTCCACCAGGTGGACGCCGCGCAGGAAGGACTGCACCGACAGGCCCGAGGAGTGCCGGGCGCAGCCGCCGGTGGGCAGCACGTGGTTGGAGCCGGCGCAGTAGTCGCCGAGCGACACCGGCGACCAGGCGCCGACGAAGATCGCCCCGGCGTTGCGGACCCGCAGTGCCCACTCCCGGGCGTTCTCGGTCTGGATCTCCAGGTGCTCGGCCGCGTACGCGTCGACCACCCGCAGCCCGTCGGCCAGGTCGTCGACCAGGACGATGCCGCTCTGCTCGCCGGTGAGCGCCGTGGTGACCCGCTCGACGTGCTTGGTGGCCGGCACCTGCCGGGCCAGCTCCCGCTCGACCGCGTCGGCGAGGGCGACCGACGGGGTGACCAGCACGCTGGCGGCCAGGGGGTCGTGCTCGGCCTGGCTGATCAGGTCGGCGGCGACGTGCGCCGGGTCGGCGGTGTCGTCGGCGAGGATGGCGATCTCGGTCGGGCCGGCCTCGGCGTCGATGCCGACCACGCCGCGCAGCAGCCGCTTCGCGGCGGTCACCCAGATGTTGCCCGGGCCGGTGATCATGTCGACCGGGTCGCAGCGCTCCGCGCCGTCCGGGTCGACGGTCGCGCCGTACGCGAGCATCGCCACCGCCTGGGCGCCGCCGACGGCGTAGACCTCGTCGACGCCGAGCAGCGCGCAGGCCGCGAGGACACGCTGGTCGGGCAGGCCGCCGTTGTCCCGCTGCGGCGGGCTGACCACCACCAGGGAGCGGACCCCGGCCGCCTGGGCGGGGACCACGTTCATCACCACGGTCGACGGGTACATCGCCAGGCCGCCCGGGACGTACAGGCCGACCCGGTCGACCGGCACCCAGCGCTCGGTCACCGTGCCGCCGGGCACCACCTGCGTGGTGTGGTCGGTGCGCCGCTGGTCGGCGTGGACCTTGCGGGCCCGGGTGATCGACTCCAGCAGCGCGGCGCGGACCTGCGGGTCGAGGGTCCCCTCGGCCTCCTTGATCGCCTCGGCGGGCACCCGCAGGCGCTCCGGGGAGATGCCGTCGAACCGCTCGCTCGCCTCCCGGATCGCCGGGTAACCATGCTCCCCGACCGCCTCCACCAGCGGGCGGATCCGCTCGACGGCCACCGACACGTCGAGCTGGGCACGGGGCAGCAGGTGGCGTGGGTCACGCACCCCGCCGCGCAGGTCGATCCGATTCAGCACCCTTGCGAGTCTAGGCGGCCCGTCCGGAGCCGACCCGCGCCGCCCGTACGCCGGGACGGTGAGCCGGGACACGCCGACGGGTCTCGATCGAACTGAGGCGCTGTCGATGAACGCCGCCGCGTTGCCCGCCGTTGGCAAAGTGTCGTACGGGGGATGTCGACCGCGGTTCATGCCTCGTCGTCTGGATCCTTCAGTGGAAACCGCACTACGCTCGACGCGTGACTGCGCGGCTGCCGGTGTTTCCGCTCGGAACGGTGCTCTTCCCGGGGCTGGTGCTGCCGCTGCACATATTCGAGGAGCGCTACCGGGAGTTGGTGCGCCACCTGGTCGGGCTGCCCGAGGGGGCGCCGCGCGAGTTCGGCGTGGTGGCGATCCGGGCCGGCTGGGAGGTCACCCCGACGCCCGGCGGCGGGGACGTGACGCTGCACGAGGTGGGCTGCACCGCCGAGCTGCGGCAGGTCACCGAGCTGGCCGACGGCGGTTTCGACATCGTCACCGTCGGCCGGCGGCGGTTCCGGATCGCCGACGTCGACGACCGCTCGGCGCCGTACCTCACCGCAGCGGTGGAGTGGCTGCCCGAGCCGACCGGCACGGACGAGGTCGCCGACCTGCTCGCCGCCCGGGTGATCTCGGTCTTCCGGCAGTACCTGGGACTGATCCGGCCGGACCCGCAGGAGATCTCCGAGCAGCTGCCGGAGGACCCGACGGTGCTGTCGCACCTGGTCGCGGCCACCGCCGCGCTGACGGTCGCCGACCGGCAGCGGCTGCTCGACATCGACGACACCGCCGGCCGGCTCCGCGCCGAGCTGCGACTGCTCAACCGCGAGGCGGCTCTGCTGCGTCAGGTCCGGGCGGTTCCGGTGCCGCTGAGCGAGCTGGCCGGTCCGCCGGCGCCGAACTGAGCCCCTCCGCCGGGCCGACGCCCCAGCCACCGGCCGCCGTCGCCGCCGGCGGCGGCCAGGCCCCGTAGAGCTGCGGCTCCGGGCGCAGCGACGGCCAGCGCGACCAGCCGGCCAGCAGGGTGTACGTCACCGCGGCGCCGAACGCGGGCAGCAGCAGGTTGCCGTAGGGGACGACGAACCATTCCAATCCGCCGGCCCGCAGGTCGGCCGGCTTGGTGAAGGCCTGGCCGTCCGGGGCGGTCTCCAGCAGCCGCTGGTAGGTCGAGAGCCCGATCCGCCGGCCGACCTGCCAGGCCACCACCGCCGCGCCGAGGCCGCCCAACGTGCCGGCGAGCAGCCCGACCGGGCCCCGGCGGCGGCGCAGCAGGAACCACAGGGCGATTGCGGCGAGCACGCCGAAGCCGAGTCCGAGCAGGCTGAACCAGCCGTCGGCGGCGATCGGCTGCTCCGGCTGGGGCGTGGCGTAGATCGCCCCCTCGGCGGTCTTCACGACCGGGATGTCCGGCGCGACGGCCGCCCAGAGCAGCCCCAGCGGGGCGCCCAGGACGGCCAGCAGGAGCGCCACCCCCAGCGTCAGCCCGACCGTCCGGCGGACCCCGGGGGCGGGTCGGGCGGTCACGGCGGGCCCGCCGGGCCCGGCGACCGTCGCCGGGCGGTGCTCGGCTCCCGGGCCGGCCCAGGCGAACGGGTCGGCGCCGGGCGCGCCGGCCGGGGTGCCGGCCGGCACCGGCAGGCCGGCGGGTGGGTACCCGGCCGGCTGCCCGGGCTCGGGCTCGGCGCCGGCGCGACCGGGCTCGCCGGGCCGGTGCGCGGCCCGCTCGGGATCAGGGGTGTCCGAACTCACCCGATGATCCTCTCAGGCGGCGGTCAGTCGTGGGGCGGCGGTGGCGGTCAGCGGGCGAACGGCTCCAGCATCACCGCGGCGGCCTTGAGCCAGGCCTGCCTGGTCTCCGGCTGGAGCTGGTGGTACTCGATCGAGGAGCCGGTCTCCAGCGCCGGGTCGTACGGCACCACGGCGACCGCCCGGGTCCGGGTGGCGAAGTGCCGCTCCAGGTCGTCCTGGAGCGACGAGCGGCCCGGTGTCGGGCAGGAGATCAGGGTGACCGCGTTGTCGGCCAGCTCCCCCATCCCCACCTCGTGCAGCAGGTCGAGCATCCAGTCCGCGCTGAACGCGGCGTCCTCGCGCGGCACGGTGGTCACCACGAGCTGGTCGGCGGCCTGCATGACGGTCCGCCAGTTCGAGCTCTCCACGTTGTTGCCGGTGTCCACGCAGACCACGTCGTGGGTACGCCGCAGCAGCTCCAGCACCCGCTTGACGGTGAACTGGTCCAGCCGCTGGGCGAACCGGGGGCTCTCCTCCCCGGCCAGCACGTCGTACGAGCCGTCGGAGGCGTGCCGCAGGTAGTCGTCGAGGTGCTCCAGCAGGGTCTCGCCCTCCAGGATCTCGATCTGGGCGAGGTCGTGGACCAGGTGCCGGATGGTCCGGGCGTGCCGGGCGCTGCCGGCGCGCAGGCCGAGGGTGCCGCGCAGCTCGTTGTCGTCCCAGGCGAGCACCCCGCGACCGCGGACGCTGCCCACGGTGGCGGCGGCGAGCACGGTGGCGGTGGTCTTGTGCACCCCGCCCTTCGGGTTGGCGAAGGCGAGCACCCGGGGGGTGCCCAGCTCGCGGCGGAGCACGCCGGCGGCCCGGTCCAGCTCGCTCTCCGGGACGGGGGCCCGCCACTCGACCCGGGCCGGCGCGATCCGGGCCGGGTAGGAGTCGGCGATCGCCGGCTGCTGGTACCCGGCCGGCGCCGGGGCGACCGGCTCCGGCGGCTGGTGGGCGGGCTCGGGCTGCTGGTACGTCTCCGGCCGGTAGCCGCCGTTGTCCAGCAGCGCGTACCGGGACTCGACCTGCGGGGGCTCGTGCTGGTAGCCGTTGTCCAGGGCCGCGTACCGGGACTCGACGGAGGCGGACCCCCGGCGCGGCTCCCGGTCGGGGTAGCCCGCTTCGGGCTCCGCCCGGTACGGCGGCTCGGCCCGGTAGGCCGGCTCCGCGGCGTAGCCGGGCTCCGCCGGATAGGCCGGCTCAGCGCCGTAGGCCGGCTCCGCCCGGTAGCGCGGCTCGGCCTGGTACCCGGGGTCCACCCGGTAGGCCGGCTCGACCTTGTAGGTCGCCTCGACGCGGTAGGCCGGCTCGGCGCCGTACGACAGCTCGGCGGGGTGCCCGATCGCCCGCGCCCGCCCGGACCAGCCGTTGCCCTCGCCGCGCCGGGGCGGCGCCTCGGGAGGCGGCGCGGCCGGCTCCTCGGCGCGGCGGTCGACCTCGGCCTGCTCCGCGCCGCGGCCGAGCCGGGCCCGGTCGAGCAGCGCCCGCCACCGCGGTGCCGGCTCAGCCTGCCGACCCCAGCCGGTTTCGCTGCCGTCCAAGGCTCGCCCTCCCCAGCCACATCGATCTCCGCCTGACAGGCTACGAACGAAACCCTATTCGGACCACACCTGTCCGCGCACATCCCCCGGTGGGCATACTCACCGGTGAGCCCCCGGTGAACCCCCGCCGGCCGCGTCCGGGGAGGTCGGGGCGGTGCTGGGCGGCGTTCCGCCCGGTGTGGACCCGGCGGAGCCCGGTGAGGAGTCGCTCACCGTCGGTGCGGCTTCCGACGAATCGGCCACCGCCGGGGCGCTCCCGGCCGGCGTGGCGGGCGCCAGCCCCGCGTCGGCCGGCGGCCGGGCGACGTCACGCTGCTCGGGCAGCGGTGGGGTGAAGACCGTCCGGTCCAGCCGGCTCACCTCCGGGGCCGGGTCGACGGCCCGCACCCCGGGCCGGGCGGCCAGGCCGCGCAGCGCGACCGACGTGGCGCGGGTCACCGCCGCGTACACGCAGGCGCACGCCGACCGGTACGCCGCGGCCTCCTCGGCCGCGACCCGCGCGCCGGTGTCGTACAGCCGGCGCAGCTCGGCGTCGGCGGACGCGGCCGGGGCGGCGGCGCGCGCCCGGTAGTCGGCGGCCTCCCCGTCCTTGCGGGCGGCCACCTCGGCCATCCCGGCGACCACGTCCTGCGGTACGCGCAGCGCGGCCATCCGGACGATCTCGGTCTGCCGGCCGGGCAGCGGTACCCGGGCCACCACCGCCGAGACCGGCGTCGCGCCGAGCGTCGCCGCGACCCGCTGCGGGGTCAGGTACGCCGAGAAGGAGACCAGCGCGTACGTGCCGGGCGCCGGTCCGGTGGGGTCGGTCAGCCGGGCCAGCTCGTCGGCGGCGACGCGCAGGTACGCCGGCACCGGGTCGCCGGCCGCCACGCCGACCCGGGTGACCTCGCCGACGGTGCGGTCGCCCACCGGCTCGCGCTGCCCGGCCCGGGCGGCGGCGAACAGCACCGCGACCGCGCAGAGCAGCGCCACCCAGGTCAGCACCGCGGACCTCGACGGCCCAGGGCGCGGGCGCGGCGGTCGGTCGGCGGGCACGGGTCATCCCCTCGTCGGGCGGTCGGTAAGTCGGCGCGGCGGGGTCAGTCGCGCAGGATCTCCAGCGCGCGCGCCAGGTCCTCCGGGTATTCGCTGACGAAGGTCACCTCGTCGCCGGTACGCGGGTGCGCGAAGCTCAGCGAGCGGGCGTGCAGCCATTGCCGGCTCAGCCCGAGCCGGGCCGAGAGGGTCGGGTCGGCGCCGTACGTGATGTCCCCGACGCACGGGTGGCGCAGGGTCGAGAAGTGCACCCGGATCTGGTGGGTGCGTCCCGTCTCCAGCCGGACGTCGAGCAGGCTCGCCGCCGGGAACGCCTCCAGCGTGTCGTAGTGGGTGATGCTCGGCTTGCCCCCGGTGACCACCGCCCAGCGGTAGTCGTGGTGCGGGTGCCGGTCGATCGGCGCGTCGATGGTGCCGCGCAGCGGGTCCGGGTGGCCCTGCACCACGGCGTGGTAGCGCTTCTCCACCTCGCGGTACTTGAAGGCCCGCTTCAACGCGGTGTACGCCTGCTCGCTCTTGGCCACCGCCATGATCCCGGTGGTGCCCACGTCGAGCCGGTGCACCACGCCCTGGCGCTCGGCGGCGCCGCTGGTGGAGATCCGGTGGCCGATCGCGGCGAGGGCGCCGATCACCGTCGGGCCGGTCCAGCCGGGGCTGGGATGGGCGGCGACGCCGACCGGCTTGTCCACCACCACGATGTCGTCGTCGGCGTAGACCACGGTCAGGCCGGGCACGGCCTGCGGGACCACGGTCGGCGGGGCGACCGGGGCGGGCAGGGTCACCTCCAGCCAGGAGCCGGCCTTGACCTTGTGCGAGTTGGCCCGGACGGTGCCGTCGACCAGCGCGTCCCCGGCGTCGACCAGCGCCGCGGCGGCCGTCCGGGAGAGCCCGAAGAGCCGGGACACGGCCTGGTCCAGCCGCATCCCGTCGAGGCCGTCCGGCACGGGCAGGGAGCGGTGGTCGCCGCCGGCGGCGAAGGCCGAGGTCATGCCCGCCCCCGCTGCTCGCTGCCGGCGGTTGCCCCGTCGCCGGACTCCGCCACGGCGGTCGGCTCGTCGCCGGCCCGGCGGCCGTCGCGCTGCCGGCCGGTCAGCTCCAGCAGCACGGCGAGGAGCACGCCGCAGACCAGCGAGCTGTCGGCCAGGTTGAACACCGGCCAGACCTGCCCGTACGGGTCGAAGAGGCTGATCATGTCGACCACGTGCCCGATGAAGTGGCCGGGCGCGCGGAAGATCCGGTCGGTGAGGTTGCCGAGCGCCCCGCCCAGCACCAGGCCGAGGGAGACCGCCCACGGCACCGACCGCAACCGCACGGCCATCCAGGCGATCCAGCCGATCACCCCGATGGTGATCAGCGGGAATACCCAGGTGTGGTCGGAGCCGATGCTCCACGCCGCCCCGCTGTTGCGGGTCAGCGTCAGGTAGACGGCGCCACCGAGCAGCGATACCGGCCCCCGGCCGGTGAGCGCGCTGAGCGCGAGCTGCTTGGTGACCAGGTCGGCCAGGAGCGCGACCAGGGCGACGCCGAGGAGGACCCCGACCGCCCGACGTCGGGGCGTGCCGCCGCCCGACTCAGCGGTGCCGGCTCCGGCGGGCGGTGCTGCGGTCATCTGCTCCCCATCGACGCTCTCGGCGGTGATCGCTCACCGTCTCCACTCCGCCGCCGGGGAGCGGGCCTAGCGCCGCTCCTCCAGCTGCTTGCAGGTCACGCAGAGGGTGGCCGACGGGAAGGCGGCGAGCCGCTCCACCGGGATGGGGTTGCCGCACCGCTCGCACCAGCCGTAACCACCCTCGTCGAGCCGCTCCAGGGCCCGCTCGACCTGCGTGATCCGTTCCAGAATGCTGTTGGCGAGTGAGATCTCCTGCTCGCGCTCGAACGTCTTGGTGCCCGTGTCGGCCTGGTCGTCCCCGGCCGAGTCGGTCAGCCGGTCGCGCTGCAGCTCGGTGATCTCGCTCAGCGTCTGATCGTACTCGGCTCGCAGCTCGTCCCGCCGGGCCGCCAGGGCCGCCCGGATCTTCTCGGTCTCCGCCGCGCTGCGGGTGGCCTTCGCCACCGGCTTGCGGCCGGCGGTCCTGGTATCGGCTGGCTTCGCCATCGTCAGCTCCCTCGGCCGCGGGATGCGCGGCGGTCGGCGGTGCGGTGCCTGGGCAGGGGCCACCGGCCTCGGCGTCCCCCATGTACGAAACGGGCGCACGGCGACCAGGGCCGCGCACTCCGGAGGGTGGCAAGAATACGGAACGTACAGGCGTCCGACAACGTGCCGCACCGTTGCTCCGCGATTCAGCCCCGAACAGCCACCAATTAGGGCAAAGGGAACGCTAGCAGATTATTCGTCCCGGTCCTCGCCGTACTCGCCAAACCACCGGGCCAGCCGGCCCCGGCGGCTGACCGCCCGCAACCGCCGCTCCACCTCGTCCCGGACCCCAGCGGCGGCGACGATGAGCAGACTGTCGCCGACCTTCAACCGGGTGTCCGGCCCGGGCACGAAACCCGACCCGTCGCGCAGCACCAGGGTCACCGAGGCGCCCACCGGCAGCCGCAGCTCGTCCACGTGCACCCCGCCGAGCCGGGAGCCCGGCGGCACCTCCAGCTGGAGCAGGTCCGCCCGCATCCGCTCCAGCGGGGCCGTCTCGACCCGGATCTCGGCCGCCTCGGCCGGAGCGGTCACCCGGAGCCGGCGCGCCGCCGGGGCGAGGGTCCCGGCCTGCACCAGCGTGAAGATCACCACCAGCACGAAGACCGCGTCGAAGAGCTGCTCCGCGCCCGGGACCCGCTCGGAGAGCGGGATGGTGGCCAGCACGATCGGCACCGCGCCGCGCAGCCCGGCCCAGGACAGGAACGCCTGCTCGCGCAGGTTGAACCGGAACGGCAGCGCGGAGACCGCCACCGACAGCGGCCGGGCGGCCAGCACCAGGGCCAGGCCGGCCACCACCGCCGGCAGCACCGCGGCGTCCAGCCGGCCCGGCGACACCAGCAGGCCGAGCAGCACGAAGAGGCCGATCTGGGCCAGCCAGGCCAGCCCGTCGGCGAAGCCCAGGATGGCCTGGCGGTGCGGCAGCCGGGCGTTGCCGAGCAGCACCCCGGCGACGTACACGGCGAGGAAGCCGGAGGCGTGCAGCACCGCTCCGGCGGCGTACGCGAGCACGGTGAAGCCGACCACCGCGATCGGGTAGAGGCCCGCCGAGGGCAGCGCGGCCCGGCGCAGCGCCCACCGACCGGCGATCCCGGCCGCCACCCCGACCGCCGCGCCGGCGCCCAGCTCGTACCCGACCAGGAGGACCTCGTACCACCAGGGGTGGGCGGCGGGAGCGGCCCGGGACAGCAGCACCACCAGGATCACCACCGGGGCGTCGTTCATGCCCGACTCGGCCTCCAGGGTGGCCACCAGCCGGGGCGGCAGGCGCAGCCGGCGCAGGGTGGCGAAGACGGCCGCCGCGTCGGTGGAGGAGAGCACCGCGCCGTAGAGCAGCGCCAACCGCCAGTCCAGGCCGAGCAGCAGGTGCACGACCAGCCCGACGACCACGATGCTGACCACCACGCCGACCGTGGAGAGCGCGGCGGCCAGCCCGAGCACCGGACGCAGGGTGCTCCACCGGGCGCTCAGCCCGCCCTCCGCGATGATCACGATGAGCGCGCAGAACCCGAGCACCCGGGTCAGCTCGACGTCGTCGAAGCGGATCCCCAGGCCCGCCTCGCCGATCGCCACCCCGAGCGCGAGGTAGACCAGGAGACTGGGCACCCCGAGCCGGGTGGAGAAGCGCACCGCGCCCACCGCCACCAGCAGGACGGCCGCGCCGAGCAGCAGCGCGAGATCCAGCCCGGGGGTCATCCGCGGCCGGCCCGGTCTGCCGTCACTCGGCCGATCCGTCGCGCAGCCGGCGCAGCACCCCGGGCAGCTCCGACGGCGGGCGCTCGACCAGGAAGAGCTTGTCGCGGCTGGCCGCGCCGGTGCGCAGCGAGACCGCCGCCGCCCGGACGCCGAGCGCGTCCGCGAGGGCGCGGCGGGCCGCCTCGGTGGCCCGGCCGTCGACCGCCGGGGCGTTCACGGCGATCACCAGGGCCGGCCCGTGCGGACCGTCGAAGCGGCCGCCGACCCGGGCCCGGGAGACGCCGGGCTTCACCCGTACCGCGACGGTGAGCGTGTCGTCCATGGGAACCGGCACTCAGCTCGGTCGCGAGTCGGCGAGCAGCGCGGTGGCCGGGGCGCACCGGGCGCACGGGGTGAAGCCCAGCTCGACCGCCTCGGCCACCGGAATCCGGGACGGCACCCGGTCGAGCAGGTGCGGGCAACTGGCGAGGTGGTACCGCGGCCGGCCCTGCACCACGTGGACCGGGGTGGCCAGTCGGGCGACGAGCGCCTCGTCGTCGGGCCGGACCTGCTGGGCGTCCGGTTCGTCGAGCGGCTCGTCGGCGCCGGGCCCCGGGGCCGGCCGTGGCCGCAGGTCGGAGCCCGACGGCGCACCGGGTGGTTGCCGCCACCCGGTGCCAACCGTCGGAGGGACGTGCTGCAGCGGAATCTCTGGCTGCCCGACGCCCGCGCCGTACGCCATGCGCGGCCCTGCCGGCCCGGCCGGACGCGTCCGGCCGGTCGCCGCCCGGGTGGCGGCTGCCTGGCGGGCACCCACGACGAGGGCGACGGCGGCCAGCAGGCTGGCCGCGATGGAGGTGATCAGCAGCGGGCTTGACCCGCCGGCCAACCCGGCCACCAGGAGCACGGCGGCGACGAGGATGAGCAGGATGCTGGCGACTGTCACGGCTCACCCCCGCCGCATCGGGTCGGTCTGCGAACGGTCGGCGGCCATCGCGGGGACGGCCGCCGACGGCGGGATCAGCGGCCGGGCTCCAGCGAGCCCGAGCGACCGCCACCGTACGAGCCGGCGAGGCTGGCGGCGGCGAGGCCGTTGTTGCCACCACCGGAGCGATTGCCCTCGGTGCGGTTGACCTCGGCCTCCAGGCCCTGGGCCCGGCCGTCGAGGTCCCGCAGCTGGCTCTCCAGGTACGCCTTGAGCCGGGTGCGGTACTCCCGCTCGAACTGCTTGAGCTCCTCGATGTGCTTCTGCAGCGCGGTGCGCTTGGCGTCGAGGCCGCCCATGGCTTCCTGGTGCCGCTGGCGGGCGTCGCGCTCCAGCGCGTCGGCCTTGGCGCGGGCCTCGCGGGTGACCTCCTCGGCCTTGGAACGGGCCTCGGAGAGCAGCTGGTCGGCCTCGCGACGGGCGTCCGACACGTGGTCGTCGGCGGTGCGCTGGGCCATCATCAGCACCCGCAGCGCCTGCTGCTCGCCGTCACCGCCGACGGCCGGGCCGCCCTGGGCGCGGACCTGCTCCAGCTCGGCCTGCATCGCCCGGGCCGCCTGCTCGGCGGCCGCCTTGTCGCGCTGCACCCGGTCCAGCTGGGCCTTGACGTCGTTGAGCTCGGCCGCGAGACGGGGGTCGCCGCCGGGACCGGCGGGGGCGGGGCCGCGACCGCCGCGCTCCACCTGGGCGCGCAGCTCGTTGTTCTCCTCGATCAGACGGGCGAGCTCGCGCTCGACCTCGTCCAGGAAGGCGTCGACCTCCTCCTCGTCATACCCCCGCTTGCCGATCGGCGGCTTTTTGAAGGCGACGTTGTGTACGTCGGCCGGGGTCAGCGGCATCGAAACTCCTCGGGTCAGTTGCGGCCGCGAAAGCGCGCGCTGGTCAGGAGAAGTTCCTGATCAGCCGGTCTAACACGAACTCCATCAGCACGAACAGGATAACCAGGAGCACAAGGGAAGCCAGGTCGATGCTCACGGTACCAATCCGCAGCGGAGGGATCACACGCCTCAACGTCCGCAGAGGCGGATCAGTGACGCTCCACACCAATTCCAGTCCCGCCGATGCTCCACGGCCCGGTTGCCAGCGGCGACCGTATGCGAGGACGGCCCCAAGGACAAATCGGGCCAGAAGCACAAGCAGGAAGAAATAGGTGAGCAGATACAGCACCTGGAACAGGATCGACAACACGGCAGGCGACGTCCCTCGGTCGGGCGGGCTAGCTCAGGCTGAAAAAGCCGCCCTCAGCAATCTTGGCCTTGTCCTCCGCGGTGACCTGGACATTGGCCGGTGAGAGCAGGAACACCCGGTTGGTCACGCGCTCGATCGTACCGCGCAGTCCGAACGCCAGCCCGGCGGCGAAGTCGACCAGTCGGCGGGCGTCCGCCTCGTCCATCTCGGTGAGGTTGATGATCACGGGCACGCCGTCGCGGAAGTGCTCGCCGATGGTGCGCGCCTCCCGATAGGTGGTGGGGTGCAGCGTGGTGATCTGGTAGCGCTGCTCCTCCTCCGCCACCACGGCCCGCTCGCGGGGCTGGACCTGCGGCGCCAGGGCGAGGTTGTCCCGGGTGTGGTACGTCAGCGCGCCCGACGTCTCCCCGGCCCCCGACCGGGTGATCGACCGGACGCTCGACCGCTCGACCCGCTCCGGCCGCTCGCTCTCGGCGCGGTCGGCCTCCGCCGCGCGACTCGAGGCGCGCTCGGTCAGCCGACCCCGGTCGCCGACCCGGGACCGCGTCGCCGGCGGCTCCTCGGACTCGTCGTCCTCCTCGTCGGCGAACTCCTCGGAGTAACGACTCGACCGGTAGCGCGAGTCACGGTAGCCACCCTTGTCGTAGCCACCGTCCTCGTAGGCCCGCTCGTCGTCCTCTTCGACCAGACCGAGCCAGACCCCCGCCTTGCGCAGTGCACCCATCCCGCGCCCTTCCGTCCGCCGTGCGGCACGCGCCCCCGTGCCGTATCGCTTGATCACTAGTGGACAACGATGCCCACCGGACCGGATCGGCAATCCCCTGGCGCGCGATTCGCGGTCCGCCCGCCATGGCCCCCGACAACGGGATGCCGTTCCTAACAACACTGATGTAATTTGCTTCTTTCGCGGTCAGGCTACCGCAGCGTGCGGCGCATTCCGAGCAACGCGCTGCCGACGCGGACATGTGTCGCGCCGTACCCGATCGCGATTTCCAGATCCCCGCTCATTCCGGCCGACAGCATGGTCGCCGCCGGATGCCGCCGGCGGAACCACTCCGCCACCTCGGCCAGCCGGGCGAACGCCCGCTCCGGCTCCCAGCCCAGCGGCGCCACCGCCATCAGCCCGCCCAGCCGCAGCGCCCCCGCGCCGGCCACCGCCTCCGCCACCGGGCCGAGGCCGCGGTCCGGGTCGGTCGAGTCCGGCAGCGCCCCGCCCCGGGCCGGGTCCCCGTCGATGCTGACCTGGACCAGCACGTCCAGCGGCCGGTCCCGGTCCGGGCTGGCCGCCGCCGCGGCGTCCAGCGCCCCGGCCAGCCGGACGCTGTCGACCGACTGCACGACGTCGGCGTACCGGACCACCGAGCGGCACTTGTTGCGCTGCAACTGGCCGATGAAGTGCCAGCGCGGCGTCACCCCGGCCGCCGCCACCTCGGCGGCCTTGGCGGCCGCCTCCTGGTCGCGGTTCTCCCCCATGTCGGCGACGCCGAGCGCCGCCAGCGCGACCACGTCGCCGGCCGGGTAGGTCTTGGTCACCGCGATCATGGTGACCTCGGCGCGGTCCCGGCCGGCGGCGGCGCAGGCGTCGGCGATCCGGGCCCGCACCCGGGCGAGCCCGGCCGTGAGCTCGGCACGCCGGTCCGGTCGTACCGTGGCTGGTGTCTCCGTCATCGGCGCGGCTCAGGAGCCGTTCTTGAGGAAGTCCGGCACGTCCACGTCGTCGAAGAGCACCCGGCGCGGCGACTGCTGCGGCGCCGCCGTGGTGGCCGGCGGCGCGACCGGCGTGCCGGACTGCGCCGGCTGGTTCTGGTTCGGCTTGCGGGTCGGCTCGGCCGCCTTGTAGGCGGGCGTGCCCCCGTCGAAGCCGGCCGCGATCACGGTGACCCGGACCTCGTCGCCGAGCGCGTCGTCGATCACCGCGCCGAAGATGATGTTGGCTTCCGGATGGGCCGCGTCGGTGACCAGCTGCGCGGCGTCGTTGATCTCGAACAGGCCCAGGTCGGACCCGCCGGCGATGGAGAGCAGCACGCCGCGGGCGCCGTCCATGCTCTGCTCCAGCAGCGGGCTGGAGATGGCCGCCTCGGCCGCCTCGACCGCGCGGTTCTCGCCGCGGGCGCTGCCGATGCCCATCAGCGCGCTGCCCGCGCCGCTCATCACGCTCTTGACGTCGGCGAAGTCCAGGTTGATCAGACCCGGGGTGGTGATCAGGTCGGTGATGCCCTGGACACCGGAGAGGAGCACCTGGTCGGCGGTCCGGAAGGCGTCCATCATGGAGATGTTGCGGTCGCCGAGCGCGAGCAGCCGGTCGTTCGGAATGACGATCAGCGTGTCGCACTGGTTGCGCAGCTCGTCGATGCCGGACTCGGCCTGCACCTGGCGGCGCTTGCCCTCGAACGAGAACGGCCGGGTCACCACGCCGATGGTCAGCGCGCCGAGCTTGCGGGCGATGTTCGCCACCACCGGCGCGCCGCCGGTGCCGGTGCCGCCGCCCTCGCCGCAGGTCACGAAGACCATGTCGGCGCCCTTGAGCACCTCCTCGATCTCGTCGCGGTGGTCCTCGGCGGCGTTCTTGCCGACGTCCGGGTTCGCCCCGGCGCCGAGCCCCCGGGTCAGCTCCCGGCCCACGTCGAGCTTGACGTCGGCGTCGCTCATCAGCAGCGCCTGCGCGTCGGTGTTGATCGCGATGAACTCGACGCCCTTGAGCCCAACCTCGATCATCCGGTTGACGGCGTTCACGCCGCCACCCCCGATGCCGACGACCTTGATGACCGCCAGGTAGTTGTGCGGAGGTGTCATCTCCGGTCCTTTCCCTTCGAGATTGGCATGGGCCGACCCCACACGGCTTGGCCAGACCGGCGGTCGACGCAGTTCCCAGCGAGGGCGTGGGTCGAAACCCTCACCCTCTACTAGAGGCTTACAGTTATGTCAACCACTGATCCTCTTCGGGGCAACGTAAGCGCCTCCACGCCGAGAGCCAAGGACCCGCCCGGCGTGTCGCCGCCCATAGCGGGACGAGTCACGTTCCGCCCGCCGCCGGACACCCCCGCTGCCCGGCGGATCACTGGAAGGTGACCACGTCCGGCGCGCTCACGTCGATGGTGTCGGCCTGCCGACCGAGCAGCGCGGTCGCCACCCGCGACTTGTCCGCCCCCCGGGTGGCGTCCCCCCAGACCACCGTCCGGTCGTGCCGCAGCCGCAGCGTGATCCGGGCCAGCCCGGCCACGTCCACCGAGACCAGCTCGGCGCGGAGCTGCGGGCTGAGCACGGCGAGCACCGCCAGCCCCGCCCGGGTGCCCGGGTCGTCCGGCCCCGGCCGGCCGACCTGGACCAGCGGCAGCGCGTCCGGGGCCCGGGGCACGGTCCGGAAGACCACGCCGGCGCGGTCGATCACGGCGAACTGCTCCCCCTGCGGCACCGCCGCCACGGCCGTCCGCTCCACCACCCGGATCACCAGCGTGCCCGGCCAGTCCCGGGACACCGACGCGCGCTCCACCGGCGCCAGCGCGCCGACCCGCCGGGCGGTCGCCGTCAGGTCCACCCGGGCGAGGGGCTGGTCGTCCGGGACCGCCGCCGCGTCCCGCACCTCGACCGGGGTGACCAGCTTCGCGCCGACCACCCGGACCTCGCGGACGCCGAACAGGCCGGTGCCCAGCACGGTCCAGGCGACCAGCCCGGTCAGCGCGAGCACCCCGACCGTGACCGCCCAGGGCAGGGCGGCCCGCATCCGGCGCTGCCGCGCCCGGGCCATGAACCGGCGGGTGGACGGCGGGACCGCGTCGGTGCCGGCCCGGACCAGCTGCCAGCGCCGCACCGGTCCGCGCCGGCCGGCGCCGCCGTCCGGGCCGGGTGTCCGGCCCCGGGCCGGGCCGGGACTCATCCGGCCGTGGCGGCCGCGCCGTCCGTGTCGACGGCGGCGCCCATGGCCGTCGCGCCGCCGGTCCGGGCCAGCAGCGCGTCGAGCAGCTGGTCGCCCATCAGCGAGATGGGCGGCGCGCCCATGGTCACCACGACGTCGCCCGGTCGGGCCCGGCGGGCCACCTCGGCCGGCACCTCGTCCCACGAGTCGACGAAGACCTTGCGGTCGGCCGGCAGCGGCACCGCCTCGATCAGCGCGGCCGAGCCCTCGCCGGGCTGGCGCAGCTCACCCGGGCCGAAGACCTCGAGCAGCACCAGCTCGTCGGCGATGCCGAGCGCCGCGGCGATCTCGGCCTGCAGGTCCCGGGTGCGGTACAGCCGGTACGGCTGGAAGACCACGATCAACCGGCCCTCGCCGGCCACCTCGCGCAGCGTCTGCAGGGCCAGCGTCATCGAGGTCGGGTGGTACGCGTACTCGTCGTAGACCAGCACGCCGTCCGCGACGCCCTTGCGCTCGAAGCGCCGCCGGACGCCGGGGAACGCGCCCAGCGCGGCCTCCGCCGCCTCGACCGGCAGCCCCAGCAGGTACGCGGCGAGCACCGCGGAGGCGCTGTTGAGCCCCATGTGCCGGCCCGGGAGCGGCAGCCGGATCTCGCCCAGCGAGCGGCCATCGATCTCGGCCAGGTAGCGCACCCCCTGCGCGGAGGAGGTCATCTCGCTCAGCCGCAGGTCGGCGTCGGGCGACTCGCCGTACGTCCACACCCGGCGGCCCTCGGCGCGCAGCGTCGCGGCCAGCCGCCGGCCGCCCGCGTCGTCGGCGCAGGTGATGATGAACCCGTCCGGGTCGGTGAGCCGGGCGAACTCGGCGAACGTCGCCTCCAGGTTCGCCAGGTCGCCGTACGTGTTGAGGTGGTCCGCCTCGATGTTGGTGATGATCGAGACGTACGGCCGGTAGATCAGGAAGGAGCGGTCGCTCTCGTCCGCCTCGACCACGAAGTACTCGCCGGTGCCGTGGTGCGCGCCGGAGCCCACCTCGGAGATCTCCCCGCCGATCACGAAGGACGGGTCGGCGCCGGCCTGCTGGAGCACCATGGTCACCATCGAGGTGGTGGTGGTCTTGCCGTGGGTGCCGGCGACCGCCACCGTCCGCCGGCCGGTCATCGCCGCCGCCAGGGCCTCGGAGCGGTGCAGCACCCGCAGCCCGCGCCGGCGCGCCTCGACCATCTCCAGGTGGTCCTGCGGGATGGCCGAGGAGTAGACCACGGTGTCCACGCCGTCGAGGTTGGACACCTCGTGGCTCATGTGGATCGTGCCGCCGAGCGCCCGCAGGCCGGCCAGGGACGGCCACTCCCGCAGCTCGCTGCCGGAGACCGGCAGCCCCCGGGTGAGGAAGAGCCGGGCCAGGCCGCTCATGCCGACCCCGCCCACCCCGATCAGGTGGATCCGGCCCAGGTCCTCCGCGGTCAGCGTGCCGGCGGGGGTGAACTGCGCGGTGTTCATTCCGAGTACCTTCCCGTCGCGGTGGCCGGCATCATCGGGCCACCGCCTCGTAGACGAAGTTCAGCAGCGCGGCATCGCCGTCGCGGCGCCCGTACGCGCCTGCGGCGGCGCCCATCGCGGCCAGCCGCTGCGGGTCCCGGATCAGCGGGATGACCGTCCGCTCCAGCCAGTCCGGGGTCAGCTCGGCGTCGTCGACGAGCAGCCCGCCCCCGGCCTCCACCACGGGCAGTGCGTTGCGCTTCTGCTCCTGGTTGCTGTGCGGGTACGGCACGTAGATGGCGGGCAGCCCGATCGCGGCCACCTCGGCGCAGGTCATCGCCCCGCCCCGGGCCAGCATCAGGTCGGCGGCCGCGTAGCCCAGCTCCATCTCGGACAGGTAGGGCAGGGTCACGTACGGCACCGGCAGGTCGGTGGGGACCGAGACCGGCTCGTTGCGGGCGCCGATGACGTGCAGCACCTGCACGCCGTTGCGAGCCAGCTCCTTGGCCGCCCCGGAGACCGCCAGGTTGATCGAGCGGGCGCCCTGCGAGCCGCCGGCTACGAAGAGCACCGGCAGGTCGGGGCGGAGTCCGAAGTGGGCGCGTGCGGCGTTCCGCATGGCCGCCCGGTCCAGCCCGGCGATCCCCCGCCGCAGCGGCACGCCGACCACCCGGGCGTCGCGCAGCGACTCGGCCTGCACCGGCTGGTGCGGGAAGCCCACCGCGATGTTCTTGGTGAACTTCATCCCGAGCCGGTTCGCCACGCCCGGCGGCACGTTCACCTCGTGGATGACGATCGGCAGCTCGCGCCGCCAGGCGGCGAGGTAGCCGGGGACGGAGACGTACCCGCCGAAACCGACCACGGCGTCGGCCTGCACCTCGTCGATCACCTTGCCCGCCGCGCGGGCCGCCTTCCACATCCGGTCGGGGGTGCGGACCAGGCTCATGTTCACCGAGCGGGGCAGCTGGTAGGCCGGGATCTGCCGCAGGTCATAGCCGGCCGGCGGGATCAGCTCGTTCTCCAGGCCCTTCGGAGTGCCGAGGCAGGTGATCCGGACGCCCGGGTCGTGTCGGCGCAGGCAGTCGGCGAACGCGAGCAACGGGTAGATGTGCCCACCCGTGCCTCCTCCGCAGAGCACCACCGAACGCAGCGGACCCATCAGCGCCTCCTCTCGCTCGCCGTGCCGGCGCGCGTCCGGCTCGGCCGGGCGCCGCGGGTCGCGGCCTGGTCGTCCTCCCGCCGCGCCCGGGACCGGGGTACGGACCCACGGTCGCCCGGTGGCGACGCCGGGCGGCGTCGCCGGCCGGGAAGCGGCGGCAACGGGGCCCAGACTAGTCGGACCCACCGGGCCGGCGGACGGGCATGCAGGGCTCGGGCCGCGTCCGGCTCCGCGCGGGCGAACGAGGCGAGCATCCCGATCGCCGCCAGGGTGACCACCAGGGCGCTGCCGCCGTCGGAGATGAACGGCAGCGGCACGCCGGTCAGCGGCAGCAGGCCGGTGACCCCACCGATGTTGATCACCGCCTGGCCGACCAGCCAGGCGGTGACGCCGGCGGCGGCGAGCCGGCGGAACGGGTCCTCCACCCGCCGGGCGATCCGCAGCCCGGTGTACGCCAGCACGGCGAAGAGCACCAGCACCACGGTGCAGCCGACCACGCCCAGCTCCTCCGCGATGATCGCGAAGATGAAGTCGTTGTGCGCCTCGGGCAGCCAGTCCCACTTGAAGCTGCTCTTGCCGAGCCCGACCCCGAACCAGCCGCCGTGCTCGATCGCGTTGCGCGCCTGCATGATCTGGTAGCAGTCGTCCCGGGAGCAGTTGGCCGGGTCGAGGAACGAGGTGAGCCGGGCCAGCCGGTAGTTGTCGGCGTCCCGGGAGCCGGAGCCGGCGCCCAGGGACGCGGCGGCGACCAGCAGGCCGACGCCGGCCAGGCCGACCGCGGAGAGCGCAGCGAAGACCTGCAGCCGAACGCCGGCCGCCCAGAGCAGCCCGACGACCAGGGCCAGCAGGCAGAGCATGCTGCCGAGGTCGTTGTAGCCGACCAGCACGAAGAGCAGGCCGACCACCGGGAAGAGCGGGGCGGCCAGCTCCTTCCACCAGCCCAGCGCGGCCCCCTTGCGGACCAGCACGTGCGCGCCCCACAGCGCCAGCGCGAACTTGGCCAGCTCGGCGGGCTGGACCTGGATCGGCCCGAGGTAGAGCCAGAGCAGCTCGGCGTGCAGCGGGCCGACCGATTTGACCCGGAACAGCGACTCCAGCGCGACCAGCACATTGAGGATGAGCAGCAACGCCACGGCCACGCCGAGCGCGGGCCGGCCCAGCGCCCGGAAGGTGCGGGCGGGCAGCCGCTGGCAGGCCCAGAACGCCACGATGCCGATCACCGCGAAGATCGTCTGCTTGACCAGGGAGGCGGTGGCGTCGCCGTCCTCGGCGTAGTCCTTCACGCTGGTCGCCGAGAAGACCATGGTCAGGCCGATCAGCAGCAGCAGCCCGGCGCTGGAGAGCAGCAGGTAGTAGGAGGCCAGCGGGCGGGCCAGCAGGCCGCGCAGCGCGGCCAGCCCACCGGCCGCGTCCAGCCCGAACAGCGCGCCCGGCGGCTCCGCCGGCCGCGCCGCCGCGGGCGGTCGGCGGGTCTGCGTCTCGGTCGTGCCCTCGGTGTCTCGTTCCTCCCCCACCCGCCCATCATCGCGGCTGCGCCGGCCCGCTCGTGGCCCAACCGGCCGGTCGGCGTGTCGAAACGCGAAAGGAGGGGCCACCAGGGCCCCTCCTTCGCATCGTCGGTGTGCCGGCTCAGGTGACCGCGGCGAGGAACTCGCTGTAGAACAGGCCCAGCGCGATGGCCACGCCGATCCCGGCGATGATCCAGAACCGGACCACGATGTTGACCTCGCTCCAGCCGGCGAGCTCGAAGTGGTGCTGCAACGGCGACATCCGGAACACCCGCTTGCCGGTGGTCCGGAAGGAGATGATCTGGATCACCACGGACATCGTGATGATCACGAAGAGCCCGCCGATGATCGGCAGCAGCAGGATGGTCCGGGTGGACATCGCCATGCCGGCGATCAGGCCGCCCAGGCCGAGCGCCCCGGTGTCGCCCATGAAGATCCGGGCCGGCGAGGTGTTCCACCACAGGAAGCCGACACAGGCGCCGGCCGCTGCCCCGGCGATCAGCGCGATCTCCAGCGGGTCCCGGACCGTGTAGCAGTACGCCTCGGTGTAGTTCGGGTCCGCGCACCAGTGCCGATACTGCCAGAAGGCGATCAGCGCATATGCGGCGAGCACCATCACCGAGGCGCCGGTGGCCAGGCCGTCCAGGCCGTCGGTGAGGTTGACGCCGTTGGTCGCCGCCATCACCACCAGGATGATCACGATGATCGAGGCGACCTTGCCGATCTCCAGCGCCGGGATGTCCCGGATGAAGCTGAGCGTGGTGCTGCCGACCGTCTCGGCGTTCGTCCGGGTGCCGGTGGCGTCGTACATCCTGCTCGGGAAGTAGAGCGCCACGACGCCGAAGATCGCCCCGACCAGGATCTGGCCGGCCAGCTTGCCGCGCTTGTTCAGGCCGCCGCTGTGCCGCTTGCGGACCTTCAGGAAGTCGTCGATGAAGCCGACCGCGCCGGAGAAGACCATCAGGCCGAGCAGGACCAGCGCGGTCATGGTCGGCTCCACCTGGGCGATCTGCGCGTCCGGCAGGGTGGTCAGCGCGAGGTGACCGGCGACGTACGCGATCACCGTGGCCAGGATGAAGACCACGCCGCCCATCGTCGGCGTGCCCTTCTTGCCCTGGTGCATGGCCGGGCCCTCGGCCCGGATCGGCTGGCCGGCCTTCAGCCGGGTGAACACCTTGATCGCGATGGGGGTGCAGAGCAGCGAGATCAGGAAGGCGACCCCGATGGCGACGATGACCGCCCTCATGAGGTGACCCCCTCCCCGGTGGCCTCGCGCAGCGCGTCGGCCACCTCCCAGGTGCGGTACCGCGAGCCCTTCACCAGGACCACGTCCCCCGGACGTAGCTCGCCCCGCAGCACCTCGACGGCCGCCGCCTGATCGGTGAGCAGCACCGACTCTCCTCCCCAGTCACTTACCGCTGTCGCGCCTTCCTGGATCGGCGCCGCCGGCTCGCCCACCACGAGCAACCGGTCGACGCCCAGCTCGGCCGCGAGCCGGCCGACCTGCTCATGCCCCTCCCGCTCGAACGTCCCCAGCTCGGCCATGTAGCCGAGCACCGCGACGGTACGCCCCTGCCCGCGCAGGCCCGCCAGCGCCCGCAGCGCGACCGCCATCGAGGCCGGGTTGGCGTTGTACGAGTCGTCGATCACGGTGACCCCGTCGGAGCGCTCGAAGACGTCCATCCGCCGGGTCGAGACCAGCCCCAGCTCGCCCAGGGCGACGGCCAGCTCGACCAGGGGCATCCCCAGCTCGCGGGCCACCGCCGCGGCGGCGAGCGAGTTGGAGACCTGGTGCCGCCCGGTCAGCCCGAGCCGCACCGGCGCGCTGCCCTCCGGGGTCACCAGGGTGTACGACGGCCGCCCCCGCCCGTCCAGCGTCACCTCCACCGCCCGCACGTCGGCGTTCGCCGACTCGCCGTACCGGACCACCCGGGCCCGGGTCCGGGTGGCCATCGCGTCGACCAGCGGGTCGTCGGCGTTGAGCACGGCCAGCCCGTCGGCGGGCAACGCCTCGACCAGCTCCCCCTTGGCCAGGGCGATGGTCTCCACCGAGCCGAACTCGCCGATGTGCGCCACCCCGACGTTGAGCACCACGGAGATCCGCGGCGGCACCACGTCGCAGAGGTAGCGGACGTGCCCCACCCCGCGGGCGCCCTTCTCCATCACCAGGTAGCGGGTCTCCGGGCCGGCCTGCAGCGCCGTGTACGGGTGGCCCAGCTCGTTGTTGAACGAGCCGGGCGGCGCGACGGTCGGGCCGAGCCGCGCGGTGAGCTGGGCGATCAGGTCCTTGGTGGTGGTCTTGCCGGAGGAGCCGGTCAGCCCGATCACGGTGAGCCCGGGCAGCCGGTCGACCACCGTGCGGGCCAGCCGCCCCATCGCCGCGAGCGCGTCGTCGACCAGCACCATCGGCACGCCGGGGACCTCCCGGGTGCCGAGCACCGCCACCGCGCCGGCCGAGACCGCGCCGGCGGCGTAGTCGTGCCCGTCCACCTTCTCCCCGGGGAACGCCACGAAGAGCCCGCCGGGGGCGACCTTGCGGGAGTCGAACTCGACCGACCCGGTCACCCGGGCCGCCGGGTCGGCGGCGAGCAGCCGCCCGTCGACGGCCGAGGCGACCTCGGCCAGGGTCAGCGGGATCACCGTCGACCCGCCAGGTCTCCGAAGCGGGCGCGCAACGCCTCGGCCAGCTCGACCCGGTCGTCGAACGGGAGCACCTCGCCGGCGATCTCCTGGCCACGCTCCTGCCCCTTGCCCAGCAGCGCCACCACGTCGCCCGGTTCGGCCAGCCGGACCGCCTCGGCGATGGCGGCCCGCCGGCCGGGCGCCTCGATGATCCGGGCGGCGGCGTTCGCCGCGTACGCCCCGGCGAGCACCTCGGCCCGGATCGCGGCCGGGTCCTCGGTGCGCGGGTTGTCGTCGGTCACCAGCACCACGTCGGCTCCCTCCGCCGCGGCGGCGCCCATCACCGGCCGCTTGCCCCGGTCCCGGTCGCCACCCGCGCCGATCACGCAGATCAACCGCCCGCTGCTCAGCTCGCGCAACGCGACCAGGACCGCCTCGATCGCGTTCGCCTTGTGCGCGTAGTCCACCACCCCGCGCACCGGCGCGTCGCCGCTGACCAGCTCCAGCCGCCCCGGCACCCCGCCGCAGGCGGAGACCCCCGCGACCGCGGTGCCCGGGTCCACCCCGGCGGCGACCAGGGTGGCGACGGCCAGCAGCGCGTTCGCCACGTTGTGCCGGCCCGGCAACGCCACCGCGGCGGGCAGGGCCAGCCCGTCCGGGCCGTGCACGGTGAAGCGCTGGGCGTACCCCTCGCCGTCGATCCCGTCGGCCCACCAGGTGGCGGTCGGGTCGCCGGCCGCCGAGTAGCTGATCGTGGCCGGCTTGAACAGCGGCCGCAGCGCCGGGTCGTCGTGGTTGAGCACCTCGACCTCGCAGCGCCCGTCGAAGAGCTTCGCCTTGGCCGCGAAGTAGTCCGCCGAGTCGGCGTGGAAGTCCAGGTGGTCGGAGCCGAAGTTGGTGTAGCCGCCGACGGTGAAGCGGACCCCGCCGACCCGACCCATGGCCAGGGCGTGGCTGGAGACCTCCATGACCACCGCGCTCACCCCGCGCTCCCGGGCGACGGCGAGCATGGCGTGCAGGTCCGTCGCCTCCGGGGTGGTCCGGACGCTGTCGATCACCAGGTCGCCCAGCCGGGTCTCCACGGTGCCGATCAGGCCGGTGGTGTGGCCGGCGGCGCGCAGCCCCGACTCGATCAGGTAGCTGGTGGAGGTCTTACCGGCGGTGCCGGTCACCCCGATCACGGTCAGCCCCGCGGTCGGGTCGCCGTAGACGGCGGCGGCGACGTCGCCGAGGACCGCCCGGGGGTCGTCGACCACCAGCGTCGGCAGGCCCGCCGCGGCGGCCAGCTCGGCCCCGGCCGGGTCGGTCAGCAGGGCCACCGCGCCCGCCTCGGCCGCTCCCGCGGCGAACTCCGCGCCGTGCCGGCGGGCGCCGGGCAGCGCCGCGTACAGGTCTCCGGGGCGGACCTCCTGGCTGGCGTGGGTCACCCCGGTCACGGCCACCTCGGCGGCGCCCTCGGGCGGCGCGACGGCGAGCCGTCCGGCGAGGTCGCCGAGCCGGACGGGATTCACGGTACGGGGACGTGGATTGCCGGGCACGGCGTCAGACCCTACCCGGTCGTCCGGGTTCCGACCGCACAGCCGCCCCGGTGGTTCGTCGCCACTCACCGATGATGTCCCGTCCGCCCCGCTCAGCGCGGAAAGACCTCGAACTTGGGGGACCTGCTGGTCGCCGACGGGGGCACCCGGTAGTGCCGCAGGGTGTAGCCCATCATCTCCCGGAAGGCCGGCGCGGCGACCGCGCCGCCCTCGCCGCCGGGACTCCAGACGAAGACCGCCACCACGTACCGGGGATGCTCGGCCGGGGCCATGCCGATGAACGAGCCGACCTCGCCGGGCTGCAGCTTGCCCTCGGCGTACCGCAACCCGGTACCGGTCTTGCCGGCCACCCGGTAGCCGGGGACGGCGGCGGCCAGGCCGGTGGCCCGCCCATCGGGCCCGTCGACCGTGGTGACCGCCTCCAGCATGGTGCGCAGCGCGGCGGCGTTCTGCGGGCTGAGCACCGAGCGGGTGATCGGGACGGGGCCGGGGGTCTTCTTGCCGTCCGGTCCGATCACCTCCTTGATCAGGTGCGGCTGGACGTACGTCCCGTTGTTGGCGATGGCGGCGTACGCGGCGGCCATCTGCAGCGGGGTGGCGTCCACGCTGTGCCCGATCGGCACCGACCCGTCCGACGAGCCGCTCCACTGGTCGGCGGGGAGCAGCCGCCCGGACGCCTCCCCCGGCATGCCCTCGCCGGTGGGCTGGCCGAGCCCGAACCGCTTCTGGTAGTCGATGAGCCGGTCCCGACCCAGCTTGTCGGCGATCTCGATGGTCCCGACGTTGGACGAGAAGGCCAGCATGCCGGGGATGCTCATCTTCTGCCCGTTGGCCGGGTGGGTGTCCCGGAAGGTGGTGTCGCCCTTGGTGATCGTGTTGGCGACCGGGAACGTGGTGTCCGGGGTGATCACGCCCTCCTGGAGGGCGGCGCCGTAGGTGATCGCCTTGTGGATCGAGCCCGGGTCGACGACGAAGCTGGTCGCCGCGTCCTCCCGGTCCGTCCAGTTGCTGCCCTCCGGGTCCGCCGCGTCGTAGGTGGGGTTGCTGGCCTGGGCCAGCACCTCGCCGGTGCGCACGTCGATGATCACGGCGGCGCCGACGCTGCCCCTGGTCTGGGCCATCTGGGCGGTGAGGATCCGCTGGGTCTGGAACTGGAGGTCCCGGTCGATGGTCAGCTCCAGCGAGCTGCCCGGCTTGGGCTGGGTGGTCTGGCTGTAGCCGCCCGGGATCGGCGCGGCCAGGTCGCCCTGCCCGACCTCGTAGGTCTTCTTGCCGGCCTGCCCCTGGAGCAGGTCGTCGTACTTCGCCTCCAGCCCCTCCAGGCCGACCATGTCCTGGCTGACGAAGCCGATCAGGTTGGCGCCCAGGTCGCCGCCGGGCACCTCGCGCCGCTCGTCCCGGTGCACGCCGATGCCGGCCAGGTCCAGCGCCATGATCTGCTTCGCCTTGCCGATCTCGACCCCGCGGGCCAGGTACTCGAACTGCGACGGGTTGCCTGTCGGGAGCTTGCGGGGCTTCATCTTCGCGGCCAGGTCCGAGGCGGACACGCCGAGCAGCGGGGAGAGCAGCCGGGCGGTGGCGAACCGGTCCTTGACCCGGGTCGGGTCGGCGAAGACGTACCGCGCCTCGACGCTGTGCGCCAGCGGGGCGCCGGTCCGGTCCAGGATCGCGCCGCGCGGGGCGGGCAGGTCGACCACGGCGAGCCGGTCGGTGACGCCGCCGTCGGCGTACGCCGGGGTGTCCACGGTCTGCAGGAAGACCAGCCGGATGCCGATCGCGGCGAAGAGCGTCAGGGTGAGCAGCGTGCCGAGCCGCAGCCGGCGGCGCGGGTCGGCGAGCTTCGGCGGGCGGCGCGGCTTGCGCGACGGCCGCCGGGCGGCGGGCCGGTCCGGCCGGCGCGGGCCCGGCCGGCGGCGCGGCGCCGGCGCCTCGTCGTCGTCGAACGGCTCCCGCGTCGGACGCGGCGAGACGGTCCGCACCACGCCGGCCCGGCCGCCCGCGGCGGTCTCCCGCCGGCCGGTGCGGCCGGCGCCGGCGCGACCGCCGTCGAGCACCTGCAACGCGGGACGGAACGGGTCGCCGGAGCGGCTGCTGCGCGGGGTACGCCGCTGCTCCGCGCCCCCGGTGGGCGCGGAGCGGGCGGCCCCGCCGCCCTCGCGGATGGTGCGCCCCCGGGGCGTGTACGCCCGGGCGTCGGAGATCCCGCCGACGCCGGGCTCGCCCGAGCGCGGGTCGGCGCCCCGACCGCCCCGGGACGAGCCGCGCCGGGAGCCCGTGGGGTCCCGGCGCGGTTCCTCCGATCTCGGGGGCACCTGACTACCCCCCGTTGCCCTGCTGGCTGGTGATGGCCGGCGCGCCCTCCGCCGGGTGCGGAACACCGATCGTCTTCCCGTCCGGCAGCCGGATGTACGCGGGCTCGCCGGACTCGACCAGGCCGAGCTTGCGGGCGTTGGCGGTCAGGTTGCCCGGCGCCTTCTGCTCGGCGATCTCCTTCTCCAGCTGCTGCTGGTCGACGTCGAGCTTGGCCTGCTGCTGCTGGAGCTTCTCCAGCCTGAAGGCGTTCTCGTTGATCTTCGTGTTGACCAGCAGGATGCCGAGCACCCCGCCGACCACCAGCACCAGGATCAGCCCCACGAACGGGGCCCGCGGCACGGAGACCGGCGGCGGCGGGGCGACCCGCAGCCGCGGCGACCCCGCCGCGGTGGCCTTCGTCCGCTCGGCCGGCCGCAGCGCGGCGCTGCCCTGGGTGGGGAACTCGCGCGCCCCCCGGGCGCGGTTCTCCTCCCGGCGGTCGAGCCGGTCGGCCTCCGCCGTCGCGGTCGCCCCTCGCGTGGTGCGCTGCGCCGCGGTCCGGCCCCCCGACCGCGGTGCGCGCTGCCTGATGCCGGTGTCCCGGCCGTCGCGCTTGTTGACGTTCATGTCCCCTCCCCCTCTTCGTCCGTCCCACTGCCGTCCCCGGGGGTCGACCGGGAATCCGTCGCGGATCCCGGTGACCCCGTCCCCGGTTGGTGCATCGCCTTGACCCGGCGGCGGTACCGTTCGCGGTCGGTACGCCCCTGCTGGGCCGCCTCCGGGTCGAGCCGCTCCGCGGCCCGCAGCCGCACCGAGGCGGCCCGCGGGTTCGCGGCCACCTCCGCCTCCCCGGCGAGCTCGGCACCCCGGCTGAGCAGCCGGAACGTCGGGCCCGACCCGGGCAGTTCGACCGGGAGGTCGACCGGGCCCTTGCTGCGGACCCGGTCGGCGAGCGCCTGCTTGGTGAGCCGGTCCTCCAGCGAGTGGTAGGACAGGACCACCATGCGGCCGCCCACGGTGAGCTTGTCGAGAGCGGCCGGCAGCGCCGTCTCCAGCGCTGCCAGCTCCTTGTTTACCTCGATCCGTAAAGCCTGAAACGTTCTCTTTGCCGGGTGTCCACCGGTTCGTCGGGCTGGTGCCGGAATGCTCTCCCTGACCAGCTCGGCCAGCCGCGCCGACGAGGTGATCCGGGCCCGCTCCCGCTCCCGGATGATCGCCGAGGCGATCCGCCCGGCGAACTTCTCCTCGCCGTACACCCGCAGCACCCGGGCCAGCTCCGGGTGGCCGTACGTGTTGACCACCTCCTCGGCGGTCACCCCCCGGGTCTGGTCCATCCGCATGTCCAGCGGCGCGTCCTGCGCGTACGCGAACCCGCGGTCGGGCGCGTCCAGTTGCAGGGACGAGACGCCGAGGTCGAACAGGATCCCGTCGATCGCCGGGTAGCCGAGCCGGTCGAGCACCTCGGGCAGCTCGTCGTAGACGGCGTGCTCGAGGTGGATCCGGTCGGCGAACCGGGCCAGCCGGACCCGCGAGTGGGCGAGGGCCTCGGTGTCCCGGTCCAGGCCGATCAGCACCGTGTTCGGGTGCGCCTCCAGGACCGCCTCGGCGTGCCCGGCGAGCCCGAGCGTCGCGTCGACGTGGACGGTGCGTCCGTTCCGACCCAGCGCGGGGGCCAGCAACTCGAGACACCGCTCGAGCAGCACCGGCACGTGCGTGCCACGTAGCTCCCCCATGTCGACCCCCACTGGTTGAAACCCGCTTCCGTCCTGTCGCGTCCTGTCGTCGCCACGACGCCTCGCCATACCGCCAGATCCCCATCCGCTCCCCGCCCGCCGGAGGCCGCGGCCCCCCGATACGGATCGTGCGCCTGGCACCGGGGAAGGGGTGCCAGGAACTCGAAAGCGGCTGGAGATCTCGCAGTACGCCGGGCGTCGCCACGCCCTACAGACCGCCGGGCAGCACCCCCTCCTCGATGTCGGCGAAGTCGTCTTCGCTCTCCGCGAGGTAGGCCTCCCAGGCCGCCCTGTCCCAGATCTCCACCCGGGTGCTCGCGCCGATCACGACCAGATCGCGGTCGAGGGCGGCGTACGAGCGCAGGTGCCCCGGGATGGTCACCCGGCCCTGCTTGTCCGGGACCTCGTCGTGCGCGCTGGCGAAGAAGACCCGGCTGTAGGCCCGGGCCGCCTTGTGCGTCATCGGCTGCGCGCGCAACTGCTCCGCGATCCGCTGGAACTCGGGCATCGGGAAGACGTAGAGACAGCGCTCCTGCCCTTTGGTGATCACGACACCCCCCGCCAGCTCATCCCGGAACTTCGCCGGAAGGATCAACCGGCCCTTGTCGTCCAGGCGCGGAGTGTGGGTGCCGAGGAACATCGGCCCAACCCCCTCGCCCTGAGCGGCGTTCGCGGCGCCGCTGACCCCCCGGGCCGGTGCGGCCCTCCCGGCCTCACCATTGCGCCCCACTCTACTCCACTTCCCTCCACCCGCAACCAGAAACGCCCGCGTGGCGCGGCGTTTCCGAGCGCAAAAGAGCACGTCAGAAGGGGTGGAGCGGAGTGGAGGGCCGGAGCCGCCCCCGAGCGGCGTCCGCTACCCGACATTGATCGACCCCATCCGGCCGAACGCCGGCCGGCCGTCCGCCGCGCCACCCCGGCCGAACGGATCGCCGTCGGCGGCGATCTGGCGGGTCCACGGGTCCGGTAACCTCGCTCGGGTGACGGACGCGAAGATGCCCCTGCGGGCAAAGGTGGCCAGCTCTGTGTCGCGGACCGCCGCGGCGCTGTCGCGGGCCGCCGGCCGGGGCGACGGCTCGGTGATCGGCGGCTGGATCGGCCTCAAGATCGACCCGGACCTGCTCGTACACCTGGCGGCGGGGCGCGCGATCGCCCTGGTCTCCGGCACCAACGGCAAGACCACCACCACCCGGCTCACCACCGCGGCCGTCGGCGTGCTCGGCCGGGTCGCCACCAACTCCTTCGGCGCCAACATGCCCACCGGCCACACCTCGGCCCTGGCGAAGGCCGGCAGCACCCCGTACGCCGTGCTGGAGGTCGACGAGCACTACCTCGCCCAGGTGCTGGAGGCCACCGAGCCGCACGTCGTGGCGCTGCTCAACCTCTCCCGCGACCAGCTCGACCGGGCCAAGGAGGTCGCCATGATGGCGCAGCTCTGGCGCGCTGCGCTGGTCCAGCACCCCGACGTGCGGGTGGTCGCCAACGCCGACGACCCGATGGTGGTCTGGGCCGCCACCCCGCCGGCCGACCCGGCCCGCGGCCACATCCCGCCGCACGTCAGCTGGTTCAGCGCCGGCCAGCGCTGGCACGACGACTCGTGGGTGTGCCCCGAGTGCGGCTCCACCATCCAGCGCTCAGGTGAGCAGTGGTGGTGCACCGGCTGCCCGCTGCGCCGCCCCGAGCCGCAGTGGACCGTCGAGGACGACGGCGTGCTCGACCCGACCGGCGCCTGGCACAAGGTGCAGCTCCAGCTCCCCGGCAAGGTCAACCTGGGCAACGCGGCGACCGCCCTCGCCGTCGCCGCCGAGTTCGGCGTCCGCCCGGTGGACGCGGTCTCCCGGCTCGGCACGGTCGCCTCGGTCGCCGGCCGCTACGCCCAGGTGGACCGGGACGGGCGCAACATCCGGCTGCTGCTGGCCAAGAACCCGGCCAGCTGGCTGGAGGCGTTCGACATGGCCGACGAGGCGCCCACCCTGCTCTCCATCAACGCCCGCGACCCCGACGGGCTGGACACCTCCTGGCTCTTCGACGTCGACTTCGCCCCGCTGCGCGGCCGGCAGGTCCTGATCACCGGCGACCGGGCGTACGACCTGGCCGTCCGGCTGGACGTCAACGGCGTGCCGTTCCAGCACGTCCGGACCTTCGACGACGCGATCCGGGCGGTGCCACCGGGCCGCCTTGAGGTCATCGCCAACTACACCGCCTTCCAGGACATCCGAGCGGAGCTGGACCGTGTCAACTGAGAGCCTCCGCATCGTCTGGATCTACCCCGACCTGCTCTCCACCTACGGCGACCGGGGCAACATGCTGATCCTGGCCCGCCGGGCCCAGCTGCGCGGCATGCCGGTCGAGGTGCTGGAGGTCCGCTCCGACCAGCGGCTGCCCGCCACCGCCGACATCTACCTGATCGGCGGCGGCGAGGACGGCCCGCAGGCGCTCGGCGCCCAGCGGCTGCTCGCCGACGGTGGCCTGCACCGCGCGGTGGCCCAGGGCTCGGTGGTCTTCGGCGTCTGCGCCGGCTACCAGCTCCTCGGCACCTCGTTCTTCGCCAAGGGCACCAAGTGCGCCGGGCTGGAGCTGCTCGACCTCTCCTCCGACCGCGGCCCCACCCGGGCCGTCGGCGAGCTGGCCGGCGAGGTCGACCCGCGGCTGGGCGTCCCCGCGCTGACCGGTTTCGAGAACCACGGCGGACGCACCCACCTCGGACCGGGCGTGTCGCCGCTGGCCCGGGTCACCGCCGGGGTCGGCAACGACGGCGGCACCGAGGGCGCGTGGCGGGGCAAGCTGCTCGGCACGTACTCGCACGGGCCCGCCCTGGCCCGCAACCCGGCCCTGGCCGACCTGCTGCTGCGCTGGGCCACCGGCATCCACCAGCTCCCCGCGCTCGACGACACCTGGTCCGAGCGGCTCCGCTCGGAACGCCGCGCCGCGGTGGCGGCCGCCGCCCGGGCGTGATCCTCGCCGTCCGGCGGCTGCTCCGACAGCCGTCGGCGCGCCGCTTCGCCCTGCTCCTGGCGCTGCTCGCCGGCTTCGCCGTCCTGCTGCTCCTGGTGCCCCGGCCGGACCCGGCCCAACTCCCCCGGCTGGCCGACTCCGTCGACGGGTACGCCCCGGTCGCCGCGATCATCGGCGGGGCGCTGCTGCTGGTGGCACTGGTCCCGCGGACCTTCGTCACGCTCGCCGCCGGGGCGATCTTCGGTCCCCTGGAGGGCGCCGCGTACGCCCTCGGCGCGGCGCTGCTGGCGGCGGCGCTCGGCTTCACCGTCGGCCGCCTGCTCGGCCGGGACTTCGTCGCCGAACGGGTGCGCGGCCGGCTGGCCCGGCTCGACGGCTGGTTCGCCCGGCAGAGCGTGTTCGGCGTCGTCACCGTCCGGCTGCTGCCGATCGCCAGCTTCGGGCTGGTCAGCTACGGCTACGGCACGACCGGCGCCCGGGTGCTGCCGTTCCTGGCCGGCAGCGTGATCGCCTCCGCTCCGACCGCCTTCGGCTACGCCGCCATCGGCGCGGCGGTCGGCTCGCCGGGCCACGTCAACTGGTACGCCGCCGCGCCGGCCAGCCTCGGCCTGATCGCCAGCGTGGTGCTGATCCACCGCTGGTGGCGCGCCGAACGGCAGCGCCGGGCGGTCCCGGGCTGATGCCCGCCGAGGTGGTCCGGGTCGGCGACACCGTCCGCCGCACGCCCCCGGCGAACGCCGGCTTCGTCGCCGCGCTGCTGCGGCACCCGGACCGGGCCGGCGTCGGCCTGGCGCCCCGGTGCGACGCGGTTCGGCACTCGCAGGAGTGGCTGCGCGTCCACCGGGCCACGGTCGAGGCCGGCGTCCTGGCCTGACGGCCTTGTCCCCCGACCGTCCGGGGTTCCTGGGTGGTCTTCGCGGTCTGGCCCGTCGTGGCCGCGCTGGTCGCGGTGACCGCCGCCCACCACCGCGAGCCCTGACCCGGACACGCCGGAGGCGCGCCCCGAGCTGGGGCGCGCCTCCGGGCCGGCGAGCGTCAGGCGACGACCGAGACCATCCGGCCCGTCACCACGATGACCTTGCGGGGCTCCTTGCCGGCCAGCTGACCGGCGACCGCCTCCAGCGCGGCGGCCCGCACCGACTCCTCGTCGGCGTCGGCGGGAACCTCGATCCGGCCGCGGACCTTGCCGTTGATCTGCACCGGGTAGGTCACCGTCTCGGCGACCAGCACCGCCGGGTCGGCGGTCGGGAAGTCCGCGTACGCCAGCGAGCTGTCGTGGCCCAGCCGCCGCCACAGCTCCTCGGCGACGTGCGGGGCGAACGGCGCCAGCATCAGCACCAGCGGCTCGGCCACCTCCCGCGGCGTGGCGGACAGCCGGGTCAGCGCGTTGGTCAGCTCGATCAGCTTGGCGATCGCGGTGTTGAACCGGATCCCCTCCATGTCGCCGCGGACCCCGTCGACCACCTGGTGCAGCAGCCGCCGGGTGGCCTCGTCCGCCGGCACGTCGGTGACCCGCGGGTCACCGGTCTGCTCGTCGACGATCGCCCGCCAGACCCGCTGCAGGAACCGGTACGACCCGACGACCGCCCGGGTGTCCCAGGGGCGGGACACCTCCAGCGGGCCCATCGACATCTCGTACACCCGGAAGGTGTCCGCGCCGTACGCCGCGCACATCTCGTCCGGGGTGACGACGTTCTTCAGCGACTTGCCCATCTTGCCGTACTCGCGACGCACCTCGGCCTCGCCGTGGAAGAAGCGGCCGTCGACCTCGACGACCTCCTCCGCCGGCACCACGGCCTCGCGGGAGTCCCGGAACGCGTACGCCTGGATCATGCCCTGGTTGAACAGCTTGCGGAACGGCTCGAACGACGAGACGTGCCCCAGGTCGAACAGCACCTTGTGCCAGAACCGGGCGTACAGCAGGTGCAGCACGGCGTGCTCGGCGCCGCCGACGTACAGGTCGGTGCCCCCGCAGTCGCCCGCCCCGCGCGGCCCCATCCAGTACGCCTCGTTCGCCGGGTCGACGAACCGCTCGGAGTTCGTCGGGTCCAGGTAGCGCAGCTCGTACCAGCAGGAGCCGGCCCACTGCGGCATCACGTTTGTCTCCCGGGTGTAGCGCTTCGGCCCGTCACCCAGGTCCAGCTCCACCTCCACCCAGTCGCGCCGCCGCGACAGCGGGGTCTCCGGGTTGCTGCCGGCGTCCTCCGGGTCGAACGTCTTCGGCGAGAAGTCGTCCACCTCGGGCAGCTCGACCGGCAGCATCGACTCGGGCAGCGCGATGGCGGCGCCGGTCTCGTCGTACACGATCGGGAACGGCTCACCCCAGTAGCGCTGCCGGGAGAACAGCCAGTCGCGCAGCCGGTAGGTCACCGCGCCGGCGCCGTGCCCGTTCGCCTCCAGCCAGGCGATGATCGTCGCCTTGGCGTCGGCGACCCCCAGGCCGTTCAGGTCCAGGCCGCGGTCGGGCGCGGCGCTGTTGATCGCCGGCCCGTCCCCGGTGTACGCCTTGCCGTCGAAGCCGCCGGCCGGCTGCACGGTACGCACGATCGGCAGGTCGAAGACCTCGGCGAACGCCCAGTCCCGCTCGTCCTGCGCCGGCACCGCCATGATCGCGCCGGTGCCGTAGCCCGCCAGCACGTAGTCGGCGATGAAGATCGGGATCGGGCTGCCGGTGACCGGGTTGGTCGCGTACGCGCCGACGAAGACGCCGGTCTTCTCCCGGGTGTCGGCCTGCCGCTCCACCTCCGTCTTGGCCGCGGCGGCCTTCCGGTACGCCTCGACGGCCGCCCGCGGGCTGGCGTGCCCGCCGGTCCAGGCGTCCTTCGTCCCCTCCGGCCAGCTCGCCGGCACCAGCAGGTCGACCAGCTCGTGCTCGGGGGCCAGCACCATGTAGGTGGCGCCGAAGATGGTGTCCGGCCGGGTGGTGAATACTCCGATGCGGGCTTCGCCCGCAAAACCGGAACCAGTGGGCGCGACCGGGAAGTCGATGTGCGCCCCTTGGGACCGGCCGATCCAGTTGCGCTGCTGCAGCTTGATCGGTTCCGGCCAGTCCAGGGTGTCCAGGTCGTCCAGCAGCCGGTCGCCGTACGCGGTGATCCGCATCATCCACTGCTTCAGGTTGCGCTTGAAGACCGGGAAGTTGCCCCGCTCGGAGCGGCCGTCGGCGGTGACCTCCTCGTTGGCCAGCACGGTGCCCAGCCCCGGGCACCAGTTCACCGGCGCCTCGGAGACGTACGCCAGCCGGTGGTCGTCGACGATCGCCCGCCGCTCGGCCACGGTCAGCTCGGACCAGGGGCGGCCGTCCGGGGTCGGCCGGGTGCCCCCCTCGAACTCGGCGATCAGCTCGGCGACCGGCCGGGCCTTCTTCGCGTCCGGGTCGTACCAGGAGTTGAAGATCTGCAGGAAGATCCACTGGGTCCAGCGGTAGAAGTCGGTGTCGATGGTGGCCACCGTGCGGCGCTCGTCGTGGGCCAGGCCCAGCCGGCGCAGCTGCTCCTTGTACCGCTCGATGTTCGCCACCGTGGTGGTCCGCGGGTGGGTGCCGGTCTGCACCGCGTACTGCTCGGCGGGCAGGCCGAACGCGTCGAAGCCCATCGCGTGCAGCACGTTCCGCCCGGCCATCCGCTGGTAGCGGGCGAAGCAGTCGGTGCCGATGTAGCCGAGCGGGTGACCGACGTGCAGGCCGGCGCCGGAGGGATAGGGGAACATGTCCAGCACGTACAGCTTCTCCGCGCCCGCCCGCGGATGGTCCGGGTCGGCCAGCGGCCCGGTCGGGTTCGGCGCGTGGAAGGTGCCCTCCCGCGCCCAGGTCTCCTGCCAGCGGTGCTCGATGTCGCCGGCCAGGGTCGCGGTGTACCGGAACGGGGGGATGTCGGTCGCCGGTGCGGCTGCCTCGCTCATGGCGTCTCCTCGGCGCTTCAGGTCGGATGTGGGGAGCTCTGCTCAGGGCACAAAAAAGCCCCTCGCGCAGGAGGGGCCGCCGTGCTGTCGCGCGTCAGCGCATCAGCACGGCCCGGTAAGAAGCAGGAAGACTCCGGCCATGCCCGGGAGTGTACCCGCCCCGCGGCCGTCCACGCCGACCACTACCGCTGGTCGGGACGCGCGCCGGGCTGGACCGGCCCCCGGACGGCCCGGCGACGACGGCCCGTGACCGCCCGATTCCCCCGACCTGACGAATATTCCGGGCGTAACCGACCGACCGGCTGCGGGGGTCGGCGACAGCGGTAAACATGGTTAGCCTGAGAACCAGTGAGATTTTTGCGGCAGACGAGGCTCGCACGTCGCGAACCCAACGGCGGGTCCAGGTGCTCTATACAGAGCTGCCGTCCGGCGACGAGGAGGAGGCCCGTGACACAACAGACCTGGGACGAGGTGGGCGGTCTGCTGCCGCACGACGAGTTCCGCGCTGCCAGCGAAGCCATCGTGACCAACATCGAGCAGGTGATCGAGGGCAAGACGGCGACCGTCCGGCTCGCCCTGGCCGTGCTGCTCGCCGAGGGTCACCTGCTCATCGAGGACGTCCCCGGCGTCGGCAAGACCAAGCTGGCCAAGGCTCTCGCCCGCTCGATCGACTGCTCGGTGCGCCGGATCCAGTTCACCCCCGACCTGCTGCCCAGCGACGTCACCGGGGTCAGCGTCTACAACCAGGAGAACCACGACTTCGAGTTCCGCCCCGGCGCGGTCTTCGCCAACCTGGTGGTCGGCGACGAGATCAACCGGGCCTCGCCGAAGACCCAGTCCGCCCTGCTGGAGTGCATGGAGGAGCGGCAGGTCACGGTCGACGGGGTCACCTACCAGCTGCAGACCCCGTTCATGGTGATCGCGACGCAGAACCCGATCGAGATGGAGGGGACGTACCCGCTGCCGGAGGCGCAGCGCGACCGGTTCACCGCTCGGATCGCGATGGGCTACCCGGACGTCGGCGCCGAGCTGGCCATGCTGGACGGTCACGGGGCCACCGACCCGCTGAACGAGCTGCGCCCGGTCTCCGACGCGGCCACCGTCCGCCAGCTCATCGCCACCGTCCGGCAGGTGCACGTCGCCGACGCCGTCAAGCAGTACGCGATCGACCTGGTCACCGCCACCCGCGAGGCCCCGGACCTGCGCCTCGGCGCCTCCCCCCGGGCCACCCTCCAGCTGCTGCGCACGGCCCGCGCGGTGGCCGCCCTGGAGGGGCGCGACTACGTCCTCCCCGACGACCTGCAGGCGCTCGCGGTGCCGGTGCTGGCGCACCGCATCATCCCGACCGCCGACGCGCAGCTGGCCCGCCGCACCACCGACGCGATCGTCGCCGAGCTGGTGCACCGGCTGCCGTTGCCGCACGACCGCAAGCGCTCCCCGTACGACACCCGGCCCGCCACCGGCAACGGCCGCGGTCCGTTCGAGCCGCGGAGGCCGTGAGGTGCGCGACGGCCTGCGCGGACTCACCACCCGGGGCCGCTCCTTCCTGGCGGCCGCGGTGGCCGCCGCGGTCTCCGCCGGCATCCTCGGCGAGAAGGACCTGCTGCGGGTGGCCATCCTGCTCGCCGTCCTGCCGCTGCTCGCGGCGGCCTACGTCGGGCGCAGCCGCTACAAGCTCGCCTGCAACCGGTCCCTGGAGCCGCACCGGGCGCCGGTCGGGGCCAGCTCCCGGGTGGTGCTGCGGCTGCAGAACCTGTCCCGGCTGCCCACCGGCACCCTGCTGCTGGAGGACCGGCTGCCGTACGCCCTGGGCAGTCGACCCCGGGTGGTGCTGGAGCGGCTCGGCGCGCACCAGGCCAGTTCGGTGGCGTACACGGTCCGCGCCGACGTGCGTGGCCGGTACGAGGTGGGCCCGCTGGTGGTCCGGCTCACCGACCCGTTCGGGTTGTGCGAGCTGACCCGCGCCTTCCCCAGCACCGACCACCTCACCGTCATCCCGCAGGTCACCCCGCTCCCCTCGGTCCGCCTCCCCGGCGAGTACGCCGGCAGCGGCGACAGCCGGGCCCGCTCGGTGGCGGTGCACGGCGAGGACGACGCGGCCACCCGGGAGTACCGGATGGGCGACGACCTGCGCCGGGTGCACTGGAAGTCGACCGCCCGCACCGGCGAGCTGATGGTGCGTCGCGAGGAGCAGCCCTGGGAGAGCCGGGCGACGGTCGTGCTGGACACCCGCGCCTTCGGCCACCGGGGCGACGGCCCGACGGCGAGCTTCGAGTGGGCGGTGTCCGCCGCGGCCAGCATCGCGGTGCACCTGCGTCAGGCCGGCTACAAGCTGCGCCTGGTCACCGGCTCCGACACCGACGTGGACGCGACCGAGGGAACCGGCGAGGGGGTGCTCCTCGACCACCTCGCCGAGGTCCGGCTGGACAAGCGGGCCGAGATCGCCACGCTGGTGCACCGGGTCCGGCAGCGGGCCGACGGCGGGCTGATCATCGGCCTGTTCGGCTCGCTGAGCACGGCCGAGGCGGAACTGCTCGGCGGGCTGCGGGGCAACGGCGCCACCTGCGTCGGCTTCGTGCTGGACAGCTCCACCTGGCTCAACCTCCCGCCGAAGGCCCGCGCCGAGGCGGAGCACGCGCACGGCGCCGCGGCGCTCGCCCTGCTGCAGAGCGGGTGGCGGGTGATCGGCGTGGACCACGGCGGCCGGCTGCCGGTGCTGTGGCCGCAGGCGGCCCGCGGCTCGCAGGGCTTCGCGCTGCGCGCGGCGCTCGCCGAGACGGTCGCCGGGGGCGTGCGATGACCGGAAGGACGACCTCGTGACCGCGACCCGGAACCTCGGCTTCGTCGCCGCCGCGGCGACCCTGCTGGCCGCGGCGCCGCTGTCGGCCATCTTCGAGCGCTGGACGTGGCTGATCCAGGCGGCCATCGTGGTGGCGGTGGTGGCCGGGGCGGCCGCGCTGAGCCGGCTGGTCCGGGCCCCGCTCTGGGGCCAGGTGCTGGCCATGCTCGCCGGCCTGCTGCTCGGCCTGACCTGGATCTTCCCGGGCGGCACCGAGGTGCTCGCGTTCCTGCCCACCCCGAGCACCTTCGGCCACTTCGGCGAGCTGCTCGGCGCGTCGGTGCAGGACATGCGGTCGTACGGCGTGCAGGTGCCCGACGTCGACTCGCTGCTGTTCCTCGCGGTGCTCGGCATCGGCGGGGTCGCGATCGTGGTCGACGTGCTGACCGTGGGGCTGCGCCGGCCGGCGCTGGCCGGCCTGCCGATGCTGGCGATCTACTCGGTGCCGGTGGCGGTCTACGTGGACAGCGTCCCCGCGACCCCGTTCGTGGTGGGCGCCTGCGGGTACCTCTGGCTCCTGGTCACCGACAACGTCGACCGGGTGCGCCGGTTCGGCCGCCGGTTCACCGGCGAGGGCCGGGACGTCGACGTGTGGGAGGCGTCGCCGCTGGCCGCCGCCGGTCGCCGGCTCGCCGTGGTCGGCGTCGCGCTGGCCGTGGCGCTGCCGCTGGTCGTGCCGGGGATGACCGGTGGCCTGATGGACGCGGTCGGCTCCGGGACGGGCAACGGCACCGGGCGGCCGGGGCAGGGCGGCAGCCCGGGCCGGATCGACCTCTTCGCCGCGCTGAGCGGCCAGCTCAACCAGTCCGACGTGACCGACCTGGTCAAGGTCACCACCACCGAGGCGTCCCCGTTCTACCTGCGCTTCGGGGTGGCCGACGAGCTGCGCCCGGACGGCTTCCGGGTGCGGGTCCCGACCGGCCAGCCGGCCAACCGGCGCCTGCCCGACCCGACCGAGCGGGCCGGCCGGGGCGTCGAGCAGCAGCACTACCGGGCGACCGTCGAGGTGACCAAGAACCTCAACATGCCCCTGCTGCCGGTGTACGCGGAGCCGGTGAAGACGGACGACCTCAGCGGCAGCTGGCTCTACGACCCGAACCTGCAGATCCTCTTCTCCAACCGGGAGAACTCCCGGAGCAAGCGCTACTCGTTCGACTACGTCCGCTCGACGTACAACCCCTCGGCGCTGCGCGCGGCGCCGTCGCTCTCCGCCGACGACCCGGTGCTGCGCCAGCAGACCGTGGCCCCGGTGGTACGGGAGGTCGACAAGCTGGTCGACCAGCTCGTCAAGGGCAGGCAGAACGACTACGACAAGGTGCGGGCCATCTACGACTACTTCTCGGTCGAGAACGGCTTCACCTACTCGCTCGCCACCAAGGGCGGCACGAGCGGCGACGACATCACCGACTTCCTCGCCACCAAGGTCGGCTTCTGCCAGCAGTACGCCGCCGCGCTGGCGTGGCTGGTCCGCCGGGCCGGCATCCCGGCCCGGGTGGCGTTCGGCTTCGCCAACGGCAGCAACTCCGGCGGCGGCGCGTACGTGCTGACCAACCGGAACCTGCACGCCTGGACGGAGGTCTTCTTCGGCGGCATCGGCTGGGTGCCGTTCGACGCCACCCCGGCGGCGAGCATCCAGGGCTCGATCCGGTCGCCCTGGGCCCCGGACACCGACGCTCCGGAGGAGACCAACCCGACGACGGGCAGCACGTCCGCCCCGGGCGCGGCCGACCCCTCGGCCGGTCCGAACGGGCCGGACCGCACCGACAAGGAGACCGACGGGGGCCTCGCCCTGGACGGTGGCGGCCCGACCCGGCAGGCCCCGGTCTGGCCGTGGTGGACGGCCGGCGCGCTCGCCCTGCTGGCGCTGCTCGCCGCGCCGGCGCTGCTGCGCAGGGCGCTGCGCCGGCGCCGGCGCGCCCGGGCGCACGGGCCGACGGCCACCGTGCTGGACGCCGGCCCCGGCAGCCCGGGTGGGGCCCGCGAGGTGATGGTCGGTGCGGACGCCGACCGGGCCCGCGCGGACGCCCACGCCGCCTGGGACGAACTGCTGGACACGCTGGTGGACTTCCGGGTGCCGGTCGACCGGACGGAGACGCCCCGGGCGACCGCCGACCGGCTGGTCCGGGACACGCTCACCGGGGACGCCTCGGCGGCCACCGCGGCCCGGCTGCTCGGCCGCGCCGAGGAGCGGGCCCGGTACGCGCGCGATCCGCTCACCGGCGAGGCGCTGCACCCGGCGCTGCGCAGCGTCCGCGGGGCGCTCGCCGCGCAGGCCGACCGACGTACCCGCCTGCTGGCGGCCGTGCTGCCGCCGTCGGTGCTGCTGCGCTGGCGGCGGGCCATCTCGGACGCCTCCACCCGGCTGGTCGCCGCGGCCGGCCAGGTGCGGCACCTCGTGGTGCGGTGGAGTCCGCGTCGCCTGCTGGCCGGCCGCCTGGCCCGCTGACCGGGTCCCGTCCGCCGGCGCTCCCCCGCCGGCGGACGGGACACCGCCCAGCCGCCGGGGTTCAAGGGGCGCCGGGTGCAGGATCGCCGGGAAGGCGGTTCGCCCGGCTCGTGGGGGGCGCAGCAGGGCGCAGAAGGGCGACCACGCTCGCCGGACGAATCCGACGACACGCCGTCGCGTCACCCCGCCTCAGCGGTGCGACGTGGTCAGCAGCGTGACGCGGTCAGCGGTGCCCCTCCGGGCGCTGCCGCCACCGGTCCTCCATCCGGTCGAGGAACGACCCCCGCCGACCCGTACGACCACGGGGGCGACGGCGGCTCGTCGTGCCGCCGACCACGTGGAGGTCCGGCGACTGGGACCGGCGGTGCGACTGCACCGCGTAGCCCAGCGCCGCCAGCATGATGACGAAACCCGCCACCGACAGCAGCGGGGTCGTGATCACGACGCCGTAGACCAACAGGGCCAAACCAGCGATGACCACGCCGGCAGCGACGAGCACGCGACGCCGCGCGTGGAAACGCGGGTCGCTGGCGCGCACGGCCGAGGCGAATTTGGGGTCCTCGGCAAGCGACCGCTCGATCTGCTCGAACAGCCGCTGCTCGTGCTCCGAGAGCGGCACGGCACTCCTCCCCGGTCACGTTGGTCGGCCCGCTCGGGCCGACAGACCGTGGCAGCCAACCGGCTGCTTACCCGCAAGTCTACGAGGGGGCTCGCGCGTCGGAAAGCGGGACGACCTATGGCCGGGTCGGATTTTCGTCTCGACCCGGATGACGCTTGCCGAGAAGACTGGCCGGACCTATGACGGACCGCCCGAATCGGGCAGCCGCGGCGTCGGCCGCCGCCTCCGCCTCCCGCCAGCCGCGCTCCGGCGCCCCCAGGGTGAGCTGGCGCGGCGTCTCACCGGCAGCGGCCAGCCCCTCCACCCGTACGCCGACCAGGCGGATCGGCTCCCCCGGGTCGAGGGCGGTCCACAGCGCCCAGGCGGTGTCGAACAGCTCCCGGGCGGTGTCGGTCGACACGCCCAGGGTGCGGGACCGGTTGACCGTGCGGAAGTCGGCCAGCCGGACCTTCAGCGACACCGTCCGCCCCACCTGCCCGGCGCCGCGCAGCCGGGCGCCGACCTTCTCGGCGAGGGCGAGCAGCGACCGGCGGATCTCCGTCGGGTCGACGACGTCGACGTCGAAGGTCACCTCCGCGCCGATCGACTTCTCCACGTGCTCCGGACTGACCCGGCGCGGGTCCCGCCCCCAGGCCAGCTCGTGCAGGTGGGTGGCGGAGGCCTCGCCGACCGCCCGGCGGAGCAGGCCGATGGGCGCCTCGGCGAGGTCGCCGACGGTGCTCAGGCCGAGGCGGCGCAGCGCCTCGGCGGACCGCTCCCCCACCCCCCACAGCGCCGACACCGGCAGCGGGTGCAGGAAGTCGAGCACCTGGGCCGCCGGCACCACGAGCAGGCCGTCCGGCTTGGCCCGGGTGGAGCCGAGTTTGGCCACGAACTTGCTCGGCGCCACCCCGACCGAGCAGCTCAGCCGCTGCTCCTCGGCGACCCGACGGCGGATCAGCCGGGCGATCTCCACCGGCGAGCCGAAGAGCCGCCGGGCGCCGGCCACCTCGAGGAAGGCCTCGTCCAGGGAGAGCGGCTCGACCAGCGGGGTGACGTCCCGGAAGATCCGCATCACCGCCCGGGAGGCCGCCGTGTACTGCGTGAATTCGGGCGGCAGGTAGACGGCGTGCGGGCAGAGCGCCCGGGCCCGAGCGGTGGGCATGGCGCTGCGGACGCCGTACCGGCGGGCCTCGTAGCTGGCGGAACTGACCACGCCGCGCGGCCCGATGCCGCCGACCACGACGGGCCGGCCGCGCAGCTCGGGGCGGCGGCGCACCTCGACCGAGGCGAAGAACGCGTCCATGTCCACGTGCAGGATCGAGCAGCCGGTGTCGTCGGCGTCCGGCCCGAAGCGCGGATCGTCGCCCCGGGGCAACGACTGGCTGCGGCCCATCCCCGCAGGTTAGCCGCCGGGTCCGACAACCGAACGGTCCGACCACCCGGCGGCCGCCGGTCAGCCCCGGACGACCAGCAGCGGGATGGTCATCTCGGCCGCGGTGTCCGCGCCGTGGTACGCCACCAGGCGCGACTCCATCGGCTTCTCCGACCGGGTGGCGACCACCGCCCACGTGTCGCGGCAGACCACCACCACGTCGCCGATCCGGCGCAGGTGCTCCTCGGGCACCGGCCCGAACCAGCCGGTCGCCACCGCCTCGTCGCGGGTCGTCACCCGCGCGGCGTCGCCCAGCACCGCCGACCAGGCGGCCGTCACGTCGGCGACCGCGCCCGGCTCGACGTGCAGGTAGCGGACCCGGGGCTCGCCGGCGATCACCCGCACCCCGGCCCGCAGCCGGGCGTCGGTGTCGAAGTCGACGCGCCGGCCCTGCGGCACGTTGAGCTGGCCGTGGTCGGCGGTGACGAGCAGTGCGGCGTCCGGCGGCAGCCCGTCGACCAGCCGGACGAGCAGCCGGTCCACGCCGGCGGCGGCGAGCCGCCAGGGCGCCGAGTCGACCCCGGTGAGGTGGCCGTGCGGTCCAGGTCGGGGTGGTAGCCGGAGACCAGGGTCGGGCCGGCGCCCGCCGCGAGGGCGGTGAGCATCTGCCGGGCGAGCCCGTCGACCTCGGAGGCGCCCCGGTAGTCGCCGCCCCGGTTGGCCGCGAGGGTGAGGCCGCTGCCGGCGTACTCGGGGCGGCTGACCACGGTGACCGCGACGCCGGCGGCGCGGGCCCGCTCGTACTGGGTGGGCACCGGCTGCCAGGCCAGCGGATCCGGGTCCCCGGCCCACTCGATGTGGCTGAGCACCCGGTCGGTGTCGGGGACCCGGACCTTGAACCCGAGCACGCCGTGCGCGCCGGAGGCGGCGCCGGTGCCCAGGCTGACCAGGCTGGTCGGGGTGGTGGAGGGGAAGCCGGAGGTGAGCGGGGCGCCGACGGTGGCGGCGAGGCCGGCGAGGGTCGGCGCGTACGGGGCGGCGGTCGGGATCTGGTACCAGCCGAGCCCGTCCACCAGCAGCACGGCGATCCGGCGTACCCCGGCCAGCCGGGGACCCAGACCGAGCAGGTCGACCGCACCGGGGACGCCGAGCACCGCCAGGGCGCTGGGCAGCACGTCGGCGAGGCTGCCGCCGCCGTAGCGCGGGGCGACCGGGTCGAGCGGACCGGGTCGCCCGGCCGAGGCGGGCGACGGGCCGGTCATGCCGGGCGGCGGGCGAAGAGGTGCAGCTGGGCGGCGAGGTCCCGGTACGGCGACCGGGCCGCCAGGGCCCGCTCCAGCTCGACCAGGGCGGCCGGCTGGCCGTCCGCCACCGCGGCGGGGAGCAGGTCGGCGAGGACGCGTACCCCGTGGATCTCCTCGACCGTGAGGCCGCCGTCGGTCAGCAGCGCGGCGGCGCCGTCGACGTCGTACCGGCGGCGGAGGGTGTCCCGCGGCCCGGCGTTGCCGTGCGCGTCGGCGGCGAGCGCGGCGGCCACGTCGAGGTGACCGTTCATCGCCCGGCCGAGCACGGCCGCGGCCCGGCCGGCCACCAGCACGCTGGCCGCGCCGCCGTGGCGCAGCGCGCCGACCAGCGCCGACACCACCGACGCCGGCTCGTCGACCACCTCGAGGACGGAGTGGCAGAGCACCAGGTCGACGCTGGCCGGCTCGACCAGCCCGGCGAGCGCGTCGCCGTCGCCCTGCACCGCGCGGACCCGGTCGGCGACCCCGGCCTCGGCGGCCCGGCGGGCCAGCGCGGCGAGCGCGTCGGGGCTGGCGTCGACCACGGTGACCCAGTGACCGGCCTCGGCGAGCGGAACGGCGAATCCGCCGGTCCCGCCGCCGACGTCGAGCACGGTGAGCCGCTCACCGGCACGGCGCTCCAGCTCGCCCCGGAGCACCGACCAGATGACGGCGGTACGGGGGGTCAGCGTTCGAGTCTGCTCCACCCGGTCGAGCCTAGTCACCCGCGCCACCCGACTCCCGCAGGCCGGTGGTGGCGCTCCGGGTCAGGACTCGCCGCCGCCGGCGGGGTCCTGCTCCTCCGCGCGGGAGCGGTGGGCGTTGGCCACCGGGCCGTCGGTCACCTGGTACTCGCGGGCCTCCGGGTCGGAAGCCGGCGACCAACCGGCGGCCAGCCGGGTGCGCCGGGCGTTCGCCACTCCACCGATGTGCGTGCTGTTCAGGGTCATCGTTCTTCCCCCATGCCGGGCGGGCCACTCTGCCCGCGCGTGCCGGAAGTCTCCCGCCTACCGGCCCCGGAAACCGTAATGTGGATCACTCCGCTCAGCGGAAATCCCGGGATGCCGGAGCCACGGGAGGCTCGATCGCGTCCAGCCGGTCCGCGGTGAGGCTGGTGACTCCCTCGTGCCGCTGCAACCGGCCCCGCACCACCAGTGCGGTGCTGGTGCGGGCGACTCGACGGTAGCGCTGCCAGAGGCCCGGGGAGCAAGTGACATTGAGCATTCCGGTCTCGTCCTCCAGGTTGAGGAAGGTGACCCCGCCCGCGGTCGCCGGGCGCTGCCGGTGGGTGACGATCCCGCCGACCCGGATCCGCTGGCCGGGCTCCACCCGGCCGAGCCGGGCGATCGGCACCGCGCCCAGGGTGTCGAGCCGGTCGCGGATGAACCGGGCCGGGTGGCTGTCCGGCGACAGCCCGGTGGCCCAGACGTCGGCGACGAGGCGGTCCACCGCCTCCATCCCGGGCAGGGTGGGCGCGGCCGCGCCGGTCACCGTGCCGGGCAGCCGGCCCGGCCGGTCCTGGGCCGCCGCGCCGGCGGCCCAGAGCGCCTGCCGCCGGGTCAGCCCGAAACAGGCGAAGGCGTCCGCGGTGGCCAGCGCCTCCAGCTGCGCGGCGGTGAGACCGACCCGCCGGGCCAGGTCCGGCATGTCCCGGTACGGCCCGTTGGCCGTCCGCTCCGCCTCGATCCGCTCGGCCACGTCGTCACCGAGGCTGCGTACGCTGCCCAGCCCGAGCCGGACCGTCGGGCCGCCCAACCCCCAGGCGTGCGGCGGCTCCCCCGGCTGACTTCCCCACCGGGTCTCCGGCGTCGACTCCAGCACGGCCTTCGCCCCGCTGGCGTTGATGTCCGGCCGGCGCACCTCGACGCCGTGCCGGCGGGCGTCGTCGACCAGGGTCTGCGGCGAGTAGAAGCCCATCGGCTGGGCGTTGAGCAGCGCGGCCAGGAACGGCGCCGGGTGGTAGCGCTTGAGCCAGGAGCTGGCGTAGACCAGGTAGGCGAAGCTCATCGCGTGGCTCTCCGGGAAGCCGTAGCTGGCGAATGCGGTGAGCTTGCGGTAGACGTCGTCGGCCAGCTCGCCGGTGATGCCCCGCTCGGCCATCCCGGCGTAGAGCCGGTCGGCGATCTGCGCCATCCGCTCCACCGACCGCTTCGCCCCCATCGCCCGGCGCAGCTGGTCGGCGCCGGCCGCGTCGAAGCCGGCCAGGTCGATGGCGAGCTGCATCAGCTGCTCCTGGAACAGCGGCACGCCCAGGGTCTTCTCCAGCGCGTTGCGCATCAGCGGGTGCGCGTACGTCACCGGCTCCTGGCCGTTCTTGCGCCGGATGTACGGGTGCACCGAGCCGCCCTGGATCGGGCCGGGGCGGATCAACGCCACCTCGACCACCAGGTCGTAGAAGCAGCGGGGCTTGAGCCGGGGCAGGGTGGCCATCTGGGCGCGGCTCTCCACCTGGAACACCCCGACCGAGTCGGCCCGGCAGAGCATGTCGTAGACCTCCGGGTCGTCCAGGGTCATGTCGCCCAGGTCGAGGGTCGTCCCGATCATGTCGTAGCCGTAGTGCAGCGCGGAGAGCATGCCGAGGCCCAGCAGGTCGAACTTGACCAGCCCGACCGCCGCGCAGTCGTCCTTGTCCCACTGGAGCACGCTGCGCCCGGGCATCCGGCCCCACTCCACCGGGCAGACCTCGATCACCGGCCGGTCGCAGATCACCATGCCGCCGGAGTGGATGCCCAGGTGCCGGGGGAAGGTCTGCAACTCGTTGGCGTACGCGACCACCTGCTCCGGGATGTCCTCCACGTCGACCGAGGCGACTGAGCCCCAGCGGTCGATCTGCTTGCTCCAGGCGTCCTGCTGGCCGGGCGAGAAGCCGAACGCCTTGGCCACGTCCCGCACCGCCGACCGGGGGCGGTAGGAGATGACGTTGGCGACCTGGGCGGCGTGCTCCCGGCCGTACCGGGCGTAGACGTGCTGGATCACCTCCTCCCGGCGGTCGGACTCGATGTCCACGTCGATGTCGGGCGGACCGTCCCGCTCCGGGGCGAGGAAGCGCTCGAAGAGCAGCCGGTGCCGGACCGCGTCCACGTTGGTGATCCGCAGCGCGTAGCAGACCGCCGAGTTCGCCGCCGAGCCCCGGCCCTGGCAGTAGATGTCCTGCGCGCGGCAGAACGCGACGATGTCGTAGACCACCAGGAAGTAGCCGGGGAAGCCCAGCTCGTCGATCATCCGCAGCTCGTGCTCCAGCTGCGCGTACGCCTCGGGGTGCGCCTCGCGCGGCCCGTACCGCTCCCGGGCCCCCTGCTCGGTCAGGTGCCGCAGCCAGCTCATCTCGGTGTGCCCCGGCGGCACCGGGTACGCCGGCAGCCGCGGCGCCACCAGTTGCAGGTCGAAGGCGAGTTCCGCGCCGAACTCGGCGGCCCGCGCCACCGCCCCCGGGTACGCGCCGAACCGGGCCGCCATCTCCGCGCCGCTGCGCAGGTGGGCGGTGGCCGCGGCGGGCAGCCAGCCGTCGATCTCGTCCAGGCTGCGCCGGGCCCGCACCGCGGCCACGGTGGTGGCCAGCCGCCGCCGGCCCGGGGTGGCGTAGTGCACGTTGTTGGTGGCCACCGTGGGCAGCCCGGCGGCGGCGGCCAGCTCGGCGAGGGCGTCGTTGCGGTCGGCGTCGACCGGGTGGCCGTGGTCGGTCAGCTCCACCGCCACCGTCTCCGCGCCGAAGAGCGCGGTGAGCCGGTCCAGCTCCCGGGCCGCCGCGTCGACGCCCTCGGTGAGCAGCGCGCCCGGCACGTGCCCCTTGCGGCAGCCGGTCAGCACCAGCACGTGGTCGCGCAGCTCGGCGGCGACCTCCTCCAGCTCGCCGTAGACCGGGCGGCCCTTCTCGCCGCCGCGCAGCTGGGCGCGGGAGATGGTGGCGGCCAGCCGGGCGTACCCCTCGTGGCCGTGGGCGAGCACCAGCAGGTGCCGGCCGAGCGGGTCGGGTTCGCCGTTCTGCGGGCCGGGCAGCCCGAGGGAGAGCTCCGCGCCGAAGATGGTCGGCAGGTGCAGCGCGCGGGCCGCCTCGGCGAAGCGGACCACCCCGTAGAAGCCGTCGTGGTCGGTGACGGCGAGCGCGGTGAGCCCCAGCCGGGCGGCCTCCTCGGCCAGCTCCTCCGGGTGGCTGGCGCCGTCGAGGAAGCTGAAGTTGGTGTGCGCGTGCAGCTCGGCGTAGGGCACCGTGCCGTCCGGGCGGGGCAGCTCGGGGGGCTCGTAGTGCTGCCGCTTGCGGCTCCAGGCCGGGGAGTCCCCGCCGTCGGCGTCCACGGCGAGGGGATCCACCACGTGCAGGTGCCGCTCGTCCCGCGCCCGGCCGCCCCGCGACCGGCCGCCCCGTGGCCGCCCACCGTCGCCGGAGCGCCCGTCGCCGGGGCGGCCGGAGAGCACGCGTTCCAGCTCGGACCAGGGCAGGTTGGGGTTGTGGAAGCTCATCCCGCCGCTCCGGGTGGAGCGGCCTCGGGCAGCGCCGGGTACGGCCGCGTCCGGCGGTCGACGGTGACCCGCGCGACCGGCGCGACCGGCCACCGGGCGGCGACCGACCCCGCCGACGAGGGAACGGTCGGTGAGCGATATGCCGGTGGGTCATAAATATGCCGGAGAGTCATACCGCTCACCGGGACACCCGTCTCCCGACCGGAGCCGAACCGCCCCGACCCGGTCGCGGACCGTCCCCGCTCAGTCATAGATCGCCTCCACCAGCCACTGGCCGGCCTCGACCGCCAGCAGCAGGGCGGCGCCGTCGGCGAGGCAGACCTGGAACCGGGCCCGCCGCCGCGCCTCGGCCGGCGCCCACCAGCGCTCGTCCACCGGCCACGGGCCGGCCCAGCCGACGATCTCCGCCGGGCGGCCCGTACCCACGGTGAGCCGGGCCGGCGCGGCGCTCACCGCCAGGCGCGCGCTGACCACGACCGGCTCGCCGGCGGCGTCGTGCACGGCCGCGGCGAGCGGGCTGGGCAGCACCACCGCCGGCGCGGGCGGCGGGAGCCGGCCGGGCCAGGGCGGGATGCCACCACCCCGACCGGCAGCCCGGTCGGCGCCAGCCGCGGCCGGCTCGTCCGGCAGCGCCGGCGGGCCGGGCCGGGCCGGGAGCCGCTCATCGCCCCACGGCACCAGCCGCGTCTGGTCGGCCGGGGACCGGCCGCCGCCGAGCACGGCGGTGACCACCGCCTCGGGGCCGAGGATGCCCTGCACCCGGCTCAACGCGCGGTGCGCCCGCTCCCGCTCCTCGCCGGTCTCCCCCCACAACCCGGGTTGCAGGCCGGCCTGGGCGAGCACCCCGTCCGGCACCAGCCGCAGCCGGATGATCCCGGCGGTCGGCCGGGTCGGGCGGGCGCCGCCCCGGCCGGTGCTGCCGGAGAGCCAGCCGTCCAACTGCCAGCGCACCCGGTCGGCGATGGCCGCGGCGGTCAGCAGGCCGTCGTGCCGCCAGACCCGGTGCAGCTCCTGACCGTGCGCGGTGACCGCCTCGATGCCGAGCCGGGTGCAGGCCAGCCCGTACGCGGCGAGCCGCTCGTGCAGCTGCTCGGCCAGCGTCCGGGCGGCGAACGCCGCGGCGTCGACCCGGTCGATCGGCTCGTCGTGGTCGGCGGTCACGGTCAGGTCGGCCGGGGGTTGCCGGACGGCGAGCGGCCGGTGGTCCTGCCCGGCGGCGAGCCGGTGGACCAGCGCCCCGTCGAAGCCGAACCGGGCCAGCACGTCGCCGGCGGGCAGGGCGGCGAAGTCGCCGAGGGTACGCACCCCCAGCCGGCGCAGCAGGTCGACCAGGGCGGGGCGGCCGAGCGCCTCGACCGGCAGGGCGGCCAGGAACTCCGGCGTCCCGCCGGGCGGCACGATCCGCCCGTCCCGGGCGGCCAGCCCGGCGGCGAAGACCCCGTCGGCGATGCCGACCTGACTCTCCACCGCGCAGGACTGGGCGACGTGCTCGATGATCCGCTCGGCCGCCGCCTCCTCGCCGCCGAGGTAACGGCTCGGGCCCCGGGCCGCCAGCGCGCAGGCCCCGGGGCGGACCACCTCGACCCCGGCGGCCACCTCCTCGACGGCGGCGACCACCGGCTCGAACGCCCGGGCGTCCCGGCCGGGGTCGTACTCGACGACGGTGAGCTGCGGGCAGCGCCCCTGCGCCTCGCGCCGGCGCAGCCCCCGGCGCACCCCCTCGGCGCGGGCCCGCTCGGAGCAGGCGACCACCCGGTTGGCGTGCAGCACCGCGACCGGGTCGGTGGCGGGCACCCCGTCGACGATCTCCGCGGCGAGGACCGGCCAGTCCGGGCACCAGAGCAGCAGCGTCCGCACCGGCGCGGCGGTCATGCCGGCCCGACCAGGGTGAGCGCGCCGCGGCGGGACGGGGTGGCGAGGGCAGCCGAGGCGGCCGGCGTCACCGGGCGGAGCCGCCCGGCGCCCGCCCCGGCCACCCCGGTCGCCCGGGGGATGACCCGGGTGAGTCCGTCACCGGGGAGCCAGACCTTGATCTCCTTCGGGCGGGCGGCCGCGCCGCGCCCGCGCGCCGAGACGGTCACCTCCCGGCGTCGCAGCCGCCCCCGGCCCGGCCCGAGCCCCTCCCAGACGCCCCGGACCACCTGCAACGTGACGTCCGCGCCGTCCCAGCGGCCGTACGGGACGAGCACGCTGCCGCGCTGCCGGGCCCGGGCGGCCAGCCGGTTGGCGACCGAGGCGGAGACCGTGGTCGGCACGGCGGTGACCACCACGTCCACCCCGTCGATGAGCGCGGCGACGACGGTGGGCCATTCCGGCCCGGGGTTCGGCACCAGGGCCAGCCGGTCCAGGGCGATTCCGGCCTCGGCCGCCGCGCCGGCCCCGAAGGTGGGGACCCCGACCACGGCGCACCACGAGCCGGCCCGGGACGCCTCGGCGAGCAGCGCCAGGATCAGCGAGGTCGCACCGCTGCGCCGGGGCTGCCCGGAGCCGATGGCGATGGTGCTGCCGCGGCGCAGCCCACGATTGGGCAGCAGCCCGGTCAGCTCCGGCCGGACCGGGAGCACCCGGTGGCCGCCGGCCGGGTCGGGCGCGCTCGCCGGACGCACCAGACCGGCCAGTGCGGCGGAACCGACCACCATGCGGCCCGCCATCGGACCAACCCCCCGTCGTGTCGCGCGGGGACCTACCCCGTCGTGTGCTGCTGGATCAGAAAGCGCGGCGGCTGCCGCGCCGGGCGGGACACGCGCCGGGCGGCGTCCGGCCACCCCGGGTCCCGCCGGTGGTGGCCGGACGCCACGACTCAGGCGGCGAGCCCGTCGAGCGCCGGTTGGTGCGCCAGGCCGAGCGCGGTCTCCACCACCGTCACGAACTGCTCGGCGGCGCGGAGCAGGTCGTCGGCCTCCCGGGCGGTGACCACCCGGGGGATGCCGGCCTCGGCGGCGGCCCGCTTGCCGGCGCCGGCGGCGAAGTAGCGGGCCCACTCGTCGAGCTCGGGGGCGACGCCGGAGAGCAGGACCCAGACGCTGGTGATCCGGTTGCGACGGGTGGGCGCGGGGCGGGCCCGGGCGGCGAGCAGGGCGGCGGCGGCGCGCAGCGCGGCGAGGTGGGCGGCGGCGTACCGGAGACCGTCGGGACGGGTCCGGGCGGCCTCGGCCAGCCCGTGGCGGGCCACCGCGAGCAGCTGGGCGGGGGTGCGGTGCGGCAGCACGTGCGCCGGCACCGTCGGTGCCTGAGCCGGACTGGTCGGCATGGTGGTCTCCTCCGCGTGGCCGGGGCGGGCGCGGTCGCATGACGGATCGGATCCGCCGAGCGGGCGCCCGGAGCGGGTGGTGCGGAGGAAGACGCACCGTGGTGGGGCCGGCCGGGTGTGGACGCTTCCCCACACCACACCCGGCCGGCGTACCGGCGGGTTCGTCGCCCGCCGCCCGGGGGTCGTGGGCGGCGGGCGACGATCCTGCCTGACGGGGCCGGACTCGCGACTGTCCGGAACCCGGTGCGGTGCGGTCCGCGGAACCGCACCTCCCGGGAGCCGGCGCCGCGAAACACCTCTCCCGGGCGTTGGAACGGGCGTACGACTGAATCGAACACTCGTTCTAACTGCCCTGACAGTACACCTCCCCTCCGACGAAAATGCAACGTGTGACGCGCGAGAGTGCCGGGACCGTCCGGGTCGCCGTCACGGCGTGGGGGAGGACAGCTCGTTGTAGCCCTCGGCCGCCTCCTGGCCGGACAGCTCCCGGATGGCGGCCATGATCTCGTCGGTGACCGCGCGACGCACCTGACCGGCGCTGCCCGACGGCGGCGGCACGAAGTGAAGCGGCGCGCCGAAGCGCACGGTCACCCGGCCGATCCCGGGCAGTCGGGCGCCGACGGGCTGGATCCGGTCGGTGCCGAGGACGGCGACGGGAACTACCGGAGCGCCGGAGGCGAGCGCGAGCCAGGCCACCCCGGTACGGCCACGATAGAGCCGCCCGTCGCGCGACCGGCTCCCTTCGGGATGGATACCGAAGGCTCGTCCGTCGGCGAGAACACCGAGGGCGACGTCCAGTGCCGCCCGGGCGGCCCGGTGGGTGCCCCGCGGCACGGGTACGGCGTCGATCCCGGTGAGGCAGGCGCGGGTCAGCCAGCCCCTGAGCCCGGGACGCCGGAAGTACTCGGCCTTGGCGAGGAAGGCGACCGGCCGTGGCGCCACCAGCGGGATCACCACGCTGTCGATGACGGAGAGGTGATTGGCGGCGAGGATCACCGGCCCCCGTGCCGGCACGTTGTCGCGCCCCGTCACCACGGGCCGGTAGAGCAGCCGGGCGAGCGGGGCGACCACCAGCCGTGCGGCCGCTTGCAGCAACACGTTTCCTCCGCGTCAGTACAGGATGGCGTCACGGCGGGCGCGCAGCGCGGCCACGATCTCCCGGGGCGCCAGGTCGGGAGAGCCCGCCCGGTAGGGCGGTCGGGGCTCGTACTCGTGGGCGAGCTGGACGGTCTGGGCGACGGCGTCACCGGCGATGCGTCCGGCGAGGGTGAGCGTCATGTCCAGGCCGGCGGAGACCCCGGCGGCGGTGACGTACTTGCCGTCGATCACCACGCGCTCGGCGACCGGGACGGCACCCAGCGGGGCGAGCTCGTCGGCGGCCAGCCAGTGCGTGGTGGCCCGCCGACCGGCGAGCAGGCCGGCCCCGGCGAGCAGGAGCGACCCGGTGCACACCGAGGCGGTCCAGGCGGTGTTCGTCGGCCGCCCGCAGCCACCGCCGGACCGGGCCGTCGGTCATCTGGGCGTGCCAGCCGGGCCCGCCGGGCACCACGACGACATCCGGTCGGGGCACGTCGGCGAAGGCCGCCGTGGCGGTCAGGTGCAGGCTTCCCACCTCGTTGACGACCGGCCCGACCCGCTGCGCGACGAACACGGTTTCAGCGCCGGGCAGGTGGGACAGGACGTCGTAGGGCCCGACGGCATCGAGCGCGGTGAACCGGTCGAAGAGAAGGATGGCGATCTGCATGTGCTCCCTTTCGGTGCGGTCGGTGCTCAACGGTCCGCCCGTCGACTCGGCGACGAACCGGGAGGCGCGGTCCACGACTCATCGCCTCAGATGCGCCTCCACCGCGCGGCGCAGCAGCGGTTCGGCGTCATCGGTGCCCACCACCATCTGCAGGCTTCCCCAGAGCCGGAGCTGGGCGATGCCGTGCAGGTTCGCCCACAACGCGCCGGCGACGACGGCGGGGGACGGCGCGTCGGGCGGCTCGGGCCGGGCGCGGACGACCAGGTCGACGAGGACCTCGAACAGCCGGGCGCCGGCCTCCCGCAGGCCGATGTGGTTGCCCCGCAACAGGTCGTGCCGGAACATGAGCTCGAACATGCCGCGGTGGGTGCGCGCGAAGTCCAGGTACAGCCGGCCCAGCGCGAGCAGCTGGTCGTACGGATCCCGGTCACCCTCGCCGAGCAGCCCGGCGACCTGTCGGCCGAGATCCAGATAGCCCTCCCGCGCGATCGCGGCCAGCAACGCCCGGTGGGTGGGGAAGTGGCGGCGCGGCGCGCCGTGTGAGACACCGGCCCGACGGGCGATCTCGCGCAGCGAGAGGGCGTCCGCGCCTTCGCGCGTCACCAGCTCGACGCCCGCCTCGACCAACCGGGCGCGGAGGCCACCGTCCCGCTCATCCATAGACACTGTCTACCAAGGTTCGTAGACACTGTCTACCGCCCGGTCGGGCGCCCCGTGCGCCAGCTCCGGACGCGATCGTCGTCGATGCCGTCCCGGGTCGGGACCGGAGCGGATCCGGCGGTCCGACCGACACGCCGTCGGCCGCTGCGGATTCTCAGTTCGCGCACAGCAACGGCAAAGGCGGTACGGAGGTGGTCATCGCAGGGTTGACCACATGAACGTCGTAAGCCGTACCGAGACCACCGTCCGGTGACCGTCGCCGTCGCCGACCGGCGAGCCACGCGTCGCACCCTCCCGGCGGTCCCCGGCTGGTGGGCCGACGTCGCGGGCAGCGCGGCCGTGCTCAGCCTGCTGGTCGTCACCGCGCTCTGGACCGCGGACCGAGGGGTGCAGGAGCTGTTCGGCGGCCTCGCCACCGGCCTCACCTCGCTGGGTCGGCTCACCGGCCTGGTCAGCGCCGACCTGATGCTCATCCAGGTGGTGCTGATGGCCCGGGTGCCGCTGATCGAGCGGCGCTTCGGCCAGGACCGGATCGCCCGCTGGCACCGGCTCGCCGGCTTCACCTCGTTCCACCTGCTCCTCGCCCACGTGCTGCTGACCACCCTCGGGTACGCCGGGACCGCCCGGCGCAACGTGCTGGTCGAGACCTGGGAGCTGGTCACGACGTACCCGGGGATGCTGCTGGCCACCGCGGCGCTGGCCCTGCTGGTGCTGGTGGTGGTGACCTCGGTCCGGGCGGCCCGGCGCCGGCTGCGCTACGAGTCCTGGCACCTGCTGCACCTGTACGCGTACCTCGGCATCGCCCTGGCGCTGCCGCACCAGCTCTGGACCGGGTCCGACTTCGTCGACTCGGCGGCCGCCCGCGCCTACTGGTGGACGGTGTACCTGCTGGCACTGGCCAGCGTGCTGGTCTTCCGGCTCGGCCTGCCGGCCCGGCGCTCGCTGCGGCACCGGGTCCAGGTGGCCGCGGTGGTCCCCGAGGCCCCCGGCATCACCTCGGTCTGGCTGCGCGGGCGCGACCTGCACCGGCTGCCCGCCCGGGCCGGGCAGTTCTTCCTCTGGCGGTTCCTGGACGGCCCCGGCTGGTCCCGGGCGCACCCGTACTCGCTGTCGGCGCCCCCGTCCGGGGACCTGATGCGGATCACGGTCAAGGACCTCGGGGACGACAGCTCCCGGATGGGCACCCTGCGCCCGGGCACCCGCGTCCTGCTGGAGGGGCCGTACGGGCGGCTGACCGGGGAGCACTGGCGGGGCGGCGGGGTCACCATGCTCGCCTGCGGCGTCGGGATCACCCCGCTGCTGGCGCTGCTCTGGGAGCTGCCGTACGCCCCGGGCGAGGCGGTGCTGCTGTACCGCGCGCGTACCCCCGAGGAGCTGGCCTTCCGGGCGGAGCTGGACCGGCTCGCGGCGGAGCGCGGGGTGGTGGTGCACCTGCTGGTCGGCCCCCGGGCCCGGCGGCCCGCGTGGCTGCCGGCGTACGCCGAGGGCAGGCCCGACGCGGAGGCCCTGCGCCGGCTCTCCCCCGGCATCGCCGGTCACGACGTCTTCCTCTGCGGCCCCGACGGCTGGGTGGAGGCGGCCCGCGCCGCGACCCGGGCGGCGGGGGTGCCCGACGCGCACACCCATCACGAACGCTTCGCCTGGTGACAGGCGCGAAAGGAGGATCCATGCGACGGATCACCGTCTGGCTGCTCTCCACCGTGGCCGCCCTGGTGCTGCTGTTCAGCTACAAGACCAGCACGATGGGCCCCGGCGGGGAGAGCAGCGCGATCGCCGCCGGCTCCGGCGGCTCGGCCGCGGGCTCCTGGACCGCGACCGACGACTCGGGCGGCTCGGACCCGACGGCTCGGACCCGACCGGCTCGGACTCGTCGGGCGGCTCGTCGTCCAACGGCTCCTCGGCCAGTGGGCAGGCCACCGGGTCGGTGGCGCAGACCCGGTGGGGGCCGGTGCAGGTCCAGATCACCGTCTCCGCCGGGAAGATCACCGACGTCACCGCCCTGCGGGTGCCGGACGGCAACCACCGGGACCAGGAGATCAACGACTACGCGGTGCCGATCCTGCGGCAGCAGGCCCTGGCCGCGCAGAGCGCGCAGATCGACACCGTCTCCGGGGCCACCGTCACCAGCGACGGCTACCGCGAGTCCCTCCAGTCCGCCATCGACGCGACGCACCTGAAGTGAACGGGGTGGTGACCATGAACCTGGCGGCGGAGCTGGACCGGCGGGCCTGGGTGCTGCAGGTGATGGGGCTGCCGGTCAGCGTGCACCTGCGCGGACCGCTGGTGCGCACGGACCCGGTGGCGGAGCGGGTGGAGCGGGTCTTCACCGAGCTGCGGGAGATCGACGCCGTGTTCAGCACGTACCGGCCGGAGAGCGTGCTGGGCCGGCTCGGCGGCCGGCGGCCCGACCCGGCCACCGCCGCGCCGGTGGTGCGCGAGGTGGTGGAGCTCTGCGAGCTGGCCCGGCTGCGGACCGACGGGTGGTTCGACGCCGACCGCCTGCCGCTGCCGGCCGGCGGCACCGGCTTCGACCCGTCCGGCCTGGTCAAGGGCTGGGCGGTGGAGCGGGCCGCGCGGTGGCTGGCCGACCTGCCCGACCACGACCGCTGCCTCAACGCCGGCGGGGACGTGCTGCTGTGGACCGCGCCGGGCCGGCCCGCCTGGCGGGTCGGGGTGGAGGACCCCGGGCGCCCCGAACGGCTGCTCGACGTGCTGGAGCGGGAGCGCGGCGCGGTCGCCACGTCGGGAACCTCGCGGCGCGGCGCGCACATCGTGGACCCGCGCGCCGGCCGGCCCGCCGAGGCCGTCCGGTCGGTCACCGTGGTCGGCCCCGACCTGCTCTGGGCCGACGTGTACGCGACCGCGGCCGTCGCCCGGGGCGCGGACGCGCTCGACTGGCTGGCCACCCTCGACGGGTACGCCGGCCCGCTGGTGGACGCCGCCGGTCGGGTCCGGGCCACCCCGAACTGGCCCGGCACCCGGCCGGCGGCTCAGACCCGCGCCGGGTAGTCGGGCAGGTCGAGATCGGTGGCCAGCGAGCCGGTGCTGCGCAGGAGCATCGACTGGACCGGCCGGGTGGCCAGCAGCCGGTTGCGCAGCCACAGCCCCCATCCGCTGGCGGGGGCGAGGAACCGGCCCGGGCTGGCGCCCCGCTGCCAGCGCATCGCGTAGGCGCGCAGCCGCCTCTCGTACGCGGCGAAGGCGACCCGGTGGTCGCCGCCGGCCAGGGCCAGCTCGCCGGCGAGCACGTACGCACCGACGACGCCGGTGCCGACGCCCATCCCGCCGAGCGTGACGCCCCAGGCCGCGTCGCCGAGCAGCACCGTCCGGCCGGTGTGCCAGCGGGGCACGCGCACCCGGCTGATCGAGTCGAAGTACAGCTCCGGGGCGTCGCGCAGGCCGGCCAGCAGGTGCGGCACGTGCCACCCCAGCCCGGCGAAGGCGTCCGCGATGAGCTTCTTCTGCTGGTCGAGGTCACGCCAGTCGAAGTCGAGCCGGGGGGCGGCGAAGACGACGAGGGCGCCGGCCCGGTCCGGGTCACGCTGGTCGGCGGCGACGCTGGCCATCCGCCCGGGGACGTTGTACTGCCGGGGGACGGCGCCCACCCCCAGCTCGTTGGGGAGGTCCCAGCCGGCCAGGTGGTAGCCGAGGTGCCGCACGTACGCCGACTCCGGGCCGAGGACCAGCCGCCGTACACCCGAGTGCAGCCCGTCCGCGCCGACCACCAGGTCGACGGTGCGCGACGCGGCGCGGGCGAAGTCGACGCGTACCCCGTCGGTGGTCTCGGCGAGGGCGATGATCACGTCCCCGAAGAGGTACTCCACCCGGTCGGCGCCGCGCTCGTACAGGATCCGGGAGAGGTCCCGGCGGTAGACCTCCAGCTCGCCCCCGGCGAACTCGGCCGGCAGCCGGAAGATCTCCCGGTCGTGCTCGTCCACGCAGCTGATCGCCCCGGCGTGGGTCTGCCGGGCGCGCAGTTCGTCGAGCACCCCCATGGCGGCCAGCACGCCGAGGTGGGTGGGTCCGCGGAAGTCGACCGCGAAGCCGCTGGCGCGCAGGGCCGGGGCCAGCTCGACCACGGTGACCTCGGCGCCGTAGCGGGCCAGCCACCAGGCCAGCGCCGGCCCGGCGACCCCGGCCCCGGAGACCAGGACGTGCCGGCCGCGCAGCGGAAGGGTGTGAGACATCGGTTCCCCCGTCGAATCAGAACTGTGTCCGTTGGATACAGAGTACTCTAGACACAGTTTCGGGTTCCGACAAGACCGATCGAGGGAGGCCCATGGACCGGGCGGGTGCCGGTGGTGCGGCGGACAAGCGCACGCTCCACGAGCTGCTGTGGGGGACGCCGAGCCCGCCGCGGCGTGGGCCCCGCCCCACGCTGACCCTGACGGCGATCGCCCGGGCCGGCATCGCGATCGCCGACGCCGACGGGCTCGACGGCCTCACCATGCAGCGGGTCGCCGAGTCCCTGGACGTCACCAAGATGGCGCTGTACCGGTACGTCCCCGGCAAGGCGGAGCTGGTCGCCCTCATGATCGAGACGGCCGTGGGCGAACCCCCCGCCCCACCGGAGGGCGCCGGCTGGCGCGACCAGCTCGACGACTGGGCCCGGCAGCTGTTCGACCGTTTCCGGCGGCACCCCTGGGCCCTGACGGCCACCGTCGGCGCACGGGTCATGGGCCCGAACGAGCTCGGCTGGCTGGAGCGGGCCCTCGCCGCCCTCACCGGCACCGGCCTGAACGGCGGCGAGATGCTGGACGTCGCGGTGCTCCTGCTCGGGCACGCCCGCAACCTGGCCCAGCAGGTGGCGGCGATGGATACCGGCACGCCCGAGCAGGCGCTGGAATCCGGCCTGACGGCCCTGCTCCGGGGCCGGGAGGAGCGCTTCCCGGCGCTGCTCGCCGCGGTGGGGTCGGCGGCCGCGCACGCCGCCCAGGACCAGGCCCTCGACTTCGGACTGGCCCGCATCCTCGACGGCGTCGACCTCCTCATCCGGACCCGCCGCCCCTGACCCCCCGCCGGTGGGAGTTGCGGCGTGGTCGGGTGAACCGGGGGACGGTGGACCGGGAAGAATGACCGGCATGCAGCCACACCCGAACGTGCAGGCGGTGCAGCGGGCGCTCGACGACGCGGGCGCGCGGGACGGCGCCGGCGACGCCAGCCAGGTCCGCCTGCTGCCCGAGGCGGTGCACACCGCCGCGGCGGCGGCCGAGGCGCTCGGCGTCGGCGTGGGCGCCATCGCCAACTCGCTGATCTTCAACGCGGACGACGGGCCCCTGCTGGTGCTCACCTCCGGCGCGCACCGGGTGGACGTCGCCGGCCTCGCCGCGTCAATCGGGGTCACCCGGCTGCGCCGGGCCACCCCCGAGTTCGTCAAGGAACACACCGGTCAGGTGATCGGCGGCGTCGCCCCGGTCGGCCACCCGCGGCCGCTGCGCACCCTCGTCGACACCGCCCTCGCCGGGCACGACGAGGTGTGGGCCGCCGGCGGTGTGCCCCAGGCGGTCTTCCCCACCACGTACGCGGAGCTGCTGCGGATCACCGCCGGGACCCCGGCAGAGGTGGCGTGAGCGCTCCCGAACTGGTCACGCTGCACGTGTGGCGGATCCCCCGCACCGCGGTGCCCCGGGCGCTGGCCCGGATGGCGCTGCACCCGCTCCGGCTGCGCCGCACCCCCGGCGTACGGTTCGGCAAGCTGCTCGGCACCGGGACCGGCACCGGTTTCGGCCCCGCCGACGCCGACCTGACCCGGTGGGCCGCGCTGGTGGTGTGGGACTCCCCCGCCGCGGCGGCCGGCTTCGACGACTCGCCGGTGGGCCGCTCGTGGGCCCGGATCGCCCGCGCGTCCGTACGGGTGGAGCTGCGCCCGCTGACCAGCCGGGGCGAGTGGTCCGGGGTCCGCCCCTTCGGCGACCCGCCCGGTGGCCGGGTCGACGGGCCGGTGCTGGCGCTGACCCGGGCCCGGCTGCGGGCCCGCCGGGCGGTCACCTTCTGGCGGGCGATCCCGCCGGTCGCCGCCGCCCTGCACGCCGCGCCCGGGCTGCTCGCCCGGTTCGGCGTCGGCGAGGCCCCACTCGGCTGGCAGGGCACGGTGAGCGTGTGGCGCGATCCGGCGGACCTGGTGGCGTTCGCGTACCGTCACCCGGAGCACCGCGCCGCGATCACGCGCACCCCCACCGAGGGGTGGTACGCGGAGGAGCTCTTCGCGCGGTTCGAGGTGCGCGACGTGCTGGGCGACCGGACGGTGCTCGGGTGGGTCGCCGAGGGCGATCCGGAAACTGCGAGAGGACGCGCATGAGGTTGGTGCGGTGGACGCCGGACGATCTGGTCCGGCGGCTGGACGACGTGGTGGCCGTCTACGGCGAGGCGATGGGCTACCGCGCCGACCTGCTGGATGCCCGGCGCGGCTACATCGCCACCCACGTCCGCCGCCCCGGCTTCCGGGCCGTCGCCAGCCTCACCACCGAGGGCCACCTGGCCGGCTTCGGGTACGGCTACCTCGGCGCCGCCGGGCAGTGGTGGCACGACCAGGTGTACCGGGCGCTCGACGGCGACGCCCGCCGACGGTGGCTGACCCACTGCTTCGAGGTGGTGGAGCTGCACGTCCGGCCGCCCGCGCAGGGGCACGGCCTGGGCGCCGGCCAGCTGCGCGCGCTGCTCAGCATGGCGGAGGGGACGACCACCCTGCTCTCCACGCCGGAGGCCGACGAGCAGAAGTCCCGGGCGTGGCGGCTGTACCGCCGGTTCGGCTTCGTCGACATCCTGCGCCACTTCCACTTCCCCGGCGACGAGCGGCCGTTCGGCGTGCTCGGCCGGGACCTGCCGCTGCCCGCGCCGGCCGCCGCGCCCGGCCCCGCCGCGACGTGATCCGGCGGCGGCTGCCCTGGGCGCTGCTGGCCGTCCTGGTCCTCGCCCAGATCTGCTACCCGCTCACCGGCGGCACGACCCGGGCCGGGCTGACCGTGGCCACCGTCGTGCTCGGGTACCTGCTCTCGGTCGGCCACGCGCTGCTCAGCCGGGGTGCGCGTACGGCGGGGGCGCTGGTCGCGGTGGCCACCGGCGGCGGGTTCGCGATCGAGGCGGCCGGGGTGGCCACCGGCGTCCCGTTCGGCAGCTACGACTACTCCGGTGAGCTGGGACCGAAGCTGGCCGGGGTGCCGCTGATCATCCCGCTCGCCTGGACCTGGATGGCCTGGCCGGCCTGGCTGGCCGCGATCCGGCTCACCTCGTCCCGAACCGGGCGGATCGCACTGGCCGCGGTCGGGCTGGCCGCCTGGGACCTCTTCCTCGACCCGCAGATGGTGGCCGAGGGGTACTGGGTGTGGCGGGACGCCACCCCGGCGCTGCCCGGGCTGCCCGGTATCCCGGTCAGCAACTACCTCGGCTGGCTGCTCTTCGCGGTGCTGCTGATGAGCGCGCTGCGCCCCCTCGCCGGGGCCACCGCCGACCGCGCCGACGGGCGGGACGCCCCGATGTTCGGGCTCTACCTGTGGACGTACTTCTCCAGCGTGCTGGCGCACGCGGTCTTCCTCCGCCTGCCCGCCTCGGCGGTCTGGGGCGCGGTCGGCATGGCGGTGACCGCCGTGCCCCTGACGGTGACGCTGCTGCGCGCCCGGCGCGACGGCGCCGACCCGCGGGAGCCGCACCGGGCGCCACGCCCCGGCGTCGACGCGGCGGCATGACCGCCGTCCTCACGCTCGTCGTCGCGGTCGCCGCACTCACCGCGCACACCTGGGTCAACGCCACCCGCTGGCTGCGCCGCCCCGACGCCGGTCCGGTCGAGGTGACCGAACCGGTGGCGGTGCTGCTGCCGCTGCGCGACGAGGCCGACCGGGTGGAGCCGTGCCTGCGCGCGCTGCTCGCCCAGCGGGGCGTGCCCGGGTTGCGGATCGTGGTGCTCGACGACGGATCCACCGACGGCACCGCCGACGTGGTGCGCGGGGTGGCCGGCGACGACCCGCGGCTCACCCTGCTCACCGGGGTCGCCCCGCCGCCGGGCTGGCTGGGCAAGCCGCACGCCTGCTGGCAGCTCGCCACCCGCACCGACCCGGGCGCCACCGTGCTGGCCTTCGTCGACGCCGACGTGGTGCTCGCCCCGTACGCCGTCGCCGCGGCGGTGACCGAGCTGCGCGCGGCCCGGGCGGCGCTGCTGTCGCCGTACCCCCGGATCCTGGTGCGCGGCGGGGCCGACCGGCTGGTGCAGCCGCTGCTGCAGTGGCTGTGGCTGAGCTTCCTGCCGCTGCGCGCGATGGAGCGCTCGCCGCGGCCGTCCCTGGCGGCGGCCGGCGGGCAGTTCCTCGTCGTCGACCGGGCCGGCTACCTGCGGGCCGGCGGGCACGCGGCGGTCGCCGACAAGGTGCTGGAGGACATCGAGCTGGCTCGGGCGGTGAAGCGCTCCGGCGGCCGGATCGCCCTCGCCGACGGCTCGAAGCTGGCCGCCTGCCGGATGTACGAGACCTGGCCGCAGCTGCGCGACGGCTACACCAAGTCGCTCTGGGCCTCCTTCGGCCACCCGGCGGCAGCGGCGGTCGTGGTGACGCTGCTGCTCCTGCTCTACACGGTGCCCCCGCTGGTCGCGGTCGCGGCGCTGGCGGCCGGCGCGCCGGTGGTGGCGGCGCTCGCCCTGGCGACCTACGCGCTGGGCGTCGCCGGGCGGGCGTTCAGCGCCCGGGCCACCGGCGGGCGGGCCTGGCCCGACGCGCTGGCACACCCCGTGTCGGTCGTGGTCCTCGGTTGGCTGACATTCCGGTCGTACCATCTGCGGAAGCGGCGCCGGCTGTCCTGGCGGGGCCGCCCGGTCAGCTAGGAGGCGCGGCATGGCGCGGATCGTGGTCATCGGCGCCGGCGTGGGTGGCCTGGCCGCCGCGGCCCGGCTGGCCGTCACGGGGCACGAGGTCACCGTCTTCGAGCGGGCCGACACCGTCGGCGGCAAGCTCGGCCGGTACGCCCACGACACCCCGGCGGGGTCGTTCCACTTCGACACCGGGCCGAGCCTGCTCACCCTGCCGCAGGTCTTCCACGACCTGTTCGAGGCGACCGGGGCCAAGCTCGATGAGTACCTCGACCTGACGCCGCTGGACCCGATCGTCCGGCACGTCTTCCCCGGCGACGGGCCCGCCCTGGACTCCTGCGCCGACCCGGCCGAGTTCGCCGCGCGGATCGGCGCGGCGCTCGGCGACCGGGCCGCCGCCGACTGGCAGCGGCTCTGGCGGCGCGCCGCCCGGGTCTGGGAGGCGTCGCACCGGGACATCCTGCGCCGCGCCATCGACTCCCCCCGCGACCTGGCCGGGCTGGCCTGGCGGCTGGGCGACCTGGCCGCCATCGGGCCCGGCCGCAGCCTGCGCGGGCTGGGTCGCAGGCACCTCTCCGACCCCCGGCTGCGGATGCTGCTCGACCGGTACGCCACCTACACCGGCGCCGACCCGCGCCGGGCCCCGGCCGCGCTGGTCGCCGTCCCCTACGCCGAGCTGACCTTCGGCGGCTGGTACCTGCGCGGCGGGCTGGGCACCCTCGCGGACGCGCTGCTCTCCCGCTGCCTCGACCTCGGCGTGGTCGTGCGGACCGGCGCCACGGTCACCCGGATCGACGCGGTGGGCGGCCGGGTCCACGGCGTACGCCTCGCCGGCGTCGCCGCGCCCGTGCCCGCCGACGTGGTGGTGGCCAACGTCGACGCGCTCACCGTCTACCGGGACCTGCTGCCCAGCCCCCGCCGGCTGACCGGGCTGACCGACCGCAGCCTGGCCGGCTTCGTGCTGCTGCTCGGGGTCCGCGGCGACTCCGGGCTGGCCCACCACAACGTCTTCTTCCCCCGCGACCACGACGCCGAGTTCGACGCGGTCTTCGGCGACCCGGGGCGCGGGGTCCGGGCCCGGCCGGCGGTCGACCCGACCGTCTTCGTCACCGTCGCCGACGACCCGATGGTCCGCCCGGACGGGCACGAGGCGTGGTTCGTGCTGGTCAACGCCGCCCGGCACGGCACCGCCCCGGGCGCGGTCGACTGGCGTCGCCCGGGGCTCGCCGAGGCGTACGCCGACCGGATCCTCGACGTGCTCGCCGAGCGGGGCGCGGACGTGCGGGACCGGCTGGTGTTCCGGGAGATCCGCACCCCGGCCGACCTGGACGCCGCGACCGGCGCGCCGGGCGGGACGATCTACGGCACGGCGGGCGGGCTGCTCCGCCCGGCCAACCGGGGTCCGGCCCACGGGCTCTGGCTGGTCGGCGGCTCCAGCCACCCCGGCGGCGGCCTGCCGATGGTCACCATGTCGGCCCAGATCGTCGCCGAGGAGATCGGCCCGGCCTGGTAGCCCCGCCCCGTCGGTGGTGCGCGCGGGGGCGGGTCAGCCGGCGTCGATCAGCGCGCGGCGGACGGCGGAGAGGAGCTGCCCCAGGCCGAACCCGGCCAGCAGCACCCAGACCGTGGTGGCCATCGTGATCGTGCCGGCGGGGAGATCCACGTCGATCAGCCCGGTCAGCCCGGCGACCAGCAGCCCGACCAGGGCCACACAGACCCGGGTGGGGCGCTCCCCCACGGTCACCACGCCGATCTCCCGCATGCCGGCGGAGACCGCCCGGGCCCGGACGTACTCGTGCAGCCAGGAGAGGCCACCGGCGGCGGCGACCAGCGCGCCCGGCGCGCCGAGCAGCCAGAACGCGGTCAGCCAGGCGGCCTCGCCCAGCCGGTCGGCAACCGAGTCGTAGACGTAGCCGAGCCGGGTGGTCCGGTTGGTCGCCACCGCCACCGCGCCGTCGACACTGTCCGCCACCGCGGCGAGCAGCACGAACAGCGCCGCCAGGAACGGGCCGTTCCCCGCCCGCCCGACGAACAGCGGCACGCAGAAGCACAGCAGCACCCCGACCACGGTGACCGGGGTCGGCCCGACCCGGAGCCGGCCCAACACGTACCCGACGTGGTAGGCGAAGCGCAGCCAGGCGCGGACCACCGGCGCCGCCACCCGGGGGTCGAACCCGCCGTGCAGCCGCGCCCACGCCGTCGCGTACTGGTCCCAGTTCAGCTGTGTGCCCACCACGGATCAACGTAGAAGGGCGCTGCCGGTGTCGGCGGGACGGGTGGTCACACCCGCGCGCCGGCCTGGAGGCGCTGCCAGACCTCGCGGGTGGCGGTGGACCGGTTGAGGGTGATGAAGTGGATCCCCGGCACACCCTCGTCGAGCAGCGTCGCGCACATCTCGCTGGCCTGCTCGATGCCGAGCCGGCGGACCGCCTCCGGGTCGTCGGCGACCCGCTCGAACCGCTCCGCCAGCGCGGGCGGGAACGGCGCCCCGGAGAGCTGCACCGACCGCTCGATGGTGCCGATCTGGGTCACCGGCATCACCCCGGCCAGGATCGGGGTGATGCAGCCGGCCGCCGCGACCCGGTCCCGCAGCCGCAGGTAGTCGTCGGCGTCGAAGAACATCTGGGTGATGGCGAACTCCGCCCCCGCCCGGCACTTGCGGACGAAGTGCGCGGTGTCGCTGGCCACGTCGGGCGAGCGCGGGTGCTTGTACGGGAAGGCCGCCACCCCGACGCTGAAGTCACCCGCGTCGCGGACCAGCCGGACCAGGTCCTCGGCGTACTGCACGCCCTGCGGGTGGGGCACCCACTCGCCGCCCGGGTTGCCGGGCGGGTCGCCCCGCACGGCGAGCACGTTGCGCACCCCGACACCGGCCAGCCGGCCGATGACGTGCCGCAGCTCGGCGACCGAGTGGTTGACCGCGGTCAGGTGCGCCATCGGCAGCAGGGTGGTCTCGGTGGCGATCCGCTCGGTCACCGCGACCGTGGTGTCCCGGGTCGACCCGCCGGCGCCGTAGGTGATCGAGACGAACGAGGGGCGCAGCGACTCCAGCTCGCGGATCGCCTGCCAGAGCAGCCGCTCCCCCTGCTCCGTCTTGGGCGGGAAGAACTCGAAGGAGAAGGTCGGCTGGCCAGCACGGATCAGCTCCCCGATCGCCGGCTGGGGATTCGGGAGGACCGAGGGAAGACCGAGCGCCACGAATCGACTCTAGCGGTCGGCGCTCGAGGCACCCATGAGCTTCCCAGCGGGCGGACGGCGGCCGCCGGGAGCGTCGTACCCCGAGGGTAGAAACGGGGCAGCGTGGTGGGGCCGGCCGGTGGCCGGTTCCCGGGGGCCGCGCGGGGGTCAGCACGATCCGCGACGCGGAGGGTCCGGTCCAGGTCTGGCCGGGTGTCCGCGCCGCCCGACCGCGTCGACGCCCAGCGGAGGACCGATGACCCCGTTCCCGCCACCCGGCCCGCGCCTGCTCGGGCCGCTCCTGGCCGAGCTGCGGCTGGCCCGCCGCTGGAGTCAGCAGCGGATCGCCGCCGAGCTCTGCGCCGCCTCCGGCGTGCCCACCCTCACCAGGCACGAGGTCTCCCGCTGGGAACGGCAGCTCCGGCTCCCCGGCGGCTTCTGGCTGGGCTGGCTCGCCGTCGTCCTCGACGTGCCGGGCGAGCTGCTCGCCGAGGCCGCGGCGCGCAGCCGCCACCCCGGCGGCGCGTCGGCGACCGCCCGGGGCGGCGCCCGGTCGAGGGCGGCGCTGCTGGCCCTCGCGCAGCGCTGGCTGGCCGATCCGGCCGGCGCCGCGCTCGGCGGCCCGGCGTTAGGCCGGCTGCCCGGCCCCGCCCCCGCCGGACCGACCGGCGGGCCCGGTGTGGTCTGCCCCGGCCCGGCCAGGCCGGGCGCGGAGGCGACAGGGGCGGGCCCGGACGCGACAGGGACGGGCCTGCGCGCCGGGCCGCGCGGGGGCGGGCCGGGCGTCGACGACCTGGCCGAGCTGCGCCGGTGGGACGACCTGCTCGGCGGGGCGGACCTGGCCGGTCACGCGGCCCGCCGACTCCGCCGGGCGGCCCGGACGCTCTCCGGCGCCGGCCCGGGAACGCGCCGCCGGCTGCTGCCGGTCCTCGCCGAGGCGGCCCAGCTCTCCGGCTGGCTCGCCGCCGACACGGGCGACCTGACCGGCGGCCTGGACGCCTACCGGTTGGCGCTGCGCGCCGCGGTCGCCGCCGGTGACCCCGCCCTCGCCGGGCACGTGCTCGGGTCGGCCAGCCACCTGCTCGCCGGCGCCGGGGACGCGGCGGGCGCGCTGACCCTGGCCCGGACCGGGTACGCCGGGGCCCGCGGCGCCGCCTCGCCGGGGCTGCGGGCCCTGCTGCTGCACCGGGTGGCGCTGGCCGCCGCGCTCGGTGGACGGCAGCGGGCCGCCCGGCAGGCGCTCGCCGCGGCCGGCCGGATGACCGGGCCGGAGCCGGACCGGGAACCACCCTGGCTCTACTGGCTCGACGACGCGGAGCTGGCGGCGATGACGGGGCGCACCCTCGTCGCGCTGGGCCGCCCCGGACCCGCCGCACCGCTGCTGCGCGCCGCCGTGCACGGTCGGGGCCGCCCACGCCGGGCGGCGGTCTACGGCGCCTGGCTGGCCCGGGGCCACCTCCAGCTCGGCGAGGTGGAGCAGGCCTGCGCGGTGGCCGGCGACGCACTGCTCGACGCCGTCCGGTCGGGCTCGCCCCGAGCGATCGGCCAGCTCACCGACGTACGTCGACGGCTCGCCGCGCACCGCGACGAGCCGGCGGTACGGCGCTACGCCGCGCTCCTCGCGGCGGCCCGCCCGTACCTGCCGGTCGGGGCGGCGGCCGCACCCGGGCCGGCCCGCGGCCGGCCACCCCGGTCGTCGCTCCGCGCGGCGCGCCGACCCGGCGACACGACGCGACCGGCGGGGACCGGCTAGCGTTCTGGCGTGACCCACGCTGCTCCCGTCTCCCCCGTCGACCGCGCCGGCCTGCGTCAGCGGATCGACAAGGCCCTGACCGAGTTCCTCGCCGGCCAACGCGGCTGGATGACCGGTGTCGACGACGCCCTCGCACCGGTCGCCGAGGCGATCGAGGCGTTCGTGCTGGGCGGTGGGAAGCGACTCCGGCCGGCCTTCGCCTACTGGGGCTACCGGGGCGCCGGCGGCGTCGACTCCGACCAGGTGGTGACCACCCTCGCCGCGCTGGAGTTCGTGCAGGCCAGCGCCCTGATCCACGACGACCTGATGGACCGCTCGGACACCCGGCGCGGTGAGCCGGCGGTGCACCGCCGGTTCGCCGCCCGGCACCGCTCGGCCGGCTGGGGCGGCGACCCGGACGGGTTCGGCGACGCCGCCGCGATCCTCCTCGGCGACCTCTGCCTGGTCTGGTCGGACGAGCTGCTGCACTCCGCCGGCCTCGACCCGCGCACGGTGGCCCGGGCCCGTCCGGTATTCGACGAGATGCGCACTGAGGTCACCGTCGGGCAGTACCTCGACGTGCTGACCCAGGCGACCGGGGACACCTCGCTGGAGCGGGCCGGCAAGGTGGCCCGCTACAAGTCGGCGAAGTACACCGTCGAGCGGCCGTTGCTGCTCGGCGCCGCGCTGGCCGACGCGCCGGCCGAGGTGCGGTCGGCGTACTCGGCGTACGGGCTGCCGCTGGGCGAGGCGTTCCAGCTCCGCGACGACGTGCTGGGGGTCTTCGGGGATCCGGCGCAGACCGGCAAGCCGGCCGGCGACGACCTGCGCGAGGGGAAGCGGACCTACCTGGTGGCGGCGGCCCTGGAAGCGCTCGACCACACCGGCCGGGAGCTGCTGCTCGGCGGTCTCGGCGACCCCGGGCTCGACGGCGCCGGGGTGGCCCGGCTACGCGAGCTGATCACCGACAGCGGCGCGCTGGCCCGCACCGAACAGCGGATCGGCGCGCTGACCGAGAGCGCCCTGGCCGCCCTCACCACGGTCGACCTGGACACCGAGGCCCGCCAGGCCCTCGTCGACCTGGCCATCGCCGCCACCCGCCGCACCGACTGACCCCACCTCCGCCCGGCCCGCCCGCCGGCCCGGTGATCACGAAGTTGTTGTCGGGACACGCCGGTGTCACGGGCGACAGCTTCATGATCACCGCACCGAAGGGCGGGCGGGACGGGGTCAGAAGCCGAGGGCTTGGGCGCGGCGCTTGACCTCGCGGGCCAGGTCGCCGCCGAGGGCGACGGCGGGGGTGCCGGGGAGGGTGGGATCCTCCTCGTAGAGCCAGCGCAGCGCCGCCTCGTCGTCGTAGCCGGCGTCGGCGAGCAGGTTGAGCACGCCGGGCAGGTGCTTCTGCACGGTGCGGTTGGCCACCAGGTCGGCGGGGATCCGACGGACGCCGTCGCGGCGTACCGCGAGGAGCTCGCGGTCCCGGATCATCTGGTGGACCTTGCTGATCGACAGGTCGAGCCGCTCGGCGACGTCCGGCAGGGTCAGCCAGGCGGCCGGGTCGGTCGGTCCGGGCAGGTCCGCGCCGGTGGCGGCCTGGTCGGCGGGTACGGAATCGGTCACCCGACCACCCTGCCACGTGCCCGGTACGGACCCGGCAACGGCACCCCCGTCCGACGCTGCCGCCGGGAGCCCGCGGGCGGGCGAGCGCGGCGGGACAGGGCGGGTTGGACTCCGGCTGTAGCATCCTGTTCAACCTTCACCCTTCCGACACATAGACTGCCTGCCGATGGACACACAGGTCGCCGACACGTTGCTGGGCTCGCTGATCGACGGGCGCTACCGCATTCGCGGTCGCGTGGCCCGTGGCGGCATGGCGACCGTGTACACCGCCACCGACGAGCGCCTCGAGCGCACCGTGGCGGTCAAGATCATTCATCCGACCCAGGCCCCGGAGGCCCGGACCCGGATGGCGGGCTTCGTGGCACGGTTCACCGACGAGGCGAAGACCATCGCCCGGCTGACCCACCCGAACGTGGTCGCGGTCTACGACCAGGGCACCCACGGCGGCCTTCCCTACCTGGTGATGGAGTACGTCCGCGGGCGCACCCTGCGCGACGTCCTCGCCGAGCGGCGCCGGCTCAACCCGGACGAGGCCCTCGCGATCGCCGAGCAGATGCTCGCCGCGATCGCCGCCGCCCACCGGGCCGGCCTGGTGCACCGCGACGTCAAGCCGGAGAACGTCCTGGTCGCCGAGGCGCCCACCGGCGGCCCGGCCAACCTCGTCGACAGCGTCGTCAAGGTGGCCGACTTCGGGCTGGCCCGGGCGGTCGAGGCGAGCGCCGAGGAGGAGAACGGCAACCAGCTGATGGCCACCGTGGCGTACGTCGCCCCGGAGCTGGTCACCGAGGGGCGCGCGGACACCCGCACCGACGTCTACTCGGCCGGGATCGTGCTGTTCGAGATGCTCACCGGCCGGGTCCCGTACGACGGCGACCGGCCGGTGGACGTGGCCTGGCAGCACGTCGACCGGGACGTGCCGGTCCCCTCGACGCTGGTGCCCGGCCTGCCCCGGGCACTCGACGACCTGGTCGCCCGGGCCACCCGGCGCGATCCGGGGGCCCGGCCGGCCGACGCCGGCGCGCTGCTGGCCGAGGTGCAGGTGGCCCGGGACGACCTGGGCAACGCGAACTCGCACACCACGGTGCTGCGCCGGCTCGGCGACACCACGCCGATGTCCCAGCCGACCATGGCGGTGGCCGCCGTCCGCCCCGCCGAGCGGCCCGCCTGGGCCCGGCTGCCCGAGGGCGGCGGGCAACGCCCGCACCGCCGCCGGGCCGCGCCGGCGAGCGTCGACGTGGGCGCCCGGCTGACCGGGCTGCGTACCCGCGTGCTGGGCTCGCCCCGCGGCCGGCTGGCGATCGCCGCGGCGGCCGTGGTGCTCGGCCTGGTGGCCGCGCTCGGCGGCTGGTGGTTCGGGGTGGGGCGGTACACGGTCGCCCCACAGCTGGTGAGCCTGAGCAAGGCCGACGCGGAGGCGCGGGCCGCCCGGGCCGGCTTCACCCTGGCCTACGCCGAGCCGCGGTACGACGAGAAGGCGCCCAAGGACAGCGTGCTCGGCCAGAACCCGGTCTCCGCGGCCCGGATCGTCAAGGGCGGCACGATCACCCTCACCTTGTCGCTCGGGCCGGAGCGGCTGCCGGTGCCCGACGTGCTGGGCAAGGACTTCGAGCTGGCCCAGGCGGAGCTGACCGACGCCAAGCTGGTGGTGGCCAAGGGCGCCGCCCGGTACGACGACAACCTGCCCGCCGGGGTGGTGGTGGCCACCGAGCCGAAGGTGGGCACCGTGGTCAAGCCGGGCAGCAAGGTCACCGTCGTGCTGAGCAAGGGCAAGGCCCCGATCTCGGTGCCGAACCTGGTCGGCAAGAACGTCAACGAGGCCCGGGCGACGCTGGCGCAGCTCGGGTTGACCCCGGTGGAGACGTACAAGGACTCGGACAAGCCGAAGGACGAGGTCCTCGGTCAGAGCCCGGCGGACGGCACCGGCGTGGAGAAGGGCGCCCAGGTCAGGCTGGAGATCAGCAAGGGCCCCGCGGCGGTCGTCGTCCCCCGGGTGATCGACCTGCCCTGTCAGCAGGCGAAGCAGGTGCTGGAGAGTCAGGGCTTCCCGACCAGCATCCAGCTCAACCCGAACGGCGTGGCCCGCTTCCAGAACCCGGGCGAGAACTCGCAGGTGCCCCCGGGCACCCCGGTCACGATCACCTGCCTGTGAACGCGCACCGGCCGGTCGGCTCACACACTCCCACCTCGGGTGGCCTGGCGAAGGCGGCCCTGCCGTACGTCGAGGCGACCGGCTCCGAGGTGGTGCAGGTCTACGTCTCCAACTCGCGCGGCTGGGCGCTGCCCGCCGGTGACCCGGCCCAGGACGCGCTGTTCCGGGACGGCTGTGCCGAGCGCGGCGTGCCGGTCTACATCCACGCGTCGCTGCTGGTGAACCTCGGCTCCCCCACCCCGGCGACGGTGGAGAAGTCGGCGCTGACCCTGGCGCACGCGCTGCGCCGGGGGGCGGCGATCGGCGCCCGGGGCGTGGTGTTCCACGCGGGCAGCGCGGTGGACGCGGGGCACGCGGAGGCGGCGATGCGGCAGGTCCGCGAGGCGCTGCTGCCGCTGCTGGACGAGGCGGCGGCGACGGGCGGCCCGATGCTGCTGGTCGAGCCGAGCGCGGGCGGCGGCCGGTCGCTGGCCTCCCGGGTGGAGCAGCTCGGCCCCTACCTGGACGCGGTGGAACGGCACCCCGGGCTGGGGGTGTGCTTCGACACCTGCCACGCCTGGGCGGCCGGGCACGACCTGGCCGCCGAGGGCGGCATGACCGCGACGCTGGACACCCTGGTGGCGACGGTCGGCGCGGACCGGTTGAAGCTGGTGCACGCCAACGACTCGAAGGACCTCGTCGGCTCGACCCGGGACCGGCACGAGAACATCGGCAAGGGCAGCATCGGGGAGCCGGCGTTCGCCGAGCTGATGCGCCACCCCGCCACCGAGGGAATCCCGATCGTGGTGGAGACCCCCTCGGAGAAGCACGTCGGCCACGCCGCCGACATCGCCACCCTCAAGCGCCTCCACCCCTGACCCTCACCCCCCGGGGGCAACGTGTTGATCAAGAAGTTTGCGTCCGCCCGGAGCCGGAATCAGACGCAAACTTCTTGATCAACAGGGCAGGTGGGCGGGTCAGGCGCGGAGGAGGTGGGTGAGGGCGGTCGCGGCGCGATCGATCGCCGCGTCGTCGACGTCCATGTGGGTGACCAGGCGGGCGGCGCGCGGGCCGAGGACCGAGATCAGCACGCCCTCCGCCCGGGCCGCGGCCGCGAGGGCCTTCGCGTCCAGCGGGTGCTTGGTCAGGTCCAGCGGGACGATGTTCGTCCGGACCGGGGCTGCGAGCACCCCGAACGGGGCGATCGCCTCGGCCAGCCGGGCCGCCTTCGCGTGGTCGTCGGCTAGCCGGTCGACGTGGTGGGCCAGGGCGTACCGGCCGGCGGCGGCGAGGATGCCGACCTGCCGCATGCCGCCGCCCATCCGCTTGCGGACGAACCGGGCCCGGGCGATCTTCTCGGCGCTGCCGACGACGAGCGAGCCGACCGGTGCGCCGAGGCCCTTGGAGAGGCAGACCGAGAGGGTGTCGAAGAGCGCGCCGTACTCGGCCAGCGGCACGCCGTCGGCGACGTGCGCGTGCCAGATCCGGGCGCCGTCGCAGTGCAGGGCGAGGTCGTTGTCGTCGGCGACCCGGCGCAGCTCGCGCAGGGTGGCGAGGGGGATCACCCCACCGCCGCCCCGGTTGTGGGTCTGCTCCACGGCGATCGCCCGGGTGGGGACGGCGAAGTAGCCGTCGGGCCGGACCATCCCGGCGACCAGGTCGGGGTCGATCTCCGCGCCGACCGCCGGCCAGGTCCGCGACGAGATTCCGCCGTACGCGGCCGCCGCCCCGATCTCGTACGTGACGACGTGCGCGTCGGCGTCGCAGAGCAGCTCGTCACCGGGCGGCACGACGAGCTGGAGGGCGATCTGGTTGGCCATCGAGCCGGTCGGGGCGAAGAGCGCCGCCTCGTGCCCGAAGAGCGCGGCGACCTCGGCCTCCAGCGCGGCGACGGTCGGATCCTCGCCGTAGACGTCGTCGCCGACCTCGGCGGTCGCCATCGCCTCGCGCATCCCGGCGGTGGGCCGGGTCACCGTGTCGGACCGAAAATCAACAAGATCAGCCACGCAGCATCTCCGCAACCAGGAAGGCCAGCTCCAGCGACTGCTGGGTGTTCAGTCGCGGGTCGCAGGCGGTTTCGTACCGGTCGGGCAGGTCGAGGTCCTCGATGCCCTGGGCGCCGCCGAGGCACTCGGTGACGTCCTCGCCGGTCAGCTCGACGTGCAGGCCGCCCGGGTGGGTCTCCAGGCCGCGGTGCACCTCGAAGTAGCCGAGCACCTCGTCGACGATCCGGTCGAAGTGCCGGGTCTTGTAGCCGTTCGAGGACTCGTGGGTGTTGCCGTGCATCGGGTCGCACTGCCAGACCACCTTGGCCCCGGCCGCGGTGACCTTGGCGACGATCGGCGGCAGGGCGTCCCGGACCCGGTGGTTGCCCATCCGGCTGATCAGGGTGAGCCGGCCGGGGATGTTGTCCGGGTTGAGCTTCTCGCAGAGCTCGATCGCCTCGTCCGGGGTGGTGGTCGGGCCGAGCTTCACCCCGATCGGGTTGGCGATCCGGGAGATGAAGTCGATGTGCGCCCCGTCGATCTGCCGGGTCCGCTCGCCGATCCAGAGGAAGTGCCCGGAGAGGCCGTAAGCCCGCTCGCCGGAGACCCGGGTGAGCGCCCGGTCGTACTCCAGGGCGAGGGCCTCGTGCGAGCAGTAGAGGGTGACGGTGCGCAGCGCCTCGTCGTCGGTCATCCCGCAGGCCCGGATGAAGGCCAGCGCCCGGTCGATCTCCCGGGCGATCGCCTCGTAGCGCTCGCCGGCCGGGGAGTTCTTGACGAAGCCCTTGTTCCAGTCGTGCACGGCGTGCAGGTCGGCGAGCCCGCCGGCCAGGTACGCGCGGAGCATGTTCATCGCGGCGGCCGAGTTGGCGTACGCCCGGATCATCCGCTGCGGGTCGGCGACCCGCGCCTCCGGCGTCGTCTCCAGCGAGTTGATCATGTCGCCGCGGTAGGCGGGCAGGCCGCGCGCGTCGGTCGGCAGCGACCGGGGCTTGGTGTACTGGCCGGCGACCCGGGCCACCTTGACCACCGGCAGCGACGCGCCGTAGGTCAGCACGATCGCCATCTGGAGCAGCGTGCGGGCGTTGGCCAGCAGGTGGCTCTCGGTGTTGTCGGCGAAGGTCTCGGCGCAGTCGCCGCCCTGGAGCAGGAACGCCTTGCCCTCGCAGACCAGCGCGAGCCGCTGCCGGAGCTGGTCGACCTCGTAGGGCGCGACGACCGACGGCACGGTGTCGAGCACCTTGCAGACCTCGGCGACCTTGGCCTGGTCCGGCCAGGGCGGGGTCTGCGCCCGGGGCAGCTCCCGCCAGCGGTCCAGGCCGAGGGCCGCGTCCTCGGCGGAGTCGACGGTCGGACGACTGGTCTGCAGGCCCGGGCTACCCACCGCGGGGTGACTCAACTGATGCCACTCATGGCGCATGACAGAAAGCCTACGGCGACGGCCGGGGCGGCCCGCCGCCGAGGGGGACGGTTCCGGCAGTTGGGAGATCACCGACACAGCCGGGCCGGCCGCAGGTCAGCGCCGGTGCGCGGTCAGGGGGTGACGCCCGGCTCGGGGGTCCTGCCGCCCGGGGCCTCGGCGGAGATGCACCAGTCGGCGCCGCTGCGGGTGACGGTGAACAGCAGCGGCCGGGTGGCCTTGCGGCTGCCGACGGCGACGGTGACCGCCGTGCTCACCTCCTGCCCGTGCGGGCCGGACCGGACGTCGGTGATGGTGGCCTGCGGGACGGTGAAGTGGTCGGCGAAGTCGCCGTTCGGGCCGGTGGCCGCGGCGTCGAAGGGCTTCTGCATGGGGGCGCAGAGCTGGCTGCGGCCGGCGTCGGTGTCCTTGGCCGCCATCGCGTCGAGGTACGCCTGCACCCGTTCACGGGACTTGGCGGCGGCCTCCTCGGCCGGCGCGCGCTCCGTCCGGGTCGCCGGGGCCTGGGCGTCGTCGTTCCCGCCGAAGCCGCAGCCGGCCAGGGTGAGCGGCAGGAGCGCGAGCAGAGCGACAGCGCTCGCCACCCTCGGGTGCGTCAGGCCCATCGGTCTCCTTCCATCGGCGCGGACATCGGGACATGCCGAGCGGCGAGTCTGTCACATCTGCGCCTTCACATGAACCGCCCGTCGCGGTCGAAACTTTCTGTTAACTTTCCTTACGCTGAGCCGCCCCCGGGCGCACCCGTCAACGGAGCGTCAAGAAAGACCGCTCCTCCGTCAAATCGCCGTATCAGCGATCGAACCGCCGCCAACGCCGCGGAACGATGTTCACATGACGTCATGGCGGAGGGGACGGCAGGTCCCCGGGCCCGTGCCGGCGGACGCCGGACCACCGTCGGCCCAGGGGCCGGACGGGCTGGTCGGCCCGCCGACCGCACCGAAGGAGCCGGAACGGCGGCACGAGGCGCTGGTCTGCGTCCGGCTGACCACCGCCACGCCCGGGAGCCACCTGCTGGAGTACCTGCGCACCGAACCATGCGCCGTGGGGGCCTGGTGGATCGCGGCCGACATCGACGCGGTGGTCCGGCTCTCCGCGGCCAGCCTGACCGTGCTGCACCGCGCCGTGGCGGACCTCCGGCGGCGCGGCGGCGCGGAGGTGGTCGTCACGCACACCATCCTCCGCGCGCTCGACCTCTCCGATGCCGCCGAACCACCCACCGCGCAGGCGGCCCCGGCACGCGTCCCGTCACCCGCATGAGCCGCCGCCCGTCCCCCGCCCCCCGGATCGTGGTCGGCGTCGACCGGTCCTTCGCCGGGTTGCAGGCGCTCCGAACCGCCGTGCAGCTGGCCCGCCGCGACGGCGCGCACCTGCACGCCGTACGGGCGTGGACGTTCACACCGCTCTGGCGTCCCGGCATCATGCCCCAGCTCTGGCGGGAGGAGTACGCCCGGGCGGCTCACCGTTACGTGCGGGAGGTGTTCCACGGGGCTTTCGGCAGCGTCCCCTGGGACGTGACCGTGCGAATCGTCGTGGAGCAGGGCTACGCCGGGCAGGTGCTGGTCGACCACGCCTGCCGGGAGACCGACCTCCTCGTCGTGGGCACGCCTCGTCGTGGCCGGTTCGGTGCGGGCGGTGGGCACGTCACCCGGTACTGCGTGACGCGGGCGGCCGTGCCGGTCGTGGCGGTGCCCGCGCCGGCGTGGGCCCGCGCGGACACCATCCGCCGCTTCAGCCGTGACCTCGAACGGTTCACCCGGTGACCGATCTCGGGACACCGCGGATGCCGTGCCGCGGCGGCCAGTCGACGCGGTCGGCGCGGTCGGCGTCAAGGACGCGTAGTGATTGGCCGGGTCGCCGTGCGAATCGTGTAGCGGGGCGGCAGTCCCCGCGAACCCCGGTCGTAACGTCGAGCTTCGCCCCCCGGTCGGGCGGCCACAACGGAAGGAAGGCAACCACGATGGACGAGGTCCCGGATACCTACGTCGTCCCGGTACGTACCGTGCCCGGACGGCAGTTGCTGACCGTGCGGACCGGCCGGCTCCCACAGGGGCAGCGGGTGGGTCTTGCCTTCACCACGCCGGACAAGCTCGCCAACGCGATGGGCGCGGACCAGCCGTGGACCCGGCTCTGCGAGTCCGCCCTGCGGGCCATGCTGGCCCCGCTGGGCATCGACCGCATCCAGGTCGACCCGCTCCTGGTCGCGCCCCGGGTCGAGCCGGAAGCCGTCGGCACGCCCCGGCACCTCATCCCCATCCAGGCCGCACCCGTGCTCGCGGGTGCCCGGCGGGGCTGACATGTCGTCCCGCCTCATCCTGCTGCCGCCGGCACCGCTCCGCGGCCGGACGGCAGACGACGCCGACGAGCCCGCTGTCACCGTCGAGATCTCGATCGTGATCCGCGCCGTCGAGTCCGCCGCGGAGGCCGCCCAGGACCTCGCCGAGCGGCTCTGCGCGGTCGCCCGCGGCGGAGCGCGGATCGAGAACATCCCCGCCCAGGCGGCTCACGTTGCCGGGGACACCGCGACGGCGCACCCCCGTGACGCTCGCCTCGCACCGGCGCGCCGGTTGCGGGTCGCGCCCGGACCGGCAGAGCCGGCACTCGTGCTGCGACCGGTTCGACGGACCGCCCTGCTCGACGGCGCTCCGACCGCCATGACCCGGCTTGAGTACGACCTGCTGCTCTTCCTGGCCCGCCATCCGCACCAGGTGCTGACCCGGGGACAGCTGCTGAGCGAGGTCTGGGGATACGAGGACTGGTGCGGGGCGCGTACCGTCGACGTGCACGTACGGCGGATCCGGCAGAAGCTGGCCGGGCGCGGCCCGATCATCACCACCGTGCGCGGCGTCGGGTATCGCCTCGACGCCGTCGAGCGGCTCCGCGTCATGGCGGACTGACGACGGGACCCGGCCCACTTCAGCCGGGCGTTCCGGACGGCATACGGGCTCTCGCCTCGGAAGCACCGCGAGCGGGCTGCCCGGGGCCGGACGGAGGTGCGGGCGGGGAGGGACGGGTGTGGTCCCTCCCCGCCGGGTGGGGTGGTGCGTCGGCACTCGGCTCAGCCGAGACCGCCCTTGACGGCGCCGATCAGCTCGCCGTTGCCGGTGTCACCGGAGAGCTCCCAGAAGAAGGCGCCACCGAGGCCCTGGTTCTTCGCGTAGGTCATCTTGCCGCCGATGGTGGACGGGGTGTCGTAGCCCCACCAGTTGCTGCCGCACTTGGCGTACGCGGTGCCGCCGACGGTGCCGGTGGCCGGGCAGGTGTTCTTCAGCACCTTGTAGTCCTCGATGCCCTGCTCGTAGGTGCCCGGGGCGGGACCGGTGGCGGTGCCGCCCGGGGCCGACTGCGTCACCCCGGTCCAGCCCCGGCCGTAGAAGCCGATGCCGAGCAGCAGCTTGTTCGCCGGTACGCCCTTGCTCTTGAGCTTCTGGATCGCGGCGTCCGAGTTGAAGCCCTGCTGCGGGATGCCCGCGTACGAGGTGAGCGGCGAGTGCGGGGCGGTGGGGCCCTGCGGGTTGAAGGCGCCGAAGTAGTCGTACGTCATCGGCATGAGCCAGTTCAGGTTCGGCGCGGCGCCGGCGTAGTCGGTGGCGTCGATCTTGCCACCGGTGCTGCCGTCGGCGGTGATCGCCGCGGTGACCAGCGCCGACGAGCCGAACCGGGTGCGCAGGGCGCTGATCACGTTCTTGAACGCGTTCGGGCCGCTGCTGTCGCACTGGAGGCCGCAGGCGTTGGGGTACTCCCAGTCGACGTCGATGCCGTCGAAGACGTCCGCCCAGCGCGGGTCCTCGACCAGGCTGTAGCAGGAGTCGGCGAACGCGGCCGGGTTCTGCGCGGCCTGGGTGAAGCCGGCCGACCAGGTCCAGCCGCCGAAGGACCAGATCACCTTCAGGTGCGGGTACATCTTCTTCAGCTTGCGGAGCTGGTTGAAGCTGCCGCGCAGCGGCTGGTCCCAGGTGTCGGCGACGCCGTCCACACTGTCCGCCGCGGTGTACGCCTTGTCGTAGTCGGCGTAGCTGTCACCGATGCTGCACCGGCCGCCGGTGGTGTTGCCGAAGGCGTACAGGATGTGGGTGAGCTTGGCGGCGGACCCGCTGGTGTGGATGTTCTTGACGTGGTAGTTGCGGGCGTAGACGCCCCACTCGGCGAAGTAGCCGACCACCTTCTTGTCGCCGCTGGGCGGGGTCGTGGTCGGGGGTGTGGTGGTCGGTGGCGTCGTGGTGGGGGGCGCGGTGGTCGGCGGGGTGGTGGTCGGCGGCGCGGTCGTCGGCGGCGGCGCGGTGGTGGGGGTGCCGCCGCCGGAGCAGGACGCGCCGTTGACGGTGCAGTTCAGCGGCCCCGCGTACGGGCCGGTGCCGTTGTAGCCCCAGCTGAAACTGGCCCCCGGGGCGAGCGGGCCGGCCCAGCTCTTCTTGACCGCGACGTAGTGGTTGCCGCTGCTGGTGACGTCGGCGTCCCAGAAGGTGCTGATCGTGGTGCCCGAGGGCAGGTCGAACTCGATGCGCCAGGTGTCGACGCTGGCGCTGGTGCCGTTGGTGACGGTCACCTTCGTCTCGTGACCGGTCCCCCAGTCCTGCACCTTGGCGAACGTGGCGGTCACGCTGGCGGCGGCGGAGGCGGTGGCCATCGGCACCGCCGCGACCGCCAGCGCGACCACGGCACCGGCCCAGAGGGACCGGCGGAGCGATCTCTTCATGTGGCGTCTCCCCAAACAGTTAGGAAACTTTCCAGATTGGATGCTGAGACGCTACTCACGCCGTCATCACTTCGTCAAGATGTGCATACATCGATTTCTACGGGCCTCGCCGCGCCCGGTCCGGGGAGCGCGTAGCCTCGGCGGCATGACCGTTTTCGACGTCCAGATCGACGCCCTCACCGGCGGCCCCGCCGACCTCGCGCGATACCGGGGCCGCGCCCTGCTGGTGGTCAACGTGGCCTCGCGGTGCGGGCTGACCCCCCAGTACGCCGGCCTGCAGGCCCTCGCCGACGAGTACGCCGACCGGGGGCTGACGGTGCTCGGGGTGCCGTGCAACCAGTTCGGCGGCCAGGAGTCCGGCACAGCCGCCGAGATCGACGAGTTCTGCCAGGTCAACTACGGCGTGACGTTCCCGCTCACGGAGAAGGTCGAGGTCAACGGCCCGGACCGGCACCCGCTCTACGCCGAGCTGGTGTCCACGCCGGACGTTGAGGGCCACACCGGCGACATCCGGTGGAACTTCGAGAAGTTCCTGGTCGCCCCGGACGGCACGGTGGCGGCCCGGTTCGCCCCGACGGTGACCCCGGACTCCCCCGAGCTGCGCGCCGCCGTCGAGAAGGTCCTCCCCGCCTGACGCACTGACCGCGGGATCCGACAGCGCGCTCGCGTCCGGGACGGGACCGACCCGTCCCGGACGGAGCTCGGTCAGCCGGCCGCGCCGCGGAAGACCGGGTAGTAGCCGCCGGCCTGCCCGGCGGCCGTCGGGTGGTAGGAGATGCCGAGGTGGGTGTAGTTCAACGCGTCGCCGAATGGCCAAGCGCGGCGGTCGGGAATTCCGTCGCCGGGCGTCGGGTTGGCACCGGACATGACAACTGTGGGACTGATCGGCAGCGGCAACATCGGCGGCACCGTGGCCCGACTGGCGGTCGCCGCCGGTCACGACGTGGTGCTCAGCAACTCACGCGGACCCGAGACCCTCAAGGATCTGGTGGACGAGCTGGGCCCCCGGGCCCGCGCGGCCACCCCCGCCGAGGCGGCGGCGGCCGGTGACCTGGTGGTGGTCACCATCCCGCTGCGGGCCTACCGCGCGGTGCCCGCCGAGCCGCTCGCCGGCACGATCGTCATCGACACGAACAACTACTACCCCGAGCGGGACGAGCGGTTCCCGGAGCTGGACGACGAGTCCACCACCACCAGCGAGCTGCTCCAGCGGCACCTGCCGCAGTCGCGGGTGGTCAAGGCCTTCAACAACATCTACTTCAAGCACCTGCTCGCCCTGGCCCGGCCGGCCGGCGCGGCCGACCGCACCGCCCTGCCCATCGCCGGCGACGACGCGGCCGCCAAGGCCACCGTCACCGCGTTCCTCGACTCGCTCGGGTACGACGCGGTCGACGTCGGCGCGCTCGCCGAGGGGTGGCGCTTCCAGCGGGACACCACCGCGTACGCCGCGCTCTACTCGGCCGATCCGGCCAACGACTGGGAGCGGCCGGCGCCGGTCGACGCGGAACGGCTGCGCGCCGCCCTCGCCGCGGCCCGTCGGTACGCCGACAGCTGACCACCGCAGCCGGGGAGCGGATCCGCTCCCCGGCCCGACGGTCAGTCCAGCGGCTCGGCCGGGAGCGCCAGCCGCATCGCCGGGTCGCGGGTGAGCTGGAAGCCGAGCGATCGGTAGAGGGGCTGCGCCGGCTCCGAGGTGCGCAGGTCGACGGTGCGCACCCCGCGTCGGCGGTACCAGTCCAGCAAGGCCGTCATGCAGGCCCGGGAGTAGCCGCGTCGGCGCTGCCGCGGGTCGGTGCAGACGTTGAAGACGTATCCGACCAGGCCGCTCGGGTTGGCCGGCCCGCCCAACCGACGCTCGATGGTGCCGACGGCGCAGGCGGCCAACGTGCCCGGCCGGTCCGGCGCGTCCACGACGAAGGCGGCCATCAGCTCCGCCGGCTCGGCCAGCCCGTCCCGTAGGGTCGCCCGCGCGGCGTCCTGCCACCGACCGGGCGCCGGGGCCGTACCGGCCATCGCCGCGAGCATCAGCCCGCGCAGTCGGACCAGCTCGGCGGCGTCGTCGGCGGTCCCGCGGCGTGCATCGATCATGACGGCACCGTACCGAGCGCGCGGGGCGGTCGTCGGCACGGCCCACTCCGGAGACGGACAGCGGGTCCGTTCGTCCGGACGGCCGACGTGCGGCCGGGTCCCGTGGACGGGACCCTGGAGGCCGGGCCACACCGGCCGGACCGCTTCCGGAGGCAGACATGCACCTGCTCCGTACCGCGCCGCGCCGGCTGCTGGCCGCCGCGGGCGCCGTGCTGCTCGGCGCCGCGGCCACTACCGCGACAACGTGGTGGTCTTCGCGGTCGCCGACGCCCCCGCCGACCCGCTGCCCAGCTCCGCGGCCGGCTGACCCGGTGTTCCGGGTGCCGCCGCGCGTTGCGGCGGGCTAGGCTCCTGCGAATGCGGCTGGTGACGGGCGACGACATCACGGCGGCCGAGAAGCGCCTCGACGGGCGGGTGGTCCGGACCCCGCTGCTGGCGGCACCCACGCTCAGCGCGGAACTGGGCCTCCGCATCTCGGTGAAGGCGGAGAACCTTCAGCACACCGGCAGCTTCAAGGCCCGGGGCGCGATGAACGCGCTGCTCGCCCGCGCCGAACGGGAGGGCATGCCGGCCGGGCTGGTGGCCTTCTCCGCCGGCAACCACGCGATCGCGGTGGCCTTCGTCGGCCGCGCCTTCGCCCTGCCCACCGTGGTCTGCATGCCGCCGGGCGCGCTGCCCACCAAGGTGGACGCGGTCCGCCGGCTCGGCGCCGAGGTGGTCCTCACCCACGACCTGCTGGACGCCGCGCAGGGCCTCGCGGCCGACCGCGGCTACCACCTGCTGCCGCCCTTCGACGATCCCGACGTGATCGCCGGTCAGGCGACCATCGGCCGGGAGCTGCTGGCCGACGGCCCCGCCCCGGCCCTGGTGCTGGTGCCGGTCGGCGGCGGGGGCCTGATCAGCGGCATCGCGGCGGCGGTGAAGGAGGCGTCCCCCACCACCCGGATCGTCGGGGTCGAGCCGGACGGCGCGAACGCGATGTCGTACGCCCTGCGCACCGGCACGCCCACCCCGCCGGTACGACCGGCCTCGGTCGCCGACGGCCTGGCCGCCCCGTTCGCCGGGCGGCACACCCTGGCCCACGTCCGGGCACTGGTCGACGACCTGGTGGAGGTGCCGGAGGAGTCGATCCTCCCCGCCTGGTCGGACCTGCTGGACGCGACGAAGCTGCTGATCGAGCCGGCCGCCGCGGTGACCCTGGCGGCGCTGCGCGCGGGCCTGGTCGAGGTGGCCCCCGGCGACCGGACCATCCTGGTCCTCAGCGGCGGCAACGTCGCCCCGTCCCGCCTCGCCACCCTCGGCTGACCGCACTCCGGCCCGGGTCGGGTGGTGGTCGGTCAGACCGGACGGCGGCCGGCGAAGCCGCACTCCAACCGGTGGTACCAGCGCACGTCGGTGTCGCCCTCCAGCCAGCACCAGAGCACCTGGCGACCGTCCCGCTCGCCGGGGAAGTCCAGCAGCACCGGGGCGATCCCCTTGACCTGGATCTCGTGGTGGTGGAACTCGTCCACGACGGCGTGCAGCCGGGCTTCGAGAGCCTTGACCTCGGCCAGCCCGCCGAGCACGCTGGCCCCGTGGTCGGCCAGGTCGACCCGCAGCTCGGCCAGGTCGGCCCGGAGCCGGATCAGCTCGTCGACGCGCGGCCGCAGGGTGGCCACCAGATGGCGCGCCTGGGCGAGAGTGAACACGCGGCCAGTATGCGGCACGGCGGGCCGCCGCTCGCCCCCGCCGCCGGATGGGGCGAACCACGCTTGATCAACTCCAGCTCCCCGACCTGAAGTCGATCAACCCGCGCGGAACCGGGCGGGGCAGGGGCGGCTCACTCCGCCTGGGCGGCCAGCTCGCGGGCGCGGTCGCGGGCGGCCTCCAGGGCCGCCAGCATGGCCGCGCGGACGCCGTGGTTCTCCAGCTCCCGAATCGCGGAGATGGTGGTGCCGGCCGGTGAGGTGACCGCCTCGCGGAGCTTGACCGGGTGTTCGCCGGAGTCGCGCAGCATCACCGCCGAGCCGATCGCGGTCTGCACGATCAGCTCGTGCGCCACCTGCCGGGGCAGGCCGAGCAGGATGCCCGCGTCGATCATGGCCTCGACCAGGAGATAGAAGTAGGCCGGGCCCGAGCCGGAGAGGGCGGTCACCGCGTCCTGCTGGGACTCGGGGACCCGCAGGGTCGCGCCGAGCGGCGTGAACATCTCCTCGGCGAGCGCCAGGTGCTCACCGGTGGCGTGGGCGCCGGCCGAGATGGCGCTCATCGCCTCGTCAACCAGGGCCGGGGTGTTGGTCATCACCCGGACCACCGGGGTGCCGTCGGGCAGCCGGCGGCTGAAGAAGGTGGTGGGCAGGCCGGCGCAGAGCGAGATCACCAGCTTGTCGGCCGGGACCTTGGGGCCGATCTCGTCGAGCAGCGCCGAGGCGTCCTGCGGCTTGACCGAGATGGCCAGCACCGCCGCCTCGTCCACCGCCGTGAGGTTGTCCACCACCCGGACGCCGTACCGGGCGGTCAGCTCCTCGGCGCGGCTGGGCCGCCGGGCCGTGGCGAGCAGTCGCTCCACCGGCCAGCCCGAGCGGAGCAGGCCGGAGAGCATCAGCTCGCCGATCTTGCCCGCGCCGATCACCGCGACCGTGTGCACCCCGGGTGCCATTCCGCCGTACCCCTCTCGGTCTGGCCGCGGCGCGGCCGTCCCCCGCGGGACCGCCGCGCCGCCGGCCGTCGATCAGCTGCCGAAGAAGACCTCGGCCTCGGCGTACCGCTCCAGCGGCACGGTCTTCAGCTCGCGGGTGGCCTCGGCCAGCGGGACCCGGACGATGTCCGTGCTCTGCATCGCGACCATCTTGCCCCAGTCGCCCTCGTGCACCGCGTCGATGGCCTGGAGCCCGAGCCGGGTGGCGAGCACCCGGTCGAACGCGGTCGGGGTGCCGCCGCGCTGGATGTGGCCGAGCACCACCGTGCGGGCCTCCTTGCCGGTCTTCGCCTCCAGCTGCTCGGCGAGCCACTGGCCGATGCCGCCGAGGCGGACGTGGCCGAACGAGTCGAGCTCCTTGTTGTGCAGGACCATCTGGCCGTCCAGCGGCTGCGCACCCTCGGCGACCACGACGATCGGGGCGTACTGGTGCTGGAAGCGCTTCTCGACGTAGCCGGCGACCTGGTCGACGTCGAACTGCCGCTCCGGCAGGAGGATCACGTTGGCGCCGCCGGCGAGGCCGGCGTGCAGGGCGATCCAGCCGGCGTGCCGGCCCATCACCTCGACGACCAGGGTGCGGTGGTGGCTCTCCGCCGTGGTGTGCAGCCGGTCGATCGCCTCCATCGCGATGTTGACCGCGGTGTCGAAGCCGAAGGTGTAGTCGGTGGCGCCGAGGTCGTTGTCGATGGTCTTCGGCACGCCGACCACGTTGACGCCCAGCTCGTGCAGCTTGGTGGCGACGCCGAGGGTGTCCTCGCCGCCGATCGCGATCAGCGCGTCCACGCCCTGCGCGGCCAGGTTGTCCTTGATCCGCTCCACGCCGTTCTCGATCTTGAACGGGTTGGTCCGGGAGGAGCCGAGGATGGTGCCGCCGCGCGGCAGGATGCCGCGCACCTCCGCGATGCCCAGCGGCCTGGACAGGCCCTCCAGCGGACCCTTCCAGCCGTCCTTGAAGCCCACGAACTCGTGACTGTAGGTGGCGACGCCCTTGCGGACCACCGCCCGAATGACCGCGTTGAGACCTGGGCAGTCGCCGCCGCCGGTGAGCACGCCGATACGCATGATCTGCTCATCCTCCTGGAGCATCAGGTGAAGCCCGGATAAGCCCCAGGATATGCGTCAGATCAGACCATCGGCGCCGTTGCCGGCCCGGGGCGGGCCGTCAGTGCGCACTGTAGTCGCCGTGGGTGCCCGCCGACACCGCGCCCCGGCCGGCCCCACCGGGGCGGCCGGCTACCCGTCAGTAGCTGACCTCGTGGTTCTCCCCCGCCCTCGGCCGCTGCCCGGTCACCGCCGCCTTGGCGAAGCCGAGCAGGTTCACCACGGTGCTCGGCGAGTCCCAGTACTCGGCCGAGCTGGCGTGCACCTTGATCAGGGTGATCCCCGGGGTGTCCAGCCCGTCCGGGAACCAGGCCCGGAGCAGCGGGTTCCACAGCTCCTCGGCGCGGGCCCGGTCCCAGCCCTCCTGCGCGGTGCCCGCCACCGAGACCCAGGCGTGGTGGCGCTGGTCGGAGAGACCGACGTTGACCTGTGGGTTGACCCGGATCTGGCGGACCTTGGCGGAGTCGGCGTAGGCGAAGAACCACAGGTCCCCGTCGAACTCCGCGGCCTGCAGGCCCATCGGCCGGCTGACCAGCCGGCCGTCCACGGCGGTCGTGGTCAGCAGGCAGATCCGGGCGTCCCTGATCAGCTCGGTGACCCGCCCCCGGCCCTCCTCGGCGGTGGTCGGCTCCTTGCTCATGGCAGCACTCCCTCGCATCGGATCAATGTCGAACCGTGCCCGGGACAGAATCGGTCAAACCTGCGGGACGTCACCTTTCGGACAGGTCACCGCCGGGTCATCGCCCGCCACCGGGCCAGGTTGTGCCGGGCGTCGACCAGGGCGTCGTGCCGGTCCGCCTCGGCGTCCGGCAGCTTCGGGCGGCCCCGGTCGTCCCAGAGCTGGCGCAGCTCCTTGGTGAACCGGGGGATCTCCCGGGGCAGCGCCGGCATCGCGCCCCAGAGCTGGGCCAGCACCAGATGGTCGTACGCGGCGTACCAGGCCCAGAGTTCGAGCTGCTCGCCCGGCCGCTCCCGGACCGGCTCCATCAGGAAGTCGTACAGCTCGTCGCGGATCCGCTCCCGGGAGCGCCAGGCCCGGTCGGCCGGCGAGGGGAGCTTGTCGAGCACGTTGCGGCGCACCCAGGGCACGGCCCGGGAGTCGTCGAACTCGGTGGAGACCGCGTAGAACTCGCGGCCGTACTCGTCGACGACGCCGATCGACACGAGGTCGACGATCCGGCCGTCCTCGATGAATTCGCAGTCGTAGAAGTAGCGGTAGACCATCCCCGCCATCCTCGCCCACGGCCGCCGGACGCCGGCCGGCGGGGCACCCGACGAGCCGGCCACCGGCCCTGCGCCGCAGCTCGGCAGGGTCACGGAAGTGTTTCCAGGGGTGTACAGCAAGCGACCGGACCGTCATGATCTGATGTGTACCGCTACCGGACGCCGAACCGGTTCAGAACCTCGTACCGGGGGCTGTCAGGTTCACCCGGCTGCGAGTTGTGTTCCTTGACCGGGGAGGGGTTGGGCCGTGGAGGTTCGCCTGCCGGAGCCGGGTGACGCGCTCACGGGCGTGGAGATGTTCGCCGGACTCGAGCCGGAGGTACGGCAACGGGTCATCGCCGCGGCGGTGCCGCGCACCTACCGCAAGGGTCAGCTGCTCTTCGTGGAGAACGACCCCGGCGAGTCGCTGATCGTGCTGCGCCGGGGGGCGGTGGCCGTCTTCCGCACCGCGCCGACCGGTGAGCGGGCCGTGCTGTCGGTGATCCGTCCACCGGACGTGCTGGGCGAGGTCTCCCTGCTGGACGCCTCCACCCGATCCCTCTCCGCCGAGGCCATCGAGGACTGCGCCGCGCTCGCGCTGTCCCGCCCGGCCTTCATGGAGCTGGTGCACTCCAACCCGCGGATCCTCGACGCGGTGATGCGCTCGCTCGGCGGGCTGATCCGCCGGCTCACCGAGCAGAACGCCGACCACGTCTTCCTCGACCTGCCCGGTCGGGTGGCCAAGACGCTGGTCCGGCTGGCCGGCGAGAGCCAGGCCCCGATGATCACGATCGAGCTCAACCAGAGCCAGCTCGCCGAGATGGCCGGCGGCTCCCGGCAGAGCGTCAACCAGGCGATCGGTTCGTTCGCCAGCCGCGGGTGGCTGCGTACCGAGGGACGCCGGATCGTGGTCACCGACGTGGCCGCGCTACGCCGCCGCGCCGGGATGAACGACCGCTAGACGTACGCGAGGGGCCGGGGCGGCGTCGCCACCCCGGCCCCTCGCGGTGTCCGCCGTCAGACGGTGGAACTGCCCGGCCCCGCCCACGCGGTGGTGCTGCCCGGGCCGGCCCACTCGGTGGTGTCCTTGCTGCTGGACCCCTCGCTGACGATGCCCTCGGCCTGGAGCGCGGCGAGCGTGGCGGCGTCCACGTCGACGGACTCGCCCGCCGTGTGGTTGACGCCGTCGGCGTCGGTCCAGTCGCTCTCCAGCTTCACGTACACCATGGCGTGTCCCCCTTGATCGCGGTCGCATTCGGCCGCCTGAATGTAGCGCTCCGGACCGCCTCCGCGACCACCCGGAAGACTGTCCACAAGCCAACAGCCCGGTACCTGACAAGCGCCCCGACGGCGATACTCGCGGTGGACGCCGCGGGGGGCGGCGCCCCGGCCGTGGGCCGGCCGGCAGATCCACCAGTGGAGGGCGTCATCTCCGCCCGTTGTGACCGTTGTGGACGTACCGCCGCCGACGGCGACCGCTTCTGCGGTGGCTGCGGCGCGGAGCTGGGCGTCGTCTGCCCGCACTGCCTGCGCCCGCTCGCCGCCGACGTGGCGTTCTGCACCTCGTGCGGCGCGCCCCGGACCGGGGCGCAGCGCCCCGCCGCGGCGCCGCAGGAGGACCGCCGCCGGGTCAGCGTGCTCTTCGTCGACCTGATCGACTTCACGCCGTACGTCGAGCGGGCCGACCCGGAGCAGGTCCGCGGCATGCAGACCGGCTTCTTCTCGGCCGCGAAGCGGGTGGTCGGCCAGTACGGCGGCGTGGTCGAGAAGTACATCGGCGACGCGGTGATGGCGCTCTTCGGGGCCCCGGTGGCCACCGAGACCGACGCGCTGCGCTGCGTGCGGGCCGGGCTGGAGCTGCAGCGGGTGCTGACCCGGTTCGCCCCGACCGGCGCCGACGAGCTGCGCTTCCGGGTGGGCGTGGCGACCGGCGAGGCGCTGGTCGACGTGGCCGCCGCCCGGGACGGCGGGCAGGCCATCGTGGCCGGCGACGTGGTGAACACCGCGTCCCGGATGCAGTCGGTCGCGCCGCCCGGCGGGGTGCTGGTCTGTGGCACCACCCACGCGCTGACCAAGGACGCCATCCGCTACTCCGAGCAGCCGGCGGTCACCCTGCGCGGGCGCTCCTCCCCCACCGAGGTCTGGCTGGCGCTCTCCCCGGTCCGCCGGCAGCCGACCGACCGGGAGGCGGACACCACCCCGCTGATCGACCGCGAGCACGAGCTGGGACTGCTGGTCAACGCCCTGCACCGGTCATTGCGGGACCGCCTCCCGCAGGTGGTGACGGTGTTCGGCCGGGCCGGCATCGGGAAGAGCCGGCTGGTCCGCGAGCTGTACCGGCACGCCGGGCGGCTGGTCGACGAGCCGCTGACCTGGCGTACCGGGCGGTGCCCGCCGTTCGGGGAGAACGTCACGTTCGCCGCGCTGGCCGACATCGTGAAGACCGAGGCCGGCATCCTGGACACCGACCCGGCCGCGACCGCGGCGCAGCGGCTGGCCTCGGCGGTCGCCGAGCTGGTCGGGGCCGGCGAACGGGACCGGATCGTGGACGCGCTGCGCCCGCTGGTCGGGCTGACCGGCACCACGCTGCCGGCCGAGGAGGCCGAGTCGGCGTGGCGGCGGTTCCTGCTGGCCCTCGCGGCGCGGCGGCCGACCGTGCTGGTCTTCGAGGACCTGCACTGGGCCGACGACGCGATGCTGCGCTTCGTCGAGCTGGTCGGCGCCGCCGCCCGGGACGTCCCGCTGCTGCTGCTCTGCACCGCCCGGCCCGAGCTGGTCGACCGGGACCCGAGCTGGGCGGGGACCATCACCGGGTCGGTCACCATCACCCTGCCGCCGCTGCGGGACACCGGCATCGCCTCGCTCTACGCGCACATGTTCGGCCAGGCCGCGTTCTCCGCCGAGATGCTCACCCCGCTGGTGGAGGTGGCCGGCGGCAACCCGCTCTACGCCCACGAGTACGTCCGGATGCTCATCGAGCAGGGCGCGCTGCGCCAGTCGGGGCGCGGCTGGTCGCTCGAGAAGCACCTCGACCTGCCCATGCCGGAGAGCGTGCACGCGGTCATCGCCAACCGGGTCGACCTGCTCGACGCCAAGGACCGGGCGGCATTGCTGGCCGCCTCGGTGGTGGGCGTGCAGTTCTGGCCGGGCGCGGTGGCCGCCGCGCTGGGTCAGCAGGTCGAGTCGGTGGAACGCGCGCTGCGCCGGCTGGAGCAGCGGGACTTCGTGCACGAGCAGGGGGCGTCCACGATGGCCGGCCAGCCGGAGTTCCGGTTCCGGCACGTGCTGGTCCGGGACGTCTGCTACCAGCGGCTGCCGCGGACCGAGCGGGTGGCCCGGCACGAGCGGACGGCGGACTGGCTGGACGCGCTGTCGCAGAGCCGGGACACCGACCTGGCCGAGGTGCTGGCGCACCACCGGTGGGCGGCCCACGAGATCGCCCGCACCCTGGGCATGGACACCCACCGGTACGCCGGCCCGGCGCGCGCCGCGCTGCACCGGGCGGCCCGCCGGGCGTACGCCCTGCACGGCCTGGACGCGGCGGCCGCCCACGCCGGTCGGGCGCTGGGTCTGGCCGACGACAGCGACCCGGTCGGCCGGCTGCAACTGGAGCTGTTGAGCACGGAGATCTCGTTCTACCGGGACGGCAACGCCTTCCTCTCCGGCGGCGGGCCGGAGCAGCTGCACGCGCTCGCGGACCGGCTGCTCGCGCACGGCGACGACGCCTGCGCCGCCCGGGCCTGGACGCTGCTCGGCCAGGCGGCCTGGCTGCGCGCGGACCGGACCACCGCGGTGGCCTGCCTGGACCGGGCGGTGGCGCTGTTCGACCCGCTGCCGGACACTGCCCAGAAGGCGGACGCGTACGCCGAGCTGGGCCGGCTGCACATGCTCAACTACGAGCGGGACGCGGCGGTCGCCGCGGCTGAGACGGCAGCCGAGATCGGCGAGCGGCTGGGATTGTCGGAGACCCGCACCAACGCCCGGATCACCGCGGCCACCGCCCGGTACCAGGCCGGCGACCGGGTCGGCCTGGACGAGCTGCACGCGATCGTGGAGTTCAGCCGGGCGCAGCAGTTGCTGGCGCTGCACCGGGCGGTGCAGAACCTCGCGTACGCGGTCCGCGAGGAGGGCGACTGGCTGCGTTCGGACGCCCTGCTCTCGGCCGCGCCGGCGCGGACGGCCAGCGGGCAGACGCTGACCACCAGCTACTCGGGCGAGGCGATGCGGGCGTACTTCGACGGGGACTTCCCCCGCCTGCTCGCCGCCGCGGACGCGTTCGTGGACACCCCGACCGGCGGCTGGGACATGCAGGTCCGCGGCCTGCGCTCCTGCCTGCTGGTGCTGCGCGGCCAGCCGGTCCCGCCGGCGCCCCGGCAGCGGGACCCGGCGGCGGGCGCCGACGCGTCGCCGGCGCGGCACCGGGACGACGTGGCCGCCGCGCTGGACACCGCCCGCCGCAGCGGCTTCCACCGGCCGCACTGGACGATGCTCGGCATGGCGGCGCTCTGTCGGGCCCTGCAGGGGCGGGCCGACGAGGCCGCGGCGCTCGTCGACGAGCTGGCCGACTCGTGGTCGGCGGTGCCGGCGCTGGCCAGCGGCGAGTGGATCGCCGCGGCGGCGTACGCGGCGGCCCTGGCCGGCCGGGACGCGGCGGTGCGGGTCCGCGCGATGCTGGACCGGCTGGGGCACCGCACGCCGTGGTCGGAGGCGGCGCTGCGGACGGTCACCGGGGCCCTCGCGGCGGCCGACGGCGACCATCGGCGCGCGGGCGAGCTGCACGTGGCCGGCGCCGAGATCTACGCGCGGATCCCGGACGTCACCGACCGGATGCTGGCGCTCGCCCTGGCCGTCGCGGAGCTGGACCGGGCCGGTGACCGGGCGGCTGCCGGGGCGCCGCTGGCCGAGGTGCGGACCTTCGCGCTGCGCAACGACGCGCCCGGCCTGCTCGCCCTGGCCCGGCGTCCGGTTCCGGACACCGGGCCCGCGGTGGCCTGCTGAGGCCCGCTCAGACGGGGACGGGCTCGCTCGGCACGGCCGGCTGGCTCTTCGCCTTCTGCGCGTACATGTCGACGTACTCGCGGCCGGAGAGCTCCATCAGCTCGTACATGATCTCGTCGGTGACCGCGCGCTCGACGAACCGGTCGCCGGCCATCCCGGCGTACCGGGAGAAGTCCAGCGGCGCGCCGAAGCGGATCCGCACCCGCTTGACGTTGGGGACCAGCTGGCCGGGGGGCTGGATCTCGTCGGCGTTGAGCATGGCCATCGGGACCACCGGGGCGCCGCTCTCCAGCGCCAGCCGGGCCACCCCGGTCTTGCCCCGGTAGAGCCGGCCGTCCGGCGACCGGGTGCCCTCGGGGTAGATGCCGGCGATACCGCCGGACCGCAGCACCGTGAGCTGCGTGTCCAGCGCGGCGCGGGCGGCGCGGCCGCCGGAGCGGTCGACCGGGATGGCGCCGGAGCCGACGAAGAACATCTTGGTCAGCCAGCCCTTGATGCCCTTACCGAGGAAGTATTCCGCTTTGGCGATGAATGTGACTTTTCGCTTGACGATGAGCGGGGTGAAGATCGAGTCCGAGAAGGAGAGGTGGTTGCTGGCCAGGATGACCGGCCCGGTCTCCGGGACGTTCTCGAGCCCTTCCACCTGCGGGCGGAAGATCAGCCTCAGCAACGGGCCGAGGATGATGTACTTCATCAGCCAGTACAGCACCGGTGTCCTTCCAGCGGGGGTGGCGACGCCCGTCGCCGGGAGCCCGGCCGGGTCGCCGGGACCGCGCCCGGGGCGCCGTCGGCGAGCGGGACTGTCGGGGATGAGCCTACGAACCGGGAGCGGCACGCCACAACGCACTCCCGGAACCGGGTCCTGACGTGTCACGATTCAGGGCACGGCGTAGGGCGCGCCGCGGCGACCGCACCGCCAGGTGCGACGAGGAGGGTGTCCGGTGTCAGCGGGTGGGCCCCGCCGGGGACGGCGGGACAACGGGCTCGACGCGAGCGAGTACGCCGTCGCGGGCGATGTGGATCCGCGCGTCGGCGAGCATCTGCTCGACGTGCTCGCCGCCGGTGGCATCGCCGCGTACCTCCAGCCCTCCGCCGACCTCAACCCGGTGACCCGCACCACCACCGTGCCGTCCCGACCGGTCGACCGGCTCTACGTCGACCGCTCCCACCTGACCACCGCCCGGGACTACCTCACCCAGCTCGCCGACGAGGGCGCCCCCGAGCCGGCCCGGGACGACGAGCCGGACATCGAGGCCGAGTGGGCACGGATCGTCGCCGGCTTCGACACCGGGCCGGCCCCCGGGAGCCGCCCGTGGCCCGCCGCGGAGGACGTGGACGACCCGGTCGACCCGTCCGAGCCCGCCGGCGGGGCGGCCCCGCGCGCCGGGGCCGAGGAGTCCGGCGGCCCGACCGCCACCGACGTCCGGCGGCTGCCGTACGCGGCCGACATCTCCGGGATCTCGGTGAGTCGGGGCCGGCAGGACGAGCCCTCGCTCCTGGACGGCCTGGACACCTTCGGCGCCGACCTGCCGGCGGACGCCGACGAGGAGCACTACACCCCGCCACCGCCACCCCCGCTGCCCCGCTTCTCGAAGTACGCGGTGGTCGGCATGCTCGCCATCATCGTCGGGTTCGTGCTCTTCCTCTCCCCCACGGTGCTCCCGGTCAGCGACCCCTCGGTGGTGACGCTGCTCGGCTTCACCGGCATCCTGGCCGGCTTCGTGACCCTGATCTGGCGGCTGCGGCCGGGCGACACCGACGACCACGACCCGGACGACGGCGCGGTCGTCTGACCCCCGCCCGGGCGGCCGCCCGCATGCCGGGACGCCGACGGCTCCCCGCCGGGGACGTAACAGTGGTGTAACTTACGGTCAGTAGGAATATCGCTGTACGTCACTTCCCTCCTGACTGCCCGGTTCCTCCCCGCTCGCGGCGGTCAGCCCTCTGCTGATCGGAATGCCCGAGATGCGACAGAGTCCCCTCGTGGTGGTGGCCAACCGCCTCCCCATCGACGACAGTGCGGCGCCGGACGGCGCCTGCGAGTGGCGCCGCAGCCCCGGCGGCCTGGTAAGCGCCCTGCACCCCCTGCTGCGACACACCCCGGCCACCTGGATCGGCTGGGCGGGCGGCACCGGCCCGGCGCCCCACCTGCCGGAGGTGGACGGCGTCCGCATGCACACCGTGCCGCTGACCACCGAGGACCTCCGCGACCACTACGAGGGCTTCGCCAACGCGACCCTCTGGCCGCTCTACCACGACGCCGTCGAGCAGCCCGAGTACCACCGCCGCTGGTGGGAGGCGTACCAGCGGGTCAACCAGCGGTTCGCCGAGGCCGCCGCCGAGGTCGCCGAGCCGGACGCGCTGGTCTGGGTACAGGACTACCACCTGCAACTGGTCCCCGGCCTGCTCCGGGCGCTCCGCCCCGACCTGCGGATCGGCTTCTTCCTGCACGTGCCGTTCCCGCCGCCGGAGCTGTTCATGCAGCTCCCCCGCCGGGTCGAGCTACTGCGCGGGATGCTCGGCGCCGACCTGATCGGCTTCCAGCGGGCCCAGGCGGCGCACAACTTCGCGCAGCTGGTCGCCAAGGTGCTCGACCTGCCCGCCACCGACCGGCGAATCGGGGTCGGCGACCGGGTGGTCCGGGTCGGCGCGTTCCCGGTCTCCATCGACACCGCCGAGATGGCCGCGCTCGCCGCCCGACCGGAGGTCGCCGACCGCGCCCGCCGGCTGCGCTGCGACCTCGGCGAACCCGAGCACGTCATCCTCAGCGTCGACCGGATGGACTACACCAAGGGCATCGAGCAGCGGCTCAAGGCGTACAGCGAGCTGCTGGCCAGCGGCGACGTCAAGGTCCGCGACACGGTGCTGATCCAGGTGGCGGTGCCGAGCCGGGAGCGGGTCGGCCAGTACCAGATCCTCCGGGAGCGGGTGGAACGCGAGGTCGGACGGATCAACGGCGAGTTCGGCCGGGTCGGTGAGCCGGCGATCCACTACCTCACCCAGACCTTCGACCGGGCCGAACTGGCCGCCCTCTACCGGGTCGCCGACGTGATGGCGGTGACCCCGCTGCGGGACGGGATGAACCTGGTCGCCAAGGAGTACGTCGCCGCCCGGGTGGACGACACCGGCGCGCTGCTGCTCAGCGAGTTCGCCGGGGCGGCCACCGAGCTGTCCCAGGCGTTCCTGGTGAACCCGCACGACCTGGAGGGGCTCAAGCAGGCGCTGCTCGCCGCGCTGCGGGCGGCGCCGGCCGACGTGGCCGCCCGGATGCGGGCGATGCGGGAACACCTGCACCGCAACGACATCCACGCCTGGGCGCGGTCCTACCTCAGCGCCCTGGACAAGAGCGGGTCGCTGGTCACCCGGCTCGCCGCGACCGACTGACCCGCGCCCGGCGCCGAAGGCCGTCGCTCAGCCGGCCGCCGGCGCCGGGTCCTTCTCCAGCCAGTCGAGGATCGCGTCGATCGGCTCCCGCCAACGGGCGTCCAACATCAGGTCGTGGCCCATGCCGGGGAAGAGCAGCGGGGCCGAGGCGTACCGGCGGGCGGTCCGGGTCAGCGCGGCGGCCGGCACCACCCGGTCGTCGGGGCTGCCCAGCACCAGCACCGGCGGGCTGCCCACCGCCGGCTCGGGCTCCCGGCCGGTCAGCAGCTGCCACTGCGCGCGCCGGCCGGCCCGGCCCAGCCGGGCGACGTACCGGCGGGCCTCGCCGTCCGGCAGCTCCCGGCTGAACAGCTGCCGGCGGCTCAGCCGCAGGCCACCGCCGAAGACCGCCGGCAGGGTCCCGCCGGGGTTGCGCCGCAGCGCGGCGCGGAGCGTCCCCCAGTCACCGAGCACCGGCGCCACCAGCACCGCCGCCCGGGCCGGGTAGCGGGCCAGCGCGTGCGCGACCACCCGGGCCCCGGCGCCGTGCCCCACCAGCACCGCCCGCCGCGGCAGGCTCGCCGCCACCTGGGTCACGTCATGGGTGTACGACCGCAGCGTCGCCTCCGGCGCCGGCTCGCTGCCGCCGTGCCCGCGCAGGCTGAGCGCGTACGCCGGGAAACCGCGGGACGCGGCGTGCTCCAGCCAGTGCTCGGCGAACGCCCACGCCCCGTGCCCGAACCCGGGCACGAAGAGCAGCGGCGGCCGCCCCTCCTCCAGCTGCGGCACGGCGCTGAGCACCTCGCGACGGGCCGGGCGCTCCGGCCGGGCCCACTCCCGGGCCCGCACGATCCGCAGCCGCTCGCCGGTCACTTGGCCTCCACCTCGTCGAGGGCGCGCTGGAGCGCGCGCAGGTAGTCGGCGTGGCCCACCTCGAACCAGTGCCGGGTGCTGTCCTTGACCGCGCCGGAGTAGCGCTCGCCGATGCCGGCGGCGACCTTCCGGTCGAACGCGGCGGCCCGCTCCGGCCGGCCGGCCCGCAGCCGCAGCAGCCGGGCGAAGAGCACGCTCTGCCAGTGCGAGATGGTGAAGATGCCGGAGTCCGGCTGCACCAGACCGACCACCGCCAGGGTCGGATGCCCGGCGGTGAACTCGTTCAGCCAGAGCCGGGGCCGGCCGACGGCCTCGTCGTCGCCGAGCACCTTCGCCTCGAGGAACTCGAAGCGCGGCAGGTAGCCGGTGGCGAAGATGACCAGCTCGGGATCGATCTCCCGGCCGTCGGTCAGCTCGACCGACCGGTCGTGGAAGCGGGCCAGCTCCGGCACCGGGGTGATCTCGCCGTGGCCGACGTAGTAGACGAGCTGGCTGTTCGCGATCGGGTGGGTCTCGTAGACCCGGTGGTCCGGCCTGGGCAGCCCGAACCGGGTGAGGTCGCCGACGGTGAGCCGCAGCGTCCAGTGGTAGAGCCACTGGCGGACCCGCAGCGGCACCCGCAGCGCGAGCAGGGTGTCGTTGACCTGGTCGGCGGGGCGGCCGAGGACGTACTTCGGGGCGTACCAGTAGCCGCGGCGGGTGGAGTGCCAGCAGCGGGACGCCTGCTGGGCGGCCTCGACCGCGATGTCGCAGCCGGTGTTGCCGGCGCCGACCACCAGCACCCGCTTGCCGCGCAGCTGCGCGGGGTCCTTGTAGGACGAGGCGTGCATCACCTCGCCGCGGAAACCCTCCAGGCCCTCGTAGCGGGGCAGCTTGGGCGACCAGTTGTGCCCGTTGGCGACGACCACCGCCGCGTACCGGGAGGTGCGCTCCGGGCCGTACCCGCCGGTGCTGCGGGTGGTGACGTCCCAGCGGTCCCCCTCGACCGGCTCCACCCGGACCACCTCGGTGCCGAACCAGATGTGCCGGCGCAGGTCGAAGTGGTCGGCGTACCGCTCGAAATAGGACAGCAGCTGGCTGTGGTGCGGGTAGTCCGGCCAGTCGTCCGGCATCGGGAAGTCGGGGAACTGGGTGAACGGCCGGGACGAGATGAGGTGGGTGCTGGCGTAGACAGGGCTGCGGTCGTGCCGCCAGTTCCACGCCCCGCCGACGCCGGTCTCCCGCTCGTAGCAGTCCACGCCGAAGCCGTGCTCGGCGAGGTTCTTCACCGCGGTCAGGCCGCTGGCCCCGGCCCCGATGACGCAGACCGTGTCACCCCGGTCCGAGACCGGGCGGCCGTCCCGGGTCAGGGCGAGCGTCGTCGTCCCCGGATCGGGGCGGCCGAGGTCGGTGGAGGAGGACACCGGGGAATCTCCTTATGTGCGGCACGGTGGCCGGGTCGCTGCGAAATCCTGCCGACAACTCCGGCCGTTGTCCAGCCCCGCCCCGCCGGCCGGGGCCGCGGCGGCTCAGTCGACGGCGGGCAGCAGCAGGTCCACCAGGACCGGGAAGTGGTCGCTGGCCCGGCGGGTCAGCGGCGTGTCCACCACGTCGTAGTCGACCACGGTCACCCGTGGGTCGACGAAGAGGGCGTCGATCCGGCGGCGCGGGGCGGTGCACGGGTAGGTGTGCCGGTCCGCGCGGTCGGCGGCGACCGCGGCGTCGGTCAGTCCCGCCGCGACGGTCCGCCAGGCCGGCCCGTCCGGCCCCTCGTTCAGGTCGGCGCCGGCGATCACCGGCAGCGTGGCGGCGGCCAGCTCCCGCTTGAACGCCGCCGCCTGGGCCGGCCGCTCCGCCGGGTCGGTGGACAGGTGCGAGCCGGCCAGCAGGAACCGCGCCCCGCCGACCTGGCACTCGGCGTACGCGGCGCCGCGCAGGTGCCGGCCCGGGGTCAGCGGGTAGCGCTGGCAGCGGGTGCCGCGTACCCGGACCCGGAGGCTGGTCAGCAGCAGGTTGCCCAGCGACGGCAGGCCGCCGGCGGCGACCACCAGCCCGAACGACTCGGCCAGCGTGGCCGACTTCTGCCGCCACCGGAAGCGCCGCGGCGCCTCCTGCACGATCACCACGTCCGGCGCGGCCGCCCGCACCACCGCGGCCAGCGCGGCCGTGTCGTCGCGCTGGCTGTGGATGTTGTACGACACCACCCGCAGCGGCACCCCGCCGCCCGCTTCGGTCACCGGGCCGACCTTCCGTTCGCGACTGCGGGACTCCGCTGCGCTTCGTTCCTCGCGCTCACCGGGCCGACCTTCCGTTCGCGACTGCGGGACTCCGCTGCGCTTCGTTCCTCGCGCTCACCGGGCCGACCTTCCGTTCGCGACTGCGGGACTCCGCGGCGCTTCGTTCCTCGCGCTCACAGCCGACGGGCGAGGTCGGCGGCGCCGATGACGCCGGCGCTGTTACCCAGCTCGGCTGGACGGATCTCGGCCACCGGGAGCCGGCTGCGCTGCGCGAGGGCCTCGGTGAACGACCGGCGGGTCGGGCCCATCAGCAGGTCACCGGCGTCGATCACGCCACCGCCGACGACGAGCACCTGCGGGTCGAGGATCTGCGCCATGTCCGCGAGGCTGGTGCCGAGCCAACGTCCGACCTGGGCGAACGCCTCGGCGGAGACGGGGTCACCACCCTTCGCGGCGGCAGTCACCATCGGACCGGTGACCGACTCGGCCTCGCCGCCGGCCAGCTCCAGCAGGGCGGTGGCCCGGTGCGGCTCCTGGCGGGCGGCGGCGCGGGCGAAGCGGACCAGGGCGCTGCCGCTGGCGTACTGCTCGATGCAGCCCAGGCGGCCGCAGCCGCACTGGTGGCCGTCCGGCACGGTGAGCATGTGCCCCAGCTCGGCGGCGATGCCGTGGGCGCCGCGCAGCAGCTCGCCGCCGAGCACGATGCCGCCGCCCACGCCGGTGCCGATGGTGAACATGACCATCGAGTCGTCGGCTTCCCGCGCCGCGCCGTAGCGGAACTCCGCCCAGGCGGCGACGTTGGCGTCGTTCTCCACGATCACCGGCAGGCCGGTGGCGTTGCCGACGTACTCGCGCAGCGGCTCGTCCCGCCAGGCGAGGTTGGGGGCGAAGAGCACGGTGGAGCGGGAGGCGTCGATCCAGCCGGCCGCGCCGATGCCGACGGCCGCGATGCTGCGCCCCACGGCCAGCTCGGTGACCAGCTCGATGATGACGTCCCGGGTCTTGGCCACGTCGTCGGCGGGGGTGTCCCGTCGGGCCTGCACGAGAACCTTGCCGGTGTCGTCAACGACACCGCCGGCCACCTTCGTGCCACCGACGTCGACTCCGATGGTCAGCGTCACCGCTGCCACTCCCCTCTGCTGTGCTGCCCGACATCGGCCGAACCGGCCGTGCGATGCCGGGATGTCCGGTGGTCAGGCCCCGTCGCCTGGTACGTCCTCGCCCACCTCGCCGGACGCCCGCGAGGCGGGCACCACGGGACGGCCGGCCGGCGGCCGGATCGTCACCGGCGCGTCCGGCCCGGCACCATCGGCGGGCGGCACGTCGGCGCCCGGATCGGCCGCGCCCTCCCCCCGGGTGGCGGCGGACCACACGTCCTGCTCGGGTGCCGGCTGAGAATCATGCCCGGTACGGGTGGCCTCGCGCCACACGTGGTCCCCCGCCCCGGCTCCGGCGGCCGGTCCGGCGGACCCACCGGCGCTGGCCGGGGAGGCCGGGTGAGCGGGCTCGGCCGGGGCGAAGGCGCGCAGCAGACTGGCCACTCCGGCCGCCAGGTCCCCGGCTCCGGTGGCCAGCCGCTCGGCGAATTCGGGACTCGGATCACGCAACGCGGCGATGCCCCGGCAGACCGGGCAGATGCAGCATTCGGCCGAGCCGGTGGAAAAACCGACCGGGCCGGAGTCGGCGCCGGACGTCGCGCCGTCCCCGCCGGCGGTCCGGCCGGAACCGGCACTGTGACCGAGGACACCCGACAAGATCCCACCGAGCGGACCCCAGGGCCCGGCCCCCGGGCTGGAACCGGCCAGCCGGGCGGTCGCCAGCAGCATGGCGACCAGACGTTCCGCCTCTTCCCGGGCCGAACCCGGATCCGTACTCCCCATGGTCGGCTCCTCTACCGTGCAGACCGGGTCGCCGGTCGGGTCAGTGGGCCGCACCGGGTGCTTCTACCCGGCGCTTGAGCTGCTTCAACGCGGTATCCATGATCATTTTCTCGGCCTTGCGCCGAAACATGCCGAGCATGCCCACGGAGAGCTCGACCTCGAGCGTGTAGGTCACCGTCGTGGTGCCGTCCGGGTTGCCGACCAGGTCGTACGAGCCGCGCTGGGCCTTCTGCATCTTCGAGGGCTCGACCAGGTGCCACTCGATCCGGGAGAGGTCCTCGGCGTACTCGTAGGCCAGCACGTACTCGTCGGCGAGCACGCCGGCGTCGATGGTGAATCGGACCTGGCTGGCGTACCCGTCCTCGTACTCCTCGACCACCTCCGCCCGCCGCACCGCTTCGGTCCACTCGGGGTAGCTGGGGAAGTCGCAGATGACCGCCGCCACCTGGTCCGGTGGTGCGTCGATGATGATCGACTGGGTGGAGGAGTCCGCCATGGGGGGAGGCTACCCGGCGGCGGCCCCGGGCGCGTCGCTCCACCCCCGCGCCGCCGACATCGGCGGCAAAGGCCCCCCGTCCCACCAGGCGGGCGGGCAACCTCCCTACCTCACCCGTCCGGGTGGACGGGTAGGTTTCGACAGAGCCGACCCAGGGCCGGCCCGGCCAGTGCGAGCACGAGGGAGTGCAGGTGCGCGAGTTCTCCGTTCCCCCCATCGTCACCGTCGGCGATGCGGCAAACCTGACCGATCCGGTCTGGGACAACGCCGAGGTCGCCCCGGACGCCGTGCAGTTCGTCCGGCCCGCACCGGCCGGCGCCGAGGGCCGGGCCCGGGTGGACGTGACCTGCCGCCAGTTCCGCGACGAGGTCGTCGCGGTGGCCCGTGGCCTGGTCGCCGCCGGCATCTCCCCCGGTGACCGGGTCGCCCTGATGAGCCGCACCCGCTACGAGTGGACGCTCCTCGACTACGCCATCTGGGCGGCCGGCGCGGTCACCGTGCCGATCTACGAGACCTCCAGCGCCGAGCAGGCCGCCTGGATCCTCGCCGACTCCGGCGCGGTCGCCGCGGTGGTGGAGTCCACCGCGCACGCCACCCTGGTCGCCGGGATCCGGGACCGCCTGCCGGAGCTGCGCCAGGTCTGGCAGATCGAGCTGGGCGCCGTGGACGAGCTGGTCGCCACCGGCGAGTCGGTCGACGCGGCCGATATCGAGGTACGTCGCAAGACGGTCAAGGCCGGCGACATCGCGACGATCATCTACACCAGCGGCACCACCGGCCGCCCCAAGGGCTGCGTGCTCACCCACCGCAACATGTACGCCGACATCGCCAACGCGGTGCCGGTGCTGCCGAACCTGTTCCGCCCGGGTGCCTCCACCCTGCTCTTCCTGCCGCTCGCGCACGCCTTCGCGCGGCTCATCCAGATCGGCGTGGTGCAGGCCCGCGCCACAATGGCGCACTGCTCCGACACCAAGAACCTGGTCGGCGAGCTGCAGGAGTTCAAGCCGACCTTCGTGCTCTCGGTGCCCCGGGTCTTCGAGAAGGTCTACAACGGCGCCCGGCAGAAGGCCGAGGCGGACGGCAAAGGCAAGATCTTCGACCGGGCCGAGAAGGTCGCCATCGCGTACAGCGAGGCGCTGGAGACCGCCGAGGGGCCCGGCCTGGCCCTGCGCGCCCAGCACGCGGCCTTCGACAAGCTGGTCTACCGCAAGCTGCGGGCCGCCCTCGGCGGCCGCTGCCACGACGCGATCTCCGGCGGCGCCCCGCTCGGCGCGCGGCTCGGCCACTTCTTCCGCGGCATCGGGGTGACCATCTGCGAGGGCTACGGCCTCACCGAGACCTCCCCCGCCGCCGCCGCGAACCTGCCCACCGGCACGAAGATCGGCACCGTCGGCCGTCCGCTGCCCGGCGTCGCGATCCGGATCGACGACGACGGCGAGATCCTGATCTCCGGCGACCTGATCTTCCAGGGCTACTGGCACAACGAGGCGGCCACCGCCGAGGCGCTGACCAGCGACGGCTGGTTCCGCACCGGCGACCTGGGCCAGCTCGACGACGACGGCTACCTGAGCATCACCGGCCGCAAGAAGGAGATCATCGTGACCGCCGGCGGCAAGAACGTCGCCCCGGCCGTCCTGGAGGACCAGGTCCGCGCGCACCCGCTGATCAGCCAGTGCGTGGTGGTCGGCGACCGGCAGCCGTTCATCGCGGCGCTGGTCACCATCGACGAGGAGGCGCTGCCGAAGTGGCTCGCCGCGCACGGCCGGCCGGAGACGACCAGCGTCGCCGAGCTGCGGGAGGACGAGACCCTGCGGGTCGAGGTGCAGAGCGCGGTCGACCAGGCCAACCAGGCGGTCTCCAAGGCCGAGGCGATCAAGGTCTTCCGGATCCTGCCGCAGGACTTCACCGAGACCACCGGCGAGTTGACCCCGTCGCTGAAGGTCAAGCGGCAGGTCGTGCACAAGACGTACGCGGCGGAGATCGCGGACATCTACCGAGGCTGACTACGATCCGTCACGTGCCCGCCTCCACACCCAGCCAGCCCCAGACGCAACCCCTCGCCGCAGCCGCGCGCGGGGTGCTGCTCGCGCTGGTCGCCGTCCTCACCCTCTTCGCCACCCGCGACGTCGTCCAGCTCTGGTGGATAGCCCTGCTGGGCGTCGCCGGGCTGCCGGCCGTCCTCGCCCCCCAGCATCGGCTGCTCGGCCCGCTCAGCCGGTTCGCCGAGGTGGTCGTCCTCGGGCTGGCCGCCAGCCAGATCGCCGCCGACACCCAGCTCAGCGGCGTGACCAGCGGGCTGGGCGCCTCGGCGGTGCTGGCATACCTCGCCGTCCCGGTGACCGTGACGGCGCTGCGCCGCCGGTTCGCCGAGGGCGCGGCGCTGCTCGCGGTCGCCGCGGCCACCCTGCTGGTCGCCGCCGCGCTCACCGAGGTCGACGGGCGTCGGCAGCTCACCGAGCCCGGCTACCTGGCGGTCTGCGCGCAGTGGCTGATCCTCGCCGGCCTCGGCCTGTTCACCGCCCGCACCCTCCAGCGGGTGATGCGGGTCCGCGGCGAGGGCAAGCCCCAGCCGTACGCCGAGGCCACCCGGCTGTTGACCCAGCTCCGGACAGTCGCCCGGCAGCTGCCCGGGGCCACCCTCGACCCGGGCGGCATCTCCGAGCACCTGCTGGAGGAGCTGCGGGTGGTGGCGAAGACCGACCGCGGCGCGGTGCTCTCCGCCAGCGGCGGCGGCCGGCTGGTGGTGCTCGCCCAGGTCGGCGTGGACCGGGTCGACTGGGAGACCACGCTCGACGCGGACTCGGCGATCGCGGACGCCTGGGCCAGCCAGCAGGCGCAGACCTCGGCCCGCTCCCAGTCCCGCTCGCACCGCGGCGGGGAGGTCTCGGCGCTGATCGTGCCGCTGGTCGCCGGGGTCCGGACGGTCGGCCTGGTGGTCCTCGAGGCGGACGCCGGGCACGCCTACCCGCCGCCGGTGGTGGCCCGGGTGACCGCGCTGACCGGTCCGGCGGCGCTGCGGCTGGAGGCCGCGCTGCTCTTCGACGAGGTGCGGTCGCTGGCCACCAACGAGGAGCGGCAGCGGCTGGCCCGGGAGATCCACGACGGGGTCGCCCAGGAGCTGGTGATGGTCGGCTACGGCATCGACAACGCGCTGGCCACGGTGCACGAGGACGCGGAGGAGACCGCCGAGTCGCTGCGGACCCTGCGCCAGGAGGTGACCCGGGTGATCACCGAGCTGCGGCTGAGCCTGTTCGAGCTGCGCAGCGAGGTGGACCGGCACGGCGGCCTAGCCGCCGCGATCGCCGAGTACGCCCGGACCGTGGGCGCGTCCGGCGGCCTGCGGGTGCACCTGTCGCTGGACGAGTCCACCGCCCGGTTGCCCGCCGCCACGGAGGCCGAGCTGCTGCGGATCGCCCAGGAGGCGGTCACCAACGCGCGCAAGCACGCCGGGGCGGCAAATCTGTGGGTGACCTGTGAGGTGGATCCCCCGTACGCTCAGATCGAAGTGTCGGATGACGGTCACGGCATCGGTGACCAGCGCCCCGACGGGCACTACGGTCTTGCGATCATGGCCGAGAGAGCGGAACGTATCCGGGGCCGGTTGGAGATCAGGCCGCGGCAACCCAGCGGCACTACCGTGGCGGTGGTACTCGGCTCCTCGCCCCGGCGCGATAAGGTGCGCGGCAGCACAGCAGCAGAAGGGGAGTAACCCGAGGATGACCACAAGTCCGACACCGGCCACCCGTACCAAGGTCCTCCTTGTCGACGATCACGACCTGATCCGCAAGGGTCTGCGGCACGCCTTCGAGCGGGACCGCCAGTTCGAGGTCGTCGGCGAGGCCGCGACGGCTGCGGAGGGCGTACGCCAGGCCGGTGCGCTCCAGCCGGACGTGGTGATCATGGACCTGCGGCTGCCCGACGGCAGCGGGCTGGAGGCCACCCGGGCGCTCCGCAAGTCCAGCGCGTCGATGGGCATCGTCGTGCTCACCATGTACGCCGGCGACGACCAGCTCTTCGGCGCCCTGGAGGCGGGGGCGAGCGCCTTCGTGCCGAAGACCGCCCCGGCCGACGAGGTGGTGGCCGCCGCCCGGCACGCCGCCTCCTCCCCCAGCGCCTTCACCGCGGCTGACCTGGCCGAGGCGATGAAGCGCCGGCTGGCCCCGTCCGGCCCGCAGCTCTCCCCCCGCGAGGGTCAGGTGCTGCGGCTGCTCGCCGACGGCATGAGCGTGGCGGGCATCGCCAAACAGCTCTTCGTCAGCGAGTCGACCGCCAAGACGCACATCTCGAAGCTCTACGAGAAGCTGGGCGCCGCCAACCGGGCCCAGGCGCTGATGACCGCGCTGCGGCTCGGTCTGCTGGAGGCCCCGGACGCCCCCAAGTTCTAGGGGCTCCGACAGCTCACGGCAGAGGCCCGCGTCCGTTCCGGACCGGGCCTCTCCGGCATTCCGGGCCGGTGCGGCTGCGTACGGTGAGGACCCGACCTCGCACAGACCGCGGTCTTTGCACCGCGACAACGGGCGGGCAGAATACCGGGTGGCCCACGGGGCCGTGGCACTCACGCGCTGTTGACAAAAAGGGGCAAGGGCATGCAGCGGCCGGACTGGGCACCCGACACGATCGACATCGAGCGCCCCAGCGTGGCCCGCATGTACGACTATTACCTCGGCGGCTCGCACAACTTCGCCGCCGATCGGGCGGCCGCCCGGGCCATGGTGGAGGCGGTGCCGGAGGCCCCGCTGATGGCCCAGGCCAACCGGGCATTCCTGCGCCGCGCGGTGCAGTTCCTGGCCGACGCCGGGGTACGCCAGTTCCTCGACATCGGCTCCGGCATCCCCACCGTCGGCAACGTGCACGAGATCGCCCAGCGGATCGACCCGGAGTCGCGGGTGATCTACGTCGACGTCGACCCGGTGGCGGTGGCGCACAGCCGGGAAATCCTCAACGGCAACGACCGGGCCAACGTCATCCAGGAGGACCTGCGCCGGCCGGAGGCGATCCTGGGGCATCCGGAGGTCACCAAGCTGCTGGACTTCTCCCAGCCGGTCGCGGTAATGATCGTGGCGGTGCTGCACTTCATCCCGTCCGAGGACCGGCCGGAGGAGATCCTGCGGACGCTTCGGGCGGCCCTGGCGCCCGGCAGCTACCTGGTGATGTCGCAGGCCAGCGACGACGGTCGCGCCGAGACCGGTGAGCGGGCGGAGGCGGAGCGGGTCTACCGCCGCACCGACAACCAGCTCTCGATCCGCAGCCGGGCCGAGCTGACCGCGCTCTTCGACGGCTTCGAGCTGGTCGACCCGGCCGTGGTCTGGGTGCCGCAGTGGCGGCCGGAGTCCCCGGAGCAGGCGGAAAACGCGGAGCAGGCGGTGTTCATGGGCGGCGTCGGGCGTCTCGGTGGGTGACGGGGCCGCCGGGGCCCGCACCTGCCCCGGCGCCTTCGCCCGGGCCTGGGCCAAGGCGGTCTCCGGGACCAGCTACCTGCCGATGACCCAGGCCCAGCTGGAGTCCCTGCTGCAACGGCTCACCGAGCGGCTCGCCATGGCGATCCAGGCCGAGCCGTTCGACCTGCGGATCGGCCAGCAGGTCGGCGCCGAGCTGGTGGCGGCGCACATCGCCTCCGCGGAGGGGCTCGGCCGGACCATCGAGGTCATCCAGCTCCGCCTGGTCCGCGACCTCGGGCTGGTCGCCGACGAGGTCGAGGACCGGATGGCCCGGCTGCTGGCCACCGTGGCCACCGGGTACGCCCGCGCCCTGCGCGACCGGACGCTGGACGAGCAGGAGTCGATCCGGCGGGCCGCGATGGTGGCCCGGGCGCAGGCCGAACGGGCGCTGCGGGACAGCGAGGCCCGGTTCCGGCACCAGGCCACCCACGATCCGCTCACCGACCTGCCCAACCGCACCCTGTTCACCGAACGGCTCTCCGCCGCCATCGGCGAGCCCGGCCGGGGCGCCGACCGGGTCGGCGTCTGCTTCCTGGACCTGGACCGGTTCAAAGTGGTCAACGACTCCCTCGGCCACCAGGTCGGCGACTCGCTGCTGGTGTCCGTGGCGCAGCGGCTGCGCCGGGCGCTCGGCGAGCACCTGGTGGCCCGGCTCGGCGGGGACGAGTTCGTGATCCTGGTCGAGCGGACCGCCTGCACCGACGACGCGGTCAAGGTCGCCGAGGCGGCCCTGGCGACGGTGAGCGAACCGGCCCTGGTGGACGGCCACGAGCTGACCGTGTCGGCGAGCATCGGCATCGTCGAACGGCAGGTGGCCGGCACCTCGCCGGGTGAGCTGATGCGGGCCGCCGACAGCACGCTGCACTGGGCCAAGGCGGCCGGCGGCGCCCGCTGGGCCCTGTTCGACGCCGACCGCAACCGTCGCGAACTTGCCCGGTACGCCCTCTCCGCGGCCATCCCCACCGCCCTCGACCGGGGCGAGTTCTTTCTGGACTACCAGCCCCTGGCCGCCCTGCGGGACGGGCGGGTGCTCGGCATGGAGGCGCTGGTCCGCTGGCGCCACCCCGAGCTGGGCGTGCTCCGGCCGGACAGCTTCATCGGGCTGGCCGAGGAGACCGGGTTGATCGTGCGGCTCGGCGGGTGGGTGCTGGCCGAGGCCTGCCGGGAGGCGCAGCGCTGGTCGGCGGGGCACGACGACCCGCCGTTCGTCAGCGTCAACCTCGCCGTCCGCCAGGTGCACCGCCCGGGCCTGGTGCAGGAGGTGCGGGGCGTGCTCCGGCAGACCGGCCTGTCCCCGGAACGGCTCCAGCTGGAGATCACCGAGAGCACCCTGATGAGCACGGCCGAGGAGCCGGTACGCGCCCTGCGGGTGCTGGCCGACCTGGGGGTGCGGATCGCCATCGACGACTTCGGCACCGGCTACTGCAACCTCGCCTACCTGCGGGACCTGCCGGTGACCGAGCTGAAGGTGGCCGGCGAGTTCGTGGCCGGCCTGCGCGCCCCGGCCACCGACCCGGGCAGCCGTACCGACGAGCGGATCCTCGCCTCGCTGGTGTCCCTGGCGCACGCCCTGGACCTGACCGTCACCGCCGAGGGCGTGGAGACCGCCGATCAGGCCGACCGGCTGCGGGCGATCGGCTGCGACGCCGGCCAGGGCTGGCACTTCGGCCGCCCGGCCCCCGCCGACCAGTTCCTCGCCCGCCTGGCCTGAGCATCGCGCGCCTCCCCGCGGGCCACCTCACCGCGTCGCGGTTCCCGGTCGGCGCCTGAGGTGCGGCGGACCCGCCGCGCGGGCAGGCGCGGGTCAGCCGGCGAGCAGGGCAGCCATCCGCTGCGCCTGGGTCTCCCAGCGCCACTCGCGCTCCACCCAGGCCCGACCGGCCGCGCCGAGCTGGCGGGCCAGGTCCCGGTCGGCGAGCAGCATCGCCACCCGGTCGGCGAGCTGGGCGACGTCCCGGCCCCGGACCACGTACCCGGTCTCCCCCTCCCGGACGGCGTCCGGCGCACCGCCGGAGTCGCCGGCCACCACCGGCAGCCCGGTCGCGCTGGCCTCCAGGTAGACGATCCCCAGGCCCTCGACGTCCAGGCCGCGGTTGCGGGTGCGGCACGGCATCGCGTACACGTCGCCGGCCGCGTAGTGCGCCGGCAGCTCCGCCGACGGCACCGAGCCGGTGAAGACCACCTCCCGCTCCACACCGGTCTGCCGGGCCAGCTTCTCCAGGGTCGCCCGGTAGGGACCCCCACCGACGATCAGCAGCGCGGCGTCGGGCACCCGCCGGCGGATCTCCGGCATCGCCCGGATCAGCATGTCCTGGCCCTTGCGCGGCACCAGCCGGGAGACGCAGACCACCACCGGCCGGTCGGCCAGGCCCAGCCGCACCCGCACCGGCTCCCCGTCCACGGACGGGTGGTACGTCTCCACGTCCACCCCCGGCGCCAGCCGGCGCAGGTCGGTCACCCCGTCCAGCACCCGGGCCAGCCGCACCCGGGTGTACTCCCCCAGGTACGTGGTGACGTCCACGCCCCGGCCGATCCGGCGCAGCGCGGCGCGGGCACCGGGCAGCGCCGCCCAGCCGACCTCGTGACCGTGGGTCAGGGCAACCGCCCGCCGGATCCCGGCCCGCCGGCGCAGCCCCGCCGCGAGCAGCCCCAGCGGGGCCGCCGCGCCGAACCACACCGTGTCGCAGTCGTACGCGCGGGCCAGCTTCGCCGCCCGCCGGGCGATCAGCGGGGTGGGCAGCAGCACGCGGGTGCGTTCCCGGACCACCTCGAAGGGCTGGTCGGCGTCGAACTTCTCGGCGCCCCGCCAGCTCGACGCGTACACCACCACCGAGCCGGCGGGCTGGCGCACCGCGAGGTGGTGCACGAAGGACTGGATTCCGCCGGGGCGGGGCGGGAAGTCGTTGGTGACCAGCAACGTCCGGCTCATCGGCCGCTCTCCCTGGCGTAGGCGCGGGCGGCGGCCATCCGCTCCACGGTGGACGGGTGCGAGGCCGACCAGAGGTACTCCCACCGGGGCGGGTCGGGATCGGCCAGGTTCACCCCGGCCAGCCGGCGCTGCATCGCCTCGAAGGTCGCGGGATCGCCGGTCAGGGCGAGCGCGTGCGCGTCGGCCCGGGCCTCCACCCGTCGGGAGACCAGCGCCTGGACCGGCGCGGCGACCAGCCCAACAACCGTGACCAGCGCGATCAGCAGCGGGAAGGCGCGCGGCTCGGCCACCGAGTCGACCCCGGCCAGCCGCAGCAGCGGCGCCGAGGAGCCGATCAGGTAGAGCGCGACGACCGCGGCGGCGGCCCCCAGCGCCCCGATCAGCGTGCCGACCCAGACGTCCCGGTCCTTCGCGTGCCCCAGCTCGTGGGCGACCACACTGGTCACCTCGGCCGGGGTCGCCTCGCGCAGCAGGGTGTCGTAGACCACCACCCGCCGGGTCGGCCCCAGCCCCGAGACGTACGCGTTGACGGCCTTCGTCCGCCGGGACGCGTCGGCGACCAGCACGTCGCGCACCGGCACACCGTCCCGGGCGGCCATGCTGATCAGCTCGCTGCGCAGCGGGCCCGGCTCCATCGGGGTGAACCGGTTGAAGACCGGCTCGACCAGCACCGGGAGCACGAACGACAGCAGCACCACCAGGCCGGCCGCGCCGGCCGCCCCGAACGCCCACCACCAGCGCGGCGCGAGCCGGACCACGGTGTAGAAGCCGAGCAGCGCGAGCCCGCCGATGACCGCGCTGACCGCGTACGACTTGAGCAGGTCGACCGCCCAGCCGCCCCAGCCCTGGGTGCTCAGCCCGTAGCGGGCCAGCACGGTCTGCCGCCAGGCGGCGAAGGGCAGGGTGAGCAGGTCGGCGAGGAGCATCACGGCCAGCCCGCCGAGCACCGCCCGGGCCGCCCAGTGGCCGCCGAGCGGCCGGCCGGCCAGCTCCACCAGGCGGCTGCCGAGCGGGGTCAGGCCGAGCAGGAGGGCCACCGCCAGGCCGACGGCCAGCGCGCCGTACCCGCCGGGGCGCAGCGCGGCGTGGAAGGCCCGGCCACGGGTCACCTGGTCGACCGGGAGGGACCGCAGCGCGGCGAGCTGGTCGGCGCGCGGGGCCGGGGGGCGACTCCAGGGGATCAGCAGGGCCGCGACGACGATCAGCGTCACGGCCAGCCCGGCCAGGGTCAGCACCGCCCAGCCGCGCGGGCTCACCGCCCCGTCCCGTCGCTGCGCCGTACCCGGATCATCCCGCGCTCCTCCCGCCGTGAGCGCCCATCCTATGGCCCGGCGCGCCGGCGCCGGCCCGGGTGCCCGCACCGCGGTCGTCCGGCACCGCGCCGACCCACCCGGCCCACCACATCGGCGGCGCCTCGGCATTCGATTGGGCGGAACCGCGCCACATCCGGGACCCGTCGTGGCTCACCTCCGAAGGGGGAAGGGCCGGGGCCACCGGGCCGCGATGATCGACCGGTCAGGCGACCCGGCGACGGCCGGCGCGGCGGGGCCGGGCGGCCGGTGGCGGCGGCAGCACCTCCACCTGGAAGCCGGCACGGGCGAACACCTCGATCGCCCGGTGCTCGGCGGCGCCGAGGTCGGCGGTCGGCGAGCCGGTGTCGAGCAGCGCGGTCACCAGGCAGCCGGAACAGCCCGCCCCCCGGATCCCGCAGCTGTCGCAGTCGATGAGCATCAACGCCTCCTGACGCGTCACGGCGGCGGCGGGCGGACGCCGTCGTGGCCGCCCGACCACCGTCGGTCACGTCGACGCTAGGCGAGGGGTGTGACAGAAACGGACAACGAGGTCGCAGCCACCCCGAATCCCATCAAGCGACGTCAGGAGCGGGCCAGCCGGCGCAGCAGCGAGTCCGCGCCGAGCGGGTACGCGCCGTGCCGGCGTACCCCGTCGGCGACCTCGCGGTCGGAGGAGATCACCACGACCGGCCGGCCGGTGGGCTCGGCGCGGACCAGCCGGCGGATCAGCTCGTCGGCGGTCTCCCCCTTGCGGGAGAAGAGCACCCGCACCCCCCGCGGCGTGGGCGGCAGGCCGTGCATCCGCTCGGCCCCGTCGAAGACCACGGTGACCTCGTCCCCGGTCTGCGCGGCGATCCCGCCCAGGCCGGTGATCAGGCGCTTGCGCTGCTGCTCCAGGGACATCTCGCCGAAGCCGCGCTTGGTCACGTTGTAGCCGTCGACGACCAGGTGGGCCCGGGGCAGGGCCAGCAGCTGGTCCAGCCGGGCCGGGTCATCGGTGTCCCGGGCCCGGGCGGCGGCGCCCGCCGGGGCGGCCGCCGACTGGTCGGCGAAGGCGTCGGCGACGAAATCGGCCGGCAGCTTCTCGACCGGCTCCAGGGCCAGCTCGCGACGCAGCCCGACGGCCGCCTGGCCGATGGTCTCCAGCAGCAGCCAGAGCCGGGCGTCGTCGACCGAGCGCGACTCCTTGGCGCTGGCCCGGGCGACCCCGGCCGCCGACTCCGCCTCGGCCAGCCGGGCCCGGGCCCGGCGCAGCTCCGCCTCGGTGTCCGCAGCGGCCCGGGCGGCCCGGCCGCGCTCGGTGGCGAGCAGCTCGTTGGCCCGCCGCTCCCGGGCCTGGGTCTCGCGCAGCGTACGGCTGAGCTGCCGGGACTCCTCGCGGAGCTGACCCAGCTCCTCCCGGACCCGGGCCAGCTCGTCGCGGAGCTTCTCGGCCTCGACCCGGGCCACCGCCCGGTCGTGCTCGGCGCGGGTGGCCCGCTGCTCGGCCTCGCGGACCAGCTCGGCCACGACCGCGCTGTCCGCCTCGGCCCGGACCGCGGCGCCGCTGGCCTCGATCAGCTCCCGCCAGCCGCGCGGCCGGGCGAGGTACGCCAGGGCGGCCACCTCCACCGGGTCGGCGGCGGCCGGGGCGGTCCCCTCGACCACGGCGGCGCCCAGGTCGCCGGCGTCGGCGAGCACCCGCGCGGTCACCCGCTGCCGGAACAGCGGGTCGGCGGTGAGCTGGGCGGCGATCGCCGGTGCACCCAGCCGGGCGCGGCGGTTGGGGGCGAACTTGGCCACCCGGCGCAGCGGGACGGGCACCTCGTCGGTGGGCATCGCCGGCAGCACCGCGGCGGTGAGCGCCACGATCCGCTGCCGGACCGGCTCGGGCAGGACCGGCTCGGGCTCCGGCGCGGTGGGCTCGGTCTCCCCCGGCCGGGGCTGCTCGGCGCCACCCGCGAGGTCGTCGTCGCCCCCACCGACCTCCCGCCCGGCAGCCACCGGCCCCGCCTCGGGGAGGTGGTCGTCGTGCGGCTCGGTGAGGGGCATGTGGCAAGTCTCCCACCGCGAACGGGCCCAGTGCCCAGTGAGTGAGCCGATCTCTCATCCTAGCCCCGGGGTAACTCGTGGGACCGCTGAGACGGGAGTGTCGGACCCGGCCACTAGCGTGCCCCGGGTGGCACGAGCGGAGTACGTCCAGGAGGCGCTGGCCGGCCTGGACCGGACGGCGGCCGCGGGGGTGGACCCGGCGCTCCCGTTGTACGCGACCACCTTCGTGGTGGTCGACCTGGAGACCACCGGCGGCGCGCCGGACGGCGGCGGGATCACCGAGATCGGCGCGGTGAAGGTGCGCGGCGGTGAGGAGCTGGGGGTGCTCGCCACCCTGGTCAACCCGGGAGTGCCGATCCCGCCGTTCATCACCGTGCTGACCGGGATCACCCAGGCCATGCTCGTCCCGGCGCCACCGATCGAGCAGGTGCTGCCGAGCTTCCTGGAGTTCATCGACGACGCCGTGCTGGTCGCCCACAACGCCCCCTACGACGTGGGGTTCCTCAAGGCGGCCTGCGCGAAGCACGGCTACCGCTGGCCCAACCCGCGGGTGCTGGACACCGCGGCGCTGGCCCGCCGCGTGCTCACCCGGGACGAGGTGCCCAACCGCAAGCTCGGCACCCTGGCCGCCTACTTCCGCACCGCCACCCAGCCGAACCACCGGGCGCTCGACGACGCCAAGGCCACCGTGGACGTGCTGCACGGGCTGATCGCCCGGCTGGGCGGCCACCGGGTGGACACCGTCGGTGACGCGATCGAGTTCGCCCGGGCGGTCACCCCGACCCAGCGCCGCAAGCGGCACCTGGCGGAGGGGCTGCCGAAGGTGCCCGGGGTGTACATCTTCCGGGCCGCCGACGACCGGCCGCTCTACGTCGGCACCTCCGGCGACATCGCCACCCGGGTGCGCAGCTACTTCACCGCCGGCGAGAAGCGGGCCCGGATCTCCGAGATGCTCGCCGCCGCCGAGCGGGTCGAGGCGGTCGAGTGCGCGCACTCCCTGGAGGCGGAGGTCCGCGAGCTGCGGCTGATCGCCGCGCACGCGCCGCCGTACAACCGGCGCTCCAAGTACCCGGAGCGGATGGTCTGGCTCAAGCTCACCGACGAGGCGTACCCCCGGTTGTCGGTGGTGCGGAACCTCGCCCCCACCGACACCGCGTACCTGGGCCCGTTCCGCTCCAAGCAGGCCGCCGAGCTGGCCGCCGCGGGCTTCCACGACGCCGTGCCGCTGCGCCAGTGCACGCACCGGCTGTCGCGGCGCACGACCATGCCGGCCTGCGCGCTGGCCGAGCTGGGTCGCTGCCCGGCGCCCTGCGAGCACCGGATCACCCCCGAGGAGTACGACCACCGCGCCGCCGCGCCGTTCCGGACGGCGACCACCAGCGACCCGCAGGTGGTGGTGGACGCCCTGCTGGCCCGGATCGAGGTGCTCGCCCGCGACCAGCGCTACGAGGAGGCGGCGGTGGTGCGGTCCCGGCTGGCGGCGGTGCTGCGCGCCACCGTCCGGATGCAGCGGCTGGTCGGGCTGACCGGGATCGCCGAGCTGGCCGCCGCCCGGCGGGCCGCGCACGGCGGCTGGGAGCTGGCCCTGGTCCGGCACGGCCGGCTGGCCGGCGCCGGGGTGTCCCCGCCGGGTGTCCACCCGCGACCGACTCTGGAGGCGATCCGGGCGACCGCCGAGACGGTGCTGCCCGGCCACGGCCCGGTCCCCCGGGCCTCCGCCGAGGAGACCGAGCGCATCCTGTCCTGGTTGGAGCGAGCGGAGACCCGGCTGGTGGAGATCTCCTCCGGCTGGGCCTCGCCGGTCACCGGCGCGGGCCGCTTCCGGGACCTGCTGGCCAAGGCGGAGAACGGCGGGTCCCACCAACTCTCGACCGAACGCTCATGACCAAGTGACCGATCGGACTACGTCAACTCGCTTAGGCTGTTAGAGAAGTGCAGTCCTGCCCGTTTCGCGGGCCTGCTCCCGATCGCCGGTGACGGCGACCGTGGGGCCGGGGTGAGGAGGTGTCCCAGGTGGACGTCGACGCCGGGCACGGCGCCGCCCTGGGCGGCGCCCTTCCGACCCAGCCCGGTGAGCTGCCGCTCACCCGCCGGCTGCGCTCCCTGCTCACCTGGCCCACCAACGACACCGACCCGGTCAACGCGCTGATCCGCGCCCACCGGAACATCCACGCCAGCGCCGACTCCTCGGTGCTGCGCCGCGCCTACACCATCGCGGAGAACATGCACCGCGGCCAGTTCCGCAAGAGCGGCGAGCCGTACATCACCCACCCCCTCGCGGTCGCCCAGATCTGCGCCGACCTGGGGATGGACACCATCACCCTGGTCGCCGCGCTGCTGCACGACACCGTGGAGGACACCCGCTACACGCTCCAGGCCCTGGCGGAGGACTTCGGCCGGGAGGTGGCCCACCTGGTCGACGGGGTGACCAAGTTCGACAAGGCGTTCTACGGCAAGGCCGCCGAGGCGGAGACCGTCCGCAAGATGATCATCGCGGCCGGCAAGGACGTCCGGGTGCTGATCATCAAGCTCGCCGACCGGCTGCACAACATGCGCACGCTCGGCGTCCGGTCCGCCGCCTCCCGGGAGCGCATCGCCCGCAAGACCCAGGAGGTGCTGATCCCGCTCTGCGACCGGCTGGGCATCCAGACCCTCAAGCGCGAGCTGGACGACGTGGTGCTGCTGCACCTGGAGCCCGACGAGCACGCCCGGATCGCCCGGCACGTGCACGACCGGCCGGGCTGGGACGCGTACCTCGACGACGTGGTGACGAAGACGCGGGTGGCGCTGCGCCGCAGCCGGGTGGACGCCGAGGTCGCCCCGCGCCCCCGGCACTTCCACTCGATCTGGAAGGACACCGTGGCCGGCGGCCACGCCGCCCCCTTCGACCTGCCCCGCATCTCGATCGTGGTGGCGGGCCCGGCCACCGACTGCTACGCCGCGCTCGGCGCGGTGCACGGGCTGTGGCGCCCGGTGCCCGGCCGCTTCAAGGACTTCATCGCCTCGCCGAAGAACAACCTCTACCGGTCGCTGCACACCAGCATCCGGGGCCCGCAGGACCGCACGGTCGAGGTGCTGATCCGGACCGAGGAGATGCACCGCGCCGCCGAGTACGGCATCGCCGCCCACTACCGCTTCCCGCGCGCCACCGAGCGGGCGGCCGACCGGGCGAACGAGCTGGCCTGGCTGCGCCGGGTGCTGGACTGGGAGCAGGAGGCCGTCGACCCGGCGCAGTTCCTCGAGTCGCTGCGCTGCGACCTGGCCGAGGCGCAGATCCAGGTGGTCGCCGACGGCCGGCAGGTCGTCCTCCCCGCCGGCGCGACACCGGTCGACCTGGCGTACGAGCTGGGCACCGAACGGGGCGACCACTGCCTGGCGGCGCGCATCAACGGCCGGCTGGCGCCGCTCTCCTCCGAACTGAAGGAGGGCGAGGTGGTGGAGATCTTCACCGAGTCCGACGCGGAGAGCGGCTTCGAGGCCGACGCCGCGCCCCGCGGGCCGCGCCGGGAGTGGCTCGGCTTCGTCAAGTCGCCGCAGGCCCAGATGCAGATCAACCGCTGGTTCGCCGAGCACACCGAGCCGGGCATCTCGATCGCCGACAAGGTACGCCTCGGCCGCGCCACCATCGGCCTGGCGCTGCGCCAGCACAACCGGGGGCTGGCCAGCGACCTGCCGCTGCTACGGCTGTCGGAAGAACTCGGCTATCCCGACCTGGAGACCCTGCTGGTGGCGGTCTTCGACCGGGCGGTCGAGCCGGACGCGGTGGTCCGGCAACTGATCGACCTTGTCGACCACCGGCAGTAGCCGAACGCCCCTCGCGTGACCGGACCGGGCGGCCACTAGCCTGGAGGCATGATCCCCCGCGCGCGTGCCACCGGACGGGCCCTCGGCTACCAGGTCTTCTACCGGCTTCCCGTCCCGCTACGCCGCCGGCTGGTCCGGCTGGCCGTGCCGAAGTACATCGTCGGCGCGGTCACCCTGGTCCGGGACGCCGACGCGGAGGGCTCGGGCCGGCTGCTGCTGCTGCGCCAGCCGCCCGGTCACAGCTGGACGCTGCCGGCGGGGCTGCTGCAGCGCGGCGAGGCGCCGGTGGTCGGCGCCGCCCGGGAACTGTTCGAGGAGTCCGGCATCCGGGTCACCCCGGACCGGCTCCGCCCGGCCGTGCCGAACGCCGTGGTGCACGCCAAGGGCTGGGTGGACGTGGTCTTCGAGCTGGATGTCCCGGCGTCGACCGCCGAGCTGGTGGTGGACGGCGCCGAGGTCTTCGAGGCGGCCTGGCACCCGCTGGACGACCTGCCCCGGCTGAGCCGGGCCACCGCCAACCTGCTCGGCTACTACGGCATCGGGCCCCGGGCGGGACAGGTCCCGCCCGCCGCCCCGCCGGGGGCGTGACCGGCGCCGGACCGGCCGACGGTCCCGCCCCGACTGACCGCACCCGCCCGCCCGGCGCCCCCGGACGGCCCGGACCGGCCGGCCCGGGCGGGTCGGATCCCGGGTGGCGGGCGGCGGTCGAGGTCTGCGCCGTGGTGCTCGCCGCGGGCGAGGGCACCCGGCTGCGACCGCTGACCGAGCGGCTGCCCAAGGCGCTCTGCCCGGTCGGGAACGTGCCGCTGCTGGACCGGGCCCTCGCCCGGCTGGCCGGGCTCGGTCTCGCCGGCCCGGAGCGGGTCGCGGTGAACGCCTGCTACCTGGGCGGCCAGGTGGTCGAGCACGTCGGGGCGCGGGCCCACCTGTCGGTCGAGCCGGGCGACCCGCTCGGCACCGCCGGCGCGCTGGGCAACCTGCGGGACTGGATCGCCGGCCGGGGCGTGCTGGTCGGCAACGCCGACGCGTACCTGGCCGACCCGCAGGCCCCACCCGGGCCGGACATCGCCGCGCTGCTGGACGGCTGGGACGGGCGGAGCGTACGGCTGCTCGGTCAGCCGGCCGACGACCCGGCGGCGCCCGGGACCTTCAGCGGCCACCGCTTCGTCGGTTTCTCGCTGCTGCCCTGGCGCCTGGTCCGCGACCTCCCGCCCACCTTCGGCGACCTGGTTCGGGCGGTCTGGCGGCCGGCGGAGGCGGCCGGCGCGCTGGCGGTGGTGCCGTACCGGGGCACCTTCTACGACACCGGGACCCCGGCCGACTACCTCGCGGCGAACCTGCACGCGGCCGGCGGGGGCAGCCTGGTCCACCCGACCGCGACGGTGACCGGACGGGTGGAACGGACCGTGGTCGGCGCGGGGGCGGTCGTCCTCGGCGCCGCCACCCGGGCCGTCGTGTGGCCCGGCGCCACGGTCGGCGCGGACGAGCAGCTCACCGACGCGATCCGGGCGGGCCTCGGCCTGACGGTGCCGGGGGCGCGGCGGTAGCCGGATCCACGCGGCGGTAGCCGGATCCACCAGCCCGGGACGCCGCGGCCGGGCGACCCTCTAGCATGGGCGACGACGTCGACGAACGGAGAAGTGTCCCGTGATCACCGCGATCGTGCTGATCGACTGCGCCACCGACTCCATCCCCGAGGTGGCCGAGGCCCTGGCCAACCTCCCCGGCGTCAGCGAGGTCTACTCGGTGGCCGGCCACGTCGACCTGATCGCCATGGTCCGGGTCCGCGAGTTCGAGCAGATCGCCCAGGTGATCGCCGGCAGCATCTCCAAGGTCCCCGGTGTGCTCAACACCGAGTCGCACATCGCGTTCCGGGCGTACTCGCAGCACGACCTGGAGGAGGCGTTCGCGATCGGGCTGGCCAGCGCCGACTGAACGCGCGGCGGCCGGCCCGCCCCGGAGGGTGGACCGGCCACCATCGGCCGTGCGACGTCAGCTGATGCTCGGAGCCGGCGTCTCAGTGGTGCCCGGGCCCGGCGACTCGGTGGTGGTGCCGCCCGGAGTCGGGGACTCGGTGCCACCCGGACCCGGCGTCCCGCTGCCGCCCGGGCTGGGCGTGCCGCTGGCGCTGGTCTGCGGGACCGGAACGCCCAGGGTCTGGGCCAGGGCCGTCAGCGCGTCGACGTGCGCCTGGAGGACCGGCAGGGCGTCCTGGGCCAGCTGAACCACCGACTGCTCGGAACCCTGCGAGATCTCGGTCTGGGTGGCCTGGATGGCCTGGATGTGGCCGGCCAGCTCGGCGGTCACCCACGCCTTGTCGAACTCGGCGCCGCTGAGGTTGTTGAGCCGGTCGATCACCTTCTGCTGGTCGGCGGTGGGCTCGGACGGCAAGTTCACGTTCAGCTGCTGCGCGGTGCTCTGCACCGTCTGGTCCAGCTGGGTGTGGTCCGTCACGAACTGCTTGCCGAGGTCCTTGACCTGCTGGTTCCGGCCCTTCTGCTGCGCCAGGTTGCCGGTGACGATTTCCGCCAGGTTCACCTGGTGCAACGCCTGCAGGTACTGGGTGTCCTGCGTGGACGGCTGTGCCGCGGCCTGCGCCGCCGCGGCGGGCGCCAGCCCGACCACCACCACGGCGGCCAGCACTCCGAGGCGTTTGATACCCAACATGTTTCCCCCCCTTTTTCGTTGGACCGCACGGATACCCGGCTGACCGGGGTTATTCCTGCGATTCCACCCGTCCGTGGGCGGGGACGGACGTCCGCCGAAGGCGGAGCGACCGTCTCGGACGGCGCGTGGGGGGACGGATCGGGCACTGCGGTCTCCGGTGCCCGGAGACGGACGTGGCGCCCGCCGGAGATCCGGCGGGCGCCACGGTCGGGTGTGTCGGACGGGTCAGCGACGGCTCTCGCCGCTGCCGATCTCCTCCCGCTCCGGTCGAGCCTCGACCGGCGGGTGCCCCGGCGAGACCGGCGCCTCGGCCGGCCTCTCGATCGGGTAGAAGAAGCCCCGGATCGCCGGGCCGAGGGCACCGAGCCGGTTCATCTTCTTCGGCACGACCCAGCCGACGTAGTCCAGCTCGCCGTGCCCGTCGTGGCCGTCGACCGCGGTGAGCGGCTGGTGGACCTCGACGAACCGGCCGTCCGGCAGCCGCTTGATGATGCCGGTCTCCACGCCGTGGGCCAGCACCTCCCGGTCGTGCTGCTGGAGACCGAGGCAGATCCGGTACGTGAAGTAGTAGGCCAGCGGCGGGACGATCAGCAGCCCGACCCGGCCCGCCCAGGTCATCGCGTTCAGGCTGATGTGGAACTTGTCCGCGATGACGTCGTTGGCGCCGGAGAGGGTCAGCACCAGCCAGAAGGCCACGGCCATCGAGCCCGCGGCGGTCCGGGCCGGCACGTCCCGGGGGCGCTGGAGCAGGTTGTGGTGCTTGTAGTCCTTGAGCTGCCGCGCCTCCAGGAACGGGTAGAGCAGGGAGATCCCGACCAGGATGCCGGGCAGCACCACCGTCGGCCAGAAGATCGGCGGGATGACGTACCCGTCGCCGATCGGGATGTTGATCTGCCAGGCCGGCATGAGGCGGGTCGAGCCGTCGAGGAACATGACGTACCAGTCGGGCTGGCTGGCGGCCGACACCACCCACGCCTCGTACGGGCCGAAGTACCAGATCGGGTTGATCTGGAAGAGGCCACCCATCAGCGCGATCACGCCGAAGACGACCATGAAGAAGCCGCCCTGCTTGAGCGCGTAGCGCGGGAACATCCGCTCGCCGACCACGTTCTCGTTGGTCCGGCCGGGGCCGGGCCACTGGGTGTGCTTCTGCTTGAAGACCAGGCCCAGGTGGACGGTGATCAGGGCGACCAGCAGACCCGGGATGAGCAGCACATGGGCGATGAAAGCCCGGCTGATGAGGATCGCGCCGGGGAACTCGCCGCCGAAGATCGACGAGGTGACCCAGGAGCCGATCACCGGGATCGACAGCATGATGCCGGAGGCGATCCGCAGACCGGTGCCGGAGAGGCCGTCGTCCGGCAGCGAGTAGCCGGTGAAGCCGGCCAGGAAGCCGACCCAGAACAGCAGCGAGCCGATGATCCAGTTCGTCTCCCGCGGCTTGCGGAACGCGCCGGTGAAGAAGACCCGCAGCATGTGCACCACGATCGCGGCCATGAACAGCAGCGCCGCCCAGTGGTGCATCTGCCGCATGATCAGACCGCCCCGGACGTCGAACGACAGGTTCAGACTGGAGGCGTACGCGGCGGACATCGGCGTGCCCCGCAGCGGGGCGTAGCTGCCGTTGTAGACGACCTCGGTCATCGCCGGCTCGAAGAAGAAGGTCAGGAAGACACCGGTCAACAGCAGGACGATGAACGAGAAGAGCGCGATCTCGCCGAGCAGGAAGGACCAGTGGTCCGGGAAGACCTTGTTGAGCAGCTTGCGCAGCGGAGTGGCGACCTGGAAGCGGTCGTCCACCGCCCCGGCGGTCTTGCCCGGCACCGCTGCTACGTCAAACTTTCGGCGCTTCATGGCCGCTCCCAGAAGTCGGGACCGATGGTCTCGGTGTAGTCGGACTTCGCCACGAAGAAGCCCTCCTCGTCCACCTCGATCGGCAGCTGCGGCAGCCGCCGGCTGGCCGGGCCGAAGACCGGCCGGGCGTTGTCGGTGATGAGGAACTGCGACTGGTGGCACGGGCAGAGCAGCCGGTTGGTCTGCTGCTCGTAGAGGCTGGCCGGGCAGCCGGCGTGCGTGCAGATCTTGGAGAACGCCGCGTAGTTGCCCCACATGTAGTCGCCGTGGCCGACCCGCGCGTTGTTCGCCCGGGACTGCTGCGCGTCTTCCTCCCGCATGTGGATCAGCAGGGTCGGCGAGTCGGCGTGCTTGTTGCTCACACCGTGCTCGATGCCGGGGAAGGCGGTGATCTGGCCGCCCGCGCTGATGTCCGCCGGGCGGATCGGCCGGCCGTCCTGGGTGACCAGCCGGATCTTCTCGCCGCCCTCGGCCGGCGCGAAGCCGGTGGTGAACATCTGGTTGTTCTTGTGCGGCTGGGAGATCAGGCCACCGACCAGCGGGGCCGCGACGATCGCGCCGACCGGCGCGAGGCCGGCGAGCAGCGAGATGCCGAGCAGCGGACGACGCCGGACACCCATCTCGTCGGCGAGGTAGAGCATGGTCTCGCCGGTGATCTTGCGCTCCTCCGGCGAGCCGGGCTGGTCGTGCCGGTCCTGGATCGAGACCTCCTTGGGCAGCAGCTTCTTGCCCCAGGTGAGGATGCCGAAGCCGATGCCGAGGAGCGCGACGCCCAGGGTGAGGCCGAGCAGCGGGGTGTAGTACTTGTCCCCGCCGCGGCCGGCCTCGTACTTCCACGGCCACCAGATGTAGATGACCAGGAAGGCGGTCGCGGCCAGGCCGGTCAGCAGGAACATCCCGGCGACCAGCCGGGTCAGCCGGCGCTCGGCCTTGGTGCCGGGGATGACCTGCGGCTCGTAGTGGACGATCTCGATGTCGTCCCGCCGGGCGCCCTCCTCGACGATGTCGAACCGGGAGAGCCGGGGGTCGTTCACGTCGAGCGGCTCCCGGCCCTGCGGGGCCTGGTGCTCGGTGTGGGTGCTCATGCCGTCACCTCGCTCCGGGCGGTGCCGGAGCCCGGCACCGCAGCACTGAAACCAATGATCCGCTCGGTCACGACTTGCCCGCAATCCACAGGCTCGCGAAGACCAGCGCGACGATGCCGATCAGGAAGGCCGCCAGGCCCTCGGTGGACGGCCCGTACCGGCCGAGGTTGAAGCCACCCTGGTCCTGGTCGTGCTTCAGGGTCTCCTGGATGTAGGCGATGATGTCCGCCTTCTGCTCCGGCCGCAGCTGGTTGTCGCCGAACACCGGCATGTTCTGCGGGCCGCTCAGCATGGCGGCGTAGATCTGCCGGTCGCTGGCGGGCTTCAGGCTCGGGGCGTACTTGCCCGAGGAGAGGGCGCCGCCGCCACCGCCGAAGGCGTGGCACTGCGAGCAGTTGATCCGGAACAGCTCACCACCGGTCGACAGGTTGGCACCCGCGTGGAGGTTGTTGCCCGCGGGGACCTGCGGGCCGCCGCCGAGCTCCTGGATGTACTGGCCGAGCTGGCGCACCTGCTCGTCGGTGAACTGCGGGGGCTTCCGCACGGCCTGGGCTTCCTGCCGGGCCATCGGCATCCGACCGCTGCCGACCTGGAACTCGACCGAGGCCGAGCCGACTCCGATCAGGCTCGGCCCGCGTCCCTCGACACCCTGGGCGTTGCGACCGTGACAGGTCACACAGCTCACGTCGAACAGCGCCTTGCCCTCGCCGGCGGCGGCGCTCAGCGGCGGGTTTTCCTGCGCCTGCACGCCGGGGGCGAAGACGGTGTAGGCGCCGCCGGCCAGCGTCAGCGCGGCGATCAGCCGGACCGCGGCGCCCAGCCGGCGGCGGCCCCTGCTGCGCGCTGCGGGCCGCCCGCGCAGGCGCGCGAGCAGACCGCGTCGGCGGTCGTTGTCAGAAGTCATGACCTGTGTCCTTAACCGGTTGGACCTTGTCTCAGGGGACGGAGCAGCGGCGCGGTTCGTGACGCGCCAAGATCACTGGAGCCAGTAGATCATGGCGTAGAGGCCGATCCACACGACGTCGACGAAGTGCCAGTAGTACGACACGACGATCGCCGACGTGGCCTGCGCCGGGGTGAACCGGCCCATGGTGGTGCGGATCATGAAGATGATGAAGGCGATCAGACCGCCGGTCACGTGCAGACCGTGGAAGCCGGTGGTCAGGTAGAACATCGACCCGTAACCGTCTACGTTGATCTTCACGCCCTCGTGGACCAGGTTGCGGTACTCGTTCGCCTGGCCGAGCACGAAGATCAGACCCATCACGAAGGTGATCGTGAACCAGCGCCGCAGCGCGTGGACGTCACCCTTCTCCGCGGCGAAGACACCGAGCTGGCAGGTCACCGAGGACAACACCAGGATCACCGTGAAGGTGGTCGCGTAGGGGATGTTGAGGATCTCGGTGTGCTTCTCCCACTGCTCCGGCGCTGCCGCGCGGATGGAGAAGTACATCGCGAACAGCGCCGCGAAGAACATGAGTTCACTGGAGAGCCACACGATCGTCCCGACGCTGACCATGTTGGGTCGGGTCAGGGAGTGGATCCGGCTCTTGTCAATGGCTGGGGCCGCAGTCACGCGGTCATTATTGCCCTTGACCGGGACCGGCGATCAGCGGGGTGGCAAACCTGCGCCATCCGTGGCCCGATCGGGGTGGTCCGGTTCGCCTGACCTACCCTGAAAAGCGTGCTGCACGTCGATCCGATCTTCGCCGCCACCTCGGTCGCCCCGTCGACCCTCGCGGCGGGGGGCGAAGCCGTCCCGCCACCCTTCACCGTCGCCCGGGTTTTCACCGAGACCCGACTGGACAGCTGGCTCGCCCTCGGGCTGGTCGTCGTCGCCGGGCTCTACCTCTACGGCGTGTACCGCCTGCGGCTGCGCGGCCACCGCTGGCCGGTGATCCGGACGGTCGCCTTCCTCGGCCCCGGCCTGGGCAGCATCGCGCTCGTCACCGCCAGCGGGCTCGAGGCGTACGACACCGCGCTGCTGTCGGTGCACATGGTCCAGCACATGGTGCTGTCGATGGTGGCGCCGATCTTCCTGGCCCTCGGCGCGCCGGTGACGCTCGCCCTGCGCACCCTGTCGCTCCGCCCGCGCAAGCGGCTGCTGGCGATCGTGCACAGCCGGATCGCCAAGGTCTACAGCTTCCCGCTGGTGGCGTTCGCCATCTTCGTGGCGAACCCGTTCGTGCTCTACTTCACCGACCTGTACCGCTACACCCTGCAGCACGAGTGGGCGCACGAGCTGGTGCACGCGCACTTCATCATGACCGGCTGCGTCTTCTTCTGGCCGCTGCTCGGGCTGGACCCGCTGCCCGGGCGGTGGCCGTACCCGGCCCGGGCGCTGCTGATGCTGCTCTCCGTGCCGTTCCACACCGTGCTCGGGCTCACCATCATGCAGAGCACCACCCTCTTCGGCGGCGACTGGTACCCGTCGCTGCACCTGAGCTGGTCGAACCCGTGGAACGACCAGGTGGTGGCCGGCGGGGTGCTCTGGGCCGGCGGCGAGTTCGTCAGCGTCACCATGCTGGCCGTGCTGGTCGTGCAGTGGGTGAAGCAGTCCGAGCGGGAGGCCCGCCGGGTGGACCGCGAGCTGGACCGCCAGGAGGCCCTGCAACGCGCCGCCGAGTCGCCCGCCTGACCGTCGCGGGCGTACGCCCACCGGCCGGCCAGGGCGGGCCGTCCGGCCCGATGTGACGCCCGCTACGATCAGCGGGCAGCTACGAGGTGGGAGCCATGCCAGCGATGAGCGATCGTCTTTGCACCGTCCTGCTCTACAGCGACGACCCCGAGGTCCGCGACCGGATGCGGCTGGCCGTCGGCACCCGGCCCGCGCCGGGACTCCAGATCGAGTTCGTCGAGGCCGCCGACTACGCCGGGTGCGTCCGGCTGGTCGACGAGTACGAGATCGACCTGCTCCTGCTCGACGGCGAGGCCACCCCGGGCGGCGGCATCGGCATCGCCCGACAGATCAAGGACGACCGGGACGACGCCCCGCCGACCTGCGTGGTGATCGCCCGGGCGGCCGACCGCTGGCTCGCCGCGTACGCCGAGGTCGACGCGACGCTGGTGCACCCGCTCGACCCGGTGACCACCGGCACCACCGTCGCCGAGCTGCTGCGGCGCACGCACGCCGCGGCCTGAGCCACCCCTCGGCGCCACGGCATCGCGGCCGTCGCGCCGGCGTCGTTCCTCACCCGCATCTCCATGCCCGCTCGGGAGGCCCGCCATGGGCGAACGGACCTGGCCGCTGCTGCTCAACGCGCTGCTGCGCGGCGAGGAGCTCACCACCGCCGACACCGCCTGGGCGATGGACGAGATCATGACGGGTGCGGCCAGCCCGGCCCAGGTCGCCGGCTTCGCCGTGGCGCTGCGGGCGAAGGGCGAGACCCCGGCCGAGCTGGCCGGCCTGGTGGAGGCGATGCTCGGCCGCTCCGTCGAGGTGGTGCTCCCCGAGGAGCTGCGCCGGACCGCCCTGGACGTGGTCGGCACCGGCGGTGACCTCGCGCACACGGTCAACATCTCCACCATGACCGCGCTCGTGGTGGCCGGCGCCGGCGTCCGCGTGGTCAAGCACGGCAACCGCGCCGCCTCGTCCTCCTGCGGCACCGCCGACCTGCTGGAGTACCTCGGCGTTCCGCTGGACCTGACCCCCGAGCAGGTCGCCCGGTGCGTCGACGAGGCGGGCATCGGCTTCTGCTTCGCGGCCCGGTTCCACCCCGGGATGCGGCACGCCGGCCCGGTCCGCCGGGAGATCGGCGTGCCCACCGCGTTCAACTTCCTCGGCCCGCTGACCAACCCGGCCCGGCCCCGGGCCGGCGCGGTCGGCTGCTTCGACCTGCGGATGGCGCCGGTGATGGCGGCCGTCTTCGCCGAGCGGGGCGACTCCGTGATCGTGATGCGCGGCGAGGACGGGCTGGACGAGTTCACCACCGCCGCGCCCACCCGGGTCTGGGTGGCCCAGCAGGGCACCGTGAGAGAGGCGCTGCTGGACGCCGCTGACCTCGGGGTACCCCGGGCCACCCTGGCGGATCTGCGGGGCGGGGACGCGGCGTACAACGCCGGGGTGGCCCGGCGGCTGCTGGCCGGCGAGACCGGCCCGGTCCGCGACGCCGTGCTGGTGAACGCCGCGGCGGCGCTGGCCACCCAGGGGCCGCTGGACGGGGACCTGATCGAGGCGCTGCGGGCCGGGATGGCCACGGCCGCGGAGTCCATCGACTCCGGCGCCGCCGCCGGCGCGCTCGACCGCTGGCTCGAGGTCGCCCGCGCGCTCTGACCGCCGCTGCCCCACGCCGTCGGGGATCGGCGCCACCCGGGAGGGGCTCGACCGGCGCTCCTGTCCGGAGCGGGCCGGCCGGGTCCGGGACAGGAGTGTCGTCGGCCGGGTCCGAAACGGAAGTGTCGGACCCGCGTGCCAAACTACACGGGAGTAATTTTCCGTTTTCCGCCGATGGCGGCCCTGCCCGTCGGCGGTCACCGGAGCGAGAGGAGACGCCCGTGTCGGACCGCGAGCTCTACTGCGACACCTGCGAGGGCGTTCAGCCGTTCGAGGCCCCATCCTGCGTCGACGGCCACGGGGCCGACTGCCCCGAGCTGGCCTGCACCGGCTGCGGCACGGCCGTGCTGATCGCCACGTTCACCTTCCGCGCCCCGCGCCTGGACAGCCGCCGCCGGGTCTCGACCCACCGCCGCGCGGCCTGACCCACGCCCCCGCCGGCCCTGGCCCGGCCCTGGCTCGCCCACCACATCGCCGACCTGGCGGTGTACGGAGTTGCCCGAGGCCGCCACGTCGCGGAGCTGGGGCGAGGCAGGCCGACGTCGCGGGTGGACGGCAAAGGCGAAAGGCCCGCGTCCGGAGGACGCGGGCCTTTCGGGGAAGCCGTCAGCTCAGTGCTCGGCGGTGCGGCGGGTGCCGCTGTAGTACTCGAAAAGCAGGCCGCAGGCGGCGAAGATGACCGTCACCAGGCCCAGGCCCAGCAGCCAGAACTGCCAGAAGACCAGCCCCAGACCGGCGATCGCGGCGGCCAGCGCCAGCCCGAACGGCCAGTAGCTGCCCGGGCTGAAGAAGCCGATCTCGCCCGCGCCGTCGGCGATCTCGGCGTCCGGCCGGTCCTCGGGGCGCAGGTCGATGCGGCGGGAGACGAACCAGAAGAAGCCGCCGCACATCGAGCAGAGCAGGAAGGACAGCAGCAGCGCCACCGTGCCGATCCACTCGACCCGGCCGCCCTCGCCGTACGTCCAGGCGCCGTAGAGGATCGCGACGCCGAAGAGGAAGGTCGCGATGATCAGGAAGATTTTCCACTCGGTCTTCATGCCGGATCCCTCAGCTTCCCGCGCCGACCGGAGCGCTGTCCGGGTTGAAGTTGCTCTTGTCGCGCCGGGTGTTGAACGGCTCGGTCTTCGTGGCGTACTCGGGCTCGCCGATCGCCTTGAGCGCCTCCTGGGTCGACTTCCCGGCCTTCTTGGCCGCCAGGAACTGCTCGTACTTCTCCGGCGAGACGACCCGCAGCTCGAAGTTCATGAAGGCGTGGTAGCTGCCGCACAGCTCGGCGCAGCGACCGACGTACGCGCCCTCCTGGTCGAGGCTGGAGACCTCGAAGACGTTGCGGATGTTGCCCGGCATGACGTCCCGCTTGAACAGCAGCTCGGGCACCCAGAAGGAGTGGATGACGTCGCGGCTCTGCTCCTCGAACCGGATCGACTTGCCGCTCGGCAGGACCAGCACCGGGATGACCTCGCTGGTGCCGAGGACCGAGGCGACGGTGTTGGCGTCGCGGCCCTGGCCGTCGCGGTAGTTGAACTGCCAGTTCCACTTGAAGGCGACGACCTCGACGGTGACGTCGGGGTTCTTCGTCGTCCGGTCCACGTCGGTCTGCACGATCGCCGTGTAGTAGAAGAGCACGGAGACGATCAGGATCGGCGCGATGGTGTAGAGGAACTCCATCGGCATGTTGTAGCGGGTCTGCACCGGCAGGTCGTTGCCGCGCTTCCGGTAGCGGATCACGCACCAGAAGATGAGACCCCAGACGAAGACGCCGACCGCGAGCGCCGCGATGCAGGACGCGATCCACAGGTCGTACATCCGGTGCGACTCGGGGCTGATGCCGCCCTCCGGCCAGCCGAAGCCGCCGAACGTCTTGCCGACGTTGCAGCCGGTGAGCAGAACCAGCAGCGCCGCTCCGCCGAGACCGAGCCCGGCGAGTCGACCAGCACCACGCCGCCGGCGCCCACCGGCTCCTGGGGAAGCGCTGTGCCGTACGGCCGTCGGCCGTACCTCCGAACTCCTTGCGACCACCTGGTCCTGCCTCCCTAGCGCGCCGCGGTGGTTGTTTCCTCAACACCGACGGCAAAGGCGTCACCGACGGTCGCAGATTACTCGACCATGACGGGCCTGACCGTCTTGGGGTCACTGTCCGCCCCCATCGGGGGATCTTGGGCATACCGACGCGATAGCGTGGACGTTTGTGAGCGCATCCCCGGTCTACCTGGACGCGGCCACCGCCGCGCCGCTGCACCCGGTCGCCCGGCAGGCGTTGCTGGCGGCGTTGGAGGACGGCTGGGCCGACCCCGGCAAGCTGTACAGCCAGGCCCGCCGGGCCCGCCAGCTGCTCGACGCCGCCCGCGAGGCCACCGCGCACACGCTCGGCGTCCGCGCCGACGAGCTCTCCTTCACCCCCAGCGGTACGACGGCGGCGCACGCCGCCGTGCTCGGCGGGCTGGCCGGCCGGCGCCGGGTCGGGGCGGCCCTGGTGCACTCCGCGATCGAGCACTCGGCCGTGCTGCACGCCGCCGAGCGGCACGTCGCCGCCGGCGGGACGGCCGTGCCGGTGCCGGTGGACCGGGCGGGTCGGCTCGACCTGGACGCCTGGTCGGCGGCGGTCCGGGCGCCCGGGGTGGCGCTCGCCGCGCTGATCGGCGCCAGCCACGAGGTGGGCACCGTCCAGCCGGTGCCGGCGGCGGCCGCCGCGTGCGCCGACGCCGGGGTGCCGCTCCACGTCGACGCCGCGCAACTGGTCGGCCGGGCGCCGGTGCCGGCCGGCTGGTCGGTGCTCAGCGCCAGCGCGCACAAGTGGGGCGGGCCGCCCGGCGTCGGGCTGCTGGTGGTCCGCAAGGGCACCCGGTGGGAGTCGCCGTTCCCGGCCGACGAGCGGGAGTCGGGGCGTACCCCGGGGGTGCTGAACCTGCCCGCGGTGGTGGCGGCGGCGGCGAGCCTGCGCGCGGCGGCGGCCGACGCGGCGGCCGAGGCGACCCGGCTGGCGCCGCTGGTGGACCGGATCCGGACCCGGGTGGCGGCCGAGGTGCCGGACGTGGAGGTGGTCGGCGACCCGGTCGACCGGCTCCCCCACCTGGTGACCTTCTCCTGCCTGTACGTGGACGGCGAGGCGCTGCTGCACGCGCTGGACCGGCGTGGCTTCGCCGTCTCCTCCGGCTCGTCGTGCACCTCGTCGACGCTGCGGCCGTCGCACGTGCTGGAGGCGATGGGGGTGCTCTCGCACGGCAACGTCCGGGTGTCGCTGCACCGGGAGACCACCGAGGCGGACGTCGAGCGGTTCCTCGCCGAACTGCCCGGCATCGTCGCCGACCTGCGCGCGGAGGCCGGGGTGGTGGGGCTGTGAGCGAGCCGGACGAGGTCCTCGACTGCCGTGGCCAGCGCTGCCCCCTGCCGGTGATCGCCCTGGCCCGCCGCCTGCCCGAGCTGCCGGTCGGCGCGGTGCTCCGCGTCCTCGCCGACGACCCCGCCGCGGCGGTCGACATCCCCGCCTGGTGCCGCATGCGGGGGCAGGAGTTCCTCGGCGCCGTAACGGGCGGGTCCAGCTACGACGTCCGGCGGAGCCGGTGACGGGTCATGCGAGATAGCTGAGGATGGCGGGGAGGGGGTCGATGTCGACCGCGGTGTCGACCACCAGGCGGGGGCCGATGATCGGCGCGTACTCGGCGCGGCGGAGCAGGGTCTGCTCCCAGGTGGGCAGGTGCTGGTCCGGCTCGGCGGGCAGCCGCGCCTCGACCCGGCGGCGGTGCTCCGCCACGTCGCCGCAGTGCACCTCGACCACCCGCAGCGGCACCCCGGCCCGCTCGGCCAGGTCGTGCCAGAGGCCCCGGGCGCTGGCCACCGGGTTGACCGCGTCGACCACCACGCTCAACCCCAGCCCGAGCTGCACCTCGGCGAGACCGGCGACCGCGCCGTACGCGGCCATTCCGGGCACGTCGCCGACCAGGCCGTAGCGGGCCATGGCCCGCTCGACCGGGTCCACCGGCAGGACCGGGGCGCGCAGCGCCGCGCCGACCCGGACGGCCAGCGTGCTCTTGCCCACCCCGGGCAGACCGGCGAACGCCACCAGGACCGGGCCGGCGGCGGCGGCCGCGCCGGGGCGGACGGCGCCCGGATCCACCCCGCCGGAGACGCCGGGGTGCCCGGGGTCGGGTACGGCGGAGGTCACGGGAGCAGGTGCGGCCGGATGTCCTCGGCGGCCGCGTCACCGTACGACTCGGCGAGGCGCTTCACGAACAGGTCGCGGCGGACCTCGTACTCCTGGCCGCCGAAGTTCTCGAGCACCAGGGTGGCGAGCAGGCAGCCGACCTGGGCCGCCCGCTCCAGGCTGACCCCCCAGTTGAGGGCGGCGAAGAAGCCGGCCCGGAAGCCGTCGCCGACGCCGGTCGGGTCGACCGCCTGGATCTCCCGGGCGATCGGCACGTGGATGGTGCCGAAGTCGCGCCCGGCGATCTCCACGCCCTGCTTGCCGAGCGTGGTGACCCGGACCTTGACCCGCTCCAGCAGCTGCTCGTCGGTCAGGCCGGCCTTGCTCTGCAGCAGCGACTTCTCGTACTCGTTGGTCATCAGGTAGTCGGCGCCGTCGATCAGGCCGATGACGTCCGCGCCGTCCATCCGGGCGAGCTGCTGGGACGGGTCCGCCACGAAGGCGTAGCCGCGCTCCCGGCACTCCCCCGAGTGCCGGATCATCGCGGCCGGGTCGTTGGCGCTGACCAGGACCAGGTCGAGGCCGCCGAGCCGGGCCGCCACCGGGGCCAGCTCGATGTTGCGCGCCTCGCTCATCGCCCCCGCGTAGAAGGAGGCGATCTGGCACATGTCGGTGTCCGTGGTGCAGACGAAGCGGGCGGTGTGGGCCACCTCGCTGACGTGCACCGAGTCGCAGTCGACCCCGTGCCGCTCCAGCCAGGAGCGGTAGTCGGCGAAGTCCGCGCCGACCGCGCCGAGCAGCACCGGGCTGAGCCCGAGCTGGGCCATGCCGAACGCGATGTTGGCGGCGGTGCCGCCGCGCCGGAGCACCAGCTCGTCGACGAGGAAGGACAGCGAGACCTTGTCCAGCTGGTCGGCGAGGAGCTGGTCGGCGAAGCGACCGGGGAAGCTCATCAGGTGGTCGGTCGCGATCGAGCCGGTCACGGCGATCTTCATGTCAGCCCTCGGGGTCGGCAGCACGGCGCCGGTCAGCCTACCGGCCCGGTCGGCACGCCGGTCGCGGGTCGGTCGAGAACCGGTCGACCCACGCATACCCGGACGTCACCGCCCGGACACCCGGAGGCGCGAAGAAACGGCGGGACCACCCGGGGAGGGCGGTCCCGCCGTTTCGTCACATCACCCGCCGGCCCGGTACGGGCCGGCCGGCTCGGCGCGACGTCGACTCAGCTGAACGAGTCGCCGCAGGCGCAGGAGCTGCCGGCGTTCGGGTTGTCGATGGTGAAGCCCTGGGCGTCGATCCGGTCGGCGAAGTCGATCGTCGCGCCGGCCAGGTAGGGGGCGCTCATCCGGTCGACGACGACCTCGACACCGCCGAAGTCGGTGACGACGTCACCGTCGAGCGACCGCTCGTCGAAGAAGAGCTGGTACCGCAGGCCGGAGCAGCCGCCCGGCTGCACCGCGACCCGGAGCCGCAGGTCGTCGCGGCCCTCCTGCTCGATCAGGGCCTTGACCTTCTGCGCCGCGACGTCGGTGAGGACGACGGAAGTAGGGGCCTTGGCCTCGGTCGACTCGGTCTGCGCTGGCGTGGTCACGTGGAAATCTCCCTGCGCGGTATGGGTCCGGACGCACTGGCCAACGTCGCGCGTCGCCCAGTGATTCCCGGTGTGGTCCAGACCCGATCGTACGCCGCCCCGGCGGGAGTCACCTCCGGTGGCGTGGTCCGTCTCGCGTGAGCCGCGCCGCAGGCCAACGCCCCGCTCAGCGGCTCCACTGCCGGGCCAGCCGGGCGCCGAGCGCGCGCAGCCCCTCGGCGGGCCGCCCCATCGCCGCCTCCAGCCCGCCGCGTTCCTCGCCGCCGAAGTGCTCCACCAGGCTGTACGCCTCGGTGATCCCGGCCGCGGCGGCCTCCCGGCGGCCGGTGCTGACCCGCCCCGCCAGCACCACGCAGGGCACGCCGCGGTCCCGGGCGGCCCCGGCCACCCCGGCCACCACCTTGCCGCGCAGCGACTGGTGGTCGAAGGAGCCCTCCCCGGTGATCACCAGGTCGGCGCGGTCGAGCGCGGCGTCCAGCCCGATGGCCCGGGTGACCAGGCCGATGCCGGACTCGCACCGGCCGCCCAGCGCCAGGATCGCCGCGCCCAGCCCACCGGCCGCGCCGGCGCCGGGCAGCGCGCCGAAGCCGGCCGGGCAGCCGGGCAGCTCGCGTTCCAGCACGGCCGCCCAGCGTTCCAGGGCGGCATCGAGGAGCAGCACGTCCGCCCTGGTGGCGCCCTTCTGCGGGCCGTAGACGTTGCTGGCGCCGTGCAGCCCGAGCAGCGGGTTGTCCACGTCGGTGGCGGCGACCAGGTCGACCCCGCGCAACCGGGGCGCGCCGTCCAGCGCGGCCACCGCGGCGAGCGCCGCTCCCCCGTACGGCAGGGCGTGGCCGGCCTGGTCGAGGGGGGTGACGCCGAGCGTGGTGAGCATGCCGGCGCCCCCGTCGTTGGTGGCGGAGCCACCCAGGCCGACCACCACGGTCCGGGCCCCGGCCTCGACGGCGGCGGCCACCAGCAGCCCCAGCCCGTACGAGGTGGTGGCCTTCGGGTCGCGCTCGGCGGCGGTGAGCAGGTGCAGCCCGCACGCCTGGGCGCTCTCCAGGTAGGCCACGCCGTCGTCGGTGAGCAGGATCTCACCGGCGGCGGGCCGGCCGAGCGGGTCGACGGTCGGCACCGGCAGCCGCCGCCCGCCGAGCGCCTCGGCGAGGACGGCGACGAAGCCGGGCCCGCCGTCGGCGAGGGGCCTGATCAGCAGGTCGTCGCCGGCGGCCACCTCCCGCCAGCCCTCGGCCACCGCGGCGGCCACCTCCTGGGCCGGCAGCGTGCCGGCGAACTTGTCCGGGCAGAGCAGCACGCGCATGCCCAGCAGTGTGGCAGCCCACACCTGGGACGGCTGCGCGGCGGCCACGCTGTGGGACCATGGGAGTCGTGACTTCGACCTGGGTTGAGCCCTCCAACACCGCCACTGCGCTGCTGCTCCTCGGCCGCGGCAGCGACCCCGCCACCGAGCGTGGCGTGGAGTGTCCGGGTGACCTCCCCGCGCCGAGCGACCCGGACCTGGTGGCCCGGGCGGCGGCGGCCAAGGCCGCGCTCGGCACGAAGGTGTTCGTGCTGGGTCACCACTACCAGCGCGACGAGGTGATCCAGTTCGCCGACGTGACCGGCGACTCGTTCAAGCTGGCCCGCGAGGCGGCGGCCCGGCCCGACGCGGAGTACATCGTCTTCTGCGGCGTGCACTTCATGGCCGAGAGCGCGGACATCCTCACCTCGGACGCGCAGAAGGTGATCCTGCCCGACCTGGCCGCCGGCTGTTCGATGGCCGACATGGCGGTGCTGTCGCAGGTCGAGACCGCCTGGGACGTGCTGACCGAGCTGGGCATCGCGCAGGACACCGTCCCGGTGACCTACATGAACTCCTCGGCCGACATCAAGGGCTTCGTCGGGCGCAACGGCGGCGTGGTCTGCACCTCGTCGAACGCCAAGCGGGCGCTGGACTGGGCGTTCGAGCAGGGGTCGAAGGTGCTCTTCCTGCCCGACCAGCACCTGGGCCGCAACACGGCGGTGCTGGAGATGGGCTTCTCGCTGGACGACTGCGTGCTCTACGACCCGCACAAGCCGAACGGCGGGCTCACCCCGGAGCAGCTGCGCGACGCGAAGATGATCCTGTGGCGCGGGCACTGCTCGGTGCACGGCCGCTTCACCCTGGACAGCGTCAACGACGTCCGCGAGCGGGTGCCGGGGGTGAACGTGCTGGTCCACCCGGAGTGCCGGCACGAGGTGGTCACCGCCGCCGACCACGTGGGCTCCACGGAGTACATCATCAAGACCATCGAGGCGGCCCCGGCCGGCTCGGCCTGGGCGGTCGGCACCGAGCTGAACCTGGTCCGCCGGCTGGCGCTGGCCCACCCGGACAAGCAGATCATGTTCCTGGACAAGGCGGTCTGCTACTGCTCGACGATGAACCGGATCGACCTGCCGCACCTGGTCTGGGCGCTGGAGGAGCTGGTCGCCGGTCGGGTGGTCAACCAGATCACCGTGGACCCGGAGACCGCGCACCACGCCCGGGTGGCCCTGGACCAGATGCTCGCCCTTCCCGGGGCGGACACCCCGCCGGCCACCGCCGTTTGATCACGCCCGGTCACATCGTTGGTACGGAAACGCGTCGGAAACCCCGGTTCGTGCCCTGGCTGGCGATGTGACCGATTCCATTTTCGTCACGGAGGGCTATGCTGCCGGGGCGACAACACATGCCGGCCGTTTTCACCCGGCCGCGTTTCGGGTAGCGATGCAGATCGTGGACCCCAACCATCTCTACACGGCAGCACCAACGCGCTGGAGGTTGCGTTGACCGACGACGTCCTGGTCGTACACGGAGGCACTCCGCTCGAAGGGCGGATCCGCGTGCGCGGCGCGAAGAACCTCGTTTCCAAGGCGATGGTCGCGGCCCTGCTGGCCGACTCGCCCAGCCGGTTGTTCGACGTGCCGCGGATCCGGGACGTCGAGGTGGTCCGCGGCCTGCTCGACCTGCACGGGGTGAAGGTGAGCGACGGCGAGGAGGACGGCGAGCTCATCCTCGACCCCTCGAACGTCGAGAGCGCCAGCACCGACCAGATCAACGTGCACGCGGGGTCCAGCCGGATCCCGATCCTGTTCTGCGGCCCGCTGCTGCACCGGCTCGGCCACGCCTTCATCCCCGACCTGGGCGGCTGCCACATCGGCCCCCGCCCGATCGACTTCCACATCCAGGCGCTGCGCGAGTTCGGCGCGACCGTCGACAAGACCCCCGAGGGGATGCACCTGTCGGCGCCGAACGGGCTGCACGGCACCAAGTTCGCCCTGCCGTACCCGAGCGTCGGCGCCACCGAGCAGGTGCTGTTGACCGCGGTGATGGCCGAGGGCGTCACCGAACTGCGCAACGCCGCGGTGGAGCCGGAGATCATCGACCTGATCTGCATCCTGCAGAAGATGGGCGCGATCATCAAGGTGCACACCGACCGGGTGATCGAGATCCAGGGCGTCAAGAAGCTGCACGGCTACACCCACCGGCCGATCCCGGACCGGATCGAGGCGGCGAGCTGGGCGGCGGCCGCGCTGGCCACCCGCGGGGACGTCGAGGTGCTGGGCGCGCAGCAGGCCGACATGATGACCTTCCTGAACGTCTTCCGCTCGGTCGGCGGCGAGTACGAGGTCACCGACGCCCGGCCGCCGAAGCTGGGCGACCCGGGCCAGGAGGGCGGCATCCGGTTCTGGCACCCGGGCGGCGAGCTGAACGCCGTGGCGCTGGAGACCGACGTGCACCCCGGCTTCATGACCGACTGGCAGCAGCCCCTCGTGGTGGCGCTGACCCAGGCCCGGGGCCTGTCGATCGTCCACGAGACGGTCTACGAGCAGCGGCTGGGCTACACCGAGGCGCTGAACACGATGGGCGCCAACATCCAGGTCTACCGGGACTGCCTGGGCGGCACCCCGTGCCGTTTCGGCCGGCGCAACTTCAAGCACTCGGCGGTGATCGCCGGGCCGAGCAAGCTGCACGCCGCCGACCTGGTCATCCCGGACCTGCGGGCCGGTTTCAGCCACCTGATCGCGGCACTCGCCGCCGAGGGCACCTCCCGGGTGTACGGCGTCGACCTGATCAACCGGGGCTACGAGGACTTCGAGAAGAAGCTGGCCGACCTGGGCGCGCACGTCGAGCGTCCGTAACGTCACACCGCTCTTCCCGCGCCCGGTGCACCCGCGATGTGCACCGGGCGCGGCTGTTTGGCTACTCTTCACCACGTGCCGTCGCTGTTTCGTCGCAAGCCCGCCGACCTCGTCGATGAGTCCGTCACCCCGGTGACGACCGACGAGGCGTCCGCCGCCGCCCGCCCCCGGGGCTACACCCCGAGCAAGAAGGAGCTGGGCCAGCTCACGCCGAAGCGGCCGGTCGCCGGCCGGCGGCTCAGCGCGCCGAGCCGGCCGCTGACCAAGGAGGAGGTCCGGGAGCAGCGCCGGGCGGTCCGCGCCGAGGCGGCCACCGAATTCCGTCGCGAGGGCGGCCCCCGGGACCGGGGGCCGGAGAGGCTGCTCGCCCGCAACGTGGTCGACTCCCGGCGTACGGTCGGCACCTGGTTCTTCGGTGGCGCGCTGATCGTGCTGGTCGGCTCCAACCAGGCCATGCCGCAGATCGTCCGGTTGATCTCCAACGTGCTGTGGGGCGCGCTGGCGCTCGGCGTGCTGGTCGACTCGGTCCTGATCTCCCGCAAGATCAAGAAGCTGATGCGGGAGCGGTTCCCGAAGAGCGACCAGAAGCTGGGCTCGCTCTACCTGTACGCGATCATGCGGTCGATCACCTTCCGCCGGATGCGCGCCCCCGAGCCGCGGGTCAACATCGGCGACAAGGTCTGACCCGGACCCGCTCCGACCGGCCCCTTCCCGCCCGCCGCGGGGAGGGGCCTCGTCATGGCACCCCGACCAGGCGCAGCAGCGCGGTGGTGCCGGCCGCGGCGACCACCACCAGGACAAGGGCGGATCAGCCGGTGACCGCCGGAGCCCGGTAGAGGCGGGCGACGACCTCCTCGATGTCCGGCTCGACGATCGAGATGTCGCGCAACGTCGCCAGGCCGGCGAGCCCGGCGACCACCTCGGCGACGCTCGCCGACTCCAGGGCGAAGACCAGCCGATGGCCGTCCGCCTCCACCCGGTCCAGCGGGGCACCCGGCAGCGTCGGCGGCGCGGCGAGGGCGGTGTCCAGCTCGGCGACGACCAGCCGGCGGGAGCCGTACCGGCTGTGCAGGGCGGCGATGGAGCCGTCGTGCACCACCCGGCCATGGTCGATCACCACCAGGCGGCGGCAGAGCCGCTCGATGTCGGCCAGGTCATGGGTGGTGAGCACCAGGGTGGTGTCGCCGGCCCGGCCCAGCTCCCCCAGGAAGCCCCGGACGGCCTGCTTGCTCACCACGTCCAGCCCGATGGTCGGCTCGTCCAGGAAGAGCACCTCCGGGCCGTGCAGCAGAGCCGCGGTCAGCTCGCCCCGCATCCGCTGGCCCAGGGAGAGCTGCCGGACCGGGGTGTCCAGGAACTCGTCGAGGTCGAGCAGGTCGCGACAGCGACGCAGCCGGGCCGCGTGCTCGGCCGCCGGCACCCGGTAGATGTACCGCAGCAGGTCGAACGAGTCGCGCAGCGGCAGGTCCCACCAGAGCTGCGAGCGCTGGCCGAAGACCACCCCGATGCGCAGCGCCAGCCGGGTCCGCTCGGCCACCGGCCGCAGGCCGCAGACCCGGACCTCCCCCGCCGACGGCATCAGCACGCCGGTGAGCATCTTCAGGGTGGTCGACTTGCCGGCGCCGTTGGGGCCGATGTAGCCGAGCATCTCGCCCCGCTCCACCCGGAGGTCGACCCCGTCGACGGCGGTGACCACCCGCTTATCCCGGCGCAGTCGACCGGCCTTCACCCGGACGGTGAACTCCTTGCGCAGCCCGCGCGCAAGAATGACCGCTGTTTGTGACTGCGGGGCTCGCAAGCTCACTCCTCGCACTGCACGATGATGACCTGGCTCATGACCCCGTACTCCGGTAGTGACGGACCCCGACGCGCCAGGACACGGCCGCGACCGCGGCGGCGACGAGCGCGACGCCGGGCGCGGTCCAGCCGACCCAGGCCGGCAGGCCGAGCGGGTCGGCCCGGCCGAGCAGCGCCAGCGCCGGGTGGTAACTGACGAAGGCGAAGCCCATCCCGTACGCGAAGACCGCCCGGAACCAGCCGCCGTAGACGGTGATCGGGTACGACGTGAAGTCGCGCCCGCCGTAGGTGACCGAGTTGGCCAGCTCGCCGGAGTCGATCCAGTAGAACGACACCGTCGCGGTGGTCACGAAGACCGCGCCGAAGAAGACCACCGCGGCGACCGGGGCGACCAGGACCAGCGCCAACCGGCCCGGCGTCCAGTCGATCCCGGCCGAGGTGACCGCCACCACCAGCACGGCCAGGCCGAAGAGCGCGCGGGACACCTTGCGCAGCGGCAGGTCCATCAGCAGCAGCTGGGGCAGCGCACCCAGCGGGCGGACCAGCACGGCGTCGAAGAGGCCGGTCCGGACGTACCGGGGCAGCCGCTCGATGTTGCCGACCAGCAGGTCGGCGGTGGCGAACGCGAACGACGAGATGCCGACGATGACCAGCGCCTCGCGCAGCGTGAACCCGCCCAGCTCCCTGGTCACCCCGAAGAGCACCAGCACGGTGACCACGTCGAAGACGGTCGCCCCCACGTTCCCGACCAGGTCCACCACGAACGAGGTCCGGTACGCGGTCTGCGACCGGGCCTGCGCCCCGAGCAACGCCCGGTACGCGGCCAGCCGCTCAGCCACCCTGCACCACCAGCCGGCGCTCGGCCCGGCGCTGCACCAGCCGGCAGGCGGCGAGGATCAGCACCGCCCAGGCGACCTGGAGCCCCACCAGCCCGAACTGCGTCGGGGTCGGGTCCCGCTCGACCAGCACGTCGAGCGGGGTCTGCAACAGGCTCGGGAACGGGGTGGCGTACCAGAGCGCGAGCTGGAACCACTCGGGCAGGAAGCGCAGCGGGAAGTAGAGCCCGGCGAGCACCCCGGAGCTGAGCGTCCAGAGGATCTGTGCGCCCCGGACGTCCTGCAGCCAGTACGCGGTGGCGTTGACCAGATACCGGCAGGCGAAGCAGAGCACCACGGCGACCAGCACGGAGAGCGCGAAGAGCGGCACGGTGGCCCAGCGCCGGGGCAGGTACACGTCGAAGAAGAGCGGGCCGATCAGCACCGGCGGCAGCAGCCGGGAGAGCGAGGCGAACCCCGCGCGGCCCAGGTCGGTGGCGAGGTAGCTGGTCACCGGGTGCACCGGGCGGAGCAGGTCGCTGGCGATCTCCCCGGTCCGGATCCGGTCCGCCAGGTCGGTCCAGCCCCAGAGCAGGATCACCGCCAGCAGGCCCTGCCCGGCCCAGACGAAGGTGGCGAGCTGCGCCCGGTCGTACCCGGCGACGGTGCCGGCCGCGCCGACCACGGCGAGGAAGATGTAGCAGCGCAGGAACCCGAAGACCGTGTTGGTGACCACGCCGGCGACGGCGGCCTGCCGGTAGGTGGCGTGGCGCCGGAAGCCGGACGCGACTATCGCGCCAAATGTCCGAAACCATCGGGTAACGTTTGAGTCCGTGGGCGGTGCCACAGTGGCGGTGACAGAGCCCACGCCGCTACCCTCCTTCCGCAGCCATGACGTGCTGGACCGGGCGACTCTACCGGCACGTGGGTTGCCTGGCGCGACAATTTCCAACGAGGTGACATCGCCGTGAGCGAGCGACGCGAGCCGGCCCCGGGGCCGCGCCGCGCGGGCGGCGACAGGGTGCCCCGATGAGTGGCGGATACGACCGCTGGCGCGACCCGGCGGAGCCGGCCTGGGTCGCCGAACCGACCACCGAGTGGCGCCCCCAGTTCCCGGGCCAGCGGTACCCGGGCGACATCGGCATCGAGTACCTGACCCCGCCCGCCCCGCGCGGGCGCTCCGTCGTCGGGCGCGCCGAGGTGCAGCCGGCCAGCCCCGCCCCGGGCGACCCGCACGACGACGCCCACCCGGTCAGCCCCGCCGCCGGCGACCGGCGCGGGTCCCACCCGGTCAGCCCCGCCCCCGGCGACCGGCGCGGGTCGTACCCGGTCAGCCCCGCCCCCGGCGACCGGCGCGGGTCGTACCCGGTCAGCCCCGCCCCCGGCGACCGGCGCGGGTCCTACCCCGTCGTGCCCGGCGGCGGTGACCGGCGCGGCACGTACCCGGTGATCCCCGGTCCGGGCGCGCGGCGCGACGCGGCGGACGGACGCGGCCGGGACGACGCGCGCGCCACGCCCGACGGCCGCGAGCGTCCGGCCTGGTCGGACCGGCGGGGCGAGGTGGACGCCCGCGACCGGCGGCCCCGGACGGACGGGCGGGTCGAGGACGGCCGTACCGGCGACGACTTCCAGCGGCGCGGCCCGGCGCAGCCCGCCGACCACGGGCCCGGCCGCTACGACCGGCGCACGCCGGAGTGGACGGTGGATCGCGACCGGGCCGCCGGCTGGCACGGCGACCGGCCCGACCAGCCCTGGGGCCGCCCGGAATCCGGCCGGCGGATGCCGCCGCCGGACGCCGCCCCCCACCGGCCGGTCTCCCCCGCGCCGGAGCCCGGCTGGCTGCCCGAGCCCGACGAGTTCCCGCACCGACCCCACCCCGCCGACCGGCGCCCGGACGCGCCGGCCCGCTCGGAGCGCCAGTGGGGCACGCCGGCGGCCGACGCTCGGCCCACCACCGCTCCGCGCGGTCCCGCGGACCGGCGGGAGCAGGGCTCCGACGGCCCGCCGCCCCGGGAGCGCGAGCCGCGCCGGGAGGCCGCGGCGCGGGCCGAGACCTACCGGGACGCGTCTCCGGCGCCCGAGCGCGACGGCCTGCGCCGGCCGGCCGCGGACCCGCACCGCCCGGCGCACGGCGACCCCCGACCCGTCGGCCGGCCCGCCGCCTTCACCCCTGACGAGCGGCCGGACACCCACCGCCCCCAGGGCGAACCCCGGCGCCGTCCCGAGGAGTGGCCCGCCGCCGAGCAGCGGGCCCGGACCGAGCCGGCCCGGTACCGGCCGGACGAGCGACCGCGTCCCCCGGCCGCACCGAACGACCGGCCCGGCCCCGACGGTCGGGCGGCACGCCCGGTCGATCCCGCGCCGCCCGGCCGGGACGAGCGGCGGCCCGCCGGATCGCACCCGGACGGATGGCAGCGCCACCCGGCCGAGGAGGCCGCTCCCCGGTACGACGGCCGGCGACCCGAGCCGGCCGCGACCCGGCCCGACGACCGGTACCGACCGGAGGACCGACCCGCGTTCCGCCGCCCCGAGGAGCGGCCGGGCCAGCCGGCCGACCGGGGCACCGCACGGCCGACCGACGGCTGGCGCCCCCCGACGGAGCCGGCTCGCCGTGCCCGGCCCGACGAGTCGCCGAGCCGGCCGGTCGAGCCCCCGCCCACCCGGCACGACGACGACCGACGCCCGCCCGTCGAGCCCGCCGCCCGCACCCGGCCCGACGACCGGCCGGTGGCGCCCACCTCGGGCGCGCCGGTCCCGGGCCGGCCCGGGTATCCGGTTCCGCCGGCCGACCAGCCGCACACCCACGACCGGTCCCCGCGACCGGCAGCGCCGGAGGAGCCGAGACCGACCTCCGCGCCGCCGGCCGCCGGGCTGCGTCCGGAGTACCTCCCCGGGCCGGCGCCCACGCGGCGTCCCGCCGGTCCGGACGCCGACGACGACCGGACGGCCACGCACCCGACGGCGGCCCGGCACGGCGAGAGGCACTCCGTCGCCGACGCGCCGGCCCGGCCGGCGCCGCCCGCGTACCCCGGCCCGGCCGGACCCCGGCCGGACGAGCGGGGCACCCGGGCCGAGGCGGCTCCACCGGCGTACCGTCCCGTCTCCGCGCCGCCCGCGTCCGGGCCGGTCCCGCCGTCGTCCGCCCCGGCGCAGGCCGGTGGGCCGTCCGCCGGGACGCCCGCCGCCTCGACCGAGGCCGCCCCGACGTCGACCGCTCCGGGTTACCCGGCGCCCGCGCCGTCGGAGCGCCCGGTCCCGCCGGCCGCCCCGGCACCGGTCGCCCCCGTCTCGGGACCGCCTGCGCAGTCCCTCTCGGGGCCGCCCGCCCAGTCAGTCTCGGGACCGCCTGCGCAGTCCGTCCCCGCGCAGTCCACACCGCCGGCCGGGCCTCCTGCGCCGCCCTCGTCCGGGCCGGTCCGACCGCCGCTGGTGGAATCCACCCGGCCGGTCTCCGGGCCGCCCGCCCAGGTCTTCGGGCCGCCCGTCTCCGCGCCGCCCGCACCGGCGTCCGCGCCCGCGCAGCGTGTCTCCGGACCACCCGCGCAGGGCGGCACGCCCGCGCAGCCTGTGTCCGGACCACCCGCGCACGGCCGCACGTCCGCACAGCCCGGGTCTCGGCCAGCGGACCCGGCGGCCGGATCGGCCCGGCCGCCGTCCGCGGCGCCCACGGACTCGCTGGCCGAGCCCTCCGCCCGGCCGGTGTCGGGGCCGCCCGCCGGGCCGGTGTCCGGGCCGCCCGCCGGGCCGGTGTCCGGGCCGCCCGCCGGGCCGGTGTCGGCGGCTCCGCAGCCGGAGCCCGACACCACCACCGAGACCGAACAGCCGGCGGAGCAGCCGGCGCCTCCGACCGACCCGGAGCAGGCGCTGGCCGCCTTCCGGTGGCGGCTGGACCCGGAGACGCTGCGGGAGGAGGCGACCGATCCGGAGGAGCTACGGGTCGTCCGCGACGGCCTCACCGCCAAGCTGGGCACCGTACTCGACAACCGGAGCCGGGCCCGACTGCTCAGCCTCCGCTCGGTGGCCTCGCGGATCCTCGGCGAGCTGGACGACGCGCTCGCCGACGGTCGGCTCGCGGTCACGTACGCCGAGGCCACCGGCGAGCTGCGGCGGACCGCGCTGGCGCGTGCCCGGCTCGCCCAGGTGCTGCGCTGGCGGGGTGAGCACGCGGAGGCGGACCGGCTCTTCGCCGAGGCGAACTCCCCGGAGCTGCCCGACCGGCTGCGCGCGGCGCTGCACGAGCACGCCGGCCGGTCCTGCTTGGACCAGGGCCGGCTGATCGAGGCGTGCCACCACTTCGAGCGGGCGCTGGACCTGCGCCAGGGCGCCGACCCGGAGCTGATCGCGCGTACCGGGGTGGCGCTGGACGCGGTCCGGGAGCGGGCCGCGGCCGGCGGGTTCGGCCCGTGGCCGCGCGACCGCGACGAGATGCTGCGCGGCGAGCGGCCCCCGGCGCCCACCTTCGACGAGGAGCTGGAGCTCTGGGGCTACGCCGACGCCGAGGGCAACCTGGTGATCGAGCACCGGTACGCCGAGGTGCAGCCGTTCCACGAGGGCAGGGCCTGGGTACGCCGCCCGGAGGCCTCCCGGTGGGCGCTGATCGACACCTCCGGGTCCGCCCTGATCGAGGCGAACAACGGCTACCGGGGGGTGGGCTCCTTTTCCGGCGGCCTGGCCTGGGTGTCGATGGACGGCAAGGGCAACTGGATGGCGGTCGACCCGACCAACATGGTGAAGATCCCGCCGGGCTTCGAGGACGTACGCCCGTTCCGGGGCGGCCTGGCGGCGGTCCGCCGGGGCGGCTGGGGCGCGGTCGACCGGACCGGTCAGCTCGTCGTGCCGACCCGGTACCACGGCTTCCCCACCGCCCTGCCCGACGGCCGGTACGTGGACGGCTTCACCGAGGAGGGCCTGGCCGTGGTGGAGCTGGCCGGCCGCCGGGGTGTGGTGGACCGCACCGGCCGCGTGATCGTCGAGCCGGCGTACCGGGTGCTGGTGATCCACCCGGTCGCCTTCCTGGTCGGCGACGGCGCCGGCCGCTGGGGCGCGCTCGACCGGAACGGCGAGCCGCTGATCGACCCGGTGCAGCCGAGCCGCGCCGAGGTGGTCGCGGAGATCGACCGGCTGCTCGCGGACACCAGCCCGGTGCTGTGAGCCGCCCGGGCGGCGGTGCGCCGCGCCACCACCGGCGGCGGTGACCGTCAACCGACGGGGCTAGGGTCGGGGCATGGAATTCCGACACCTAGGCCGGTCCGGCCTGATGGTCAGCGAGATCTCGTACGGCAACTGGATCACCCACGGCTCCCAGGTGGAGGAGGACGCGGCGACCGCCTGCGTGCGGGCCGCCCTGGACTCCGGCATCACCACCTTCGACACCGCCGACGTGTACGCCGGCACCAAGGCCGAGGCGGTCCTCGGGCGGGCGCTCAAGGGCGAGCGGCGCGAGGGGCTCGAGGTCTTCACCAAGGTCTACTGGCCGACCGGCCCGGGCCGCAACGACCGCGGCCTGTCCCGCAAGCACATCATGGAGTCGATCGACGGCTCCCTGCGTCGGCTGCAGACCGACTACGTGGACCTCTACCAGGCCCACCGGTACGACTACAGCACCCCGCTGGAGGAGACGATGGAGGCCTTCGCCGACGTCGTGCACTCCGGCAAGGCGCACTACATCGGGGTCTCGGAGTGGACGGCGTCGCAGATCCGCGAGGCCCACAAGCTGGCCCGGGAGCTGCGCATCCCGCTGGTCTCCAACCAGCCGCAGTACTCGATGCTCTGGCGGGTCATCGAGACCGAGGTCATCCCCACCAGCGAGGAGCTGGGCGTCGGTCAGATCGTCTGGTCGCCGATGGCCCAGGGCGTGCTCTCCGGCAAGTACCTGCCGGGCCAGCCGCCGCCGGCCGGCTCGCGGGCCACCGACGAGAAGTCCGGTGCCGGCTTCATCGCCCGGTTCATGACCGACGAGGTGCTCACCCGGGTGCAGCGGCTCAAGCCGCTGGCCGAGCAGGCCGGGCTGACCATGCCGCAGCTCGCCATCGCCTGGGTGCTGCAGAACCCGAACGTCTCCTCGGCGATCGTCGGGGCGTCCCGGCCCGAGCAGGTGTACGACAACGTCAAGGCGGCCGGCGTCAAGCTCGACGCCGACCTGCTCAAGGCGATCGACGAGATCGTCGAGCCGGTCACCGAGCACGACGCGGCGAAGACCGAATCCCCCGCTCAGCGCCCGTGAGCGCCGCCCGGTCCGGCCGGCGCGGTCACGCCGGCCGGACCGGGCCCGCTCAGCCCTGCCAGAAGCGGATCAGTTCGAAACCGATCGAGTAGAAGGCCGGCGGCAGGCCCAGCACGTCGGCGATCCCGAAGACCGCGCCGAAGAACCAGCCGCCGATCCGCGGGCTCCACAGCAGCGCGAAGAGCAGGATGAAGCCGTACGGGGCGAACAGGTCGTACGTCCGGCGGTACTGCGGGCTCAGCCACGGCTGGATCATGTTGCCGCCGTCCAGGCCGGGCACCGGCAGCAGGTTGAGCACGCTGGCGGTGAGCTGGAGGAACGCCAGCAGACCCACCCCGGCCCAGAACTCCACCGAGCCGCCGGCGCCGAAGCCGATCCGCAGGGCCACCACCAGCACCAGGGTGAACAGCACGTTGGTGGCCGGGCCGGCGAGGCTGACCAGGGTGTGCCGCAGCCGGCCGGGGATGGCGTGCCGGTCCACCCAGACCGCCCCGCCGGGCAGGCCGATGCCGCCGAGCAGCACCACGATCACCGGCAGCACGATCGACAGCAGCGGGTGGGTGTACTTGAACGGGTTGAGCGTCAGGTAGCCCCGGTGGGCGATGTCCCGGTCCCCGGCCCGGTACGCGACCACCGCGTGGGCGTACTCGTGCAGGCAGAGCGAGACCAGCCAGCCCGAGACCACGAAGAGGAAGACGTCGAACCGGACGTTGCCGTACCGCTGCCAGGCCAGCACCCCGCTGGTCACGAAGAGCGCGACCAGGGCGAGGAAGACCGGGCTGGGCCGGAACGCCGCCCGGGGCACCCCGAGCACCAGGGGCTCGCCCGGGCGGTCGTAGCCCATCATTCGGCCGGGGGCAGCAGGCTCATCCGGTACTCCACCCGGTCGTCCTCGACGAGCGCGACGGAGGTGACGCCGGACGCCGCGAGCTCCCGCCAGGTCTGGCCGACCCACGACTCGGCGTCCGCCTGGCTCGCGAACGACTCCGCCGGCCCGTCCACCGACTTGCCGTCCGTGCCCTCGTACCGCCAGCTCCACGCCATGCCGCGTCTCCCCTCGCCGCCGTCGTCCCCTGGGACGTAAACCTCCGCAAGCGTAGTCGGCCGAGCGCGGCACGGCCCGGCCCACCACCTACCGGACGGGCCACCGGGTGGATCAACGGGATCGGCGCCGGCCGGTACGGTGACGCGGTGCTGACTCAAGGAGTGGTGCTCAGCGACCGCTATCTGCTGAGCGAACGCATCGCGACCGGTGGCATGGGGGCGGTCTGGCGGTGCACCGACACCCTGCTCGACCGAGCGGTCGCGGTGAAGGTGCTGCTGCCGTCGCTGGTCGCCGACCCGGAGTTCACCACCCGCTTCCACGCCGAGGCGCGGATGATGGCGGCGCTGCGGCACCCCGGCATCGTGCAGGTCCACGACTTCGGCTCCGCGACGCTCGCCGACGGCAGCCAGGTCAGCTACCTGGTGATGGAGTACGTCGACGGCGAGCCGCTGCTGACCTGGGTCCGCCGCGCCGGTCGGCTCGACCCGGCCTCCACCATGTCGGTGGTGGCACAGGCCGCCCACGCGCTGCACGCCGCCCACCTCGCCGGGATCGTCCACCGGGACGTGAAGCCGGGCAACCTGCTGGTCAAGCGGGACGGCAGCGTGGTGCTGGTGGACTTCGGCATCGCCCGGTCCACCACCATGGCCGGCATCACCGCCGCCCACATGGTGCTCGGCACCGCCTCGTACATGTCGCCGGAGCAGGCGGCCGGCCAGCCGGTCTCGCCGGTCACCGACGTGTACGCGCTCGGCGCGGTCGCCTACTACTGCCTCGCCGGCCGCCCGCCCTTCGAGGGCGAGAATCCGCTCCAGGTGGCGCTGCGACACGTCCAGGACGAGCCGGCCCCGCTCCCGCCGGGCACGCCCCCGGCGGTGCTGGAGGTGGTGCGCCGGGCGCTGGCCAAGAGCCCCGCCGACCGGTACCCGGGCGCCGCCGCCATGGCCGAGGCCGCCGAGGACGCCCGGGACGCGACGCTGGCCAGCGTCCCGGTGCCGCCCCGCCCGCCGTGGGCGGTGCCGGGCCCCGCCGTCGCCGGCCCCGCCGGGCTGCCGACCCCCGGCCCGGCGACGCCGACCGGACCGCCGTCGACCGGCCAGCCCACGGGAGGATCGGCCGGACCGGCGTCGACCGGGCATTCCACGGGAGCACCCGCCGGGCCGCCGGGTCAGCCCGGCGGGCACCCGCCGGCCGCCCCGCACCTGCCGGCCCCCGGTCAGCACGGCGCGCCGGGCCCGCACGGCCCCGCCTCGCCCGGCCCGGGATGGCCGGCCGCCGCGCGGCCCGGCGGGCCCGGCCCGCAGCAGGACCGGCACGCCGGTTCCGGGGTCCCGCCGACGCGGGAGGAGCCGGCGGGCGACCCCCGGCGGCGGAAGCTGGCCCTGGCGGGCGCGGCGGGCGTCGTGCTGGTCGCGCTGGTCACCCTGGTCGCGGTGGCGGCGCTGCGCCCGCCCGGCGGGTCCGAGCCGCCGGAACGCCGGGCCGCGCTGACCGGGGAATCGGCGCTCACCGCGCCGGGGCAGCCGTCGGCGCCGGGCACCGGGGACACGCCGGGGGCGACGCCGAGCCGCACCGTCCGGGCCACCCGGTCCCCGTCGGCCGCGCCGACCCGCTCGACGGACCCGGTGACCGCCCCGACGACCGGCCCGTCGGCGACCCGCCCGGCCGGCGGCACGACCGGGTCGCCGCAGCCGTCCGGCACGACGAGCGCGCCGGAGAAGCCCAACCCGTACACGGCCGGGCAGGTGTGCGGCAGCGGCTACCAGGTGATCGACTCGGCGGCGCTGACCGTGAACGGGACCCGCCGGGCCCGGGTCTACCTGCTCTACAACGGCGCCAGCGGGGCCAACTGCGTGGTCACCCTCAAGGACACCGAGGTCGGCCGGGCCACCACCGTCTCGGCGTACCTGGAGGTGCAGGGGAAGACCCGCAGCACCGACAGCGGCGCGTTCGGGTACTACGCCGGCCCGGTCCGGGCGGGCGCCGCGGGGGCCTGCGTGAAGTGGGGCGGCGCGGTGGCCGGGGCCAGCTACGGCAGCCCGTTCGAGCACTGCGGCTGAGCCCGGCCGGTCGGACCGGCCGGCCCCGCCGTCCGCCGGCCGGGCGGCATACGGGGCGGCGGGCGGCGACCCGCCGGACGGCTTTAAGGTACGGGCATGTCCGTTGACGGGTGGAACACGCTCCTGGTGCTCGGCGGTATCCGGTCCGGCAAGTCCGAGTTCGCGGAATCGCTGGTCGCCGACGCGCCGACGGTCCGCTACGTGGCCACCGCCGCGGCGGGGGACCCGGAGGACACCGAGTGGGCGACCCGCCTGGCGACCCATCGGGCCCGGCGGCCGGGCAGCTGGACGATCGAGGAGACGGCGGACGACCCGCGCCGACTGGCCGACGTCATCGCCGCCGCCGGGTCGAACGAGACGCTGCTCGTCGACGACCTCGGCGGCTGGGTGACGGTCCTGCTCGACCCGGCGCACCAACCCGCCGACGACACCGCGACCGTCGAGGAGCTGGCGGCGGCGCTCCGGGCGAGTGCCGCACGGGTCGTGCTGGTCAGCCCGGAGGTCGGGCTCTCGTTGGTGCCGACCACCCCGCTCGGTCGGGCGTTCACCGACGCGCTGGGCGCGACCAACCGCGCGGTCGCCGACGCCTGCGACGCCGTGGTGCTGGTCATCGCCGGGCAGCCGAGCTGGCTGAAGCCGGCCGCCGCCCCGCGGGCCGCCGCGGTGCCCGCGCAGGCCGGTCCCGGTCAGGCCGGGGCACCCGAAGAGCCCGCGCCGAGCCGCGTCACCGGGGCGCCGGAGGCCGCGCTGCCGGAGGTGTTCACCCCGACCGCGCCGCCCGCGCCGGCCCCCGCGCCGCCCGAGGTGAGCGCGGCCTGGGCCGCGCCGACCATGGCCCTGCCGATGGTCGCCACCGGCCTGGTCATCCAGCCCGGCATGGAACTCCCGATGCCCGACGACTACGCCGGCCCGCAGGCCGTGGACCGGCTCGCCACCCTGGACGTGCCCGGCGCCGGGCTGGGGGTGCTGGACCGGGTGGTGGGCTTCGCCGCCGCCACCCAGCGCACCGCCACCCCCGCGCCCTGGGCCTCGGTGCGGGTGCTGCTGCTGCACGGCGACCACGCCGGCGGGGCCGCCGCCGGCGCGGTGCCGGGCGAGTCCGCCCGCCGCGCCCGGCAGGCCCGCGCCGGTCGGGGCGCGCTGGCCCGGCTGGCCGCCGAGAGCGGCGCCGGGCTCCAGGTGGTCGAGGCGCCGGCCTCGGCCCCGATCGAGGACGGACCGGCGCTCACCGCCGACGAGGTCGAGTCGGCCCTGCGGTACGGCTGGCGGCTGGCCGAACAGGCCGCCGACGCGGGCGTACAACTGCTGGTGCTGGCGGCGTGCAGCGCCGGCACCGAGGCCGCCGCCGCGGCGGTGCTCGCGGCGACGGCCGGCGCGGAACCGCCGGCCGTGCTCGGTCGGGTGGTCACCGAGTCCGGCGAGATCGACGACGCGGCCTGGATGACCCGCTGCGCGGCGGTACGCGACGCCCTGCACCGCACCCGGCGCTCGCCGCGCGACGCCAAGGACGTACTGGCCGAGCTGGCCGGCGGCGACATCGCGGTGGCGACCGGGGTGCTGCTCGGCGCGACCGCCCGGCGGGTGCCCGTGCTGCTCGACGGGCCGGTCGGGGTGGCCGCCGGCATGGTCAGCCGGGACCTGGCCGGGCAGGCCCGGCACTGGTGCCTGCTGCCCGACCACGGCGGGCAGCCGGGGGTCCGGCTCGCCGCCGACGTGCTCGGCCTGACCCCGCTGCTCGACCTGCGGCTCGACCTCGGCGAGGGGGCCACCGCGCTGGCCACGCTGCCGCTGCTGCGCTCGGTGCTGGCGCTGGCCGCCACCCTGCCGGTGCACCCGTCGCTGGGTGGCGACCCGGAGGACGAGGAGGACTTCGTCGAGCCGGAGCCGGCCGGTCCCGGACCGACCACCACCGAGCCCGAGTTCGCCGAGCCCGAGCCGGCCGGGCCCGGGCCCACCACCGTCGAGCCCGAGTTCGCCGAGCCCGAGCCGGCCGGGCCGGGGCCCACCACCGTCGAGCCGGACGAGCGGGTCGCCGTGCCGGACTCCCCCGGTCGGCGTGCCGACTGAGTCGCGGCTCGCCGACGGCGTCCGACTGGCGGTCACCACCTTCACCACGCTGCCGCTGCGTACCGGCCGGATCGACCGGGTCGCGGCGGGCCGGGCGATGGCGCTCGCCCCGGCGGTGGGCGCGCTGCTCGGCGCGCTGCTCGCCGGGGTGCTGCTGCTGACCGCCGCGCTCGCTCCCCCGCTGGTCGCCGCCGGGGTCACCGTCGGCCTCGGCGCGCTGCTCACCCGGGGCCTGCACCTGGACGGGCTGGCCGACACCGTGGACGCGCTGGGGTCGTACCGGCGCGGGGCGGCGGCGCTGGAGATCATGAAGAAGCCGGACGTGGGGCCGTTCGGGGTGGTCGCGCTGGTGGTCGTACTCCTGCTCCAGACCGCGGTGCTCGCGGAGCTGGCCGGGCGGTCCTGGCCGGCGGCGCTCGCAGGCGTGGTCGCCGCGACCGCGGCGGGCCGGCTCGGCGTCGCGGTGGCCTGCCGACGCGGCGTCCCGGCCGCCCGGCCGGAGGGGCTGGGCGCGCTCGTGGCCGGCACGGTGGGCCCGGTCGCGCTGGTCGTCGGCACGGTCGCCGTCGCGCTGCTGGCGGTGCCGGCGGCGCCGGGCCGCCTGTGGCAGGGGCCGCTCGCCGTCGTGGCCGCCCTCGCCGTCGCGGTCGGGCTGCTCGGGCACGCGGTACGCCGGCTCGGCGGCGTCACCGGGGACGTGCTCGGCGCCACCGTGGAGATCGTCACCACGCTGGTCTACCTGGGACTGGTGCTGTCCGGCTGAGCGCGGCACGCCCGGCCAGGTAGCGTTCTTGAACGACAGCACCGGCGCGGTCAATGGGGGACGGCATGCTCATCACGGACGACTTCCTGCCCGTACCCGTGCCGGAGTCGCTCGACGCGACCTACCTCGTGCCCATCGCCGGGCTGCCCAAGGTCAGCCCCAAGACGGCGGTGAAGGCCCTCGCGGGACGGCTCGCCGAGCCGGTGTACGGCCTGGCGAAGCAGATGCTCGACAGCCCGCTGATGACCGTGGACACCCGACCGATCGGCGAGTTCCCGGAACTGCCGCCGGATCTGCTCACCGCGTTCGGCGCCACCGAGGCCCAGCTGGCCCGGCTGGCCGCCGCGACGCACCTGGTGGTGGTCCAGGCGGAGTACCGGCCGGGGTGGCCCCCCGCGCACGAGTGGGCGGCCCGGGCGGTGGCCGCCGCCGTGGCCGAGACCGTCGGCAGCGACGTGGTGGACGTCTTCGGCCTGCAGTTCCTCGACCCGGCGACGGCGCTGCGCTCGTTGCCGGACGCCGAGGGCCGGATCCGGCTGGTCGACTGGGTGCTGGTGCCCTACTCCTCGGACGCCGACGGGCTCTGGTTCACCACCAAGGGGCTGCGCCGGTTCGGGCTGCTGGAGTTGCAGGCCCAGGGGGTGCCGGACCACCTCACCCGGGCCTGGGGCGCGGTGATGACCGGCGCGGCCCGGCGGCTGCTGCGGGACTGGACCGACGGGCTGGCCGGCGAGGAGGTGCCGGCGTTCGTGCAGCTCCCGGTGCTGGCCACGGTGACCGGCCACGACATCGCGGTGGCGTACGGCAATCCGGAGCAGCATGGGGCGACGGCGCCGGTGCTGCTCCGGCTGGAGCTGGACCCGGCGACGGACCCGGACGCCGACTCGTTCCTCAGCCTGCGACCGCCACTCGGCCACCCGGGCCCGGCGGGGCGGTACTTCGCGGCCGCCTGCGCCACGCTCTTCGCCGGCATCCAGCCGGACGTCCGGTACGCCCGCCCCGGCGACGCGATGAGCAAGGCGATCGCCACCGCGCGGGCCGGGCTCGGCGACATCCGGGCCCGCTTCCTGGCCGGTCAGCTCCCCGCCGAGACCCAGCTCGTGGTCAAGTACGGCCTCCCCGGCGACGACGGCCCCGAGTTCGTCTGGGCCGGGGTGACCTCCTGGGAGAGCCCGGAGCGGATCGTCGGGGTCAGCGCCAGCGACGCCGCCACCGACGCGACGGTGCGGATCGGCGCCCCGGTGGTGGTCGAGGCGACCGACGTCGTCGACTGGGCCCTGCTCGACGGCACCGGCGTCATCGAGGGCGGCTGGACCCAGGCCGTCCTCGACGCCGGCGAACGCCCGCAGCCCGACTGAGCGTCACCTGACCGAGGGGGTGACGAAGGGGGGGCGGGTGACGGTCATCTGGGCGCGGCGGCCGCGGATGTCGACCTCGACGAGGTCGCCGTCGGCCAGCTTCGGGTCGGTGTCCAGCAGGGCCAGGGCGATGCCCTGCTTGCGGGTCGGGGAGAAGGTGCCGCTGGTGATGGTGCCGATCCGGGTGTCACCGGCGTAGACCGCCATGCCGGGGCGCGGGATCGCCCGGTCGACCGCCACCAGGCCGCGCAGCGTACGGCGGGGGCCGGCGGCCTTCTCGGCGAGCAGCACGTCCCGCCCCCAGAAGGCCGGCTTGTCCCAGCCGACCGCCCAGCCGGAGCGGCCCTGCACGGGGGTGATCTCCAGCGACAGGTCCTGCCCGTGCAGCGGGTAACCCATCTCGGTGCGCAGGGTGTCCCGGGCGGCAAGGCCGCAGGCCCGCAGCTCGTACGCCGCCCCGGCGGCGAAGAGCGCGTCCCAGACGGCGACCGCGTGCTCCGCCGGCACGACCAGCTCGTAGCCCAGCTCGCCGGTGTAGCCGGTGCGGCACACGGTCAGCCCCACCCCGTCCAGGGTGGCGGTGGAGAAGCTCATGTAGCCGTGCTCGGTGGGCAGCCCCAGCGCGCCGAGCAGCTCCGCCGAGCGCGGCCCCTGCACGGCCAGCACCGCGTACCCCTCGTGCTCGTCGCTGACCTCGACCCCGGTCGGCGCGGCGGCGCGCAGCCGGCGGACCACCTCGGCGGTGTTCGCCGCGTTCGGGATCAGGAAGACGTGGTCGTCGGCGTGCAGGTAGGCGATGATGTCGTCCACCACGCCGCCGGTGGCGTCGTCGCAGCAGAGCGTGTACTGCGCCTGGCCGGGGCCGATCCGGCCGAGGTCGTTGCTGAGGCAGGCGTTGACGAAGTCCGCGGCGCCCGGCCCGGTGATCCGCGCCTTGCCCAGGTGCGAGACGTCGAAGACGCCCACCCCGGTACGGACCGCCGTGTGCTCCTTGAGCACGCCGCCACCGGCGTACTCCAGCGGCATCTCCCAGCCCCCGAACGGGGCGAACTTGGCGCCGAGAGCGGTGTGCCGCTCGTGCAGCGGGGAACGGCGCAGCCGGGTCGCGGCGGCGTCGGAGGTCACGTCGGTCATGGGTGGCAACTTACCGGGGCCAGGCCGGCTGGTTAGCATCGGCGGGACCCGTCAGGACGATCGGCGGGACGCACCCGACGTCCGGCGGGTAGGTTGCCGCCGGAGACCTTCATCGCCGGTACGCGACCCCGCGACCGGCCCGGCCCGCCCGGAGTAGCTTCAGTGACATCTCCCAGCACCACCCTGAGCCTGGTCGACACCGACCCCGCCGAACTCGCCGTCGACGCCATCGTGATCGGCGTGCACAGCCAGACCGGAGGGCAGGACGCCACCGGCGGACCCGCCGGCAACCTGCTGCTGGCCAGCGGCGCGGAGAGCATCGCCGCCGCGTTCGACGGCAAGCTGACCGAGACGCTGGCGCTGCTCGGCGCGACCGGCGGCCCCGGCGAGGTGATCAAGCTGGCCACGCTGGGCACCGTCACCGCCCCGCTGGTCGTCGCCGTCGGCCTCGGCCCGGAGCCGACCGGCGCCGCCCCGGCCCCGGAGACCCTGCGCCGGGCCGCCGGCGCGACGGTTCGGGCCCTCGCCGGCGCGCCCCGGGTGGCGCTGGCGCTGCCGCTGCCGGACGACGCCGACGCCCCGGCCGCGCTGCGCGCGGTCGCCGAGGGCGCGCTGCTCGGCGGGTACCGGTTCGCCGGCTACAAGACCAAGCCGCAGCCGGCCCGGCGGGAGCCGGTGGCCGAGGTGCTGGTCGCGGTGCCGGACGCCGGCGACGCGACCGCCCAGGCGGAGATCACCCGGGCGCAGACGGTGGCCGACGCGGTCCGGCTCAGCCGCGACTGGGTGAACACCGCCCCGAACGAGCTGCGGCCCCCGTCGTTCGCCGACGCGGTGGCGAGCGCCGCCCGGGACGCCGGCCTCGGCGTCGAGGTGCTGGACGAGGCGGCGCTGAAGGCCGGCGGGTACGGCGGCATCCTCGCGGTCGGGCAGGGCTCGGAGGCCCCGCCGCGGCTGGTCAAGCTGACCTACACCCCGGCGGGCGGTGGCTCCGGCAAGCGGGTGGCGCTGGTCGGCAAGGGCATCACCTTCGACACCGGCGGCATCTCGATCAAGCCGGCGCAGGGCATGTGGGAGATGAAGTCCGACATGGCCGGCGCGGCGGCGGTCGGCGCGGCCATGCTGGCGATCGCGGCGCTCAAGCCCTCCGTGGCGGTGACCGGGTACCTGCCGATGGCGGAGAACATGCCGTCGGGCACGTCGTACCGGCCGGGCGACGTGATCACCATGTACAGCGGCAAGAAGGTCGAGGTGCTCAACACCGACGCCGAGGGCCGGATGATCCTCGCCGACGGCATCGCCCGGGCCTGCGAGGACGGCGCGGACTACCTCTTCGAGACCTCCACCCTCACCGGCGGCCAGGTCATCGCGCTGGGCAAGCGGATCGCCGGCGTGATGGGCACCCCGGAACTCTGCGAGCGGGTGAAGGCCGCCGGCGAGGCGACCGGCGAGCCGGCCTGGCCGATGCCGCTGCCGGACGACGTCCGCAAGGGCATGGACTCGGACGTCGCGGACATCTCGCAGGTCAACGCCGGGATGGACCGGGCCGGTCACATGCTCCAGGGCGGCGTCTTCCTGCGCGAGTTCGTCACCGACGAGGTCGCCTGGGCGCACATCGACATCGCCGGGCCGGGCTACCACTCGGGTGAGGCCACCGGCTACTGGACCAAGGGTGGCACCGGCGTCCCGGTCCGCACCCTGGTGCACCTGGTCGAGGACGTCGCCGCCAACGGCTGACGGGTACCGGACAGCGCGACGGGGCGCCCCCCAGCTGGGGGGCGCCCCGTCCGCGTTCCCGGCCTCAGAACAGCTCGGGGCGGCGCTTGCGGCGTTCGTTGTAGTCGCGCATCCGCTGCGGGTAGCCCATCAGGCGGACGTCGTAGATCGGGATGGCCAGCCGGTGGGCGAAGCGGCGCGCGCCCTCCGGGCCGTCGATCCGCCGCCGGGTCCATTCGCCGTCGTCGGCGATCAGCATGACCGTGGTCTCGGTGACCGTCGTCCGCGGCTCGATGTACGCCTCGACCCCCCGCCGGGTCCGGACGAAGTTCTCCAGATGGTCCAGGTCGGCGCGGTCGGCAACCCGGTCCCGGCTCGCCACGCTCGTCCGCTTCCGTCGACGGAACAACCCCACCGGACCCTCTCCTCCCCCGTGCACCATCGAAGACGGTGCCAAGCGTACGTGTCCACGACGTGTCGTTGGGCACCTCACTACGCGCCCGCGCGGTCGGAGTGACAAGATGACCGAGGTGGGGTCTGTCCTGTCACCCCGCCATGACCCCCCGATGCAGCGACGCGACCTGGGAGTTGGACGTGAGCGAGCCGAACGAAGCGACCTTCGACATCGTCATTCTCGGAGGTGGCAGCGGCGGCTACGCGGCGGCGCTGCGTGCCGCCCAGCTGGACCTGTCCGTCGCCCTGATCGAGAAGGGCAAGCTCGGGGGCACCTGCCTGCACAACGGCTGCATCCCGACCAAGGCGCTGCTGCACGCGGCCGAGATCGCCGACCAGACCCGCGAGTCGGAGCAGTTCGGCGTCAAGGCCGAGCTGGTCGGCATCGACATGGCGGCGGTCAACTCGTACAAGGACGGCGTGATCTCCCGGCTGTACAAGGGCCTGCAGGGCCTGGTCGGCGGCGCCAAGAACATCACCTTCGTGGCGGGCGCCGGCAAGCTGGTCGGCAAGAACGTCGTCGAGGTGGACGGCAAGCGCTACACCGGCCGCAACGTCATCCTGGCCTCCGGCTCGTACGCGAAGAGCCTGCCCGGCCTGGAGATCGACGGCGAGCGGATCATCACCAGCGACCACGCGCTGACCCTGGACCGGGTCCCGTCGTCGGTGATCGTGCTCGGCGGCGGCGTGATCGGCGTCGAGTTCGCCAGCGTCTGGAAGTCCTTCGGCGTGGACGTGACCATCGTCGAGGCGCTGCCCCGCCTGGTCGCCGCCGAGGACGAGGAGTCGTCGAAGGCGCTGGAGCGGGCGTTCCGCAAGCGGAAGATCAACTTCAAGGTGGGCAAGCCGTTCGAGAAGGTCGAGAAGACCGAGAGCGGCGTCAAGCTGACCATTCAGGGCGGCGAGACCGTCGAGGCCGAGCTGCTGCTGGTGGCCGTCGGTCGTGGCCCGAACACCGCCAACCTCGGGTACGAGGAGCAGGGCGTCAAGATGGACCGCGGCTACGTGCTGACCGACGAGCGGCTGCGCACCAGCGTGCCGAACGTCTACGCGGTCGGCGACATCGTGCCCGGCCTGCAGCTCGCCCACCGCGGCTTCCAGCAGGGCATCTTCGTTGCCGAGGAGATCGCCGGCCAGAACCCGGCCGTGATCGACGAGGCCGGCATCCCGCGGGTCACCTACTCCGACCCGGAGCTGGCGTCGGTCGGCCTGACCGAGGCGAAGGCCAAGGAGCAGTACGGCGACAAGGTCAAGACCTACAACTACAACCTCGGTGGCAACGGCAAGAGCCAGATCCTCAAGACCGCCGGATTCGTGAAGCTGGTCCGGCTCGAGGACGGTCCGGTGGTCGGCGTGCACATGGTCGGCGCCCGGGTCGGCGAGCTGGTCGGGGAGGCGCAGCTCATCTACAACTGGGAGGCGTACCCGGCCGAGGTCGCCCAGCTCGTGCACGCCCACCCCACGCAGACCGAGGCCCTGGGCGAGGCGCACCTGGCCCTCGCCGGCAAGCCGCTGCACGCGCACGCCTGATCACGACAACCGCGGCGTCCGGCGACGGGCGATGATCCCACCAGGGGAATGAAGGAGTCTGGAGAACATGCCGGTATCGGTCACCATGCCCCGGCTCGGCGAGAGCGTCACCGAGGGCACCGTCACGCGCTGGCTCAAGCAGGAGGGCGACACCGTCGAGGTCGACGAGCCGCTCCTCGAGGTCTCGACCGACAAGGTCGACACCGAGATCCCGTCGCCCGCGGCGGGCGTGCTGAGCCGCATCGTGGTCGGTGAGGACGAGACCGCCGAGGTCGGCAGCGAGCTGGCCGTCATCGCGGGCGAGGGCGAGGCGGCCGGCGAGGCCGCCCCGCAGCCGCAGGAGGCCCCGGCCGAGCAGGCCGCGGAGGCCGCCGCGGAGCCGCAGGCCGAGGCGGAGCAGCCGGCCGTCGAGGAGCCGGCGGCCCCGGCCGCCCCGGCGCCGTCGGGCGAGGGCACCCCGGTGAAGATGCCGGCCCTGGGTGAGAGCGTCACCGAGGGTACGGTCACCCGCTGGCTCAAGCAGGTCGGCGAGACCGTCGAGGTGGACGAGCCGCTGCTGGAGGTCTCCACCGACAAGGTCGACACCGAGATCCCCTCGCCGGTCGCCGGCACCGTGCTGGAGATCAAGGTCGCCGAGGACGAGACCGCCGAGGTCGGCGCCGACCTGGCGATCATCGGCGCGGCCGGCGCCGCGCCGGCCCAGCCGAAGGCGGAGCCCAAGCCGGAGCCGAAGCCCGAGCCGAAGCCGGAGCCGAAGGCCGAGGCCGCCCCGGAGCCGAAGGTCGAGGAGCCGACCCCGGGCATGTCGTACAACCAGCCGGCGGCCGAGGCGGAGACCGCCGCGCAGCCGGCGAAGGCCGAGCAGGCGGCGCAGCCCGCCGCGCCGACCCCGACCCCGCAGCGCCCCTCCGCCCCCGTTCAGGGCGGCGGCGAGGAGGCGGCCGGCTACGTGACCCCGCTGGTGCGCAAGCTCGCCAGCGAGCACGGCGTGGACCTCTCCTCCGTCAACGGCACGGGCGTCGGCGGGCGGATCCGCAAGCAGGACGTGCTGGAGGCGGCCGAGAAGGCCAAGGCGGCCAAGGCCGCGCCGGCCGTGCAGCCGGCCGCCGCCCCCGCCGCGGCGGCCCCGGCCAAGCCGGCCGCCAAGCCGCAGCCGAGCAGCAAGCGGGGCACCACCGAGAAGCTGACCCGGATCCGCGGGGCCATCGCCAAGCGGATGCAGGAGTCGCTGCACGAGATGGCGCAGCTCACCACGGTGATCGAGGTGGACGTCACCAAGATCGCCAAGCTGCGGACGCAGGCGAAGGACTCCTTCCAGCAGCGGCACGGGGTGAAGCTGTCCTTCCTGCCGTTCTTCGCCCTCGCCGCCGTCGAGGCGCTGCAGACGCATCCGATCGTCAACGCCCGGATGGACCTGGCGGCGGGGACGATCACCTACCCGGACTCGGAGCACCTCGGCATCGCCGTGGACACCGAGCGGGGGCTCCTGGTGCCGGTCATCCACAACGCCGGCGACCTCAACCTGGGCGGCATCGCCAAGCGGGTCGCCGATCTGGCCGAGCGCACCCGGACCAACAAGATCAGCCCGGACGAGATCGCCGGTGCGACGTTCACGCTGACCAACACCGGCAGCCGGGGTGCCCTCTTCGACACCCCGATCGTGCCGTCGCCGCAGTCGGCGATGCTCGGCACGGGTGCCGTGGTCAAGCGTCCGGTCGTGGTCAACGACCCGGAGTTGGGCGAGGTCATCGCGGTCCGGCAGATGGTCTACCTGGCCATGTCCTACGACCACCGGCTGATCGACGGCGCCGACGCCGCCCGCTTCCTGGTCGCGGTCAAGGAGCGGCTGGAGGCCGGCAACTTCGAGGCCGAGCTGGGCCTGTAACACCCCGGCGCGAAAGGGCGCCCCGGTCACCTTGACCGGGGCGCCCTTTCGCCGTTTCCGGGCCGATCAGCCGCGCAGGTGCTCCTCGGAGACCTGCCAGAGCCGCTCGGCGGCCTCCGGGTCGCGGGCGTACGGCGCGTAGCCGGTGCGGGTGCCGGGCTGGTTCGGCCCGGCCTCCTGGACGTCCTCGAAGTACCGCCCGCCGACGCCGTCGAGCAGCGGGGACGCGGCGACCAGCACCGAGGTCGCGGCGCCCTGTTCGGTGTTCTTCCAACTGGGCGTCGTTTCGCCCCCGCTCTCGGCGCGCAGCCGGGCGAGGTCCTCCTCGCTGACGTAGCGCTGGAGGTTGGTCCGGATCGCGCCCGGCATCAGGGCGTTGCTGAGGATGCCGTCGTCCGCCCAGCGCCGGCTGACCTCGACGGCGAAGAGCACGTTCGCAGTCTTGGACTGCCCGTACGCCGCCCAGGGCTCGTACGGCCGCTGTTGGAAGTGGATGTCCTCGAACACCACGGGTGAGCGCAGGTGCGCCGACGAGCTGACCGAGACGATCCGGGCGCCGCCGGCCGCCGCGAGGGCGGGGCGCAGCCCGGTGGCCAGGGCGAAGTGGCCCAGGTGGTTGGTGGCGAACTGCATCTCCCAGCCCTGCGGGGTGCGCATCTCGGGCGAGGCCATGATGCCCGCGTTGTTGACCAGCATGTGCAGTGGCCCGTCCCAGGTGCGGACGAAGGCGGCCACCGACGACAGGTCGGCGAGGTCCAGCGGGGCGACCAGGATCCGGTCGTTGCCGGTGGTGCCGGTGATGTCGGTGGCGGCCTGCTGACCGGCGTCGACGTTGCGTACGGCGAGCGTGACGTCGGCCCCGGCGGCGGCGAGCGCGCGGGCGGTCTCGACGCCGATTCCGGACGCGCCGCCGGTGACGACGGCCCGGCGGCCGGTGAGGTCGATGCCGCGCACCACCTCCATGGCGGCGGTCTCTCGGGAGTACGGCGTGGTGACGGGTGTGCTGGTGCTCATGATCCATCCTTGTCGGTGGCGACGCGGACGCCCGGTCCGGCCGCTACGATGAGAATCGGAGGATCCTCCGTTATGGTCGAGACTAACCGGAGCTTCCTCCGCTTGCCAACCGACCGCGCCTCGGCCGGTCGCCCGGAGGAGGAGACGTGCCCCACACCGGCCCCCGACCGCTGCGCGCCGACGCGCTGCGCAACCGGCAGCGGCTGCTGGACGCCGCGGTACGCGCGTTTTCCCACGCCGGGCCGGAGGTAACGCTCGACTCGATCGCCAGGGAGGCCGGGGTCGGCATCGGCACCCTGTACCGGCACTTCCCCACCCGGGAGGCCCTGGTCGAGGCGGCCTACCGCAACGAGCTGACCAAGCTCTGCGACGCCGCGCCGGAACTGCTGGCCAGCCTGCCGCCGGACCGGGCGGTACGCGCCTGGATGGACCGTTTCATCGACTACCTCTCCACCAAGCGGGGCATGGCGGACGCACTCCGGCTGGTCATCGCCTCCGGCGCCAACCCGTACGCGCAGAGCCGGGACCGGCTGATCGCCGCGCTCGGCCTGCTACTGGAGGCGGGCGGCGCGGCGGGCACCGTCCGGGCCGACGTCGCGCCTGCGGACGTGCTCGCCGGCCTGAGCGGGGTGTCCCTGGCCGCCGGCGAGCCCGGCCAGCGCGAGCAGGCCGGCCGCCTGCTCGACCTGCTGATGGACGGCCTGCGGCACCGCCCGCCGCGCTGATCGGATTCCGGCCCGCGACCGATCGGGCGCTGACAGACTCGGTCGGTGGGCGGCAAGCAGCGGTGGCGCGGGCGGCTGGGTGGCGCCGTACCGGTCGCCCCCGGCGCCCGGGTGGACCGGTTCGAGGTCTTCTTCGACCTGGTCTTCGTCTTCTCGTTCTTCATCATCACCCGGGCCACCGCCCTGGACATCAACGGCACGAATCTGCTGCACGCGCTGCTGGTGCTCGCCGTGCTCTGGTGGTCCTGGGTGGTGCACTGCGTCGTCGCCACCCGGGTCCGGCTGGGCGAGGGCTTCGTCCCGGTGCTGATGGTAGTCGGCATGGCGGCGCTCTTCACCTTCGCGCTTGCGCTGCCGCAGGCGTTCCGCGACCCCGGAGAGAACGCCGCCGGGCCGATGGTGGCGGCGGGCAGCTACGTGGTCATCCGCCTGGTGCACCTGGCGCTCTACCTGCACATCGTCCGGGACAGCCCGGACGAACGCCGGCAGTTGCGCCGGTTCGCGCCGGAGCTGGTGCTGAGCACCGTCCTGCTGCTCGCCGCCGCGCTGATCCCGGCGCAGCTCCGGGACCCCGGCTCGGCCGCCCTGACCCGGGACGGCCTGTGGGCCACCGTCGTGGTGCTGCAGTACGGCAGCGGGCTCCTCGCCGGCACCTGGGGCTGGCGCGTCACCTCCGCGGAGCACTGGACCGAACGGTACGACCTCATCCTCATCATCGCCCTGGGCGAGTCGGTCATCTCCGTCGGCGTCGGCAGCAACCTGCTCGGCCAGCCCCCGACCTGGCCGGCCGTCGCCGCCGCCATCCTCGGCATCGTCTTCACCGCCGCACTGTGGTGGGTGCACTACGACTGGGTGGGACCCGCCGCGCGGATCGCCCTGCACGCGGCCGAGGGCGGCCCCCGGGTGGCGATGGCCCGGGACGCCTACGCGTACCTCTACCTGCCGATGATCGCCGGGATCATCCTGTTCGCCCTGGGCGCCGAGCGGATCGTGCACGAGATCGCCGATCCGCACATTCCGCTGGCCGACCGTGCGCACGGTCCCGACGTGCCGCTGCTCTTCGGTGGGGTGATCTGCTACCTCTGCGGCAACATGCTGTTCCAGCTCCGCACGCTGCGCACGGTCACCTGGCTCCGGGTGGGCACGGTGCTGGTGCTGGCGGCCTGCATTCCGGTCGGCCAACGCCTGCCGGGGCTGGCCGCCCTCACCCTGCTGACCGTCGTCTGCGTCGGGCTGGTGGCGCTGGAGGTGCTGACCATGGGCGAGAGCCGGGACGCGTTGCACGAGGTCGTCGTCCAGGAACGGACCACCCACGAGACGCGCGAGGCCGCCTACCGGGCGCGGTGGCACCAGCCGGAACCCGGGGAGCCGTCGACCTGACCCGGAGCTCGCGGGCACCCACCCGCACGGTCACGCCCGTAAACTCGCCGGAGCGTCGCGTGCACCCGGCAAGGGGACCGCCGTGGGCATGGAGGCGCGGGACAGCAGGGGACCATGTGCACCAATCCCACGAGCCGAACAGGCGGCTGACCGCCCTCGGCAACGAGTTGATCGAGATCCACCTCTGGCTCCGCGAGGAGCTGGCCCGGCTCCGTACGAGCCTCGACTCCCCCGGCGCCGACCTCCGGTCGTCCCCGGACCTGCGCGCCCACTGCCTGGGTTTCTGCGCCGCGCTCACCCGCCACCACGAGGGCGAGGACGGCGGCGCGTTCCGGGTCCTCGCCGAACGGGAGCCGGCGCTGCGCCCGGTCCTCGCCGAGCTCGCGGAGGACCACCGGGTGGTGGCGGGCATCCTGCGCCGGATCGAGGAGCTGACGGTCGCCCCGACCGTCGGCCGGGAGGTTCGCGCCGAGCTGGACGGCCTCGCCGCGCTGCTGGAATCGCACTTCACCTACGAGGAGAAGAAACTGGTCGCCGCGCTCAACGCGGTGAACCGGGAGGCGGGCGACACCGTGGAACTGCTCGGCGTCCCGCTGCCCCACGAGGGGACGCCGACCATGCATCTGAGGGAGACGGGGAGACGATGACCACCGACACGATCACCGCCGCGGCGGCGGGCACCTGGCGCCTGGGCGACCTGACGGTCAACCGGATCGGCTTCGGCGCGATGCGGCTGACCAGCAGGGCCGACGGGAGCCCGAGCGACCGGGACCGGGCGATCGCCGTCCTGCGCCGGGCGGTCGAGCTGGGCGTCAACCACATCGACACGGCCGCGTTCTACTTCTCGCCGCTGCGGTCGGCCAACGAGCTGATCAACCGGGCGCTGGCCCCGTACCCGGACGACCTGGTGATCGTCACCAAGGTCGGGCCGGGCAAGGACCCGGCCGGCGAATGGCTGCCGATGGCCCGGCCGGACCAGCTCCGCGGACAGGTCGAGGAGAACCTCCGCCAGCTCGGCCGGGACCACCTGGACGTGGTCAACCTCCGGGTGTACGGCCCGGAGCCCCTCGCCGAGCACTTCGGCGCGCTCGCCGAGCTGCGCGACGCCGGGCTGATCCGCCACCTCGGCGTCTCCGCCATCCGCCCGCAGCAGCTCGCCGAGGCGCAGACCGTCGCGCCGGTGGTCTGCGTGCAGAACTCGTACGGCCTGGGCTACCGCGCCGGCCACGACCAGCTGCTCCGCGACTGCGCGGCGCAGGGCATCGCGTTCGTGCCGTTCTTCTCGCTCGCCACCAGCGGGCGCGAGGCCGGCGCCAGCGGCACCGAGCACGACGAGGTGCGGGCCGTCGCCCGGGCGCACGGGGTGACCCCGGCCCAGGTCCGGCTGGCCTGGACGCTGCACCGGGGCCCGAACGTGCTGGCCATACCGGGCACCGGCGACCCGGAGCACCTGGCGCAGAACGTGGCGGCCGGCGCGCTGCGCCTCTCCGCCGACGACCTGGCCCGCCTGGAGGCCGTGCACCGGTCCGCCTGAGCTCGCCGGTCGGGCTCGGATTCGCCGGTCAGCAGAATCGGTGGGTCCGGGCTGGCCGCCGTGCCTTCAACGCCGGATGCTGGGCCGATGGTGATCTTCTCCGTCCAGGCCCGGCCCACCGACGCCGCGAGCTGGCTCGACCTGGCCCGCCGGGTCGAGGCCGCCGGCTTCGACGCCCTGCTGGCCTCGGACCACCCCGGCCACGGCGCGTCGCCGTTCGTCTCGCTGGCCGCCGCGGCGGCGGTGACCTCCACGCTCGGCCTCGGCTCGTACGTCTCCAACGCCGGCGTCCGCGAGCCGATCCTGCTCGCCACCGACGTGGCCACCCTGGACGTGGTCTCCGGCGGCCGGGCCCGGCTCGGCCTCGGCGCGGGCCACACCCCCGCCGAGTGGCGGGCCGTCGGCCGCGAGCGGCCCGACGTCGCCGCCCGGGTACGCCGCTGCTTGGCCGTCGCCGAGGCCGTCCGGGACCTGCTGGCCGGCGCGGAGGTCACCGTGGACACCCCGGAACTGGTCGCCCACGCGGCCAAGCTGGGCGGGCTGCGGCCCGTCCAGGGCCGGGTCCCGCTGACCATGGGTACGGCGAACTCGACGCTGCTGCGCTGGGCCGGCGCGCACGCCGACGTGGTCGGCCTGACCGGCTTCGGCCGTACCCTGGCCGACGGGCACGCCCACGACGTGCGGTGGCGGGCCGACCAGATCGACGCGCAGCTCGCGCACGTGGCGGCCGGAGCCGCCGGCCGGGCCGAGCCGCCGGCGCTGGAGGCCCTGGTCCAGCAGGTGACGGTCACCGACGACGCCGAGGCCGCCGCCGCGGAGACCGCCGCCGACACCGGCCTGACCGTCGCCGAGCTGCTGGCCACCCCGTTCGTCCTGGTCGGCACGGCGGAGGAGATCGTCGCGGCGGTCGCCGAACACCGGCGCCGCTGGGGCGTCACCCGCTTCGTGGTCCGCGCCGACGCCGTCGCCCCGCTGACCCCGCTACTCCCCCGCCTGGCCGCCTTGTAGCTCGTGGTATCAGAGACCCCGCCCGCCGGCCTGCTGCACGCCGCCGCGACCGGCGCGCTGGCGGGGCGCCAGCGGGGCGCGGCGGCAGCCCACGCGATGCCGCCTCACTGCAGATGGAACCGTTCGTCGACGGCGAGGGCCGCCAGTTGCCGCACGGAAAACGGCATCGTCGTCAGCCCCGGCCGGCCGTCGCCGAGCTTGGCGCCCTGCGCGACGAAGACCACCACACCGTCCGGGTGCCGGTACGCCGCCCACTGGTCGAACCGGTCGTCGCCGGCAGGCCGGACGACCACGCCGACCTGTGCCGCTCCGACCGTCACCAGCTGACACTCGCCCTGCATGCCCCAGAACTGCCGGGCCAGCGCGCACGGTTCGGCCGGTAGCTGACTGCCCGCGGCGTGCACCTCGACGAGCAATCGCCCCATCCGCTCCCCCTGAGCCAGGGCGGCCGAGGACAGGTAACTCCACACGTCGACGCCGTTCACCCTGTCCTCGAATTGCGCCTGGTGGGTTCGCAGCGGCATCTGGTCAGCGGGCTGGTTCGCCGGGTTCTCCGGCGCGATGTAGCCGGCGGGCACGACGGAGACGATCTCGTCCAGCAGCCGGACCCCCTGGTCGTACCTGGTGCCCGCCCGCGCGGTCCGGTCCTCCTGCGGACGGCCGTCCGGTCCGGTTGGCCACGGCCGCGCGGTGTCCTTGGCCGACGGCTGCGGGACGGCCTGCGGGCCAGGACCCGCCGGGCTGAGGCCGCCGGCGCCCGGGGCGCCGATGGCGGCGACGCCGGCGACCGCCAGAACCGCGGCCGCGGATCCGGCGCAGGCCCAGGCGGTACGGCGGCGGATGCGCGCCCGCCGGGCGGCGCCGAGCGCGGCGGCCGCACTCAACGGTGGCGGCGGGGTGGTGGCCCCCATCTCGCTGCGCAGCGCCTCGCGCAACTCTTCTCCGTTCATCGTGCCCCCTTCTCGATCCCGCTGTACGTGGTCGACAGGAGGCCGCGGAGCGTATCCAGGCCGCGGGCCGCCTGGCTCTTCACCGTCCCCGGCGAGCAATCCAGCAGCGCCGCGGCCTCCTCGATCGACAGGTCCTCCCAGTACCGGAGAATCAGGACTGCCCGCTGGCGCGGCGATACGGCGGCCAGTGCCTGGAGCATCACCAGCCGGTTCTCCGGCGAGTCGGGCGGTGCCGGCCGCTCGGCGTGCTCCCCGCCCACCCGCTCGCGCCGCCACCAGCCGCGGCGCCGCTCATCGAGGAAGGTCCGGACCAGGATCTGGCGCACGTAGGCGTCGAGCACCTCGTGCCGGGAGATCCGGTTCCAGACCAGGTAGAGCTTCGTGAACGCGGTCTGGACCAGGTCCTCCGCCCGGTGCCAGTCGCCGCAGAGCAGGTACGCGGTGCCGCGCATCGCGTCCGACCTTGCCGCGAAATACTCCGCGAACGCCGCGTCGCGATCGCCCATCCAGGCCTCCGATCCCCCGATTCGAGATAGTCACGCGGGGTCCCGCTCCGCGGGTTGCTCCTTGGAGCGGAAACTTCGTGGCACCAGACTCCGAGCCGGCGGCGCACGCGACAGTCGGGTAGCTGAAAGATGCGTTGACCTGGCGATCGACCGCGTTCACAGTCAGGGTGTCAGTGGGAAGGTGACACCGTCATGCACGTCGAGATCGCTGATCGCGCGGATCTCGATCGGGCGGAGGCGCTGGTTTCGTTGCTCCGGCGTCCCCACCTCGACCGGGTCACCGTCACGCTGCCCGGGCTCGACGCGACGGAGCGCGAGCGTACGGCAGCAACCATCCGCCGCCTGTTCAACGACTGCGGCTGCGACTGGGGAGCGTTGGCCCTCGTCGCCGCCGTGGCCGGCGTCTTCGTGGTCGGCCCGAGCGGCGGCCGGGCCATCGCCACGGCCGTGCTCGGCTGCTTCGCGGCGGCGGTGGCCGGCAAGCTCCTCGGGTTGTCCTGGAGCCGCCGGCGCCTGCTCCTACGACTGCGCGCGCTGCGCGCGGCTTCCTGACTCGGAGGGGGGATCTCTCATGGCACTCGTCTGCACCGAAATCACCGAATGGGTCGAGGAGGAGATCTCCAAGCCCGTCGAGGAGTGGGAGGAGCGGCAGGAGAAGAAGTGCAAGGACTACCCGTGGTACGACCCCCGGGGCTGGGTCTGCTGGTTCGTCACGTACTTCGTGAAGGTCGTCCGCTGGGTGATCGTCAAGGTCGGCAAGTGGGTGGCCCGTACGGTGTGCAAGCTCGTCGGGGTGGTCGTCGAGGCGGTGATCGACATCGCGGTCGGGCTCTGGGACGTGATCGTCGGCATCGTCACGCTCGACTGGCGGCGGATCCTCGACGGGTTGCTGCGGTTGGGGATCGGCCTGGTGCTGGGGATCATCCGGCTGGCCCGCATCGTGTTCCTCGGCGACACGATCGAGTACATCATCGAGGAGATCAACCGGGAGCGGTTGCGCCGCTACGTGCGCGGCCTGCTCGAGGCGAAGTACTCCGGTGACACGCTGACCGAGATCAAGGAGGCGATCCGCCTCGACCACGGCGCGTTCGGGCTGCGCCTGCACGGCACCGCGTACCGGACGATCCTGGACTCGGAGACCCCGTCGCCGCGCGAGCCGGCCGTGCCCAACCTGGTCGTGCTGCACGAGCAGGGCGCGATCAACCTGCGGGAGCTCTGCGGCTTCGAGTTCCACGAGGGCTTCTGGAATCGCAAGCGGTACAAGACCCTGAAGAAGGGGACCGTCGTCGGTGGCGGCGGTGGCGGCGAGTTCGACAACCCCATCTCCGCCGACGAGCTGGACACCTACCTCAGCTCGCGGGGCGCGCAGGGGCCGGCGTTCACCGTGCTGCCGATGCGGGACGGCGCGCTGGACACCAAGGTCTCCACGGCCCGCGAGAAGGGCCGCGAACTCGCGCTGATGCTGGACTTCGACCAGGAGACCCGCCCGGTCACCGACCCCGACCACATCGTCCACAAGGGGTACGACCGACCCGACGCACACCCCGCGCTGACCCGGTTCCTGAAAGACGTGATCGGCCGGCACGACAAGACCACCGACCCGGACGGGGCGACGGCCGACCTCTGCCACCCGGTCGCCGTCGGCGTCTTCCGCTACACCGACACCCTGCGCGGGTTGGCCAACAACCTGCACGAGAGCGCCTGCGGGCTGAGCGGCAAGAACACCTCCGGCGCCACCTTCATCGACAACACGCCGGACCAGATCTGGAAGTACGTGCCGATCCACGAGCTGGGGCACACCTTCGGCCTCTGCCACACCGACGGGGTGGACCGCATCATGTTCTCGCCGAAGACCAACACCTGGTGGGGGAAGTGGTACCTGATTCCCCGCACGCTATGGAGCACCTACCTCGACGGCGAACCGGCGTTCACCTTCGACGAGGCGAAGGCGGCGTGGGACTACGTCGTGGCGCACTTCGCACCCCAGTGCCTGGGCGCCCGACCGGTCGTCATCGGCCTGAGCCCGACGGTCCGCGCGGGACTTCCGGGCGTCGGCGGGTGACCCGGAATGCAACGGCGGCGGCAGCACGAGCTGCCGCCGCCTCAGCTTTCCGCCCGCTCGGCGACGAACACGCCTACGCCGTGCACGCCCTCGACGACCCCCTGCATCTGAAGCACGAGGATCGCCTGACGCACGACGCCCGCTGAGACGCCGTGCTCGTCCTTCAATTGAGCAGTGGATGGCAGCTTGTCACCCGGTGCGAGTTCTCCGGACGCGATCTGCTCGCGGATGTGATCCGCAAGCTGCGCCCACTTGGCTTTGGCGGGCATGTTGACTCCCTGGTCTGCACCGCCATTTGATCACAATCCACTTTACGAGACAAGTAAGGAGTAGTCCGTTGACTTTACTAGTCTTGTCTGACAAAGTTCGTCCTGACCGGCTCCCTGGTCTGCAAACCCGGAGCTGGTCGCCCGTGGGACCACCCGGCCGGCCACTCCCCCGGTAGTCGGCCGGGTGTCACCCCCTGCCCGCGACCGGCGAGTCGGCGGGCCCGTGAGCAGGCCCGGGGCGGGTGCCGGGCGCCGGCCAGCACAGGCCGACCCCGCCCGTCTCGGCGCCGCAGGACGAGAGGCGGAGCAGCGTGCGGTCAGTGGTCGACCAACCGGTGGACGCGGTGGAGAAGGTGCTCGGCGAGCTACCGACGCCGCGGTTCGTCACGGTGGAGGACGTCCGGCTCGCCGTCCGGGCGGTGGTGGTGCATGCCCCCGAGGAGTGGCCGGCCGGTCCGCTGTGCCGCAGTGACCGGACGCCGTACCCCTGTCTCCTGCACCGGTGGGGACGACGGGTGCTGCGGTCGCGCGGCCTGCCGGACGAGGTGGTCGACGAGTTGGTGGCGCGGGGCGACCAGCTTGTCCACGTACCGAATCGGCGGCGATGACATGTGGCCGCGACGGAACGCGAAGCCGGTCCCGCTCGCGCCCCGGCACCGGCGGACCTGGCGGCGCGGAGGGCGCTGGTGCTCGTGCGGCCTGCGCTGGGCCGCCTGCCCCGACCGGCATGCCCCAGTGCCGACGGAGCCGCCCGCCCCGCCGCCGAACACCCGCTCGTGGGACGAGGCGACCCGGGCGAACCCGCAGGTCGGCCGGGTCGGTCGGCTCACCCCGGCGCAGACCTGGCGGGCCAACGGCGGCCGATGGTGAGCGGGCCGCCGCACGTGGCGCTGCGCCCGCTCTGGCTCTGCCGGGCCTGCGCCGCCCCCTGGCCGTGCGCGACCGCCCGCCTCACGCTGCTCCGGGAGTATGCCGACGACCGGGTGGCGCTGCTGGTCTACCTGGGCGGGCTGCTGCACGACGCGGCCGGCCACCTGCATGCCCTGCACCCGCACGACGGGCCCGAGCCGGGCCAGCTCTTCGCCCGATTCCTCGGCTGGGCGATCCCCCGCCGGTCGCCGCGCGGGGGCGATCCGCCAGCCGGGACTCGCCTACGATCGTACAAATGATCGATGAACGTTTCGAGCTGCCGCCCACGGCGAACGAGCGCACCCTGTTGGACACCTTTCTCGACTACCAGCGCCATGCGCTGGTGCGGAAGTGCAGCGGGCTGACCGACGAGCAGCTTCGCCGGCGGGCGGTGCCGTCGTCCAACCTCTCCCTGCTCGGCCTGGTCCGGCACCTGGCCACGGTCGAGCGGTGGTACTTCCAGGCGGTGATCGACGGGAACTTCCCCGGCAGCCTGTTCACCCGCACCGACGACCGGGACGAGGACTTCAACGACGTCGACAGCGCCACCGGCGACGAGACCTTCGCAATCTGGCGGGCTGAGGTCGAGGCGTCCCGGCGGATCGCCGCCGACCGTCCGCTGGAGGCTGTCGGCCGGTCCTTCGACACCGGCCGGGAGCACTCGCTGCGCTGGGTGCTCAACCACATGATCGACGAGTACGCCCGGCACCTCGGCCACGCCGACATCATCCGGGAGGCGATCGACGGCCAGACCGGCGAGTGAGGCGCTGATTCATCCACGTCATCAGCTTCATAGCGCACGAGCAGGCATCTTCTCCCCGGCGGTCGGCGGCGAAAGCGCGGCGGCCGGTTTCGGCGCAACGCATCCAAGCCGGGGTCGGTGGCCGAAGATATGGGCATGCGGATCCTCATGGCCGGTTCGTCCGGCTTCCTCGGCACCCGGCTGGTCGACCGGCTCACCTCGGACGGGCACCAGGTCACCCGACTGGTCCGCCGGCCGGCACGGACCCCCGACGAGCGGCAGTGGACTCCCTCGGCCGCGCAGCTCGACCCGGCGGTGGTCGCCGAGGCCGACGCGGTGGTCAACCTGGCCGGCGCCGGGGTCGGCGACAAGCGTTGGAGCGACGACTACAAGAAGCTGATCCGGTCCAGCCGGGTGGACACCACCACCACGCTGGCGATCACCATCGCCGGGCTGCCCGCCACGGACCGGCCCTCGGTGCTGCTCAACTCCTCCGCCGTCGGCTGGTACGGCGACACCGGCGACCGGACGGTCGAGGAGGACGCCCCGGCGGGCGAGGGCTTCCTCGCCGACGTCTCCCGGGTCTGGGAGGCCGCCACCCGGCCGGCCGAGGACGCCGGCGTACGCGTGGTGCGGCTGCGCACCGGGCTGCCGCTGCACCGCGACGGCGGGATGCTCCAGCCGCAGCTGCGCCCGATCAAGCTGGGCCTCGGCGGGCGGCTGGGCAGCGGCCGGCAGTGGTGGTCCTGGATCTCGCTGCGCGACTGGCTGGACGCCGCGGCGTTCCTGCTGGACCGGGACGACCTCGCCGGCCCGGTCAACGGGGTCGGCCCGGCCCCGGCCACCAACGCGGAGTTCACCCGGGAGCTGGCCCGCCAGCTGCACCGCCCGGCGATCATCCCGATCCCGGCGCTGGCCCTGAAGGTGGCCCTCGGCGGCTTCGCCCAGGACATCCTCACCAGCACCCGCGTCCTCCCCGGCGTCCTCGCCAAGGCCGGTTTCAAGTACCGCCACCCCGACCTCCCCTCCGCCCTGCACGCCGCGCTGACGGAGTGAGCGCAGCGGTCCCCTGACGAGGGAGGGGACCGCTGCGGCAGCCGGAATCAGCAGCCGATGACCCAGTAGCTGGGGCCGGTCTGCTTGAGGGTGCTGGTGTAGAAGGTGTTGTACAGGCCCATGTTCTGGTTGCTGCCGAGGGCGTAGGCGTAGCCGCCGGACTGGTAGGCGCGGCCGGCGGTCACGTGCGCGTAGTTGCTGGCGGTGACGCAGACCGGGGAGGCCGTCGGGGACGCCGTCGGGCTGGGGCTGGCGGTCGCGGTCGGGGTCGGCGTGACCCCGCCGTTCAGGCCGAAGAAGAGCGCGTCCCGGTACGTCGAGCAGATGGTGTCCAGGAAGTACGACGTGGCGGTGCCGCACTGGTCGGTCGCCGAGCCCGGGTCGACCGGGGTGCCGTGCCCCATCCCGGAGACCCGGTAGAGGCGGACCGCGTCGTTGCCGTACACCTCCAGGCTGGTGCCGGCGGGCAGCGAGGCCGTGCTGGTCGGGGTCTGCGAGACGCCGAGCACGTTGGTCCACTGGTCGCGGGACTCGGTGGCGTTCATCGGCACCACGGTGGTGTCGGAGGTGCCGTGCCAGATGGCGACCCGGGGACGCCGGCCGGTGTAGCCGGAGTACGCGTTGCGGACCAGGTCGCCCCAGGCCGCCGGGGTCTTGTCCACCCCGGTGTACTGGCAGGTGCTGGTCGACGCCGGCGGCGAGCACCGGTACGGCAGCCCGGCGATGACCGAGCCGGCGGCGAAGACGTCGGGGTAGGTGGCGAGCATGACCGAGGTCATCGCGCCGCCCGCGGAGAGTCCGCTGAGGTAGATCCGGTTGCCGTCCAGGCCGTAGTTGGACTTCGCGTGGTCGACCATCTGCCTGATCGACAGCGCCTCGCCCTGACCCCGGTTGATGTCCCCCTCGGTGAACCAGTTGAAGCAGCTCAGCGACTGGTTGGCCGGCGACTGCTGGGGCACGATCAGCGCGAACTTCCACAGGTCGGCGTACTTCTGCCAGCCGGAGTTGGCGAAGTAGCCGGCGGCGTTCTGGGTGCAGCCGTGCAGCAGCACCACAGCCGGCGCGTTGGCCGGCAGGCCGTCCGGGCGGTAGGCGTACATGCTCAGGTTGCCGGGGTTGGAGCCGGGCGACCTCCTGGGGTTGCGGAATGTGAACTGGGTCACCCCCGAGTTGCCGAGACGTTACGTCCGTGTTTCATTCCGCCGACATGGCTGCGGCAACCACATTTGTCGATGCCCTGATATGGCCGGAGCGGACGTGGCGAAGTGAGGTTCCGTGTCTGACCGGCGTGTCCCGGTCCGGTTGGTAACGTCCGCTGCGTGCCGTCCTCCCCGTCCGTGGCCACGGACCCGTCGCCCGGCTCCGCGCCCGTCATCCGGGACCGCCGCGCCGACCTGATCGTGGTGCTGGCCGCGCTGGCCCTGGCGATCTGGGTGACCAGCGGCATGTGGCGCGACCCGAACACCCGGACGATCACCGTCAACTCCAGCGACCAGGCCCTCTTCGAGTGGCTGCTGGCATTCGGCGGGCACTCGCTCACCCACGGGGAGAACCCGCTCTTCACCCACCTGATCAACGTCCCGGACGGGGCGAACCTCGCGGTCAACACCTCGATCACCGTGTACGCGTGGGTCTTCGCGCCGCTGACGTACCTGATCGGGCCGCCCGCGACCTTCCTGGTGATCCTCACCCTCAACCTGGCCGCCACCGCGTCGGCCTGGTACTGGCTGCTCAGCCGGCACCTGGTGCGCAGCCGGCTGGCCGCCGCGGTCGGCGGGCTCTTCATCGGCTACTGCCCGGCCATGGTGTCGCACGCCAACGCGCACCTGAACTGGACCGCCGGCTGGCTGGTACCGCTGCTGATCTGGGGCGTGTTCGCGCTGCGCCGCCCCGGCAACGCGGTCCGCGGCGGGGTGCTGCTCGGCGTGCTGGTGGCGATCGCCTTCTCGATCGCCGCCGAGGGGCTCTTCTTCACCGCCCTCGCGCTCGCCTCGTTCCTCGCCGTCTGGGCGGCGCAGCCGTCCCGCCGGACCGAGGTCCGCGCCGCGCTGCCGCACTTCCTGCGCGGGCTCGGGGTCACCGCGCTGGTCGCCGGTGTGCTGCTGGCGTACCCGCTCTGGCTGCACTTCGCCGGGCCGCAGCGCTTCCACGGCACCGGCTTCGACCCGCTCATCCACGCCGAGGACATCGCCGCGTACGGGTCGTACCCGCGCCGGTCGCTGGCCGGGTGGGCCGGGCTGGGCACCTCGCTGGCGCCCAACCCGACCGAGGAGAACTCGTTCTTCGGCATCCCACTGCTGCTGCTCGCCGTCGCCTGCTTCGTCCTGCTGTGGCGGCGCGCCGACCGGGCGTTCCGGGCCACCCTCTGGGCGCTGGCCGTCACCGCGCTCGTCTTCGCGGTGCTCTCCTGGGGGCCGACGGCCAAGTGGAACGGCCGGCGCACCGACCAGCTGCTGCCGTTCGGGGTGCTGGACAACCTGCCGGTGGTCAACGCGGCGCTGCCCTCCCGGCTGGCGCTGGTCGTCGCGCCGGTGATCGGGCTGCTGCTGGCGTACGCCGTCGACCAGCTGCGCGCCGCGCCGCCCCGGCACCGCTCCACCGAGCTGGCCTGGGCGATCGGCTTCGCCGCCGCGCTGCTGCCGCTGCTGCCCACCCCGCTGCTGACCCGCGTGCGCGAGCCGATCCCGGCGTTCATCACCGCCGGCACCTGGAAGCAGCACGTCTCCCCCGGCGGGGTGCTGACCCCGCTGCCGCTGACCGTCGACGTGACGCCGGACGGCCAGCGCTGGCAGGCGTACGCGCTGGCGCACCGGCAGGGCGAGTTCCGCATCCCGGCCGGCTTCTTCCTCGGCCCCGGCGGCCCGGACGGCCGGGGCCGGATCGGGCCGGTGCCGCGCACCTTCGACTCGCTGATGGACCAGGCCGGGCGGACCGGCCTCGTCCCGATCATCACCGACGGCAGCATCAGGGAGTCCCTGGCCGACCTGCGCTACTGGCACGTCGAGGCGGTGGTCCTGCCCGACCGGGTGCACGGCGCGAAGTACGACATCGACGAGGAGGCCCTCCGCCGCACCGCCACCGCCCTGCTGGGCCCCCCGCAGCGCGTCGACGACGTCTGGCTCTGGAAGGTCCCGCCGGCCTGACGCGACGAGGCTCACGCAGCCCGCCGGTGGTCGGCGGGGCTAGGGTGGACGGGTGAGCGTGACGACTTCCGGTATGACCGCTGTTCGGGCCGGGCTCCTCGACTACCAGGCCGCCTGGGACGAGCAGCGCCGCCTGCACGAGGCCGTGGTGGCCGGCGAGCAGGGCGACACCGTGCTGCTGCTGGAGCACCCCAGCGTCTACACCGCCGGCAAGCGGACCGAGCCGTGGGACCGCCCGATGGACGGCACCCCGGTGGTCGACGTGGACCGCGGCGGCAAGATCACCTGGCACGGGCCGGGGCAGCTCGTCGGCTACCCGATCGTCAAGCTGCCCGACCCGGTGGACGTGGTCGCGTACGTGCGCCGCACCGAGCAGCTGCTGATCGACGTCTGCGCCGAGTTGGGGCTGACCGCCGGTCGGGTCGAGGGGCGCAGCGGCGTCTGGGTGCCGGAGGACGACCGCGGCCCGGCCCGCAAGGTCGCCGCCATCGGCATCCGGGTGGCCCGCGGGGTCACCCAGCACGGCTTCGCGATCAACTGCGACTGCGACCTGTCGTACTACGACCGGATCGTCCCCTGCGGCATCCGGGACGCGGGCACCACCTCGCTCACCGCCGAGCTGGGCCGCCCGGTCACCGTCGCCGACGTGCTCCCGGTCGTCGAGCGCCACCTGCCCACCCTGGTCACGCTCGAAGGCTGACCGGGTGCGCATCGATCTCGTCACCCTCGTCGTCGCCGACTACGACCCGGCCATCGACTTCTTCACCGAGGTGCTCGGCTTCGAGCTGGCCGAGGACAAGCCCTCGCTCACCAACGACGGGCGGCCGAAGCGCTGGGTGGTGGTCCGCCCGCCGGGCGGCGGGACGGGGCTGCTGCTGGCCCGCGCCGACGGCGAGCGGCAGGAGGCGGCGGTCGGCGACCAGACCGCCGGCCGGGTCGGCTTCTTCCTCCAGGTCGACGACTTCGAGGCCACCTACCGCCGGATGCGGGAGGCGAACGTCGAGTTCGTGAAGCCCCCGCGCACCGAGCCGTACGGCCGGGTGGCGGTCTTCCGCGACCTCGCCGGCAACCCGTGGGACCTCCTCGGCCCCGCCTGACCGCGCAGGCAGGTGTCGACCCGGTCTCAACCCGATTGACCGCCCGTCCCCGGGAAGGGTTGGCTGCTGTCGACACGAGGCGCCGACGGAAGGACCCCCGATGACCGACGTGATGTCGATGCAGCAGCAGATCGCCGACGAACTCCAGGTGGCGGCGACCTTCGACGCCGCAGGGGAGATCGAACGCCGGGTCGTCTTCCTCGCCGACCGCCTGGTCGACACGGGGCTGAAGGCGCTGGTCCTCGGCATCAGCGGCGGGGTGGACTCCACCACCGCCGGTCGGCTCTGCCAGCTCGCGGCCGAACGGGCCCGCGACGCCGGCCACCCGGCGATCTTCGTCGCGATGCGGCTGCCGTACGGGGTGCAGGCCGATGAGCACCACGCCCAGGCTGCACTGGAGTTCATCCGGGCCGACCGGGTGCTGACGGTCGACGTCAAGCCGGCCAGCGACGCCGCGCTGGACGCGCTGGTGGCGGGCGGGCTGACCTTCCGGGACGCCGCCCAGCAGGACTTCGTCCACGGCAACATCAAGGCCCGTCAGCGCATGATCGCCCAGTACGCGGTGGCCGGGGCGATGGACGGGCTGGTGGTCGGCACCGACCACGCGGCCGAGGCGGTCACCGGCTTCTTCACCAAGCACGGCGACGGGGCGGCCGACGTCGTACCGCTGACCGGGCTGACCAAGCGGCGGGTGCGCGCGATCGCCGCGGCGCTCGGCGCCCCCGCCGAACTGGTCGGCAAGGCGCCCACCGCGGACCTGGAGAGCTTCGACCCGGGCAAGCTCGACGAGGACGCGCTCGGCCTGGCGTACGAGCACATCGACGACTACCTGGAGGCCGGCCGGTCCCGGCGGAGGTCGAGCAGGCGCTGGTGGCCCGCTACCGGGCGACCGACCACAAGCGCCGCCTGCCGGTCACGCCGTAGGGGAAGGGTGGGCCGCGTCGGCCCGGCCGTCGCCGGATCGACGCGTACCGCTACGGGGTGAGCCGGTGCAGGTCGCGCGGGAAGGCGGTCACCTCGCGGATGTTCGCGGCGCCGGTGAGCCGGCCGACGAAGCGTTCCAGGCCGATGGCGAAGCCGCCGTGCGGCGGCATGCCGTGCCGGAAGGCGTCCACGTAGCCGGCGTACGGCTCGACCGGCTCGCCGCGCGCGGCGAGGGCGGCGAGGTAGTCGTCGTACCGGTGCAGCCGCTGCCCCCCGGTGACCAGCTCCAGCCCGCGGAAGAGCAGGTCGAACCCGTTGGAGTGGGCGGGCCGCGCCGGGTCGGGGTGGGTGTAGAAGGGCCGCTTCGCCATCGGGTACCCGGTGACGAAGAGGAACTCGGAGCCGTGCTCCCGCCGGGCCCACTCCCCCAGCGCCCGCTCGTGGGCCGGGGCGAGGTCCGGCTCGTCGGCCGGCGCCCCGGCGATCTTCAGCGCCTCGGTGAAGTGCACGGCGGGAATCTCGTCCGGCACCGCCGGCGCCTCGACCCCCAGCGTGGCCAGCGCGCCACCGGCCCGCTCGGTCACCGCGCCGAGCATCCCGGCGAGGGTGTGCCGCAGCACCCGCATCACGTCCCGATGGTCGGCGACGAAGCCCAGCTCGGCGTCGAGCGAGGTGTACTGGGCCAGGTGGCGGACGGTGTCGTGCGGCTCGGCCCGGAACACCGGCCCGACCTCGTAGACCCGCTCGAAGACGCCGACCATGAGCTGCTTGTAGAACTGCGGCGACTGGGCCAGGTACGCGGGCCGGCCGAACCAGTCCAGCGCGAAGACGTTCGCCCCGCTCTCGGTGGACGAGGCCACCACCTTCGGGGTGTGGATCTCGACGAAGTCGCGGGCGTCCAGGGCGGCCCGGAAGCCGGCCACCGCCGCCGCGGAGATCCGCAGCGCCGCCGACCGGGACGGGTGCCGCAGCGCCGTCGGGGCGTGGTCGAGCTGGGTGGGCAGGGTGGCGGTGAGCACCGGCCGGTACAGGTCGAACGGCGGCGGCACGGCGGGCGGGCCGAGCGGGCGTACGGCCGGGTCGGTCAGCTCGACCCCGGCGGGCGCGGCGGCGTTCGCAGCCACCGTGGCGGTGACCTCGACGACGGTCTCCTCGGTGAGCTGTTCCAGCGCGGCGCGGGCGGCGGGGTCGGTGACCACCACCTGGGCCAGGCCGGCGGCGTCCCGCACGATCAGGAAGGCCACCGACTTGAGCAGCCGGCGGCGGTGCACCCAGCCGGCGATCCGGACGGTTTCGCCGACCCGGTGGATGAGCTGGGAGGACAGGATGCGTTGCACGGCGGTTACCTCCTCGATCAATCGCAACGCGATCCCCGGGAGGTGTGGGCGAGCGGGAACCTCGCGGTGCCACCACACCTTCGCCCCCGCCTGGGCGGGAGCCTCGTTCGTCGCCTGATGACCGGGGCCAGCCGGGCGGGCTCTACTGGGCGCGCGGGCGCGCCGTTCTTCCCGCAGCTCGGGAGGGTCTTCGCGCGCCGGCGCCAGACCGCCTTCCAGCAACCGGCGGCTCTCTGGGCTGGCGGGTCGGTGCGCTACTCGGCTCCGTCACAGCTTTGCCGGGCACGTTAGCACCGGGCCGGGCCGGTGTGACGACAATTTTTCGGCCCTCGGTGTCCGGTGTCACAACATCTACGGCGTGACGGCGGTCGCCCGACGTTCATCGACGCCCACCGTCGGGCGTAGGCTCGTTTTTGTGACCATCGAGCACTCCGCGCCGACGACTGAGCAGGCTGCGCGCACCGCGACGGTCGCCCCCGAGGGGCGGCGCATGCTGCGGATCGAGGCGCGCAACGCCGAGACGCCGATCGAGCGCAAGCCGCCGTGGATCAAGGTCAAGGCCAAGATGGGGCCGGAGTACACCCAACTGCGCGGGCTGGTCTCGCGCGAGGGGCTGCACACCGTGTGCCAGGAGGCCGGCTGCCCCAACATCTACGAATGCTGGGAGGACCGGGAGGCCACCTTCCTCATCGGTGGCGACCAGTGCACCCGGCGCTGCGACTTCTGCCAGATCGACACCGGCAAGCCGGCCGAGTTCGACGCCGACGAGCCGCGCCGGGTCGCCGAGTCGGTCGCCGCGATGGGGCTGCGCTACGCCACCATCACCGGCGTCGCCCGCGACGACCTGCCCGACGGCGGCGCCTGGCTCTACGCCGAGACGGTCCGGCAGATCCACGCCCTGCAGTCCGGCTGCGGCGTGGAGCTGCTGATCCCCGACTTCAACGCCGTCCCCGAGCAGCTCGCCGAGGTGTTCAGCTCCCGTCCCGAGGTGCTGGCGCACAACGTCGAGACGGTGCCGCGGATCTTCAAGCGGATCCGGCCGGCGTTCCGCTACGAGCGGTCCCTCGACGTGATCCGGCAGGCCCGCGCCGACGGCCTGGTCACCAAGAGCAACCTGATCCTGGGCATGGGCGAGGAGCGGGAAGAGGTGTCGCAGGCGCTGCGCGACCTGCACGACGCCGGCTGCGAGCTGATCACCATCACGCAGTACCTGCGTCCGTCCCCCCGGCACCACCCGGTGACCCGCTGGGTCAAGCCGGAGGAGTTCGTCGAGCTGCGCGAGGAGGCCGAGGAGATCGGCTTCGCCGGCGTGATGAGCGGCCCGCTGGTCCGCTCGTCGTACCGGGCCGGGCGGCTCTACAAGCAGGCGCTGGAGGCCCGCGAGGGGGTCGTGGCCGCCGGCTGAGGCCGGGAAGATGCCGCGTCACCGGCCGTCCGCCGGTGCCCGGATGCCATGATCACAGGCATGACCGCCGGGGTACGCCAGGAGCCGCGTGGGGCAGTCCGCCCGCGTACGCCCCGGCTGCCGGTGCTGCTCGCCCTGCTCGTCGGCGTCGCCGGGGTCGGCTATCGGCTCGCCCTGCTGCTGGCCGACGCGCCGCCGACCAACAGCGACGAGGCGACGATGGGGCTCGCCGCCCTGCACATCGCCCGCGGGCAGGACTTCCCGGTCTGGTTCTACGGGCAGGCGTACATGGGCACGCTGGAGGCGTATCTCGCCGCGCCGCTGCTCGCGCTGACCGGGCCGTCGGTGCTCGCGCTGCGGCTGCCCATCCTCGGGCTCTACGCGCTCTTCCTCCTCCTGGTCTGGCGGCTGACCCGGCGGCTCGGCGGGGACCGCTGGTTCGCCCTGCTGGTCGTCGGCCTCCTCGCGCTCGGCTCCGACCGGATCGTCAAGAACCAGTTGATCGCCGGCGGCGGCTACCCCGAGCTGAACCCGGCCGGCGTCGCGCTGGCCCTGCTCACCCTGGACCTCTGCGCCGGGCGGCCGGGCGCCCGGCTGCCCCGCTGGGCGGCGTGGGGGCTGATCTCCGGGCTGATGGTCTGGGTCGATCCGCTGCTGCTGCCGTACATCGGCGGCACCGGCGTGGTGCTCGTGGCGTGGCGGCGGCGGGAGCTGGCCGGCCGGGCCGGCATCGTGGCGTTGGCGGCGACCCTGCTCGGCGCGGCGCCGTTGCTGCTCGACAGCCTCCGGCACGGGCGGGACCCCTTCGCCGCCGTTCTCGCGGCGAGCGGCGGGGACGCGGCGGCCGGCTGGGGAGAGCGGCTGCACGGCGGGCTGGTGCTGGGCCCGCCGCTGGGCATGGGCTTCTGTTCCCCGAGCCACTGCGCCACCTGGCAGCTCTGGTGGGCCCTCGCGCTCCCTGTCCTGCTGCTGCTCGCCGGGCTCTCCGCCTGGCGCGCCCTCCGCGCGCCCGCACCGGCCGCCGCCTCGTCACCGCCCCACCCACTCCCGCCGTCGCCGTCGCCGTCGCCGTCGGCGGATCCCGCCGTCGGGCGGCGGGCCGCGGCGGCGGTGCGGCTGGCGCTGCTGGTGGGGGCGGTGGCGGTGCTCGGGGCGTACGTGGCGAGCAGTGCCGCCGGGCGGACCCCGGTGGAGAGCGCCCGCTACCTCTCCTGCCTGGCGATCGCCACCCCGGCCCTGCTCTGGCCGCTCCGGGCCGCCACGCAGGCCGGCCGCCGGGCCGCCGCCCGGGTCACGGCGGCCGCCGTGCTGGCCGCCATGCTCGGCACGACGGGATTCGCGACCGCCACCGCCATCGGCGCCGTACCGGCCACCCACGCGGAGGCCGACCGGCACCGCGCGCTGGTCGACACCCTCGACGTGCTGGGGGTACGGCACGCGCGGGCCGACTACTGGACCTGCAACCGGCTCACCTTCGCCAGCGGCGAGGACGTGGTCTGCGCGGTGGTCGACGACGAGCTGCGCCCCGGCTTCGACCGGTACCCCGCGTACCGACGGGCGGTGGAGGCCGACCCCCGGGCGGCCTGGGTGGCGCCGGACGGCTCGCCGCTGGCCGCCCGGCTCGACCAGCGGCTCGGCCCGGATCCCGGCGGGCTGGACGTGGTCAGGGTCCAGGGCTGGCGGGTCTACCTCCCACGCGACTGACCGACGGCGCGCGGCCGACCTCCCGCGCGGCTGGCCTGCCCGGGTGGCTACCGCCGGCGCAGGGCGGCCGGCCGGGACGGGTGGCTACCGGGCGCGCGGCGGTGGGACGGTCGCGGTGGGGCGGTCCAGCAGGCCGAGGCGGTAGGCCAACGCGGCGGCCTCGACCCGGTTGGTGACGTCCAGCTTCGCGATGATCCGGGAGACGTGCACGCTGGCCGTCTTCGGCGAGATGAAGAGCCGCTCGGCGATCCGGCTGTTGCTGTGCCCCTCGGCGACCAGCCGCAGCACCTCCTGCTCCCGGCTGGTCAGCAGGTCGGGGCCGGGACGGCCACCGCCGCGCAGCCCGACCCGGCGGGCCAGGACGGCGGCCTGCTCGGCCAGCGGTGTCGCACCGAGCCGGGCGGCGAGGTCGGCGGCCTCCGGCACCGCCGCGGCCACCGCGTCCCGCTCCCCGGCCGCGGCGGCCGCCTCGGCCAGCCCGAGCAGCGCCCGACCCAGCGGGTACGGCTGCCCGACCGCCCGCCACGCCTCGACCGCCGCCCGCCAGGCCGGCAGCGCCGCGTCGCCGGTCGCCAGGATCGCGGCGACCTGGGCGGCGTGCGCCCGCTCCGCCGGATAGCGGGCGGGCAGGGCGGCGGCCATCGTGGACACGTCGGCGGCGAGGTCGGCGTCCCCGGCCAGAGCGGCGGCGCGGGCGACGGCGCTGAGCACCGGCCACCCCTCCCGGGGCAGGTCGGGCAGGCGCTCGTCGGCCAGCGCGGTACGCGCCGCCTTCACCGCCGCCAGCTTGTCGTCCGCGGCGAGTGCGGCCTCGACGCGCAGCTCGTGCAGCGGGAGCCGGTGGTTGGGCCAGAGGTACGGCCGGGCCAGGAAGGCGAGCGCGCGGCCGACCAGCTCGTCGGCGGCCGGGTGTGCCCGGGCCAGCCGCAGCCCGGCCCGGAGCTGGAGCCAGTGCAGGCCGGAGACGCCGGGCGGGTCGATCCGGGCGGCCTCGGCGCAGGCCGCGTCGGCCTCGTCCCAGCGGCCCAGGGCGATCAGCGCCTCGGCCCGGTTCGACAGCAGGTACGCCCCGGTGGAGCGGCTGATCCCGACCCGGCGTGCCTCGCTCACCCCGGCGGCGGCGGCCTGCTCCGACTCGGAGTAGCAGCCCAGCTCGAAGAGCACGTCGGAGAGGTGGACCAGGGCGCTGACCAGGACGGGGGCGTTGCCGGTGGCCCGGGCCGCGGCCTCCGCCCGGCGCAGCTCGGCCAGCCCCAGGTCGGGGGCCCTGTCGGTGCGGCAGAGCAGGGCGATCCGGGTGGGCAGCAGCGCGACGTCCACGCCGATCCGCTCGGCCGCGGCCATCGCCTCGGCGGCCACCGAGGCGGCCTGCGCCGGATCGATCTTCACCAGATGGGCGGCGATGTCGGCGAGCAGCCCGACCCGCTCCGGGCCGTCCGGCACCCCGGCCGCCAGCCGGTACGCCTCGCGCAGCTCGGCGGTGCCGTCGCTCTTGCCGAGCAGCGCCAGCAGCCGCCCCCGCCGGTCGAGCAGGCGGGCGGCGCGCAGCGGCTCGGCGGCGGTGTCCACCTCGGCCAGCGCGGCCCGGGTGAGGGTGGCGGCGCGGTTGTAGTCGCCGGCGGTGGTGGCGGCGGACAGCGTCTCCTCGAGCACCCGGAGGTGGTCCATGCCGAGCCGGTCGGCCGCGTCGGGCACCAGCTCCCACAGCTCCAGCACCCGTTCCAGCAGTCGGCTCTGCTCCGCGTACGCGTACCGGTCGGCGGCGGCGCGGGCCGCGGCGCGGGCGGCGACCAGGGCGCGGGGGTGGTCGTGGGCGGCGTACCAGTGGTGGGCGATCTCGGCCGGGGCGCGACCGGCGGCCACCAGGTACGGCTGCGCCTCGATCGCGGCGGCGTAGCGGGCGTGCAGCCGGGCGTGCTGGCCGGGGAGCAGCTCGTCGTGGACGGCCTCGCGGACCAGCGCGTGGCGGAACTCGTAGTCGCCGTCGGGGTCGGCCACCACGAGCTGGGCGGCCACCGCGGCGCGCAGCGCGTCCTCCAGCTCGGACTCGGGCAGGCCGGCGACCTCGGCGAGGAGCTGGTGGGCGAAGCGGGTGCCGCCGGCAGCGGCGATCCGCAGCACCCGCTGGGCCGGGTCGGGCAGCCGATCGACCCGGGCGAGCAGCAGGTCACGCAGGGTCTCCGGCAGCGCGGCGCAGCCGACCGGGTCGCCCGCGGCCGCCAGCTCCTCGATGAAGAACGGGTTGCCCTGGGTCCGGTCGTGCACGTCGTCGACGGCCCGGGGAGCGGGTTCGGCGCCGAGCAGGTCGGCCAGGATGGCGCCGGTGCCGTCCCGGTCGAGCCGGCCCAGCTCGACGCGTTCGACGCCACGGGCCCGGTCCAGCTCGGCGAGGAAGGGCCGCAGCGGGTGGCCGCGGTGCAGCTCGTCGGTGCGGTAGGTGCAGACCAGCAGCAACCGCGCGGTCCGCGCCGCCCGGACCAGGAAACCGATCAGGTCCCGGGTGGATCGGTCGGCCCAGTGCAGGTCCTCGATCACCAGGACCAGGGGCTGCCCGGCGGCGAGCCGCTGGAAGAGCTCGGCGACCAGGTCGAAGAGGTAGCCGCGCGGGGTGTCCGAGACGGGCAGGCCGGCCGGCGCGGCGACCCCGGCCGGCACCCGGGCCAGCTCCGGCAGCAGCCGGGCGAACTCCGGCTCGTACCCGGAGAAGACGTCCGCGCCGTCGCGGCGCAGCACCTCCCGCAGCGCGGCGGCGAACGGCGCGAAGGGCAGGCCGGCCTCGCCCAGCTCCAGGCACTGGCCGACCAGGACGCGGGCACCGGCGGCGGTGGCGAGGCCGCCGAACTCCTCCAGCAGCCGGGTCTTGCCGACGCCGGCCTCGCCGCCGACCAGGACGGTGGTGGGTTCGCCGGCGCGGGCCCGGACGAGCGCGTCGCGCAGCGCCGCCACCTCCGGCTGGCGGCCGACGAGGACGGTGCTGGCGGCGCGTACGGTCACGACACCGAGCATGCCATGACCGCCGCCCGCGGCGGCCCCGCCGACCGGCCGGTCCCCGGGCCGTTCGCCGGTGCCGGCGGGCCCCGGGCCGGCCGGCGACCGGTCGACGGTGGCGGCCGGCCGGGGCGCCGGGCCGTCGGGGCCTGTGAAGCCCGGCCCGGCCGCCGGGCCGTCGGCGTTCGCCGGGCCCGGACCGGCCGCCCCCGTGGCGGCCGGTCGGGCGTTCCGGGCGACTGCCGCCGAGCCGCCCGGCCTCGGGCCGGCGACGGTGGGCGCCCCCGGCGTGGGGGCGGCCCCGCCGGCGGCCGGCGCCGGCAGCGCGGTGGCGGTCACCGGCGGGTGTCGACGGCGCGGCCGGTGTGGGTCCGCCGGCTCAGCCAGCCGCGCGGGTGGCGGCGGGGCAGCGCCCGGGCGAGCCGGTCCGCGGCCGCGTCGGCCTGCAGCTCGGAGGCGTGCGTACGGTGGATCGTGAGCAGGAAGTCTGCGTCGTTGCCGAACATCTCGGTTCCCCTGTCGTGCGGTGTCGTCTCGCTGTCGAGATTCACTTTCCGCGCGAAGGTGGCCCCGGGGCATGGGTCCGCCGCCTGATCTTCACCCCCTCCCCCTCCTTACCGGGGGGCCTCAGCGGCGGGGTGGCGACGTAAGGTACTCAGCCCGCCGGGCGGAGGGCCGGCCGCGGATCAACGCGGCGGGCGCGGACCACTAGACTCTTCGGCATGGCAAAGCCCCAGGAGAAGGTCTCGTTCGGCCAGCGGCTGAAGCAGATCGGGATGGTGTTCCAGTTCACCGCCAAGCAGGACCGGTGGTTCGCGCCGCTGACCGCCGCGGCGGTGCTGATCCCGCTCGCGCTCACCGTGGTCGCGGTGATCCTCTGGGGCTGGATCTGGGTGCCGATCGGCATCCTGTTCATCCTGCTCGCCGTGCTGATCGTGCTGAACCTGCGGTCCAACAAGGCGATGATGAACGCCGCCGAGGGCCAGCCGGGCGCGGCGGCGCAGATCATGGAGAGCATGCGCGGCGACTGGCGGGTGACGCCGGCGGTCAGCTCCACCACCCAGATGGACATGGTGCACCTGGTCATCGGCCGACCCGGCGTGATCCTGCTGGCCGAGGGGAACCCGCAGCGGGTCCGCGGCCTGCTGGGCCAGGAGAAGCGCCGGCTGGCCAAGGTGATCGGCTCCGCCCCGCTGCACGACTACGTGATCGGCCAGGGCGAGGGTGAGCTGCCGATCCGCAAGCTGCGGACGACCCTGATGCGGCTGCCCCGCTCGCTGGCCCCGAAGGACGTCAACGCCCTGGACAAGCGGCTCAAGGCGCTCACCGCCCGCCCGCAGATGCCCAAGGGCGCGATCCCGAAGAACATGCGCCCCCCGCGCGGCGCCTTCCGCCAGACCCGGGGCCGCTGACCCCCACCCCTCACGCACCCGAAAGAGCCGGACCCTCACGGGCCCGGCTCTTTCCCTTCCCCGCTCCCCGCTCCCTCCCCCACCCCTCTCCCCGTCGATCTTGCAGTTGGGGTCCACTCTCTGTCCCGTTTCGCGGCTTTCGCCGGGGCACGAAGTGCAAGATCGCGGGGGGTTGGGGTTGGGGGGGCGTGCAGGGAGGGAGGGGTCAGGGGTGGGGGGCTGGGGTGGTGACGGAGTTGGTGAGGCGGTCGTGCAGGCCGCGGCGGTGTTCGTCCATGATCAGGGCGGGGACGACCAGGGCTAGCAGGAGGCCGCGGAGCAGGGCCCGGACCAGGCCGATCCGGCCGCCGTCGGACCAGGCGACGCAGCGGATCCGGGTGATGTACATGCCGGGGGTCTGGGCGAAGAGGCCGAGGAAGAAGGCGTACTCCAGGACGAGGACCAGCACCGGGGCCCAGCCGTCGCGGACCGGGTCGGCGAAGAACCTGGACGCCAGCAGGCAGAGCACCCAGTCGATGACCAGCGCGCCGAAGCGGCGACCGAGGCTCGGCGGGGTGAAGTCGGGGTCTGTGGCGGGCGGCGCCGGCGCCGGGGCATGCGGGTTGGTCACAGCGGTCAAGGGTAGCCAGCGGCGGGGGCGGGTCCGGATAGGCTCTCCCCGTCAAATCGGACCAAGGGTGTCAATTGGCGCGACACCCCTTACAGCCGGTATGGTCCGAACGGAGAAACAGAGGTGACTGAGCGGCCGGGATGACGCTCCGCGAGGACGTAACACGGCGGAAACAGGGGAGACACCGCCGGGCAACCGCACGGTCATAGCGTCGCCAGGAGCCTAGCCACCCCGTGGACGTGCCAGGAGGACGTGTGTTCGCCAACCCCGAGGAACTCCTGCGATACCTCAAGAACGAGGGCGTGAAGTTCGTCGACGTACGTTTCTGTGACCTGCCCGGCGTGATGCAGCACTTCAACCTGCCGGTCGAGTCCGTCGACGACGCGCTCTTCACCGACGGCCTCGCGTTCGACGGCTCGTCGATCCGTGGCTTCCAGGCGATCCACGAGTCGGACATGCTCCTGCTCCCGGACGTCGCGACCGCCTTCATCGACCCGTTCCGCGCGCAGAAGACCCTCGCGCTGAACTTCTTCATCCACGACCCGTTCACCCGCGAGGCCTACTCCCGGGACCCGCGGAACGTGGCGAAGAAGGCCGAGGCGTACCTGGCGGCGAGCGGCATCGCCGACACCGCGTACTTCGGCGCCGAGGCGGAGTTCTACATCTTCGACTCGATCCGCCACGAGACCTCCGCGCACCAGTCGTTCTACTACATCGACTCGATCGAGGGCGCCTGGAATTCCGGCCGCGAGGAGGAGGGCGGCAACCGCGGCTACAAGACCGCGTACAAGGGCGGCTACTTCCCGGTGCCGCCGGTGGACCACTACGCCGACCTGCGTGACTCGATCGTGCGGCGCCTGGTCGACACCGGGTTCACCGTGGAGCGCTCGCACCACGAGGTGGGCACCGCCGGCCAGTCGGAGATCAACTACAAGTTCTCCACCCTGCTGCACTCCGCCGACCAGCTCCAGCTCTTCAAGTACATCGTGAAGAACGAGGCCTGGGCCAACGGCAAGACCGCGACGTTCATGCCGAAGCCGCTCTTCGGCGACAACGGCTCCGGCATGCACACCCACCAGAGCCTCTGGCTGAACGGCGAGCCGCTGTTCTACGACGAGACCGGCTACGCCGGCCTGTCGGACACCGCCCGCTGGTACATCGGCGGCCTGCTGCACCACGCGCCCTCGCTGCTCGCCTTCACCAACCCGACGGTCAACTCGTACCGCCGCCTGGTGCCGGGCTTCGAGGCGCCGGTCAACCTGGTCTACTCGCAGCGCAACCGGTCCGCCTGCACCCGAATCCCGGTCACCGGCAGCAACCCGAAGGCCAAGCGGGTCGAGTTCCGGGTGCCGGACCCGTCCAGCAACCCGTACCTGGCCTTCTCGGCGATGATGATGGCCGGCCTGGACGGCATCAAGAACAAGATCGAGCCGCCGGCGCCGATCGACAAGGACCTGTACGACCTGCCGCCGGAGGAGTGGGGCGACGTCAAGCAGGTGCCGGGCTCGCTGCCCGAGGTGCTCACCGCGCTCGAGGCCGACCACGACTACCTGCTCGACGGCGGCGTCTTCACGCCGGACCTCATCTCCACGTGGGTGGGCTGGAAGCGGGCCAACGAGGTCGACCCGGTGCGCCTGCGCCCGACCCCGCACGAGTTCGCCATGTACTTCGACTGCTGAGCCCGATCAAAGCGCTGACCTGGACCAACAGGATTGCCACTGATCTTGGGTACAGGTTGGGTACAACCTCACGGACGGCGGTCATGCCCGGCTCACAGCCGGCGTGGCCGCCGTTCCGTGTTGACCGAGCGCGCCGTCAATGAGCAGCCGGGTCCGGTCGAGCACGTCCGGCCACTCGTGGACGTAGGTGTTGAGCGTGACGGTGGGCGTGCTGTGCCCAAGCGAGAGCTGGACCGTCTTCACCGATGCGCCCGCGTGGATCAGCACCGTCGCGTAGTAGTGCCGCAGTCCGTGGATTCCCCACCGAGCCGGCAGGCCGACCGCTTCCCGAGCGGTCGCCCACGTCCGGGAGAAGGTCGCTGCGTTGACAGGCTCGCCACCGACACCCCGGAACAGCAGGCGTGCGGCCCGGCGGACCGGCCGGCGACGGTCCGTGTCGTCGTCGACTTCGACCGCGTCGCACTCGTCGGCCAGGTGTTGACGCAACGCCACCGCTACGACATCAGGTAGCTCGACGGTGCGGGCGCTGGTGTTCGTCTTGACCGGGCCGAGGAACGGCTGACGACCCTTGAGCACCTTGAGTTGGCGGCGGACATGCACCTCTCGCGCATCGAAGTCGATGTCGTCCATTTCCAGGCCGAGGATCTCGCCCATGCGCAGACCGCAACCGGCCGCGAGATAGACCGTTGCGGCCAGCCGAGCCGGTAGCAGACGCGCCAGGTCGTGCACCTGCTGCGCCGTGGGAAGGACTCGGGTCCCCCGGCTGATCGGCGGAAGCCGGATGCCCTTGTCGCAGGGGCTGGCCGAGATCAGCCGGTCCCGGACCGCCATGGCGAACATTGAGCTGAGGTAGGTGTAGACCACGCGCAGCGTGGTCGGAGCAAGGACCGTCGACCGGTCCCGTACCCATCCCTGGATATGGCTCGGGCGGACATCCTTGATCTGCTGCCGGCCCAGCCCCGGCAGCACGTGGAGCCGGACAGCATGCTCCACCCGGACGGTTGTGCTGTCGGTGTGGAGTTGGGCGTCTCGCCACAGCGAGGCGAGGACCGCAACGGTGATGCGCCCCGCCCGGTCATCGATGTACTGGCCCCGGCTCAGGTCGGCGCGCACGTTGGCGTCGTGGCGGTCGGCATCCACCTTCCGCTCGAACAACTGCGTGCGCGTCTCGCCGAGGTTGTCCGTCCAGCGGACCCGCCACCGCTTGCCTCGCCCGTGCCGTTTCGACGGCAGCCGTGTCCCGTCAGCCGCCCGCGAGTTCAGGTACCACAGGTCATCGACGGGCATGGCCTACGCCGCCTGCTCGGCGACCCAGGACCGCACGTCCTGCGGGTCGTACCTCAGGTGCCTTCCGACCTTGGCCGCTGGTGGCCCGAAACGGCGGTGCCGCCACTGGTACAGGGTGCCCACCGGAACGCCGAGGAAGGCGGAGACATCCTCCACCGTCCACAGTCGGTCGACAGCGCTTGTCTGCCTCTGTGTGCTCATCGGTCCAGTGCTCCATTCAACGCGTGCGGCGGCCGACAGTCGGCCGGTTTGGTGTCAAGGTGGGCTTGACGCTGGATCGTGCGTCAGGCGACGAAGCTCTGTAGGTACTCCCGGGCGGCGTCCTGGTGCTCTCGGGCCATTGCGGCGGACGCATTGGCGAGCAGCGCGTCAGCGGTGGTGTGCCAGCCGGCGCCCACGAATTGCAGGAAGTTGACCACGAGCGTCGTCGGCTCGGTGCCGGCCGCAATCGTTCGACATTAAGCCGAGTTTCGCTGTTCGAAGTGCTACCTGAGCAGTCGGCCTAAGTTGAGCGGATCTCCTCGTCGGGCAGTCGTCAGACCGTCCAGCCTCCCCGCACGGGGACAAGGTGGAGCGCCCTACCGGACGAGTCTCAATGGCGGCTGTCAAGCGTCGGCGTGGACGGCCCGCGATGGCCTGGGGATTAGAAGAAGATCAGAGCGGCCTGGTAGGGGAAGCGCGGTCCTGCTCACGCCGTCCGCGGGTGTCGGGGAGCGTCGGCCTTGGCTGGCGGACTTGGCTGTACGGCTCGCCTCTGATGGGATGGCGGACACGTCGGGTGCCGCCTACTGTGCCAGCCATGATGTTGGGATCTCCCCTCGCAGCCATGTCGTCGCAGGGCTCTCCCCTCTGGGACCTGCTCTTCGCCATGGCCCTCGGTTTGCTCGTCCTGTACGGCGTGATACGGCTGGCCGTTCGTCATGGGATCCAGGACGCAGACCGGCGCCGCAATGGCCGCCTTAAAGGCAAGGTCTAATCGGACTCGCAGCTTGGGAATTGCCGATATCCGGCTGCCTACTGCGTCGGCGGCCTGGTTTCGGCGGTCTCTGGTGGCCTCGGCTGACCCCTGCTGTCCTGGCCCAATGGCACGCTAATGGCATGTCGGGTTGCTCTCCTCGACCGCCGTCCGGGGCACGTCACCGATACCCTCGTTCTGTGCGGAAGCGACTCAAGTTCCGCCTGGCGCTGGCGCGCCAAAGCCCGGCTGAAACCGCTCAGACGGTGGGCCGACTTCTGCCCACCACCGCCCACGCCGAACCTCAACACCGGGTACGCCCTCCAACACCCGGTCGGGATTGACCAAGCTCGCCAGCGATTGGGCCAAGTCGCCTCGCAACTCAGCGACAGCCTCCTCCACGGTGTCCCGCTCGCTCGACCAGTCGATGTCGGCCGTCCGCAACTGCTGCCCGGCAAGCTCCGACACAGCGTCCGGATCATCGACTGTGACCTCCAGGCGGCAGTACACCTGCACGATGATCGACTTCGCGTCCTCCACGCGCGAAAGCGTCCCACATGGCCGGCCCGCGCTGTAGCAGCGAGACTGGCCGCTTGCGGCCCGAGGATTAGAAGAAGATCCGGACTGGCTGGTCGACTGGGCTCGACGCTGGTCGGCCGGTCCGTCACCGTCCGGCGTTGTCAGCGTAAGCGGATGGTCTTGGCTGTACGAATGGCTGTACGGTCCCGGGTCGTGGATTGGGGGATGCGGTGAGCTGGGTTGCCAACGTGATGCTGTCGGTGGGTCCGGAGGACCGCCTCAACGCGGAGGCGTTCAGCGGGTGGCTCGACAACGAGTGCCCCCGTCGCGAGCTAGGCATGAGGCCGGGCGGCTGCGGCAACCTGCTCCTGATCACCGCTGCGGACAACCAGTGGGGCGGACATAAGAACCCCGAATGTGAGGTGTTCGCCGGGGCGCTCAACCAAGCCGACCTCGCTGCTGTTGTGGAGCATTTCGGTTCCCTGGCCTGGCGCAACCCCAATGCAGTGCAGCTCTTCGCGATGGACCAGGAGGAGTCCTTCTTCCGCGTCTGGATGATTCGCAACGGCGCTCTGCGGCAGTACGCCCCTTCGTCGCCAGACGAGGAGGACGACGAGTTTTGGCCCACCGCCGGGTCGTAGCCGCAGTTTGGAAGTGCGTGATCGGCCGGCCATGATGTCCGGAACGCCTGCTCGCCGCGGCTGGCATGCTGACCGCTCGCGCCCGCTGGTGACCGTCTGAGACGCCTACTTCTGGCCCGTTGATGGCCCGTCCTACAACTCGTCAGGAGCGGGCCGAAGCCGACGTAGCTGAGGGTCGAAGCAGACAAGGCCATGCTCCGCCGCGATGCGTGCAGCACCGGCCGACACCTCCCGCGCACGGCTGAAGACCATGGCGAAGTAGATGAACGGTCCAGAGGCGCTGTCGATCGAAAGCCCTGCCGACCAAGGGCTCTGGTCCTCGTCGTCGTCTGTCAGATCGCCCCATCGCGTAAGCAGCGCCTGGACGTAGGCCTGGATGCGGGGCGTCGGCGGCGTCGGGTACTCATCCTCGATGAACGTGCTGTAGAGCTGCTCGAAGACCGTCTCGGCCTGTGCATCGTTTGCGGGCCGGTCGCCTTCCCACACCGCCAGGTCGTAGCTCACGCCGGGAAGTGTGCCATGAGCAGGCGAGATAGCTGGAGGCTGCTGGCGTGGGCGGGGAGCGGATCTCCTCGTCGGGCAGTCTCCGACCGTCCAGCCTCCCCGGACGGGGTCCAGGTGGAGCGCCCCTACCGGACGAACGATCTAGCCGACTTGGCTGCTAGCGCCGCACAAAGATCAGGCAGGCCATAGAGGCCGTGATGGTGATGAAAGCCGCTGCGCTCAGCGCTACTGCGACCGGATGCGGAGTCGATGGAAACTCCGCTGACGCTCCCAGGAGGATAGTGACGCCGATCAGAGCGACGGAGCTGCCTCTGCGCAACGGCAGCGGTGCGAGACCCTGAAGTGGCCACGGGACACGCCGCGTCACGATTATTCCGATGCCTAGAGCTATGGCAGCGATGCCGACAAGCTCAAAGAACAGCAGGACGGCGACAGGGGGGGATGCTGACGAGGTGAGCACGGCGTGATCTTTACACGCCTGAATTCCAGTGGCTACCCCGACTGCGCGGCGAGATTGGCGTTGCCAACCGGACCCCTGGCATTCTTCCGCCCTGCGGGACGACGGGTCGACGGCATGCTGGCTTTAGCGGATCTCCTCGTCGGGCAGTCGCCAGACCGTCCAGCCTCCCCGAACGGGGACCAGGTGGAGCGCCCTGCCGGACGAACGACCTGGTCCCCGTTCGGGGAGGCTGGTAGCCCTTGTGGTGCCCGGCGAGGTGATTCGCGGCGGCATCTCTGAGGAGGGTCGGGGTTCGGGGCGGAGCCCCGAGGTCTTCGAGGTCTTGTCGTCCGTCAGCGTGGCCGGCCGGCCCGGCCGATGCCGGCCGGAGGTCGCCAGCAGGCCGGGGCCGGGCCGGCGCGGCCCGCTTTGCGGGCCGCCTTGATCCTAAAGAGGGGAATTCGGCGGTGCGCGGGCCTCAGCGGTTGTCCTCCGTCGACTGATGTGCGACACGCGTCTGCCAACTGACCTGCGACATGCGCGCGGATCGCGGCAAATGAGGATGGCCGAGCACGGTGGCGGCGGGGTGGAAACCAGATAGGCGCAGCGCTGCCCAGTCCGGTAGCGAGTCGCGGACATCGAGACTGATCTTGCCCTGGAACGGCTTGACTGTCACGAGCCCTTTCGGCGCGGCCCTCATCAGCACCGTAGCGACATCGTTACCGCGAGCACGGCCAGATCGGTGAACATATTTCACAGTCGCGAGACGCGGGCCGGATCGCCGCTCGGGCAGCGTCGCCGCCGGTGGCGGTCTATGCTGACCCGCATGCCTGCCGATCATGGCGCACGTGACCTCGGCCAGCTGATGGAGCGCCTCAATGCCGGTTATTTCGAGGAGGCCCGCGACATTGCGTGGCTAGGCTTTGTGCCCGCCGGCAAGGCGTCGAGCATCAACGCCGTCGCCGGACTCAATCCCCAGCAGATGGCGACAGAGATGGGGATCTCCGCGATAGAGCCGCCGAGCGCGATCGCCCTGGTACGGCGACGCTGCCCGGGCATCGTCATCGCCATGGGCCGCCCAGGCGAACCCGATCCGCGCCAACCCTTGCGTCCAGGCGGCGCCGTGCTGTGGCATTACGACGGTACCCGGGAGACCGCGGCCCTGCCCCCGCCCGACCCGGACGCCGCAGGGGTGGTGACGGAGCTGGCCGCGCAACGGTCCTGGGGCCCGCCTGCGGTCACCTTGCATGCGGCGGCGCGGCTGCGCGAGGTACCCGTCAAAGAATTGTTGTCTTTGCTCGTCCACCCGCCGCAGTCGCCGGTGCGCACACGGATGTCCGTGTGGGAGCGGACCGTACAGGCGTGGTGCTGCCTTGGCCTGCTGCACCGGGGTGAAACGGGGCTGCTGGCCGACATCGTCTTCGGCGTCGAGGACTGGACCACCGAGGCGGCCGTCTACGCGCTGGTGGCCTCGGCGTGGACGGACCCGTCGCAACGGGCCGGCGTCGCCGCGCTGGTGGCCGAGCGCTTCGAGAAAGCGTCTACGGCGCAACAGACCCGGCCCGTGCTCATCGCGACGTCGCTGGCGCAGCTTGTGTGCGTGACTCCGGACCTGTCCGCCGCCACGCGCGACGCGGCCCGGCGGATGCTTGCCGAAGACGTGCTGCCCTCGGCGCAACCACAGCCCAGACGGACAGTGTGGGACAAGCTGCGGGGCCGCTGACACCGGCGCCGCGTCACCGGGCGCGCCGTCCTCGACAACCAGCAACTCGAACGCTTCACTCGACACCTCATCGCTGTGCCGCTGCAGCCGCTGGCCGTGCCCGCCGACCCGACGCATCTCTACGTCGCGCCCGGGCTCGTCGCTCTCACCGCCGGGTTGCACGGCGGCACCCACGTGTTCGTCGGCGCCCGTCAACGGGCAAGCCTGCGCGCCACTCGCGATTGGACCACCGCCTGGAGCACGTTCAACGGCTGACGGCCCGCGGACGTCGGGGAGCCGGGATACTTCAACGCCCATGATCCAGTGCGCGCTCATCGGCAGAAGCGGATGTTGCCGCATCCGCGTCTTCGGCCAGAGGTTCACAGTCGGTAGCCAGCGGATCGGGGACCGCGTAACCAATCAAGCGGAGTCAAGGTGTAACGCATCAACCGGAGTACGACATTGCCGCCGGTTCGGCCCGGTGAGAACTTTCCATACGTCTTCAAGGCGGCCCTGCGGGCCGCACGCGGGGCCACTTCCGCCGGCCGTCCGCGCCTTGCCGCTTCGCTCCCGGCGCGGCCCGGCGGTGGCCACCGCGAGACCGACGGACACGCCGAGGCCCCGACCATCCTCATCTGAGGCGACCGGGGCTGACGCGGAAACCAACGATCTACGGCGGGGATACCCATACCGGGGGCATCGCGTGCTACGGCTACCCTGGCGCCGTGACGACCATAGACGTGTTTTCGGCAGTGCTGATTGCGCTGGTCGTCGGCGGCAATGTCGCTGTGATCGTGCTCGCCGGTGTTGTTCTAGTCCGCAGCCGACGCGCCGAAACTGCCAGGTTGTTCGGTCGAGTGGTGCACCGTCCTCGGCTCTGGGCGTCGGCTGCCGTCTGCTGTGGTGCTGCCGGACTTCTGTTCGAGGCGCGGGAGTTCATGCCCCGGAGCTGGCAGGAATCGACCCACAACCTCCTTGGTGTGCTGATGCTGGCCTTCTTTGTCCTGTTCCCCGCCCACCTTGTGAGCCAGTGGAGCGCCCAGCGTCGCCAGCACCGATAGGCCGCAAGCCAGGCCGTGACGCACGCTGGCGGACTGCCGGCTCTTCCGCGTTGACACCAAGCGACACGCATCGGGAACCTGCCTCCGGCGGGCAGGGCCTCCGGCCCTACGACCCGGGGATGGCCTCCGGCGGCCGGGGCTACTCGCCCCGGACCCTCGGCGACTCTGGGATGCCCCGGCCGCGACCGGCGTCCCGTCGCACACCGGAGGCCACCAGACCGCGCCGACCTGGTCCAGGTCGTTCGTCCGGCCGGGCGCTCCACCTGGACCAGGTCGGCGCGGCCCGGCAGGGCGGAGCCTGCGCGACGGGATGCCGCACCGGTCCCCTTCGAAACCACTCGCACACAACACCACCCCATGATCATTAGGTACACGAGGGGTACAGATGCCGCCTGGAAACACTGGATAACGATGGAAGTTGATATACGGCGTACGGCCTGCTCAGCGGCTTGATCGACGCCACTCCCCCAGGTCAGCCGCGACGGGCGGTTAGTTCGCCATGTACTTCGACTGCTGACCAGCTCCACCAGCACCCGGCCGGGCCGGCTCCGCGACAGCGGGGCCGGCCCGGCCATTTCGTGCTCCCGTCAGCGGGCGAGCAGCGCGTCCAGCTTGGTGAAGGAGCTGCCCCAGCCCTCCTCGGCGTCCGCCCGGATGGCCGGGTCGAACGGGCCCTGCCGCAGCACCAGCCGGGTCTTGCCACCGGGCTCCTCGTGGAACTCCAGCCGCACGGTCAGCCGCGTGCCGTCGGGGAAGCCGGGGACGCCCTTGATCTCCTCGTAGCCGACCAGCAACTCGTTCTCGACCACCTCGCTGAAGGTGCCGTCGGCCGGGGACGTCATGCTCGGGTCGGCGTCATTCACCATGGTGAAGCGCTGGTGTCCACCGACCCGGGCGTCGATGTCGACGGTGTCCCGGGGCACCGACCAGCCGACCGGGCCGAACCACTGGGCGAGCTGGTCCGGCTCGGTGAACGCGCGGTAGACCACCTCGCGCGGGGCGTCGAAGACGCGGGTGATGACGAGCTCCTGGGTCGCCGCGGTCTCGCTCATGGTGCTGTCCTCTCTGTCACTGCTCGTGCTGCTCGGCCTGTGCCTGCATCCGCTTGAGGTGTGCGTCGAGCCGGTCGAAGTTCGTGTCCCAGAACTGCCGGTAGCGCTCCATCCAGGCCGTCGCCTCGCGAAGCGGCTCAGGGTTGAGACTGCTGGAGCGCCACTGGGCGCTGCGGGCCCGGGTGATCAACCCGGCGTTCTCCAGCACCTTGAGGTGCCGCGAGATGGCCGGGAGGCTGATCGCGAACGGCTCGGCGACCTCCGTGACGGTGGCGTCCCCCTCGGCCAGCCGGGCCAGGATCGCCCGGCGGGTCGGGTCCGCCAGCGCCGCGAAGATGACGCTGAGCCGATCGTCTGCCACCTGCATAACCACCTTGTTAATTAACGGATGTGTTAAACATAGGGTCTCGGCGGGCCGCCGTCAACCACATCGCTCGAATCAGCTCGGCCGGACGCGTCGCGCCAGCCCCACCCGGACCACCCACACCGCCAGCGCCAGCACCAGCGCAGTCATCGCGATCGCCCCGGGGGCCTTGCTGTACCGGGCCAGGCCGGTGCCGTCCGGCAGGGTGAGGAAGGAGGCCACCGCGCAGGGCAGCACGAACCAGACCGTCCGCGCCACCGGGACGGTGGCCACCGACAGCACCGCCAGCGGCCAGGTGGCGTACCAGGGGTGGAAGACCGGGGCGAGCAGCACGGTGGCGACCAACGCCAGGCCCGCCCCGATCAGGGCCACCCGGGGTCGGGCGGCGGCCAGCCGGACCACCCGCTGCCCTACGTCGTTCAGCCGGCGCAGCGTCGACCAGGCCCACCACCAGAGCGCGACGAGCAGCACCGCCAGCACCAGCAGCGCGACCAGCCGGGCCACCGGCACCGCGTGCGGCTCCCGGCCGACCAGCGCCCCGGCGTAGTCGACGACGAAGCCCACGGCGGTCGGCGGCGAGGTCCACTGCTCCGAGTCGCCGCTGCGGGCCAGCCCACCCACCCAGCCGAAACCGAGCCCGGTGACCAGGGAGATGACCAGCAGGGCCGCCACCACTCCCCCGGCCAGCCAGGCCGCGTCCCGCAGCAGCGCGCGCGGCGTGTAGCGGCCCGGCACCGCGGCGAGCGCCGCGAACGGGAGCACCACCACCGCGACCGCCTTCACCGCCACCGCCAGCCCGAGCAGCACCCCGGCCACCAGCAGCGCCCGCGGCTTGCCGGGCCGGCGGACCAGCACCAGCAGGCCGAACAGCAGCAGGCCGAGCAGCAGCGCGTCGTTGTGCGCGCCGGCGACCAGGTGCACGCCGACCAGCGGGCAGGCCAGCGCCAGCCAGGCCGCCCGCCGGGTCGGCACGCCGACGGCCCGGGCCAGCCCGGGCAGGCAGAGCGCGGCCAGCAGCACCCCCACCACCGCGAGGACCCGCAGCAGCACGACCGCCCCGACCAGCCCACCGCCGAGCGCCACCGCCAGCCCGGCCAGCAGCACGAAGAACGGCCCGTACGGCGCCGGGGTGTCCCGCCAGATCGGCGACACGGCGTCCGTCCACGGGCAGCCGGCCGCCGCCACCCCGACCCGGTACGGGTCGGTGCCGTGCGTCCACGCCCAGCCCTGGCAGACGTACGAGTAGACGTCGCGGCTGCCCAGCGGCGGCGCGGCCAGCAGCGGCAGCAGCCACAGCCCGGCGGTCAGGTACGCCCACCGGGTCGACGGCGCGCCCCGCCGCACGGCCCACCAGGCGCCCACCAGCAGGACCGTGCCGACCAGCCAGCAGCCGAGCACCAGCGGCCCGTGCGGGCCACGCCAGATGCCGACCGGGGTGGTGGCGGGGGCGTCGGGCAGCGCCCCGCCCAGCCAGCCGGCGACGGTCAGCAGGGTCGCCCCGACCAGGCCGGCGTACCGCGCGGACCGGGCTCGTCCGGGCCGGTCGACCGCGTCGGGATCGGCCACCGGCACCTCTCCTCAGTCGGCGGGGGCCGGCTGGCGGGCCGCCCGAGCCGACCGTACCAACCGGACGACCACCACGATCACCAACAGCGTCATCAGGGGCGCGCCGGGCATCTTGGTGAACCGGGGCAGGCCGGTGCCGTCCGCCAGGACCAGGAACGACGACACCAGCGCGACGACCGTGAACCAGCCGGTACGCCGGGCGGTCGCCGCGAGCACCGCCAGCGGCCACATCCAGTACCAGGGGTGGAAGAGCGGGGAGAGCGCCACCGTGGCGGCCAGCGCCAGCCCGGCGTGCCAGAGCGGGTCCCGGTGGCGCGCCCGCCACCAGAGCCAGACCAGCAGCACGACGAGCACCAGCACCCCGATCGCCCGGGTCACCGGCAGCGCGTCGACGTGCGCGCCGAAGAGCGCCGCGACGTAGCCGACGGTCTGCCCGACCGCGGTCGACGGCGAGGTCCAGGCGATGACCAGGTTGCCCTGCTCCAGACCGGTGATCCAGCCGAAGTCCAGCCCGGCGGCGAAGGTCACCCCGACCACCGCGGCCACCGCCGCCCCGACCACCCACACGCCGTCGCGAAGCAGCGCGCGGAACCGGAACGGCCCGGCGATCGCGGCCAGTGCGGCGAAGGGCACCACGACCAGCGCGGTGACCTTGAGCCCGGCGGCCAGCCCCAGCAGCAGCCCGCCGCCCAGCAGCGGCAGCGGGCGACCCGGCCGGGAGGCCACCACCGCCAGCCCGGCGATGAGCAGGCCCACCATCAGCGCGTCGTTGTGCGCGCCGGAGACCAGGTGCACCGGCACCAGCGGGCAGGCCAGCGCCAGCCAGAGCGCCCGCTGCGGCGGCACCCCGCAGCGGCGGGCCAGCACCGGCAGGCACCACGCGGTCAGCGCCACCCCGGCCACCGCCGCCAGCCGGAAGAGCACGATGCTGCCGACCAGCGACCCGGTCGCCGTGACGACCGCCCCGGCGAGCACCACGAAGAGCGGCCCGTACGGCGCCGCCGTGTCCCGCCAGATGTACGAGATGGTGTCCAGCCACGGGCAGGGCAGGGCGGACACGCCCTGTTCGTACGGGTTGATCCCGCCGGCGTAGCTGGCCCCCTGGCAGGCGTACGCGTACACGTCCCGGCTGCCCAGCGGCGGGGTGACCAGCATCGGCAGCAGCCAGAGCGCGATCGTGACCAGCGCCCAGCGGGTCGACGGCACCCGGTCGCGCAGCGACCACCAGGCCCAGGCCAGCAACCCGGTGCCGAGCAGCCAGAGCGCGATGATCAGCGGGCCGTTCCGGCCCTGCCAGATGCTGACCGGGGTGGGTCGCAGGTCTCCGTGGGGCAGCGCGCCGCCGAGGAAGGCGGCCACGGCGAGCAGCACCGAGCCCGCCAGGCCGGTCCAGCGCGAGAGGTGGTGAGGCACGCGGGACATGCTGCCAGTACGGTGGTCGCGGTCGGGAGGTGGGCATGCGGGGCAGTCGGGTGGTGGCGGTATCCGCCGCGTCCGCGCTCGCCCTCGGCCTGCTGTACCTGGCCCTGCCGGCGACCGGCTCGGACCTCTCCGCCCAGGTGGCCCGCGCCGACTTCTTCGCCGCCCACGGGACGGCCCCGGTGGACCTGCGCTGGTACGGCGGCGTCCACCCGTGGGGCTACAGCCTGGTCTCGCCACCGCTGATGGCCCTGCTCGGGGTACGCCTCACCGGCGCGCTCGCGCTGCTCGCCGCGGCGACCGCGTTCGCGGCCCTGCTGGTGCGCGCCGCGGCGCCCCGGCCGCTGCTGGGCAGCCTCGTCGGGGTGCTCACCATCGCCGGCAACCTGGTCTCCGGCCGGGTGACGTACGCCCTCGGGGTGGCCTTCGGCCTGGCCGCGCTGCTCGCCCTGACCCTGCCGGCGCACGCCCCGCCTGGGCGCCGCTGGCCGCGCCCCGCGCTGGTCGTGGCCGGCGCCCTGCTGGCCTCGGCGACCAGCCCGGTGGCGGGGCTCTTCGTCGGCCTGGCCGGTGTCGCGCTGCTGCTCTCCCGCCGGTACGCCGACGGTCTGCTGCTCGGCGCCGCCGCCGCGCTGCCCCTGGGGGTGACCGGGCTGCTCTTCGGCGAGGGCGGCTGGATGAACATCAGCCGCACCGACACCCTGCGCGCGGTGCTGACCAGCCTGCTGGTGGCCGCCCTGGTGGCGTACCGGCCGGTGCGGGTGGGGGCGCTGCTGTCGGCGGCCGGGGTGCTGGCCGCGGCGCTGGTGCACACCCCGGTCGGGTTGAACGCCGCCCGGCTGGTGGTGATGTTCGCGCTGCCGGTGCTGGCCGCCGCCGCCCGCCTGCCCCGATGGGTCGGCGACCGGCTCCCCGCCGGCCGGTCGGCGGACGGCCAGCGGCGGGCGGGCGCCGGCGCGTCGGGGCGGCGTTCGGCCGGTGCGCTCGCCCTGGCGGTGCTGTTGGGCGTGGTGTGCTGGTGGCAGCCGCCGGTGGTGGCGGCCGACCTGCGCAGCGCGGGCGACCAGACCAGCGACCGGGCGTTCTTCGACCCGCTCCGCGCCGAGCTGACGAGGCGTGGACTGACCGGTCGGGTGGAGGTGCCGCCGACCCGCAACTACTGGGAGGCCGCGCACCTCGGCGAGGTGCCGCTGGCGCGGGGCTGGCTGCGGCAGGCGGACATCGCCCGCAACCCGCTCTTCTTCACCACCGTGCCCGGCGCGACCGGCACCGGCGTGCCGCTGACCGCCGGGTCCTACCGGGCCTGGCTCGCCGACAACGCGGTGCAGTACGTCGCCGTGCCGGACACCGAGCTCTCCTGGGTGGGCCGGGCCGAGGCCGAGCTGGTCGCCGCCGGCCTGCCGTACCTCACGGAGGTCTGGTCGGACCGGCACTGGCGGCTGTACGCCGTCACCGACCCGGCCCCGCTGGTCGGCGCCCCCGGCGAGCTGGTCCGTCAGGACGGCGCGTCGGTCACCTTCCGCACCTCGGCGGCGGGGACCGTGCCAATCCGGGTGCGGCACGACCGCTGGCTGGCCGCCTCCGGCGGCGCGACGACCGCCGCCGACGGCGAGTGGACGGCGGTGACCGTGCCGCGGGCCGGCACGTACACCCTGGGCGGCTGACCCGCCGCGGCCCGTCCCGGTCGCCGCGGCCGGTCCCGGCCGCCGCACCCGGCCCGGCCGGGGCCGGAGACCTCTCCGCACGCCCTATGAAGCTGATGTCGTAGATGAATCACCGAGCGGGCCGGGCCGGGGGGTGAGGCGAGGCCGGACCCACGGACCGAAGACGATCCGCCGGGCTCGGCGGCGACATGGTCGGCACCGCACGGTGAATCGGTTACGTCATCAGCTTCATAGGGACCGAGCAACAGGTGCCCGGCCAGGTCAAACCGCAGCCGACACCGGGCCGCGGCGGGCCGGTCAGGCGGGGGCGTCCAGGACCCGCTCCATCGCCGCCCGGGAGCGACGGCCGGTGCGCAGGTACTCGTCGAGGAACTCGCCGGGGTCGTCCCGGCCGAGCAGCCGGACCACGCCGGCCAGCTCCACCCCGTGCCGGGGCAGCTGGTCGCCGGCCCGGCCGCGGACCAGCATGAGCGCGTTGCGGACCTGCGCCGCGAGGGTCCAGCCGGCGGCCATCGCCGCGGCGTCGTCCGCGTCGACCAGGCCGGCGTCCCGGGCGGCGGTGAGCGCGCCGAGGGTACGCGTGCCGCGCAGCGTCGGCACCTGGCCCGCGTGCCGGAGCTGGAGCAGCTGCACCGCCCACTCCACGTCAGCCAGACCGCCCCGGCCCAGCTTGGTGTGGGTGGCCGGGTCGGCGCCCCGGGGCAGCCGCTCGTTCTCCACCCGGGCCTTGATCCGGCGGATCTCCACGACCTGCTCGCGGGTCAGCCCGCCGGCCGGGTAGCGGACCGGGTCGACCATCGCCTCGAACTCGGCGCCGAGGTCGGTGTCCCCGCAGACGAACCGGGCGCGCAGCAGCGCCTGCGCCTCCCACACCTTCGACCAGCGCGCGTAGTACTGCGCGTACGCGGCGAGGCTGCGGACCAGCGGGCCCTGCCGCCCCTCCGGACGCAGGTCGGCGTCGACACCGAGCGGCGGGTCGGGGGCGGGCACGCCGAGCAGCCGGCGCAGCTCCTCGGCGATGGCGTGCGCGGTGGCGCTGGCCGCGCTCTCGTTCGCCCCGGCGGGCGGGTCGTAGACGAAGAGCACGTCGGCATCGGAGAGGTAGTTGGACTCGTACCCGCCGAGCCGGCCCATCCCGATCACCGCGAACCGCAGCCCGGGCAGCTCCGGCTGGACGGCCCGGGCGGTCCGCAGCGCGGCGGCCAGGGTGGCGTCGGTGACGTCGGAGAGGGCGGTGCCGACCGCGTCGACGTCGGCGAGCGTCGGCACCCGCTCGACCCGTACGCCGGGGTCGGTGGGGCGCGGCGTGAGCGGGGCGAGCGCGCCGGCCCGGCTGAGCACGTCGGCGCAGGCCAGCCGGACCAGCTCCCGGCGGCGCAGCGCGCGGACCGCCCGGGTGGCCTGCTCCGGGTCGACGTGCCGGGCCGCCGCGGCGGTGAAGCCCTCGCACAGCACCGCGCGGGGGCGGGGGGTCAGTTCGCTGTCCTCGGCGAGCATCCGCAGCGCCTCCGGCTCCCGAGCCAGCAGGTCGGCGGCATACCGGGAGGAGGAGAGCACCCGGGCCAGCCGGCGGGCCACCGGGCCCTCGTCGCGGAGCAGCCGCAGGTACCAGGGGGTGCTGCCGAGCTTGTCGGAGACCTGCCGGTAGTTAAGCAGCCCCCGGTCCGGCTCCGGCGCGTCGGCGAACTCGCTGAGCAGCACCGGCAGCAGGGTGCGCTGAATCGCGGCGGTCCGGCTCACCCCGCCGGTGAGGGCCTGGAGGTGCCGCAGCGCCCCGGCCGGGTCGGCGAAGCCGAGGATCTCCAGCCGGTGCCGGGCCGCCTCCGGGGTCAGCCGCAGCCCGTCGGCGGGGACCCGGGCGACCGACTCCAGCAGCGGCCGGTAGAGCAGCTTGGCGTGCAGCCGGCGTACCTCGGTGGCGTGGGTGACCCACTCGGCGCGGAACTCCTCGACGGCGCTGCGGCCCGGGGTGGCCGTGTAGCCCAGCGCGGCGGCCAACCAGCGCAGCGCGGCCGGCTCGGTCGGCACGGTGTGGGTGCGGCGCAGGCCCTGGAGCTGCAGGCGGTGCTCGACGCCGCGCAGGAAGCGGTAGCCGCGCAGCAACGCCTCGCCGTCGGCCCGGCCGACGTAGCCGCCGGCGACCAGCGCGCGCAGCGCCGGGATCGTCCCCGGCGCCCGCAGCGACTCGTCGATCCGGCCGTGCACCAGCTGGAGCAGCTGGACGGCGAACTCGATGTCGCGCAGCCCGCCCGAGCCGCGCTTGATCTCCCGCTCCAGCTCCTTCGGCGGGATGCTGTCGATGATCCTGCGGCGCATCGCCCGGACGTCCTCGACCGCCTCCGGGCGCTCGGCGGCCGACCAGACCAGCGGCGCGAGCTGGTCGATCCACTCCCGCGCGAGGTCCAGGTCGCCGGCCGCCGGCCGGGCCTTGAGCAGCGCCTGGAACTCCCAGGTGCGGGCCCAGCGCCGGTAGTAGGCCAGGTGGCTGGCGAGGGTACGCACCAGCGGCCCCCGGCTGCCCTCCGGCCGCAGCGCGGCGTCCACCGGCCAGGCGACCAGCCCGCAGACGTGGATCAGCCGGGTGGCGACCAGGGTCGCCGCGGTCAGGTCGTCGTCCTCCGCGGCGACGAAGATGACGTCCACGTCGGAGACGTAGTTCAGCTCGTTTCCGCCGCACTTGCCCATCGCCACCACGGCCAGTCGGGGGCGTGGCGTCCCCTCCGGCAGCTCCCCGACGGCGATCTCGTACGCGGCCGAGAGGGTGGCGTCGGCCAGCGCGGAGAGCGCCGCCATGGTCTGCTCCAGGCCGCGGCCGCCGGTCAGGTCGGCCGCCGCGATCCGCAGCAACGCCAGCCGGTACGCCTGCCGCAGCACCGCGACCGGCTGGGTGGACGGGGTGAGCCGCGCCGCGCCGGCCAGGTCGAGCCGGCCTTCGGCGGTCGGGGCGAGCCCGTCCTGGGCGGTGGCCAGCACCGACCACTGGTCGGGGTTGGCCACCAGGTGGTCGCCGAGCGCCGAGGAGGCCCCGAGCACGGCGACCAGCCGGCGGCGCAGCCCCGGGTCGTCGTGCAGCGCGTCGAGCAGCGCGGAACCGGTCGTCCCCCCGATCGGCGCGGCGCCGCCGTTGGCCGCGACCGCCCGCCCGGCCCCCGCGGCGCGGCGTTCCGCCTCGACGAGGCGGTGCAGCTGGCGCAGCGCCAGGTCCGGGTCGGCGGCCCGGGAGAGGGCGGCCAGCAGCTCGACGGCCCGCTCGCCGGCCGGCTCCTGGGTGTCCGGCCGCCACAGCCCCAGCCCGTCGGGGCCGAGCAGGTCGGCGGCGCGCGCCCGGCCGTCGCCCTCGGCGAAGCCGTACCGGGCGAGGCGGCCCCGGGCCGGTCGGGTCATCTCAGTGCCCGAGCAGCGGCAGGCTGCGGCGGGTGGTGTCGTCGTCCAGCTCGCCGAGGGCGAGGGCGGCGAACCGGATGGCGAACGGCTGCCAGACCTCCTCGACGTCGGCCATCACCCGGTCACAGGCGGCCACCACCAGCTCCTCGTCGTACCCCAGTTCGGCCAGCAGCTCCGAGTCGCGGGCCCAGTCGGCGATCATCGCGGTGTCGCACTCGATGTGGAACTGGAGCCCCCAGGCCCGGTCGCCGAGGCGGAACGCCTGGTGCGGGTAGCGGGTGGAGGCGGCGAGCAGCGTCGCGCCCCGGGGCAGCTCGGTGATCTCGTCGGAGTGCCACTGGAGCACGTCCGGGATCAGCGGCACGTACCGGAAGAGCGGGTCGGCGTCGGCGGCGTCCCGCTTGCCGACCACGCCGGGGCCGACCTCCGGGCCGGAGGGGCTCCGCTCGACCAGGCCGGCGTGCGCGGTGGCCAGCAGTTGGCCGCCGAGGCAGACGCCGAGGGTCGGGACGCGGTACCGCACGGCCTTGCGCAGCAGCCCCTCCAGGGCCGGGAACCAGGGCGCGCCGGGGGTGCCGTCGGGCAGCGGGTACGCCTGCTGCTCGCCGCCGAGCACCACCAGCGCGGCGTACCCCTCCAGGTCGGCGGGGAGCTCCTCGCCCGCGTGCGGGCGGAGCACCCGCAGCTGGAGGCCCCCCTCGGTCAGCCACTCCCCCAGTCGGCGGAGGTCGTCGGTCGGGTCGTTCTCGATCACCAGCGCGGTCGCCACGTGTCGAGGCTAGCTGGTGCGGCGGCGAACGCCCGGAACGGCTCAGCCCGGCGCGCACTAGGCTCCCGCTGTGCTCACCGACGACTGCCTGCGCCCACCGGTCCTGCGCCCCGGCGACACGGTGATGCTGGTGTCCCCGTCCGGCCCGACCCGGCCGGAGCGGGTGGCCCGGGGCGTCGAGCTGCTCACCGGCTGGGGGCTGCGCCCGGTCCTGGCGCCGAACGCGTACGCCCGGCGGGGCTACCTGGCCGGCGGCGACGAGCTGCGCGCGGCGGACCTGAACACCGCCTTCGCCGACCCGGAGGTACGCGGGGTGCTCTGCACCCGGGGCGGCTACGGCGCGCAGCGGGTGGTGGACCTGATCGACATGGCGGCGGTCCGCCGGGACCCGAAGGTGGTGGCCGGCTTCTCGGACATCACGGCCCTGCAGTTCGCACTCTGGCGGGGGGCCCGGCTGGCCAGCGTGCACGGCCCGGGCGCGGCCTGGCTGGACGAGCGGACCCCGCTCCACTCGGCGGAGTCGCTGCACGCCGCGCTGATGACCACCGAGCCGGTGACCGTGGCCGCCGTGGCCGCGGAGGAGACCTTCGGCGTCCGGGTGCCCGGCCGGGCGGCCGGCCCGCTGCTCGGCGGCAACCTGTGCCTGATCACCGCGTCGATCGGCACCCCGGACATGCCGGACCTGACCGGGGCGGTGCTGCTGGTCGAGGAGGTGCAGGAGCCGCCGTACAAGGTCGACCGGATGCTCACCCAGCTGCGCCGCTGCGGCGCCCTGGACGGGGTGGCCGGGGTGGCGGTGGGCCAGTTCACCGACTGCGCCGACGGCTGGGAGACGACCGTCGCGGACGTGCTCGGCGAGCGGCTGGGCGGCCTCGGGGTGCCGGTCCTCGGTGGCCTCCCGATCGGCCACGGCGTGGGCCAGCTCACCGTCCCGGTCGGCGCCCGGGCCGTCCTGGACGCCGACGCGGGCACCCTGACGGTCTCCCCGGCGGTCCGCTGACCGGTTCCGGTCGGTCGCGCGCCGGCAGGGCCCGTTCGTCCGGTTGCCCGGCGATTGCCAGCTCGCGCACAGGGTCGCCACGGGTTGCCTCCAGCTCCGCCGGTCACTGTCTGTGAGGTCATCGCACCACCAATCAACTGGAGGACTGATGTCCCGCACGATGTCGAAGAAGCACCTGCTGGCCGGCCTGGCCGCCGCCGGAGTGCTCGGCGTGGGGATCGCCGCCCCCACGGTGGCGTTCGCCGAGGACAACACCGCCACCCCGAGCCCGAGCGCCAGCAGCAGCACCGACCAGGGCACCGATCGGCAGCAGCAGCGGGCCGACCGGGAGGCCGACTTCGCCGCGGCGCTCGCCAAGGAGCTGGGCGTCCCGACCGACAAGGTCACCGCCGCGCTGGAGAAGCTGCGCGAGCAGCGCAAGGCCGACCGGCCGGAGCGCCCGTCCACCGAGGACCGGCAGGCGATGCTGAAGGAGCGGCTGGACCAGGCGGTGAAGGACGGCAAGCTCACCCAGGAGCAGGCGGACGCGATCACCAAGGCCGCCGAGGCCGGCGTCTTCCCGGGCCCGGGCGGCCGGGGCCACCACGGCCCGGAGGGTACGACCGACAAGTGACCCGGTGGCCCCGCCGTCTCCTCACCGGCCGCTCTTCTCTCCCGCTCCGGCCGGACCGTTTCCGCGGCGGGGCCACCCCTCTCGGCCGGCGCTCGGCCCCGCCACCGTGCGGGGCCGGCTCCGGGTCCGCCCCGGCGGCGTTGCCGGGGCGGACCCGGCCGGGTCAGGCCGTGGCGGGCGGCGTGAAGACGCCGAGGTGGTTGCCGGAGGGGTCGAGCAGGTGGGCGAGGGTGAGGCCGCTCGGCGTCGTCCGCAACGGCACCAGCACCTTGCCGCCGGCCGCCTCGGCCCGCCGGCAGGTCTCCGCGACGTCGGCCACCTCGGCGTAGAAGATCGCGTAGTTCGGCGACTGCCCGCCGGTGGCCCGAATCGCGCCTCCGATCCCCTGCTCCCCACCGGCCGCCGTCTGCCGGTACGACGCACCCGGCCCGCCCTGCTCCTCGAAGCTCCAACCGAAGAGCTCGGCGTAGAACTTCTCGGCCTCCTCCGGGCGGTCGGAGCCGATCTCGAACCAGGTGATGGGCGTGCTGGACATGCTGCCTCCTGTCGTTGCGCCGGCCGGTCGGCCGGCGTGGTCAGGAAGCAGCCTCGCCCCCGTCCGCGACACCGTCCTGTCGGTGTTTCCGGTGGACCTTCCGGATGCGGGCCGGCGCTCTCGGGCTTCAGACCAGACTCAGCGCGCGGACCCGCCCGTGGGGGATGTCCAGGTCGCCAAGGCGCAACTCGCGGTCCACCCGCTCCGACAGCACCGTCACCGACACGATCCGGTCGGTGCGGAAGCAGCGCAGCTCGTCGCGAAGCCGACACCAGGCCAGCAGGTACCAGTGCCGGGGGTTGCCGAGGTAGCCCAGCGGCTCCACGTCGCGGGACGAGACGACGCCGGACCGGTCCGCGTACCGCAGTCGGAGCACCCGGCGTGCGGTGACCGCGTCGGCGACGACGGCCGGGACGGGCGTGGCCGGCCCGTCGCCGATCAGGTGCACCCGGCCGGCCAGCCGGTGGGCCTCGGCCACGTCGGCGGCCGGCATCACCGCGACCAGTTTGCGCAGCGCGGCGCCGGCGGCCGACGCGAACGGCGTGCCGCCGAGCCGGTGCAGGGCCACGGCCATCGCCACGGCCTCGCCGGCGGTCAGGTTGACCGGCGGCAGGGTGTGCGCGCGGTCCACCACGTAGCCGCCGGTGCGGCCGGGCTCGGCCCAGATCGGCACGCCGGAGGCCTGCAACGCGCCGATGTCGCGCTCGATGGTCCGGGTGCTGACCTCGAAGCGCCGGGCCAGCCAGCGGGCGCTGCGCGGGCGCGGCGACACCGCGCGCAGCTCCTCCACCAGGGCGTAGAGACGGTCTGTGCGGTTCACCCTCGGAAGCTAAGCCCCGGGTACGACACTGCTCAGGCGATGCAGGCGCAGACGATCAGCGCGGCCCCGAAGTGGGTGGCGGCGCTGACCCGGGCCGCCGGTGCCTCCCGCCCTCCGCCGCACGGCGGGGTGCCGGCACGGTGATCGAGACGATAGCGGGCCCGGGGCACCGTGATCTAGAGCGACAGGTAGCGCTGCCGCTCGTACGGGGTGACCTCCCGGCGGTACTGCTCCCACTCGGCCCGCTTGTTGCGCAGGAAGAAGTCGAAGACGTGCTCGCCCAGGACCTCGGCGACCAGCTCCGAGCCGGCCATCACGTCGATCGCCTCGGCCAGGTTCTCCGGCAGCGCCTCGTAGCCCATCGCGCGGCGCTCGGCGCTGCTCAGCGACCAGACGTCGTCCTCCGCGCCCGGGGGCAGCTCGTAGCCCTCCTCGATGCCCTTGAGGCCGGCGCCGAGCATCACCGCGAAGGCCAGGTACGGGTTGGCCGCCGAGTCCAGCGAGCGCACCTCGACCCGGGCCGAGTTCGGCTTGCCGTACGCCGGCACGCGGACCAGGGCGGACCGGTTGAGGTGACCCCAGCAGACGTATGCCGGGCTCTCGGTGATCCGGTCCGGCAGCGCCAGCGGGAAGAGCCGCTTGTACGAGTTGACCCACTGGTTGGTGACCGCGGTGTACTCCCGCGCGTGCATCAGCAGGCCGGCGATGAACGACTTCGCCACCTTGGAGAGCTTCATCGGGTCGCCGGCGTCGTGGAACGCGTTGCGCTCCCCCTCGAACAGCGACAGGTGGGTGTGCATGCCGCTGCCGGGCTGGTCGGTGAAGGGCTTCGGCATGAAGCTGGCTTGCACGCCGGTGGAGAGCGCCACCTCCTTGACCACGTGCCGGAAGGTCATGATGTTGTCGGCGGTGGTCAGCGCGTCGGCGTACCGCAGGTCGATCTCCTGCTGGCCGGGGGCCACCTCGTGGTGGCTGAACTCCACCGAGATGCCGATCCGCTCCAGCGCCAGCACGGCCTGGCGGCGGAAGTCCCGGGCGACGGCGTGGGTGGTGTGCTCGAAGTACCCGCCGGTGTCCACCGGGATGGGCACCGAGCCGTCCTGGGCGCCGTTCTCCAGCAGGAAGAACTCGATCTCGGGGTGGGTGTAGAAGGTGAAGCCCTTCTCGGCCGCCCTGGAGAGCATCCGGCGCAGCACGTGCCGCGGGTCGGCCCAGGAGGGCCCGCCGTCGGGCAGCAGGATGTCGCAGAACATCCGGGCGCTCTCGCCGCTGACCCCGCCCTCGAAGGGGAAGACCTGGAAGGTGGTCGGGTCGGGCATGGCCACCATGTCGGACTCGAAGACCCGGGCGAAGCCCTCGATCGCCGAACCGTCGAAGCCGATGCCCTCCTCGAAGGCCGCCTCCAGCTCCGCGGGGGCCACGGACACGCTCTTCAGCGTCCCGAGCACGTCGGTGAACCACAGCCGGACGAACCGGATGTCCCGCTCTTCCAGCGTACGGAGGACGAACTCCTGCTGACGGTCCACTTCCACCCCTCGCGACACTGATCTCCGGCGACCGGTCGGGCCGGTCCGGCCTGACCGCCCAGTCTCCACCGGCCTCGTTACGCCGACGTTACGCGACCATCCGGCGCGCGTCCCGCCGTGGCCCGGCCGCCGGGCCCGGGGGCGTCCGGCAGGGCCGGGCGAGGGGTGGCCGACGTCTCCCGCGTCCTGCGGTGAAGGGTCCGCGGTGCTGGGGCAAGATGAGGAGATGCCCACCCTGCGTCTCGCCCTGTGCCAGGTCGACCCGACGGTCGGCGACATCGGCGGCAATGCCGACCTGGTCCGCAGCTGGACCCGTAAGGCCGCAGACGCCGGCGCCCAGCTGGTGCTCTTCCCCGAGCTGATGCTGACCGGTTACCCGGTGGAGGACCTGGTCTTCCGCCGGTCGTTCGTGGCCGCGTCCAAGGCCGCCCTGGACCGGCTCGCCGCCGACCTGGCCGCCGACGGGCTCGGCGAGCTGCCGGTCATGGTCGGCTACCTGGACGCCGACGGCCCGCCGCAGGTGAGCGCCGACGCCGTGCCGGGCAAGGGCGCCCGCAACGCCGCCGCGCTGCTGCACCGGGGCCGCATCGTGGCCACCTACTTCAAGCACCACCTGCCCAACTACGGAGTGTTCGACGAGGACCGCTACTTCGTGCCCGGCAACACGCTGACCGTGGTGCGGATCGGCGGGGTGGACGTCGCGCTGACCATCTGCGAGGACCTCTGGCAGGCCGGCGGGCCGTTCGCGGTGGCCCGGCAGGCCGGGGTGGGGCTGGTGCTCAACATCAACGGCTCGCCGTACGAGCTGAACAAGGACGACATCCGGCTGCCGCTGGTCCGCCGGCGGGCGGCGGAGGCCGGCGCCACCATCGCGTACGTGAACATGGTCGGCGGCCAGGACGAGCTGGTCTACGACGGCGACTCGATGATCGTCGGCCCCGACGGCGCGCTGCTCGCCCGGGCGCCGCAGTTCGTCGAGCACCTGCTGGTGCACGACCTGGAGCTGCCGCCGGCGAAGGAGCCGGTCGACCACGGCGAGGAGCTGGCCGACGGGATGCGGGTGGTCCGGGTCAAGGTCAGCGACATCCTGCCGCCCGCCGACACCGACGAGGTCGCGGTCGGCGGGATCATCGAGCCGGTCGCCGACGAGGCCGAGGTGTGGCAGGCGCTGGTGCTCGGCCTGCGCGACTACGTCAACAAGAACCGCTTCCCCTCGGTCGTGCTCGGCCTCTCCGGCGGCATCGACTCCGCGGTGTCGGCGGCCATCGCGGTGGACGCGCTCGGCGCGGAGCGGGTGGTCGGGGTGTCGCTGCCCAGTCAGCACTCCTCGGAGCACTCCCGGGCGGACGCCGAGGAACTGGCCAAGCGGACCGGCCTGGACTACCGGATCCAGCCCATCCAGCCCATGGTGGACGCCTACCTGGCCAACATGTCGCTCTCCGGGGTGGCCGTGGAGAACCTCCAGGCCCGGGCCCGGGGGGTGGTCCTGATGGCGCTGTCGAACCAGGAGGGCCATCTGGTCCTCACCACCGGCAACAAGAGCGAGCTGGCGGTGGGCTACTCCACCCTCTACGGCGACTCGGTGGGCGGCTACAACCCGGTCAAGGACGTCTGGAAGACGCTGATCTGGCGGCTGGCCAAGTGGCGCAACGCCGACGCCGCCCGCCGGGGCGAGACCGCCCCGATCCCGGAGAACTCGATCGGCAAGCCGCCGTCGGCCGAGCTGAGCCCGGGTCAGCTGGACAGCGACACCCTGCCGGACTACGACGTCCTCGACCCGATCCTGATCGGCTACGTCGACGGTGACCTCGGCCGGGACGGCCTGATCGAGTCGGGGCACGACCCGGCGATCGTGGACAAGGTGCTGCGGATGGTGGATACCGCCGAGTACAAGCGGCGGCAGTCCGCCCCGGGCACGAAGATCTCCATCAAGGCGTTCGGGCGGGACCGCCGACTGCCCATCACCAACCGCTGGCGCGAGCACGGCTGACCGGCTCCCCGGCCGGCCGGGGAGTGAAATCCTCCACTCTGCCCTGCCGTGGGCCGGCCGTCCGGTGCGACGATCGCGGCGGAACCCGGGGACCGCGGAGGCGGCCTCGAGGAAGGAGAGAGTCATGGTGGAGTCCACCCCGACCGAGGTGACCGCCCTCTACGGCGGGCCGGCCACCCGACGGGTCCGTACCCGCGACCTGATCACCGCCAAGGAGCGCGGTGAGCGCTGGGCGATGCTCACCTCGTACGACCAGTACACCGCCTCGATCTTCGACCAGGCGGGGATCCCGGTGCTGCTGGTCGGCGACTCGGCGGCGAACAACGTCTTCGGCTACGAGACCACCCTGCCGGTGACCGCCGAGGAGCTGCTGCCGCTGGTCCGCGCGGTGGTACGGGCGACCCGGCACTCGCTGATCGTCGGCGACCTGCCCTTCGGCTCGTACGAGGAGGGACCGACGCAGGCGCTGCGCACGGCGGTGCGGTTCATGAAGGAGGGCGGCTGCCACGCCGTGAAGCTGGAGGGCGGGCGACGCTGCGCCGACCAGATCGCGGCGATCGTCGGCGCCGGCATCCCGGTGATGGCGCACATCGGCTTCACCCCGCAGAGCGAGCACACCCTGGGCGGCTACCGGGTCCAGGGGCGCGGCGACACGGCCGACGAGGTGATCGCCGACGCCCGGGCGGTGGCCGAGGCGGGCGCGTTCGCGGTGGTGCTGGAGATGGTGCCCGGCGAGGTGGCCAAGCGGATCACCGCCGAGCTGCGGATCCCCACCGTCGGCATCGGCGCCGGGCCGGACACCGACGCGCAGGTCCTGGTCTGGCAGGACATGGCCGGTCTGCGTACCGGCAGGGCGCCGCGCTTCGTCAAGCGCTACGCCGACCTGGCCGGCGCGCTGACCGACGCGACCCGCCGCTTCGCCGAGGAGGTCCGCGGCGGCGAGTTCCCGGCCGCCGAGCACACGTTCTGAGCACGACGGGCGGTGCGGTCGACCGGCCGCACCGCCCCGCAACCACGCCGGCCGGCTCCGGTCAGCCCACGCAGAACTCGTTGTCCTCGGGGTCGGCGAGCTGGACCGAGTAGTAGTTGTTCTCCGGGTCGTCCATCGCCCCCAGCACCCGCGCCCCGAGCTTCACCAGCCGGGCCACCTCGGCGTCGATCCGCGCCCGCCGCTCCGGCAGCGGCACCGCACGCCCGCCACCGACCTTCAGGTCGATGTGCAGCCGGTTCTTGACCGACTTCGGCTCCGGGACCGGCTGGAACCAGATCCGGGGCCCGGCCCCGACCGGATCCTCCAACCGGTCCACACAGTCACCCTCGCCGAGTTCGTCGGCCGGGACGCCCACCGACAGGTACCAGTCACGCCAGGTCGCGTACCCCTCCGGCGGCGGCTGCGGACGGTATCGCAGCGCCTCCGCCCAGAACCCGACGAGCCGCTCCGGCTCCCGACAGTCGATCACCAGTTGCCACTCCATCCGCCGATGGTGCCCTGCGGGTGTGACAGTGCGCCTCCGGTCCGGTGCGCGGGCGGCAGGTCGGTCAGAGGTCGGTGACCCGGATGCCGGCGTGCGCCTTGTAGCGCTTGTTGATGGCGATCAGGTTGGCGGTGAACGCCTCGATCTGGTGGGCGTTGCGCAGCCGCCCGGCGTAGATGCCACGCATGCCGGGGATCCGGGCGGCGAGCGCGGCCACCACGTTGACCAGCTCCCGGTCCTCGGTGCAGATCAGCACGTCGAGGTCGATCCGGTCGACCTCCGGGTCGGCCAGCAGCGGCGCGCTGACGTGGTTGAACGCCGCGCAGACCCGGGAGTCGGGCAGCAGCCGGGCGGCCTGCTGGACGGCGCTGCCCTCCTCGACCCGGAGGGCGTACGGGCCCTGCTTGTCGAACCCGAGCGGGTTGACGCAGTCCACCACGATCTTGCCGGCGAGCGGCTCGGCCAGCGCGGCGACGATGGCGGCGTGCCCGTCCCACGGGACCGCGATGATCACCACGTCGCTGTCGCGGGCGACCTCGTCGTTGTCGGCGCCGGCCACCTCCGCGCCGGCCGGGACGCCGGGCAGGGCGGCGATCTCGGCGGCGGACTGCGCCGCGCGCTCGGCGGAACGGGAACCGATCAGCACCCGCTGTCCGGCCCGGGCGAACCGGTAGGCGAGCCCCCGCCCCTGGTCGCCGGTGCCACCGATGATGCCGACGGTCAGCCCGGAGACGTCGGGCAGCGTGGTCGCGTCGTAAGCCATGCCGTCATCCTCGCAAACCGCCCCGCCCGGCAGCAGCGCGAGCCGCTGTGAGAATCCCCGCTGACCCCGCCCCGCCGGCCGCCGCCCGCGGTCGAGGGCGGTCAGGCGCGGTCGAAGACGACCTTGCGCTGGGTCGGGTCGGCGGTGGTCAGGCGGACCTGGACCCGCTCGCCGAGCGGGAGGTCGCCGGTGCAGCGGGCGCGGACCGGCGGCTCGTCCAGGGCGACCGTGCCGCCGGGCTCCCGGCCGGGCTTCGAGTTGCCGTTCGGTGGCGCGTCCACGTCCAGCACCGCCGCTTCGAAGGTCTCCCCCACCCGGTGCTCCAGCAGCACCGCCTCGGCCAGCTCGATCGCGCCGCGGGTGGCCGCCGACGCCGTCCGGTCGGTCGTCGCCATCACCTCCGGCAGCTTCGGCAGCGCGGCGCGCGCCCAGTCGGGCACCGCCCGGCCCTCGTGCAGCGCCAGGCAGACCTCCGTCGCGTACCGGTCGGCCAGTCGACGCAGCGGCGCGGTGACGTGGGCGTACGCGGCGGCCACCCCGCCGTGCTCGGGCTGCTCCGGCGGCTCCCCGTCGAAGGAGGTGTACGCCGCGCCGCGCATCAGCTCGGCCGCCTGGTCGATGAAGGCCGCCGCCCGCGGCCGGGAGGCGTCCAGCCCGGCGAGCACCTCGCCGACGCTCCGGTCCGCCGGCCAGTCCACCCCGAGCGGGGCGGCGGCGAGCCGCAGCCGGGCGACCGCCTCCGGCTTCGGCGGCGGCATCGTCCGCAGCAGGCCGATCCGGCCGGCGAGCATGATGTCGGCGGCGGCCATCCCGGTCAGCAGGGAGATCTGGGCGTTGTGGTCCTCCATCGGTCCCGGCCCACGCAGCACCAGCCGCCAGCCGTCACCGTCCGGTTCGACGTCCTGCTCGGGCAGGGGCAGGTTGATCGCGCCCCGGCGCAGCCCCCGGGCGGTGAGCAGCGCGCCGATCTCGGGCAGCAGGGCGATCGGCTCGGGCAGCCGGCCGGCGTCGGCGTCGAGCTGCACGCCGACGTAGTCGAGCTTGGCCCGGCTGCGCACCCGGGCGCGTTCCAGCGCGACGGCGACCGTGTCGCCGTCGGCGTCGAGGTCGATGGTCCACAGCACCGCCGCCCGGTCGGCGTCGGGCAACAGGCTGGCCGCCCCCTCGCTGAGCGTGTGCGGGTGCAGCGGCACGTTGCCGTCGGGCAGGTAGACGGTCTGGCCGCGGCGCCAGGTCTCCTCCTCGAGCGGACCGCCGGGGCGTACGTGCGTGGCGACGTCGGCGATCGCGTACCGGACCCGGAAGCCGCCACCGGGACGGCGGCTGAGGTGCATCGCCTGGTCGAGGTCGCGCGAGGTCGCGGGGTCGACCGTGACGAACGGGATGTCGGTGCGGTCGGCGGCGGCCGGCAGCGGCGCGCCGGCCGCCTCGTCCGCCTCGCGCTGCGCCGCGGCCGGGAAGCCCTCGGGCAGTCCCAGCTCGCGGCGCAGCGCGCCGAAGTCGATGCGGGGCGCCAGTACGCGTCGGATCACCACGGCGTCAATCCTGACAGCGCGGCGCGTGATCCGCTCACCGGCCCGACGTACGGCGGTCAGCGGCGAACTCCAAGCGTCAGCCGGCCGACTTCCGGGCGCTCGCCGGCTTGATCGTCGAACGGCCGGCGACGACTCTCGTGCCGGCGGGCTTCCGGGCGGCGGTGAGCCGTTTGTGGGTGCCGGACGAGGTGCTCGTCCTGGCCTCGACGGGCTCTACGAACGACGCCGCGGAGGTCGCCTTCCTGGCCGCCGCCTTGCGCGTGGTGGTCGAGGAGGCGGCGGTGGCCTTCTTCGCCGGAGCCTTCTGCGCCGCCGCCTTGCGGGCGCCCCCGGTCGGGCGGGTGGAGGTGGCCTTCGCGGCGGTGGTCTTCTTCGCCGGGGCCTTCTTCGCCGCGGTCGTGGTCTTCTTCGCGGCGGTCTTCTTCGCCGCGGGGCCGGCCTTCTTCACCGCCGTGGTCCTGGCCGCCGCCTTCCGCGCGGGAGCCTTCTTCGCCGCCGCGGTGGTCTTCTTGGCGGGAGCCTTCTTCGCCGCCGCGGTGGTCTTCTTGGCGGGCGCCTTCTTCGCGGGCGCCTTCTTCGCGGCGGCCTTCTTCGCGGCGGCCTTCTTCGCGGGCGCCTTCTTCGCGGGCGCCTTCTTCGTCGCGGCCTTCGTGGCCGGCGCCTTCTTCGCCGTGGTCTTGGTGGCCGGGGCCTTCTTCGCGGGCGCCTTCCGCGCCGCCGCCACCACCTTCTTGGCGGCGGCCTTCTTCGCGACGGCCTGCTTCGCCGGCACCCGGCCGGCGCCGGCGCCCGAGGCGTTCGGAGACGCCTTGCTGACCGTCGCCGTCCTGGCCGTGGCGGCCCCCGTGGACCGCCGCGTCGCGGCGGTCTTCTTCGCGGTCGTACGTTTGGCGGCCGGGCGGGTGGTGGCCTTTTGTGCTTCGGCCATCTCGGTTCCCTCCTTGGGGACGTGCTCTCGCGTGGCTCCTCGCGGAGCACGGAGTACCTCGACGCGGGCCGTCCCGCGCCGTCTACCTGCCCTCCCCGGCCCAACGGGCATCCTCGGCTTCCCACGCTTCGTTGCGCTCCTGCACCTGCTGCAGGGCGTTCTCCGCGTCGGCGGCTGAGGCGTACGGTCCGAGAACGTGCTTCGCAGGGCACACGTCGGCATCGGTCTCGACCCGGTGGTGTCGCGTGCACCAGTAGTAGTGCGCACCACTTCCGCTGTCGCTCATGAGATCACTGTGCACCGCGTAGCGTCCGGCCGCCACCGGATCGCCACAAAAAGTCGCCGATGTCCTCCACATTAGACGTGCTGCCGGCCGCCGGATGGCGGAACGGCGAAGAACGGGGCAGCCGCGCACCGGGTCGGTGACGCACAATCCCCGGGTGCGGTACGGGGGATGGACATCGGCACGGCTGCGACGCCGCCTGCTGGCCGCCGCCGTGCTCGGGGCGCTCGCCGCGGCCGGGGTGCTGGTGGCGGTGCCGCTGCTGCGGGACCGGTCCCAGCACCGGCTGGACCGGCGCGCCGACCGGGAGGTGACGTCGACGGCGCAGCGGACCCGGGCCGCGCTGCTGGCCGCGCCGTCCGCGTCCGGGCCGGCGCTGCGGGACGCCACCGACGCCGTCGACGGGGTCGAGGTGCTGACGGTCGAGAGCGCCGATCCGGGCGTCCGGCTGGTCTTCCGGGTCCGGGTGGCGAAGACCGCCGCCTCGGTCTTCGGCTGGCAGCGGGCGAACGTCGGGGCGTGTTTCGCCCAGGTGGTGCGCCCCGCCGCCACTCCGGCGCCGCTCGAGCGGCTGCCCTGCCCGGACTGACCCCGGCCGCCGACGCCCGGCCGCACGTGGTCGCGGTGGACGGCGACATCAACGCGTACGCCGGCATCGTCGGGGTGCGCCGGCGGCGGGTGCTCTGCCTGGGGCTGCCGCTGTGGGGGTCGCTGCCGGCGCAGGAGCGGGTGGCGTTGCTCGGCCCCGAGGTGGGGCCACTTCGTCAACGGCGACCCGCGCCGGGCGCTGCTCGCCCAGCCCGTCTTCACCACCCTCGGCACCGCCGCCGACCTGGTGCGTCCGGTGCGGACCGTGGCCGGCGCCGGAGCCCTGGAGCTGCTCGGCGCGGCGCTGGCGTACGCCGTCCAGTCGTTGCTGGCCCCACTGCTCTTCGGCGCGCACCTGCTACTGGTCTGCGTCGCGCTGCGGGACACCCAACGCGCCGAGTACCTGGCCGACGAGTTGTCCGCCCGGGTGGCCGGGTCGGCGGCGGCGACCGGAGCGCTCGACGCGTTGCTCGCCACCGAGTCGGTGGCCCTCGCCGTACGCCGGGAATCGCGGGCGGGGCACGGGCCGCAGCGGTGGCGGGAGGCGGTCGCCGCGTCCCGCGCGGCGGCGGCGGACCGGCTGCCGCTGCTGCGGCAGCTCTCGGTGCGCGACGAGGCGTCGCTGTTCGCCCGGTGAGCTGGTCGGGCTGACCGGTCCGCCCCGGCGTCGCGGGACGGACCGCCGCGGCGTCAGGCGGGCGACGGCGCCGGCTCGGGGGGCGGCGCGTCCGCCGGCTGCGGCGCCGCCGGCCGCGCCGCCCGGATCGCGTACGCGAGCGCGTACGGGGTGCAGGCCAGGTAGAGGAAGGGCTGCAACTCCATCAGGTCGCCGATCAGGAAGATCTCCCACGGCGTCGGCCGGGGCAGCCCGAACGACCAGTCCGTCCAGCTTGCGAAGAGCCACAGCGGCGCGGAGATCCGGTCGATCGTGTCGCCCTGCGGCACCCCGTCGATGACCGTCTCCGGGCCGCCGGCGATGTGGTTGACCACGGTGAGCACGACGGCGAGGTCGGCGACGACGAGCGCGCCGAGCACCCCGACCAGCCAGGCGGCGCGGACCCGGCCCCGACCGGCGAGCACCCCGGCGCGGTGCAGCACCAGGGTCAGGCCGGTCAGCCACACCAGCAGGCCCGGCGCGACGCGGACCAGGTCGTCGGTGGTCTCGTTCATGGCGTATTCCGCACCGACGGCGGTCAGGCCGACGGGGAGCACGATGCCGAGCGCGGCGCGGGTCGGACCGCGCAGGGCGCTGCGGGCGGCGCTGCGGTGCGCCACCCGGGCCAGCAGCACCGCGAGACCCACGGTGAGGGCGGTCATCACCGGCGCATGCGCGGCGTTCGCCCAGCTCGGCATGCTGAAGACCAGGTTGACCACGACGTTCATCACCACCGCCGCAACCAGCAGGATCGCCAGGCACGCCACCGGGGCGAGCAGGAGCGTGGCCGCCGTCCGGCGGATCCGTCCGTCCAGCCGCGACCGGTCGACCAGCGGGCCGGCGGAGCGACTGACGGCCAGGCTGCCGGCGAAGCGGAGCATCCGTAGCCCTTCACCCCGCTCGGCGAGGACGTGCAGCTCGGCGGTCCACTCGCGGGACAGCTCGTCGCGCACCTCAGCCGGCCAGCGCCGGGCCGCCGTCCGGAGCAGCCACTCGGCCAGCCGCCGGGTCACCACGCGGGGGCACCCGTCGGCTCGGCGCCACCCCGACGCGGCCGGGGATCGGGGCTGAGCGCCCGCAGCTCGGCGAGCGCCTGCCGGGCGGCGCGGACCCCCTCGGCGGTCAGCCGGTAGTACCGGCGGGCGGGCCGGCCGGCGGCGGTCGGGGCGACCTCCTCCCAGTCGGAGACGAGCCAACCGGCCGCCTGGAGGCGGTGCAGCACCGGGTAGAGGGTGCCGCTGGGCAGGCCGGTGAGCTTCATCAGGTCGAGGCCGTACCGCTCGGCCTCCGGGTCGGCGAGCAGCGCCGAGAGCACCTTCGCCACCGGGATCGTCATCCGCATGGACGCGACTGTATCGGAACTCTACGTAGGGGTGAAGCGGCGTCGCTGATGCCGCTCGCGCCGCACGGGCTCGATCAGCGGAACGGCTGCCGGCGCCGGTGGGACAGATCAGGGTGGTGGTGTCCGCCGGGGTGGCTGTCCGGGTCGGTGTGCACGGTGGCGCCGGTCAGCCGGGGCACGGCGTGGGTGAGCTGATGCTCGGCGTCGGCGGCGATCTCGTGTGCGGCGACGAGGCTGAGGTCGGCGTCCACGACCAGTTCCGCTTCGGCGTGCAGCCGGTGCCCGATCCAGCGGAGCCGCACCGCGGCTACGTCGCGGACGCCGTCGACGGCCCGCAGCGCGGTCTCGGCCTGGTCGACCAGGGCGGGGTCGACGGCGTCCATGAGGCGTCGGTAGACCTCGCGAGCGGCGTCTTTGAGCACGAGCGTGATGGCGACGGCGATGACCACGCCGACGACGGGGTCCGCCCAGCGCCAGCCGAGTGCGGCGCCGCCGGCGGCGGCGAGGACGGCGAGGGAGGTGTACCCGTCGGTGCGGGCGTGCAGGCCGTCGGCGACCAGGGCGGCGGAGCCGATGCGTCGGCCGACGCGGATGCGGTACTGGGCGACGAGCTCGTTGCCAGCGAAGCCGACGAGGCCGGCGGCGGCCACCCAGGGCAGGTGTGTCACATCGGTGGGGTGCAGCAGCCGGGTGACGGCGGTCCAGGCGGCGGCGATGGCGGACGCGGCGATGACCGCGACGATGATGATGCCGGCGAGGTCTTCGGCGCGGCCGTAGCCGTAGGTGTAGGCGCGGGTGGCCGCGCGGCGGCCGAGGAGAAAAGCGATTCCCAGCGGTACGGCGGTCAGGGCGTCGGCGACGTTGTGGAGGGTGTCCCCGAGCAGGGCGACCGAACCGGAGAGCACCACGATGACCGCCTGGGCGACGGCCGTGATCCCGAGGCCGACCAGGGAGATCCACAGGGCGCGTAGCCCGTCGCGGGACGACTCCAACGCGGGGTCGATCTTTGCCCGCGAGTCGTGGGAGTGCGGGACGACGGCGTGGGCCAGTCGATGCCACCACGCGGCGAGCCGGCCGTCGTGACGGTGGCCGTGTTCGTGCTCGTCGTGTTTGTGGTCGTCGTGTTCGTGCGAGTGGCCGTGGTCGTGGTCGTTCACCGCTCCCCCAGGTCGTGCGGTCGCACGGACGGTCCGTACCCGTCGACGGCGGCGATAATATGTGCTCATGTACGCACGCGACAACGTTGCAGATGCCAGTGACCTGCAACAACGCCTTCCCCGCGGGCCGGAGGTGGAGGCGGCGACCGAAATGCTGCGGATGCTGGCCGACGGAACGCGGCTACGGCTGATGTGGCTGCTCAGCGAGGGCGAGTACGACGTGACGGCGCTCGTGGCGGCGGTCGGGATGGCGCGGCCGGCGGTGTCGCAGCACCTCGGCAAGCTTCGGTTGGCGGGGCTGGTGAGCGTGCGACGGGATGGCCGTCGCGCCCTCTACCGCGCCAGGGGCGGGCATGCGCGTCGGCTGGTGACCGAGGTGATGCACGCCGCATCCCACCGGGTGACCGGTGCAGCTGAGCACGACTGAGCCCCCGGCCTACTCGACAAGTCCGGTGATGACCGACAACACCCATGGGCGGCCGCCGCCGATGACCGGGACGGTGAGCCGGCCGTCGGGGAACACGCTGAACGCATCGTACGTGTGGTCCACTGTGACCACCGCGTACCCGTGGCTGGCCAGCTCCTGCACCACGATGATGGCTTCGGCCCGGCGGCCGTGCGCGCCGTGCGAGAACACGACGACCGGCAGCCGCCCGGTCTGCTGCCGCACCGGGGCGCCCTCGCGGCCGGCCGTGAGCGGCGCCACCGCGGCGTCGCCGGCGAACCCGCCGGAGGCCAGCAGCGCCCGCGGCCGGCAGTGACGTTCTCGTTCAGAGGGGACTACGCAGTCATGCACCTGGTTGAGTCCCCAGACGACTGCCGCCTTCTTTGTGGGGATGGCAGGCTGCCCGCGACGAAAACCGTCGAAGTCCCGGTGCTCAAGGCCGGCACTGCTGCCGCCGGCTGTCCGCCACGTATTCGGCGAAGATCTCACCGAGGACGCGCAGTGCGATCGCGGCCTGTTCGTCGGCCTTGCCCAAGGTCCGGGCACAGGCGATGAGCGTCTTCCAGAGGGCCCAGCCGCGCCCACGCGCCCACGTCGCCCCGCCGACGGACAGTCGCTCGCGGAACGCCTGCCGACCCTCGGCGGTCAACAATGTCCATGCGATCGCCAGGTCACAGGCCGGATCGCCGACGCCGCACGTCCCAAAGTCGATGACAGCGGCCAGCTCCCCGTCGTTGAGCAGGAGATTTCCCTGGGCGACGTCACCGTGGAACCAGGTCTGCGCTCCGTCCCAGGATGCGTCCAGTGCGTTCTTCCAGATCTCGTGGGCCAGGTCGACGTCGACGTGGCCGTCCAGCGCCGTAAGCGCGCGCTGGGCGTCCCGGCCATAGGTGCGCAGCGTGCCGCCCCGGAACCAGTTGTGCTGCCCGGGGAGGGGACCGCCGGTGGGATCGATGCTCTGCAACGCCGACAGGAACTCGGCCAGGTCGATGGCGAATCGGACGGGGTCGGCGATGCGGTCCGCGCTCGCAGGCTCGCCGTCGAGCCATGAGTAGATCGACCACGAGTAGGGGTAGCCCGCGCCGGGTTCCCCTTTCGCCAGTGGGACGGGGATGGGCAGCGAGAGCCGGGGGGCGAGTTCCGGCAGCCACCGGTGCTCCTTGTCGACCGCCAAGGCGTACTCGGCTGCGCTGGGCAAACGCACCGACATCCCGGAGCCGAGGTGGAAGGTCCAGTTGTCCCAGCCGCCGTTGGCTACCGGCTGAACCGGGAGGCCGGCCCACTGGGGGAACTGGTCGGCGACGAGCCGACGCACCAGTTCCGCATCGACGGCGATGCGTTGGGGCACGGGACCGAGATGCGGTGTGTTGCTCACCGAGACGTCCTTGTCTGATAAGGGAAATTGGGGGTGGAAGTGGAACGACAGTTAGACGCTTGAGCACACCTCACGCGCGCATCGTGGCACAGGCAACAGAGCGACGCATGTTCTACCTGAGTGACGTGACTCGATGGACGAACGTCGGCTACGAGCCAGCGGGGAGGCGAGGCGGGTAACGGCGGATGCGGGACGCTCCTACGGATCAGAGGGTCTAGCTTGGGAGCCACGCCTGGGAGGATCAGGAGGTGGCTGTACAGCCATCCGTACAGCCAAGCCGGCCGACAGGCAGGAGTGCCGACCGGCGGCAGCCGACAGGTCGAGCAGGTCAGCGGCAGTGGCCGACGCAGGCCGACAGCAGTCTTGATCTTTGCAAGGCAGGGGTCGGCGATCGCTTCCGGTCGACGGTCGAGGCGAGCATCCGGCGTGCCATTCGCGTGCCATTGGGCGAGGACAGCAGGGCCCAGCCGAGGCCGCGACAGACCCGCGAGACCAGGACGCCAACCCAGCAGCCAGCCGGAGACCGGCAATTCCCAAGCTGCTAGTTGGGAGCACTCTCCCGCGCCCGTTGCATGCCCGATCGGAACGCCGGCGGGAGTCAATAGCGCCTACCCATCGCGCAGCGCTATGAACGGCATGTGGTGGCCGACCACGTACTCCAGGCTCTTGTCGATCAGGGCCGACTTCGGATGGTCCGACCGGTAGTGCGACAGGATGAAGTACGGCAGCAGGCCGAGGCAGTCCCAGACGACCGCCGCCGGGTATCCGGCCGGAACGTCGTGCAGGTCGTCGACCAGTTCGATGCCGTGCAGTGACGGAGTCAGTACGCACGCCCGGCGCTGTACCCGCCGTAGACGACCCGGTCCTCCGCCAGCAGTTCGCGCAGGATCTCGTCGGTGCCGGTCGGCGTCATGGCCCGCCGGAGGATGAACGGGTTTCCGCCCCTGACCCAGATCAGGTCGGTCTCCTCGAGCACCGGACGCAGCGCGTCGGGACGGTCGAAGTACCGGCGCAGGTCGACCTCGACGGGCTTGAGACCCACTCCACGCAGGTCGTTCAGTTCCCGCTCCACTGAAATGGCGCGAAGGTCCACATCCTTGTAGTCGTCGGCGTTGGTGACGACTGCGGCACGGGTGTCGCCCCGTAGCGGGTCAAGCATCCGCTCCGGCCGATTCCCGAGTCGGAACGAGGACAGGTACAACCGCATTGTCACTCCTCGCCGATGACGGAAAGCGCCCCGCACCGCGGAAGCGGCCCGGGGCGCCGGTACGTCAGGCCCGGCGGAGCCAGAAAGTCAGACCGAGCGACTCGTCGGTGAACGGCTCGGCGTCCGGCCAGGACGGCTCGCCCTCGGCGCAGTCGGTGGCGAGCACCTCCTCGGCGACGAGTTCGCGATGCTCGGCCAGGGCGAGCGCCGTCTCCTCCCGCGTCGGCCGGTACCGCAGCACGATCCGGTCGGTCACCTCCAGCCCACTGGACTTGCGGGCCTCCTGGATCTGCCGGATCGCGTCCCGCGCCGTCCCGGCCCGGCGCAGCTCCGGGGTGAGGTGCAGGTCCAGCGCCAAGGTGGCCCCGGCGTCGGCGGCCACCGCCCAGCCCTCACGTGGCGTCTCGACGATCACCACCTCGTCCGGGCCGAGCGTCACCGGCTCGTCCCCCACCAGGACGGTGGCCGACCCCGTCTCCCGCAGGGAGTCCTTGAGCGCCGCCGCGTCGGCCGCCGCGATCGCGGCGGCCACGTGCTGTACCGCCTTGCCGAGCCGCTTGCCGAGGGTACGGAAGTTCGCCTTCGCGGTGGTGTCCACCAACGAGGCGACCGCTCCGCCCACCGCAGTGACCGAGCCCACGTTCAACTCGGCCGCGATCTCGGCCAGCAGGTCGGGGGAGAGCTCCTCGAAGTCCGCAGCCGAGGCCAGTGCGCGGGACAGCGGCTGGCGCACCTTCATCCCGGAGTCCGCCCGTGCCGCGCGGCCCAGCTCGACCAGCCGCCGGGCGAGCGCCATCTGACGGGACAGCGCGGGGTCGATCAGCGACTCGTCGGCGACCGGGTACCCGGCCAGGTGCACCGACTGGGCGGCATCCGGGGTCACGGGCGCGACCAGGTCCTGCCAGACGCGCTCGGCGATGAACGGAGTGAGCGGCGCCAGCAGCAGGGTGAGCGTGGAGAGCACCTCGTGCAGGGTGGCGAGCGCGGCCGGGTCCCCCCGCCAGAAGCGCCGGCGGCTGCGCCGGACATACCAGTTGGACAGGTCGTCGATGAAGGTCGACAGCAGCCGGCCCGCCTGGTGCGTGTCGAACCCGGCCATCGCGGCGTCCACCTGCTGCACCAGCGTGTTCAGCTCGGAGAGCAGCCACCGGTCGAGGACCGGCCGGTCCTCGGGCGCCGGGTCGGCGGCCGAAGGGGACCACTTGGCCGTACGGCCGTACAGGGCCTGGAAGGCGACGGTGTTCCAGTAGGTCAGCAGGATCTTGCGAACGACCTCCTGGAGGGCAGTGTGCCCGACCCGGCGGGCCGACCACGGCGAGCCCACCGCGGCCATGAACCAGCGGACGGCGTCCGCGCCGTGCTGGTCCATCAGCGGGATCGGTTCCAGGATGTTGCCCAGGTGCTTGGACATTTTCCGGCCGTCCTCGGCCAGGATGTGGCCGAGGCAGACCACCGTCTCGTACGGCGACCGGTCGAAGACCAGCGTGCCGACCGCCATCAGCGTGTAGAACCAACCGCGGGTCTGGTCGATGGCCTCGGAGATGAACTGCGCCGGGTAGCGCTGGGCGAAGAGCTCGGCGTTGCGGTAGGGGTAGCCGAACTGCGCGAAAGGCATTGAGCCAGAGTCGTACCAGGCGTCGATGACCTCCGCCACCCGCCGGGCCGTCACGCCGCACCGGCAGGTGAAGGTGACGTCGTCGATGTACGGCCGGTGAGGGTCCAGGCCGGTCAGGTCGTCGCCGGTCAGCTCGCTCAGTTCGGCCAGCGACCCGACACAGGTCAGGTGCTCGTTCTGGCACCGCCAGATGGGCAGCGGGGTGCCCCAGTAACGCCGCCGGGAGAGCGCCCAGTCGACGTTGTTGTTCAGCCAGTCGCCGTACCGGCCGTGCTTGACGGTGGCGGGGTGCCAGGTGGTCCGTTCGTTCTCGCGCAGCAGCTCGTCGCGGACCTCGGTGGTCCGGACGTACCAGGAGGGCTGGGCGTAATAGATCAGCGCGGTGTGGCAGCGCCAGCAGTGCGGGTAGCTGTGCTCGTAGGGCACATGCTTGAAGAGCAGCCCCCGGGCGGTCAGGTCCTCCACGAGCGGCCGGTCCGCCTCCTTGAAGAACAGGCCGCCGATCAGCGCAAGGTCCGGCTCGAAGCGGCCGTTGGGCTGCACCGGGTTGACCATCGGCAGTCCGTACGCCCGGCTGCTGGCGAGGTCGTCCGCGCCGAAGGCAGGCGCCTGGTGGACCAGGCCGGTGCCGCTGTCCGTGGTCACGTACGACGCCAGGATCACGATGTGCGCGTCGGGGATCTCGACCAGGTCGAACGGGGGCCGGTAGGTCCACCGCTCCAGCTCCTTGCCCCGGAACGACTCCCCCGTGAGATCCCAGCCGTCGCCCAGCGCGTACGCCAGCAGCGGCTCGGCCACGACGAGCTGCTCGTTGCCGTCCGTCGCGACGACGTACCGGACGTCCGGGTGGACAGCCACCGCGACGTTCGAGGGCAGCGTCCACGGCGTGGTCGTCCAGACCAGCAGCGACGCCCGGTCCGCGAGCGGGCCGGAGGTCAACGGGAACCGGACGTAGACCGACGGGTCGACGACCGTCTCGTACCCCTGGGCGAGTTCATGGTCCGACAGGCCGGTCTCGTCCCGCGGGCACCACGGCGCGACGCGGAAGTCCTCGACCAGCAGGCCCTTGTCGAAGATCTGCTTCAACGACCACCAGACGGACTCGATGTACTCCGGGTCCATGGTCCGGTAGGCGTCGTCCATGTCGACCCAGTAGCCCATCCGCTCTGTGAGCTGGGCGAACGCGTCGGTGTGCCGGGTGACCGACTCGCGGCAGCGGGCGTTGAACTCGGCGATGCCGAACTTTTCGATGTCCTGCTTGCCGGAGAAGCCCAGCTCACGCTCGACGGCCAGCTCGACCGGCAGGCCGTGGCAGTCCCAGCCCGCCTTCCGGGCGACGTGGAAGCCCTTCATCGTCTTGTAGCGCGGAAAGACGTCCTTGAACACCCGGGCCTCGATGTGGTGGGCGCCGGGCATGCCGTTCGCGGTCGGCGGCCCTTCGTAGAACACCCATTCCGGGCGGCCCTGGGACTGCTCCAGGCTGCGCGCGAAGACGCTGTTGGCGTGCCAGAAGTGCAGGATCTCGTGGTCGAGAGCAGGGAGATCCACCTGGGTCGGGACGCTGCGGTACATCACTCCTCCGTCGGATGCGTGTGGTGCTCCGGCGGAGGGACGAGGCCGGTCAGCCCCGCGGTACCACCCTCCTTGGCCGCGTGCGGCCCTCTCGTTTGATCGTGCGGTCGGTTCTACTCGGCCTCCGGCCTTTCTTCCGACGGCTCCGGGGTGATCTTCCCACCGCGCACACCCCCGGGCTTCCACCATCCCCGGGTCGCTCCTGGCTGCGTTCGGCGGTACTCGTCCCCATCAACGCCTCGCCCGAACACGATAGCTGATCTGCGTCCTGTCGATGGATCAGCTCAGGATCCGTGGCAGGGCGTGTTCATCCTCGCCGGCGAACCGGCCACTGCGTTAGGCGGGTAGTGACCAGCCGGGCGTGGCCAGTAGGGCGCCGTCGTCGCCGACGAGCAGGGCCTCGTACCCGGGTAGCGTGGCGAGCCATGTCACCGCCTGAGGTCCCTGCGCAGCCGCTGCGGTGGCGTACACGTCCGCCCAGGTCAGGGACGGGCCGATGACGGTGACCGAGCGCACGCCCCGGGCGGGGGCGCCGGTGTGCGGATCTACGATGTGGGCCCCGCGGTGTGCACTGCCCGAGGTCGCGATTGCCCCGTCGACGACCTCGATGGTGGTGAGGAGCTTGTCGGGCTGTGCCGGATCCTCCACGCCTACGCGCCAGGATCCGCGTACCGTCATGTCCCCACCGGCATTCAGGTAGTACGCGTACCCCTCCAGGTGCTCCGCGGCGCGCTCGACGGCCCAGCCCTTAACGAGGCCGGACGGGTCGAAGTGGGTGCCACCGCCGGGTTCGGGAAGGTAGGCGTTGAAGTAGCCGCCGGTACGCTGCCGCGCCTGCTCGCACAGGTCGAGTACCGCGTCGACCAACGGGTCATGTACTGGCTCTCCCCGGTTCAGGGCGCTCAGCCGGCTGTCCGGGCGGTATGGGCTGAAGACGGCGTCCATCGCGCGCAGTTCGGCGAAGGCCCCGGCGACGGCGTTCGCCGCCGCCGGGGAGTCGGCACCGGGACCGCGCAGATGCACGCTGACGGGCAGACCCATGATCTGCTCGACGAACGCCTGCCTGGTCACGGCTTGGCCTCGAAGTGGGCGCCGTCCAGCGCGGCCTGGAGCGACTTCGTGTAGCCCTCGCTGGTCAGCGTCGCCCCGGACACCGCGTCGACCTGCGCGTTCTGCGCGGCGAGCGCCTCGGCGCGCAGCTGCGGCACCGCATGCTTGTTGATCTCGCGGGAGCGGTTGTTCTCGTCCGGCACCGTCACCGGTGTGATGTCGGTGATCCGGCCGCCGCTCAGGTGGGCCTGCACCTGGACGGGCCCCCGCTTCGTCTGCACGGCTGGACCGTCGGCGACGGTGGTGGAACCGGACCGGGTGACGGTGCCCCGTGAGGCCTTGGGGTCCGCCGCCGCACCGGGGCCGGTCTCCACGGCCGGCGCGCTTGCGCCGCCAAAGGTCCCGGCCGAAGGCGAGCCACCGAGTCCGGTCGACGTCCGGTAGCTGAAGAGAAGTACCACCACGGCGATCGTGGCGAGGAACCACATAGTGATCTTGCGCATGTCGTCCTCCTCAGGATTGTGAGTGCCCATGAGGATGGGTGGTGGAGTTACCAGGTAAAGCGCTCAAGATGAATGTGCTCAGCCGGCACGCCAGCCTGCCGCGCCGCCCGGACCACCGATTGCATCCACTCATCCGGTCCGCAGACGAACACGTCGTGCTGCGCGATGTCCGGGACAAGCTCACGCAAGGCTTTCGCGTCGTCGCCGAATCCGGCCGGCAGCCACGAGTTCTCCCGCCCGCGCGGCCCCAACAGGTACTCCACGCGCACGCCACGGACGGCCGCGAGGCGCTCCAGTTCCTGGCGAAACACCAGGTCTTCTGCCGAGCGCGCCCGGTACAGCAGCGTGGCTTCGCCAGGCGCGTACGGTAACTCTTCCAACAACGTCCGCAGCGGGGTAATTCCGATCCCGGACGCGATCATGGTGACCCGCGGAGCCGTGCGACGGGCGGCGGTCAGCCGGCCGTACGGCCCCTCAATCAGCACACGGGTACCCGGCCGTAACTCTGACACCTTCTCGCTGCCCTCGCCGCGGGATCGCACCGTGATCCGCAGCATGTCCTCACTCGGCACCGCGGACAGCGAGTACGGATGGCCGCGACTCCAACCCGGGCCGCTGAGGAAGCGCCACTGGAAGAACTGCCCGGCGCGTGCCGGCAACTGGTCCAGGTGGCGTCCGCGCATGTAAATCGAGTGAACGCCGGGAGCCTCCGGGACGACTGCGGCGATCGTGAGTCGGTGCCGCAGCGTCCGCCAGGCCGGTAGGCCGAGCCGGAAGGCGACCACCGCGCCGGCGCACGCGGCGTACGCGGTCCACCAGTACAGCGTCGCGGCCCGGGAGCTGGTGAAGTCGGCCCCGGTCCAGAGCTGATGTGGCAGCGCCAGGCCGACGCCGAGGTAGGCGTACAGGTGCAGCAGGTGCCACGCCTCGTAGCGCAGCCGCCGCCGCGCGGCCCGTAGGGAGGTGAGCACGACCATCGTCAGGGCGGCCGCCCCGGCGACCGCCAGCAGCACTCCCGGATACGTGGTGACGAGGCTCCACGCCTCGGCTGTCACGGCGGCCCCATCCGTCGCGGCGTATCCGACCGTGATCAGCACGATGTGCGCGAGCAGCAGATCGAAGGAGACGAACCCGACGACGCGGTGCCAACGGGCGAGCCTGTCCTGTCCGTAGGTGCGCTCGATCCACGGCACGCGCGCCATCAGCAGCACCTGGATGAGCAGCAGGTCGGCCGCGACAAGCCCGGTCAACCGGCCGAGCGACGTCAGGCCCGCCGCCCAGCCACGAAGATCCTGCACACCGCCGCCCCGCACCCAGAGCGCGACGACGATCAGCACGCTTACCGCGCCCGCCGAGGCGATCACATCGGCCCCCCACGACCACGCGGCGGTTCGTACGGGCCTGGCCGCCGCGCCGGCCGACTGCGCCCTCCCCGTCACAAGACCCCCGTCCCGCACCACCCTGTTCGCCCATCAACCGTCGGAGTTCCCCATTGCTATTTCCGGGATCCGTCGGCGAGCGTGTGGTGTCATCGGAGAATCGGCCAGAAGACCTCACACCGGACAAAGATGATTGAGCGCGATCGCGAATTACCGGTTACCGGCGAGTTCGGGTAGCCGCACAACAGCTGCGTCTCGATGATGCCAATTCTACGCGAGCCGCGTCCGTCCTTTTCCTGGCAGCCAATTCTCAGTAGCCGTTTCGATGGGCAGCTGCGCCCTCAAGATCAGGGCGTCCCCAGGGCGTCAGGGCGCCTCCAGGGCGTCGAACGCCAACCAATCATGACCGCCAACGCCCATAGACAGCCTGAAATACGACCAGGTCGCAGCCTTGATCGAGGCTGCGACCTGGTGGGCGACGGACGAGTCGACCTGTACGCCGGATTCTGTGACCGACGCCGCCCCGGAGGACGTCGTCGGCGGCGGCCATCCATCTCGGCCTGCCGTCGCCGGCAGGCTCCAGCGGCCTACCCGCAGACATCGGACGGGCAGCCCTCAAGCGTCTGCGCGGACCGTCATCTTGCGGTGACGACCCATTCTTGGCCTTGCTCCGGGTGGGGTTTACCTAGCCATCCCGGTCACCCGGGATGCTGGTGGGCTCTTACCCCACCGTTTCACCCTTACCGTCCCGCTTAGGGCCGGCGGTCTGTTTTCTGTGGCACTGTCCCGCGGGTCACCCCGGGTTGCCGTTAGCAACCACCCTGCCCTGTGGAGTCCGGACGTTCCTCGGCGACGGGCCGTAGCCCGTCGACGCGACCGCCCGGTCGACTCGTCCGTCGCGCTCTCATCCTAACGACGCGACGGCCTCGCTCATTTCCGACCCGGACACGGGTGGACGGCGGGGACGGCGGCGACCCACCCGTGCCCGCCGCCGGATCACCAGTCCGACACCAGCCCTTCGCCGAAGAGGCGCTCACCCCGTTCCGGCTCGCGTACCGGGATCGACGCGAGGACCCGGCCGGCGGCGTCCAGCGCGCGCACGTCCGCGGGCTCCCCGAGCGGCAGGGCGACCACCGCCGCGCCGCCAGTGCCGCATCACCTTCAGCAGCGCCTCGTGCACCAGGTCCTGCGCCGCGTCCCGGCTGCCGGTCAGCAGGTACGCGGTGCGCAACAGGTCGGCGTAGCGGACCTCGACGAATTCACGGAACTCCGGGTCATCCACCCGTCGACCCCCCGTTGTGACCGTGCACGTCCCACTCCCCTCGTCGACCCTGTCGCCGGGAACGACGCGGCAGGGCGGCGAAAGGTTGAGTCCGCGGCCGGGCGGCGCGGACGGGAGCGTACTAGCCTCTGGGGATCATGGACCTCTCCGACGCCGCGCTCCTGCTCGCCGCCGGTCTCGCCGCGGGCACGATGAACGCGGTGGCCGGGGGCGGTTCCCTCATCACCTTCCCGGCGTTGATCGCGGTCGGGCTGCCGCCCGTGCCGGCGAACGTCAGCAACTCGGTCTCCGTCTTCCCGGGGTACGTCGCGAGCGTCGCGGGCAGCCGGACGGACCTGCCGCCCGGGCGGAGGTTGTGGACGCTGCTGCCGACCGCCGTGCTCGGCACGGTCGTCGGCTGCGTGCTGCTGCTGGCCACCCCGGCGCGGGCCTTCGAGCTGGTGGTGCCGTTCCTGGTGCTGGGCGCGACCGCCGTGCTGGCCTTCCAGGATCCGCTGCGCCGGCTGGTCGGTCACCCGGCCGACCTCAGCCCGCGCCGCCGTACCGTCACGGTGCAGGCGATGGTCGCGCTGGGCACCGTGTACGGCGGTTATTTCGGCGCGGCGCTCGGGGTGATGCTGGTCGCCGGTCTGGCCCTGGTGCTGGACGCCACGCTGGCCCGGGTGTCGGCGATCAAGAATCTGCTCTCCGCGGTGGTGGGGCTGACCACCTTGGTCGTCTTCGCGCTCTTCGGCCCGGTCAACTGGGCGGCCGTCGCGGTGGTCGCGCCGGCGACGCTGGTCGGCGGGTACGCGGGCGCCCGGCTGGTCCGCCGGCTGCCGCCGGTGGTGCTGAAGACCATGATCGTGGTCTTCGGCACGACGATCGGCCTCTACCTGCTCTGGCGCGCGCTGCGCTGAGGCCTGCCGTGCGGCGGGCCCCGGACGCCGAACCGCCCCGGCGCGACGCGGCGCCGGGGCGGTTCGACCAGGGGCGGAGGGAAAAGCTCAGTACGCCTCGCCGACCGGCTCCTCGGGGGCGTGCTCGGCGTCGCGGGCGGCGGAGTTCCAGCGGGACCAGAGCACCCGCTCGCCGTAGCCGGCCGCCATCAGGTGCGCGAAGGCCAGGTAGACCAGCACGCCCACGGCGAGCACCCCGAAGCCGACCCAGAACGGCAGCGCCAGCCCGTGCTCGGCGAGCTTGCCGGAGATGATCGGGGCGGGCGCGGCGGCGCCCCAGCGGACCAGGTTGAACGCGCCGGTGGCGACCCGGCGGTCGCTGGAGCCCAGGCCGAGCGCCAGGTCGGTGAGGTTGGCGTTGGCCAGGCCCATGCAGAGGCCGGCGAGCACGAGCACCACCAGCGACTCGGTGGTGGAGCCCGAGGTGGCGAAGAGCGCCATGCAGACCAGCAGGCCGGCGATGGCCACGCCGACGGTCTGCACCGCGCCGATCCGGTGGGCGAGCCGGTGCCCGATCACCAGGATGCCGGCGGCCAGGCCGAGGCCCCACGCGGTGAACGCCAGCCCCAGCGGCACCACGTCGAGGTGCAGGAAGAGCGGGGTGTAGCCGAGCACCACGAAGAAGACGAAGTTGTACGCGGCGGTGACCACGCAGAGCGTGACGAACGCGGGCTTGCGGTAGGTGGCGAAGATCTGGCCGACGCGGACGGGCGCCTGCCGGTTGGTCGGCTCGCGCAGCTTGCGGGACGCGACGGCCAGCGCGAGGACCATGAAGACGCCGCAGACGAAGAACGGCAGCCGCCAGCTCACGTGGCCCAGCAGCCCGCCGATCAGCGGGCCGACGGCGAAGCCGAGACCGAGCGCGGTCTCGAAGAGGCCGACCACCCACTCCCGGTCGACGGCGAGGTTGACCAGCACCACCATCGCGGTGGCGAAGAACATCGCGTTGCCGAGCCCCCAGACGCCGCGCAGCACGGAGAGCTGCACGATGTTGTCGCTGAACGAGGCGAGGATCGCGGCGAGGCCGACCACCGAGACGCCGGTGATCAGCACGGGCTTGAAGCCGAAGCGACCGCTGGCCAGGGTCGCCGGGATCATGCCGACCGCCATCACCGCGATGTACGCGGTGAAGAGCAACTCGACCTGCCAGGCGGTGACCCCGATCGCCTCGCCGATGGCGGGCAGGATCGGATCCACCACGGCGATGCCGGCGATGGCGAGGAAGGCCACCAGAGTGGTGGCGTAGATGGCACTGCGGTTGGGTTCGGATCGCCGATCCACTCCGCGCCTCCAGACAGATAGCTGTATCGTACAGGTAATTCCGTTGTATCGTACAGCTATGAGGGACGACCGCACGACGGGAACGGGTCGGGACGAGGTCACACTGGGTCGGATCGAGACCGAGGTGGCGCTGCTGATGCGCCTCGGCGAGGCCACCCGGCGGGGCACCGGCACCATGGAGCACCGGCTGCTGGACCGGGCGGCGTACGTGATCCTGCGGCACCTGGACAGCGCCGGCCCGCAGAACGTCTCGGCGCTCGCCGCGAAGCTGAACCTGGACGGCTCGACGGTCACCCGGCAGGTCTCCGCGATGCAGCGGGACGGCCTGATCGCCCGTACCCCGGACCCGGCCGACGGGCGCGGCACGGTGATCTCCCCCACCCCCGCCGGCCTCCAGCGGATGGCCGCCGTCCGGGCGGCCCGCATCCGGCTCTACGGCGACATCCTCGCCGCCTGGTCCCCCGACGACCGGGACAGCCTCGCGGAGCTGCTGCACCGGCTCAACCAGGCCCTGGAATCCCGCTCCCGCCCCCGCTGACGCGCGTGCAAAAGGGCCCCCGGCTCAACAGCCGGGGGCCCTTTTCGCTCACCTCAGGCGACCGGCTCCCGGGCGGAGTCGGCGTCCCGCTCGGTGCCGGGGACGACGCGAGGGTCGCCCTCGTCGGCGAAGTAGTCGTCCGGCGTGGTGTGGTCCACGCCGTCCGCCACCTTCGCCGCCCGCAGGACCAGGGTCAGCAGCGCGGCGACCGCCAGGTTGACCAGCACGGCCACGATGCCCACGTAGATCGTCTTCTTGGTGTCGAAGCCGAATTCGGACAGCGGGAAGGCCGAGCCGGCGAAGTGCTTCTTCCCGGTCGCCGGATTCGCGATCTGGTAGAGCATCCACATGCCCATCGCCATGCCGGCCGCCCAGCCCGCGATCAGCGCGGTGCGGTGGAACCAGCGGGTGTAGAGGCCCAGCGCCACCGCCGGCAGCGTCTGGAGGATGATCACGCCGCCGATGAGCTGGAGGTCGATGGAGAACTGCGGGTCCAGGAAGACGATGCAGGCCACCGCGCCGACCTTCACCACCAGCGAGGTGATCTTGGAGACGTTCGCCTCCTGCGCCGGGCTGGCGTCCCGCTTCAGGTACTCCTTGTAGATGTTGCGGGTGAACAGGTTCGCCGCAGCGATCGACATGATCGCCGCCGGCACCAGCGCGCCGATGCCGATCGCCGCGTACGCGACGCCGGCGAACCAGTCCGGGAACTGCTGGTCGAACAGCAGCGGCACCACGGTGTTGCCGTCCACGCTGCCCTGGGTCGCCCCCGGCAGCGGCTTCACCCCGGCCGCGATCGCCATGTAGCCGAGCAGCGCGATCAGGCCCAGTAGCAGGCTGTACGCCGGCAGCGCGGACATGTTCCGCTTGATCACGTCGCGGTTCCGGCTCGCCAGCACGCCGGTGATGCTGTGCGGGTAGAGGAAGAGCGCCAGCGCCGAACCGAACGCCAGGGTGATGTACTGGAGCTGGTTGTTGGCGTTGAGCAGGATTCCGTCCCCGGGGGCGGGTGACGCCTTGAACTTCGCGTCCGCCGCGTTGAAGATGTCGCCCCAGCCGCCCAGCTTGTACGGCAGGTAGATGACCGCCACCAGGATCACGATGTAGATCAGCGAGTCCTTGACGAAGGCGATCAGCGCCGGGGCGCGCAGCCCGGACTGGTAGGTGTAGGCGGCCAGGATCGCGAACGCGATGATGATCGGCAGGTGCCGGGCGATCGTGCTCTCCCCGGTGACGCCCATCGTCTTGAGCACCGCCTCGATGCCGACCAGCTGCAGCGCGATGTACGGCATGGTCGCGAGGATGCCGGTGATCGCGACCAGCAGCGCCAGGATCGGCGAGTCGAACCGGTTCCGGACGAAGTCCGCCGGGGTGACGTAGCCGTGCCGGTGCGACACCGACCAGAGCCGGCAGAGCACCAGGAACACCAGCGGGTAGATCACGATCGTGTACGGCACGGCGAAGAAGCCCATCGCACCCGCGCCGAAGACCAGCGCCGGCACCGCCACGAAGGTGTACGCGGTGTAGAGGTCACCGCCGACGAGGAACCAGGTGATCCAGCCGCCGAAGTTGCGGCCGCCCAGCCCCCACTCGTCAAGGTGGGCCATGTCGCGCGGCGCCCGCCAGCGGGCCGCCACGAAGCCCATCGCGCTGACCAGCAGGAAGAGGAACGTGAAGACGATGATCTCGGTCAGGTGGTCGCGCATCACCGGTCACCCCGCTTCTTGGTCATCTGGTAGACCAGCGTGGTGGTGGCCACGCCGAGGATGATCCAGGCCAGCTGCAGCCAGTAGAAGCGCGGGAACCCGAACAGCCGGGGTGAGTCGGCGTTGAAGAAGGCCGGGATCAGCGGCACCACAATCGGTATGAAAAGCAACCAGTTCCAGGGACTGTGGTCCTTCGCCCTGGATCGCGCCGAAGTCGGCGCCTCCGGTTCGGGTGCTGCCATGTGACACACCTCCGGGAAAGTCGTAACTAGCCATGTGACGGCCGGAGGCTACGACCCTGTGAGCGCAGTCACGATCAGCGGTGCGACGGCGATGCGCCGAACGGCGTTCCGGCTGCGCCGAGCGGTGCCGGCCACCGCCCGGCGACCGTCGTCAGAGACCGGTGAGGTGGGCGGTGTCGTTGACCGAACGGACCGCGACGCCGCCGTCCGGGTACAGGTCGAGCAGCGAAATGCCGGCCGTGTCCAGGTACAGCCGGTGCAGGAAGGCGTCACCGGCCGCGAGGGCGTCACGCAGCACCAGCTTGATCGGCGAGACGTGCGAAACCACCACCACGGTCTCCCCCGGGTACGCCGCGCGCAGCCGGTCGACCGCCCGGTTGATCCGCTCGGCGACGACGACGAACGACTCCCCCTCCGGCGGGGCGACCCTGGTCGAGGCGAGCCAGGCGTCCAGCTCGCCCGCCCAGCCCTCGCGCACCTCGGCGAAGGTGCGCCCCTCCCAGGCCCCGAAGTCGCACTCGATCAGGTCGTCGTCGGGGCGTACCGGCGGGTTGCCGACGACCGCGGCGATCGCCTCGGCGGTGGCCGTACAGCGGGACAGCGGCGAGCTGACCACGGCCGCGACGGACGGGGCCAGCGCGGCCACCCGGGCGGCCGTGGCCCGGGCCTGGGCCCGGCCACGGTCAGTCAGCGGCACGTCGCCGCGGCCCGAGTAGCGCTTCTGCACGGTCCGCTCGGTCTCGCCGTGCCGGACCAGGATCAGCCGGGTGGCCGTCTCGGTGGGGCGCGGCTCCCAGGAGGCGGGGATGGTCGCCGGATCGGTGCCGGTGGCGCGGCCCGTGGCCGCCCGGGCGGCCACCTCGCGGGCGGCCGCGCGGGCCGCCGAGTCGGGGGCGGCCACCTCGCGTGGCGGCTCCACGATCCGCGGCGGCGCGACGGCGGCCCGGCTCGGGGCCTTCCCGGCGGCGACGTCCATCGCGGCGTTGGCGAGAGCGTCGGCGTGCTTGTTGCGCTCCCGCGGGACCCAGCTGAACCGCACGCTGGCGAACCGGCCGACGAGGCCGGCGGCCTGCGCGGCGAGCGGTCGCAGGCCCCGGTGCTTGATCTGCCAGCGGCCGCACATCTGCTCGACCACCAGCTTGGAGTCCATCCGCGCCTCGACCTCGGACGCGCCCAGCTCGGCGGCGGCCTCCAGCCCGGCGATCAGGCCGCGGTACTCCGCGACGTTGTTGGTGGCGGTGCCGATCGACTCGGAGCGCTCGGCGAGCACCTCGCCGGTCTCCGGGTCACGGACCACCGCGCCGTAGCCGGCGGGACCGGGATTGCCCCGGGACCCGCCGTCGGCCTCCACGACGACCGCGCGCACCGCCACGGCGACTACAGGCCCGACTCGTTGGTACGCACCATGATCCGCCGGCACTCCTCGCAGCGGACCACCTCGTCCGGGGCCGCCTTGCGGATCCGGGCCACGTCGGCGCCGGAGAGCTCCAACCGGCACCCGCCGCAGCGGCCCCCGGTGAGCAGCGCCGCGCCCAGCCCGGTGTCCTCGCGGATCTTGTCGTAGAGGCCGATCAGGTCGGCCGGGAGGTCACCGACGAGCGGCTGGCGGGCGGAGCGCTTGAACTCCTCCTCCTTGGCGATCTCGGCGAGGCTGTCGTCGCGGCGCTGCTCGGTGGCGGCGCGCCGGTCCCGGGCCTCGGCCATCCGCCGCTCGATGCCGTCGAGCACCCCCTGCGCGGTCTCCCGCTCCTCCATCAGCTCCAGCTCGGCGTCCTCCAGGTCGCTCTGCCGGCGGTTCAGCGAGACCAGCTCGTGCTGGAGCGCCTCCAGCTCCCGGGCCGGGCCGCTGCCGGCGGCGAGCCGGGCCTCGTCCTTGCTCTTGCGCGCCCGCACCTGCTCGACGTCCTTCTCCAGCCGGGCGATGTCCCGGTCCAGGTCGTCGACGGCCACCTGGGCCCGGACCCGCTCGTCCTCCAGCGCGGAGAGCTCCCGCGCGAGGGCCTCCAGCTCGGCCCGCTCCGGCAGCGACCGGCGGCGGTGGGCGAGCTGGGCCAGGGCGGTGTCGATCGCCTGGAGGTCGAGCAGGCGGCGCTGCACCTTCGGGTCAGCCTTCACGGGCAGGGCTCCTTGTCGTCCGGACGGGGTGCGGCGGCGTGCACGGTCCACGGGTCGGTGTCCAGGTCGGACACCACGGTCTCGACGCCCAGCGCGGTCCGCAGGTGGGCGGCCAGGTCGTCCAACCAGGGTCGTTCGGTCGCCCAGTGGGCGGCGTCCAGCAGGGCGGGGCCGCCGGCGGCGAGGTGCTCGCCGGCGGGGTGGTGGCGCAGGTCGGCGGTGAGGTACGCGTCCACCCCGGCGGCGGACGCCTCGGCGAGGAAGCTGTCCCCGGAGCCGCCGCTGACGGCGAGGGTACGAACCATACGCCCGGGATCCCCGGCGGCGCGAACTCCCCAGGCGGTGACGGGGAGCACGGCGGCGGCGTGCCGGGTCAGCTCGGCGAGGGTCATCGGGGCGGGCAGCTCACCGATGCGGCCGGTGCCCCGCCCCGGGCCGTCGGCCGGGGAGCCGGGGCGCGGCCGGTGCAGCGGGCGCAGCCCGGTCAGCCCGAACCGGGCCGCCAGGGCGTCGGAGACGCCGGGTTCGGCCACGTCGGCGTTGGTGTGCGCCACGTACAGCGCCACGTCCGCCTTGATCAACCGGTGGACGATCCGCCCCTTGTACGTGGTCGCGGCGACCGAGGAGACCCCGCGCAGCAGCAGCGGATGGTGGGCGACGATCATGTCGGCCCCGGCGGCGAGCGCCTCCTCCACCGTCTCGGGCACCACGTCCACCACGCAGGCGACCCGGCGTACGCCGGTGGCGGGCTCGCCGAGGACCAGGCCGACCCGGTCCCACTCCTCCGCCCAGGCGGGCGGGTAGCGGCCGTCCAGCACGGCCACCACGTCGGCCACCGTGGGCGGGGATCCGGTTGTGCTCACGGCCGGCCAGCTTACCGGCGCGGGCGGTGACGCACGCCCTGGACCGCCGGGACGCGCCCCGCGCAGGACCCGGCGCCGCGCCGGCGGATTCCGGCGGACGACCACCCGGTGCGCCCCGCGGCCATCCGGTCCCGGCTCAGGCGACCGGGGCGACCGGGCGCCGCACGCCACGCAGCGCCGCCAGGCCGACCCCCCACGGGAAGGCGTCCTGGTGGCGCTCGCTGGTGCCCGGCGGGTGCAGCGGGACGACGAGGTCGCCGAAGACCACCGCCACCCCCCACTCCCGCAGCCGGCCCAGGCTGGCCCGGAACGCCGGGTGGGCGGCCATCGCCGAGTTCGTGTACGGCACCGCCGCGATCGGCAGGCCGAGCCCCTGGCCCTCGATCAGCAGCCCGAGCGCCAGGGTGTCGGCGATCCCGACCGCCCACTTGTTGACCGTGTTGACCGTCGCCGGGCAGACCAGCATCGCGTCCGCCGGCGGCAGCACGTCGGGGTCGCCCGGGTTCTTGTACCAGGTGCGGACCGGATGGCCGGTCTGCCGGGCCAGCGCGGTCCGGTCGACGAACTTCGCGCCGTCCGGCGTGGTGATCACGCAGACGTCCCACCCGTCCTGCTGGGCCAGCTCGACCAGCCGGCCCACCTGCCGAGCCAGCGGCGAACCGCAGGCGATGACGTAGAGCACCTCGCGGCGAGCGTCACTGATGCGCGGACCGTTCATCCGACCGGCACCAGGCTCATACTCCGACTCCCATGTGCTCAGCCAACTCCGCAATCGGCGGAGGCGGCGCACCCCGTGTGCGACGGAGCACGTCCGCCATCACCTCGTGGGCGATCGGGCGGCAGCGGATCTCGGACGGCGCCAGCCGGTCGCCGCGCAGCAGCATCTCGCCCGCGTTCGCCACGTCGCCGATCTGCGCGTAGCCCCGGGCGATGTCGAGCAGGTGGTGCGCCCGCCGCTCCGGCAGCAGCGCGTTGAACGCCGGCTCGGCGATGGCGTGGTGGATCTCCACCGCCCGCCCGCCGTCGCCCAGCTCCACGGCGGCGGCGGCCCGGTGCAGCTCCAGGTTGGTCGGACCGAACGAGGTCCAGTAGTGGTTCTGGTCGCCGCCGAGCAGCGTCGCCGCCTCCTGCGCCCCGGTGAGCAGGTCGTCCACGGTGGCGGAGTCGCCGATCCGGGCGGCGGCCATCGCGCCCTGGAGCAGCAGCATGCCGTAGACGGAGAGGCGACCCGGGGAGGCGTCGTTGCCGCCGCCCGGGGCGAGCCGGTTGGCGATGTTGACGTTGAGTTCGAGCGCCGGCCGGGCCCGACCCATGGCGACCAGCGCGTTGCAGACCCGGGTGGTGGCGATGCCGGCCAGCAATGGGTCGTCGGCCCGCTGGGCGACCGCCATCGAGCGGTCCGCGGCCAGCCAGGCCAGGTCGCACTCGCCGAGCTTGCGCAGCACCGAGGAGGCGATCTGGTAGACCTGCCCGAGCAGGTGGGCCGACTCCCGGGCCTGGTCGCCGCCGTAGCCGGCGTCCGCCGCCTGGGCGTCGCGCAGCAGCTTCGGCAGGGCGCGGGTGAGCATCCCGTACCGGCCGTACTGGTAGGTGAGCCAGGCGTGGTTGACCGCCTTGCGCATGTCGTCCAGCGGCGGCGGGTACGGCGCGGCGTCGAAGTACGCGCTCATCGAGTCGTACCGCTCCAGCGCGGCCCGGATCTCCTCGACCTCGACCTGGTCGATGCAGTTCAACGCGTCGGTACGTCGCTCCGGGTCCTTGCCGAGCAGCAGTTGGACGTCGACCTGGAGGATGTCGGCGATCTCGTAGAGGACGGAGAACTTGTCCAGCCGCCGGACGCCGCGCTCGACCTTGTCCACCCAGCTCTTGGACTTGCCCAGCCGGTCGGCGAAGACCTGCTGGGACATCTTGCGCCGGCCCCGCCAGTACGCCACCCGACGGCCTATCGGCAACTCATCCATCTCCCATCCCTCCCCCCGGCCCGCGTCCGGCTGACGTTTGGGGCCCTGCTGCCGTCCACAACCCGTTGGTTATTCAGGTTTTCGCTGGTCGCACAGTCTGTACGTCGGCCGTACAGCCAGTCCTCGTAGTTTTCGTGCAAGTTGCATCAGCCGTTCGTCAGCTCAACGATCGTGGGTTACGGCAGTGACGGCGCTCGACATCTGACGTGAGGAAATTCCGGGAAGGGCGAGAGGAGATGGCACACATGTGGGGGAATGTCGGACCGCGCGTCGCTCACCTGTCGCCCCTGGAGCGGGTCCGGCTGCGCCGGGTCGCGGTCCGCTACGCCGGCCACGGCTGGGAGGTGACCCCCGGCGCCTGCCTCGCCAACAGCCGCTTCGTCTGCGGCCGGGCGGGCTGCCCCACCGTCGGCTGCCACCCCGCTTTCGAGAACTGGGAGCAGGCGGCGAGCGCCGACCCGGCCCGGGTGGCCACCTGGTGGCGCAGTCGGCCGCACGGGGTGCTGCTCCCCACCGGGCGCGCCTTCGACGTGCTGGAGGTCTCCGCCCGCCTCGGCCGGCACGTGCTGGACGCCGTCGCGACCCACCCCGCCGGCTTCGGGGTACGCGGGCCGGTCCTGGTCACCCCCGCCGGCCGGTGGATGTTCCTGGTCCGCCCCGGCGACCCGCTCCGGCCCGAGCTGGAACACTGCTTCCACGTGGTCCGGCACGGCCCGGGCTCCTGGATCGCGGCGCCGCCGACCCGGCTGCCCGAGGGCATCGTCCGCTGGGCCGTCGCCCCCGAACAGGCCCGCTGGCAGCTACCCGACTCCTATCTGGTGCAGAACGCGCTGATCGACGCGTTACGGGCGGCCGGGGTGACGCTCGCCTCCGACCTGCTCCCCCGCCAGCTCCCGCTCCCCCGCCGCGGCTGGTGACCGGCCGCCGCCCGGCCGGGTGAACGACCCCCGCGCGGCAGCGACCCCGGCGGCGTCGACCTCGTTGAACCGGGTGACGGCGAACCGACGCCAATGAGCGGGGGTAGACCATGTCCAGGGACGACGCGGCACGCCACACCGGCGGCACCGAGCCATCGCGGCACCGGCGCCGCCCGTACGGCTGGGCCGGCACCCGCCCGTGGGGCACCCGACCCGGCCGCCCCCGCCCGCCCGGCTCCCGCCCCGCCACCACCCACCGCCCCCTCCGCTGATCCCGGGGCCCCGGGGTCAGTCCGCCAGGGGGAGGCGGGTGGAGTGGAGCAGGCGGGCGTCGTCGGTGACCACCGCGTGCAGGTGGTCGGGGAGGCGGTCGAGCCAGCCGATGCCGGACCGGCCCATCGCCACGGCGGCAGTGGCGTACGCGTCGGCGACGCCGAGATCCGCGCCGACCACGGTGACCGAGCGCAGGCCCGGGGCCGGGGCGCCCCGGCGGGGGTCCAGCACGTGCTGGCCGCGCTCGTACACCCCTGAGGTGGCCACCGCCAGGTCGGTTCCGCTGAGCACCAGGCAGGTGGCCGCCGGGTCCCAAGGGTGCCGGATGCCGATCCGCCACGGCTCGCCCGTCGCGGAGTGGCCGCGTACCCGCACGTCGCCGCCGGCGTTGACGCAGTGGTTGGGGGCGCCGGCGGCGCACAGCCGGTCCGAGGCGACCTGGGCCGACCAGCCCTTGACGTAGCCGGAGGGGTCCAGCCGCCCGGTGACGTACGCGTCGAAGAAGCCGTCGGTCGCGCCCCAGAGGTCGGCGCAGCGGTCCAGCACCGCCCGCAGGTCCGCCGACGCCTCGGCGAGCGGCAGCTCGCCCCGGTCGAACCGGCACACCTCGCTCTCCTCCCGGTAGGTGCTGAACCGGGCGTCGACCTCGCGGAGCCAGCCGAACGTCTCCTCGGCCAGCTCGTGCAGGGTCGCGGCGGGCAGGTCGTCGGCCAGGTCCAGGCTGATCGCCGTACCCATGATCTGCTCGACCCGGCGCAGGCCCGGACGGGCGCGCGGCGCCGTCACCTCGACCACCGTCTCAGGCCTTGTCGATCGCGGCCTGGAGCGACTGCTGGTACGCGTTGCTGGTGTAGGTGGCCCCGGAGACGGTGTTCAGGTTGGCGCTCTGCTTCGCCACCACCTCGCCGGAGGTGCCGCTGTAGCGGGCCTGCACGTCGTCGCTGCGCAGCCCCGACCCCCCGGACTGTGGCATGCCGAGGCCGGTGGCGTTGACGATCCGGGTCCCGCTCAGGGTGATCTGCACCCGGAGGGAGCCGTACTGGTAGCTGACCACCGGACCGGTGACCGTCCGGGTGGTGGTCTTCGGCGCGCTGGTGGTGGTCTTCGGCGCGGCCGTCGTCGCCTTGGCGGTGGTGCTGGTCCTCGTGCCCGGGGTCCGGCTGGCGCTGGCCTTCGCGCTCTGCCGCGCCGACGGGGCGCCGCTCGCCGCCGGGGTACCCGGGGCCGGGGTGACTCCGGGGGCCACGGACGCCTGGTCGGCGGGGAGGTCCTGGGCGACCTGACTGGCGCCCGGGGAACCCTTGAGCACCACCAGCGCGGTGGTGCTGGCGGCCAGGCCGGTGATCGCGAGGACGGCGCGACGCATGGGAGGAAAGCCTTTCTACAGCTCGAACGTGGCGAGGTGGATCTGCCGGCGGGGGACGCCGGTGCGGCGCAGCACCCGGACCGCCTCGTCGACCAGCCCGGCGGGCCCGCAGAGGTAGACGTCGCGACGGGTCACGTCGGGCACCAGCTGGCGCAGCCCCTCCGGGCTCATCACCTGGCGGGGGCCGGGATCGTTGCGGGAGCCGATGACGTACCAGACGGACGTCCGCCGGGCTTGGGCCAGCCAGTCCAGCTCTGGGTGGAGCAGCACGTCGGCCGCGGTGCGGGCGCGGTAGATCAGCGCGGCGCCCGCCGGCAGCTCCTCCAGCATCGCCCGCAGCGGGGCGATGCCGCTGCCGCCGGCGATGAGCAGGGCGCGCTCCCGGGTGCGGTGGGCCGCGGTGAAGGTGCCCGACGGCCCCTCCGCCCAGACCCGGGTGCCCGGCCGGAGGTCGCGCAGGTCGGCGGTGTGCGCGCCGACCACCTTCACGGTCAGCCGGAGCCAGCGGCCGTTGGCGGCGGCGGAGAGCGAGAACGGGTGGGACTGCCACCAGCCGCCGACGTTGAGGAAGCGCCAGCGGAAGTACTGCCCGCCGAGCATGTCGATCTGGTTGAGCCGGCGACCGGTCAGGTAGATCGAGATGGTGTCGGGGCTCTCCGCCACCACGTCCGCCACCCGCAGCCGGTGCCGCAGGTTGAAGTGCAGCGGGGCGATCATCCGACCCCAGATCAGCGCGGCGAGGACCAGCAGGTACGCGGCGATCCAGCCGGTCCGGACCGGGCCGGGCTCGAAGAGCTGGGCGCCGTTGCCGAACTGGTGGCCGAAGCCGAGCAGCAGGGCCGCGTAGCTGGTCAGGTGCAGGTGGTACCAGAGCTCGTACGGCATGACGGTGCGGATCGCCCGGATGCCGGTGAAGCCGACCGCCACCATGATGCCGGCGGCCACGAACGCGGAGACCATGTCCTCGTAGTCGCGCAGCAGCGAGCCGACCTCGCCGAGGATCGACTTCTTTTCCAGGCCGGCGTAGGCGACCACGATCAGCGAGAGGTGGGCGAGCACCGCGACGAGCAGGGTGGCGCCGAGGTCCCGGTGCAGGCGGGACAGCCGCTCCCCGCCGACCCAGCGTTCCAGCGCGCCGAGCCGGCTCATCATCGCGACCTGGACCAGCAGGAGGTAGCCGGCGACCAGGCCGGTGATCCGCCCGGCCGCGGTGCGGAGGTCGGTGGTGTCGGCGAGCGAGCCGGCCGGGGTGTCCAGCCACCAGGGCAGCACCGCGGCCACCAGGCCGAGCCAGAACAGGGCCGCCAGGGCCCGCCGGCCGCCGGGCCCGCGGCGGGGCAGGGCCGGCGGGGGTAGGAAGGAAGCCGAACGGCCGCCGTGCGGGAGCGAGGTCCCGGTACGGCGGCCGGCGGCGTAGGTGTCCTGATATGTCACGCGTACAACTTCATGGGTACGTATTTCTGCCGGGGGAAGACCTTGTCCACTTCCGCCGTGGTGAGCCCGAACCGGCCCTGGGCCACGGAGCCGTAGACGTTGAAAATGTTGTTGTACTCGGGTACGTCTCCCGAGTCCAGGTCGTTCAACCCGTTCCAGGTACCGAGCAGCGAACCGGCGAGCTTACGCCCGGACAGGATGGTAACCACCCCGCCGTGCCCGTGGTCGGTGCCGCCACCGTTGGAGGCGACCCGGCGGCCGAACTCGCTGGACACCATGATCGTCACGTCGGCGGCCCGGTCGCCGAGGTCGGTGAAGAACGCCGCCATGGCGGTGGCCAGCTCGTTGAGCCGCCGCCACAGGTTCCCGCCGTCCTGGGTGCCCTGGTTCTCGTGGGTGTCGTAGCCGCCCATGCCGACGGTGGCGACCCGCACGTTCGCCCCGCCCTTGATCAGCTGGGCGAGCTGCTGGAACGCGAACCCGACGCCCTGGTACCTCACCCCCGCCGCGGCCTGGTACGGCTTCGCGGCGAGCTTCTGCGCGGTGGCCAGCGCGCCCATCCCCTCGATGACCGCCTCCTCCACCGGGTGGTTGATCCCGGTGAACAGCCCGCGGATCGCCTTCTCGGTGGCGGCCCGGTACTTCTCGTCGCCGTTGAGCCGCAGCTCGCCGACGCTGTTCAGGGAGAGCGCGCCGTTGACGCCGACCAGCGACCGGGGCAGCGTGCTGCCGATGCCCACGCTGCGGAACGCGGTGCCCTTGCCGAGCGCGTCGACCAGGCTGTCCAGCCAGCCCCGGCCGCCGGTCTCGCCGGGCAGGCCACCCAGGTTGCAGGCGTCGGCGGCCTGGAAGTGGCTGCGGGACAGCCGGGGGTCGGAGACCGCCGGGACGAAGCCGAGCTGGCCGGCCTTGAGCCACTTCTCCAGCGGGGCGAAGGCGCTGGTCAGCTTGAAGCCGCGACCCAGGGCCAACGAGTCGTTGCCGAGCAGCAGGTCCGGCCGGGCCTTGCCGAGGATCGGGTCGTCGGCCGGGGCGACCAGGCTCAGCCCGTCCAGCCCGCCGTAGAGGAAGACGTGGATCAGGGTGCCGGTCTTCGTCGCCGCGAAGGACGCCGAGGTGGTGACGAACTGGGCGGTGGCCAGCGCGGTGGCGGTGGCGGCGGCGCCGGCGACGAAGGTGCGCCGGGTGACGCCGCGCCCGTCCTGCTGGGCCTCCTCCAGCTCCTCCAGCCGCCGGTAGCGGTCCGCCTCGGCGGCGTTCTCCGCCGCGACGACGTCGGACTCCGCGCGGAGCAGCGCCTCGGCCGGGTTGTCGGCCAGCCGCCACAGGTCCGGGCATTCTGGGTGCAGGGGGTACGAGTACACGGTCTTCTCCATCGAATGCCTCACCGGAGGTGGTGCTGGGGGGAAGCGAGGATCGTCCGCGCGACGGCGACGACGGCCCCGTTGAACGTGGCGTCGACCTTCGCCGTCGCCGGGACCCCGGCGACGCCGAGGACCAGCGCCTTCTCCTTGGCGCTCAGCTTCTGGTGCACCAGCCGCCCGGCCAGCTCGTCCACGTACGCCCCGGCGGTGGCCGGCGGGCGGGCCACCAGCTTCTCCGGCGCCGGGTACGTGAACTGCTTGCGCCAGCCGCCGAGCAGATCGCCGGCCTCGTTCCAGCCGTCGACCATGGTGCCGGCGGAGGTCCACGCGACGTAGACGTCCGCGTAGCCGTCCGGGGTGGGCTTGCCCATCGGGTACTGGCCCAGCTCGCGCATCTTGTCCTGGATCTGCCGCAGGCCCTGGGCGTACGGGGTGCGCCGGTTGTCGCCCTGGAAGCCGGGCGACGCCTCCGGCCGGACGCCGAGGGTCCGGTAGGTGGCGACCAGGTACTCCATCGGCCGGCGCACCTTCTGGCCCACCGCGGCCCAGAACTCCGACGAGCTGAAGAGCGTCATCAGCACCGGCTTGATCAGGCCCTTGTTCGCCGCGTACGCCTTGGCCAGGCGGTCCACCAGGGACTTCGGCGGGGTGTCGGAGACGAACCGGGTGGCGAGGCTGCGGGCCACGTACTGGGCGGTCGACGAGTGCAGCGCGAGGTAGGTGATGTACTGGTCGATCACCCGGTCGGCGGTCTTCGGGTCGGCCGAGCTGTTCGGGTGGCTGAAGCCGAGGACCTTCACCTTGCCGACGTAGTGCCGCTCCGGGTGGAAGACGTACTTCCCGTCGGCGACACCCCGGCCGGTCTGCAGCATCGCGGCCTGCCGGACGTCCTTCTCGGTGTACCCGCCGTCGACCCCGACCGAGTACAGCTCCAGGTTCTCCCGGGCCAGGTTCTCGTTGACCGCGTCCTTGCGGGAGTCGACCTGGTTCAGGTAGAGCAGCAGCGCCGGGTGCTTGTTCGCGGCGATCAGCATCTCCGGGTAGCTGCCCAGCGCATGGGCCCGGATGACGTCCCGGTCGAACGAGTTGCGGTAGACCTCCCCGCCGTCGAAGTCGGCGGCGACGTGCAGGAAGTCGTTCCAGAAGTCGACCATCACCTCGAAGAGCTGCCGGTCGGACCAGATCTGCCGGGCGATGGTGGCGTCGATCGTCTCCTTCTCCGGCTGGGCGCCCCGCTCGTTGAGCTGGTCCCGCTGGTCGCGCAGCTGCTGCGGGGTCAGCTTCAGGGTGGGCAGCTCGGCGAGCTTCAGCTCGGCCCTGGTCGGGGCGATCTTCGCCGGGTCGAGCTGCCAGCGCAGCCAGCCGTCGATGCCGAGCCGCTTGATGTCGGCCAGCACCTTCGGGGTGGCGCCGAAGGTGGCCCGGCTGGCCAGGTGCCGGACCGGGTCCTTGGCGAGCACGGTCCTCACGGTCACCTGGGTCGCCGCGGCGGCGGCCGCCGGGCCGTCGAAGAGCCGCCCACCGCTCGGGGAGTTCCGCTTCATCGCCGCACCGGCCCGGGAGCCCATGTAGCTCTCGTTCTGCTCGGTGTAGGTGCGCACCGTGCTCGGCTGCTGCCCGCTGGGCCGGGCGGCGGTGCCGTCGGTGACCACGGTGCCGGTGGCGTCGCCGGCCACCGGGTCGTCGCGGAAGAGCCCGCGCACCTGGGGGGTCATGGCGAGGGCGGCCCCGCCGGCGACCACCGCCGCGCCGCCGAGCGCGGCGAGGGCGCGCCGGCGGCCGGTGCGGCGGCCGGGCTCGTCGTCATCGTCCAGGTTGGGCAGTCCCGCGCCGGACGCCGGGGCGTAACCCTGGCGGCCGAAGCCGTCCGGGCCGACCCACCGGGAGCCCTGCCCGGAAAGGTTCGTGGTGGCGCCGGGGTACCCGGCGGGTCCGCCGTAGCCGGCGGCGGGGGCGTACGGCGTCGCGTGGTCCAGGTCGCGGTACCCGTCCGAGGTGGGGTGCTGTCGTCCGTCCCACCCGCGGTCGTCCCGGGGTCGACGTGGTGGCACATTCTGGTCGGCCATGTACCAATCCCGTTTTCTTCGAGCGCCGGCACGCCTGCGACCGGGGGAGGAGAGGCGGGGCGGCGACTGTTGCGGAGGAGTTGCTACGGGAAAGTAACCACGCGTCCCCGGACGCTCAAGGCGGTCGGAAAGCGCTCGGCTGGGCACTTAAGACAGTGCTCATGACCTCGACCGAGCGGTCGGTCCGGCACCCTCCGGGCGGTGGCCTCCCCAGCAGGGCCGACATCGCCCCGGAACGGTGGGGCGTAACGTTTTCGTCCGCCGTGACGCTGTTAGCGCCGTTCAATGCCTCAGCCAGACTTAAGGTGCGGATAAGCCCGCGCTGAGGTCGTCCGACCGGAAGGCCGCCCGCCCGCGCCGAGCCGCGCGCGACGCCTCGCCCGCCCCGGCGAAAGTAGGAGTTGGAGCCGCGCGTGACCCGCCTCCGTTGCGGGTATGCCGCCGAACCGCTGAAGCCGTGAGGGGAAGGCACCGCCATGCTCAGCAAAGAGGATCAGCGCAGGTTCGAGCAGATCACCCGCCAGCTCCGGGAGAGCGATCCGCAGTTCTTCGCCCGGCTCGACCACCGGGCGCGCGCCCGCCGGGGCCGGTACCTCATGCTGTTGACGATCGTGCTGTGGGCCTCACTGCCGGCGATGACCGTGCTGGCCGGGCGGCTGGCCGGCGCGATCTGCGCCGTGGTCCTGCTGGCGAACGCCGGCCTCATGTGGCGGTTCCGGCGGCGATGGCTCTGACCGCGCCGGCCCCTACCGCTCCGTGGGCGTCGCCTCGGCCGGGCTGGCGGTGGTGGGCCGGTCCGAGCGCGGCCGGCCGAGGTCCCGGTAGGCCCGGCGCAGCCGTTCGACCAGCCCTGGGCCGCCGATGGCCGGCCCGGGCGGGCCGAGCTGGCGCAGCAGCAGGTCCGGGGCGGTCACCAGGGTCGGTGGCCGGTCGGGTACCGGCACCGGCGCCACCCAGAACCGGTCGACCGGGTCGGCCGGCGACGTCGCGGGCAGGGCGCCGAGCACCCGCGCCGCGCCGGCCGCCGTGGGCCGCCCGGCCGGCGCGGGACCGGCCGCGGCCGGTCCGGACCCTGCCGTCGTCACGTCGGCCCCACCGGCCACCGTCGCCGAAGTAGCGGTTGCGCCGGCGGCGGCGCGCAGCGTACGCAGCCGGTCGAGCAGCTCGGCGCGGCTCCGGCCCCGCCAGTGCAGCAGCTGGAACGGGTCGGCGTCGAACGCCTCGGCGAGCAGGTAGAAGGTGGCCGCGAGGTGCTTGCACGGCACCGCGAAGTCGGGGCAGCCGCAGCGCTGGGTCAGCTCGTCCACGGTGGACGGGAAGAGCGGCGCGCCCGCCCGGGCGAACAGCTCCTCCAGCTCGGCCGGGAGGTCGCCGGCGAGCAGCCGGGCACTGAAGAACGCCTGCCCGGCGAGCTCCGCCTCGATGCGGGCCCACACCTGCGCCGGGTGGGCCGCCAGCTCGATCCGCACCGGGTACGGGTCGGGCCGGGAGCCCTGCACGGCGGCGGTGACCACCCCGGGGGCGATGTCCAGCCGGAGCACCTGACCGCGGCGCGCGTACGCCCGGCCCCGGGTGAGCCGGGTGCCGAGAGCGAAGGACTCCAGCACCTCGAGGAACCGGCGGGACCACCAGGACTGTCCGATCGCGCCCCGGGTGCTGCGCGCCCGCAGCCCGCCCTCCACCCGCCGCGGCGGCCCGAACTCGGCGAACCGCCCGGCCCCGTTCCCGTCCGGCGTGCTCACTCCACCACCGCCCCGGAGTCCAGCGCGAACAGCTCGCGCAGCGCGCCGGTGGAGAGCTCGGTGACCCACTGCTCGCCGCTGCCCACCACCCGCCCCGCCAGGCTCCGCTTGTCGGCGATCATGGCGGCCACCTTCTCCTCCACGGTCCCGGCGGAGACGAACTTGCGGACCTGGACACGGCGGCGCTGGCCGATCCGGAACGCCCGGTCGGTGGCCTGGTCCTCGACCGCCGGGTTCCACCACCGGTCGACGTGCACCACGTGGTTCGCCGCGGTGAGGGTGAGCCCGGTGCCGCCGGCCTTGAGCGACAGGACGAACAGCGGCGGTCCGTCCGGCGACTGGAACCGGGTGACCATGGCGTCCCGGTCGGCCTTGCCGACGCCGCCGTGCAGGAAGAGCACCTCCCGGCCGACCCGGGCCGACAGGTGCCCGCGCAGCATGCCGCCGAACTCGGCGTACTGGGTGAAGAGCAGGGCCTTCTCCCCCGCCGCGAGGACCTCGTCGACGATCTCCTCCAGCCGCTCCAGCTTGCCGGAGCGGCCGGGCAGCGGCGAGCCGTCGCGCAGCAGCTGCGCCGGGTGGTTGCAGACCTGCTTGAGCCGGGTCATGGTGGCCAGCACCAGCCCCCGGCGTTCCATCCCGTCGCTGGACTCGATCTTCGCCATCATGTCGTCGACGACCGCGCGGTAGAGCGCGGCCTGCTCGGCGGTGAGGTTGCAGAGCACCTCCATCTCCAGCTTCGCCGGCAGGTCGGAGATGATCGACGAGTCGGTCTTGAGCCGGCGCAGCACGAACGGGCCGGTGATCCGGCGCAGCCGGCCGGCCACCTCGTCGTCGCCGTGCCGCTCGATCGGCTCGGCGAACTTCTTCCGAAAGGTGGCGGCCGGGCCGAGCAGGCCGGGATTCGCGAACTGCATGATCGACCAGAGGTCGGCCAGCCGGTTCTCCACCGGCGTACCGGTGACCGCGACCCGGTGCCGCGCGGGCAGCGACCGGACCGCCTCGGCCTGCCGGGTCGAGGCGTTCTTGATCGCCTGCGCCTCGTCCACCACCACCCGGTGCCAGTCGATGCCGGCCAGCGCGAACGCGTCCCGCGCGGCGACCGAGTAGGTGGTCAGCACCAGGTCCGCGCCGTGCACGGCCGCCCGGAACTCCGCCCCCCGCGCCCGCTCGGCACCGTGATGCACGTGTACGCGCAGCCCGGGCGTGAACCGGGCCGCCTCCCGCTGCCAGTTGCCGACCAGCGACATCGGACAGACCAGCAGGGTCGGTCCGGCCTCCGGCGGGTCCCCGGCCAGCAGGGCGAGCAGCTGCACGGTCTTGCCCAGCCCCATGTCGTCGGCGAGGATCCCGCCCAGCCCGAGCGACTGGAGGAAGGCCAGCCAGGCCAGTCCCCGCCGCTGGTACGGCCGCAGCGTGCCGTGGAACCCGGGCGGCGGGTCGGCCGGGGTGAGTCGCCGCTCCGCCGCCCCGGCGAGCAGCTCGCCGAGCGCGCCGTCGGCGGTGACCTCCAGCACCGGCAGCTCGTCGGGCCGGTCGGTCTCGGCGAGGCCCAGCCGGAGCAGGTCGGCGACGGTCAGCTCCCCGGCCGAGCGGAGCAGCCGGAGGCCGGCGGCGAGCCGCTTCGGGTCCAGCTCGACCCAGCGTCCGCGCAGCCGGACCAGCGGGGACTTCAGCTCGGCGAGGGTGGCCAGCTCCTCCGCCGTCAGCGGCTGGTCGCCGAGCGCGACCTCCCACCGGTAGTCGACCAGCGCGTCCAGCCCCAGGCCGGCGGAGGCCGCGGCCACGGTGCCCGGGGCGGTGCGGCTCCGGGCCCGCAGCCGGGCGCCCAGCCGGGTCGACGGCCGCCGCCACCAGGACGGCAGCAGCACGCCGAAGCCGGCCGCGTGCAGCACCGGGGCGCCCTCCCGCAGGAAGCGGTGCGCCCCCTCCGCGTCCAGCTCCATCCCCTCCGGCGTGGCGGTACGCAGCGCGTCGTCCAGCTCCGGCCAGAGCCGGCTGGCCCGGCCCAGCTCGGCGAGGAGGGTCTCCTGCGGGTCGTCCGCGGCGCCGAGCGCGGGCAGGTTCCCCGGTGACCGCCACACCTGGCCCGCCTCGACCAGCAGCCCCGGCTCGTCGGCCGGTTGCAGGCCGAACTCCACCCGCCACCGGCCGCCCTGCGTCACCACGGCGGTGGGGTCGGCCGGCACCACGAGCAGCGGTTCGACGATCTCGTCGGGATCGGGCTCGACCAGGCGGAAGCTGGCCCGTACCGGGCCGCCTGCGGCGTCGCGCTGCCAGGCGTCCAGCTCGGCGCGAAGGGTCTCCAGCCCGTCCGGGTCGGTGGTGAACTCGCGGCGCTCGCCGGTCAGCGCCGCCAGCCAGGCCGGCACCGGACCGGCCGGCCGGAGGCCCCGGGTGAGCACGGTCCCCGCGAGGGCCGCCCGGGCCGCGGCGTCGGTCAGCGCGTCCAACGCGTCCGCGACCAGCGCGCCGGTCCCGGCCAGCCCACCCGGGTCGACCGGGGCGGGCGGTTCGGCGGCGCGGGCGGCCGGGGGCAGGGCGAGGGCCAGGGACCGGGCCCAGCCGGCGTCCGTCCCGGTCAGCAGGGGCCGCCAGACGGCCCGGGCGGTCAGCACGTCGGCGCCGTCCGCCGGGCCGAGCCGGGCCGGGTCCGCGGCGGCGCTCGGCGCGGCGCCGGTCGGGGACGTGACGCCGGGCAGCACCCGGCCGCGGGCGACCAGGTCGGCGGCGAAGTCGGCCAGCTCGGCCAGGTGGCGCAGGTCCGCCCCCGGCACGGCGGGGCCGAGGTCGATCTCCCGGAGCAGGGCGAACGCGGCGTCCGGGGCGTACATCAGGATGGGGACCCGCCAGCCAGCGAGGGTGACCGACCCGCGGACCGGTTCCGCGACGGCGGTCCGGACCAGCTCCGGCGAGTCGAGCGGCGAACCGCCCCGGGTGGGGAGGGAGAGCAGGACGGACGTGGCCCGGGCCGGAAGGCCGCCGAGCGCCTCGACCAGCGTGGCGTGGCCGGCGGCGAACGGGTGCGGCCGCTCGCGCGGCGCCCGGCCGGGCCGCCGCGGCGCCCGCGCCGGCAGCGTGGTGTCCTCGGCCCAGACGGCGAGCCCGACGGCGGACAGCCACACCCCGTGGATGACCAGCACGCACTCCCCCTCGTCAACGCCCGGGGCAAGAATAGGCGGCCCGGGCGGGCTACTGTCGGCGCCATGTTCGATCTGCTCGTGATCGGCGGCCTGGGCGTCGACATCCGTACCCAGGTGCCCGTGCTTCCGCTGCCGGCCACCGACTCCGTGGCCGTGCCCCCGATCGACCTGCGGATCGGCAACACGGGCGCCGGGGTGGCGCTGGCCGCGCACGCGCTGGGCCTACGGGTGGCGCTGGTGGACGTGCTGGGCGCCGACCCGGCCGGGGACGTGGTCCGGGCGGCGTTGGCCCGCACCTCCGTGCACACCGTGCTGGCCGAGGCCCCGGCCGGCACCCGACGGTCGGTGAACCTGGTCGACCCGGCCGGGCGCCGGATGTCCCTCTACGACCCGCGCCCCTGGCAGGGGCCGCCGCCGTTCCCGCCGGAGGCGCTGGCCGCGCTGGTCCGGGACGCGAGGCACGTGCACGTGTCGATCATGGACTGGGCGCGCGACGCGCTGCCGGTCCTGCGCGCCGGGCTCGCCGAGGGCGTGGGGCTCTCCACCGACCTGCACGACTGGGACGGGGAGAACGCCTACCACCGCCCCTTCGCCGACGCGGCGGACCTGGTCTTCGTCAGCGGCGTCCGCCTCGGCGACCGCGCCGGGAAGCTTGCGGCGGAGCTGGCGCCCCGCACGGTGCTGGTGACCGGCGGGGAGGCGGGTGCGACCCTGCACACCTCGGACGCCCCGCCGATGCCGGTGCCCGCCACCACCCCGCCCGGCCCGGTGGTCGACACCAACGGCGCGGGCGACGCCTTCGCCGCGGGTGTCGTCGCCGCCCGGCTGCGCGGCGCTCCCCTGCCCGACGCGGCCGGGTACGCCGCCCGGGTCGCCGCCGCCGCCTGCACCCACGACGGGATGGAGTATCCGCCGGGCCTGCTGCCCCGGGAGTGAGCCGACGGCCGGTCAGAGCGCGCCGGTCCCGCCGTCGGTCAGCTCGCGGAGGATGTCGGCGTGCCCGGCGTGCCGGGCCGTCTCCTCGATCAGGTGGACCAGGATCCAGCGCACCCCCCGCTCGTCACCCGTGCGGGCGAGGACCGGACCCAGCGTGGGGTCGATGGTGGGGTCCGCCATCTCCGGACGATAGTCCCGGCGGCGGCCGGCCCGCTGCCCCGCTAACCGCTGCGGGCCGGCGGTGTCCGGGGCAGGATGGGCGCATGGCATCCACGGTGCAGATCCCCCTGGTGGGCGGCACGGCCGACGGCGAGACCGTCACCGTCGAGTTGGACGGCAACGGCCGGCCGCCGCTGACCCACCACCACCTCGGCCCGGAGGGACTGGCCGAGGCGCAGATCTACGAGCTGGAGTCGGACGACCGGGCGGGCCGGCCGTGGATCTACACCTGGCGGGGGCCGGCGGTCTGACCGGACAGCGGGGCGCCGGCCGGCTCAGGCCGCGTGAACCCCGGTCAGGCGGCGGGAGCGGATGCTCTCCAGCACCCCCCGGGTGACCTGGGAGGTGCCCCGGGCCTGCTCGCACACCTCGGCCACCAGGCGGGCGGTCTCCTTCGCCCGCGCCTCCCGCTCGTCCCACAGCCGGTCCACCTCGGCCAGCAGCGGGCCCTCCACCTCCCGTTCCACGCCGCGCAGCGCCGGCACCCCGAGCCGCTGGGCCAGGTCGAAGACCTTCCCGGCGTACGGCAGCGGCAGGAACGGCGTGCCCACCATGGCCGCGAAGATCAGGAAGTGCAGCCGCATGCCGACCGCGAGGTCGAAGTGCTTCATCAGCCCCAGCACCTGGCGGGGCTCGTAGTCGCCGTGCAGGACCCGACCCCGCTCGGCGGCGACCATGTGCGACATCACGCCGTGCGAGTGCCGGATGTCGTCGCGTTCCATCGGCACGAACAGCACGTACGCGTCGATCCGGTGCACGAGGAAGTCGCTGATCTGGGCGAGCAGCCGGTGGTAGCCGTCCACGTCGAGGCGTTCCGCGGCCCGGCCCGGCTCGCGGACGCTCAACCCGACGAGCCGCTTGCCCGCCGGGACCCCCTCCTCGCGGAGCCAGCTCGCCGGGAAGTCCTCCGGTTCGAGCAGGAACGCCGGGTCGGCGGTGACCGTGATCGGGTTCACCAGGCCGGCCTCCTCGAGCACCATCCGGGACTCCTGGTCCCGCACGGTGACCTCAATCGCCCCGGCCAGGGTCTCCCGGACCATGCCGGTGTCCACCCCGTCGGTGAGCGGCCCGACCCCCACCGCGTAGGTGAGCAGCGGCAGGCCGCGCTCCTGGGCGACCCGGACCACCCGCAGGTAGCGCCGGGCCTCCCGGTCGTAGAGGATGCCGCCGCCGCCCAGGATGAGCAGATCCAGCTCGCCCAGGGTCACCGACGAGTCGGCCCGGCTGACACCCTCCCAGGGCACCGCCTCCACGTCCGGGTGGGCCAGGGCGGTGTGCGGCGGGTTGCGGGAGAAGACGATGATCCGGGCGTTCGGCTCCTGCTGCCGCAGGTCGGCCAGGAGTCCGCTGAGGATCGCCTCGTCGCCGAGGTTGCGCCCTCCGTACGAACCGAGCAGACCGATCGTCAGTGCGGCGCCATCCGTCATCCGTCGCTCCTCCCCAGGTGCGTCTTCGGCCGGTTTCCCACTGCGCCGGTGGACATACCTGGGCGCGTTGTCAGCCGGCCGCCGCACCGACCAGGCGGGACACCAGGGCGGAAACCACCCGACCGGCGTCGGAGCCGGCGTCGACCGAGGTGGTGCGCAGTCCACGGCGAGCGGGTAATCAGCTTGCCTGGCGGGGCGGCCGGACCGACCGTGGACGCATGACGAGCGCGACGAAGACCAGGATCGCCTGGGCCGAACTGCCCGCCCAGGTCCGGGCCACCGTCGAGGAGATCCTCGGTGACCGGGTCGTCGAGGCGGTGTCCCAGCCGGGCGGCTACTCCCCCGGCACCGCCGACCGGGTCCGCACCGCCGGCGGCCGGAGAGCCTTCGTCAAGGCGGTCAGCCCGGCGCAGAACGACCGCAGCCCGCACATGCACCGCGCCGAGGCGCGGATCGCGGCCGCGCTGCCGCCGTACGCGCCGACGCCCCGGCTGCTCGGCAGCCACGACGACGGCGAGTGGGTGGCCCTGGTCTTCACCGACGTCGACGGCCGGCACCCGGCCACGCCCTGGCTCGCGACCGAGCTGGCGGCCGTGCTCACCGCCCTGGCGGCCATGGCCGCCGCGCTGACCCCGACGCCGGTCGCGGCGGTGCCCACCGCGGCCGAGCAGCTGGGGTACGACTTCGCCGGCTGGCGGCGGATCGCGGCGGACCCACCGGCCGACCTGCCGCCGTGGGCCCGTGCGCGCCTGCCCGAGCTGTGCGCCGCAGCGGACCGGGGACTCGCCGCGCTGGCCGGCGACACGCTGTGCCACCTGGACGTCCGCGCCGACAACCTGCTGGTCGGCGCGGACGGCACGGTCAGCGTGGTGGACTGGCCGTGGGCCTGCCGCGGGCCGTCCTGGCTGGACACCGTGCTGCTGCTGGTCAACGTCCGGCTGCACGGCGGCCACGACACCGAGGCGCTGCTGCGCGACCTGCCGCTCACCGCCGGGGTGGAGCCGGCCGCGCTGACCGGGGTGCTGGCCGGTCTCGCCGGCTTCTTCCTCGACAGCGCCCGGCAGCCGCCGCCGCCCGGCATCCCGACGGTGCGGGCGTTCCAGCGCGCGCAGGGCGAGGCGCTGCTGCCCTGGCTCGCCGAGCGCCTGGGCTGACCGCCGGCGGGGCGGCGGCGGGAAGCTCCGGTGCCGAACGAGACGTCCGATCTCCGCCGGACCGGCGCCGCCACAACGGCGATGCTCGTCTCATGACGACCACACTGGACGGAAAAGTCGCACTTGTCACCGGGGGTAGCCGGGGAATCGGCGCCGGGATCGCCCTCCGCCTGGCCACCGAGGGCGCCGACGTGGCGCTGACCTACCAGCGGGACGACGACCGGGCCGCGTCAATGGTGAAGCAGATCGAGGCGCTGGGCCGGCGGGTGCTGGCCGTGCGGGCCGACAGCGCGGACCCGGACGCGGTACGGGCGGCCGTGGACCGGACGGTCGAGGAGCTGGGACGACTCGACATCCTGGTCAACAATGCCGCCGTGTTCCTGGTCGGCCCGGTCGAGCAGCTCGGCCCCGACGAGCTGGAACGGACGCTGGCGGTCAACGTCCGGGCGCCGTACGTGGCCGCGCAGGCAGCGGCCCGGCACATGACCGCCGGCGGCCGGATCATCAACATCGGCAGCAACGTCGCCCGCCGGGCCCCGTTCCCCGGCCTCGCCCTCTACTCGATGAGCAAGACCGCGCTGGTCGGCCTCACCAAGGGGCTCGGCCGGGAGCTGGGCCCGCGGGGCATCACGGTCAACCTGGTGAACCCCGGTCCGACCGACACGGACGCCAACCCGGCGGACGGGCCGAACGCCGCGGCGATCAGCGGCCTCACCGCCCTCGGCCGGTACGCCGTGCCGGCCGAGATCGCCGGCATGGTCGCCCACCTCGCGGGCGTCGACGGCGGCTACGTCACCGGCGCGAGCATCGACGTCGACGGCGGCTTCGCCAGCTGAGCCGCGGACCGCGCGGCGGCGGGGGTGCGGGCCGATCCGCCCCCACCCCCGCCACCCGGCGACGGGTGGCAGCACCCCGTCGGCCCGGACGGCGAGAGCGGACCGGGTGGTCAGGCCGGCGGGCGGACCTCGTGGGTGAGGAAGGGCAGGACGGCGGCGGGCAGCGCCGGTGCGGTGACGATGTCGTAGTGGGTCAGGCCGGGCAGCACGGCCAGCCGCGCGGCCGGCCGGTTCGCGCCGTCCCAGCCGGCGTCCCGGTGGCCGCCGCCGAGCAGGCCGAAGAACTCCGCCATGTGGGTCACCGGGATCGAGTCGGCGTCGGCGAAGACCAGCAGCACCGGCATGGCGAGGGCCGCCACCTCGGCCGACCAGTCGTACTCCTGGCGGAGCAGGTCACCGGTCTTGACCCAGAGGGTCGGCCAGTCCGCCGGGCGGCGGGCGACGCGGGTGTACAGCTCGTGCGGCGGGGTGCCACGCATCTGCTCGGCGACCCGCTCGTCCTGCGTGGCCATCGCCGCCAGCACCTCGGGATACCAGCCCTGCCGCTTGCAGGGCGAGGAGACCAGGGCCAGCCGGCGTACGAGGCCCGGGTGCTGGATCGCGGTCCGCAGCGCCACCCCGCCGCCGAGGGAGTAGCCGAGCAGGTCCGCCTCGGGCAGGTCGAGGTGCCGGATCAGCGCCGCGACGTCGTCGGCCATCGACTCGAAGCGCAGCGGCCGGTCCACGTCGGCGGTCCGTCCGTGGCCTTGGAGGTCGACCAGGATGACCTGCCGGCGCTCGGCGAGGGCGGGGAGGATCGGGGCGAACATCTCCACCGCGCCGTAGCCGCCGTGCAGCAGCACCAGCGGGCGGCCCGTGCCGTGGATCTCGTACCAGAGGCGCACCCCGTTGACGTCCGCGTAACTCACCCTCGCTCCTCCATCACTCGCCGACCCGTCGCGCGACCACCGCCGTCCGCGGGGCGCGCACCTGATGTAACGCCGATGGCGGCGCGGACTCGTCGGAGCTGGAGCGGACGCCCGGCGACGTGTCAGACGTGGCCATCCTCTCCGACGAAGGGGCCCGCGACGAGATCCTCCGGCGCGAGCCGGTCAACGGCATCCGGCCGACGGCGGATACGGCGCGCCCCCGCTGCCGTCGGTCCGGAGGCAGCGGGGGCGCGTCGGTGCCGGTCAGCTGACGCCGGTGACGGCCTTGACCAGGTTGATGCCGAAGTAGAACACGAACGCGACCGCGACCGCCCACATCAGCGGGTGGATCTGCCGGGCCTTGCCCTGCGCCACCCGGATCGCCACCCAGCTGACGAAGCCGGCGCCGATGCCGTTGGTGATCGAGTAGGTGAACGGCATCAGCGTCATGGTCAGGAACGCCGGGACCGCCACCCCGACGTCCGTGAAGTCGATGTCCTTGACCTGACGGATCATCAGCGCGCCGACGACGACCAGCGCCGGACCGGCGGCCTCGCTGGGTACCAGCGACACCAGCGGGGTGAGCAGCAGCGCGCCCAGGAAGAGCAGACCGGTGACCACGCTGGTCAGACCGGTACGGCCGCCGTCCGCGATGCCCGAGGACGACTCCACGTACGTGGTGGCCGAGGAGGCGCTGCCCGCGCCACCGGCGACTGCGGCGACACCGTCGACGAAGAGCACCTTGCCCAGCCGCGGCATGTCGGTGCCGTCGGCGGTGGCCAGGCCGGCCTGCTTGGCCAGGCCCACGGTCGTGCCCATCACGTCGAAGAAGTCGGCGAGGACGAGGGTGAAGACCAGCAGCAGGGCGGTCATCACCCCGACGTGCGCGAACGCGGTGAACGACACGTTGCCCACCAGGTGCAGGTCGGGCGCCTTGATCAGCGGGTCCGGCAGGGTCGGCACGTTGAGCTGCCAGCCCGTCGGGTTCGGCTTGCCGTTCACGAACGCCGGGCCCGGCTTGGCCAGCGCGTTGACGATCACCGCGACGACCGTGGTCGCCACGATGCCGATCAGGATGCCGGCCTTCACCTTGCGGGCGACCAGGATGCCGGTGACCAGCAGGCCGACCAGGAAGACGACGGTGGTCCAGCCGCGCAGCGTGCCGTCGCCGCCGAGCTGCACCGGCACGGTCGTGCCGGCGGCGTCCGGCATCCGCCGGACCAGACCGCCGTCGACGAAGCCGATCAGCGCGATGAAGAGGCCGATGCCGGCGGCGATGGCCGCCTTCAGCTCGCCGGGGATGGCGCGGAACACCGCCTTCCGGAAGCCGGTCAGCACCAGCACGGTGATGATCAGACCCTCGATGACGACCAGGCCCATCGCCTCGGCCCAGGTCATCTGGGAGGCGACGGCGTACGCGACGAAGGCGTTCAGGCCCAGGCCGGTCGCCACCGCGAACGGCACCCGGCCGACGATGCCCATCAGGATGGTCATCACCGCCGCGACGAGGGCGGTGACCCCGGCGACCGGCGCGATGCCGAGCAGGTTGCCGTCGGCGTCCGGCGCGGTGCCGATGATCAGCGGGTTGAGCACGACGATGTAGGCCATCGTCGCGAAGGTGGTGAGCCCGGCGAGCACCTCGCGCTTGACCGTCGAGCCACGCCGAGTGATTTCGAAGAAGCGGTCGAGGCGGCCGCGCTCGGCGGGTTCCGTCGGCTCGACCGGGACAGCAGGATCCTGCGTAGTCACGCTCATGGCGTGGCTTGCTCCGTTCCGGGTTGGCCCGCCGGACGTGCCGGTCGGGCGAGGGGGTGCAGCCGTCCCGGAGCGGTTGGCCCGGAGAACGTCGGAACGGCTGGGCTCCACGGATCCCGTGAAGCACTACGAAGCCGCACCCCGGTCGGGGAGCGACTTCGCCCCCTCACCTTAACCGCCGGCAAACGCCGGATGACCTGCCCCTAGGCGGGCGCCGCCGCGGGGGTGGTCAACATCACCGTCAGCCGCGGCGGCGAGCCGGTGGGCGACCGACCCCGGCGGCCCGCCGCGACACGCGCACGGTATTGACACCCTTACCCACCGCGAGCAGATTGCGGGGTGATCCCGGTCGGTCGCTGCCGGGACGTCCGCGCGGAAGGACGATCGCCATGAACAAGATCAGAGCCACCGGTACGGCCCGGCTCGCCTCGGCGGTGGCGCTGCTCGCGCCGTCGCTCGTCCTCGTGGCCGGGCCCGCGCCGGCGTACGCCGCGGAGACGACCACCCGGATCCTCCGGGCCCCGCTGGAGCTCTCCGTCTTCCTGCCCTGCGCCAACGGCGGCCTCGGCGAGGTCGTCGACCTCGACGGGACGATCTCCGAGCTGTACCACGTGACCGTCGACGAGGCCGGCGGGTTCCACGTCCACCTCGTCGAGACCCAGTCGAGCGTGCAGGGCACCGGCGCCACGACCGGGGACCGGTACGTCAGCACCCGGGTCAACCTCTTCGTCTACAACCAGGGATCCGGATCGCTGCCGATCACGTCGACCCAGCAACTGGTGTTCCGGATCGCCGGGGCGGGGCCGGGCAACGACGCCTCGATCCGGATCACCAACCACACCACGGTCAACGCCGACGGCACCGTCACCGTCGCCTTCGACACGTACAGCGCGGAGTGCGAACCCACCACGCCCTGACCGGGAGGTGGGCACGATCGCGCTTCCGCGGCGGGGTCAGTCCGCGCCCACCGGGCTCGGCGCCGGAACCGGCGCCGGCCCGGGGTGCCGGGCGGCGCGCAGCGGGGAGACCCCGGCCGTCGGCGGTACGTAGGCTGTCCGGCGTGATCAGGTTGGAGCGGCTGCGGGCCGACCACGCGGACGCCCTGCTGGCCTTCGAGCGGGAGAACCGGGAGTACTTCGCCCGGTCCGTGCCGGACCGCGGGGACGCGTACTTCGCCGAGTTCCCCGCCCGGCACCGCGCCCTGCTGGCCGAGCAGGACGCCGGCTCGATCCACTTCCACGTCGTCCTGGACGATCGGGGAGCCCTGATCGGCCGGGTGAACCTGGTGGACGTCGAGGACGGAACGGCCGAGCTCGGCTACCGGATCGGCGAGCGCGCCACGGGCGGGGGCGTGGCGACGGCGGCGGTCGAGGCCGTGTGCCGGCTGGCCGCCACGACGTACGGCCTCGCCACGCTCACCGCGGTCACCACCCGGGACAACCCGGCGTCCATGGCCGTGCTCGGACGCACCGGGTTCACCGCGGTCGCGGAGATCGTCCTCGACGGACGGCCCGGCGTGCGGTACCGGCGCGATCTCATCCCCACGCATCGCGCTGCGGCGCGGTAGGCGCGTCGCGCCACGGATCCGGTGTCGGGGTAGTCACCCAACGCCGCCAAACGTTGATCGTCATGATCGCCGCCTCTACGCTGCCACGAAGTGTCAGCCGACGATCAACAGGGGATCATGAGCGGCTTCCACGTGGACCCTGATGGGCCGCGTCGATGTCCTGGCACGGCGCGGCGCTGGACGCCTCCTTCACCGAGGCCCTCGCCCAGCGCGACGCGCCCTCCCCCGAGGACCGAGCAGCGATCCAACGACAGGCGCAGCAGTTGCGTGACCCGGCGACCAGGCGTCGTTCGACCTGGACGACGCGGGAGCCGACGTCGACCGCCACCAGGAGGGCAGGCAGGGATGAGCGCATGGACGCGCTGGAAGATCGCCATTCCGCTGATCGGATTGAGCCTGCTGCTCCTCGTCCCCGCCGTCTTCGGCGCGTGGGCCTGGTGGTCGGAGAACGGGGCCGGCTACCGCGCGCTGACGGTCGTCATCTGCCTGGTCGTCGCCGCCTGCGTGGGCCTGTCCGTGTCCATCGGCGTCAATCCCACCCGGGACGTCCCCTGGCTCCGCATCGGACTCGTCGCGGTCGGAATCCTGGCGACCTGCGGCCTCGCCGTCGCTCGGAACTCGGTCTGAGCCGCGGCGGTCTTCGGGACGGCATCGGTGCTGTCGGCCGCCGGGTTGTTCGTGTCGCGGTGGTCGGCGCGGGCTGAGGCACATCCACCGCCTCCGGGCGGTGCGCCCTGACAGGGCCAGGGCGCACCGCAACGATCTGGCTAACCAGCCCGGTGGGCCGCGACCGCCGCGTCGGAGGGCGGACCTGCGGCCGGTTCGAAGACGACCCGGGAACGCAACTGCCGGAACCCGGTCCGTTCCAGTTCCGCCAGCACCGCCACCCGGTGGGCGTCCACGTCGGCGATCACCTCCCGGGCGCCGCCGGCGGCCAGCACCCGGACCGCCTCGGCCAGCAGCTCACCCCGCACGGCCGCGTCGAGCAGGCCGAGGTAGGCGACGAGCGGGTAGCAGGCCTGCCCCGCCGTTCCGACCAGGCCTACCGGCTCCCCGGCGTCCAACGCGATGCGCCAGTCCCCGGCCGGGCCGGTCAGCCAGGCCAGCGGGTCGGTGGCCAGGTCGACGCCGCCGCCGGCCCGCGCCATCTCCATGCCGGTCAGCACGTCCGGCTCGGCGATCCGGGCGACCAGGGCGTTGATCTCCGCCGCGTCGGCGGCCGGGCGGAAGGTGTACCGCCCGGAGGACGCCGGCAGCGGCGTGCCCGTCCAGGAGCACCTCAGCCGCTCACCGCGCTCGACCAGCCCGGCGAGCCGGGCCGCCGCCATCGGCGCCCTGACCACGGCCAGCACCTCCGGCCGGCGCCGCCAGTGCGCCGGCATGGCGGCGTAGTACCACCGGGGACCGCCGAACGCCTCGTGGGCGGCGCGCAGCAGCGCGGCACCCACCTCCGGCTCGGCGGCCAGGTCGAACCTCTCCAGCCAGTGGGCACCGACGGCGCCCGGCGGCAGGACCCAGGCCGCCCGGCCGACCACCCGGCCGGCGCGGAGGGCGACCCAGGTGTTCTCGGGCCGGTAGCCGCCGCCGGCGAGCCCGTCGGCGTAACCGACCTGGCGCAGTTGGGGTAGCGGGTCGGGCATGGACTCGAACAGGTTTTCCTCGCCCGCGACGAGCGGGCGGATGACGAGATCGGTCATGGATTGAGCCTCCGGAAAGCAAGCGCCCCGGGGTCAGATCCGCGCGGACGCCGGAGCGCGGAGGGGGCGCAGAACATCGGACATTGTTCTGACCTCCTCCCAGCTCGACGGCGTGCCCGAGAAAGTACGCGACGCATCCGCCCGCCGCAACATGATTACCGCGGGATCGCCGCCGTCACGTCCGGCAGCCCGTCAGCACCTCCACCGGACACGGAGCCGCTGCCGCCACCGCCGAAACCTCGACCCACGCGGACTTCTTCCATCCCGTCAGCGTTCCAGGGACATCACCCTGCGAGGCTGAGGGCCTGCGACCCCTCGCTTGTCACCGCTGCGCGCTCCGTCCGGCGCCCTCAGACGCGGTCGGTCAAACCTGCCTGCTCGTTGGCCTCGGCCTCCGGGGGAGGTGACCTGCTCGGCAGCCCCAGTGCAGGTCGAAGGCCGCCTGCCGAGCGGCCAACGCTTCTACTTCCGCGCCCGCCACAGCGACGTGTCGCTGGGCATCGGGGGCGACGACCCCGCAGACATCCCCGACTGGGAAGAGAGCGAGTCGCATCAGGAAGCCAGCTGGCTCCCCGCAGCCGAGGGTGAGGCCATCATCAGACGGGCTTGCTTGCCGCTACGTAGAGCAGCGCGAGGCAACTGGGTGACCACCGTCAGTTTGGAACGTGCCTTGACTGACGGGCACACCCCTGCGGCAGCGCCGGTAATCAGGTTGGCTTCCCGCCCACCCGGTTGACGGGTCGGGCTGGTGTGCGCTGTTAATGACTCTTGTTGACCGGCCTTGCGGGCACGTAGCGGGCACGGCAGGCAGATCGAGACCTAGATGTTCTGCCCATGGACGTTGGTGACACGGCTGGGATCACTTGGTCCAGCTGCCTGGATCACCCCGCGCCGATCGGTTGTAGCCTCGGCCCCTATGAGTTGGCTGCCTGAGGACTTCGTCCACCCCGTCTACGTGCCCGTGCCCAACACCGCGCTTCACCTGAGGCCGATCCGGGAGGCGGACACCGCGCTCGACTACCCCGCCGTGATGGGCTCCCGAGAGCGCTTGTGGGAGATCTTCGGCCCGGCCTGGGCTTGGCCCAAGGAGACGATGACCTATGAAGAGGACCGCATCGACTTGCTGCGGCACGAGAAGGAGATAGCCGCGCACCAGTCGTTCAACTACGCGCTGCTGGACGAGGAGGAGACGGCGATCTTCGGCTGCGTCTACATCGACCCGCCCGAGCGCACCGGCTCCGACGGAGAGGTCTCCTGGTGGGTGGTGGACGACCTCGTAGGCGGCGAGGTGGAGCGCACGCTCCACGCGCTGGTGCCGCAATGGATCGCCGCCGACTGGCCCTTCCAGCAGCCCCGTTATCTGGGCCGCGACGTTGCCTGGCAGGACTGGCTCGCGCTGCCGCGCGCCTCGTGACACGTCCGAGGCGGTGCCTGAATCGTGTCATGAAGATCGTCTGATCGTTGTGTGGCTGTGCCGTTGACGGATGCCCAGTGGGCGTGGATCGAGCCGTTGCTCCCTGACCGGTCGCCGCGTCGTGGCGGCCGGTGGCGCGATCACCGGCAGGTGATCGACGATCGCATCCTCTCGCTGCCAATGTTCGGATCTCTCCGCCGACTCTCTTTGCCAGCGGGTAGCTTCCGCCTCCCGCTCCCGCTCCCACCGCTGAGCCTCAGCCTCCCGGGCAGGCCCCTGGCCTGCCGGCACTAGCCGGCCCGAGGGGTCGCAGACGCTCCAGGGTCAATGGCGGCCCGTAGGGCCGTCGCGCAGCGACGCGAAGCGCCCTTGACGCTGGAGGGGCGGCCCCGCACGCTCCGCGCCGCATCCCCAGCAGGGCCGGGCGGTGGCTCGCCCTGCGGCGCGGCGGTGCGACGGCCGCCGCGCCCCGGCCGGCTGGCGGCCAACCAGCTCGCCAGTCAGCGTCTGTCGCACTGGCGGCCCTCCGGGCATCCCGCTTTCCGCGCCAGCCGCCGGGCGTTCGGGGGCCGGAGCGGAGCGCCAGCGGAGTGCAGGCCCGCGCCCAGGCGGCGGCGCGTGCGGCCCGTTCTGGGCCGCCTTGAAGACGTACAGAAACTTTGAACAACTACGCCGGCAGCCGGCTGTCCTGCGCCGGTTGATGGTTGACACGGCGGGTTCAAGGGGTGTGCGCAAGTAGCTCGGCGAGCTTCTCGGATGGTGTCATGAAGCCGAGGGTCTTGCGGGGGCGGGTGTTGAGGCTACGGGCGAAACGAGCGAGGTCGTCGGCGGTGTGGAGCGATAGGTCGGTTCCCTTGGGCATGTACTGGCGGAGCAGGCCGTTGGTGTTCTCGTTCGATCCGCGCTGCCAGGGCTTGTGGGGGTCGCAGAAGTAGACCTGGATGCCGGTGGCTGCGGTGAATTGGGCGTGCTGGGACATCTCCTTGCCTTGATCCCAGGTGATGGTGCGAACCAGCTCGTCGGGCAGGGTGGCGACGGCCTGCCGCATCGCCTGCTCGACGCTGTGGGCGGTGCGGCCTTGGGGTAGGTGCAGCAACAGCAGGAATCTGGTGCTTCGCTCCACGAGGGTGCCCACCGCGGACTTGCTGTCTTTGCCGAGGATCAGATCGCCCTCCCAGTGGCCGGGCACCGCACGATCGTCGGCCTCGGCGGGGCGTTCGCTGATCATGACCATGTTCGGGATCCGGCCGGTGTTCTCGGGCCGCTGGCGGGCGCGGCGCTTGACTCGGCCGGTGCGCAGGCAGCGGGCCAGCTCTCGGCGTAGCTCACCGCGGCCCTGCACGAACAGCGCCTGATAGATGGTTTCGTGGCTCACCCGCATCAGGGGATCGCCGGGGAACTCGATTGGCAAGCGCCGCGAGATCTCCTGCGGTGACCACCAGGCCCGCAGCCACTCGGTCACCTTCCCGGCCAGCCTCGCACAGGCCAGCTTCGGCGTCTTCGGGCGTCGGGCCCGCGCTCGAGCTCGCTGGTGAGCCCGCCATGCGCGGTAGTCATCCCGGCCGCCGTTACCAGCCACTTCGCGTGAGACCGTCGAGGTGGCCTTGCCGAGCCGGGCGGCGATCGACGTGAACGATTCGCCGCCACGAAGGCCGAGACTGATCTCCTCCCGGTCGGCGAGGGTGAGCCGCCCGGGCCCCGGCTGCCAAGAGTCGGATCGCACAGGGCGTTTCGATTCGCGGCGTACGACGGTTCGGACGATCTCATGGGAGCAGCCGACCTGGCGGCCGATCTCCCTCAACGACAGGCCCTTAGCGCTCAGCCGTCGGGCCAGCTGTCGTTGCTCCATCGTCAGATGGGCGGTCATCAACATCTCCCTCGATCGAATCGACGCATTCTCATCGACTCGTCGAGCCCGTTGCACTGACCGGTTGAACCCGCCCACGGCGGGTTCGGTTGACGCTTGACACCTGGTCGGTCTGATCCAGTGACTGGCCGTCGGCGTCGAGGAGGGTTCACACGGACGATCGGTGCAGCGCGATGGGGACGGGCGGGTCTACGCTGACCGGCCATGACCGAACCGTCCGAGGATCACCTCACCGCCATCGCTGAGCACAGCGTCGGCTTCGCTGAGGCCGCTCGCGGCAACCTGGACGCGGCGGTCGAGCACTGCCCAGGCTGGAACGTCGCGGACCTAGTCTGGCACCTCACGGAGGTGCACTGGTTCTGGGGCACGATCGCCGCGGAGCGGCTGACCGCGCCTCCGGACAAGTCGCGACGCCCGAAGCGAACGACCGATGATGCGCTCGTCGACGCGTTCCTCGCGGGCTCGCAACGGCTTGTAGATGTCCTACGCGACGCCGACGCGGCCGAGCAAGTGTGGACGTGGGCCCCAGCCCAGCAGAACATCGGCTTCATCACCCGCCACCAGGTGCAGGAGGCCGCTGTCCACCACTGGGACGCCGCGAACGCGGCCGGACGTCCCCTGCAAATCGCCATCCCCGTTGCCGTGGACGCGGTCGACGAGTTCCTGACCTTCTCCGTCTCCAGGGAGACCGACCCGGCGGACCCGCCCAGACCGCCGCTCGGTGGCACCTTCGCCCTGCAGTCGACCGACGCGGTGAGGCTCAGGGCCGACAACACGGCCACGCGATGCGGAGCGTGGACCCTGACTGATGGTCGTGCCCCCGGAACGGTGCGCGTAACGCAGGGAGCGCAGGCAGGCGTTCCCACGCTCGACGCGCACGCTTCGGATCTGCTGCTGTGGCTCTACGGCCGGGTCGATATCGACACCCGATCGGCCCCCCAAGACCTGCTCGCGCGGTTCCGGGCACTCTGCTTCACCGACTGACCCCTGCCGGCTCTCAACTCGAATAGAGGCACGTCCCCACCCGACTCGCCGCCGCGACGTAGTGGCCGGTCCGCGCCGACCCTTGGATCGGCCAGTCTCGTCGTGATCATGTAAGGCATCAGGCGAAGCGAAGCTGTCAAGCATCATGGGAGACCAGGCAACGCCGGCAGCCGGCTGTCCGACTCCGGTTGATGCGTTACAGGTTGACTCCGCTTGATGGGTTACGCGATCCGCCCGACTCGCTGGCTACCGGCTGTGAAGCTCGACCGTCCACGACGCGAGTGCGGCAACATCCGCTTCTGCCGATGACCGTGCACCGCGCGACGTAGTCTTCAACGGTGGACACAACGGCCCTCACACCTCGCGCGCTGGTGATCGGGTTGGATCCGTATCGGGTGCCGGGGCCGTGGGACCCCAAGCCAGTCGCAGACGGCATCGAAGTCGGGAGGGCCCGATTCGTCGAACACGGAGTGGGGGCTGAATTCTGCCTGTTCGGCCTCGACGGCAGCGACGATGTGGAGGCGGTCGTCACCACTGCCCTTTGCGCCCAGCCTTGGGAGTGCGTCGTCATTGGTGGCGGGGTGCGCAATCAGCCGGAACTGTTCGAGCTGGTGGTCAATCTGGTGCGGCGGCACGCGCCCGACGCAGCGATCGCATTCAACGCCACCCCGGCGGACACGTTCGACGCGGCCGCCCGCTGGGTTGAGGTGCCCGGATGATCGCTCATGCCGCTGTCCGCCCGGGTGGCAGTCCCTCCTCGCGTCACACACTAGGCGACGATGAACGAACATGGTCCAGACACGACCTTTCCCGTGCGCCGGAAGTGGCCATACAACGTGCTGGCACGGGGCCTGACCACGAAGGAGGTGTTCGCTCTGCCTTTCGGCCGGCTCCACCATCTGATCGTCGACTGCCCGGATCCGATGGCCGAGGCGCGGTTCTGGACCGCGGTCCTCGGCGACCCGATCACCTACGCGGACGAGGACTTCGTCGTCGTGTCGGCCAGCACGGCGGCGTCCGGGCTGGCGTTTCAGCGCGCCGCCGACCTGACGCCGCCGACGTGGCCGGAGCCGGCAGTGCCGCAGCAGATGCACCTTGACGTAATGGTCGACGACCAGGATGCCGCGGGTGAGGCAGTGCTCGCGCTGGGCGCGCGGCGGTTGCCCGGCGATCACGTGTACGCCGATCCCGCTGGCCACCCGTTCTGCCTGATCAGGCGCCCCACCTGGGCGCCGCCGGTGAACTGAGCTCAGCGCTGGCTCGTACTTCGGACCGGCGAGGCTCCCTTCGGCGACCACCTGATCGTCCGGCCGACCGGCAACTGCCAGGCCGGCCAGTCTCGGAAACCCACGGCTTGATCCGGTGCGCACACCTGCCGCGATCCGGGCGGTCGCCCAACCCGCGAGAAGCCGGGTGGTGAGTGATCGGCATCGCGCGTGCGGTTGCGCGGCCACCACCTCATGAGAGGCAACATGGCACCCATGTCCCTACCTACCCCCACGCTGCAGACCGCTCGCCTGCGACTGCGTCCGTTCAACGACGCCGACGCGAACGCCCTCTTCGCGCTGCACAGCAGCGCCTACGTGCTGCGCTACTGGGACGCGCCGCCCTGGAGCGAGCGGGTGCGCGCCGAGCGGTTCATCATGGCTTGCCGGCAGATGGCAGAGGAAGGCACCGGGACACGGCTGGCCATGGACCGTGTTTCCGACGGGGCGTTCATCGGCTGGTGCAGTCTGACCCGGTGGAACCCGGACTACCGCAGCGCGTCGATGGGCTACTGCCTCGACGATGCAGCATGGGGCCACGGCTACGCGACTGAGGCCGCGCACGCCTTGCTGAAGTGGGCATTCGACACGTTGGACCTGAATCGAGTCCAGGCCGAGACCGATACGCGCAACGCGGCGTCTGCCCGCGTCCTGGAGAAGCTCGGATTCGTGCGTGAAGGGACGTTGCGCGAAGACTGCGTCGTGAACGGCGAGGTCTCGGACTCGTGGGTGTACGGGCTGATCAGGCGGGAGTGGCGGCCGTCGTCCGAGGCGGTTCCCGCCCGCTGAGTCCTCCTCGCTCGCGAGACGGCGCCGCCTCCGGCTGCTTCGTTCCGCTGAGTTGATGGGGCCGACGCAGTGCACTCTCATGCCGCGATGAGCGCTCATAGCCGATGAGCGCGTTGCCCGATCGGTAGGCTGCCGCGCCGTGGAGATCGATGGAGATCGGCCTGCCCCCAGACGCAATGCTGCCATCTCCATTCCGGTCGATCAGCGGTGCGAATTGAGGGCGGCCAGGGCTGCGGCGAACTCCTCGGGTGGGAGAAGGATGCGGTTGCCGTGGCGTGCCCGCGAGCCTCGGCGCCAGATCGGGGTCTCGAAGTCCCGCTCGGGATCGCGAGCTGAGACCCAGATTTGCCAGGCATCGTAGTTGGCGGCCTGGCCTGCCCAGGCGCGGGTCACCTGCGACCAGGGAATGACGCGCGTACGGTGCACCGTTCGAATCTTGATGCCATAGTCGCTGACGTAGACGCCGACCAGCGTTACCCGCCACAGCACGACCTCCCACATCAGCACGAAGAGGACGATGGCGATCGCTCCGGCCCCAGACACGTCGCCCATGGTGAGGCCGCAGAGCGGGAGGAGGCCGGCCACGGACATCCCGCTAGCTACGACGTAGCGCAGGGTATGGAGATCGTCCTGGTCCCCTTCGTAGGGCCGGTACCAATCTGGCATGAGCCGCATCGTACGGATCGAAGGCAAACGGTCGGACGAACTGCTGGCGCGGTCGAAGGTGCCCAAGCCGTACCGCCAGATCTGAGCTGCCTCCAGCAGAGCAGGACATCCGATCATGCCGCGATCCGCGCGTGGCGGAGCGTGACGGCGGCCGCTACCGCTCGGCATCCTGATCTGCCGATGTGCGCGAGTCGGCTCGGTCAGATGCCTATGCGCCGTAACGCATGCCGATTCGTAGTCCGACCGACGAATGTCACCAGATCGCCGATTCGGGCGCGCCGAGGCATCGGCCACGTGTGTTCGACGTGCAACCGGACGACTTGAGCACAGCGGGGTCGTGCGCGACAGCGCTCGCTCGACGTCACCGGACCGACAGTCTCGGTCGCGTCGAGGCACCGACCGCGACGGCATGCCGCTTGGACTTCACGATCCACGTGCCGAGGCCCGGCGGACCGAGGCACTGCTCAACCCGTCAGCGGCCGGTGGCGTGCACGAGGCCGCCGGGCAGCGGGACGCCGTCAACCGCGCAGTCGCACGCGATAAACCAGGTGACGTCGGTGATCATCCCCGCGACAATGGCCGACGTGGAGGAGGTCGAGGTCGTCGTCGCCCATAACGAGCGCGCGACCCTGCGCGTCGGCAACGTGTTCCTGAAGATCGACGCTGATCAGACCCGCACCGACGTCGAGGTCGAGGCGATGGCTATGGCGCCGATCCCGACCCCGGAGATCCTGTGGCGGAAGCCGCCCGCGCTCGCGCTCGCCGCCCTCCCAGGCACGGCGCTCGGCCACCTCGGCGAGCCATCGACCGCGTCGCCCGCGGCGTGGGCCGCGGCGGGTGCCGCCGTTCGGACGCTGCACGACGCGCCGCTGCCGCCATGGCCCGGTCGGAGCCTCGACGAGCTCGCATCGCGCCTCGCCGGCGAGTGCGAGTGGCTCGTCGCCAACGACGTCCTTCCCGCTGACGTGGTCACACGCAACCGCCGGCTCGCCGAGACTGCGCTCCGGCCGTGGCACCGGTGTTCATCCACGGCGACCTGCAGGTCGACCACGTCTTCGTCGCCGGTGACGAGGTCACCGGCGTCGTTGACTGGTCCGAGGCGTCCCAGGGCGACGCGCTCTTCGACCTCGCCACCCTCACGCTCGGACACAAGGAGCACCTTGGCGACGTCGTCGCCGGCTACGGCACCGACGTCGACCGCGACCTCATCCACGCATGGTGGTCGTTGCGATGCTTGACTAACGTCCGCTGGCTGGCCGAGCACGGCTACGGCTCGCCGGACGAGTTCCCCGAGGTCGCCGTGCTGAGATCCCGGCTGTGAGGCTGCACGAGCCCGACGGCTACGAGGGCCGTTCTGCCGCATCGAGCGGGCCATCTCCTGAAGCTCGTCTTCCGGACCGACGGAGGTCATGGTCATCGAAGATCCCGGGCAGCCGGTCGGCGACGTCGGACGCCGGCGCACGACTCGACCGGACCTACGCCGACGTCCGGTTCGGTGGGGACTTCGAGCCGGTCACCGCGTCAACGCCGAAGCATCGAGAGGTTCTGCTGGAGCAGGTGAAGGCGCACATCACCGCAGAGCTCGCGTCCCGACAGCGGAAGCGCGTAGGGGCGAAAGGACGGACAGAACGGCGGCTACGCGTACCCGTAGATCGTGATGGTTACCGTGCGGGCTGCATAGTGATGCGAGACTAACGAGAACGAGACATCCGGTCATGCCGCTGACCGCGCGTCGGTGACCGGATCTGCCGAGATGAGTGCGTAGAGGACTCGAGTCGCTGGACGCATCGGGGGTAGTCCGGATCCATCCGCAATGCAGAACCGCGGATACTGCGACGTGCACGGTGTTGCCAGAATCGGCGGTATGGGTTTACGGGCGCGATGGTCAGCCATCGTCGAACGCTTGCCGTCCTCCTACGCCGAAGCGTTTGCCGCAGCGTACGCGCGTATGGCGTCCCGCAGAGCGAGCCGGACTCGGGCGATCGCCGCTCTGGTCCAAGCCGCGGAGAAGATGTCGGCCAAGGGCGAGCACGCTATGGCGGAGGCCCTGTACCGCAAGGCGGCAGAAGCCGGAGACCACCGGGCCGTCGTGAAGCTGGTCAACTGGCCTGGTATCCGGGAGGATCACGCTGCGATGGAGGCCGTCTATCGGGCGGCGATCACGGCCGGTGACGTTCAGTCGTTGGCGTCTTTGGCGGCGCTGCGCGCCCGGCAGGGCGACACGGCCGAAGCTCGCATGTTGTTCGCGAAGGCCATCGAGTCCGGCAGCGTCAGCGCGTTGACGATGTATACAGCTTTCCTGCACAACCACGGCGAGCCCGGCGAGCTCAGTGAGGCGATCGAGCATCGCCGTCGCCAGGTGGCGGCCGGCGACACCGGTGCTCTGCCGAACCTCGGCGCGCTCTTGCTGCCGCATCAACAGGTCGAAGCGGAGGCCGTGCTGCGTCAAGGTGCCGCGCTGTTGGAAAACCGTTGCCGATGCCTGCTCGCTGCGCTGCTGTTGGACCGGGGTGCAACCGGTGAAGCAGCTGAGCTGGTCCGGCGGGTACGCGCCACCGGTGACGACCTGGTACGTGGCTACGCCGAGCGGCTCGCGGAGGAGTACGAGTTGCCCTCGTAATCTCGCGGACCAACAGCAGTACGCGCCGTGCGGCCCTCGCGACTGAACATCCGGATCTGCCGCCGACCGGGTGCGCTGGGAGGCAGGACGTCCCGTTACCCTCCGTAGACATCTGGCACGGGCATCGACCCGACCCCCGTGCACTCACGTGTCGATGCGGTTGTGTCGTCCGGTCGGGTGTCGGGCGATTCGTCAGGTACGGCAGGGCTGGTGTGACGCGCAGGCGCGGTTGGGCCAAACTAACGGCTGGCGTCTGCGGTTCGGGTCGGCGCCGATACCACTGAGAAAGGTGAGTAAGTGATGGCCGTAGCGGGCGCGCCGGTTGTGTTCGTTCACGGCATGTTCCTGCACGCCACATCGTGGGGGGCCTGGGTCGAGTTCTTCCGGGCGGCGGGATATGCCCCGGTGGCGCCCGCCTGGCCGGGTGAGGCGAGCACGGTCGGAGAAGCCCGCGAACACCCCGGCCAAGTCGCCGGGACGGGTATTGACGACATCGTCGCGCACTATGTCCAGCTCATCCGCGGCCTCGATACCAGGCCGATCCTTATCGGCCACTCGACGGGAGCCCTGATCGTGCAGCGGCTACTCGGTCAGGACCTCGCCGCTGCGGCAGTGGCGATCCAGCCTGCACCGATCAGGGGCGTGGTCAGCCTGGCGCCATCGACAGCGCGGGCGGCCTGGATCGCATTACGTAACCCGGCCAACCGCCATCGAGCGCTTTCGCTGGCCTCGCGGCAGTTCCGGTACGCCTTCGGCAACGTGCTCTCCGCCGCTGAGTCCGACGAGCTGTACGAGCGCTGGACCATACCGTCGCCGGGCAGGCCGTTGTTCGAGCTGGCTTCGGCGAACATCTCCCGGCGGTCGCCCGCCAAGGTCAATACCGACCATCCGACTCGGGGACCCCTGCTGCTGATCGCCGGCGCTAAGGATCACAGCGCACCAGCGGCCGTCGTCAAGGCGACGGCCAGACGCTACCGCGGGTCGCCAGCGGAGACCGACTACCAGGAGTTCGCAGATCGCGGCCACACGCTGCCGATCGACAGCGGCTGGCGCGAGGTCGCCGACGCCACGCTGACCTGGCTCAAGCACCGCATCCCGTAACAACCACCCGACGCGCCTCTCGTTGCCGCCCTGCGCGACGCACCCTTCTGCCATCGTCCGCGAACGCGCGACCATGCCGATGAGCGCTCGCTTGATCTTGGCAGCTGTCCGCACTGCCGACTCGACCAGCGCGACAACCCAGTCTTGGTCGGCGGGGCAGTGCGACCCAAGGCCAGAATCCGGGACCGGACCCGCTAGTCCGGCGGTCGCTGTAGGAGCTGTCGGGACGACGCGAAGCCCAGCCGTTCGTACACCGGCACAGCCTTGCGACCAGAGTGGACCGTCACGCGAAGGGACCCGAGGCGTGTCGCATGCTCCGAAGCAGCGCCCACGAGCGCCGAGCCGATCCCCTGGCCTCGCTGATTCGGCATGACAAAGACGCTCTGGATGTCTGCGGATAGCCGACTTGTCGCTCCAGGTCTCGGGACGCGAGGGACGAGCGCGACCCAGGCCATGCCGACGATCTCCGGTCGGACGAGCCGAGCGACGAACGCTAGGTGCGAGTCCTGGTGGGCGGCCCACCACTGCGCGAGCTCCGGTGCGAATGCGTCAACGGACAGCTGTGCTGGCGCCTCATTAGGGGTGTCTAGCCACAACAGCCGGGCCAAGTCTGCGACGTCGTCCGCATTCGCCTGACTGATCCTCACGAGGTGAGTCTGCCACGGCCGTGGAGTGCGGCATCAACCGGCTGACCCGAAAACGCCACCACGCCGTGGATACCCGCTACGACAAACTCGCCTACCGCTACGAAGCCACCCTTCACATCACCGCGATCGAGGTCGCCTCCGGCCTGTTCACCACCAGCCGTGTCGACCAGCTCGTCGCGAAGCTGCGGCCGGGGGCGTGGGTGCGCATGTCGTGCGAGGACGGAGCACACGGCCCGCGCCGCTACGACTGGGTCAGCATCCCGATCCGCCGGGACGTCGGCACCGACCGGCGGGGCTGGGTGCTGGCCGGTCGATCAGCGACCCGACCGAGATCGCCCACTACAGGTGTTACGGCAAGCGGGGGACCCGGTTACGGGAACTGGTCCGTGTCGCTGGTACCCGGTGGGCGATCGAGGAGTCGTTCCAGACCGCGAAGAACGAGGTCGGCCTGGACCACTACCAGGTCCGCCGTTACGACGCCTGGTATGCCCACATCACCCTCGCCCTGGCCGCCGCCGCGTTCCTCGTTACCACCCACGTCCGGGAAGCCGAAAGAGGGGGCCACGGTGCCGAGGCAGACATGCTCATCCGACTCAGCAGCAACGAGATCCGACGCCTCTACCCCGAGACTCGCTTGAGCGGCTCATCCGTGATCAGGGGGACGGCGTCGCCGCACCGTTGCGAACCGCTGTCCTCATCCTTGACGGCCATGGACTCCCGTCGCATCCAGAGCTGTAAGGACGACCGACTGCCGCACCGCACATCCGGATCTGCCGCGATTGGAGCGCATTGATCTACGATCGAAGCCACCGGATTTGCGATAAGCGGATGTCTTCTGCGGAGGCGACCTGACAGCTCGGCTATGTGGAGCTCGACCGGCTTGGTGCCGAGGTGCCTTTCAGGTCCTGGCGGACCGGAAGAGGAGGCATCCGTCGCAGTCGATCCAGATGAGGATAGGTTTGCCCCGACTAGACTGCCGGATCTAGCAGGTAGTGGGGATGCCAACGGGGGCGGCGATGAGCAACGACGATCGGATCGAACGGGCCAGGAAGGTCTATGAGCGGGCAGTGTTCGGCGGCGATACCAGCGCGCTGGTCGACGCCGAACAGAGCCTGGACGCGGTCGAGGCCGATGCGGCGTTGGCGCGTGGGCTGATTCTGCATGCGCGGTTTCAGAGCGCGCCCGCCAACGCCGGTTCGTTGCCCGCCGAGGATCCCGGTGAACTGCCGTTGTTTGAGCGCGCGCTCGAGTTGTACCGGGCACTGGGGGACACGCGCGGCGAGGCCGAGGCATTGTTCTGGATCGGTTGCCTCCACCAGTTCATCCGGCGTGACAACGAGACCGCGGTTCCGTACCTCGAGCGGTCCTGCCGACTGGCGGCGCAGACCGGCGACAAGCCGACCCGGTCGGAGGCGCTGCGGCACTTAGGCATCGCGGCGCACGCGGCTGGCCGGCTGGACGAGGCGCGCGAGCGGCTGGAGGAGTCGTCCCGGCTGCGCCGGGAGGTCGGGGCCCTGCCGGGCGTGGCCTCCAACATGATCGGGCTGGCCTACATCGCCGCCGCCCAGGACCGCCGCGCGGACGCGTTCGCAACACTCGACGAGGCGCACGCCATCGCACGCGCGCATGGTGCTCACGCCATCGTGCGGCACATCGAGCAGGCGAGAACGCAGATCTGAGCGTGCGGCCACGGCAGACGTTCCGCCAGCCTGTCGCGGGCGCGCACATCTGCCGCCGAGCGAGCGCGCTCGGCGCGGTTCAGGTCGCCGTCGACTCACCAGCCTCGTAGGCGCACAGGCTGCAGCAGACGCCTCACGGCGACTCCGTGGCGGTCAACACCGTCACCGAGACGGGCCGGCCCTGCGTGTACTTTGGCTCGGCCAGGTCGGCAGCGGTCTGCACAAGCACGCCGAACGCGATGTCGGCCTCGTCGGGAGCTGCGGCCAGCATCTCCGCCGCATCCGTCCACACCAGCAGGACCCGGTCGACTCCGAGGATGACCAGGCCGCCGAACAACGAATCCGACAGCGCGTCCCAGCTGTAGTTGCTGGCCAGGGGCGGGTCCAGCGGCAGCGTCGCCCGGACGGCGTTGAAGAAGGCGTCCCGCCCGCCACCCGCCCCGGTGGACAGGGAGAACACCGGGATGCCCTGCGCGCGGGCGGACGTCGTGGCGGCTTCGATCTCCGAGGCCGACACGGCCGTCACACCTGGAAGTAGTTCCACACCCCTCACCTGATCTTTGAACAACGATTGCAGGGACATCTGTTCGGCTCCTTTGCAGCTACGCAATGTGCTGCCGCTGCTCGACGCCCACGCCGGAGCTACCCTCACCGTCGAAGACGCCGACACCACATTCCGCGTCCACGATGGCGATCAATTCGTCACCGAGGTGCCCCGCACCAGCACCAAAGCGGTCGCCCGCTTCAAGGTTCGTCGACCGGAGCCTCCACGGCACCCTGGTTCTCACGCCACCGCCACAGCAACCGTCGCGCCTCAGCGGTGTCCAACAGCTCCAGACCCCGAACTGCCCATCCCCGCAGCGACTCATCGTCACTCCGCAACTCGGCCGCTAACAGCTCGAACGCCCGATCCGAACGCGCCTCCCCAATGAGCTCCAGCAGCCAGCAACGCAGGCCGTGATCACGTTCAACGCCGAACACCTCGATCAGCTCAGCCACATGCTGATTGGCGACCAGGCGCAGCCGCTGGAAGCCGTCCTCCGCCAGCTGAGGATCACAGCGACGCATCAACCGCATCGCCTGCCGAAACCCGCTGCCCACCCGTGAAGGCTAACCACCCCCACCTAACAAGCGACGATCCTGCCGAACAGAACCGATGGATCGTCTAGCCGAACGTGTCACCGTTCCGAGACTGAACTGTCGCGCAGGTCCTGAGACCGACAGCCCATCGGCGGACTGCCTAGTTTCGGCTGCCCTGCTTGTGCTTGGAGCGGATCGTGAACCGGGCACCTCGCCGGACCGGCGCACTGGACCGGCGCCGCGGCTTACGCGGAGGAAACCAGCGCTGGAACGGGATCCGGGACAGCATCAGAGGAACCGCCACGACCAGGATCCCGAACCCGGCGACACCCAGCCCTCCCTGGATGCGGCCCCGGTGCCCGCTGAGCTGGTCGAAGTCCGTGACGAAGTCGCTCGGATCGGCCGGGTTCACCCAGATCGGCACCTCATCGCCGATTGACCGGCACACCTCGACGCAGCCGACCTCCTGCTCGTACATCCGGCCCGCCAGCTCGTACCGAAAATACATGGTGGTCGACGGGCTTGTCCGGTTGCCGCCGGACTTCGTCACCTGGTCGTCGACAACCGCTCGCGCCGGTACACCGGTGGCTCGCAGCTCGGTCTTCCAGTCGTCGAGCGCGTACTGGGTATGGAACGGCAGCCACAGCAGCGCGCCGCCGGCCATCACCAGCAACACGCAGCCGAGGGTCACCCAGACCGACGAGCGTCGCAGCATGATCACGCGATCATCATGCGGCGAAGACGCAACCCCGGGCCAAGCTGCATGCGTCACCCGGTCACTTCACACCAGGTCGGGCATAGCGTCAACCGGGAGGTGGGACGGCAAGTGCCAACTGTGGGCCGGGACTTGATGCACGAGATGAGCGGCGTCGGACCTCAGCTCCGGCGGTCCGGAGACCCGCCCTGACCACCGCCTGTATCGGCCCCGGCGTCGCCACCATCCTCGCGGTAATGCGAGGAGCGGATCGGCCCGCCGTCTTCGAGCACGATCGCCTGGTAGCCGTCGGCGACGAGAGCAGTGAAGATCTTGTCGGCCAGTTCCGGCTCCCGGGACGGGTACTCCAGCTTCAGATCGACGACGTAGGGGTGGCGTCGAACGACGAGCTGAGCCTCGCCGATGATGGTCTTTGCTGCCACGAGGATCGCACCGATGTCGTAGTCGAAGCCGGCGATCTGGTCGGCGTCGTAGTCCCAGTGCTCCAGCCTGAAGGTGCGATCACGGTCGGATCGGGTCCAGCCCTGCCGTCGCGCGTCGGAGTCGGCGGCGGTCGCGATAGGTCGGATCTCGACGAACGCTCGTCGGCCTGGTCCGGAGGCGGTTACCTCGGTCACCAAGCGTCGCCCGAGGCGCAGCGCGGTCAGCTTGTCGGTGGGCCACTGCGGTCGGCTGCCGCCCGCGGTCATGCTGCGACCTGCTCGACGGAGCGCTCGACGAGGTGACCGCTGACGACCGTGGCTGCAGCGCGGACCAGGGCGACGAGGTGGCGTGCGTTGACCGCCCGCCACCGGTCCTGGGCGGCCATCGTCATGCGTTCGTCAAGGGGAAGCAATCCAGCCCTCGGGTACATCAACCACCAGAGGAGGCACGCGATCGGCCAGTAGGGCATGGCGGCGGCCCTAGTGGTCGTTGAGCATGAAGACGAGTGTCTGATGCTCGACGTCGAGGAACGCGACCCGCCACCGTGTCGACGGATCTGTTTCGTTGTACGACCTGCTGTGCAGCCACCGCGACCCGGGCGGCAGGAACGGCGCCAGGGCCGGCCACACGTCTTCGGGGCTGCTGCCGTGGGGAAGTTCATCCAGATTGACAGATTCGTACGGTACGAATTCGTACCACTTCGCCAACCACTGCGCGTCCTCCGGGCGCAGCTTGACCACGCCCTGGTATGCCCAGTCCGTGGGACCGGGCAGTCTGGAACACGGGTTGCCCGAGGCGCGCAGCTGCCAGTGGATTTCTGGGTAATCGCCGAGGCCCGGCAAGTCCTTCGGAGGGTCCCAACGGTCGGTGCGGACCTTTGCCTCTGCGGCATGCATGGACTCCTGGCAGGTGTGCGTCTCCCCCGGATCGTCACCGACGAGCAGGAATCCGGCCGCGACGCACCCGACGACCGCCAGCAGCATCGCAGCAGACGCGCCGAGTACAGCCACCAGCAGCGGCCTGCGCGTCTTCATGGTCATGAGAGTACGAGTCCTCGGCCATCCATCTTGGGTCGGGCGGTCGCATCCGGATCACGGGCTAGGAGGGTGAGGACGGCGGATCGAACCGCTCGCTCGTTAGGCTGCGCCGACGCCGATCTTTGGAGATGAGGAGCTGGCGGTGGTCAATAGCGGCGGCACGAAATGGTGGGTGCCTGAGGTACTGCGTGACGATCAGCTCGCGGTCTGCTCGCGCAGTGCCCTGGTCGAGCTGGCGGCGGTGCTACCGGCAACGGGCAGGTTCGTCGTTGCCCGGCTTGACGGAACGAGGATGACGGATGCGGGCCACGCCTTCTACGAGTTCTCCGACGCGCTGCTCTTTCCCGGCTACTTCGGCTGGAACTGGGACGCGTTGTCCGACTGTCTCCGTGATCTGAACTGGTTGCCCGCGGACGGATATCTGATCGTTGTCGAGAACGCGCCCCGGTTGCTGTCGAGCAGCGCCGAGGATCAGCACACGCTGTTCCGGATCCTGTCTCGAGCCGTTCACCACTGGGCGAACCCGCTCGGCCAGCCGGACGGCAAGGGCGTCCCGTTCAAGGTGCTGCTGCTGTGCGACCGCGACGAGGAGGCGGCGCTGTTGCGGCAGGAGATCGCCCGCGCAGTCCGTAACATGCGGTGAAATCCCCGATACTCGCGACCGCCGCCTGCCATCCGCTCATCGGCATTATCGGATGCGGCGTCAGGCCTGAAGAAAGCGCAACTGGCGGCCTCACTCCGGCTCTCCGGGGCCCCACGCGTACTCATTTGCCGCGATCCGCGCGCTACGCAGCGTCACGCCGAGCTGGCCCGGTTGCCGTCCGGACGTGCCGATGAGCGAGCGGCTCGACACGGTTAAGGGCCTCTGCGAATTGCTGCTGACGATGGTGTCGTCGGGATGCGCGTAGGCGATGCGGATCGCCTCGGTGACCAGCGGGCGTAGCTGCGGAGCGTTCTCGTCCACGCGAAGGTTCAGCAGCGAGATGATGCGGCAGCGGACACGCAGGTCGTCGTTGGCGAGGAACACGCGCAGGCCTGCCGCTTGGAACTCCTGCCGCAGATCGGTGCACGGATCGCCCTCGGCCCCGCTGCCGTCGATGTGCAGCCACGAGTGGTTCCAGGCGCCCGCCGCTCCGCCGATCTCGTAGTCGCTGCCCGAGCGCCGGGCCGAGATCGGCCCCTGCAGCTGGCCGCTCGAGATCACCTACACTGCCAGGACGCCCTGCCGACCAAGATCGGCGAGATGACCGGCTAGAACACCACTCGGGCGTCAGCCAGTGGGCTGCCTGCCGGCAGGTCGAGGCCGCCACGACCGGATAGGTGGAGCATGGCGGCGACCGCGTCCGCGGTCGTCCGGTCGGCCGCGGTTCCGGTGCCGACCGTCCAGGTACCTCCGGCGGGACCGGTCAGCGTCAGCTCGAACGGGTGGCCCCGCCAATGCCGGTCGAGGTCACGCACCACCTGTGCCACGATGTCGGCGTCGTGCGGGTGCGGGTGCCACTCCTGGCCGGTGGCTCGGACCAGCTCGAGGCGGTGCATCCAGGTGTCGCGCGGGGTCAGCACGTCGAAGAGGTAGCTCATCCGCCGGTCGGGCAGCGGTGGCTCCGGAAAGAACATCGTGCTGGGCAGCCGCCGCACGAACCCCGGAATGCGCCGGGTCGCGGCCAGCCCTTTCGGTCCGAACCGAGCGAGGTGTGCCGTCAACTCCGCCGGTGATCGGCCGGCCAGCTCGTCGATCTGGACCTGGTTGTGTCCGTCCAGGGCGATACGGTCCGGGTAGCGCCGCTTGGCAGCCCGCAGCCGGCGCAGGAACGTGCCCAGCCGGGCCAGTTCCTCGTACTGCCCGGCGATGTGGGCGACGACGTCTCGCACCGACCAGCCTGCGCTGCCGGTCGGCCGGTCCCAGTCCGGTCCGTCCAGCGCGGACAGCACCTTCTGCAACGCGGCGAGTTCGGCGTCAGCGACCTCGGCGGCGCGACGCCGGCCGAGGGCCGGGATGCGCGCGACTGTCTCCATGGGGTTCCTCCGTCGGCGGGTAGCGGTCCCGGAACATGGCGAAGATCTGCGGTCCGAGGCGGGTGAAGCGCCCCTCCTCGAAGGGCTCCTGCGGAGCGTTGGCCAGCTGCTGCGACAGCATCCCGGTGAAGAGCACCGACAGCACGGCGACGCCCTCGTCGCTGGCCGCGCCCGGCCCGACCTGTCCGCGCTCCACCGCAGTGCCGAGCATGCGACGTATGTCCTCGACCATCGCAACGCTCGGCGCGAACGCCTCGGCCGAGGGCTCGAACCTGGGCACCGGGCGCCAGAAGAGCAGCTGGGCCAGCGGCTGGTTGGCCATCGCCCAGCGCCCGCCAGCTTGGAGGGCGCTGATCAGAGCCGGCAGTCCCGGCTCGGCCTGGCCGGCGGCGGCGCGGAACTCGTTGAGATGCTGCTGATGCCCCAGCTGAAACAGGCGGTCGAACAATGCCAGCCGGGACGGAAAGTACTTGTACAGCGATGGCGGCCGGATGCCCAGCCGTCGGGCCACTTCGGACAGCGACAGGCCGGCCACGCCCACCTCGGCCATGACGTCGACGGCGATCGCCAGGATCTCGTCGTACGTCTGGTTGCGCCGAAGCTCGCGGCGACCTCCAACTAACATGTAGCTAAAGCTACGACCTATAGCCGACGGCCGCAAGGCATGGTGCGTCGCCTGCAGGTTCGGTACGCCGAGCAGACCAACTCGGGCAGGGGTGCGCCGCCGACCACGTCATGCCCAACTCCCGGGAACAGGGCGATTGCAGCGAATCCCGCAGGGAGCCAAGCAAGATCAGACGTCCGGATCTGCCGCGAGCCGCGCGTTACGCAACGTGACTCAACGCCGGTGGGCCGCCGGTCGAGACTGTCGATGAGCGGGCGTCACCCGTGGATCAGATCCATCCGCGAGCCCGCATGCAGAAGGACGGCTATGCCGCGGGAATCCAGGTCGGGCTCACCGGGAGCGCCGCCCGACCGCTATGCCGACCGCCGCGCTGCCGGATTCATGATCGTTTGCCAGCCGAGTGTCGTCCTTGGCCGGAGTTCACGTGTGGAACCAGTGTCGTATGTGACGTGCTGATTCGGAACATGATCGGCGGCGGCTCTCGGCTGGGTGAAACGCCGATTGATACCACCACACCGTCGCACGGCCTTGACGTGATGGATGCGGCGCCCCACCTGTAGCCGGGTTACTTCCTCACCGGCGGTCACGTGGACTCCTACGGACGGTACGAAGACCTCCTGCACCGCGACGCCTACCAGCTGCTGCGCGCCGGTCTGGTCGGCGGCAAGGGCGTCCCTGAGTCGGTGTCTCGGCACCCGGCGGTGTTCCCGACGTTTACCGCACCGTCCTTCGGGCCGGTTCACGTCCGGGTCGTCCGCAAGCACACCTGCGCCAACCGGAAGCGCTGCGACTGCCGACCGGACCCGTGCCACGCCCGCCGCGCCGACGATCCCAGCGTCGGCCTGTGTCCGCACAGACGGCCGTCCGTCTGCTGGGCCCGCCACGAGCCCGGCGACCAGGTCCTCGGTCAGCCGCTCTGCTTGGACTGCTACGACCACGACTACCAGGTCGTCTGGAACCTGTTCTCCGGTGAGCTGTGGCACCGCACCAAGCAAGCCGCGGAACGGCACCTCGCCAAACTCGCCCGCCGCCGCGGCATCTCCCGCGTTGAGATCGTCACCGCCATGGGCAACATCCGGAAGGTTGCGCCGGTCCGGCTGTCGCACGGCAAGGCGGCGGAGTTCCAAGCCCGGGGAGCGGTCCACTTTCACGCCCTGGTGCGCCTCGACGGCGTCGACCCGACCGACCCGACCACCGTCGTCCCGCCGCCGGCCGGCTTCTCTGTGGCCGACCTGGAAGACGCCCTTCGGGCCGCCGTCGCGCAGGTCGCCTTCACCACCCCGGCCCACCCCGACCGGCCTGAGGGCTGGCCGATCGCCTGGGGCGAGCAGGTCGACATCCGCCCCATTTCCCTGAACGGTCGCGGTGAGGTCACCGACAGCATGGTCGCCGGATACCTTGCCAAGTACGCCACCAAGAGCACCGAGGTAACCGGGCACCGCTCCGTCAGGCTCGACGCCGATTCGATCGGCGACTACGCCGACCCCGACGGCGACCACACCGCCCGCCTCATCGACGCCTGCTGGCAACTCGGCCGACCCACCAGCACACCCATCCCGCTCTCCCAGCGGCCCCGGGACCACCAGCCCACGCCCGGCTTCGTCCAGCGCTGGGAGTGCCCCGACTGCGGCATTCACACCCGCTACCCCGCCTGCCCCGTCTGCATCGCCGCGCGTCAAGCCAGCCTTGACGCCCAACCCGCCAGCAGACCTCCGGCCAACCCGTACGCCAGGCTGCGCCGGTGGGCGCACATGCTCGGCTTCGGCGGCCACTTCCTCACCAAAGCCCGCCGCTACTCCGTCACCTTCCAACTCCTTCGCGACTCCCGCGTCACCTTCCGGCGGCACGAGGACCAGGTCGACGAGCACCCCGGCAGCCTCCGGGCCGACCACCTCGACGACGACACCACCCTCATCGTCGGCACCCTCACCTTCGCCGGCGTCGGCTGGCACACCCTCGGCGACGCCCTCCTCGCCAACACCGCCGCCGCCCTCGCCCGCGAACGACGAACCACCGGCCGCGAAGAACTCGCCCACGAACTCAGCGCAACCCCGGCCGGCACGCCGGCTGCCGCTTGACCACCGCTCACGATCGAAAGGACGACCACCGGATGGCTCAACTCGTCACCGAACCACCGCGCTGCCTCCGGGTGGAGGAAGCCGCCCGGCTGCTCAACGTCGGCCGAACCACCGCGTACGACCTGATCCGTTCCGGCCGGCTGCGATCCGTCAAGATCGGCCGCCGCAGGCTGGTTCCCCGCGACGCGCTCGATGCGCTGCTCGCGTCCTTGAAGGAGATCAGCTAATGCCTTCTCGCCGCCGCGCCAACGGAGAGGGAACCATCGTCCGCCGCAGTGACGGTCGTTTCCACGCCGCCTACTACGTGCTCGATCCGGACGGCAACCGGCACCGCCGCTTCGTCTACGGCCGGACCTGGGACGAATGCCACTCAAAGCTCGTCGAGATGAAGTCCAAGACCGCCCAGGGCGTTCCATTGGAAGTCAAGGCCTGGACGCTGGAGAGGTACTTGCGCTACTGGCTGACCGATGTAGCCGGCCGCCGGCTCCGCGCCACAACCGTCGCCGGCTACGAGATCGTCATCCGGGTCCACCTGGTGCCTGCTCTCGGCAGAAAGCACCTTGCCAAGCTCACACCGCAGGACGTTCGGCAACTCCTCACGGCGAAGCGGCAGGCGGGGCTATCGGTGCGGATGGTCCAGTACATCCACGCGGTACTGCGCAACGCGCTCCAGAACGCCGTCCGGGAGGAGTTGGTCGCCCGCAACGTGGCCAAGCTGGTCCAAGTCGAGACTCCCGACTACGAGGTCGGCAAGGGCCTAACGATCGCCCAAGCACAACGACTGCTCGAGACTGTGAAGCCCACACGCTGGCACTCGCTGTACGTCCTGGCGCTCATCCTGGGCCTCCGCCGCGGCGAACTGCTCGGCCTCCGCTGGTCGGACGTTGATTTGGACGCCGCGACCCTGACTGTCAGGCAGAACCTTGTGCGGGCAAGCGGTGAGCTGCGAGTGCAGGCGCCAAAGACCCGGCGGTCCCGGCGTACCCTCCCGCTACCTCTGCCGGTCGTGGCGGCGCTTCGGCAGCAACGGGAAAGGCAAGCCAAGGAACGTCTCGCAGCTGGCTCTTCATGGGCGGAGAACAGCCTGGTTTTCTCGACCTCGCTTGGCACGCCGATTGAGCCTCGCAACCTGACCCGGCACTTCTACAGCATCCGGAGCCGAGCCGGGCTCCCAGAGATCCGCTTTCACGATCTCCGGCACACCTGTCTGACGCTCCTGTTGAGCTTGGGCACCCCGCCGCACATCGCGCAGGCCATCGCGGGTCATTCCCACGTCGATGTGACCATGATGATCTACGCGCATACCGGACTGACCGAGCAGACGGAGGCCCTGCGAAAGCTGGGCGAGGCCTTTGGCTCGGACGGCTGATGTCAGAAATGGATGTCAGACACCGCCGCCGACGGACAGACCAGCTGGTGTGGGGCGAGTTTTCCCTGGTCATGTACTGGTGGGCGCGGCAGGTTTCGAACCTGCGACCCCTCGCTTGTAAGTTCTGGGCAGCCTGCCGACGGCGGCCACGTTCGGCCGGCCCATCTCCGTCGAGGGCCTCTAGAAGAGTGCGCCGGTACGCCGTCGTCCGTCACTGTTGCTACAGGCGCTGCTACACCCGCCATCCACCGCAGCGGTCGCCGCGGGTCACCCATCCGCGTTGCGTCCGGACTACATACGGGAGAGCCGTCCTCAACCATCCCGGTTGATGTAGCCATGGGTGTCGGTCGCAGACACCACCGAGCCGCGAAGGCGAGCTGTGCTTGAACCTCTGAGCCGGCGGCCCCCGACGGAATCCGCTGGATGCGCCCGAGCGCGAGGGCTTATTCTATCGGGCTGCCGTCGGGCGGCTCATCGGCGCGATCGAGGGAGAACCACAGTGAGCTTGGCGGGCCGGGTCGACGAAGACCGAAACGCGGAGCCGCTGACGCCTGTGTATGGCTTCAGCGAACCCGGAGCCTCGATCGTCCTTCACAGCGGTCCGCTTGGTGTGGTGGGAACGGCTGCACGATCGGGCCGGGTGGAGTTGTCGCTCGGCTCACGCCCGGGCCTTCGTTGGCATGTCGAGCCCGACGAGGGCGATCAGCTCGGCGACTTGGGGGCAGTGCGGCTGCGACTGCACCGGCGGGGTCGGCAGTGGACGGTGGACGCGCATCAGCGAAGCATCAACGAGGGTTGGATTAACCATGCCGAGTTCGCCGAACCAAGTGTGGATCTTCGGCGGGTCCTCGTTCACTGGATGAACTTGCCTAACATCCTCGGGCCGATCGTGCTGTTCGCCGCCGGGTCGGGCCGCAGGCAGTGGTGGGCCGGACGCTGGCAGGCCCAGGTAGATGGCTGGGTGTTGACGCTCGATGGACGACCCGACCACCGTGACGCCCTCAAGGATGCGCACCTACAACACGTCCATGTGCTGACGCATGTGATGGACATCCGGCGTAGCGATGGCAGCAGCTTTGATGTGCCCGCCGTGCGGCACCTGCTCGAGAGCCTTCGTGTCGGCCTGTCGTTCGCGTTCGGCCGCTGGGTTGCGCCGCTGCTGCCCGTGGGCTACGACTCGCGCGGCCGGATCGTGTGGGAGGCATGGACCTCCCCGATCTGCGACCCCGCGCAACGTATTGGCTCCGCCTGGCTGTATGCCGGGCGGCCCGATGACCTGACAGAGCTGGTGACCCGCACCGTCACCGCCTTCAATGACGACAGTAGGCCCGGCATCACCCGGTTTCAAATGCAGCTCGCGGTCCAGGCGGTAGAGTCCGGCTTTGTGGAGCAGCGGATCATGGCAGCGTTCCCAGCACTGGAGAATCTGGCCTGGCAAGCCCTGGTCCTAGACGGCAAGATGACGCCCACGGCGTACAAGAAGGAGCCCGCCGAGGACAAGCTGCGCCGGTTGCTTAACGGAGCCCACATCCCGACCGACATCGACGCCGCCGCGCTGCCGGCCCTCGCTGGGTTCGCCTCCACCGAACGTCTGGACGGACCCACCGCCGTTACCCGCGTACGTAATCGCCTCATCCACCCAAAGTCACCGACCGACCAGATTTACCGCCACGACGGTCTCGTCCACGATGTTTGGCTACTTTCCCGCCACTATCTGACCCTGCTCATCCTGCACTCGATCGGATACCAAGGCTCATACGTCAAAGTCGTTCCCCCAGCGGGCTGGTCCAGCGATGCCACAGCAGTTCCCTGGGCGGTGAACAACCTTCCTAAACAAGCCGAGGGCGATCATGGGCCTGTTTGCTCGAGATGATGGTTCACGAACTCCGGTAGCTTTCCCTCATCTCGATGCTCAAATTGATGTCGAGCTCCGCCGGCCGCCTCGCTGGTGGAGGTTGGCCCTTTCGTCCGCGGAGGTTGGCCCTTTCGTCCCGAACGCCGGTACGGCGCATCGTCTGCTGCCATCGGTTGTCATCCCGTGCCTCTCAGCTCGGCCACCACCCCGCCTGCTGTCGTGACGTGTCGCCCGCAGGCGGCACGTTCGATGCTTCCTTGCTGCTTCCGTGAGTGGCCGAGAGAGTAGGCGCATCGACATGGCCCTGAAGCTATGGATTCTCGGTCCGTTTGCTTGCTGTACTTCCGCACTGCACGCCGTGGGTTCACGGCACCTACTCGTGCCACCACACCCCAAGGAGATGAGCTGCACCCGCTCGACGGGCTCGCCAGGCCAAGAGCTGATCGAGCTTGCCCACCTGCGCTCGCAGGTCGCGGGCGGCGGGAGTCGACAGCATCAGCATGGCGTTCTCCAGACTCCTGCGCCCGAAGTCGGTCGGGCCGCAGCAGACGCATCCGTCGTAGAACTCTCCCGCGTCTCCAACAAGCGCGACGCGGTCCAGATCTCTGACGGGTCCTCGAACGAAGCGACTCCATCGCTCCCAGGCAGCTTGCACGTCCCCCGGGCGGAGGCGGCTTCTCTCCAATCGAGAGATCTCCGCGACGGTGCCGCTGGAAAGGCCAGGAATCCTGGAAGTCGTCTTCGACGCCCGCGCCCTGGCACGCGCACGACGAATGATGCTCGGCCGCCTACGCGGCATGGCTCCTTAGATCGATCATCCGGCCATGATGGTCGGTCGCGACCGTCACCGCAACGGCCAGGAGCCACGAGGCAACGAGCCGGCCTCCGAGCGGCACACGGTTTGGGGATTCTCGCCGTCAGCGAGCAGGCGGCGATCTGACCTGCGGTTGGCGCTGGTCAACGGCGTCACCGGCTGGTCAGCCTTGACCGCCGTTGACCCTCGCCTACCGTCGGGTCGGGCACACAACGGGCACGCTCAAATCACTCCATGACGCGGTACTACTCCTTCGCCAACGGGTAGCGCACCTGCGCCCATGGACCAGTTGCCTAGATGGGCGCCGTCCGAAGGCCGGTAGCGGGCGATCAGGCGCCAAGCCGTATCGGTCAGGTCGGCAGCGAACCTTGTGCCGAGTCCGCCTTGGTTGTCGCCGACGTTGAACAGCCGGCTGGCGATCCGCCGCCAGGTCTCGGGCCTCTCCCCGCCGAAGAACATGATCAGGTAGGTGCAGAAGTTCGCGATCGTGTATCCAGGGTTGCTGGCCGGCGCTGGATCTCTGCGGTAGTGGGCCAAGTGGCCCATCTTCTCGTAGACGTAGTGCAGGTCTACGCCGTTGTCCCCAGCAACGACTTTCCAGAAGTCTTGATCATCTGGTCCGGGAAGCATCGCCAACAACCGGTACAGGTGGACATGGTCTGGATCTTGTGGCATCTGGTCAGGGTATGACTGCAAGTGGGTGACGGCAGCCCCTAACCGCTTGCGTGCTACTGGCAGCGCGTCACCGTTCGCAGGCGTCGCCCGTCCCCGGTCGTGACATCTCGCTTACAAGCTCTGTGCGTCGCGTCCGCAGGCGTCCGGCAACGGCTGCACGCTCGGAGCTTCGTCCGTGCCAGCGCGCGTCGACGTGCCGCCGTCCGGCGGCGTTGCTAATGAGAGTTGCCGGGTCAGTTACGGCAGACTCGGGTCCGGTAGCCGCTGGCGGGTGAGCACTCCCCGTTGCAGGACGCGTGGCAGTCCTATTGACAGATCGTGCCCCTGCCGGTGGTCGGGAGACGGAATCGCTGATGGGATGTCGTGCCCGCCGCAGGTGCGTGAGCACTTGATCATTAGCTTGCGGAAGGTCTCCCGGAGGCTGCCAGACAGCTCGCGCGACTGTGGACCTGCGGGAGGACGACGTGTTGTTCGTGGGAGACGACTGGGCCGAGGACCACCACGATGTCGAGATACAGGACGAGGCGGGCCGACGGCTGGGCAAGGCCAAACTTGAGGAAGGGATCGCCGGCATCGCCCGCCTGCACGCGCTGATCGGCCAGCAGTTGGGCGAGGACGGCGACCCGGTCCAGGTGGTGGTCGGCATCGAAACCGACCGGGGCCCGTGGGTGCAGGCGCTGATCGCGGCCGGCTATCAGGTGTATGCGATCAACCCGCTGCAGGTGGCCCGGTATCGGGAACGGCACGGTGTCTCAGGTGCGAAAAGCGACGCTGGTGACGCCCACGCCCTGGCCGACATGGTGCGTACCGACCGGCATCAGCTCCGCCCGGTCGCCGGCGACAGCGCTGCAGCCGAGGCGGTCAAGGTCGTGGCCCGGGCGCACCAGACGTTGATCTGGGAACGCACCCGTCACACGTTGCGGCTGCGGCAGACGCTGCGGGAGTTCTTCCCCGCCGCCCTGGTCGCGTTCGACGACCTCGCCGCCGCCGACGCCCTGCAGCTACTGGGCAAGGCTCCCGACCCGGCGTCGGCGGCCCGGCTGACCACTGCGCAGATCACCGCCGCGCTGAAACGGGCCCGCCGCCGTGATGTGCCGGCCAAGGCCGAGAAGGTGCAGGCAGCGTTACGCACCCAGCAGCTGGGCCAGCCGCCGCTCGTGACCGCCGCTTACGCAGCCACCGTCCGCGCCCAGGTAGCGATCCTGACCACGCTGCACACCCAGATCAAGGCAATGGAAGAGCAGGTCGAGGCGCATTTTGGGCAGCACCCGGACGCTGAGACCTACCTCAGCCAGCCCGGCCTGGGCCGAATCCTCGGCGCCCGGGTGCTAGCCGAATTCGGCGACGACACCACCCGCTACGCCGACGCCAAAGCCCGCCGCAACTACGCCGGAACCAGCCCCATCACCCGCCAGTCCGGCAAGAAGAAGATCGTGCTGGCCCGCTACGTGCACAACGACCGACTCATCGACGCCATCGGCCGGCAGGCCTTCGCCGCCCTCAAAGCCTCCCCCGGCGCCCGCGCCTACTACGACCAGCAACGCCACCGCGGCCTCGGCCACCACGCCGCACTACGCCAACTCGGCAACCGCCTCGTCGGCATCCTCCACGGCTGCCTCAAAACCGGCACCCACTACGACGAGAACACCGCCTGGCAACACCGCGAACAGCACCACCAAGACGCCGCTGCTTGACCGCAGCGCTCATGGGATGTCTGTCAGCGTTGCTGTCGACAGCCGTTCCGGCGGCCCGGCCCGAGCCTGGCTGTGGGGAGCCGGGTCCGGCGTACCAACGGCTGCATTGGGTGTCGGCCGCCGTCAACGAGGGCACGCCATGGCCTGTCCGGCCACATCTGCTCTCAGCTGTCACTACGGCGCTCGGTGCGTTAGCGCTGCCTTTCACAAATCGGCAGCGCGAGCCACTGTCGCCCGGCGTCGCCGCTGTTGACGGCTATGCGGCTCCATCGCGTGCGGCGGGGAGGCACTGATGCCGCACCGCTCACCGGCACTCCGTTACGCCAGCAGGCAGCAGGTGCCGCAGCCAAACCTCAGCCAGGTCAGCTCCTACGGGGACCGACCCATACTGTTCCAGCAAGACCAGCATTGCGTCATGCAGTTCGACGGCCGCTTTTAGCACCAGGCGTGCATCCCGAAACGCGCCCTTCCCACGATGAGACAGGTTCGATCGGACTGCGTAGTAATAGCCGGCGCCACCGGTCCCATCCGGCCCCAACTCGAATGTCTCGGTGGGATACCTGCTGTCGACGACCTTGTCGGGCTTGGCGCCCACGGTCTTGAGGGCGGCACGAAACGCAAGGTCGTCGCCCAGTTTGTCAACCCGGACCATGGGCTTTAGCGCTGGCCCGTAGCGGAGCGCCGTGTATCGTTCAACGACGCTCCACAGCAGGAGGTAGGACGCTTGGAGGCGGAAGAACCGGTGCCAGAACTCGGGGCTGTCCGGTTGCGCCTCCACGCCATCCGGCGCCGCCTCTAGCACGAGCCGCCGGACCTCGGCAAGTCCCTCACTAAGCACTGGATCATGCCTGGCCGACCACTCCCGTATTGGATCTCCAGAGACTCCGTCCTGCAGCCTTTTGCCGGCGAGAACCTTGGCAGTGACGGTCCGGCCATCTTCAGTCACGGCTTCGGTCGTGTCCCAGCCGTACTGGGCACGTGGCTCAAAGTCAGCCACGATCTGCCAGGCCTCATCGGCCTTGTCCGCGGAAAAGAAGAGGAGAGAGCCGTGGACACGCCCGGCAGCCGAGGAAGCGTACAACGGCAGTCCATCACGCAGCTTGATCACACCGGCCACGGTGGCCTCAACGTGCCGGTCGACATGTGGCTCGAGCAGACCGAAGGCCAGCTCGCCGGGCTTCAGCGAGCCGTAGACGAACAGCGGAAGGACTCGATCCTGGGGCGGCCTGAGTGGTGGCACCCAGCGATTGTGCCACCGAATGATCTACGCGGCGTTCCGGCGGGCGCAACGGAGCTCCGACCCGCTGGGGGGATGCGGTCTAACGCTGTCGGCCGCTGCCATCTGGTGGCGGCCCGCATCGACGAGCAGGTGCTGTATCCCGTCGTTTGGCGTTTGGGTCCGACCCGCATCGAGGCTCGCGCTGCCTTTTGGCTGCCTCGCTGCCTAGCGCCTCGCCTACGAGGCGTAGTCCGGATCTTCTTGTGCCGCGTGTCGTGGTCGTTGATCGGCGGGTCTGGTTATCTGCCGCTGCACGATTTCCTGGATCGACAGGCGTCGAGACCACGACGGACGTACGACAGGAGATGGATCGTGCTCGCGACTCGCGGCCTGTTGGTCGTGAGCCTTGTCGTGGGATGCTCAACAGGCGAAGGGAGCGGCAGGTGGATCGACCGAAGTTGCGCCGGGTCGCCGATGGGCTTCCGTTGGTCGGTGTGTCGCTGGGGTTAGTTCGGTACCTCATCGACGAGAGGCTTCTCGGTCATCATGGCGGTGGCCTGGCCGCTGTCGGTGGCGGGTTCGTCGGGTTGCTGGTCCTCAGTTGGCTGCTGCGCAGGGTGTCCGGGATGACGTGGCGCGAGGCGCTGTGGCCGCGACGGGAGCCACCGCCGTGGAGCCAGTTGCCACCGAGCATGGCGTCGGTCAACGAGTTGGCCCAGGCCGGGAAGAAAATCCAGGCCATCAAGATGTACCGCGAGCTGACCGGCGCCAGCCTGGTGGCGGGCAAGGAAGCCGTGGAGGCCATGATCGTCCGCCGCAGCCTTCCGTGAGCCGGCACCGTGAATCGAACCTGCTCCGCTGATCGCGCTCGTCCACGCCGCTGGCCGTCCGGCGGTGCGGCCGGCCGCGGAGGCCAATGCCGGCGCCAAATTGCCGCGAACAGGCCGCTGGCCGGCTGACGCCTCGCTTACAAGGCGCTTTCGTCAAGAGTCGTAGCGTCCGCTGACGTCCGGCGGGTTCGGGCCGGAGGCGACACCCGTTCGCACTCATCCGGCTTCGGCCGCCATCGTTGATGTCAACGACTGATGTCAGCCGCTGCTGTCGGCTCCCTGCCCGCTGCTGGTAAAACCGCCGGATGGATCAAATGACCGACCCGCTGGCCGGGCTCGACGAGGTCCCGTGGCAGTCGCTGCACCACGCGTATGGGCCGGCCGTCGACGTACCGGACCAGTTGCGGGCGTTGCGCTCGGCGGAGGTGCCGGTCCGGCGCCGTGCGTTGTCCAAGCTGTTCGGCAACGTCTACCACCAGGGCACGCGATGGGGGGCGAGCTGTCACGTGGTGCCGTTCCTGGTAGCGCTCGCCGACGACCCGGACACCCCGGACCGGGCAGCGGTAGCCGACCTGCTCCGTTCGGTGGTGCTCGGCGACCGGCGCGACGACGAGCTGCCGTTCGATCCGCGGCGGACCTTCGCCGCCGCCGAGGGGATCACCGACAAGCAGGCGGCGCTGGTGGAGCGACATCTGGACGCCGAAAACCTGTTCGAGCACGAGGAGGCCGCGGAACTGGCTGACGACGTGGCGGTCCGCTGGGAGGCCGACGCCTTTCACGCTGGAGCCCGGCACACCGACCGGTACGTCCGCTGGCTCACCGATCCGGACCCGCAGCTGGCCGGGTACGCCGCCGAACTACTCGCCTGGTTCGCACCCGACGAGGCCGCGTTGGCCGGGCTCATCGCGGTCCCGGATGACGAGACGCGCGCCGCCACCCGGGCCAGCGCCAACCTGACCCTCGGCCACTGTCCGGTCGGCTCGGAGCGGATCGACGCCTGCCTCCACGAGATGCTGGCCACGAACGCTGCGGTCGTCCGGGTCACGGCGGCGGTGGGGCTGGCGTACCGGCTCGGCGACCAGCTACCCGACCTGGCCCTCGACGTCCTCACCGACGCCCGCAGCTCGGACTTCGATGCCGAAGTACCCGGCTGGGACCGGTCGGTGCGCGGGTTCGTGGCCCTCGCGTTGCACCGGCTCGGCCTCGGCTGACTCGCCCTGCGACACACGGTTTAGGAAGGGGCTTGTCCTCCGCGAGACATCCTGGCGACGACCTGCGCAGACGCGCGCCGCCACGCCTCATCGGTGCTAGATCATTCCGTGAATGTTCCGTAGAGCGCCCAGCTATGGGGTTCAGCGGCGCCCGAGGCCGGCGTGTGCCGTTACCTCTCCGCCGACGCGCTCCACCATCAGATAGCCGTCCTCGACCCATACGGTGTCGCCTGCCTGAACCAGGACCGGCCGGTCAAGCTTGACGCAACACCACCCGGAAATCAGGGTCAACCGATCAGCCTGCTCACGGGACGCCGGACTCGTGTGCCACACGCGAAGTATCGCACCTGGGGCAGCCCTGCTCCTACGGATTGCCGGCGAGGCGGTCGCTGAGGTCCCGGCGAGCAGGTCGCGAGCCCCATACGGCCGGACTGAGGCTCCAGCGGTTGGGTTCGTTGCTGTACTTCTGTGCTGTACAGGTCACGAGTCGCGGCGACGCTTGGCGCGTTCCGCGCTGAGCAGATGAGTAATCATCAAGACAAGGAAGGCCAACCACAGTGCGCCGTAGATCACCGACCGTGGCTTCTGCCAACTGCTGGGCATAGCGTCGCTGCTCATCAGGAGAAGACCGGAAAGGCCCACGCACACGACCGCCGACGCCCATAGCCTAGGACGATGTATTGCTCGACCGAACAGCCTGACAGTCTCGGCGCGTCGGCTGCGGACAAACACGACGGCGGCAAGCATGATCGCGGCGAGCGAGACGCCTGCGGTCAGGATGTTCATCGCGAGCCCGACCGCGTCGAAGGTCATCACGGACGCCAGGGTAGCCGGAGGTACCAACTTCCGGCCGTAGTGCGGTTTCGGCCCCACCGCTTCCTGTCATCCCGGGCCCCGATGGTCGTCAAGCCCTGCCGGCAGTCTCGCTGGCACACCTTGACCACTTCGTCTCGAACGCCGTCACGGGCCGCCGACGGCTGTCGTCAGTAGGCCTTGAGTACCGGATTCTCGCGGATCGCCGTCAAGCGGTGCGGTCCTGCATCGGCGGTCTGGTACGTTTCGCTGCCTCTTTGATGCTTCCCTGTCCTAACTCAATGACTTTCGGCGACGCGGTCGCCGGACGATCCGGGCCGGTGGCCGCCAAATTCCGCAGGAGTGCGGTCCGGTGACGGGCGCTAGCATCGGCAACCCGTCACCGTTGCGGTGGGCTCAGCGGAAGGAGCGGCAATGGTGGACGTGTCGGTCGAAATACCACCGCCCCTGAGCAAGTGCATCATCTTTTGCGAGGTCGAGTGTGTCCGCGCGTGCTGCGGGATCGACGCCGTCTCCACCGATCCCGCCCTTATCGAGGCGTGGTGCCGTCAGGTGGGGTCGGTCGCGGTGGTCGAGGCTCGGCTTCAACTCGCCGAGCTGATCGAAGTGGTCGAGGACCGCTCGCACCGCGTCACGTCGACATTCCTGAACCACCGCACGCACGACGACGCCGCGCGGCGTCAGTTGCTGGACTTCCTGGCCGCGTTCGACGCGGGACTGGCGGCCGGCGACGCGTCGTGAGCGGTCGAGGTGATCGATCCGAACTGATGCTTAAGGCTACTGTCAGCTTGGGAATCGGATTGGTCTGCACAGTGAGTGACGGCCTTCGGGGCGGAAGAGCACAGATCGTTGAGGTTGAGCGGCGGAGTTGCCGGCTGTTGACCGCTGTTGCCCGCTACGTCGGGCACAAGGCGGGCACGGATCACGGTCCCAGCCCTTGTGCCGAATGTCCTCGGCTCGTTGCAGCCCACAGGTCGCATCAGGATCCGGACTACATGCGTAGCCAGTCGAAGAATGGAATCCCCGGCTCAGCCGCTTTGTACTCGATCCAGCTAGTGAGCTTGCCGATCTGATCCCTGATCTCCTCTGCGTAGCGTGTGGGTAGAGCGCCGGGTGGGGCGCTCGCGATGATGAGCTCGGCCTCTCTGGCGGTCTCAAGCCACTCCTCGGCCCCACCGTCGACTGGTCCTCTGCCCAAGCTCCACTCGTGGGTTCCATAGCCCACCCGGTCAAGCAGCAGGTCGGCGAGCAGCCGCCAGGTCATCACATCGTCGGGATCCAGGGCGAGAGCCTCGCGAAGCAGTCCGCCGTACGCGTCTTCGTCCTCCGGGAACGGCAGGACCCGACGGAGATCCAGGCTGACGGCCACACAGACTTGATACAGCCATCGCAGCTCGGGAACGCTCGGTCGGGCGAGCCGTTCGAGGAGCGTCGGCAGGATCACCTGCTCGGCGAGCCTGGCGCGCAGGATTGACCCAAACCAGAATTTGTCGGCAGCAGTAGGAGCAGCATCAAGCCACCGTCGGCAGATGGCGTCGGTGACGATCCCACGGCTCAGAGCCGGCGCTGTTACCACTCGAGCGACGAGTTCCTGGCCTTGCAGTTCAACGGCTCTCCGCTCCGCCTTCCACTCCTCCAGTCGCCCCTGCGGGATGGGCGCCGGACGCAGCAACGGCACCAACAGGTCACGCAGGTCATCAGGCAAGAGATCCAGGTCGGCCGGCTGAGGCACTGACATAGGCAGATCATGCATGGCACCTCGCTCGGCACCTTTCCCGCCATCCCGTTCGCCGTCGACCCGCCCTCTCGGGGAGCGGGCCGCCCGCCCGGCCCGCCACGTCAAGCGGACCTTGACGGCTCGTACGGACGCTGGCGGGTCGGGCGGTGGTCTGCTCGGCTTGCCCGGGTCGATGGCAGGCGGGATGGCTCCTTCCGCAACCACCCACGGACCGTAACCCACCGGCGCAGCCCCGGCCATCCTGGAGCCGGAGCGCCCCCGCCGGAGGCGCCGTAGCTGCAACCCCGCGACCGCCGCCAGCTCGCCGACGCGGTCGGCGTGCCCTCCCCTACGCCGCGCGGGTGCTGGCCGCGCGGCCCGGCCGGCTGCCGGCCCACCCCTCACCGGTCAACGGCCTGTCGTTCTGCGGCGGCCCTCCGGGCTCACCGCTTTCCGCGCCAGCCGCCGGGCATCCGGCGTGACGGCCGCAGAGCGACAGCGGCAGCGGCCGGCGCGCGCCCAGGCGACGGCGCGTGCGGCCCGTTGCGGGCCGCCTTGAAGACGTACAGAAACTTTGAACAACTCCGCCGGCAGCCGGTCGGTCGAACATGTGTACGAGTAGGCTGCTGCCGGTGGAGGTACGCGGTCGCTACTGGAACGGGTCATGGGGTCGCATGGCCCGGCGGGACATCTGGCTGCTCTCCGACCGCCGGCTCTGGCGAGTCCGTGGCCGCATCGGTGGCGATGAAGGGCAGGAGGTGTCGTACGACTTCTCGGACGAAGCATCCGCCCGCTCGATGGTCGACCGAATGATGAAGACCTCGGCTGGCACCTGGCGGGATCTCACGGAGGCGGTCCGGCAGGAGTCCAACCACCGGCAGGATCAGTAGCTAGCCTAGCCGAGCGCGGGGCTGAAGCCCTTTGCCCTCACCAGCGCCTCCGCCTCGGCCAGAAGCTGGTCAGTGTCCACGTCGCTCCAGGACAGGACATCGTGCACTGCCACGAGGGTGGCGCACTTCAACTCGATCACCGTCTTGGAGTCCAGATCATCGATGTGAGTCTCCTCGCCGAGCGCCCGCCGGATCAACGCCTCCATCGCGAGTACGTCGATGGTCGGGCCGAAACCCACCCGGACGTCCGCGACGAACGAGGCAATCTCCCGGAGATCGGCACCCGGCGCGAACCGACGCCGCACCGCGAGCTCGAACGCGGCATCGATGACCGGCATCGAGTCGACCGAACCGCCGGGCTCATGCATCTTCAGTCGAGCCCGCTCGCGCTCCTCCGGTTGGCGCAGCGCCAGCCCGCGCAGAATCTGGCCCATCAGGGTGACCGGCCCGGAATGCGCTTCGCGCGGCGACAGCGCGGCGACAGCTGGGCGACGCTTCCTACCTGCCTTCACCGCCACCCCGCCTCCAATGCCAGTGAACCGCCCCGGGTTTGGTAGCGGCTAGATGGGTTGGGTTTCTGGCTGGGTCAGCCGTGGTTGGTTGGGATGGTAGAGGGCTTCGAAGGCGGCTGGTGGTAGGTCCGCGGCGCCGCTGTGGGGGCGGCGGTGGTTGTACCAGTCGACGTACTCCAGGGTCGCGATCTCGACGTGGTCGCAGGTGCGCCACGGCCCTCGCGGTTTGATCAGCTCGGTCTTGAACAGGCCGATGGTGGATTCGGCCAGGGCGTTGTCGTAGGCGTCGCCGACGGATCCGACGGACGGGTCGACGCCGGCGGCGGCGAGGCGTTCGGTGAACGCAATGGAGGTGTACTGACTGCCGGCGTCGGTGTGATGCACCAGCCCGGCCAAGTCCGTGACGCCGGTGCGGCCGCGGGCCCAGATCGCCATCTCCAGGGCGTCCAATACGAGACTGGTCTTCATGCTGGTGGCCGCCCGCCAGCCGACGATCCGGCGGGAGTAGGCGTCGATGACGAACGCGACGTAGACCATCCCGGACCAGGTGGGCACGTAGGTGAAGTCGGCGACCCACAAGCGGTTCGGCGCCTCGGTGGTGAACCGCCGTTGCACGAGGTCCGCCGGACGCGCCGCATGCTCGCCGGCGATCGTGGTGCGGCGGGTCTTGCCGCGCACCACCCCGCGCAAGCCGAGCTGCCGCATGAGCCGTTCGACGGTGCAGCGGGCAACCGGGACGCCTTCACGGTTGAGCGTCAGCCACACCTTGCGGGCTCCGTAGACGCCGTAGTTCGCCGCGTGCACCCGGCGGATCTCCTGCCCGAGCCATGCGTCACGGCGCGAGCGGGTTGAGGGCGTCCGTCGGCAGGCGGCGCGGTAGGTGCTGGCCGCGATCTGCCAGCCGTGCTCACTCAGGGCACGGCCGATCGGCTCGACGCCGAACACCTGCTTGTGCTCGTCGATGAACCTCACGAGCGTGCCTGTGGCCGGTCGAGCTCGGCCGCGAAGAAAGCCGACGCCGCCTTCAGGATCTCATTCGCCCGGCGCAGCTCGGCGTTCTCCCGACGCAGCCGCTTCAGCTCCGCCGACTCGTCCGTGCTCACCCCGGAACGCTCACCGGCGTCGACCTGGGCCTGGCGCACCCACTTACGCAGCGTCTCCGCGGTGCCGATCCCAAGCTTGTGGGCCACCGCGCCGATCGCCGCGTACTCCGACTCGTAATTCGGCCGCACCTCGGCGACCATCCGCACCGCTCGCTCACGCAGCTCACGCGGATAGGGGGAAGGGCGTGACATGACTCGATCCTCCACAAGAGGTCGCGCCGCTACCAAACCCGGGGCGGTTCAAGGCGCTGCGTACGTGCTGACTACGGCTGGCGTACCGAAGCGCAAGGTGGTCTACGGCGACACCTGGGATGAGGCATACGAGAAACTGACTCGGCTCGTGGCGCGCTCGCACCAGGGCATCCCTGCTCCTGAGAGGTCGAGCAGAGTAGGCGAGTTCCTGACCTACTGGTTGGCCGCGTACGTCGCGGATCTGCGCCCAACCACGGCGCGCGGTTACGAGGCCGCCGTAAGACTGCACCTGATCCCCGGTTTAGGCGGGAAGCGCCTGGACAAGCTCACCGTGCAGGACGTCCGGGCCTTCATGACAGCTTGCCGGCAGAAGTGTCTGTGCTGCACTGGCAAGCTCGATCAGCACCGGGCAGTCGGCAAGCGTTGCTGCTCGGTTGGCGAATGCTGCAAGCGGCACCCCAGCACGCGACAGGTGCAGTTCATCCATGCGGTGCTGCGTAACGCCTTGGGCCAAGCGATGCGCGAGGAGCTCGTCAGCAGGAACGTTGCCACCCTGGTCCGGGTGCCAGCGCCTCGATACAAGGTGGGTAAGGGTCTAAGCGTCGAGCAGGTTAAGACCCTGCTGAGAGCCGCCGAGGGACACCGGCTGCATCCGTTGTACCTGGTGGCCGCCACGCTCGGCCTGCGTCGTGGTGAGCTACTCGGGCTGCGCTGGCAGGATCTTGACTTGGACAGGGGCATCCTGAGCATCGAACAAACCGTCCAACGCGTCGCTGGCCGGCTGCGGGTGCAGGACACCAAATCGGAGGACTCCGATGGCGTGTTGCCGCTGCCGGAGGTGACCTGGCTGACGCTGCTCGATCACCAGAAGCGCCAAAAGATCGAGCGGGAGGCGGCCGGCAAGGACTGGACCGAACACGGGCTGGTCTTTCCGTCACAGCTTGGTACGCCAATGGAGCCGCGCAACCTCAACCGGCACTTCGCTGGCCTCCGGGAGCGGGCCAGGCTGCCTGACATCCGCTTACATGACCTGCGGCACACCATGGTGACGCTGCTCCTGGACCTGGGCGTGCCGCCGCACCTGGTGCAAGCCATCGCTCGGCATGCGCACGTCGATATCACGTTGAAGATCTACGCCCATACGAACCTTGAGGCGATGCGAGCGGCGGTGAAGCGTCTTGATGACGAACTCGACTGAGGCGTCTCGTTGCTACATGCGCTGCTACAACGAGACAGGGGGAGTGATCTTGTGATCGGCTCCCTTGCTGGTCAATGGTGGTGGGCGCGGCAGGTTTCGAACCTGCGACCCCTCGCTTGTAAGGCGAGTGCTCTCCCACTGAGCTACGCGCCCGGAACGCCCGATACGGCGGGCCGGTGGCTGGCAAGCTTACCTGCCGGTCACCGGCCCGGTCGAACGGTATGCCCGGTTCTGGGATCAGGCGGCGGCGGTCTCGGCGAGCGCCTTGCGCCAGCCCTCCTGGTCGCGCGCCTCGCCCGGCATGTTCATCTCGGCGAACCGGACCACGCCGGCCTTGTCGATCACGAAGGTGCCCCGGTTGGCGATGCCCGCGACGTCGTTGAAGACGCCGTACGCCTGGGCCACCGCGCCGTGCGGCCAGAAGTCGGCCAGCAGCGGGAACTGGTAGCCCTCCCGGTCGGCCCAGATCTTGTGGGCGTAGACCGAGTCGACGCTGACGGTCAGCACCTGGACGTCATCGTTGACGTACTCGTTGAGGTTGTCCCGCACCTCGCACAGCTCACCCTGGCAGATGCCGGTGAAGGCGAGCGGGTAGAAGACCAGCAGCACGGTGCGCTTGCCCCGGAAGTCGGAGAGCCGCACCTCCTGGTTGTTCTGGTCCTTCAGCACGAAGTCCGGCGCCTCGGCGCCAACCTCGATGGTCATGCGAGCTCCTCGGGGTCGAGTCTGGAGACGATCAGCCTGCCACACCCGGCGGCGCGGGCCGCCGGGACGTGCAGGGTCGGCTACTTCTTCGCCTTGGACCCGCGCCGGAGCACCAGGCGGGCGCCGCTCCAGTCGCGGCCCGCGTTGATGGTGGAGGTCTGCTGGAGGCCGGCGGTCTGCGCGCTCTCCGCGACCTCGCTCGGCTCGACGTGGCCGTCCCGCCCGGCCTTGGGCGTCAGGAGCCACACCACCCCGTTGTCGGCCAGCGGCCCGAGGGCGTCGACGAGGAGCTCGAAGAGATCACCGTCGCCGTCGCGGTACCAGACGAGCACCGAGTCGACCACCTCGTCGGTGTCCTCGTCGACCAGCTCTCCACAGCGGTCGGTCAGGGCGTCCCGGAGATCCTGGTCGACATCGTCGTCGTACCCCATCTCCATGACGACCATCCCCGGCTCGATCCCGAACCGGTCCGCCAGGCTGCGTACCCCGTCGGCGGCCTGACCAGCGGTCGCGCTCACTGTCGCGTGCCTCCTCATCTCATCCCTGCTCGCGGCGTCGTACGACACCGTCGGGCCAAGTCCACACAGTTGTGGCTCCCCGCGCAAGTGGCGCACCGGGTGGAACGGAATTTACCGTGCCAGCAGCGTACGGGCACCCTGGGTAATGGCTTCCTCGGAGACCAGAACCTGACGCGCCGCCGGACCTAATGGTACAAACGAGTCAACTCCCGCCACCCGCCGCGCCGCGCCCACGTAGCCGGCGTCGACCAGCGCGGCGATCACCCCCTCGCCCACCCCGCCCGACCGACGGGTCTCGTCGACGACCAGTACCCGGCCGGTCGCCGAGGCCTCCCGGATGATGTCCGCCACCGGCAGCGGCGCGAGCCAGCGCAGGTCCACCACCCGGCTGCCGATCCCCTCGTCGGCCAGGGTGGCCGCCGCCCGCAGCGACATCCGCACCCCGTTGCCGAAGGTGATGATCGTGACGTCCTCGGCGGAACCGACCCCGTACACCCGGGCCCGACCGACCGGGACGTGGCCGGCCGCCCAGCCGCCCGGTTCGGCGTACTCACCCAGCCACTCGCCGTCGCCGTCGGCGTACAGGTCCCGGGTGTGGTAGAGCGCGATCGGCTCCAGGAAGACGCAGACGCTGCCGTCCACCGCCGCGGCGGCCAGGCAGGTCCGCAGCATGGGCGCGGCGTCGTCCGGCCGCGCCGGCACCGCGATCACCAGGCCGGGCACGTCCCGCAGTACGGCCACCGAGTTGTCGTTGTGGAAGTGCCCGCCGAACCCCTCCTGGTACGCCAGCCCGGCGACCCGCACCACCATCGGGTTGCGGAACGCCCCGCCGGAGAAGAACTGCATGGTGGCCGCCTCGCCGCGCAGCTGGTCCTCGGCGTTGTGCAGGTACGCCAGGTACTGGATCTCGGGCACCGGCAGCATCCCGGCGATCCCGGCACCGAGGCCGAGTCCGAGGATCGAGGTCTCGTCGAGGAGTGTGTCGAAGACCCGGGCCGCCCCGAACCTGTCCCGCAGCCCCTTCGTCACCCCGTACACCCCGCCCTTGGCGGCGACGTCCTCGCCGAAGACGGCCATTCCGGGGTGGTCCAGCATCCCGTCGGCGAGCGCCGCGTTGATGTTCTGCGCCAGGGTGAGCGGGCCGGCCAGCTCCGGCGGCTTGCCGCCGAACGCCTCGGCGCGCGCGCTCGCGTTCGGTCCGGCCGCCCGGGCCCCCGCCTCGGCCACGGCCCGGGAGATCCGTACCGGCCGGCGCGGGGCCAGCGCCGCCACCACCTCGGCCGGGGAGGCGAGCTTCGGCTCGTCGAGGACCTCCTCGGCCAGCCGGCGGACCTGCCAGCCCCGCTCGTCGTACCGGGCCAGCAGCTCCTCGCCGGTGGCGAAACCCCCCTCGACCAGCAGCCGCGCGGTGGCCAGCAGCGGGTCCCGCTCGGCGTCGGCGGCGATCTCCGCCGCGCTCCGGTACGCGGCCTCCGCGTCCGCCCCGGCGTGCCCCATCAGCCGCACGGTGGTCAGGTGCAGCACCGCGGGCCGCCGGTGCCGCCGCACCCAGGCCGCCGCCTCCCCCGCCACCCGGTACGCCTCGACCGGGTCGGCGCCGTCCGCGGCGAAGTAGCGGATCCCCGGTTTCGCGCGCAGCGTCGCCGCCACCCAGCCCTGCGGGGAGCGGACGCTGATGCCGAGGCCGTTGTCCTCGCAGACGAAGAGGACCGGGATGCGCAGGCCGGTGTGGTCGTACCAGCCGGCGGTGTTGAACGCGGCGGTGGCGCTGGCGTGGTTGACCGAGGCGTCGCCGAACGAGCAGACCACGATCGCGTCCGGCGGCCACGGGGAGCCGGCCGTCTCGCCGCTCGACGCCGCGGACCCGGCCCGCCGTCCGCCGCCGACCCGGCGCTGCCGCTCCATTGCCAGCCCCATGCCGACCGCCCGGGGCAGATGCGAGGCGATGGTGGAGGTGGTGGGGATGACGGCCAGGTCGGCCCGGCCGAACACCTTGTGCCGGCCACCGGCGATCGGCTCCCGGGCCGAGGCGACCATCCCCCGCAGCACGTCCCGCGCCGCCTCGGAGTACGCGTCCTCGCCGACGGCGGCGGGGGCACCTACCACCGCCTCGCCGGTGGCGTCGACCGCGACCCCGGCGCCGAGCGGCACAGCGGCCACCTCGACGGGCTCGGCGTCCCGGTCGTGATCGGGTGCCGCGGTCCCGTGCGGCGGCTCGACGGCCTCCGCCGCCGACCGTCCGGGGTCGGTCCCGGCCCGGTCGGAGTCGTCCGTCCCGGCCGCGCCGGGCCGGTCCGGGTCGTCCGCCTCGGCCGTGCCGGGCCGGTCCGGGTCGGGGAGCCTGTCCCGCCCCGCGGTCTCCGGGTCCGGCCGGACGGCGGCCGACCCGGCCTCGTCGTCGGCGGCCGACCCGACCCGGGCCGTGCCGGGCCGGTCCGGGTCGGGGAGCCTGTCCCGCCCCGCGGTCTCCGGGTCCGGCCGGACGGCGGCCGACCCGGCCTCGTCGTCGGCGGCCGACCCGACCCCGTCCGGCGGGCCGACGCCGTCGGACTGCCCGCCGGGACCGGTCCCTGAGGAGTCGGCGGCGCCGTCGCCGGCCGGAAAGGCCCCGGCGGCCTGGGCGGCCCGGACGCAGTAGAAGGCGCCGGAGCGGTAGTGCAGCAGGGCGGGGTCGGTGGGCCGGAGGGCGGCGGCCACCGCCGCGTTGCCCTCGTGACCGGCGGAGCCGATGGTGTAGAAGCCCTCACCGAAGCTGCGCAGCCAGCGCCCGGCGAGGTCCAGCAGTCGACTGGTGACCTGGGCGTCGAACAGGGCCAGCGCCTGCGCTCCGGTCAGCGGCGCGCCTTCGGTGGGCGGCTCGTCGAGGTCACGTCGCCGGGCGGGCGCGACGAGCGCGCCCAGGGACTCCCGGAACCGGTCGTCGAGATCTTGCGGGGTGGTCACGTCGGACAGCATTACCGACGAAGGGGCGTCGCGCCCACTCGGACACGATCCGCCCGCCGGGCGTCACTCGGTGCCGCACTGCTCCGGGCAACCGCCGTCGGAGACCTTCCAGACCAGCTCACGAAGGGCGGCCAGCTCGTCGGTGGTGAGCCCGCCGAGCAGTCGCGAATCGGACATCACCTGGTGCACCCGGTCCCGCATCCGCCGGCCGGCGTCGGTCACCACCAGCGTCTTCTGCCGCCGGTCGGCGGGGTCGACCCGCCGCTCCACCAGGCCGGCCTGCTCCAGCTTGTCGACCAGGCCGGTGACGTTGGAGCGGTCGCAGCGCAGCTGCTCGGCGAGGTCCCGGGCGGGCAGCGGCCGGTCCGGGTCCAGCTCGTGCAGCGCCCGGGCGACGGCCGGGGTGAGACCCAGGTCGGAGATCTCCTCGTCCTGGTAGTGCCGGATCGCGGAGGCGATGTGCATGATCCGGCGCACCGCGTCCCCGGCCAGGCCGGAGCGGTCGCCCGCGTCGGGGCCGGCGGTGGGAACGGTGGGTTGCGCCATGCCTCACATGCTACTTGCCAGTCGATAGTTGACTAGCTCCACCATTGAGCAGCTCACGCGATTGCCTCGGGCGTAACCAACCTCGCCCTCACCACCGCCTGACCCCGCCCAGCCCGCCCACCAGCCCGTTGATCATGAAGTTGTTGCTCCGACCCGCCGGGGTCGCCGACAGCAACTTCGTGGTCAACCGGCCTGGGCGGGGCGGGGTGGGTGGCCCGGTGGGCGGAGAGGGCGCCGAGCAGGAGGAGGGCCGCGGTGAGGGCCGCCCGCTCGCTCAGCCCTGAGGCGGACGGCGACGCGGGCCGGGACACGGTCGAGGCGGAGACCGCCCGGCCCTGACCGGTCCGGCCGGACCGGTCAACACCACTCGCGGCAGGTCGGGGTGTGCCGAGCACCGGACATCCCGACCGGCCGTACCGGGCCCGTCAGCCCGGGAGAAAGGAGAAGCGGACCTTCCGGCTGGGGTTGTCGCCGTTGGTGTCGACCAGGCAGATCGACTGCCAGGTGCCGAGCGCCAGCCGCCCGTCGACCACCGGCAGGGTCGCGTACGGCGGGACGAACGCCGGGAGCACGTGGTCGCGCCCGTGACCGGGTGAGCCGTGTCGGTGCCGCCAGCGGTCGTCGGCGGGAAGCAGGTCGTCGATCGCCCGCAGCAGGTCGTCGTCGGAGCCGGACCCGGTCTCGATCACCGCCAGCCCCGCGGTGGCGTGCGGCACGAAGACGTGCAGCAGGCCGTCGCCCTGACCGGAGACGAACCGCTCGGCCTCGGCGGTGATGTCCCGGACGGTCGGCCGGGACCCGGTCTGGACGGTGATCACCTCACTGCGCATAGGGCGCATTCTGCCGCAGCGGCTCAGGAACCGCCGCCGCTCCCGCCACAGTCGCCACCGCCGCTGCCGCCGTGGTCACCACCGCTGCGGCCGCCGCAGTCGTACGGCGGATCCACCGAGCCCAACCCGGCATCCGGCCGCGGCGGCGTGTACGACAGGTACGACGGCGAACGCCAGGAGGACCACTCCGGCCGCCGCCATCGCCCCGCCCACCGCCACCGGCCGTCGCCGCATGCCGGCAGGGGTAGCCGGGCGGAACCACCTGGCCGGCGTAGCGCGCTCGAGGATCGCTCAAAGTTACCGACGGGTACCTGTGTTCAGCGTCGCGTCTGGGGGAGGGAGACGTGACGACGAGCGCCACCAGGGGGCAGGATGGCGCTAGAGACCTATCCCACACACAACCGAGGGAACGCCTGTGGCTACGGAACGCAAGCGCCCGGTGATCACCGCTGGTCTGCCGAGCCAGCTTCCGGACATCGACCCTGAAGAGACCGGCGAATGGGTCGAGTCACTTGACGGTGTCATCGACGAGCGCGGAACCAAGCGCGCCCGGTACGTCATGCTGCGCCTGCTGGAGCGGGCCCGCGAGCGCCAGGTCGGGGTGCCGTCCCTGACCACCACCGACTACATCAACTCCATCGCGCCGGAGCGCGAGCCGTGGTTCCCGGGTGACGAGCACATCGAGCGGCGGATCCGGGCCTACATCCGGTGGAACGCCGCCATGCTGGTGCACCGGGCGCAGCGTCCGGAGATCAGCGTCGGCGGGCACATCTCCACCTTCGCCAGCTCGGCGTCGCTCTACGAGGTGGGCTTCAACCACTTCTTCCGGGGCAAGGACCACCCGGGCGGCGGCGACCACATCTTCTACCAGGGTCACGCCTCCCCCGGCATGTACGCGCGGGCCTACATGGAGGGGCGGCTCAGCGAGGACCAGCTCGACGGGTTCCGGCAGGAGCTGTCGCACCCGGGCGGCGGACTGCCGTCGTACCCGCACCCGCGGCTGATGCCGGACTTCTGGGAGTTCCCCACCGTCTCGATGGGCCTCGGCCCGATCAACGCGATCTACCAGGCCCGGTTCAACCGCTACCTGCAGCACCGGGGCATCAAGGACACCTCCCAGCAGCACGTCTGGGCGTTCCTCGGCGACGGCGAGATGGACGAGGTCGAGTCGCTGGGCGCGATCGGGGTGGCCGCCCGCGAGGAGCTGGACAACCTCACCTTCGTGATCAACTGCAACCTGCAGCGGCTGGACGGCCCGGTCCGCGGCAACGGCAAGGTCATGCAGGAGCTGGAGGCGTTCTTCCGGGGCGCCGGCTGGAACGTGATCAAGGTGGTCTGGGGCCGGGAGTGGGACCCGCTGCTCGCGGCGGACACCGACGGCGCGCTGGTCAACCTGATGAACACCACGCCCGACGGTGACTACCAGACCTACAAGGCGGAGTCCGGGGCGTACGTCCGGGAGCACTTCTTCGGCCGCGACCCGCGGACCCGCAAGATGGTCGAGCACCTGAGCGACGACGAGATCTGGAACCTCAAGCGGGGTGGGCACGACTACCGCAAGCTCTACGCGGCCTACAAGGCGGCGATGGAGCACACCGGTCAGCCGACGGTGATCCTGGCCAAGACGATCAAGGGCTGGACGCTGGGCTCGCACTTCGAGGCCCGCAACGCCACCCACCAGATGAAGAAGCTGACGCTGGAGGACCTGAAGCTCTTCCGTGACCGGCTCTACCTGGACATCCCGGACAAGCAGCTGGAGGAGAACCCCTACCTCCCGCCGTACTACAACCCGGGCGAGAAGTCGGACGAGATCCAGTACCTCAAGGAGCGGCGCCAGCAGCTCGGCGGGTACCTGCCGTCCCGGCGGACCACCGGCAAGCGGCTGCAGATCCCGGGCACCGAGCGGTTCTCCGACGTCAAGCGCGGCTCGGGCAAGCAGAAGGTGGCCACCACGATGGCCTTCGTCCGCCTGCTCAAGGACGTGATGAAGGACAAGGAGTTCGGCAAGCGCTGGGTGCCGATCATCCCGGACGAGGCCCGCACCTTCGGCATGGACTCGCTCTTCCCGACGGCGAAGATCTACTCGCCGCACGGCCAGCGGTACACCTCGGTGGACCGGGAGCTGTTCCTGTCGTACAAGGAGGCCATCGGCGGGCAGATCCTGCACGAGGGGATCAACGAGGCCGGCTCGGTCGCCTCGTTCACCGCGGCCGGCAGCTCGTACGCCACGCACGGCGAGCCGATGATCCCGATGTACATCTTCTACTCGATGTTCGGCTTCCAGCGGACCGGCGACGGGCTCTGGGCGGCGGCGGACCAGATGGCGCGGGGCTTCCTGCTCGGCGCGACCGCCGGCCGGACCACGCTCAACGGTGAGGGCCTCCAGCACGAGGACGGCCACTCGCTGCTGATCGCCGCCACCAACCCGGCGGTGGTCGCGTACGACCCGGCGTTCGCGTTCGAGATCGCGCACATCATGGAGAACGGCCTGCACCGGATGTACGGCGAGGCGCAGGAGAACATCTTCTACTACCTCACCGTCTACAACGAGCCGATCTTCCAGCCGGCCGAGCCGGAGGGCGTGGACGCCGAGGGCATCCTCAAGGGCATCTACCGCTACTCCCCCGCGCCGAAGGTGGACGGGGACGCGCCGAAGGCGAACATCCTGGCCTCCGGCACCGGCATGCAGTGGGCGCTCAGGGCGCAGGAGGTGCTCGCCGAGGACTGGGGGGTGGCCGCCGACGTCTGGTCGGTGACCTCCTGGACCGAGCTGCGCCGGGACGCGGTGGAGTGCGAGGAGCACAACCTGCTCAACCCGGGCGGCGAGCAGCGGGTGCCGTACATCCAGCAGAAGCTGGCCGACGCCGACGGGCCGAAGGTCGCGGTCAGCGACTGGATGCGCGCGGTGCCCGACCTGATCGCCCGCTGGGTGCCCGGTGACTACACCTCGCTCGGCACCGACGGCTTCGGCATGTCGGACACCCGGCACGCGCTGCGCCGGCACTTCCACGTCGACGCCGAGTCGGTGACGGTCGCCACGCTGCGGCAGCTCGCGCTCCGCGGCGCGGTGCCGGCCAACGTCCCGGCCGAGGCCGCCAAGAAGTACGCGCTGGAGGATGTCAACGCCGCCCCGGTCGGCGAGACCGGCGGCGACAGCTGAGTCGTACGCAACGAAGGGCCCGGCGCACTCCCGCGCCGGGCCCTTCGCCTTCCCCCGTCGATCATGTGGTTGTAGTGGTTGACGAGGGGCAGGACGGTCCGGCGTGCCTGGCGGGGACGCCGGACCATCACCATCGCGGGCGACGCCGGGACGGGGCCCGTCAGCCGACGGCGGCCAGGTCGGTCAGTCGGGCCAGCGAGTCCTCCAGGTCGGCGCCGACCCGACGCAGGCCGAGCCGGAGCAGGGCGGCCTTCACCGGCCCGGCGGGCCACCGTACGACGATGAGCCGCACGATCGTCCCGCCCTCCTCCTCGTCCGGGGTCAGCTGTACGTAGATCTCGGTACGCGCCTCGGCCCGGGCGCCAGCGCCCTTGGCCCGCTCGCGCCACCCGATCAGGGTCGGCTCCTGGTAGGCGATCACCTCGGCCTCGTGCGCCGCGCCGCGCCCGGCCTGGACCAACTGGCGCCGGCCGAAGCCCTCCCCCGAGAGGACCTCCGCCGCGCGAACCCCCGCCAGCCAGGCCGGCAACTGCTCGGCCCGCTGTACGACGTCCCAGACCGCTTCCACCGGCGCCATCACGTGCGCACTGCGCTCCACGAGGATCATTTCTGTCTTTCCCCCACTAAGGACACATCCGCGATATTCCGACTGTATGCGGTAATTCGGACTTAGCCGGACGGGTTCGGAAAAGACACGCCGAAGACCCTTGCGCCACCGGCGCTCTCCGGCCTATGGCGCATCAGCGGCTCGCGCCCTAGAGTCCCGAACACGCTTCGCGTTTCTGGGAGGGCGAATGACGAGCGCGCCGATGCCGGAGTTCCCCACCGGGTTCCGCTGGGGGGCGTCCACCGCCGCCTACCAGATCGAGGGCGCGGTCGACGCCGACGGCCGCGGACCGTCCATCTGGGACACCTTCGCCCACTCCCCCGGCCGGATCGCCGACGGCAGCACCGGCGACGTCGCCTGCGACCACTACCACCGGTACGCCGAGGACGTCGCGCTGCTGGCCGGGCTCGGGGTCTCCGCGTACCGGTTCTCGATCGCCTGGCCACGCGTGCAGCCCACCGGGGCCGGGGCGGCCAACCCCGCCGGGCTGGACTTCTACGAACGGCTGGTGGACGAACTGCTCGGCCACGGTGTCGACCCGGTCGCCACCCTCTTCCACTGGGACCTGCCGCAGGCCGTGGAGGACGCCGGCGGCTGGCTCAACCGGGACACCGCCGCCTGCTTCGCCGAGTACGCCGACCTGGTCGCCGCCCGCCTCGGCGACCGGGTGAAGCTCTGGATCACCCTGAACGAGCCGTTCATCCACATGAGCCTCGGGCACGGCATGGGCGTGCACGCTCCGGGCCGGATGCTGCTCTTCGACGCCTTCCCGGTGGCCCACCACCAACTGCTCGGGCACGGCCTCGCGGTGTCGGCGCTGCGGGCGCGCAGCACCAGCCCGGTGGCGATCGCGAACAACTACTCGCCGGTGCGGCTGGCCGGCGACACCGACGCCGACCGGGCCGCCGGGGCGGCGTACGACGCGCTGCACAACCGACTCTTCACCGACCCGCTGCTCGGCCTCGGCTATCCCGACGGGCCGGGCCTCGACCCGGGCGTGGTCCGCGACGGGGACCTGGCCGTGATCGCCGCCCCGATCGACGTGCTCGGGGTGAACTACTACAACCCGACCGGCATCCGGGCGGCCGAGGAGGACTCGCCCCTGCCCTTCGAGATCGTCCCGCTGGAGGGCTACCCGCGGACCGCCTTCGACTGGCCGGTCGTCCCGGACGGGCTGCGCGACCTGCTCGTCGGCCTCCGGGACAGGTACGGCGACGCGCTGCCGCCGATCCAGGTCACCGAGAGCGGCTGCGCGTACGACGACCTGCCGGACGCCGACGGCCGGGTCGACGACCCCGAGCGGATCGCCTACCTGGACGGGCACCTGCGCGCCGTGCGGGCCGCGATCGACGAGGGCGTCGACGTGACCGGGTACTTCGTCTGGTCGCTGCTGGACAACTGGGAGTGGGCGGAGGGATTCACCAAACGGTTCGGCCTGGTGCACGTCGACTACGCCAGCCAGGCGCGTACCCCGAAGTCCTCGTACGCCTGGCTGCGCGACCAGGTGATCAAGCCGTGACCACCGTGAACCCGACGCCGACCTCGCTGCCGGCGGCGCTCGCCGAACCGACCGTGCCGGTCCGGCGGAGCTGGATCGCGCTGATCTTCGCGGCCAACCTCGGCGTCTGGATGGCCTTCTTCACCCCCATCCAGGTGCTGCTCCCGCAGCAGGTGGAGCGGATCGCGCCGGGCGACAAGGAGGCGATGCTCGCGGTCGTCACCGGGCTGGGCGCGCTCGCCGCGGTGCTGGCCAACCCGCTCGCCGGGGCGCTGTCCGACCGGACGGTGATCCGGCTGGCCAGCCGGCACCTGGGTCGCCGGCACGTCTGGACCGCCTCCGGCGCGGTGCTCGGCGCCCTCGCGCTGGTGCTGCTGGCCCGGCAGGACACCATCGCCGGGGTGGCGCTCGGCTGGGTCGCCGCGCAGGTCTGCTTCAACGCGATGCTGGCCAGCCTGACCGCCGCCATCCCGGACCGGGTGCCGGTCGCCCAGCGCGGCGGTGTCTCCGGCTGGGTGGGCATCCCCCAGGCGCTCGGCCTGGTGGTCGGGGCGGTGCTGGTCACCGCGCTGGTCACCGGCAACGCCGCCGGGTACGCGGCGATCGCCGTGGCGATGCTGCTGCTGTCGCTGCCGTTCGCGCTGCTCACCGCCGACGACCCGCTGCCCCGGGAGCACCGGCCGGCGCTGCGGCTGCGCGCGCTGCTCGCCTCGATGTGGATCAGCCCGCGCCGGCACCCGGACTTCGCCTGGGCCTGGTTCACCCGGTTCCTGGTGCAGACCGGCAACGCGCTGGGCACCCTCTACCTGCTGTACTTCCTCACCGACGGGGTGCGCCACCCCGACCCCGAGGGCGCGCTGCTGGTGCTGATCCTGCTCTACACGCTCGGCATGATGCTCACCGCCGTGGTCGCCGGCCGGCTGTCGGACCGGTCCGGCCGGCGCAAGGTCTTCGTGATCACCTCCGGCGTGATCATGGCGGTGGCGGCGCTGCTGCTCGCCGTGGCGCCGGTCTGGCCGATGGCGGTGGCCGCCGCGCTGCTGCTCGGCGCCGGCTACGGCGTCTACCTGGCGGTGGACGCGGCGCTGATCACCCAGGTGCTGCCGACGGCCACCGACCGGGCCAAGGACCTCGGCGTGATCAACATCGCGAACTCGGCGCCGCAGGTGCTCGGGCCGGTCATCTCCGCCCCGATCGTGGTGCACCTGGGCGGCTATCCGACGCTCTACGCGGTCACCGCGGCGGTCACCCTGCTCGGCAGCGCCCTGGTCCTCAAGATCCGTTCGGTGCCCTGACCGGCCCCCTGGCGGAAAGCGGTCGCGGCCGGCCGTAGGCTGGGGGACGTGACGGTACGTGTACGCTTCGCCCCTTCCCCGACCGGTATGTTCCACGTCGGCGGCGCCCGCTCGGCCCTGCAGAACTGGATCTACGCCAAGCAGCAGGGCGGGGTGTTCGTGCTCCGCATCGAGGACACCGACGCGGCCCGCAACAAGCCTGAATGGACCGAGGGCATCCTGTCGGCGCTGGACTGGATCGGCATCGAGCGGGGCAGCTACGAGGGCCCGTACTTCCAGTCGTCGTACGCCGGGGAGCACCGGGCCGCCGCCCAGCGGCTCTTCGACGCCGGCCGGGCGTACTACTGCGACTGCACCCGCGAGGACGTGCAGGCGCGGACCGGCTCGCAGTACCAGGGCTACGACGGCTTCTGCCGGGACCGCGGGCTGGAGCCCGGCCCGGGGCGGGCGCTGCGCTTCCGTACGCCGGACGAGGGCGAGACCGTGGTGGTCGACCTGATCCGCGGCGAGCCGACCTTCGAGAACAAGCTGATCGAGGACTTCGTGATCGCCCGCGGCGACGGCTCGCCGGTCTTCCTGCTGGCCAACGTGGTCGACGACATGACCATGGGGATCACGCACGTGATCCGGGCCGAGGAGCACCTGCCCAACACGCCGAAGCAGCAGCTCCTCTGGGACGCGCTCGGGGTCAAGCCGCCGATCTGGGCGCACGTGCCGGTGGTGGTCAACGAGAAGCGGCAGAAGCTCTCCAAGCGGCGCGACAAGGTCGCCCTGGAGGCGTACCGGGACGAGGGTTACCTGGCCGGCGCGATGCGCAACTACCTGATGCTGCTCGGCTGGGCGCCCTCCGGCGACCGGGAGATCGTGCCCTGGTCGGTCATCGAGGAGGAGTTCCGGCTGGAGGAGGTGAACCCCTCCCCCGCGTTCTTCGACGAGAAGAAGCTGCGCGCCTTCAACGGGGAGTACATCCGGGCGCTGCCGGTCGAGGAGTTCATCGACGCGTGCCAGCCGTGGCTGACCGGCACCGGCACCATCGCCCCGCCGCCCTGGCAGCCGGAGGAGTTCGACCCGGCCGCGTTCGCCGCGGTGGCGCCGCTGGCCCAGACCCGGATCGCGGTGCTCAGCGAGATCGTGCCGAACGTCGACTTCCTCTTCCTGGCCGACCCGCTGATCGACGAGGCGGCCTGGGCGAAGGCGATGAAGGAGGGCGCGGCCGACCTGCTCGACGCCGCGATCGCCGCCTTCGACGCGCTGGAGTCCTGGGACGCGGAGTCGCTCAAGTCCAGCCTGGAGGCGGTCGGCGCGGAGCGTGGCCTGAAGCTGGGCAAGGCCCAGGCACCGGTCCGGGTCGCGGTCACCGGCCGCACCGTCGGGCTGCCGCTCTTCGAGTCCCTGGAGGTGCTCGGCCGGGAGCGGGCCCTGACCCGGCTGCGCGCCGCCCGGATCCGCCTGGTCTGACCCCGATCTCCGAAGGGCCCGCCGGTCGTCCGGCGGGCCCTTCGTCGTACGGCGTGGCAGGCGCCCTCGGCACACCGCGGCGGTCAGCCGCGCGCGACGCGGCGGCGGAGCAGGAACGCCCCGCCGAGCAGCGCGAGCAGCGCGACGGCGCCGAGCGCCCAGAGCCAGCCCGATCCGCCGTCGTCGGAGCGGCGGTCGGCGGCGAGCGTGGGGCTCGCCGGCGGGCTCGCCGGGACGGCGGCCGAGCTGGCCCCTGCACCGGTCGGCGGGGCGCTGGCCGAAGCGGCGCTGGTGGCGGTGGTAGTCGCCGACGGCGGCTCGGCCGGCGTGCCGGTGGTGAGAGTGAAGCGGATCTCGCCGGTCACCGGGTGGCCGTCGGTCGACCCGACCCGGTAGCCGACGATGTAGAGGCCGGCCGCGCCGGGCTTGAACGGCACGCTCACCCGGTTGCCGGTGAACGTCGGCGCGCCGCCCGCCGCCGGCACGTTGTCCGGTCCGGTGACTGTGATCTTCGTCGTAGCGGGGGCCGGGGTGGCGAGGAAGCGGAGCTCGATCCGCTTCGGCGCGGCGGCCAGCCGCGCCCCGTTCCGCGGGTCGCTGCCGGTCAACGAGTTGTGTGCCGCCGCCGGGGTGGCCGGCAGCAGCACCGACAGACCGATCGCCACGCCGAGAACCGCTAGCCAGGTACGTGCCGCGCGTGCCACGCTGCCCCCCATGAACCCCTCCGCAAAGGTACGATCCGCCCGCTGATCAACAGCCGCTCGTTAGTCGGCCCCAGATCGCAGATAGTTCCAAATACTTTCCCAACAGCTGCAACCGAGCGACGTTCTGCGGAGTCTTTGAGGTGGGCACCCGATCCGTGGGCATGACCACCACGTCGGCCGATCAACGTGTGACCTGCAGCGAAAGCCATCCATCGAACGGGGCGAGGAGGCGGCGATGGTCCGGAAGGTGAGGCGGCTGCTGGCCGCGGTGACGGGTGCACTGATAGCGACGGCCTGCTCGCTGACGCTCGCCGCCACGGCCCACGCGGCGGCGCCCAAGCCGGCACCCGCCGGAGTGGACATCACCGGCGACCGGCTCGGCCAGCCGCTGCGGCTGCGCGCCGACACCCGACCCACCGAGGTCGCCGCCGTCGTCGACCAGGTGAGCTGGCTCGGCCGTACCGGCCGGCAGCGCGGACCGGAGGCGAAGAACCTCGGTCCGAAGTACACGGTCGTGGTGCTCGCCGGGGGCAGGCCGACGCGGACGTACGACCTCTACCCGCTGGCCAAGGGCGGCCCCCGGGTCTACCGGCCGGCCAAGCAGCCCGACCTGAGCAAGACCCCGGCCGGCTGGTTCTTCGGCCGGCTCAACATGTCCGAGACGCTGCGCAGCGTCGGGGTGCCGCTGGAGCGGCAGTTCGACACGGTCAGCGGCGGCGTGGGCGGCGGCGAGCGGGTCATCCCGGAGGACTCGCTGAACCCGGTGCAGGACATCGACGACGCGATGGGCGAGCTCCAGCGGCTGCTGCTGCTCAACGTCGGAGTGGTGCTGGTCATCACGACCGGCCTCGCCGGCATCGCGCTGCTGATCCGGCGCCGCACCCGCTGAGCGGCCCGCCGACGACCGGACGGGGGCTCCGGCCCCCGCTCAGACCTCCAGCACCACCTTGCCCCGGACGTGCCCCGCCTCCACCAGCCGCTGCGCCTCGGCGGCCTCGGCGAGCGGGAACGTCCGGGCCACCTGCACGGTGAGCCGGCCGGCGTCGACCAGCCCGGCCAGCACGCCCAGGTCGTCGGTGGACGGCTTGACGAAGAGGTAGCTGCCGCCGAGGTGGGTGACGTGCTCCGGGTCGGCGGTGGAGATCAGTCGGGCGGGCCGGTTCAGCAGCTCGGCGGAGACCTCCAGCGCCTCGCCGCCGAAGAGGTCCAGCGCCACGTCCACCCCGTCGGGCGCGACGGCGCGGACCCGGTCCAGCAGGCCGTCGCCGTAGGCCACCGGCTCAGCGCCGAGCGAGCGGACGAAGTCGTGGTTGGCCTCGCTCGCGGTGCCGATCACCCGGTCGGCGCCGAGCGCCCGGGCCACCTGCACGGCCAGGTGCCCCACCCCGCCCGACGCGCCGTGCACCAGGACGGTGTCCCCGGCGCCGGTCCGGGCCAGCTGCAAGGCCTGGTACGCGGTCAACCCGGCCAGCGGCAGGCCACCGGCCTCGGCCCAGGACGCCTGTACCGGCTTGTCGGCCAGCGTCCGTTCCGGGGCGGGCACCAGCTCGGCGTACGTGCCGTGCTGGACGTCGTCGCGCCGGACGTACCCGATGACCTCGTCCCCGACGGCGAAGCCGGCCACCGCCGGGCCGACGGCGGCCACCACGCCGGCGGCGTCCCAGCCGGGCACCAGCGGGAAGTGGTGCGGCATGGCGCCGGCCAGATGGCCCTCGCGGACCTTCCAGTCGACCGGGTTCACCCCGGCGGCGTGCACCCGCACCAGCACGGTGTCCGGGCCGACCGGCGGCTCCGGCAGGTCCCGCAGGGTGAGCTGGTCGCCCGAGCCGTACGCGTCGATCGCGATCGCCCTCACCCTGCTCACGCTAGCCTCCGCAGAGCGGCGGCGGGGTCAGCACCAGCGGTGCGGCGGTCGTTCCCGGCGGAGCGTCCGGTTGCGGGGCCGGACCGCGCCGTGCCGGTGCGCCCCGGCCCAGCCGGACAGGTCGCTGCGGCAGCCCTGGGCGGGGGCGGGCTCGGGCGCGGCCAGCTCGGCCGGCTCGGGCCCGCGCTGGCGCGGGGCGGGCGGGTCGTCGTCGACGCGGTCGGGCCCGCGCCCGGCCGTCGGCTCCCCCTGATGCGTCACGCCGCCCAGCCGGCGAGGGTGCTTGGGGGACGCCGGCTGTTCGTGGTGGCCCAGCCGGCAGGGCTCGCCCTGGGCGCAGCCGTGCTCGGCCTCCCCATGCGCCATCCCGGTCTCCTCACGCTCGCCATCGCCCGCCGGGCAGGTCGCCCCGACGTGCCCTGACACCGTACTGGCCGGGGCTGACGGGCTGTGCGCCGCGTACCGGATCGGCGCGCGGTGGAGATCATCCGGCGGCTCGGACCGGCGCGCGGTGGAGATCGTCCGACGGCTCGGACCGCCGGAGGTGACGACGTCCTCCACCACGAGCACGCGCCGGCCGGCGACGTCGGCTCCCTCGGCCAGCCGGGCGGTCCCGTACGCCTTCGCCGTCTTGCGGACGAACCCGCAGGGCAGCCCCACGTGCCGGGCCAGCGCGGTGACCACGGGGATGCCACCCATCTCGAGGCCGGCGAGCACCTCCGTGCCGGGCGGGACCAGCCCGGCCAGCCCGGCGGCGACCCGGTCCAGCAGCGTGGGGTCGGCCTCGAACCGGTACTTGTCGAAGTACTCGTCGGCGACGGTGCCGGAGCGGAGCACGAAGCGTCCGGTGAGTCGGGAGGCGGCGTCGATGTCGCGGGCCAGCGCGGCGAGGTCGTGGTCGGTCACGGAAGATCATTCTGGCGGAGCCCCCGCCCCGCGTCGAGCGCGTCCCGGCCGGCGGCCCCCTCGGTGTGCAGCCCCTGGTCAGGGCATGTCAGGCTGGACCGGTGAGCGAGCCGGGCGGTAGCGACCTGTCGGCCACCCTGCGCCGGATCGAACGGGCGGCGGGGGCGCTGGCGACCGCCAGCGTCGCCCGGATGGACGAGACGCTGCCCTGGTTCCGGGAGCTGCCGGCGGACCAGCGCTCCTGGGTCATGCTGGTCGCCCAGGCGGGCGCCCGGTCGCTGGTGCAGTGGCTGCAGTCCGGCGGCGGCACCGCGGACAGCACCCAGGAGGTCTCCGACGAGGTCTTCGCCACCGCCCCGCAGGCCCTCGCCCGCTCGATCAGCCTCCAGCAGACCGTGGCGCTGATCAAGGTCACCATTGACGTGGTCGAGGAGCAGGTGTCGCACCTGGCCGCGAAGGGCGAGGAGCAGCAGCTGCGCGAGGCGGTGCTGCGCTTCTCCCGGGAGATCGCCTTCGCCGCCGCCCGGGTCTACGCCCGGGCCGCCGAGTCCCGGGGCTCGTGGGACGCGCGGTTGCAGGCCCTGCTGGTGGACGCCCTGCTGCGCGGCGACTCGCCGGACGTGCTGGCCAGCCGGGCGGCCGCGCTGGGCTGGACGGACGCGCCGCCGGTGGCGGTGGCGGTGGGCCGCTCCCCCGGCGGCGAGGTGGCCGCCGTGCTGCACACCGTCTACCGGCAGGCCCGGCGGATCGGGGTGGAGGTGATCGGCGGCGTGCACGGCGACCGGCTGGTCATCGTGCTCGGCGGGGCGCCCGACCCGATGGCCGCGACGGAGAAGCTGCTCACGGCGTTCGGCGACGGGCCGGTGGTGGTCGGTCCGGCCGTACCGAGTCTGGACGAGGCGACGGACTCGGCGCGGGCCGCGCTGGCCGGGTTCCGCGCGGCCCCGGCCTGGCCGACCGCGCCACGCCCGGTGCCCGCCGCCGACCTGCTGCCCGAGCGGGCCCTGGCCGGCGACGCGGAGGCCCGCCGCCGGCTCCGGCACGACGTGTACGCCACGCTGGTCCGGGCCGGAGGCGAGCTGCTGGAGACGCTGGACGCCTTCCACGCCGCCGGGGGCACGCTGGAGAGTGCCGCCCGGGCGCTCTTCGTGCACCCGAACACCGTGCGCTACCGGCTGAAACGGATCGCGGAGGTGACCGGCTTCTCACCGCTGGCGCCCCGCGACGCGTTCGCCCTCCAGGTGGCGCTGACCGTGGGCCGGCTGGACCCGGTCGTCCCGGGAGTCGCACCCGTCCCGACCCAGACAATGGCCCCAGGCGTCAGGAAAACGTCACAGGCGGGTGATGATCACCGCCGATTTTTGTAGGAACCCTCCAAAGGTTCTAGTGCGGTTTGGTGTCGCCCGTTACAGCGCGACCCACGAGTATCAGTCAGAGTCATAAGCGTGCTCGCCGTACTCTCGCCCGGCCAGGGTTCCCAGAAACCCGGCTTCCTGACCCCTTGGCTCGACCTGACCGGCTCCGAGGCGCGTCTGCGCTGGTGGTCCGCGCTGGCCGGCGTCGACCTGGTCCACCTCGGCACGAAGGCCGACGCCGAGGAGATCAAGGACACCGCCCGCACCCAGCCGCTGCTCGTCGCCGCCGCGCTGCTCGCCGCCGAGCACCTGCCGATGTACGACGTCGCGGTGACCGCCGGGCACAGCGTCGGTGAGCTGGGCGCCGCGGCGCTCGCCGGGGTGCTGCCCGCCGAGGCGGCGATCACCCTCGCCGGCGTACGCGGCCGGGAGATGGCCGCCGCCTGCGCGCTGGAACCCACCGGAATGGCCGCCGTGCTCGGCGGCGACCCGGACGAGGTGCTCGCCGCGATCGAGGCGCAAGGGCTGCACCCGGCCAACCGCAACGGCGCCGGCCAGGTCGTCGCCGCCGGCGCGGTGGACGGGCTGGAGAAGCTGGCCGCCGAGCCGCCGGCGAAGACCCGGGTGATCCGGCTCCAGGTGGCCGGCGCCTTCCACACGCCGTACATGGCCCCGGCCGAGGCCGCGTTGGCTGGCGTCGCCGCCGGGATCACCCCGACCGACCCGGCCCGGATCCTGCTCTCCAACCTCGACGGCTCGGCGGTCAACCACGGCCGGGAGATGGTGCAGCGGCTGGTCCGGCAGGTGACCGCGCCGGTCCGCTGGGACCTGTGCATGCGCACCCTGGCCGATCTCGGCGTCACCGGGGTGATCGAGCTGCCCCCGGCCGGCACCCTGGCCGGCCTGGTCAAGCGGGAGCTGAAGGCCAGCGGCGTCCCCGAGATCGTCACCCTGAACACCCCCGACGACCTGCCCGCCGCGCGGGACCTGATCGCCCGGCACAGCGGCCTGGGCGGCCACGAGCCGGTGATCCAGTTCCGGGTGGTGGTCGCCCCCGCCGCCGGCACCTTCGAGCCGGCCGTCGAGCTGGCCGAGGGCGCGGACCTGCGCGTCGGCCAGGTCATCGGTCACGTCGCCACCCGGCAGGGGCCGGTCGAGGTGACCGCGCACGACAGCGGACTGCTCACCGAGTGGCTCGCCCACCACGACGACCCGGTCGCCCCGGGCCAGCCGCTCGCCCGCATCGGAGGACAGCACTAATGGCAGGCAGTCGGATCGTCTCGATGGGGCACTACCAGCCGTCCCGGGTGGTGACCAACGACGACCTCGCCCAGCTCGTGGACACCAACGACGAGTGGATCCGGGACCGGGTCGGCATCGTCACCCGGCGGATCGCCGGGGACGAGACGGTGGCCGACATGGCCACCGCCGCCGCCGGGAAGGCGCTGGCCAACTCCGGCCTCACCGCCGCCGACATCGACCTCGTCGTGGTCGCCACCTGCACCTCGGTCGACCGCAGCCCGAACGTGGCCTGCCGGGTCGCCGCCAAGCTGGGCATCACCGCCCCGGCCGCGTACGACATCAACACCGCCTGCTCCGGCTTCGCGTACGCCCTCGGCACCGTCGACCACGCGATCCGGGCCGGGGCGGCGCGCAACGCGATCGTCATCGGCGCGGAGAAGCTCTCCGACTTCACCGACTGGACCGACCGCTCCACCTGCATCATCTTCGGTGACGGCGCGGGCGCGGCCGTGGTGACCGCCGCCGCCGAGGGCGAGCCGGCCGGGGTCGGCCCGGTGGTCTGGGGCTCGGTGCCGGAGAAGAGCGACGCGGTCCGCATCGAGGGCTGGCGGCCGTACATCGCGCAGGAGGGGCAGGCGGTCTTCCGCTGGGCCACCACCGCGCTGGCGCCGCTGGCGCTGCAGGCCTGCGAGAAGGCCGGGGTGGCGCCGTCGGAGCTGGCCGCGTTCGTGCCGCACCAGGCCAACGCCCGGATCATCGACGGCATCGCCAAGCGGCTGAACATCCCGGACGCGATCATCGCCAAGGACATCGTCGAGTCCGGCAACACCTCGGCGGCGAGCGTGCCGCTGGCCCTGTCCAAGCTGGTCGAGCGGCGGGAGGTGCCCGCGGGCGCCCCGGTGCTGCTGTTCGGCTTCGGCGGCGGCCTGACCTACGCCGGTCAGGTCGTCCGCTGCCCCTGAAGACTCCCTCGGGCGCGCCCGCGCCCAGGAGTGACGACCGGCATCGCCGGCCGTCGAGTGAACCCCCGATGAGAGGAACCAACCGCAATGACCCGTGACGAGATCACCGCCGGCCTCGCCGAGATCCTCGAAGAGGTTGCCGGGGTGAACCCGGACGACGTGGCCGAGGGGAAGTCCTTCACCGACGACCTCGACGTCGACTCCCTCTCCATGGTGGAGGTCGTGGTGGCGGCCGAGGAGAAGTTCGGCGTCAAGATCCCGGACAACGAGGTGCAGAACCTCAAGACCGTCGGGGACGCCGTCAGCTACATCGCGGCGCAGTCCTGATCATGAGTCGCCCCGACGTCGTCGTCACCGGGCTCGGCGCGACGACCCCGCTCGGCGGGGACGTCGCGTCGACCTGGGACGCCATGCTCGCCGGCCGCTCCGGGGTGAGTGCGCTCACCCAGGAGTGGGCCGGGCAACTTTCCGTCCGGATCGCCGCCCAGCTCGCGGTGGACCCGTCCGAGGTGCTGGACCGCGTCAAGCTGCGCCGGCTGGACCGGTCCGAGGCGATCGCGATCATCGCGGCGCAGCAGGCCTGGGCCGACGCCGGCCTGGCCGACTCCGGGCTGGACCCGGAGCGGCTGGCGGTCAGCGTCGGCTCCGGCATCGGCGGCGCCACCACCCTGCTCGCCCAGGACGACATCCTGGAGGCGTCCGGGCCGCGGCGGGTCTCCCCGCACACGGTGCCGATGCTGATGCCGAACGGTCCGGCCGCCTGGGTCGGGCTGGAGTTGGGCGCCAAGGCCGGCGTGCACTCGGTGGCCAGCGCCTGCGCGACGGGCGCGGAGGCCATCTCGCTCGGCCTGGACCTGATCCGGGCCGGCCGGGCCGACGTGGTGGTGGCCGGCGGCACCGAGGCGGTCATCCACCCGCTGCCGATCGCCGGCTTCGCCTCGATGCGGGCCATGTCGACCCGCAACGACGAGCCGGAGAAGGCCTCCCGTCCGTGGGACAAGGGCCGGGACGGCTTCGTGCTCGGTGAGGGCGCGGGCGTCGTGATCCTGGAGCGCGCCGACCACGCGGCCGCGCGCGGTGCCCGGGTGTACGCACGCCTCGCCGGCGCCGGCATCACCTCCGACGCGTACGACATCGTGCAGCCGCACGCCGAGGGCGAGGGCGCGATCCGGGCGATCGCGAAGGCGATCGCCGACGCGGACGTCGCGAAGACGGACATCATGCACGTCAACGCGCACGCCACCTCGACCCCGGTGGGCGACATGCTGGAGATCGGTGCGCTGCGCAAGGCGCTCGGTGATCACCCGGTGCTCTCCGCCACCAAGTCGATGACCGGGCACCTGCTCGGCGCGGCCGGCGCGCTGGAGTCGATCGCCACCATCCTGGCCATCCGCGACGGGGTCGCCCCGCCGACGATCAACCTGGACGACCCGGACGATGGCCTGACCATGGACGTGGCCGCCCACAAGGCGCGCCACCTGGAGATCCCCGCCGCGCTGAACAACGCGTTCGGCTTCGGCGGTCACAACGTGGCTCTCGTCTTCACGCGGGCCTGAGACCACAGCCTTGGAGGCACAAGTGACCACGACCGCCGTGAGCGCGGACAGCTCGACAGTGGACTATCGGGATCCCGAGGTCCGGCTCCGGGCCCTGTTCGACGCCGGCTCGCTGCGCCTGCTCGCGCCGCGGGACGCCTCCGGCGTGCTGTGGGCCCGGGGCGAGATCGACGGGACGCCGGCGATCGCGTACGCCACCGACGCCACCAAGATGGGCGGCGCGATGGGCACCGACGGGTGCCGGCACATCGTCGACGCGATCGACACGGCCGTCCGGGAGCGGGTGCCGGTGCTCGGGCTCTGGCACTCCGGCGGTGCCCGGCTGGCCGAGGGCGTGGTCGCGCTCGACGCCGTCGGGCAGGTCTTCGCGGCCATGGTCCGGGCCTCCGGCCGGGTGCCGCAGATCTCCGTGGTGCTCGGCCCGGCCGCCGGTGGCGCCGCGTACGGCCCGGCGCTGACCGACATCGTGGTGATGAGCGGCGCCGGCCGGATCTTCGTCACCGGCCCCGAGGTGGTCCGCAGCGTCACCGGCGAGCAGGTCGACATGGAGCGCCTGGGCGGCCCCGAGCCGCACGGCCGGCGCTCCGGCGTGGTGCACGTGACCTGCGCCGACGACGAGGCGGCGATGGTCGAGTCGCGCAAGCTCGCCGCGCTGCTGGGTCGCCAGGGCCGGCTCTCCCCCGACGACGTGCCGGCCGGCGCGACCGAGGGGCACGACCTGGCCGCCAAGATGCCGGCCGAGACCAACCGGGCGTACGACGTGAAGCCGGTGGTCAAGGCGCTGCTCGACGCCCCGGGCGTGGAGCTGCACGCCAAGTGGGCGCCGAACGTGGTCACCACGCTCGGCCGGTTCGCCGGCCGGACGGTCGGCGTGATCGCCAACAACCCGCTGCGGCTGGGTGGCTGCCTGGACGCGTCGAGCGCCGAGAAGGCGGCCCGGTTCGTGCGGATGTGCGACTCGCTCGGGGTGCCGCTGATCGTGCTGGTCGACGTCCCCGGCTACCTGCCCGGCCTGGGCCAGGAGTGGGACGGCGTGGTCCGGCGCGGCGCGAAGCTGCTGCACGCCTTCGCCGAGGCGGTGGTGCCGCGGGTGACGCTGGTGACCCGCAAGGCGTACGGCGGCGCGTACATCGCGATGAACTCGCGGTCGCTCGGCGCCACCGCGGTCTTCGCCTGGCCGAACGCGGAGGTCGCGGTCATGGGCGCCAGCGCGGCGGTCAACATCCTGCACCGCAAGAAGCTGGCCGCCGCCCCCGCCGAGGAGCGGGAGGCGCTGCGCGCCCAGCTGATCGAGGAGCAGATCCGGGTCGCCGGTGGCGTGAACCGGGCGCTGGAGATCGGCGTGGTGGACGACGTGATCAAGCCGGAGGAGACCCGGCGCCGGATCGCCGAGGCGCTGGCCGCGGCTCCGGCCGCCCGGGGCGCGCACGGCAACATCCCGCTGTAACGACGGCGTGCTAACAGGGCCCCTCCGGCACGGAGGGGCCCTGTTACCGTCTGCGGCGTGGAAGCGACCGAGATCCGCAAGCTCGCCGCGCTCGAGGACACCCACTGGTGGTACCGGGAGCGGCGGGCCCTGCTGGGTCGGGCGCTGCGCCGGCTGGCCGCGGCCGGGACGCGACCGGAGCGGGCGCTGGACATCGGGGCGGCCGGCGGCGGCAACACCCGGGTGCTGCGGGCGCACGGCTGGCGGCCGGTGGCCCTGGAGTACAGCGCGGAGGGCGCCGGGGTGGCCCGGGAACGCGGCCTGGACGTGATCCGGGCCGACGCCCGCCACCTGCCGATCCCCTCGGCCAGCCTGGGCCTGGTGGTCGCCTTCGACATCCTGGAGCACTTCGACGAGGACCACCTCGCCGCCGCCGAGATCCGGCGCACCCTGCGCCCCGGCGGTACGGCGCTGATCGCGGTGCCGTGCGACATGCGGCTCTGGTCCGTGCACGACGTGGCGGTCGGGCACGTCCGCCGCTACGACCGCGCCTCGCTGCGCGCCGTGGTGGAGAAGGCCGGCCTGGTCGTCGACGAGCTGTGGAGCTGGAACGTGGTGCTCCGCCCGGTGGCCGCCTGGCGGCGGCGGAAGTCCACCGGCAGCGATCTGGACGACCTGCACCCGGTGGTCAACCTCGGGCTGCGCACGATCATCACCGCCGAGCGGTACCTGCCGGTGAAGTCGCTCCCCGGCGTCTCGCTGATGCTGCGCGCCCACCGTCCGGCCGCGGGCTGAGCCGGAACGCCCGGCTCGCCAGCCCCGAGCATGGCGCGACGATCGGGCCGACCGGGGGTCAACGCAGCCGGTAGACGGCCGTCCGGGAGCTCTCGAAACGCAGGTCGGCCAGGGTACGCAGGGTCGGCGACTCCGGTGCGACGGCCCGGTCGACCACCAGCCAGCGCACCCCGTACCGATCGCGGAGGGCGGCCAGCCCGACGGCCGTCGGGGCGGTGAAGGCGGCGTCGTTGGCGCGCAGCCGATCGGCGTCCCAGAAGGGGGCGTACGGGCCCTCGGGCAGGCCGACCATCCGGGGCGCGAACGCCCACCCCTCCACCAGCACCGCGCGCTCGGCGTAGCCGCTCAGCCAGAACGTGCGGGCGTCGCACCAGCCGTCCACCACGGCCCGGCAGTGCACGTTGGTGGCGACCACGTCGTCCGGGTCGCTGTGCGCGTGGACCCAGCGGGCCGCCTCGACCCGGGAGGCGGGCATCGGCACCACCGGGTACGCCCCGCCGTTGGGCTGCTTGCGGGCGGCGGCCGCGTCCATCACCAGGCCGGGCGCGCCGGCGGCCAGCACGGCGGTGAGCAGCAGCAGCCCGCCCCGGCCGGCCAGCCCGGGCCAGCGCCCGACCAGCGCCGGCCAGCACAGGGCGACCAGCAGCGCCACCACCGTCAGGGCGGCGGCCCAGCAGAGCAGCGACAGCACCGGGGCGTACGCGGGGGTCGCTGGCGTGCTGGCCGCGGAGCCGAGCTGAACCGCGGTCAGCAGCACCGCGAACCCGGCGGTGCCCACCCCGAGCAGCAGCCGTCCCCGCGCCGCCAGGGCGGCCCGGTCGGCCACCTCGACCCAGCCCCAGGCGGAGAGGAGCACGCCGAAGGCGAAGCCGGTCCGGGTGAAGTACTGGTTGCTGCTGCCGGGGTGGCCGACCAGCAGGTAGATGGCCGGCCCGGCGAGCGCGCCGCCGAGCAGGAGGAGCTGCACCGGCTCCAGCCGCCCGCGGCGCACCCGCAGCAGCGCCGGCACGCCGGCCAGCCGGAGCTGGAGGCTGAGCAGGAAGGCCAGGAAGACCGCCGCCCAGAGCACCACGGTGACCCCGGCGGAGCGCCCCTCGGGCAGGTACGTCCGCAGCCCGGAGAACGGGTCGACGGTCACCCCGTGGCTCTCGAAGGCGAAGAGCACGGCCGTGGCGAAGACCTGCGCCGCGAGGGCCAGCCCGGCGGCGACGAGCACCGCGCGGGGCAGCCGACGGCGGACCGCCAGCAGCAGCGCGGCGGTGAACGCGAGCGCGGCCAGCACCACCGGCACCGTGCTGGCCTTCGCGCCGGTGGAGGCGACCAGGAAGAGCGCCGCGAGCACCCAGGCGCCGCGCCCGAGCGGGGGCACGGCCACCCCGCGGGCCCGCCCGACGATCTCCCCGAGCGCCGCGATCAGCGGCAGCAGCAGCACCCAGCTGTACGTCATCGACGGGCTGCCCCAGACGATGAAGGTGGCCTGGGTGCCGAAGAGCTGCCGCCACCCGTTCTCGAAGCCGAACTCGCCGACGGTGAACATCAGCCCCGCGGCGACCACCCCGGCGTACGGCCGGCCGGTGATCCGCCAGCCGACCACGGCGACCAGCACGGCGGCGAGCGCGCAGAGCGCCGGCACGGCGAGCCGGAAGAAGACCGTCGGCAGGTCGACCCCGCTGACCAGGCTGGTCGCCGCCAGGTGGGCGAAGCCGAACCAGTGGTAGTGCAGCGGCTCCCCGGCCACCTGCGGCACCTCCAGCGGCACCTGGTGGGTGGCCGCCCCGGCGAGGGAGAGCTGGAACGCCAGGTCGATGTACTGCGCCTGCCCCTCGTCGGTGGGGAGCACCGGGTTGACGGCCAGGAACGACTCGTACACGTAGAGCGTGAAGCCGGCGACCACCCCGGTCAGCGCCCAGGCCCAACCGGCGGGGGCGGCGGTGGCGTAGCGGACCCGCCAGTGCCGGCGCAGGCCCGGCACGGCGGCGAACGGCGCCAGCACCGCCAGCGGCCAGAGGCGCAGCCAGCCGGGCGCCCCGACGGCGGTGAACGCCGCCCAGGCGGCCAGCTCCAGTACCAGCCCGACGGCCGCGCCCATCGCCAGGTCCTCGACCAGGGTGTGCGGCCGGCGGCGCAGCGCGCGGAACACCAGGGTCCCGGGCAGCAGCACGGCCAGCAGCGCGTACGCCGTCCAGCGGGCCAGGTCGGGCGCGGGCGTGCCGGCGCTGAGCAGGACGACCGCGACGAACGCGTAGCCGGCGAGGGCCGGGGCGAACCGGGCGGCGGCCGGACGGCGGCGCGGACCGAGGGTCGGCGGGGCGGCGCCCCCGGTGGCGAGCGTGGTCACCGCAGCGTGTCGGCCAGCTCGACGACGTCCCGGCCGGGAACCGCCGGCCCGGCGGCGCTGTCGCTGGCCACGAAGTACGCGGGCCGGCCCTGCACCGCCGTGTAGATCCGGGCGACGTACTCGCCGAGCAGGCCGAGACAGAGCAGTTGCACCGCGCCGAGGAAGAGGATCGCCACGTAGAGCGACGGCCAGCCGGTCACCGTCGCGCCGGCGAACCAGGCGAGCACCGCCACCACCACCAGCACCCCGCAGACGGCCACCCCGGCCAGCCCCAGCCAGGTGGCCACCCGCAGGGGTGCGGCGGAGAAGCTGGTGACGCTCTCCGCGGCCAGGCCGGCCATCCGGGACAGCGGGTACTTGGTCCGCCCGGCGGCGCGTTCCTGCCGCTCGTAGCCGACCTCCCCGCTGGGGAAGCCGAGCCAGGGCACCACCAGGCGGAGCACCGGGCTGCGCTCGGGCAGCTCCCGCAGCGCCTCCACGGCGGCCCGGCTGAGCAGCCGGAAGTCACCGGCCTGGGCGGGCACCTGCTTGCCGACCAGCCGCCGCATGAGCCGGTAGTAGCCGGCCGCGGTCCACCGTTTGAACGCGCTGTCCCGGCTCCGGTCGGCCCGGACGCCGTAGACGATGTCCAGCTCGTCGGCGCGCGCCCGGCGGAGCATCTCGACGATCACCTCGGGCGGGTCCTGCAGGTCGGCGTCGATGCTGACCACGTGTCCGCCGCGGGCGCGGAGCAGCCCGGCGACCAGGGCCGCCTGGTGGCCGCTGTTGCGGCGCAGCCGCAGCACCCGCAGCTCCGGCCAGCCGGCGCGCAGGGCGGTCAGCCCGGCGAGGGTGCCGTCGGTGCTGCCGTCGTCGACCGCCACCACCTCGTACGCCTCGCCGAGACCGTCGAGCACGCCGCGCAACCGCTGGACCAGCAGCGGCAGGACGCTCTCCTCGTTGAACATCGGCACCACCACGGAGAGTGCCGGCTCCGGTCGCGTCACGGCGCTCGACCCTCCGTTCCCTGTGGTGGCGGACGGCCCGAACGCTACCAGTCGGGCCACCTCCGCTCGGCCCGTCGCGGGTCGACCACCGGCCCGACGGGCGGGAGCGGCGGCCGCCGGTCAGGCGCCGCAGGTGGTGGCGGGCAGCCCGGTCACCGGGACCGGCGACCGGCCGCCCGGTCGGGCCTTGCCGGCGAGCACCCCGGCCAGCGCGGTCATCGACGCCCGGCTGGACGAGTAGGTGGCCAGCAGCGTCGGCGACTTCGCGGCGGCCAGCACGTACGGGGTGTCCATGGCCACCGTCACCGCCGCGTCGGCGCGCAGGTCGTCCGCGCCGTCGCCGTACCCGACGAGGTGGACGACCGTGCCGCCGCTCGGCACCACCTTCACCCCGGCCGCGGTGAGCGCCTCGGTCAGCGTCGCCCGGGTCCGGTCCCGCCCGCCGGAGGAGGTGACGGTGACCGGCCCGGCCACCGGGCCGCCGCACCGGCCGCGCAGCACGGTGACCGCCGCCGCGGCCAGGTCGGCCGCCGCCTTCCGGTGGTCGGCGCTGTTGAGTCCGGACAGCTCCGGGGTCGGCCGGTCGGCCAGCTTGAACTTCATGGTGAGCACCCGGGTGGCCGCCTCCAGCAGCCGGGCCCGGGGCAGCGAGCCGTCACGGAGCGCGGCGAGCAGCCCGTCGTACGCCTGGCCCACGTTCGGGGTCATCAGGATGAGGTCGTTGCCCGCGGCGAGGGCCCGCACCGCCGCCTCGCCGGGCGACCAGCGCTTGGCCGGCGGCATGTTCATCCCGTCGGTGATCACCACGCCCTGGAAGCCGAGCTGGCCGCGCAGCACGTCCGTGAGGAGCTTGCGGGAGAAGGTGGCCGGGGTGCCCGGGTCGACGGCCCGCACGTCGAGGTGGGCCGACATGACCGCCATGGCGCCGGCGTCGATGCCGGCGCGGAACGGCGGGAACGCCGTCCGGTCGAGCACCTCGCGGGACTGGCCGATCACCGGCAGGTCCTTGTGCGAGTCGGTGGCGCTCAGGCCGTGCCCGGGGAAGTGCTTGACGCTGGCCGCCACCCCCTCGGCCTGCAGGCCCCGCACCGCGCCGGCGACCTGGGCGGAGGCGTTGGCCGGGTCGGCGCCGAAGGAGCGGGAGCCGATCACGGTGCTCCGGGTGGCCAGCACGTCGGCGACCGGGGCGAAGTCGAGGTTGATCCCCATCGCGGCGAGCTCCGCGCCGGCGGCCCGCCAGGCCGCCTCGGTGAGCGCCGGCTTCCCGGCCGCCCCGGCGGCGAGGGGGCTGGGCAGCAGGGTCACCCCGTCGGTGATCCGGGTGACCACGCCGTACTCCTGGTCGGTGCCGATCAGGAAGGGGGCCGGCCCGGCGGGGAGCTTCCCGGCGGCCTCCCGCAGCCCGGTGGTCAGCTCCCGGACCTGCTTTGGATTGTCGACGTTGGTGGTGGCCTGGTTGCCGGAGGTGGGGTCGTCGGCGCTGAAGCCGACCAGGATCACCCCACCCAGCCGGTACTTCGCCACCATCTCCGCCGGGGTGTCGACCCCGGCGAGGGACCGGTTGCCGGCGGCCGACGCGGGCGAGACCTTGGTGGCGGAGCTGCCGTACGCGTACGGCATCAGCACCTGGCCGACCAGGTCCTCGTCGGCGAGCGTCCGGACCAGGGCCGCGGCCCGGGCGGCCGGGTCGGCGGCGGTCGGGGTGGGAGTGGGGGCGGCCGACGAGGAGGGGCTCGGCGGCGCGGCGGGACGCGGTGCCGGCTCTTTCGCGCACCCGGAGACGAGCAGCGCGGTCAGTGCGGCGAGCGCGACGAAGGTACGTCGAGGGATGGTCGACACGCGGCCCATCCCACCAGTTCACCGCGTATCGGGCAACTTGACCTTCGGTCAACCGACTCGGGTGAGCAGCGTCACCGGCGCACCGTCGCCGGCGTACCGGTAGGGCTCCAGCTCGGCGTCCCAGGCGGTGCCGAGCGCCTTGTCCAAGGCGTGCGCGAGGGCCTCCGGGGCGCGGGCGGACGCCATGATGCTGCGCAGCCGGTCCTCGCCGAGCTGAATGTCGCCGGCCGCGCCGACCGTGGCCCGGAACAGGCCCCGCCCCGGGACGTACATGAACCGCTCGCCGTCGGCGCCGGGGCTGGGCTCCTCGGTGACCTCGAAACGGATCATGGGCCACTGCCGGAGGGCAGCAGCCAGCTCGGCGCCCGTCCCCGGGCTGCCGGTCCACCCGCACTCGGCGCGGCGGGCGCCGGGGTCGACGGGCTGAGCCGTCCACTGCAGGTTGGCCGGCGCGGTGAGGACGCGCGCGATCGCCCACTCGACGTGTGAGCACACGGCGAGCGGGGTCGAGTGGACGTATACGACGCCACGCGTTGGCACGGTGACCTCCCGGAGAGCGAGGTGCGTCTTCCCCTACGACCTCGTCCACCCGAGTGGCCTCTGCAACACATGATGACCCTGTGACGGGTGGTGCGCCAGCGAATCGGAAAATTCGGCGACGGGATCGGGTCGGAATAGCCGGCCGGGTGACCCGGTTGACCACCATGACGGCGCGATGACCAGCCAGGTGTCGCGGTCGTGTACAGTTTCATGGGCGGTTCTGTGCCGCCGCACATCTTCGCGGGCCGAGGCTCATCCGGGCGTCACCCGCAACAGCCCCCGGACGTTTAAGTCCTCCCGTACGTCTGCAAGGAGTACCTCCGTGGCGAGCAACACCTCTAAGACCGCGCGCGCGTCAGTCCGGGCCGGCCAGGCTGGCCAGGGTGGCGCACTCAGCGTGCTGGGCGAGTTCAAGTACGTCATCCCGCTCAACGGCGGCAAGCACGCCTACGTGCGGAACCTGACCAACGGCAAGACGGCGCACCTGCGCACCGACTCCGAGGCCTTCGTCGAGGAGATCCGGGTGCTGGCCGCCGCCGGTCACGCCGCCAAGATCCGGGCTGAGATCAACGGCCTCGCCGCCGCTCACCCGGGCCACGGCTGGGACGCCACCGAGAAGCGTCTCGTCGCGGCCGGTGTCTTCGAGGGCTGAGTCCCTCACCCGCGTCACCATGAACCGCCCGTCGGGTCACCCCGGCGGGCGGTTCGTCGTCTCTCCGGCCGGTCCCTCCACCAGCAGCGCGACATCGCCGGTGGCCAGGTCGTAGAGGGCGCCGACCACGGCGACCCGGCCGGCGGCGACCGGGCCGGCGAGCAGGTCGTCGGCGCGCAGCGCGGCCACCGTGCGTCGCACGTGCCGGCGTACCGCCAGCGGGTGCGCCCGGGGGTCGTCCGGGCCCACCTCGGCCACCGCCGGGGCGATCTGGTCCACCACGTACGCCAGCGAGCCGCCCGGCCGCTCCCCCGTGCGCAGCGTCTCCACCGCCGAGCCGACCGCGCCGCAGCGCTCGTGCCCGAGCACCATCACCAGCGGCACCCCGAGCTGGCCCACCACGTACTCGATCGAGCCCAGGACCGCCCGGTCGAGCACGTGCGCGCCGGTGCGGATCACGCAGATCGACCCGAACGTCTGGTCGAAGATCGCCTCCAGCGGGACCCGCGAGTCGATGCAGCCGAGCACCACGGCGTACGGCTGTTGGTCGCCCGAGGCGACGGCCGCCGCGGCGGTGACGTCGTGCCCGTGCACCGGCTGGCCGCTGACGAACCGGCGGTTCCCGGCGAGCAGCTCGGCCAGGGCAGAGCGCGGGCTCCGGCCCGCTCCGGCGGCCGGGGGCGGGGGTGGCGGCGGCATGCCCTCCAGCCTGGTCATCGATCCGACCCCGCGGGGGCCGGTTGCGAATCTTCTCACCACCACGGTTGGCGTGTTGTCATGACGGGTAGCCGGTGTTTCCGCCGGGTTACGCCGGTGTGAGGGACACCGGTCGGCCCGGGGGAGGTAAAGCATGCCGGAGCACGTGGAGGTACAGCTCCCCGACGACGTACGCCTGCACGTGGCGGTGACCGGGCCGGGCGACGCCGAGGTGACCGCGATCCTGCTGCACGGCTGGACGCTCGACGGCCGCAGCTGGCACCGTCAGCTCGCCGAGATCCGCGAGCGGTTCGGCGACCGGGTCCGGGTGGTCACCTACGACGCCCGGGGGCACGGCCGGTCCAGCTGCATGGCGCTGCGGACGGCCACCCTGGCCCAGCTCGGCGACGACCTGGCCGCGGTGGTGGACGAGGTCGCCCCGGCCGGGAAGGTGGTGCTGGTGGGGCACTCGATGGGCGGGATGACGGTGATGGAGTACGCGCACCGCCACCCCGAGCACTTCGCCGCCCGTACCGCCGGCCTGGTCTTCGTCGCCACGACCGCCGAGGGGCACACGCACACCGTCTACGGCCTGTCGCCCCGGATCGCCCGGTTGATCCGGCTCGCCGAGACCACCGGCGCCGGGGTGCTGGCCCGGTGCGGATCCTGGCGGCCGCCCCGGGCGCTGCTGCGCGCGCTGCGCCCCAGCATCCGCTGGATGCTCTTCGGCGACCGCTGCGACCCGGCGGACATCCGGCTGGTCACCTCGGCGGTGGCGCACGCCTCGCTGCGCTCGATCGGCGGGTTCCGCGCCTCGATCGGCGCCCAGCACCGGCTGGACACCCTGGCCGCGCTGGGCCACCTGCCGGCCGCCGCGCTGGTCGGCGACCGGGACCGGCTCACCCCGCCGCCGTGCGCGGAGTCGATCGCCGCCGCGCTGTCGACCACCGAGCTGACCGTCTGCCCCGGCGCCGGGCACATGCTGATGATGGAGCGGCCCGACGAGGTGAACGCGGCGCTGGTCGCGGTGCTCCGGCAGGTGCTGGAGCTGCCCGCGCCGGGCGGGAGCCGCGCCGGTGACGACCCGACGGCCGCGGTGGGAACGGTCCGATAACGGGCAACCCGGGCGGGCGGCGCCCCGGACCGGCATGGCCCCGGCGCGGGCCGGAAGGCCGGCCCGTACCCTCATTCAGCCACCGTGCCCGCCGCCCTGACCACAGGAGTTGCCGCGTTGACCGACCAGACCACCCTGGAACAGGAGATGGCCGCCGAACAGCGGCATCTCGACCGGGTGTACGCCCGGCTGGCGGAGCTGCGCCGGTCGGCCGCCGACGCCGAGCGGGAGGGCTACCGGCTGGCCCGGGTGGGCAACTTCGGGGCGCTGGTCGAGCGGGACGCGATGGTCTTCCACGCCGCGCGGCGCCGGCACGCGCTGGACGCCGAGCACGAGGGGCTGGTCTTCGGCCGGCTCGACCTGCGGACCCGGCAGGTGCTGCACGTCGGGCGGCTCGGGGTGCGCGGCGAGCACGCCGAGACCCTGGTGGTCGACTGGCGGGCGCCGGCCGCCGCGGCCTTCTACCAGGCCACCCCGGCGGAGCCGATGGGCGTGATGCGGCGACGCACCATCCAGTCCTCGGCCGAGAAGGTGACCCGGATCGAGGACGACCTGCTCGACCCGGCCTCGGCGCCGGCGGACCTGGCGGTGGTCGGCGACGGGGCGCTCCTCGCCACCCTGTCCCGGGCCACCGGCCGGGGCATGCGGGACATCGTGGCGACCATCCAGCGGGAGCAGGACGAGGCGATCCGCTCCCCCGGCCCGGGCGTCACGATCGTCTCCGGCGGCCCGGGCACCGGCAAGACGGCGGTGGCGCTGCACCGGGCGGCTTATCTGCTCTACTCGGACCGCAGCCGGTACGCCGGCGGCGGCATCCTGGTCGTCGGCCCGTCGAGCGTCTTCGTGGAGTACATCGCCTCGGTGCTGCCCTCGCTCGGCGAGGAGGCGGCCACCCTGCACTCGCTCGGCTCGCTCTTCCCGGGCATGTCGGCGACCCGGACCGACCCGCCCGAGGTGGCGGCGGTGAAGGGGTCGCTGCGGATGCGCCGGGTGCTGGAGCGCGCGGTCCGGGACACGGCGCCGGACTCGCCGGCCGAGCTGCGGCTGCTCTACCGGGGCGAGCTGCTCCGGCTGGAGCGCCGGGAGCTGGACGGCATCCAGGAGCGGGCGCTGCTGCGGGGCGCGCGCCGCAACGAGGTGCGCCGGGCCGGCTTCGACGGCGTCCTCGCGGCGCTCTACGCCCAGGCCCGCCAGCTGCGGGTCGGCCGGCTGCCGGAGCAGCGCGCGTTCGAGGACGAGATCATCGACCGGCCCGAGTTCCGGGAGTTCCTGAAGGCCTGGTGGCCGCGGCTGCATCCCCGGCACGTGCTGGGCTGGCTGGCCCGTCCGGAGCGGCTGCGCCGGTACGCCGGCGGCATCCTCTCCGGGGCGGAGATCCGGCTGCTGACGGAGGCGTACCGGAGCCTGGACACCGCGGGGCTGACCATCGCGGACATCGCGCTGCTGGACGAGCTGGACGCGCTGCTCGGCAAGCCGGTCCGGCCGGCGAAGGCGAAGCGCGACCCGTTCCAGCTCGCCGGCGGGGTCCGCGAGCTGAGCACCTTCGCCGACCGGCAGCGGGCCGCCCGGGCCGCGGCCCGGGAACGGCCGGAGGACTACCGGGAGTACGCGCACGTGGTGGTCGACGAGGCGCAGGACGTCTCGCCGATGCAGTGGCGCATGATCGGCCGGCGCGGCCGGCTGGCCTCCTGGACGGTGGTGGGCGACCCGGCGCAGACCGCCTGGACCGGCGACCCGGAGGAGCTGACCCGGGCCCGGGACCAGGCGCTGGGGCGACGCCGGCGGCACCAGTTCACGCTGACCACCAACTACCGCAACTCGGCGGAGATCTTCGCGGTGGCGGCGGCGGAGATCCGCCGGCTCTACCCGGACCTGCCGCTGCCCACCGCGGTGCGCTCCACCGGCATCGAGCCGGTCGAGCGGACCGTGCCGGCCGCCGAGCTGGCGGCGGCCACCGTCGAGGCGGCCGGGACCCTGCTGGCCGAGGTCGAGGGGACGGTCGGGGTGATCACCCCGGTGCCGCGCCGGGACGAGGTGGCCGGCTGGCTCGGCGATCTGGGCGGCTCCCGGCTCCAGGTGGTGACGAGCCTGCAGGCCAAGGGCATGGAGTACGACGGGGTCGTGCTGGTCGCGCCGAGCGAAATCCGGGCGGACCCGGGCTCCGGCGTACGGACCCTCTACGTGGCGCTCTCCCGGGCCACGCAGCGGCTCACCACCCTCGACGCGCTGGGCTGAGCAGGGCTTCGACCGCCAACGGGCGGACGCCGGCCGTTCACTTGCATACATAGCGATGTGAACATAGATTGGGCCCGGCCGGGGCGAGGGCGAAAGGGTGTGGGCGTGGGCGCAGGTCATGACCACAGCGGAGCGGTGACCAACGCCGCCTACCGCCACCGGGGTCGACTCTGGGCCGCGTTCGGCCTGCTCACCACCCTGATGCTGGTCGAGGCGGTCACCGCGTTCGCGACCGGCTCGCTGGCCCTGCTCTCGGACGCCGGGCACATGTTCACCGACGTGCTGGGCATCGGCATGGCCCTCGCCGCGATCACCGCCACCCGACACGCCGACACCGACCCGCAGCGCACCTTCGGGCTCTACCGGCTGGAGGTGCTGGCCGCCCTGGCCAACGCGGTGCTGCTCGGCGCGGTCGCGGTCTACGTGCTGGTCGAGGCGGTACGCCGGTTCGGCGAGCCGCCGGAGGTGCTGGCCGGTCCCATGCTCGCGGTGGCGGTGCTCGGCCTGCTGGCCAACATCGCCGCCTTCGCCCTGCTGCGCAGCGGGGCGCAGGAGAGCATCAACCTGCGCGGGGCGTACCTGGAGGTGCTGGGCGACCTGCTCGGCTCGCTCGGGGTGATCGGCGCCGCACTGGTCATCGCGCTCACCGACTGGTGGTGGGCGGACCCCCTCGTCGCCGTCGCGATCGGGCTGTTCATCCTGCCCCGCACCTGGCGGCTGGGGCGCGCCGCGGTGCGCATCCTGGTGCAGGCCGCCCCGGAGCACCTCCAGGTGACCGCGGTGCACGACCGGCTGGCGGCGGTGCCCGGCGTGGCGGAGGTGCACGACCTGCACGTCTGGACGCTGACCTCGGGGATGGAGGTGGCCTCCGCGCACCTGACCATGTGCCCGGGCGCCGAGGTGGGCGAGGTGCTGGCCGCCGCGCGGGCCGCCCTGCGGGAGGACTTCCACATCGAACACGCCACGTTGCAGATCGAGCCCGGAGCGTCAGCCGGGGCCTGTGGTGCAGTCGAGTGGTAATTAGGGCAAACTTAAATCAGTGCGGGTATTGTGCACCTGTGCCGGTTTTGCCCCCGTTCGTGCCCGTAGCTCACCGGGCCGGACCGGGGCACCGCCGGTAGGCTCGGCCCCGGCCTCCGCCGGGCGGCGCCCTCCGGCGCCTGCGGTGGCCGCCGCCTAATCGCCGCCCGCGGCGAACCGGGGAACCATGTTCGTGGGGTGCATCCGCGCCAGCGGTAGGGATCTTCCGTCCCGAACCCGTCAGCTAACCCGGTCGGCGGCTGACGGAAGGAAACCTGAATGCCAGCAGTGGCACCTGCAAAACGGACGGCCGCCCGGTTGGCGGCCCTGCTCGTGGCGACACTCGCGCTCGGCCTCGCGACCGCGCCGGTCGGCCCCGCCGGGGCGGCGCCCCCGGCCGGCCTGCTCGCCGCCGCCCCCGGCGACGACGAGGGTGGCACCCCGGCCCTGCGCGCCCAGCTCGACGCGGCCAGCAAGGGCTGGCTGGAGGCGAAGACGGCGCTGGCCCGCTCGGCCGGCCGGCAGAAGCAGCTCACCAACCAGCTCACCACGATCAACGCCGAGCTGAGCGTCCGCGACACCAAGGTCGGCGAGATCGCCGGGGTCGCGTACCGGACCGGACGGCTCGGCACCGCGGCGGCGCTGCTCGCCAGCGACAGCCCGGAAGGCTTCATGGACCGCGCCGCCGCGCTGGGCCAGGTCGCCGCCAACGAGGACCGGGCGCTGCGGGACCTGATCGAGACCCGGGACCGGGCGACGGCGACCCGGACGGCGCTGACCGCCGAGATCCAGGAACAGCGCAAGCAGGTCGCGGTGATGGGCAAGCGCAAGCAGCAGGCCGAACGCGCGCTGGAGGTGGCGAACGACCGCGCCGAGAGCGCCCGCGACAGCGGCGGCACGGTCCGGGGCACCTCCACCGCGAACGCCGACCCGGCGCCACGCAACTCCGACGGCTCCTGGCCGCCCGAGTCGTGCAGCGTCAACGACCCCACCCCGGCCGACGGCTGCATCACCCCGCGCACGCTGCACGCGCTCAACGAGGCCAAGTCGGCCGGGTTCACCCGGTACGTCTCCTGTTACCGACCCAGCGGGTCGGGCGAACACCCCAAGGGCCGGGCGTGCGACTTCGCCGCGCAGTCCGACGGTTTCGGCGGCGTCGCCAGCGGCGGCGACCGGACGTACGGCAACAACCTGGCGGCGTACTTCGTCCGCAACTCCGACGCCCTGGCCGTGCTCTACGTGATCTGGTTCAAGCAGATCTGGCTGCCGAGCAGCGGCTGGAAGTCGTACAGCGGCGGCAACGGCGACCCGTCCAGCGACCACACCAACCACGTGCACCTGTCGGTCTACTGAGCCGGGGGGTGATCCGTCGCCGGACGGGTCACCCCCGCTACGCCCGTCGACGTACGCGGAATGTCGCCCCCGGCCCCACGACGCGGCCGGCCCGCCGGACCAGCATCGACGGCATGAGCCGACTCTCCCCCGCCAACCGCAAGGCCCTGCTGACCCTGCACCTGGTCACCTCGCTGGGCTGGCTCGGCGCGGACCTCGTGCTGCTCACCCTGGGCGTCGCCGGGCTGCGCGGCGCCGATCCCGCGGTGGTCTACCCCACCGCGGGGCTCGTCGTCACGTACCTCTTCGCACCGCTGAGCGTGGTGGTCTGGCTGGTCGGGGTGGTGAGTTCCCTGCTCACCCCGTGGGGGTTGCTGCGCTGGCGCTGGGTGCTGGTCAAGTTCGTGCTCACCACCGTGATGCTCGGCCTCGTCCTGCTGCTGCTGACGCCCCGGATCCGGCAGCTCGGCGAGCTGGGCGCCGCCGCCTCCACCCACTACCGGGTGGACCTGGTCGTCGCCCCGGCCATCTCCACCTCGCTGCTGCTGGTCGCCACCGTGCTCTCCACGTACAAGCCGTGGGGCCGGCTGCGCCCCGCCACCCCGGCCCGCCGCCGCCCGGTGGCCGCCGCGCCCCGATCCTGACCGGTCAGCCGGCAGCGGGCGCGTCCGGACCACGGTCCAGCACCGCGCCGAGCCGGCTGGCGAGCCCGAGGTGAGCCGCGCGGGCCTGCCGGAATGCGTACCCGAACAGGGGCGCCGGCGCGGAGAGGGTGATCTCGACGTCGATCCGCGTCACGCCGCCGGGCTCGTCCCGCAGCCGGGTGTGGTTGCGCACGGTGGTGGCCGGGCGCTGCCGGGCCACCGTCACCACCTCGTCCTCGGTGGCGATCAGCACGTCGGCCTGGTAGGTGACCGGGAAGCGCAGCGGCCCGACCGCCAGCCGGTCGGTGATCGCGTAGCTGGCCAGCGCGCCCGGCCGGGGCGGCAGCCGGCGCACGCCGACGATCAGCGGGTGCAGCTCACCCTGGCGGGTCAGGTCGCCGAGGAGCGCGACCGCCTCGGCCCGGGAACAGCGGGCCTGCACGGTGTAGCTGAACGTATCGCGGCTGAGCACACCGTCCCCCTCGCCGTCGGCGGTCCGCCCGATCGTCCCGTACGGCGGGCGGGCTGGCAACGCTTCGGCATGACGCGGGGCTGGCGGGGAATCCGGACGCCCGGCGGGACGAGGAGGCGGCTCGGCGCACCCGAGGACCGTCCCTCGGCCGGCGGCCGGCGGGAGTCGTGATCAATCGGAGCGGCTCAGGCGCCGGGGAGCACCTCGGGGGTCGCGGTGCCGGCGAAGTAGGGCTCGGGCGCGCCGAAGAGGCCGAGCAGGCCGGTGACCCAGAGCTGCCGGTGCACGAACCGGCTCGGCTCGGTCACGATCAGCTTCACGCCGCTGACCTCGGCGGTCTGGAAGCCGGCGACCATCGCGCTGATGCCCACGGAGTCGATGAAGGTGACCAACCGCATGTTCAGCTCGATCCGGGACGGACGGCCCTTCGCGAGCACCTCCGCGATCGCCTCGCGGACCTCGTAGGCGGTGTCGACGTCGATTTCACCTCGCGGGGCGATCTGGATGACACCACCCGGCAGCACCGACTTCACGATCGACAGGCTCACGCGAGCACCTCCACTCGCCCATGACGGGCGCCTCATCAGTACGCGGGCCGCGACCGAGAGTATTCCTCCGACGGCCTCGGTCGCCACCCCTCGGGATGAGCAATTCGCGGACCGGGCACACCTGGGCACCCTGATCCGGACCTTCTGGTTCCCATTTTCCCGACGTCCGGGTTTCTCTGTCTCCAACGATCGACCGGTGCCGGCCGATCCGCCGCACCAGGGTAGCGGTCCGGCGCCCGTCGGGCGCGTACCCCCGACGATCGGCGCGTTCGGTTGACCCCGCCGCCTAGCATCGGCCGGGAGTGCCCCGGACGGAGAGGATGATCGATGATCAGGAGACTGCTCGGACTGGCCGGTGTCGGCGCCCTGCTCGCTCTCGTACTGGCCTGCGGCTTCGGTGGCGCGGGCGACGACGATGACGACGACGACGACTTCGCCCGCGGGTCGGTGACCGTCTCGATCCGCTGAGCGGACCGGCGGATGGTTTGCGTCGACGCCCGGACGGGCACTGGCGGGTAAGCGAACAGTCACGCGCCGGACAGCCACCGGAGTCCGAAGTGGCCCCCGGGCTTCGGCACCCCGAGGAGGTAAGCACGATGTTCGGAACCACCATGCTGGACCGCCGCAGCAAGCCCGAGCGGATCGCGGACCAGGCGTGGCAGCACCTGGTCTCGTCCGTCAGCTCCGCCGGTGACAGCGTCCGGGACACCGCCCGGTCCGCCCGGCGCGGCGGCTCGGGCCTGGCCGATGACGCCACCGACCTGGTCGGCGCCGCCGCCGAGGAGGCCCGCCGCCGGGCCACCCTCGCCTTCGACGCGCTCGCCGGCCGCCGTCCGGCGCTGCCCTGGACCCTGCTGATCAGCGCCGCGCTGGTCGGCGCGGCCCTCGGCTGGGCCGCCGGCACCGCCGCCCGGGCCGCCGGCAGCCGGGGCCGGGACGCCGACGAGATCGAGTTCGTCGACGTGGACCGGCCCAACTCCCCCGTCGGCCTGGACGGCTGACCCGACGCACCGACGACACGGCGGTGTCCCCGACCCGGGGACGCCGCCGTTCGCCGGCCGGAGGCGGCGCGGCGACGGGCATGACGACAGCCACCCGGACGAGCCGGGCCCGGGTGGGGCGGTCGGTCAGTCCAGGTGGAAGACCAGCCCGTCCCCCATTGGCTCCCGGCGGATCCCCAGGCCGTCCACCGGCCGCCCGGCCGCCTCCCGCCACGGCGTACCGGCCGCGTAACCGGGCAGCAGCACCACCGTGCGCACCCCCGACGCCCGCAGGTACGCCACCGACGCGGCATCCGGGAAGGTGAGGCTCGCCGCCCGGATCCGCTCCTGGCTGGCCGGGGTGAACGAGGCCAGCCCGTTGACGATCCGGGGGAAGCCGTCGGTCGACCAGAGCATCACGTGGAACTCGCGGGTGCCGCCGCTGGGCAGCACCATGGCCGGACCGGTCAGCCCGCGCAGCGCCGCCGGCTCGGCGGGCACCGGCACGTGCGGGGTGCGGTTGACCCCCTCCAGCAGCACCAGCAGCACCGGCAGGACGAGCACCCAGCGGGCCCACCGCCGCCACCCCCGGACGCCGGGCGGCAGCTCCGAGCGGCGTACGGTCAGCGCCCCGGCGGCCAGCATCCCGAGCAGCAGCGTGGTCCAGAGCACCAGCCGCCCCGGGGTGCGGATGGCATCCCAGCCGGGCAGGTGGCGGACCAGCGTGACGTACCCGGGATCGCCGTCCCCGCCCACCGTGGCGCCGGCGGCCAGGGCCGCGCTGACCAGCACCCCCACCCCCAGCGCCAGCCGGTGCCGGATCCGCCAGACGGAGAAGAACAACCCGGCGGCGGCGAGCCCCAGCAGCGTCATCCCCGGCAGCAGGGTCATCTCGGTGGGGAAACCGAGCGTGGCCCGGGCCGCGGCGTGCGCGTCGCCCCAGAGCCACGACTCCGGCGGCGCGGTCAGGAACCCGTGTGGCGGCGGGGAGAACATCGCGATCTGCGCGACCGTCCGCCGGCCGGCCGGATGCCGGGCCACCACCTCCAGGTACGGCGCGGCCATCAGCAGGGTCACCCCGGCGAAGGCGGTCCCGCCGGCCAGGTCGGCCAGGAGCAGCCCGCGCGGCAGGACCGGCCGGGCCCGGCGCCGCCACCACGACCAGCCGTACCCGCCGGCCGCGCCGAGGCAGAGCAGGCCGAGGGCGTACGCGAAGGGCAGGCCGATGCCGAAGCCGAGGGTGACCTGCCAGGCGGCGACCGCCCAGCCCGCCGCCGCCCAGCCCGGGCGGACCCGGCCGGGCCGGCGGCCCCGGCGCAGCGACCAGCCGTGCCCCCGGGCCAGCATGGCCAGCGACAGGGCGATCCCGCCCACGCAGAGCACGTGCAGGTGCCCGGCCTGGGCCAGCTTCCACGGGGCGTACGCGAAGGAGGCGCCGGCCACCGCCGCGCCGGCCCGCCCCGAGCCGAGCTGCCGGGCCAGCGCGTACGCCCCGACGAAGGCGAGCGCGTGCACCAGCACGTAGAGCAGGTTGTAGCGGGCGACGGCGGCCACCGGTCCCGCGCCGACCAGGCCGGCCGGGGCGAAGCCGAGCAGGGTGTCCGAGTAGGCGTAGGTGTAGGGCTCGGGAAAGAACGTGTTGGAGTGCCAGACCCGCGCCGGGTCGGTGCGCAGGGCGTGCCCGCCCCAGGCGATCTGCCACGCCTGCAACGTCGGGTCACCGGTGTCCTGCGGCAGCGTCCCGGTGACGTCCCGCAGGGTGGGCCAGGTCATCGCCGCGGCCAGCAGCAGCGAGCCGAGCACCAGGACCGTCCATTCGTGCCGGACCAGCCGCCCGGCCGTCCCGACGAGCCCCGACCCCCGTTCCCGCAGCCCCCGGCCCCGCCGGTCCCCGACCGCGACCCCGCCGGCCGCGACCGCCTCCCGCACACCACTCATCGCCCGTCCCCCGTCGCCCCCGCGATCGTGCCCGACCCACCCACCCCCGGTCCATGCCCTGTCCTCCCGCTCCCCGCGATCTTGTGGTTGGGGCCCCCGGGCGGGCGGTTCGCCCCGTTCGCCGGGGCGGCGAGTGCGAGGTCGCGGGCGCGGGTCACCCGGGTCGGGTGAGGACGGGTCACCCGGGGCGGGGTCAGGATCGGTGCTGGCGGCGTCCATGCCGGCGGGTGGGCGCACCGCAGCGAATCCGATCCGTGAAGGAGTGAGCGATGGCCACCGCAACCGTCACCCGGACCGACCAGGACATCCAGACCGACGTCCTCGACGAGCTGACCTGGGAACCCCGGGTACGCCCCAACGAGATCGGGGTGACCGTCACCGACGGGGTGGTGACACTGACCGGCTGGGTGGACAGCTACGCCAAGAAGTGGGCCGCCGAGCGGGCCGCGCACCGGGTGGCCCGGGTCCGGGCGGTCGCCAACGACCTGGCCGTCCGGATCTCCACCGCAGCCGAGAAGAGCGATCCGGAGATCGCCACCGCGGCCAGCCGGGCCCTGGAATGGGACGCGTTCGTGCCGATCGAGGCCCTCAACGTGACCGTGACGGACGGCTGGGTCACCCTGCACGGCGAGGTCGAGTGGGAGTACCAGCGCCGCGCCGGCGAACGCGCGGTCGGCCGGCTGACCGGCGTACGCGGGGTGAGCAACGGCATCACCGTCCGGCCGGCGGTCCGGGCCGACAGTCGCGACCTGGCCGAGCGGATCGTTGACGCGTTGGCCCGCAACGGCGCCACCGAGGCCGAGGGGATCAGCGTCCGGGTGCACGGCGACACCGTCGTGCTGGAGGGCCTGGTGCACTCGGTGCCGGAGCGCGAGGAGATCGAACGGGTCGTCTGGTCGGCGCCCGGCATCCGCGAGGTGCACAACCACGTCGCGGTGGGCCGCTGAGCGGCCCGGCCGGGTGGCCGGCGGGAACCACCCGGCCCGGGTGATCCCGGCTCACCCGCTCGGGAGCGAGCGTGGAACCCATGGCTGATCCGAACGTCGGCGGGTGATGGCCGGATGACCACGCCACTGCAGGTCACCACCGCGAAGCTGCGGATCCCGGTGACCGAGACCGACCATGCCCGCGGGCCGGTGGAGGCGCCGGTCACCCTCGTCGAGTACGGCGACTTCCAGTGCCGGTTCTGCGGCGCCGCGTACGCGAACCTGGCCGAGGTGCTGCGCCAGCGCGCGGACCAGGTCCGCCTGGTCTACCGGCACTTCCCCATCGCCAACGTGCACCCGTACGCGGAGAGCGCGGCGGAGGCGGCCGAGGCCGCCGGCCGGCGCGGACGGTTCTGGGAGATGCACGACTGGCTCTACGAGCACCAGGACCAGCTCGACCCGGTGCACCTGTCGCTCGGCGTCGAACAGCTCGGGCTGCCGCCCGAGGAGATCGACGCGGAGGTGAAGGGGCACGCGGACGCCGACCGGGTCCGGCGGGACTTCGTCGGCGGCATCCGCAGCGGCGTCAACGGCACCCCGACCCTCTTCGTCAACGAGGCCCGCCACGGCGGCGGCTACGACCTGGCGGACCTGCTGGCCGCGGTGGACGCCGCCGCGAACGCGTGACCGGGCGGACCAGCGCCGGCCCACGGCTGCGCCGTCAGATCAACCGGAGCTCACGGGCCCGCCGGACCGCCTCGCGCCGGCGGGTCGCGTCGAGCTTGCGGTAGATGTTGCGCACGTGCGTCTTCACCGTGTTGACCGACAGCGACAGCTCGCTGGCGATCTCCACGTTGGACAGGATGCTCTGCAGGTACCGCAGGATGGTCAGCTCCCGCTCGGTGAGCGGCTCGTCCAACGCCCGCTCCGGCCCGCCCGGCCGGTCCGCCGACTCGTCCGCGCGCCGCTCGTCCGCGCCGCGGACCAGGTCGCTCACCGTCGGCCAGTGCGCGGTGCCGGAGTCCAGGTGGGCGGCGAGCAGGTCGCGCAGCCCGGGCTCGGCGCGGGTGAAGACCCGGCGGTACCCCCCCGGCTCGGCCAGGTCGAGCACCCGCTCCACGAGCCGACCGGCCCGCCGGCCGTCGCCGCCCTCCCGGGCCAGGACCGCGTCGAGGACACCGGCGGCGAGGCGCACCGGCAGCGGCCAGGACTCCGCCTCCGGGGCCGACCAGTCCGGTACCGCGTGCGCGGCGGCCCGGGGATCACCGGCCCGCAGCTCCACCCGGGCCAGCGCCACCCCCAGCGCCGCCGCCTCGCCGCTCGACCGCCGGGCGTCCTCCCCCCGGCCCGGCGTCCGGCCGTCCCACCCCGTCGACCCGCCACCGCCACCCGGCGCCCCGCCGGGCCCGGGCGGCGCACCTGCCGGCCCGGCCGGGAGCGCGCCGCCGGACGGCTCCCGGGCGGCCTCGGCGTCCGCCCGGCGCAGCGCCTCGACCAGCAGGCCACGGGCGGTGTCGAGGTCGCCGACGGCGGCGCGCAGCTGGGCCTCCGCGGCGGTCAGCCAGGCGGTCAGCTCCACGGCGGCGGGCCGTTCGGCCAGCCCGGCCCGGCCCTCGACCCGCACCTCCCGGTTCTCAACCGGCCCCTCCCGGGTGCCGACCCGCCCCGCGTGGGCCTCGGCCAGCCCGTGCCGGGCCTCGACCAGCGTGCGGAGGGCGGCGGCCGGCTCGCCGCTCTCGGCCAGCAGCTCCGCCCGGCAGAGCGCCGCCAGCTCGGCCACGCCGGGTTCCCCGGCGGCCGGCGCCGCGAGGGCCAGGTTCGCCGCCGCCTCCGCCGGCTCGTCCCGGTGCAACGCCACCAGCGCCAGCGCCAGGTACGCGTGCCCGCAGTCCACCCGGCAGGACCATCCCTGGCAGGGCGGCAGGGCCAGCGCCTCCCGCGCGCTCCGGTCCGCCGACCGCAGGTCGCCCCGGACCGCGTCGAGCAGGGCCGACCGGCTGAGACAGACCAGCTCGGTCCGGGGCCGACCGGCCTGCCGCGCCGCGGCCAGCGCGTCGGCGCACCGGTCCCCGGCGGCACGCAGCTCCCCCTCGGCCAGCTCGACCAGGCCGAGCGCCGTGCCGGCGACGGCCCGGACGTCGGCGTCCTCGCCGGCCCCGGCGCGCGGGTCGTCCCCGGGACCGGGCGCGGTGCGCGTCGCGAGCAGCCGGGCGGCGGTCCGGCGTACCTCCTCGTGGTCGCCGGCCAGCCTGGCCTGGGTGAGTTCCAGCGCGGTGGCCAGCCGCCGGAACCGGTCCCGGCGCGGCGCGGGCAGCGCACGGGCGTGCTCCACGGCCCGCCGCAGGTGCCCGGCGGCGGCGGTCGCGTCCCCGGCGTGCGCCCGCTCCGCCGCGCAGGCCAGCGCGAGTTCCGGGTCCCGGCGGACCGCCTCGGTGGGCGGGCCGGCGGGCGGCGGCGCGGCCGGCAGGTCCCGGTCGTACGGCGCCAGCTCCGGCCAGTGCCCGATGAGCAGCTCGGTGGCCCGGTCCCAGGCGCCCCCGGCCAGCGCGTGCCGCAGCGCCTCCGCCGGGCGGCCGTTCCCGGCGTACCAGGCGGCCACCCGGGCGTGCAGGTCGCGCAGCTCGTCGGCGGGGAGCCGGCCCAGCTCGTCGCGGAGCACGTCGGCCAGGAGGGGGTGGCAGCGGTACCAGGGCGGGCTGCTCCCGTCGTGCCGCAGGAACCCGCCGTCTCTGGCCAGGGCGGCCAGCAGTGGCCCCGAGTCCGCCCGGCCGGTGACCGCATCGGCCAGGTCGGCGCAGACGGCGGCGGCGACCGCGCTGCGCCGCAGCACGTCCCGGGCGTCCGGGGCGAGCGGGCCGAGGACCTCCTCGCGCAGGTACCCGGCGACGTCCGGCTGGTCGCCGCCGAACCGCTCCACCCAGCGGGCCGGGTCCGGCTGGGCGCGCAGCGCCAGCGCGGCGAAGCGCAGCCCGGCCGGCCAGCCCCCGGTGCGCTCGACCAGCCGGGGCAGCGCGGCGGCCGGCAGCCGCACCCCGTGCGCGACCAGCAGGTCGGCCACCTCCTCGCCGGTGAAGGCCAGCTCGTCCGGGCCGAGCTCGGTCAGCTCCCCGGCCAGCCGCCAGCGGTGCAGGGCCAGCGGCAGGTCGGTCCGGGCGCCGACCACCAGCCGCAGCCGCTGCTCGGCGTGGCGCAGCAGGAACTCCAGTCCGGTCAGCGCGGCCGGATCGGTGACCCGGTGCAGGTCGTCCAGGACCAGCAGCACCGGGCGCTCCCGGGCGGCGAGCGCCGCCGCGAGCAGTTCGAGCTGGTCGGGGCGGGGCGGGGTCTCCGGCACCGGGGGGCGGGGTGCGTCGTCCGGCGTACCCTCGACGACCCCCCGCAGCGCCGCCGCCAGGTACGACCAGAGCCGCTCCCCGGTGTCGCCGGCCTCCACCGCGACCCAGGCCGGCGGCGGCTCGGCCCGGGACGCCCGCGCCCACGAGGCGAGCAGCGTGGTCTTGCCCCAGCCGGCCGGCGCGCGGACCAGGGTGACCGGCCCGGCGACCCCCTGGTCCAGCCGGTCCAGCAGCCGGGGCCGGACCAGCACCGGCTCCGGCAGGACGGCGGGCGAGAGCCGCGACGCCAGCAGCGGCGGCGCGCCCGCGGTCCCGACGCCGTCGCGGTCCTCCGGCATGCGGCCCCTCCCCCGTCGCGTCCGCTCCCGGTCGTGCGGCGAGCGGTTACCCGGCCCGCGCCGGTTCACCCCTTCGGGGCGAGCCGGCTTCACCCGGGCCGCCCGGATGCTGGACACCCGCGGGCGGTCGGCCGCGCGTGACCGGCCGCCCGCCGACCCGCGACGAGGCGAGGGGCAGGTGGTACGGATGGGACGGCTGGCCCGGGGCGCGATCGCCCTCGCGGTGGCCGCGGCGGGGGCGACGGCGGGCCGGGCCCTGGTCGTACCCCGGCCGCGGAGCTGGCCGCGGGTCGCCGGCGCCGACCCGCGGCCCGCGCGGTGGCAGGTGGTGACCGTCGCCGGGCCGCCGGAGGCGGTGCTGCCCGGCGGACGCTGGCCGGAGCCGCTGCGCCGGCTCGACGGCGCGGTGGAGCTGCACGCCCGCCCGGCCCCCGGCGGCCGCGGCACCGAGCTGGCCGCCCGACCGCTCGGCGGCTCGCCGCGGCTGCCCGGCCTCGCCGCCCACCTCGTCGGCGACGACCCCGGGCTGCTGATCCGGCAGGCGTTGCGGGAGGCCAAGCAGCTCGCCGAGACCGGCGAGGTGCTCCGCGCGGACCGCTCGCGGCTGGACCGCCCGGGGGCCGCCGGGTGAGGGCGCTGTGCTGGGAGGGCGTCGACGCGCTGGCGGTACGGCAGGTACCCGACCCGGAGCTGCGCAACGCGCAGGACATGATCGTCCGGGTCCGGCGCAGCGCCACCTGCGGCGCCGACCTGCCGCTGCTGGGCGGGCGGATCCCGTTCCTCGCGGCCGGCGACGTGCTCGGCCACGAGTTCCTCGGCGAGGTGGTCGAGGTCGGCCCGGAGGTCCGCCGGCACCGGCCCGACGACCGGGTGGTGGTCTGCGCGGCCGTCGCCTGCGGCGCCTGCTGGTTCTGCCGGCAGGGCCTCTTCGCCTGCTGCGACAACGGCACCGGCGCGGCGGCGACCGAGTCGGCCTGGGGTCAGCCCACCGGCGGCTGCTACGGCCATCCCGCCCCGCTGGGCGGCTTCGCCGGCAGCCACGCCGAGTACGTCCGGGTGCCGTACGCCGACGTCGGCGCGTTCACCGTGCCCGACCCGGTCAGCGACGACCGGGCGGTGTTCGCCTCGGACGCCGCGCCGACCGGCTGGATGGGCGCCGAGCTGGGCGAGGTCGGGCCCGGTGACGTGGTCGCGGTCTGGGGGGCGGGGGCGGTCGGGCAGCTCACCGCCCGGGCCGCCCTGCTGCACGGCGCGCACCGGGTGATCGTCATCGACCGGTACGACGAACGGCTGCGCATGGTCGACCGGCACGTCGGCGCGGAGCCGCTCAACTACCGGTACGTCGACGTCCCGGCCGAGCTGCGGGAACGCAGCGGCGGTCGGGGCCCGGACGTGTGCGTGGAGGCGGTGGGCATGGAACCGGAGCCGCCGGGGCTGCTCGGCGGCCGGCTCGGCGGCGGGGCGGACCGGCCGTTGGCGCTCCGCGAGGCGGTGCACGCCTGCCGCAAGGGCGGCATGGTGGTCGTCCTCGGCACCTGGACCGGGTTCGTCGACACGTTCCCGCTCGGCGCGGTGATGAACAAGGGGCTCACCGTCCGCAGCGCCCGGCAGCACGGGCAGCGCTGGATCCCGATGCTGCTGGACCGGATGGCCCGCGACGAGCTGCGCACCGAGCACCTGGCCACTCACCGCCTGCCGCTGGAGCGGGGCGCCGACGGTTACGCGCTGTTCCGGGAGCGGGCCGACGGCTGCGTCCGGACGGTGTTCGCTCCGTGATCCGCGCGCCCGCGGGTGGCACACTCGGCGGATGCCTGACGACCGCCCGTACGACCTCGTCCTGTTCGGCGCGACCGGCTTCACCGGCGCCCTCACCGCCGAGTACCTGGCCCGGCACGCCCCGGCCGGGCTGCGCTGGGCGCTGGCCGGCCGCAACCCGGGCAAGCTGGCCGGGGTGCGGGACCGGCTGGCCGCGATCGACCCGGCGCTGACCGGGCTGCCGCTGCTGACCGCCGACGTCACCGACCCGGAGTCGCTGCGCGCGGTCGCCGCGAGCGCCCGGGTGGTGGCCAGCACCGTCGGCCCGTACATCCACCACGGGGAGCCGCTGGTCGCGGCCTGCGCCGCCGCCGGCACCGACTACCTGGACATCACCGGCGAGCCGGAGTTCGTCGACCTGATGTACGTCCGGCACCACGCCGAGGCGGTCCGCACCGGGGCGCGGCTGGTGCACGCCTGCGGCTTCGACTCGATCCCGCACGACCTGGGCGCCTGGTACACCGTCAAGCAGCTCCCGTCGGACGGGCCGATCACCGTCGACGGCTTCGTCCGGGCCGGGGGCCGGTTCTCCGCCGGGACGTACCACTCGGCGCTGACCGCGTTCTCCCGGACCGGGGAGATGAGCCGGGCCGCGAAGGCGCGCAAGGCGGTCGAGCCGCGCCCGGAGGGCCGCCGGGTCCGCGCGGTGCCCGGGAAGGTGGGCCGGTCGGAGGAGCTGGGCAGGTGGGTGGTGCCGCTGCCGACCATCGACCCGCAGGTGGTCCGCCGCTCGGCGGCGGCCCGCCCGGAGTACGGCCCGGACTTCCGCTACCGGCACTTCGCCGCAGTGAAGCGGCTGCCGACGATCCTGATCGCCGGGGTCGGGATGGCCGGCCTGGTCGGGCTGGTGAAGCTGCCGCCGACCCGGCGCTGGCTGCTCGGCCGGCTCTCCTCCGGCCAGGGGCCGACCGCCGAGCAGCGGGCGAAGTCCTGGTTCAAGGTGCGCTTCCTGGGCGCCGGCGGCGGCCGGAAGGTGCTCACCGAGGTGGCCGGCGGCGACCCCGGGTACGACGAGACCGCGAAGATGCTCGCCGAGTCCGCGCTCTGCCTGGCGTGCGACGACCTGCCGCCGACGTCGGGGCAGGTGACCCCGGTGACCGCGATGGGCGACGCGCTCCTGGCGCGCCTGGTCAAGGCGGGGATGACGTTCCGCGTGGTCGACGAGGACGCGACGGCTTGACCCTCGACCGGGTTGAGGGCACAGGATCGGTCGTCGTGGAGAACGAACTGCGCAGCATCGGCGAGCTGGCCCGGGCCAGCGGGCTGACGGTGAGCGCGCTGCGGTTCTACGACCGCTCCGGCGTGCTGGTGCCCGCGCTGGTCGACCCGGTGACCGGCTACCGCTGGTACACCGACGACCAGGTCGCCCCGGCCCGGCTGGTGGCCGGGCTGCGCCGGGTCGGCATGCCGCTGGCCGAGATCGGCGCCGCGCTGCGGCACCGGTCCGAGCCGGCGGTGATCGGCCGGCTGCTGGACGCGCACCTGCGCCGGCTGGAGGACGGCCTCGCCGACGCCCGCCGTGAACTCTCCCGGGTCCGTGCCCTGATCGACTCCGAGGAGACCCCGATGACCACCCGTCTCGTGCTGCACCGTGCCGACCTCGCCGCCGCCGTCGACGCGGTCCGCTTCGCCGTCGGCGCCGACCCGGAGCTGCCGGTGCTGGCCGGGGTGCTGCTGGAGGTCGAGCCGGACGGCGTCCGGCTGGTCGCCACCGATCGGCACCGGCTGGCGGTGGCCCGGACCGGGTGGAAGATGGACGGCCCGCCGGTGCGGGTGCTCGTCCCGGTCGGCTTCGTCGACGAGGCGCGCGCCCTGCTGGACACCGGCGCCGGGATCACCCCGGAGGCGCACGTCACCGTCGACCGGGAGCGCGTCGAGGTCGCCGTCGCCGGACGCACGGTGAGCACCGCGCCCCTGCCGTACGACTTCCCTGACTACCGCCGGCTGCTGCACGGCCACGTTCCCGGCGCGCCGGCGCACCGGGTGGTGGTGGACGTGGTGGCGCTGCGCGCGGCGGTGACCGCCGAGGGCGCGCCGGTGCTGGTGAAGGAGCACGACGGGGTACGCGCCGAGGTGACCGTGCTGGGGTTGGACGGGCGGGGCGGGCTGCGGGTGGTCGGGCCGGACGAGGCGCCGGAGGCGGACGCCGTCCGGGTCGGGGTGAACCGGGAGTACCTGCTCGACGCCTTGGACGCCGGCGACCGGGGGCAGCTCCTGCTGGAGCTGGACGGTCCGATCGCCCCGCTGGCCGTGCGCCGCCCGGACGACGAGCACGCCTTCTCCATCCTCATGCCCGTCCGGCTCTGACGCCGGTCCCGGGTGCGGGACGGCCGGACGGGGCCGCGACGGTAGCATCTGGGGGTCCCACCTGACTGCCTGGACGGAGGCGTACGAGCAGCATGCTCGACATGGAGTTGATCCGGAAGGATCGCGAGGCGGTGGCGACCGCGCTGGCGAAGCGTCTGGATCCCGCCGAGGTCAACCGGGTCCTGGACGAGGTCCAGCGGCTCGACCAGGAGCGCCGCGCCCTGATCACGGAGATCGACGCCGAGCGGCAGCGCCGCAAGGCCGAGGCTCGGGCGTACGCGCAGGCGAAGCGGGCCGGCACCGCGCCGGAGCCCGTCGCGCCGGAGGCCGAGCGCAAGCAGCTCGCCGAGCTGGAGTCCCAGCTGGACGAGGTGCAGTCCCGGCTGCGGACCACGATGAGCGAGCTGCCCAACCTGCCCGCCGACGACGTCGTCCCTGGCGGCAAGGAAGCCAACCGGGTGGTGAAGACCTTCGGCGAGCCGCCGGTGCTCGAGAAGGTCCGCGACCACGTCGAGCTGAGCCGGATGTTGGGCCTGGTGGACCACGAGCGGGGAGTCAAGCTCGGTGGCTCCGGCTTCTGGATGTACACGGGCATGGGCGCCCGGCTGGAGTGGGCCCTGATCAGCTGGTTCATCGACGAGCACGTCAAGGCCGGCTACGAGTTCCTGCTTCCGCCGCACCTGCTGCTGGACACCGCCGGCTTCGCCGCCGGCCAGTTCCCCAAGTTCTACGACGACGTCTACCACCTGGACCGGGAGTCCGCCCCGCGCGGGCAGTTCCTGCTGCCCACCTCGGAGACGGCGATCCTCGGGGCGTACCAGGACGAGATCCTGGAGACGGCGAAGCTGCCGCTGAAGGCGTTCGCCTACACCCCGTGCTACCGGCGGGAAGCGGCGGGCGCGCACTCGGACGAGCGCGGCACCGTGCGGGGTCACCAGTTCAACAAGGTGGAGATCTTCCAGTTCACCCTGCCGGAGCAGGCGGACACCGCGCTGGAGGAGATGCTCACCCACGCGGAGAGCCTGGTCGAGCGGCTGGGCCTGCACTACCAGCGCAGCCTGCTCTCGGCCGGCGATGCCAGCGCCGCGATGAAGAGGACCCTCGACATCGAGGTCTGGATGCCGAGCACCGGCAAGTACAAGGAGGTGTCGTCGGTCTCCTGGGCCGGCGACTACCAGGCCCGCCGGGCGGCCATCCGCTACCGCGAGCCGGGGGGCAAGCAGACCCGCTTCGTGCACACCCTGAACGGGTCGGCGCTGGCCACCAGCCGGCTCTTCCCGGCCATCCTGGAGCAGTTCCAGCAGCCCGACGGTTCGGTGCTGGTGCCGGAGGTGCTCCGCGACAAGTTGGGCACCGACCGGCTCACGCCGGTCCGCTGACCGCACGCGCCGAGCGGCGGGCGTCGGGTCCTCCCGACCCCGCCGTTCGTCATCCCGGCTCCGCTCGGCGCCGTCAGCGGCCCGCCGCCACCGACCCACCCGCCGCCGGTGCGGCCGACGCCGCCACGGGACCGGCCGCCGGGCGGTCCGCCACCGCCCCGGAGCCGTCGGGCGCGGAGCCTTCGGGCCCGGGTCCGGGGCCGTCGCTGCGGGCGACCGTCGCCCGCCGCCCCAGGGCCGCCAGCAGGAGCGCGACCAGGACCGCCGCGAGCACCGCCGGGCCGGCCGCGTCCAGCCCGGCGACCAGGGCCTGCTGGACCCGGGCCGCGGCCACCACGACCGGGTCGCCGAAGGCGTCGTACCGGCCCAGCGCGAGCCGGACCTCGTACCAGCCGTACCAGGCGACGTGGCCGCCGGCGGTGAGCAGCACCAGGCCGCTCAGCCGGGGCACGAGCGCGCCGGCGCCGCGCAGCCGGGCCACCACCCGGCCGCGCAGCAGCGCCACGCCGAGCGCGGCCACCCCGACCACCAGCCCCATCCCGATCGCGTACGCCCCGAAGAGCGCCAGCCCGCGCAGCGTCGAGCCGGCCTGGAGGCTGGTCACCACGATCGCCAGGAACGGGGCGATCGTGCAGGTCAGCGAGGCCAGCGCGTACGCCATGCCGAAGAGCGCCATGGACGGCAGCGAACGGGCCAGCCGGGGCGCCCGGGCGAACGGGCGCGGGGCGGGCAGCCGCCGGCCGGCGAGCAGCCAGCAGCCGGCCGCCGCCAGCAGCAGGCCGAGCGTCACGGTCGACCAGGGCAGCCGGGGGCGCAGCCAGTCCGCCAGCGGCGCCAGGGCCAGGCCGAACGAGCCGAAGACCACGACGTACCCGAGGGTCAGCCCGGCGGTCGCGGTGAGCGCGCGGCCGACCGCGCCGCGCCCGTCCGGCGGGCCGGCGACCAGCAGCGACAGGTACGCGGGCAGCATCGCGAAGCCGCACGGGTTGACCGCGCCGAGCATGCCGGCGGTCAGCGCGAGCAGCAGCGGCGTGGTCATCAGCCGGCCAGTTCGGCGACCCGCCGGCTGAGCGACTCGCCGTCGAGGAAGCCCTGGTGGACGACCCGGCCGTCCCGGTCGATGATCAGGAAGGTGCTCTGCTCGACCACCTCGAACCGGCGCCACAGCGCCCCGGCCCGATCGTCGAGCTGCGGGGTGCCCGCCAGGTCGAACTCGGTGACGAACTCCTTCATCGCCTTCTGCTCACCCAGGCCGGCGACGCCGACGATCGGCACGGTGTCCCGGTACTTCGGGGCGATCTCGGCGACCGTCCAGGCCTGGCTGGCGCAGGTGGCGCACCAGGGCGCCCAGAACCAGAGCACCACCGGCTTCCCGGCCAGTTCGGCGGCGGAGAACCGCGTACCGTCCAGGGTCTTCGCGGTGAACGTCAACGTCTCCGGCACCCGGGTCGGGACCACCGGCGTGGCGGCGGGTGCGCCGCTGGGTGCGGCCGGCCCGGTCGTCGGGGCGGCGGGAGACGCGGCCGCGACGGCGGTCACCGGCGGCGCCGGCTCCGGGCCGACCGCGCAGGACGCGACGCCCAGCAGCGCGGCCACCGCGACGGCGGCGGTGGCCCGGTGGGCCACCGTGGTACGACGCGACATCCGCGTCTCCTCTCGGTCGGCTACTCGGCCCTGGCGAGCCGGAGCGCGAGTTCGGGACAGACCTTGACCGCCTTGAGCGCGCCCTCCCGCAGCCAGGTCGGCACCGGGGTGGACGGGAACGCCGGGTAACCGTTCGCGTCGAGCCGGATGAAGTCCGGCACCACGTGCGCGCAGAGCCCGTGCCCGTCGCACCGGGACCAGTCCAGGGTGAGCTTCCGCGGGTTCGCGTCCGGCGCCCCGGGCAGTCCCATCACGCCCTTGACCCGCTTGCCGCAGCCGTCGCCGGTGGTGTGCAGCCGCAGGTCATCGGCGAAGACCTCGATCGCGGAGAGGGCGAACCGGGCGGTGCCGTCCGGGTGGCCGCACGCGCCGCGCCCCTTCACGTCGCCGGCCGCGGCCCGGACGATCTCGATCGGGGCGCTGCCGGAGACCGCGAGGTCGACGGCCCGGGCCAGGTCGGGCAGGCCCATCTTGCACGGCCCGCACTGCCCGGCGGACTCGCCGGCCAGGTAGCGGACCACCTGGGCGGCCTCGCCGAGCGGGCAGGTGTCCCGGCCGAGCGGGACGATGATGCCGGCGCCGAGGGTGCCGCCGACGGCGGTCAGCCCCTTGCGGGAGACCTCCGCCCGGTCCGCGGCCTCGGGGGTGATCCACTTGCCGTGGTAGCCGCCCATCAGGACCCCCGGCCCGTCGGGCACCTCGCAGAGGTCGAGGATCTCCCGCAGCGGGGTGCCGGCGGCGCACTCGACCACCGCCGGTCGGCCGGCCGCCCCGGTGACGGTGAGCAGCACCGTGCCCGGTTCGTCGTCGGTGCCGAGCGCGGCGTACTCGTACGGGCCGAGCCGGGCGGCGACTGCCAGCTGGGCGAAGGTCTCGGCGTTGGAGAGCAGGGTGGGCAGCCCGCCGACCCCGGAGTCGCTGGAGCGTTTCTTGGTGCCGGGCGGGATGTGCGGCAGGCCGTTGATGCCGTTGACCAGCGCGCCGCCCTCGCCGGAGATGAACCGGTGCGGCACGGTGACGATGGTGGTCGGCACCGGCATCCGGCGTTCCTGCAGCGCCTCGGTCAGCGACGGCCGGCCCACGTCGTCGTCGGCCACCCCGATCACGATCTCCTCGGCATCGAGGGCGTACGCGGCCAGCGCGGCGCCGTCGAGGATCAGGTGCGGCGCCCGGGTGAGCAGCACCTTGTCCTTCCAGCTCGCCGGCTCCCCCTCGCTGGCGTTGACGACGACCACGGCGGAGAGGCTCTGCCGCTCGCAGGACTCCAGCACGGCGCGCAGCTTGCGGGCGAACGGGAAACCCGCGCCGCCCTTGCCCTTGAGGTCGATCGCCGCGGCCAGCCGGAGCAGGCTGGCCGGTTCCATCGGCCCGATCGGGCCGTGCACCTCCTCGTGGGCCAGCAGGTCGAGCCGGCCGAACTCGGCGAAGCCGGCGGTGAGCCGGGGTTCGCCGACGCACGCGACCGGTGGCACGGTCGTCCGCATCACTTCGCCTCACCGCGCAGCCCGGCCCAGTACGCCCCGTCGACCGCGTCCGCGCTGGCCCGGCGACGCCGGGACGACCGGCTCTCGCCGGCGGCCCGCAGCGCCCGCCGGGAGGCGAGGTCGACCAGGGTGGGGGTGTCGTCGACGGGCAGGTCGTCCGGGACGTACCGGGCCGGCGGCCGCCAGTAGTCCGGCTCCTCCGGCACCTCCTCCTCGACACTGTGCCGGCCGCCGCTGCGCGGCGCCGCGGAGATCGGCCCGGCCGACACCGGGCCGGCCGAGATCGGCCCGGCGGAGATGGGCTCCGCGGAGACCGGTCGCTCGCCGCTCGCCCACCGCCGCGGGCTGTCCCACGGCTCCTCCGGCTCGACCCACCGCGGCGGCGGCGCCGAGTAGCGGGCGTCCACCTCGTCCCGGTACCGGCGGGGGACGCCCTCCTCCGCGTCCCGGTACCGGCTGGCGGACCGCTCGTCGGCCCGGCCCCGGGTGGCGGGCTCCGGCTCCGCGGCGCGGCGCCGGGCGGCCGCCCGCACGGGCTCCCGCAGCGAACCGGGCTCGGGCACCACCGGCACGGCGAACCGCTCGGGGTCGCGGCGGCGGGCGGTGCCGGCCGGCGCGCTCCACGAGGTCGCGGTGGTCTCCGCCCAGCCGCCCTTCCGGCCGCCCCGGCCGGCGCGGCTCTTCTCCTCCTCGCCGGAGCGCCGGCGGACCAGGCCGCCGAGCAGTCCCCGGCTCTCCTCGGTGGGCTTGCCGGCCATCGCCTGGTTCAGCACGGCGGCCTGGTGCTGCTCCCGGCTGCGCTTGCCGAGGTGGACGGAGAAGCGGACCAGCAGCGCCACCACCACCAGCAGCACGCAGGCGAGGTAGCTCACCACCACCCAGGACTTCGCGGGTCGCCCCGCGTTGAGGCCGTGGATCAGGGCGAACGGCCAGGAGACGTACGCCATGGAGTGCAGCGCCCGCCAGAACCACTTCGGGCCGACCCCGGCGAAGCGGACCCGGATCAGGCCGGTCCAGAGCACGCTGACCATGAGGAACGAGGCGACCGTGCCGAGTCCGACGTAGAGCCCCCGGCCACCGATGAACGGCACCACCGCGTCGGTCGGCCCGGCCCGGCCGATCGAGATCTTGGTGATGACGTGGACGACCAGGCCGGCCACGCCGAGGATGCCGGTGGCCCGGTGCGCGGACTGGAGCAGCACCCGGTGCCGGATCAGCAGCACCAGCCGGTCGGTGGCGAGCAGCCCCATCATCACGGTGAGGCTGAGCGAGACCAGGGCGACCACCCCGGCGAAGAACTCGGTGAAGAAGAAGCCGTACGCGTACATCGCCCGGCCGGCGCCGGACAGCTCGACGCCGGCCCACGCGAGGGCGAGCGCGGACGCGGTCAGCGCGACCATCGCGGATTTCGACCGGGTCCGGGCACCTCGGCTGGTGCTGGTGGTCCGGACGGTCGCCGCCTTCTCGTTCTGCTGTGCCCGGGCCATCTGCTCCTCGATCGTGTCTCACGGCGGCGCCCCCACCGGCCGACCCTGCTCCCTCCTCAGGTACGGAGCGACGCGGCGAGCGGATCAGCCCGGTGGCGAATTTCTCGGCCGCCGGTTCGAACCGTCCCGCCCCGGCGCGCGTGTAGCGCCTGGCGCACTACGCAACGACGTATTTCTATCCATTGACAGTCGTTGCAACACGCTTGTAACCTTGCCGAAAATTTCAGCCCGGGCTTGCAAGAAACCGACACTGAGATCCCTTCCCCCGCGCCGCGCCACCCCCGTCCCCCGCACCCAGGAGTCCCGATGCATCGACGCCGATGCCGCTCGGCGGTCCTCGCCCTCGGCATGATCGCCAGCCTGCTCGTACCGACCGCCGTGGCGGCTCCCCCGGCCGCCGCGGCCCCGTCCGGCACCAAGAAGGTCATCGCGCAGCTCTTCGAGTGGAACTGGCCCTCGGTGGCCAGCGAGTGCACCACCGTGCTCGGCCCCAAGGGCTACGGCTACGTCCAGGTCTCCCCGCCGCAGGAGCACGTCAAGGGCAACCCGTGGTGGGTGGCCTACCAGCCGGTCAGCTACCGGGTCGAGTCCCGCAAGGGCACCCGGGCGCAGTTCCAATCCATGGTGAACACCTGCCACGCCGCCGGTGTGAAGGTGATCGTCGACGCCGTCATCAACCACATGTCCGGCCAGGACAACGGCACCGGCTGGGCCGGCTCCTCGTACGGGCACTACGACTACCCGGGCATCTACCAGACCCAGGACTTCCACCACTGCGGCCGCAACGGCGGCGACGACATCGTCAACTACAACGACCGGTACGAGGTGCAGAACTGCGAACTGGTCAACCTGTCGGACCTGAAGACCGAGTCGGACTACGTCCGGTCGAGGATCGCCGGGTACCTGAACGACCTGCTCTCGCTCGGCGTGGACGGGTTCCGGCTGGACGCCAGCAAGCACATGCCGGCCGGGGACATCGCCGCCATCAAGGGCAAGCTCTCCCGCTCGGCGTACCTCGTGCAGGAGGTGATCTACGGCGCCGGGGAGCCGATCCAGCCGACCGAGTACACCGGCAACGGCGACGTGCACGAGTTCCGGTACGGCAAGGACCTCGCCCGGATGTTCAACAGCGAGCGGCTGGCGTACCTGAGGAACTTCGGGGAGGCCTGGGGCTACCTGCCCAGCGGCTCGGCGGTCGCCTTCGTCGACAACCATGACACCCAGCGCGACGGCGGGGTGCTGACGTACAAGAACGGCGGCAGCTACGCCCTCGCGAACGCGTTCATGCTGGCCTGGCCGTACGGGTCGCCGGCGGTGATGTCGAGCTTCACGTTCAGCGGCAAGGACCAGGGCCCGCCCTCGGACGCCAACAACAAGACCCTGAACACCACCTGCTACTCGGGCTGGCAGTGCGAGCACCGCTGGCGGGTGATCGCCAACATGGTCGGGTTCAACAACGCCACCCAGGGCGCCGCGGTGGCCAACTGGTACGACAACGGCTACCAGCACATCGCGTTCAGCCGGGCCGGCAAGGGCTACCTGACCATCAACGACGAGGACTTCTCGATCACCGGCCGCTCCTACTACGTGGGGCTGCCCGCCGGCCGGTACTGCGACGTCGTCCACGGCGACTTCAGCAACGGCTCGTGCAGCGGGCCGGTGATCACGGTGGACTCCAGCGGCTGGTTCGCGGCGAACATCAACGCCCACGACGCGGTCGCCGTCCACATCGGCGCGAAGCTGCCCTGACCCGGCCCGGCCGGCCCGATCCGACCCGGAGGCCCCCCGCACCGCCTTTGACGGAGCGGGGGGCCTCCTCTCCCTTACGTCACCAACGGCTGCCACCGCCTGAGCGGCGACGGTCGCGCGCTCACTCGCCGAGCAGCCAGCCGTTCTCCTCGGCGATGCGTACCGCGTCCGCGCGGTTCCGGGCGCCGGTCTTGCCGATCGCCGCGGAGAGGTGGTTACGCACCGTCCCCTCGGACAGGTGCAGCACGGCAGCGAGCTGGGCCACCGTGCCGCCGCCCCGGGCCGTCCGCAGCACCTCGGTCTCCCGCTCGGTCAGCGGACTGGCCCCGGTGGCCAGGGTCTCCGCGGCCAGGGTGGGATCGACCACTCGCAGCCCGGCGTGCACCCGACGTACCGCGTCGGCGAGCTGCCGGGCCGGGGTGTCCTTCACCACGAAGCCGTTGGCGCCGGCCTCCATCGCCCGCCGCAGGTAGCCGGGGCGGCCGAAGGTGGTCACCACCAGCACCCGGCAGCCGGGCACGGCGGCGCGTAGCGCGGTGGTCGCGGCGATCCCGTCCAGGCCGGGCATCTCGACGTCGAGCAGGGCCACGTCGGGCGCGGTGCGGCGGGCCTCGGGGACCACCTCGTCGCCCCGCCCGACCTCGGCGACCACCGTGAGGTCCGGCTCCAGCGAGAGCAACGCGGCCAGCGCGCCCCGGACCAGCGCCTGGTCGTCGGCGAGCAGCAGCCGGATCGGCCCGCTCATCGCCGGATCACCGGTCCGCCGGCAGGGCGACGCGGAGCAGGAAACCCGGGCCGTCCGGACGGCGGCCGACGGTGACCGTGGCGTCCAGCCGCCGGGCCCGCTCGCGCAGCCCGACCAGCCCGTGCCCACCCGGCCCGGCCGGCGCCGCGGCGGCCGGCCCCCGCCCGTCGTCGCGGACCTCGACCAGGCCCGGCTCCACCCGGATCACGCAGCGCCGCGCCCCGCTGTGTCGGACCACGTTGGTCACCCCTTCCCGTACCGTCCAACCGAAGAGCTCGTCCCGCTCCGCCGGCAGCTCCGGCGCCGCGTCCGGCAGCTCCGCGGCGATGCCCGCGGCGGCGAGCGCGGAGCGGGCGCCGGCCAGCTCCCCGGCCAGGCTGATCCCCCGGTACGCCCCGACGGTGCCCCGCACGTCGGCGAGGGCCTGCCGGGCCAGCCGCTCCACGTCGGCGATCTCGGTGGCCGCCCGGGCCGGGTCCAGCTCCAGCAGCCGGCCGGCCAGCTCGGCCTTCACCGCCACCACGGTCAGCGAGTGGCCGAGGATGTCGTGCAGGTCCCGGGCGGTGCGGGCCCGCTCCTCGGCCACGGCCAGCCGGCGGATCTCCTGCTGGGCGGCCTGGAGTTCGCTGTTGCGCTGGGTCAGCCGGGTCACCCCGAACATGGCGAACGAGGCGAGCAGCACCGCGAAGACGACGGTGCCCTCCGCCTCCCAGCCGGGCACCAACGCGGCCGTCACCGGCGGGGTCAGCGCGGCGAGGGCGACCACCACCAGCGACTGCCGGGTCGGCAGCAGGAACACCGCCGCCGCGGCGACGAAGACCAGGGTGGTCAACCAGTCGCCGCCGGTGCCCGGGATGCCGGCCAGCCCGAGCCCGAGCAACAACGCCACGGCCGCCCACGCCCGGCCGACCGGGATCCCCCGGCGCTCCAGACGCCGGCCGCGCGCCCACTGAAAGACGAAGACGTACAAGACGCCGAAGGCGACCAGGGTCGCCGCGCCGACCACCCGTCGCCACGGCTCCGGCTGGTGCAGGGCGGCGAGCAGCGGGATGTTGAGGAAGAAGAGCCAGACCGCGGCGAGCAACCAGCCGGTGACCCGCCAGTGACGGGTCTCCAGATAGTTCCGGTCCGGCGGAAGCTGCATCCTGAACACGCTAGCGGCCGCCGTTCCCGTCAGACCCGCGTGGTGTCCCGGCGGAACAGCCGGGCCGCGCCGAGGCCGAAGAGCACGGTCCAGCCGGCCAGGTTGCCCAGCGCCACCCAGTCCATCCCGGCCCCGGTCAGCGGGGCCCGGGCGAGCTGGCCGACCCCGTACACCGGGGTGAACTTGGCGATCTGCTGGAGCGCGTGCGGCAGCACGTCGAGCGGGACGAAGAGGCCGCCGAGCATGGCCAGGATCGCCAGGATAGGGCCCATGAACTGCATGACGTTCTCGGCCGGGGCGAGATAGCCGACGAAGAGCCCGAAGGCGGCGAAGACCAGCGAGCCGAGCCAGGCGGTGAGCCCGGCCACCAGCCAGACCTGGACGGGCAGCCGGACCCCGGCGCCCGCGCCGACCGCGAACTCGACGAGCACCGCGATCAGCCCGAGCACCATGGCGGTGGCCACCTTCGTCGCCACGTACGCGGGCGGGCGCAACGGGGTGAGCCGGAGCTGCCGGCTCCAGCCCAGCGCCCGTTCGGTGGCCACCGCGGCGCCGGCGCTGGTGGTGGCGACCATGGCGCCGTACACGGCGAGGCTGATCATGATCCAGGCGGTGACCGGGCGGCCGTTGGGCAGCTCCTGTCCCCGTTGCGGGAGTCCGAAGAGGAGGAAGAGGACCGCCGGCATGACCAGGATGAAGATCAGCGTCCGGCGGTTGCGCAGGACCCGGCGGATCTCGATGGCCAGCACGGCGGTGGAGAACCCGCCCAGGGCGGGCGGCCGCCGGTCGGCGCGGGTGGCGGACGGGGTGGAGGGGGCGGCGACGGTCATCTCATGCTCCGATGGTCTGGGCGGTCGGACGCGCGGCGGTCGGGCTGGGGGTGGTCGAGCCGTCGGTGGCCGGGCTGTCGGTGGTGAGGGCGAGGAAGGCGTCCTCGAGGTTGCGGGAGGTGATCTCGACGTCCCGGGCGGCGGTCCGGGTGAGCAGGTGCCGGGCGACCTCGTCCGAGTCGTCGGTGCGGACCAGCACCGCGTCGCCGCGTACCTCGACCGCGCGGACCCCGGGCAGGGCGGCGAGTACGGCCTGGTCGGCGCCGGGGAGGGTGGCCCGGACCACCCGACCGGCGGCCAGGTTCTTGATCTCGGCGGTGGTGCCGTCGGCGACCACCCGGCCCTGCCGCACCAGCACGATCCGGTCCGCGTACGCGTCGGCCTCGTCCAGGTAGTGCGTGGCGAAGAGGATGGTCCGGCCGGCCCGGGCGTCGGCCCGGATGGCCTGCCAGAAGTCCCGCCGCCCCTCGACGTCCATGCCGGTGGTCGGCTCGTCGAGCACCATCAGGTCGGGGTCCGGGAGTAGCGCCAGGGCGAAGCGCAGCCGCTGCTGCTGGCCGCCGGAGCACTTGCCGACCAGCCGGTCGGCGATCGACGCGATGCCGGCCCGGTCCAGCACCTCGCCCACCGGGCGGGTCCGGCCGTAGAACCGCGCGGTCATCCGTACCGTCTCGGCGACCGTGAGGTCCTTGAGCAGCCCGCCGGTCTGCATCACCGCGGCGACCCGGCCGTGCCGGACGGCGTCGGCGGGGGTGCCGCCGAAGAGCCGGACGCCGCCGGCGTCCGGGCGGGCCAGCCCGAGCAGCATGTCCACGGTGGTGGTCTTGCCGGCGCCGTTCGGGCCGAGGAAGGCCACCACCTCACCGGGCTCGATCCGGAGGTTGAGCCCGTCGACGGCGGTCACCGGGCCGAAGGTCTTGGTGAGTCCGGCCAGTTCGACGGCCGGTGCGGTGTCGGTCATGACAACGATGCTCCGGCGAGCGGCCGTCCCGTCCCCGGAGCGGGCGTCACCTTCCGACCATGACATTTGTCAGGTCCCGGCGGGTGCGCCCGGGCCCGCGCCGGGTAAGCGCCTGCGGTCCACGTCCGCGACCGAGGAGGGCACCATGGCCAGCGCGCCAACCGGACGGGTCGACACGATCGTGCTGATCCACGGCCTCTGGATGACTTCGCGCAGCTGGGAACACTGGGTGGACCGGTACGAGGCCCAGGGCTTCCGGGTGCTCGCGCCGGCCTGGCCCGGGATGGAGGGCGAGGTCGAGGCGCTGCGGGCGGACCCGACCCCGATCGCCCAGCAGCGGGTCGCCGACATCGTCGACCACTACGAAGCGATCATCCGGGACCAGCCCCGGCCGCCCATCATCATGGGGCACTCGTTCGGCGGCCTGTTCGCCCAGCTGCTGATCTCCCGCGGCCTCGGCGCGGCGGGCGTCGGGGTGCACCCGGCACCGGTCAAGGGCGTGCTGAAGCTGCCGTTGAGCACCCTGCGCTCCGGGTTCTCAATCCTGCGCAGCCCGGCCAACCGGCACCGCGCGGTGCCGTTCACCCCGGACGACTTCGCGTACGCCTTCGGCAACACGATGAGCCGGGCGGACTCCGACGCGGCCTGGGAGCGGTACGCCGTCCCCGCCGCCGGGCACGTCTTCTTCGAGGACGCCTTCGCCAACCTGGACCCGAACTCGGCCACCAAGGCGGACACCCACCGGGACGACCGGGCGCCGCTGCTGCTGACCACCGGCACCGAGGACCACGTGGTGCCGCCGTCGCTGGCCCGCTCCGCCGCCGGCCTCTACCGGAGCTCCCAGGCGGTCACCGCGTACCACGAGTTCCCGGGCCGGTCGCACTTCGTCGGCGGGGAGCCGGGCTGGGAGGAGGAGGCCGACTACGTGCTGGACTGGGCGGTGGAGATGGCGAACACCGTGTCTCCGACAGTGGTGAGCGAGGCGCCGGGCCGGTGAGCCGATCGGCCCTGGCATGTCTAGGTGGAGCGGGGGTATGACGGACGTATGAGGGCGAGCTTCCGGCTTGGCCGGATCGCGGGGGTACCCGTCGGGGTCAACTGGAGCGTCCTGGTCATCTTCCTGCTGATCGCCTGGGCGTTGTCGGCCAGTCTGTTCCCACGCTCCTACCCCGGCCATTCGACCGGGGCGTACGTGCTGGCGGGGTTGAGCGCCGCGGTGGTGTTCTTCCTCGGCCTGCTCGCCCACGAGGTGTCCCACTCGGTGGTCGCCAAGCGCAACGGGATCGCCGTGGAGGGGATCACGCTCTGGCTCTTCGGCGGGGTGTCCGAGCTGAAGGGGGAGGCGAAGGACCCGGGTGCCGAGCTGCGCATCGCGGGGATCGGCCCGCTGGTGAGCCTGCTGATCGGGTTCTTCTTCGGCGGCATCGCCGTGGTGCTCGCCCTTGCCGGCGCGCGCGGGCTGGTGCTCGGCGCGCTGTCCTGGCTGGCCGGCATCAACGTCCTGCTGGCGATCTTCAACGTGCTGCCGGCCGCCCCGTTGGACGGCGGGCGGCTGCTGCGCGCCGCGGTGTGGAAGGCGACCGGCGACCGGACGAAGGCGTCCGTGGTGGCGGCCCGGGCGGGTTGGGGCCTCGGCGCCCTGTTGATCGCCTTCGGACTCTGGCGGTTCCTGACCGGCGCCGGGGTGGGCGGGCTCTGGCTGGCGCTGATCGGCTGGTTCCTGATCGGCGCGGCCGGCATGGAGGAACGGCAGGCCCGGATGGGCAGCGCGCTGCGCGGGGTCCGGGTCGGCGAGGTGATGACGCCGCAGCCGCAGACCGCGTCCGGGGACATGACGGTCGCCGACTTCGTGGACCACTACCTCTTCGCGTACCGGCACTCGGCGCTGCCGCTGACCGAGGACGGCCGGCCGGTCGGGCTGGTCACCCTGGACCGGGTCCGGGGCATCCCCGCCGACCGGCGGGCCACCACCACGCTGGGCGAGGTGTCCTGCCGGGCCGACGAGCTGGTGCTCGCCGCCCCGGACGAGGCGCTCAACGACCTGCTTCCCCGGCTCAGCGAGTGCGCCGACGGCCGGGCGCTGGTGGTGACCGACCAGCGGCTGGTGGGGATCGTCTCGCCGAGCGACATCAGCCGGGCGGTGCAGCGCGGCAGCATGCGCGAGCAGATGACTCCGGGTCGCCGTTAGGGAAGACGGGCCGCCGTCAGGCAGGCGCCGGGGAGAGCCGGGCGGTGAGGTCGGGGGCGCCGGGGCCGGAGAGCTCCGGTAGGACCGCATGCCGGCCGGTGAGCAGGAGCAGGAGCGCCGCGATGTCTCCCTCGACCCGGGGGCCGCGCCCGACGGACCAGGGATGGTCCACGGCGACGAGCTCGAAACCGCCCAGCCGGCGGCGGGCGTGGAACGGCCAGCCCATGGTCCAGGCCCTCGTCGCGGCCGTGGCCGCCGCGTCCGCCGGCATCGGGCGGCTCCGGCCCAGTGTCCGGGCGATGTCCTGACCGTGCACCAGGATGTCCAGCAGCGGCTCCAGGTGCGTCACGCCCGGCGCCTTCCGGCGCGACCCCACCATGCCCCGCAGTCGGACGGCGTGCTCCTCGACGGGCAGCGCGGCCTCCCGTACGGCGGTGTCGTGGATCATGCGGTCGAAGCTGCCGCGGGCCCGCAGCATCGCCAGGGCCGCGGCGAGCGCCCCCGTGTGGGCGAGGGTGAGGTGCGCGGCCACCTCGCGTACCCGCCAGCCGACGCAGAGGGACGCCGTCTCCCACTCCGCTCCGGACAGGTCGTCGAGGAGGTCGGCGAGGCTGGACCGCTCGTCGTCGATCGTCCGCCACACGTCGTCACGGTTCATCCCCGCCCCCTCGCCGACCGCCGCCGCCGGGTTCGACGACCTGACCGTGGCGCAGGGCCGGGTCTTCGCCCGGATCGGCCCGCACGGCACCCGGGTCACCGAGCTCGCCGAGCAGGCGCGGGTCACCAAGCAGACCGCCGCGTTCCTCGTCGACCAGCTCGAACGCGGCGGCTATGTCCGCCGGGTGCCCGACTCGTCCGACGCCCGCGCCCGGCTGGTTACCATCACCGCGCGCGGCGAAGCCGCGATCCGGGTGGCGCGGGCCGCCGAGGCGGAGGTCGAGGCCGAGTGGACGCGGCACCTGGGCAGGCAGGCCACCAGCCAGCTGCGGCGCGCCCTCACCCGGCTGCGGGAGATCACCGACCCGTACCGGTGACCGGCCCGGCATCGCCGCCCCGGCCGTCAGGGGCGGGGGAAGTACCGGTCCAGCAGCTCGGTGCGGAACTTCCCGGCCGGGTCGAGTTCGCGCAGCAGGGCGAGGAAGTCGGCGTGCCGGGGGTACGCCGCGGCCGGGTCCAGCCCGAAGACCTTGCCCCAGTGCGGGCGGGGCGCGAACGGCGCCAGCCGCTCCTCCACCGCGGCCACCACCGGCGTCACCGCCGCCTCGTCACCGACCCAGGTGAAGTGGATGGCGAGGCTGTCCCGCCCGTGGTTCGGGCTGAGCCAGAGCGGGTCGGCGGCGATGGTACGCAGCTCGCAGATCTGTAGCACGGCGGCGATCCGGTCGGCCACCGCGTCCAGGGCGGCGAGTGCCTCGGCGGCCACGTCGCGGGCCACGTGGTACTCCGACTGGAGCTCGTCGCCGCTGCTCGGGGTGAAGCCGAGTCGGAAGTGCGGCAGCCGTTCGTGCCACGGTCCGGGCACGCCGAGCTGCTGGGTGCAGTTCTCCGCCGGCACGCCGGGCACCGGGTGGCGCTGCGCCGGGGCCGCCGTCGTACCGAGCCAGTCCGCCGGGGGCGGCGGCTGGTCGGCGCGCTGCTTGCGCCACACCTGGTCCAGCCGCGCAGAGCGCCAGTCGGTGAAGGCGCTGACACTGTACGCCGAGGCGAAGGCGGCATCGAGCGCGTCGCGCGGCAGGCCGAGTCGGACGTACTGCCGGACGTCGAAGGTGGGCACCACGTCCAGGGTCACCCGGGTGACCACGCCGAGCGCGCCGAGGTTGACCACCATGCCGGCGAACCGGTCGTCGGCCCGGTCGACGGTCAGCAGGTCACCGTCGGCGGTGACCAGTTCGAGGGCGGCGACCGCCGTGGCCAGGTTGCCGTGGGTGTCGCCCGAGCCGTGGGTGCCGGCGGCGACCGCGCCGGCCACCGAGATGTGCGGGAGGGAGGCCAGGTTGGCCAGGGCGTACCCCTGGGCGTGCAGCCGGGTGGCGAGGTCGCCGTAGCGCAGGCCGGCGGCGACGGTGACGGTGCCGCGCTCCGGGTCCAGCTCGACGGTGGGCGGCAGCCCGGCCAGCGAGACCAGGTCGCCGGTGGTGTCGCCGAGCCGGTTGAAGGAGTGCCCGGTGCCGACGGCCCGGATCCGGTCGCTGCCGGCGACCAGCCGGCGCAGCTCGTCCACGGTGGACGGGGTGTGCCGGCGGCGGGCGGCGTAGCGGACGTTGCCGGCCCAGTTCCGGCCGGCGCGGGGGCGCGGGGCGGCGCCGCTGGTCGTCCGGGCGGCGATGTCGCCGGCGAGCGGGGCGTCGGTCACGGGGCGGTCTCCCGGTCGGTGGCGGCGGGGTCGGCCAGGGCGGCGCAGAGCGCGTCGAGCGCCAGATCGACCTCGCGGAGGGCATACCCGCGCAGCGCCACCGGCAGCCCGGTGGCCCGGGCCTGCTCGATCTCGGCGCGGGCCGCCTGCCGCGCCGCCGCGTCGCCGTGGGCCAGTGCCGCCTGGGCACGCCGGACCAGCTCGTCGATCCGCTCGGTCCGGTAGCCGCGCAGGGACTCGGCGAAGTCGAAGTCGAGGTCGACGCCGACGAGCCGGGCGGTGGTGCGGGCCCGCGCGTCGGTGAAGCGGTCGGCGGCGTACCGGGCCAGGGCATCCGCTACCTCGTCGGGTGTCTGGCGCACCTGGGCCAGGTCGAGCAGCTCCACGGCGGCCCGCCCGTCGAGCGGGTGGCGCGCGCCGGCCCGCACCTCGGGCGGCAGCGCCGCGCCGGGCACGCCGAGCAACCGTGGCGTCCCGGGACGCCCCTGCACCGGCGGCCCGTCGGCGAGCGCCAGGGCGTCGAACTGGTCCCAGCGGTACGTGCCGCGCAGGCCCGGCCGCCGCACGTCCAGCCCGTCCGGTCCGATCACGAAGCGGAACGGCCGCAGCGCGCCGAGCAGCACCACGCCGCCGAGGATGACGGCCCCCAGGGCGACCAGCGTCCGCAGCACCCGGTGGCCGCCGACGGCCAGCACCGTCACGCCGCCGAGCACGCAGATCGCGGCCAGCACCAGCGTCCCCCGGTTCCGGCGCAGCTCCATCTCGTACCCCCGTTCGCGCCGCAGTCGTCGTCGGTTGCATCATCCGTCGCCGGGTCAAGGGGCGGGCACCGGTCGATCGGGCACGGTTGCGGCGGCGTGGACGGGGAACCCTACGCGAATGAGCAGCTACCGCGATCCGACCCTGCGCGGCGACGGGTATCCGTCCGAGGAGGAGATCGACCCGACCGGCGTGGGTCCCGACCCGGCGGGCGGGCTGCCGGCGTACCCGACCGCTCCGGTGCCGGCGCCCACCCCGGAGCCCGAGCCCGACCCCCCACCCGGACCGGGGCCGGCGCCCCGGACGACGGACGGCGGGCGGCTGGACACGGTGCTGCGCGAGCCGGCCCGCTGACCGGGCCGGTCCAGTCGGCGCCGGGCGGGCTCAGAGCTGCGGCATGACCTCCGCGGCGACCAGTTCCAGGTGGTCCAGGTCGGCCAGGTCGAGCACCTGGAGGTAGACCCGGCGGCTGCCGATCTCGGCGTACCGGCCGAGCTTGTCGACGATCTCGGCGGGCGTGCCGGCGAGGCCGTTCTCCCGCAGCTCGGCCGGCTCCCGGCCGATCGCCGCGGCCCGCCGGCCGATCTCCGCCTCGTCCCGGCCGCAGCAGAGCACCAGCGCGTTGGACCAGACCATGCCGGACGGGTCCCGGCCGATCTCGGCACAGGCCGCCCGCACCCGCGCGAACTGGGCCACGGAGTCCTCGACGGAGGCGAACGGCAGGTTGAACTCGTCGGCGTAGCGGGCGGCGAGCCGCGGGGTGCGCTTCGGACCCGTCCCGCCGAGCAGGATCGGCGGTCGCGGCTGCTGCACCGGCTTGGGCAGCGCCGGCGAGTCGCTGACCGGGTAGTACTTCCCCTGGAAGTCGAACGTCGCGCCGGCCGGCGTCTCCCAGAGGCCGGTGATGACCGTGAGCTGCTCCTCCAGCCGGTCGAAGCGCTCGCCCAGCACCGGGAACGGGATCCCGTACGCGGTGTGCTCCTCGGCGTACCAGCCGGTGCCGATGCCCAGCTCGACCCGGCCGCCGCTCATCTGGTCGACCTGCGCGACGGTGATCGCGAGCGGGCCGGGCAGCCGGAAGGTGGCCGCGGTCATCAGGGTGCCCAGTCGGATCCGGGTGGTGTCCCGGGCCAGGCCGGCGAGGGTGGTCCAGGCGTCGGTCGGGCCGGGTTCGCCGCTCCCCGAGCCCATCTTCAGGTAGTGGTCGGAGCGGAAGAACGCGCCGAAGCCCGTCTCCTCGGCGCGGCGGGCCACGGCGAGCAGCTGGTCGTAGCTGGCGCCCTGCTGGGGTTCGGTGAAGATCCGCAGTTCCATGCCCCGAGCATATGGAGCCGGCGTGCCCGCCACGCCGTGCTTCCGGCGAAGCCGGGACCAGCTCGTATTACTTGACAAGCATATGAGTGAAGGGGCATATTGTCGTCATGTCCGTCGACGCCTTCGCCGTGCTGGCCGAGCCGAGCCGGCGCCGCATCCTGGAACGGCTGCGCCGCGCCGAGAGCAGCGTGGGCGACCTGGTGGACGCGCTGGGGATGAGCCAGCCGGCCGTCTCCAAGCACCTCAAGGTGCTCCGCGAGGCCGGCTTCGTCACCGTCCGCACGGCGGCCCAGCAACGCATCTACCGGCTCGAGGTACGCCCGCTGCGGGCCGTGGACGACTGGCTCGGGCCGTACCGCCGGCTCTGGGCCGACCACCTCGACGCCCTCGAACGCCATCTCGACAGTCAGGAGTGACCATGGACCGCGACCGCTTCCGACCCGGCCCGCTCGCCGACGTCGCCCGGGTACCCGCCGACGACCGCTGGGACCTGGTCTTCGTCCGGGACCTGCGGCACCCGCCGGAGAAGGTGTGGGCCGCGCTGACCGAGCCGGACCGGCTCGCCCAGTGGGCGCCCTTCCTGGCCAGCCGGGACCTCGGCACCCTGGGCGAGGCCACGCTCAGCACGGTCGACGGCGACGACACCTTCCCCCAGCCGGCGACCGTGCTCCGCGCCGAGCCGCCGACCCTGCTGGAGTACACCTGGGGCGACGGCCTGCTGCGCTGGGAGCTGAGCCCGTCGGCCACCGGCACCCGGCTGACCCTGCGGCACACCGTCGACAAGCCCGAGCTGGCGCCGATGATGGCCGCCGGCTGGCACCTCTGCCTCGACGTCGCCGGCCACCTGCTCGACGGCGACCCGGTCGGCCCGATCCGCGGGGCCGAGTCGACGAACTTCGGCTGGGACGAGCTGCGGGCCGCGTACGCCGAACGCCTGGACGACGAACCGCCGGCGCGCTGACGGGCGGAGCTCACGCCCGGCGCGGCGCCGGGGCGTCCGGGAGGGTGATCGCGGTGGCGGCCCGGCGGATCGGCTCGGTCACCCGACGGATCATCCGCTCCCGGCCGGGCAGGTGCGGCATCAGGCGCACCATCAGCGTCTGGAACCGGATCTGCGCGGCCGAGCCCAGCACCATGCCCTTGAGGTTGCGCTCGGCGAGCCGCTGGTTCGCCTCGACGAAGGGGCGCATCCGCCGCTCGTAGTCGGCGAAGCCGGCCACCGGGTCGCCCGACGCCGCCGCGAGCGAGGTGGCCAGCACGTACGCCCCGACCAGGCCGAGGCTGGTGCCCTGCCCGGACGCCGGCGACGGCCCGTACGCCGCGTCCCCGACCAGGGCGATCCGCCCGGTCGACCAGCGGTCCATCCGGACCTGGCTCATCGAGTCGAGGTAGAAGTCGGGGGCGTCCCACATGGCGTCCAGCAGGCGCGGCACCTGCCACCCGGCGCCGGCGAACGCCTCCGCCAGCAGCGCCTTCCGCCCGGCGACATCCCGGTGCTCGGCGCCACCCTCGGGCGAGGGGAAGAGGAATAGCGCCCTGGCGTCCAGCGAGCCGGCGGTGCGGTAGACGCCGACGGTGCGCCCCGGCGCGGGGTGCATCAGCTCGACCCGCTCCTCGCCGAACTCCGCCGGCACGGTGAAGATCGCGATGTGGTGCCCGAGCGGCCGCAGGTGGGCCGACTCCGGGCCGAAGGCCAGCCGCCGGACGTTCGAGTGCAGCCCGTCCGCGCCGACCACCAGGTCGAACGTCCGGCGCGGACCCCGCTCGAAGCTCGCCTCGACCCCGTCGGCCGACGGGGTCAGCGTGGCGATCGAGTCGTCGAAGAAATACTCCACGTCGGGGGTGGCGTCGGCGAGGATGCGGGCCAGGTCGCCGCGCATGATCTCGGCGTCGTCGCCCTCCCGGCCACCGAAGAGCGCGGCGTCCATGGTGGCGAGCTGCGCGCCCGCCGAGTCCACGAAGCGGGCCGACCGCATCCCGGTGTCGTGCCGCTCGACCTGCGCGCGCAGGCCCATCCGGTCGACCACCTCCAGCGCGGCACCCCGGATGTCCACCTTGTAGCCGCCCTCGCGCAGCGCCGGGGCGCGCTCCACGACGGTCGGACGGAAGCCGTAACGGCGCAGCCACCAGGCGAGCGCGGGGCCGGCGACGCTGGCGCCGGAGATCAGGACGGTCGTCATGCCGTTCACTGTACGAACGTGTAAGACGTTTGTGCAAGACATTTGTTCCAGGAATCGGTTAGGCTGTCGACCATGGGAAATCGGGAAGACCTGCTCGCCGGCGCCAAGCGCTGCCTGATGGAGAAGGGGTACGCGGGCACCACCGCCCGGGACATCGCCGCCGCCTCGGGCACCAGCCTGGCCGCCATCGGCTACCACTTCCGCACCACGAAGGCGCTGCTCAACGAGGCTCTCTTCGAGGCGATGGCGGAGTGGGGCGAGGAGCTGCAGCGGGCCCTCGCGGTCGACGCCGGCCCCGACGCCACCCCCGAGCAACGGTTCGAGGCGGCCTGGACCCGGATCATCGAGTCCTTCGCCCGGCTGCGGCCGCTCTGGGCCATCCAGTTCGAGCTGATCGCCCAGATGGACCGGGCGCCCGAGCTGCGCGAGGCGTTCGCCACCGCCAACCAACTCGCCCGGCTCGGCCTGGCCGAGGTCTTCCACCGGCTCGACCCGGACGCCGACGAGTCGCAGTCCCTGGCGCTCGGCTCGTTCTACCAGGCCCTGCTCGGCGGTGTCGCGGCCCAGTGGCTCGTCGACCCGGACCGCGCGCCGTCGGCGGCGGAGCTGACCCGGGCGCTGCGCACCATCGCCGCCGAGTTCACCGGTTGAGCGGACCGGCGGGAAACGGGGCAGCGCGGGACGGGCACCGTGTGATCTGATCCCTGCCGATGACGACACCGGACACCCCCGACGCCGCCACGGCCACGCCGCCGCTGGTACAGCGCATGATCGTGCTCATGCTCGCCAACCTGGCCCTGAGCGCCCTGCTCGCCGGCCTGATGCTGGTCTTCCGGGAGCAGCTGCTGGACTACCAGCTCGCCCACCTCGACCTGCCCGCCGGCACCGACCTGGCCGCCGCCCGGGAGACGCTGCGCTCCTCGGTGTGGTCCCGCGTGCTGCCCGTGGCGCTGATCGCGCTCGCCTACCTGGTGGTGATCCGCGGACTGCGGCTGGGCCGGCGCAAGGCGTACCGGCAGGTGGTCTTCATCTCGGTGATCGTGCTGGCCGGCTCCGGCCTCACCCTGCTCCAGCCGTTGCCCTGGTGGGTGCGGGCCATCAACGTCGCGAAGGCGCTCGTGGTGGTCGCGCTGCTCTTCCTGGCCAGCCGTCCCCAGGTCCGCGACCGGTTCGCCGCGACCCGCCGACCCGACCTGGTCGACGGCTTCCAGTCCTGACCTCCCTGGCCGCCGGCGGTCCGGGGCTGTCCCGGGTACGGGCGGGCGCCCGGCTCAGCCGAGCTGCGGAACGACCTCGCGGGCGAAGAGGCGCAGGGCCGCCAGGTCGGTCGGCTCGTGGAGGTAGAGGATGAAGTACTCCATGCCGGCCTCGACCAGCCGGCCGAAGACCTCGACCAGCTCGGCGGGGGTGCCGACCGCACTGCCGGCCGCCACCTCCGCCCGGTCGCGCCCGCGCAGGTGCGGGGCCAGCCGGGCGGTCACCTCGGCGTCCGTGGCGCCGGTGAAGACGGAGAAGGACGCGGTCTTCAGGATGCTGTCGTAGTCGCGGCCGACGTCGGCGCAGTGCCCGGCCAGCACGTCCAGCTTATGGCGGTAGAAGGCCGGGTCGGTGTGGTCGGTGAGGTTGCAGGCGTCGGCGTACCGGGCCACGGTCCGCAGCGTGCGCTTCTCGCCGCTGCCGCCGATCAGCAGCGGGATGTGCGGCCGCTGCACGCCGGTCGGCACGTTTTGCGCCGCCCGTACCCGGTGGTAGCGGCCCTCGACCGTGGCGACCGGCTCCCGCAGCATCGCGGTGACCACCGCCGCCGCCTCGTCCAGCCGGGTCAGCCGCTCCCCCGTCGACGGGTACGGCTGGTCGAAGCCGTACGCGTCGTACTCGCGCTGGTCCCAGCCGGCGCCGAGGCCGAGGAACGCCCGGCCGCCGCTCGCCGCGTCCAGGGTGGCGGCCATCTTCGCCAGCAGCGCCGGGTTGCGGAAGCTGTTGCAGGTGACGATCTGACCGAGCCGGACCCGCCGGGTCTCCCGGGCGATCGCCGCCAGGCTGGTCCAGCACTCGAAGGTCGTCTCCGCCGAGCCGGAGACGGCCTGCAGGTGGTCGTAGAGCCAGACAGAGTCGAAGCCCAGCTCGTCGGCCTCCCGGGCCACCTGCACCATCGCCTCGAACTGGGCCACCGGATCGCTCAGGTGGGTGAGGTCCGACCGCCAGCCCTGGGGCAGCACCACGCCCCACCGGATCTTGCCCATGCCAGCTCCGCTCCCCAGTCGTCGCCGGTCATCGTAGGCGGGTGCCGGCCATCCCTGACCGGCGGCCGTGTTCGAGTGGCCGCTCAGCGACGGGCGGGTCCCGTCGAGCAGTTACCTGCCCAGCGAGCGTTATGACTGAGCGGCATATTTATGACTCTCAGGTATATCGCTCGCGGCAGTCGTCCTCCCCTGGCGCGGATCACGCGCCGCGGCCGGGGACACCAACGCGCGGGCTTTACCCGCCGCCGCACACCCTCGGCGCGCCGCCGAAGCGGGCCCGGTCCGGTCGTCAGGCCACACGGCGGGGTGCGGCCGGTCGGCGGCCGAGGATCGGCGCGGCGGCCCGGCCGACGAAGACGAACGTCTCCCGGGCGGCGGCGACGGCCTGGTCCAGATCCGCCGGGGACCAGTCACGGGCGGCCAGCGCGACCCGGAAGTCACGCCAGTCCCGGCCCGGCGCCATGCCGCTGCGGCGGAAGAACCCGGTCCCCACGCCCTCGCGCAGCTCCAGGCGGCGTTCCACCACCGGGGCGATGACCCGCCCGCCCAGGGCGCTGCCGAGCAGGACGTACCGGCCGCCGACCGCGCGGGCCAGGCCGTCGAAGCCGGGGGCGTCGGTGGGCTCCGGTCCCGCCTCGCCGTCGTACGGTTCGCCGGTCAACGCGCGGAGGTCGGCCCGAAGCAGGTCGGTCGCCTCGCCGAGCCGGGGGTCGAGCCGCAGACCGGCCCAGTCGACGGCGGCGAGCCGGCGCTCCAGGGGCCGCCACCCGGCGAGCATCGCGGACAGGACGGACGACAGGTCCGTCCGGGACCGGATCCGGCCGGGAAGGTCCAGGTCACGCTCCAGGGCGAGATGGTGCTCCCGGGTGCCGGCGCGCAGCGCGTCCAGCATCGGGGAGACCGCCTCCGGGCGTCGCGGTCGGGCCTGCTCGGACATCGGGCAAGTATGCCCCGAGCTGGTACGGAGCCCAATGTGCGGCGCCCCACGACGACCCGACGTGCGGCGTCCGGTCAGCGAGGCGATCGTCCCGAACGGCGTCCACGGATCAGCCGGGCCCCGACGCTCACCACGGTGGTCCCGGCGGCCGTCCCGACCAGAATCAGGACCGCCCCCACCGCCCAGAGACCGGTGTCGTCGATCGAGGCGGCGTGCGCCGCCCAGGTGACGGTGAAGGCAACCGTCATCACCGGCGCCACGACCCAGGGGCTGAGCAGCCAGCCGCCGACTGCGGCGATCAGGGCCAGGGTGAGGACGCAGCCGACCACCTGCCACGGCGCGTACGGGCCGCTGGTCGCACCGGTCTCCGGGTCCACCGTGTATCCGGTCTCCCACCCCAGCCAGGCCCACCACGCGCCGGCCGTCGCCGCCGCGACGATCAGGCCGCCGAGCAGGGTGCGCATCGTCAGGTTCACGACCTGATCCTTCCCGTCGGGGCCGGAATCGGGATGAGCACGCGTACTCAAGATCGTCGAACAGTCCCGCGACGCGGCCGGTGCTCACGCCGCTGCCGTGCCGCGGACCGCCCAGGCCCGGGCCGTCAGCCGGATCGAGCCACCCCGGCCAGCACCGTCGAGGTCAGCGCGCCGGTGCCGCACGCGACGTCGAGCCAGCGCAGCCCGGATGGCACGTCGGCCGGCGCAGGACCTCCGCCGCGACGGGCCGACTCCACCGACCGACGTACGCCTCGTAAGCGTCACCGTCGGCCCAGACCCGGTCTGCCATCCGGGAACCATACGACGCGGGAGCGGGCCGAGCGGCGTGTCCCGGGCCGCCGTCCCTTGTGGCGAAAGGCGCTAGAGGAGCCCCTTCGCGGTGCCGAAGGCAAAGGCGGCGAGGAGGTACGCGTCCGTCACTTCGCCCGCCGCGATCATGCCGGCGAGCTCCTCCCGGATGACCAGCCGCCGATCGTCGATGCCCTCGTACACCGCGTCCGCCGGGATGTCGTCCGGCAGGCCGCCCTCCTCCAACCGAGCCAGGTAGATCTCGTCCATGCCGCCGTCGCCCGCCAGGCAGCCGAGCAGCTCGACCTTCTCGACGGTCATGCCGACCTCTTCCTCCAGCTCGCGGGCGGCGGTCGCCGCACCGTCGGCGCCGGGCTCGGCGAAGCCACGGGGGATCTCCCACTGCCAGGTGCGCATCTCGTGGCGGAAGTGGCGGACGAGCAGCATGCGGCCGTCCGCGAAGACCGGCAGTACGGCCGCGCCGGTCCCGACCACGGCGCCGACCATCCGGATGTACGGCCTCAGCTCGCCGTCGCGGAAGCGCACGGCGTCACGCACAACCATCACGTAGCGGTCCTCGTAGATGACGCCGATGTCGCCGTAGTCCTCCGGCTTGCCCTCGGCGCGGAGCATCGCGGCCGCTCCGTCGGCGACGCGGGTCTGGCTTTCGCAGTCGAAGCGCCAGCCCCTGGTCAGTGACGCACCGTCGCGCTCCTACGGATCAGGCAGAACGGATGCCCGGCCGCTTGCACGTGACGTGCCCGCCGATGCTGCCCGCTGCGGTCGACCCTCAGGCCCGGCGCAGATCGTGAATCACGAGGTGCAGGTCCATCTCATCGCCGGGTTCGAACCACAGGCCCTCGGCGGCCAGCACATCGGCAGCAACGATCCTGGCCTGCGCCACCGGCGTTTGCTCGGCACGGAAGCTCGGCCAGACCAGCAGGGGAAAGACGTGCTCTTCGCCGTAGCGGCGCACGTCGGTGATGTCACCGAGCACCGCCCGCGGCAGGGTGTCGTTGGCCCAGGATCACAACCACGTCTGCTGGACGTGATCCACGCTGCCGATCACCGTGATGCGGCCGTGGAGGAAGTCCCGACCGCCGCGCGACCAGACGATCGTGGCGTCATCCATCGACCAGTGGTACTGCACGTCGCCGCCCAGCCCGTGGTCAGCGATCATCCGCGCCTGCCGCTGCCCGACGCTGTCACGAGCCGCAGAGGCGACCGACTCCCACAACTCATGATCATGCGCAGCTCGTTGATCCACGCGATCCATGACCCTCCCGCCCTCGCGGCACAACCCGCACAGCCGGCCGGCCGGAATCTACCGACTCCGAAAGGTCGGCACACAAAACCTAGACCAGCCGCCAAGCATGAGTTGGGACGGATTCAGCGTTGCGCCCCGCCGACGATGTGAGTGCCGTTGCACGGCGGCCAGGCGCCGATCCGCACCCGGGTGGAGACCGCCGCCGGGGTCCTGGGGAAGGCAGGGTGGTGGGCCAGATTTTGATCCAGTAGCGCCGCGCGGTGCCGAGTTCGGTGTCCCGGATGTCCTCGAGGACGCCACCGTGGTGCTCGATCGTCTTCGCCGAGGCGATGTTGTTCACCTCGCAGATGACCAGCACCCGGTCCAGGCCGAGCACCCGGGCCTCGCCGAGCATCCGGCTCAGCGCCCAGGTGGCCAGCCCGCGCCGGCGCGCGGACGGCCGGATGCCGTAGCCGATATGGCCGCCGACCCGCAGCAGGAAGTCGTTGAGCTCGTGCCGTAGCGCGATCGCGCCGAGCACCTGGTCGCCCTCGACGATCCATCGGTACGTGCACTCACTGCACCTGGCCGGCGTCCAGCGGCTTCGCCGGATCCGACTCGTCGGCCAGCCGAGCCACCCAGCCCGCGAACCCGACAGGCGAGGCCACCTCATCGGACGGCCGCAGCCCGAAACCGTCCTCGTGGAGGCCGGGGCCCCACTCGTCATGTGCATTGAGCCAGGCGGCGTGCAGGCGGACGGTGGGCGCGATCAACTCGGGCACGCGGTGACGACAGCGGTCCCGGTCGCACACTGGCACGGGAGGACTCAGTGCGGACTGAGGGCGCAGGTTCGGCTGTTGGCGTGACTGGTCCACGTCGCCGTCACCATGGCTGACCGGTGGTTTCCGTGGTGGGGCGGGCGGGACTCGAACCCGCGACCGAGGGATTATGAGATCGAATTGCCAGCGCCGACGACCTGGGCGCATGGAGGTCTAGCAGCGGAAATGCCTCTCGACATCTCACACCACTCGCCCGCCGTCCGCCGACCTCTTGCGGACTGGATGCGGACCGCTCGCCTGGCAGATCCGGACGCCCGCGGCTACCTCATCGGCTCGAAGGCATCGGCTCACCGGACAAGATGCCGTAGGCAAAAACGATCAAGAACATGACACCGACCGCAGCGAAGATCACGCCAATCACCCGTTCCAGCAGCACTGGGTCCCGCACTGTGCCTTCTGTCAGCCGCGTGCTTCGGCGCCATGGCGATCTTCGGGAAGCTCGCTTACGCCGCGGGCGTCTCGCCTGGAGCGCTGCTCTTGGTGCGCTTCGGCTTTGCCGCCGGCCTGCTGGCGATGCTGCTGCTCCTGCGACCGGGTCTGCGGTGCGACCCTGCGAGCCCAGACCGAAGGACGAGTCCCGCTCGGGTGACCCTGGGTCTGCTGGTGACGGCCCTCGGTCTGGGTGCCGTCGGGTACGCCACCCAGGCGTCGCTGTATTTCGCGGCCTTGGAGCTGTTGGACGCCTCGCTGCTGTCCCTGGTCTTCTACACCTACCCGCTGCTGGTCACCCTCACGGCCGTCCTGCTGGGCAGGGACCGCCTGACACTCGGCCGCTGCGCCGCACTGGTGGCCGCCTCCTGCGGGACGCTGCTCGTCCTTCTCGGGACAGGCGGTGTGGACTTCCACCCGCTCGGGGCGGCCCTGGCGTTCGGTGCCGCTGTCACCTACACCGTCTACATCCTCGTTGCTGACACCGTCGTGCACCGGCTGCCATCGGTGATGCTCTCCGCGCTGGTGATGGCAGGGGCCGCCCTCACCCTGGCCGCACGCGCCCTCGTGAGGGGCGGGGTCGACCTCAGCTTCGGACTACAGGGCTGGTTCTGGCTCGCGTGCATCGCGGTCGTGTCCACCGTCTTGGCGATGCTGACCTTCTTCGCCGGCCTGCGGCGGACGGGCCCTTCGACTGCAGCCATCCTGTCGACGTTCGAACCGGTCGTCACCACGGCGCTGGCGGCGCTCACGCTCGACGAGATCCTCACCCCCGCGCAGGTAGCGGGTGGCCTGCTCGTCCTGTCGTCCGTGGCTGCCCTACAGGTGCACAGGGCACGCACCGGGCACCGCGGCGCAATGCCACGCCGGCTGCCGACCCGACCTCGACGCCACGAGGCAGCCGGTCTCGATCAGCTAGAAGCAGTGCCCGCAAGCATGCCCGGGCGCTCACAACGTCCCTGAGTGGCTCCCGAGCCAGACCGTCTGAGCCCGGACACTGCGAAAGGGCCGTATGGCCATGGGTCGCTCAGCAGTCCTCTTCGGATCGGTAGCTAGCGCAGCGATCGGTACGTCGCGCGGATGTCTTCCGAGAGCAGCTGCGGCTGCTCCCAGGCCGCGAAGTGCCCGCCCCTGTCGTGCCGGTTGTAGTGGACGAGGTTGGGGTACGCCCGCTCCGCCCAGCTGCGCGGAACCCGGTAGATCTCGTCGGCGAAGATGCTCACGCCGACCGGGATCGTCACGCCCTTGGCAGCGAAGAAGGGGAGCTTGTTCTCCCAGTACAGCCGCGCCGAGGACACCCCGCTGTTGGTCAGCCAGAAGAGCGTGATGTTGTCCAGGATGTCGTCGCGCGTGAGGTCGCTCGGCTTCTGCAGACGTCCCTCGAGGACCTGCTGAACGATGCCGGGCTGACCGGCCCCGTCGCCGTGGTCGAGCATGAACGCGGCGAGATCGATGGGTGAGTCCGCCAGGCCGTAGAGCGTCTGCGGGCGCGTCCCCATGATCAGCCCGTACGCCACGTGCGTCCCAAAGAACCTGAGCAGCTGCTCGTACGTGCTCCGCTCCTCGTCGGAGAGATCGTCCGGCGCCGGACTGCCGGCAAAGGCCGCGAGGAAGAGGTCCGGCGGAACCGCACCGGGCATGTTGGTGTGGATGCCGATCAGCTCCGGTGGCGCCGGCTCGGCGGCCGCCGGGTTGGCGCGGCCGCCGGCCATCGCGTCGACGACGATCGCGCCCCAGTCGCCGCCCTGCGCGGCGAAGCGCGTGTACCCGAGCCGATTCATGAGCTCGACGTAGGCCTTCCCGATGTGCACGGGGTCCCATCCGGTCGTGATCGGCTGGCCGGAGAACCCGTATCCGGGCATCGACGGGATCACGACGTGGAAGGCATCCGACGCGCTCGCGCCGTGCGCCGTCGGATCCGTGAGCGGGCCGATGAGCTTCAGTTGCTCGATGATCGACCCGGGCCAGCCGTGGCAGACGACGATCGGGAGCGCGTCCTCGTGCTTCGAGCGAACGTGGATGAAGTGGATTTCCAGACCGTCGATCTCGGTGACGAAGTTGGGGAGGGCCTTCAGCCGCGCCTCGCACTTGCGCCAGTCGTAGTCGTTCGCCCAGTAGCGAGCGAGGTCCTGCATGAGCGCGAGCGGCACGCCCTGCGAGTCATCCTCGACGGTCTCTTTGTTCGGCCAGCGAGTGGCTCTGATGCGCGCGCGCAAGTCCTCGAGGTCCGCCTCGGGGACCTCAATCTTGAATGGCCGCACTTCTGCGACGCCCGTTCGCGCTTCCGTCTTGACGGCCACGCAGGCCTCCCTTCTGCTTTGAACGCCTTTGAGGTCGAGCGGGTGGCCTCCGCCCGCCTACCGCAGACAAATGGCATGCCCCGGCTCCTGCCTCCCGAGGGGCATCTTCGGTGAAGGCGCCGCCCGAACTTGTGCCAGGCCAGCAGGGGCACGCGGCCCCATATGTCCAGAGCGTAGGACGCCTTTCCCCGTGTCCGGAGCCATACAAGCAATCCCGCATGGCCTTCCGGGACGGGCCGGACGCCTGACCCACTTGTTGCGGCGGATCTCCTCGTCGGGCAGTCGCCAGACCGTCCAGCCTCCCCGGACGGGGACAAGGTGGAGCGCCCTACCGGACCAGCGGATGCTCGGGCACGCTTCGGCGGCGATGACTCTGGACGTCTACGCGAACCTGTTCGAGGACGACCTGGACCAGGTCGCCGACCGCCTCGACCGTGCGGCGGCTCGTGCTGCTGCGGACTCAGTGCGGACTGACGGCGTTGGTCCGGATCTTGACGCGGTTCACCCGGGTCGCCGTCACCGTGGCTGACCAGGGCTTTCGCGTGGTGGGGCGGGCGGGACTCGAACCCGCGACCGAGGGATTATGAGTCCCCTGCTCTAACCCGCTGAGCTACCGCCCCGCTACCGCGCCGGATCGTAACCCGCCCGGTCGATCATCGGCCACCACGAAAACGGCCGGTTGTCTCAGCGTCGCCGCCGCCGCAACAGCACGATGGGCAACGCGAGGATAACAGTGAGCAGCCAACCCACCCCGACCATGCCCCACAGCCAGCCGGTGTCGCCGTCCGACTCGTCGGCGATGAAGAGGCCGAAGGTGAGCAGCAGGGTGATCCCACCGACACCGAGGGTGGCGAGGCCGCTGAGCACCATCAGCGGGACCTCCCACCAGGAGCGCTGCACCGGCGCGGGCCGCTGCCCCGGCTGCGTCCGGTTGGCGGCCGCGTACGGCTGGGGGATCTTCTCCGGCGGGCGGGCCGGCATGGGGACCCGCCGGTCGGCGGGGACCTGCTGGTCGATGACCCCGATGGCGCCGGGGTGCAGGTCGAACAGGGTCGGCTCGATGTGCATCGAGATGGCGTCGTGGCCGATCATTCGGCGGGCGCCGTCCGGCCAGGCGAGCAGGGCGGCGCATTCGGCGTAGCGGACGGTGAGCGGGCCGCCGGGGCCGACGTAGCTGACGCCGTCCACGCCGACCCGCAGCTCACCGTCGCCCTCCCGTTCCCGGTAGGCGGTGCCGGGCAGGGTGTGGGTGGAGCGGGTGGGTGCCTCGGTGAAGCCGGCCCAGTCGGCGGTGGTGCCGTCGGGCACCATCAGCAGCGCGGTGGCGGTGACCTCCTGCGCCACCTGGTGCAGGTCGGCGAGGGTGACGGTCTTGAGTTCCGCGCGCAGCTCGTCGACGGTGACGGTCGGTTGGCCGGTGAGCAGGTCCAGCGCCTGGCTGGGCAGTCGCGCGGCGTCCACCTCGGCGGCGCCGAGGGTGTCCTCCCGCTTGGCGACGGTGGCGTCCAGGTCGGCCTGCTCGATCCGGCCGACCCGCAGCTTGGCCAGCACGTCGATGAAGCCGCCGAGCACCGCGTCCTGCTTCTCGGGCAGCGCGTCGGCGAGGGCGCGCAGCGTGGCGTGGCCGTCGCCGCGCGGCTCGTATCCGGTGTTGATGGTGTAGGAGAGGCCGTCCTCCTGGCGCAGCGAGCGGTACATCTCGCGCTCCAGCACGCCGGCAAAGACGCCCGCGGCGGTCCGGCGCCGCACGACCGAGTCCAGCACCACGGCCCGCGAGCCGTTGACGAAGTACGCGGGGGTGCGCGGCAGCGCCGAGGAGACGGGCGGCACCGGCTGCCGTACGCCGCTGGGCAGCGCCAGCCGCAGCCCGGCCGGCACCCGGTCCCCGGCGATCCAGAGCACCGCGTTCTCCCGGGTGAACCAGCGGGCCGCCCAGGCCCGCAGGTCGTGTTCGGTGATCGCATGCAGGCCGAACTCGGGATAGCTGGTCAGGCCGTGGTCGCGGGCGCCGTGCCGCCACAGCGGCACCGCGTCGATGGCCGCGTTGCCGCGGCTGCTCCACTCGGTGCGCAGGATCTCCTTCTCCACCTCCAGCCGGGGCATGGGCAGGTCGTGGATGGTGCGGCAGACGGCGGTGAGGAAGCCGGCGATGTCGGACTCGGAGCCCTGCATGTAGAAGGAGGTGAAGATCGGCGCGGTGGCGCCGTTGAAGTGGTAGTCGGTCAGCCCGAGCGGGGCGAGCGCCAGGTGTTCCAGCAGGTGGGTGATGCCGCTGCGGCCCAGGGTCTCGTCGGCTGTGCCGACCCGGAAGGTCAGCCCGGCCCGCATCGGCCCGGCGGTGGCGGCCAACAGCGTGGGCACCCCGTCCACATCCAGTTGCCGGATCATCGGAGACCACCCTTCGCGTACGCCTCGGCGCGGAACTTGTCGAGCACCTCGTTGCCACCGACGTAGGACCAGGGGTGCCCGCTGGCCAGGTGTCCCAAGGCGGCGAGCTGGGCCGCGGCGGCGGGCCACTGCTCGGTCAGCCCGAACCAGAGGACGAAGACGGACCGGGTGGAGACCCAACCGGGCTCGTGCCGGAAGTTCGGGTGGAGCACGGAACGCTGCGCCGCCGTCCAGATGTCCTGCACCACCCGCGGGTCCCGCAGGTACGCGCCCCGTTCGCCGTCGTTGTCGAAGGTGACGAACCGTTCGAGGTGCGCCTCGGCGAGCAGGACGGCGTTCTGGGTGCCCTCCGGGGCGGCAAGCATGCACTCCCGGGCGAAGTCGAAGGCCTTCTCCCAACTGCCGCCCCACTTCGGGCAGAGCTGCTGGAACAACCGGGACTGGGCCGACATGTGGTGCGGCGCGTACCGGGCGAGCCGGTCGTAGCGGCGGCGGGCCTCCGCCTGGCCCAGCCCCAGGCCCATCGCAGTGGTCAGCCGTTCCTCCCAGGCGAGGACGTTGCCCGGTTCCCGGGCGCAGACGTCGATCAGGATCTGCTCGGCCTGCCGCAGGTACTCGTGGAGCTGGGCGAACTGCTCCCGGCTGACGTCCCTGGCGAACTTGTCGGTCCGGATCCTCCAGCCGACCTGGATCAGGTGTGCGGCGAGCATGGTGGCGGCGACGGTGTCGCCCGGCTGCTGGGCGAGGACCTGGCGGAGCCAGTCCCCGATGGCGGCGTCGTCCTCGGCGAAGCCCGCCAGGAACGCCCGGCCGGCCCAGTCGCGGGGGTCGAGCAGCTGCCGTACCCGAGGCCAGTCCCGCGCGGCGAGCGCCGCGCGCATGTCGTTGACCTCGGGAAAAGCGGCAGCCGAGTCGAAGTCGATCGCCGGGAGGGGTGCTGGCATGGCGGCGATCATAGGTGATCACGAAGGGGTGTCGGTTCCCCCGTCCAGCTCGGACGGACTACCCTGCCCGGGGCGGAGCGCGGTGAGCACGGCCCCGGCGGTGCGCCACCCGCTGGCGAGCGCCCCCTGGATGGAGGGGCTGTCCCGGTGGTCCCCGGCGACGAAGAGGCCGTCGCCGAGCGCCACGGGCTTGCGCAGCCGGCCCTGCGGTGGCGGCGCGGCGGGCAGCGCGTCCGGGACCGACACGGTGGTCAGGTGGGTCCAGTCGGCGGTGGACCGCCCGTAGAGCCGGTCCAGTTCCCGCCGGATCACCGGCTCGGCTGGGGCCTGCGGGCCGACCACCGAGGTGGCCACCAGGTGCCGCCCGGCCGGCGCGTACGTCGGCGCCGCGTTGCTGAGCACCACCGAGTTGGCGACGAGTTCCCGCCGGTCCCCGTCGACCAGCAGGATCGGCTCGTCCAGCGGCGCGGCGTCGGCGGCGTGGTAGTAGGTGGTGTAGCTGTGCATCCGTACCCGACCGAGCCGGGGCAGCAGCGCGGCCGCCGCCGGCGGGTCCACCGCGACCACGACGGCGCGGCAGGCGATGTCGCCGGCCTGGGTGCGGACCCGGCCGGGCGCGACCTCGGCGACCGGGGTGTCCAGCTCGATCAGGTCGGCGGGCAGCGGGTCGGCGATGGCCCGGGGCAGCGCGCCCATGCCCTGTTCGGGGAGGCCGATCCGGCCGCGGGCGAAGGAGCGCAGCACCATGGCCAGCACGTGGCTGGAGGTCTCCAGCTGCCGGTCGATGAAGACGCCGGAGAGGAACGGTCGGAGCAGCTCCTCGATGATCGCGTCGGAGAGGCCGGCCCGGCGCAGGGCGGCCTCGCTGGTCGTCTCCGGCGCGGTGAGCAGCCGGCTCGCCGGCAGGGTGGCGCAGCCGGTGGCGAGCGCGGCGAAGCGCAGCCGGTCCAGCAGGGACCCGACCCCGGCGGTGGCGGCCCGCGCCGCCCCGGTGGGCTCGCGCAGCGGGTTGACCAGCCGGTCGAGCCGGTCGCCGCGGCGGACCAGCACCCCGGAGGTGAACCAGCCCAGGTGGAGCGTGGCCAGGTCGAGCAGGGTGCCCAGCCGGGGGTAGGCGGTGTTGAGCACCTGGAAGCCGCGGTCGAGCAGGTAGCCGTCGACCTGGTCGGTGGCGACCCGGCCGCCGAGCCGGTCGCCGGCCTCCAGCAGCCGCCAGGGCACGCCGGCGCGGTGCAGCCGGCGGGCGGCGGCGAGGCCGGCCAGGCCGCCGCCGACCACGACCACGTCGGTCTCAGCGAGCACGGCTCACCTCCGCCCCGGCCCGGTCCCCCTCGCGGCTCGTCCGCGACAGCCGGCTCGGCCACCAGATCTTCGGCCCGATGTCGTACGCCAGGGCGGGCACCAGCAGCGACCGTACGACGATGGTGTCGAGCAGCACCCCGACGGCGACCGCCACGCCCAGCTCGACCAGCACCACCAGCGGCAGCACGGCGAGCGCGGAGAAGGTCGCGGCGAGCACGATGCCGGCGGAGGTGATCACGCCACCGGTGACGGCGAGGCCGCTGAGCACCCCGGCGCGGGTGCCGCGCTTGACCGACTCCTCGCGGACCCGGCTCATCAGGAAGATGTTGTAGTCGATGCCGAGGGCGACCAGGAAGACGAACGCGAAGAGCGGGAAGGACTGGTCGACGCCGGGGAAGCCCAGCAGGTACTTGAAGATCAGCGCGCAGAGCCCCAGCGTGGCCAGGAACGACAGCACCACGGTGGCGATGAGCAGCACCGGGGCGAGCAGGGCGCGCAGCAGCAGCGCCAGGATGACCGCGATGACCACCAGCACCACCGGGATGATGACGTTGCGGTCCCGGGTGGAGGCGGCGGCGGTGTCCACGTTGATGGCGGTGAAGCCGCCGACCACGGAGTCGGAGCCGGGTACCTTGTGCACCGCCTCGCGCAGGTCGCGGACGGTCTGCTCGGCGCCGTCGCTGTCCGGCGGGTCGGCCAGCGTCACCTGCAGCTCCACCCGGCCGTCGACCACCTTGGGCTGCGCGTTCGGGTCGGGCGGGCCGGCCTGGCCCTGCTGGGTGAGCGGGCGGACCGAGGCCACCCCGGGCACGCCCTGGGCCACCTGGGCCACCTGCTGCGCGGTCGCCTGGGTGGTGAAGATGGTGGCCGGGCTGCCGGTGCCCGCCGGGTAGTGCCGGGCGATCACCTCCTGGCCGGCCACCGAGTCGGTGCGGCTGGTGAACAGGTCGGACTGGCCGAGGGTGGTGGCGCCGAGCTGGCTGAGGCCGAGGGTGAGCGCGGCCAGGGCGACGGCGGTGACCAGCCAGACGGCCCGGGACCGGCGGGCGACGAAGCCGGCGATCCGGCTCCAGATGCCGTCGGCCTGCGGGTCCGCCTGGTCCTCCCGCGGCGTACGCGGCCAGAATGCCCAGCGTCCGCCCAGCACCAGCAGCGCGGGCAGGAAGGTGAGCATCACCAGCAGCGTGGCGGCGATGCCGAGGGCGGCGACCGGGCCGAGCGCCCGGTTGGAGTTGAGGCTGGACAGCAGCAGGCAGAGCAGGCTGACGATGACGGTGGTGCCGGAGGCGATGATCGCCGGGGCGGCGCCCCGCCAGGCGGTCTTCATCGCGTCCCACGGTCGGTGGTGCCGGTGCAGCTCCTCCCGGTAGCGGGCGATCAGCAGCAGGGCGTAGTCGGTGCCGGCGCCGAAGACCAGCACGGTGAGGATGCCCTGGGCCTGCCCGTTGAGCTTGATCACGTCGTTCTTGGCCAGGTAGTAGACGAAGACCGACGCCAGCGAGTACGACATCCCGGCGGCGAGCAGCGGGAAGATCCAGAGCACCGGGCTGCGGTAGACGATCAGCAGGATGATCAGGACGACGACCAGGGTGACCAGCAGCAGCGGCCCGTCGATGGCGGTGAAGACCTCGATCAGGTCGCCGAGCAGCCCGGCCGGTCCGGCCACGTTGACGGTGAGCCCGTCCCGGTCCGGACCGACGATGTCGCGCAGCTCGTCGACGACCTGCCGGATCTGCTCGCCCTCGGCGGCGTCGATCGGGACGACGACCTGCACGGCCTGGCGGTCCTGGCTGACGATCGGCGGCGGCAGCGGGCTGACCACGCCCGGCAGCTGGGCGAACCGGGCGGCGTCGGCCTGGACCCGCTGCTCGTCGGCCGGGGTGATCCCGGAGGTGCGCTCGTAGACGACGAGCGCGGGCGTCGTCTCCTTCTCGACGAAGCCGGCGGCGAGGTCCTGCGCCCGGGTGGCCTCGGCGTCGGTGGGCAGGAACGCGGCGTTGTCGTTGGTCGCGACCTCGCCCAGCTTCCCCGAGTACGGCCCCGCGATCCCGCCGATGACCAGCCAGCCGAGCACGACCGCCACCGCGATCAGCGTGGCCGTCCAGCGGCCCCGTCCACCGGTCATCTTCACCCCTTTGGAATCGACGCACCAATCGACGCAGCGGGAGTCTAAGTCGACATCGACCATCCTGCCGCCCAAGGGGTCACTCCGGGGCACAAACCGCCCGTGACGGGATCTTCCGGCGCGGGGACGAGGGGTGCGGGCCTGGTGCCGGCCCCGGGGTCACGAGCCCGGGTGGCACAACGGGAAACGCCCGTCGGCGGGGCCGACGGGCGCGTGATGGAGCTGAGCTCCCCCGTTTGGACTCGAACCAAAAACCTGCCGGTTAACAGCCGGCTGCTCTGCCAATTGAGCTACGGGGGACCGTGCACCGCCCGGCTGGCGGATCTCTCCGCGCCGTGCGACGGGGACAAGAGTACAGGACACCGGGGGGTGGCGCGCCAGGGGGTTACCGCATCCCCGCCCGCCGCGTCCGGTGTCCCGACCCGCCCACAGATACGGACAAATCGTCATCTCGGCGCATGGAGGCATGAGCGCGGAGCAGGATGGGTAGTTAGCCGACGACAGAGGACGTAGGCGCGAGTGGGTCGTTCCCGTTCGGGAACGACAGCGCGTCAGGTACGAGAGGAGCCGCCATGCGCGGAAAGATCATGTTTCTTGGCGGGCTGGCTGCGGGCTTCGTCCTGGGCGCCCGTGCCGGCCGAGAGAAGTACGAGGAGCTGGTGGTCCGGGGCCGCAAGGTGCTCGACCACCCGACCGTCCAGGAGGCGGCGGGTGTCGCGCAGGCTCAGGCGACCCGGCTCTACAGCGAGGGCAAGGACAAGCTGGGGCAGACCAAGCTCGGCGAGAAGCTCAGCGGCAACGGCCACACCCAGGAGCTGACCGCGGCCGACAAGCCGTTCGCCGGCACGCCGGCGACGGTGGGCGCCAAGGCCGGTTCGTCCAGCACGGGCACGTCCGGCTCGACCTCCGGGTCGTCGACCACCACGAGCCCGCGCACCAAGCCGTCGGGCACGGGCACCAACAACAGCACCCTCTGACCCGCACCGACCACAGCGGGCCGGCCACCTTCGGGTGACCGGCCCGCTGTCGTCTGTCCGGACCGGACCGCGCCACTTTTGCTGATGACGAACAAAAGTGGGGACGGTTCATCTAAAACTTTGGCCTCGAACCTCTTCTCTTTCTTCTCGTACGCAAATATCGTCCTGCGTAGAACCTGGCCAGGCTCTCGTCACCTCCCCAGCGACCTCCTCAGCCTCGTCCCGGCTGAGGCGGACCCGCCCGACCAGAGCGAGGTTCGATGCGCAGACCGTTCGGCCGCAGGGCCGCCACCCATCTCAGCCTGCTCGCCCTCGTCGGCGCGACGCTCGTCGCGACGGCGGAGCAGCAGCCGACCCCGGCGCAGGCCGCGCCGGTACTCACCGCACCGGCCGCCGTCAGCAACGGCATCGAGTACAAGGTGCTCGTCTTCACCAAGTCGACCGACGGCAACGGCGCCGCCACGTCGGCCGGTGTGCAGGCCATCCAGCAGCTCGGGCGCGACCGGCGCTTCACCGTCGAGGTCACCGACGACGCCCGCAAGTTCGACGAACCACACCTGAAGCAGTTCCGCGCGGTGGTCTTCCTGAACACCGCCGGCGACGTGCTGACCGACACCCAGCAGGCCGCCTTCGAGCAGTACTACCGCGACGGCGGCGGCTTCGTCGGCGTCCACTCCGCGATCGAGGCCGAGCCGGGCTGGTCCTTCCTGACCAACGTGCTCGGCACCCGGGCCACCACCGCCTCCCCGGTGAGCAAGGCGACGGTCACCGTCGCCGACCGGGTCCACCCCGCCTCCGAGACGCTGCCGCAGCGCTGGACCACCACCGACCGCTGGTACAACTTCGCGGCCAACGTCCGGGGCGTCTCGCACGTGCTGGCCACGGTGGACGAGAAGACGTACACCGGCGGCACCATGGGCTTCGACCACCCGGTGACCTGGTGCAAGGACTACCAGGGCGGCCGGTCGTTCTACACCGGCCTCGGGGCCACCGCGGCGAGCTTCGCCAGCACCGACCTGCGCGCCCACCTCGGCGGCGCGATCCAGTGGGCGGCCGGGGTGACCGACGGCGACTGCGGCGCGACCGTGCTGGCCAACTACCAGATGACGGTGGTCGGGGCGCAGCCCAACGTCAACGAGCCGATCGGCTTCGACGTGCTCCCCGACGGCCGGGTGATCCAGACCGACCGGCGCGGCGGCGTACGCCTGCACAACCCGGAGAGCAACGAGACCACCGTGCTGGCGCAGATCCCCGTCTACACCCACAGCGAGGACGGGATGTACGGCCCGGCGATCGACCGGGACTTCGCCACCAACAAGTGGGTCTACCTCTACTACGCACCCCCGCTGGACACCCCGACCGGGAGCGCACCGACCACCAGCACCGACCCGGCCGCCTGGGACCAGTGGAAGGGCTACTTCCAGCTCTCCCGGTTCAAGTTCGTGGACGGGGACACACCATCGCTGGACCTGACCACCGAGCAGAAGATCCTGCAGGTGCCGGTGGACCGGGGCGCCTGCTGCCACGTGGCCGGTGACATCACGTTCGACTCGAAGAACAACCTCTGGCTGGTCACCGGGGACGACACCCCGGCCGGCGGCGGCGGTTCCGGTGGCTTCTCGCCGCACAACGACTCGGTCAGCGCCACCGGTGTCTACCAGGCGCCCTTCGTGGACGCCCGGCGCAGCTCGGCCAACACCAACGACCTGCGCGGCAAGATCCTGCGCATCTCGGTGGGGGCGGACGGGTCGTACACCGTGCCGTCGGGGAACCTCTTCCCGGCGGGCACCGCGAAGACCCGGCCGGAGATCTACGCGATGGGCTTCCGGAACCCGTTCCGGATCACCCTCGACAAGAACGACGTCGCCTACATCACCGACTACTCCCCGGACTCCTCGACCGCGGCGGTCGGTCGGGGGCCGGCGGGCACCGGCCGGATGATGGTGGTCGACAAGCCGGCGAACTACGGCTGGCCGATGTGCGTGCAGCCGAACCTGCCGTACATCGAGATGAACTGGACCACGACGCCGATCTCGCCGGTCGCGCCCTTCGACTGCGCGGCGCCGAAGAACACCTCCCGGCACAACACCGGCCTCACGGACCTGCCGAAGGTGGAGAAGTCCGAGCTGTGGTACTCGTTCCAGGCGCCGACCCCGTGCCCGGAGTCGTACCTGTCGACGCCCACGCAGACCTGTCCGGTGCTCTTCCCCGAGCTCGGCACGGGCGGCGTCGGCCCGCACGGTGCGGCGAAGTACGACTTCGACCCGGAGCTGAGGTCGGAGACGAAGTTCCCCGAGTACTACGACGACGCGATCTTCTTCGGCGAGTTCACCCGGGACACCCTCAAGGAGATCCGGCTGGACGACAAGGGTGACATCCTGAAAATCAACAACGTGCTGAACTGCGGCCAGGCGCCGACCACGCCGACCAAGCCGTTCCTCTGCGACAACCCGATGGACATGCGCTGGGGCGCGGACGGCAACTTCTACCTGCTCACGTACGGCGACGGGTTCTTCAACATCAACCCGGACGCGGCGATGCTGAAGTTCAGCTACGTCAAGGGCCTGCGGGCGCCGACCGCCGTCCTGAACGCGACGCCCACCAACGGCATCGGGCCGCTGACGGTCTCGTTCTCCAGCGAGGGCTCGAAGGACCCGGACCCGGCCGACTCGATCTCGTTCGCCTGGGACTTCGACGGCAACGGCACCACCGACTCGATCGACCCGAACCCGACGCACACCTACACCGCCAACGGCGTCTACACCGCCCGCCTGACGGTGACCGACTCCAGCGGCAAGACCGCGTCGGCGAACACCACCATCACCGTCGGCAACACCGCGCCGGCCGTCACCGTCACCACCCCGCTCGAGGGCGGCTTCTTCAGCTGGGGCGACGACATTCCGTGGTCGGTGACCGTCACCGACCCGGAGGACGGGCCGGTCGACTGCGCCAAGGTCGAGGTGACCTTCGTTCTCGGCCACGACCAACACGGTCACGGTGAGGCCAACCAGTTCGGCTGCTCCGGGGTGCTCGCCACCGACCCGGACGACGCCTCGCACGGTGGCTACATCTACGGCGTGGTCAGCGCGTCGTACACCGACAAGGGCGCGAACGGGCAGCCGGCACTGACCACGGTGGACCAGCAGATCATCCAGGCCAAGCGGCAGGAGGTCGAGTTCGCCACCGACGAGTCCGGCACCACGGTGGGCACCAGCGCCGACACCGGCGGCGGGCAGCAGCGCGGCAGCCTCGACCCGGGCGACTGGATCGCGATCAACAACACCGTGAACCTGACGAACATGCAGTCGGCGACGCTGCGTACCTCCGGTGGCAGCGCGGCCACCGCCGGGCAGCCCCGGTTCGGCGTCGAACTCCGGCTCGACTCCCCCACCGGCCCGCTGCTGACCACCGCCACGGTCAACGCGACCAGCGGCAACAACGCCTTCACCAGCACCACCGTGCCGATCACCGACCCGGGCGGCACGCACCGGCTCTACCTGGTCTTCACCACCGTTCCCGGCGGCCCGACCAGCGGCTTCGGCAACCTCAACTGGGTCGAGTTCACCGGGCAGGGCATCGGCGTCACCCCGTGACGACCGCCCCGGGTGGGGCCGCCGCCAGCGGCCCCACCCGGCACCAACCAACCATCACCAGTCAGCACGGAAAGGCAGCCAGGACATGACCGACACACAGCAAGGCATGAGCCGCCGGCGGATGCTCGGCACCATCGCCGGTGCCGCCGGCGCGGTCGCCGTCGGCGCCGCCGGCTGGGCGCCCTCCGCCGCCGCGGAGGGCAACGGCCTGCTCATCCCCACCGGCAAGCGCGGCATCATCCTGTACAGCGTCCGGGACCGGATCGGCGCCGCGCCGGACACCTCCAGCGTGCCGTACGGCTTCGAGCGGGTACTCGGCCGCCTCGCCGAGATCGGCTACCAGGAGGTTGAGTTCGCCGGCTACACCCAGCACACCTCGATCCTGGGCCGGCAGATCACCCCCGAGGAGATCCGCAAGATCCTGGACGACAACGGGCTTCGGGCGAACGGCTCGCACGCATCCATCCCGGGCACGGTCACCCCGGACACCATCGCCGCGTTCGAACGGACGCTGGACACCGCCGAGATCCTCGGCATGACGCACATCGGCACCGGCAGCGACCCGACCGGCAGCAACTACAAGGCCGACTGGGACGCCGCCGCGGACCGGTGGAACACCTTCGGCGAGATGGCCGCCGCCCGTGGGCTGAAGCTCTACACGCACAACCACGACGCGGCGTACAACTTCCTGCTGGACAGCGGGCCGCTGGACGCACTGGGCCGGCCGACCCGGTCCTCCGGCGTCCGGAAGCTGGAGTACTTCTTCGGGCTGACCAACCCGGAGTGGGTCTGGTTCGAGATGGACATCTACTGGGCGCACGTGGCGCAGTACCGGTACCGCAGCTACGTCGACCCGGACGGCGTGACGCAGACGAACGTCTTCGACCCGCTGGCCACGGTGGCGGCCCGGACCACGCGCTTCCCGCTGTTCCACGCCAAGGACGGCGCGTTCAACCCGGCCAACTCCGCCGGCTACGACATGGTGCCGCTCGGCCAGGGCGACATCGACTACGGCACCTTCTTCGCCAACATGGGCGCGAAGGGCTACCACAACCCGATGTGGGAGCAGGACAACGCGCCCGGCGGCACCGCCGACCCGGGCCGGTCACTGCGCTACGCGGAGGTCAGCTACCAGCACATGTCGGGTCTGCGGGGCTGACGGACCCGACCGGTGGCACCAGGGGCCGCGTCCGGGAGACCGGGCGCGGCCCCCTCGCGTCACGCCTCGTGACGCCGGTGTGGCAGATTCCGGAGTGAGGTGATCGCGATGACGTTGATCGGACCGGAGAACCCGGACCAGGCGCGGCTGCTGCGCCTGCTGCGCGACGACGGCCCCCGCTCGCGGGTCGAGCTGGCCGACGCCCTGGGACTGAACCGGACCCGGTTCGTCGCGGAGGTGGACCGGCTGACCGCCCAGGGCCTGGTGGAGACGGCCGGGCCGGCCGCGTCCCGGGGCGGTCGCCGCTCGTCCCTGCTGCGGATTGCCGGGCAGGTCCGCTTCGGCGCGGTGGCCGTCAATGCCGGGCGGCTCGACGTCGCGCTGACCGACGGCGAGCTGACCGTGCTCGCCCGCCTCGGCGAGTCGGTCGACGTCCGGGTCGGGCCGGAGGCGGTCGTCAGCCGCGCCGTCGAACTGCTCGGCAAGCTCCGCGCCGAGGCGGGGCTGTCCCGGTTGACCGGGGTGGGCGTGGCGCTGCCCGCGCCGGTCGCGGTGCGGGAGGGATCCCCGGTCTCCTCGCCCGCCCTGCCGGGCTGGCACCAGTTCCCCGTCCGCGACACGATCGCCGCGGAGCTGGGCTGCCCGGTGCAGGTGGACAACGACGCCAACGTCATGGCGCTGGGTGAGCTGCACGCCGGCACCGGCCGGGCGTTCGACGACTTCCTCTACGTCAAGCTCGGCAGCGCCATCGGGTGCGGGCTGGTGCTGGGCGGCGCACTCTACCGGGGCGCGACCAGCGGGGCCGGCGACATCGGGCACCTGCGGCTGACCGACGAAGGCCCGCTCTGCGCCTGCGGCAACACCGGCTGCGTGGAGGCGTACTGCGGGGACGGCGCACTGGTCCGGGAGGCGCTGGCCGCCGTGCACGACGGCCGGTCGGCGGCGCTCGGCGACCGGGTGGCGGAGGCCGGGACGCTGACCGCGGCCGACGTCGCGCGGGCAGCGACGGCCGGCGATCCGACCGCGCAGACCCTGGTCCGCGACGGCGCCCGCCGATTGGGGCAGGTGCTGGTCGGCCTGGTCAGCTTCTTCAACCCGGCGATCGTGATCATCGGGGGCGCCGCCCCCGGCGTCGGCCCGATCCTCCTCGCCGAGATCCGCGGGGTGGTCTACCGGCGCTCCACCCCGCTCGCCACCGGCAGCATGCCGATCGTCCTGTCCGACCTGGACGGCCGGGCATGCCTGGTCGGCGCGGCCCGCCTGATCAGCGACCAGGTCTTCGCGGCCCGCTGACCCGCAGGTGGCGGCGCTCGGTCCGGTTATACAGGGGCACGGCGCTCGGTCCGGCCGGCCGCGCCCGGCTGGCGTCCGGCGGGAGTAGCCACCGGCGCGGACGCTACCAACCTGATGACGTGGATGAATCACCGTGCCGGGCCCCGGCGCCATTCCGCGCCGGGCGGCCGGTGCGTGTTGGCGGGCCACCCCACGGTGAATCGTTTACGTCATCAGGTTCGTAGCCGCCGACCATGCATCTGCCGGCGGCCGCGCCCGCGCCGGCTTCGACGACACCGCCGCAGCGCCCGTCCGGGGCCGGCCCGCCGGCCCCGGACGGCGCGGGTCAGTCCCGGTTGCTGCTGAACGCGGCGTCGAAGGCCGCCGCCGGGGCGTCGAAGGCGAGCCGGCGGACGAACTGGAGCGCCTCGGGCGCACCGACCAGCCGGTCCATGCCGGCGTCCTCCCACTCGATCGAGATCGGGCCGGTGTACCCGATCGCGTTCAACGCCCGGAAACAGTCCTCCCAGGGCACGTCCCCGTGGCCGGTGGAGACGAAGTCCCAGCCCCGGCGCAGGTCCGCCCAGGGCAGGTGCGAGGAGAGCCGGCCGCGCCGCCCGTCGCCGGTGCGGACCTTCGCGTCCTTGCAGTCCACGTGGTAGATCCGGTCGGCGAAGTCGAAGATGAAGTTCACCGGGTCCAGCTCCTGCCAGACGAAGTGCGACGGATCCCAGTTCAGCCCGAACGCCGGGCGGCGGCCGATCGCCTCCAGGGCCCGCTTGGTGGTCCAGTAGTCGTAGGCGATCTCGCTGGGGTGCACCTCGTGGGCGAAGCGGACCCCCACCTCGTCGAAGACGTCCAGGATCGGGTTCCACCGGTCGGCGAAGTCCTGGTAGCCGCGTTCGATCATCGCGGGCGGCACCGGCGGGAACATCGCCAGGGTGTGCCAGATCGACGAGCCGGTGAAGCCGACCACCGTCTTGACGCCCAGCTTCGCCGCCGCCCGGGCGGTGTCCTTGATCTCCTCGGCGGCGCGCCGGCGTACCCCCTCGGGCTCGCCGTCGCCCCAGATCCGCGCGGGCAGGATGTCCTGGTGCCGCTCGTCGATCGGGTGGTCGCAGACCGCCTGCCCGACCAGGTGGTTGGAGATGGCGAAGACCTGCAGGTTGTGCTTGGCGAGGGTGGCCCGCTTCCGGTCGACGTACGACTCGTCGGCGAGGGCCTTGTCGACCTCGAAGTGGTCGCCCCAGCAGGCGATCTCCAGGCCGTCGTAGCCCCATTCGGCGGCGAGCCGGCAGACCTCGTCGAACGGAAGGTCGGCCCACTGGCCGGTGAAGAGCGTGATGGGTCGCGCCATTGTGCTTCTCCCCTGTCGTGATGGGGGATTCCGTAGCGGACCGGGGCGAGGGCGACCGGGGTACGGGCGGCCCCGACGGAGCACCGGTGGGCGCGGGCTCGCGCCTGGGCCCGACGGGTTGCGCCTCCCGTCGGGTCACCGGCCACCTCGCGGTCGCCGCCCTCACTCTAGGTCGGCGCGGACCGTCGGGGAAGGCCCGGCGGCGGGGTGGAGGCGCACCGGTCCGCGCCGGCCGGGTCGCCCGCGAGCAGCACCCGGACGGTCATTCGGCCTCCTCCTCGGGGGCGGGCAGCTCGGCCCGGACCAGCCAGCCGCCGCCCGGACGCGGCCCGGCGGAGAAGGCGCCGCCGACGGTCTCGGCCCGCTCCCGCATGCCGACCAGCCCCAGCCCGGCCCGCAGCCCGTCATCCGCCTGTTGCGGCCCGGCCGCCCGGGCACCGGTGGGGAGCGCCGCGGCGTCCGACCCGGGCGCCGCGGCGGGCCCGCCCTCGTCGCGTACCTCGATGGTGACGCCCTCGGGGTCGTAGCGCAGGCGGACCGCGACGGCCGCGCCCGGGGCGTGCTTGTGCGCGTTGGTCAGCGACTCCTCGATGATCCGGTACGCGGCCACGTCGACGGCGCTGGGCAGCGGCCGGGGCTGCCCGGCGACGGTCCAGCGCACCGGCTGCCCGGTGCTGAACCCCTCCACCAGGGCGTCGAGCCGGTTGAGGCTGGGCGCCGGCTCAGTGGGCGCCTCGGTCTCCTCCTCGCGGATCTGCTCGGCCCAGCGGGCCCACTCCTCCAGCACCGCCACGTACGCCCGCCGGCTGCGTACCGCGTCGCCCACGGCGACCGCCACACCTAACCAGAGCAGCAGCACCACGACGGCCGGGTCCAGCCACGGCACGTCGAGGGTGAGCGCTGCCGCCGCGCCGAGCAGGAGGGCGCTCACCGCGCCGGCGAGGAACGCGGTGCGCCGGTGGGTGCGCGTGGCGACCGTGTACGCGGCGATCGCCACCGTGATCACGAACGGGCCGCGCGCCTGGTGGGTGAGGAGCGCGAGCACCGCGGCGGCCAGCGTCACCCCGAGCACCGGCAGCGGGTACCGGCGGCGGACCGCGAGCGCGGCGCAACCGACGAACGCCAGCAGCACCGCTCCGGCGGTGAGCGGGTCCCGGGGCGGGCCGCCCGGCGGGTTCACCGGCAGCAGGCTGACCGCGAACACCAGCGCGGCCAGCAGCGCGTCGGCGGCGGTCGGGTACGCCCGCGCGACCCGACGCCACTCGGCGAGGCGTCCCATGCGGTCAAGGTACGGCAGCCGGCCCGGCCGGGACCGCGCGCGTCCGTGGTCTGGTCGGCGCGTCGCGGGACCGGTCGGGGCGCTCAGCGGGTTGCGGTCAGTGCCGGCGGTACAGCGCGCGGGCCGCCAGCTCCGCGAGCGCCGACCGCGCCGGCTCCGCCAGGACCTGCCGGTCCAGCGCGGCCCGCGCCTGCGCCGCGCGTACCCGGATCATCCGCTCCACCTGCTCCCGGGCCCCGGTGGCCTCGATGACCTCGCGCAGCTCGGCCGCGCCGGCCGCGTCCAGCGCCGGGTTGCCGAAGAGGGCCCGCAGCCGGGCCGACCCGGCCGGGTCGGCGGCGGCCCGGGTCAACGCCATCAGCACCGTGGGTTTGCCCTCGCGCAGGTCGTCCACGGTGGACTTGCCGGTCACCGCCGGGTCGCCGAAGACCCCGAGCAGGTCGTCGCGGAGCTGGAAGGCGTCGCCGAGCGGGTCGCCGAACTCCGCCAGCGCGTCCACCACGGCCGGATCCGCGCCGGCCAGGGCCGCGCCCATCTGCAGCGGCCGGGTCACCGTGTAGCGGGCGGTCTTCATCCGGATCACGGTCAACGCCGTCGCCACCGAGCCGTCACCGACGGCTGAGACCAGGTCGAGGTACTCCCCCGCGATCACCTCGGCGCGCATCAGCGCGAAGACCGCGTACCCCCGGCGCAGCTGCTCGGCGCCGAGCCCGCAGCCGTGGAACATCTCCTGCGCCCAGGCGGCGCAGAGGTTCCCGCAGAGCAGGGCGGCGTCACGCCCGTACGCCGCCGGGTCACCCCGCCAGGACGACCGGGCGTGCAGGTCGGCGAAGTGCCGGTGCACCGTGGGCTGGCCGCGCCGGCGGTCGCTGCCGTCCAGGATGTCGTCGTGAATCAGCGCGAAGGCGTGGAAGAGCTCCAGCGCCGCCGCCGCGCCCATGATCGATGGCCCGTCCGGCCCGCCGAAACCCCGCCAGCCCCAGTAGCAGAAGAGGGGCCGCAGCCGCTTGCCGCCGGCCAGGACGAACCGGTGCAGGGCGGCGTGCACGGCCCCCGGAACGCCGTCCGACCGACCCGGCCCCCGCAGGTGCAGGAACGCCGCGAGCTCCGCGTCGAAACGCTCCCGCAGCAGGGTCGGGTCGGTCGGTACGACGGTCACGGTCATGGGGCCTCCCGGGCCAGTCCGGCGAGCTGGAGCAGCAGCGCCTTCACGTCGGTCGCGGCCAGCCGGTCGCGGGCGACGGACGGGTCCGAGCAGAGCAGCACCGGCCCGTCCGTCGGGTCGGCGGGCAGCCGGCCGTGCGAGCCGCGGACCGCCCGGGCGCCGGCGTCCAGCCCGACCACGCCCATCAGGTACCGCAGGCCGAGCTTCTTGCGGGCCAGCGCCACCGCCGCCCGGCGCTTCGCGGCGGCCGGCGCGGCCGGGTCGAAGAACAACTCGGCGGGGTCGTACCCGGGCTTGCGGTGGATCTCGACCAGCCGGGCGAAGTCGGGGGCGCGGGCGTCGTCGAGCCAGTAGTAGTAGGTGAACCAGGCGTCCGGCTCGGCCACCAGCACCAGCTCGCCGGAGCGGGCGTGGTCCAGCCCGTACCCGGCCTGGCCGTCGGCGTCGAGCACCTCGGCCACCCCGGGCAGCCCGGCGCAGAGCTTCGCCACCGCCGGCACGTCGGCCGGGTCCCGGACGTAGACGTGCGCGACCTGGTGGTCGGCGACCGCGAAGGCCCGGGACGTCCACGGGTCGAGGTACTCCATGCCGGCCTGGGTGTAGACCCGCAGCAGCCCCTCGGCGCGCAGCAGCCGGTTGACGTCCACCGGCCGGGAGACGTCGGTGATGCCGTACTCCGACAGCGCCACCACCGTGGCGTCCTTCGCCCGGGCGGCGTCCAGCAGCGGGGCGAGCACCGCGTCCAGCTCGGCCGCCGCCGCGGCGGCCCGCGGCGAGTTCGGGCCGAAGCGTTGCAGGTCGTAGTCCAGGTGCGGCACGTAGACCAGGGTCAGGTCGGGTGCGTGGTCGGCCAGGATCCGCTCGGCGGCGCGGCAGATCCACCGGGACGAGGGCAGCCCGGCGCCCGGCCCCCAGTAGGTGAAGAGCGGGAAGGTGCCGAGCGCGTCGGTGAGCACGTCGTGCAGCTCCGGCGGGTCGGTCCAGCAGTCCGGCTCCTTGCGGCCGTCGGCGTAGTAGACCGGCCGGGGGGTGACCGTCCAGTCCACGTCGGCGCCCATCGCGTACCACCAGCAGACGTTCGCCACCGTGTAGCCGGGCTCGACCCGGCGGGCCGCCTGCCAGAGCTTCTCCCCACCGACCAGCGCGTGGTGCTGCCGCCACAGCAGCACCTCGCCGAGGCCCCGGAAGTACCAGCCGTTGCCGACGATCCCGTGCCCCGACGGTGGCTCGCCGGTGAGGAAGGTGGACTGCACCGAGCAGGTCACGGCGGGCAGCACGGTGCCCAGCTCGGCGGCGAAGCCGGCCTCGGCGACCGCGCGCAGCCGCGGCATGTGCGCCAGCAGGCGCGGGGTCAGCCCGACCACGTCGAGGACCACCAGCCGCCGGCTCACCGCCGTACCCCCGTCCCGGCCGGGGTCGCGGCGGCGAGGCCGACGGCGACCAGCTCGTCGCGGGCGAAGGCCAGCTCGGCGGCGATCCCGGCGGCCAGCTCCGCGTCGGTGCGCGGCCGCCGTGCCGCCGGCAGCACCCCCCAGGTGTACGTCTCGACGTCGAGGTGGTCGCAGCCGGCGGCGGGGCCGGCGAAGAGCCCGGCGAGGGCGGCCCGCAGCACCGGCAGGGTGGAGCGCAGCGGCGGCTCGGGCGGCGCGTGCAGCGGCACGTGGTAGTGCACCCGCCACGGCCCGGGCAGCCGCGCGTCGAGGGCGGCGTCCAGGTCGTCGGCCGCGTACGCCGGGTCGGCCGGGTCGGCGGCGGAGGCGCAGCCGGCGGCCCGGGTCTGGTGCAGGAAGCGGGGCTCGACCCAGCGGCGCAGCGCCTCGGTCGACCCGGCCGGGTCGGTCGCCTCGACGGCGGCGGAGACCTGCACCTTGACCACCGGCAGCCCGGCCGACTCCAGCCGGGCCAGCGCCTCGACCGGCTCCTCCCAGGCGCACGCCAGGTGCGCGAGATCGAGGCAGATCCCGAGCCGGTCGGTATCCATGGCTGACAATACCGCGCCCGCCTGTCCCGTGGACTCCACAATGCACCCCGGTTCCGGTTCGAAGCCGACCCGGATCGGCCGGCCGGTCTCCCGCTCGACCGCGGCGAGCCCGGTCGCCAGTTCGGCGAGCCGCCGCCGGGCCGCCGCCGCGCGGTCGGCGTCCCACGGCTCCCGCCAGGCCAGCGGCAGGGTGGAGACCGAGCCCCGGGCGGCGTCGTCGGGGAGCAGGTCGGCCAGCACCCGGGCCAGGTGCAGCGTGTACGTCAGCCGGTCGCCGGTGGTCCAGTCCGGGTGGTAGACCGCGCCCTTGACCACCGGCGCCTGGAACGACGCGTACGGGAAGCCGTTGAGGGTGACCACCTCCAGCCCGCGTACGGTCAGCTCGGTGCGGAGCCGGCGGCGCAGCGCCGGGTCGGCGGCCAGCTCGGCGGCGACCGGGGCGGCCAGCCAGAGCCCGAGGCCGAGCAGGTCGGCGTCGAGGGCGCGGCGGACCGGCACGGCGTAGCGGTCGAGCTGGGCGAGGATGCCGGCCAGGTCCTCCGCCGGGTGGACGTTGGTGCAGTAGCCGAGGTGGACGGTGCTGCCGTCGACGTGCCGGAGCCGCATCACTCGCCCCCGCGCAGGATGGAGTTGCCGGCGAAGGTGGCGGCGGGCAGGTCCAGGTCACTGAGGTCGAGCCGGCCGGACTGGCCGTAGAACTCCGCCGGGTTGCGCCAGAGCACCCGGTCGACGTCGTCGTCGGTGAAGCCGGCGAGCAGCATCGCCTCGCCGGTGGCCCAGGTGAGCAGCGGGTCGGAGCGCCCCCAGTCGGCCGCCGAGTTGACCAGCATCCGCTCGGTCCCGTACGTCCGCAGCAGCTCGACCATCCGCGGCGGCGTCATCTTGGTGTCCGGGTAGATGGAGAAGCCCAGCCAGCAGCCGGTGTCCCGGACCAGCTTCACGGTGACCTCGTTGAGGTGGTCGACCAGCACCCGCCCCGGCTCGATGCCCGACTCGGCGACCACCGCGAGGCTCCGCTCGACGCCCCGCGCCTTGTCCCGGTGCGGGGTGTGCACCAGGGCGGGCAGGTCGTGGCCGACGGCCAGGGCGAGCTGGCCGGCGAACGCGGCGTCCTCGGCCGGGGTCATCGAGTCGTAGCCGATCTCGCCGACCGCCACCACGCCGTCCTTGTCGAGGTAACGCGGGAGCAGGTCGAGCACCGGGTGGCAGCGCGGGTCGTTGGCCTCCTTGGGGTTGAGCGCGACGGTGGCGTGGTGCCGGACGCCGAACTGCCCGGCCCGGAACGGCTCCCAGCCGATCAACGAGTCGAAGTAGTCGACGAACGTGGCGGCGCTGGTGCGGGGCTGACCCAGCCAGAACGCCGGCTCCACCACCGCGCGCACGCCGGCGGCGGCCATCCGCTCGTAGTCGTCGGTGGTCCGTGACGTCATGTGGATGTGCGGGTCGAAGATGCGCATCACGCCTCCCTGGCGGTGGTCAGGTCCGAGCCGGCGCCGAGCCGGTCGAGCAGGTCCGTGGCGTCGGCGGGCATGGCGCGGCCGGCCGCGTGCCGCTCGGCGGCCAGCGCGGCCAGCATCGCGGCCAGCTCCCCGTCCGCCCGGCCGTCGAGGTCGTCCACCACTGCCAGCGGTACGCCGGTGAAGACGCACTTGAGCACCGCCTGCCGCCAGGCCGCCTGCTCCAGGTGCCGGGCGTACGGGCCGAGGGCGGCGGCGACCAGCCGGGTGTCGTTGGTGCGGATGGCGTCGTGCAGCAGCGGTACGCAGGCCGCGCCGATCGGCAGCAGCGGCAACGCCCGCAGCACGGCCCGCTTCTCGGCCGCGTCGCCGTGCCGGTAGAGGGTCTCCGCCGTCGTCGCCACGTGGTCGACGGGGAGCGCGGTGAGCAGCAGCGCCCGGGCGGCCTCGTCGACGGTCCAGCCGGGCGGGTCGGGCAGCGGCCCCCGCCCGCAGCGCCGCGCGGCGGCGGGGAAGAGTCGGGCGATCGCCGCGGGTTCGGTCGCGACGCGGCGCAGCGCCGCATCCAGCCACCGTGGATCGGGTACGCCCCGCAGCGCGGCGCGCAGTCGGTCGGGTGTCATGCCGTCTCCCCTCTCAGGTACGTGGTGCGCCGCCGCCCTTCTCGGCCGTCCGGGCGGCGGCGTGGAGGAACTCGACCGAGCGGGCGGCCACGGTCGGCGCGGCGTGCGAGTGCCGGGGCAGCTCCACCGCGACCAGGCCGCGGTAGCCGACGTCGGCGACGGCACGCAGCACCGGCGGGAAGTCGATCTCGCCGGCGCCGAACTCCAGGTGCTCGTGCACGCCCCGGCGCATGTCGTCGATTTGCACGTTGACCAGGTGGTCGGCGACCGCCGCCACGCAGTCCGGCACCGGTGCCGGCTCCAGGCAGCGGCAGTGTCCGATGTCGAGGGTGATGCCGAACCCGGGTGGCGCGCCGAGCGCGGCGCGCAGCCGCCGCCAGCCGGCGATCTCCTCGACCAGCATGCCCGGCTCCGGCTCGAAGCCGAGCGGCACGCCGACCGCCTCCGCCTCGGCGCAGACGGTGGCGCAGCCGGCCACCAGCCGGTCCCACGCGACGGCCGGCGGCACCTCCGGCGGGCGTACCCCGGCCCAGCACGAGACCGCCTCGGCGCCCAGGTCGGCGCCGATCCGTACCGCCCGGCGGAGGAAGTCGACCCGCCGGGCAGGGTCCTCGTGCAGCAGCGTCGGGGCGTGCTTGTGCCACGGGTCGAGCAGGTAGCGGGCCCCGGTCTCGACCACCACGGCCAGGCCGAGCGCGGCCAGCCGGCGGTGCACGGCGGCGACCCGGCGGGCCAGCCCGGGCGTGAACGGGTCCAGGTGGTCATGGTCCAGGGTGAGCGCCACCCCCTGGTAGCCGAGGTCGGCGATGACCGCCAGCGCGTCGGGCAGCCGGTGGTTGGCGAAGCCGTTGGTGCCGTAGCCGAACCGCAGCCCGGTCGGGCGGAGCGGGGCGTGGCCCGCCCCGGCCGCACCCGGTGCCGCGCGCCCGGTCATGTCGGCGACACCAGCCGGGCGAGGCGACGTCCGAGCGGGGCGGCGGCCGCGACGGCCAGGCCGAGCACCCGCGCGCCGGCCCGGGCGGTCAGCGCGCCCTGCAACGCGGGCAGGCCGGTGATGCCGGCGGCGACGGCGGCGCGGACCCGGCCGGGCGACGGGTCGGCCACCACCCTGGCCTGCGCGGAGCCGTACCGGGTGGCGTAGCCGGCGGCGAGCGCGACCGGGACCGGGTCGGCTCGGCTCAGCGCGGTCGCCGCCACGACGGCGGTGCCGGCGAGGGTGGCCCGGGGCAGCCGCCGGTCGGTGCCGGTGACCTCGTGACGGGAGAGCGCGGTGACCGTCCAGGTGTGCGCGGCGACGGTCAGCGCCGCCGGCAGCGCCCGGGCCAGGCGCGTTCCCGCCGACGCTGACCCGCGACCGCCCGGCGAGGCGCCGGCGCGACGGGCGGCCGGGCCGGCGGAGGCGGTGCCGAGCAGCACGTCCAGGCCCCGGCAGGCGGCCATCACGGCGGGACCGGCGGCGGTGTTCTTGGCCAGCAGGTCGTACCCCCAGATGGCGGTGGCGAGCGGCACCGCGACGGCCGCCGCGCGCCGGCCCCCGGCGGCGGTGGCCAGGGCGAGCCCGGCGGCGGTGAGGCCGGCGGCGAGGCCGAGCGCGGCCGGCGGGCTCACCCGGCCGGACGGGATCGGCCGCTCCGGCCGCTCCACCGCGTCCAGGCGGCGGTCGGCCCAGTCGTTGGCCGCCATCCCGGCCCAGTAGAGCAGCACCGACGCCCCGGCCAGCGCCGGCGTCCGGCGGTCCAGGACGCCGGCGGCCGCCGCACCCGCCAGCACGTCTCCCGGTACGGAGAGCGCGGCCGGCGCCCGGACCAGCTCGGCCAGGTCAGCGAGGCTGGTCATCGACGCCTCCCCGGTGCAGGCCGGCGACGAAGTCGCGCAGCAGGGCCCACTGCTCGGCGAGCGAGTGGGTGGGGGCGTCGAGCGGGTCCTTGAAGAAGAAGGCCAGCTCCGGGAGGGGGCCGCGGCGGCCGGCGGCGTGCGCGGCGGCGGTCAGCCGGGCCAGGTCGAGCACCAGCGGGGCGGCCAGCGCCGAGTCGCAACCGTGCCAGGTGAACTCCATCCGCATCCCGGTGCCCAGGAAGCCGGCGAAGGTGATCAGGTCCCATGCGGTCTTGAAGTCGCCCAGCTCCTCGACGTGGTCGATCCGGGTGTCGCCCTGCGGGACGTAGCCCAGCGTCTCGCCGAGCACCCGCTGCTTGCTGGCCACCTTGGCCGCGTTCGCCGCCGGGTCGGCCAGGTTCGCGCCGTCCCCGCCGCCGAGCAGGTTCACCCCCGACCAGGAGCGGACGGCCAGGTGCCGCATCGCGAACATCGGCGCGAGCACCGACTTGACCAGCGTCTCCCCGGTCTTGCCGTCGTGCCCGGCGTACGGCAGGCCGTGCTCGACGGCCAGCGCCGCCAGCGCCGGCAGCCGGGCCCCGGTGGACGGCGTGAAGTCGACGTAGGGGCAGCCGGCGGTGAACGCCGCGTACGCGTAGAGCGAGCTGGGCGGCAGCACCTCGTCGGGGCCGGCCAGCGCGGTCCGCAGCGCGGCGGGGTCGAGGTGCGCGGGGTGCGGGACGGCGGCCGGTTCGGTGGCGGAGACGTTGACCACCACCACCCGGTCCAGCCCGTGCCGGTCCCGGAAGTCGGTCAGGTCCCGCCCGACGGCGGCGGCCCGCTCGGCCTGGGTGCCCCCGGTCGGGGCGGGGCGCAGCGCCCGCTCGACCTCGGCCAGTTCCCCGGCGAGCGCGTCGACCAGCCGGCCGGGCAGCACGCCGGCGGCGGCCAGCGTCTCGGCCCGCTTGATGAGCGGGGTCGCCGCCACATCGTGGCCGCCGAGGACGAGATCGGTGAAGGCGGGCAGGGCCGGCCCGCGCAGCTCGGGCAGCTCGGTGACGCAGCCGGTCGGGCCGGTGAGCCCGGCCCGCAGGGCGAGCGCCCCGACGATGCTGGTGGTCGCGACCGAGCCGCGCGCCCCCATCAGCCAGATACCCGTACGCATAGTGCTCCTTCCCGTGGAACCTCCGTGCCGAGATCTCGCTGGTCGTCGGTGTGTGGTAAGCGTCCGCCGGTGCGGCCGGGGAATCCCGGTCCGGCCGCACCGGACGGCCGTGCTGCTCGTGCCGCACCGGAGAAGCTCCGGTGGCACGCCCTCCGGGGCCGGCCTCGTCCCCGCCGCGGGGCGCAACCGCGGCCGGTCCCTCGCCGGTCGGCTCCGGAAAGTCGCTCGGGCGGTGCCGGCGGGTCGGCCGGCGCCGCGTCGGGTCAGGCGGCCAGGTCGGCCACCGCCGCCGTTTCCACCTCCGTCCAGGAGGAGCCAAGCTCCGCCGAGCGGGTCACCGCGTCCAGCACGAGCTGGACCTGCAACGCGTCGGCGAAGGACGGGGCCGGGTCGACGCCGGTGGCGACCGCCTCGACGAAGTCCCGCATCTGGTGGGTGAAGGAGTGCTCGTAGCCGATGATGTGGCCGGGCGGCCACCAGGCCGACATGTACGGGTGCTCGCCCTCGGTCACCAGGATCCGGGTGAAGCCCTGCTCGGCGGCGGGCCGGGTGGCGTCGTAGAACTCCAGCTCGTTGAGGCGCTCCAGGTCGAACACCAGGGTGCCGAGCGAGCCGTTGATCTCGACCCGGAGCGCGTTCTTGCGGCCGGTGGCGAACCGGCTCGCCTCGTACGTGGCCAGCGCCCCGCCGTCGAGCCGCGCGACGAAGGCCGCCGCGTCGTCCACGGTGACCTGGCCCATCGCCCGGCCGTTGCCGTCGGCCTGCGCGGCCAGGCCGCTCGACCCGGCCGGCAACGGCCGCTCCTTGACGAACGTCTCGGTCACCGCGCTCACCCCGGCGATCCGCTGCCCGGTGACGTACTGGGTGAGGTCGATGATGTGCGCACCGATGTCACCCAGCGCGCCGGAGCCCGCCTTGTCCTTCTGCAACCGCCAGACCAGCGGGAACTGCGGGTCCACGATCCAGTCCTGCAGGTACACCGCGCGGACGTGCCGGATCACGCCGAGCCGCCCGTCGGCGACGAGCTGCCGCATCATGGTGACCGCGGGCACCCGGCGGTAGTTGAACCCGCACATGCTGCGCACCCCGTCGGCCCGGGCCCGGGCGGCGGCGGCCGCCATCAGCCGGGCCTCCTCGACGGTGTTGGCCAGCGGCTTCTCGCAGAGCACGTGCTTGCCGGCGGCCAGCGCGGCGATCGCGATCTCGCAGTGGCTGTCGCCCGGCGTGCAGATGTCGACCACGTCGATCTCGTCGGACTCGACCAGCCGCCGCCAGTCCGTGGTGTGCCCCTCCCAGCCGAGCCGGTCGGCGGCGTCGGCCACCTTCCCGGCGTCCCGGCCGCAGATGAGCGACATCCGGGCCCGCGCCGGCAGGTCGTACACCCGGTTCACGGTGCGCCACGCCTGGGAGTGCGCCGCGCCCATGAACGCGTAGCCGACCATGCCGACCCGCAGATGTCTGTCGTGAGTGGACAAGGTGGGTCTCCCCCCGTGTGTCAGAACCCGAGCTTCAGGTAGCTGCCCGCGTTCTCCTTGGTGATCGTCTCCGAGGCGAGCACGATCTCCTTGGGAACCTGGAGTTCGACCAGGTCGGACATGCCCTTCCCCTGCCCGATGAGCCGGGCCAGAGAGATGGCCGAGGAGGCCATCGAGGGGCTGTACGTGACGGTGGCCTTGAGCACCGTGTTGTCGGCCTGGATGTCCTCCATCGCCTTCTTCGAGCCGGCGCCACCGACCATGAAGAACTCCTTGCGGTTGGCCTGGTTGACCGCGGCGAGCACGCCGATGCCCTGGTCGTCGTCGTGGTTCCAGAGCGCGTCGATCTTCGGCAGCGCCTGGAACAGGCCGGTGGCCGCCTGCTGACCGGAGTCGGCGGTGAACTCGGCCGGGCGGCGGTTGGCTACCTTCAGCCCGTTCGCGGCGAGGGTGTCGGCGAAGCCCTTGGAGCGTTCCTGGGTCAGCTCCAGCGAGTCGATCCCGGGGATCTCCCCGATGACCGGGCTGCTGACTCCCTTGGCCTTGAGCTGCTCGACGATGTAGGTGGCGGCGGCCACCCCCATGCCGTAGTTGTCGCCCTTGATCTGGAGCCGGTAGGCCCGCGCGTCGGGGAAGGCCCGGTCCAGGTTGACCACCGGGATGCCGGCCTTCATCGCCTCCAGGCCGAACGCGTTCAGCTCCTTGCCGTCGTGCGGCAGCAGCACGATCACGTCCGGCTTCTGGGAGATCAGGGTGGAGAGCGCCGCGCGTTGGGCCGCCGCGTCCGCGCCGGCCTCCACGCTCTTGAACTCCACGTCGGAGTACGCCCCGGCCTGCGCCTTGGCGTTGTTGGTGATGGCGGCGATCCACCCGTGGTCGGCGGCCGGGGCGGAGAAGCCGATGGTCACCTTCTTGCCCGGGTCGGCGTTGCCGCCGGCCGCGGCGGCCTTCGTCTGGGCGGCGGTCGGCGCCGTCTCGTTGCTGGTGCAGCCGGCGAGCACGACGCCGGCGGAGAGCGCGGCCCCGCCGAACAGCAGCCGGCGGCGCGACAGATCGCGACTGTGCTGGGTCATGACGACCTCCTGGATGAGGTGGTGGGGTGAAAATGGGTGTGCTGGTCCCGGCCACCGTCGCTGTCGAGGTGGCCGCCGGTGTCGCGTGGATCAGGTGGTGGTGGCCCGGTTGCGGCCGAGGAACTGGGTGAGACTGCGGAACTGCACCTGCTGGACCAGAACGGCGGCGACGATGATGCCGCCCTTGACCATGTTCTGGGCCTCGATTGAGACGTTGTTGATGGCGAAGAGGTTGGTGATGGTGGAGAAGATGACCACCCCGAGCAGGGAACCGATGATGGTGCCCCGCCCGCCGCTGAGCAGCGTCCCGCCGATGATGGCGGCGGCGATCGCGTCCAGCTCGTAGAGGTTCGCCATCGCCGCCTGCGCGGAGGTGGCCTGCGCGGTCAGCATGATCGCGGCGATGCCGCAGCAGAGGCCGGAGAGCGCGTAGAGCAGCAGGGTGTGCCGCCGGACGTTGATGCCGGCCAGCCGGGCGGCCTCCGGGTTGCCGCCGACCGCGACGGTGCGGCGGCCGAAGGTGGTCCGGTTGAGCAGCACCCAGCCGGCGACGACCACCGCGGCGAGGATGTAGACCAGCAGCGGGATGCCGAGCAACTCCGTGCTGGCGATGCCGTTGATGGTGGCGTTGGTCGACACCTGGGTCTGCTTGTCGGAGATCTCGGCGGCCAGTCCCCGGGCCGCCACGAGCATGGCCAGCGTGGCGATGAACGGCACCAGCCGCCCGTACGAGATGAGCACACCGTTGACCAGGCCGACCGCCAGCCCGACGGTCAGCGCGCTGAAGATCATGCCGCCGGCGCCGTAGCTCTGGGTGGCGACCGTGGTGGACCAGACGCCGGCCAGTGCGACGATCGCGCCGACCGACAGGTCGATGCCGCCGCCGATGATCACGAAGGTCATCCCGACGGTCACCACGCCGACCACCGAGGCGAGCTTGAGGATGGTGAGCGTGTTGCCCCACACCCAGCTCGCGTTCCCGTACAGGTCGGGCCGGGTGAGGATGCCGATGACAATGAGCACCACCAGGGTCGCCAACAGGCCCAGGTTGCGCTTGGCGCCCTCGCCGCCGTCGCCCCGCCACCAGGAGAGCCGGCCGGGCGCGTCGGACTTCGCGGCCGCCGCGGTCTCCGCCGGGTCCACCGGCGGCGACTGCGCCGGCAGGCCCGCCGCCCGCTCCGGCGTCGCCGTGGGACTCATCTCGCTCATGCCGCCGCCTCCGTCCACACGTCGATTCGCTCGCTGCGCTCGCTCATGCCGGCGCACCTTCCATGAGGGACCCCGCCATGACGAGGTCGAGCACGGTGTTCTCGTCGAGTTCGCCGGCCGGGGCCTCGCGGACCACCCGGCCCTCGCGCATCACCAGGACCCGGTCGGCGAGCCCCAGCACCTCCGGCACCTCGCTGGAGACCAGCAGGACGCCGACACCCCGGGCGGCCAGCGCCCGGATGACCTGGTAGAGCTCGGCCCGGGCGCCCACGTCCACGCCCCGGGTCGGCTCGTCGAGCAGCAGCAGCCGGGTGTCGCCGAGCAGCCAGCGCCCGACCACCACCTTCTGCTGGTTGCCCCCGGACAGCGTGCGCACCGGCCGCCGGACGTCGCGGGGACGCAGCTCCAGGGATTCGGCGATCCGGTCCGCCTCGGCCCGCTCCCGCCCGGCGTCGGTGAAGCCGAGTCGGGCGTACCGGCCGAATGTGGCCAGGGTGACGTTGCGGTAGATCGACTCGCCGAGCAGCAGCGCCTGGCTCTTGCGCTCCTCGGGGGCCATCCCCATGCCGGCGCGCACCGCCGCGCCGACGCTGCCCGGTCGCAGCGTCCGGCCGCCCATCCGGACGGTGCCGGCCTGCGCGCGGCGGGCGCCGTAGATGGTCTCCAGCAGCTCGGAACGGCCCGAGCCGACCAGCCCGGCGACGCCGACGATCTCGCCGGCCCGCACGGTCAGCGAGACGTCGGCGAACTCGCCGGCCCGGGTCAGGCCCGCCACGTGCAGCAGCTCGGCGCCGGCGGGGTCGTCGGCCGGGCGGTCCGGGAAGACGTACTCGATGCTCCGGCCCGTCATCCGGGCGACCAGGTCGCGGGTCGGGGTTTCGCGCGCCGGCAGGTTCGCCGCGGTGGTCCGGCCGTCCTTGAGTACGGTCACCCGGTCGCCGATCTCGCGGATCTCCTCCAGCCGGTGCGAGATGTAGATGACCGCGATGCCCTGCGCGGTCAACTCGCGGATGATCCGGAACAGGTTGCCCACCTCGTCGTGGGCCAGCACCGCGCTCGGCTCGTCCATGATGATCAGTCGGGCCTCGTGGGAGAGCGCCCGCGCCATGCTGACCACCTGCTTGCCGGCGGCGGGGAGCGCCCGGACCATCCGCCCCGGCGGGATCTCCGGGTGGCCGAGGCGGCCGAGGATCTCCCGGGTCCGGCGGGCCATCCGGCCGCGACGGACGAAACCGAACCGGCGCGGCTCGTGGCCGAGAAAGGCGTTCTCCGCGACCGAGAGGTCGTCGACCAGGTCGAGCTCCTGGTAGATGGTGGCGATCCCGGCCCGCATCGCGGCCTGCGGGCTGGCGAAGGCCGCCGGCTCGCCACGCCACTGGACCTCGCCGGAGTCCGGCCGGTGCACCCCGGAGAGCACCTTGATCAGGGTGGACTTGCCGGCGCCGTTCTGCCCGAGCAGGCAGTGCACCTCGCCGGCGCGCACCTCCAGCTGCACCCCGTCCAGCGCGCGTACGCCGGGGAAGGTCTTGACCACGTCGGTGAGGCGCAGGACCACCTCGCCCGCGACGGTGTCCGCGGGCGCCTCCACCAGCGGTGCATTCGTCACGACGACCTCCTCGCTCCCGCTCGTCGGTGGCCGGGCCGGGCCGGCCGGATCGGTGTCGCGGCCGGTCATGACGCCTCCCCGAAGGCCAGGTCGCTGGCGAGCACGGCGGCCCCCGCGACCCCGGCGCGCGGGCCGAGCTCGGAGAGGACGACGGGCAGGTTGCCGGTGGCCAGGGGCAGCGACCGGCGGTAGACCACGCTGCGGATCTCGGCGAGCAGGATGTGGCCGAGCTGGGCGAGCCCGCCGCCGATCACGATCATCGACGGGTTGGTGAAGCTCACCAGCCCGGCCAGCACGCTGCCGACCCGCCGGCCGCCGTCGCGGATGAGCTGGATGCAGGTGACGTCCCCCTCGGCCGCCCCCTGCGCGACGTCCAGCGCGGTCAGCGCGCCCCGGGCCTCGAGCCGCTCGGCGAGCGCCGGGGAGATGCCGGCCCGGGCCGCCGCGGTCGCCTCCTTGGCCAGCGCGGCACCGCTGAACAACGCCTCCAGGCAGCCGAGGTTGCCGCAGGAGCACATCGGACCGTTCGCGTCGACCTGGATGTGGCCGATGTCCCCGGCGCAGCCGTCGGTGCCCCGGTACACCTCGCCGCTGAGGTAGATGCCGCAGCCGATCCCGGTGCCGATCTTGATGAAGAGGAAGTCGTCCACCGAGTGGGCGACCCCGCCGTGTCGTTCGCCGATCGCCATGATGTTGACGTCGTTGTCGACCACCGCCGGGCACCCGTGCTCCCGGGTGAGCAGCTCCCGGACCGGGAAACGGTCCCAGCCCGGCATGATCGGCGGCGAGACCGGGACGCCGTCGCGGAAGCTCACCGGCCCGGGCACGCCGATGCCGACCGAGTCGAGCCGCTCGTACGCGCCGTCCACCTTGGCCTTGTGCAGCAGCTCGTTGACCCGCTGGAGGGTCACCTTCGGGCCGGAGCGGATGTCGGCCGGCTCGGTGTAGGCGACCACCGGTTCGAGGCGGCCGTTGACCACCTCGACGTCGATCGAGCTGGCGCCCAGGTCGACCGCGGCGAAGCGCAGGTGCGGGCTGAGCTCGACCAGTGTGGAGCGCCGCCCGCCGCGGGACGCGGCCAGCCCCGCCTCGGCGACGTAGCCGAGGCCGACCAGCCGTTCCAGCTCGGTGAGGAGGCGGGGGCGCGGCATCTGCAACCGGTCGCCGAGCTCCGCCCGGGACACCGCCCCCTCGTCCCGGAGCAACCGCAACAGCCGTACGTGCAGGGGGTCCACCGTCCGCACCGGGACTCACCTCCGCATCGGAGTCGTTCACATCGACGCAACGGCGATGTGTCGTGTCCGACACAGTAGGAGCCTTCCGGGCCGCGTGTCCATAGCTTCAGCGCGATCCGACCCAAACTTTTGTCCATCTGAGCAAAAGCGCGTAGTGGATCACCAAAAAGCAGGCCGGTTCCTGCCCAGCTCATCCCGGAGCGGGCACCGGGCCATGGACGTGCGACCGCCCCGCCGCGACGGAAGCGGCGGGGCGGTCGACGGGTACGGGGTCAGCGACCGGCGGCGTTGCGCTTCTTCTTCAGCTTCCGGTCGTCGCGCAGCTCGACGTACGGCTCCTCCTCGGCCGGGTGCCCGGCCTCGATGGCGCGTCCGCGCTCCAGCTCGGCGTCGAACTCCGCGCCGAGCAGGATCGCGATGTTGCTCAGCCAGAGCCAGACCAGGAAGATGATCACGCCGGCCAGTGCGCCGTAGGTCTTGTTGTACGAGCCGAAGTTGCCGACGTAAAGGGCGAAGAGACCGGAGATCACCAGCCAGATCACCACGGCCAGCACCCCGCCCGGGCTGACCCAGCGGAAGCCGCCGTGCCGGGCGTTCGGCGAGGCCCAGTAGAGGATCGCGAACATCAGGCTCACCAGGATCAGCAGCACCGGCCACTTGGCGATGTTCCACACCGTCACGGCCGTCGAACCCAGCCCGACCGCGCTGCCGACCTGCTCGGCGAGGCCGCCGGTGAAGACCACGATCACCGCGGCGGCCAGCAGCAGCACGCCGACCAGGGCGGTCACCCCGAGCCGGATCGGCAGGGTCTTCCAGATCGGCCGCCCCTCCGGCACGTCGTAGATGGTGTTGGAGGCGCGCATGAAGGCGGCGATGTAGCCGGAGGCCGACCAGAAGGCGGCGAGCACACCGATGATCGCGGCGATGCTGGCCAGGCCGCCGGAGGTGCCCGCCTGCTCGATCGCGGTCTCGATGATCCTGCGGATGTTCTCCTCGGGCACCGCCTCGTTGACGGTGTCCTTGACCCCCTCCGTGGCGCTGTCGCCGAGCAGCCCCAGCACCGAGATGAGCACCAGCACGCCCGGGAAGATCGAGAGCACCCCGTAGTAGGTGAGCGCGGCGGCCCAGTCGGTCAGGCTGTCGTCCTGGAACTCCCTGACCGTGCGCTTCAGCGCGGCCTTCCACCCGGCGCCCGGCAGCGCGGTCGGGCTGTCCGGCCCGTCGTCCGGGCCGACCGGACCGGAGCGGTCCGGCCCCCGACCCGCCCGGTCCAGGTCGAGGCGGTTGCGGGGCCGGTCGCCGCCGCGGTCCTCGGCGGCCCGCCGGCCGCCGGACCGGTCAACCCGGTCCCGGGCCCGGTCCACGCCGTTGCGGGGCGCGGAGGCCGCGGCGGATTCGTCGCGGTCGCGCCCGCTGCGGGCGGCAGACTCGTCGGAGGCCATCGCCCCTCCCCTCATGGTCGGCATCGTCAGCAACGACATGCCCCGACGCGACGGGCGTTAACCACCTACTTGTAGAGCAGCCAGCCCATCCGCCGGGAGGCCACGAGGAGCCCGACCGCGGTCAGCACCAGCAGGTACGCCACGTCGAGCAGCCAGGACCAGCCGGCCGCGCCGACGGAGATGCCCCGGATCAGGTGTACCGACCGGTAGAGCGGGCTCAGCTCGACCACCCAGCGCAGCACGGCCGGATAGGCCTCCGCCGGGACGAAGGTGCCGGAGAAGAGGAACAGGGTGAACTGGGCGGAGCCCATCAGGTCGAAATCCTGCCAGCTGCGCATGAACGTGGCGACGGCCATGCCGAGCGCGCCGAAGGCGAACCCGACCAGCACCGCGGCCGGGAACGCGGTTACCGCCCGGCCCACGGTGGTCAGGTCCATCGCCACCATGACGACCAGGAAGGCGGCCGAGTAGAGCGTCCCCCGGATCATCGCCCAGCCCAGCTCGCCGAGGGCGATCTCGAACGGCTGCACCGGGGTCGCGATGATCCCGTCGTACAGCTTCATGAACTTCATCTTCCCGAAGAAGTTGAAGGTGGTCTCCGCCAGCGCACCGGTCATCGCCGACGAGGCCAGCATCGCCGGGGCGACGAAGGCGGCGTACGAGACGACCCGGCCGCCGGGGAGGGTGAGGTCGCCGACCAGCGCCCCCACCCCGATGCCGATGGAGAAGAGGTAGAGCACCGGCTCCAGGAAGCCGGAGATGAGCACCAGCCAGTACGCGCTCCTCAGCGACGTGAGGTTGCGCTCGGCCACCGAGGCCGAGCGGCGGGGCGCACCCTCGAAGCTGACCAGCCGGGGCAGGACGAGACCGACCATGACATCCCTCCCCTAGACGACGAGCTCGCGGCGGAACGCGCGCCGGGCCAGCAGCCAGCCGGCGAGCGCCCAGGCGGCGAGGTAGAGCAGGTGGCCGGGGACCGACCACTGTGGGGCCACCCCGAGCGTGGCGGCCCGGCAGAGGTCGACCCCGTGCCAGAGCGGCGTCGCGTACGCCAGCTGGCGCAGCCCCGACGGCAGCGACTCGACCGGGAAGAACACCCCGGCGAAGAGCGTCATCGGGATCACCGCGAAGCGGAACAGCAGCGCCAGGTAGCTGTCGCTCGGCGCCCAGGCGCTGAACGCGAAGGTCGGCGCGGCCACCGCCAGGCTGAGCAGCAGCACCACCGGCAGCACGGCCACCGCCCACGGCGATCGCAGCGCCCCGAACAGGGCGGTCACCAGCAGGAACGCGGCCGAGCTGGTGAACGCCCGGAACAGCACGAAGGCGAGGTGACCGGCGAGGATGTCGGCCACCCGCAGCGGCGCCGCGACCTGGGCGAAGTACGTCTTGATCCAGCGGAAGTTGCTCAGCACCGGCCAGGTCGACTCGCTGATCGCCACCTGCATCGCGGTGGAGGCGATCAGGCCCGGCACCAGCCAGTCGAGGTAGCGCACGCCGCCGACGCCCTGGTCGACGTACGCCCCGACGCCGAAGCCGAAGCCGACCACGGTGAGCACCGGCAGCAGGAAGGACGAGAAGACCCCCGCCCGCCAGGTGCGCCGGTAGCCCACCAGGTGGTGCGCGAGCACCGCCAGCGCCGGCACCCGCGGCAACGCCGGCCGGGCCCGCTCCGCCACGCTCACGCCGACCACCGTTTCCTCTCATGGTGCTTGGTGAGCATTCGATCGGATGTCCCGCCTTGCGGTGGGACGGTCCCGGTCTGACCCGCTCTGGCGGTGCCGGGTTGACGCTTCACAGGGCGGGCAGCGACCAGCGACATCTCCCTTGCTGTGGCGGCAACGGCAGGGGCAAGGACGCCGAGTGGGAGCGCGACGAGCCCGGCCCGACGTCGGGGCAGAACATTCACGGCGAACCTCCTAACAAGGGCTGGGTGGCCCACCAGCCGCGCCGGTCGGGGTTGGTGGTCAGTCGACGAGGGTGCGGCCGGTGAGGTGCAGGAACACGTCCTCCAGGCTGCTGCGCCGGACCAGCACGCTGGCGGGGACGAGGCCGAGCGCGGTGACCTCGGCGACCGCCGCGTCGCCGTCGGCGACATAGAGCAGGATCCGGTCGGGCAGCACCTCGACCCGCTCCCCCAGCCCGTCGAGCTTGCCGGCGAACGCCTCCTGCGAGTCGGCGGCGAAGCGCAGCTCCACCACCTCCCGGGTGGAGTGCCGCTCGATCAGGGCGCGGGGCGAGCCCTCGGCCACGATCCGGCCGCCGTCCATCACCACGAGGCGGTCGCAGAGCTGCTCGGCCTCGTCCATGTAGTGGGTGGTGAGCACCAGGGTGACGCCCTGCTGCTTGAGCCGGAACAGCCGCTCCCAGACCAGGTGCCGGGCCTGCGGGTCGAGCCCGGTGGTGGGCTCGTCGAGCAGGACGATCTCCGGGTTGTTGACCAGCGCGCGGGCGATGGTCAGCCGGCGCTTCATGCCGCCGGAGAGCGGCTCGACCTTGCTGTCGGCGCGCTCGGTGAGCTGAACGAAGTCGAGCAGCTCGGCCGCGCGCCCGCGGGCCACCCGGCGCGGAATGCCGAAGTAGCGGGCGTAGGTGGTGAGGTTCTCCCGGACGGTCAGCTCCGGGTCGAGGTTGTCCAGCTGGGGGCAGACGCCCAGCCGGGCCCGGATCGCCGGGCCGTCGCGGACCGGGTCCATGCCGAGGATGCGCAGCTCGCCGCCGCTCGGCGGGGAGATGCAGCCGACCATGCGCATGGTGGAGGACTTGCCGGCGCCGTTCGGCCCGAGAAAGCCGAACGCCTCACCGGGTCGCACCTCGACGTCGATGCCGTCGACGGCGGTGAAGTCGCCGAACCGCTTCACCAGCCCCCGAGCCTGGATGAGTGGTTGAGCAGTGGTCACCGGCCGACCATAGCGGTCGGGTCCGACACCATCGACCGGTTAATCGGATACGGCGGAAGGCGCGGATGGCTACACAAGGTAATGCCAGCTACGGTGCGCGACGGGGTGCCGCCGCCTCGCTCCACCCGGCCCACCGGGTCATAGCCACCATAATGGACAGATCACTTTCGGACGGTCGCCGATGGCGGAAGAATGCCGCGCACTTGCCGCAGGAATTGCGAAAACCGCTCGGAAGAATCCTGCGCAGAGTAATTGCCCGTTCAATTCCGTCACTTAGCGCAATCACATTCGGCAATGTTCCAAGGCGTAGCGGATTCGCGTATCGTGCCCACTCATGTCGTCCGTTCGCTCCTCCGACGGCCACCTCCCGAAACCCCGGCCCGCCTGGAACCGTGGGGTGGCCGCCGAGCCCGACGCCGCCGCGGTGCCGCTTCCGCCGGACGACGGCGGGGATCGACGACCCGTCCTGGGCCGACGACGGGCCGGCGGGCGCCCGCCACGACAGTCGGGAACTCGCCGCCCAATTCGAGGACGAGAAACCGGGCCGCGTCCTTGCCGGACCGGTCGCGCTCGGGCGGCATCGACGGCTTCTTCTGGTCCGGCGGGCTGCCCACCGGCGGCCTCACCGATCTGTTCACCACCGCCGGGGACAAGGTCAAGTTCATCGACATCAGCCCGCTGCTGCCGAAGCTGACCGAGCTGAACCCGGCGTACCAGGCGGGGACGATCCGCGCCGACGTCTACCGGACGCAGACCGACACCCCGACCATCGTGGTGCCGAACGTGCCGCTGGTGCGCAAGGACCTGGACGCCGACGTCGCCTGCGCCATCACGAAGACCGTGTTCGAGAAGAAGGACGCCCTCGCCCAGGCCAACCCGGCGGCCAAGGGCATCAGCCTGGAGAACGCCCGCAAGACCGACCCGGTGCCGCTGCACCGGGGCGCGGCGAAGGCGCTGGGGGACCTCGGCGCGAACTGACCCGGCCGGGCCCGGACGGCACCGTCCGGGCCCGGCACCCGGGGGCGGCCCGGTACTACCGGAGCGGCTGAGCGTCAGACGTCGGCCGGGGCGGTCGCGGCGCGCGCGGCGGCGACCAGCCGGTCCGTCTCGGCGGCCACCGTCTCGTCCTCGGCCGGTGTGCCCGGGTCATAGCGGACCGTCCAGGCCAGCCCGTCCACGCCGGCCACCCGGCGGGCGGCGATCCGACCGGCGCCGCCGGGCACCTCGTGGTGCGCGGTGTACGCCACCGAGCGGGTGACCCTCGCCCGCACCTGGTGCGGCAGGTCCCCGGGATCGAGCAGCAGGTACGTCTCGGCCGGGCAGTCGGCCACCACCAGGTAGCCGTCCCGTTCGGCGACCCGCTCGGCCGGGGTGACGGTCAGCTCGCGCCCCGACCAGACCGCCTTGAGGATGTCGTGCCAGCCCAGCCGGTGCCCCCGGCCGGGCAACCAGAGCCCGAGGTTGCTGGCGACGACCACGCCGTCGCCCTCGCCGTTGCCGGCCGCGGCCCAGGCGAGCACCCGCTCGTCGGTCGCCAGCGGCGGCCGGTCGGCGGGGGGCAGCTTCGGTTTCCGGTTGAACAGTCCCATCACAGTCCTCCGGCGGCCTGCTCGCGCAGCGCCCGCGCGTGCTGCTCCAGCGAGAGCAGTTCCCCGAAGAGCGCGAAGTACTCGTCCTTGTTGCTCACCGGGTTGATCCGCTGGATCTTCGACTTGAGGTCCCTGATCCGGGCCGTCACCGAGCCGAACTGGAGTCGGGCCATGGTCACCGAGACGTAGCGCGGGTCCGGCTCGCCGTCGATGCGCAGCGGCTCGACGGCCAGCTCGCCGACGAGCGCCCGGGCGGCCAGGTCCTCGCAGGCGTCGCGGACCTGCTCGATCCAGACCGCGCCGCCGGTGGCCGCGGCCGCGCCGCCGGCCGCCGCGATCGCCGCCCGCACCGCCACGTGGACGGGGTGGCGGTACTCGACGGACTCGACCGCGTCGAACATCGGGCCGGCCAGCACCGGCTCCTGGAGGGCGAGCTTGAGCGCCTCCCGCTCGACCATCGACTGCGGGCTGTCGACGGCGGGGGCGGCCGGGGCGGGACGGGCCGGGGCGGGGCGCTCGCCGGTCGGCTGGCCGTTGCCGGCGGCCAGCACCGCCCGCTGCACCGGCTCGATCTCCATGCCGAGGTCACCGGCGAGCTTGCGGACGTACTCCGGGCGCTTCTCCCGGTCCTTGATCTTCGCGACCAGCGGGGCGGCCCGGCGCATCGCCTCCACCCGGCCGTCGACGGTGTCCAGGTCGTACCGGTTGATCATGTGGCGCAGCGCGAAGTCGACCAGCGGCTCGCGGCGGGCGACCAGGTCGCGGACGGCCAGGTCGCCCTTGGCCAGGCGCAGCTCGCACGGGTCCATGTTGTCGGGGCTGACCGCGATGAAGGTGCGGCCGACGAAGCGCTGGTCGTCCTCGAACGCGCGCAGCGCGGCCTTCTGGCCGGCGGCGTCCCCGTCGAAGGTGAAGATGATCTCGCCGGCCACCGCGTCGGTGTCCAGCAGCAGGCGGCGCAGCACCCCGATGTGGTCGGTGCCGAACGCGGTGCCGCAGGTCGCCACGGCGGTGCTGACGCCGGCCAGGTGGCAGGCCATCACGTCGGTGTAGCCCTCGACCACGACCACCTTGCCCTGCTTGGCGATCTCCCGCTTGGCCTGGTCGATGCCGTAGAGGACGTGCGACTTCTTGTAGATCGGCGTCTCGGGGGTGTTGAGGTATTTCGGGCCGTCGTCGTCGTCGAAGAGTTTGCGGGCGCCGAACCCGATGACATCGCCGGTGAGGTCGCGGATCGGCCAGAGCAGCCGGCGGCGGAACCGGTCGATCAGGGAGCCCGACCGGGCCGGTCGAGACAGCCCGGCGGTGACCAGCTCGTCGTGGGTGAAGCCCTGCTGGCGCAGGTGCTTGGTGAGCAGGTCCCAGCCGTCCGGGGCGAAGCCGCAGCCGTACCGGTCGGCGGCGGCCCGGTCGAAGCCACGCTGGGCCAGGAACTCCCGGGCCGGGCGGGCGCCGGCCGTGGTGAGCTGGGCGCGGTAGAACTCCACCGCGGCCGCGTGTGCGGCGACCAGCCGCTGCCGCTGCCCCTGCTGCGGGCGGGCGCGCGGGGTGGACCGGTCGTCCTCCACGTACCGCAGCTGGATGCCGGCGCGGGCGGCGAGCCGCTCGACGGACTCGACGAAGCTGAGGTGCTCGGCGTCCATCAGGAACTTGATCGCGTCACCACCGGCCCCGCAGCCGAAGCAGTACCAGACGTTGCGGGCGGGCGAGACGTTGAACGAGGGGCTCTTCTCGTCGTGGAACGGGCAGAGCCCCTTGAGGTTGCCGCCGCCGGCCGACTTCAGGGTGACCGTGTCGGAGATGACCTCGCCGATGGAGCTGCGCTCGCGGACCAGCGCGATGTCCTCGTCCCGGATCCGCCCCGCCATCTCCGCCACCTCCTCGGCGTACATCCTGCCCTGCCGGGCCGACGATCCGGCCGTGGGGGCACGCCCGTGTGGCGAAGGACGCCGGGACCCAGGTCAGCGGGGGCGGCGGTGCAACCAGCGGGTCACCGGCGGCGGGTCCTCCTCCTCGTACGACCGGGCGGCGCGCACCGCCGCGGCCAGTCCGGAGCGGCGCGGCCGGGCCCGCGGGTGCACCGCCGGGTCGGTGGCCATCTCCCGGACCAGGGCGACCGCAAGGCCGAGCATCACCACCACGAACGGCAGCGCGACCAGGATGGTGGCCTGCTGCAACGCGGCCAGGCCGCCGGCGAGCAGCAACGCCGCCGCCACCGCCCCGATCAGTACGCCCCAGAGCACCACCACGCCCCGGTGCGGCCGCAGCGCGCCCCGGGAGCTCAGCGAGCCGAGCACCAGCGCGGCGGAGTCCGCGCCGGTGATGAAGAAGAGCGCCACCAGCACCGCCGCCAGCACCGTGGTGACCGTCGCCAGCGGCAGCGCTTGCAGGAGCCCGAACAGGGCGTTCTCCACGCTCGCGCCGACGTCGGCGACCAGGTCCCGGGCGCCGGTCCGCTGCACCCGCAGCGCGGTCCCACCCATGATCGCGAACCACACGACGCTGGCCCCGCTGGGCACCAGCAGCACGCCGGTGACGAACTCCCGGACCGTCCGCCCCTGCGAGATCCGGGCGATGAAGATCCCGACGAACGGCGCCCAGGAGATCCACCACGCCCAGTAGAAGATCGTCCAGGAGCCCAGCCAGGCCGGGTCGCTGAACGCCCCGGTCCGGGTCGACATGACCACCAGGTTGTTGAGGTAGTCACCGACCGAGGCGGGCAGCACCTCCAGCGTGTAGATCGTCGGGCCGGCCACGAAGACGAAGGCCATCAGCCCGACGGCCAGCACCACGTTGCTGGTCGACAGCCACTTGATCCCCTTGTGCAGCCCGGTGAACGCGGAGACCACGAAGGCGGCGGTGAGCGCCGCGATCACCACCAGCTCGACGGCGACGCTGTCCGGCACCCCGGTGGCCGAGTCGAGGCCGGCGGCCACCTGGAGCGCGCCGAGCCCCAGGCTGGTCGCCGAGCCGAAGACGGTGGCGAAGACCGCGAGCAGGTCGATGGCCCGCCCGATCGGACCGTACGCCCGCGCGCCGAGCAGCGGCTCGAAGGCGGCCGAGATCCGGCTGCCGCGCCCCTTGCGGAACGTCGAGTACGCCAGCGCCAGCGCGGCGATCGCGTAGATCCCCCAGGGGTGCAGCGTCCAGTGGAAGAGCGTGTACTGCATGGCCACCGAGGCGGCCTCGGCGCTCTGCGGCTGCACCCCGGCGGCGGGCGGCGGCGACGCGTAGTGCTGGATCGGTTCGGCGACCGCGTAGAAGACCAGGCCGATGCCCATGCCGGTGCTGAACATCATCGACACCCAGGCCAGCGTGCTGAACTCCGGCTCGTCGTCGTCCGCGCCGAGCCGGATCCGGCCGAACCGGGACGCCCCGAGCACCACGGAGAGGACGAGGAAGGCGTCCGCGGCCACCACGAAGAACCAGCCGAACGTGCTGATCACCCAGGCCAGCCCGGCCTTGCCGACCCCGGCGAGGGAGCCGCCCCCGAACACGCCCCAGCCGACCACCGCCAGCACCCCGACGACCCCCGCCGTCAGGACCACCCGGTCGGTGCGCCCGGCGCCGGCCGGACTCTCCCCCACCTGCTCCGCCATGGCCCAATCCTGGTTGGCCGACGGACCCGACAGGACCGATACCGCGCATCTCCACCTGCCCGGACCGCACCCCGACCACCACGGGCCGGAGGGAGGTCAGGCGGGGAGGGTGGCGGTCTCCTCGGCCTCGACCTGGGCGGTCCAGGCGGCCTTGGTGGAGCGCCAGGCCTCGTCGTCCATGCCGCGCCGCCAGTAGCCGGAGATGGAGAGGGCGTTCCGGGGCAGGCCGCGCTCGACCCGCAGCAGCCGGCGGAGCTCCTTGACGAACGTGGCCTCGCCGTGGACGAAGGCGTGCACCGCGCCGGCCGGGAAGTCCAGCGCGCGGACCGCCTCGACCAGCGCCTCGCCGACCGGGCGGCCGGCCCGGTGCAGCCAGGTCAGCTCCACCGCGCCGGGGCTGGCCAGTGGCAGCTCGTCGGCCGGGCCGTCGACCTCGACGAAGACCCTGGCGGGCGCGCCGACCGGCAGCCGCTCCAGCGCGGCGGCGATCGCCGGCAGGGCGCTCTCGTCGCCGACCAGCAGGTGCCAGTCGGCGGCCGGGTCCGGGGCGTACGCGCCGCCGGGGCCGGTGAAGAGCACCTCGTCGCCGGGGCACAGGGCGGCGGCCCACGGGCCGGCCAGCCCCTCGTCGCCGTGGTGCACCACGTCGACGGTCAGCTCGCCGGCGGTCGCGTCCCAGGCCCGGACCGTGTACGCCCGCAGCCGCGGCCACCGCTCGCGGGGCAGCTCCCGCTTCAGGCTGGCCAGGTCCACCGGGTGCGGATAGCTGACCCCGGCCGGCGGGAAGACGAACTTGATGTAGTGGTCGGTGTACGCGCCCACCGGCAGGCCGGTCAGCTCCGCACCGCCCAGGACGAGCCGGATCAGGTGCGGGGTGGGCCGCTCGGTCCGCAGGACCTTCGCGGCGGTGACCTTCTTCGGGCGCTCACTCATGCTGCTTAGGCTAGCCTAAGTCGCGACCGTCCCCCACCGGGCCGCAGTCAGAACCCGCTCAGCCGAGCCCGGGCCGGGCGCCCACCAGGCGGCCGTGCCAGGCCAGCGCCGCCGGGTCGGTGAGCGAGGCGACCTGGTCGACCACCACCCGCAGCCGGGCGGCGTCGTCCCGGGCGTCCCGCCACAGCGGCGCGAAGACCGGGTCCAGCGCGTCCGGCGCGCGGTCGACCAGGACGGCGACCAGCTCGGCGAGGATCTCCCGCTGGCTGGCGTACCGGGGACCGGCGGCCGGGCGCCGCATCACGTAGCGCAGCGCGATGCCCTTGAGCAGCGCGCACTGCGCCCGGATGCGGCGGGGCACCACCAGGTCGGCGGCGTACCGGCGGTGCGGGCCGGGGCCGAAGCGCTCCTGGGTGGCGGCCACCACGGTCGAGACGAACCGGCCGGTGAGCACGCTGGTGGTCGCCTTCAGCGCCGCCTGGGCCCGGTGGCTGCCGTCGTACGCGGCGAGCGGGGCGAGGGCCGGCTCGGCCACCAGCTCGACCAGCACCTCACCGAGGTCGTCCGGGGACTCCCCCGAGTACGCGGCCGCCACGTCGGCGCAGAGCGCCCGCCGCTCGTCGGCGTCCTCCAGCAGCGGGCGCAGGCTGACGTACCCGCCGTGGATGCCGTCCTCCACGTCGTGCACCGAGTACGCGACGTCGTCGGCCCAGTCCATCACCTGCGCCTCCAGGCAGCGCCGGCCGCCGGGCGGGGCGCCCGCGCGCAGCCAGTCGAAGACCGGGCGGTCGTCGGCGTACACGCCGAACTTGCGCCGCCCCGGGCGGCGCGGCCACGGGTACTTGCTGACCGCGTCGAGCGATGCCCGGGTGAGGTTGAGCCCGACGGAGCGGCCGTCCGGGTCGAGGACCTTCGCCTCCAGCCGGGTGAGCACCCGCAGCGTCTGCGCGTTGCCCTCGAAGCCGCCGCAGTCGGCGGCGAGCGCGTCCAGCGCGTCCTCGCCGTTGTGCCCGAACGGCGGGTGGCCGAGGTCGTGCGCCAGCCCCGCGGTGTCCACCACGTCCGGGTCGCAGCCCAGCCGAGCGCCCATCTCGCGGGCGATCTGCGCCACCTCCAGCGAGTGGGTCAGCCGGGTACGCAGGAAGTCATCGGTGCCGGTGCCCGCAGTGTGCACCTGGGTCTTCGCCGCGAGCCGGCGGAACGCCGCCGAGTGCAGCACCCGCGCCCGGTCCCGCTCGTACGGCGACCGCCCGTACCCGGTGTCCTTGGGCGCCTCGTCGATCAGGCGGGCCGCGTCGTCCCACCGGCCGCTCAACCGCTATCCCCGCTGCCGCAGCACGCAGAACTCGTTGCCCTCCGGGTCGGCCAGCACCGTCCACTCCACGGCGCCCTGACCGACGTCGACGTGCCGGGCGCCCATGTCGACCAGCCGCTCGACCTCGGCCTCCTGGTCGGCCGGGCGCAGGTCGATGTGCAGCCGGTTCTTGGTGATCTTGTCGTCGCTTACCGGGACGAAGACGATGCCCGGGGTCTGGTCCGGCGCCCGGCGGATCTCCACCTCGTCCGGCCGGTCGCTGATCACCTGGTAGCCGAGCGCCTCCGCCCACCAGTGGGCGAGCCGGGACGGGTCACGGGCGTCGACGGTCAGGCTCTCCCAGACGCTGGTCATGCGGCCACCCTTCCCGGTTGATCGAACAGTGCGCCCAGGTTACGCCCGGCCGGATCGATCGGCGCGCCGGGCGTCATGCCGGCCGGGTCGAAATCGGCCACGGGGCCGCCGGTGCGAAGGCCGACGACCCCGTGTCCGACGCGGATCAGCGAGAGTCGGAGCCGTCGGTCTCCACGGCTGCGCGGCCGGCCTCCAGGCGGGCGACCGGGACGCGGAACGGGGAGCAGGAGACGTAGTCCAGCCCGACCTCGTGGAAGAAGTGCACCGAGTCCGGGTCACCGCCGTGCTCACCGCAGACCCCGAGCTTCAGCTCGGGCCGGGCCGCCCGGCCCTCCTCAGCGGCGATCCGGACCAGCCGGCCGACGCCCTCCCGGTCGATGGACTCGAACGGCGAGATGCCGAAGATGCCCAGCTCCAGGTAGCGCCAGAAGAACGCCCCCTCGACGTCGTCGCGGGAGAAGCCCCAGGCCATCTGGGTCAGGTCGTTGGTGCCGAAGGAGAAGAACTGCGCCGCCTCGGCGATCTGCCCGGCGGTCAGCGCCGCCCGGGGCACCTCGATCATGGTGCCGATCAGCACCTCGACGCCGCTGTCCGCAACCACCTCGGCGATGATCTTCTCGGCCTCGGCGCGGACCGTCTCCAGCTCCTGCACCGCGCCGACCAGCGGGACCATGATCTCCGGCTTGGCCACCGCGCCGCCGCGGGCGACCGTGACGGCCGCCTCGGCGATCGCCCGGACCTGCATGGCGAAGAGGCCGGGGATGACCAGGCCCAGCCGTACGCCGCGCAGGCCGAGCATCGGGTTCTCCTCGTGCATCCGCCGGACGGCGGCGAGCAGCGCCTCCTCCTTGGCCACGTCCTCGCCGCGCTCCTGGGCGACGGCGACGTTGACGGCGAGCTGCTCCAGCGGGGGCAGGAACTCGTGCAGCGGCGGGTCGATCAGCCGGACGGTGACCGGCAGGCCGTCCATCTCGCGGAAGATCTCCACGAAGTCGTCCCGCTGCAACGGCAGCAGGGCGGCCAGCGCGGACTCCCGCTCGTCGTCGGTGCGGGCCAGGATCAGCCGCTCGACCAGCTCCCGGCGGTCGCCGAGGAACATGTGCTCGGTGCGGCACAGCCCGATGCCCTCGGCGCCGAACCGCCGCGCCCGCGCGGCGTCGGCGCCGGTGTCGGCGTTCGTCCGGACCGCCAGCCGCCGCCTGGCGTCGGCGTGGGTCATGATCCGGTGTACGGCCCGGACCAGCGCGTTGTCGATGTGCTCCGGGTCGAGGCTGCCCTCGAAGTACTGCACCACCTCGGACGGCATGACCGGCACCTGGCCGAGGTAGACCTTGCCGGTGGTGCCGTCGATGGAGACGATGTCGCCCTCGCTGACGGTCTGCCCGGCCACGGTGAACTTCTTGGCCGGAATGTTGACGTCCAGCTCGTCGGCGCCGGAGACGCAGGTCTTGCCCATGCCGCGGGCCACCACGGCGGCGTGGCTGGTCTTCCCGCCCCGCGAGGTGAGGATGCCCTGGGCGGCGATCATGCCGTTGAGGTCGTCGGGGTTGGTCTCCCGGCGGACCAGGATCACCGCCTGCCCCTCGGCGGCCAGCTCGACCGCGCGGGCGGAGGTGAAGACGACCTTGCCGGACGCGGCGCCCGGCGAGGCGCCGATGCCCTTGGCCACCGCCTCGAACTCGTGGTCGAGCTTGAACCGGGGGAACATCAGCTGGGCGAGCTGGGCGCCGTTGACCCGGTGCAGCGCCTCGTCCAGGTCGATCAGGCCCTCGTCGACGAGCTGCCCGGCGATCACGAACGCCGCGGCGGCGGTCCGCTTGCCGACCCGGGTCTGCAGCATCCAGAGCTTGCCGCGTTCGATGGTGAACTCGATGTCGCAGAGGTCCTTGTAGTGCTCCTCGAGCCGGGCCATGTACCCGAGCAGCTCGTCGTAGGACTTCTTGTCGATCCGCTCCAGCTCCTGCAGCGGCACGGTGTTGCGGATGCCGGCGACCACGTCCTCGCCCTGGGCGTTGGCGAGGTAGTCGCCGTAGATGCCCTGCGCGCCGCTGCCCGGGTCCCGGGTGAAGGCGACGCCGGTGCCGGAGTCGGATCCGAGGTTGCCGAAGACCATGGCCACCACGTTGACCGCGGTGCCCAGGTCGGCCGGGATCCGCTCCTGCCGGCGGTAGACCACCGCGCGCTCGGCGTTCCACGACTCGAAGACCGCGCGGATGGCCAGGTCGAGCTGCTCCCGCGGCTCCTGCGGGAACTCCCGCCCGGTGTGCTTGGCGAAGATCTTCTTGTACGCGTCGACGAGTCCACGCAGGTCGTCCGCGTCGAGGTCGAGGTCGTTCTGGGTGCCCTTGGCCCGCTTGGCCTCGTCGAGCGCGTGCTCGAACTCCTCGCCGGGCACCTCGCAGACGGTCTTGCCGAACATCTGGATGAGCCGGCGGTACGAGTCCCAGGCGAAGCGGTCGTTCCCGCCGGCCTGCGCGCTGAGTCCGACCACGCTGCGGTCATTGAGGCCGACGTTGAGGACGGTCTCCATCATGCCGGGCATGGAGAACTTGGCGCCGGAGCGGACGGAGACCAGCAGCGGGTCCTGCGGGTCGCCGAGCTTGCGGCCCATCTCGCGCTCCAGGGACTCCAGGTGCGCCTCGATCTGACCGGCCAGCCCGTCCGGCTCGCGGCCGGTCTCCAGGTACGCCTTGCAGGCCACGGTGGTGATGGTGAAGCCGGGCGGAACCGGCAGGCCGAGGTTGGTCATCTCGGCGAGGTTGGCACCCTTGCCGCCGAGCAGGTCCTTGAGCTCCTTGTTGCCCTCGGCGAAGTCGTAGACGTACTTGTGATCGACCGAATCTTGCGATGCCACCAGAGCCTCCCACGCGCGCCGGATTTGACACTTAACGAAGGTTCAGTTTCCTCATACCCCGGGGCCGACCGCCGGTAATCCCGGCGTCATCAGCGATCGGTGGGCGAAGGTTAAGCGAACATCGAGTGGCCTGGGACCGTTCGGTGACAATAGGCACAGCCATCACGACTATCCGCGTTCACGGTGGTTTCTGGGAACGCTTCCACGCGCACGATCACGCAATCCCGGCTCCCCTCGTACTCTTGACGGCACTGGTTCTGCTGAACCTGACTTTTGCCATATCCCTCGCGAATACACCCCCGGAGACGTCGCCGTGCCGCCCACCCCTTCCGCCACCCCCGCCACCGGGCCGGACCCGCTCGGCCCGGACGCGGCCGACCCGGCCGTCCTGCCGACGCACGAGCCGGCGGCGGCCGACCTCGCCCGGGCCGCCGCGCGGACGGCCGGCGACCTGCTCGCCCCGCCGGCGCCGGTCCGGCTGGGCGACGTGATCCCGGCCCCCGAGCGGGTGGCGCCGGACCCGACGGCCGACTTCGTGCTCCCCGAGGACGCGGTGATCCGGGTCAGCCCCGGCCCGGCCGCCCGGGACGTCGCCGAGCAGCTCGCCGAGCAGCTCCGCCCCGCGACCGGCTATCCGCTGCCGGTCGCCGAGGCGGCCGACGACGGGACCGACGGGCAGCTGGCCCTCAGCCTGTCCGGCCCCACGGCTCCGGCTCCGGCTCCGGCGGTGAACTCCGCCCCGGCGGACCGGCTCGGGGACGAGGGCTACCGGTTCCAGGTCACCTCCGCCGACGTCCGGATCGTCGCCGCCACGCCGGCCGGCCTCTTCCACGGCGTGCAGACGCTGCGCCAACTGCTGCCGACCGCGGTGGAGAGCCCGGCCCCCGTGCCCGAACGCTGGGTGGTGCCCGGTGGGTTGATCGTCGACCGGCCCCGGTTCCCCTACCGGGGCGCGATGCTCGACGTGGCGCGGCACTTCTTCGGCGTAGCCGACGTGCTGCGGGTGATCGACCACCTGGCCCGGTACAAGCTCAACCACCTGCACCTGCACCTCACCGACGACCAGGGCTGGCGGATCGCCGTCGACTCCTGGCCCCGGCTCGCCCCGATGGGTGGCGCCACCGAGGTCGGTGGCGGCCCCGGCGGCTGGTACACCGCCGCCGACTACCGCCGCATCGTCCGGTACGCCGCCCGCCGGCACGTCACCGTCGTGCCGGAGATCGACCTGCCCGGGCACACCAACGCGGCGCTGCTCGCGTACCCGGAGCTGGCGCCGGACAAGGTCGCGCCGCCGCCGTACACCGGCACCGAGGTCGGCTTCAGCTATGTGGACCCGGCCGACGAGCGGACGTACGACTTCGTGTCGGACGTGCTCGGCGAGGTGGCCGCGCTCACCCCCGGGCCGTGGCTGCACATCGGGGGCGACGAGGCGTTCAAGGTGAAGGGCGAGGCGTACACCGGCTTCATCGAGCGGGCCCAGCGGATCGTGGCCGCCACCGGGAAGACCGTGGTCGGCTGGCACCAGCTCGCCCCGGCCGCGCACCTCGACGGGCGGGTGCTCCAGTGGTGGGGCACCAACGGCGACGACCCGGTGGTCGCCGAGGCGGTACGCCGGGGTGCCCGGCTGATCCTCTCCCCCGGCAACCACTCCTACCTCGACATGAAGTACGCCCCGGACACCCCGATCGGACACGACTGGGCCGGCCTGATCGACGTGCGGCGGTCGTACGACTGGGACCCGGGTACGCACGTCGCCGACGTGCCGGCGGAGGCGGTGCTCGGCGTCGAGGCGCCGCTCTGGACCGAGTCCGTCACCTCGCTGGCGGAGATCGAGTTCATGCTGCTGCCCCGGCTGCCCGCCCTCGCCGAGCTGGCCTGGTCACCCCGGACGACCCACGACTGGGCCGGGTTCCGGGACCGGCTGGCCGGCCACGGCCCGCGTTGGGACCGGGCCGGGATCGCGTTCCACCGGTCCCCGGAGATCCCCTGGCCCGCGGAGCCGGCGCAGCCGGCGGTGCCGCGTCAGCCGACCGCCGAGACGGCGGATCGGACCTCCGACCAGGTCCACCCCGACCCGGCCGGAACGCCCGCACCTCCGCCCGCCACGAACGGAGCGTGACAACCGCGGCCAAACCGACCGCCGTACGCACGGTGACCGGTTTCCTGGGGAAAGCCGGCCACTCCTCGCCAGCCCGACCCGGCGCAGGCCCCTGACCAGGCATCTCCTATCCGGCCGCTGCCACGCCTGGGGCGTGTGGGGTCGGGTGGCCGGGTCGGGGTGCGCCCCCGGGTGGGTGGGGTGTCCGGTTCGGGGTGGGATGTCCGGTGGCCGTGGGCACCCCGGCGGTGGAATGCCGGCGGGGGTCGGGGCGTTGTACATGGCATACCACCGCGGGTCTGCCGGGTGGTAGAGCCCGGAGCCCTGGCCGTGGGAACACCCGGCCGGCCGGGACGGTTACATCCCCCTGGAACCCCGGCCCCCGCGGCCGGAACCCCGGGAAGCCCGCGAGCCTGGTGGAATGCGCCGCCGGCCCGGGTCGTTATCCCCGGAACACCCGAGCAGGCCCAGCCGCCGGGCAGATCCCCCAGGACTTTCCCCCCTTTTTCGCGCGCCACCGCACCCCCCTGCGGTGTGTCGTGTACCCCCAAGGCAGAGGAGCACGCCATCATGCGTACCGATCTGATCCGTAAGACCGCCCTGACCGCTGCCGGCCTCGCCGCCACCGCCGGTGGCATCGCCGGCCCCGCGATCGCCGCCCACGCCGCCGAGGCCAAGCCCGCCGCGCAGGTGCAGACCGACCGCAAGCACGGCAGCGAGCGGGAACTCAACGTCCGCTACGAGGCCCAGCCGAACTTCTACTACTGCGGCCCCGCCGCGACCCGTAACGCCCTGTCCGTGCAGGGCAAGGCCATCGACGTCGACGCCATGGCCAAGGAGATGGGCACCACCGAGGCCGGCACCAACAGCGTCAACGACATCACCCCGGTGCTGAACAAGGAAACCGGTCGCAACGTCTACCGCAGCGTCGAGATCAAGGACGCCAAGGCCGACGACAAGCAGACCGACACCCTGCGCGCCGACATCGTCCGCACCGTCGACGACGGCCGCGCCGTGGTCGCCAACATCGCCGGCACCGCCGTCGACACCGACGGCAACACCCACTCCTTCGAGGGCGGCCACTACATCAGCGTCGTGGGCTACCGCGACAACGGCCACACCGTCACCATCGCCGACTCGGCCAACCCGAACATGGCCTCCTACCGGATGAGCGTCGACAACCTCGCCGACTGGATCGCCACCCGCGGCTACACCGCCTCCTGACCGGCAGCACCAACCAACGAAAAGGGCCGACCCCCACCCGGGGGTCGGCCCTTTCGCCGTCTCCGCGGTCAGCCGCCGGAGTCGTCCAGCTCGGCGCCGTCGGGCACGGTGTCGTCGTCCCGGCTGGCCAGCCAGCCGTCGGGCAGGAAGACCTTGCCCGGGGAGTTGGTCCGGCCGCGCGGCTGGCCGAGGGCGGCCACCGGGAACGGCTCGGCCGGGTCGAGCTTGCCGAGCAGGTCGTCGAGCTGGGCCAGACTGTCGATCATGGCCAGGGAGCGGCGCAGCTCGCTGCCGACCGGGAAGCCTTTGAGGTACCACGCGACGTGCTTGCGGAAGTCGGTGCAGCCGTCCCGCTCACCCCGGGCCGGGTTGCGCGCGCCCGCGACGAACTGGTCGACCAGCAGCTCGGCGTGCCGGCGCATGGTCACCGCCACCTCGCCCAGGCTGGGCAGCCGCCGCTCCGGCCGGCCGTTGAACGCGGCCTCCAGGTCGGCGAAGAGCCACGGGCGGCCCAGGCAGCCCCGCCCGATCACCACGCCGTCGACCCCGGTGTGCGCCACCATCCGCAGCGCGTCGTCGGCCTCCCAGATGTCGCCGTTGCCGAGCACCGGGACGTCGAGGGCCTGCTTGAGGGTGGCGATCGCGTCCCAGTCGGCGGTGCCCGAGTAGCGCTGCGCGGCCGTGCGCCCGTGCAGGGCGACCGCCGCGACGCCCGCGTCCTGCGCGGCGAGGCCCGCCTCGACGTACGTCAGATGGTCGTCATCGATGCCCTTGCGCATCTTCACCGTGACCGGCACCCCGGCGGGCGACGCGGCGTCCACCGCGGCCTTCACCAGCCGGGCGAAGAGCCGGCGCCGCCACGGCAGGGCCGAACCGCCACCACGCCGCGTCACCTTGGGCACCGGGCAGCCGAAGTTGAGGTCGATGTGGTCGGCGAGGTCGCGCTCCACCACGATCCGCACCGCGGCAGCGGTGATCTCCGGGTCGGTGCCGTAGAGCTGCAGGCTGCGCGGCTGCTCGTCCGCGCCGAAGGCGATCATGCGCAGCGTCTTCGGGTTCCGGTCGACCAGCGCCCGGGTGGTGATCATCTCGCAGACGTAGATGCCGCCGCCCTGCTCCCGGCAGAGCCGCCGGAAACCGACGTTGGTGATGCCCGCCATCGGCGCCAGCACCACCGGCGGCCACACCTGGTGCGGCCCGAGGGTCAACGGGCGCAGCGCGGGCAGGGTAGGGGCGATCACCGGACAAGTGTACGGGGCCCCGACCGGCGCCTTTCCGCGCCGGCCGGAGCCCCGTGAACAGCTCAGCAGCCCGGCAGGCGCTCGATCAGGTAGCGCTCGACCTGGTCCAGCGCGACGCGCTCCTGGGCCATGGTGTCCCGGTTCCGCACGGTCACCGCGTTGTCGTCGAGGGTGTCGAAGTCGACCGTCACGCAGAACGGCGTGCCGATCTCGTCCTGCCGCCGGTAGCGGCGGCCGATGGCCTGCGAGTCGTCGAACTCGACCACCCAGCGCTTGCGCAGGTCCGCCGCGAGCCCCTTCGCCTTCGGCGAGAGCGCCTCGTTGCGGGACAGCGGCAGCACCGCCACCTTCACCGGGGCCAGCCGCGGGTCGAAGCGCATCACGGTGCGCTTGTCCACGCCGCCCTTGGTGTTCGGGGCCTCGTCCTCGTCGTACGCCTCGAGCAGGAAGGCGAGCACCGCGCGGGTCAGGCCGGCGGCCGGCTCGATCACGTACGGCATCCAGCGCTCGCCCTTGGTCTGGTCGAAGTACGACAGGTCGACGCCGGAGTGCTTGCTGTGCGTGGAGAGGTCGAAGTCGGTCCGGTTGGCGATGCCCTCCAGCTCGGCGAACTCGGTGCCGCCGAACTGGAACCGGTACTCGATGTCGACGGTGCGCTTCGAGTAGTGGGAGAGCTTCTCCTTCGGGTGCTCGTAGAAGCGCAGGTTCTCCTCGGAGAGGCCGAGGTCCAGGTACCAGTTCCAGCGCTGCTGGAGCCAGTACTCGTGCCACTCCTCGTCGGAGCCCGGCTCGACGAAGAACTCCATCTCCATCTGCTCGAACTCACGCGTACGGAAGATGAAGTTGCCCGGGGTGATCTCGTTGCGGAACGACTTGCCGGTCTGCGCGATGCCGAACGGCGGCTTCTTGCGGGCGACCGTCTCCACGTTCTTGTAGTTCACGAAGATGCCCTGGGCGGTCTCCGGGCGCAGGTAGTGCAGGCCCTCCTCGCTCTCCACCGGGCCGAGATAGGTCTTCATCAGGCCGTTGAACATCTTCGGCTCGGTGAAGGTGCCCTTGTTGCCGCAGTTCGGGCAGTTGATCTCGGACAGCGAGACCGGCGGGCGGCCGTGCTTGGCCTCGAACGCCTCCTCGAGGTGGTCGGCGCGGAACCGCTTGTGGCAGGACTGGCACTCGGTCAGCGGGTCGACGAACTCGGCGATGTGGCCGGAGGCCTCCCACACCTGGCGGGCCAGGATGACCGCGGAGTCCAGGCCGACGACGTCGTCACGCTGCTGGACCATGGTCTTCCACCACTGCCGGCGGACGTTCTCCTTGAGCTCCACGCCGAGCGGACCGTAGTCCCAGGCCGACCGGGTGCCCCCGTAGATCTCGCTGGAGGGGAAGACGAAGCCTCGGCGCTTGGCGAGGCTGACGACGGCGTCGATACGGTCGGCTGGCATGTTTCCTCCTACGCCGGCTGGCGGTCGGCGGGGGCGATGTGGATGGAACGGTCAGTTCGGGACAACGGTACGGCTACCGTAGTCCCGAGCCCAGCAGAATACCGGGGGCCCGTCAGCTCACCCCGCAGACCTCCATGCCACCGGTCTGCGGATCCGGCGCCAGGGTCACCTGCTGGGCCTCCTGCTTGCCGCCGCTGAGGGTCACGTCGACCGGCACGGTGAGGGTCTGCGCGTCGACCTTGCCCACCCGGTAGCCGGAGATCTGCGGCTCCGCGGCGACCCGCTGCTCGAAGTCCGGCCGGGACTCGCGCCGCTGGGCGTCGTCGCAGAGCGTGTCGTACGCCTTGGACCAGTCCTTCTCCACCAGGGCCTGGTAGTAGTCGTCGGTGACCGTCCGGCCCTGCTCCTCGATCGCCTGGACGTTGCTCACCGCCAGTCCGACGATGGCCGCGCCGCCCCCGCCGCAGCAGAGCAGCACGGCGAGCGCCCCGACGCCGAGGCCGAGCCAGAGCCGGCGGCGACCGCCCTCGGTGGGCGGGGCGGCGAACGGCGGGGCCACCCCGGGGCCGGCGGGGACGCCCGGCTCGGACGGCGGCCCCGGGACCGGCGGCGCGCCGCCTGCGCCGGACAGCTCGGGGTGAGGGGGCGGGGCTGCCGGTCCGGGAGCGGTCATACGCCAGAGGGTAGTGCCACCGGGGTCAGCGGTAAGGACCTGCAGCCCGATCACTGTCGACGATGACGATCTCCCCGTCCGGCGCGGCGCTGGCGAGCGTCTCGTACGCCGACGGCTCGTCGATCGACTGGGCCAGCAGCGGCACCGCCGTGATCTTCACGTCGAAGCCGCCCAGCGCCCGCCGGTACGCCCCGACGGACTCCCACTCGGTGAGCAGGCACCAGTGCGTCGGGTCGTCCAGCGCCCGCAGCAACTCCCCGCGCAGGTAGCCGGGGCGGGCGGCGAGCGCCGCGAGGGCGGCGTGCGCCCGCTCGGTGAAGTCGGGCGCGACCTCGGCGTCCACCACGAACCGGTTGGTCACCAGCACCGGCGTCCTCCTCGTAGAGTCTGTGGGATGCAGCGTACGCAGAGCCCCCTGCTGGCCCGCCTGGCCCGGGTCAACCCGACGACGGTGTTCCTGGCCACCCTGGTCCTGGTGCTGGTGGCGCTCTTCGCGCCCGGTCCGGTGGGCGGCCTGCTGTTGCTGGCGCTGGCCGCGGTGCTGGTGTGGCTGATGGTCACCACCTGGCCGGTGCAGGCGGCGGCGACCCGGGTGATCCGCCTGGTGATGCTGACCCTGCTGATCGCGGTGGCCATGACCAAGCTGCTCTGACATGCAATCATGCGTTTTTGACAATCAATTTCGTTATCGCGGACAGTGGTTGACATGACCGTTCGCTCCGCTCCGCGCGCCCTCGCCGGCGCCATCATCGCCCTGCTCACCCTCGGCGGCGCCGCCGCCTGCTCCGACGACGGGTCGGCCGGCGCCGACCCGAAGCGGGTCGACGTGGTGGCCGCCTTCTACCCGCTTCAGTTCATCGCCGAGCGGATCGGTGGCGACGCCGTCCAGGTGACCAACCTGGTCAAGCCGGGCGCCGAGCCACATGATCTGGAACTCAACCCCGCCCAGGTCGGTCAGATCGCGGACGCGAAGCTGGTCGTCTACCTGAAGGGCTTCCAGCCGGCCGTGGACGAGGCGGTCGAGCAGAACGCCGCCGACCGTTCCTTCGACGTGGCGACGGTTCAGCCGCTGATGGACGCCACCGCCGAGGCGCACGAGCACGAGGGCGAGGACGCTGCGGCGAGCGCGGAGCCGGACCACGAGGAGGGGTCGGCCGGCGGCAAGGACCCCCACATCTGGCTCGACCCGACCCGACTGGCCACGGTCGCGGACCAGGTGGCCGAGCGGCTCGGCAAGGTCGACCCGGCCCGGGCCGCCGATTTCACCACCCGGGCGAAGGCGCTCCACGCCGACCTGGAGAAGCTGGACAGCGAGTACACCGCCGGCCTGCAGACCTGCCAGCGCCGGGAGATCGTTACCAGCCACACCGCCTTCGGCTACCTGGCCAAGCATTACCAGCTGACGCAGGTCGGCATCGCCGGCCTCACCCCCGAGTCCGAGCCCTCGCCGCAGCGGCTCGTCGAGGTGACGAAGGAGGCTCGGGAGCACAGGGCCACCACGATCTTCTTCGAGACGCTGGTCAGCCCGAAGGTCGCCGACACCATCGCCCGGGAGGTTGGCGCGAAGACCGCGGTGCTGGATCCGATCGAGGGGCTGTCGACCGACAACGGCGGGGACTACCTTTCGGTGATGCGCACCAACCTTCAGACTCTGAGGACGGCGTTGAGCTGCTCGTGAACGCACCTGTCATCACGGTCACCCACGGGGTGGCCGGCTACGACGGCCGCCCCGTGCTGCGGGACGTCTCGCTGACCGTCACCGCCGGCGAGGTGGTCGCCGTGCTCGGCGCCAACGGCTCCGGCAAGTCCACCCTGATCCGCGCCGTGCTCGGGCTGGTCCCGCTCAGCGCCGGGTCGGTCACCCTCTTCGGCACGCCGCAGCGCCGCTTCCGGCAGTGGCACCGCATCGGGTACGTCCCGCAGCGCCTCGGCGCCGGCAGCGGCGTACCGGCCACGGTGGGCGAGGTGGTGGCCTCGGGGCGGCTGGCCCGCCGGGGCGTCCTGCGGCCGGCGCGGCGCGCGGACCGCGAGGCGGTGGCCGCCGCGCTGCGCGCCGTCGGGCTCGCCGACCGGGCCGGTGACCCGGTCGCCACCCTCTCCGGCGGCCAGCAGCAGCGCACCCTGATCGCCCGGGCCCTGGCCGGCGAACCCGAGCTGCTGGTGCTGGACGAGCCGACCGCCGGGGTCGACGCGGAGAGCCAGGAGGCGTTCGCCGCGGCGCTGCGCGGCTTCCTCGCCGGCGGCGGGACCGTGCTGCTGGTCGCCCACGAGCTGGGTCCGCTGCGACCGTTGATCAGCCGGGCGGTCGTCGTGCACGAGGGTGGCATCTGCCACGACGGCGCGGTGCCGGAGCCGGCCGGGCACCACGCGGAGCCCGACCACGACCACGTGCACCCGCACTGCGACGAGGAGCCCGCCGGGCTGTGGAGCATCTGACATGGACCTCTTCCAGTACGACTTCATGCTGCGCGCCCTGGTCGGCGCGCTGGTCATCGGGCTGGCCGCGCCGGCGCTCGGCATCTACCTGGTGCAGCGGCGGCTGGCGCTGATCGGCGACGGGATCGGGCACGTGGCGCTCACCGGCGTCGGCGCCGGGCTGCTGCTGAACCGCTCCCCGGTGCTGGTGGCGGTGATCGCCGCGACGCTCGGCGCGATCGTCATCGAGCTGGTCCGCTCCCGCGGCCGTACCTCCGGCGACCTGGCCCTGGCGCTGCTCTTCTACGGCGGCATCGCCGGCGGCGTGCTGCTGGTCGGGCTCTCCAACACCAGCAACTCCTCGCTCAACTCGTACCTGTTCGGCTCGCTGACCACCACCTCGCCGGCAGACCTGACCACCATCCTGGTGCTCGGCGCGGCCATCCTGGTCACCATGCTGGCGCTGCGCCCGGCGCTCTTCGCGGTCTGCCACGACGAGGAGTACGCCCGGGTCTCCGGCCTGCCGGTCCGGGCGCTCAACCTGCTGCTGGCGGTGACCACCGCGGTGACCGTGACGATCGCCATGCGGGCGGTCGGCGTGCTGCTGATCAGCGCGCTGATGGTGGTGCCGGTGGCCACCGCCCAGCAGGTCACCCGGGGCTTCCGCAGCACGATGGCGGCCGCCATGGCACTGGGGCTCTTCGCCGCCGGGGCGGGCGTCTGGGTGGCGGCCACCGCCGACACCGCGCCGGGCGCCTCGGTGGTGCTGCTCGCCATCGCCTCGTTCCTGGTGGTCGCGCTCGCCGCGGCGGGCTGGCGGGCGCTGCGCTGGCGGACCCGCCCCGCGGCCGTGCCGGCCCCCGAGCCGCACGAGGTCGTGCTGCGGTGAGCCACCCCCGAGCGATCCTGCTGGCATTGGTTACCGTTACGGGATGACGGGCACGAACGGGTACGACGCCTTCGAGGGTGCGGGTGACCTGCTGCGTGCGCTGTCCGCACCGATCCGGCTGGCGATCGTGACCGAGCTGGCGCAGGGTGAACGGTGCGTGCACGAGCTGGTGGAGAAGCTGGGCGCACCGCAGCCGCTGGTCTCCCAGCACCTGCGGGTGCTCCGCGGCGCCGGCGTGGTCCGTGGCTCCCGGCGCGGTCGGGAGATCGCGTACGCCCTCGTGGACGAGCACGTCGCACACATCGTGGCGGACGCGGTCAGCCACGCCGGGGAGGGACCGTGACCGAGGGGACGTTGCGGAACACGCGCCAGCGGACGGCCGTGAGCACGCTGCTGGCCGAGGTGGAGGGCTTCCACAGCGCGCAGGACCTGTACGCGATGCTGCGCCAGCGGGGCGAGCGGGTCGGCCTGACCACCGTCTACCGGACGTTGCAGGGGCTCGCCGACGCCGGCGAGATCGACGTGATGCGCCCGCCCGGCGGCGAGCACCTCTACCGGCGGTGCAGCGAGGGTCACCACCACCACCTGGTCTGCCGGGCCTGCGGGCGGACGGTGGAGGTGGCCGGGCCGGCGGTGGAGAGCTGGGCGGAACGGGTCGCCACGCAGCACGGGTACGCCGAGGTCAGCCACACCCTGGAGATCTTCGGGACCTGCCCGGCCTGCGCCGGCTGAGAATTCTCCCCCGTGCCCCGGCGGCCGGAGCGTGGCACGCTGTCCGGCGTGAAGATCTACGCCGACCGTTTTCCCACCGCCCTCCGCCAGCTCCTCACCGACCTCCTCGTCGTCGTCTGGGTCTACGCGGCGATCCGCTTCGCGCTCTGGCTGCACGACCTGGTGCAGAAGCTCGCCGTACCCGGGCAGAAGCTGGAGGGGGCCGGCGGCGGCCTCGCCGACAACCTGGCCGAGGCCGGCGGCAAGGTCGGCCGGGTGCCACTGGTCGGCGACGAGCTGACCGCCCCCTTCAACCGGGCCGCGGACGCCGCGCGGTCCGTCGCCGAGGCGGGCCGCGACCAGCAGGAGCTGGTCGGCCAGCTGGCCCTCGCGCTCAGCATCGCGGTCCTGGTCTTCCCGCTCGGCCTGGTGCTCTTCGGCTGGCTGCCGCTGCGGGTGCGCTGGATGCGCCGGGCCGGCGCGGCGAAGGCGCTCGCCACCGCCCCCGCCGGCCGCGACCTGCTGGCGCTGCGGGCCCTCGCGGGTCAGCCGCTCGGCCGGCTGGCCCGGATCGCGCCCGACGTGGCCGAGGCGTGGCGCCGCGGCGACGACGACACCGTCGACGCGCTCGCCGCGCTGGAGCTGCGCAGACTGGGACTGCGGGCGGGCCGCTAGGGTGTGGCGGTGCTGTACTTCCTGATCGTCGTCGCCGTGCTGCTGCTGGCGTACGCGGGCGTCCTGGTGAGCTTCGTCCGCAAGGGTCGCAAGATCCCGCCGCAGGCGTACCTGGTGCTGGCCCTGCTCAACGGGCTCATCCTGGCTGCCGTCATCGCCTGGGCCATCGCTCACTGACCCCGACTCCGGGCTGCAGGTACCCGACGAGCGGCCCGCAGCGGGGGCTGCCCGCCGCGGGCCGGTCGGTGGTCGCCGGGAATCAGCCGGGTCAGTGCGCCGGCGGGATACGGCGGCGGACGTCCTCCGCGGTGGACGGGCCGGGGGTCCAGCGGGCCACCCAGGGCGCGTCCGCCGGCGGTGTCGCCACGCCCTTCTCCACGGCGGCGTACCGGCCGTCGAGGATCCGCTTCGCCGCCGCCACATCCATCGAGTCGGTGTTGGACCAGAGCCCGGTGAACAGCTCCTCGACCCGCAGCCGCGCCTGCCGGCAGAACAGGTCGGCCAGCTCGACGTTCTCCGGACGGGTGTCCCGCTCGGCGTACGCCCGGACGCAGACCGCGGACATCGCGAACAGCTCCGCGCCGATGTCCACCACCCGGCCGAGGAACGCCTGCTTGCGCTCCATCTTCCCCTGCCAGCGGGACATCGCGTAGAACGTGGACCGGGCCAGCTTGCGGGAGGTCCGCTCGACGTGCCGCAGGTGACCGGCGAGCGGGCCGAACTCGGCGTACGCCCCGGGGTTCTGGCCCTTGCCGACGGCGAGGGTGGGCAACCACTTCGCGTAGAAGACGCCGGCCCGCGCGCCCGCCTTCGCCTTGCGGCCCAGACCCGCGTCCGGGTCGATGATGTCGCCCGCCACGGAGAGGTGCGCGTCGACCGCCTCGCGGGCGATCAGCAGGTGCATGATCTCGGTGGAGCCCTCGAAGATCCGGTTGATCCGCAGGTCGCGCAGGATCTGCTCGACGGCGGCGGGACGCTCGCCCCGGGCGGCGAGGGAGTCGGCGGTCTCGTAGCCGCGGCCGCCCCGGATCTGGATCAGCTCGTCGGCGATCTTCCAGGCCATCTCGCTGGCGTAGAGCTTGACCAGCGCCGCCTCGATCCGGATGTCGTTGCGGTCGTCGTCGGCGAGCAGGCAGCAGAGGTCGAGCATGCTCTCCATGCCGTACGTGGTGGCGGCGATGAAGGCCAGCTTCTTGGCGACCGCCTCGTGCTCGCCGACCGGCCGGCCCCACTGGACCCGGTCGGCCGCCCACTCCCGGGCCACGTTGAGCGACCACTTGCCCGCCCCGACGCACATCGCCGGCAGCGAGAGCCGCCCGGTGTTGAGCGTGGTCAGGGCGATCTTCAGCCCCTTGCCCTCGCCGCCGATCACGTTCTCCGCCGGCACGAAGACGTCGTGGAACCGGGTGAGGCTGTTCTCCAGGCCGCGGAGGCCGACGAAGGCGTTGCGGCGCTCCACCGTGATGCCCTCGCTGTCGCCCTCGACCACGAAGGCGGTGATCCCGCCGCGCCGGCCCTCGGCCGCCGGCACCCGGGCCATCACCACCAGCAGGGTGGCGACCGTGCCGTTGGTGGCCCAGAGCTTCACCCCGTTGAGCCGGTACCCCTTGCCGTCCGGGGTCGGCTCGGCGGTGGTGGCCAACCGGGCCGGGTCGGAGCCGACGTCCGGCTCGGTGAGCAGGAACGCGGAGACCTCACCGACGGCGAGCCGCGGCAGGAACCGTTGCTTCTGCTCCGGGGTGCCGAACATCTTCAGCGGCTGCGGCACGCCGATCGACTGGTGCGCCGAGAGCAGCGCCCCGATGGCCGGGCTGATCGAGCCGGCCCGCATCAGCGCCCGGCAGTAGTGCAGGTTGCTCAGCCCGAGCCCGCCGTACTTCCGGTCGATCTTCATGCCGAAGGCGCCCAGCCGGGCCAGGCCCTGGAAGACCTCGTCCGGGATGTACGCCTCCCGCTCGATGGCCGCGCCGTCCACCTCGGCGTCGAAGTACGCCCCGAACGCGCCGAGGAACTCCTCGGCCCGCGCGACGTCGTCCGGATCGGACCGTGGCCAGGGGTTGATCAGGTCGAGCCGGAACCGGCCGAGGAAGAGCTCCTTGCCGAAGCTGGGCCGGTCCCAGGCCGACTCCCGGGCCGCCTCGGCGACCTGGCGGGCCTCCTTCTCGGAGACCTGCCCCGCCTCGGCGGGCAGCGGCGCCGCGCCGCCGGCCTCGTCGATCGCGGCGGCGGTTGCGGCCGCCTCGCCCGCCGAGGCCGCCGGGCCGGTGTCGGGGTCGTCGATCGGCGCCACCCGTCCGGTGGGGCCGCCCGTGCCCTGCGTTCCGTCCGGTCGGTTGTTCTGTGTCGTGGTCACGGCTGCCCCCTCGAACCTCGGTCCGGCTGCGTCAACGTGCTCGACGAGAACGACGCTACCCCCGGGTGTTACCCAGGGGTAGCGTTCTTGGCAAGTCCGATTTGGTGGGACGCCAGCGGGGCTCAGTCGCCGGCGAGCACCTGCGGGTCGTCGTCATCGTCGTCGATCTCATCGTCCCCCCAGCCGCGCCGGGCGAACGGCAGGATCACCCAGAAGGCCAGGAACCAGAGCGCGGTGACCGCGCTGAGCAGGAAGGCGACCGGCCGGCTGAGCACGAAGTCGGTGATCAGCAGCACCGCGCTGACCATGGAGATCAGCATGAAGGCCAGGCCGCCGCTGGCCATCCGGTGGGCGAACCGCACCAGCTCCGGCTTGCGGCCCTGCCGGAACAACGCCCGGTGGAACGCGACCGGCGAGATGATCATCGCGGTCGCCGCCGCGGCGGCCAGCAACGCGACGATGTAGACGTCCCGCTGGAACTCGGTGATCCGGGTGAAACCGTTGCTGAACGGCAGGGTGAGCAGGAACGCGAAGAGGATCTGCACCCCGGTCTGCGCCACCCGCAACTCCTGCAGCAGGTCGGCGAAGTTGCGCTGCCAGCGCTGCTTCTCGGTTTCCTTGGACACGCGTTACCTCCGCGACGACGGTACCGCCGGCGGGGAGCACCCCGTCGGCAGCAGAGCCTTTGCCCCGTCGGGCGCTCCGCGAAACCGCCTCGCGATCACCGCGCCGACGCCCGTCGGCCGGGCCGGCGGACCGGTCACGCCCCCCGGCGGATCCGGCCGGCGTACCGGGCCTCCAGCTCGGCGTTGTGCTCGTCGCCGCCGGTGATGTTGGCCGACAGGTAGACCGGGGGTCGCACCCCCGCCGCCAGCAGCCGGGCCACCACCTCCGCCACGATCTGCTGGGCCAGCAGCGCGGCCGTGATCGAGGAGACCGCGCCGACCGCGCCGCCGTCGGGCAGCGGCAGGGTGGCGTCGCCGTACGGGGCGCCGTTGTCGAGCACCACGTCGGCGAAGTCGGCGAGCTTGCGGCCCGACGGGTGGCGGGACGTCATTCGCCCCGAGTGCTCGGCCGAGGTGATCGCCACCAGGGCGTGCCCCCGCTCCTTGACCAGGGACGCGAACTCCACCATGGCGCCGTTGACGCCCGAGTTGGAGGCGAGCACGAAGACGTCCTGCGGGCGTACCGGGGCCAGCTCGTAGAGCCGGTGCGCCACGGCCGGGTCGCGTTCCAGCTTCGGGCCGAGCACGTCGGCCGGCTCACCGCCGTAGAGCACCAGGTCGCGCAGCGCGATCCGGTTGGTGGGCACCAGCCCGCCGGCCCGCCCGGCGATCTCCATGGCGAGGGCCTCGGAGTGGCCGGTGCCGAACGCGTGCACCACCCCGTCGGCGCGCAGCGCCTCGGCGATCAGGTCGGCGGCCCGACCCACCGCCTCGCGCTGACCGGCGGCCACCCGGCCCATCGTCTCGGTCAGCACCGCCAGGTACGCATCCGCGCTCACCGTCATGCTTCCTCCGTCCGTCGGTTGCGGGCCAGCCATTCCACCGCGAAGCCGACCGCCGCCCGCTGCCTCATCAACCGGCCCGGCCCGTCGCCGACCGCGGCCACCCGCACCGCGGCGGTGGCCTCGAAGTCGGCGCCGAGCCGGGCGAAGTCGCTCTCGTCCAGGTCCACGTCGTCCCACCACACCCACTCCCGGCCGCCGTCGCCGGTCAGCACGGCGGACCCCACCCGCGCCCTGGGCGCCGCCGGCCAGCGGTACTCCGCCAGGTGCAGGGAGGTGTTCGAGCCGTGGTCGACGCCGAGCAGCAGCACGTCGGCGTCGAGGTCGTGGAGCCGGGCCAGCGGGGAGCCCTCGCCCAGCATGTCGGTCAGGGTGTGGTCGGCGACGATCCGCCCGGCGGCCGGGCCGAGCGCGGCGAAGGAGACCTGCGGGTGGTCGCTGCGCAGCGCGCCCGGCCAGGTGCGCACCTGCTCCGCGAGCGTGCCCATGAACCGGCTCGGCGTCAGCGCCGGGTCGAAGCCGGGCATCTCCGCCCGGATCACCGGCCACCAGTCCGCCGGCACGGGCGGGTTGTTCCAGCCCGCCGGGTCGCTGTTCTCCGGGGTGTGGGTCGGCACGACGAGGGTGCCGTCCGGCCCGAGCACGTCGCGCAGGGCCAGCACCAGGGCCTGCGGGCCGCCGCAGACGAAGCCGAGCGGGCGCAGCGCCGCGTGCACCAGAAGCACACCGCCGGGGCGTACGCCGAGGTCGTGGAACTGCGCGGCGAGCGACGCGCGGGTGTGCGGCCGGGCCGGCGGGGGCGTCGCGATCACGCGGCGACCCGGGCGAGGATCGCCTCGGCCAGTTGGCCGGGCGCCTCGTCGGGGATCCAGTGGGTGACGCCGGAGAGTTCGACGAGGCGGTAGTCGCCGGTCACGTGGGTCGCGCAGGCCTCGGCGGCGGTCCGGCCGATCGCGATGTCCCTGTCGCTCCAGACGAAGGTGGTCGGCACGGTCGCCGGGCCGACGGCCTTCATGTCGGTCCCCGACATCGCCCGGTACCAGTTCAGCGCGGCGGTCAGCGCGCCCGGCTCCCGCATCGGTTCGGCGTAGCGGGCGACCCGCGCCGCGTCACCCACCCCGCCGAGCAGCTTGCGCAGCGCGGTGGCGTTGAGCGCGAGCAGCACCTTCTCGGCCTTGCCCGGCTTGCGGAACAGCACGATGTACGCGGAGCGGGCCTTCTGCTGGGGGTCGGTGGCGAGCGCGTGCGCCATCGCGGCCGGGTGCGGCACCGAGACCGCGGTGAGGGTGCGGACCCGCCGCGGGTGCGCCGCCGCCAGGCCCCACGCCACGATCGCGCCCCAGTCGTGCCCCACCACGTGCGCGGACTCCACCCCGAGCGCGTCGAGCACACCGGCCGCGTCGGCCACCAGCTCCGGGATCCGGTACGCCTCGACCGCCGCCGGCCGTGCGCCCGGCGCGTAGCCCCGCTGGTCCAGCGCGTACGTGCGCAGCCCGGCGGCGTGCAGCGCGGGCACCACGTCGTCCCACTCGCCGCCGTGCTGCGGAAAACCGTGCAGCAGCAGGACGGGTGTGCCGTCCTCGGGACCGCCGGTGCGTACCTCGAACGTCAGACCTCGCGCGTCGACCCGCATGATCGGCAGCCTACCCAGCGGACCGGGCCGGGGCCGGACCGCGACCGCCCTGCTGGGCCGTCAGCCCAGTCGGTGCTAGCGTCTGCCGGGACAACTTCACATCCGACAGGGGAGCGCACAGCGCTGAGAGTGCGGGCATCGCCCGCAGACCCTCGAACCTGATCTGGGTAATGCCAGCGCAGGGAGTTCGGTCGACCTCCAGCCGCGCCGCCGTCCGGTGACACCGGGCGCGGCGTGCGTCTTCTCCTGGTTCGTTCACTGGACTGGGAGCAACCATGGACAACACCGCCAACCGGTGGCGCACCATCGACATCGTCATCGCCTCCGTGCTCGGGGTGGCCTTCGGGGTCATCTTCTGGGCCTGGGGCCTGCTGTGGAACGGGCCGGCGGACGCCATCCCGCTGCCCGGCCGGGCCGTCCTGTACGGCGTCTGGCTGGTGCCGGCCGTGCTGGGCGCGCTGATCATCCGCAGGCCCGGCGCCGCGTTCTTCACCCTCACCTTCGCCGCGCTGGTCTCCGTGGCGCTCGGCAGCAGCTGGGGCTGGACGCTGGTCGTGCAGGGCCCGCTGGAGGCGGCGGCGGCGGAGCTCGCCTTCGCGGCCTTCGGCTACCGCAACTACCGGCTGCCGGTGGCCCTGCTGGCGGCCACGCTGGCCGGGCTCGCCGCCTCGATCTACGACGTCTTCATCTGGTACCCGGGCACCGCGTGGGGCAGCTTCCGCCTCCCGTACATCCTGATCACCGCGGTCAGCTCCCTGGTGGTGGCCGGCCTGGGCAGCGTCGCGCTGACCCGCGCCCTGGCGGGCACCGGCGTCCTCGACCGCTTCCCCGCCGGCCGCGAACGCGCCGCCGTCTGACCGCCACCCCACACCCGGAGTCCGCGTTGATCATGAAGTTGTTGTCCTCCGGCGCGGCGTGTCGCGACGACAACTTCATGATCACGGGACCGGAGGGGGCGGGGCGAGGGTGAGTGCGGTGGAGCTGCGGGGGTTCGGGTGGCGACACGCCGGGCGGAAGGCCTGGGCGGTGCGGGGGATCGATCTCCGCGTCGAGCCTGGGGAGCGGGTGCTGCTGCTCGGGCCGTCCGGGGCCGGGAAGAGCACCCTGCTCGCCGCGCTGGCCGGGCTGCTGCCCGAGGACTCCGGTGAGCAGGAGGGCACCGTCGAGATCGACGGGCTCGACCCCCGCAAGGCCCGGGAACGGGTCGGCATCGTCTTCCAGGACCCGGAAAGTCAGCTGGTGATGGCCCGCTGCGGCGACGACGTCGCGTTCGGGCTGGAGAACCGGGGCGTACCGGCCGACGAGATCTGGCCGCGGGTGGACGGGGCGCTGCACCGGGTCGGCTTCCCGTACCACCGGGACCGGCCCACCGCCGCCCTCTCCGGCGGCGAGCAGCAGCGGCTCGCCCTGGCCGGGGCGCTGGCCCTGCGGCCGACCCTGCTGCTGCTCGACGAGCCCACCGCCAACCTCGACCCGGCCGGCGCGACGCTGGTCCGCCGGGCCGTCGCGGACGCCCTCGACGCCGACACCACGCTGATCCTGGTCGAGCACCGGGTCGCCGAGGCGCTGCCGCTGGTCGACCGGGTGGTCGTCCTCGAACCCGGCGGCGGGGTCCGGGCCGACGGACCGCCCGCCGCGGTCTTCGCCGCGCACGGCGACGCGCTCGCCGCCGAGGGCGTCTGGGTGCCGGGTCGGACCGTGCCACCCCGACGCGCGACCGCGCCGGCCGGGGAGCCGCTGATCACCGCCGACCGGCTCGGCCTGCCGCCCCGGCTGGCCCCCACCGACCTCGCCGTACGCGCCGGCGAGGCGCTCGCCGTGCTCGGCCCCAACGGCGCCGGGAAGTCCACCCTGGCCCTGCTCCTCGGCGGCCTGCTCCGCCCCGGCACCGGCACGGCCACCGCCACTCCCGCGCTCGCCGGCCGCGACGCGGGCACTCCCCCGCACCGCTGGCGGGCGCCCGCCCTGGCCCGGCGGATCGGCTCGGTCTTCCAGGACCCGGAGCACCAGTTCGTCACCGGCACCGTCTTCGACGAGCTGGCGCTCGGTCCGCGCCGGACCGGCCGGTCCGAGGCGACCGTGAAGACCACCGTGGACGCGCTGCTGGACCGGCTCCGGCTGGCGAAGCTGGCCGGCGCGAACCCGTACACCCTCTCCGGCGGCGAGGCGCGGCGGCTGAGCGTCGCGACCGCCCTGGCCACCGCGCCCCGCCTGCTGATCTGCGACGAACCCACCTTCGGCCAGGACCGACGGACCTGGCTGGAGCTGGTCGACCTCTTCGCCGAGCTGCGCGACGCCGGGCACGGCGTCGTCACCGTCACCCACGACCCGGACTTCGTCGCCGCGCTCGCGGACCGGACCGTCACCCTGGAGCACCCGGCATGATCGTCATCGAGCCGGTCGCCGCGCCCGGCGCGCCGCTGGCCCGGCGCAATCCGGTGGCGAAGCTGGCCGCCGCCCTGGTCTTCTCGGTCATTCTGATCGCCACCCTGGACCCGGTGGCCCCGGCGATCGCCATCGCGATCGAGCTGGCCGTGCTGCCGCTGTTCGGCATCCGTTACCGGGTGCTCGCCCGGCGGGCCTGGCCGCTGCTGGCAAGCGCCGCCGGCATCGTGGTCACGCTGGTGCTGTTCGCCGCGGAGCGGTCCGGCCGGGTGCTGGTCGAGGCCGGCCCGGTGACGGTGACGTCCGGGGTGTTGCTGACCGCGCTCGGGCTGGTGCTGCGGATGCTCGCGGTCGCGCTGCCCGGCGTGATCGTCTTCGCCACCACCGACCCGACCGACCTGGCCGACGCGCTGATCCAGAATGCGAAGGCGCCGGCCCGGTTCGCCATCGGCGCGCTGGCCGCGTTCCGGCTGGTGCCCCTGCTCGGCCAGGAATGGCAGATGATCAGCATGGCCCGCCGGGCCCGGGGCGTGGACGCCGGCCGGAACCCGGCGGCCAAGCTGCGGCTCTTCGTCTCCACCGCGTTCGCGCTGCTGGTGGGGGCGATCCGCCGCGGCACCCGGCTGGCGGTGGCGATGGACGCCCGCGGCTTCGACGCCGGCACCCCGCGTACGGTCGCCCGCCGGCAGCACTTCACCACGGCGGACGGGCTGCTGGTCGCCGGGGCGGCGGTGCTGGCCGGCGGCGCGCTCGCGGCCAGCATCGTGCTCGGCACCTTCCGTCCCCTGCTCGGCTGACCACCGACCAGCAGCGGCGGACAGGCCGGCCGGCGGAAACACGGCCAGGCCGGGGCCGCCCCCTCCGTTGGGTGCAGTTGTTGTCGTTCCAGCGACAACAACTGCACCCGTCCCGATCAGCTGCGGCGGAAGGCGTAACGGCGGGCCTGGCCGGCGCGCTGGCTGCGCCCGGCGAACCGGGCGTCCCGACCGGGCGGCGGGCCGGCCTTCGGCGGTGGCGGAGTCTCCGCCTGCGTCGACGCCGGCAGGGCGACCGGCGCGGCCGGTGCCACCGCGGGGATGTCGACGTCGGGCAGGGTCACGTCCATCAGGGATGGCCCCGAGGACGGCTTGCGGGACTTCTTCGGATTGCGTTTGGCGGGCATACGCTGCCTCCTGACTGCGGGCGCCGGTGGCGCGGCGAGCGGGGAACGGGGCTGCCCCGGCGGGTCCGACCACGGAGGACGCCGCGACGACGGCGGGTGGCATGCGGACGCCCGGAGCAGCGGCCCGCGGCGACGGCGGCGGGCCAGCTTCCGAAAGAGGGCGTCAGTTACGCATACCCAGAGGCTAACCGACGGCCCGGGCGACCCGCAGCCGAATTACTGGCACGATCGGCGACATGCTGATCGCGTTCTCGATCACCCCGCTCGGCGTGGGTGAGTCCGTCGGTGACCTCGTCGCCGAGGCCGTCCGGGTGGTCCGCGAGTCCGGGCTGCCGAACCGGACCGACGCCATGTTCACCACCGTGGAGGGCGAGTGGGACGACGTGATGGCGGTCGTGAAGCGGGCCGTCGACACCGTCGCCGCCCAGGCGCCCCGGGTCAGCCTGGTGCTCAAGGCGGACGTCCGGCCCGGGGTCACCGACGCGATGCACGCGAAGGTCGCCCACATCGAGGCCCGCCTGGCCGAGGGCTGACCCCGGCCGGCGCCAGTCATCCCGCCGCGCCGACGGCCGGCTTCCGGGCCGTGACCGCCACGTCGCCACGTCGCGCTGACGGTGCGCTCACCCGGCGTCGATGAGCCGGCCCGGACCGCCGTCGACCGCGATACGGTCGCAGGACGGGCAGTCCGACGAGAGGTGGCGGTACGGATGGCACAGCAGGCGACGGCGCAGATCGGCGTGACCGGTCTGGCGGTGATGGGCCGCAACCTGGCCCGGAACCTGGCCCGCAACGGCTTCACCGTGGCGGTGCACAACCGTTCGCCGGAGCGCACCCGCAGCCTGCTGGCCGAGCACGGCGACGAGGGCGCCTTCGTGCCGTCGGAGTCCCTCGCCGACTTCGTCGCCTCGCTGGCGCGGCCCCGCGCCGTCATCGTCATGGTGAAGGCGGGCGCGCCCACCGACGCGGTGATCGACGAGCTGGTCCCGCTGCTGGAGGAGGGGGACATCGTCGTCGACTGCGGCAACGCGCACTTCGTCGACACCCGCCGTCGGGAGGAGGCGCTGCGCGGGCACCGGCTGCACTTCGTCGGCATCGGCGTCTCCGGCGGCGAGGAGGGGGCGCTGCGCGGCCCGAGCATCATGCCCGGCGGCTCGGCGGAGTCCTATCAGAAGCTCGGCCCGATCTTCGAGAAGATCGCCGCACACGTCGACGGCGTCCCATGCTGCCGGCACATCGGCCCGGACGGCGCCGGCCACTTCGTGAAGATGGTCCACAACGGCATCGAGTACGCCGACATGCAGCTCATCGCCGAGGCGTACGACCTGCTTCGGGCCGGGCTGTCGGCGAGCCCGGCGGAGATCGCGGAGATCTTCCGGGAGTGGAACGGCGGCGAGCTGGAGTCGTTCCTCATCGAGATCACCGCCGACGTGCTGGCGCACACCGACGCCGCGACCGGCAGGCCGTTCGTCGACGTGGTGCTCGACCAGGCCGAGCAGAAGGGCACCGGCCGCTGGACCGTGCAGAGCGCCCTCGACCTCGGCATCCCGATCACCGGCATCGCCGAGGCGACCTTCGCCCGGTCCCTCTCGGGCCACGCCGACCAGCGCGCGGCCGCCCGCCGCGCCTTCGCCGACGCGGGCGAGAAGTGGCAGGTGGAGGACCGGGAGACGTTCGTCGAGGACGTGCGGCGCGCGCTGCTGGCCAGCAAGATCGTCGCGTACGCGCAGGGCTTCGACCACATCCGGGCCGGCAGCCGGGAGTACGACTGGGACATCGACCTGGGCGGCACCGCCACCATCTGGCGGGGCGGCTGCATCATCCGGGCCCGCTTCCTGGACCGGATCCGGGAGGCGTACGACGCCGAGCCGGAGCTGCCGACCCTGCTGGTGGCCCCGTGGTTCGCCGACCAGGTCGGCGCGGGCGTGCCGAGCTGGCGGCGGGTGGTGGCCGACGCGGCCCGGGCGGGCGTGCCCACCCCGGCGTTCTCGTCGTCGCTGGCCTACTTCGACGCGCTGCGCGCCGAGCGCCTGCCGGCCGCGCTGATCCAGGGGCTGCGGGACAACTTCGGCGCGCACACCTATCACCGCGTCGACCGGGGGGGCTCGTTCCACACGCTCTGGGCCGGCGACCGCTCCGAAGTGGAGGCGTGAGGCTCAGCCGCCCAGCAGTCCGGCCAGCCGCCGGCCGAGCCGGTCGGCCAGGTCGGCCTGCTCCTCGGCCGGTACGTCGAGCCAGCCACGCTCGGTGCCGAGCGCGGCCAGCTGCTGCTCCTCGTACGGGACGCCCGGCGGCAGCGGCACCAGGTGCCAGTGCACGTGCCGGTTGCCCTGCTGGCTGCCGAGGCTGAGCACGTAGAGCCGCTCGGTGGGCACCTCCCGCTCCAGCGCGGTCCCCGTCGCGTGCAGGACCCGTTGCAGCCGCAGGTACTCCTCGACCGGGAAGTCGCCGATCACCCGTTCGTGGTGGCGTACCGGGGCGATCAGGGTGTGCCCCGCCAGCCAGGGCCAGCGGTTGAGGAAGACCACCGCCGTCGCGTCCCGGTGCAGCACGTGGTGCCGGTGGTCGGGGTTGCCGGCCAGGAGTTCGCAGACGAAGCAGGCGGCGCGGACCCGGCGCAGGTAGGCGTCCTCGTCCCACTGGTTCCGGCGCGGCTCGGGCACCCACCCACCCTGCCAGCTGGCCGGGTCGGCGCTCAGGCGAGGGTGGCGTGCATCTCCCAGACCAGGATCTCGGACGGTTGGGTGGCGGCCACCCGCTGGCCGCCGGTCATGGTGATCCGGGCGGCGTCGCCCTCGCCGAGCCGGCCGGTGCCCTCCAGCGTGACGGCGCCGGTCGGCACGTAGAGGTGCAGGAAGGGCGCGTCGGGGAGGGTCACCTCGTCGCCGGGGGCGAGCCGGGCGGCGTGCAGGGTGGCGTACCGGTTGCGGATCCGGATCGCGGACGCGCCGTCGTACCGGTCCATACCGGAGGCGACCGGGACCAGGCCGCCGCGGAGCAGCTCGTCGCCGATCTCCAGCTGCTCGTAGCCGGGGTCGACCCCGTCGGTGTCCGGGACGACCCACATCTGGACGAAGTGCACGGGGTCGGTGTGCGGGGTGGTGCCGGCCAGCCGCCAGGAGTCGTTCTTCTCCGAGTGCAGGATGCCGGTGCCGGCGCTCATCCGCTGGGCCAGGCCGGGGTAGATGACGCCGGTGTGGCCGGTGGAGTCCTGGTGCACCAGTGAGCCGCGCAGCACCCAGGTCACGATCTCCATGTCCTGGTGCGGGTGGGTCTCGAAACCGGTGCCCGGGTGCACCACGTCGTCGTTGTTGACCAGCAGCAGCCCGTGGTGGATGTTGGCCGGGTCGTAGTGCCGGGAGAACGAGAACGAGTGCTTCGAGTCGAGCCAGGACAGCCGGGTGGCGAACCGGTCCTCGGCCCGGCGGACGTCCACGGCGGGCGTCGGTGCCAGCGCCGTCACCAGGCACGCTGCCCGGTCTCGGTCGGCGCCCAGGTCAGCGCCGGCTCGCCGGTGGCCAGCTCGGCGATCTCGCCGGAGCGCACGCTCGGCGTGTGCCCGAGCTCGGCGCAGTGCTGCTCGGCGATCTCCGCGCAGATCTCGGCGACCTGCTCGCAGATCGGGCTGCCGAGGTCGGCCGCGTTCAACGCCATGATCATCTTGTACCGGAGATCCGGCATGCCCACCCCCGTGGCGGGCGCGTCCCGGCGGCGCGCCCTGCGCCGATCGTACGCGCGGGCGCCCCGCCCTCCGGCCGGAAAAGCCGGATGCGGGGCGTGGACCGCGGGCCCGGTCAGCGCCGCGACGCTGCGGCGCCGACCGTGGACGTCACCAGAACCGACGACGCTTGGCCTTCTGCGGCCGCAGCATGTCGGCGCCCTTGGTGAGCAGTCGGCTCACCCCGGACGGACCACGCCGGGCCTCCAGGGTGTGGCTGAGCCGACGGGCGCCGGCCGCCGCCAGCGGCACGGCGACCGCCATGACCGCCCACTGGGCAATCCGCTTCTGAATCATGTGGGTTCACCTCCGCGATTGGCTGCTGTCCGGATTGGTACCCAGCTTGCCGCGTCGGTAAGCGTGACTCAGATCCGCGGCGCGACCGGGTTGGGCAGCGCGCCACCGAAGCGACGGTCCCGCTGGGCGTAGAGCTCGCAGGCGTACCAGAGGTGGCGGCGGTCGAAGTCCGGCCAGAGCGTGTCGAGGAAGACCAGCTCCGCGTACGCGCTCTGCCAGAGCAGGAAGTTGGAGGTGCGCTGCTCGCCGGAGGGGCGCAGGAAGAGGTCCACCTCGGGGACCTCCGGGTGGTACAGGTACTTCGCGATGGTCTTCTCGGTGACCTTGCCCGGGTCGAGCCGGCCGGCGGCCACGTCGCGGGCGATCGCGGCGGCGGCGTCGGCGATCTCCGCCTGGCCGCCGTAGTTGACGCAGAACTGGAGGGTCAGCGTCGAGTTGCCCAGGGACATCTCCTCGGCGGTCTGCAGCTCGGAGATGACGCTCTTCCAGAGCCGGCCGGCCCGGCCCGACCAGACCACCCGGACGCCCAGGTCGACCAACTGGTCGCGGCGGCGGCGGATCACGTCCCGGTTGAAACCCATCAGGAAGCGGACCTCGTCCGGCGAGCGCCGCCAGTTCTCCGTGGAGAAGGCGTACGCCGACAGGTAGGGGATGCCCAGCTCGATCGCGCCCTCGATGGTGTCGAACAGGGAGTGCTCCCCCTGCTCGTGACCCTTGGTGCGGGGCAGGCCGCGCTCCTTGGCCCACCGGCCGTTGCCGTCCATCACCACGGCGACGTGCTTCGGCACCGCGTCGGCGGGCAGCGCCGGGGGCCGGGCACCCGACAGGTGCGGAGTCGGTGGCACCGGCTCACGCCGGCCGGCCCTCGTCGATCGGATCACTCGGTCTTCTCCCTGTTCACACCGTCCGCCTCCGCGACCGCACCGACCGGCGGCGGGACCGCGGTGGCCGCCGGGGCACCCCGGTCGACCAGCGGCAGCGAGCGTAGCGCGCGCTCCAGGTGCCACTGCAGGTGCGCCGCGACCAGGCCGCTGCACTCCCGGCGTACGCCGGTCTCGGTGGCGTCGGCGAGCACCCAGTCGCCGGTGGTGAGCGCGGACATCAGGTCGATGGTGGCCGGCGCGGGGTGGGCCGCGCCGGGCGGCCGGCAGTCGGGGCAGACCGCGCCCCCGGCCGGTACGGAGAACGCCCGGTGCCGCCCCGGCGTGCCGCAGACCGCGCAGGCGGTCAGCGCCGGCGCCCAGCCGGCCAGCGCCATCCCGCGCAGCAGGTACGCGTCCAGCACCAGCGTGGTGGCGTGCTCGCCCCGGGCCAGGGACTTGATCGCGCCCAGGGTGAGCTGGAACAGCCGCAGCGACGGCTCCCGCTCGACCGGGGTGAGCCGCTCGGCGGTCTCCGCGATCGCGCTGGCCGCGGTGTAGCGGGGGTAGTCGCCGAGGAACCGCTTGCCGTAGAGGTCGATCCCCTCGACCTGGCTGACGGTGTGCAGCGAGCTGCCGTGCTCGCCCTTCGGGTCGCCGGCGAGCTGGAGGTCGACGTGGCCGAACGGCTCCAGCCGGGCGCCGAACTTGCTGGTGGTGCGCCGGATCCCCCGGGCGACCGCGCGCAGTCGGCCGTGCCGGCGGGTGAGCAGCGTGATGATCCGGTCGGACTCGCCGAGCTTCTGCACACGCAGGACCACCGCGTCGTCGCGGTAGAGCTGTCGGCGGTACCCGGCCATCCGGTCATTCTCCTCGGGGTGCGATCTCAGGGTCGGTTCGGGGTGGACGGGCGGAGGAACCCGGATGTGCGTCGGCCGGCCCCGGTCGTAGCGTGCTGGCCATGGCTCTGCACCGGACCACCACCGCCGCCACCGCCGTCGCCGGGCGCACGGGGGTCGCCGCCGCCGCGGCCGCCGCCCTGATCCTCCTCGCCGGGTGTGACACCCTCTCGTTCCGCCGGCTCGACTTCGACAACACCGAGGCGGTGAAGATCAGCCGGATCACGGTGCTGCCGGGCTCCGGTGACGTGACGGTCCGCGCCTCCGGCGCCACCGCCGAGGTACGGATCAAGCGGATGCTGCGCTACCAGGGCGGCCAGCCCGACGCGCGGTACGAGATCAAGGGCGACGAGCTGGTGCTGGACACGGACTGCGGTGACCGCTGCAGCATCTCGTACGAGGTGACCGCCCCGGAGGGGGTGACGGTCCGGGGTGAGACCGGCTCCGGCAACGTGGAGCTGACCCGGGTCGGCCCGGTGGAGATCAAGCTCGGCTCCGGCGACATCAGGGTGACCGGCGCCACCGGCCCGGTACGCGCCGAGACCGGCTCCGGCAACATCGAGGTGGTCGACGTGGCCGGCCGGACGGACCTGCGCGCCTCCTCGGGCGACATCAGCGCGCGGCGGCTCGGCGACCAGGTGGACGCGGAGGCCAGCTCCGGCAACGTCACCGTGGAGCTGGAGCGGCCGGCCTCCGCCCGGGTCCACGCGGGCAGCGGCGACGTCGAGCTGACGGTGCCGGCCGGCCGGTACCGGGTCCGGTCCAGCACCGGCTCCGGGGACGCCGAACTGAGGGTCGCCGACGACCCCACCGCGTCCCTGGTGCTCGATGTCGGCACCGGCAGCGGGAACGTGACGCTCACCCAGCGCTGATCTCCGTGCCGGTCGCCTCCCGGACGCCCCGCTGGGCGGGGACCCGGCCGCGGGGCGGCCCGCTCCGGGACACCGGCGTGGTCGGCGACCGCGTCACGGCCGGCGCGGTCGACGACCGCCTCGCGGCCGGCGTGGTCGGGGACCGCGGCCCGGCCGGCGCGCCGTCGAGGTGAGCGGCGGTGGACCCCACGCCGACCGCGACCGGCTCGGCACCGGCTCCGGCCGGGGCGGGGCTGGCCGGGGCGGCAGTGGCCCGGCCGGCCGGCGTCGCACCGAACCCGCCGGGCAGCAGCTCCGGGGCCCGCCGGGCGGCCACGTCCTCGATCCAGCCGAAGAGCACGGTGACCACGCCCAGCAGGGCGAAGACCAGCACCACCCGGACCGCCAGGCCGACCGGGTCCCGGTGGGACCAGCCGACCACGTCCACCAGCGGGGTGAGCGCCACCACGAAGGGCATGTGCCAGAGGTAGACGGTGAGCGCCCGCCGGTTCAGCACGGTGACCACCCGGCCGACGACGGCGTTGCGGTCCACCCACTCGGCGCGGGCCGGCGCCCGGCCGATCGTCACCAGGATGAACGCCGCCGACCAGAGGGCGTTGCCGATGTGGATGTCGTTGAGGTCGTAACCCCGCGGGCCGGGGTGGGTGAAGATCCAGGTCAGCCCGGCGGCGCCGAGGGCCAGCGCGACCGGCACCAGCACCCGGTCGCCCAGCCGGCGCAGCAGGCCGTCGTGGTGGGCGAAGCCGAGCAGCCAGGCGCCGAAGTAGAGGCCGAACTCGCGCAGCACGGTGGGCGCGGCCGGCAGCACCCCGAACTCGATCACCGCGAGCAGGGCGTACGGGGCGAGGAGGGTGGGCAGCGGGGCGCGGCGGAACAGCCATCGGGCGAGCGGCGAGGCGAGCACGAACCACAGGTAGTCCCGGAGGTACCAGATCACGCTCAGCGCCACCGCCCCCCAGCCGTTGGCCGGCGGGTCGCTGAGCGGGAGGAGCCAGAGCAGCACCTTCGGGGTCAGCGGCAGCCCGGTGAGCAGCATGGCCGGCACGAAGACCGCCGCCAGCACCCAGAGCGACGGCAGCAGGCGGCGCAGCCGGCGCAGGACGGCCGCCGGTCCGGTCCGGTCCAGGGAGGCGGCCATCAGCGAGCCGGCGAGCGCGAACATCACCGACATCGCCGGGAAGATCAGGGTCAGGGCCGCCCAACCGGTGACGTGGTAGACGACGACTCGGACGATGGCCAGGGATCGGAGCAGATCGAGGTATCGATTGCGCATCAGCCTGCATCTATGTCGGGGGCGGGGGTAACCGTCCCCTACCCTCCGGCCCGGCCGGCCGAACCGGCGAGCGGGCAGGGCGAAAAGTGAGACCTGCCATATCTCCGACCGATCCGGACCATTGTCGCTCGGAACGCCGAGCCGCCGGCCCCCACCCAGGAGCCGGCGGCCGGACGTACGGTCAGAAGCCGAGCTTGCGCAGCTGCTTCGGGTCGCGCTGCCAGTCCTTCGCGACCCGGACGTGCAGGTCCAGGTAGACCCGGCTGCCGAGCAGCTCCTCGATCTGCCGGCGGGCGGTGGTGCCGACCGCCTTGAGCCGGCTGGCCCGGTGTCCGATCACGATCGCCTTCTGGCTGGGCCGCTCGACGTAGACGTCCGCGTAGATCTTCATGACCTGGCCCTCGGGGATCATCTCCTCCACCACCACGGCGATGGAGTGCGGCAGCTCGTCGCGGACCCCCTCCAGGGCCGCCTCCCGGATCAGCTCGGCGACCAGCACCTGCTCCGGGTCATCGGTGAGCATGTCGTCCGGGTAGAGCTGCGGCGACTCGGGCAGGTAGCCGGTCATCACGTCGACCAGGGTGTCCACCTGGTGCCCGGAGACCGCGCTCACCGGCACCACGGCGGCGAACTCGCCCATCTCGCTCACCGCGAGCAGCTGCTCGGCCAGCCTCTTCTTGTCGACCAGGTCGGTCTTGGTCACCACGGCGAGGACGGTCGCCTTCAGCTCGGCCAGCTCGCCGGTGATGAACCGGTCGCCCCGGCCGATCGGCTCGTCCGCGGGGATGCAGAGGCCGATCACGTCGACCTCGCTCCAGGTGGAGCGGACCAGGTCGTTCAGGCGCTCGCCGAGTAGCGTCCGGGGACGGTGCAGACCGGGCGTGTCGACCAGCACCAGCTGCGACTCGGGGCGGTGCAGCACCGCGCGGATGATGTGCCGGGTGGTCTGCGGCTTGTTCGAGGTGATCGCGATCTTCGTACCGACGATCGCGTTGGTCAGCGTCGACTTGCCGGCGTTCGGCCGCCCGACGAAACAGGCGAACCCGGCCCGGTAGGGACGGGGCGCCTCCGGGTCCCGCACGCCGGTCATTCGACCACCGTGCCGAGGACGGTGCCGTCCGGCGCGGCCACGTGGATCGGCGCGTCGATGGAGAGGTCGCGGACCGCGGCGTGCCCGGCGCCGTCCAGCGTCGACGCCTCGGTCACCACCACGGCGGCCTCCAGCCGGCTGGCGCCGGCGGCCACCGCCGAGGCGACCGCGAGCTGGAGCGCGGTCAGCGTCAGCGAGGGCAGCGCCACGCTCGCCGCGGCGTACGTCCGGCCGTCCTGGTCGCGGACCGCCGCACCCTCCACGGCGCCGACCCGGCCACGCGCGCCCCGGGCCAGGATGACCAGCTTGCCGTCCTCGGCGCTCAGCTCGGCCGGATCGGACGGGGTGGGCCGGGCCGCCGGCACGGCGGGTGACTCAGGCATCGGCGGGTTGCCTCTCCTCGGATCGGTTCTGGTTGCCGCGGGACTCGGCGTGCTCGCCACGCCCCGCGCTGTCGTGTGCGTCGGTCGGCTCGATCCGGCTCACCAGCACGGTGTCTATCCGGTTGCGCCGCCCGGTGGTGCCCTCGGCGATCAGCCGCAGCCCGGCCACCTCGGCCTCGGCCCCGGGGATCGGGACCCGACCGAGCGACTGGGCGAGCAGACCGCCGACCGTCTCCACCTCGTCGGTGGGGAGTTCGGTGTCGAAGAGCTCGCCCAGATTCTCCACCGGGAGGCGGGCGGTGACCCGGACCGCCCCGTCGTCCAGGCGCTCGACCGGCGGGCGTTCGACATCGTACTCGTCGGTGATCTCGCCGACGATCTCCTCGAGGATGTCCTCGATGGTGACCAGGCCGCCGGTGCCGCCGTACTCGTCGACGACGATGACCAGATGGTTGCGGGCCGCCTGCATCTCCGACAGCAGGTCGTCGACCGGCTTGGACTCGGGCACGAAGGTCGCCGGGCGCATCAGCTCCTCCACCGGCAGCTCCTCGGCCCGCGGGTCCCCGCCCCGGGTACGCCGGATCAGGTCCTTCAGGTAGAGCACCCCGAGCACGTCGTCGACGCTCTCGCCGATCACCGGGATGCGGGAGAAACCGGACCGGAGGAAGAGCGCCAGCGCCTGGGAGAGCGTCTTGCCCTCCTCTATCCACACCATCTCGGTGCGCGGGACCATCACCTCGCGGGCGATGGTGTCACCGAGGGCGAAGACCGAGTGGATCATCTGCCGCTCGCCGTGCTCCACGACACCGCGCTGCTCGGCCAGGTCGACCAGCTCGCGCAGCTCCACCTGGGTGGCGAACGGCCCCTCCCGGAAGCCGCGCCCCGGGGTGACCGCGTTGCCGATCAGGATCAGCAGCGAGGCGAGCGGGTTCAGCGCCCGGCCCAGCCAGCGCACCAGCGGCGCGACCGCGCGCCCCACCGCGTACGCGTGCTGCCGGCCGATGGTCCGCGGCGCGACGCCGACCACCACGAAACTGACCACGGTCATCGCGCCGGCGGTGACCAGGGCGGCCCGCCAGCCGGCGCCGAAGCTGTCCACGGCGACCAGCGCCACCAGGGTGGTGGCGGTCAGCTCGGCCAGCAGCCGGAGCAGGAGCAGCAGGTTGAGGTGGCGGACCACGTCCCCGGCGACCACCTGGAGGGCGCGCGCGCCGCGCGCCCCGTCCCGAGCCAGTTCGGCGGCCCGGGCCGGGGAGACGGCGGCGAGCGCCGCCTCGGTCATCGCGATGAGGCCGGCGAGCACCACCAGCCCCGCCGCGAAGACGATGAGCTGCAAATCGGGCAGGCCCGCGGTGGGGCCCGCCGCCAGGGTGGTCATCACCGGGATCGGGTCGACCGCCAGCTGGCCAGCAGTCGGGCCTGGAGCGCGAACATCTCCCGCTCCTCCTCCGGCTCGGCGTGGTCGTACCCGAGCAGGTGGAGCACGCCGTGCACGGTGAGCAGGTGCAGCTCGTCGGCGGACGAGTGGCCGGCGGTGGCCGCCTGCTTGGCCGCCACCTCGGGGCAGAGCACGATGTCGCCGAGCAGGGCCGGCTCGCCGCCGGCCGGGGCGGTCTCGCCCGGGCCGTGGTCGACGCTGCCCTCGTCCATGGGGAAGGCGAGCACGTCGGTGGGACCGTCGCCGCCCATCCAGCGATGGTTCAGCTCGGTCATGTAGTCGACGTCGACCAGCAGCACGGAGAGCTCGGCGAGGGGGTTGACCCCCATCTCGTCGAGGGCGTGCCGGGCGACGCCGAGCACGGCGTCGGTGTCGACCTCGACACCGGACTCGTTGGCGATCTCGATGGACAACTGTCTTCCTCTGATGGATTAGCGGCGCCGGCCGGCCCGACCGCCCTGGGCGGTCCGCCCCGGCACGGCGTGCACGCTCTGCGCCTGCTGGTTCTCCCGCTCGGCGTCCCAGCGGGCGTACGCGTCGACGATCTCCCCCACCAGCTGGTGGCGGACCACGTCGGAGCTGGAGAGCTGGGCGAAGTGCACGTCCTCGACGTTCTCCAGGATCTCCCGGACCACTCGCAGGCCACTGGTCGTCCCACCGGGAAGGTCCACCTGGGTGACGTCACCGGTGACCACGATCTTGGAGCCGAAGCCGAGCCGGGTGAGGAACATCTTCATCTGCTCGGGCGTGGTGTTCTGCGCCTCGTCCAGGATGATGAACGCGTCGTTCAGCGTACGGCCCCGCATGTAGGCGAGCGGCGCCACCTCGATGGTGCCGGCCGCCATCAGCTTCGGGATGGTCTCCGGGTCGAGCATGTCGTGCAGCGCGTCGTAGAGCGGACGCAGGTACGGGTCGATCTTCTCGTTGAGCGTGCCCGGCAGGAAGCCCAGCCGCTCCCCCGCCTCGACCGCCGGCCGGGTCAGGATGATCCGGTTGACCTGCTTGGCCTGGAGCGCCTGGACCGCCTTGGCCATGGCCAGGTACGTCTTGCCGGTACCGGCCGGGCCGATGCCGAAGACGATGGTGTGCGAGTCGATGGCGTCGACGTAACGCTTCTGCCCGAGGGTCTTGGGTCGGATGGTGCGACCGCGCCGGGAGAGGATGTTGAGGGTCAGGACCTCGGCGGGCCGCTCCGCGCTGCCCTGCTCGAGCATGCCGACGGTACGCCGGACGGCGTCAGTGGTCAGGGTCTCGCCTTTCTCGATGAGTTCGAGGAGCTCACTGAAGAGGCGCTCGGCGATGGCGTTGTCCGCGGGGGCGCCGGTGATGGTGATCTCGTTGCCACGCACGTGGACGTCGCTGTTGACCGAGCGTTCGACGAGTCGCAGGATCTCGTCGCCCGCGCCGAGCAGGTTCACCATGATCTTCGGGTCGGGGACCGTGATCCTGGTCTGCACCCGGGGCAGGCCGGGAGGTGGGGTGCCGGTCATAGATCGGGCCCGTCGGGCCCTGCGCCACCTGCTTCCGATTTCGGCGCCGGGCCCTGCTGGCGCGGCGTGCGGACGTTCTACCCATCGTATCTGGTCAACACCGGACGCACCCCGCCCATTTCGGGTGGTCCGTGATCATCTCCCCGCGCGGAAGTCGTACCCGTCGAAGGTCTCCTGGGCCCGGGTGAAGCGGTAGGTGGCCCAGTGCATCCGGACCACCACGCCACCCTCGTCCCGGGTCAGCCGGAGCAGCTCGCCCACCTCCCGACCGGCGACGGTCCGGAACACGTCCGGCCGGTCCGGCAGCGGCGCGAAGACGGCCGGGGGTCGGCCGGCCGGGTCGTCCGCGCCCCGGGCCCGCAGCGCGCCGTCGTGCCAGGAGAAGACGTACTCGAAGCCCTCGCCCCACCAGCGGCCGAGCACCCCGCGCAGGTGGTCGGGGGCGGGCGGGGCGGGCCGCCACGGCTCGACGTCGGCCGGATCGTGCTCGACCGCGGCGGTGAGCAACTGGTGCGGCAGGTCGAAGACCGCCACACCGGTGCCGGAGGAGCCGAGCACGGCGCAGCCCATCGCCCCCGCGGTGCCGTCGCCGCCGCGCCGGCCGTAGACGGCGGCCAGGAAACCGGGCATCGCCCCGTCGTGCCCCACGTGCACCACCCGTTGCGGCTGCGGCACCAGGATCAGGCCGAGCCCGAAGCCGGCCGCCCAGAGCGTCTCGTCGGTGGTGGTGAGCGGCCAGCGCATCTCGTCGAGGGTGGCCGGGGCGAGCACCGCGGCGGCCGGGTCGAGCGCCGCCGGGTCGGCGAGGAAGGCCGCCCAGCGGGCCATGTCCGGGGCGGTGCTCCAGAGCTGGGCGGCCGGGGCCACCGCGCCGAAGTCGGTCGGCGGCTCGGGGTGGGCCTCGTCGGAGTACGCGTCGACCAGGAAGCCGGCCGCCGCCCGGTCGCCGGGCGTCGGGCCGGTGGCGGTCAGCCCCAGCGGGGCGAGCACCCGCTCGGCCAGCACCTCCGCCCAGCTGCCGCCGCGCAATCGGCCGACCAGCTCGCCGAGGAGCGCCATGCCGAGGTTGGAGTAGTGGTAGCGCCGGCCGGTCGGCAGCACCCGCTCGACCCGGACCAGGTCGGCGAGCAACTCGTCCACGCCGGGCGCGCGCAGCGAGTCCCAGACGTCGCCGTGCGGCTCCCGTTGCAGGCCCGCGGTGTGCGACAGCAGCCGGCGTACGGTCAGCTCGCCGTGCGCCGGCAGGTCGAGGTGCCGCCCGATCGGGTCGTCCAGGTCCAGCAGGCCGTCGTCCCGGCACTGCATGACCAGCACCGAGGTGAAGGTCTTGGTGACCGAGCCGATCCGGAACACCGACTCCCGGCCGAGCGGGGTGTCGTTGCCGGTGTCGCCCACCGCGCAGGTCCAGAGCGGGCGGTCGGCCCGGTGCAGGGCGGCCGAGATCGCCGGCACCCGCCCCCGGGCCTGCGCCTGCCGCACCATCCGGCCGAGCCGGTCGTTAACCGCGATCATGCAGGCAGTGTAGGAAGCGGGCCGCGGGGCCGCCCTCAGCGGGCGAGCATCGGACCGAGCGGGGCACCGCCGAACAGGTGCGCGTGCACGTGGAAGACCTCCTGACCGGCGTACGCCCCGGTGTTGAACATCAGCCGGAAGCCGTCCGCGAGCAGCCCCTCCTCCTCGGCCACGTCGGCGGCCGTGGCCAGCACCTCACCGGTCAGGGCCGGGTCGCCCTGGGCGAGGGTGGCCACGTCCGCGTAGTGCTCCTTCGGGATGACCAGCACGTGGACGGGCGCCTTGGGGTCGATGTCCCGGAAGGCGAGGGTGGTGGCGGTCTCCCGCACGATGGTGGCCGGGATCTCCCCGGCGACGATCCGGCAGAACAGGCAGTCGGTTCCCATTCGGGCATGCTAAGCGCTGGGCCGGACCGCGCCGCGCCGCCACGGGGCGGGCCGGGCATGATGTCCGGCGTGACTTCTCGGGCGGTACTGGTGACGGGGGCCTCGCGCGGCATCGGACGCGCGGTGGCCCGGGCTTTCGCGGCGGGTGGGGACCGGGTGGCGATCCACCACCGGCACTCGGCGGAGCTGGCCGAACGACTCCGCGAGGAGCTGCCCGGCGACGGCCACGTGGTGGTCCGCGCCGACCTGGCCGACCCGGACGCGGTCCGGGCGATGGTGGACGAGGCCGCCGAGCGCCTCGGCGGCCTGGACGTCCTGGTCAACAACGCGGGCGTCTTCGGGCCGGCCGATCCGCCGCACCCGGTCTTCGAGAGCAGCTACGAGCAGTGGCGGCAGCGGTGGCGGGAGGTACTAGACACCAACCTGTTCGGCGCCGCGAACGCCGCCTGGTGCGCCGCGCAGCACATGCGCGAGCGGGGCGGGCGGATCATCAACGTCTCCTCCCGGGGCGCGTTTCGGGGCGAGCCGGCCAACCCGGCCTACGGCGCGAGCAAGGCGGGGATGAACGCGATGGCCCAGTCCCTCGCGGTGGCCCTCGCCCCGTTCGGAATCGCGGTGGCGAGCGTCGCCCCCGGCTTCGTCGAGACCGACATGACCAACGAGCACCTGAAGTCGCCCCGGGGCGAGGCGATCCGTGCGCAGAGCCCGTTCCAGCGGGTGGCCCGCCCCGAGGAGATCGCCGCCGCCGTCCACTGGCTGGCCAGCCCCGAGGCCGAGTGGGCCTCCGGCACCATCATCGACCTGAACGGCGCCTCCTACCTGCGTACCTGATCCCGGCGCCCACGGCGGGCGCGGACACCCCTCGCGCCTCCTTTGCTCTGCTGCAGCCCACGCAACACTCACCGCTCCCGGGTGTTGCCTCCGCTGCAGCAGAGCAAAGGGCGTGCTGGAACCCTCCGCCCCGGCGGCGCGGGCTCACGCGAGCTACGGCAAACGGCGGCAGCCGCCCGGGCCGCGGGCGGCTGCGGGAGGGCGGGTCACCAGCGGGCGAGGCGGGTGGCGAGGACGGCGAGGGCCGCCACGCCGGCGGTGGACGTCCGGAGCACGGACGGTCCCAGCCGCACCGGGCGGGCGCCGGCCTCGCGGAAGGCCGACAGCTCGGCCGGGGCGATGCCGCCCTCGGGGCCGACCACCAGCACGATCTCCCCGGTGGCGGGCAGCTCGGCGGCGGTCAGCCGCTCGTCGGCCTCCTCGTGCAGCACGAACGCGGCGGCGGCGCCGGCGATCCGCCGGACGACCGTCTGGGTGGACTCGTCCGGAGACCCGGCCACCACCGGCAGCCAGGCCCGGCGGGCCTGCTTGGCCGCCTCACGGGCGGTCGCCGCCCACTTCTCCCGGGCCCGTACGCCCCGGTCGCCGCGCCACTGCGCCACCGAGCGGGACGCCGCCCAGGGGGCGATCTCGTCCACCCCGACCTCGGTCATCGCCTGCACGGCCAGCTCGCCCCGGTCGCCCTTGGCGATGCCCTGCACCACCACGAGCCGCGGGACGGACGCGTCGACGTACCCCCGGGAGGTGACCTGGAGGTCGAGGGTGCCCTTGCCGACGGCGGTGACCACGGCGGCGGCCGTGCCGCCCCGGCCGTCGGCGAGCAGCAGCTCCTCGCCGACCCGCAGCCGCTGCACGTTCGCGGCGTGGTGCCCCTCGGGACCGTCCAGCGTCAGCGCGTCACCGGTGGGCAGCGCCTCCACCAGGAACAGCGGCGCGGACACCTCAGGCGTGCCCGTTGAACGCGTCGCGCATCCGGGAGAAGAAGCCGCCCTGCTTGGTCAGCTCGGCGACCTCCTCGCCCCGGGTCTTGGCGAAGTCGCGCAGCATCCGCTCCTGGTCGGCGTCGAGCTTGGTCGGCGTCCGCACGTCCAGGTGGACGTAGAGGTCACCCCGGCCGGTGCCGCGCAGGTGCGGCACGCCCCGGGCGCGCAGCCGCAGCGTGCTGCCCGGCTGGGTGCCCGCCTTGACGTCGACGGTCTCCTCGCTGTCCAGGGTCTTGATGGTCAGCCGGGTGCCGAGCGCGGCGGCCGTCATCGGCACGGTGACCCGGCAGTGCAGGTCGTCGCCCTTGCGGGAGTAGACGTCGTGCGGCCGCTCGTGGATCTCCACGTAGAGGTCGCCGGCGGTGCCGCCGCCCGGGCCGACCTCGCCCTGCTGGGCCAGCCGGATCCGCATGCCGTCCTCGACCCCGGCCGGGATCTTGACGGTCAGCGAGCGGCGGGTCCGCACCCGGCCGTCGCCGGCGCAGGTCGGGCAGGGGTGCGGGATGGTGGTGCCGTAGCCCTGGCAGACGGTGCACGGCCGGGCGGAGACCACCTGGCCCAGGAAGGTCCGCTGCACCGACTGCACCTCGCCCCGCCCGCCGCACGCCTCGCAGGTGGCCAGGTGGGTGCCGGCCGCGGTGCCGGCGCCGGAGCAGGTGGTGCAGAGCACGGCGGTGTCGACGGTGATCGGCGCCTCGACGCCGAACGCGGTCTCGTGCAGGTCCAGCTCCAGCCGCAGGATCGCGTCCGCGCCCGGCCGGGTCCGCGGGCGTGGCCCCCGGGCGCCGCCCGCGGCGCCGCCGAAGAAGGCGTCCATGATGTCCTGGAAGCCGACGAACGGGCCGGCCCCGCCGGGACCACCCGGGCCGCCGGCGCCCCCGCCGCCCGGCGCGAGCGGGTCGCCGCCCAGGTCGACGATCTGCCGTTTCCGGTCGTCCGAGAGGACCTCGTACGCGGCGTTGATGTCCTTGAACTTCTCCTGTGCCTCCGGGTCCGGATTGACATCCGGGTGGAACTGCCGCGCCAGCTTGCGGTAGGCGCGCTTGATCTCGTCGTCGGAGGCCTCCCGGCTCACGCCGAGAATGCCGTAGTAGTCCCTGGCCACTGCGTTCCGTGTCCTCATGTTCGTCTCGCGTTGCGCCGGTCGGCGGCCGGAGCCGGCCGTCGGCCCTGACTGGTCAGTTCTGGGCCAGCAGCTCGCCCACGTAGCGTGCCACGGCCCTCACCGTGGCGATGGTGCCGGGGTAGTCCATCCGGGTGGGCCCGAGCACGCCGAGACCACCGACGATGGTCGCCCCCGGGCCGTACCCGGTGCTCACCACCGAGGCGGCCCGCAGGTTGTCGATCTCGTTCTCGTCGCCGATCAGCACCCGGGTGGTGCTCGGCTCCGCCTCGCCGATCAGCTTGAGCAGGACGACCTCCTCCTCGAGCGCCTCCAGGATGGGGCGCAGCGAGCCCTGGAAGTCGAGCAGTCCGCCGCGGGTGAGGTTGGCCGTGCCGGCCAGCGCGATCCGCTCCTCGTGCCGCTCCACCAGCGTCTCCAGCAGCACGGTGGAGAGGGTGGTCATGGCGCCGCGCAGATGCGGGGCCGACTCGTCGACCAGCGCCTGGACCAGCGGCGGGGTCTCCGAGAGCCGGCTGCCGACCAGCTTCTCGTTGACCAGCCGGCGCAGGTCGGTGACGTCGTCGGCGGGGATCGGCGTGGGCAGCTCGACCAGCCGCTGCTCGACCCGCCCGGTGTCGGCGATCATGACCAGCATCAGCCGGGTGGTGGAGATCGGCACCAGCTCCAGGTGGCGCACCGAGGAGCGGGCCAGGCTCGGGTACTGCACCACGGCGACCTGCCGGGTGAGCTGGGCCAGCAGCCGGACCGTGCGGTGCACCACGTCGTCCAGGTCGACCGCGCCGACCAGGAAGCGCTCGATCGCCCGGCGCTCGGCCGGGCTGAGCGGCTTGACCCGGGAGAGCCGGTCGACGAAGAGCCGGTAGCCGCGGTCGGTGGGCACCCGTCCCGCGCTGGTGTGCGGCTGCCGGATGTAGCCCTCCTCCTCCAGCACCGCCATGTCGTTGCGCACGGTCGCCGGGGAGACGCCCAGCTGGTGCCGCTCGACCAGGGCCCTGCTGCCCACCGGCTCCTGCGTGGCGACGTAGTCCTCGACGATCGCGCGCAGCACGGCGAGCTTGCGGTCGTCGAGACCCATCTCCCCACCTCCTGATGCACCCTCGACCCGCCGCCGGCACGGCAGCGGCCGGGCACCTGGCACTCGACTGTAGCGAGTGCCAGTCTACGTCGGCGCCACCCCCGACGCGATGATCACCGACGGACCAGCGGTGCGGGCCGCCACGCAGCCTCCGCGGCAGGGCCGATCAGCCGGACATCCCGGGCGATGTCGCTCTGGTGCCGCCTTGCGGGCAACCCCTACCGTGACATCCATGACTGAACCACCTCGCCCTCCCGGAGCGGGGGACGCCGGCGCCCAGCCGGACCCGACCCCGCCGTCGGCACCGTACGGCTCGTCGGCGGACGAGCCGCCCACCGCACCACTGTCCGGGGCGCCGGGCGCGGGCGGCTATCCCCCGCCCGGTGGCTCTCCGCCCCCGGGCGGCTACCCACCCCCGGGCGGCTACCCACCGCCGGGCGCCGGCTATCCGACCGGCGGCGCGTACGGCGCCCCGAGCGGCGGCTGGGCCAACAACGAGGACAAGACCTGGGCGCTGATCGCCCACTTCGGCGGCGCGGCGGCGATGTTCGTCAGCGGCGGCGTGCTGGGCTGGCTCCCGCCGCTGGTCGCCATGCTGGCCCGGGGCAACCAGTCGCCGACGGTGCGCCAGCACTCGGTCGCGGCGCTCAACTTCCAGCTGCTCTGGTCGATCGTCGGCCTGGTCGGCTGGCTCCTGGCCTGCATCGCGATCGGGTTCGTCGCGATCGCCGCGGCGGTCATCCTCGGCGTCGTGTTCGGCATCCTCGCGGGCGTCAAGGCCAACGAGGGTCAGCTGTACCGCTATCCGATGAGCTTCAGCCTGGTCAAGTGACGCCCCGCCCGGCCGGCCCACGGGTCGGCCGGGCGGCCGGCGGTCAGGGCAGCAGGTCGCGGACCACCGCGTCGGCCAGCAGCCGGCCGCGCAGCGTGAGCACCGCCCGGCCGGCCGCGTACTCGGCGGCGGCCAGCAGCCCGCCGGCCAGGGCCCGCTCGGCCCCGGCCCGCCCCGCGTCGTCGAGCACAGCCAGCGGCAGCCCGGAGGCGAGCCGCAGCCGCAGCATCACGTCCTCCATGTGCGCCTCGTCCGGCGTGAGCAGCTCCCGGGCCAGGCCGGGCGACTCACCGGCGGCGAGCCGCTCGGCGTACGTCGTCGGGTGCTTGACGTTCCACCAGCGCACCCCGCCGACGTGGCTGTGCGCCCCCGGCCCGAGGCCCCACCAGTCCGCGCCGGTCCAGTAGAGCAGGTTGTGCCGGCACCGGGCCGCCTCCGAGCGGGCCCAGTTGGAGACCTCGTACCAGGAGAAACCGGCCGCGTCGAGAGCGGCCTCCGCGGCCAGGTAGCGGTCCGCCGCCACGTCGTCGCTCGGGTACGGCAGCTCGCCGCGCCGCATCCGCGCGGCCAGCCGGGTGCCGTCCTCCACGATCAGGGCGTACGCGCTGACGTGGTCGACCCCGGCCGCGACCACCTGGTCCAGCGAGGCGGCGAAGTCCTCCGCGCGCTCCCCCGGCGTGCCGTAGATCAGGTCGAGGTTGACGTGCTCGAACCCGGCGTCGCGCGCCTCGAGGGCGGCGGCGACGGCCCGGCCCGCGCTGTGCTTGCGGTCGAGGATCGCCAGCACCCCCGGCGCGGCGGACTGCATGCCCAGCGAGATCCGGGTGTAGCCGGCGGCTCGCAGCGCCTTCAGCGACTCCGGCGTGACCGACTCGGGGTTGGCCTCGGTGGTCACCTCGGCGTCGGCGGCCAGCCCCCAGACGCGGTCGATCCCTTCGAGGATGCGGGCCAGGTCGTCGGCGGGGAGCAGGGTGGGCGTGCCGCCGCCGACGAAGACGGTGTCCACCCGCGGCGGCGGGCTGTCGCCCAGCACCCGGCCCGCGAGGGCCAACTCGGCCAGCACGGTGTCGGCATACGACTCGCGGCTGGCCCCGCCCCCCAGCTCCGCCGCCGTGTACGTGTTGAAGTCGCAGTAGCCGCAGCGGCTGGCGCAGAACGGGACGTGCACGTACACGCCGAAACCGCGTGCGCCGACCGCGCGGGTGGCGGCAGCGGGCAACGACCCGTCACGCGGGACGGATTCACCTTCTGGAAGAGCGCCGGGCATGGCAACTAGTGTGCCCGGCATGACCTCTCCGGACGCTCTCGTGCGGGTCGCCACGGCCCGTGGGGTGACCACCCTCACCCTGGACAGCCCGCACAACCGCAACGCGCTCTCCACCCCGCTGATGACCGAGCTGCTGGCCGGGCTGGCCGCGGCGGTCGCCGACGACGCGGTCCGGGCCGTCGTGCTGGACCACACCGGCCCGGTCTTCTGCTCCGGGGCGGACCTGAAGGAGACCGCCGCCGCGTACGCCAGCGGCAGCGTGCCGGCCGGGATGCTGGGCGACGTGCTGGTCGCCGTACGGGAGTGCCCGAAGCCGGTGCTGGCGAAGGTGGCCGGCCCGGCCCGGGCCGGCGGGCTGGGGCTGATCGCCGCGGCGGACCTGGCGGTCTGCGCCGAGGAGGCGACCTTCGCCTTCACCGAGGTGCGGATCGGGGTGATCCCGGCGGTCATCTCGGCGACCGTGCTGCCCCGGCTGCACCCCCGGGCCGCCGCCGAGCTGTATCTGACCGGGGACACCTTCGACGGCCGCCGGGCCGCGGAGATCGGCCTGGTCACCGCCGCGGTGCCGGCGAACGGGCTGGACGCGGCGGTGGAGCGCTACTGCGCCTCGCTGGTCCGGGGCGCGCCGAAGGCCCTGGCGGGCGCCAAGGAGCTGCTGCGCCGGCCGGCCGCCACCGACCTGCGCGCCGAGATCGCCGAGTTGGCCACCCTCTCCACCGGGTACTTCCTCTCCGCCGAGGGCCGGGAGGGCGTGCTCGCCTTCCGCGAGAAAAGATCAGCCGGATGGGTGGCCGCTCTGGACGGTGGTCAGGGAGAGAGCGCGAGCTAGCGGGCGTCGTCGACGGATGCTCCCGGTGGCCGGGTGGTGACGGAACGGGAGGCAACCGGTCGGACGACCCGACCGGCGCTCGGGGGGACGTACGCTTGGCGGACTGTCGAACAGGGGGTGCGGGTGCGAACTCGGGCAATCGGGGCAGCCGGTGTGGTGGTTGCCGTCCTCGCCGTCCTCGGGATCTGGTTCGTGGCCCGGCACGTCGGGCACCAGCTCCGCCTCCCGACGGCCAGCCGCACCTGCACCGTCCAGGCCGACGGCCGGGTCGTGCTCGGCGCCGACCAGATGGCCAACGCGGCCACCATCGCGGCGATCGGCGTGCAGCGGCAGATGCCCGAGCAGGCCGTGGTGGTGGCGCTGGCGACCGCGTACCAGGAGTCGCACCTGAAGAACCTGGCCCACGGCGACCGGGACTCGCTCGGCCTGTTCCAGCAGCGCCCGAGTCAGGGCTGGGGCACCGCCGAGGACATCCAGGACCCGCGGTACGCGGCGAACCGGTTCTACGCGGCGCTGAAGAAGGTCAAGGGCTGGCAGGAGATGCGGGTCACCGAGGCCGCCCAGCGGGTGCAGCGGTCGGCCTACCCCGAGGCGTACGAGAAGTGGGCGGACGAGTCGCAGGTCCTCACCCGCGCGCTGCTCGGCCACGCGACCGGCGCGGTGGCCTGCACGGTCGGGCCGACGCCGGCGATGCGCGGCCAGGCCGCCGCGACCGCCCTGATCCAGGGGCTGGCCCTCGACTGGGGGTTGCCGGGCGTGGCCTCGCCGACCGACCTGACCGGGTTGGCGGTGTCGGCGACGGACAGCCGCAACGGCTGGCGGTACGCCCACTGGCTGGTGTCGCACGCCGACGACCACGGCGTGAAGCGGGTCCGCTTCGGCGGCCTGGAGTGGACCGCCGAGCAGGGCACCTGGGCCAAGGTGGCCGACGGTCGGGCGGCCCCGACCCAGGTGCTGGCCGAGGTCTTCGCGGACACCTAGGCCGGACGCGCGGCCGGGGTCAGGGGCGGCTGCCGGAGAGCCGACGGCGGGCCTTCGCCCGGATCGGCTCGGGCAGCTCCGGGGCGTCCAGCAGCCGGGGCAGCAGCTCCGGCTCCAGGTTCATCGCCCGGAACACCTGGCCGATCGTCACCCCGTGCTCCGGGCGCGCCACCACCTCGACCGGGTCGCCGGCGCCGACCTCGCCCTCCCGCAGCACCCGCAGGTACGCCCCGGGCGTGGCCCGGGCGGTGAACCGTTTGATCAGGTCGGGCATCCCCCAGAAGCCGGCGAAGGTGGTGCACGGCGTGCGCGGCTTGGTGACCTGGAGCAGCGCGTCGCCGATGGCCCACTGCTCGCCGATGACCGCCCCGGTGACGTCCACCGCGTACGTGGTGAGGTTCTCGCCGAAGCCGCCGGGCCGGACGCCGCGGCCCAGCTCGGCCGACCACCAGTCGGCGTCCTCCTCGGCGTAGGCGTAGACGGCCTGGTCGGGGCCGCCGTGGTGGGCCCGCTCGCCGATGAAGTCGCCGGCCACCCCGTCGACGCGCAGCAGCACGGGCCCGTCGACCGGGCGCTTGTCGATGCCGGTGCGACCGCTCGGGTCGCCCGCCCACTCCGCCTCGGTCACCACTGCGAGGTTCACCGCCGCCAGCCTGCCCGTCATGGCGGTGAGCCTAGTCGGGAGCGGATCGGCGGGACACCCGGTGATCAGCCCTTGACGGCGCCGGCCACCAGGCCGGAGACCATCCGGCGCTGCACCAGCAGGAAGAAGACGATCACCGGCAGGGTGAAGAGCGTCGAGGCCGCCATCACCGACCCCCAGGCGGTGTCGTCCCGCCCGAAGAAGAAGGTCATCGCCACCGGGAGGGTGTACCGGTCCTGGTCGTTGATGAAGGTCAGCGCGAAGATCAGCTCGTTCCAGGCGGTGATGAAGGAGAAGATGCTGGTGGCGACCAGCCCCGGGGCGACCAGCGGGAAGAGGATCCGCCGGAAGGTCTGGGCCCGGCTCGCGCCGTCGATCGCCGCCGCCTCCTCCAGCTCCTTGGGCACCGCCGCCACGAAGCCGCGCAGCATCCACACGGCGAACGGCAGGGAGAAGCCGAGGTAGGTCAGGATCAGGCTGGGCAGCGTGTTGTAGAGCCCGAGCCGCTGGATCATCAGGAAGAGCGGGATGACCAGCGCCTCCAGCGGGATCATCTGCACCACCAGCAGCAGGATCAGGAACGTGGTGCGCAGCCGGAACCGGAACCGGGCCACCGCGGTCGCCGCGAGCAGCGCGACCAGGCCGCTGAGCAGCACCGTCGCCAGCGCGACCAGGGCGCTGTTGAGGAAGAAGTCGGCGAACGTAACGCCCGGGATCAGGTTGCCGGTGAGGATCTCCCGGTAGTGCTCCAGGGTGGGCTCCGCCGGCACCGGGCGTGGCGTGGCCGAGAAGATCTCCCGGTTCGGCTTCAGCGAGGTGGCGATCATCCAGTAGACCGGGAAGGCCGCGAAGAGGGCGACCAGCAGGCCGGCGCCGTTGAGGGCGACCTTCTTCACGACTCGTCCTCCTGCCGGAGCACCATCCGGACGTAGACACCGGTCACCACGAGCAGGATCAGGGTGAGGATCACCGCGATCGACGCCCCGAGGCCGTACTTCGGCGGTGGCGAGAACGCCTCCGCGTACGAGTAGATGGAGAGCATGAACGTGGAGCGGTCCTGGGTGCCGCCGGCCAGCACGAACTGCTGGGTGAAGACCTTGAAGTCCCAGATCGTGGAGAGCACCACCAGGATGCCGAAGACCGGTCGCAGGGTGGGGAAGGTGACCGACCAGAAGACCCGCCACGGCCCGGCGCCGTCGACCCGGGCGGCCTCCTGCAGCTCGCTCGGCACGCTCTTCAGACCGGCCAGCACGCTGACCGCGATGAACGGGAACGAGTGCCAGACCACCACCAGGGTCAGGATCGAGAAGAACAGCAGCGGGTCGTTGAACCAGCCGTAGCCGGTCCAGTCGCTGCGCCCGAAGAGGGCGGTGGAGAGCCCGTCGGGAAGCTTGTTGAACAGCCAGGTGACCAGGCCGCTGGTGTCGTCGAAGATCCACTTCCAGACGATGGTGCCGGTCAGCGCCGGGGTGGCCCAGGCCAGCATCACGCAACTGGCGACGAAGGTGGCCATCCGCTTGCCCAGCCGATTGAGCAGCAGCCCGACCAGGGTGCCGAGGATCATGGTCAGCACCACGTTGGCCGCGGCGAAGAGCACCGTGTTGCGCAGCACCGTACGGAAGAACGGGTCGCCGAGGATCTGGGCGTAGTTGGCGAATCCCACCCAGGGCCACTCGCGGTCCCCGCGCAGCTGCCGAACGCTGTCCAGCTTGTAGAAGGACATGCCCACCACCTGGCCGAGGGGCCAGAGCAGCAGTACCCCGATGATCACCAGGCAGGGCAGGAGCAGCAGGTACGGCAGGCGGTCCACGCGGGGCCGCCGCCGCGCGGGGGTTTCCCGCGCGGCGGCCGTCCCGGTGCTCTTGGTCAGTAAGCTCACTTGCTGTTCAAAATGCCTTCCATCTCGGTGGCCGCGTCGGCGGTGGCCTTCTCGACCGTCTTCTGACCCTTGATGACCGAGCTGTTCATCGCCTGGGTCACCGTCTTGGTCCGGCTGACCTCGACCCACTTCGGGGTGAGCGGGGTCAGCTTGGTGTTCTGCATGGTGGTGGCGAACGCGGCCATCACCTTGTCGTTGGCGTAGTTGCCGCCGCCGACCAGATCCTTGTAGACCGGGAAGAAGTTCAAGCTGCTGGCGAACTCCTGGTCCTTCTGCTTGCTCAGCAGCACGGTCAGGTAGTCCCAGGCCAGGGCCTGCCGCTTGCTGTCCTTCCAGAGGGCGATGTCGGAGCCGCCCGCGAAGGCCGGGGCCGGCTTGCCGTCCGGGCCGGGGATGGGGAACGTGCCCCACACCTTCTCGATCTCGGGGTTGTCCTTCTTCATCGCGCCGCCCTGCCAGCTGCCGGCGAAGGCCATCGCCGCCTTGCCGGTGGCGAACTGGGTGCGGGCGTCGACCTCGTTCCAGCCGGCGGCGGCCGGCGGGGCCACCTTGTGCACGGTGACCAGGTCGGTCCAGAACTTGACCGCCTTCTGCGCCTCCGGCGTGTTGTAACCGGACTTCCAGGTGTCGCCGTCCTTGGTGGCGATCTCGCCGCCGGCGGCCCAGAGGAAGGAGTAGAACGGCAGCTCGGAGTTGCCGGGCAGGGCGATGCCGTAGGTGCCGGGCTTCTTCGCCTGGACGGCCTTGGCGGTGGTGACCAGCTCGTCCCAGGTCGTCGGCGGCTTCACGCCGGCCTCGGCGAACCAGTCGGTGCGGTAGTAGATGGCGCGCACGCCGGCGTACCACGGCACGCCGTACTGCTTGCCGTCGAGCTGGGCGTTCTGGACCAGGCCGGGGAGGATGTCCTTACCCTCGGACCAGCCGTTGAACTTGTCGGTGACGTCGGCGAGGGCCTCCTGCGCCGCCCAGCCCTGGGTCTCGGTGTTGCCGAGCTCGGTGACGTCCGGTCCCTCGCCGCCGGCGAGCGCCGCCTGGAACTTCTTCGGCGCTTCGAGCCACGGGATGTACTGGACGACCACGTCCGTCTCGGGGTGCTTCTTCTTGAATTCGGCCTCGACTCCGTCGAGGAACGCGGTCTGGGCGTCGCCGCCCTCACCCATCATCCAGACCGTCAGCTTGCTGTTGTCCGCGGCCTTGTCGTCGTCACCCGAGCCACCGCAGCCGGCGAGCACCATCGCGGCCGAGGCCACGATGGCGGTGACCGGCGCCAGCTGCTTCCACCTGTTCACGCCCATATCTCCCTCGCGCCGCCCGGCACTAACCTTCTCCGCCGCACCTTAGTAGGAAAAAATCCTTTACGACAGGGGGTAGCCGTGCGGGCCGGGCGAGGCGACGGTATCGCAGGGGGCGGGGGCGCGGGCAAGCGTGCCGTACGGGCAGCTCGCGGGCATCAGGGGCGGCACGCACGACGCGGGCGCCCGACCGGAGGGTCGGGCGCCCGCGTCAGCGAACGAGGTGCGGGTCAGTACCGGGAGACGCTCCGGCGACGACCCAGGCCGGCCACCAGGGCCACGGCGATGGCGGCGAACAGGACCTGCAGCAGCAGCTCCCGCCAGTCGATGCCGGCCGTGTCGGCGAAGCCGGAGGCGCGCGCGACGATCGTGCCGAGCAGCGCGGCGCCGACGCCGATCAGCATGTGCAGCCACATCGGCATGTTCTGACGGCCCGGTACGACCAGGCGGCCCAGAGCGCCGACGATGAGACCGACGATGAGCGCGGTGATGATGCCCCATACGGTGAGCTCCACGGTCGCTCCCCTTTCAGTAATCGAGTCACACGGTGTCGTGTGGTTCCTGTCGTGACCGCTATGTGCCCGACCGGCCGGAAAACCAAACCGACTCCGGTGACGAACGCTTTGTCGGCCGTCGAATCGTCGGACACCCCTTTCTCGCGGCCATCGGCGTGGTCGGGGGGCGGACGGCCCGGGCAGGACGCGAAGCGGGCGCCCGACCTTCCGGTCGGGCGCCCGCTTCAGACGTTCAGGTGTGTCAGTACCGGGAGACGCTCCGGCGACGACCCACGCCGGCCACCAGGGCGACGGCGATGGCGGCCACCACGACCTGGACCAGCAGTTCCATCCAGTCGATACCGGCGGTCTCGGTGGCGATGCCCAGCGCCCGGGCGATGACCGTACCGAGCAGCGCGGCGCCGATACCGATCAGCATGTGCAGCCAGATCGGCATGTTCTGGCGACCCGGAACGACCAGGCGGCCCAGAGCGCCGACGATGAGACCAACAACGATGGCGGTGATGATGCCCCACACGGTGAGCTCCACGGTCGCCCTCCTTCTCAAGAAGTTTTCACACGGTCTGTGTGGTTCCTGTCGTGACCGTTAAGTGCCCGACCGGTCAAAAATCCAAACCGGCTCAATCGCGCCGAGGTCGTGCGACGTCAATGTCCGGGTCGCGCGTCGGTTCGGGTCGCGGGTGGAATCTCGCAGGTGGGAGCGGATGCCGGCCGGTCCGGCGCGGGCGTCCGGGATCGGCAAAAATCTTCGGCGGTACGACCGCGAACGGAGCGGGCTACTTCTTGCCGGGAACCTTGCCGTCCCCGGAGTCCGACGAGAGGGCGGCGATGAAGGCCTCCTGCGGGACCTCCACCCGGCCCACCATCTTCATCCGCTTCTTGCCTTCCTTCTGCTTCTCCAGCAGCTTGCGCTTTCGGCTGATGTCACCGCCGTAGCACTTCGCGAGCACGTCCTTGCGGATCGCCCGGATGGTCTCCCGGGCGATCACGCGGCTGCCGATGGCGGCCTGGATCGGCACCTCGAACTGCTGGCGCGGGATCAGGTTGCGCAGCTTCGCCGCGATGCTGACGCCGTAGTTGTACGCCTTGTCCTTGTGCACGATCGCGCTGAACGCGTCCACCGGCTCGCCGTGCAGCAGGATGTCGACCTTGACCAGGTCGGAGGCCTGCTCCCCGGAGGGCTCGTAGTCCAGCGAGGCGTAGCCCTTGGTCCGGCTCTTGAGCTGGTCGAAGAAGTCGAAGATGATCTCCGCGAGGGGCAGCGTGTAGCGCAGCTCCACCCGGTCCGCGGAGAGGTAGTCCATCCCGAGCAGGCTGCCCCGGCGGCCCTGGCACAGCTCCATCACCGCGCCCACGTAGTCGTTCGGGGTCAGCACCGTGGCGCGGACGACCGGCTCGTAGACCTCGGCGATCTTGCCCGTCGGGTACTCGCTCGGGTTGGTCACGACGATCTCCTGACCGTCCTCCGTGAGGGCCCGGTAGACCACGTTCGGCGCGGTGGAGATCAGGTCGAGGTTGTACTCGCGCTCCAACCGCTCCCGGATGATCTCCAGGTGCAGCAGGCCGAGGAAGCCGCAGCGGAAGCCGAAGCCGAGCGCCCCCGACGTCTCCGGCTCGTAGTCGAGCGCGGCGTCGTTGAGCTTGAGCTTGTCCAGCGCCTCGCGCAGGTTCGGGTAGTCGGACCCGTCGATCGGGTAGAGGCCGGAGTAGACCATCGGCTTCGGGTCCTTGTAGCCGCCCAGGGCCTGCGTAGCCGGCCGGGAGTTGATGGTGACGGTGTCACCGACCCGGGACTGGCGCACGTCCTTCACGCCGGTGATCAGGTAACCCACCTCGCCGACGCCGAGCGCGCCGGCCTTCTGCATCTCCGGCGAGATCACCCCGATCTCCAGCAGCTCGTGCACCGCACCGGTGGACATCATCTTGATCCGGTCCCGGGCACTGATCAGGCCGTCGATCACCCGGACGTAGGTGACCACGCCCCGGTAGACGTCGTACACCGAATCGAAGATCATCGCCCGGGCGGGCGCGTCGGCGTCGCCGACCGGCGGCGTGAACTGCCGGACGATCTCGTCAAGCAGGTACGGCACGCCCTCGCCGGTCTTGCCGGAGACCCTGATGCAGTCGGCCGGGTCGCCGCCGATCAGGTGCGCCAGCTCCTCGGCGTACTTCTCCGGCTGGGCGGCCGGCAGGTCGATCTTGTTGAGCACCGGGATGATGCGCAGGTCGTTCTCGAGCGCGAGGTAGAGGTTGGCCAGGGTCTGCGCCTCGATGCCCTGCGCGGCGTCCACCAGCAGGATCGCACCCTCGCAGGCCGCCAGGGACCGGGACACCTCGTAGGTGAAGTCGACGTGGCCCGGGGTGTCGATCATGTTGAGCACGGCCTGCTCGCCGGCCCGGTCACCCTCCCGGATGGTCCACGGCATGCGGACGGCCTGGCTCTTGATGGTGATGCCGCGCTCGCGCTCGATGTCCATCCGGTCGAGGTACTGGGCACGCATCTGCCGGGGGTCGACCACGCCGGTGAGCTGCAGCATCCGGTCGGCCAACGTCGACTTTCCGTGGTCGATGTGGGCGATGATGCCGAAGTTCCTGATGCGCGCCGGGTCGGTGGCACCAGGAGCGTTCGCGCCGGGATCGAGCGTCGGTGGCACAGCGGTCCGTTCTGGTCGGCTGACGTGAGCGGGCCGGCACGCCGCCGGCCCCCTCTATGCTCCCACGTCGCCCCGGACGCGGTCCGATCACTCCTGGCTGCCGCCGGACCCCGGGCCGGTCACTCCTCCGGCGGCTCGACGAAGAGGGCGGCGAGCCGGGGCAGCCGGCGCCGGGCCTCCTCCTCGTCGTCGAAGTCCCAGAAGTCGTTCAAATCGGGCACGGGCACCGGGTCACGGTCCGCCGGCAGCTCGGCCGCGGTCGCCTTCCGGTACGCCTCCCAGGGCACCGCGAGCATGTCCGCGCACTGGAACTCCTCGCCGCTGAGCGCGGCGGACCGGACCCGGGGCAGCTCGGCGAGGGAGTCGGGGTCGGCGACCGCCCTGGCGAACACCGCCCGGCCCTGGGTCATCAGCCAGCCGCGGAAGTACTCGAAGCCGTCGTCGGAGGCGCCCCCGTTGATCAGATAGGCCGCGCCCCACAGGTCCACCCGGTACGACGCGGCGAGCACCCGCCGCTGGTGGTGGGCGTATCCGAGGATGTCGTCCGGGTCCCGCTCGGCGAGCAGGGCGACCGCCCGGGCGGCGATGGCGTCGGGCTCTCCCCCGCCGCCCTCCCGGGCCCGGTCGATCAGCTGCCAGAAGTCGTCGGTCCGCATGGCTGGCAGTCTGGCAGAGCCGACCGACACCGCACTGCCGGCACGACCGGGCGCCGGTCGGGCAGCATGGGCGGGTGCCCGCGATCTCGCTGCCCCCGGTGCCGTACGAGGCGACCGCCGTCCGCCCCGACTGGGCCGCGCTGCCGCCCGGCCTGCGGGACGCGGTCGTGGCCCGGCTCGGCGGCGCACCGGTCGCGGTCCGGGTGGCCGGCGCCGGCTTCACCCGGGGCTTCGCCGCGGTGCTGGAGACCGCCGACGGCGCGCGGACCTTCCTGAAGGCGGCCTCGCTGACCGAGCAGCGGCACCTCGTCGACTGGTACGCCCACGAGGCGGCGATCCTGGCCCGGCTCCCCGCCGGCCTGCCGGTCCCCCGCCCGCGCTGGGCGCTGAGCGAGGCCGGCTGGTACGCGCTCTGCCTCGACGCGGTGGACGGTCGGACGCCGCGCCTGCCCTGGGACCCGGCCGAGCTGGACGCCACCCTGGCCGCGTACGCCGACGTGGCGGCCGCGCTCGCCGACCCGCCCGCGGAGCTGGTGGCGCTCGGGCTGCCCCGCCTCGCCGACCTGGCCCGGGACGACATCCTGTGGTGGGGCGAGGTGGCGGCCGGCCGGGAACCGGCGCCGGAGCTACCGGCGTGGGCGCGGGACCGGCTCCCGGAGCTGGTGGCCCTGGAGTCCCGCCTCCCGGCGTACGCGGACGCCCCACCCGCCGGGTCGACCCACCCGTCGACCGGGTTGATCCACTGCGACCTGCGGGTGGACAACGTGCTGATCGACACCGCCGGCCGGGCCTGGATCTGCGACTGGAACTGGCTCTGCCACGGGCCGGCCTGGTTCGACCTGGCCGGCCTGCTGATCACCGCGTACGCCAGCGGCCTGGACGCGGACGAGGCGTTCGCCACCCATCCGGCGGCGGCCGGCGCGCCGCCGGACGCGCTGGACGTGACCCTGGCCGCACTGTCCGGCTACCTCCTCACCAGCGCGGCAGCCGGCCCGTCCTCCGCGTCGCCGCACATCCGCGCCCACCAGCGGTGGAGCGGCGAGCAGGCGCTCGGCTGGCTGGCCGCCCGGCGGGGCTGGCGCTGAGCCGTTTTGGCTCGTCCCGGCCGACCTGGTAACCTGGCTCTTCGCGCAGCGATGACGCATGCACGTCGCGCGTGGAAGCAGACCCAACCGAGCTATCAAGACGAGGCTGTCGCGTGGCGAACATCAAGTCCCAGATCAAGCGCAACCGGCAGAACGAGAAGCGCCGGCTGCGTAACAAGTCGGTCAAGTCGTCGCTGAAGACCGCCATCCGCAAGTTCAACGAGGCTGCGGAGGCCGGTGACGCCGAGCAGGCCACCATCCTCATGCGTGACGCCGCCCGCAAGCTGGACAAGGCCGCCAGCAAGGGCGTCATCCACGCCAACCAGGCGGCGAACCGGAAGTCGGCGATCGCCCAGCGCGTCGCCTCGTTCTCGGCCTGACGAGCGCCTGTAGACCTGCCGGAAGCCCCGGGCACAGACCCGGGGCTTCCGGCTGTCTGCGTCTCCGGACGAATCCCGGCCCGGCGCCACTGTCCAGGTTCGGGCCGCACCCGGTCCACCCCGCCGGTCGGGTCAGCGCATCGGGTCGCGCCGGACCGGGTCCGCCCACGTGGCGCCCTCGTCGTACCGGACGACCTGGTCGCCGGGGCGGGCGGCCCGCAGCGTCGGGTCGGAGGCCTGGACCACCCCGGGGAGCGCGCGCGGGGCGGACGGCACGCGGGCCCGGCCGACCACCGGCTCCATCTGCCGGCGGAACCGGTCCCGTTCCTGCTCCGGCACCAGCGCCGCGGTGCGGACCACCACCTCGGCGACCATGTCGTTGAGCTTCACCATCGCGGCCACCGCAGCCGGCAGCACCAGCACCGCCCACCAGCTGACCAGCTCGGCGAGGGCGAGCAGCACGGCGAGCGCGACCGAGCCCTCGAAGAAGAGGAAGCACAACACCCCGCCCGGGTTGACGAAGCGCAGACCGAGGAGCCGGGCGTACAGCGGCCGGTACCGCTCCTGGTCGGTGGGGATCGTCGCCCAGCCCATACGGGGGGATCCGGTCACCGGCCGCCGCCCTGCCGGGCGGCGGCGACCGAGAAGACCGCCCGCTCCAGCGCGTACGCCCGGTCGTCGGCGCCGCCCTTGACGGCCGCGTTGCACTCGGCGGCCGCGCGCATCGCCTGCACCAGGCCCTCCGGCGTCCAGCCCCGCCCCTGCCGCTGCGCCCGCTCGATCTTCCAGGCCGGCATGCCGAGGCTGCTGGCCAGCTGGTAGGGGCTGCCCCGCCCGGCGGAGGCCACCCGGGCCACCGTGCGCACCCCGTCGGCGAGCGCGTCGGCGATCGGCACCGGGTCGACGCCGACGTGCAGCGCCCAGCGCAGCGCCTCCAGCGCGGCGGGGACGTCACCGACCATGGTCGCGTCGGCGACGGTGAAGCCGGTCACCTCGACCCGGCCGCGGTAGTAGCGGGCCACCGTGTCGGCCCCGATCCGGCCGTCGGTGTCGGCGATGAGCTGCGAGCAGGCGGCGGCGAGTTCCCGCAGGTCGGTGCCGACGGCGGCGATGAGCGCCTCGGCGGCGTCGTCGGTGCACCGGCCGCCGCCCCGGCGGATCTCGTCCCGGACGAAGGCGACCCGGTCCCGGTGCCCCTTGAGCTTGGCCGCCGGCACCACGGTCGCACCGGCCGCGCGCAGCCCGTCGGCGAAGGCCTTCCCCTTCGCACCGCCGAGGTGCAGCACGACGAGCTGCACCTCGGGGTCGGGGTTCTTCGCGTACGCCAGCAGCGCGGCGACCAGGTCCTTCCGGGCATCCTGCCCGGCGTGGAGCACGAGCACCCGCCGGCCGCCGAAGAGCGACGGGCTGAGCATCTCGGCGATCTCCCCCACCGCCACGGCGCTGGCCTGGTACTCCCGGACGTCCACGCCCGGGTCGACGGCGCGCGCCTTGGCGACGGCTTCGCTGACCGCGCGCGTGGCGAGCAGCTCCTCGTCGCCGAGGACGAGCAGAATGGGGGGCAGGCTGGCGGGGGTCACGCCGCCCATATTCGCACGGCCCTCGACCGGATCAGGCCTGGTCATCGGCGACTGTGACGCCACAGCCCGCACTCAGCGCGAATCCCGACATTTGAGTTGATCCCACCCGTTATAGCAACAAGCCGCCTCGATTGGTCGGCCACTCCGTCGGGTCGTCGCTGGTCGAGTGGAGGCCGGCCGGCACCGCCGCCAGCACGTGCTTGCTGCGGCGAACCGATGGGCATGGCCGCCGGGGGTGTCAAGGCTGCCGTCCGTCACCACCATAAGCGGCACGGAGCCGGCCAGTGGGCCCGCTACTGCGGCCGGACGTGGCCCGCTCCGGAAGTGCCGGACCCACCGCGGCTCCATGCTCCCGTCCCGGGTGACCGACGTGGAGCGCGCGGCGTTGGACAAGGCGGCGGAACAGCCTCGCGAGGACCTGGAGCAGATGGGCGAGCCGGCCCCGGAGCCGGCCCGTGGCAAGCGAAAGGCGCAGACCCGGGGCTACTTGCCCGGACTGCGCCACCGACGCGGCGGAAGCCGCCTGGACCCGACTCATGGAGGCTTCCCGATGACCATCTACCCGACCGACAAGCGCGTGCGGTACGCCACCTCCCTGGCCGTCTGGATCGTGGACACGCAGGAGAGCCACACGGTGGGTGCGGATCAACTCTTGGCCGCCATGACGGTCTACGCCACCGAGTCCGGGAACATGCCGGACGGGTGCACCTGCGCGCCGGAGTCCTTCAGCCTCTCCGGCCTGAGCGGTGTCACCGCGAGCCCGGCGCGAGTCCACCGGCTCGGCCAGCAGGGTGGGATCGCCATGTATGGACACGGCACCGTGCCGGAGAACGGCGTGGCAGCGGAGCAGGGCAACGCGCACCAGTGCCCGCACGCGGACGCGGCCGGAGAGCGGCAGGCACGCAAGCTGGCGAAGGCTGGCCGGTGGGACGACCTGTACGCGCTCACCGAGCCGTTCCCGCCCGCGCCGGGCACCCTCCAGCCGGCCGCGCCGGGCAGCAAGGCTCCGGCCGCGTGGCAGGGTGAGCCGCTGTCCGTGCCCGGGGTGGGTGTGATCCCGGACCGGCACGTCCACCCGGCCACCCGGGCGGACCTGGCCAGGCTCGGCACGCTCGCGACGGAGGCCACCCGGCTCGGCAGCGAGGCGCGCAAGGCGCAGGCCGCAGCGGCACAGGGTCACATGGAGGTCCGGCGGCTCGCGACGGAGGCTGCCATGTCCGGCAAGGCGCTGGACGCGGCGGAGGTGGCCCGGATGGTCCGCGAGCGGCAGGAAGCGACGGAAGCCACGCAGGCGGTGGCGGACGGCACCCGGGACGCGGTGGACAAGGTGCGCCGCGAGGTGGCCGCCGGGATCGCGGAGCGCCGGGACGAGTGGCTGACCTACCTCCACGGCCAGGCCGCGGCCGGGCTGGCGCGCCTGGACCTCGTGGTGGCGGAGCTGGAGGCTGCGGTGGAGAACCTGGCAGAGATCGATCGGGTGCGGCAGACCGTGGAGCAGGCCAACTCCGGCCGCCTGTTCTCCGCCGGATCCATGATCATCGGTAACGCCGTGGAGGCGGCCAGGCGGAGCCGGGAGCGCGCGGCCACCGCGCTGGCCGGGCTGGAGCGCCACGCGGCGAAGGCCAGCAAGGCGAAGACGGCTCAGAAAGCCTGAGCCACCTGGACGAACGGCCCGGACCCTGCGGAGGGGTCAGGGCCGTTTCACTGCGCGTCCGGGTCAGCGCCTCGCGCCTGGTGCGGCCGGTGCTCCGTGATCCACGCCTCCACGTCCTCCACGAGCCACACCGCTCCCCCGGCCAGCCGATCGAACGGCTCCGGGAAGTCGGGCCGGCTCGTGATCTGCACGACCCGAGCGCGGGACACCTGGAGGCGTTCCTGTAGCTCTGCGCTGCCGTACAGCTTCCGGACCATGGATCGACGCTATGCAACGCGAGACTGTCATATCTGACACCTGTCGGACTTGACACTGACGGGTATGACAGGTCACGGTGGGTGGCGAAGGCACCCCGGCTACGTGACTGGTCTCCGTGGCCGGGGTCCGCCGTTTCTACGGAGGGACCGACCATGCCCATGGATGACGGACCGATCACCCCGGCACTCGTGCTCTGGACGGCCAAGCGGGTGATCACGGCGCACTCCGAGCCGGCCAACCCGCACCGGGCCACTGGCCGCTGTGGGCAGTGCCGGGACAACGGGTGCGACATGCTCGCGTGGGCGATCGGGGTGGTCAAGGCGCACCGCGTGCGGAGCTAACGGCTACGCCGGCTCCGGCGCTCGGTAGCCAAGTTCGGCCAGCAGCTCACGCGGGCGGAGCACTTCGATGCCCAGCTTCAACGCCCTGAACCGGAGGCCCCTTTCCTCGGCGGTCACCAACGCGCACCCCTCGTACATGCTCGTGGCGGCAATCAGGGCGTCGTTCGTGTACTTGCCATCAGTCCGGCCAACTCTCAGGACGTCGATCGACTCCGTGTCATCGCTTAGGCGTGCTTGATCAAGCTCCGAAGTACCCAGGATGAACGCGCCAGTGGGGACCTTGGTGGCTAGATCCGCCACGGCCTGGAGCCTCGCGCGCTTGTCCGCGTCCCCGGTGGCCGCGATCTCTTCCTGTAGAACGTGGGTGGCCAGTAGCTCAAGCTTCCCCGTCTCCACGGCCTGCCTCACCACGTCGAAGGCTCCCGGGAGATCCACCAGCGGATCCACGCCGCAGCAGTCCAGCACGACACGCCTCATGGCCGCAGAAGCTAGTAGTACGCCCCGTCATTTCTCCGCCGCGCACTGTCGGATGCCACTGCGCTGCAGGGAAACTGAGCGCCAGCTCGAGGCGTCAGGACTGCCGGCCCGGTTGGGTGCCGCGAGCCACCACCGCCAGCCCGTGCCGGTCCCGGACCACCGCGAGGTCCCCGTCGGTGTCGGTCCGCAGCACCCGGGCGCCGGCGCGGGACAGCCGGGCCAGCAGCCCGGGGTTGGGGTGCCCGTAGTCGTTCCGGGCGCCCACCGACACCAGCGCGACGGAGGGACGGACCGCGTCGAGGAGCTCCGGGTCCTGGTACGCCGAGCCGTGATGGGCGACCTTCAGCACGTCGGCCCGGAACGCGCCCGACGGCAGCGCCTCCCGCAACGCCCGCTGCTCCTCGGTCTCGGCGTCGCCGAGCAGCAGGATCCGCACCCCGGCCACGGTGGCGGCAAGCACCAGGGAGTTGTTGTTCGGGTCCGACCGGCTGCCCCGCACCGGGTAGGGCGGGCCGAGCGCGACCAGCTCCACTCCCCCGGCCCGCCAGCTCCAGCCCACCGGCGCGGTACGCAGCCCCGCCGCACCGGCCAGTGCGGCGCCGCGTACCTGGGACACCCCAAAGGCCGGCTCCGACCACTGCGGGGTCAGCACGGCCGCCACCCGCCGGCCCCGGAACACCCCGGCGACGCCGCCGACGTGGTCGGCGTGGAAGTGGCTGACCACCAGCAGCGGCACCTCGCGTACGCCGAGCCGGCGCAGGCAGCCGTCCACACCGGCCGGGTCGGGCCCGGCGTCGACGACCACCGCCCGACCGGCGGCGACCGGCAGCACCAACGCGTCGCCCTGCCCCACCGCGCAGGCCACCACCACCCAGCCGGGCGGCGGCCAGCCACCGGCCAGCAGCCGGACGGGCAGCGTGCCGAGCACCACCGCGACGGCGCACACCGCGACGAGCCGCCGGACCAGCGGACGCCGGGTGGCGAGCAGCAGCGCCACGGTGAGCCCGGCCAGCAGCAGTGCCCCGGTCACCCCGCCGGGCCAGGGCAGCGTCCCGGCCGGCAGCCCCGCCCCGTGCCCGGCCACGGTCACCAGCCAGCGGGCCGGCCAGCTCGCCAGCCAGGCGGCGAACTCGGCGCCGGCCGGCCAGACCGGCGACACCACGGCGGCGGCGACGCCGAGCACGGTGGCCGGTGCGATGGCCGGCACCGCCAGCAGGTTGGCGGGCACGGCGACGAGACTGATCGTCCCGGAGATGCCGGCGACCACCGGGCCGCAGGTGAGCTGGGCGGCCGCCGGCACCGCCAGCGCCTCGGCCAGCCCCACCGGTACGCCCCGCCGGCGCAGCGCGTCCCGCCAGCCGGGGGCGAGCAGCAGCAGCCCGGCGGTGGCGAGCACGGAGAGGGCGAAACCGGGGTCGCCGGCCAGCTCCGGGTCGACCAGCACCAGCACGGTGACCGCGGCGCAGAGGGCGGGCAGCGCGGCCCGGGGTCGGCCGGCGGCGAGCGCGGCCAGGCCGATCGCCCCCATCGTGGCGGCCCGGACCACGCTCGGCGACGGTCGGACCAGGATGACGAAGCCGATCAGGGCCAGCGCGCACGCCAGGACGGCCGCCCGGGGACCGGCCCGGGCCCAGCGGGCGAGCAGCAGCACCGCGCCGACCACGATCGCGACGTTCGAGCCGGAGACCGCGTTGAGGTGGGTCATGCCGGTGGCCCGGAAGTCCGCCTCGACGGCGGGCGTCAGTCGGCTGGCGTCCCCGACGACCAGCCCGGGCAGCAGACCGCCCGGCTCGTCCGGCAGCGGCTCGCAGGCGCGTTGCAGGCCGGCGCGGAGCGTGCCGGCCGCGCGCTGGAGCCACGGCGGCGGACCGTGCGGAGCGGGCGGACCGGTCACGGTGAGGACCGCGGCGGTCAGGTCGCCGCCGCGCGGCGCGGTCAACCGCCCCTGCGCGCCCACCCGCTGCCCGGGCAGCAGCCGCCGCCAGGTCGGGTCGGTGGCCAGCACCAGGCTGCGAACGGGTCCGGCCAGCCGCCGGCCGTCCCGAGCGGTGAGGCGTTCGAGGTCGGCCCGGACCAGGAGGGTCGCCGGCCGGCCGGCGGCGCCCCGGACGGGCCGCGGGTCGTCGCGGACGATCAGTTCCACGGTGACCAGGGCCCGCTCGTCCACCAGTTCCCGAATGGGGGCCGCGTCGCGGACCACCAGGCGGGCGGCGGTCGCGCTCGCCCCGCAGACCACTCCGATCAGCACGGCGACGACGACCCAGCCGTGCCGGCGGACCGGAGCGGCCGGACGCCCGAGGACGCCGAGCAGATGGACGCCGACGAGGACGGCGAGAATGGCGGCGACGGCGGCCAGCGCGGTCGTCACCGCTGCGGTGAAGTGCAGTCCGGCCAGGGCGGCGAGCCACGCGGCGACGGCCAGCCCGGCCAACCTCAGGTCCGGGGCGGTCTCCCCCGTCCCGGCGCCGACCGCCGGCTCTGGGGCGGCGTTCCGGCGGGCGGTCACACCGTCACCAGGTCCTTGAGCTGTTCATACCGGGCGTCGCCGATGCCCTCGACCTGGCGCAGGTCCGCCACCGACCGGAAGCCGCCGTGCTGCTCGCGGTGGGTGAGGATCCGCTGGGCGAGCACCGGGCCGACCCCGGGCAGGGCGTCGAGCTGGGCCAGGGTGGCGGTGTTGAGGTTGACCGGGCCGGCTGGTGCCGCCCCGCCGGCCGCCGGCCCGGCCGCCCCACCGGCGGCGGGCTGACCGGCGGCGCCGGGCGGGGCGGCGACGCCCACCAGGATCAGCTCCCCGTCGGTGACCTTGCGCGCCGGGTTGAGCAGGGCCACGTCCACGCCGGGCAGCGCGCCCCCGGCCGCCTCGACGGCGTCGGCGACCCGGGAGCCCGCCGGCACCCGGACCAGGCCGGGGCGGCGTACCTTGCCGGCGACCGCGACCACGAGTTGGCCGTTCGCCGCACCGGACGAGCCGGCCGGGGACGGCTCCGGCGCGGCCGGCGCGGCGACCGTCGACACAGGCCGGACGGGCTCGGCGTGCGGCCGGGACCGCCAGGCCCAGAGTGCGGCACCGAGCACCACGACCAGGGCGACGGCGGCCAGGGCCCGCACTCCGCGTCGCCCAGGGTCGAACGCGCCGGGGCCGGGCAGCAGAGAGGGCCGGCGCTCGGGTTCCTCGTCGCCTCCGTCGGGGGACGAGGTGAGCCGCTCCGGGGCCGGGGAGAGGATGAACTGATTCCCCACGGCGACCTGGGCTGGGGACGAACGGCGCGGACCGGACAGGCGGCGCGGGCCGGCGTTCGACGGTCCGCGCAGCTCCGGCGGGATCGAGCCGGGCGACTCCTCCGACCGGGCGGCCGGGACCGGTTCGGGGAACGGGTCCGGCAGGGGCCGCTCGAACCGGGTCGGGGGAAGCAGGTCGAACGTCGGCCAGTCCGGATCGATCGCGGCCGCCGGATCGGCCGGCCGAGGGCGGGGGTGAGCCGCCCGGTCGGGACCGATCCGGTGGTGGTCGGTGGACGTCGGCGAGTCCGGATGCGGGTCGGCCGTGACAGTCGGCGACGGGTCGAACAGGCGGGACAGCCGCTGCCGTACCCTGCTCTCCTGGTCATCTGACACGACGCGAGGCTAGGGCGGGCAGGCGGCGGCGCTCAGGCCCCCGCGTGCCCCCTGTGGACGAAGGCGTCCCCTGTGGACAACGCCCTGATCATGCGGCGACGTGGTAACAGGCGGACCCGCCGGTCACCAGGTGGGCGGTCAGCCCTCCGGCGACGGGTCCGGCCCGGGTCGGCGGTGGACCACCACGCAGGCCAGGCCCGGCCCGGCGTGCGCGGCGACCACCGCGCCGGCCTCGGAGACGTGCGTGTCGTGCAGCCGGTCGTCGAGCCGGTCGGTGAGCGCCACGACCAGTTGTTCGGCGCGCTGCGGTGCGGCGAGGTGGTGCACGCCGAGGTCCACCTCGGCGTCGCCGGCCGCCTCGACGGCCAGGTCCACCAGGCGGGCCACGCCCCGGCTGGCGGTGCGCACCTTGTCCTTGACGACGATCGCGCCGTCCGGCATGTGCATGATCGGCTTGACCGACAGGGCGGTGCCGAACAGCGCCTCGGCGGCGTTGATCCGGCCACCCCGGCGCAGGAACTCCAGCGTGTCGACGTAGAAGAAGGTGGTGGTCCGCTCGACCGTGTCCAGCGCGGCCTGCCGTACGGCGGCGAGGTCGGCGCCGCGGTCGGCGGCCGCGGCGGCGGCAAGCACCGGGAAACCGAGGCCCATCCCGGTGGAGCGGCTGTCGACCACCGCGACCCGGTCGCCGATCTCGGCGGCGGCCAACCGGGCCGCCTCGACCGTGCCGGAGAGCTCGGCGGAGAGGTGTACCGAGACGACCCCGTCGGCGCCCCCGGCGAGCAGCGAACGGTAGACCTGCGCGAACTGCTCCGGTGACGGCCGGGAGGTGCTCACCGAGACCCGCCGACCGCCCAGCACCCGGGTGGCGTCGGCCGGGAAGATCTCCACCCCCTCCAGCCCTTCGGCCCCGTTGAGCACGACGGTCAGCGGGACGACGGTGAGCCGGTGCGCCCGCACCAGCTCGGGCGGGATGTAGGCGGTGGAGTCGGTGACGACCGCGACGGGCATGCCCGGCACGCTAGCCGATGTCGTCGCGGCGTGCGTGGGCCGTCCGGTCAGACCGCCTCGGTCAGCGCCGGCTGCGTGATCAGGCCGACATTGTGGGCGCGCAGGTGCCAGCCCCGGACGTCGTCATGGCGCAGCTCGGTCCAGTGGCAGTTGGAGAGGGAGCCGAGGCTGCGCAGCACCGCGTGGTCCCAGCCGAGCAGGTGCCCGACGCCCTGGCGGGCCCCGCCACCGTGGGTGGCGACCACGACGGGCCCACCGGCGGCCAGGTCGGCCGCGTCCTGGAAGGCCGCGCCGATCCGCTTGCCGAGATCGTCAAGAGTCTCGATCTCCGCGCCCGGATCGGGGTCGCCGGCCCGCCAGCGGGCGTACTCGTCGGGGAAGCGCTCGGCGACCTCGCTCAGGGAGAGACCCTGCCACAGGCCGAAGTACCGCTCGCGCAGCCGGGCGTCGGTGCGTACCGGCAGCCCGGTCAGCGCGGCGAGCGCCGCGGCGGTGTCGACCGCCCGGCACAGGTCGCTGGCCACGATGGCGTCCGGGCGCAGCCCGGCGAGCAGCGGCGCGGCAGTCCGCGCCTGCTCCCGGCCGAGGTCGTTTAGGGGTACGTCGGTCTGCCCCTGGACCCGGCTGGCGGCGTTCCAGTCGGTGTTGCCGTGCCGCCAGATGATCAGGCGGGTCATTCCGCGGCGGCGGTGCCGGCGGCCGAGTCGGCCAGGTCCCGGTCCACGAACGGGATCTGCGGGCAGTCCTTCCAGAGCCGGTCGAGGGCGTAGAACTCGCGCTCCTCGGTGTGCTGGACGTGCACCACCATGTCGACGTAGTCGAGCAGCACCCAGCGGCCGCCCCGCTCGCCCTCGCGGCGCAGCGGCTTGGCCTTCTCCGGGAGCCCGAGCAGGCGCTCCTCGATGGCGTCGACGATGGCCAGCACCTGACGCTCGTTGGGGGCCGAGGCGACCAGGAACGCGTCGGTGATCGCGAGCTGGTCGCCCACGTCGATGATGACGATGTCCTCGGCCTTCTTGTCGGCCGCGGCCTGGGCGGCGGCCATCGCCAGCTCGTAAGCGCGTTCGGAAACTGTCACCGTTCTCCTTCGATCAACCGTGCGACCCTCCAAGCGTCTCATACCCGGCCGGGCGACGACTTATGAGTTCTGGTCGATTACGGGGACGAACGCGCCCATTGCCGGCGATATCACTCCTGGTAGAGGCGCCGTTTGGCGATGTACTGCACCACACCGTCCGGCACCAGGTACCAGACCGGCTCGCCCCGGCGCACCCGTGCCCGGCAGTCCGTGGAGGAGATCGACATCGCCGGCACCTGCACCAGGCTCACCGTGTCGGCGGGCAGGTGCTGGTCCGACAGCTCGAAGCCCGGCCGGGTCACCCCGATGAAGTGGGCCAGCTCGAAGATCTCGTCCAGATCCTTCCAGGAGAGGATCCGCTCCAGCGCGTCCGCGCCGGTGATGAAGAAGAGCTGCACCTTCGGGCCGTACTCGGCGTGCAGGTCGCGCAGCGTGTCGACGGTGTAGGTCGGGCCGCCCCGGTCGATGTCCACCCGGCTGACCTGGAACCGCGGGTTGGAGGCGGTGGCGATGACCGTCATCAGGTACCGGTCCTCGGGCGGGCTGACCGGCTCGTCGGCCTTCTGCCACGGCTGGCCGGTGGGAACGAAGACCACCTCGTCCAGCTCGAACCGGTCCGCCACCTCGCTGGCCGCGACCAGGTGCCCGTGGTGGATCGGGTCGAACGTCCCGCCCATGATCCCGATCCGCCGGATGTCTTCCTCCACCCCGCGATCGTAGGCCGGTGCCGGATGACCGCCGGGCGGGCCCGCCGGAGCCTCCCGATCACCGGTCGCCTCCGGGGCCCCGCCGGGCTCGCGGCGAGCCCGACCCCGACCCCGATCAGGCCCCCGCGGCGGCCACCGCCGTCCGGGCGACCAGCGCGCGGCGCAGGTCGTCGTCCATGTCGGTGACCCGCCGGCGCAACCCCGGGGTGAGGTCGTCGCGGGCCAGCAGGGCCGCGGCCAGCTCCCGGGTGGGCTGCGCCACGGCGTAGCGCGGGAAGGCCAGGGTCGCCACCCGGTCGGCGGTCCAGGGGGTACGCAGCCGCGCGGCGGCCGGCATGTCGGCGAAGTACCGCTCGACGTACGGGGCGGTCAGCTCGGCCTGCTCCGGCTGCCAGAAGCCCTCCGCGGTCGCCTCCACGAGACGGTTGGAGAGCTCGGCGTTGACCGTGACGATCTCCCAGGCGGCCCGCTTGGCGGCCGGGTCGGGCAGCGCGGCGCGGCAGCTGGCGGCCCGCTCCGCCCCGGTGGCGCTGCGGTCGGCGGCCGCCTCGGCGGCGATCTCCGGCTCGCCGGCCGCGCCGAGCACCACCAGGCGCAGCAGCAGCGCCCAGCGCAGGTCGGCGTCCACGGCGAGCCCCTCCGGCACGCCGTCGCCGGCCAGCCAGCCGGTGAGCAGCGCGGCGTCGGTGGTCGATGAGATCAGGCCCCGGGCCGCGGCGAGCTGGAGCGACCCGCCGGCCGACGCCCCGGCGAGCAGCGTGGCGCAGGCCCCGGCGACCCGGAGCAGGGCGGCGTCCCGGGCCAGCGGGTCCAGGTAGCGGTCGATCAGGCCGCGGCTGAGCGTGAGCACGTCCTCCGCGATGATCACCTCGGTCTCGGCGGGCAGCGCCGCCGCGATCAACGCCACCACGGCGGCGACCGGCCGCTCGCCGTCGGTGGCCGCGTCGAGCGCCTCGCCCCAGAGCAGCGCCCGGGCCAGCGGGTCGGCCAGCCCCGGCAGCACCGCCGGCACCGCGTCGGCAGAGGCCGGGTCGAGGCGGATCTTGGCGAAGGTCAGGTCACCGGCGTTGGGCAGCAGCAGGCCGGTGGCGGCCTCGCCGACCAGCCCGGTCAGCTCGGTACGACCCTTGTCGACGTCCGGGTCGAGGTCCACCTCGAACCGGCTCGCCGTCCCGTCGGCGGCGTACCGGCCCACGCCGATGCGGTGCGGCCGCAGCACCGGGTACTCGTCCGGCGCGGTCTGCACCACCGTCGCCTCGGTCCACCGGCCGCCGGCGTCCACCGCCGTCTCCATCCGCAGGGTGTTCACCTGGGGGCGGCGCAGCCAGCGCTCGGCCCAGTCGGTGAGGTCCCGCCCGCTCGCGGCGCTGAGGCTGGCGAGCAGGTCGGCCAGGGTGGCGTTGCCGAAGCGGTGGGCGGCGAAGTGGGCGTTCAGCCCGGCGAGGAAGACGTCGTCGCCGAGCCACGCGACGAGCTGCCGCAGCACGCTGGCGCCCTTGGCGTACGAGATGCCGTCGAAGTTGAGCAGCCCCTGCGCGGCGTCCGCGACCTCCTCCGGCGCGACCGGGTGGGTGGAGGGCCGCTGGTCGGCCGCGTACCCCCAGGCCTTGCGGCGCATGGCGAAGGTCGTCCACGCCTGGTCGAAGCGGGTCGCCTCGGCGGTCACCCGGGTGCCCAGGTACTCCGCGAAGGACTCGTTCAGCCAGAGGTCGTCCCACCAGCGCATGGTCACCAGGTCGCCGAACCACATGTGCGCCATCTCGTGGGCGATGGTGGTGGCGCGCAGCTCCCGCTGGGTGTCGGTGACCGCGGAGCGGAAGACGTAGTCGTCCCGGAGGGTGACCAGGCCCGGGTTCTCCATCGCGCCGGCGTTGAACTCGGGCACGAACGCCTGGTCGTACTTGCCGAACGGGTAGCGCTCGGCGAAGAGCTGGTGGAACCGGTCGAGGCACTGCTTCGTGACGGTGAAGATCTCGTCCGCGTCGGCGTCCAGGTGGGCGGCGAGGGAACGCCGGCAGTAGACGCCGAGCGGGATGCCGTCGTGCTCGTCGTGCCGGACGTGCCACGGGCCGGCGATCAGCGTGAAGAAGTACGTCGCCAGCGGCGCGGTCGGGGCGAACTCCCACCGCCCGGGCGCGGGCCGGGCGGCGAGCTGGCCGTTGGCCGCGACCGTCCACTCCGGCGGGGCGGTGACCGAGAGCGTGACCGGCGCCTTCAGGTCCGGCTGGTCGAACGCGGCGAAGATGCGCTGCACGTCGTCGAGGAAGGACATGGCGTACAGGTACGTCTCGCCGTCGGCCGGGTCGACGAAGCGGTGGATCCCCTCGCCGGTGTTCGAGTACGCCATCTCGGCGTCGACCGTCAGCATGTTCTCCTCGGCCAGGCCGGTCAGCGGCAGCCGGTCGTCGGCCAGCGCGGCCGGGTCGAGGTCCCGGCCGTTGAGGCGTACCGCCAGGAGTCTGGCGGGTTTGACCTCGGCGAAGGTCTCGGCGCCGGGGGTCGCCCGGAACCGGATCGTGACGGCGGAGCGGAACCGCTCGCCGGCACCGGTCAGGTCGAGGTCCACCTGGTAGGACTCGACGGTTATCAACGCGCCACGCGCGGTCGCCTCTACACGGCTCAGGCTCGGCATCCGCTTATCCTGCCCGATGGGGATCCGGAGCGGCTCCCCGTGACGCGTGGCGATGGAGGCACAACGATGGGTCAGCACCCCAAGGGCGACTTCGACCTCACCCGGGCGGTCTGGCAGCGGGCCGAGGGCGACACCTCCGACAGCGCGGTCGAGGTGGCCTTCGTCGGCGACCTGATCGGCATGCGCAACTCGGCCGAGCCGGACGGACCGGTGCTGGTCTTCACTCAGGCCGAATGGGACGCGTTCGTCGCAGGCGCCCAGGACGGCGAGTTCGACCTGGACTGACCGCGGCGCTCCGCCGCCGGGGTTGGTGCGCCACATCCGCGGCGGATCGCCGTCGCCCCACCCGAGACCGCCGGGGCCGGGGGCGTGGTGGAAGCCCGGGTGGCCGGCGACGTCGACGCACCGCTCGCCGTCCGGCCCGACCGCGCCGCAGAACAGCCGTTCGGCCCGTTGCCAGGAATCGGCGGGCGAGAGCGCGGCCGCACCGAGCGCCAACTCGGGGCGGAGCAGGCTCAGCGCCTCGGCGTACGCCACCGCCAGCTCCCGGGCCCGGTCAGTGTCGTCGGCGTGGAAGCCGAGGTGCACGGTGAAGTGCCGGGGCGGCCTCGGCCCGCGGCGCGGCGGCGCGAGCAGCGGCACGTCCGGTCCGCCCACCCCGCCCCGGTCCAGCCCGGCGCCGAGCGCGTCGACCATCCGCCGCCGCCAGTGCAGCGCCCTGTTCTCCCGCATCCGTCCTCCCGTCGTCGGTCCGGCCCCGCGGCCGGCCTCTCGTGCCGGCAGCCAAACAGATTTCGGTCGCCCTGGGAGGGGCCAGCGCGACGAGCGCCGGCTGGCCCCTCCCAGGGGGTGTGAATTCGGTGATGATGGGCGGTTCAGCCGGCTGTGCGTGGGTAGACGCAGGCGGCCGAGCCGCTGCCGACCAGGTCAGGAGCAGCAGATGAGCAGCATTCCCGTCGACCGCAGCCCGGACAGCACGCTGGCGTTCCTTCGGGAGGGCTACCGGTTCATCGGCAAGCGCTGCGAGCGGTACGGCAGCGACATCTTCCAGACCCGGCTGCTGCTGGAACCGACCATCTGCCTGCGCGGCCGCCCCGCCGCGGAGCTCTTCTACGACAACGAGCGCTTCCGCCGACGGGGGGCCATGCCGATGCGCGCGCAGCGGACGCTCACCGGGGTCGGCGGGGTGCAGGGGCTGGACGACGCCGCGCACCGGGCCCGGAAGGCGATGCTGATGTCGGTCATGACGCCGGTCGCGATCCGCCAGCTCGGCCAGCTCTTCGACGACGAGTGGCGGGCCCGGATCCCGACCTGGGAACGCTCCGGCCCGGTGGTGCTCCACGACGAGGTCGCCCGGATGCTCACCCGGGCGGTCTGCGCCTGGGCCGGGGTGCCGCTGGCCGACTCGGACGTGGCCCGGCGGACCGCCGAGCTGCACGCGATGATCGAGGGGCCGGCCGCGGTCGGCCCCCGGTACTTGCGGGGCCGGCTCGGCCGCCGCCGCGGCGAACGGTGGGCCGGCGACGTCGTCGACCGCGCCCGAACGGGCACCCTGCCCGCCCCGGAGGGCAGCGCACTGCGGGTGATCGCCGAGCACCGGGACGACCGGGGCCGCCCGCTGCCCCGCCGGATCGCCGCGGTCGACCTGCTGAACCTCATCCGCCCGACCGTCGCCGTGGGCCGCTTCGTGGTCTTCGCCGCGCTGGCGCTGCACGACCATCCCCACTGGCGGGAACGGGTCCGTGGCGACGAGGCGGCCACCGAGAGCTTCGTGCAGGAGGTCCGCCGCTACTACCCCCTCTTCGCGGTGGCGGCGGCCCGGGTCCGGCGCCCCTTCGAGTGGGCGGGGCACCACTTCCCCCAGGGGCGGCGGGTGCTGCTCGACCTCTACGGCACCAACCACCACCCGGAGCTGTGGCCGGGGCCGGAGCAGTTCCGGCCCGACCGGTTCGCCGGCTGGCGCGGCGACCCGTTCAGCCTTGTCCCGCAGGGCGGCGGGGACCACCTCACCGGCCACCGCTGCGCCGGAGAGTGGATCACCATCGAGCTGGTGAAGCGCGCGGTGACCAACCTGACCACCGCCATGAGCTACCGGGTGCCACCGCAGGACCTGGCGCTCAGCCTGCGCCGGATGACCGCCCAGCCGCCGAGCGGCTTGCTGATCGACGGCGTCCGGCGCACCGCCTGAGCCGGGCTCACTCCGCCACCACCAGCGCCTGGGGGACGCTCTGCTTCACCCGGGTACGCAGCCACTTGAGCTGGATCGCCGTCTCCTGCTCGCAGGACTGCTCTGCCGGCGGTGCCGGCACGGGACGGGTTCTCCTCGTTCTGCGCGGACATGGCGAGTGCTGTACCCCCGCCGCCCGCTAACGAATCGACCGCGTCAGGCGGCCTCGACCAGCGACTTGATCCGGCGCAGCGTGTCCCGCAGCCCCACCTCCGGGTCGTGGCCGGTGGTCCGCCCCAGGGCCCGGCGGACCGGGTTGGACCGCCAGCGCAGCTCGGTCCGGATCTCGGTGCCCCGGTCCTGCGGGGCGGGGACCAGCTCAGCCTGCCCCTGCTGGACCACCGGCCCCTCGGTGACTCGCCAGCTCAGCCGGCCCGGGCCGTCGACGGTGAGTTCGGCGCGCCACTCGGTGCCGCCGCCGGCCGGGTCGCTCGCCACGCAGCGCCACCGGTTGTCGTCGAGCTGCTCCAGGGTCGCCCACTCGGCCAGCGCCCGGTCCAGCCGTTCCCGGTCGGTCCAGAAGCCGATCACAGCGTCCATCGGGCGGTCCACGGTGATTCCCCGCTGGACGACGTACCAGCCGTCCGCCCGCTCGGCCTGGAGCGGACGCCGCCGCCGGGCCACCATCCGGCCGACACCGACCGCGGCCGCCACGGCCGCGCCGGCCAGCGCCCACCTCGTTCCTCTGCTGGTCATCACGTCTCCTCCACCCCGGGCGTCCAGGGATGGACCGCCCGCATCCCGCAGCGCTACCCGGCACGGAGGCGTCGAAACGACAAATCGGTTTGATTGGCAGAAATTAGGGCACCCGTCGGCCCCGTCCCCGCGTTCCTCCGGGAGGCAGCATGACCTTCGATCACCGTCGACCCGGCCAGCACGCCGGCCGCCGGGCGACCCCCCCGTTCGCCCCGGGGTCGTCATGAGCGCCCCGGCCCACGATCAGCACGCGGCGGTCGCGCCGGCCCCGGTCGCCGGTGCCGCGACCGCCGCGCCGGGCGGCCCGCGGCCCGGTCGGCTCCCCGTCGAGTACGTCCTGCCGCTGCGCCGGTCCGACGACACCGGCCTGACCGGGCTGACCGACCACCTGCGCGACCTCGCCCGGTGGGTGGACGTCACCGTGGTCGACGGCTCCCCGCCGGAGCTCTTCGCCCGGCACGCCGCCGCCTGGCGGGACCTCGTCCGGCACGTCCCGCCCGACCCCGCGCTGCACGGCGCCAACGGCAAGGCGCTCGGGGCGCTGACCGGGCTCGGCCTGGCCCGGCACGAACACGTGGTGATCGCCGACGACGACGTCCGGTACGACGAGGCCGGGCTGCGCGCGGTGCACGCGCTGCTGGACCGGGTGGACCTGGTCCGGCCGCAGAACCACTTCGACCCGCTGCCCTGGCCCGCCTGGTGGGACACCGGCCGGACCCTGCTCAACCGGGCGCTCGGCGGCGACTGGCCGGGCACCATGGCGGTGCGCCGGAGCACCTTCCGCGCGATGGGCGGGTACGACCCGGACGTGCTCTTCGAGAACCTGGAGCTGGTCCGCACCGTGCGGGCGTACGGGGGCGGCACGGCGACCCCCGCCTGGCTGCACGTACGCCGGCTCCCGCCGACCGCCGGGCACTTCCGCGCGCAGCGGGTCCGGCAGGCGTACGACGACCAGGCCCAGCCGCTCCGGCTGGTGGCCGCGCTGGCGGTGCTGCCGGGCGTGGTGGCCGCGCTGGCCGCCCGCCGGCCCGGCCTGCTGCTGCGTGCCGCCGTGGCGACGGTGACCGTCGCCGAGCTGGGCCGCCGGCGGGCCGGCGGCGCCCGGGTCTTCCCGGCGCACACCACGCTGGCCGCCCCGCTCTTCGTGCTGGAGCGCGGGCTCTGCTCCTGGCTCGCGCTGGGCCGGCGGTGGCGCGGCGGCGTGCCCCACGCGGGCGCGCGGGTGCGCGACGCCGCGCACTCCAGCCGGACGCTGCGCCGCCGGCTGGCCGGGAACGGCCCCGGTGACCTGGTGCTGTGGGTGGAGGCCGGCGGCCGAGATGTCCCCGCGCACGCGACAGCTCGCGGCCACTCCCCGGCGGACCGGGAGTGACCGCGAGCTGCGGCGTACGAAGAGCCTGGTCAGTACCGGACCTGGTCGCGGGACTGCTGCGCGGTGTCCTTGACGTCCTGCGCGGCCGAACGGGTGTCGTCCTTGACCGCGTGCACGGCGTCCTGGGCGGTGGAGCGCACCGACTCGGTGGCGTGCTGGGCCGGCTCACGCAGCTCGTCCCGGAGCTCGCCGGCGACCTCGCCCAGCTTCTCCTTCACCGCGCCGGCGTGCTCGCCGGCCTTCTCCTTGACCTGCGTCGCCACCTGCTGCTCGCGGCGGGTGGCCGGGATCAGCGAGGAGGCCAGCATGCCGACGCCGAACGCGATCAGGCCGGCGGCCAGCGGGTTGCCCTCCGACTTCTCCCGCAGCAGGTGCGGGGCCCGGTGGGCGGCGTCGCCGACGGTCGACGCGGCGGCGTGCGCCTTGTCGCCGACGGTGGAGGCCGCCGAGGAGGCGTGGTCGGCCACCGACTGGGCGGCGTGACCGGTGCTGTGGCCGTAGTCCGAGGCGGTTCCCATGACCTTGTCCCTCACATTCTGGAGCGCGTTGCGCGCCCGCTGCTTGCGGTCGTCGACGATGCGGCTCGGGCTGACCTTGTACGCCAGCGCGTCCACGTCCGAGCTGAGGCTGTTACGGGTGGCCTCGATCTCCCGGCGGATCTGGTCGGGGTCGGTGCTCATCGGGTGACTCCCTCCGGGTGCGGCTTGAGCGCATTGGGGATGCGCTGCACGCTGTCGTTGGTCTGCTTGAGGCCGCGAATCCGCTCGGCGTTCTTCTTGGCCATGGAGTAGAGGACCGCGGCGATGACCGCCCAGATGACGGCCACGATCAGCGCCGCCCAGCCGGGGTCCATCACGTTGGACAGCCCGGCCCAGAGCGCGATCGAGAGGAAGAGCGCCACCATGTAACCGCCGAAGCCGGCGCCGCCGAAGAGCCCGGCGGCCTTGCCCGCCTTCTTGCCCTCCTGGCGGATCTCCGCCTTGGCCAGCTCGACCTCCTGCCGCATCAGCATGGAGAGGTCGGCGGTGACGGAGCGCATCAGCTCACCGAGGGAGCTCCCCCGGACCTCGTCCGCGGTGTGCGGGGCGCCCGCCTCCGCGTGGTAACCGGAGTCCAGTCCGGACCCCTGCGTCGGCATGGTCATGCCGTCGCCTCCCTTCTGACGGATCGGCCGCTCACGGACGGGTCACGCCGCTCGACGGCACGCCCGGCAGCGGGTCGGTCTGGCTCACCGGCGGCAGCGGCTGGCCGGTGCCGGTCTGCGGGTCGGCGTAGCCGCCCCGGGTCGGGTCGGTGTAGCCGCCCGGCTCGGCGTAGCCGGTCTGCGGGTCGGCGTAGCTGCCCGGCGGCACGGCCTCCGGCACCGCGCGCGAGGTCGGGATGACCGCGGTCCGGTCCGGGTCGAAGCCCGGGCCGTACGCCCGGCGGGACGCGTCGTTGTCGCCAGTGGCGGCGATGTTCTTGGTCAACCGGCCGGCGAGCACGCCGAGGACGGCGGCGCCGACCAGGAAGGTGCCCGGGTTGCGGCGGGCGTAGCCCTTCACCTCGTTGAGGATGTCGCCCGGCTCGCGCTGCTCCAGCCACCCGGCCACGCCGTGCACCCGGTCGGCGGCCTGGTGGGCCAGCTCGGTCACCGGGCCGGGCTGACCGCTGTTCTGCGCCATCGAGCGCATCTCCTCGGCCAGCGAGCGGAGCCCGCCGGCGGCGCGCTGCTGCTGCTGGCTGGTCTGGGTGGCGACCTGGTTGCGGGCCTCGCCGTAGAGGTTGCGGGCCTGGCGCTTCGCCTCGCCCACCACCTCACTGCCCTGCTCCTTGGCGGTCTGCGCGACCGCGCCGCCCGCGTTCGCGGCCTCCGAGCCGACCTGGCGGGCCTGGTCGCGGACGCCACCGCCATTGGTCGACTCCTGCCCGTGGGTGGAGGACGTGGGTGAGAGATCGTAAGTCATGACTACCCTTCCGCTCGGATGGTCGTAGCGGTTGTGCTGGGGGGATCACGCCGACGTGCCGTCGGCGTGACCTTTCACCTACCCCCGGTCGCCGGGTCCATGCCTGATTCGTCATTTCTCTGCGGAAGTGCCCCGGCGCGATCACACAATGGAGGGTCGTCCGGTCCCGGGCGGCGGCTGCTCCACGGAGGTGACAGCGATGGCACGTGACGTGCGCGGACGCGCCCCGGCCGGCCCGAAGCCCCGGATCCAGGCGGTCGCCGCCGCGGTGGCCGCCCTCTTCGTCCTGCTCGGCGTGCTCGGGTTCATCCCCGGGGTCACCACGCACTACGGTGACCTGACCTTCGCCGGGCACCACACGGAGGCGAAGCTGCTCGGCCTGTTCCAGGTGTCGATCCTGCACAACCTGCTGCACCTGCTCTTCGGCCTGGGCGGGCTGGTGCTCGCCCGTCGGATCGCCGGGGCCCGGCTCTTCCTGGCCGGCGGCGGCGCCGCCTACCTGGGCCTCTGGCTGTACGGCTTCGCGATCGACCGGGAGACCGCGGCCAACTTCGTGCCCTTCAACGACGCGGACAACTGGCTGCACCTGTTCCTCGGCTTCGGGATGCTCGTGGTGGGGCTGCTGCTCTCCAACGACGTCGGCACCGGCGGCCGGCTGGACAACCCGATCGACCGCCCCTGACCTGTGCCTTCACCCGGCCGGGTGGTCCGTGGCCCGACACACGCGGGCGGAGTTTGGCGAATCCCCGCCCGGGGCACCGGAGGATCACCACGGGGAGTGACCCGACGGCAGGGAGGCCAGGCGATGCCACGGTGGTTGCGGGAGAACGCGCTCACGGCCGCGATGCTCGGCGCGTTCCTGATCTTCCTGGTGATGCAGAGCGTGTTCGGCTGGCAGGTCCACAACGAGGAACTGGCTCAGTACGGCGCGGCCCCGCTGAGCTGGTGGGCGTACCTCGGCACCGGGCACTTCGCCGAGGCGGTCTTCGAGAACTGGGAGTCGGAGTTCCTCCAGATGGGCGGCTACGTGCTGCTCACCGCGTACCTGGTACAGAAGGGCTCGGCCGAGTCGAAGCCCGAGGGCCAGACCGACCGGCCCGACGACGACGCGCGCCGGGCGAAGCCGGACTCGCCCTGGCCGGTCCGCGTCGGCGGGCTCCCCCTCGCCGTCTACCGCAACAGCCTCTCCCTGGCGCTGCTGCTGATCTTCGCCGGCTCGTTCCTCGGCCACCTCTTCGGCGGCGTGGCGGAGTACAACCAGGAGCAGGCGCTGGAGAGCGGGGCCGCCCCGATCAGCGCCGGGCAGTTCCTCCTCACCAGCGACTTCTGGTTCCAGTCCATGCAGAACTGGCAGAGCGAGTTCCTCGCCGTCGGCGTGCTGATCCTGCTCAGCATCGTGCTGCGGCAGCACGCCAGCCCCGAGTCGAAGCCGGTCACCGCCGCCCACGCCGAGACCGGCGCCTGACCGGGGCGCCACCGCCGCCCGGTTCGGCCGCCGTCAGGCGGCGACGGGCAGCCGCTTGGCGAAGCAGACGCTGTACGGGTTGCCGACGTACTCGCCGTAGACCGGGATGGGCTCGTATCCGCAGGAGGTGTAGAGCCCGATCGCGGCCGGCAGGTACGTCCCGGTCTCCAGGCAGACCACGGCGTGTCCGCGCTGGAAGGCCAGCTCCTCCAGGGCGGCCAGCAGCTGGCGGGCGATGCCCCGCCCCCGGTACGCCGGGCGGACGTACATCCGCTTCAGCTCCCCGGTGTCGCCGTCCAGGGCCTGGAGGCCACCGCAGCCGACGGCCCGCCCGCCGACCACCGCCGCCAGGTAGTGGATGTTGTCGTGGGTCAGCGTCGCCTGCCCGTCCAGCCCGCCGTCGGCCGCCCGCAGCTCGCGCTGCTGGGCCGTGACCAGGGCGGCGATCTCGGGATCGGTGGCGGGACGGGATTCGATCAGCATCACGTCACGTTAAGCCGGGCGGATTTCGCGGAGGTTTCCGGCCAACGACCCGAACACGGACGGAGCCGAGCTATTCGTCGTCGTCCAGGTCGTCGTCGTCCAGGTCGTCGGAGAGGTCCGCGTCGAGGCCGCCGGCCTCCAGCGCGTCCTCGGGACGCCGCCGGCGGGCCTTGCGGGCGGCCAGCCGCTCCGCCGCCGAGGCGCGGGTCGACTTCTCCTCCAGCCGGATGTCGGTGCCCCGGTTGCCCGGGACGAAGTCCACCCCGGCGTAGAGGGTCGGCTGCCAGTCGAACTCCCGCTCGCCGATCCGCACCAGGTCGCCGGGGTCCGCGCCGGCCTTGGCCAACTTGTCCTCGACGCCCAGGCGGGCCAGCCGGTCGGCCAGGAAGCCGACGGCCTCGTCGTTGTCGAAGTTCGTCTGCCGCACCCAGCGCTCCGGCCGGGCGCCCCGGACGGTGAACGAGCCGTCCTCCTCCACCTCGATGGTGAAGCCGGTGTCGTCGACCGCCTTCGGGCGGATCACGATCCGGGTCGGCTCGGCCGGCGGCGCCGCCCTGCGGGCCTGCTCGACCACCTCGGCCATCGCGAACATCAGCTCCTTGAGCCCCTCGCGGGTGGCCGTGGAGACCTCGAAGACCCGGAAGCCGCGCGCCTCCAGGTCCGGCCGGACGATCTCGGCGAGGTCCCGCCCGTCCGGTACGTCGATCTTGTTGAGCGCCACCAGCCGGGGCCGGTCGGCCAGGCCGCCGTACTCGGACAGCTCCGCCTCGATGGTGTCGATGTCGGCGAGCGGGTCCCGGCCGGGCTCCAGCGTCGCCGTGTCGACCACGTGCACCAGCACGGCGCAGCGCTCGACGTGGCGGAGGAACTCCAGCCCCAGGCCCTTGCCGGTCGCCGCGCCCGGGATCAGGCCCGGCACGTCGGCGACGGTGAAGGTGTGGTTGTCCACCCGGACCACGCCGAGGTTCGGGACCAGGGTGGTGAACGGGTAGTCGGCGATCTTCGGCTTGGCGGCGGAGATCACCGAGATCAGCGACGACTTGCCGGCCGACGGGAAGCCGACCAGGCCGACGTCGGCGACGCTCTTCAGCTCCAGCACCACGTCCAGCCGGTCGCCGGGCTCACCCAGCTCGGCGAAGCCGGGGGCCTTGCGCCGGGCGTTGGCCAGCGAGGCGTTGCCCCGCCCGCCGCGGCCGCCCCGGGCCGCCTCGAAGGTGGTGCCCGCCCCGACCAGGTCGGCCAGCACCTCACCGTCGAGGCTCTGCACCACGGTGCCGTTCGGCACCTTGATGATCAGGTCGTGGCCGTTGGCCCCGTCCCGGTTCGAGCCGGCGCCGCCCTTGCCGTTCTCGGCGTTGAGGTGCGGCCGGAAGTGGAAGTCGAGCAGCGTGGTCACCTGCGGGTCGACGACCAGCGAGACGCTGCCGCCGTGCCCACCGTTGCCGCCGTCGGGCCCGCCGAAGGGCTTGAACTTCTCCCGGTGGATGGAGACACAGCCGTGCCCGCCGTCGCCGGCCTGCATGTGCAGGACGACCCGGTCAACGAACGTCGTCACGACGCCAATCCTTCCAGCGGGGTCCACCCCCGCGTGAGAAAAGACGAAGCGGGCCGGGACACGAGGTCCGCGGCCCGCTTCGCCGGAGAACTACTGCTGCGGCACCACGATGCTGACGGTCTTGCGACCGCGCTTGGTGCCGAACTGGACCGAGCCGGCAGCCAGCGCGAACAGCGTGTCGTCGCCGCCACGGCCGACCAGGTCACCGGGGTGGAATTTGGTGCCACGCTGACGGATGAGGATCTCACCCGCGCTGACGACCTGACCACCGAAGCGCTTCACGCCGAGTCGCTGGGCCGCGGAGTCACGGCCGTTACGCGAGCTGGACGCACCCTTTTTGTGAGCCATTGGAGGACGACCTACTTCCCGCTGGAGATGCCGGTCACCTTGACCTGGGTCAGCGGCTGGCGGTGACCCTGGCGCTTGTGGTAGCCGGTCTTGTTCTTGAACTTGTGGATCCGGATCTTCGGGCCCTTGGTGTGCGCGGCGATCTCGCCGGACACCGCGACCTTGGCAAGCTTCGCCGCGTCGGTCACCAGGTCGTCACCGTCGACGAGGAGCACCGCGGTGAGCTTCACCGCGTCACCGGGGGCACCGGTGAGCTTCTCGACCTCGATCACGTCGCCCTCGGCGACCTTGTACTGCTTGCCGCCGGTCTTGACGATCGCGTACATCGGAGGCGGACTCCCTGTCGTTGAGGCTGCTGGCGGTCGTTCCCACGGCAACTCGCCGGGTAGCAGTGACACCGGCGGCGCGGGCACGCGGGAACTCGGCACACCAAAGTGCGCCGCAGGCAAGCGTACGCCATACCCGGCCCGCCACCCAAACCGGGCCGCTGGTCAGCGCGGGCGGAGCTCGTCGAGGCGCCGCTGGAGGCGGTCGAACGAGGCGAAGCCCACTCCGAAGGGGTCGGAGTCGGTCCCGTCGGCGCAGCCCGCGCCGGTCAGCAGGACGGCGGCCACCATCGTGGCCGCGAGCGGGCGACGCATGTCTCCTCCTGTCCGAGGAGCCGCCGTCCGGCCGGGGGTCGTCGGGACGGCAGAGCCCCTCCCACCGGACACTGTTGCCGGGGAAGGGGCCCTGTCAGACTTCGCGCAGGTCAGCGCTTCACGGCCGGGTACGCCGACGGGCGCCGCCGCGACGGGAGCGCCGCCGTCCGGTGCCGCCCTCGGTGCCCTCCTCGTCGGTCTCACCGTCGGCCAGCGCGTCCGGGTCGTCCGCCGCGGCCAGCCGGGCGGACTCGCCCTCCTGGCTGTCGGCGACCGCCGGGGCGGCCGGCGTCTCGGACTCGTACCGGGACAGGTCGTAGCCCATCGTGTCGTGGTAGTCCGGCTCCGTCGGCACCTCGGTGTCGGTGGCCTCGGTCACCTCGGCCACGGTCTTCTCCGGCGTGGCGGCCTTGCGGGCCCGGCGCCGCGACGAGGCGGTGCCGCCCTGCTCGGCGGCGGGGGTGGTGACGGCCGAGGCGACCGCCTTGACCTTCTCCCCCGCGCCGCCGCGCGGCTTCTCCGGCACCGGCTCGGTGTGGATGATCACGCCGCGACCCTTGCAGCACTCGCAGGTCTCGCTGAACGCGTCCAGCAGGCCCGCGCCGATGCGCTTGCGGGTCATCTGCACCAGGCCCAGCGACGTGATCTCGGTGACCTGGTGCTTGGTGCGGTCCCGGCCGAGGCACTCGGTGAGCCGGCGCAGCACCAGCTCCCGGTTCGACTCCAGCACCATGTCGATGAAGTCGATGACCACGATGCCGCCGAGGTCGCGCAGCCGCAGCTGGCGGACGATCTCCTCGGCCGCCTCCAGGTTGTTCCGGGTGACCGTCTCCTCCAGGTTTCCCCCGGAGCCGGTGTACTTGCCGGTGTTGACGTCGATGACGGTCATCGCCTCGGTCCGGTCGATCACCAGCGACCCGCCGGAGGGGAGGAAGACCTTGCGGTCGAGCCCCTTGAGGATCTGCTCGTCGATCCGGTACTCGGCGAAGACGTCGCTGGTGCCGACGTGCCGGCGCAGCCGGGCGACCAGGTCGGGCGAGACGTGCGACAGGTACGACTCGACCTCCTCGTACGCCTGCTCGCCCTCGATCACCAGGTCCCGGAAGTCCTCGTTGAACAGGTCCCGCACCACGCGGATGACCAGGTCCGGCTCCTCGTAGAGGAGCACCGGGGCGCCACCCTGGGCCGACTTCGCCTGGATGTCCTCCCACTGCGCCTGGAGCCGCTTGACATCGCGGGCCAGCTCGTCCTCGCTCGCCCCCTCGGCGGCGGTCCGCACGATCACGCCCGCGCCGTCCGGAACCAGTTTCTTGAGCACGTCGCGCAGCCGCTTGCGCTCGGTGTCCGACAGCTTCCGGCTGATGCCGGAGGCGTTGCCGTTGGGCACGTACACCAGGTGCCGGCCGGAGAGCGCGATGTGGCTGGTCAGCCGCGCGCCCTTGTGCCCGATCGGGTCCTTGGTGACCTGCACCAGCACCGAGTCGCCGGAGCGGAGCGCCTGCTCGATGGAGCGGGCCCGACCCTCCAGGCCGGTGGTGTCCCAGTTGACCTCGCCCGCGTAGAGCACGGCGTTGCGGCCGCGCCCGATGTCGACGAAGGCCGCCTCCATGCTGGGCAGGACGTTCTGCACCTTGCCCAGGTAGACGTTGCCGGCCATGGTGCCGGAGGAGTTGCGGGTGACGTAGTGCTCGACCAGCACGCCGTCCTCGAGGACCGCGATCTGGGTGCGGTCGCCGCGCTGGCGGACCGCCATCACCCGGTCGACCGCCTCCCGGCGGGCCAGGAACTCCGACTCGCTCAGGATCGGCGGCCGGGTACGCCGCTGCTCCCGGCCGTCCCGGCGGCGCTGCCGCTTGGCCTCCAGCCGGGTCGAGCCGGAGACGCCCTGCACCTCGTCGACGGCCCGACGCGGCTCACGGATCTTGACCACGGTGGGCACGCCGTCCTCGGCGCCGCCCTCCACCTCACCGGCGCCCCGACGGCGGCGGCGGCGCCGGCGGCGGGTCAGCCCCTCGCCCTCGCCCTCCTCCTCCTCGGCCTCCTCGGCCTCGGCCTCGGCGCTCTCGGCCTGGATGGCCTCCTCGGCCTCCTCGTCCTCGGCGTCCTCCACGCCGCCCTTGCCCCGGCCGCGACCGCGCCGGCCGCGACGGCGGCGGCGACGGGCCGCGGCCGACTCCTCGTCCTCGTCCTCCGCCTCGCCGATCTCCTCGGCCTCGACGGCGGGCTCCTCGTCGACCTCGACCTCGACCTCGGCCGGCTCCGCCTCGCGGCGGGCGCGCCGACGACGGCGTCCGGTCTCGACGGGCTCCTCGACCGGCTCCTCGGCGGCCGGCGCGGGGGCGGCGGCCCGGACGACGGGCGCCTCCTCCGGCTGCGGCGCCATGAACAGCACCGTCGGCGCGGAGAGCGCGGCCCGCCGCCGGCGGGTACGCGGCTCCGGCTGCTCGGCCGGCTGCTCACCCGGAACGGCCGCGCCGGGCGCGACGTCGCCGGTGCGGTCCTCGGCCCGCGGCGCGGTGGCGCCCTCGGCGGCCGGCGGGATCTCGGCGGCGCCCGAGGCGGTCGGCGTCGGCTCCGCGGCGCTCTCCGCCGCCGGGGTCCGCTTCGCGGTCTCCTCGGCCTCCTCCTCGGGGGTGACCTCCTCCTCGGCGGCCTCCTCCGCGGTGGTCTCCTCGGCCGGGGTCGGCGCGATGTCCGCCTGCGGCTCGGCGACGGCGTGCGGCTCGACCGTCGGCTCGGCGGCCGGGGTCTCGGCGGCCGGCGGGACGGCCTTCCTGCGCCGCGTGCGGGTCACCTTGACCGGCGGGACGACCTCCTCGGAGGCCTCCTCCGCGGCGGCGGCGATTACGGGCTCCTCGGCCGCCTTGGCGGGGGTCGCCTTGCGGCGGCGCCGGGGGGTCTTCGGGGCGGCCTCCAGCTCACCCGCGACCGGGGCGAACACCTCGGCCTCGGGCGCCTCGCCGGTGGTCGTGCCGGCATCGGTGGACGCCTCGGCCGGCGCGTCGGTCTGCTCCGGCTGGTTCAGCGGGGCGCTGCGGCGCCGGCTGGCCCGCTTGCGGGCCGGCGCCTTGGGCTCGGTGGTGCTGTCGGTGGTGCTGGTGTCGGCGGTGTCGCCGGCCGGCTGTGAGCCGGTCCGTTCGCCGCCCTCGGGCTCGTTCTCGAGCATGGACGTTCTCCAGTTCTGGCTGCCCCGGGCGCGGGTGAGCGCTGCCACGCAGGGTCGCCGCAAAAGTGTTTCCGCCGGGCGCGCGAGGTGCGCGACCGCCGAAGTCTGCCTGCTTGGAACACTGACCGTCGGTCAGTGTTCACCGATGGCTGCCCCGTCGCGATCCGCATCCAACGGATCCACGATCTCGCCCTGCGCGGTCAGCGTGCCCTGTGCCAGCCGGATCACCCTCGGGGAGACCGGCGGCTCCAGGGCGGCCACCACGCGGAGGCCGGAAAGGACGTCATCGGGCCGTACGGACGGGGTGACCTGCCGCACGACCAGTTCGAGTATCGCACACGGTACGGCCGACGCCCCGGAAGGCGTCTCGGACGCGAGGGCGACATCGATGCTGATGACCGCCGCGCGCGCGTCGAAGGTCCGCCGCCCCTGCTTGGTCATCCGCTCGACCTGGATCTCCTCGGCGGAGGCGAAGACGGCAACCGCCTGCCCCAGCACCGCCGGGTCGACCTCGGGCAGCTCGATCCGCCAGTGCGAGGCCTCGATCCGGTCGGCGAGGCTGCCGGGCCCGGCCACCACCGCGTCGAGCACGTCGAGTCCCGGCGAGAGCGCGGCGTCCAGCGCGGCTCGCAACTGAACCGGGTCGACCGGCTCCCGGAGACCGATCTCCAGGTACTCGGCCTCGCTCGCCACCCCGGTGGGCGCGGCGCTGGCGTACGAGATCTTCGGGTGCGGGGTGAAGCCCTGGGAGAAGGCGATCGGTACGCCGGCCCGGCGCAGCGCGCGCTCGAAGGCCCGGGCGAAGTCCCGGTGCGAGGTGAACCGCAGCGGTCCGCGCTTGGCGTACCGGATCCGGACGCGCTGGACGACGGGTGCCTGCCCGCCCTCCGGCTGTGGTTTCTTGCTGATCGTCGTGCTCCTCGAGGTCAGGACCGGTTGATCATGAGCTTATTGTCGACGACACGCCGTGCCGGTGACAACAACTTCATGATCAACGCTGGCGGCGGCGGGCGGTCGGACCGCCGGCCGCCGCGGTCACTGCGGGAAAGCGGTCACTGCTGGGTGCCGGACGGGACCTTCAGGCCGGAACCGCCGATCGGGGTCAACGGGAGGAGCTTCTTCCCGGTCGGGCCGATCTGGATCTCGGTGTCCATGGACGGGCAGACGCCGCAGTCGAAGCACGGGGTCCACCGGCAGTCGTCCTGCTCGTACTCCGAGTGCGAGTCCTGCCAGTCCTGCCAGAGCCAGTCCTTGTCCAGACCGGAGTCGAGGTGGTCCCAGGGCAGGACCTCCAGCTCGTCGCGCTCCCGGGTGGTGTACCAGTCGAGGTCCACGCCGAAGGCCGGCAGCGCCTCGGCGGCGGCGTCCACCCAGCGCTGGTACGAGAAGTGCTCGCTCCAGCCGTCGAACCGGCCGCCGTTCTCCCAGACCTTGCGGATCACCGCGCCGACCCGGCGGTCACCGCGGCTGAGCAGGCCCTCGATCAGCGACGGCTCGCCGTCGTGGTAGCGGAAACCGATCGCCCGGCCGAGCGAGCGGTCCGAGTTGATCTCCTGCTTGAGCATCTTGAGCCGGCGGTCGATGACCTCCGGCCGCTCCATCGCCGCCCACTGGAACGGGGTGTGCGGCTTCGGCACGAACCCGCCGATGGAGACCGTGCAGCGGATGTCCTTCGAGCCGGTGGCGGCCCGGCCGGCCTTGATGACCTCGTGGGCCATCCGGGCGATCTGGAGCACGTCCTCGTCGGTCTCGGTGGGCAGGCCGCACATGAAGTAGAGCTTCACCTGCCGCCAGCCGTTGGTGTACGCGGTGACCACGGTGCGGATGAGGTCCTCCTCGGACACCATCTTGTTGATCACCTTGCGGATCCGCTCCGACCCGCCCTCCGGGGCGAAGGTCAGGCCGGTCCGCCGGCCGTTGCGGGACAGCTCCTGGGCCAGGTCGATGTTGAACGCGTCCACCCGGGTCGACGGCAGCGAGAGCGAGACGTTCGTGCCCTCGTACTGCTGGGCGAGGCCGGAGCACATGTCGCCGATCTCGGAGTGGTCGGCCGACGACAGCGACAGCAGGCCCACCTCGTGGAAACCGGAGAACTCCAGGCCGTCGCGGACCATCTGGCCGACGGTGGTGATCGACCGCTCCCGGACCGGGCGGGTGATCATGCCCGCCTGGCAGAACCGGCAACCCCGGGTGCAGCCCCGGAAGATCTCCACCGCGTACCGCTCGTGCACCGTCTCGGCGAGCGGCACGAGGGGCTTCTTCGGGTACGGCCAGGCGTCCAGATCCATCGTGGTGCGCTTGTGCACCCGGAACGGCACGTCCGCCCGGTTCGGCACGACCCGCTGGATCCGGCCGTCGGGCAGGTAGTCGACGTCGTAGAAGCGCGGCACGTAGACGCTCTCCGTGCGGGCCAGCCGCAGCAGCAGCTCGTCCCGGCCGCCCGGGGAACCCTCGGCCTTCCACTCCCGGACGATCGTGGTGATCTCCAGGACCGCCTCCTCGCCGTCGCCGAGCACGGCGGCGTCGATGAAGTCTGCGATCGGCTCCGGGTTGAACGCGGCGTGCCCGCCGGCCACGATCACCGGGTCGGCGTCGGTGCGGTCGGCGGCCAGCATCGGGATGCCGGCCAGGTCGATCGCGGTGAGCAGGTTGGTGTAGCCCAGCTCGGTGGAGAACGAGACGCCGAACACGTCGAAGTCGCGTACCGAGCGGTGCGCGTCGACGGTGAACTGCGGCACGCCGTGGGCGCGCATCAGCTTCTCCAGGTCCGGCCAGACCGCGTACGTCCGCTCGGCGAGCACGTCGGGCAGCTCGTTGAGCACCTCGTAGAGGATCTGCACGCCCTGGTTGGGCAGGCCCACCTCGTACGCGTCGGGATACATCAGCGCCCAGCGGACGACCGCCGCGTCCCAGTCCTTGACCACCGCACCCAGCTCGCCACCGACGTACTGGATGGGCTTGGTCACCTGGGGCAGCAGCGGCTCAAGCTGGGGCCAGACGGAGTTGGCCGCGGCGGGGCGCGGCGTCGTGGACGGGACGCTCATGATGCCCAAGGGTACGCGCCCGTCCGCCGGACACCGTGCCGCACCGCCCGCCGGTTCGGTCGCCCATGCCGGGAGGAACCGGACTGCGGCGGTCAGCGGCGCTCCGCGCGTCGGTGCGGCCGCCTCCGGCGGACGCCCTCACTGGTCAACGCGTGAAAGACGATCATGACGACGATACCGATCACCCCGAGCACCGGACTGACGAACCAGCCCAGCGCGCCGCTGAACAGGTAGAGCACCATCCCGGTGACCGGGCGGGCCCGCTGGGCGGCGACGTGCGCGACGGAGATCCCCTCGCCCAGCAGCGCGGGACGCCGGCGCAGATAGCCGAAGAAGGCGAGCCAGGGCGCGGACATCGCCGCCGCGGTCAGCGCGTAGAGCAGCACGGCCACCCGTCGGTCGTGGTCGTTCCCCTCGTGGGTGAAGGCGGCGGCGAGCACCGCGGTGGGGAACGGGATGACCACCACGCCGAGCAGCAGCCAGAGGTTGATCCAGTTCAGGCCGAGCGTGGCCCCACGGATCAGCCGCAGCAGCGCGTGGTGGTTGAGCCAGATCACCCCGAGGTAGCCGAAGGAGACCAGGAAGGCGACGTACGCCGGGGCCTCCTCGGCCAGGCCGGCGAGCAGCTCCCCCGGCCGGTGGGCGGGCACCCGAAGCTCGATCACCAGCAGGGTGATGACGATGGCGAACACCCCGTCGCTGAACCCGGTCATCCTGCCGATGTCGCTCACCGGCGGCGTGCCGGCGACCTCGCCCGCTGCGGATATGCGCCGAGACTAGGCGTGACCCTCCGGACACCGCCGGTGGCGCGCCGGGGCGGCCCGACCCGGGTACGGTCCGGCCCGCCCGGTCGCCCCCGGCCGTCGCTCCGGGCGGCGGGCGGCGGGCGGATTGGTCGGCGGTGGCACGCCGGTACTAACCTCGCAACCGGCGCGAGAGGAGATTGCCGCGATGCCGGAGCCGCAGCCGGGAGCAGACCGGCCGGCCGACGGGGGCACCCCGGTCACGGGCCGGGACCGGGATCCGGTGGTCACCGACGAGCCCGTACCGCCGCCCGCCGGGCCGCCCACGGGCGCGGACGGCACCTTCGAGCTGCCCACCGACGCCCCGGCGGAGACCGGCGACGGCGATCCACCCGCGCCCGGCGACCGCTCCGCGACGGACGACGCCTCCGCCCCGGGCGACCAGCCCGCGGCCGACGAGGACGCCTCGGCACGTTCCGCTGCCGGCCACCCCGCCCCGGCCGACGACGAGCGGACCGACGCGGCCGCCCGGGCCGCCCACGACGAGGAGCCGGCCGCGACCGCCGAGGCCACGGCCGACGGCGACGACGCGCCGGCCTCCGACGCAGCGGCCGAGACCGGCGACGGCCCGGCGACGACCGACCCGGCCGGGGCGGCCGAGCACGCCGCACCGCCCGCCCCGGACGCCGCGGCCGAGCCCACTTCGCCGCCCGTCACCCCGGCCCGGGGCTCCGCCGCCGTCCCGACCCGCGCCGAGCCGGCGCCGCCGCCCGCGCCGCCCGACCCGACCCGGGTCGAGACCCGACCCGACCCGACCCGGGTGGAGACCCGGCCGGAGCCGGCGGCCCCCCGGTGGAGCGGCTCCGCCGCCGTCCCGCCGCCACCGCCCCGCAAGCGCGGCTGGGGCGAGTCCGCCGAGCCCACCCCGGTCCCGGCGCCCGCGCCGGAGCACCAGGTCCCGGTCGACCCGTGGGCGGGCGCCGACACGAGCGGCTGGGAGCTGCACTCCGCCGACTTCCCGGCCCTGCCGCCGACGCTCCCCTACCCGGCGCCGCCGCACACGCTCCCCTATCCGGCACCGTCGGTCGCCCCGCCGCCCGGTCCGCCGGCCGCGCCCGTCCCGGTCGCCGCCCGTCCGGCGCCGCCGCCGGCGCCGGTGTCCCCGCCGCCGCCCGCGCCGGCCCGGCCGCCGAAGCAGCGCCGGCGGGCGACCCCGCCGCCGGTCGCCCCGCCGCCGGGCTGGCGGGCGCCGAAGGGGTACGTCCCGGTCCCGGTCCGCCGCCGACGACGCTGGCCGTGGGTGCTGCTGCTCAGCGTCGCGTGCTGCTGCGGCGTCCCGCTCTGGTGGGCCCAGCCGCTCTCCACCCAGTACCCGGCCAGTGCGGCACTGCCCGACCAGGTGTCCGGCCTGCAGCTGCGGGAGGACGCGCGCAGCCAGGCCACCGCCGAGCGGTTGGAGACCGAGGTACGCCAGGCCCACCTGCTCGCCGAGGAGACCTTCGCGGGCGTCTACGCCACGGACGACGGCAAGCGGGTGACGGTCTTCGGCGGCACGGGCTTCCGGCTCACCCCGGAGTCGGACGCGGACGCCGAGATGGCCCGCCTCACCGAGCGGTACGCGCTCGATCCCGCGGTGCCGGTGGAGACCCGCATCCGGGGCCGGTACGAGCGCTGCGCGGTGGGCCGCGCCGACGGCGACGCGGTGGTGGTCTGCACCTCGGTCGACCACGGCAGCCTCGCCACCGCCGTTTTCACCCGGCTCTCGCTCGACGACAGCGGCCGGCTGCTGGACGAGCTGCGCCAGCAGATCGTCACCCCGGACCAGCCCTGACCGTCACTCTGTGCAGGATCACGAACACGTAAAGCTTATCGTTCCCCGTCACGGATGAACCCGGTTCATGGGTGACAATCGGGACATGTCGCGGCGTTGGCTCTTCGCCGACCAGCTGGGGCCGCACTTTCTCGACGACCGGCGGCAGCCGGTCCTGCTGATCGAGTCGAAGGCGGTCTTCCGTCGTCGCGTCTACCACCGGCAGAAGGCCCACCTGCTCCTCTCCGCGCTGCGGCACCGCGCCGCCGAACTCGGCGACCAGGCCGTCTTCCTGCGCACCGAGACGTACGGGCAGGCGTTGAAGAAGGTTCGCGAGCCGCTGGAGGTCTGCCACCCCACCTCGCGGCGGGCCCTGGACTTCGTCCGCGGCCTGGACCGGGTCACCGTGCTGCCGGCGCGCGGTTACGTGACCAGCCTGGCGGACTTCGCCGAGTGGGCGGACCAGCGCCGGGGCGCGCTGCGGATGGAGGCGTTCTACCGGTTCGCCCGGGAGCACCACGGGGTGCTGCTGGACAGCGGCGACCCGGCCGGCGGCCGGTGGAGCCTGGACGTCGAGAACCGGGAGCCACCACCGAAGGACGGGAAGCTCGACGTGCCGGCGGCGCCCATGCCGAAGGAGGACGAGATCGACGCCGAGGTCCGGGCCGACCTGGACCGCTGGGAGCGGGAGGGGATCCGGTTCGCCGGCCGGGACGGCCCGCGTCGGTTCCCGGCCACCAGCAAGGAGGCCAAGGCCCGGCTGCGGCACTTCCTCCGGCACCGGCTCGCCGCGTTCGGCCCGTACGAGGACGCGATGCTGTCGACCGACCCGTGGCTGGCGCACAGCATGCTGTCGTCCTCGTTCAACCTGGGCCTGCTCGACCCGATGGAGGCGGTCCGGGGCGCCGAGCGGGCGTACCGCAGGGAAGGCGCGCCGCTGGCGAGCGTGGAGGGCTTCGTCCGGCAGGTCCTCGGCTGGCGGGACTACATCTGGCACACCTACTGGTACTTCGAGGCCGGCTGGCGCTCCAGCAACGAGCTGAGCGCGCGGCGATCGCTGCCGGCCTGGTGGAACGACCTGGACGCCGAGGCGGTCGACGCGCACTGCCTCTCCGACGTGCTCGCCGGGGTCCGTGACCGGGCCTGGGTGCACCACATTCCCCGGCTGATGGTGCTGGGCAACTACGCGCTCCAGCGGGGCTGGCGCCCCGCCGAGCTGGTCGAGTGGTTCCAGACCCGCTTCGTGGACGGCTACGAGTGGGTGATGACCGGCAACGTGGTCGGCATGAGCCAGTACGCCGACCTGGGCCGGATGACCACCAAGCCGTACGTCGGCGGCGGCGCGTACATCAACCGGATGAGCGACTACTGCGGCGGCTGCCGGTACGACCCGAAGAAGCGGCTCGGCGAGGACGCCTGCCCGTTCACCGCCGGCTACTGGGCGTTCCTGTCCCGCAACCGGGACCGCATCCCGGGCAACGCCCGGATGGCTCGCACGATGAAGCAGATGGACCGGCTCGCCGACCTCGACGCGGTGGTCGCCCAGGAGAAACGCCGGGGCGACGACCCGCCGTGACGGCGCCGGCGAGGTGGCGCGCGACCGGTGCCGCCGTCCGGCTCAGGACGCGGTCGGCGGCTCGCCGCTGACCGGCGAGTGGGCGCGCGGCGGGGCGTAGCGCGGCACGTACTCCTGGCCGGTGAGCTTCTGGATCTCGGCCATCAGCTCGTCGGTCATCGCCCGCAGCGACGTCCGGTCGTCCGACCGGCCGGTGAAGTCCAGCGGCTTGCCGAACCGGATGCCGATCTCGGCCCGGCCGGGCCGGGGCACCCGGGCCCCGATCGGCTGCGCCTTGTCGGTGCCGGTCACGCCGACCGGGATGATCGGCACGCCGGCCGCCACGGCCAGCCGGGCCGCGCCGGTCCGCCCCCGGTAGAGCCGACCGTCGGGCGAGCGGGTCCCCTCCGGGTAGACGGCGACGAGGTCGCCGGCCTTGAGCACCGGGATGGCGGCGTCGAACGCCGACAGCGCCGCCCGGCCGCCGGCCCGCTCGACCGGGATGGCGCCCAGCCCGGTGAGCACGAACTTGGAGAAGGCGCCCTTCACGCCGATGCCCGTGAAGTACTCCGACTTGGCCCAGAAGGCCAGGTGCCGGGGGACGACGGTGCCGAGCAGCAGCTCGTCGGCGACGGAGAGGTGGTTGCCCGCGAAGATCGCACCACCGGTCGCCGGAATGTGCTCCAACCCCTCCACGTGCGGACGGAAGGCCAACCGGAGCGCGGGCGCCACGGTGAGCTTGCCGATGGTGTAGAGCAGGGGCACTGGTCCTCCGGCGGTCGTACGTGAACAGGCGGTGTCACGGTAGCGGACGGGGTCGCGCCGGCCCGATCGGGTGGCCGGCCGCCCGGGTGGTGGTCCGGCGGCGCGCACGCCGCCGGACCAACCGTGCCCGCCTCATACCCGCCGGACGACCACCGTCACCCGCTCGCCTTCGCCGACCTCACCGACGAAGCCGTCGGCGCCGTCGATCCCGTCGGCGAAGTCGATGGTGTCGGCCAGCACCTCCCGGGCCACGAAGTCGGCGTACGCGGACACCGCCGCCCGGACCTCCTCGGAGGCCGACAGCGACACCACGATCCGGTCGGAGACGTCCAGGCCGGCGTCCCGGCGGGCCTGCTGCACCACCCGGACCACGTCCCTGGCCAACCCCTCGGCGGCCAGCTCCGGGGTGACCTCGGTGTCCAGCACGACCACGCCCTCACCGCCGGGCAGCGGCGCGGAGTGCTCCGCGTCGGCGGCGACCAGGCGCAGCTCGTACTCGCCCTCGGCGAGGGTGACCCCGGCGGCGACCGGGGCGCCGTCGACCAGCTCCCACTCCCCCGCCTTGACCGCCTTGATCACCTGCTGGACCGCCTTGCCGACCCGCGGGCCGAGCGCCCGGGGCACCACGGTCAGCACCTGCTGGCAGTACGCGGACACCTCCTGCGAGAATTCCACCGCCTTGACGTTGACCTCGTCGGCGACGAGGTCGGCGAAGGGCCGGAGCTGGTCGGCGACCGGCGAGGCCACGGTCAGCTTCGGCAGCGGCAGCCGGACCCGCAGGCCCTTCGCCTTGCGCAGCGACAGCGCCGCCGAGGCGACCGCGCGCACGTTGTCCATCGCGGCCACCAGCTCGTGGTCGGCCGGGAACTCCGCAGCCTCCGGCCAGTCGGTCAGGTGCACCGACCGCTCGCCGGTGAGGCCGCGCCAGATCTCCTCCGCGGTCAGCGGCGCCAGCGGCGCCACCACCCGGCACAGCGTCTCCAGCACCGTCGACAACGTGTCGAACGCCTCGGCGTCACCGGACCAGAACCGGTCCCGGGAGCGGCGCACGTACCAGTTGGTCAGCGCGTCCAGGTAGGACCGGACGGTGGCGCAGGCGCCGGAGATGTCGTACGTCTCCATCTGCCCCTGGGCGGTGGTGACCAGCTCGTTCGTCTTCGCCAGCACGTACCGGTCGAGCAGGTGTGTCGAGTCCGTGCGGCGACGCGCCTGGTAGCCGTCCGCGTTGGCGTAGAGCGAGAAGAAGTACCAGACGTTCCACAGCGGCAGCAGCACCTGCCGGACGGCGTCCCGGATGCCCGCCTCGGTGACCGCCATGTCGCCGCCACGCAGCACCGGCGACGACATCAGCATCCAGCGCATCGCGTCCGACCCGTACGCGTCGAAGACGTGGTACACGTCCGGGTAGTTGCGCAGGCTCTTGGACATCTTGCGTCCGTCGGAGCCGAGCAGGATGCCGTGGCTGAGGCAGTTGCGGAACGCCGGCCGGTCGAACAACGCGGTGGCCAGCACGTGCATGGTGTAGAACCAGCCGCGGGTCTGTCCGATGTACTCGACGATGAAGTCGCCCGGGTAGTGGTGCTCGAACCAGTCGCGGTTCTCGAACGGGTAGTGCACCTGGGCGAACGGCATCGAGCCGGACTCGAACCAGCAGTCCAGCACCTCCGGCACCCGGCGCATCATCGACTGGCCGGTCGGGTCGTCCGGGTTGGGCCGGACCAGGTCGTCCACCGCCGGCCGGTGCAGGTCGGTCAGGCGTACGCCGAAGTCCCGCTCGATCTCCTCCAGCGAGCCGTACACGTCGACCCGCGGGTAGGTCGGGTCGTCGGAGCGCCACACCGGGATCGGCGAGCCCCAGAACCGGTTCCGGCTGATCGACCAGTCGCGGGCGTTGGCCAGCCACTTGCCGAACGAGCCGTCCTTGATGTGCCCCGGGGTCCAGTTGATCTGCTGGTTCAGCTCGACCATCCGGTCCTTGAACTGCGTCACCGCGACGAACCACGACGACACCGCCTTGTAGACCAGCGGGGTGTCGCAGCGCCAGCAGTGCGGGTACGAGTGGGTGTAGGTGTCCTGCCTGAGCACCACCCCCCGCTCCTTGAGCTCCCGGATCACCGGCTTGTTGACGTCGAAGACCTGCTCGCCCTGGTACGGCGGGACCAGCGCGGTGAACCGGGTGTGGTCGTCCACCGTGACGATGGTGGGGATGCCGGCGGCGTTGCAGACGTTCTGGTCGTCCTCGCCGAAGGCCGGCGCCAGGTGGACGATCCCGGTGCCGTCCTCGGTGGTGACGAAGTCCGCGCCGAGCACCTGGTAGGCGTTCGGGCCGGCCTGCTCGACCAGGAAGTCGTAGAGCGGGGTGTAGCGGCGCCCGACCAGGTCACGGCCGTACACCGTGCCGACCTGCTCGTACCCCTCCAGCTCCTTGGCGTACGCGGCCAGCCGCGCCGCGCCGACGACGTGCCGCCGACCGTCGCGCTCCAGCACCGCGTACTCGATGTCCGGGCCGACGGCGAGCGCCAGGTTCGACGGCAGGGTCCAGGGCGTGGTGGTCCAGACGCCGAGCTGCACCGGGCCGCGTACCAGCTCGGGGGCCGACTCGTCCGCGGTCAGCTCGAACCAGACGCTCAGCGTCGGGTCGTGCCGGTCCTTGTAGACGTCGTCCATCCGGGTCTCGGTGTTCGACAGCGGCGTCTCGCAGCGCCAGCAGTACGCCAGCACCCGGAAGCCCTCGTAGACCAGGCCCTTGTCGTGCAGGGTCTTGAAGGCCCACATGACGCTTTCCATGTAGTCCAGGTCGAGGGTCTTGTAGTCGTTGTCGAAGTCGACCCAGCGGGCCTGCCGGGTGACGTACCGCTCCCAGTCCTGGGTGAACTCGAGCACCGAGGTGCGGCAGGCCTCGTTGAACCGGGCCACCCCCAGGTCGAGGATCTCCGCCTTGCTGGTGATGCCGAGCTGCTTCTCGGCGACCACCTCGGCGGGCAGGCCGTGGCAGTCCCAGCCGAAGCGCCGCTCGACGTGCCGGCCGCGCATCGTCTGGTAGCGCGGCACCACGTCCTTGACGTAGCCGGTGAAGAGGTGGCCGTAGTGCGGCAGGCCGTTGGCGAACGGCGGGCCGTCGTAGAAGACGTACTCGTTCTTCCCGTCGGTGCCGGCGGGACGGGCCTCGACGGACGCCTCGAAGGTCTTGTCGGCCGTCCAGTGCTCGAGGACCCGGCGCTCGACCGCGGGCAGGTCCGGGCTCGCCGGAACACCGGCGGCGGTCGGGTCGTGCAACGGATAGGCCATCGGGGGTCGCTCTCCTCGCGCAGCTCACTCATCTGTGGTCTGCGAGGACGAGCCCTCTCCGGTACGCCGTCCGGCGCCCGGGGCAGGCCCGCGGTACCACCCCGCTTGACGGTCAAGGTGCGACCGCCCGCTCGTTGGCCGGCTGTGACGGGCCGTCCCGTCCGGTTCTACTGAGCCGGTCACCCGGCCGTTCTTCCGGAGGCTCGCCGGTGATGGCCGGGTCGTCGCCTGTGTGCGACAAGCGTACTCGATCGGGTACGGAGATCGCCCGCGAGTAATCTCGGCGGGTGATCCGGATCGAGTTGGACGAGCCGACGCTGGCCCGTACCCGGATCGCCACCAGCCCGCTGCGGGCGACCGAGGAGCTGGTGGCCCTGGCGTTGGCCCGCCGCCTGGTGGCGGGCGAGGGCTTCGCCGCGGCCGCCCCCGCCCTCGCCGCCGAACTGGCCGTCCCCATTCCACCCCACCCCGGGCCCACCCCGCGCCCACCCCGGTGACCATGAAGTTGTTGTCGCCGACCACGGCGTGTCGTGGCAACAACTTCATGATCAACCGACCGCCGGGTGGGGGTCAGGGGGTGGGGGCGGGGAGGGTGGTGGTCCAGAGGGAGACGCCGTCGCGGTCGCGGAGGTGGACGGTGAGGGCGCCGGACCCGCCGTCGATGGCGACCTCGCCGAAGTGCTGGAAGCCCTCCGCCGGCGAGGTGTTGGCCCGGGGCGGGGCGTGGGTGAAGACGGCCTGCGGACCGAACGTGCCGTCCAGGGCGTTCGGGCCGAACGCGCCGGCGTGGGCCGGGCCGGAGACGAACTCCCAGAACGGGGTGAAGTCCCGCACCGCCGCCCGCGCCGGGTCGTAGTGGTGCGCCGCGGTGTAGTGCACGTCGGCGGTGAGGAAGACGATGCCGGTCACGCCGGCCCGGTGGGCCGCCCCCAGCACCTCGGCGAACTCCAGCTCACGGCCGGCCGGCGCGCCCGGATCCCCCTGCGCCACCCCCTCCTGGGCGCCCGGCCCGTCGGGCACGACCAGGCCGAGCGGGAGGTCGTTCGCGATCACCTTCCAGGTCGCCCGGGACCGCCGCAGCTCCCGGATCAGCCACTGCCGCTGCTCCCGCCCGAGCAGGCCCCGGGTCCGGTCGGCGTACGTGTTGCCGTCGTTCGGGTCCTTGTACGTCCGCATGTCCAGGACGAAGACGTCCAGCAGCGGCCCGTACGACATCCGCCGGTACAGCGGCCCGTCGGCCGGCACGGGCAGCCACTCGTGGAACGCCTGCCGGGCCCGGGCGGCCAGCACGTCCACCCGCCGCTCGGTGTACCGGTCGTCGGTGAGGATCTCCCCCGGGTACCAGTTGTTGAGCACCTCGTGGTCGTCCCACTGGTTGGCCTGCGGCACCTCGGCGGCGAACGCGCGCAGGTGCTCGTCGAGCAGGTTGTAGGCGAACTGCCCCCGGTACTCGGTCAGCGTCTCGGCGACCTTGCTCTTCTCCGGCGTCACCAGGTTGCGCCAGATCCGGCCGTCGGGCAGCGACACGCTCTCGGCCAGCGGACCGTCGGCGTACACCGTGTCGCCGCTGCACAGGAAGAAGTCGGGCCGGACGGCGCGCATCGACCGGAAGATGGTCATCCCGCCGAAGTCCGGGCTGATCCCCCAGCCCTGCCCGGCGATGTCGCCGGTCCAGACGAACCGCACGTCCCGGCGGTCGTGCCGGGCCGGCGCGGTGGTGAACTCCCCGACCAGCGGCTCGCTGGCCACGCCGTGCCGGTCCAGGTCGGCCACCCGCACTCGGTAGTGCAGCCGCTCGCCCGGCGGCAGGCCACGCAGCCGCAGCCGGCCGGTGAAGTCCGTCGACGGGTCCAGCACCGGGCCGCGCAGCAGTCGCGCGCCGCGCAGGTCGGGACGGCGACCCACCTCGACGACCATCCGGCCGGGCTGGTCGGCGCGCGTCCACACCAGCGCCGACCCGGCGGTCACGTCGCCGCTCTGCACGCCGTGGGTGAGCACCGGGCGGCCGGACGGGCGCCAGGCCGGCGCGGCGCCGGCCAGGCCACCGCCGAGGAAGCCGCCGCCGGCCAGTCCGGCGCCGGTCGCCAGTCCGGCGCGCAACAAGGTACGTCGATCGAGAGCAGTCATCTGTCCCCTCCGAGGGAAGTCGGTCACCAGTGGTCTACCGGGCACAGATGAGGTGTTTCGGCGGTGCGGGTGACCGGCGGGGTAACCCCGGCTGACCACTGGTGGGCCGCCGACCGCATGACCACCGTCACAGCCCGGTGCCGTCACACCGCCGGCACCGCCTCCCGTCGTACCCGTGTAACCGTTCGACGAGGGAGGCCAGGATGAGTCGGATCAACATGGCGGCCGTGGTGCCGCAGGCGTACCGGGCGGTGCTGGGGCTCGAGCAGTACGTCCAGGCGAACGTGGACCACACGGTGCTGGAGCTGGTGAAGCTGCGGGCGTCGATGCTCAACGGCTGCGCCTTCTGCGTGGACATGCACAGCCGGGACGCGCTCGCCGCGGGCGAGTCGAGCCGGCGGCTCTTCGCGGTCGCCGCCTGGCGGGAGGCGCCCTTCTTCGACGAGCGGGAGCGGGCCGCGTTGGCGCTGACCGACGCCGTCACCCGGCTCGGCGAGCACGGCGTGCCGGACGAGGTGTGGGACGCCGCCGCCAAGGTGTGGTCGGAGAAGGAGCTGGCCGACCTGGTCGTCGCGATCGCCACAATCAACGTGTGGAACCGGATCGCGGTGACCAGCCGGGCCGAACCGCCGACCGAGGTGTGACCGGCTCCGCGGCGGCGCAGGCGGCCGGTGCGCTCCAGGCGCACCGGCCGATGCTGCTCGGGCTGGCGTACCGGCTGCTGGGCAGCCTGCACGACGCGGAGGATGTGCTCCAGGAGGCGTACCTGCGCTGGCTCGGCGTCGACCGGGAGTCGGTCGCCGAGCCGCGCCGGTACCTGTCCCGGGTGGTGACCCGGCTGGCGCTGGACCGGCTGCGGGCCCGGCAGGCCGCCCGGGAGACGTACGTCGGGCCGTGGCTGCCCGAGCCGGTGCCGACCGGCCCGGCGGAGCCACTCGGGCCGCTGGACCGCGCCGAGCTGCGGGACTCCGTGTCGATCGCGCTGCTGCACCTGCTGGAACGGCTCACCCCACCGGAGCGCGCGGTCTACGTGCTGCACACCGCCTTCGACCTGCCGTACGCGGAGATCGGCGACATCCTGGACCGCTCGGCGGCCGACTGCCGGCAGCTGCACCACCGGGCCGCGGCCAGGATCGCCGACGGCCGGCGGCGCTTCACCGCCGGCCCGGCCGAGCAGCGGCGGCTGCTGGACGCCTTCCTGGCCGCCGCCCGCGACGGCGACCTGGCCCGGCTGACCGAGCTGGTGGCGTCCGACGCGGTCTCCTGGAACGACGGGGGCGGCGCCGTCCGCGCGGCGCGCAACCCGGTGCGCGGCCCGGACCGGATCGCCCGCTTCTTCGCCGGCGTCTACGGCCGGCCTCGCGGTATCGAGGCGGCGCCGATCGAGCTGAACGGCGGGCCGGCGCTGGTGCTCCGCTGGCCCGACGGGACCCGCTACACGCTGGCCGTCGCGGCCGCGGACGGCCGGATCACCGACCTCTACCTGGTCGGCAACCCGGCGAAGCTGTCCCGGCTGCCCGGCTGAGCACACGGAACGGCCCCAACCCCGGTCCGGGGTCGGGGCCGTCGGTGGCTCAGCCCAGCTCGGGGAACCAGAGGGCGAGCTCGCGCTTGGCGCTGTCCGTCGAGTCGGAGGCGTGCACCAGGTTCTCCCGGTTGGACAGGGAGAGGTCGCCCCGGATGGTGCCGGCGGCGGCCTTGCGGCCGTCGGTGCTGCCGAGCATGCCGCGCACCACCTCGATCACCTGGTCGCCGGAGAGCACCAGGGCGACCAGCGGGCCGCCGGTCATGAAGGCCTTCAGCGGCGGGTAGAACGGCTTGTCGACGTGCTCGGCGTAGTGCTGGTCGGCGAAGTCGCCGTCCATCGTCCGCGTCACCATCGCGTCGATCCGCAGGCCCTTGCGCTCGAAGCGGGACACGATCTCGCCGACCAGACCACGGCGGACCGCGTCGGGCTTGATCAGTACGAGCGTGCGCTCGTCCGGGCTGCTGCTGGACACGCTGAGTTCCTCCTGTGCGCGGAAGGTGGTCTGGCTGGGTAGGTTCAGCCTAGCGACCCGGTCCCGGCGTCGGCGCGGCGGCTGCTCTTCCCCTCGGTCGCCGATCCGGCCTAGCCTGGCCCTAGACCCCTGGGAGGTCCACTGTGGCGAACGGCGGGAACCGATCCATCGCGCCGGTGCGCAAGCTGATCGCCGCGGTGCTCGGCACCGTGGCGACCTTCGTCGTGCTGTTCGGGCTGGGGATGACGAGCTGGGCCATCGTGGCCCTCGGCGTCGCGCTGCTGGTGCTGGCGATCGCCCTGGCCACGGTGCGTGGGGGCGGGCGCACCTGGGTGGTCGGTGTCGGGCACGTGCACAGCGCCTCCGAGCCCCCCACCCAGTACGCCTTCGGCCGCTGCGAACTCCAGCTGGTGATCGACGCCCCCGGGCTGCCGCCCCGGTCCAAGAAGATCATCGAGCCCCGGGTGCCGGTCGCCAAGTGGCCGTCGCTGGGTCAGCCGCTGCCGATCCGGGTCGCCCTGGACGACCAGCGGCACGTCCGCGTCCTCTGGGACGAGGTGCCCACCCACGCCGAGACGGCCGCCGCGACCGGGGACCTCCCGCCGGAGTACGCGGACCCCGACCCGGTCGACGAGGTGCTGATCGCGCAGGAGGCGCCGCCGTGGGCCGACCGCGCCCCGGAGGACGACTTCCGCGACGACTTCCGGGACGACTTCCCGCCCGCGCCGGACCCGCTCCTCGACGACGTCACCGTGCTGGCCGAGGAGCGCGAACCGGTGGTGGTGCACCAGCGTCCGGGCGGCCAGGTGGTGCTGGAGGGCACCGTGGTCGAGCAGCCGACGGCCGGGCCGCTGCCCCGCCGGGCGACCCCGGCGCCGCGGCCGCCCGCCGAGGAACGGTTCGACGCGACGGTGGTGGTAGACCCGATCGACGTGCCGCTGGACGATCCGGTGACGGAGGTGCCCCCGACCGCGGAGGAGCTGGACGAGGCGATCTTCGGGTACGCGGGCGACGACCCGGCCGAGGCGGCCGCCCCGATCAGCGGCATCGGCATCACCCTGCTCGTGACCGACCTGACCCGGTCGCTGGAGTTCTACCGGGACCTCGGCTTCGACGAGGTGGACCGGGGCTCCGGCAACGCCGTCCTCGCCTCCGGCGCCACCCGCCTCGTGCTGCGGGAGGTCACCGGAGCGGCCCCGATCAGCCGGCGGCTGGTCCACGTCAACCTCGAGGTCGACGACATCGAGGCCGCGTACGAGCGACTGCGCGGCTCGGGCGTCCGCTTCACGTACGCTCCACGGGTGGTCAACCGCGGCGCGAAGCTGGAGGTGTGGGCGGCGGCGTTCCGGGACCCGGACGGCCACGGCATCGCCCTCACCCAGTGGCGCACCCTCGCCGACGCCTGACGACCGGTCCGGGCGCCGCCGGGCGCCCGGACCGCGGCTCAGCCGAGGATGACCCGGCGGACGTGCAGGGCGTACGCCCACACCAGGGCGAAGATGACGCCCAGCACCAGCAGCGACCAGTGCAGCAGGCCCGAGAGCATCAGCAGGCCCTGGAGTGCGGTGCCCGCGTGCCAGGCCCACGGCCGACCCATCCGGCCGGCGAGCACGACGCAGGCGACGGCCAGGGTCACGATCGCCGCGATGGCGGCGCCGCCGAGGTCCCCGCCGACCACCCGGATCGGCTGGATGGCGAGCAGCAGCACCAGGGCCTCCAGGGCCAGCGTGCCGGCGCCGAGCCCCCGTACCGCCTTCTCCGGATTGCGCAGCCCGGACCGGCGTACCCCCGGCTCACCGGCCACCGGACCGCCACCGGCATCCTCCGGCCCCGGCCCACCGGCCGCCGGCGCCGAGTCCGGCCGCCCGGGGCGGTCGGCCGTCGCGTCGGCCCGCGGTCCGGCGTCCGGCTGCGGTACGACCTCCTCGGGGCGCTCCCCCACCGGGCCGGTCATCGCTTCAGCAGCCGGCGGGCGTCGGCCACGGTCACCACCGAGCCCGTGATCAGCACGCCGACGCCGGACAACTCGCCGGGCACGTCGGACTCGGCCTCGGCGATGGCCGCCTCGATGGCGTCCGGCATCTCCTCGGCGACCTCCACCCGCTCCGGCCCGAAGATCTCCCGGGCCAGTTCGGCGAGCTCGTCGACCGGCATCGCGCGGGGCGAGCTGTTGCCGGTCACCACCAGCGAGTCGAGCACCGGCTCCAGCAGCTCCAGCAGGCTGGCGGCGTCCTTGTCGCCGAGCACGGCGAGCACGCCGACCAGCTTGCTGAACGCGAACTCCTCCTGCAGCGCGGTGACCGTGGCGGCCATCCCGTGCGGGTTGTGCGCGCCGTCGAGCAGGACCGTCGGGGCGGTGCGGACCTTCTCCAGCCGGCCGGGCGAGCTGGTCGAGGCGAAGCCCTCCCGGACGGCCTCGATGTCGAGCTGCCGCCGGGCGCCGGCGCCCAGGAACGCCTCGACGGCGGCGAGCGCCACGGCGGCGTTCTGCGCCTGGTGGGCGCCGTGCAGCGGGATGAAGATCTCGTCGTAGACGCCGCCGAGGCCCTGGATGGTGAGCACCTGGCCGCCGACGGCGACCGCCCGGCGCAGCACGCCGAACTCGGCGCCCTCCCGCGCGACGGTGGCGCCCACCTCGGCGCAGCGCTCCAGGATCGGCCGGGCGGCCTCCTCCTCCTGCGCGGCGCAGATGACGGTCGCGCCGGAGTGGATGATGCCGGCCTTGTGCAGCGCGATGTCCTCGATGGTGTCGCCGAGCCACTCGGTGTGGTCCAGCCCGATCGGGGTGAGCACGGCCACCCCGGCCTGGATCACGTTGGTGGCGTCCTCGGCGCCGCCGAGCCCGACCTCGACCACGGCGACGTCGACCGGCGCGTCGGCGAACGTGGCGAACGCCAGCGCGGTGGTCAGGTCGAAGTAGGTCAACGGCTCGGCGGAGCGCTGGTCGACCAGCTCGGCCAGCGGCTCCACCTCCCGGTACGTGGCGACGAAGCGCTCCTCGCTGACCGGCTCCCCGTCCAGGCTGATCCGCTCCCGGACGGTCTCCAGGTGCGGGCTGGTGTAGCGACCGGTGTGCAGCCCGAAGGCCCGTAGCAGCGAGTCGATCATCCGGGCGGTCGAGGTCTTCCCGTTGGTCCCGGTCAGGTGGATCGACGGGTACGCCCGCTGCGGGCTGCCGAGCAGGTCGAGCAGCATCTCGATGCGGTCCAGCTCGAAGTGCATGCGGGTGAAGCCGCGGGCGGCCAGGGCGGCGTCGACGGCGGCGAATTCGGTGCGGTCGGTCACGAGGGCAGCGCCTCCAGGGCAGCGTCGATCCGGATCATGTCGGCCTCGGCCACGGCGAGCCGTTCGCGGATCTTGGCCACCACCGGCTCCGGGGCCTTCCCGACGAAGGCCGGGTTGTCGAGCTTCGCCCGCGCCTGCGCGACCTCCTTCTCGGCGGCCGCCCGGTCCTTGGTGAGCCGGGCCCGCTCGGCGGCCACGTCGATCGAGCCACGGGTGTCCAGCGCGACACTGACCTCCCCCGGCATGGCGAGCGTGGCGCTGGCCTGGAAGTCGTCGGCGGGCGCGTCCAGCCGGACCAGCGACCGGATCAGCGGCTCGTGCGCGGCGATACCCGCCGGCGCGAGGCCGTCCAGCCGGGCCGCGACCCGCTGCGTCGGCCGCAGCCCCTGGTCCGACCGGAACCGACGGATCTCGGTCACCACCCGCTGGAGGGTGCCGACCTCGACCTCCGCGGCGTCGTCGACCAGCGTACGGTCGGCCACCGGCCAGGCGGCGGTGAGCACCGTCTCGCCGCCGGTCAGCGCGCTCCACAGCTCGTCGGTGACGAACGGGATCACCGGGTGCAGCAGCCGCAGCAGCTGGTCCAGCACGTGCCCGAGCACGCGCCGGGTGGCGTCGGCGGCCGGGCCGCCCTCGGCGAGCACCGGCTTGCTCAGCTCCACGTACCAGTCGCACACGTCGTCCCAGGCGAAGTGGTACAGCAGGTCGCAGACCTTCGCGAACTCGTACGCCTCGAACTGCTCGTCCACCTCGGCGGTGACGTGCGCCAGCCGGGAGAGGATCCACCGGTCGACGGTCGACAGCGTCGCGGGCTCCGGCAGCGGCCCGTCGGTGTGCGCGCCGTTCAGCAGCGCGAACCGGGTGGCGTTCCAGAGCTTGTTGCAGAAGTTGCGGGAGCCCTGGCACCACTCCTCGCTGACCGGCACGTCCTGGCCGGGGTTGGCGCCCCGGGCGAGGGTGAACCGGGTGGCGTCGGCGCCGAACCGGCCGATCCAGTCCAGCGGGTCGACCACGTTGCCGAACGACTTCGACATCTTCTTGCCGTGCTCGTCGCGGACCATGCCGTGCAGGGCCACCACGTCGAACGGCTGGACGCCGTCCATCGCGTACAGGCCGAACATCATCATCCGGGCGACCCAGAAGAAGAGAATGTCGTACCCGGTGACCAGCACGCTGGTCGGGTAGAACTTCGCCAGGTCCGGGGTCTGCTCGGGCCAGCCCAGCGTGGAGAACGGCCACAGGCCGCTGGAGAACCAGGTGTCGAGGACGTCCTCGTCCTGGCGCCAGCCCTCGCCGGTGGGCGGCTGCTCGTCGGGGCCGACGCAGACGATCTCGCCGTCCGGGCCGTACCAGACCGGGATCCGGTGGCCCCACCAGAGCTGCCGGGAGATGCACCAGTCGTGCATGTTGTCGACCCAGGCGAAGTACCGCTTGGCCAGCTCGGCCGGCTCGATCTTCACCCGGCCGTCGCGCACGGCGTCGCCGGCCGCCTTGGCCAGCGGGGCGGTGTTGACGAACCACTGCAGCGACAGTCTCGGCTCGACGGTGGTCTTGCACCGCGAGCAGTGCCCCACCGCGTGCACGTACGGCCGCTTCTCGGCCACGATCCGGCCCTCCTCGCGGAGCGCGGCGACGATCGCCGGGCGGGCCTCGTACCGGTCCAGCCCCTGGAACGGGCCGGGCGCGGTGATGACGCCCCGCTCGTCCATGATCGTCAGCGCGGGCAGGTCGTGCCGCTGGCCGATCTCGAAGTCGTTGGGGTCGTGCGCCGGGGTCACCTTCACCATGCCGGTGCCGAAGCTCGGGTCGACGTGCTCGTCGGCGACGATCGGGATCCGCCGGTCGGTGAGCGGCACGGCGACCTCGGTGCCGATCAGGTGCCGGTACCGCTCGTCGTCGGGGTGCACCGCCACCGCGGTGTCGCCGAGCATCGTCTCCGCCCGGGTGGTGGCCACCACGACGTCGTCGCTGTAGCGGATCGAGATGAGCTCACCCTCGTCGTCGGTGTGCTCCACCTCGATGTCCGACAGCGCCGTCAGGCAGCGCGGGCACCAGTTGATGATCCGGTTGGCCCGGTAGATCAGCCCGTCGTCGAAGAGCTTCTTGAACATGGTCTGCACGGCCCGGGACAGGCCCTCGTCCATGGTGAAGCGCTCACGGTCCCAGTCCACGGCGTCGCCGAGCCGGCGCATCTGGCCGAGGATTGCGCCGCCGGACTCGGCCTTCCACTGCCAGACCCGCTCGACGAACTTCTCCCGGCCCAGGTCGTGCCGGGACAGGCCCTCGGTGGCGAGCTGCCGCTCGACCAGGTTCTGGGTGGCGATGCCGGCGTGGTCCATGCCGGGCAGCCAGAGCGCCTCGAAGCCCTGCATCTTCTTCCGCCGGGTGAGGGCGTCCATCAGCGTGTGCTCGAACGCGTGGCCCATGTGCAGCGAGCCGGTGACGTTCGGGGGCGGGATGACGATGGTGAAGGGGGGCTTGTCGCTCTCCGCCGACGCCCGGAAGTGGCCGCCGGCTACCCACTGCTCGTACCGTCGCTGCTCTACCTCGCCGGGCTGGTACTGGCCGGCAAGGGTCGGGGCGTCGGGGCGTCGGGCATCCAGTCTCTCGGTCACCCTGAAAGTCTACGGAGCGCTTCGGCGGACCCGACGTGCGCCACCTGTTGTTCGCGTACGGTGGCGGACATGTCCGACGCACATCTCACCGAGCGTCTGCTCGGCGACGGGCCCGAGCCGGTCGACCTGACCGACGAGCCGATCCAGCTGAGCCGCCGCGACCCGGAGAACGACCCGGAGCAGGGCCGTACGCCCTCCCGCCGCCGGCGGGTGGTGCTCGCCGTCGCGCTGGTCGCCGGCCTGGCGGGGATCGGAGCGCTCGGCGCCGGCGGCTGGCGGGTGCTGCAGCAGAAGGACACCGACCTGTCCACCCCGGTGAGGGTGGCCGGGCTCACCCGCGACGACAGCGAACGGGCCCGCAGCACCGCGGACTACCTGCGCAGCGGCTTCGCCGCCGACATCGAACTGGACAGCAGCTTCGGCACGGTCTACAGCGACCCCGCGGACGCCAAGCGGGCGGTGCTGGTCTTCGGCGGCACCACGCTGCTCTGGCAGCCCGAGCGGGACCTGGACAGCCTCTTCGGCCTGATGGCCGACGAGACCGGCAGGGTGACCGGCCTGCGCGAGGTGTCCGCCGGCCGGCTGGGTGGCGTGATGAAGTGCGGGGTCACCGGTGGCGACGGCGGCGACTTCGCCGTGTGCGGGTGGGCCGACCACGGCAGCGTGGTGATGGCGATGTTCCCGGGCCGCTCCGTCGACGAGGCCGCCGGCCTGTTCCGCCAGCTCCGCGAGGGCATCCAGAGCCGCTGACCGGTTTCCGGGGCACGTCGCCGACTCGCCCGCGGCGTGCCCCCAGCTCCTCATGAACCGAGGCCCGGAAACCGGGCCGGAAACGCAGATGAGGCCACCCCGAAGGGTGACCTCATCTGGAAAGATTGTCCGGCGGTGTCCTACTCTCCCACACCCTCCCGAGTGCAGTACCATCGGCGCTGGAGGGCTTAGCTTCCGGGTTCGGAATGTTACCGGGCGTTTCCCCTCCGCCATGACCGCCGTAACTCTATCGACATGTCAAACAACACCACCACTCGTGGTCTGTTGTTCGTTTGTCGGGAGTTGCACAGTGGACGCGTAGCAGCTTGGTAGTCAAGTCCTCGGCCTATTAGTACCGGTCAACTGAACCCGTTACCGGGCTTACATTTCCGGCCTATCAACCCAGTCGTCTAGCTGGGGGCCTTACCCCACAAAGTGGGTGGGATACCTCATCTTGAAGCGAGCTTCCCGCTTAGATGCTTTCAGCGGTTATCCCTTCCGAACGTAGCTAACCAGCCGTGCCCCTGGCGGGACAACTGGCACACCAGAGGTTCGTCCGTCCCGGTCCTCTCGTACTAGGGACAGCCCTTCTCAAGTATCCTACGCGCACGGCGGATAGGGACCGAACTGTCTCACGACGTTCTAAACCCAGCTCGCGTACCGCTTTAATGGGCGAACAGCCCAACCCTTGGGACCTGCTACAGCCCCAGGATGCGACGAGCCGACATCGAGGTGCCAAACCATCCCGTCGATATGGACTCTTGGGGAAGATCAGCCTGTTATCCCCGGGGTACCTTTTATCCGTTGAGCGACACCGCTTCCACATGCCAGTGCCGGATCACTAGTCCCGACTTTCGTCCCTGCTCGACCTGTCAGTCTCACAGTCAAGCTCCCTTGTGCACTTGCACTCAACACCTGATTGCCAACCAGGCTGAGGGAACCTTTGGGCGCCTCCGTTACCCTTTAGGAGGCAACCGCCCCAGTTAAACTACCCACCAGACACTGTCCCTGAACCGGATAACGGTCCGAAGTTAGATACCCAAATCAACCAGAGTGGTATTTCAAGATTGCCTCCACCCATACTGGCGTATGAGCTTCACCGGCTCCCACCTATCCTACACAAGCTAATTCAGATACCAATGTCAAGCTATAGTAAAGGTCCCGGGGTCTTTCCGTCCTGCCGCGCGTAACGAGCATCTTTACTCGTAATGCAATTTCGCCGGGCCTGTGGTTGAGACAGTGGGGAAGTCGTTACGCCATTCGTGCAGGTCGGAACTTACCCGACAAGGAATTTCGCTACCTTAGGATGGTTATAGTTACCACCGCCGTTTACTGGCGCTTAAGTTCTCCGCTTCGCCCCGAAGAGCTAACAGGTCCCCTTAACGTTCCAGCACCGGGCAGGCGTCAGTCCATATACATCGAATTACTTCTTCGCATGGACCTGTGTTTTTAGTAAACAGTCGCTTCCCCCTGCTCTCTGCGGCCATACCACGCTCCAGGAGCAAGTCCCTTCACGCGTCCGGCCCCCCTTCTCCCTAAGTTACGGGGGCAATTTGCCGAGTTCCTTAACCACAGTTCGCCCGATCGCCTCGGTATTCTCTACCTGACCACCTGTGTCGGTTTGGGGTACGGGCCGCTAAGAACTCGCTAGAGGCTTTTCTCGGCAGCATAGGATCACTGACTTCACCTGAATCGGCTCGGCATCACGTCTCAGCCTATGTGCACCACGGATTTGCCTATGGTGCGGCCTACACGCTTACCCCGGCACAACCACCGGCCGGGATCAGCTACCTTCCTGCGTCACCCCATCGCTTGACTACTACCCGTCAGGTTCCCACGCTCACCGCGTTTGGTCCGAAGACCGCCCACAGCTCGGGTGGTTAGCACAACGAGGTTCGTCAGGGTCGCTCTTTCGCGGGTACGGGAATATCAACCCGTTGTCCATCGACTACGCCTCTCGGCCTCGCCTTAGGTCCCGACTCACCCAGGGCGGATTAGCCTGGCCCTGGAACCCTTGGTCATCCGGCGGAAGGGTTTCTCACCCTTCTTTCGCTACTCATGCCTGCATTCTCACTCGTGCCGCGTCCACAGCTGGGTCACCCCGCTGCTTCACCCCCGGCACGACGCTCCCCTACCCATCCACACACCTGCACAAGGAATCAAGTCCAAGCGAGGTTGAAATGTGAATGCCACAGCTTCGGCGGTGTGCTTGAGCCCCGCTACATTGTCGGCGCGGAACCACTTGACCAGTGAGCTATTACGCACTCTTTAAAGGGTGGCTGCTTCTAAGCCAACCTCCTGGTTGTCTGTGCGACCCCACATCCTTTTCCACTTAGCACACGCTTAGGGGCCTTAGCTGGTGATCTGGGCTGTTTCCCTCTCGACTACGAAGCTTATCCCCCGCAGTCTCACTGCCGCGCTCTCACTTACCGGCATTCGGAGTTTGGCTGATTTCGGTAAGCTTGTGGGCCCCCTAGACCATCCAGTGCTCTACCTCCGGCAAGAAACACGCGACGCTGCACCTAAATGCATTTCGGGGAGAACCAGCTATCACGGAGTTTGATTGGCCTTTCACCCCTAACCACAGGTCATCCCCCAACTTTTCAACGTTGGTGGGTTCGGCCCTCCACGCGGTCTTACCCGCGCTTCAGCCTGCCCATGGCTAGATCACTCCGCTTCGGGTCTAGGACACGCGACTGAATCGCCCTATTCAGACTCGCTTTCGCTACGGCTCCCCCACACGGGTTAACCTCGCCACGTGCCACTAACTCGCAGGCTCATTCTTCAAAAGGCACGCCGTCACCCCGCAAGGCTCCGACGGATTGTAGGCGAACGGTTTCAGGTACTATTTCACTCCCCTCCCGGGGTACTTTTCACCATTCCCTCACGGTACTTGTCCGCTATCGGTCACCAGGAAGTATTTAGGCTTACCAGGTGGTCCTGGCAGATTCACGGCAGATTTCAGGGGTCCGCCGCTACTCGGGAACACTCACAGGAGGCCAGCCACTTTCACCTACCGGACTTTCACCGCCTACGGTCAGCCATTCCAGACTGTTCGGCTAGCAACTGGCTTTGTAACTCCTCCGACAAGTGTCAGCTTGTCGAGCAAGGTCCCACAACCCCGACCACGCAACCCCTGACAGGTATCACACGCAGCCGGTTTAGCCTCAATCCGCTTTCGCTCGCCACTACTCACGGAATCACTATTTGTTTTCTCTTCCTACGGGTACTGAGATGTTTCACTTCCCCGCGTTCCCTCCATACACCCTATGTGTTCAGGTGCAGGTGACACCACATGACTGGTGCCGGGTTTCCCCATTCGGACACCCTGGGATCACAGCTTGGTTGACAGCTCCCCCAGGCCTATCGCGGCCTCCCACGTCCTTCATCGGCTCCTGGTGCCAAGGCATTCACCGTTCGCCCTTGACAACTTGACCACAAAGATGCTCGCGTCCACTGTGCAATTCTCAACAAACGACCAACCCACAACCCGATCCGCCCCACACCAAACCCGACAACCGCCGGCGGTATGCGAGGCCAGGCCATGCCTGGCAGCCCGCGAAGCTCACGCTCCGCTCAAGGCTCCGAAAGAAACAACCACCGGTTGTTCTTTCAGGACCCAACAGGGTGCTCTACGCCAAACCCCAGCCGCATCACTTCCGCCGTTCCTGCACCCCGAAGGGCGTGTACTAGACATCCGAGACCGTTGCCGGCATCCGACTAACCAGTGTCTCCGCCATTGAGCACCCCGCCACCACATTCGGATGACGCGGGCTCCTTACACCCTTTCGGGCGAAGGTGCTCCTTAGAAAGGAGGTGATCCAGCCGCACCTTCCGGTACGGCTACCTTGTTACGACTTCGTCCCAATCGCCAGCCCCACCTTCGACGGCTCCCTCCCTTACGGGTTGGGCCACCGGCTTCGGGTGTTGCCGACTTTCGTGACGTGACGGGCGGTGTGTACAAGGCCCGGGAACGTATTCACCGCAGCGTTGCTGATCTGCGATTACTAGCGACTCCGACTTCACGGGGTCGAGTTGCAGACCCCGATCCGAACTGAGACCGGCTTTTTGGGATTCGCTCCACCTCGCGGTATCGCAGCCCATTGTACCGGCCATTGTAGCATGCGTGAAGCCCTGGACATAAGGGGCATGATGACTTGACGTCATCCCCACCTTCCTCCGAGTTGACCCCGGCAGTCTTCGATGAGTCCCCGCCATAACGCGCTGGCAACATCGAACGAGGGTTGCGCTCGTTGCGGGACTTAACCCAACATCTCACGACACGAGCTGACGACAGCCATGCACCACCTGTGACCGCCCCCGAAGGACCCGACATCTCTGCCGGTTTTGCGGCCATGTCAAACCCAGGTAAGGTTCTTCGCGTTGCATCGAATTAATCCGCATGCTCCGCCGCTTGTGCGGGCCCCCGTCAATTCCTTTGAGTTTTAGCCTTGCGGCCGTACTCCCCAGGCGGGGCGCTTAATGCGTTAGCTGCGGCACAGGGAACCGGAGAGGCCCCCCACACCTAGCGCCCAACGTTTACAGCGTGGACTACCAGGGTATCTAATCCTGTTCGCTCCCCACGCTTTCGCTCCTCAGCGTCAGTATCGGCCCAGAGACCCGCCTTCGCCACCGGTGTTCCTCCTGATATCTGCGCATTTCACCGCTACACCAGGAATTCCAGTCTCCCCTACCGAACTCTAGCCTGCCCGTATCGACTGCAGGCCCGCGGTTGAGCCGCGGGTTTTCACAGTCGACGCGACAAGCCGCCTACGAGCTCTTTACGCCCAATAAATCCGGACAACGCTCGCACCCTACGTCTTACCGCGGCTGCTGGCACGTAGTTGGCCGGTGCTTCTTCTGCAGGTACCGTCACTCTCGCTTCGTCCCTGCTGAAAGAGGTTTACAACCCGAAGGCCGTCATCCCTCACGCGGCGTCGCTGCATCAGGCTTCCGCCCATTGTGCAATATTCCCCACTGCTGCCTCCCGTAGGAGTCTGGGCCGTGTCTCAGTCCCAGTGTGGCCGGTCGCCCTCTCAGGCCGGCTACCCGTCGTCGCCTTGGTAGGCCATCACCCCACCAACAAGCTGATAGGCCGCGAGCCCATCCCAGGCCGAAAAACTTTCCACCACCAGCCATGCGGCCAGCAGTCCTATTCGGTATTAGCCCCGGTTTCCCGGGGTTATCCCAAAGCCTAGGGCAGGTTGCTCACGTGTTACTCACCCGTTCGCCGCTCGAGTACCCCCAAAGGGCCTTTCCGCTCGACTTGCATGTGTTAAGCACGCCGCCAGCGTTCGTCCTGAGCCAGGATCAAACTCTCCAACAAAAACTTGTTGAAACAGTCATCCCGGCAACAAAAAGTGTTGCCAAAGGAATCCAAACCAACAACCCTCCCAAAGGAGAACTGCCAGTCCGGGGTATAAATCAATTTGGCACTGGCTTATCAAGCACCCTGTTGAGTTCTCAAAGAACAACCACACACCATCCGGAAGCTCTACTCCGTAGAACCCCCGTCCGGGGCAACCTCTCTAACTTACCCGGTCCGATCTTCGTTGTCAACCTCGTGTCCGAGGAGATCAACTTGGTTCGGTCCGGTCCACGCTGACGCACGCCGTACCCGGCGGTCGTTTCTGTCGTGGGAAGCGGCAGACCGGCCGATCACCGCTCTCGCGGCCACCCGCCCGGCTCCCTGCCGGCTTTCGAACTCTACCCGGTCGGCTCCGCGATCGCAACTCCGTGTTTCTCGGAATGTCTCGCACCGCCCGAATCCTCAGTCCCGCTCGGCGTCTCCGCCACGAGCCTGGTGCCCGCTCTCGGCCGGTTTGTCCGGCCTCCCGCGTGCAGAGAGAAAGTTACGCGTACGGTCCCGAGAAGGCAAATCAACGTCCGTCACTGATTGCTCTGACCGGCGAGCAGGCAATCCGACATGCGGATGACGACCGGCGGAGGGGACCATCGGCGGCGCCGGCGTGCCAGAGTGTCTGGCATGGATGACGTGTCCCCCGCCCAGGCCGCCGAGGAAGCGTTGCTCGGGCTCCTGCTGCCGTTCTGGCAGTTGGTCATCGGGGGGTTCGTGCTCTTCGTCGTCCTGGTGTCGGTCCGGCGGCTCGCCCGACGGGGCCCCTCCCGGATGACGACCGCACTGCTCGTCACCGCCGCGGCGATCGCCGGCTTCACCGTCGTCGGCGTCCTGCTGGAGAGCTGACCGCCCTCAGAGCCGCCGGTTCGCGAGACTCGGCAGCTCCGCCCGGATCGTGCGGAGCCGGTCCAGGTCCAGGTCGGTGACGGCGAGGCCCGGCCCGTCCGGCACCTGGCTCAGCACCGTCCCCCACGGGTCCACCACCATGCTGCGACCGAAGCAGGTCCGCCCCGGCTCGTGGTCGCCGGTCTGGCCGGCGGCCGCGACGAAGCACTGGTTCTCGATCGCCCGGGCGCGCAGCAGGACCTCCCAGTGGTCCCGCCCCGTGTGCATCATGAAGGCCGCGGGCACGACGAGGAGTTGCGCGCCGCCCTCGCTGGCGAGCTGCCGGTAGAGCTCCGGGAAGCGCAGGTCGTAGCAGATCGACAGGCCCACCCGCAGGCCCTCGACGTCGACCACCACGGGCTGGTCCCCGGGCGCCACGGTCGCCGACTCGAGGTACGACACCCGGCCCGGGATCTCCACGTCGTACAGATGGATCTTGCGGTAGCTGGCGGCGAGGGCGCCCGTCCGGTCGAAGACCAGCGAGGTGTTCCAGGTGTGCTCCGGATCGGGACCCGCCTCGTGGAAGGAGCCGGCGACCACCCAGATGCCGAGCCGGCGAGCCACCGCGGCGAAGAACTCCCCCACCACGCCGCCCACCGGCTCGGGCTCCGGCATGCCCTTCGCCGGGCCGAGGTAGTCCACGTACTCCGGGAGGACGGCGAGGTCGGCGCCGGCCGCCGCGGCCCTGGCCAGCAGGGCCTCGGCGGCGGCGAGGTTCGCCGGCCGGTCGTCGCGGGCGTTGAGCTGGCAGACGGCGACGCGCATGGGGTTCAGCGTACGGATGGGCGACGGTCGACGACAGTGCTCAGAGGCTCGCCAGGACCAGGGCCCCCGCGGCGAAGCCCAGACCGGCGATCTGCGCCGGCCGAAGACGCTCCCGGTCCACGGCGAGCGCGAGGAGCACGGTGCTCGCCGGGTACAGCGCGGCGATCGCCGCCACGATGCTCAGGTGGCCCCGGCTGGCCGCGGCCAGGTAGAGCGCGTTCGCCGCGGAGTCCAGCAGGCCGGCCGCCGCGGCCCAGCCGAGCACCCGGGGCCCGAGCCGCAGGCTCACCCCGGCACGCGCGGCCAGCGCGAGTCCGAAGCCGATCGAGCTGACCCGTACGGCCAGCACCGGCCACATGCCGGCGTCCTCGTCGGCCTGGCCGAGCAGGGCGAAGAAGACGCCGAAGAGCGCGCCCGCGCCGAGGGCCATTCCCACCAGGCGCGGGGACACCGCCCCGGAGCGGCCGCCCTCCCCGAGGCTGACCAGGGCGATGGCCAGCACGGCGAGGCCGGCGCCGCAGAGCGCGAGAGTGCCGGGCGACCGGGCGGTGATCAGACCGGCGACGATCGGCACCAGGGCGGCCGTGATCGCGGTGACCGGCGCGACGACCGCCATCATCCCGCCGGCGAGGGCCCGGTAGAGCAGCACGACGCCGGCGGCGCCGGCCACCCCGGCGAGCAGGCCCCAGACCAGGTCGACGGTATGTGGCGTGCCGGGCACCACCAGCACGAGCGCGAGCAGCAGCGGGACGCTCAGCAGCTGTGAGACCACGGTGACGGCGATCGGGTCGGCCCGGCGGGACGCCTTTCCGCCGGAGAAGTCGGCCGTGCCGAACGCGACTGCGGACACTGCCGCGAGCACAATGGGGAACATCCGGATGTCGTACCACAATATTAACCGCGAAGGATAGTGTGATGACCGACGCCAGTGCCGGGCGGGTGAGAGCGGTGACGTCCGCCGTCGCGCGGCAGGTACGCGAACTGCGGGCCACCCGCGGCTGGTCCTTCGAGGAGCTGGCCGGGCGGTCCGGGGTCAGCAAGGGCATGCTCGTGCAGATCGAAGGGGCCCGGACCAACCCGAGCATCGGCACGCTCTGCCGGGTCGCGGACGCCTTCGGGGTCAACATCGCCCAGCTCCTCGAGCCGGCCGAGGAGAGCACCGTCCGGACCACCGCCGCCGGCGAGGCGCCGGTGCTCTGGCGGGGCGCGCACGGCGGAAGCGCCCAGCTGCTCAGCGGCCTGGGCGAGCCGGACCTGGTCGAGCTCTGGGACTGGCGGCTGGAGCCGGGCGAGACGCATCACTCCCCCGACCACCCCCGCGGCACCCGCGAGGTGGTGCACGTCCTGAGCGGCACGGCGACGGTGATGGTCGACGGCGTCGCGCACGCCGTACGGGCCGGGGAGACGATCGAGTTCCACGCCGACCGGGAGCACGGCTACCGCAACGCGGGCGACGAGCCGGTGCGACTGGTGATGGTGGTCGTCACCCCGTCGGGCGAATGGGACCGGCGGACCCGCTCACGCCGACCGCGCCCGGAATGATCCCGGGCGCGGTCGGTACGGAGATCAGGCGGACTTCTCCTCGCGGTCCCGACGAGCCCGGCGACCGGTGAACTCGCGGGGCACGATCGTCGGGTTGACGTTCTCCAGGACCACCTCGCGGGTGATCAGCACGCGGGCGGCATCCGGGTTGCTCGGCACCTCGTACATCACGGAGAGCAGGACCTCTTCCATGATCGCCCGGAGGCCACGGGCGCCGGTGCCGCGGAGCATCGCCTGGTCGGCGATGGCCTCCAGCGCCGGCTGCTCGAACTCCAACTCGACGCCGTCCAGCTCGAAGAGGCGCTGGTACTGCCGGACCAGGGCGTTGCGCGGCTCGGTCAGGATCCGGACCAGCGCGGAGCGGTCGAGGCTGCGCACGTTGGTGATCACCGGGAGCCGGCCGATGAACTCCGGGATCAGCCCGAACTTGAGCATGTCCTCCGGCATGACCTGGCTGAAGATGTCGTCGGTGGACCGCTCGGAGACCGACCGGAGCCGGGCGCCGAAGCCGGTGCCACCGGAACCCGTCCGAGCCTCGATGATCTGGTCCAGCCCGGCGAAAGCGCCACCGCAGATGAACAGCACGTTGGTGGTGTCGATCTGGATGAACTCCTGGTGCGGGTGCTTCCGCCCGCCCTGCGGCGGCACGTTGGCCACCGTGCCTTCCAGCATCTTCAGCAGCGCCTGCTGGACGCCCTCGCCGGAGACGTCCCGGGTGATCGACGGGTTCTCCGACTTACGGGCGATCTTGTCGACCTCGTCGATGTAGATGATCCCGGTCTCGGCGCGCTTGATGTCGTAGTCCGCGGCCTGGATCAGCTTGAGAAGGATGTTCTCCACGTCCTCGCCGACGTAGCCCGCCTCGGTGAGCGCGGTGGCGTCGGCGATCGCGAACGGGACGTTGAGCATCCGCGCGAGGGTCTGCGCCAGGTGCGTCTTGCCGCAGCCGGTCGGGCCGAGCAGCAGGATGTTGGACTTGGCGAGCTCGACGGCGTCGCTGCCGGAGCCCGGCGCGCCGGCCGACTCGGCCTGGATCCGCTTGTAGTGGTTGTAGACCGCGACCGCGAGCGCCTTCTTGGCCTGGTCCTGACCCACCACGTAGTTGTCGAGGAACTGGCAGATCTCCATCGGCTTGGGAAGCTCTTCCCACTTCACCTCGCCGGACTCGGCCAGCTCCTCCTCGATGATCTCGTTGCAGAGATCGATGCACTCGTCACAGATGTAGACCCCGGGGCCCGCGATCAACTTCTTGACCTGCTTCTGCGACTTGCCGCAGAAGGAGCACTTCAGTAGGTCGCCGCCGTCACCGATCCGTGCCACCTACGTTCTCCCTGCACTCGTCGGCCGGAACGCCGGCCCTGACCTGCGGGCGCTGGGCGCCCGTCCGTCTGTTCGCCCCGCCGGTCCGACCCAGCGAAGCGGTACAGACCCGACGTTACCCGCTGGCGGAGGTTTCTCCGACCCCCAAAACGGGTGTGTCAGAGGTCGGCCGGGAACGGATCCACGGCCGACCTCCGACCAGGTGTTGCTCAGCTGGCGGCGTTCGCCGCCAACAGGCCCTTCTTGCGGCTGGTGAGGATCGTGTCGACCAGCCCGTACTCCTTGGACTCCTCGGCCGTCATGATCTTGTCCCGGTCGATGTCCTTGCGGACCTGCTCGATCGGGCGGTTGCAGTGCCGGGAGAGCATGTCCTCCAGCTGGGTCCGCATCCGCAGGATCTCCCGGGCCTGGATCTCGATGTCCGAGCCCTGACCGTAGCCGCCCTCCGTGGCCGGCTGGTGGATGATGATCCGGGAGTTGGGCAGCGCCATCCGCTTGCCCGGGGTGCCGGCGGACAGCAGCACCGCCGCGGCGCTGGCCGCCTGGCCCAGGCACACGGTCTGGATGTCCGGCCGGACGTACTGCATGGTGTCGTAGATCGCCGTCATGGCGGTGAACGAACCACCCGGCGAGTTGATGTACATGATGATGTCGCGGTCCGGGTCGGTGCCCTCGAGCGTCAGCAGCTGAGCCATCACGTCGTTGGCCGACGCGTCGTCCACCTGCACGCCGAGGAAGATGATCCGGTCCTCGAAGAGCTTGTTGTACGGGTTCGACTCCTTGACCCCGTACGAGGTGCGCTCCACGAACGAGGGGAGCACGTAACGGTTGTGCACGGCCGCGAACTGAGGCGGCAGGCTCAGATCAGTCATCGTCAGCTCCTCAGCTCAGGGTCCCGGCGCCATCCGGAACCTGGGCGGCCCCGATGATCACCTTGTCGATGAAGCCGTAGTCCATGGCCTCCTGGGCGGTGAACCAGCGGTCCCGGTCCGAGTCCGCCTCGATCTGCGCCTGGCTCTGGCCGGTGTGGTGGGCGACGCGCTCCTGGAACATCCGCTTCGTGTAGAGCATCTGCTCGGCCTGGATCGCGATGTCCGACGCGGTGCCACCGAGGCCACCGGACGGCTGGTGCATCATGATCCGTGCGTGCGGCAGGGCGTACCGCTTGCCCTTGGTGCCCGCGCAGAGCAGCAGCTGGCCCATCGAGGCAGCCATGCCCATCGCCACGGTCGACACGTCGTTGTCGATGAACTGCATGGTGTCGTAGATCGCCATGCCGGAGTAGACCGAGCCACCCGGCGAGTTGATCCAGAGGTTGATGTCGCGGTCCGGGTCCTCCGCCGCGAGCAGCAGCAGCTGCGCGCAGATGCGGTTGGCGACCTGGTCGGTCACCTCGCTGCCGAGGAAAACGATCCGCTCCTTCAGCAACCGGTTGTAGACCGAGTCGTCGAGGTTGCCAATGGTGTCGCCACCGCGGGCCTCGATCGCCCGGAGCGGCTTCGCTGGGATGTGCATGTCGGTCATGGCAGCCCTTCGCTCTCCGTACCGTCCTACCCGACACTAACCGCTCAGCCGGTGGGCGTACTCCCGGTCGGGACACTGTTCGCTCTCAGCGCAGCTGTCCTGGAGACGTACCCCGGAAAGGGTTTCGGCCGCCGCCCACCGTGAAGCGGCGGACGGCGGCCAACCCGTGACGATCAGTGCTGGTGGTCGTGCTCGGCCTCGTTCTGGGCCCGCAGCGCGTCGAGGGTGACCTCGTTGCCGGCCGAGTCCTTGATCTTGATCTTCTCCATCACCGAGGCGAGCGCCTTGCCGCGGCGGACGTCGCCGAAGACGGCCGTGGCGGCGCCGGAGCGGACCAGCTGGTCGTAGTACTGCTGCGGGGCCATGCCGGCGCGCTGGGCGCGGTGGACGATCTCGTGACCGAACTCGTCGTCGGAGACCTGGACGTCCTCGGCGTCGGCCAGGGTGTCCAGCAGCAGCTGGATCTTGACCCCGTCGGTCGCCGCCTCGGTCAGCTCGGCGTCGATCTGCTCCTCGGTCTTCTCCTCGGCGGCGAGGTACTCCTCCAGGGAGGCGCCGATCCGCTCGAGCTGGTCGACCATGGCGGCCTTGCGGCTCTCGACCTCCTCGCGGACGACACCGTCCGGCGCCGGCACCTCGGCGGCGGCGACCATCTGCTCGAGGGCCTTGTCGCGGGCCGCGTAGATCTGCTCGACCTGCTTGCCCCGGGTGACCCGCTCACGCAGGTCGTTCCGCAGCTCCTCGATGGTGTCGAACTCGCTCGCCATCTGGGCGAAGTCGTCGTCCAGCTCCGGCAGCTCCTTCTCCTTGACGGTGCGCACCGTCACGGCCACCTCGGCGTCCCGGCCGGCGAAGTCGCCGCCCACGAGCTGGGTGGAGAAGGTGGTGCTGTCACCGGCGGCGAGGCCGACCACGGCCTCGTCCAGGCCCGGCAGGAGCTGCTTGCTGCCGACCTCGTGCGAGATGTTGGTCGCCGAGCCGCCCGGCACGTCCTCGCCGTCGACCGTGGCGTTCAGGTCGATCTGGACGTAGTCGCCCTCCTGGGCGGCCCGCTCGACGGTCTTCAGCGTGGCGAACCGCTCCCGCAGGCCCTTGACCTGCTCGTCGATCTCGCTGTCGTCGACCTGGATCTCGTCCACGGTCACCTCGATGGTGGCCGGGTCGGGCAGGGTGATCTCCGGGCGGACATCGACCTCGGCGGTGAAGTTCAGCGAGTCACCGTCGTTGAACTCGGTGATCTCGACCTCCGGGCGACCCAGGGTCTTCAGGTCGTGCTCGCGGACCGCGGCGAGGATGTTCTGCGGGATGGCCTCCTGCACCGCCTCGTTGAGGACGGTGCCCCGGCCCACCCGCTGGTCGATCACGGCGGCCGGCACCTTGCCCCGGCGGAAGCCGGGCACCTGCACCTGCGAACCGATCTCCCGGTACGCCTTCCTGAGGCTCGGCTCGAGCTCGACGAACGGCACCTCGATGGCGAGCCGCACGCGCGTCGGGCTCAGAGTCTCGACGGTGCTCTTCACAGGCGTACTCCTTGACGGATCTCAGTTGAGTCTGGGCGTGATTGCGACAATCGAGTGTAGGCGAGCCGGGCTGCCGGTTCGGCAGCGCCCGGGGTACCGCGCGGAAAAATCGGCGGTTCCCGGACGACCCGGCCGCGGACGACAGTCGGGGTGGCGGGATTTGAACCCACGGCCCCTCGCTCCCAAAGCGAGTGCGCTACCAAGCTGCGCCACACCCCGTGGCGACGAGAAGTGTATGCCGTCCGCGCTCCCCGGACGTCCCGGGGCCGCATCGACCCGCCGCTCCGGCCGCCGCCCGCCGGGCGCGCGGCCCGGTCGCGTGGCCCGGGCCTCCCGGCCCGGGCTCCGGCCCAGGCAAGGCGACAACTTGCTGGAAAGAGTGCTCTCCGAGCCCGGGAGGCCGCTCTTTCCCGCACGTTGTGCGGATCTTGACGGGGGCAGGGGGCCCGCGCGGCGGTACGGCGCTGCGCGGGCGGGCCGGGCATTGGGTAGGCTGTCGGGCGCGCCTCGTCACCGCGGGGCGCTCGCGGGCGTAGCTCAATGGCAGAGCTTCAGTCTTCCAAACTGACGGTGCGGGTTCGATTCCCGTCGCCCGCTCCACCCACGAAGGCCCAGGTAAACCGCATGATCGCGGCACCTGGGCCTTTCGCTTCTCCCCCGTGTTGGATCTTGCGTGCCATCCGCGTGCCATTCACGGTCGGCGTCGGTCCTCTCCGGTGATGCGGCGGTCCATCGCCCGGGCGATCTCGCGGTCGCGCTCGCTGGTGGCGTGCTGGTAGATCAGGGCGGCGCGCATGGTGGCGTGTCCCAGGCGGTGCATGAGCTCGCGGGTGCTGGCCCCGGAGGCGGCTGCGAGGGTGTTGCCGGTGTGGCGCAGGTCGTGGAAGTGGAAGCCGACCAGGCCCACCGAGGCGACGGTCTTGGTCCACTTGACGGCCCGTCCGAAATTGCCGGACCGCAGCGGCGCGCCCTTTTCCCCGGTGAAGATCAGCGCTTCGGGGCCGCTCTCGACGTGCTCAGCCAGGTGCTCCTGGAGCGCCTCGACCGCGGCCGCCGGCAGCGCGACGACACGGACCCCAGCGGCCGACTTGGGTGGCCCGAACTCCAGGCGATCCTTCAGGGCGGCGAGCTTGCGGGGCACCCGCACGGTCGCGGCGTCGAGGTCGACGTCGCAGCGGCGCAGGGCAGCCAGCTCTCCCCAGCGCAGGCCCGAAAGGGCAGCGACGATGATGAGTGCGGCGAAGCGGGCCGGCATGGCGTCGGCCAGGGCGTAGACCTGGGCGATGGTGGCGGTGGGCCGTTCCGGCGTGTGGTAGCGGTCATAGCCCTTGATTCGGCACGGGTTCTGCCGAAGGATCTCGTCCTCCCGCACCGCCGTGTTGAGGACGGCCCGCAGCAGGCAGTACGCCTTGCCGCCAGGTCGGCTGCTCCCATGAGATCGTCCGAACCGTCGTACGCCGCGAATCGAAACGCCCTGTGCGATCCGACTCTTGGCAGCCGGGGCCCGGGCGGCTCACCCTCGCCGACCGGGAGGAGATCAGTCTCGGCCTTCGTGGCGGCGAATCGTTCACGTCGATCGCCGCCCGGCTCGGCAAGGCCACCTCGACGGTCTCACGCGAAGTGGCTGGTAACGGCGGCCGGGATGACTACCGCGCATGGCGGGCTCACCAGCGAGCTCGAGCGCGGGCCCGACGCCCGAAGACGCCGAAGCTGGCCTGTGCGAGGCTGGCCGGGAAGGTGACCGAGTGGCTGCGGGCCTGGTGGTCACCGCAGGAGATCTCGCGGCGCTTGCCAATCGAGTTCCCCGGCGATCCCCTGATGCGGGTGAGCCACGAAACCATCTATCAGGCGCTGTTCGTGCAGGGCCGCGGTGAGCTACGCCGAGAGCTGGCCCGCTGCCTGCGCACCGGCCGAGTCAAGCGCCGCGCCCGCCAGCGGCCCGAGAACACCGGCCGGATCCCGAACATGGTCATGATCAGCGAACGCCCCGCCGAGGCCGACGATCGTGCGGTGCCCGGCCACTGGGAGGGCGATCTGATCCTCGGCAAAGACAGCAAGTCCGCGGTGGGCACCCTCGTGGAGCGAAGCACCAGATTCCTGCTGTTGCTGCACCTACCCCAAGGCCGCACCGCCCACAGCGTCGAGCAGGCGATGCGGCAGGCCGTCGCCACCCTGCCCGACGAGCTGGTTCGCACCATCACCTGGGATCAAGGCAAGGAGATGTCCCAGCACGCCCAATTCACCGCAGCCACCGGCATCCAGGTCTATTTCTGCGACCCCCACAAGCCTTGGCAGCGTGGATCGAACGAGAACACCAACGGCCTGCTCCGCCAGTACATGCCCAAGGGAACAGACCTATCGCTCCACACCGCCGACGACCTCGCTCGTTTCGCCCGTAGCCTCAACACCCGCCCCCGCAAGACCCTCGGCTTCATGACACCATCCGAGAAGCTCGCCGAGCTACTTGCGCACACCCCTTGAACCCGCCCAAATCCGTCCCAGCACATGCTTGACGGTGTGCCTAGGAGGCGGACAGCAACCAGATCCCATCCTCCTCCGTTGTGACCCCGCACAGTCCCTGCGTTTCGGTCCCGATAGTGACGAACTCAGGCTCGCCGGGATAGATGACCAAGTGCTGAGCCATCCGGGGACCGTCTTGCAGGCGGACGAGTGCCCACGGCAGCGCGAACGCGCCGGGGCCGGCCACGCTGACGAAGAACGTTCGGTCGGAACTGATGACGCCAACTGACTGCGCTAGGTGAAGCCAGGCCATGTTCACCTCGTCCAGATATCCGTCCCGGCTGTCATCGATCACCACGTCTGGTTGCGTCCCGGCTCGCACCACCGTCTGCCATGCGCGTTCGGGATCCAGCCAGCCGGGATCCGCACCAATGACGGAGAGGCCAGCGGCAACCAGGAGCTCATCCCGGCTCCTCAGGTCTAAGCGATCCACGCCACGCTCCCGGTCCGTTACGACAGCCACGCTGTTCGGATCATGTCTGGTGGGACGCCACTGTCAAGCATGTGCCGTGACAGGACAGCCGAGTCCGCGCTACGTTGCCGAATTGCGCTCTATCAGATCAAGGCGGCCCGCAAGCGGGCCGCGCCGGCCTGGCCCCGGCCTGCTGACGGACGACCAGGACCCAGAAGACCTCGGGGCTCCGCCCCGAACCCCGACCCTCCTCAGAGATGCCGTCGCAGATCACCACGCCGGGCACCACAAGGGCTACCAGCCTCCCCGGACGGGGCCAAGGTCGTTCGGCTAGTGAGGCGCTCCACCTTGTCCCCGTCCGGGGAGGCTGGACGGTCTGGCAACTGCCCGACGAGGAGATCCGCTACCTAGCCTTGGAGCCGCTGTGCCCAGTACACCTGCCCGTCCGGCCCCATGTAGACCAGAGCCAACAGCAGGTCCGACATCGCAACCGGTGCGGTGGCAATCGTGGGCTCCCAGTGGGGCTTGTCGAGGTACGGAAATAGCGCGACGAACGTCAGCGGTGAAGCCTTCTCGTCGGCCACGCCAAGTCTGTTGCCGTTGTCCCGCCACTCGTTGTCCCGGACCTTGAGGGAGCCCGCACCTCGTAGCCAGGGGTAGCGCTCTTCGATCCTGCTCTCGATGCCGGCGCTCCCGAGGCCGACCGACTCCTCCTGCGGCGCAGGTACGGCGATGACCTCCGGCTTGTGGTGGGTGCGCTTGTCGATAAGGAAGATCGCAAAATAGCCGCCATCGAGTGCCTTGGGCGGGGCCTGCCAGGAAATCCGGCCGAGCACCAACTGGTCGCGTCCGGACGCCAAGGGGGCATTCGCGTTCTCACCGAGCGCGGCCTGAGCCTCCTCGTAGCTGACGAACCTGAGCGAGGACTGGATAGCCAGCGCTTCTGGACCGTACGGCGGGTGGTTGTGCCACCACCGCCAAGCTTCGACGCCCACCATTGCGACGATGATCGCCAGGATGACCGCCACCACCGACCCAGTCCTTCGCCACGTCATGCGCGACCCCGAACCACGCGATTACCAGGTCCCGGATGGCCCAAGCCGACAGTTGAGCCGGGATTCGGGGCTCCGCCCCGAATCCCGGCCCTCGCCGAAGCTCTAGAGGCTTGCGTTCTCTTCATCAGCCTTCTTCTCGTTCAACCGCTGCCGCTCAGACCATCCGCGCCAGAGCTCGTGCTGGCGGAGAATCGAACTCAAGCCGAGCAGTGCGACGAAGACGATGAAGCAGGCGAAAGCCACCAAGGCGAGGATCAAGCGGCGACCCCCGTTGCTGGTCAGTAGCAGGATCAGGCCTGCGGCGCCGGAGGCGACCATGAGGGCAGCCAAGCCGCGGTTTACCGGTGGCTCCGTGTCCATGGCCGTGATCCCTCTCCTCGTCGAGTCGGCTCATACTGTCGGCCATCGGCGATCTTGGCAAGAACCTCCGTATTGACTTGATCTCGTACTGCCTACGCGCCGTGCCATCCACGTGCCAGTAGCCGGTACCCCGGACGGTCACCAGGGGGCATGAACGGTCACACACTCCCTGCAGTTGAACTGGCCCATCAGGTCCCTGGCGGCCGTGATCTTCGTCCTTCCAAACTGACGGTGCGGGTTCGATTCCCGTCGCCCGCTCCACCCCCCCCCCCCCCCCCCCCCCCCCCGGCCCAGGTGCGCGGCAGGACCGCCACACCTGGGCCGACTCGCGTCACGAGGCGGTCCGGCCCTCGTAAGTGCCGGTCGCTCGTTCCGGGCGGTCTCCGGGCCGGTGATCCGCTGCAGCAGCGGCATGGTCGACGCGATGATCCCGAGCGAGGCGACGAGCCCACCGAGAACGATCAGATAGAACGTCGGCTCCGGCGGCCGCAGCGAGTAGTGCATCTACGACGTGAGGAACAGATGGGCGGTCAGGAGCCCAGTTCCCGTTGCCACCACCGCGGCGAACAGGAGGGGTACGCCGCTCTCCAGCGCGACCACCCGGCGCAGCACGCCGAGCTGGACACCGGTCAGGCGCAGCATGCTGAAGGGGCGCTTCCGGTCGCTGAGGCCGCCGGCCACGGTGACGGCCAGGCTGCAGCCCGCGATCGGCAGGCTGACGAGGATCACGACGTGCGCCAGTTGTTGCCACTGGACGAGGGTGCGCCCGAAGTCGGCTTCGAACTCGCCGACGGTGCTGGGGAAACGTCCCTGCGGGAAGGCCGCCTCGAGGACCGTCCTGGCCCGTTCGATCGCCGCGTCGGACCCGTCCGTCTGGACGACGACCGACAGCATCGGCAACTGCCACAGGTCGCCCGGCGGGATGGTGGCCGCCCTCCACACCGGAGGGCCGTCGGACATCCGGACCATTCGCGGACCGATGAGATCCGGTCCACCGCGGCCACCCCGGCCCCGGCAGGGCAGCCGCCGAATTCGGGGACCCGGGCGAGTTCGGCGCAGGAGATCACGCCGGGCCACCGCCAGCCGTCGGCGTCCGGCCGGTCGTCGGGGTTGGCGCGGACCACGACGACGCTCCGCACCCCCGGGACCGATCCGAGCTCGGCCGGGATCGCGTCCACCGGCGGCGCGGCCTGACCCTCGGCCCGCTCCTGTGGCCAGAAGGTCTTGGAGACGGCGCTGCTGAACACCAAGCCGGTGCGCGGGGCGCCCCGGTCGGCGACGATCGTGGTAATCACACCGGTGGCCACGCTCGTAACGAAGAGCGCGAGGACGAGTCCGCTGACCGCCCGGAAGCCGGCCTGCGGGTTGTCCGCGAGCCGCCGTGCGGCGATGAGCGTGGCAGGCCGGCTGGCCCGACGCGCCATGACCCGGGCGCCGACCATGGTCAGCCACGGTCCGGCGATCACCAGCCCCGCCATGATCACCAGGATTCCCGGCAGGTACGCCAAGGTTTGACCAGCGCTGCTGGCCGGACGCCGGCCGACCAACCCGGCGAGTTCGGCCAGGCCCGCGACGAGCGGGATCAGCCGCCAGGCGCGCGGCGGGCGGGGGGTGACGCGCCGGCTGACGCCGAGCTGGGAGATCCGTACCCGGCGCAGAGCGAGCCGCGCGGCCACCATGGCGCCGGCGGGTACACCGAGCGCGAGCAGCAGCACGTCGACCACACCGAGTGACAGGTCGCTGGTGAAGAAGGGCATGCCGGTGAACGGGATCGCGGCGAGCGCGGGGCGGAACAGCAGGAACAGTCCGAAGCCGACGGCGGTGCCCGCGACGGCGGCGACGGTCGACTCGACCGCGGCCAGCACCGAGATCTGCCGGGGCGTCGCACCGACGAGGCGCATGGCGGCGAAGCGTTGCTCCCGCCGGGCCGCGGCGAGCCGGGTCGCCGTCCCGATCAGCATGAGCAGCGGGAAGACCAGCCCGGCCGCGACCACGGAGAGGAGCAGGTACATCCCGGCTTCCTTGAGGCCGACTCCGCAGTCGTCGCAGGTGCTCGGATCGGTGGACCTACTCCGAGGGTATACGTCACGTATGTACATGCGGGGAACATGTTCGAACGGGTCAGTGCCCGTTGGCCCCTGGGATCGTCCCGGCCCGGGAACCTCTACCGGCGGCGATGGCGAAAAGCAGTGCGCAACAGCTGCCGAGGACCAGCGCGGCAAAGATGACGGGTACGCCGTAGAAGACTCCCGGGAACATGCCGACGTCCGGGAACCGGGCGCCCAGCAGTGCCACCGCCCCGGCCGCGAGCGCCACGAGGACGACCATCAACGCCGGGCCGAACCGGAACGGTCGCCTACGGGCGACGGGAATCGCACCGGACAGCAGGACCACCAGTACGACGACTCCGACCGCGTACCAGGTCAGGTCGAGCGGACGCGGGTCGGTGGCCAGGCGCGGCGGCGGTTCGAAGTAGACGCCCTCGCCGCCCTGCGGCGATCCCAGCCGATGCCATCCGCCGGTGACGTCCCGGTAGAGCAACCCGTCCCGGCCGTTCGCGACGAAGACGACGTGACCACCGCCGACCTTGTGCACGACCAGCGACCGTGACGACAGGTGGGCGGCCGGGTCACCGAGGTCGGGCTGCGCCGCGGCGAGCTGACGGTACGTCGCATCGCCGACCTCCCACGCCACCGTGTACGCACCGGTGTCGCCGTGCCGCCGCTCGACCCGAAGGCGACCGGGCACCACGCGGTAGCAGTCGGCGTCCGCACAGCCCTTTGTCCGGGCCGGCCGCGGCTGGTCGTCGGATCGGCGCTGGATGGATCCCTCGTCGTCCAGCGTCCAGGAGGTCGAACTGTGGCTGCGGGCGGTCCGACTCTCCACGCTCACCTGCACCGTGCCGGGTGCTGTCCCGTCCCGGACTTCGGTGACCTCGTTGATCTCGGGACCGAGGAGGTGTCCGACGAGGACGAGGAACACGATCAGGAGCCCGAAGCCCGACAGCCCGAGTGCGAGGATCACCCGGGCCACCACCGGTAGCGCCTTCATGGGGTCACGGTGCCCGATGGCGACAGACCATTGGGTCTCGCGGCAGTCACGGTGCGGCATCGCCCGTGCGGTGCGGGGGACCGCCCGCCTTCGTCAGGGGGTCCTCAGCCAGGCTTCGAGCAGCCCGGAGGTCTCCTCGCCGAGGGCCGCACCGGCCCGCCGGGCGAGGGGGACCAGCTCCGCGCGCTGGGCCACCGGCACCGCGAGCTCCGGTCGCGGCATCCGGCGCGAAGTACGGCCGGCGTGGCGGGCGAGCCGGGTGACGTCCGCACGGTCCCGGTCCGACAGCCGCGGATCGGGATCCAGCGCCAGCATCAGGCCGGCGCGCAGTCGGGAGGCCACTCCCGTACCTGTCGCACCCAGTCACCGGTCCGCAGCACCAGGAACGGCATCAGTTCGGGGCGCGGGTCGACCAGGATGGCCCGCACCGCGCGTTCGCGTACCCGGCCGTCGCCGTGGCTGCTGCCCGCCGAGCGCATGGAGCGCCCGCCTGACGGTGGCGTCGTCACCCCGGTCGTCCACATCGGCCAGCACGTCGAGAAGGCCGTCGAGAGCGTCCCAGCCGCCTGTGGGGGCCCGGTCGATCGCGCTGGCCACCGCTGCCGTCATCGGCTCGTCCGTGACGGCGGGCCGGCGCCGTCCACTCCCCCACGCACGCATCACCCGATCATGGTGTCGCAGGTTCCGTCCGCGACGCCCGTGGATTTCCGGTCCGTGGACGGTCCGGTGAGGAGTGCCGGGCCCTGACAGACCGATCAATGGTGGAGCGGTGGTGGCTGCGTACGATGCGGGGCCGGGCATCCCCTCGTCTCGGCGGAGGTATCGGCGAATGGCAGGCCAGCAGGACGGGTTCGCCCTCGGCGTCGACCTCGGCACGTCGAACACGGTGGCGGTGCTGCGCTGGCCGGACGGGCGGACCCGGCCGCTGCTCGTCGACGGGCAGCCGATCCTTCCCTCCGGCGTGTACGCCGACGCGGACGGCCAGCTGCACGTCGGCTGGGACGCCCAACGGCTGGCCCAGGTCGACCCGGACCGGTACGAGCCGAACCCGAAGCGCCGGGTCGACGAGGCAGCCGTCCCGCTCGGCGACCGTCGGCTCTCCCCTGCCGAGCTGCTCGCCGCGGTCCTGTTCACGGTCGCCGAGGCGGCGGTCGGCGCGGTCGGCTTCCTGCCGCCCGCCGTCGTCACCTGCCCGGCCACCTGGGACGCGGACCGCCGGCAGGTGCTCGCCGACGCGCTGGCGCTGGCCGGCTGGCCGTCGGCGGCCGAACACACCATGTCCGGTCCCACCCCACCGGGGACCCGGCTGCTGCGCGAGCCGGTGGCCGCCGCCCGCTACTACACCGAGGCCCTGCGCCGGCCGGTGCCGGTCGGCGACGCCGTCGCCGTCTTCGACTTCGGCGGCGGGACGCTCGACATCGCCGTGGTCCGCAACGAGGGCGCGGACCCGTGGGGCGACTCCGGCTTCACGGTCGTCTCCTGTGGCGGCCTCGACGACCTGGGCGGCCTGGACCTCGACGCGGCGCTCGTCGAGCTGCTCGGCGAGCGGATCGCCGCCGCCCACCCGGCCGAGTGGGCCCGGTTGACCCAGCCGGAGAACACCACGCACTGGCGGGACCGCCTCCGGTTCCTGGAGAACGTGCGGGGTGCCAAGGAGATGCTCTCCCGCGCCACGGTCGCGCCGGTGGCCGTGCCGGGGGTGGAGGCGGCGGTGCCGCTGACCCGCGAGGAGCTGGAGGGTGTGGCGACGCCTCTGCTACGCCGGGCGGTCACCGAGACCCGGCGGGTGGTCTCCGCCGCCGGGCTGACCCCCGAACGGCTCGCCGGGCTGTTCCTGGTGGGCGGCTCGTCCCGGATCCCGCTGGTGGCCCGGATGCTCCACGCCGAGCTGGGCGTCGCGCCGACCATGCTGGAGCAACCGGAGTTGCCGGTCGCCGAGGGCGCGCTCACCGACCTGCCGCTGCGCCGGACCGGATCGGCGCCCCGGCCGCTGATCACCGCCCCCGCCGGTCCCCCGCCGGGACCGGGACCCGGGTCGGTTCCTGCCGGCCAGGTCGGCGAGGCGGTCGGGCCGCCGAACCCCGGTCCGTCCGGAGGAGCGGCCAACGGCCGCTCCATCCCCGGTCAGGTCGGAGCGGCGGCGGCCCCGCCGGGGCACTGGGTGGCGGGCGTACCGGGCGGCGGTCCGGGCGTACCCCCGTCGGCCGCGACGGAACCCGGCGGCCGACGGCGGCGGGCACTCTGGGTGTCGCTCGGCGCGGTGGCGGCCCTCGCCGGCGTGGCCACCGCGACGGTGCTCTATTTGACCCGGGACCGCCATCCGGAGCTGGACTTCCAGGCGTTCGACAAGGGGAAGCGGATCGCGGCCGGCGCGGAGCGGCCCACCGACATGTTCACCGCGATGCTGGGCGACCGCGCCTACCTGGCGTACCGCCGGGACGACGACCGGCTGGAGGTGGTCGCCGCCGACGCGGGCAGCGGCAAGGAGCTGTGGCGCCGGCAGAGCGCCGCGCCCGCCGAGCGCTGGGACCGGATCATCGCCCTGCCCGACGGGGTGGCGCTCGTCGCGGACGCCTCCGGCACCAGCACCCCCCGTGAGCTGGAGGTCCTCGACGCCGACTCCGGCCGGCAGCGGTGGCATCACCCGGTGCACGGCGACGACGAACTCTTCTTCGGCACGGACGTGCTCGTGCTGGCCGACCGGGCCGGACACCGGCTGGTCGGCCTCCGGGTCAGCGACGGTACGGAGAAGTGGAGCCGCGCCGACCCGCGCGATCAGTACGGCAACTCGCGCACCAGCGTCCATCTGGTGACCAGCGAGGAGGGCCTGGCCGGGCCGGGCTTCGCCGGTGGCGGCGCCCGGGATCCGTGGCAGGGCGGGGTCCGGCGGATCGTGCAGGTGGCATCGGACCGTTCCGTCCACCTGATCGAGATGGGCACCGGCGCGGTGGTGCGGCGGCGCACCAACGTCGCGGAGCCGGACGACCTGGTCGTCGCACACGAGGACCGGCTGTACGTCGCGAACGACGACGGCGGGTACCAGCTGCTCGCGTACGACCTGGGGAGCTCGGCGGTGCCGACGGTGCTCTACCGGGCGCAGGACGAGCGGCACCGACCCAGAGGGCTGGTGCCGTGCGGCGAGCACCGGGCCTGTCTGCTGGAGGTGACCGACGCCGACCAGGCCACCGCCGTGGTGGTGGCCGCGGCCGAGGGGAAGAAGACGGAGCGCTGGTCCGCCCCCGGCGCCGATCTGCTGGTGCCGCTCGGCGAGCGGGTGCTGGCCCGGCGGACGTACCCGGACCCGGCGGTGACCCTCTTCGGCCCGGACGGGCAGCGGGTGCTGGACGCGCGGGACGGGACGGCGGTCCGGGTCGACGCGGGCAACCTGCTGGTCTTCGCCGAGCCGCTGGGCAGCGGTGAGGACGACCGCAGCGTCGCCGGGGTGGGCGCGGAGTCCGGCCGGGTCGTCGAGCTGGGCCTGCTCAAGGACGTCCGTGGCGAGTCCTGCTCGTGGAACACCGAGGTGATCGCCTGCGCCTCGACGAAGGAGTTCGTGCTGCACCGCTTCGCCGCCGGCTGACGGCGAGGTCGGGCCGCGCCGGCGGCCGCCCGGCCGGTTCAGGCGGGACGGCTCAGTCGGCGGGAGCGCCGAGGCCGCGGAAGACGGCCAGGGTGCCCGGGTCGTCGATGGTCGCCGGGACCGGCTCGTCGCGCCCCTCGACCAGGCCGCGCATGGTCCGCCGGAGGATCTTGCCGGAGCGGGTCTTCGGCAGCGCCGGCACCACGGTGACCCGGCGGAACGCGGCCACCGGGCCGATCCGCTGCCGGACCAGGGCGACCAGCTCACCGGCGAGGGCGTCCGGGTCGACCTCGGCGCCGGCCTTGAGCACCACGTACCCGCTGGGGACCTGGCCCTTGAGGGCGTCCGCGACCCCGATCACCGCGCACTCGGCGACCGCGGGGTGGCCGGCCAGCACCTCCTCCATCGCCCCGGTGGAGAGCCGGTGCCCGGCCACGTTGATCACGTCGTCGGTGCGGCCCATCACGTAGAGGTAGCCGTCGGCGTCGAACCGCCCGCCGTCACCGGTCAGGTAGTGGCCGGGGAAGGTGGACAGGTAGGAGCGGACGTACCGCTCATCGTCGCCCCAGAGGGTGGGCAGGCAGCCGGGCGGCAGGGGCAGCCGGATCACGATCGAGCCGTCCGTGCCGGCCGGGACCTCCCGGCCGCCGCCGTCGACCACCCGGATGTCGTACCCGGGCACCGGCACCGACGGGGAGCCGGGCCTGATCGGCAGCGGCTCCAGGCCGCGCAGGTTCGCCGCGACCGGCCAGCCCGTCTCGGTCTGCCACCAGTTGTCCACCACCGGCACGCCGAGGCGCTCCCCCGCCCAGGCCCAGGTGTCCGGGTCGAGCCGCTCGCCGGCCAGGAAGAGGGTACGCAGGCAGGACAGGTCGTACGCGTCGATCAGCGCGCCGTCCGGGTCCTGCCGGCGGATCGCCCGGATCGCCGTGGGGGCGGTGAACAACGCGGACACCCGGTGCTGCGAGACCACCCGCCAGAACGCGCCCGCATCGGGGGTGCCGACCGGCTTGCCCTCGTAGAGCACGGTGGTCGCGCCGGTGAGCAGCGGCGCGTACACGATGTAGGAGTGGCCGACCACCCAGCCGACGTCGGAGGCGGCCCAGAAGACCTCGCCCGGCCCGATGTCGTAGACGTTCCGCATCGACCAGCGCAGCGCGACGGCGTGCCCGCCGTTGTCCCGCACCACGCCCTTGGGCCGGCCGGTCGTGCCCGAGGTGTAGAGGATGTAGAGCGGGTCGGTGGCGTTGACCGGGACGCAGTCGACGGGCTCGGCGTCCGCCATGACCTCGTCCCAGGTCAGGTCCCGGCCGGGGAGGAGCGGGGCGGGGCGGGGCGGCCGTTGCACGATCACGCAGTGCGTGGGGGCGTGCGCCGCCTCGGCCAGCGCGGCGGTGAGGATCGGGTGGTAGTCGACGACCCGGTCCACCTCGATGCCGCAGGAGGTCGCCACCACCACCTTAGGTCGGGCGTCGTCGATCCGGACGGCCAGCTCGTGGGCGGCGAAGCCCCCGAAGACCACCGAGTGCACCGCGCCGAGCCGGGCGCAGGCCAACATCGCGATCACCGCCTCCGGCACCATGGCGAGGTAGAGCAGCACCCGGTCGCCCCGGCCGACGCCGAGCCGGCGCAGCGCCCCGGCGAACCGGGCGGTCTCCGCGAGCAGCTCCGCGTAGCTCCAGGTGCGTACCGTGCCGGTGACCGGGCTGTCGTGGATCAGCGCGGGCTGGTCGCCGCGGCCGGCCGCCACGTGCCGGTCCAGCGCGTTGTGGCAGGTGTTCAGCACCGCGTCCGGGAACCAGCGGTACAGCGGCGCCGCGCTGTCGTCGAGGATCCGCTCCGGCGCCCGGAACCAGTCGATCTCCGTCGCCGCGTCCCGCCAGAAGCCGGTCGGGTCGGCGATGCTCCGCTCGTACGCTGATCGATATGCGCCCATGGCCCCATGCTGGCCCCGGACGTCCGCCGGCACGACGGCCGGTCGGGGTCGGTGCGCCGGACGCGCCGCGCGGGTCGCCGAACGGCCGGCCCGCGGCCGGTTCGTCGCTTTCGTCCGGCCTCGGGGACGAACCGCGCGGGTGCCCCGGGGCGACCCCGCCGGGCCACCGACCCGGGTCTGAGCTGAGGCTCAGCCGGTCGGGACCGCGGATGAACCGTGCCCCGCCGGGTATGCGGCCGACGTCCTGGTGGAGTGACGGCCGGCGTCGCGGCATCCCGCGACCGGGCGCGCGGGCGGGCGGCGCGACGCCGACCCGCCCGCGGGCGCCGGGATCAGTTTCCGGTGACCCAGTTCCAGGCCGTCACGACCCACTCGGTCTGCTGCAGGTAGGCGACGCCCACGCCGGCCAGGAAGAGGGCCGTCACCAGGTGCGCGCCGCGGGCGCTGCGCCGCACCCGGCCCAGCTGCCGCTCCCAGATCAGCCGGCCGAGCAGGCGGGAGAGCGCGAAGAGACCGACCGCGGTGAGCAGGCTCAGCGCGAAGGTCAGCAGCGGGGCCGTCAGGTCCCCCCGGCCGGAGATCGCCCAGATGCCCCAGCAGACGAAGGAAAAGAGGCCCCCCGCCGCGCTCCACTCACCGCCCCGGCGCAGCCGCGCCAGGTGCCAGCCCATCGGCCGGCGCGGGGCGGAGCCGTCGGACCAGTCGGCCCGGTCGACGGTGGGGAACTGCTCCGTACGGGGGGTACGCGGCTGCCCGACCGAGGCCACCCCCCGCTGGAACGCGTCCCGTTGCGCGGGCACCCCGACACCGGGCTGCGGCGGCACCTCCACGGTGCGCTCGGCCCACGGCTGTGTCTGGTCCGCCATCTCGTGTCCTCCCCCTGACCGACGCCGGCCACGGTTCCGAGGGTAGCGAGCCGGCAAATCGGTCGCCGACCCCGACGGTGATGGGTTACACACATCTGATGACCGATGTGGTGGTGCCCCGGGCCGAGGACTTCGACGAGATCGCCGGGCTGCTGGCCCTGGCCTTCCACGGCGGTCCCGACCCCGAGCTGCTCGAGGTCGAGCGCGGGATCTTCGAACCGGAGCGCGCGCTGCTGGTCCGCGACGGCACGACGGCGGTCGCGCACGCCGCGGCGTTCACCCGGGAGCTGGGGGTGCCCGGCGCCAGCGTGCCGGCGGCGCACGTGACGATGGTCTCGGTCGCCCCGACCCACCGCCGCCGGGGCCTGCTCACCGCTCTGATGCGCCGCCAGCTGCGGGAGATCCGCGACGCCGGCCGGGAGCCGATCGCGGTGCTCTGGGCCAGCGAGGGCCGGATCTACCCCCGGTTCGGCTACGGCCTGGCCGCGCAGCGGCTCACCGTGAGCTGCGACACCACCGAGCTGCGCCTGCCGGAGCCGGCCGTCGCGGGCACCCTCCGCCTGGACCAGCCGGCCGCGCGGCAGGCCGAGCTGGCCCGGCTGTACGACCGGGTCCGCGCCGACCGCCCCGGCTGGTCGAACCGGGACGAGCGCTGGTGGCGGTACGTGGTGGCCGACGTGAAGAGCCTGCGGGAGGGGGCCACCGAGCGGCGGGTGCTGCTGCACGAGGGGCCGTCGGGGCTCGACGGGTACGCGCTGTTCCGGACGAAGGACGAGTGGGACGGGAGCGGCCCGCGCGGCGAGGTCCGGGTCGACGAGGTGGTCGCGGAGCACCCCGACGCGTACCTGGCGCTGTGGCGGCTGCTGCTCTCGATCGACCTGACCCGGCGGCTGTCCTTCCGTACCGCCGCCGTGGACGAGCCGCTGCTGTGGCTGGTGAACGAGCCGCGGCGGCTCGGCGCCCAGCTCTCCGACGGGCTCTGGGTACGCGTGGTCGACCTGCCTGCCGCGCTGGCCGCCCGCCGGTACGCCACCGACCTGGACGTGGTGATCGAGGTCACGGACGAGCTGCTGCCGGAGAACGCCGGCCGCTGGCGCCTGGTCGGCGGCCCGTCGGCGGCGACCTGCACGGCCACCACCGAACCGGCCCAGCTCGCCTGCGACGTACGCGCACTCGGCGAGCTCTACCTGGGCGGCGCCGGGCTCGGGGCGCTCGCCGCCGCCGGCCGGGTGCGGGAACTGGTGCCGGGGGTGCTCGCGGCGGCCGCCCCGGCCTTCGGCTGGCACCGCGCCCCAACCCCGATGGAGATGTTCTGAGCGCCGACGGGTGCGGGCCGGGACCGCCACGGGCGGGCGACCGCGTCCCGGGGGCGGTACGGTCGACCGATGGGTGATGCGGAGCGACGGCGACGCCGGCTGCGGCACCACGGCGAGGTCGAGAGCGGGTCGCCGGCCCCGGACGGGCCGAGCGCGACGACGGCCGGGGTGCACGACGAGCCGCCGCGCGGCCGCCGGCCCGGCCCGGCGGCCGACGAGGGCGAGCGGGGGCTGCGTGGCCTGGTCGGCTCCGGGTCGTCGCAGGTCGGGGTGGCCGCCGCGCTGCGGGCGCGGGACGCCGCCCGCCCCACCGAGGCGGACCTGGCCGAGGCCGAGGCCCGCGTGGTGATCGTGCGGCGCAACTGGGTCCCCCGCGAGGACCTCCCCCGCTCCGGTCGTTGACCCGTCAGGCCGGCAGCTCGGGCAGCTCGCGGGTCTGCTCGTACGCCGCGACCTGGGCGATCCGCCGGGAGTGCCGCGGGTTGCCGGAGAACGGCGTGGTCAGGAACGCCTCGACCAGGGCGGTCGCGTCGTCCAGGGTGTGCTGGCGGGCGCCGACGGCGATGATGTTGGCGTCGTTGTGCTCCCGGGCGAGCTGCGCCGTGTCGATGTTCCAGGCGAGCGCCGCGCGGACGCCGGCGACCTTGTTGGAGGCGATCTGCTCGCCGTTGCCGGAGCCGCCGATGACCACGCCGAGGCTGCCCGGGTCGTTGACCACCCGGTCACCGGTGTGCAGGCAGAACGCCGGGTAGTCGTCGTCCGGGTCGAAGGCGTGCGGGCCGACGTCGACCACCTCGTACCCCTGCGTGGCCAGGTGGTTGGCCAGGTGCACCTTCAGCTCGAAACCGGCGTGATCGGATCCCAGGTAGACGCGCATACCGCGCAGTCTGACAGGCCCGCCTCCGTGCCGCCGCAAGGGCGGCGACACGGAGGCGGATTCGTCACAGCTCAGCGGGACAGCTCGGCGACCACCAGGCCGCCGCGGGCCTTCGGGGTGAACCAGGTGCTCTTGCGCGGCATCTTCTCCCGGGCCAGGTTGACCGCGACGAAGTCGTCCACGGTCACCGGGGCGATGAGGACGGCCAGCTCGGCCCGGCCGGCGTCGACCTCCCCGGTGAGCCAGCTCGCCGGGTAGTCGCCACCCACGTAGGTGATCCGCTTGTCGCCCGGGTCGAGGCCGAGCGCGTCGCGCAGCAGCAGCCGCTCGACCAGGGCGTGGTCGAGGTTCTCCAGCCGGCCGCCGTCGACGTGCGGCAGGGTCACCGCGTACCCCTGACCGGCGAGGTGGAGGTGGACGGCGCCGCCGCCCGCCGGGACCTCGACCGGGCCGTCGATCGGGGCGATCTCCGCACCGGCGGCGCGGAGCCGGTCGAGCAGCTCCGGCGGCGTGGTGGTCAGCTCGCTGACCAGCCGGTTGTAGGGCTGGATCGCCACCGACGCCGGCGTGGTGATCACCGAGAGGAAGCGGGGCAGCCCGCCGGTCTGCGCGGCCAGGCTGCGGTGGTTGCCGTCGGCGACCACCAGCTCGCCGCCGCCGGCGAGGGCGGTCAGCTCGTCCTGCTCGGGGCCGGGACCCAGCAGCCAGATGGCGTGCGTCCGCCCGGACTGGTCGACGTCGGTCGCGGCGGGCGCGCCGGCCGACTCGGTCGCCGCGGCGAGCGCCGCGTGCAGCTCGTCGCCCCGCCCGGTCTGGAGCAGCAGTACGGGCGAGAGCAGGTGCCCGAGCGCCTCGGCCAGGGCGACCCGCTCCCGCACCTTGGCGATGAAGACGTCCTCGTTGCGGATCACCAGCCCGGGCTCGTCGGCCCGGGTGGAGATCTGGTCCGTGTCCACCATGGCGAAGAGCCCGTACGCGGACTCCTCCCCCGGCGCGCTGATCCGGTAGAGCACCACGACCTGCTCGGCCGGGGTGTAACTGCCGTCCGCCTTGGCCTCGGTCAGGCGGGCCACCGCGTCCGGGAGGGCGTCGAGGAACGACTTGCCGAGACTCTCCGGCGCCCGGTGGGGCATCTCGATGCCGAGAGCACTGTGCGGGTTCGCCTCGATGATCGCGGTGATCTCCGCGTCGTCGGCGAACTCGTCGTAGTTCTGCGCGCCGGTGCCGCCGGTGGTGATCCAGGCCCGGGCGATCGGATGCACGACCGTCATGCCCACCGACGCTACCCGCGGCCCCCGGCGCGCCGGACCCGGACCCTCACCGCGTCCACCAGATGAAAGGGGCGCGCTCAGCCGTTGCGGTCGAGCGGGGCGTGTGCGTTGCGGTGTCGGCCGGGCACCGGGCCGGCACCGGGGCGACCGCCCGGCACGGCGCCGGCCGGGCCGAACGGGTGGGACGCCGCCGCCGACGCGGCGACCCGGACGGTGGTCGCGCCCGCCGGCACCGGACGGCCGGCCGCGACGCCGGACCGGATCGTCCCGGACGTGTGGGTGGGGAGGTCCGCCTCGGCCGGCGGGGCCATCCGGGAGGTGGCGACCACCCGGGCAACGCCGACCACGATCGGTGGGGCCAGCAGGTCGACCATCTCGGCCGGCAGGGTCGGGCGGACGTCCGGCCAGTCGGCCTCGTCCACGGACCAGTACGTCGCACCGGAGTCCTCGGTCGCCGTCTCCTGCGGCGCGCCGGCGGACGTATGGCGGTGCTTACCCATGGGACTGCCTCCAGGAGCTGCCGGGGTGCGGCCCCGCGGGCCGCCGGCTGGGACACCCGGTGAAACGAGCCCCGCACCGGCCCGGTGACGCCGGGTCGGTACGGGGCTCGGATCGTCGCCGGAGGCTCCGCCCTCAGTCGAAGATGGGGCCCAGCTCGCGGGAGCGCTTCAGCTCGTAGAAGCCCGGGGTGCCGGCGACCAGCAGGACACCGTCCCAGAGCCGGCCGGCCGCCTCGCCCCTCGGCGCCGGGGTGATCACCGGGCCGAAGAAGGCGACCTTGTCGCCGTCCGGGCCGGGGGCGTGGATCACCGGGGTGCCGACGTCGGTGCCGACCGGCCGCATGCCCGCCTCGTGGCTGGCCCGCAGCGCCTCGTCGTACGCGGTGGTCTCGGCGGCGTCGGCGAGCGCCGGGTCCAGGCCGACCTCGGTGAGCGCGCCGACCAGCATCTCCCGGCCGAGCGGCTCCTTGCCGAGGTGGATCCGGGTGCCCATCGCGGTGTAGAGCTTCGCCAGCACCTCCGTGCCGTGCGCCTGCTCGGCGGCGATGCAGACCCGCACCGGGCCCCAGCCGCTCTTCATCAGTTCCTGGTACTGCTCGGGCAGGTCCCGGCCCTCGTTGAGCACGGACAGGCTCATCACGTGGAAGCTGATGTCCACGGGCCGGACCTTCTCGACCTCCAGCAGCCAGCGGGACGTGATCCACGCCCACGGGCACAGCGGGTCGAACCACATGTCCACGGCGACACGTTCGGTCACGGTGAGATCCCTTCACGACGGGTGCGCCGGTGAGCCCGGCGCCTCCCCCGATCCTCACCCCGGGCGGCATCGACCGGCAGCGGAATGAGAGCGTGACCTCGACCACCGAAGGGTGTCGGTGCATGGAAGACTCGAACCGGACCGGCCGCCACGAGCGGGCCGGGGAGGCCGGGGCCGCCGGGCGCGGCGCGAGTGGGATGGAGACGAACAGTGCCGGGAGTGCGCAACCTGACCCAGGTCGAGGCCACCGAGCGGGCCCGCCTGCTCGAGGTGACCGGGTACGACATCAGCCTTGACCTGTCGACCGCCGTGCAGGCCACGGGCCGCACGTTCCGTTCGGTGACCGAGGTCCGGTTCCGCTGCGCCGAGCCGGGGGCGACGACCTTCATCGAGGTGGCCGCCGAGTCGGTGCGGTCCGCGACGCTCAACGGCGCACCCGTCGACACCTCCGGCTGGTCGGCCGAGAAGGGCCTCACGCTGTCCGGTCTGGACGCGGAGAACACCCTGGTGGTGGACGCGGACTTCGGGTACTCGAACAGCGGGCAGGGCCTGCACCGCACGGTGGACCCGGTCGACGGGGAGACCTACCTCTACAGCCAGTTCGAGACGGCGGACGCGCAGCGGGTCTTCGCCTGCTTCGACCAGCCCGACCTGAAGAGCGTCTACACCTGGCACGCCACCGTCCCGGAGCACTGGCGGGTGGTCTCCAACATGCCGGTGGGGCGGGAGGAGCCGGCCGGCGAGGGGTTGAAGACCGTCCACTTCGTGGAGTCGGCGCGGATGAGCACCTACATCACCGCGCTCTGCGCCGGCCCGTACCACGAGGTGCGGGACAGCCACGACGGCATCGACCTGGGGGTCTTCTGCCGGGCCTCGATGGCGCGGTACATGGACTCGGACGACCTGTTCCTCATCACCAAGCAGGGCTTCGACTTCTTCCACGAGAAGTTCGGGGTGCGCTACCCGCTGCCCAAGTACGACCAGCTCTGGGTGCCGGACTTCAACGCCGGCGCGATGGAGAACTTCGGCTGCGTCACCCACGCCGAGTCGCACTACATCTTCCGCTCCCAGGTCACCGACTTCGAGTACGAGCAGCGGGCCAACACGATCCTGCACGAGCTGGCGCACATGTGGTTCGGTGACCTGGTCACCATGCGCTGGTGGAACGACCTGTGGCTGAACGAGTCGTTCGCCGAGTGGGCCAGCCACTGGTGCAACACGCACGCCACCCGGTTCCAGGACGCGTGGACGACCTTCCTGTCGATCCGCAAGAACTGGGGCTACCGGCAGGACCAGCTCTCCTCCACCCACCCGGTCTACTGCGAGATGCCGGACCTGGAGGCGGTCGAGGTCAACTTCGACGGCATCACGTACGCCAAGGGCGCCAGCGTGCTCAAGCAGCTCGTCGCGTACGTCGGCGAGGAGCCGTTCCTGGCCGGCCTGCGGGCCTACTTCGGCAAGCACGCCTGGGGCAACGCCACCTTCGACGACCTGCTCTCCGAGCTGGAGGCGGCCTCCGGCCGGGAGCTGCGCAAGTTCGCCGCGCAGTGGCTGGAGACGGCGCAGGTCAACACGCTGCGCCCCGAGGTGACCATCGGCGACGACGGCGCCTACCAGAAGGTGCTGGCGCGCCAGGAGGCGCCGTCCGGACACCCGACGCTGCGTACCCACCGGATCGGGGTGGGCCTCTACGACCTGACCGACGGCCGGCTGGTCCGCCGGGAGCGGATCGAGGTCGACGTGACCGGTGAGCAGACCGAGCTCACCGCGCTGCACGGCAAGCCCGCCGCCGACGTGCTGCTGCTCAACGACGACGACCTGACGTACACCAAGCTGCGGCTCGACGAGCGGTCCATGGCGACCGTGGTGCAGCACATCGCCGGTTTCGAGTCGTCGCTGGCCCGGGCGCTGTGCTGGACCGCCGCCTGGGACATGACCCGCGACGCCGAGCTCGCCGCCCGCGACTACGTCGCGCTGGTGCTGGCCGGGCTGCCCGCCGAGACCGACATCAACCTGGTCACCGCGACCCTGCGGCAGGCGACCACCACGCTCACCTTCTACGCCGACCCGGCGTGGGCGCCGACCGGCTGGGCCGAGCTGGCCCGGACCGCCAAGGACGCGCTCACCGCGGCGGAGCCGGGCAGCGGCTTCCAGCTCGCCTGGGCCCGGGCGTACTCCTCGGCGGGCCGCGGCGAGGAGGACCTGGCGACGCTGCGCGGCTGGCTGGACGGCGCCGAGGTGCCGGCCGGGCTGACCGTCGACACCGAGCTGCGCTGGACGGTGCTCCAGGCCCTCGTGGCCAACGGCGCGGCCGGTGCCGCCGAGGTCGAGGCCGAGCTGGCCGGCGACCGCACGGCCAGCGGCGAGCGGGAGGCCGCGTACGCGCACGCGTTGGTGCCGACCGCGGAGAACAAGGCGGCGGTGTGGGCGCAGCTCACCGGCCCGGAGGCGCTGCCGAACTGGCGGCACCGGGCGCTGCTGCAGGGCTTCGCGCACCCGGCGCAGGTCGACCTGGTCGCGCCGTACCGGGAGAAGTACTTCGCCGCGGTGGGCCAGGTGTGGGCCAGCCGGGACAGCGAGCCGGCACAGGAGTTCACCCAGCTCGCCTACCCGGCGTACCTGGTGGAGGACACGACGGTGGCCGAGACCGACGCGTGGCTGGCGCAGGAGGGGCACCCGGCGCCGCTGCGCCGGCTGGTCGCCGAGGGTCGCGACGGCGTGGTCCGTGCCCTGAAGGCCCGCGCGAAGGACGCCCAGAGCGCCTGAGACGACAGCACGAAGCCCGGCCCGCGAACACGCGGACCGGGCTTCGTCGTACGGGAGGGCTCAGCCCTTGCCGGCGTGGCTGGCGAGCTGGTCGAGGCCCTGGATGATGCCGCCGGCCAGGTCGCCGCCGCCGAAGGACGCCACCATGGAGAGCGCGGCGAGCTTGGCGTACGTGTCCGGGATGCGCTTGCGCGCGTACCGGCCGGTGACGATCTCCAGCTGCCGCTGGTTGGGCGACACGGCGATCAGGACCGACTTGTCGGGCTCGGCGAGCTGGCGGTGCAGCCGCTGCGCGTGCTCCCGGATCGGCTCGTCGAGGCCGCCCACGTAGACCGAGAAGACCAGGCCGGTGCCCTGGTCGGCCAGGCGGAGCGCCTCGTCGATGCGGAGCAGCTGGCGGGTCGAGAACGGCCCGTCCAGCACCTCGGGCGGGGTGACCGTCCCCGTCGCGGTCTGCTTCTCACCAACGGTCACTTGCGCCTCCGGTTCCACCGGCCGGCGCCTCGACGCCGGCCTTCTCAAGCTTGTGGCTGGTCAGCGCCGGCGCCTGCGCCCCCGCAGCCAGCGCGGTGCCGGCCGAGTCGGCCAGCTGCTCCGGACGGCCGAGGAACCAGACCGGAGTGAAGTCGAAGGGCCGGCCCGGCCGGTAGCGCTTGGCGCCGCCACCGCCGCGACGGCCGCCGGCGAGTGCCAGTCCGGCGATCACCAGCACCGCGGCCGCCGGGATGCCGACGTAGACCAGCAACGTCTCGGTAACAGACAACCTCAACGCCCCCAGGCGGAAAGAGAGACCAGGAATTCCGGGTCGGGTGGACGATCAAGGAGACGATTCCCCGACTCCGCTTGTGGTATTCACGTTAGCGGAGTCGACGGCCCGCCAAATTGCGGGGTGGTGATCCCATCCGCCACACCCGTGCTCCAGTTGCGCGGCAGTGGCGATCAATGTCGCGTCGGCGCCGTACCGGCCGGTGAGCAGCACCCCGACGGGCATTCCGTCGGCGGTGCGACCGACCGGCAGGGAAACGGACGGTTCGCCGGTCACGTTGAAGATGGCGCAGTACGGCGAGAACCGGCGCTGCCGGTCGAAATCCTCGGCCGGGTCGAGCGCGGCGAACGAACCCACCGGCGCCTGCGGCGCGGCCAGCGTCGGGCAGAGCAGCAGGTCGCAGCCGGCGGTCCGGCGGGCACCGAGGCGTACCTGGGCCTGCAGCTCGCCGAGGGTGGCCATCAGCGCGCCGGCGCCGACCGCCGCGCCGCGGGAGCGGAGGAGCCGGGTCAGCGGCAACAGCTCGCTCTCCCGCTCGGGCGACACCGGGGAGAGCGCCAGGACATGCCAGACGGTCTCGAAGAGCGGCCACGCCTCGGGGCCGAGCGGCGCGGGCACCTCGACCACCTCGTGGCCGGCCGCGGTGAGCAGCCCGGCGGCCCGGTCGACGGCGGCGACGCAGTCGGGGTGGACCGGCTCGTCGGCGAGCATCGGGGTGGTGAAGCGGCCGATCCGCAGCCGGCCCGGCGCGGCCTCGCGGGCCGCGGCCAGGTAGCCGCCCGCGGGGGCGGCCGGGGGCAGGTAGGGCTCGCCGGGCACCGGCTGCGCCATGACGTCGAGCAGCGCGGCGACGTCGGCGACGGTCCGCCCGATCGGGCCGTTCGTCGGCAGGCCGAACGCGCCGAAGCCGAGCGGCCCGCCGGAGACCAGCCCCCGGCTGGGCTTGTAGCCGACCAGGCCGCAGAGCGACGCCGGGATGCGCAGCGAGCCGCCGCCGTCGGAACCCTGGGCCACCGGCACCAGCCCGGCCGCCACCGCGGCCGCCGCGCCGCCGCTGGACCCGCCGGCCGTGTACCCGAGGTCCCACGGGTTGCGGGCCGGCGGCGCGACCAGCCCCTCGGAGTAGAGCGAGCAGCCCAGCTCGGAGGTGGTGGTCTTGCCGAGGCTGATCAGCCCGGCGGCGGTGATGAACCGGACCACGTCGGCGTCGACCGGCGGCACGAAGTCGGCGAAGGCGGCGGAGCCGAAGGTGGTCCGCACCCCGGCGGTCAGCGTGAGGTCCTTGATCGCGGTCGGTACGCCGTGCAGCGGACCCCGCTGCCCGGCCGGCACCGCGTCGGCGACCCGGGCGGCCTCGACGGCCAGCTCCGGCGTGACGGTGACGAACCCGCCGACCGTGTCGCCGAGCGCGTCCACCCGGTGCAGGTGGTGCGCGACCAGCTCCACGCTGGACAGCTCGCCCCGGGCGATCGCGGCGGCCTGCTCCAGCGCGGTCAGGTCGTGCGGCTCGGCCATGCCGTCATCCTGCCCGGACGATCCGCCCGGCGCACTTCTCACGCGCCGACCCGCCCGGTCCCGGTGGACCTGCCGCCCTCCGGGGTGGGTCGGGCGGGGCAGTACGGCTGCCGGCCGGCAGCGGCGGGTGGGGAGTCGGCGGCGAGCTGACCAGCGGCTGGGGCCGTCCGGCCGCCGGTCAGCCGTGCAGGAAGCGCAGGGCGTTCCGGGAGAGGAGCTTGTCGCGCTGGTCGGCGGTGAGGAAGTCGGCCTTCCGGACCACCGCGCCGACCGGCCGCTCCCCCAGCGGGTACGGGTAGTCGCTGCCGACCAGCACCCGGTCCTCCCCCATGGTGTCCACAAGCAGCCGCAGCGCGGCCGGCTCGAAGACCACCGAGTCGACGCTGAACCGGTCGACGTAGGAGCTGGGCGGGGCGGTGGAGGCGCCGCGTACCAGGTCGCCGCGGCGGTGCCAGGCGTTGTCGGCGCGGCCCAGCCAGAACGGGAAGCTGCCCCCGCCGTGCGCGAAGCAGATCCGCAGGCTCGGCGGCACCCGGTCGAAGACGCCGCCGAGGATCAGCGCCAGCACGGACAGATGGGTCTCGGCCGGCATGCCGGTGAGCCAGCGGGCCATCCAGCGGTCCAGCCGGGGGCTGCCCGGCATGTCCCAGGGGTGCACGAAGACCGGCGCGCCCACCTCGGCGCAGTGGGTCAGGAACTGGACGATCCCCGGGTCGTCCAGGTCGCGGTCGCCGACGTGGTTGCCGATCTCGACGCCGACGTGGCCCGCCGCCAGGCAGCGGTCCAGTTCGGCGCAGGCGGCGTCCGGGTCCTGCAACGGCACCTGGCAGAACGGCACCAGCCGGTCGCCGCCGGCCGCGGTGACCGCCAGGGTGAGGTCGTTGAAGATCCGGGCCACCTTCACCGCCTGGTCGGCGGGGCGGTCGTAGGAGAAGAAGACCGGGGTCGGCGAGACCACCTGCACGTCGACGCCGTCGGCGCTCATGTCGGCCAGCCGGGTCTCCGCGTCCCAGCACTCCGCGCCGACCGGGCGGAACTCCGTCTCCCCCACCATGATCATGGCGGCGCGCTCGGAGTCCACCCGCAGCCAGGGCCAGCCGGACCCGCCGCACGCCGCGGCGAGGTCCGGCCACCCCTTGGGTACGACGTGCGTGTGCACGTCGACGACCGGTCCGTGCATCAGCCCTTGCCCGGGTGCAGCGTGCCGCACTTGTCGCAGGTACGCGCCTGCTCGTCGGCGTAGAACGCCTGGAACACCGGGGGGAGGTCGGCGGCGATGTCGCGGACCTGGAGCTCCACCTCGTGCACCTTGTGCCCGCACTCCGGGCAGTACCACTGGAACTTCTCCAGCGTGCCCTCCTCGCGGACCCGCTCGACCACCACGCCGATCGAGCCGGCCTCGGGCCGCTGCGGCGAGTGCGGGGTGTCGCGCGGCAGCATCCACATCTGACCCTCGCGCACGTGCACCGTACGCGGCCCCTCCGGGGTCATCAGGTTGATGTGCATGTTGCCCTTGACCTGGTAGAAGAACTCCTCGTACGGGTCGACGTGGAAGTCGGTGCGCTGGTTCGGCCCGCCGACCACCATGACGATGAAGTCGTCCCCGCCGGGGAACATCTCCTTGTTCCCCACCGGCGGCTTCAGCAGGTGCTGGTTCTCCGCGATCCAGCCGGGAAAGCTGAACGGTTCGGCGATCTCACTCACGACTGACCTCCTTGGGGGAGCAGGGCGACGGCTTGCATCTCGATCAGCAGGTGCGGGTGCGGCAACTGGTGCACCGCCACCGTCGTCCGGGTCGGCCCGGTGGCGTCGAAGAACTCCGCCCACACCTCGTTGTACCCACCGAAGTCGTTCATGTTGACCAGGTAGCTGGTGACCTGGACGAGGTCGGACAGTTCGGCGCCGACCGACCGGAGCAGGTCCCGGATGTTCTCGATGACGGCCCGGGTCTGCACCCGGATGTCGAGATCCGTCGTCCCGAACTCGTCCACGGAGACGCCGGCGAAGGTGTTGTCCGGCCGCCGCGACGACGTACCGGAGACGAAGACGAAGCCGCCCGCGACCTTGACGTGCGGGAACGCCCCGCGCGGCACAGCCTTCCCGGCGACGACCCGAGCGCCCGCGGTCATGACGCGGCCCGCAGCGACGCGGTGCCGAGCTGCTCCACCACGGCCCGGACGTGGGCGCCCGGACGCAGCGGCACGGCGGCCGTGGCGGCGCCGGCCAGGAAGACCCAGCCCTCGCGGAGCCGGACGCCGTGCCGCCCGGCCAGCCGGATGCCCTCGTCCAGCGCCCGGCGCGGGTCGCCGAGGATCGCCGCGGTCGAGCCGACCTGGGCCACCCGCCCGTCGATCTCCAGCAGCACGCCCAGGTTGTCCAGCCCGTCCGGCACCGGCGACCACGGCCCGACGACGAACGCGGCGGCCGAGGTGTTGTCGGCGATCACGTCCGGCAGCGAGAAGGTGAAGTTGGCGTACCGGGAGTCGATCAGCTCGATCGCCGGGGCCACCGCGCGGACCGCGTCGGCGAAGGAGCCCAGCGCCTCGCCGGGCTCCGGCAGCCGGTCCAGCAGGAACGCCACCTCCGGCTCGACCCGCGGGTGGATGAAGTCGCCGACGTCGACCGGGCCGCCGTCGGGCACCCGCATCACGTCGGTGAGCCGGCCCCAGATCACCTCGTCCACGCCCATCTGGGCCATCTTCGCCTTGCTGGTCAGCCCCATCTTCAGCCCGACCAGCCGCTCGCCCCGGTCGAGGCGGCGCTGCACCAGCGCGGTCTGCACCGCGTACGCGCCGTCGACGTCGAGGCCGGTCTCGGCGGCGAGCTGCGGGATCGCGGTGGCCGTGTCGGCCGCCGTGCCGAGCTGCTCGGCGATGCCCGCCGTGTCGATGCCGATCACAGCGCCACCTTCGTTCGCGACTGCGGGGCTCGCAAACCCGGCTCACTCCTCGCGCTCACGAAACCTCCTCCTGCCCGCGCCGACCGGCGAGGTCGAGCGCCACGTCCACGATCATGTCCTCCTGGCCGCCGACCATCCGGCGCCGGCCCAGCTCGACCAGGATCGAGCGGACGTCCACCCCGTACTTCGCGGAGGCGCGTTCGGCATGCCGGAGGAAGCTGGAATAGACGCCTGCGTACCCGAGGGAGAGCGTCTCCCGGTCGACCTGGACGGGCCGGTCCTGCAGCGGACGGACGACGTCGTCGGCCGCGTCCATCAGCGCGAAGACGTCGCAGCCGTGCTTCCAGCCGTGCAGCTCCGCGACCGCGACGAAGACCTCCAGCGGCGCGTTGCCCGCGCCGGCGCCCTGCCCGGCCAGCGACGCGTCCACCCGGACCGTCCGGCCGTGCGGGCCGTCCGCGTCGGCCGGGCCGGCGCCGAGGATGCGGCCGTGCTCAACCGCGACCACGCTGTTGGCGACGCCGAGCGACAGGTTGTGGTGGGCGTGGATGCCGATCTGCGTCTCCGGCTCGAGGACCTGCCGGTACGCGTCGATCCGCTCGGCCACGTCGGACATCAGCAGCCGGCCGCCGGAGTCGGTGACGTACACGCAGTGCGCCCCGTACGACTCCATCAGCTTGGCCTGGGCGGCCAGCCCGGCCGGGTCGTTCATGTGCGACATCATCAGGAACCCGGAGACGTCCATGCCGTTCTCCCGGGCCCAGGAGATGTGCTGGGCGGAGATGTCCGCCTCGGTGCAGTGGGTGGCGATCCGGACGCTGGTCACCCCGAGCGCCTTCGCCGCCTTCAGGTCGGCGATGGTGCCGATGCCGGGCAGCAGCAGGGTGGTGAGCTTCGCGCTGGTCATCACCTCGGCGGCGGCGGAGATCCAGTCGGCGTCGCTGGCCGCGCCGTGGCCGTAGTTGACGCTGGAGCCGGCGAGGCCGTCGCCGTGCGCCACCTCGATCGCGGCCACCCCGGCCGCGTCCAGCGCGGCGGCGATGGTGCGGACCTGGTCGACGGTGTAGCGGTGGGCGATGGCGTGCATGCCGTCCCGCAGCGTCACGTCCTGGATGTACAGGTCGGTCATGCCGGGACTCCCTTCGCCCGCCGGGCCACCAGTCGCTCCGCGGTGCGCAGCGCGGCCGAGGTCATGATGTCCAGGTTCCCGGCGTACGCGGGCAGGTAGTGTCCGGCGCCGGAGACCTCCAGGAAGACCGAGACCTGGAGCCCGGTGAGGTGCCGCCCCAGCGACGGCACGTACGTGTCGACCCGGTCGAACTGCACGTCCTGCTTGAGCCGGTAGCCGGGGACGTACTCCTGCACGGTCGCCACCATGTCGGCGACGGAGGCGGCGATCGCGGCCCGGTCGGCGTCGGCGTCCGGGCAGAGGCAGTAGACGGTGTCCCGCATCAGCAGCGGCGGGTCGGCCGGGTTCAGCACGATGATCGCCTTGCCGCGCTCCGCGCCGCCGACCACCTCGATCGCCCGGGCGGTGGTCTCGGTGAACTCGTCGATGTTGGCCCGGGTGCCCGGGCCGGCCGACTTCGAGGCGATCGAGGCGACGATCTCCCCGTACGCGACGGGGGTGACCCGGCCGACGGCGGCGACGATCGGCACGGTCGCCTGGCCGCCGCAGGTCACCATGTTGACGTTCGTCTCGTGCAGGTGCTCGTCGAGGTTGACCGGCGGCACCACGTACGGGCCGATGGCGGCCGGGGTCAGGTCGACCACGGTCCGGCCGTGCGCCCGCAGCACCGCGTCGTTGTGCCGGTGCGCGCCGGCCGAGGTGGCGTCGAAGACCAGCTCCACGTCGGCGAACTCGGGCAGCGCCACCAGTCCGTCGACGCCCCCGGCGGTGGTGGCCACGCCGAGCCGCCGGGCCCGGGCCAGGCCGTCGGAGTCCGGGTCGATGCCGGCCATCGCCACCATGCGCAGGCTCCCGGGGGAGCGCGAGGAACGCAGCGAAGCGGAGTCCCGCAGTCGCGACCCATCAGGATCACCGCTCAGCCGGAGCACCTTGATCATCAGATCGGTCCCGATGTTGCCGGAGCCGATCACCGCCACCCCGACAGTCACGCCGCCTCCTCGGACGAAGAGAAACAGGTCCGCACCGAGCCGAGCCCGGAGATCCGCGCCTCGTACGCCGCGCCGGGCGCCACCGGCACCATCGGGCCGAGCGCCCCGGAGAGCACCACGTCCCCGGCGCGCAGCGGGTCGCCGGCGCGGGCCATGGTGCCGGCCAGCCACTCCAGCGCGTGCAGCGGGTTGCCGAGGCAGGCCGCCCCGGCGCCGACCGAGACCGGCTCCCCGGCGTGTTCCAGCACCATCCCGCACAGCCGCAGGTCGACGTCGGCGAGCCGGCGGGGCGTGGTGCCGAGCACGAAGAGCCCGCTGGAGGCGTTGTCCGCCACGGTGTCCACGATGGAGATGTCCCAGCCGGCGATCCGCGAGTCGACGATCTCGATGGCCGGCAGCACGTGGTCGACGGCCCGGATCAGGTCGACGGTGGTGACCCGCTCGTCGGTCAGGTCCGCGCCGAGCACGAAGGCGATCTCCGCCTCCACCCGCGGCTGCAGCAGCCGGTCGATCGCGACCTCGACGCCGTCGCCGACCGCCATGACGTCGGTGAGCACGCCGAAGTCCGGCTGGTAGACCCCGAAGTTCTCCTGCACCGCCCGGGAGGTCAGCCCGATCTTCGCGCCCACCCGGCGCTCGCCCCGGTCCCACCGGGCCTGGGCCTGGAGCTGCTGCACCTGGTACGCCGACTCGACGTCCCCCTCGGGCAGCAGCCGGCCGCGCAGCGGCGGGCAGGGCTTCCCGCTCTCCCGGGCCTCGGTCAGTTCCCGGGCGGCGGCTTCCACTTCAGCGGTCATGACAGGTCCACACAGACGTTGGTGAGTTCGGAGTAGAAGTCGAGCGAGTGCACCCCGCCCTCCCGGCCGATCCCGGAGGCCTTCACCCCGCCGAACGGGGTGCGCAGGTCACGCAGGAACCAGGTGTTCACCCAGACGATGCCGGCGTCGAGCCGGGACCCGGCCCGGTGCGCCCGGCCCACGTCGCGGGTCCAGACCGTCGCGGCCAGGCCGTACTCGGTGCCGTTCGCCAGGGCGTACGCCTCGTCCTCGGTGTCGAAGGGGGCGACGTGCACGACCGGGCCGAAGATCTCCTCCCGGTTGGTCCGGGCGTCCGGGCCCAGCCCGGTCAGCACGGTCGGCTGCACGTACGCGCCGCCGTCGCGGGCGTCACCGAAGCCGGGCACCCCGCCGCCGGCCAGCACCTCGGCGCCCTCGGCGCGGGCCAGGTCGTAGTGGCCGAGCACCTTGTCCCGGTGGGTGTGCGAGATCAGCGGCATGTTCACCGTGGCCTCGCCGGCCGGCCAGCCGTACGCCAGCTCGTCCGCCCGCTTGGCCAGCCGGGCGGTGAACTCCTCGAAGACCGGGCGCTGCACGTAGATCCGCTCGGTGCAGAGGCAGACCTGCCCGCCGTTGGTGAAGCTGGACCGGACCGAGCCGGCAACCGCCGCGTCCAGGTCGGCGTCGGCGAAGACCAGCCCGGCGTTCTTGCCGCCCAGCTCGAAGCTGACCGCCTTCACCCCGTCCGCGGCCGCGCGCATGATGGCGCTGCCGGTGGCGGACTCCCCGGTGAAGGTGATCGCGTCGACGCCCGGCTGCCGGGTGAGGAACTCCCCGGCCGAGTCCGGGCCGAAGCCGTGCACCAGGTTGAACACCCCGTCGGGTACGCCGGCGGCGGCCATCACCTCGGCCAGCAGCGTCGCCGAGGCCGGGGTCTCCTCGCTGGGCTTGACCACGACGGCGTTGCCGCAGGCCAGCGCCGGGGCGACCTTCCAGGTCAGCAGCAGCAGCGGCAGGTTCCAGGGCACGATGATCGCGACCACGCCGACCGGCTTGCGGACGGCGTAGTTGAGCGCCCGGCCGCCGGTCGGGGTGACCGTGGTGAACGACTCGGTCGGCGCGGTCGCCACGATCTCGGCGAACGACCGGAAGTTCGCCGCGCCGCGCGGGATGTCCAGCGTCCGGGCCTGCGAGATGGCCTTGCCGGTGTCGGCGACCTCGGCGGCGACCAGGTCGTCGAAGCGGCGTTCCAGCTCGTCCGCGACCCGGCGCAGCACCTCGGCGCGCTCCCGCTCCCCCATCCGGCCCCACGGCCCGCGCAGCGCGGCCCGGGCGGCGGCCACCGCGTCGTCCACGGTGGACGCGTCCGCCTCGGCCACCTCGAAGACCGGCTCGCCGGTGACCGGGCTGCGCTTGGTGAACCGGCGCCCGGCGGCGACGAACTCGCCGTCGACGAAGTTGCGCAGCAGGCCCGGACCGTCCGGCGCGTGCCCGGCCATCAGCCGGGGATCCCAGAGTGTCATCCGCGCCTCCCTCGGCCGATCGCGGCCAGCCCACCGGCCAGCAGCGCCACCGCGCCGGCCGCCACCGCCCCCAGCACCTGGTACTGCCGGCGCACCCGGCGGCGCACCTGGGCGTACGGGGTGGTGGAGAAGGAGACCAGCTCGTACTGCGAAACGTACCGGCCGGGCAGGGCCCGTTCCAGTGCGTGTTCGACGCGCTTGCGGGTCTGGAAGACCGGCGAGGCGACCTTGTCCCGCATCTCCACGAAGTTGGCCAGCGCCATCCGGGCGATCGCCTCCGCGTTCTCCTGCCGGCGCTGCTGGAACAGCGGCAACGCCGCCGACCACTCGTCGCCACACTCGTCCAGGCAGCGGTCCAGCTCCACCACGTCCTCGAACGCGCAGTTCGCGCCCTGGCCGTAGAACGGCACGATGGCGTGCGCCGCGTCGCCGAGCAGGCCGACCTTCCCGTCCACCTGCCAGGGGGTGCAGCGGACCGTGCCGAGCACCCCGATCGGGTTGTGCTGGTAGTCGTCGACCAGGTTCGGGGCGAGCGGGACCAGGTCCGGGTAGTGCTTCGCGAAGTGCTGCTCGATCGCGGCCGGGCTGCCCAGCGAGGCGAAGCTCGCGGTGCCGTGGGTGGGCCAGAAGAGCGTGCAGGTGAACGACCGGTCCGGGTTGGGCAGCGCGATCATCATCGAGGTGCCGCGCGGCCAGATGTGCAGCGCCCCCGGGTCCAGGGCGAAGTCGCCGCCGAGCGGCGGGATGGTGAGTTCCTTGTAGCCGTAGTCGAGGAAGTCCAGGCTCTCGGTCAGCACCCCGTACCCGAGGAGCTGCCCGCGCACCGCGGAGCCGGCGCCGTCGGCGCCCAGGACGACCGACGCGGCGGTGGTGACCTTGCCCTGCGGGGTCTCGAAGATCATCTCGCCACTGGCCGGGTCGAGGCCGACCAGCCGGTGGTCGAAGGCGATCCGCACCCCGGGCAGTGCGGCAGCGGCGGTGAGCAGGGCGTTGTTCAGCGCGCCCCGGCTGATCGAGTTGATCGCCCGGTCGCCGGAGACGCTGTACGACTGGAACTGCGCCTCCCCCTCCACCGGGTGGATCATCCGGCCGCGCATCGGCAGCGCGTCCGCCATCACCTGCTCGGCCAGTCCGATCCGGCGCAGCGCGTCGAGGCCGCGCTCGGAGAGCGCCAGGTTGATCGAGCGGCCCCGCTCGACCGTCCCGATACGCGGATCCGGCCGCCGCTCGTAGAGCGCCACCGGGTAGCCGCGCCGGGCCAGGAAGCAGGCCAGCAGGCAGCCCGCCAGCCCGGCGCCGACCACCGCGATCTCCTCACGGTGCCCCGTCACTGGAGCCTCCCTTTCGTTCGCGACTGCGGGGCTCGCAAACCCGGCTCACTCCTCGCGCTCACCGGTTCACCTCCACAGTGGCGGCCAGCGCGTCGGCGACCCGCCAGCAGTCGTGGTACGTCGAGTAGAGCGGCACCGGGGCGAACCGGACGATGTCCGGCTCCCGGGCGTCGGCGATCACGCCGTGCTCGTGCCGCAGCCGCTTGGTCAGCTCGTTCGCGCTGCCCGTGCCGATCCGTACGGAGAGCTGGCAGCCCCGGCGGGCCGGGTCGCGCGGGGTGACCACGGTCAGCGGCCGGTCGGCGGTCACCTCGTCGAGCAGCCGCTCCAGGTAGGCGGTGAGCCGCAGGCTGCGCTCCCGCAGCGCCGGCATGCCGACGGAGTCGAAGAGCTCCAGCGAGGTGCGGACCGGCCCCATCGCGAAGATCGGCGGGTTGGAGATCTGCCACGCCTCGACCGTGGCCGGCGGTCGGGAGACCGGGGTCATCTCGAACCGGGTGGTGGCCTCGGTGCTCCACCAGCCCTCGAAGCGCGGCAGGTCGGGGTCGCCGAGGTGGCGCTCGTGGACGAAGACGCCGGCGAGCGCCCCGGGCCCGGAGTTGAGGTACTTGTACGAGCACCAGGCGGCGAAGTCGACGTCCCAGTCGTGCAGCGCCAGCGGGACGTTGCCGACCGCGTGCGCGAGGTCCCAGCCGACCACCGCACCGGCCGCCCGGCCGGCGGCGGTGATCGCCGGGATGTCCATCAGCTCGCCGGTCAGGTAGTTGACCCCGCCGAGCAGCACCAGCGCGACCGTGTGCCCCTCGGCCGCCAGGAAAGCGGTCACGTCCTCCGTGCGCAGGTTCTCCTCGCCGGGCCGCGGCGTCAACCGGACCACGGCGGTGTCCGGGTCGAGGCCGTGGAAGCGGGCCTGGCTGCGGACCGCGTAGCTGTCCGAGGGGAAGGCGCTGTCCTCGATGACGATCCGGGTCCGCTCTCCCGCCGGCCGGTAGAAGCTCACCATCAGCAGGTGCAGGTTGACCGTGAGGGAGTTCATCACCACGGTCTCCGCGGGCCGGGCGCCGACCAGTCGCGCGGCCGGCGCCGTCAGCAGCTCGTGGTACGGCAGCCAGGGCCGCTCCGCCTCCAGGTGCCCCTCCACGCCCAGCCGGCTCCACGCCTCCAGGTCGGCCAGGAGTTCGGTGCGGGTGGCCCGGGGCTGGAGGCCGAGCGAGTTGCCGGCCAGGTAGGCGACCTCGGGGTAGCGCCCGCCCTCGGCCGGCGGCACGTGGAACAGGTGCCGGTGTCCGGGGTCGGCGGCGTCGAGGCGGTGCCCCTCGTTTTCCTGGGCGTTCATTTCTCGCTTCCCACTCACATCGCGGTCCGGGCCGACCACAGCTCGGGGAAGACCACCCGGGCCATGCTGCGCTGCAACCAGGCCAGCCCGGCGGAGCCGCCGCTGCCGACCTTGGCGCCCATGGTGCGCTGCACCGCCTTGATGTGGTGCCAGCGCCAGTCGCCGAACCGCTCGGCCACCTCGGTCAGCGCCTCGCCGAGCAGCCGCAGGTGGTTGTCCGGGCCGCCGTCGGCGTAGATCCGCACCCAGGCCGCCTCGACGGCCGGGTGCGGCTCGTGCTCGACCGCCACGTCCCGGTCGAGCAGCTCGGCGGGGAGGTCGAAGCCGCGCCGGGCGAGCAGGGCGACCACGTCGTCCCAGAGGCTCGGCGCGGCGAGCGCGGCGGTCAGCTCGGCGTGCACCTCGGTCTGCCGGCGGAACGGGCGGATCAGCGCCGGGTCGCGGAGGCCGAGCAGGAACTCCAACTGCCGGTACATCGCCGACTGGAAGCCGGAGCCCTCGCCGAGCAGGTTGCGGAACCGGTTGAAGTCGGCCGGGGTCATCCAGCGCAGCCCCTGCCAGGCCGCGTTGAGCCCTTCGAGGTGCAGGGCGGCGCGGCGCAGCGCCGGCAGCGCCTCCCAGACCCGGTTCGCCCGCAGCTCCCGCTGGGCGTGCCGCAGCTCGTGGCAGGTCAGCCCGAAGTACAGCTCCATGATCTGGCTGACCATCAGGAAGGACATCTCGCCCGGGTCCTCGCTGAGCGGCTGCTGCAACCCGTGCAGCGTGCTCGCCCGCACGTACGCGTCGTAGGGCACCCGCTCGGTGAACTCCAGCGTCGGTTCGCCGCCGTTGCGCGCCGCCCGGGCCGCCCGCTGCTGCGGGGTGACCGGACGCACCGCAGCGGTCACCTTCGGTGACCGCAGGTCCGTCTGCTCCACTGTCATCTCCCTCCGTACGCCGGGTAGCGTCATGATCCCGCGGGTGGATCGGCGAATGGAATGCCTGTTCAACGGCGGTACGGTGGTCGGACCTGCCGGATCAAAACCGGAATCGGGTCCGGGTTCACGAAGGAAAGGTCACGCATGGACGACATGGACTGGGCGCTGCTGCGGGAGCTCCAGGCCGACGCCCGGCTCTCGTTCAGCGAGCTGTCCCGGCGGGTGCACCTGTCGCCGCCGGCGGTGGCCGAGCGGGTCCGCCGGCTGGAGGAGTCCGGCGTGATCACCGGCTACCACGCGCACGTCGACCTGACCCGGGCCGGCCGCAGCGTCGTCGCGCTGATCCGGATGTCCTGCTACGGCCCGCGCTGCATCCTGAACGACCCCGAGGTGGCGGGCTGGCCGGAGATCATGGAGATCCACCGGATCACCGGGGACGCGTGCAGCATGCTCAAGGTGGCGGCCGGCTCGATCGACGAGTTCGAGGGGGTCATCGACCGCCTCGCCCCGTACGGCCAGCCGTCCAGCACGATGGTCCTCTCCAGCCCGCTGGAGTGGCACCCGCTGACCCCCCTCCCGCCGCCGGCCGGCCCGACCCCGCCCGGCCGCCGCCGCTGACCGGGGTTTGCCCCGGAGCCAGCGGGAATGCAGCCCCCACTGCCCGTCAGCAGGATTCCGGTGCGCCGCACCGGGAGGGGGGAATCATGCGGGGGCTTGTGTCACATCGCGCTCTGTCCGCCGTACTGACCGTACTGGGGCTGGTCGGGGCGTTCGTCCTGATGGCCGGCGCCCCGGCCCGGGCCGGGGAGAACACCTTCGTCGAGGTCACGCCGAACCCCGCGCAGGCCGGCACCCGGGTCAGCATCCGGGCCAGCTGCGGCAACGACAACAACCGCCAGGCCGAGGTGAACTCGGACGCCTTCGGTCGGGTGATGCTCCGTCCGGACAACGGCTTCCTGACCGGCGCGGTCACCATCCCCGGCAACAAGGCGCCCGGCGACTACCCGGTCGACCTGCGCTGCTCCAACGGCAACACCGCGTCGACCATCCTGACCGTGCTGAACATGGCCCAGCCGAGCAAGGGCCCGGCGACCGGCGGCGGTGGCACCGCGACCGGCCGGGGCGCCGGCTCGCTGCTGCTGATCGGTGGGCTGGTCGCGGTGGCGGTGGTGGCCGGTGTCAGCGCCCGTCGCAGGGCCGGCTCCCGCGGCTGACGAGGTGCGGCCATGGCCCGCTCACGTGACCGGGACGACCGGGCGACACCGGACCGGGACATAGCGGCACGAGGCCGGATCACCGGAACCGCACGAGGCCGGATGGCCGGGACGGCACGAGACCGGACGGCCGGGACGGCACAAGGCCGGACGGCCGGGACGGCACAAGGCCGGACGGCCGGGACGGCACAAGGCCGGATCACCGGGATGGCGCGAGGCCGCAACGTCGCGGCCGGACCTGACCGGAACGACCGGGCGATCCGGCTCCGGGACGACCAGGCCACGCCGGGTCGGGCGCGGCGGCGGCCGTCCGCCGGCCGGAGGCGGGAGCACGCCCGGGCCGGAAGCCGCCTCGCGGCGGGGGCCCAGTTGCTCTCCCGGGCCTCACGCCGGTTCGCCCGGGCCGCCGGGCACGCCTTCTCGGCCAGCGTCACCACGGCCGACCCGCAGGCCCGTCCGGTGCCCGCTGCGGCGGCCCGCCGCGCGGCGGGCCGGTGGCAGTCCGTCGGGCAGCGGGGGCCGGGCGTCCCGGTGCTGATGATCGCGGCGCTGATGGTGCTGATCGTGGCGATGCTCGGCGTGGAACGGATCACCGGGATCAGCGTCCTGCCGGAACAGCTCAGCGCCGGCCTGCGACCGCCGCCGAAGAAGTTCCCGGTGCTGCCGGCGAGCCCGCCGACGGACATCGCGATCGGCCGGATCGACCTGCGGGCCCCGGTGCACCGGGTCGGCATCGCCCCCGACGGCAGCATCGCCGTGCCGGAGGTGGACAAATCCGGTGAGGCCGGCTGGTACGACCAGGGGCCGACGCCCGGACAGTACGGCCCGGCGGTGATCGTCGGGCACGTCGACACCACCACCGGACCGGCGGTCTTCCACGACCTGAAGAGCCTGGACGACGGCGACCGGGTCGAGGTGGCCCGGGAGGACCGGTCGGTGGCCGTCTTCGAGGTCACCGCGGTGCAGCGGTACGACAAGGACCAGCTGCCGGTGGACGAGATCTTCGGCGACTTCAGCCGCCCCAGCCTGCGCCTGATCACCTGCGGTGGTCGCTGGGTGGGTGGCGAGACCGGGTACGCCGACAACGTGGTGGTCTACGCGTCCCTGGTCAAGGCGCGCGGCCCGTGACCGCGGGTCAGGCCGCCGCCTCCGGCTCGCGCAGGTCGAGCCAGTTCGCCCAGCGCGGGTCGGGCGCCCGGTGGCCGAGCACCCGCCAGGCCGTCCCCTTCGGGGCCGCCGGCAGGCTGTGCAGCCGCCAGCCCAGCTCGGCCGGGGTCTTGTCGCCCTTCGTGTGGTTGCAGCGGGCGCAGGCGGCGACGACGTTCTCCCAGGCGTGCCGGCCGCCCCGGCTGCGCGGGAAGACGTGGTCGATGGTCTCCGCCGGCCCCCGGCAGTAGGCACAGCGCCAGCCGTCCCGGGCGAAGATCGCCCGGCGGGAGAGCCCGACGTGGGTCCGGTACGGCACCCGGACGAAGCGGGTCAGCCGGACCACCGAGGGCACCGGGAGCGCGTTGCGGGCGCTGTGCAGGACGCCGTCGCCGTCGGCGACGCAGACGGCCTTGGCCGACAGCACGAGGATCGCGGCTCGACGCACCGACACGACACACAGCGGCTCGTAGGTGGCGTTGAGGACCAACGCGCCGGAGCCCGCCGTGGGTCGTATGTCAGGCATCGTGCTCACCCTCCCGGTCCAGCTGCTCCCGCCGCTGTCGCACCGGAGCCCGCCCCGCGGGCAGCGGGGAGCCGCACCGGCGCCGGCCGGATCACCGACGTCCGCTGCGCCAATCGTCCCTGATCGGACCCCGGATTGCACGTACTAATCCGGGGTACCCCCCTTGAACCTTCCGTGGCCCGTGTCAAGATGACCGGTTCCGCCCGGGTTGATCGCCGCCGCCGGCGGCCGCTCGCCCGGTGGTCACCGTCCGGAGGGTCGGCGGTGGCCGCACCGGAGCGTTGCGGTACGAAGACAGGGTGAGTGCCGCCAGCCTGATGCTCCTCGCCCTGCCCGCCGTGGACCCGAGCCCCACGCCGTCCGCCGACTGCCGGATGGACCCCTGGTGCAAGAACGTCTACGAGCTGACCGGCTCGGCCTGGTTCGCCGAGGGCAGCTACTGGATCGTGCTGAAGCCGCTGCGGGTCATCCTGATCCTGCTGCTCGCCATCGTCGCCCGCTGGGCACTGCACCGCACGATCAACCGGCTGGTGCGGACCACCACCGAGGGCGCGATGCCCCCCATGCTCCGGCCGCTGCGGGAGCGGATCCCCAGCGCCACGCTCGAACCGGAGCAGTTCGTGCCGGAGCGGCGGCGGCAGCGGGCCGAGGCGATCGGCTCCGTGCTGCGCAGCCTGGTCACCGCCTTCATCTTCGGCATCGCGCTGCTGATGGTGCTGAAGGAGTTCAGCTTCGACCTGGCGCCCCTGCTGGCCAGCGCCGGCATCGCCGGCGTGGCGCTCGGCTTCGGCGCGCAGAGCCTGGTCAAGGACCTGATCGCCGGCCTGTTCATGCTGATCGAGGACCAGTACGGCGTCGGTGACACCGTCGACCTGGGCGAGGCGACCGGGGTGGTGGAGGCGGTCGGCCTGCGGGTCACCACCGTGCGGGACGGGCGGGGCGTGCTCTGGTACATCCGCAACGGCGAGATCGTCCGGGTCGGCAACAAGAGCCAGGGCTGGGCGCTGGTGGTGGTCGACCTGCCGATCGGCTTCGCCGGCACGGAGCAGGCGAGCGCGGTGCTGCGGACGGCGGCGGCCTCGATGGCGATGGACCCGGAGCTGGCACCGCAGATCGTCGAGGAGCCCGAGGTGCTCGGCGTCGAGCAGATGACGGTGGACGGCGCGGTGATCCGCACCGTGGTCAAGACGACCGCCGACGGCCAGTTCGCGGTCGGCCGGGAGCTGCGCCGCCGACTCGCCGAGGCGCTGGAGAACTCCGGCATCACCGCCCGGATCGCCGCCGGCCGGCTCTACCCGGGCATGCCGGCCCCGGCACCCGGTCGAGAGACCGGGACGGGTGGCCCGACCTGACGCCGACGGGCCGCCCCGGCGGTACGGACGATCCGGGGGTCGCGGACCGCGCGGCCCCTCGGGTATCGTCCGTTCGTTCAGTCGGAGATGCGACGATCAATCCGTTCACCCTAGCCAGTTGTCAGACGATCGGGCAGAATCCGGTGCAACACGCTCCCAAGGGGGCGTGCTCGTGTCCTCGCTGATCCGTAGATCTGACGACGGTTCCCGGGCAGGTCATCACGAGTGGCCGACCTTGGGGAACGATGGAGGCGACGGTGTCCGACGAGCGACCTGCCCGGGAGGGCCCAGCCACCTTCCGTGAAGTTTTCGCCCAGGTCGAATACCGCGCCGTCTTCACGGCCAGCGCACTCTCCTGGATCGGCGACTACATCGCCAAGGCCGCGGTGACCGTCCTGGTGTACCAGGTGACCGAGTCGGTGGCCCTCTCCGCCGCCGCCTTCGCGGTCAGTTACCTGCCCTGGCTGGTCGGCGGTCCGTTGCTCGCCACGCTCGCCGAACGGCACCGCTACCGGCAGGTCATGGTGACCTGTGACCTGGTCCGGATGGCGCTGATGGTGCTGGTGGCCATTCCCGGCAACCCGCCGTGGCTGATCCTCGCCCTGCTCTTCGGCACCACGCTGGCCAACCCGCCGAGCCAGGCCGCCCGGTCCGCGCTCATGCCGCTGATCCTGACCGGCGACCGCGTGGTGGTGGGCCTCTCGATCAACGCCAGCACCGGCCAGGCCGCCCAGGTGCTCGGTTACCTGATCGGCGCGGGGATCGCCACGGTCAACCCGACCGCCGCGCTGCTGATCAACGCGGCCACCTTCGGCGGCTCGGCCCTGCTGGTCCGGTTCGGCGTCCGGGACCGGCCGCCCGCGATGACCGCCGCGCACCGCAGCCACCTGCTGCGGGAGACCGCGCAGGGCTTCCAGATCGTCTTCGGCCGGCCGGTGCTGCGGGCCATCGCCGTGCTGGTGTTCAGCGCGATGCTCTTCTCCATCGTGCCGGAGGGCCTCGCCGCGGCCTGGGCCACCGAGGGGGCCGGGGGCGACCTCGACACGGGCGTCGCGCAGGCCGTCATCATGGCCGCCAATCCGGTCGGCTTCATCCTCGGCGGGTTGCTGGTCGGCCGGGCGTTCTCCCCCGCCCGCCGGCTCACGCTGATGCGGCCGCTGGCGGTCCTCGCCCCCCTGGCACTCGTCCCGGCGCTGCTCGACCCGCCGCCGATGGTGGTGGCGATCCTCGCCGCCGCCTGCGGCTTCGCCGTCGCCGGCCTCCTGCCGGTGGCCAACGGCCTCTTCGTGCGGGCCCTGCCCGACGGCTACCGCGCCCGGGCGTTCGGCGTCATGGCCAGCGGGATCCAGATCATCCAGGGCGTCGCGGTGCTGGCCACCGGGCTGCTCGCCGAGCGGTTCCCCATCCCGGCCGTGGTGGGCACGTGGAGCGCCGCCGGCGTGGTGCTGATGGTCGCGGCGGCGCTGACCTGGCCGAGCCGGGAGACGGTGGACGCCGCCGTCGAGGCCGCCGGCCGGGTCGACTCCGCCGGGGCGGTCCCGCACTCCCGGCGGCCGCGTACGCCGGTCCAGGCGGCCGGGGCGGTCGACGAGCGGTCGGGCGAGCGGGGCCGGCACAGTCACGCGGTGACCTGAGCCACCCGTCCGACGGGCGATGGGCCCGGCCGTCCCGCGGCCTCACCTGGCAGGATGGAACGGTGACTTCCGCAGGCGAATCCGACCGGCCCGACAGCTCGATGACGCTCTTCGAGGCGGTCGGCGGCGAACCCACCTTCCGCAAGTTGGTGGACGAGTTCTACGCCGGCGTCGCGACCGACCCCCTGCTGCGGCCGATGTACCCGGAGGAGGACCTCGGCCCCGCCGCCGACCGGTTCGCCCTCTTCCTGATGCAGTACTGGGGCGGCCCGAACACCTACTCGGCGCAGCGCGGCCACCCACGGCTGCGGATCCGGCACGCGCCCTTCCGGATCGGCGCGGCGGAGCGGGACGCCTGGCTGCACCACATGCGGCGCGCCGTCGACCGGCTCGACCTGCCGCCGGAGATCGCGGGCGCGCTCTGGGACTACCTGGAGCGGGCCGCGTACTTCATGGTCAACGTGGCGGAGGACCCGGCCGCCGGGGCCTGACGGCGGGCGACCGCGTGGCGCCGGCCGGGGCCACCGGGCCCCGGCCGGCGCGGTCAGAGCAGGGCGCCCTCGTCGTGCAGCCAGTCCACGAAGGTGGTGGCGACCGCGGCGCCGCAGTCGAGCATCTCGACCAGCAGCGCGTCGTGCGTCCCGGCGCCGAGCGGCACCTGCAGCTCGGCGTAGATCGGCAGCTGGCCGCGCTCGGTCGGGTCGCCGATGTACGCCTTGCAGAACCGTCGGGTGTGGTTCCACTCGTTGACCACCCGGTAGGCCCGGTCCGCCCAGTCGGGTGGCACCGTCGCGTGTGGACGGGCCCGCATCACCAGGATCTCGTCCTCCGGCCCCTCCAGGGTGACCAGCACCGCGTGCCGCTCCCACATGGCCAGCAGGTTGCCGTCGCCGTCGGCCAGGTAACGCACGTCGAGCAGGTCGAGCGCGTCGCAGACCCGGCGGAGGGTGACCGGGGCGACGGTGGCCGGCATCTCCGCGATCACCGGCCGGTCGGCGGCCGCGTCGTCCCCCGGCTGCCGGGGGGCCGGTGGTCCGACCCGCACGGTGTCATCCACTGTGATCCCGCTTCGAGTTTCCGGATCGCCGCCGCCGGCGGGACCTGGGCGCCATGACCACCACGGCATCGCTCGCGCACCTCACTCCCCAGCGGATCCAGTCGCCTACGGTGCGTTGGATCCGAGGATGGACGGTACCCGGACAGCCGGGTTGAGGCATCCCCCCAACGGCTGCCCCAGCCCGGAAGAATGATCCGGGGTCATCCGTTCGGATGACCGACTCTCGGCGTCAGGGTGAGCCCGGCGACCTTCCGCGACCACGCGGCTCCGTACGGTCCGACCAGGCCGACCCAAGGGCCTGCGAGGCGTACCTGCACGTCGCCGGGGCCGAGGAAACCCATCCGGACCAGCCCCTGCACCAACCGCTGCGGCACCTCGACCGGGGTCTCCGGCGCGTCGTCGGGGGTGACCACCACCGCGACATGGTCGAGCAGGGCGTCCCGCAGTGCCCGCTGCCCGACCGCGCGGCCACCCACGCCGTGGGCGGCCGCCTCGCGCAGGGCGCCGGCCGCCGCGGTGGCGATCCGGCGCAGCTCCCCGGCGGGCAGCGTCTCCACGGCCCGGCTGGCCGCCGGTGGCAGCGGCCACCGCCACTGGTCGTCCCGGCGGAGCGGCAGGGCCCCGCCGGCGGCCTCCAGCTCGGCCAGCAGCTCGGCCGCGGCGACGGTGACGTCACCGGGGGCGGCCCCGGTGACGGTGCGGACCACGAGCACGCCCCACGGCAGCCGGGCCCAGAGAGCGGTACGGCCCGTACCCGGCACCGGGCGGAGCCGGACCACGGCGGCCGGGTCCAGCCGGACCAGCCGGGCCAGGAAGGCGCCCGCGTCGGCCACGCCCTCCAGCCCGTGCCCGCCGGTCTCCGCCGCCCCGCTCACGCGGCGCCCGTCCCCGGCGCGTACCGGAGCAGGAAGGCCCGCTCCTCCGGGCTGATCCGCCGCGGCCGCTGCGCGGCCAGGTCGAACGGGACGAGCACCGAGCGGGCCCGGCTGGCCAGCACGTCGCCGTCGTACAGCTCGTAGGCGACGGTGAACGAGGCGGCCCGGATCTCCTCGATCCACAGCTCGATCCGGACGCTCGGCGCCGCCTCCGCGCTGGCCCGGCCGAGCGCGTAGTCGACCGGGCGCAGGTAGTCGACCTCGTGCCGGCGGATGACCACCCCGTCGGCGAACGAGCCCACTCCCCACGCCCGGCCGCCGGCGAACATCAACGCCACCCGCGCCTCCTCGTACAGGGTGAGGAAGCGCGAGTTGTTGACGTGGCCGTACGCGTCCAGGTCGGACCAGCGCAGCGCGCAGTGGTAGACGAAGCGGTCAGTCACGGGTGAGCTTGCGGTAGGTCACCCGGTGCGGCCGGGCGGCCTCGGCGCCGAGCCGGTCGATCTTGTTCTTCTCGTACGCCTCGAAGTTGCCCTCGAACCAGAACCACTTGGACGGGTTCTGGTCGTCGCCCTCCCAGGCCAGGATGTGCGTGGCGACCCGGTCCAGGAACATCCGGTCGTGGGAGATGACCACGGCGCAGCCGGGGAACTCCAGCAGCGCGTTCTCCAGGCTGGAGAGGGTCTCCACGTCCAGGTCGTTGGTCGGCTCGTCGAGCAGGATGACGTTGCCGCCGATCTTCAGGGTCAGCGCCAGGTTGAGTCGGTTGCGCTCGCCGCCGGAGAGCACCTTGGTCGGCTTCTGCTGGTCCGGCCCCTTGAAGCCGAACGCGGCGATGTACGCCCGGGACGGCATCTCGACCTTGCCCACCATGAGGTGGTCCAGCCCGTCGGAGACCGTCTCCCAGACCGTCTTGTCACCGGCCAGGCCGGCCCGGCTCTGGTCGACGTACGACAGCGAGACGGTCTCACCGACCCTCACCCCGCCGTCGGTGGGCTGCTCCAGCCCGACGATGGTCTTGAACAGGGTCGTCTTGCCGACGCCGTTCGGGCCGATGATGCCGACGATGCCGTTGCGCGGCAGCGTGAAGCTGAGGTTGTCGATCAGCACCCGGTCACCAAACGCCTTGGTCAGGTTGTGCGCCTCGATCACCGTGCTGCCCAGGCGCGGGCCCGGCGGGATCTGGATCTCCTCGAAGTCCAGCTTCCGGGTCTTCTCCGCCTCGGTGGCCATCTCGTCGTACCGGTCGAGCCGGGCCTTGGACTTGGTCTGGCGGGCCTTGGCGTTGGAGCGGACCCACTCCAGCTCCTCGGTGAGCCGCTTCTTCATCTTGGCGTCGCGACGACCCTCGACGGCCAACCGGGCGGCCTTCTTCTCCAGGTAGGTGGAGTAGTTGCCCTCGTACGGGTAGGCCCGGCCACGGTCCAGCTCGAGGATCCAGTTGGCCACGTTGTCGAGGAAGTACCGGTCGTGGGTGATCGCCATCACCGTGCCGGCGTACTTGGCCAGGTGCTGCTCCAGCCAGGAGACGCTCTCCGCGTCCAGGTGGTTGGTGGGCTCGTCGAGCAGCAGCAGGTCGGGCGCCTCCAGCAGCAGCTTGCAGAGCGCGACCCGGCGGCGCTCACCACCGGAGAGCTGGGTGACGTCGGCGTCCGGCGGCGGGCAGCGCAGCGCGTCCATGGCCAGCTCGAGCTTGGAGTCGATGTCCCAGGCGTCGAGGTGGTCCAGCTCCTCCTGGAGCTTGCCCATCTCCTCCATCAGCTCGTCCGAGTAGTCGGTGGCCATCTGCTCGGCGATCTTGTTGAACCGCTCCAGCTTGGCCTTGGTCTCGGCGACCGCCTCCTCGACGTTGCCGAGGACGGTCTTGGCGTCGTTGAGCGCGGGCTCCTGGGCGAGCATGCCGACGGTGTAGCCGGGCATGAGCCGGGCCTCGCCGTTGCTCGGCCGGTCCCACCCTGCCATGATCTTGAGGAGGCTGGACTTACCGGCGCCGTTCGGACCGACCACACCGATCTTGGCCCCCGGCAGGAAGTTCAGCGTCACGTTGTCGAGCACGACCTTGTCGCCGTGCGCCTTGCGCGCCTTTTCCAGGACGTAGATGAACTGGGCCACGGTGCGGGCTACCTCCGTCGGGTTGCTGTCGCCTGATGGGCGGCGCGGGCGCGGGCTGCGACCTCCGCCCGCCGCCGCCGGCCGGGGCCGGCCGCGCGCACGCCGTTGTCAATCCTGACAGGTACGGCCCGCTTCGCCCACATCACCCCGCCCGAGGAGTACGCCGTGTCCCGCATCGCCAACCGATGTCGACAAGATCACGCTGGTGGTTCGGCGAGTGTGGGACGGGTAGGGAACTCCGGCACGGGGCGCCAGAGGCCGCAGCTACGCTCAGTACGCTCATCGCGGTGGACCCGTCAGCACCTGGAGGTGGCCGATCGTGACCGTCCGTAGCTCCTTTGTCGTAGTGGCGAACCGACTGCCGGTCGACGAGGTGAGCACACCCGAAGGACGGCAGTGGCGACGAAGCCCCGGTGGGCTGGTCACCGCGCTGCACCCCGTCCTCGCCGAACAGCAGGGCACCTGGGTCGGCTGGGCCGGTGGCACCGGCGCCGCCCCCGAGCCGTTCGACCTGGAGGGGATCCGGCTGCACCCGGTGCCGCTGAGCGCCGAGGAGCTGGAGCGCTACTACGAGGGCCAGTCCAACGCGACGATCTGGCCGCTCTACCACGACGCGGTGGAGACCCCCGCCTACAAGCGCCGGTGGCGCGAGGCGTACCGGCTGGTCAACGCCCGGTTCGCGGAGGCCGCGGCGGACGTCGCGGCCGAGGGCGCGACGGTCTGGGTGCAGGACTACCAGCTGCAACTGGTCCCGGCGATGCTCCGCGAGCTGCGCCCCGACCTGAAGATCGGCTTCTTCCTGCACATCCCGTTCCCGCCGATCGAGCTGTTCATGCAGATGCCGTTCCGGACCGAGATCCTGCGCGGACTGCTCGGCGCCGACCTGGTCGGCTTCCAGCAGCGGCTGGCCGCGCAGAACTTCGTCCGGCTGGCCCGGCACCTGCTCGGCCTGCGCTATGAGGGGCAGATGATCCAGGTCGACGGCCGGCAGGTGAAGGCCGGCGCGTTCCCGATCTCCATCGACACCCGGGAGATGGAGCGGCTGGCCGAGGATCCGGCGATCCAGGCCCGGGCCAAGCAGATCCGCGAGGAGCTGGGCAACCCGAAGACGATCATCCTGGGGGTCGACCGGCTCGACTACACCAAGGGCATCGAGCTCCGGCTGAAGGCCTTCCGCGAGCTTCTGGCTGACGGAAAGTTGACAGTCCCGGACGCGGTCATGGTGCAGGTCGCCACCCCGAGTCGGGAGCGGGTGGAGCACTACCAGGCACTTCGCGTCAAGGTGGAACGCGAAGTTGGTCGGATTAATGGCGAATTCGGACGGGTCGGTGTGCCGGCGGTGCATTATCTGCATCAGTCGTACAGTCGCTCCGAACTGGCCGCGATGTACGTCGCGGCAGACGTGATGATGGTGACCCCGCTGCGAGACGGAATGAATCTGGTGGCCAAGGAGTACGTCGCATCGCGCGCCGACCAGGGCGGCGCGCTCGTGCTCAGTGAATTCGCCGGCGCCGCCACCGAGCTGCGCCAGGCGTTCCTGTGCAACCCGCACGACCCCGACGCGGTCAAGGACGCGCTGCTGCGCGCCGTGCACGTCGAGAAACCCGAGGCCCGACGCCGGATCCGGGTGATGCAACGCCACCTGCGCACCCACGACGTGGGGCACTGGGCCAAATCCTTCCTGACCGAACTCGGCGTGCCCGATACGGAGGCTGCGTGAGCGCGAGGAGTGAGCCGATCCTGCGAGCCCCGCAGTCGCGAACCGAGGTGATGTCGTGAACGCCCCTGCACCCGCCACCCCGCACGGCGGTGTGATGGATCCCGAGCTGCGCGCCGCCATCGGCCGGATCGCCCGGGTCCCCCAGCTCCTGGTCGCCTGCGACTACGACGGCACCCTCGCCCCGATCGTCGAGGACCCGACCAAGGCGGTACCGCTGCGCGAGTCGGTGGCCGCGGTCCGCGCGCTGGCCTCGCTGCCGCAGACCACCGTCGCGGTGGTCTCCGGCCGCGCGCTGCGCGACCTCGCCGCGCTGTCCCGGCTGCCCAGCGAGGTCCACCTGGTCGGCAGCCACGGCTCGGAGTTCGACATCGGCTTCGTCGAGCGGCTCTCGCCCGAGCTGATCGCGGTGCGGACCCGGCTGCGCGACGCGCTGCGCCAGATCGCCGCCGAGCACCCCGGCGTGCGGCTGGAGCGCAAGCCCGCCAGCGTCGCGGTGCACACCCGCGGGGTCGAGCCGCAGATCGCGGCCGCGGCGATCGAGGCCGTCCGCAGCGGCCCCGCCACCTGGGACGAGGTCACGGTCACCCAGGGCAAGGAGGTCATCGAGCTGTCGGTGGTGGCCACCCACAAGGGCACCGCGGTCGACCAGCTCCGCACCCAGCTCGCGGCGAGCGCCGTGCTCTTCATCGGCGACGACGTCACCGACGAGAACGCCTTCGGCAACCTGCACGGACCGGACGTCGGCATCAAGATCGGCCCGGGTGACACCCGGGCCGACTACCGGGTGGCCGAGCCGATCGAGGCGGCCCGGGCGCTGGGCCTGCTGCTGGAGACCCGGCGGCACTGGCTCTTCGGTGAGCGGGCGGTCCCGATCGAGCGGCACTCGATGCTGGCCAACGGTCGGACGGTCGCGCTGCTCACCCCCGACGCCAAGGTGAGCTGGCTCTGCCACCCCAAGCCGGACTCGGCGGCGATCTTCTCCGACCTGGTCGGCGGCAGCCCGGCCGGGCACTTCAGCATCGCCCCGGAGCGCGGTGGCATTCCGCTCGGGCAGCGCTACCGCAGCGGCACCATGACGGTGGAGACCCGCTGGTCCGGGCTGACGGTCACCGACTGGCTCGACCTGCCGGCGAAGGAGACCACGCCGGACGGCCCGGCCATCGTCACCGGCGACTCGACGCTGGTCCGGGTGCTCACCGGGTCCGGCCGGGCCCGGATCGACTTCGCTCCCCGGCCCGAGTTCGGGCAAGTGGCGGTGCAGCTGCAGCCGATCGACGACGGCCTGCTCGTGCTCGGCTCCAACGAGCCCGTCGCGCTCTACGCCCCGGGCGTGGAGTGGGAGGTCACCAGCGACGGCGTGAACGAGAGCGCGAAGGCGATGGTGGATCTCTCCGCCGCCGGTGGCCAGGTGGTGCTGGAGCTGCGCTTCGGCACGCATAGCCTGGAGCACCACCGGGTGCCGATCCACGAGCGCCAGGCCGCCGCCGAGCAGCCCTGGAAGGACTGGGTGGCCGGGCTGCGGCTGCCCACCACCGCCCGGGACCTGGTCACCCGCAGCGCGCTCACCCTGCGCGGGCTCTGCCACGAGGCGTCCGGCTCGATCCTGGCGGCGGCGACCACCTCGCTGCCCGAGGAGCTGGGTGGGGTCCGCAACTGGGACTACCGCTACTGCTGGCTGCGGGACGCGGCGATGACCGCCCGCGCGCTGGTGGACCTGGGCTCGGTAGAGGAGGCCGAGGCGCTGCTGCGCTGGGTCGACGGCTGCATCGAGCGCACCGGCGGGCACCCCGAGCGGCTGCACCCGCTCTACACGGTGGACGGGTACGAGCTGGGCGCCGAGGCGGTCATCGACACCCTGCCCGGGTACGCCGGGTCCCGGCCGGTCCGGGTCGGCAACCTCGCCAACCACCAGCTCCAGCTCGACGTCTTCGGCCCGATCGCCGACCTGATCGCCGCAGTGGCCGACGCGCGCGGCTCGGTCCGCGACGACGAGTGGCGGGTGCTGGAGAACATGGTCGAGGCGGTCCGCCGCCGCTGGCACGAGCCAGACCACGGCATCTGGGAGGCCCGCCTCCCCCCGCGGCACCACATCTTCTCCAAGGTCATGTGCTGGATGACCGTCGACCGGGCGCTGCACGTGGTGCGGCAGCACGGCCACGAGGACCGGCCGGAGTGGGTGGAGCTGCGCGACCGAATCGGCGCGAACGTGCTGGAGTACGGCTGGCACGACGAGGCCGAGGCGTACAGCGTCGCGTACGGGCACGACGAAATGGACGCGTCGTCGCTGTGGATCGGCATCTCCGGGCTGCTCCCCGGCGACGACCCGCGCTTCCTGTCGACCGTGCTCAAGATCGAGGCGGACCTGCGCAGCGGGCCAGTCGTCTACCGGTACCACTGGGACGACGGCCTGCCCGGCCGGGAGGGCGGCTTCCACATCTGCACGGCGTGGCTGATCGAGGCGTACCTGCGCACCGGTCGGCGCACCGACGCCGAGGAGCTGTTCACCCTGATGGTCGACACGGCCGGGCCGACCGGGCTGCTCCCCGAGCAGTACGACCCGCTCGCCGAGCGCGGCCTGGGCAACCACCCGCAGGCGTACAGCCACCTCGGCCTGATCCGCTGCGCCCTGCTGCTCGACAACATGCTCAAGCAGTAACGCCAGCGCCATTTCGCCATTTCGCCGGTGTGGCGGTGTCCGGGTGACCGGGACACCGCCACATCGGCGTCGTGGGGTCGATCAGACGTCGAGGGCGCCCACCACGTCGCCGATCACCACGATGGCGGGCGGGCGCAGGCCCGCCGCGGCCACGTCGGCGGCGACCGCGTCCAGCGTCGACCGGAGGCTGCGCTGGGCGCCCGTGGTGCCCTCCTGGACCACGGCGGCGGGCGTGGCCGGGTCCTTGCCGTGTCGGACCAGGGTGGCGGTGATCGCCGCCAGGTTCTTCAGGCCCATCAGGATGACCAGGGTTCCGCGCAGCGCGGCGAGGGCCTCCCAGTTCACCAGCGAAGCCGGCGAGTCCGGCGCGACGTGCCCGGAGACCACCGTGAACTCGTGCGCCACGGCCCGGTGGGTGACCGGAATGCCGGCCACCGCGGGTACGGCGATCGAGCTGGTCACCCCGGGCACCACGGTAACCGGCACGCCGGCCTCGGCGCAGGCGAGCAGCTCCTCGCCGCCGCGGCCGAAGACGTACGGGTCGCCGCCCTTGAGCCGGACCACGAACTTCCCGGCCAGCGCGCGCTCCACCAGGATCCGGTTGATCTCCTCCTGGGCCCGGGACGGGCCGTAGGGGATCTTGGAAGCGTCCACCAGCTCGACGTCGGGGCGCAGCTCGTCGAGGAGCAGCCCGGGCACCAGCCGGTCGGCGACCACCACGTCCGCCTCGGTCAGCAGCCGCCACCCCTTCACCGTGATCAGCTCAGGATCGCCCGGTCCGGCGCCCACCAGCGCCACCCGACCCGGGACGCCCCCGCCCCGCGCCGCCCCGGCCGCCACCGGCGCCCGCCCGCCCGAACCCGGGGCCGCCTCCGGACCGGTCGCGGCCGGCCCGCCGCCCGGGCTCCCGGCCGGTCCCGCCGCGGTTCCGCCGGCGGGTGCCAGGCCGGTGCGGACGTTGAGCAGGTCGCGGACGGCGTCGCGGACGGCCATCGCGCGGTGCGGGTCGCCGCCGCCGAGCACGGCGACGGTGACCGGTCCGTGCCGGGTCACCGCCGGGGTCCACGCGGTGGCGGCGGCGCGGTCGTCGGCGCGTACGCAGAAGATCCGGCGCTCGGCGGCGGCGGCGCTCACCGCGGCGGCGGCCACCCGGTCGTCGACGGCGACCTGGACCAGCCACGCGCCGTCCAGGTCGGCCGGGGCGAAGCGGCGCGGCTCCCAGCGCAGCCGGCCCGCGTCGACGTGGGCGCGCAGCGCCGGGGTCAGCTCCGGCGAGACCAGCAGGACGTCCGCGCCGGCGTCGAGCAGAGCCGGCACCCGCCGGGTGGCCACCGCTCCCCCGCCCACCACGACCACGCGCCGGCGGGCGAGCCGCAGGCCGAGGGGGTACGGGTTCCCACTCACTTCTCGGCCACCCCGGCCGAGTCGAAGGTGGCCACCTCGTGCAGCACCCGGACCGCGCCGGTGACGACCGGCAGCGCGAGCAGCGCCCCGGTCCCCTCGCCGAGGCGCAGCCCGAGGTCGATCAGCGGGTCGAGGCCCAGGTGCCGGAGCGCCGCGGTGGCCCCCGGCTCGGCGGAGCGGTGCCCGGCGACCATCGCCCCGACCGCGTCCGGGGCGAACGCGGCGGCGGCGAGCGCGGCGCTGACCGCGATCACGCCGTCCAGCAGCACCGGGACCCGGCGGGCGGCGGCCCCCAGGATCAGCCCGGCCAGCGCGGCGTGCTCCAGCCCACCGACCGCGGCCAGCACGCCCAGGGGGTCGGCCGGGTCGGGCGCGTGCCGGTCGAGCGCGGCCCGCACCACCCCGACCTTCCGCCGGTACGTCTCGTCGTCCACCCCGGTCCCGCGACCGGTCGCCGCCGCCGGGTCGACCCCGGCGAAGGCGGCGATCAGCGCGGCGGCCGGCGTGGTGTTGCCGATGCCCATGTCCCCGGTCAGCAGGATGCCCGCCCCGGCGTCGATCAGCTCGCCGGCGACCCGGATGCCGGTCTCCACCGCCGCCCGCGCCTCGTCCCGGGTGAGCGCGGCGCCGACCGTCATGTCCCGGGTGCCGGGTCGGACGTTCGCGGCCACCAGCCGGGGTCCGGCCGGGCCGGCGACCTCGGCCGGGTCCACCGGCAGCGGGGTGGCCACGCCGACGTCCACCACGGTCACCGAGGCGCCGGCCTGCCGGGCGAACGCGTTCACCACCGCCCCGCCGGCCAGGAAGTTGCCGATCATCTGGGCGGTGACCTCCTGCGGCCAGGGGGTGACCCCCTGGGCGTGCACCCCGTGGTCGCCGGCGAAGATCGCCACCGCGGCCGGCTCCGGCAGCGGCGGCGGGCAGCTCCCGGCCAGCCCGGCGAGGCGTACCGAGAGGGGTTCCAGGGCGCCGAGCGAGCCGGCGGGCTTGGTCAGCCGGCCCTGGAGGTCGCGGGCGGCCGCCATCGCCGCCTCGTCCAGCGGGCCGATCGCCGCAACAGTGGACTCCAACATCATGCCTCCAGGATTTCCGCCATTACCTCGGTGAACGCGTCGGTGGTGGCCTGGTCGCGCACCGCGATCCGCAGCCAGTCCGGGCCGAGCCCGGGGAAGCTGTCGCCCCGGCGGACCGCCCAGCCGCGCTCGCGCAGCCGTTCGCGGACCCGGTCGGCGCCGGGCCGGTGGATCAGCACGAAGGCGCTGGCCGGGTGGCCCGCGACGCGTACGCCGGGCAGGCCGCACAGGCGGGCCACCAGGTGGTCGCGGTCGGCGGCGAGCCGCGCGGCGATGGCGCGCTCGGCCGCGACGGCGTTCGGCGACGCGCAGGCGGTCGCGGCGGCGAGCGCCGGGGTGGAGACCGCCCAGAGCGGCTGGGCGGCGGCGAGGCGGGCGAGCAGCCCGGCCTCGCCGAGCAGGTAGCCGATCCGCAGGCCGGCCAGCCCCCAGGTCTTGGTCAGGCTGCGCACCACGAGCAGGCCGGGCAGGTCGCGGCGGCCCGCGAGGGACTCCGGCTCGCCGTCGACGCCGGGGGCGAGCGTGGTGTCGGCGAAGGCCTCGTCGACCACCAGCACCCGGCCCGGCCGGGCCAGCGCGGCCAGCGCGGCGGCCGGATGCAGCACTGAGGTGGGGTTGGTGGGGTTGCCGACCATCACCAGGTCGGCGTCGGCGGGCACCCGGGCCGGGTCGAGCCGGAAGCCGTCGGCCGGGTCGAGCAGCACCCGTTCGACGGCGTGCCCGGCGGCCCGCAACGCGGCCTCCGGCTCGGTGAACTGCGGGTGCACCACCACCGGTCGGCGGGCGTCGCGCAGCCCCTGGGCGATCAGGACGAAGGCCTCGGCGGCGCCGGCGGTGAGGAGTACCTCTTCCGGGGGACGGCCGTGCCGGGCCGCGACGGCCGCGCGGGCCGGCCCGGGGTCCGGGTAGGCGGCCAGGTCGGCCAGCGACGCGACCACCGGGTCGGCCAGCCAGTCCGGCATCGGGTCGCGGCGGACGTTGACGGCGAGGTCGACCAGGCCGGGGGTGGCCTCGACGTCGCCGTGGTGCGCGAGGTCCGGCTCGGGCCCGGCGGCCCGGCCCGCCCCGGCCGGCGACGGCGCTCCGGCGGCCTCCGGGGCCCGGGCGGGAGCGACCCCGTCAACGCTCGGCCCGGGGGCCGGATCCGTTCCGGGGCCGGGCGTCCCGATCAGCTCAGCGCGCATGTCCGCGATCCTGCCGGGAAGCTGCCGTGCGGGACAGCGGATCCCGACGTGGGCCGCGTCACCACCCCTCCACCCGCTCGCCCGTTTATGAATTCTTCTCATTTCCGAATCGGAAATGTCATAGCTTGACCAGGTGAGCAACCGACCCCTTGCCTCCGCTGGTCGTGCCGTTCCCCTCCTCCGCGCCGGGCTGATCGCCGGCATCGTGGTCGCCGCCGTGGCGTACCCGTTGGCCGCCTTCACCGGCATCGGCGCCAAGGCCACCGCGCACGCAGTGGAGCAGAAGACGAGCATCCTGAAGACCGCGCTGCCCGCCGAGACGTCGTACCTGTACGCGCCGGACGGCAAGACCGTGCTGACGATGTTCTACGAGGAATACCGGCAGTACACGAAGATCTCGGACATGTCGGCGAACATCCAGCAGGCGATCGTCGCCGCCGAGGACAACCGCTTCTACCAGCATCGCGGCGTCGACCCGAAGGGCGTGGCCCGGGCGTTCGTCGCGAACGCCCGCTCCAACGGCGTCTCCCAGGGCGCCTCCACGCTGACCATGCAGTACGTCCGGATGGCCCTGCGGGACAGCGCCAGCACCCCGAAGGAGGTCCAGGAGGCCACCCAGCAGACCAGCCTGCGCAAGGTCAAGGAGATGCGGATGGCGCTGGACGTGGAGAAGGAGCTGAGCAAGGAGCAGATCCTCGAGCGCTACCTCAACTCGGCCTACTTCGGCCACCGGGCATACGGGATCTACGCCGCCGCGCAGATCTTCTTCTCCAAGACCCCGGCCACCCTCACCCCGGTCGAGGCGGCCACCCTGGCCGGCCTGGTCAAGTCCCCCTCCGAGTACGACCCGATCACCTCGGACCAGAAGGACGCCACCGGCCGGCGCAACTACGTGCTGGACAACATGACCCGCCTCGGCTACATGTCACCCGACGCCGCCGCCGCCGCGAAGGCAGAACCGATCCGGATCAAGCTCACCAACCCGCCGAACGACTGCGCCTCGATCGACGACAAGCACACCCGTTGGGGCTTCTACTGCGACTACCTGAAGAACTGGTGGAGCGCGCAGCCGGCGTTCGGCGAGAACCGGCTGGAACGGATGGACAAACTGCGTCGCGGCGGATACCGGATCGTGCTGGCCATCGACCCGAAGATCCAGGACGCGGCCGAGAAGAACGTCGGGGCCAAGGAGAACACCGGCAGCCCGTTCGCCAACGGGATCGTGGTCGCCGAACCGGGCACCGGCCGGATCAAGGCGATGGCGGTGAACCGGAACTACTCGCTGGACCTGAGCGAGAACCCATCCAGCTCCAACCCGGAGGCCGGGCCTAAGGTCAAGGCGAACTACCCGAACACGGTCGCCCCGCTGCTCGGCGGGGGCTCGCTCCCTGGCTACCAGGCGGGATCGACGTTCAAGATGTTCCCGATGCTGGCCGCGCTCAACTCGGGCAAGACGCTGTCCACCGAGTTCAACGCCCCGTACCGGTACAGGTCGCGTGTCTACAACGACTGGCAGCCGACGAACGCCAGCGGCGCGATGAGCGGTCAGCAGACCATGTGGTCCGCCTTCGGCAAGTCGGTGAACACGTACTGGGTGTGGATGGAGGAGCAGATCGGCGCGGACAAGGGCGTCCGCCTCGCCGAACAGCTCGGGCTGCGCTGGCGTACCGACGTGGACCGGGACCATGCGTCCCCGACAAAGGCGAAGCAGTGGGGCGCGTTCACCCTAGGCGTCTCCGACGCCACCCCGCTGGAGATGGCGAACGCGTACGCCGCGATCGCCGCCGACGGTCGGTACTGCGAGGCCATCCCGGTGAACTCGATCCTGAACCGGGACGGGACGCCGGCCACGTACTCCACGCCCGGCGGGGTGCAGCGGGAGATCGCCAAGCCGCGCTGCCGGCAGGTGGTCAGCGCCGACGCGGCGCGGGCCGCCACCGACGCGGCCCGCTGCCCGACCGGCGACACCCCGGCGAAGGGGGGCTGCGGCGGCTGGTCGACCGCCGACAGCGTCCGGGGCACGGTGGGCCGCCCGGTGGCCGGCAAGACGGGTACCACGGACAGCACCCGGTCCGCCTGGTTCGTCGGGTACACCCCGGAGCTGGCGGCGGCGAGCTTCATCGCCGACCCGGACAACCCGTTCAACGCGGTGGGTGACGGTCAGTCGCAGGTCCCGATCGGCGCGGTGGCCGAGACCCTGCGCGACGCGCTCAAGGGCCAGCCCACCCGCCAGTTCACCCCGCCGTCCGACCAGATCGTCGGCTGACCGCGCCGCCGACCACCCACCACTGGACCGCCCGGGGGTGCGCCCGGGTTAGTTGATCAAGAGGTTTGCGTTCGGATCGCTGGCGATCCCCGACGCGAACCTCTTGATCAACTGTGTGGGGCCCGGGGCCGCGCCGGGGCGGGCCGGGTCAGCGGAGGTCGGCGGACACGAAGGACCAGAGTTCGAGGTCCACGCGGGCGCCGCGGACGAAGCCGGCGTTGCGCAGCAGGCCCTCGTAGCTGAAGCCGGCCTTCTCGGCCACCCGGCGGGACGCCACGTTCCCCGGCGCGACCCGCAGCTCGACCCGCTGGAAGCCGTGCTCCAGGATCAACGCGATGGCCAGCGCGTCCACCGCCTCGGCGGCCAGCCCGTAGCCCCGGGCGTGCGGCGCGATCGCGTAGGACACCTCGGTCAACCGCGCGCCCCAGTCGGTGCGGCGGGTCCACAGGCAGCCCACCACCCGCTGGTCCTCCCGGCGCAGCACCCCGTAGTGGTCGCCGTCGCCGCTGTCCCGGCGCTGCCGGGCCAGCTCCGTGCACCAGGCCCGCCCCTCGATCCGCCCCGAGGCCTCCGCCAGCGGCAACCAGCGCTGGGTCCGCCGGTCCGCGAAGATCTCGTCGACCGCCTCGGCGTCGGCCGCGGTGAGCTGCCGGACCTCGGTGCGCGGGGTGGAGACGGTCAGCGCCGGGAAGCGGCGCACCGCCACCTGTCCGATCACGCCGGGGCCTCCGCCGTCGCCGGCTCCACCGCCGCGGCGGCCACCAGCCGCGCGGCGATCTCCGGGTACGCGGCCCAGTGCGGGACGAGCTGCGAGGCGTGCACGCCCCGCCAGACGAAGCCCTCCGGCGCGCCGCCGTCCCAGCTCCACGCCGGCCGCTCGCCGGCCCGCGGGGTGAGCACCGCGGCGTGCTGCTTGTGCCCGACCACCACCGTGCCGGCGGCGGCCACCACGCCCTCCGTCCGGGCGGTCGCCTCCCGGTAGCCGATCACCATGCCGTCCCGGCTCGCGCCGATCGCGTCGAGCACCCCGCACATCGGCAGCCCGTCCAGCTCCCGGGCCAGCCAGAGCAGGCCGGTGCCCTCGGCGATCACCGGGCGGCCGGTGCGGGCCAGCTCGGCCACGGCGATGCAGAGCCGGCGGTTGGCCGACAGCTCGTCCGCGTACGACTCGGGAAGCCCGCCGCCGACGACCAGCGCGCGGGTGCCGGCGGGCAGGGCCTCGTCGCGCAGCGGGTCGACCGTGACCACCTCGGCGCCGGCGGCGCGGAGCAGCTCGGCCGTCTCCGGGTGGCTGTAGCTGCCGCCCGGGCCACCGGCGAGCGCGACCAGCGGACGCGGCCCGGCCGGCGCCCCCGCCACCGGCTCCGGCGACCAGGGGTCGACGGTCAGCTCCGGCGCCGAGCGGGCCAGCACCAGCAGCCGGTCCAGGTCGACGGTGGCGGCGACCGCCTCGCCCAGCCGGCGTACCGCGCGGACCGCCTCGCCGTCCCGCGCGACCGCGGGGACCAGGCCGTGCCGGCGGGCCGGCAGCACCGGGGGCAGCTCGTGCCGGCGCAGCGCGCCGTAGACCGGCACGCCGATGTCGTCGAGGGCCTCGCGGAGCATCGCCTCGTGCCGGGGCGAGGCCACCCGGTTGAGGATCACGCCGCCGAGCCAGAGCTGCTCGTCGTACGCCCGGAAGCCGTGCACCAGGGCGGCCACCGACTGCCCCATCGCGGCCACGTCCACCATCAGCACGACCGGGCTGCGCAGCGCGCCGGCGACCGCCGCCGTGGACTCGGTCTCCGGCCGGCCGGCGACCGAGTCGTAGAGCCCCATGGTGCCCTGCACCACCGCGAGCCCGGCCCCCGCGGAGCCGTGCGCGAAGAGCGGGGCGATCCGCTCCGGGCCGACCAGCCGGGGGTCCAGGTTGCGCCCCGGGCGGCCGGCGGCCAGCCCCAGGTACGCCGCGTCGACCTGGTCCGGCCCGATCTTGAAGCCGGCCACGTCGAGCCCCCGGTCCGCCAGCGCGGCGAGCAGCCCGAGGGAGAGGGCGCTGGTGCCGTGCCCCGAGGAGGGCGCGCTCAACACGACGCGCGGCACGACGGTCATCATCGACTCCTCGCAGGCGACCGGACGTACGTGGTGGGGGTGGTGCGCGGCGGCGGACCGGTCGCGCGGTCCGCCCGCGTGACCATACCCGGCCGGACCGACGGGCGACGGCCGCCGACCGGCCGGTTCGGGGCCCGCGCAGCTCAGTGGGCCCGCTCATACGGGTAGCCTCGATGCGTGTACCGGTTCCTGCTCACCCCGCGCTGGCTGGGCTGTCTCGCGCTGACCCTGGTCGCCGCCGCGCTGATGGTGTTCCTCGGCAACTGGCAGCTGGACCGCTACCGGGGACGTACGGCGATCAACGAGCGGATCGACGCCGGCGCGACCATGTCGCCCGCGCCGCTGCGCGACGCGATGCCCGCCCCGACCGGCGGGCCCGGCAGCGCCGGCCCCGCCCCCGCCGACCGGCTCACCTGGACCCGGGCCACCGCCACCGGCCGGTACGACCCCGCGAACGTGGTCCTGGTCCGCGGCCGGACGGTCGACAACACGGTCGGCTTCGAGGTGCTCACCCCGCTGGTGCTCGCCGACGGCACGGCCGTGCTGGTGGACCGGGGCTGGATCCCGCCGGCGCCCGGCGCCGGCGCCACCGCCCAGCCGCAGGTGCCGGCCGCGCCCACCGGCGAGGTGACCGTCGCCGGCCGGGTGGTGGCCAGCGAGAGCGGCGCGGGCGCGGTGGACCGGCGCGACGGCAAGCTGGAGACCCGGCGGATCGGCGTCAGCCGGCTCGCCCGGGAGCTGCCCTACCCGATCCACGGCGGTTACCTGCTGCTCGACCAGCAGACCCCGGCCGCCGACCCGGCCTTCCAGACGGTGCCGATCGGGCACACCAACAACTGGCAGAACTTCGGCTACGTGGTGCAGTGGTGGCTCTTCGCCGGCATGAGCCTCGTCGGCTACGGCTGGGTCGCCCGCCGGGAGGCGCGCCGGGCGGCCGGGCTGGACAAGCCCCGCCCGCCGATCGACCGGGCGGCCGAACCGGCGCCGAGCGCGTCGGTCTGACCGGGCGCACTCCCGCTCAGCCGGTGACCCGGCCGGCGTGGATTGCCCGCACCGCGTCGATGGTGTCGGCCTCCGCCGCGGTCTTGTCGTCCCGGTAACGGACCACCCGGGCGAACCGCAGCGCCATCCCGCCCGGGTAGCGGCTGCTGGTCTGCACCCCGTCGAACGCGATCTCGACGACCTGCTCGGGGCGCACCCGGACCACCCAGTCGCCCTTCTCCACCGCCAGGCCGAGGAACCGCTCGGTCTGCCAGCGCAGCAGCTCGTCGGTGAGCCCCTTGAACGTCTTGCCGAGCATCACGAACTCGCCGGTACGCGGCTCCCGGGCGCCCAGGTGCAGGTTGGAGAGCCAGCCCTGCCGGCGCCCGCTCCCCCACTCCACCGCCAGCACCACCAGGTCGAGGGTGTGCCGGGGCTTGACCTTGACCCAGGCCGACCCGCGCCGGCCCGCGTCGTAGGGGGCCGCCGGGTCCTTGACCACCACCCCCTCCTGACCGGCGTCGAGCGCGGCGGCGAACGCCGCGCCGGCCTGCTCGGGCCCGTCCACCTCCACCCGGCCGACCTGCAGCGTCGGGTCCACCGCGCCGGCCAGCGCGGCCCAGCGCTCCCGGCCCGGCAGGTCGATCAGATCCGCGCCGTCGAGGTGCAGCAGGTCGAAGAAGTACGGCGTCAGCACCGTCTCGCCGGTGGTCTCGGCGGCGGCCAGCACGGCCGGCGCGACCGGGGCGCCGCCGGTGGTGCTCGGGGTGGTGCGGCGAGCGGCCCGGCTGGAGGTCTGCTGGAAGGGCAGCGGGCGGCCGGTGGCGTCCAGCCCGATCGCCTCGCCGTCGAGGACCAGCTCCCGGGCGGGCAGCGCGCGCACGGCGGCGACCACCTCGGGCAGCCGGGAGGTGATCTCGTCCAGGCTGCGGGTGAAGACCGCGATGTCCTGGCCGGACCGGTGCACCTGGATCCGGATGCCGTCCAGCTTGACGTCGACCACCGCCGGGACGCCGGTCGCGGTGAGCGCCTCGTCCACCGAGGGGGCGCTCTGCGCCAGCATCGGGGCCAGCGGGCGGCCGACCTGGAGACCGAAGCCGGCCAGCGCGGCCGCGCCGCCGGAGAGCGCGGCCACCGCGACGGCCCGCAGGTCACCGGCGAGCAGCAACGCCCGGCGTACGGCCGGCAGGGGCACCTCGGCGGCCCGGGCGACCGCCTCGACGAGCAGCCCGGCCTGGGCGCCCTGCCGCAGCTCGCCGCTGAACAGGCCGACCAGCATCCGCTGCTCGTCGGCGGTGGCCGCGGCGAAGAGCCGGCCGACCAGCTCCCGGCGACGGGCCTGCGAGCCGGCGCCGCGCACCGACGCGATCTCGTCGATCGCCGCGTCGACCCCGGCCACGGTCAGCGTGGGCTCGGCGGCCGGCGGCGGCAGGTCACGCAGGCTGGCCCAGCCCACGCCCGTCTGCCGTTGGCGCAGCTCGCCGGCGAGGTAGCCGGAACCGGCCGGCACCTCGGGCGGGTCGAGCGACCGGAGCGCGGCGGCGAGCAGCTCCACCTTGGCCCGCCGGCCGCTGGTGGCGCCCACCGCGGCGGAGGTGGCCGCCAGGTCGAGGAACCGCACGGATCCCATCCTGCCAGCCACCCCCGACGCCGCGGCGTTTCCCGGCCGGGCGACGGATCCCGCGCGCCACCCGGCCCGGCTGCGGATCCCGCGCGCGACCCGGCCGACTCGTGAGCGGGAGGCCCAGAGCTGCCTGCCCGGCTCGTCACCGGTGCGACGCGACGAGGAGCCCGTGCCGGTCAGGCCGAGACGGGCTCCTCGATCCGCATGCCGCGGGCGCGGACCTCTTCGGCGACCCGGGTGAGCAGCGTGTCGAGGGCGACCAGCACGGCGGAGAGCTCGCCGAGCTGATCCTTGAGCGTGTCCTCGGGCCACGCGGAGACGTCGACGTCCCCCAGAGCACTCACCGCGGCCTGGAGCCGCGCCATCTCGTCGTTCGTACGCATGTTCGAAAGGCTATAACACCCCCGCGCCCGACACACCCCAAACTCCGACATCGGCCCCGAAGTTACGGTTCCGACACCTCAGCTCCGGTTGGTGCCCGCTTCGGCGACCTTCGCCAGCAGCAGCGCCTCGGCCAGGCAGACCCGGGCGAACTCGCCCAGGTGCAGGCTCTCGTTCGGCCCGTGCGCCCGGGCGTGCGGGTCCTCCACACCGGTCACCAGGATCGCCGCCTGCGGGAACATCTCCTGGAAGGTGGCGATGAAGGGGATCGACCCGCCGACGCCGATGTCCACCGGGTCGGTGCCGTCCCAGGCGCCCTTGAAGGCCGAACGGGCCGCGTCGAACATCGGCCCGGAGGCGTCGATGACACAGGGATCGCCGTCGTGCTCGAAGGTCACCGTCACCCGCGCGCCCCACGGCGCGTGCTCCTCCAGGTGGGCGCGGAGCGCCGCGTACGCCTTCTTCGGGTCGTCGCCCGGCGCCAGCCGTACGCTCAGCTTGGCCTTCGCGGACGGGACCAGCGCGTTCGGCGCCTCGCCGGTGGCGGGCGCGTCCACGCCGAGCACGGCGAGGGCCGGCTTGGTCCAGAGCCGGTCGGTGATCCGGCCGGTACCGATGAACTGCACACCCTCGGCCAGGCCGGCCTCGACCCGGATCCGGTCCTCCGGGTAGTCGACGCTGGCGCCCTCCCGGCCGACCAGCCCGGCGACGGCCACGTCCCCGGCGTCGTCGTGCAGGGTGGCCAGCAGCCGGACCAGCGCGGTCAGCGCGTCCGGCACCGCGCCGCCGAACATCCCGCTGTGCACCGCGTGCTCCAGGGTGCGGACCTCGACGAAGCAGTTGACGATGCCGCGCAGCGAGGTGGTCAGCGCCGGCACGCCGATGTCCCAGTTGCCGGAATCGGCGATCACGATGACGTCCGAGGCGATCTCCTCGCGGTGCTCCTCGAGCAGCCGCTCCAGCGAGTCGGAGCCGTACTCCTCCTCGCCCTCGATGAAGAGGACCACGCCGACCGGCAGGCGGTCGCCGAACGCGCGCAGCGCCGCGACGTGCGCCATGATGCCGGCCTTGTCGTCGGCGGCGCCCCGACCGTACAGGCGGCCGTCCCGCTCGACCGGCTCGAACGGGTCCGACAACCACAGCAAGCGATCGCCGACCGGCTGCACGTCGTGGTGGGCGTAGAGCAGCACGGTGGGCGCGCCGGGCGGGGCGGCCTTCTTTCCGATCACCGCCGGCTGACCGCCGGAGCGCACGATCTTGACGTCGAGGTCGCAGCCGCGCAGCAGCTCGGCCACCGCCTCGGCCGATCGCTCGACGTGCGAGTGGTCGAAGCCCTCGAAGGCGATGCCCGGTATGCGGACGAGACGTTCGAGGTCGGCACGGACTCCGGGCAGTTCACGCTCGACGGCGGCCCGCACCTCGGACTCGGACATGATCGGTGTGGTCATGACCGGCATCGTATGCCGGCCTTACCCGGCGGCACCTCCGAGCCCGCCCCGCCCGATCAGCGCGGTTTCCTGAAGAGGGGTTGTCTCCCGGCTCGCCGAGGCTGCTCGCCGCGGCAAGGCGTGCGGATCCCGGTGCGGACGGTCACGGCCGGCGGACGTAGTAGTGGGTGGCGTCGTGCGGGAGAGCCGGCGCGCCGTCCACTACCAGGTCGACCGCCGCCTCGGTGCCGTCGGCGGCGAAGTGCGCCCGCTCGCCGGCATGCCAGCGACGCAGCTCGGGCAGGATCTCCGACCCGTCCCGGGTGAGCGCGCGGGACAGCCGCAGCGGCGCCGGCGCGGCGACGAAGACCGACAGGGTCAGCTCCGACCGGACCGCCGCGCGCGCCACGCTCACCCCCTCCACGATCAGCACCGGCCCGACCGGCACCGGCACCTCCCGGTCCAGGAAGCAGCGCCGCACCCAGCTGTACGGCCGGTACGCCCCGGGCCGCCCGGCCCGCAGCGGCGCGAGCACCCACTCCTCCAGCCGCGGCCAGAAGGTGAACTGGTCGTCCCACCCGTCGAGCAGGTCGTCGGTACACACCACCGGTGGTCGCCCGCCGCCGGGCAGCGCGGCGAGGGCGTCCGCGAGCCGCGTCGCGAAGGCGCTCTTCCCCGCGCCGCTCGGCCCGTCGACCGCCACCATCCGGGTACGCCCCAACCGCGCCGGCCCGGCGAGCACCCGCCGGGCCAGCCCGGCGTACGCCTCGACCACCGCCACCGTCACCCGCCCGACGCTAGCCGATGGTCCCCCGTCCGCTGGATCCTGCGCGCCGGCAGGGCCGTTCGCCACGCGGACCGGCGACGCCACCGGCATCATCGGGAGGTGCTGCATGACGTGATGAGTCCGGGCATCGACGCCCTGCTGGAACAGGCCCGCGCCGGCCTCCGCCGGCTCACCCCGCACGGGACCATCGAGGCGGTCCGTGCGGGCGCGCTGCTGGTCGACACGCGTACCGAGATGCAGCGCCGCGAGCAGGGCGAGCTGCCCGGTGCGATCGTGATCGACCGGACCGTGCTGGAGTGGCGGCTCGACCCGGCGAGCGCCTGGCGGATCCCCGAGGCCACCGGCTACGACCGGGAGATCGTGGTGGTGTGCCGCCAGGGGTACAGCTCCAGCCTCGCCGCGGCCAGCCTCCAGGCCCTGGGGCTGCGCCGGGCCACGGACATGATCGGCGGCGTGGATGCCTGGCGGGAGGCGGGACTGCCGATGTCCGACCGCCTCGCCGACGTCCGCTACTGAGCGCCAACGCCCTGCGCCCAGCGACCCCGGGCGGCGTGAACGCTCGCTGTCGCCGGACTCCACCGGGCGGCCCTTCGGCGGCCTGATTCGCCGCGGGTCGGCGAATCGGTCCAGAGAGCCGCCAGGTCGGCGATGTGGCGCCGGCTCGCGTCCCGCCACTTCCCCGATCCGGACGAGCGGGGTGGCCGGGCCGACGCGGGTCGCCGGGGCGAGGGTGGGTGGTCAGGCGGGTGGGGCACCGGGCGGGATGAAGGGGAGGCCGGCGGGCGGCCCGGACTCGATCAGGCGCCAGAGGACGTCGGTGTCCAGGTGCTCCTCGACGAGGTCGCCGAGCAGGTCCAGGGTCCGCTCCCGGGCGGCGGCGAACGCGGTGTCCGGGGCGACCCGGAAGCCGGTCCGCCCGGCGAGCCCGGCCACCTCGGTGAGGAAGCGGCGACGGAACCCGTCGGACTCGAAGGCTCCGTGCCAGTGGGTGCCGTGCACCGCGCCGAGGAGCGCGCCCTCGGTACTGCCGTCGGTGTGGCGGAGCAGCGGGGCCAGGGTCGGGTCGGCGGCGGAGACGTACCCGTGGTGGATCTCGTAGCCGCGGACCGGGACGTCGCCGGTGCCGGTGCCGCTGGACTGGCGGACGGTCTTCCGCGGGTCGAAGGTGATCTCGATGGGGAGCAGGCCCAGCCCGGGGACGCTGCCCTGGCGGCTCTCCACCGGGTCGTGGATGGCCCGGGCGAGCATCTGGAAGCCGCCGCAGATGCCGAGCAGCGGCCTGCCGGCGGCGGCGTGCGCCAGTACCGCGTCGGCCAGCCCGGTCTCGCGCAGCCAGGCCAGGTCGGCCACGGTGGACTTGGAGCCGGGGAGTACGACCAGGTCGGCGGCGGCCAGTTCGGCGGGCTCGACGGTGAGCCGGACCCGGACGCCGGGCTCGGTGGCGAGCGCCTCGACGTCGGTGGCGTTGCTGATCCGGGGCAGCCGGACCACGGCGACATCCAGCCAGTCGGTGCCGTACGGGGCCGCCGGTCGACCGAGCACCCGGCCGTAGGCGAGCGAGTCCTCGGCGTCCAGCCAGAGGTCCAGTTCCCAGGGCAGCACCCCGTACGTCGGCCGGCCGGTGACCCGGTGCAGCATGTCCAGCCCCGGTTGGAGCAGCCCGGGGTCGCCGCGGAACTTGTTGATCACGAAGCCGGCGATCAGTGCCTGGTCGGCCGGGTCGAGCAGGGCGACCGTGCCGAACATCGAGGCGAAGACGCCGCCCCGGTCGATGTCACCGACCACGATCGTGGGCAGCCCGGCGTGCCGGGCGAGCCCCATGTTGACGTAGTCGCCGGCCCGCAGGTTGATCTCCGCCGGGCTGCCGGCGCCCTCGCAGATCACCACGTCGTACGCCGCGCGCAGCTCGGCGAGCGCGGCGAAGGCGGTCCCGGCGAGCCGAGGCCGCAGTTCGCGGAAGTTGCCGGCGGTGACGGTGTCGACGGCCTCGCCGAGCAGCACCACCTGGCTGGCGTGGTCGCTGCCGGGCTTGAGCAGCACCGGGTTGAAGCGCAGGTCGGGGGCGAGCCCGCAGGCGGCCGCCTGCATCGCCTGGGCGCGGCCGATCTCGCCGCCGCGACCGTCCGGGCCGACCACCACGGCGGAGTTGTTGGACATGTTCTGCGCCTTGAACGGCGCCACCTTCACGCCCTGCCGGTGCAGCCATCGGCAGATGCCGGCGGTGAGCACGCTCTTGCCGGCATCCGAGGTGGTCCCGGCGACGAGCAGCCCGCCGCTCACCGCCCGCTCCCCCGCGCCGCCCCCGCCCGGCCCACGCCGCCCACGGGCGGGCGGGACGCGACCCGGGCGGCCGCGGCGCCGTGCACGCCGCGCAGCGCGGACCGCCGCACCGTGCCGACCAGCCGCCCCATCGTGAGCGGATACGCCGCCGCGATCCCGAGGGCGGCCAGCCCGACCGCGCCGGAGATCCGGGCGGCCCGCTTGAGGTGCCGCGCCTCGGGTCGGGGGCCGTCGCCGAGGTACGGGCGCACCTCGGACCGGCCGAAGTAGACGTTGCGCCCGCCCAGCCGGACGCCGAGCGCGCCGGCCATGGCCGCCTCGCACTGGCCGGCGTTGGGGCTCGGGTGGTCGTTGCGGTCCCGGCGCCAGACCTGCCAGGCCCGGCCGCGGTCGCCGTGCGCGGTCGGCGCGACGGCGATGGTGAGCAGCCCGGTCAGCCGGGCGGGTACCAGGTTGAGCAGGTCGTCGAGGCGGGCGGCCGGGGTGCCGAACCGGGCGTAGCGGGGCGAGCGGTGCCCGACCATGGCGTCGAGCGTGTTCGCCGCGCGGTAGCCGAGCAGGCCGGGCAGCCCGGCGACCGCGCCCCAGACCAGCGGCGCGACGACGGCGTCGGAGGTGTTCTCGGCGACCGACTCGACGGTGGCCCGGGCCAGTTCCGGCTCGTCCAGCGCGGACGGGTCCCGACCGCAGAGGTGGCCGAGCCGGCCGCGGGCGGCGGGCAGGTCGTCCCGGCGCAACGCCCGGCCCATCACCCGCGACTCGTGCCGCAGGGTGCGGCCGCCCAGGACGGTCCAGGTGCCGGCGGCCACCAGCGCCGCCCGCGCCACCGGGTGCCGCCGGGTGGCCAGGGTGGCGGCGACGCCGAGCAGCACCGGGGCGCCCACGGCCAGCGCGGTGAAGGCCGCCCCGGCGGCCCGGTCCGGCCGGTAGAGCCGCTGCTCCAGCGCGCCGGCGGCCCGGCCGAAGCCGGCCACGGGGTGCCCGCGGCGGGGGTCGCCGAGGAGCGAGTCCAGGGCGTAACCCACCACCAGTCCTGCCGCGTTCGCCGTCGCGGTCGCCTGCCGCACCCGTCACCACCTCCGGCCGGCCAGCCTAGTCGTACGGCGGGGTGACCACCGTCGCGTCGCCACCCCGCTCCCCCGTGCACGACTCCAGGGTCAGGCGGGCACCGGCGCCCGCCCCCGACCGCGCCTCCCCCGACCGGTCGGGGTGACGCCGGTGGCGGTGTCGTCCACGACCGGGTCCAGCTCGTCGGGGGTCCCGGCGTCACCGGGCTCGGCGGCCAGCTCGTCGGCGTCCTCGTCGTCACCGGCGCCGTCGGTCCGGTCGTCGAATGGGTCGCTCACCGGCCCGAACTCACCGCCCGACGGACCGTCCAGGTCGAGGTCGGGCAGGCCGGGTCCGGCGTGCGGGGCGGCGAACCCGGGCAGCTCGAACTCGTCGTCGAACGGCCGGTCGTCGGGCGAGGCGGGCGCCTGCGCGGACGGCACCAGCTCGGTGGCCTCGCCGTGCACCCGGCGCTCCGCCTCGGCGTCCTCGACGGTGCTGGTGGTCATGCTGGGCCGGTTGCGCAGGAACCGGCCCCGACCGCGGGACAGGTCGTGGCCGACCGCGACGGCCTCCAGCTCGTAGAGGGTGCGGTGGTTGCCGGCGTCGTCGGTCCAGTCGCGGGTGTAGAGGCGGCCGGCGACGACCACCGGGTCGCCGACCATCACCGAGGCGGCCACCCCCTCGGCCAGCTTGCGCCAGCAGTTGACCCGGACGCGGGTCTTGCGTGACTGCCACATGAGGCCCCGACCCAAAAGAACGACCCCCGGCGGCGCTCCAACGCCGGCCCGGGGGTCTTGATCGCCGCTGGAGGCGACCCATGCACGAGAGTACCCAAGCGCGCCCGCTCGCGCCCCGCCTCGTCCTGGCCTACGTCGGCCCGGCCCGCGGCCTCGCCGCGTACCTCCGGTCGCTCGCCGTGGCGGTGGCCCAGTGAGCATCGAAGCCGTCTCGTGGGCGCTCAGCGACGCCCCCGACGTCCCGCCGCAGTGCGTCGCCGTGCTGATCGGCCTCGCCAACCACGCGCACGCGAACGGACGCGCCGCGTTTCCCTCGCAGGAGCGTCTAGCGCACTACGCCCGTAAGACGGTCCGCTCGGTCCAGAACGACCTAAAGACGTTGGAGCGCCTCGGCCTTATCCGGCGCGGCGACCAACGGCACACCGCGTTTCTCCCGGCCGACCGGCGCCCCGTCGTCTACGACCTCGCCATGGGGCGCCGCCGGCCTCTCCCCGGCGCCCTGGACCCGTTCGCCGAGCCGCAGTCGGGCGGCCCGACCGAGGTCCCGCAGCCGGCCGAGGACCGGGACGAAGCCGACTTCGTCCCGGTAGCGGACCGGGGTGAGGCACGCTTCCGAACGGGGCGAAGCGTGCTACCGACCGGGGCGAAGCGTGCTTCGGGGGAACCGTCCTTAACCATCAATAACCAAGAGCGCGCCCGCTCCCTACGGGGCGGCGCCGCGCTACCAACCAACCCCCGCGCCGGTCAGTGTCCGAAGCATCGAGGCTCGCCCGCGAACAACTGCGGCCCCTGCCGCGCCGAGCGTCTCGGGGGTGCCGCGTGACCACCCGCCCGACCCGCGCCGAGCGGGCCGAGTCCGTCGTCCTCGTGGCGATCCTCCTCGTCGTCGGCGTCGCCGCTGGCGCAGCCTCGTTTACACACGTTCACGACTGGACGATGAGCAACAGCCCCGCCGGCACCCCGGATTGGTTCGGCTGGGCCAACGCGTGCATTTCGGAGCTTGTCCCGGTTGCCGCGCTGCTGGACATCCGCCGCCGTCGCCGCGCCAGCAAGGCCGCGGGTTACCCGCTGGCGCTGCTCGTCGCCGCCGCCGGTCTGTCGCTCTCGGCGCAGCTCGCCGTCGCCAAGCCGGGCCTGTCTGGCGGCCTCCTGTCGGCCGTCCCGGCGCTGGCCTTTATGGCGCTGGTCAAGCTCGTCTTCTCGTCGTCGCCCGCCGCCGTCGCCGACACCGCGACGCCCGCCCACGTCGCCGACGTCGCCCCGGCCCCGGTCGCCGATCTGTCGCCCGCCGCCAGCGTCGCCCCGGTCGTCGATCTGTCGGCCGCCCGTGTCGTCGCCTCCGTTGTCGCCGCGACGTCGACCCCCGCGAAGGCGACGGCCCGCCAGTCGTCCGCCGACGCGATCCGCGCCGCCGCCGTACCGGGCGCGACCCCGGCGAGCGTCGCCGCCGACCTCGGCGTCAGTGTGCGGACGTGCCAGCGACACTGGCCGCGCCAGTCTGTCGCGACGCCCGCTCTTGTCGTAGCCGCCGCCTAACGTCCGCCAGCGGGGCCGGTAGCTACGGCCGCCGGCCCCGCCCGCCCCCGCCGCCCGAGGAGCCCCCCATGCCATGGCGCCCGCAACCCGCGTCCCTCGTCTACGCCCCGCCGAGCTACCCCTCGCCGACCTACCGAGGCCCCGGCGAGATCACCGCCGTGCGGCTCGCCGGTAAGACCGTCGGCCACCTCTTCCGCCAGGGCGACGACCGCCTCGGCTACCTCCCGGCCGCCGACCTGGACGAGGACGGCCACACGTTGCGACTCATGGTGTACGACATCCTGCGCGAGTACGCCCGCGAGGGACAGCCGCGCGACGAGGCGTGGGCGAAGGTCCTGCGCCATGTCCCGCACGGCGATCCCGTCGTCGGGCCGCTGGACGCGTTCCGAGCGGTCGAGAACGACTGAACACCCCGGCCGCCGCTGGCGCATAGGCAGGACGTCACCCCACGTCGAAGGAGCCGCCCACCATGTCCAGCAGCGCCCCCGCCTCATCATCACCCGCCCCCGTCGTGACCTACTGCGGCGAAGTAGACGCCCCTAGCGGCCTCCTCCTCGTCTGCGACCCGTCGAGCCTGCCGGCCGACCTCCTGGAGCAACTCACCACGCCCGGCCCGGACGGCCTGCCCCCGCTCGGCGCGGTCGTCCGTCTCCCCGGCGACGCCCGCTCGGTCTACCTCGACGGCCACGCGAGCGAAGAGGCGGGCGGCGCGTTTCTGGCCGTGAGCCCCGACGACGACGGCGCGTGGTTGCCGCTGGACGGCGCGAGCCTGGCCGCCCGCTGGGACGACGTCTGCCCGTGCTGCCGCGTCGCCGACGACCTCGACGCCCTCGCCCCGGCGCACGCCCGCGCCGCTACGGCCTCATAACCGGCCCGCTTGGCCGACGTCCTCAAGCGAGGCCCTGGCGGCCCGCCTAGATCAATCCGAGCCCGTCGGTTCACCCGCGAGGGTGGCCCGGCGGGCTTTCGGCGTATCCGGCGGCGGGAGCGGCTTGCCACCCGCCCCGCCTTTCGCCCTCAAGCGCTTGCGGACGTTGCGCAGCCCGTCGGTCATTCTGAAGTTTCGTTCTGCCCAGGCTTGCCAGTCCGTGTCGGGGTCCTCCGTGTCACGCAGCAACTCGACCGTTTGCCGGATGCCTCGGATACGCCAGTCCCGCGTCGCGGCGCTGAGGACCGGCCGCCAAATTGCGTCCGCCACGAGGTCCCTAGCGGCTACCACCACCGCGTCAACATCACCGGAAAGCCAGCCCATGTCGGGTAGGCCAGGCGGGATGTCGGGCTCCGAGTACTTGCCGTAGGTCCTACGGGTTGAGTCAAAACTCACGTAGGCGGCCGCCGCGTAGACGCCGACCACCGACCGGGGAAGGCCGGCGCTGACGGCCTCGGCCTCGAACGCCGCGACGGCGGCCTCAAACTCGACCTCTTCGGCGTAGTCCTTGCTTTTGGCCCACCGCCGGCGCTCGACCTCGGCGAGACGTTGCCGCACCGCGCTACGGGCCGCGCGCTTCTCCCGCGCGTGCGTGAGGTAGGGCACCAGCGCCCCGCCGACGAGCCCACCGAACAGCGCTTGCGCGATTGCGGCTACGTCCACCCTGGGGACTCCTTATCGACGACACCCGGCGGGGCCAGCATGGAGGGCGGTGTCAAGGCGGACCGCGCCCAGCCCGGCCGACCGCCCCGCTGGACGCCGCCCCGTGCGGCCCCGGCGGGGCGTTTCGTCGTTGTGGGCCGCCGTGGCGGGGCGACGCCGCGGGGACGACGCCGGGGAGGGCGGCGAGGCGCCCGTAGCCACGGCCGCGGGCGACGCGGGAGAGGCGCGATCGTCACCCGAGAGTGAATGAGTGATGTAACACCCTCGACGAACGTCACTTCTATATATCCCGCCTCCTTTTTTTCCTCCTCCTCCTCTATGGGAGTTATACGGGGGTGACGAAAGTTCGCCCTGTTACATCACTCGTTCACTCGCCCAAGACGTCGCTAGCGCCGCCGCCGGCCGCCTACCAACCCGCCGCCGCTCACCGCGCCCCGCGTCGGGACGCTGGCGCATAGACAAGGTGGAGCGCACGTACGCGACACCCGACGCTGGCGCATAGGCAAGTTAGAGCGCCCCTCGCGTTCGCGATCTAGCACCCCGCCGAGCCTCCCCACGGCTCAGGTTCGGCGGGGTGCTCCTTTTTTTCACCGTCATCTGTACGTACGTAGGGAGGTTTACCGATGAAATGCGCCCAGTGTTCCGCGCCGCTGCCCGATGGTTCGCGCGCCGATCGCCGCTTCTGCGGTGGCCCGTGCCGCGCCGCGCACCACCGCGCCGAACGTGCCCGCGCCGTCGCCGAGCTGGCCGACGAGCTGGCGCGTCTGCGCGTGCAACGCAACTAGTCCCCGCCGAGGAGGTCGACATGCCGCCGAGCAGAGCGTCACCGCACCGCCCAGCCGTCCCGCCCCGTCCCTACCTCGAAAGGACCCCCCGCGTGTCATCCGACGCGGACCCGCCGTCATCACCCCGGCCCGCCGACCTGGCGGACCTCCTCGCCCCGCTCTACGCCGACCTTCTGAGGCGTGAGCCCTCCGCTCATTCCGCCCTCCTGCGTCGCGCCGTCAAGCCGTTCCGCGCCTACGACCTCGCCGTCGCCCTAACGCCCCTCTTCGCCGCGCGATTCGTCCAGCAGACCGAGGGCGACGACGACCGCGTCCTCGTTGGCGAGCTACACGACGACCGGGCCGCCGCCGACCACATCACCCGCGCGACTTTCGCGGACCGCGTCGCCGCCGTCCTGGCCGACTTCCCCGAGCCGCCGGCCGACGCGTCCTGGGTCGCCTTCCACGGCGCCCGCGACGTCCGCGCCCTGGCCGCACATGGGGGCCGCTCATCATGGGTCCGCAAGGTCGCCGACCTCATCGCCGGCCGCCTCCCGTCCCTCGGCGACCTCGACCCGCCGCCGGCCCTCATCCGCGCCGGCTCGACGACGTCGGCCCAATCCGAGGAAGAGCGCGCCGAGCGTCGCCGCGCCTACATGCGCGATCACAACCGGGCCGCACGCGCCGACGACCGCGCCGGCCGGCGCGACGACATGATCCTCGCCGCTCAGGCGTGCATGGCCTGGCGCGACCGCGCGGCCCCCGGCCCGCACCCGGCGGGCGAGCTTCACGGGTGGTACGCCACGGCCGCCGCAAACACCCCCGGCCATAACCCGCTGGGCCGCACCACGTTCTACCGCATTGCCGACGAGGCAATCGGCCCTCGCAAACGTCGGGCCAGTGGCCCGGTGTACGTCGTTCCCCAGGAGGTAACGCCGATGAACCGCGAGCAGAGTCGCGAGCTGGCCGCCCTGATCGTCGACCGTCTCACCGACGAGTGGCGGGCCGCCGCCCTCGACGGCCTGGCCGACCTCGTTGCCGAGCGCCAGGCCGTGCGGGAGCCCGCCGCCCCGCGGCACGACGACGCCCAGGTCCTCCCGTTCATGCGCCGGGTCGGCTAACCCCCGCACCAACGAACGCCCGCCCTACCGGCCGCCCCCGGTATCGGCGGGCGTTCGTGTAAACGCCTCCTCGACCTTGGGCGGGTCCGGGGAGGCCGAGCGCCGCCGGTTATTTCTTCCTTTCGACCCGGTGCGCGCTCCCGAGGGGGACGCCGTACGCCGTTAGGCAGCGTGCGGCGCCCTCCCCGGTCTGCCCCGTCCACCCCCTCAGAGACGCCCGTACACCGCCGAAGAGAGCGCCTCCACCCGTGACCACCCCAGAGCCCTACGCGGCCGTCTGGCAGGCCTTGCGGGCCGACCAGTACCGATGCCGAGGCCACCGCCCGGACGGGCGCCGTTGCCGCAAGCCCACGCGAAACACCGCCCGCGACGCCGCGGGCCGTCTCCGCGCCTACTGCGTTCGGCACACCCCGAGAAAGGACCCCGCGTGACCTTCCCCGACCGCCAGCCGGACGAATACGTCGCCCACGCACTCGCCGAGCTGGCCGACGCCCACGCCGGTGACTGGCGCGGGACGCCGGAAGAACTGCTCGCATACCTGACCGCCCGCCTCGGCCCCGGTCACCCGGCCTGTCGGTATGAGGCATCCGCGAAGCGGTCCGCTCGCGCCTCGCGTGAATTCCTGCGCGATCTCTACGGCTGTGCGTTCGTCAACGCCCGCGAGGAGGTCGACGGCGACCCGCGTGTCCGCGTGTGTCGGCTGTCTCTCCTGGGCGTGCGTCCCGCGCTGGTCCGCGTGATTGCCGAGCGTGTCCTCTCCGGCGAGGGCGAGTACCGCGCGACGTCGGCCGAGTTGCGAGCGATGTTCGCCGAGACGCTGCCGGACAGCCGCGCCGCGCAGTCGGTGGACGCCGCCCGGATGGCGGTTTTGCCGCTGCGCGCCGACCTGGCCGAGTACGGCATTAGGACCAGCCGGCCCAAGCCGGCCCGACCGGCCTGGATTTTCCGCCTATCCAACCCCGACGACGGCCGCCCGGCCGCCGGCCAGTAACGCCCACACCCGAAAGGACCCGCCCCCATGGCCAAGACCTACGGCGACAACGTCGTCCTCGACCACAACCTCCCCTCGGCCGTCCTGGCCCACGCCGACTGTCCCGCCGCCGTGCGCGACGCCTTCGCCGCCTTCGAGGCCGCCCAGGACGCGACCCGCTCGGCCCTGGCGAAGATCGACGAAATCAACGACGCCGACGCCGACAACCGCGCCGCGATCGCCGCCGCAATCCGCGAGGGCAAGACCAAGCTCCCCGTCGCGATCGACCCGGCGCACACCGAGGCGCGTCTCGCCCACGCCCGCGCGGAGGTCATGGCGTGCCGCACCCGCGCCCTCGTCGCCGCTCGCGCCGCCGAGGCAAGCATCCCCGCCCACCGCGCCGAGCTGCGCCCGCTGATCCTGGCCCCGCTGGCCGAGCTGGCCGCCAAGGCCGAGAAGGCCGCGCAGGAGGCCGCCGACGCGTACGCCCGCGTCCGCGTGATCACGAGGACGGCCGCCGACCTGGACACCGTCGCCGCCCACGTCGAGCCGGACGCCGACCGTCGACTCGCCATGGGCGGAGTCGTCGCGGACCACTACGCCAAGCTGGCCCGGCAGGACGCGATCAGCCGTGGCAACCTGTCGGCGCGGATTGACGCGGCCTGGGCCGATGTCCTCGCCGTGACGGCCGGCATCCCGGTGGACTCCTGGACCGTCGACCCGCTCGCCTCCCCCGACCTCGGCCGCGGACTCCGGCTGGCGCACTTCAACGCCGACCCCGAGACGCCGAAGGCCGGCGCGATCGTGTGGAACCCGACCTATGGCCGCTACGAAACGAAGGCGTGACCGTGCCCGAGATGAACCACCGGACCGACCGCGTCGGCCGCGCAATCGCCGAGGCCGCTGAGCTGCTGGATCGCCGCGACGACAATTCCGGCCGCATGACCACGGCCGACGTCGTCGCCTACTACGCCAAGCGCTGCGGCCTCCCGCCCGAGCTGGCCGCGAAGATCACGGCGACCCGACCCGCCGAGATCATGCGCCAGGCCCAAGACCTGGCCGCCACCCGCGCCAGCATCGCCGCCGCCGAGGCTGAGGCCCAGGCCGAGACCCCGGCCGTCAGGCGCGCCCCGGTCGCCGGTAGCTACTCGCCCTTGCACGACGACGGCGACGGCTTTGACCCCGAGGACACCGCCCAGCGCATCCGCAAGCGCTACTAACGCACGGCCCGCACGCCCCGACCCCGGCCCGGCCCCGCCCTCATCCGGCGCGGGTCGGGCCGTCGGCGGTGTGCGCGTGCCCCTACCCCCGCCGCCCCGGCCCCGGCCCCGCTGGCCCGGCGTGGTCGGCCGACGAGCAGGCCAGCGACTGAACGCGTGTCAGTCACGGCGAGCTACCGACCTGGGGGACCCCCCTCGGCCCCTCCCGGCCTTCACCGAAGCGGCATAGCGTCTCGCCCTCGCCATACGTACCGACCCTCTGCACACCTTGGAGACTCCGTGCCAGAAACGGACTTAACCCCTGTCCCCGACGCCCCCGAATCACCCTCCGTAACGCCGCCCGGGGGCCTCACGTCCGACGCCCTGGACCTCTGGCACGACGTCTTGGAGGAGAACGGCGCGACGATCACCGCCGTCGGCTTCGGCGCCCTCGTCCAGGCCGTCAAGCTCGTATCCCTGGCCGACCGCGCCGAGGCCGCGATCGGCGACGCATGGCTCGTCCCCGGCTACCGAGGCCAGCTCGTCGCTAACCCGCTCGTCGGCGATGCTCGTATGGCCCGCGCCGAGGCCGTGAGGGCCCTTCGTAGCGTCGGCCTGCACCTGGCCGAGCCGTCGGCCGCGTCCAATGCGGGCCGCGCTCTCGTTGGCCAGCGGTGGAGACGGAACGGATGAGCCGCCGCGCATCCCTCCGCGCCGGCCGCGGGGGTGACGCCGCCGTCGCCGTCGCGTTCGGTGGTCGAGCGTGGCCGCCGTTCCGACCGTCCGACTACCCCGACGGCCCGGACGACGCCTCGCGAACCCTGGACGCCGTCCGGCGAGCGGCCCAGCGGTACGCCGCGACGTTGCTCCCGGCCGGCGTCGACCGGGCCGACCTCACCGTCGCCGCCGCCCGAGCGTGGTACGCCGCGCGCCCCGCGACTGCACCGCCTTTCGACCCGCTGGCCCGCGTCCAGCCCCGGCGAGCCGGCACCGGCTGGACGACCGACGCGCCGAACGTCGACCGCTGGACGATCCGCGTCGAGGCCCACCTCTACGGAATGCGGCACGGCCGCGCCGACTGGGAAGCCCTGGCCGACGCGTGGATCGCGGCCAACCCCGCCGCCGTCGAGCACGAGCCGGCCCCGCCGACCGAGCGCGAGCGCTTCGGATTCTGACCGCCGCCGACACCCGCAGAACGACCAAGCCTCGATCCCGCATGCCACCATCGATCCATGGCACTGGCTCTGTCGATCTACGCCTCGATCGTTTCGACCGGCTCTCTGGTGGTCTCGTGGCTCGCATTCCGCTCTGGTGCGCCGAAGGTGTTGATTGAGCCCAATCTCCCAACGCCGTTTTCGCCCGACGATCGACTGATCCAGTTGGACTTGACAAACCGGGGGCGTGGAGCTGTAACGGTATGGCGGTGTCAGCTGCTCGTCGAGAATCCAAACTGGATCATGACTTCGCAGACGCCGCCAGAAGAAGGGCCGGCATTGCCGTACCGGCTTGAGGGCCACGGCGCAAACTCGTGGATCTTCAAGGTGCGCGACATTCGGCTGATGGACGAGACGGACCTCGACTACGTGCCCGAGTTTGACCTCATGGCAGTTTGGTTTGTCGTTGAGTTGGGAGACGGCGGAGGCCCCCGGCTTGTCCAGGTCGGTAACCGGACGACGACCCGAGGGTGGGGCTCACGCTCGGCTCGTCGTCGCGCGGAGATCGAACGTCGACACGACGAACATGTCCTGGCTTTCTTGCGGGAGCGGCTTGAGGAGGTCGCGCTGCCACGCTTCCTAGCGGATCGAGCGGGCGTCGCTCGCGCCAGGTCGCGCCGCGTAGCGCGGTCTACATCCGCGACGGGCGCGGTTACTTCGACTGGCGATCGTTCGTCGTCGCCGCGTAAGGCCACCGCCGACCCCTCGTAGGGCTACTTCTCGCGCCCGTTCCGCCCGGCGCCCTAGTCCAGCTAGGGCCGGGGCTGCGGCCGTTTCTGGGGGCCCTACGGCATCGCCTCCTCGTATGCGATCTCGGCGAGCCGCTGCGCCTCGGGGTCGTCGAAGTGCCCGGTCTGAAAGTCGATCCGCGTCTCATCGAAGATCTTCCGCCCCGGCACCGCCGCCCGATGCACGACAACCCGCGCGCCGGCCGACGCGAGCAGCGCCCGCCGACCGTCAACGTCGCGCGACTCCCATTCCTCGGCGTAGGTGCGTTCGGTCTCCACCCGGCGAACCTCCGTCACAGCCGTCGCCGGCAACGCCTCGCGCACTGCGTGCAGCTCGGCGAGCCGGGCCGCCAGTGCCGCGACGTCCGCCCCGCGCTCTGTCATCTGGCGCGCTATGTCGGAGATTCCCGCCTCGACGTCAGCCCGCCGGCCGTCGTCGACCGCGACAGTCACCATCTCGACGACCCGCCGGTGCCCGACGAGGCGCATAACCTCCCGCTCGACGTACTGCTCGGTCGGCTCGGCCGTGATCGCGACGCCCTGGCAGCCCTGCCCGTTGCGCCGCGCCGCGCACGCGTACGTCGGCACGGTCGTCCCGCTCGCGTGCTTCCGCGACGACGCGTAGAGCACCCGCCCGCATCCTGCGCACCTGGCGATCCCCGAGAGCAGCCGCGCAGCCCGCACGCGCCGGCCTCGCCCCTCGACGCCGTCACCGTTCGCCGCGAGCGCCGCGCGGAGTTGGTGCCAGACGTCGAGCGAGAGAATCGGCTCCCACAACTGGCGCGGCATCCCGTCCTCGCCTCGGATCACCTCTTTCCGGTACACCGACCGGCCGACGGTCGCAGGATTCAGGAGCATCTGCGCGACGACCTGGGTTGACCACTTGGCCGCCGTCTCGCGCTTTGTTCGCCCGTCGCGGATGAGTAGTGCCGAGCGCGTCGGCACACCGCGCCCGTTGAAGTCGTGCGCGATCCGGTACAGCGACTCACCTGCGAGCACCCGCTCGGCCGCCTCGCGGACGAAGGGCGCCGTCTCAGCGTCGGGCGCGAGCACGAAGCCCGGTCCGTCCGGCGCCGGGACGATCTGGAACCCATACGGCGCAGCGCCGCCGGCCCAGCGGCCAAGAGCCCGCACCCCGGCGATGCCGGCGACGGTCCGCTCGGCGATCGTCGCGGCTTCCATCTCCGCGAAGGCCGCGAGGATCGTCGCGACGAAGCGCCCACCCGGCGTGGTCAGGTCGAGCGACTCGGCGACTGACACGAGGGCCGCGCCGTGTGCGTCCGCCTCGTCGGCGAAGGCCCGGAAGTCGACGACGTTCCGCGCGAGCCGGTCGAGCTTCGCGAAGATCACGACGTCGACCTCGCCCCACCGCTCGCGAATCTCGCCAAGGCCCGGACGATCGAGCCGAAGGCCCTTGTCGGACCCGCTTACGTCCAGGTCACGGACCACATGCGGGTGAACGTCCCAGCCCTTCGCCGCGCAGTACTGTCGGGCGCGCTCCTCCTGCCGGGCGGGAGAGGTCGACGGGTCGAGGTCGCCCCGGTGGGACGAGAGCCGCACGTAGATGATCGCCGTAGTCATAGTGGGACATGGTACTTTCCCGTACCCGCAGGCTGTTCCCGTCGACCCAGCGGCCGCTGTCCCGGTCGAGCCGCCGGGCGGTCGAGGCGACCTTGAAGTTGGCCACCAGGGTGTTGCTCTGGGTGGTGCGGCGCCATTCGGGCGCGGTCAGCACGTTGCCGACGATGGTGACGTACGTATCGAACATCGTCCCTCCAGGGGAAATTCGGGGCTTGCCGTGGCGAGTCGACTCGACGCCGAGCCTCGGCCACCGGAGGCGCCACCGTCGCCGCCACCGGCACGGCCTGTGGACGACGCGGCGGCCTGTGGACAACGACCTGATCAAGGTCCGGCCTGCTAGGGCCGATCGACCCGGGAGCCCCGACCTGGGCCGCCGCATGATCGGAATCGCCGGACGGGGCGCCAGGGCGGGGCGGTTCCGGACGGACGCCGACTGGGTATGGATTTGATCAACCGAGAGAAAGGCCAGCGAGATGATCCTCTGCTCACTCCGTACGACCGCTTCCGTCCGCACCGAGGGCGAGGCCCGGCGATGAGCGCCGTGGCGAACCCCGCGACCGTGGCCGGGTGCCTGCGCGTCGGCGCCGGGTTCTCGCAGGGGGACCGGAACTGGATCGCCGAGCAGTTCGCGACCCTGGACGCCCGGCTGGCCGGCTTCCACGCCGACGCCACCGAGCTGGAGGTGTCGGTCAAGGACCGCGAGGCCCGGGGGCAGAAGGTCACCCTGGAGTGCTGGGTCGCCGGCCGGCAGAAGATCGTCACCACCTCCAGCGAGGAGGACCTGCACGCCGCGCTCAACGATGTCCGCGACGACCTGCGCCGGCGGCTGAACGACGCCAAGACCCGGCAGGAGCCCCGGCACAACAAGCACCTGCGGGACAACGGCCTGGCCGACGCCGGCGCCGACCGGGCCGAGGAGCGGGACGAGCTGCCCGCCGCCGACCCGAGCCGGGCCGACGCGGAGACCGTCTGAGGCGACCCCGGCCCGTCCGCGCGGTGCGGACGGGGCGGGGGCTACCGCCGGGTAGCGTCGCGGCGTACCGTCGCGGTTGTGGAACCGGACGTGCTGGGATCGCCGTACGAGCGGCAGACGATCGACCTGGGCACCGACGACGAGGGACCGGTCGTCGCGACCCTGGTCCGCCGCCGCGCCGAGCGCCCGACCGGGCGGGCGGTGCTCTACGTGCACGGCTTCGTCGACTACTTCTTCCAGACCCACGTCGCCGACTTCTTCGCCGAGCGCGGCTGGGACTTCTACGCCCTCGACCTGCGGAAGTACGGCCGCAGCCTGCAGCCGCACCAGACCCCGAACTTCTGCCACGACCTGAGCGAGTACTTCCCGGAGCTGGACGCCGCCGCGAAGATCATCCGCGCGGAGGACGGGCACGACACCCTGCTCGCCATGGGCCACTCCACCGGCGGCCTGATCATCTCGCTCTGGGCGCACGCCCGCCGCGAGGCCGGCCTGGTCGACGGCCTCTTCCTGAACAGCCCCTTCTTCGACATCAACGCGCCCTGGCTGGTCCGTCGACCCCTCGCGGCCGCCGTCTCCCGGCTGGGCCGCAGGGCGCCGCACCGCATCCTCCCCTTCGGGCTCGGCACCGTGTACGGCGAGAGCCTGCACGCCGACCACCGCGGCGAGTGGCGCTACGACCTGGCCTGGAAGCCGCTCGCCGGGTTCCCCGTCCGGGCCGGCTGGATCAACGCCATCCGCAGCGCCCAGCGCCAGCTCCGCGCCGGGCTGGAGATCCCGGTGCCGGTGCTGCTGGCCTGCTCGACCCGCAGCTTCCGGGGCACGAAGTGGCACGAGTCGGCCACCCTCGCCGACGCCGTGCTCGACGTGGAGCACATGGTCCGCTGGGCGCCCCGGCTCGGCCGGCACGTCACCCTCGCGCGCTTCGACGGCGGGCTGCACGACCTGACGCTCTCCAGCCCCGCCGTACGGGAGAAGGTCTTCACGGAGGCCGGGCGGTGGGCGGAGGCCTTCCTCGGCGCCGGCCCGACCGCGGCGGAGCCGGACGGCCCGCCGGCGGCCCGGCGGCCGGTCGAGGACCGGGCCGGCGCGACCGCCGAGGGCTGAGCCTCAGGCGCCCGGCGACACCGCGGCGAGCGCCGTCCGGATCCGGTCGAAGGTCGCGATCCGGTGGCCGCCGCCCCCGCCGGGCAGCACCAGACCCAGGCAGTGCACCGCCAGGTCGCCGACGGCGGTCTCCTCGACGCCGAAGACCGGGGCGCCGACGTAGCCGGCGGGCAGCTCCGTGGTGATGCGGATGTCGTCACCGTCGCGGACCAGCCGCTCGATCGCCGCCTCCAGCGGCCGTGACCCGTCCTCGGCGACGCCGAGCGCGAGCACGAACGCCGACGCGGGGGCATTGCCGATCCGGGCGACGGCCTCCGAGGACGCTGCCACCGCTGCGGTCACCGGCTGCGTCCGCCACCGCCAGCCTCGGGCCTCGGCGTGCTCGTGCAGGCCCTTGGCGAGCATGGCGGCGAGCCCGACCTCCGGCAGGTGGACCCACTGCGCGGCGAAGTCCGCCAGCAGTATCCCGTCCGACGCGGCCCCCGCCGGCTCGGTCATGCTCGCCCGCAGACCGATCTCCCCGTACGGTGCCCGGGTGATCGCGTCCGCGGTCAGCAGGTACTCGCGCACCAACTGCCTGCCGTCCGTGGCCGTGACCAGCTCCGTGAAGAAGAACGCCGTCCCGAAACCCCGGCCGGTGTCACCCGGCCGGTCGAGCTGGCCGACGGGCAGGATGGCGCGGCCGAGGAGCTTGCAGAGCTCGGAGGCGATCTCGTTTTCGGTTTCCGGGTCGAGCAGCACGACGCCGAGGGTACGGATCGTGGCCACCGCCCGTCAGCCGACCCGGACAACCCGGCTGCCAGCGAGGGCGCGCTGTGCGACGCTGATCGGCGACGTGGCCGGGACCACCCGTTCCCCCGCGCACCCGGGAGGCGGCGGTACCCTCTTGGCGCGACACCCACGACGCGCGCCCGTAGCTCAGCGGATAGAGCAGGGGACTTCTAATCCCAAGGCCGCAGGTTCGAATCCTGCCGGGCGCACCACCGTCAACGCGGGTCGACGGCATGCCGCTTCCGGTCGAGTCCATCACCAGGGCTTCCGACACCCGGTCGTAGCGCACACTGCGCTGCTCGTTGCGAAGCTAGACTTGCGCGATGGTCGATGTCCTGAGGCTGGAGCCGCTGCTGTTTCCCGCCGAGTTCACGTCGCACCGTATGCGGATCCTCGTCAACGGCGTTGACGTCGTGGCAGCGGCGTATCCACCGGGCGGCTTCCACGGGAACCCGGTAGCCGGCTTCACGCCCTCCGGCTTGCTGGGACCGGGTGGGCTGGCCGTCTCACCGCTGGCACGAGAGGTCGGGTTGGGTGGGTCCGACACGACCGAGGACGAACTTGCGGTCCGCATCCATCAGGTCGGCTCTGAGGTGATCTGGGATTGCTGGCGCCTGACGGACATCGGAAGGGTGCTCAGGCAGGGGCCGGAGATCGGGCTGGGCACCTTCCGGTTCGACGCGCAGGCGTACGCCGGTGAGATGGCCCGTGCCACGGCCCGGGCGAGCCGCGTCTGGCCGGCTCGGTCGGTTGCCGAGGCGCTCCAGGCCGTGTTGTGGCGGGAAGGGTACGCGCAGGACGGCGGAGCCTGGATACGCAGCTACGTGGCGATCCGCGCGCCGGAGGACCGCCCGGACGTGGTCGAGATCAGCTACTACGCCCGCGACCTGAGCGAACTGCGGTATGCCATGCCGGGCAGATACGTGGTCACCTTCCCGGTCGACGGTACTGATCCCCACGCTCAGGCCCGGGACATCGGGCGCCGACTCGGCCACGAAGACCTGAAACCGCTGTCGGTCCACCAACCTCATCAACGGCGCCGTTGACCACACTCATCTGGCGATCACTTACGGTGCGTTCCCCGGCAGGTACCACAACCCGGCGTGCTGCGGGTCGCGAAGCCACCGGAGGTGCGATGCCTCCTCAGGTCGAGGGTTCCAATCGCGGTAGGGCAGGAAGGCCAGACGCCAGGCGATCACGGCGAAGATGTAGAGGCCCGGGCCAACCAACCACAACAGTGCGTCTCGCCGGCGGTAGGAAGCACGCGGCGCAAGCCAAGCCGTAGCCGCTGCCGGAACTGCGATCCAGCCGATATCGGCCAGCGGATCGTCTCCCACCAGCTCCCGGATGATCAGAGCAGGCACCGTCACCCCGAGCACGAGCAGCGCCGCGATCAACGTGCGCGGCACGGGGCCGAGCGGCGGGCGCGAGCTGGGTGGATCATCGGCCATGACCCGGAGGATACGAGGCCGGCAGCAATCACCGAGGTCGGTCACGCCCGGGTCAGCCGACGTTCAGCAGCAGCACTTCGTCATCTCGAAGGTGAGAGATGGCGTCGTGCAGCAGCCTCAGGCCGTCCAGACCTGCCACGCCGCTCTCTTCAAAGCCATTCCCCATCTCCTCGAAGTGGACGGCCATCTCCTCCTCGCTGTGCGCGGCGGGGTCGAGTTGGTCGAGAAACCTCTTGTGCGCCGGCGTGATCAGCACGGTCAGGTCGTACACCTCGTTGATGGCTGCCGATTCGCCGTCGAACTCTGACTTCTGCAGGTCTACGCCGCGCTCCTCCAGGTACATCAGGAGGTCTGTCATGCAGTAGCCCGACCAGTCGTACTGCTCCTCCGGCTCGCGGCCCTGCTCGGTCAGGTATTCGGACAGCTCCGACGCCGACACGTGAGCCAGCCGTGCCAGTTCCGGGACGCTGGTCCGGTCGACCACGGTCAGAGAGGCGATCGCAGACAAGAGGCACCTACCTTCGTCCGAGTGGGTCACGTTGTCGTGCCCAACGTGGGCCGTCGCCGGGCGAGGGACGGGAGAGGGACGACGGCATACCGCGAACGATAGGTGCCGCGGGCACCGCGGTCACGACGTCTGATGCCAGGGCCGCGGGCGCGAACCCTGGCGGGCGTGCTCCCGTCACCCCTGTCGGCCCCGACCACCCCCGGCGTGCGTCTCCCGCAGGAAGTCGAGCAGCAGCGGATTGACCACCTCGGGGCGCTCCAGGCTGGGCAGGTGACCGGCCCAGTCGAGTTCGAGGTGCCGGGCGTCGGCCAGTTCCTTCGACAGACGCACGGCGATCTGGCGGAAGTCGGGCAGGTCGTGGTCGCCGGAGACCAGCAGGGTGGGGGCGGTGATGTCGGCGAGGTCGAACTCGGGCCGGAGCTGCGGGAACTCCTCCACGGCGGCCAGTTGCACCTCGAAGGCGTGCCGCTGCATCTCGCGTACCTGTTCCCGGGCCGCCTGGTCGGCGTGGGGACCCACCAGGGTGTCCACGTTGAGGTCGGTCGCGCCGATGACGTCCCCGGCCTCGAGCAGCGCGTCCTCACGCTCGCCGAACGCCTGGAGCGCGGCGCTGGGCTCGTGCCCGGCCAGCGCGGTGCAGAGCAGCGCCAGCGCCGTGACCCGGCGCGGCCAGCGGGCGGCGATCTCCAGCGCCACGCGGCCACCGCCCGACGACCCGACCAGCGCGAACTCCTCGGCGCCGAGCAGGTCCAGCAGCTCGATGACGTCCTGGGCGTTGTTGTACGGCCCGTCCGGCATGGGCGAGTCCCCGTAGCCCCGCAGGTCGCTGCGTACCACTCGACAGCCGGCGTCGACCAGCACCGGCACCTGCGGGTCCCACATCCGCCGGTCGCCGGCAGTGGAGTGCAGCAGGAGCACCGTCGGGCCGCTGCCGGCCACGTCATGAGCAAGTGTCATCGGCTCAACCTAGGGGTGCGCCTTCCGACGCGCACCCGAGTTTCGGCATGTCAGCAGGTCAACGTCCGGTGTGACGGGACCGGTCAGGCCCGCTCGTAGACGGAGACGTGCTGCCGGCTGGCGGCGGTGAACGGACCGCGACCCCAGTCGTTCCAGCGTTCCCGCAGCCGCATGCCGGCCAGCCGCGCCATCAGGTCCAGCTCGCTCGGCCAGCAGTACCGCAGCCGCAGCGGACGCAGGGTGGTGCCCTGCGCGTCGAAGGTCACCCGCTGGTACGTGACGGCCTGCGCCACCGGGTCGTGCTGGAGGAACTCCATGTTCACCGAGTCCTCCGTGACCGCCCGGGTGGCCACCCGCTGGCCGCGGTCGAACTGCGTCACGTCCTGGATGAAGGCCTCCACCACGAAGAGCCCGCCCGGGGCGAGCACCTTTCCCACGTTCACGAAGCAGTCGACCTGACGCGCCTGGTCGGGCAGGTTGAACAGGGTGTTGAAGACCAGGTAGGCGAGGTCGTAGGGGCCCTGGACGGGCACGTCGGCCATGTCACCGAGGACGGTCGGGATGTCGGCGCCGCCGGGCTTGGCGCGCATCCGCTCCAGCATCAGCGGCGCCCCCTCGATCCCCTCCACCGCGAGGCCACGCCCGGCGAGTGGCACGGCCACCCGCCCGGTGCCGATGGCGAGTTCCAGCACCCGCCCGCCGGCGGGCACCAGGCCGGCCAGGAACTCCACCGCCGGCGTGGGATCGGGAGCGTTCCGCTCGTCGTACTCGTGCGCGTACCGGTCGAAGAACGCCGGATCGTTGAGTCCACTCACGGCCGTCAGCCAAGCAGCGGCACCGGATGCCGCGCCACCGTAATTCCTCCGGTCAGGCCTCCGGCGTCCACAGCCACGGGGTGGTGGTGCTGACCTCGTGCAGGCCGAGCCGGCGCAGGATGGGACAGCTGTCCGCGGAGGCGTCGACCATCAGGTACTTCAGGCCCCGGTCGACGGCGATCCGCGCGCGCCGGGCGACCAGCGCCCGGTAGATGCCCCGCCGGCGCCACCGGGCCAGGGTCGATCCGCCCCAGAGCGCGCCGAAGTCGGTGCCCGGGATCAGGACCAGCCACGCGGCCGAGACGACCTGCCCCTCGGCCTCGGCGACCAGGACGACAATGTCGTCGGGCGCCGTCTCGATCCGGTCGGCCAGGTCGTCGGCCAGCCAGGAGAAATCGACGCCCCACACCTCGGTCTCCATAGCGGCGATCCGGGCCAGGTCCGCCCGCTCGGCGGTGGGTCGGATGGTCACGCCGTCCGGTGCCTCGCCCGCGGATTCCAGGTCGGACGCCAGGCCCACGAGCACGGTCTCGTCCGGCTCCGGCGCGAAGCCGGCCAGCCGGAGCCGCTCGGTGAGATCGGCCCGGTCGTGGCCGTACGTCTTCCACTCGACCGCCTGGCCGCGTTCGGCGAAGTGTGCCCGGACCCGCCCGATCACGGCGTCCAGTTCCTCCACGGAGAGCCGGTCGAGGTCCCGGGCGAAGGTGAACCCCCGGGACGGGGCGGTGATCCGGAGGACCGGGCCGTCCCAGAAGGGCGTCCAGGTCTTCGGCAGCCGGTCGGCGATGGTGCCGCGTACCTGGTCGTCGTGGAGTTGCAGGAGGTTGTCACGGGTGGTCATGCGACGGATTCTGGCAGCCGGATCAACGGATTTTCCGGCCCGGGCCACCCGCCGGCGGCACGTCGCCGCGTCGGCCGGTGCGGCTAGTCTCGGGCCATGGTGACGGAGCTGGATCTTCGGCTGGGCGACGGCCGCACGCTGCACGCCTACGACACCGGCGGGGAGGATCGGCTCGCCGTCTTCTGGCACCACGGCACCCCGAACATCGGCGCGCCGCCCGCGCCCCTGTTCGCGGCGGCTGACCGGCTGGGCATCCGCTGGATCTCCCACGACCGTCCCGGGTACGGCGGCTCGACGCCTCTCCCCGGCCGCGGCATCGCCTCGGCCGCGACGGACGTGGCGGCGGTCGCCGACGCGCTGGGCCTCGACCGGTTCGCCGTGGTCGGGCACTCCGGCGGGGGTCCGCACGCGCTGGCCTGCGGCGCGCTCCTGCCGGACCGTGTGGTCGCCGTGGTCAGCAGCGCGGCGATGGCCCCGTACGACGCGGACGGGCTCGACTGGTTCGCCGGCATGGTGCCGTCCGGTGTGGCGTCGCTGCGCGCCGCGGCGGCCGGGCGCGCGGCGAAGGAGGAGTTCGAGACCTCCGGCGTCGAGTACGACCCGGGGTTCACCCCCGCCGACCTGGCCGCCCTGGCCGGCGAGTGGTCCTGGTTCGACAGCGTCGTCGGTCCGGCGACCGAGGCCGGCCCGGGCGGGCTGATCGACGACGACCTGGCGTACGTGTCGCCGTGGGGTTTCGATCCGGCGCGGGTCACGCCGCCGGTGCTGCTGCTGCACGGCGGCCGGGACGGGGTCGTGCCCGCGGCGCACGGCGAGTGGCTGGCGCGGCGCTGTCCCGGCGCGGAGCTGCGGCGGTACCCGGAGGACGGGCACATCTCCGTGCTCACCCACGCCGAGACGGCGCTGGAGTGGCTGCGCGACCGGGCCGGGGCGGCACGCGCGGTGGGCGGTCGGTGGCAGGGCGGACGGTAGGGGTGAGGCGGCGGCCGCGGGACCGGCCGCCGCCTCGCCGCGCCGGGGTGGGCGCGGATCGCGACCCCGCACGGATGACCGAGGGGGGAGGTCATCCGGCGGAGGCCACGGTGCCGGCACCGGGCGGAGGGGGGTGAGCCCGCCCGGTGCCGGGGGTCAGTTGGTCGCCGGGGTGGTCGCCTGCTGGCCGCCGGGCGCCTCGGGGCGCTCGGTCTTCGCCGTGGTCGGACGGGTCTGCGGCCGGCCGGCCGGGTGGCTGGGGGTGACCGTGGGCTTGGCCGCCCCGCTCGGCCGGCCCTTCTCGTTCGCCAGGAGCGTGTCGCAGTACGCGACCACCTTCTCCTCCGTGCCGGCGGCGGTGATCAGCACCCGGAACGCCGGGTTCTCCAGCGCCTTACCCGGGTTGTCAGCGACGCCGGCTTTGTACGCGTGGCAGAGGCCGACCAGGTTCGGCGACGGGGAGCCCTTCGCCTCGGCCGGCCCTCCCTTGCCGTGGTCGGCCTTGTCGGAGGGCTTGCCGGTGGCGTGCGCCGACGGCTTCGCGGTCGACGTGTTGAGCGGGTCGGGCAGCGTGCCGGTCGCGGCGGCGAGCGCCACCCCACCGGTGGCGGCGACGGCGAGCGCCGTGGCGCCGACCTTCAGGGTGAGGAGTTTCGCGAGGGCGGTCTCAAGCATCGAGCAGCTCCGTCTGAGAAATGGAAGTGCGGAAATGCCACCCGGCGTGCCTCCGGTGCAGCGGTGCCTCCGGCGGGGGCGCCGGGGGCCGGGACGTACGCACGGGCTGACCCACGGCCGGGCGGGGGTGGCCGGCCGCTGCCGAGGACCGCTGGTGACGCCGATGAGTGATCAGTCGGCGACGCCGCAGGTCCGCTGGCCAAAGGTTCTGTCCGTTCATCTCGTGCCCCTCAGCGCCGGTCCCCCGCCGGATGTCACACCGTCACCCTGGGATGGCCACGCCGCGACGGGCGGCGACGGTGGACGGGACGGCGGCAGCACCGGCGCCGTGGCAGGATGCATCAGCCCGTCGCACCCGTCCCGCCCCTGGTGGTGGCAGCGGCTGGACCGGGGGCAGCCGCTGTTCCGCTGCGACGTCTTCGAGGTCAGCGCGGTCGAGACCGGCGGCGACCACCCGTCAGACTGGCCCACCCAGCACGCCGGCACCTGGACCGCCCCGGAGGTGCCCTTCGCCACCCTGGCCGGCGACGCGGCGTGGGCCCGCGGCGACCGGCAGGTCCGGTGCTTCATCTGGTCGTACGACCAGATGAAGCGGTCGGTGAAGGGCGGCGGGCCGACGGCGCTGCCGGTCCACTGACCGGCGTCGCGGCTGCCAGCGGCGTCAGCCCGAATGCGGCGAACACCGTCCGGTCCTGGAACACCACGTTCCGGCTGATCCGGCCGCAGTTTACGGTGAGGACCTGCAGGGTGTGCGGGACGTACACGTCCCCGTCGCGCACGTACGCGGCCAGCGCGGGCTGGCCGTTGGCGGCGGTGGGCAGCATCCGCCAGTCGGTGCCGCGCATGGCGAAGGCCCGGGCGATGAACCGGCCGTAGCGCTCCCGGCCGACGTACCAGTTGAGCACCGGGGGCATCTCCAGCACGGCGTCGACGGTGAGCAGCCGGGTCAGCGCCTCGACATCGGCCCGCTCGAACGCCGCCACGTACCGGTCCACCAGCGCCCGCCGGTCGGGGTCGGCCGGCTCGGCGACCTGTTCCTCCCGTACGGCGAGCGCGCCCAGCCGGGCCCGGGCCCGTTGCAGCCCGCTGTTGACCGCGGCCGGCGTGGTGGCGAGGGTCTCGGCGACCTCGGCGGCCGGCCGGTCGAGCACGTCGCGCAGGATCAGGATGGCCCGCTGCCGGGGCGGCAGCAGTTGCAGGGCGGCGACCAGCGCCAGCCGCAGGCTCCCCCGGGCGGCGACCACGGTGGCCGGGTCGAGCGCCGCGTCGGGGATCGGCTGCAACCAGGGCACCTCCCCCACCACCATGCGGGCGTCCGGGTCGGGGTTCGGCGCGACGAGGTCCGACGGCAGCGGCCGCCGGGCCCGGCCGCGCAGCGCGGTGAGGCAGGCGTTGGTCGCGATCCGGTGCAGCCAGGTCCGCAGCGAGGCCCGCTCCGGGTCGTACCGGTCGAAGGCCCGCCAGGCCCGCAGCAGCGTCTCCTGCACGAGGTCCTCGGCCTCGTGCGCCGAGCCGAGCATCCGGTAGCAGTGCGCCAGCAACTCCCGCCGGTACGGGCGGGTCCGCTGGTCGAAGTCCTCGCTGATCGCCGTCACTGGTCCGTCCCTCCGGTCTGCCCATCACATACCTACCGGCCCGGTCGCCGGATTTCATCGCCGCCGGGCCGATGAGTTCCGGTCCGCCGGCGAGTAGGTACCGGCGAGGCCCACACCACGGAAGGACGACCATGACGCAGACCGGAACCATCCACACCCGCGGCGACCGGGCGGTACGCGAGGTGCTGCACGCCCTCGTCGCCGCCTGGGCGGCCAACGACGCGGACGCCTTCGCCGACCGCTACGCCGACGGCGCCACGGTGGTGCTGCCCGGCGGGGTGTTCCACCAGGGCCGGGAGGAGGTCCGCCGGTACCTGGCCGGCGCGTTCGCCGGCCCGCTGCGGGGCTCCACCTCGGTCGACGAGCCGGAGAGCGTCCGGCTCGTCGGGGACGACGCGGCGGTGGTGGTCAGCCGCAGCGGCTTCCTGCTCCCCGGCGAGCAGACGCTCCCCGCCGACCGGCTGCGCCGCGCCACCTGGGTGCTGTCCCGAGGCGACGACGGGTGGCGGGTCGAGGCGTACCACAACTGCCCGGCCTGACCGGGCCTCCGGCCGCCCGCCCCCGGCGAGCGGCCGGAAACCGGATGACGGCCCCGCCGCCGTCCACCATCGACGGATGCCACATCATCGACCGGCCGAGCCGGACATCCGGCGGTACTACACCGAGGTCCACGCCGAGGCGGAGCGGCTGCACCGCGCCCCGCAGGGGCGGCTGGAGTCGGCGCGTACCCGGGACCTGCCGCTGCCCGACGACTCGGTCGACGCGACCCTGCTGCTGGGTCCGCTCTACCACCTCACCGAGCGGGCGGACCGGGTGACCGCAGCCGGTCAGGCGGAGCGTCGGGTCAGGACGCGTCGCGCATCCAGCGCGGCAGGGCACCGGTGTCGTCCTGGCCGTGGCCGGCCGCGTGGGCCGCCTCCCCCACCTCCCGGGCCGCGTCCACCAGCGGCAGCCGGGGTTCGGCGGCCAGGCAGAGCCGCAGGTCCTTGGTGAGCATGTCGACGGTGAAACCGGCCGTCTCCGGCGGCCCGGACGCCAGGATCCGGCGGACGGGTGGGAAGGCCGCGCCGAGCGGGCCGGCGGCGATCAGCTCGTCCACCACGTCGGGCGGGAGGTCGAGGGTGGCGGCGAGCCGCAGCGCGTCGCCGATCCCGGCGAGAGCGAGGCCCAGCGTGAGGTTGCGGACCAGTTTGGCGGCGCTGCCGGCGCCGACCGGCCCGACGTGCCGCACCTTCTCCGGGTCGCCCCAGAGCTCCAGCAGCGGGCGGGCCGCCGCGACGTCCGTCTCCTCCCCGCCGGCCAGCACGCCGAGGGTCCCCTCGGTGGCCGGCCCGACCGAGCCGTAGACCGGCGCGTCGACGTAGCGCAGCCGGTGCTCGCGCAGCCGCGTCGCCATTCGCCGGGAGGCGTCCGGGCCGATGGTGCTGGCGTCCACCACCAGGGTGTCCGGCTCGGCGCCGGAGGCCACCCCGTCCGGGCCGAGCAGCACCTGCTCGACCGCCTCCGGGTCGGCGAGCATCAGCACCACCACGTCCCGGCCGCGGGCCGCGGCGGCCGGCATGGGGGCCACCGTCGCACCGTCGGCGGCGAGGGCGTCGGCCTTGCCGCGGGTACGGTTCCAGACGGTCAGGTCGTGTCCGGCTTTCAGCACGTGGCGGGCCATCGGGGTGCCCATCCGGCCGAGTCCGAGGAAGGCGACGCGGAGTCGCGGTGATTCGCTGCGCATGTCGGCAGTCAACCGCACGAGCGCCGAACGCGCGCCGGCATTGCGCCGCAGCCCGGGAGGGCCGGATCGGGACAGCGACGCGCCGCGTACCGAGGGTGACCGACTGCAGTCAAACATGTTATTCTCCGGCGTCGATCTACGCCGTGCGGACCCGACCGGGTCGCTGCCGGAAGGACAAATCCCCCGATGCCGGTCGCTGCCGTCACGACCTCGCCACCGTCCGCGTGGGACCGGCCGGCGGGCGGCGCGTTCAACGTCGTCTTCACCACCCTGCCGGCGCTGCTCCGGCTGACCTGCGGTCTGGTCGGCGCGGTGGCCGCCCTGGCGGTCCGGACGCCGCCGGTGCGGGTGGCCCTGCTGGTGCCGGTGGTCGCGACGCTCACCGCCTGGTCGGTCTGGTACGCCGTCCGGGCCCTGCGGCGCGGCACCTCCGGGCCGCTGGTGGCCGGCGACGTCGCGCTCACCACCGCGGCCTGCCTGCTGATCCCCTGGCTGGTGGCGCCGGGGGTGCTGCCGGGCGAGGGGAGCTGGCTCGCGGTGCTGGCCAGCACCACCGTGATCAACGCCCAGGCGACCGCCCCGGCCCGCTGGTCCGTCCCGGCGGGGCTGCTGGTCACCGCCGCGTACGCGGCCGGCGCGGCGGACGCCGGCAACGCCGTCGAGGCCCGCGCGCACGCCGCCACGCTGCTGGTGCAGACCGGCTGCACGGCGATGATGACGGCGCTGATGCGGCGGCGGATCGGGCGCGCCGACCGCGCCTTCGCCGACTTCCAGCGGCTGGCCCGGGCGGCGGTGGTGGCCCGGACCGCCCGGGAGGCGGAGCGGCGGCAGAACCGGGACCTGCACGACACCGTCCTGGCCACGCTTACCATGGTCGGGCTCGGCGCGGTGGCCGGCCCGTCGGCCGCGCTGCGCGACCGGTGCGCGGCCGACCTGCGTACCCTCGCCGCCCTGGCCGACGCCCGGTCGGCGCCGGCGGCCGGGCCGACGGCGCTGGACGACCGGCTGCGGGCGGTCCTCGCGCGGCTGCCCGAGCTGCCGGTGAGCGCGACGCTGGCACCGTGCGCGGTCCCGACCGAGGTCGCCGAGGCGCTCGCCGAGAGCGCCGCCGCCGCGCTGTCCAACGTAGCCCGGCACGCGCCCGGCGCGACCGTCACGCTGCGCCTGGCCCGGGTCGCCGACGCCGTCGTGGTCGAGGTCGCCGACGACGGTCCGGGCTTCGACCCGGCCACGGTCCCGCCCCAGCGGTACGGGGTGCGCGAGTCGATCCGCGGCCGGATGGCGACCGTCGGCGGGCGGGCCGAGGTGGCCTCCGCCCCGGGGACGGGCGCCCGGATCCGGCTGGAGTGGCCTGGTGTCGGCTGACCTGGGCGCGTGGGTCGGCGCGCCGGAGGAGGCCGCCCGCCGCCCGCCCCGGCCCGGCGGCGGGCCGGCCGCGGCGGTGGGCGAGCGGATGGGCGCGGGGGCCGCGGCGAGCGCGGTCGCGAGCGCGTCCGACCGGGGCGCAAGGGTCGCGGCGGTGGCCATCGCGCTGGCCTGGCACGTGGCGATCGGGCTGCCGGCGGTGCTGGGTGCCTGGTCGGAGCTGGCCGCGCCGGCGGTGGTGGGTGCGGGTTGGCTGGTCACCGCGGCGGTCGGCGGGCTGGCCGGGGTACGGCTGCTGCGCGGCCCCCCGCTGCCCGCCCGGCGGCTGGCGGCGGTGCTGCTGCTGGTCGACGCGGCGGTCTTCGCCGCCGCCGGCGAGCCGTACCTGTTCACCACGGCGAACTGGGTGTGGGGCGGGCTCGCCTGGTTCTTCCTGCTGGTGCTCTGGCGCCGCCCGGTCGGCTGGCTGCTCGCGCTGCTGGGCGCGCACGCGGTGATCGCGCTGGGCGCCGTGCTCGGGCACGGGTCGACCGCCCCCGCCGACCTCACCCGGTACGCGATGTACGTCTACGGCACCTCGTCCCTGCCGGTGGCGGTCTTCGTCGGGGCCGCCGCGATCGCCGCCCTCGCCCGGGACCGGGCGAGCACCGCCGCGGCCGCCGGAGCGGTGGCGACGGAACGGGTGGCCGCGGAGCGGGCCCTGGAGGAACGCCGGGCCCGGCTGGCCCTGGTCAGCGGCGCCGCCGAGGAGGTGCTGGCCGCCCTCGCGGCCGGCCACGCCGACCCGGCCGACCCCGAGGTGCGGCGGCGCTGCGTGCTGGCGGCGGCCCGGCTGCGCCGGCTGATCGCCGAGTCGGACGACGTGCCCGATCCGCTGCTGCACGAGCTGCGGGCCGCCGCCGACCTGGCCGACCGCAACGGCCTGCCGATCGAGCTGATCGCCATCGGCGTGCCACCGGACCTGCCGGTGGAGGTACGCCGCCGGCTCGCCGACCCACTCACCGCGGCGCTCGCCGACGCCCGGCGGTGGGCCCGGCTGACCGTGGTCGCCGGGGCGGACGAGGTGGTGGTCAGCCTGGTCACCCCGGACCACGACGGGCCGCACGCGACCGGTCCCCCGGCCGCCGACGAGGCGGGTCCGGTGGAGCGGGTGCACGAGCGGGACGGGGAGATCAGATGGACGCAGACCCGGTGGCGGAGGACGTGACCGGCGCGCCGCCGATCGGCGTGGCGATCGTGGACGACCACCCGGTGGTGATCGACGGGGTGCGGGCCTGGCTGGCCGCCGAGCCGCGGCTGCGGGTACTGGCCACCGGGGACGATCCGGACGTGGTGCTGCGGGCCGCCCCGGAGGCGGAGGTCGTCCTGCTCGACCTGCGGCTGCACGGGCGGATGGTGATCGACAAGCTGGCCGAGCTGAGCGCCGCCGGCCGGCGGGTGGTGGTCTACTCCGAGCACACCGACCCGGACACCATGCTCGCCGCGCTCGACGCGGGGGCGGTGGCCTTCCTCGCCAAGCACGAGGGACGCGAGCACTGCGTCGCCACGGTGCTCGCCGCGGCCAGCGACCGCCCGTACGTGCCGCCGGCGCTGGCCGGGGCGATGGTGGGCGACCCCCGGCCGGACCGGCCGGCGCTGTCCGACAAGGAACGCGAGGCGCTGCTGCTGTGGTTCCAGTCGATGTCGAAGGCGTCGGTGGCGCGCCGGATGCGGATCAGCGAGCACACCGTCAAGCAGTACGTGGACCGGGCGCGGATCAAGTACACCCGGGCGGGCCGGCCGGCCGCCACCAAGGCGGCGCTGCTCGCCCGGGCGATCGAGGACGGGCTCGTCCGGCCGGAAGAGATCGGCATCTACCGGTCACAGGCGGCGACCGACCGGCCGACCCCCTAACGGGTGTCATGACATCGGGCGGATTGTCGGCGACGCTCGACGTACCGCCAGCCGTCCCGGGGAGGTCGTGACAGTGCAGGAGGACGCCGCACCCTTCTTCGTCGGGCCGCACCGCTTCGACGGCGACGACGACGCCGCCCGCCCCGTGCTCGACCGGCGGTACGCGCTGCTCCCGGAGCCGGGCGAGCGGGTGCTCGGGCTGCACCGACTCCAGGTGGCCGGTCACCTGCTCGGTCCGACCGAGAGCGCCCGCAGCTGGGAGCTCCCCGCGCCGGCGACGGTCACCGTCACCGACCGACGGGTCGCGTACGTCTGCGGCGGCGCCGAGTTGGCCCTGGTCTCCGGGCGGGACGGCCGGACCGGCGCCCGGCACCGGCGGCCGGCCCGGCCGTCCCGCCTGGTCAGCGGGCAGATCCGCTGGCAGTGGCCGTCCCGGCTGGAGCTGCGGGCCGACGGCCCGGACGGCGACACCGCACTGCTGGTCGTCTGCGACGCGCTGCGCACCATCCGGCAGCCGGCGCTCGCCCTCGGCGGCCCGGTCGCGCTGGTCGCCGAGCTGGCCCGGCAGGTACGCCGGTCGGTGGCGGCCTTCCGGCTGGTGCATCCGGAGCTGGTGGACCTCTCCCCGCCGGAGCGGGACGAGCTGGTCACCCGGGTCGGCCCGGCGCCCGTCCCGGCGGCGGGCCGGGTCACGCTGCCCGGCTCGCTCCCGGTCGAGTTCCTCTCCCGCGACGACTACTACCGCCGGCACGCGGAGCGGGACCCGAGCTCGCCCCGCCAGTCGGCGCCCGTCCCGCCGGCCCTCCCGCACCGCCCCGGCTCCGCCTGCTGACCCCACGACCCGATCCGCCCGCGATCCTGGCCGGACACCGGCCCCGGCCGAGGCCGGCGGGGGCGCGGCGACCCGGTCGGGGTCAGCTGGCGAGGAGGAGAAAGTCGCGGGTGACGCGGGTGCGGGTGCGGAGGCGGCGGAGCATCCGGGCGTCGGTGAAGCCGACGGCCCGGGCCGCCGATTCCACCGTGGCGCTGCTGGAGCACCATCGCCGACGCCTCGCCCAGCCACGCCCGTTCCGGCGTCTGCTTCGCTTGGGTGATGACCCGCTTCGACAGCTCACCATCGGGCAGGAGGGCTCGCCCGCCTCGCGGGCTTCCCGGCGTGCGCGCAGCCCGTCGTTGAACACCCCCCGCGCGCACCCGAACGCCCGCGCCAGCGCTTGCTGCTGGCCCGATCAGGACGTGGTGGTGCGCCGGCCCCGGCGGTCCAGTTCGGCGGCCTTCTCCAGGGTCGGCGCGGTGCCGCCGAGGTGCACGGGCTGCCACCAGGTGTCGTCGGCGCCGGCCGGGGCGTCCGGGTACTCCCGCTGCGCCCGGTCCACCAGCGCGCTCAGCTTGCTCTTCAGCTCCGCGGTCATGGTGGTGGCGTCCGGGTACGCGGCCGGGTCCATCGGCTCGCCGATCAGGATGGTGATCGGGGTGTGCCGGCGGGTCAGGGTGCGCGGCCGGCCCTTGGTCCAGAGCCGCTGGGTGCCCCAGAGCGCGACCGGGAGCAGCGGCACGCCGGCCTCCTGCGACATCCGGGCGGCCCCGTTCTTGAGCTCCTTGACGCGGAACGACCGGCTGATGGTGGCCTCCGGGAAGACGCCGACCACCTCGCCGCGCCGCAGCGCCTCCACCGCCGTGTTGTACGACCCGGCGCCGGCCGCCCGGTTCACCGGGATGTGCTTCATACCGCGCATCAGCGGGCCGGAGACCTTGTGCGCGAAGACCTCGTGCTTGGCCATGAACCGGACCAGCCGGCGGGACTCGTACGCGCCGTAGCCGCAGAAGATGAAGTCCAGGTAGCTGACGTGGTTGCTGGCCAGGACCGCGCCACCCGTGCGCGGCACGTGGTCGCTGCCCTCCACGGTCAGGCGCAGGTCGAGGACCCGGAACATCGTCTTGGCGGCGGCGATCACGGGCGGGTACACGAGTTCCGACATCCGGCAACTTTACCCCGCGTAGGTTACGGCACCGTAGGGGCGGAGCATGCCGCGGGACTCCGGGGGTGGACCACCCTTCTGCCGTTGGCAGAGGCGGCTCGCGGGCGGCGGCGGAGCCGGACACGATGGCGGGATGACGGAACGCGCGGTGTTGCTCTGGATCCACGGCGGCGGCTGGCGGGGCCGGTACCACGAGGACGGCGCGGCGCTGGCCCCGCTCGGGCTGCGGGTGGTGTCGGCGACCTACCGCTTCGTGGCCGAGGCGCACTGGCCGGCCCAGCTCGACGACGTACGGGCGGCCGCCCGGTCGGCCCGGGGGGCCGCCGACGGGCTGCCGCTGCTGGTCGGCGGCGACTCGGCGGGGGCCACCCTGGCCCTGCACCTGGCCCTGCGCGGCGTCGACCGGCGCGGCGACGTGGCGGCCGCGCTGGCGTACTGGCCGCCGGTCGACCCGCTCGACTCGGAGTGGCGGCGGCTGCGCGCCCACGACGATCCGTGGGCCGACCTGCTCGGCCACCCGCCGGCCGCCGGGGACCCGGCCACCGTCGACGCGACCGTCGCCACGCACCTCGGCTCCGGCGTGCCGGTGCTGCTGGTGCACGGGCGCGACGACCGGTCCGTGCCGGCCGGCCAGTCGGTCGGGCTCACCGGGCGGCTGCTCGCCGCGGGGCACCCGGTGCACACCTGGATCACCCACGGCGGGCACGCCCTCGACCTGGACCGTCCGGACATCCGGGCGGTCAGCGCCGCGTTCCTGGACAGCGTGCTGCCGACCGGGTGACGCGGCTACCGTCAGGGCATGCCCGACCTCGCCGCGATCGTCATCCACTGCCGCGACCCGTACCTGCTCGCGCCGTTCTGGAGCGCGATCACCGGGCTGCCGGTGGCCGACGTGGATCAGGTCCGGCTCGCCGACCGCTCGCTCGGGCCGACCGAGGCGGTGCTGCTGCGCGACCCGTCGGGGCACCGGCCCGACGTCTGGATCAGCCCGGCGGACGACCTGCCCGCCCCCGGCCGGATCCACCTCGATCTGGTCGGCGACGCCGAGGAGCGGGCCGCGGTGCTGGAGGCCGGGGCCGCGGTGGTCCGCGAGCTGCCGCGGTGGACCGTGCTGGCCGACCCGGAGGGCAACGAGTTCTGCCTGCTCCCCCGCGCCGAGGCACACGGCGACCAGACGCCGCCGGGGCACTGAACGCCCTGGGCGCCGCGGGCCAGGGGCCGGCGGCGCCACCGCGGCGCGGCTACGAGGCGGCCAGCTTGTGCATGTCCATCCGGCCCCGGGCGAAGGCGTCCACCCGGCCCCACCGGCCCGGGATGTCCAGCACCTCGATCCGGCCCATGCCGATCGGCAGCCGCGGGTCGACCGCGAGGTGCCCCTCGTGCGGCTCCAACCCGAGCATCGTGCGGATCAGCAGCAGCGGCGTACCCGTCGACCAGGCCTGCGGGCTGCACGCCGTCGGGTACTCCACCGGGAACTTGGTCAGCTCCCGCGGGTAGCCGCCGAACGCCTCGGGCAGCCGCCCGTCGAAGTACGTGGCCGCGTCCAGGATGCCGTTGGCGATGGTGGCCGCCTCCTCGGCGAAGCCGTACCGGCGCAGCCCCCAGGCGATGAACGAGTTGTCGAACGGCCAGATCGTGCCGTTGTGGTAGCCGATCGGGTTGTAGCGGACCTCGCCCACGGCCAGGGTCCGCACCCCCCACCCGGAGAAGAGCCGCGGGCCGACCAGGTGCTCGGCGATCTTCGCCGCCCGCTCGTGGTCGACGATGCCGCTCCAGAGCAGGTGACCGATGTTCGAGCTGAGCACGTCCATCTGCCGACCGCTCGGGTCCAGGCCGAGGGCGAAGTACTCGCCGTCCTCCACCCACCACTCCCGGTTGAACCGCTGCTTCAGCTCTGCCGCCTCCCGCTCCAGCTGGTCGGCGTACGCCAGGTCGCCCCAGAACTCCCGGGCCAGCCGGGCGGCCCGCATCTTCGCGTCGTACGCGTACCCCTGCACCTCGCAGGTGGCCCGCGGGAACGGCGGCAGCGTCCCGTCGGAGTACGAGATCGAGTCCCAGGAGTCCTTCCAGCACTGGTTCTCCAGGCCGGTGTCGGTGTTGCGCCGCTCGTACCAGATGTAGCCGTTGCCGACCAGGTCGGCGTAGTCGTCGACCCACTTCAGCGCGGCCCGGCACTCCCGTTCCAGCTCCTTGACCAGTGCGACATCGCCGGTCCACTTCTCGTACTCGTCGAGCAGCACCACGAACAGCGGGGTCGCGTCGACGGAGCCGTAGTACGGCGAGTGCGGCTGCTCCTCGAAGGCGGCCGTCTCGCCGTACCGCATCTCGTGCAGGATCCGGCCCGGGTCCTCGTCGCGGAAGTCGTCGAAGCGGGTGCCCTGCAGGGCGCCCAGGATCCGCAGCGTCGTCTTCGACAGGTCCGGGGCGAACGGCAGCACCTGGAGGCAGGTCAGGATGCTGTCCCGGCCGAACATGGTCATGAACCAGGGCAGGCCGGCCGCCGGCAGCGTCTGCCCGCCCAGCGAGATCGGCGAGAAGCGCAGCGCGGCCAGGTCGATCAGGCTGCGCCGGTACGTGTGGGATACCCGGCCGTGCTCGCTGTTCACCTTGGGCGCCCTGGCGATCCACTGCTCCAGGTCGTGCTGGAGGGCGAGCCGCTCGGTGCCGTGCGCCTGCAACCCCAGCCGCAGGTCCCGGCCGCCCGGGCCGAGCGCGGCCGTCTGCACTTCGATCGCGGTGTCCCACTGCTCGTTGGGTTCTAGGTGGATGGTGTACGCGAAGCCGTTCCGGTCGTAGCGGGCCGGCATGGAGGAGGTGACGACCGTCTCCCGCCGGAAGTTCCCGCGTCGGTAGCCCAGCCGCAGCCGGTCCGGCTCGGCCTCGGCGTAGGTCTCCCCCTTCTTGTTGAGGATCTCGTCCTTGACCTGGAACAGGTCGGCGAAGTCGGAGCCGGCGTCCATCCGGATCTCCAGGTCGACCGCCTTCTCGTCGTGGTTGAGGATGGTCAGGGTCTCCCGGAAGCTGGCGCCCACCGCCCGCTCCCGGATGATCGACAGCTTCGCGTCGATGTAGTGCGTCGCCATCCCCGGCACCAAAAAGAACCGCGCCTCGTAGTACTGGAGGTCGTCGTAGGAGAGCGCGTTGAGCCGCTCACCGTTGACGGTCAGCACCCACTTGGACAGGAACCGGGTGTCGATGGAGAACAGGCCGGTCGGTTCGCTCGGGGTGGCCTCGATGTCGCCGGTGTCCTCGGAGACCACGAAGGTGTTGCCGTCCAGGATCCGGACGGTGTTGGTGGCCGACATCAGCGGACCTCCCTCTGGAATGCGTGGTGGGGCCCGCGGGCATCCGACGGACCGGGAAAGATCCGTTCGAGCTGGAGCACCAGGCGCAGGTCGCCCGAGACGGTCATGTCGCCCCGGAGCAGCGCGGCGATGACGTTCTCATTGCCGGTGACCAGCTCGCCGAAGAGCCGCGGCGGGGTACCCACCACCGTGTCGGCTTCCCGGTCCTGCTGGCTCACGTGCAGGTTGCCCCGCTCGATCTGGAGCAGCCAGTGGGTCGTCTGCGCCCCTTCGTGCAGGTCGAAGCGCAGGGTTCCGGAGGTCTTCTGCAACAGGGGTTCGAACCCCCGCCGGTCCAGGTCCTCGAAGAACCTCGTGGTCGCGTCCATCCGGTCCACTCCTCCCGCGATCCGCGGCGTGCGACGTCCGAGGAGGGGTGCCCATCGGGTACGACGTCAATCTCGCCCGGTTCGGGTGAGCCGACGCCGCGGCGGTGTCGGCGGGCGGCGGTAGCCTGCGACGGGACGGACGGAGGAGGGCACGTGGCGGGTGTGGCGGGGATCGACCGGGAGCGGGTGCTGGCGTACCGGGTGGCGGCCCAGCAGCTCGACCGTCCCGGGCCGGGCCCGGGCGACCTCGACGTGCTGGCCGTGGGCGCGCAGGACACCCCGTACGGTTCGGCCCGGCTGGCGCTGGCCGCCCGGGTTCCCGCGACCGTCGGGCTGGACGACGACCGGTTGGAGCTGGTCTGGTCCTACCGGGGCGCGCCGCACCTGCACCGCCGGGCGGAGCTGCCGGCGCTGGCCGCGGCGCTCTGGCCGCTCAGCGACACCGACGCCACCCGCCGCATCCCCGGGCAGATCCGGGACGGGGCGAAGCTGGGGCTGGCCGCGTTCCGCGCCGCCGCCGACGCGTTCCAAGCGGTGGTGACCGCTCCGATGGACCGGGGCGAGGTGAGCCGGGCGGTCACCGAGCGGATCCCGGCCGCGCTGAGCTACGACTGCCGGCCCTGCGGCGCCCGGCACGTCTCCGGCGCGCTCTTCCAGCAGGCCGGCCTGGCCGGCGGCGTACGCCTGGCGGTGTCCGGACGGGCCGCGCGGCTCGCGCCGCTGGCCGAGCGCCCGGGGCCGCCCGAGGTGGCGACCGGCACCGACGCGCTGGCCCTGACCTACCTGCGGCTGCTCGGCCCGGCCACGATCGGCGACGTGGCGGCGTTCCTCGGCACCAGCGCCACCGAGCTGCGCCGGGTGTGGCCGGCGGAGGCGCTGACGGAGGTCCGCGTCGACGGCCGCCCGGCCTGGGTGCCGGCGGACCGGCTCGACGCGCTCCGGGCGGCCGAGCGGGCGCGGCTGGTCCGGCTGCTGCCGCCCGGCGACCCCTACCTGCAGGCCCGCGACCGGGCCCTGCTGGTCCCGGAGAAGGCCCACCAGCAGCAGCTCTGGCGGATGCTGGGCAACCCGGGCGCGCTGCTGGTCGACGGCGAGATCGCCGGCACCTGGCGGGCCAGACAGGCCGCCAAGGGTCGACTCGACCTCACCGTCACCCCGTTCACGGCGCTGCCGGCCCGGTTGGGCCGGGAGGTGCGGGCGGAAGCCGAGGTGGTGGCCGCCGCGCGGGGCGCGTCCGAGGCGCGAGTGGTGATCGAGGCGGTCTGAGCGTCTGCGGGGAGGCCCGCCGAAAGCCACGACGCCGGCCCCCGAACCGGGGGCCGGCGTCACCGCGGCGGACGGGTCAGTTGTTCGGTTCGTCGGCGCTGATGTCCGCCAGCACCGACTGGGGCTCCCGCTCGACGGCGAGGTCGCCCATCGAGACCAGCCCCACCAGGCGGCCGTCGTCGATCACCGGCAGCCGGCGGACGGCGTAGGTCCGCATCAGGTCGGCGGCGGCCACCGCGTCGTCGTACTGGCTCACCGTGACCACGTCCTTGCTGGTGATCTGGTTGAGCCTGGTCGAGCTCGGGTCCATGTTCTCGGCGACGGCGCGGACCGTGATGTCCCGGTCCGTGACGATGCCGGCCACGTTGTCGCCGTCGGTCACCACCACGTCGCCGATGGCGCTGTCGCGCATCTCCTGCGCCGCGGCGGTGAGCGTGTCGTTGCCGTCCATCGTCACCAACCGGGTCGTCATGAACTCTCCGACCGTTGTCATGGTGCTCCCCTCTCGGTGTCGGCACGGTCGTCTACCCGCCCCCGCCGACCGGTAACGCGCGCCGCCCACCGCCGGCGGGGCATCCGCCGCCGCAGGCCGTAGAAGCCGTTGCTGAGGCCGTAGAAGAGCGGCAGCCACGAGCAGGACCACCAGTCGGCGCGGCTGTGCCGGGACCGGCAGTTACCGCGCCCCCGGGACACAGCGGGGCCGGGGCGGGAACCCGGCCCGATGGTCAGCCGCGCGGGGGCATGCCGTAGACCCGCTCCACGTGCAGCCGCAGCACGAGGCGGCGCTCGGCGACCATGGCGGCCCGGAAGTCGTCCCAGTCCGGGTGTTCGCCCTGCACCGACCGGTAGAGCCCGATCAGCTCCTCGACGGTCGCGTCGTCCGGTCGCTCGGCCATCGGGGTCAGCTCCGCCCGCGCCTCCGCCACCGCGTACGCCCAGCCGTCGTTGCTGCCGACGTGGAAACTGGCCCGGGGGTCGCGGCGCAGGTTGGCGGTCTTGGCCCGGCCCTCGGTCACCGAGACCCGGATCAGGCCGCGCTCCCGGTCGAAGGAGTAAACCACGTTGGACAGCTGCGGTCGGCCGTCCCGCTTGATGGTGGCCAGCACGCCCATCCACCGGCCGGCGATGAGGTCGGTCAGGGCCCGCTCGGTGTTCTCGTCCGTCATGGGATCCTCCCGCGTCGATGCGTCGCTTCCGCGTCCCATCTCACCGCATCGCCGAAGCGCGCGCGCGACGATCGCCGCAGGCGGGCGTGCGGCGCTGCCGGACCACTCGACGACCAGGCCGGGCGCTCACCGGGCAGCTGCCCGACAAGCGATATGCGACGGCAGCCCCGCGGATCGACGCGCCGACGCGGACGACCGGGGTCAGCGGCGCTCGGCGGCGACCAGCTCGGCGAGCTGCACGGCGTTGAGCGCGGCGCCCTTGCGCAGGTTGTCGTTCGAGCAGAAGAGCGCCAGGCCGTGCTCGACGGTCTCGTCGGCCCGGATCCGCCCGACATACGTCGGGTCCTGGCCGGCGGCCTGCAACGGGGTGGGCACGTCGGAGAGCGCCACGCCGGGCGCGCCGTCGAGCAGCTCGCGGGCGCGGGCCGGGGTGACCGGGCGGGCGAAGCGCGCGTTGATCTGCAGCGAGTGGCCGGTGAAGACGGGCACCCGGACGCAGGTGCCGGAGACCTTCAGCCCCGGGATCTCCAGGATCTTGCGGCTCTCGTTGCGGAGCTTCTGCTCCTCGTCGGTCTCGAACGAGCCGTCGTCGACGATCGAGCCGGCGAGCGGCAGCACGTTGAAGGCGATCGGGCGGGCGAAGGAGCGCGGCGCCGGGAACTCCACGGCCGCGCCGTCGAAGGCGAGGCCGCTGGCGTGCTCGGCGACCTTGCGGACCTGCTCGTCCAGCTCGGCGACGCCGGCCAGCCCCGCGCCGGAGACCGCCTGGTACGTCGAGACGACGAGGCCGACCAGCTCCGCCTCCTCGTGCAGCGGGCGCAGCACCGGCATCGCGGCCATGGTGGTGCAGTTCGGGTTGGCGATGATGCCCTTCGGCCGGTTCGCGGCGGCGTGCGGGTTGACCTCGGCGACCACCAGCGGCACCTCGGGGTCCATCCGGAAGGCCGAGGAGTTGTCGATGACGACCGCGCCGGCCGCGGCGACCCGGGGGGCCAGCTCCTTCGCGGTGCCCTTGCCCGCGGAGAAGAGCACGATGTCCAGCCCGCGGTAGTCCGCGGTGGCCGCGTCCTCGACGGTGACCTCGCCGTCCCGCCAGGGCAGCGTGCGCCCGGCCGACCGCGCCGAGGCGAACAACCGCACCTGCTCCGCCGGGAACTCGCGCTCCGCCAGCACCTGCCGCATCACGCCACCGACCTGGCCGGTGGCCCCCACAATGCCGATCCTCATGCCCGCGAGGCTACCCAGGTCCCCGGCCGGGCGGGGAAGGCTTTCCCACCGCCCGGGCCGGCGACCGGCCGGCTCACCGGCGGCGACGGCGACCGGGCCGGCCCCGCGGCCCGGAACGACGCCGTCGGACGGCCCGGTGGCCCGGAAGATCCCGCGCCTCCGGGTCGCCCCGCCGAAGCATTCGCAGCCGGCCCCCGGACGCCCCGCTCGGCGGCGCCGCGACCGATGTCACACCGCGCGGTCAGCCGGCGTGGTCGACGACCTCGCCGAGGCCGGCGGCCACGAGTTCGTCCCGGATCACCGCCGAGTCCCCCTCGACGACCAGGGTGAGCGCGTGCGGGTGCAGATGCGTCGCGGCCGCCGCGGAGACCTGATCGACGTCGGCGGCGAGCAGCGACTCGCGCAGCCGGGCGTGGTAGTCGTCCGGCAGGTCGTGCACCACCAGCGTGGTCAGCGCGGCGGCGATCGCCCGGGGGCTCTGCAGCTCCACCGAGAGCTGCCCGGCCCGCCAGGAGCGGGCCACCACCAGCTCGTCCTCGGTCACCCCGGTCAGCTGGGTACGGGTGATCTCGCCGACCGCCTCGACCAGCGCCGGCGCGGTCACCGCGGTCTGCACCCCGGAGCTGACCGCGAACCGGCCGAACCGGCGGGACGAGGCGAAGTCGCCCCGGATGCCGTACGTGTAGCCGCGCACCTCGCGGATCAGATGGTTGAGCCGGGAGGTGAACGCCCCGCCGAGCACCGTGCCGGCGAGCGTCATCGGCACGTAATCGGGGTGGGCGCGGTGCGGGGACGGGTGGCCGAGGCGCAGCGTCGACTGCACCGACCCGGGCCGGTCCACCAGGATGATCCGCCGGCGGTCGTGCACCGGCACCTCGATCGGGCCGCCCTTCTCCACCGGCCCGCCGCCGGCGCCGGCGAACGCCGTCGCGGCGAGCGCGTCCAGGTCGATCCGCTCCAGGTCACCGGCGACGATCAGCGTCCCGGGGCGGATGAACCACTCGGAGTGGAAGACCGTCACGTCGTCCACGTCGAGCCCGGCCACCGTGTCCGGGTCGCCGTACATCGGCCGGCCCCACCGGTTTTCGGCGCCGAAGAGGTCGGCGCGGAGCGCGGCGTCCGCCCGCGGTCCCGGATTGGCCCAGTCCATCCGCAGCGCGGTCGCCTCGTCGTCGCGGACCCGCCGCACGTCGGCCGGGTCGAGCCGGGGCGTCCGGACGGCCTCGGCGAGCAGCTCCACGGCGGCGCTCAGCCGCTCCACCGGCACCTGCACGCTCACCTGGAAGGAGTCCCAGTCCAGCCCGGTCACCAGCTCGGTGCCGAGCGCCTCGATCGCCAGCGCGTACGCGGTGGCGTCCCGCTGCGCGGTCCCCTCCTCCAGGGCCTTGGCGAGCACCCCGCCGAGGCCGTCCTTGCCGACCGGCTCCCGCCCGGCGCCCGCGTCGAGCAGCAGCAGCGCGACGGCGAGGTTCTGCCCGGGCAGGTGCGCGGCGACGACCTGCCCGCCGGCGGCGGCCCGGCGCACCACCTGCGGGAACCGGTACGGACGGGCGGCGCCCGGACCGGGACGTTCGGCGATCAGCGTCATGAGGTCTCCTCGGGCAGGTAGATCAGGGTCACCCGGTCGGCGGCGCCGAGCAGCTCGGCGGCCTGTTCGGCGATCTGCTCCGCGGTGACCGCGAGCCAGGCCGGCAGCCGCTCGCCGGCCTTCGCCGGGTCGCCGAACTGGGTGGCGTACCGGCCGAGGGTGTCGGCCCGGCCGTCCACGGTGGACATCTGCCGCCACCACATGGTGCTCAGCAGCGACTTGGCCCGGTCCAGCTCGGCCGCGGTCACCGGCACCGTGGCCAGCTCGTCGACGACCTCGGCCAGCCCGGCGGCCAACCGCTCGGCGGTGACGCCGGGGCGGGCGGTCGCGGTGGCGATGAGCGGGGCGGGCCCGTGCGCCAGGTCCACCCCGTACGCGCCGATCAGGTCCGGTTGGGCGATCCGCTCGCCGTCGGCGAGGCGCTGGTAGAGCCGGCTGCCCCGGCCGCTGCCCAGGACGGTGGCGAGCACGGTGGTCACGTCGTACCCGGGGATGCCGAACGGGTGGGTGCGGTGCGCGAGGTAGACCCGCGGCGCGGGCACGTCGGTGGTGACCGTCTCCGCCGCCGGGCGTCCGGTCGCCGGCACGGTACGCCCGTCCGGCGCGGACGGGATGTCGACGCGGAGCGGGATCGCGCCGAAGTACTTGTCGGCCAGCGCGAAGACCTCGGCGGCGTCGGCGTCCCCGACCACCGTGAGCACCGCGTTGTTCGGCGCGTAGTACGTGGTGTGGAAGGCCTGGAAGGTGTCCAGGTCGGCGGCGTTCAGGTCGGCCATCGAGCCGATCGTGGCGTGGTGGTACGGATGGCGGGGCGGGTAGAGCAGCGGCAGCAGCCGCAGCCAGGAGTCGCCGTACGGGACGTTCTCGTAGCGCTGGCGCCGCTCGTTCTTGACCACCTCGCGCTGGTTGTCCAGCGTCTCCTGGGTCAGCGCCGGCACCAGGCCACCCATCCGGTCGGCCTCCAGCCAGAGCGCCAGCTCCAGGTGCTCGGCCGGGACGGTCTCGAAGTAGTTGGTCCGGTCCGGGTTGGTGGTGGCGTTGAGCGAGCCGCCGGCGCCCTGGATGAACTTCATGTGCTCGGTCTTCGCCACGTTCGCCGAGCCCTCGAACATCAGGTGCTCGAAGAGGTGGGCGAAGCCCGTCTGCCCCTCCGGCTCGTGCCGCGAGCCCACGTCGTACCAGAGGTTCACGGCGACGGCGGGAGCGGTGCGGTCCTCGCTCACCACCACGCGCAGGCCGTTGTCCAGTCGGGTCGTCTCGATGGGCCAGGGGTAACCGCTGTCGGGCATGCCCCGACGCTATCCGATCTCGTGGGCGGAAAGGTGACGAGCGGAGCGCATCGACGGTCCGCGCCGGGGTACTCGCCGGACATGCCCACCCTCCCGCCCTCCGCCGCCGAACGCGCAGCCGCCGCCCTGGCCCGCTGGCGGCACGCCCGGCTGCTGCATCCCGCCGGGCGGACCTTCTCCGCCGAGGCGATCATCTGGGGTACGTCGGGGCCACCGACGGGTGTTCCGCTGCTGGACCTGCCCGGCCGTTACCCGGCGACGGTGCGCCTGTCGAAGGGGGTGCCGACGCCGGGGAGCTGGCCGGACGTGCTGGGGCTGGGGGTGCGGCTGCACCGGGATCCGGAGCCGCCGGTGGATCTGCTGGTCTCGTCGAGCGGGGCGGCCCCGGTGCTGCGGCACCTGCCGCTGCCCCGGCGGCGCTTCACCGGGACGTACAGCTCGATAATGCCCTTCCGGGCGGGCCGGCGGCGGCTCTTCCTCGCCGCGTTGGCCGACCCGGACTCACCCGACCTGGGCCGCGGCCTCGCCGCGGTATCCGCGGCGGCGGCCCGGGCGGACACGCCGCGACTGGTCCTGGCGGTGGCGTCGGCGGTCGGCCCGTGGCGGCCGTTCGGGCAGGTCTGCCTGGCCGGCCAGCGGGGCGCCCGGGAGGACGCCGCGCTGGCCTTCGACCCGATCGGCAACGTGCCGCCGGGGCTGCGGTCGGTGGGCCCGATCGCGCGACTGCGCGACCGGACCTACCGGGGTTCCCGCCGGGCCCGCGGCGCGTCCGCTCAGTCCGGCGGTTCGTTCGGCGTCACCGTCTGATCGGAGGTGCGGTGCTCCAGGGTGGTGTCCTGGGCGACGTTCCGGTCCTCCCGGATGTCCGATTCGGTGAGGATGGCGTCAGCCTGGGCCTCCGGGTCGCCGCTGCCCACCGCCGCCTCCTCGGGCAGCAGGTGGGATCGGGACTCGACCCGGTCCTGGTCGTTCTGCTCGTGACTCATGCCGACCCACTTACCCCGCGTCGGGCTCAGCGGAACGGGCCGCGCACCTCGTAGGTGATCCCGCCAGGGGACGAGCTGGTGAGCCCCGCCCGTCCCGTCGGGTACGCTGGCGGACGTGACACGGTCGTATCGATGGTTTAGGCAGCCGGCTGGAGGAGCCGGTGACTTCACCATGATCTGACGTCACTCCTCTTCGAGCCGGCTGGGCAGGGATCGCTTCCCTGCCCTTTTGTGTACGAGCAGCCGGCTCGACCTCGGGCGCCGGCCCCGGGGCACGGTCGGCGGAAGGAACCCCACCGTGACGACCCCGGACGCCCATCGGGTCATCGACCAGCGGATCGACCGTGTCGTGCCGCTGACCACCCCGGCCCTGCTCCACCACCACCTGCCGCTGGACGCGACGCTCGCCGAGGCCGTGCTGGCCGGCCGGCGCGCGGTGGGCAGTGCGCTGGACCGCGCCGACGACCGCCTGCTGGTGGTGGTCGGCCCGTGCTCGGTGCACGACCCGGCCGCCGCCCTGGAGTACGCGGGCCGGCTGCGCGAGGTGGCCGACCGGCTCTCGGACGACCTGCTGGTGGTGATGCGGGTCTACTTCGAAAAGCCGCGCTCGACGGTGGGCTGGAAGGGCCTGATCAACGACCCGGGGCTGGACGGCTCCGGTGATGTCAACACCGGCCTGCGAACCGCCCGCGCGCTCCTGCTCGACGTGCTGCGCCTCGGCCTCCCGGTGGGCTGCGAGTTCCTCGACCCGATCACCCCGCAGTACATCGCCGACACCGTCGCCTGGGGCGCGATCGGCGCGCGGACGGTGGAGAGCCAGGTGCACCGGCAGCTCGCCTCCGGCCTGTCCATGCCGATCGGCATGAAGAACCGCCCCGACGGCAGCATCTCGACGGCGGTGGACGCGATCCGGGCGGCCGGCGTGCCGCACGTCTTCCCCGGCATCGACTTCTCCGGCACTCCGGCGATCATGCACACCCGGGGCAACGCCGACGGCCACCTGGTGCTGCGCGGTGGCGGCGGGCGCCCGAACTACGACGCCGAGTCGGTGGCCGGGGCGCTGGACCTGCTGCGCGCGGCCGGGCTGCCGGAGCGGGTGGTGATCGACGCCAGCCACGCCAACAGCGGCAAGGACCACCGCAACCAGCCGAAGGTGGCGGCGGACGTGGCGGCCCAGCTCGCCGCCGGGCAGCGCGGCATCGTCGGCATCATGCTGGAGAGCTTCCTCCAGCCCGGCCGGCAGGACCTCGACCCCACCCGCGAGCTGGAGTACGGCAAGTCCGTCACCGACGCCTGCCTCGGCTGGGACACCACCGCCCAGGTCCTGACGGACCTGGCCGCCGCCGCCCGCACCCGCCGCGCCACCCTCCCCACCCCCGCCTGACCAGGTTGATCATGAAGTTGTTGCCGATCGGCACGGCGTGTCGCGGCAACAACTTCATGATCAGCGCGAGGGGACGCGCGGGGGTGGCGTGGGGAGGTAGAGACAGCGCCGCCCCGGCCGGGGGCCGGGGCGGCGCTGGGTGTCGGTGTGCAGGTCGCCTCTCGGCGAGTGGCACGACGCGGCTCCAGCCGAACGGTATTCCGCGAAGGCAATTTGGGTGAGGCCCGGGGACACTGGACACACCGACGCTCTGCACAACGGCCCGACCGGCCCCGGTGTTCCGGGTCGGCGTGTGTCCGCCGTCACCCCGGCCCGCGCCACGACCGGGGAGGTTTGACCGATTCGGGCCCGGGTAGCTGATCGGCGTGACCGACGACGCACCCGTGACGGACGAGCCGGACACCCGGCAGCTCGACGACCTGCTCGACGACATCTTCCACGGTCAGGAGCGGATCAGTCAGGCGGTCATCTACCGCCGGGCCGTCGCCGCGGAGCTTCCGGCAGAGCTGCTCTCCCGGATCGCCGCCCTCCCCCAGGGCGAGTACGCGGTGGACGAGGCGGCCGACCTGCTCGGTGGGACCGTGGCGTGAGAACCGGCCGGCGACGGATCGGTACGGCGGCGGACCGTGCCACGCCGAGGGCCCGGACGACGGAGAGGACAGTGCGATGACCGACCGCGACGAGGGGCACGAGCACATCGAGGCGCTCGGCCAACCGCCGAAGGGCCCGGATCCGAACGCGAATCCCGACTTCTCCCGTGAGCACCAGGAGACCGCGGTGGATGACGAGATCATCACCGCCGAGGACGAGGGCGAGCGCGAGCCGGAGGCGTCACGCGGTTGGGCCGGCGAGGACCACGGGACGACCCCCACCTGATCCCGGACGAGCGGAAGGGGCCGGCGCGGACGCCGGCCCCTTCGTCGTACCCGGGTCACTTCTCGTCGTGGTGCCCGCCGTCGGCCGCCTGCTGGGCAACCGCGTACCCCATCTGGAGGAAGTCGGAGGCGGCCACGGCGGTGAGCGCGGTGGCCACCAGCCGGGTGAGCCGGGGGGCCAGGACCAGACCGCCGGTGAGCCCGGTGGCCACCCACACCGCCAGGCAGAACGGGCAGCTCAGCAGCTCGCCGATGGCGTGCCGGGTGGGGCTGCCCCGGTCGCGGACCTGCTCCATCACCTCGCCGCTGCCGATCGGGTGGTCGTAGCGGGTGAACGGGGCGCGCAGCGGGCTGGTGACCGCGTCCTTGGAGAGCAGCCGGCTGAGCTTGTGGGTGGCGATCGAGAGCAGCACCACGTCGGCCGGGGCGGGTTGCTCCGGCACCGGCCGCCCGGTCGCCCGGACCACGCCGGCCAGGGCCGCAGTGACGGTGGCGTAGGTGCCCATCGCCACCAGGTACCCGCCCAGTGGCCGGTGCTCGTCCGGCGCGTACGCCCGGCGCAGCCGCGCCACCTTCTGCTTCAGGCCACTGGTGGTCACCCGGTCTCCTCGGTTCGTCAATCGCCCGGCTCAGCCGGCGGTCAGGTTGTCGGCCACCTCGCGGGCGAGGTTGGCCAGGGTCTCGTCGGCCAGCCCGTCGGTGTCCCCGCCGGCCAGGTCCAGCCGGACCCGGGCGCCGCCGGCGTCGGCCGCTTCGACCTGGATCTCGGCCGACCATCCGGGCGCGGAGTCGCTGCACCACCGGGCCCGCAGCTGCGCGGCGCTGACCACCTCCGGGCGGCGCTCGCCGTCCTGGCGCAGCGGCTCGGGCAGCCAGGCCGCCGCGCGGTCCGGGTCGGTTGCCGTGTTGAAGACCACCTCGGGCGGCGCGGACATGCCGCGCTCGGCGTGGGCCGCCATCAGAGGTCCCGCAGCCGGCTCGGGTCGACCTCGCGGCCCGGGTGCCGGGCGAGGTACTCGGTCTCCAGCTCCGCGGTGCGGCGCAGGTGGTTGGCGAGCGCGGAGTCGGCCGCGTGTCGCAGGGTGTCCAGCCGGGTGCGGTGCAGGCTCTGCATCTCCCGGATCAGGTCCTCGTCGCCGAGCTCGGAGGGGTCCACCCCGAGCAGCTCGCCGTCGACGTCGACGCTGGCGGCGTCCCTGACGTGGTCGCCGTCCCACTCCGGCATCCGCTGCTCCGGGCTGGCGTCACCGGTCCGGCGTACTGATTCGGTCATCGTCGCCCCCTCGTCTCGTTCGGGCTGGCGTCTAGACGGATGCCCAGCCCGGGTGCCACCAAACCCCACCGACTACGACACCGCGTCGGAGATGGCGGGTGGCCCCGGTACGCTCGAGGGCATGAAGCGGCTCTGGACACCGGCGTGGATCGCCCGCCACGTGGCCATGGTCGTGCTGGTCGTGGGCTTTCTCGGCCTCGGCTGGTGGCAGGTCACCCGGGCCGCCTCCGGCAACACGCTCAGCTTCGGGTACGCGATCGAGTGGCCGGTCTTCGCCGGCTTCGTGGTCTTCGTCTGGTGGCGTGAGGTGCGACACACGCTGCGCGGCACGCGTACCGAGCGGCCGACCCCGGCGCCGTCGGCGACCGCCGGCTCCGAGCCCGCCGCCGCCACCGCGGGGGTACGCCGGCCGGTGCGGGTGAGCCGGGTGCCGGTGCCCGGCGACGGGGTCCAGGACGGCGACCTCGCCGAGTACAACCGCTACCTGTCATGGTTGAACGCCAACCCGGGCGCGAAGCCCGGTGACTATCCCGGCTGAGGCCGGTGCGGAAGGACGGACGACGGTGGGCGGAGCCCTTACCCGGTACCGCGTGATCGCCTGGATCGTGGGCGTGGCGCTGGTGGTGCTGGTCCTGGTCGGCATGCCGCTGAAGTACGGCTTCGACAACCCGAGCGTGGTGGCGGTGGTGGGCACCGCGCACGGCTGGCTGTACATGCTCTACCTGGCCGCCACCTTCGACCTGTCCCGCCGGGTCGACTGGCCGCTGAAGCGGATGCTGCTGGTGATGCTCGCCGGCACGGTGCCGTTCGTGTCGTTCTACGCGGAGCGCCGGGTCAGCCACTGGCTGACCGCCGAGCGGCCCCGGACGCCGGAGCCGGTCGCCGGCTGACCACCGGGCCGGGGGTCGGCGGCCGGCCCGGCGGTCAGCGGTTGGCGCGTGGCGGTCAGCGGTTCGGCCGCCACGGGTCGGCGGCGGCGAGCGGCTCCCCCCACCCGCCGTGGCGGGCGCCCTCGCGGGCCCGCTGCAGCGCGCGGGTGACCTGACCGAACTGCCGCTCGTCGTCGCTGCTGAAGAGGAGCACCTCGGTGCCGCGGTACCGGCCCCACAGCTCGTGCGCGGGCGGCCGCCAGCGGTCGCCGAGCAGCACCAGCGCCAGGGGCAGCAGGCCGACCGTCCCCAACGTCAGGTACGCCCCGGCGGTGAGCCGCTGCAGTCCGCCGGTGAAGCCGAGCAGCACCCCGACGCCGCCGATCATGGCGGCGGTGACGACCACGGCGCGGACGGCGAGCCGGTCGTGCGGGCCGCGACCGGTCCGGAGCTGGGTCAGTTCGGCGACCGGCCAGCTGTTCCGGCCGACGGTGAAGCGCTCACCGGTGACGACGATGCCGGGTCGCGCGTAGAGCAGGGTCGCGGCCGCGCCGGTCGCCTTCGGCGAGCGGGGCGGGTGGGTGGCGGAGCCATCGGTCTGCACGGCGTCCTCCCAGGGCTCGCGCGCCGGGCTGTCTGCGCCGCCGGTGAGCTGGCGCCGATGCCGTCCGACGGGATTCCCGGCTCCGCGCTTCATTGTGTTGCGGTCGCGCCAGCCGGACCGGCGGTTTTCGGCGCCCGCGGACGGCTGCGGCGGCCGGCTATGCCGACAAACCAAATCCATTTCGGTCTTTATCGGGATTTTGCGGAACGATGTCTGGCGACATTCGCCCAGAACGACGAATCACGCGAACCGCCCGGAGCGCGCGGACCGGGACGGGGCCGCGACGGCCGGCCGGCAAAGCGGTCACGAAGCGTAATCCGCCCCAGCGGCACTTCCGGTCACTTTGCCAACATTCGCCCCTGCTTCAACTGCGGGTGACTCCCGTCCCGGGTTAGGTTGTCCGAGCCGGACCGGTCGACCGCCATCCACCCGGATGGCCCCGGGCCGGTGTCGCCGGGAGGGAAAGCCGCCCCGGCGACCGCGGGAGAGGAGCTTTCCGCTCTTGTCGTCCTTACGGATCCTGCTGCGTTCGCTGGCGGTCGCCGGCCTCTCGGCCGCGCTGATCGCCCCGGCGTCGGTGGCTCGGGCCGAGCCCACCCCCGCCGAGCTGACGAAGCAGATCGAGAAGTCCTCGACTGAGCTGGAGCGGATCGTCGAGTCCTACAACAAGCTCAACGAGGAGATCAAGGCCAACAAGGCCACCGCGGCCGCTCTGCAGGCCAAGATCGGCCCGTTGCAGGCACAGGCCGAGCGGAGCCGCGCCGACGTCGGCCAGATCGCGGTCGTCGCGTACAAGACCGGTGGGTTGCGGACGGCGCAGGCCCTGCTGGACCGGGGCACGGTCAGCTCGCTGCCGGACCGGCTGGGCACCCTGGACCAGCTGACCCGGCAGCGTCAGGCGACCATCGCCGGCTTCACCGCCAACCAGCGCAAGCTGATCGCCGAGAAGACCCGGCTGGACGCCACCCTGGCCCGGGAGGCCGCCCAGGCAAAGCAGCTCACCGCGGGCAAGAAGAAGATCCAGGCCGACCTCACCCGCCTCTACGAGCTGCGCCGGCAGGCGTACGGGCGGGCCACCGAGGCGCCTACCAGGTCGACCTCCGCCGGGAGCGCGCCGGCGATCTCCGGCTCGGCCGGGGTGGCCGTGCGGTACGCGTACGGGGCGATCGGCAAGCCGTACGTCTGGGGGGCCGACGGCCCCGACGGGTACGACTGCTCCGGCCTGACGCTGGCCTCGTGGCGGGCGGCCGGCAAGTCGTTGCCGCACAGCGCGGCGATGCAATGGGACGCCACCTCGCGGATCAGCCGCGGCTCGCTGCAACCAGGCGACCTGGTCTTCTACTCCGGTCTGGGGCACGTGGCGCTCTACGTCGGCAGCGGTCAGGTGATCGACGCGCCGAGCGCGGGCCGCAACGTCCTCAAGCGGGACATGGACATGATGACCATCGCCGGGTACGGCCGGGTGCGTTGACCCTGGAGACGGCGAACGGCCGGCGTCCCCCTATCGGACGCCGGCCGTTCGTCTGCTCAATTACTACCAGCTCAGGCCGCCTGCAGCCCCTCGGCCCGGGCCAGCTCACGGAGCCGGCCGAGGGCCTGGATCTCCAGCTGGCGGATCCGCTCCCGGGAGAGCGAGAAGCGCGACGCCACCTCGGTCAGCGAGTGCTCCCGGCCGTCCTCCAGGCCGTAGCGGGCCCGCATGATGCCGGCCGAGCGGTCGTCGAGGTGGTTGAGCAGGCCCTCGATCCGCTGCCGCTCCAGGCCGGTGAGGACGATGTCCTCCGGCGACGGGGCGTCGCTGTCGGCGACCAGGTCGCCGAGGTTGGTGTCGCCGTCGTCGCCCACCGGGGTGTCCAGCGAGACGGTGTCCTGCGACCAGCGGACCAGCTCGTTGACCCGCTCGACGGTGACCCCGAGGGACGCCGCGATCTGCTCCGGCTCCGGGTCGCCGCCCAGCTCACGGGTGAGCTGACGGGCCACGTTGCGCATCCGGTTGACGTCCTCCACCAGGTGCACGGGCAGCCGCACCGTGCGCTCCTGCTGGGCGATCGCCCGGCTGATCGCCTGGCGGATCCACCAGGTGGCGTAGGTGGAGAACTTGTAGCCCCGCTCGTAGTCGAACTTCTCGACCGCCCGGACCAGACCGGTGTTGCCCTCCTGGATCAGGTCCAGCATGGGCATCCCGGACCGCACGTAGCGTCGGGCGATCGACACGACCAGTCGCAGGTTCGCGCGGATGAAGAGGTCCTTCGCCCGCTCGCCCTCGACGACCAGCCGCTCCAGGTCCTCCCGGTCGACGCCGTCCGGTACGCGGTCCTCCCCGAGCAGGTGCTCGGCGTAGAGGCCGGCCTCGATCGCCTTGGAGAGGTCGACCTCCTTGGCGGCGTCCAGCAGCGGCGTACGGGAGATCTCGTGCAGGTAGACGCCGACCAGGTCGCGCTCCTCGGCAACCTCGTCGGTTCGCATGCCGATGTTCTTGTCCACGGTGCCCACGGTCCCCTCGCTCGCGCCGGTTGCCCGGTTCCTTGCCATCCCCACGTCCATCAGCCCCTCCCCGTAACTTCCGCTGTGCCCACCGGTGCTGACACCTACACAACAGATGAGACGTGTCGGGGATTCCATGTCGTGAGTCGAAGTTGTCACGAATGCCTGAGTAGTAGCTGAGAGCCCGGTCCATGTTTGCTGTCAGGACCCCGGTAGGTCGGCTCGCCCGCCGCCCCGGGAACGAAGCGACGGATCAGCGGAATCGTCGTGCCCCCACGGAATCGCACCATTGCAAATTCCATGAACACAGCGACCCGCGTCACCGCCTCAATGCGATCCTGGTCACTGCCAGATACGCGTCGGTGGACCGGTCGGTTCAGCCACGGGTGAGGATTACCCCACCCCTCGATGAACAATCCGCAGCGCGAAAGACGTCCCGTGCGCGGCGTGACGCGTGTCGCACCGGGGCGGGCCGGGGCGGTGCGCCGGGGGACGGCGCGGCGCCGGGTCAGGAGGCGAGCAGGTCCAGCGCGTCGCGCACCTGGTCGGCGGAGCGGGCCAGGGCGGCCCGGGCGGCGGAGACCTCGGCGCCGGAGACGAGGGAGACGAGGGCGGTCTTCAGGTCGCCGTCGGCCTCGTTCAGCGCCTGCCGGCAGACCTCCTCGGCGCAGCCGGTGGCCTCCATCAGGATCGAGATCATCCGGCCGCGCAGCTTGGCGTTGGTGGCCACCATGTCGATCATCAGGTTGGAGTAGACCCGGCCGAGTCGCACCATCACGGCGGTGGAGAACGTGTTGAGCACCAACTTCTGCGCGGTGCCCGCCTTCATCCGGGTCGACCCGGTGACGACCTCCGGTCCGGTGTCCACGCCGATGAAGACGTCCACCGACGAGGCGGCCTCGGCCTCCGGATTGGCGCAGAGCAGCACGGTCGCGGCCCCCTGGGCCCGGGACGTGGCGAGCGCCCCGAGGACGTACGGGGTGCGCCCGCTGGCGGCCAGTCCGACCACCAGGTCGCCGGGGCGCACGCACTCGGCGGCCTCGGCCGCGCCGGCCCGCTCGTCGTCCTCGGCGTCCTCGACGGCACGCCACATCGCCTCGGGGCCGCCGGCCAGGTGGGAGCAGAACCAGTGCCGCGGCGAGTTGAAGGTGGGCGCCAGCTCGGCCGCGTCCAGCACGCCCAGCCGCCCGGAGGTGCCGGCGCCGAAGTAGTGCACCCGGTGCCCGCCCCGCAGCGCCGCGACCGCCAGGTCGACGGTCTCCGCGATCTCGTCGAGGACGGCGGCCACCGCGGCCGGGACCCGCCGGTCCGCGTCGTTGATGACGGTGAGCACGTCCCGGGTCGACATCAGGTCCAGGTCGACGCTGTGCGGGTTGCGCCGCTCGGTCGGCGCGCCGACGCGCACCACCGGACGGACCGCGGCCAACTCGTCCCGATCCACCCGCCCGGCGGTCATCCGCGCCTCCGCGGCGAGCCCACCCGGTGCGACTGGACCGCCTCGGCGGTCGCCTCCAGGGCCTTCTTGGCCCTGGCCCGGTTGCGCGCCGCCACCCCCACGAAGAGGCAGTCGACGACGGTGAGCTGGGCCAGCCGGCTGGCCATCGCGCCGGAGCGGTAGGTGGTCTCCCGGGCCGCGGTGGTGAGCACGAAGTCGGCCACCTCGGTGATCGGCGACCGGGGGAAGTTCGTCAGGGCCACCGTGGTGGCGCCGCGCGCCCGCGCCTGCTCCAGCACCTCGATCACGTCGGAGGTGGTGCCGGTGTGCGAGATACCGACGGCGACGTCGCCCCGGCCGAGCAGGGCCGCCGAGGTGAGCGCGGTGTGCACGTCCGGGAAGTAGAAGGCGGTCCGGCCGATGCGGTGCAGCTTCTGCTGGAAGTCGGAGGCGACGAAGCCGCTGGCGCCGGCGCCGTACACGTCGATCCGGCCGGCCCCGCCGATCGCCTCGACGACCTGCTCGCAGATGGCCGGGTCGAGCTGCTCGGCGGTCTCCTCGACGGCCCGCGCGTCGTTGAACGCGATGGTCGCGATGATCTGCGCGAGGTCGGCGCCGGGCGGGATGTCGCCGCCGACCACCCGGGCGTCCGGCGGCTCGATCCGGCGGGCCGCCTCGGCGGCGAGCCGGATCCGCAGCTGGGGGTAGCCGTCCATGCCGACCGACCGGCAGAACCGGATGACGGTCGCCTCGGAGGTCGCGGCGGCGGTGGCGAGGTCGGTGATGGTGCGCCGGGCGGCGTCCGCCGGGTCGGCGACGACCAGCCGGGCGACCCGCTGTTCGGCCGGGGACAGCGACGGGAGCAGGCCACTGATGTGGACGATCAGTCCACCTGGTTCGTGACTCGCAGAAATCTTCGGACTCTTCGCCACGGATGAAACTTACTTTCATGAAGCGTGAGCGTCAACCATCACCGCCCGTATCCGGAAAAGTACCGCCCTCCGCGCCGGGCCCCCGCGGCAAGGGTGCCATTCCCCCAGCCCGGCCGCCTCATCCGGTAAGGCCGACTCGGCCGTGCCGGCCGGTCCGCCGATCGGCCGTCGTCCCCGTCCGGCCGACCGGACGGCCAGCCCGGCCCGCCGGTCGGCGGGGCGCCACGGCGACCCGGCGCAGGTCGGCGAGGAGGCGATCCGCCGGCGGTGGGCGCGGACCGTTCCAAGCCACCCGCCCTGGGCCCCGGCCGGGCGCCGCCGGCAGCTAGCGTGGGCCCATGGCGGAGCGCAGTGTGCTGGTCACCGGAGGCACGGGCGGGCTGGGCGGGGCGGTCACCGCCGCCTTCCTCCGGGCCGGCTGGCGGGTGGTCGTACCCGAGCGGGAGGGCGCGGCGGCGGAGCCGGCCGGGTCCGGACCGGTCCGGGTCACCGCGGACCTGCTCGAACCCGCCGGGGCCGCCCGGGCCGTCGAGCTGGCCACGGCCGACCCCGGCGCGCCGCTGCGCGCGGTGGTCAACCTCGTCGGCGGGTACGCCAGCGGCGGGCTGGTGCACGAGACCCCGGTCGAGGAGTTCGACCGGATGCTCCGGATCAACCTCCGCCCGACGTACCTGGTCACCCAGGCGGCGTTGCCGTACCTGGTCGCGGCCGGCGGCGGCGCGGTGGTCTGCGTCTCGGCCCGGGCCGCGGTGGCGCCCTTCCCCGGCGCGGCGGGCTACGCCACCGCCAAGGCCGCCGTGCTCGCCTTCGCCAACGCGGTGGCGGTCGAGTACCGGCCGCGCGGGGTCCGGTGCAACACGGTGCTGCCCAGCGTGATCGACACCCCGGCGAACCGCGCCGCCCAGCCGGACGCCGACCACCGGCGCTGGGTCTCCCCCGCGGAGATCGCCGCGGTGATCCGCTTCCTGGCCTCCGACGAGTCGGCACCGACCAGCGGCGCCAGCATCCCGGCCTACGGCCGGGCCTGAGCCGCCACCGGACCGGCCGGCTCCGCACCGCCCGCGGGTGGGCCGGCGGTCGGCGCCGTGTCGGCCGACGGGCCCGCCGGCAGCCACTCGGTGAGGTGGGCCCGGATCCGGCGGGAGACCTCGTCCGGTGAGCCGCCCGCGTCCACCACCACGAAGCTCGGATACTCGGGCAGCGTCCGGTACGCGGTCGCGGCGGCGGTGAGCCAGCGCATGCTCTCGTGGTCCGTGCCGCGCCGCTCGATCCGCCGGTACGCCTCGGCCGGGTCCACGGTGAGCAGGAAGGTCACCCGCGGGGCCGGGAAGAGCCGGTAGCCGGCCCGGGCCAGCCGTTCCCACCGCTGACCGCCGTGCGCCCGGATGCTCGCGTACTGGCAGGCGGAGTAGCGGTCCATCACCGCGGTCCGGCCGGTGACCAGGCAGCTCAACAGGGCGAGGGCGATGGCGAGCCAGCGGAGCGCGGACTCGGCCGCGAGCAGGCCGTCGCGCCCGACGAGCCGCTGGGCGTCCGGGCGCCCGAGCCGGTGGGCGAGCCGGCCGAGCCACCGCCGGCCGCCGGCGTTGCGATGGTAGGTGGCCGGGTGACCGGCCGCGCTGAGCGCCTCGGCGAGCCGGTGCGCCTGGGTGGTCTTGCCCGAGCCATCGATGCCGATCAGGGCGACGGTACGCAGTCGGGGCCCGCCGCGCCACGCCCGCACTGATCTCACCACCTTCCCCACGCTATCCGACCCGCGCTCGCCCACCCGGCGATTTGCCCCTTTCTGTGCCCGTCGACGCCACACGTGCCACCGCCAGGTGTGGCCGACCCGATTGCCGGGTACGCAACTTCATTCCCACCGCCATGTGACGACGACGGGAGACCCAGATGGCCGAGCGCGGGGACGAGACCCTGGTCCACACGCTGAAGAAGGTCGCCGCCGTGCTCAAGCAGTCCGAGATCCCGTTCGCCCTGGGCGGCAGCTTCGCCGTGTACGCCCACGGCGGCCACTCCAGCGACCACGACGTCGACTTCCTGCTCCGCGAGCAGGACGTGGACCGGGCGCTGGAGGCACTGGTCGCGGCCGGCTTCACCGCCGAGCGCCCGCCCGAGGACTGGCTGGTCAAGGTCTACGACGAGGGGCGGATGGTGGACCTGATCCACCGGCCGATCGAGACCCCGGTGACCGAGGAGACGTTCGCCGACACCATCGTGCGCCCGGTCGACGCGATCCACATGCCGGTGCTCTCGGCGACCCAGCTCATGGTGCACAAGCTGCTCAGCTTCTCCCAGCACTACTGCGACTTCGCCCGCGCCCTGCCGCTGGCCCGCTCACTGCGCGAACAGATCGACTGGGAACGGGTACGGAAGGACACGCAGCACTCGCCGTACGCAGAGGCGTTCCTGGTGCTGCTCGACCGGCTGGACGTGCTGCCGCAGGGCGGCACACCCGAAGGAAGGGAGACACCGTGACCGAGCAGCACGGCGGCGGCGCCGCACCGCCCGACGAGTACGTCGAGGCGGAGATCCACCGGATGCTGGCCGAGGACCCGGCCGTCGCCGAGCAGGGGATCACCGTGGTCCGCCGCGAGCGGGGCCTGGTGCTCTACGGCGAGGTGGAGAGCCCGCACCGGCGGGAGGAGATCCTGCGCCGGGTGACCGAGCGCTTCCCCGACGTGCCGGTCACCAGCGACATCGGGGTGATCCGGGCGCAGGCGCCCAGCCAGGCCGAGGAGCTGCCGTGAGGGAGGTGGGATCGTGATCCGGATCGCCGCCGTCGGCGATGTCCACGTGGACCAGGACGTGGTCGGTCGGTTCCGGCCGGCCCTGGAGGAGTTGCCCGACTGCGCCGACGTGCTGATGCTCGCCGGTGACCTGACCCGGCACGGGACCGAGTCCGAGGCGCGCTGCGTGGCGCAGGAGTTCGGCAATCTCGGGGTGCCGGTGATCACCGTGCTCGGCAACCACGACCACCAGTGCGACCAGGTGCCGCAGGTGGTCAAGGTGCTGGAGGATGTCGGAATCACCGTGCTGGAGGGGACCGGGATGGTGCTGGAGTGCGCCGGCGGGCGGCTCGGCGTGGCCGGGGTGAAGGGCTTCGGCGGGGGCTTCGCCGGGCGGTGCGCCAGCGACTTCGGCGAGCCGGAGATGAAGTCCTTCGTCCGGACCACCAACGAGAGCGCGGACGCGCTCGGCGAGGCGCTGCGCGGGCTGGAGTGCGACCTGCTGGTCGCGCTCACCCACTACTCCCCCGTGCCGGACACCCTCGCCGGCGAGCCGCTGGAGATCTACCCGTTCCTCGGCTGCTACCAACTGGGGCAGGCGATCGACTCGGCGCCGACCGCGCTGGCCCTGCACGGGCACGCCCACCACGGCACCGAGCGGGGCACCACCCCGGGCGGGGTACGGGTCCGCAACGTCGCCCACCCCGTGATCAAACAGGCGTACAGCATCTTCCACCTGGGAGATCATCTGGTCGGGTGACCCAGGTTTCCGGGCTCGGATGGCCGGGTATTCAGCGGCCATGGAGCTGATTCTCTGGATTATCGCAGTCGTACTCGTGGTCGCCGGCATCCTCGCGCTGTTCCGCCGGCAGATCCTGTGGGGCATCGTCCTCATCGTGGTCGGTCTTCTGGTCGGCCCGGGTGGCGTCAGCATCTTCAGTTAGACGCCGGTTCCGCACCAACCCTGACCCGCCGGGGTCGTCGGGTCCGGATCTCCGTCCTCCCAGACAGGAGCATCCGGGCACGACGACCCCGGCGTCGCGCGTTCCGGCGGGGCGACGTGTGCCGGTCGGGCGCGGAGGGCCTGGCCGCGCCCGCCGTCAGCAGCGGGGGACGTTCGGGATGTAGCCGTCGTACCCGGTGTAGACGTACGCGTCGGCGATGTACCGGCCGGAGCCGATCCGGTCCCAGATCGAGCTGGTGCCGTACGTGCCGGTGACGCTGGTCCCGCTGGTCTGGCAGTAGATGGTCACCCTGGTGCCGTCGGCGATCGAGCCGACCGCGGTGTAGCCGGTGCCCGGGCCGGAGCGGACGGTCAGGTCGCCGCCGGCCGTGTTCACCGTGCCGGAGCCGGTGGTGGAGCAGTTGTTGTCGCTGGTGTAGGTCTTGGTGCCCCAGTAGAGCGCGAGCGCGCCGTTGAACCGGGCCTGGATGTCGTTGCCGTTGAGCCGCTGCTCGTAGTGCAGGTGCGGGCCGGTGGAGCCGCCGGTGCTGCCCACCCAGCCGATCACCTTGCCGTAGCCGACGCTCTGGCCGACGGAGACGTTGAAGCCGTTGAGGTGGGCGTAGTACGTGGTGTATCCGCCGCCGTGGTCGATCCGCACGTACTTGCCGTAGCTGGTGCCGCCGAGGTCGGTCACCCGGTCGACCGTGCCCGGCGCGCTGGCCACCACCGGGTCGCCGAGGTCGTCGGTGCGGTTGAAGTCGATCGCGTACGCCGGGCTGTGGTCGGAACGGGTCTGCCCGGACCAGGACTGGCCGCACGGGAAGGGCACCTTGAAGGTCGGCGCGGCCAGCGCCGGGGCCGCGGGCACCAGGGTGATCGCGGCCAGCAGGGCGGCCGCGGCGAGGCTGAACCACCGTCTACGCATCCAGCACCTCCAATGTTGAAATCCTTCGATCTCGTCCGTTCAGCGTGACAGAAAGTTCCATCGATGGGAAGGGGCCCGGCGCCGCGGGAAGCGCGGTGCGTGGGAGCGCGCCCACTGCCGGTGAGGGGGTTTCGGGATTGTTACCGGGCCGTGTCCGGCTGGGGGTGGACTCGGGATGATGCAAGCGCTTACATGTGGGGACGACCATCGGACCGGCGCGGGTTCGGTTCCCCACGCGCCGGCAAGGAAGGAGATCGGCATGGCGTTTGCCAGATCGCGCCAGGCTCTCGCGATCGCCGGCGTACTGGGGCTGGCGCTCGGCGCCACCGCCTGCGGCACCGGCAACGACAAGAAGAGCGGCAAGGCGAGCTCCCCCGAGTGCGCCGCATACGAGAAGTACCAGGGCCACGACGGCAAGAAGGTCTCGATCTACGCCTCGATCCGGGACGCGGAGGCCGACCTGCTCGAGCGGTCGTGGAAGCAGTTCGAGGACTGCACCGGCATCAAGATCGACTACGAGGGCAGCGGCGAGTTCGAGGCGCAGCTCGGCGTCCGGGTCGACGGCGGCAACGCGCCCGACATCGCCTTCGTGCCCCAGCCGGGCCTGGTGAAGCGGTTCGCCGATGCCGGCAAGCTGAAGGCCCTCGGGGCCGACACCAAGGCCCTGGCCGAGCAGAACATGCCGGCCGACTGGTTGAAGTACGGGACCGTCAACGGGACTCTCTACGGGGTTCCGCTTGGCGCGAACGTCAAGTCCTTCGTCTGGTACTCGCCGAAGATGTTCAAGGACAAGGGCTGGACCGTCCCGACCACCTGGGACGAGCTCATCGCGCTGAGCGACAAGATCGCGGCGAGCGGCACCAAGCCGTGGTGCGTCGGCGTCGAGTCCGGTGACGCCACCGGCTGGCCGGCCACCGACTGGATCGAAGACCTGATGCTGCGGACGCAGACCCCCGACGTCTACGACCAGTGGACGACCCACGGCATCCCGTTCAACGACCCGAAGGTCGCCCAGGCGGTCGACAAGGCCGGCACCATTCTCAAGAACGAGAAGTACGTCAACGGCGGGTTCGGCGGCGTCAAGAGCATCACCACCACCTCCTTCCAGGAGGCGGGCGTGCCGATCACGACCGGCAAGTGCGCCATGCACCGGCAGGCGTCCTTCTACGCCAACCAGTTCCCGCAGGGCACCAAGGTCGCCGAGGACGGTGACGCCTTCGCCTTCTACTTCCCGGCCGTCGACCCGGCCAAGGGCAAGCCGGTGCTGGGCGGCGGCGAAGTCGTCGTCGGCTTCGCCGACCGCCCGGAGGTGCAGGCGGTGCAGACCTACCTCGCCTCCGGCGAGTACGTCAACAGCCGCGCGAAGCTCGGCAACTGGGTCACGGCGAACAACAAGCTGGACATCGCCAACGTGGCCAGCCCGATCGACAAGCTCTCCGTCCAGATCCTGCAGGACAAGAACTCGGTCTTCCGCTTCGACGGCTCCGACCTGATGCCGGCTGCGGTCGGCGCGGGGACGTTCTGGAAGGGCATGGTCGACTGGCTGAACGGCAAGGACACCGCGACGGTGCTCAACGGCATCGAGAGCAGCTGGCCGAAGTGATCTGAGACGGTGGTCCGGCCCGCGCAGGCGGGCCGGACCACCGTTCCCGACCGAACCCTTGAAGGAGGGTCGATGGAGTTCGACTTCGCGGAGGAACAGCCGAAGTTCCTCATGCTGATGTACGGGCTGATCGCTTTCGTCGCGGTGGTGGGCGGCCTGCTCCTGCTCCTCGACGTGGTGCCGGCCTGGTTCGCCCGCCGTCGCGAGGCGCAGCTGATCGCCGCCTCCGCGAGCGGCGCCCCACCGCCCCGTCGGCGCAAGCAGCGGGAGGGGCTCTTCGCGCTCTTCTTCCTGCTGCCGACACTGCTGCTGCTCATGGTCGGGCTGGTGGTGCCGGCGATCCGCACCACGCTGCTTTCCTTCATGGACCGCGACAGCGTCAACTGGGTCGGCCTCGACAACTACAGCTGGATGTTCTCCGAGGGCTCGATCATCCGGGTACTGATCAACACCCTGGTCTGGGTGATCCTGGTGCCGCTGGCGGCCACGTCGTTCGGCCTGATCTACGCCGTGCTGGTGGACCGGGCCCGGCTGGAGGCGGTGGCCAAGTCGCTGATCTTCATGCCGATGGCCATCTCGTTCGTCGGCGCGAGCATCATCTGGAAGTTCGTCTACGCCTACCGTGGCGACGGTGAACAGCAGATCGGCCTGCTCAACCAACTCGTGACTAGCCTCGGCGGCGAGCCGAAGTCATGGTTGCAGGAGGCGCCGCTCAACACGCTCCTGTTGATCGTGATCATGGTCTGGATCCAGGCCGGCTTCGCCATGGTGGTGCTCTCCGCCGCGATCAAGGCCATCCCGGCCGACATCGTGGAGGCCGCCCGTCTCGACGGGGTCACTCCCTGGCAGATGTTCTGGCGGATCACCATGCCGAGCATCCGGCCAGCGCTGATCGTCGTGGTGGTGACGCTCTCGATCGCCACGCTCAAGGTCTTCGACATCGTCCGGACCGCCACCAACGGCAACTTCGACACCAGCGTTATCGCGAACGAGATGTACAACCAGGCGTTCCGGTACCAGGAGAACGGGCAAGGCTCGGCCCTGGCGGTCTTCCTCTTCGTCCTGGTCATCCCGATCGTGATCTACCAGATCCGCAACCTGCGTCAGCAGCGGGAGGGCTGAGATGACCACCGCCACGCCCACCGTTCCGGCCGGCACCCAGGCCACCGAGAAGACCACCGTCGCGGGCCGGGTCCGCAAGCGGCTGAACAGCCGTATGGCCACGCTCGTCTCGATCGTCATCGCACTGGTCTGGACCATCCCGACCTTCGGCCTGCTGATCTCCTCGGTCCGGCCGGAGGACCAGATCAAGACCACCGGCTGGTGGACCTTCTTCACCAACCCGCAGTTCACCCTGGACAACTACCAGCAGGTGCTCTTCGGCAGCTCCTCCTCGTCGGGGCAGCTCGCCACCTACTTCATCAACTCGCTGGCGATCACGATCCCGTCGGTGCTCTTCCCGCTCGCCTTCGCGTCGCTGGCCGCGTACGCGCTGGCCTGGATCAACTTCAAGGGCCGGGACTGGCTCTACATCGCGATCTTCGCGTTGCAGATCGTGCCGCTGCAGATGGCCCTGGTGCCGCTGCTGAGGTTCTTCTCCACCGGCGTCACCATCGCCGGCGTCACGGTGCTCCCCGCCTGGGACCTGGTTGACGAGCAGAAGTTCGCCCAGGTGTGGTTCGCGCACACCTGCTTCGCGCTCCCGTTCGCCGTCTTCCTGCTGCACAACTTCATCGCGCAGCTGCCCAGGGACCTGATGGAGGCGGCCCGGGTCGACGGGGCCACCCACCCGAAGATCTTCCGCACCATCGTCCTGCCGCTGATCACCCCGGCCCTGGCGGCCTTCGGCATCTTCCAGTTCCTCTGGGTCTGGAACGACCTGCTGGTCGCGCTGATCTTCGCGGGTGGCCGCAGCGAGACCGCCCCGCTGACCGTCAAGCTGGCCGAGATGGCCGGCACCCGGGGCAACGAGTGGCAGCGGCTGACGGCCGGCGCTTTCGTGTCGATCGTCGTACCGCTGATCGTGTTCCTGTCCCTCCAGCGCTTCTTCGTGCGCGGCCTGCTCGCCGGCAGCGTCAAGGGCTGACCCGCAGGTCCGCCGCCGCCGGTCCCCCGGCGGCGGCGGGCGCGGGTGGAGCGGGGCAACGATGACCAAGATTGACGATGTCGCCCGCCTGGCCGGGGTCTCCACGGCCACCGTCTCGCGGGCGCTGCGCGGCCTCCCGACCGTGTCGGCCGCGACCCGGCGCCGGGTGCTCGCCGCCGCCGAGCAGCTCCAGTACGCGGTCTCTCCGAGCGCGTCGCGGCTGGCCGGCGGCAAGACCGGCACGGTGGCGGTGGTGGTCCCCCGGATCACCCGGTGGTTCTTCGGCACGGTCGTCGAGGCGGTCGAGGAGTTCGTCCACGAGTCCGGCTACGACCTGCTGCTCTACAACCTCGGCGGCCGGGAGCAGACCCGTCAGCGGGTGCTGCGCACGGCCAGCCTGCACAAGCGGGTGGACGCGGTCATCCTGGTCGCCACGCCATTGCGCCCGCCGGAGGTTACCGCGCTGACCGCGCTGGACCTGCCCGGCGTCACCATCAGCTCCGGCACGGTGATGCCCGGCTGGCCCTGCGTCCGGATCGACGACGTGGCCGCCGCGCGGACCGCCACCCGGCACCTGCTCGATCTCGGCCACACCCGGATCGCGCACATCTCCGGCGACCCGGACGACGAGCTGGCCTTCACCACCCACCTGGACCGGCGGCGGGGCTACCAGGCGGCACTGCGGACGGCCGGGATCCGCCCCGACCCCAGCCTGGACGTGGAGTCGCAGTTCACCATCGACGGCGGCAACCGGGCCACCGCCGAGCTGCTGGCCCGGGGCGAACCGCCCACCGCGATCTTCGCGGCCTGCGACGAGATGGCGATGGGCGCGATGACCGCGCTGCGGGACGCCGGGCTCCGGGTGCCGCAGGACGTCAGCGTGATCGGCATCGACGACCACGACCTGGCCAAGGTGCTCGGGCTGAGCACGATCGCGCAGCCGGCGGCGGAGCAGGGCCTGCTCGCCGCGCGAATCCTGCTCGACCCGTTGGGCGCCCGCACCGTCGAGTCGTACGCCAGGCACCTGCCGGCGCCGCGCGGCGGGGACGCCCCCGGCGACCAGCCGACACCGCCGGTGATCCTGCCCACTCGGCTGGTCGTGCGGGAGTCGACCGCCCCGCCCCGGGCAGACTGAAGAATTCGGCCGTCCTGCGGACGGTCGGGCAGCAACCGTCCGACCGCCGGACGGCACGGCACGACACAAGGGGAGAAGGCTCTGAACACCGACGTGACGCAGCAGGAGACGGCCGGCGTCCCGGCCACCGGCTGGTGGACCGAGGCCGTCATCTACCAGATCTACCCGCGTTCCTTCGCCGACTCCGACGGCGACGGCATCGGCGACCTCCCCGGCATCACCGCCCGCCTCGGTCACCTCGCCGAGCTGGGTGTCGATGCGGTCTGGCTGTCGCCGTTCTACCCGTCCCCGCAGGCCGACGCCGGGTACGACGTGGCCGACTACCGGGACGTCGACCCGCTCTTCGGCCGGCTCGCCGACGCCGACAAGATGATCGCCGAGGCGAAGGCGCGCGGCCTGCGGGTCATCGTCGACCTGGTGCCGAACCACACCTCGTCCGCGCACCGCTGGTTCCAGGCCGCGCTGGCCGCCGCGCCGGGCAGCCCCGAGCGGCAGCGGTACGTCTTCCGCGACGGCCGGGGAGCCGACGGCGCCGAGCCGCCGAACGACTGGCAAAGCGTCTTCGGCGGGCCGGCGTGGACCCGGGTCCCCGACGGGCAGTGGTACCTGCACCTCTTCGACACCGGCCAGCCCGACCTCAACTGGGACAGCCCGGAGGTCCGCACCGAGTTCCTGGACGTGCTGCGGTTCTGGCTGGACCGGGGCGTCGACGGCTTCCGGGTGGACGTGGCCCACGGCCTGATCAAGCAGGCCGACCTGGCGAACTGGCAGGAGCCGCAGGAGATCCTCTCCGGCAAGGAGGCGGACAAGCCGCGCCCGCCGATGTGGGACCAGGACGGCGTGCACGAGATCTACCGGGAATGGCGGCGGCTGCTCGACTCGTACGACGGCGAGCGGATCCTGGTCGCCGAGGCCTGGGTGGAGCCGGCCGAGCGGCTGGCCCGGTACGTCCGCCCCGACGAGATGCACCAGGCGTTCAACTTCGAGTACCTGCTCGCCGCCTGGACCGCCCCCGCCCAGTACGCGGTGGTCACCCGCTCGCTGGAGGCCACCGACGCGGTCGGCGCCCCCACCACCTGGGTGCTCTCCAACCACGACGTGGTCCGGCACGCCTCCCGGCTCGGGCTGCCGGTGGGCACGCCCCGGCCGAACGGCATCGGCATCGGCGACCCGCAGCCGGACGCCGCGCTCGGGCTGCGCCGGGCCCGGGCGGCCACCCTGCTGATGCTCGCCCTGCCCGGCTCCGCCTACCTCTACCAGGGCGAGGAGCTGGGGCTGCCGGAGCACACCACGCTCCCCGACGAGGCCCGGCAGGACCCGACCTGGGAGCGCAGCGGGCACACCGAGCGCGGCCGGGACGGCTGCCGGGTGCCGATCCCGTGGGAGGCCGACGCTCCGTCGTACGGCTTCGGGCCGACCGACGCGAGCTGGCTGCCGCAGCCCCCGAGCTGGGCCGAGTACGCCCTGGACCGGCAGCGCGGGGTGCCCGGCTCGACGTACGAGCTGTACCGCACCGCGCTGCGGCTGCGCCGCGAGCACGGGCTGGCCCGGGGGCCGCTGGAGTGGCTCTCCACCGGTGACGAGGTGCTCGCCTTCCGCAACGGCGGCCTGACCGTGCTGACCAACTTCGGCCCGGCCGCCGTCCCGGCCCCGACCGGCGAGGTGCTGCAGAGCAGCGCCCCGCTCGACGACGACGGCCGGGTCCCGACGGACGTGACGGTCTGGGTCCGCGCCTGACCACCGCCCGGCCCGCCGGCCGCCGCTCCGGGGCGGCGCCGGCGGGCCGGTCCGTTCCCGGCCGCGGCGCCCGCCGCCGTTGGCGGGAACCGACGTGGATGGCGGGGCCCGGGCCGACGCGCAGGGCCGACGACGCGGCTCAGAGGCGGTCGGCGCGGGCGTGCAGGAGGTCGTGCACGGAGTCGATGTCGCCGGGTGAGGTGCGCGCGGCGAGCCAGTACATGACGCCGGTGGGGATGAAGAAGAGCTGGAAGGCGGCCAGCCCGACGGCGTAGTTCAGCGGTGGCGGGAAGGCCGCCCGCAGCCCGGCGAAGGCCACCCCGACCAGCCCGTTGCCGGCCGCCCGACCGACCCCGTTGACCAGGTTGCCGAGGCTGTAGACGGTGCCCCGGTGCTCGGGCGGGTTGACGTCGGCGATCAGTGCGAACCAGTTCGGCGAGTTGGCCGAGGTGAGCGCCAGCGCCAGCACGGCGGTGAGCAGGCTCAGCCCGACGGTGGGCTCGGTGACCACGCTGGCCAGGACGGCGGTGACCACCGCCCCGGAGCCCGCGCCGTCCGGCACGTCGATCCGGATCGGCACGAAGAACAGGACCAGGTAGAACGGCACGGCCGCGAGGATGCCCACCGCCGCGACCAGGGCCCGCCCGCTCGGCGTACGCCGTTGCAGCGCGTCGCCGACCAGGCCGCCCACGATGGAGAGCACCCCGCCGAGCTGGAACAGGGTGGCGAAGACACTGCCCACCACGACGGCGGTGGCCGCCGAATAGCCCTGCGCCTCGGCCCGCTGGGAGAAGAGCACCGGCAGCCAGACCAGCGAGCCGAACGCGGCCTGCGCGGTGAGCCCCTGCAGGATGAGCCAGCGGTTGGTCCGCCGGGCGAGGATCCGGGGCAGGTCGGACCGGGTGATCCGGTAGTCGTAGTCGGCGCCGGCGTCGATCGCCTCGGCCAGCTCCGGCTCGCTCTGCCCGCGCCGGATGTCGTACGTGAACAGGTAGGCGGCCGTCGCGGCCAGCCCCACCACGGTGAGCACCAGGAACGGCTGTCGCCAGTCGGTGGCGCCGAGGATGCCGCCGGTCAGCGTGCCGGCGAGGGTGCCGACGCCCTGGGACAGGCCCCAGAAGCTCATCACCAGCCCTCGGCGGCGGGGCGAGATCAGGTCGGTCACCACGGAGAAGCCGACCGAACCGACCGCCCCGAGCCCGACCGCGGCGACGAGCTGGGCGGCCAGGAACGTCGGGTAGTGCTCCGCGAACGCGCTGCCGCCGGTGCCGGCCGCCCAGATCAGCGTGCCGACCATGAGCAGCGGCTTGCGGTTGGTCCGGTCGCCGACGTACGCCCAGGCGACCGCGGCCACCGCGCTGACCAGGAAGCTCACCGCGGTGACCAGGCCGAGCAGCCGCTGGGACACGCCCAGCGCGCCGGAGATCGGCCCGTACAGCGGCGGGACCAGGCCGATCGCCACGTTGTCCAGCGAGGCGAGGACCACGAAGACCACGACGCTGTAGAACCGGTGCGCCGCGTTCCCGCGTCGGGAGATCCTGGTGCCGATCATGTCCGGCAGCAAACCAGGAGCAGATCACGGCCCGGTGACGGCCCCCACCCGGAACCCGGCCTCAAAGGTAACCGCCGATCTCGACCGGGGCGGCGGCGACCGGGGTCGCGCCGGCGCGCAGCGCGTACAGCTCGGCCAACGTGGCGCCCTGCGACGGCACCCCCGCCAGGCCGCCGAGCCACCCGGTCGCCTCCTGGTGCGACAGCGGCCCCACCTCGATCCGGGCGAGACACCGCCCGGGACGGACCACGGCGGGGTGCAGCCGGGAGAGGTCCTCGTTGGTGGTGATCGCGACCAGCACGTCCCTACCCTGGCCGAGCAGCCCGTCGGTGAGGTTGAGCAGGCGGGACAGCGCCTGCCCGGCCGCCTGCTTCGCCTCGCCCCGGATCAGCTCGTCGCAGTCCTCCAGGATGAGCAGCCGCCACCGCCGGCCCCGGCCGCTCTCCCCGTCGTCCTCCTCGCCGACCGCGACCTCGGAGAGGTAGGCCGCGTCGGCGAAGAGGACGTCGGGGTCGAGGACGGTGTCCACCTGACACCAGTCACGCCACTGCCGGGACAGCGCACGGAGGGCGGTGGTCTTCCCGGTGCCCGGAGCGCCGTGCAGCAACACCAGCCGCCCCGAAACGGTCTCCGGCGTGGCGGCCATCAGCCCGTCCAGGGCGGTCCGCGCCGCCGCGGCGTAGTTGTGCCGGATGGCGGACCACGGCGGCGCGGCGATCGACCGTAGGTCGCGCTGCGCGCCCCGGCGCGGGTTCTGGTGCCAGAAGCCGATCCGCCCCGCGTCCGGGTCCTCCGGCTCGGCGGCGCCGTCGACGATCCGGTCCAACGCGGCCTGACCCACCTCGTCCGTCACCGCCGTCACGGTGACCTCGGCGCCTCGCCCCTTCCAGGTCACCACCCGCGCCGTCCAGCCGTCGCCGGCGAGCAGCCGGGAGCGCTGCCGGTGCTCGATGGCCGTCCGCACCAGCCGCCCGTCGGCCGGGGTCAAAGTGGCCTCGGGACGTACCCGGGACAGCCGGACGGTGCGCGACCAGGGGTGCCGCCCGGTCACGAAGTCCGCCAGCACCAGCGCGTCGACGACGTCGCAGGGGGTGTCCGCGTCGTCGTACTGGAGGGCGGAGGGCAGGCTGCCGGGAGCGGGGGTGGTACGCATCCGTCGATCATCGCGAGTGCGGCGGCACCCGTACAGCCGTTTAGCCGCCGGCGCGGTCGAGGGTCCGGTCCGCGGCCTCGGCGTAGCGGGCCCGGACGGCGGGGACCGGGTCGGCGGCGTACTCCCGGGTCTCGGCGAGCGGCCACTCGGGCGGCGCCGCCCGGCCCAGGGCGATCCAGGCGGCCTGCCGGGCGGCGCCGTCGGCGACGTACTCCCCGGGCGGTGGCACGACCACCGGGCAGCCGAAGACCTGCGGCGCGATCCGCCGGACCGCCGCCGACCGGGCGCCGCCGCCGACCAGGACGACCCGGTCGGCGCGCGCGCCCTGGGCGATCAGCGCGTCGAGCCCGTCGGCGAGCGCGCAGAGCATCCCCTCGACGGCGGCCCGGGCCAGGTGGCCGGCGGTGGCGTTGTGCAGGGTCAGCCCGTGCACCGAGCCGGTTGCCAGTGGCCGGTTCGGGGTCCGCTCCCCCTCCAGGTACGGCACCATGACCAGCCCGTCCGCGCCGGCCGGGGCGGCCAGCGCCAGCTCGGCCAGCTCGTCCAGCCCGACCCGGAGCAGCGACGCCGCCGCGTCGAGCACCCGGGCCGCGTTGAGGGTGCAGACCAGCGGCAGGTACCGGCCGGTGGCGTCGGCGAAGCCGGCCACGGCGCCGGTCCCGTCGGCGGCCGGGGTGTCGGCCACCGCGAAGACGGTCCCCGAGGTGCCGATCGAGACGACCACGTCGCCGGGGCCGGCGCCGACGCCGAGCGCCGCGGCGGCGTTGTCCCCGGTCCCCGGGCCGAGCTGCACGCCGGTCGAGCCGGCGCCGCCGAGCACCGCCGGATCGAGCACGCCCGCCGGCTCGGCCGGACCGAGCACCACCGGCACCCCCAGCCGGCGGCCGAACGCCCGCTCCAGCAGGTCGAGGCGGTACTCCCCGGTGGCCGGGGACCAGTAGCCCGTGCCGCTGGCGTCACCCCGGTCGGTGCGCAGCGCGGCCAGGCCGGGGGCGCCGGCCAGCCGCCAGGTGAGCCAGTCGTGCGGCAGGCAGACCGCCGCCACCCGGCCCGCGTTCGCCGGCTCGTGCCGGGCCAGCCACCGCAGCTTGGTCGCGGTGAAGCTGGCCACCGGCACGCTGCCCGTCGCCTCGGCCCAGAACCGGCGGCCGGTCCCGTCGCCGCCGGCCTCCTCGACCAGGTCCCGGGCGGCGTCGGCGGACCGGGTGTCGTTCCAGAGCAGGGCCGGGCGGACCACCTCCCCCGCCTCGTCCAGGCAGACCATGCCGTGCTGCTGACCGGCGACCGAGACGGCGGCGACGTCCGCCAGCCCGCCGGCCGCGTCGACGGCCGCGAGCAGGGCGTCCCACCAGGACCGCGGGTCGACCTCGGTGCCGTCGGGGTGCGGCGCGCGGCCCTGCCGGACCAGCGCGCCGGTCTCCGCGTCGCGGACGACGACCTTGCAGGACTGGGTGGACGAGTCGACCCCGGCGACGAGCGGCATGGCGGCCGACTCAGCGCGCGCCGAGCAGGTGCTCGACGGCGAGCTGGTTGAGCCGGACGAAGCCGAAGCCCTTCGCCCCGGCCGCATCCGGGTCGAACTCCTCGAACGCGGCACGGTCGGCGAGCAGGTCGGCGTAGCCCTCCCCCGGGTTGAGGGTCGGTGTGGCCAGGTCGCCGACCTTGCTGGCCGCGAGCGCCTCGGCCACCTCGGGGTCGGCCCGGAACGCGGCGGCCCGCTCCTTGAGCAGGAGGTACGTCCGCATGTTCGCCTCCGCCGAGGCCCACACCCCGGTCATGTCCTCGGTGCGGGAGGGCTTGTAGTCGAAGTGCCGCGGCCCGTCGTAGGCGGGGCCGCCGTCGGGGCCGCCGTGCTCCAGCAGGTCCACCAGCGCGAACGCGTTGAGCAGGTCGCCGTGGCCGAAGACCAGGTCCTGGTCGTACTTGATGCCGCGCTGGCCGTTGAGGTCGATGTGGAAGAGCTTGCCCTGCCAGAGCGCCTGGGCGATGCCGTGGGCGAAGTTCAGCCCGGCCATCTGCTCGTGGCCGACCTCCGGGTTGAGCCCGACGAGTTCGGGGCGGGCCAGGGTGGAGATGAACGCCAGCGCGTGGCCGACGGTGGGGAGCAGGATGTCGCCGCGCGGCTCGTTCGGCTTGGGTTCGAGGGCGAAGCGCAGCTGGTAGCCGTTGTCGACGACGTACTGGCAGAGCAGGTCGACCGCCTCGCGGTAGCGGTCCAGCGCCGAGCGGACGTCCTTGGCCAGGTCGTACTCGGCGCCCTCCCGGCCGCCCCACATCACGAAGGTGCGGGCGCCCAGCTCGGCGGCGAGGTCGACGTTGCGCAGCACCTTGCGCAGCGCGTAGCGGCGGACGTCGCGGTCGTTGCTGGTGAAGCCGCCGTCCTTGAAGACCGGGTGGGTGAAGAGGTTGGTGGTGACCATCGGAACCACCAGGCCGGTCTCGTCGAGGGCCTTGCGGAACCGGGTCAGCCGGGCGTCGCGGGTGGCCGCGTCCGCGCCGAAGGGGACCAGGTCGTCGTCGTGAAAGGTGATCCCGTACGCCCCGAGCCCGGCGAGCCGGTGGACCGCCTCGACCGCGTCCAGCTCGGGCCGGGTGGCGTCGCCGAACGGGTCGCGGGCCTGCCAGCCCACCGTCCAGAGACCGAAGGAGAACTTGTCGGCGGGGGTGGGACGGGGTGCCATGGCAGACCTCCGGTGGTGTCGCCGCAATTTGTTCAACGGTTGAATTAAATGGCCGCCGTGTGGCAGTGTCAAGAGGTGACCAGCCCCAGCACCGCCGGCGCCGTCCGGCAGGGCAGCCTCCGCGAGCTCAACCTCGCGGTCGTGCTCCGGCGGATCGCCGCCGCCGACCGGCCGCCCTCCCGGGCCGAGATCGCCGCCGGCACCGGCCTCACCCGGGCCACCGTCTCCGCCGTGGTGGACGACCTGATCGTCGGCCGGCTGGTGGCCGAGGCCGACCCCGCCCCGCGTACCGGCGCCGGCCGGCCCGCCCGCGGCCTGGTGCTGGCCGGCGACGGGCCGGCCGGGCTCGGCCTGGAGGTCAACGTCGACTACCTCGCCGCCTGCGTGGTGGACCTGACCGGCACGGTCCGGCACCACGTCGTGCGCCGCGCCGACCTGCGCCCGGTCTCCCCCGCCGACGCGCTGGCCCGGCTCGCCGCGCTCGCCGCCGATGCCCGCGCCGCTGCGGCGCGCCAGGGGCTGACCCTGGCCGGCGCGGCCCTCGCCGTGCCGGGTCTGGTCGACGCCGGCGGCATGGTCCGGCTCGCCCCCAACCTGGGCTGGCGGGACGTGGACGTGCCCGCGCTGCTCGCCGGGGACCGCCTGACCGAGCCGGTCGACGGGGTGCCGCCGCTGGTGGTGGAGAACGAGGCGAACCTGGCCGCCGTCGGCGAGCTGCACGCCGGCCCGTCCGGGTCCGCGAGCTTCCTGTACATCTCCGGCGAGATCGGGATCGGCGCCGGGATCGTCCTCGACGGGCGGCTGTACCGGGGCACCCGCGGCTGGAGCGGCGAGATCGGTCACATCCCGGTGCATCCCGAGGGGCGGCCCTGCCGCTGCGGCGGCCGCGGCTGCCTGGAGCGGTACGCGGGTCAGGAGGTCGTCCTCGCCGCGGCCGGACTGGCCGGCGCGGAGCTGCCCGCGGACACCGCCGCGACCCGGCTGGCGGACCTCGCCCGGGCCGGCGACCCGGCCACCCTCGCGGCGCTGGCGGACGCCGGGACCGCGCTCGGGGTCGCTGTCGCCGGTGTGGTGAACCTGCTGGATCTGGACACCGTGGTGCTCGGCGGCGGATACGCCCCGCTCGCCCCCTGGCTCCGGCCGCCGGTGGTCGGGGAGCTCTCCTGCCGCGTGCTCACCGCGGCCTGGTCCCCGGTGACCGTGCGGCCGGCGGCCCTCGGCGCGCGGTCCGCGGCCGTCGGCGGCGCCGCGTCGGTGGTCCGCCGGATCGTGGACCGGCCGGTCGGCTGGCTGGCCGCGGCGGCTGAGGCCAGCCTTCCTCGATAGGCGATCACCAGCCTCCCTCGGTACGCTTGCCGGCAGGCAACCGACCCGCAAACTCAGGAGTGCACCGACACCATGCGCACAGGTCGACAGACCGGGGCGCCCGGCGACCGGCGGTGACGACGACCCGCCGGGGTGGGCTCGCCGGGCCGGTCAGCGGCGGCGGGCAGGCCTCCCGACCCCGGGTCCGCCGGTCCCCCGACACCGGACTGCCGGCCGACTCCCGACTCGCCCGCGAGCTGCTGGACGGGCTCGCCGAGGCGATCGTGACCACCGACCACGCCGGCGTGGTGACGCTGGTCAACGCGATGGCGGCCGAACTCCTCCCCGAGCTGACCCCCGGCGCCGAGCTGGCCCGCTGTCCGGTGCCCGCGCTCGCCGAGGCCGTCCGGCAGGGAGCCGGAACCTTCGACGCGGAACACCGTGGCCGGCGGCTGCGCGGCACCCGGCGCGCCCTGGCCGGCGGCCGCTGCGCCTGGTACGTGCGGGACGTCACCGAAGAGCAGGCGCGGACCGACGCGCTGCTCGCCGAGCGCTCCCGGACCGCCTTCCTGGCCCGGGCCGGCAGCCGGCTCGGCCTGTCGCTGCACCGCGACCAGACGATGCGGGCCACCACCACACTGCCGGTCCCCTACCTGGCCGACGCCGCGGTGGTCGTGCACCGCCCGCCGGCGCCGGCCGACGACCAGCCGCGCTGGATCCGGTACGCCACGGGCGACGCCGGTCCCGTCACCGGGGTGGGCAGCTGGGGGCTGGCCACCTCCGTACCCGGGCTCGCCGAGGCGCTCGACGGGGACGCCACCGAGCCCAGCCCCTGGCTGAACGCTGAACTGGCCGACCTGGCCGAGGTGCTTCCCGACGACTTCGGCCGGCCCGGGACCGTGCTGATCAGCCCGATGCTCAGCGCCGGCGGCCCGGCCGGCGCGCTGGTCCTGATCCGCCGGACCGAGCGTCCCGGGTTCGACCAGCGGGAGATCGAGCTGGCCCGGGAGTTCGCGAACCGGGCGGGGGCCGCGCTGGCCGCGGCCGAGCTCTACGGCGAGCAGGCCCACCTGGCCCGCGTCCTGCAGCAGAGCCTCCTCCCGCCGGAGCTGCCGCGGATCGGCGGGATCACCCTCGCCGGCGGCTACCGCGCCGCCGGGGACAGCCTGCGCATCGGCGGCGACTTCTACGACGTCTTCGCCACCCAGCGGGGCGCCCTGTTCGCGCTCGGGGACGTCTGCGGCAAGGGGGTCGGCGCGGCCGTGCTGACCGGCCGGGTACGCCAGTCGTTGCAGACCCTCCGCCTGGTCGAACAGCGGCCGCTGGAGCTGATGGGGCTGCTCAACCGGGCGCTCTTCGACGCGCCGGACGCGGCCCGGCGGGCCCAGTTCACCACCCTGCTGCTCGGCACCCTGACCCGCGAACCGGACGGTGGGCTGCTGGTCCGGGTGGCCGGAGGCGGGCATCCGGACCCGCTGGTCGTCCGCGCCGACGGCACGGTGGAGCCGGTCCCGGTCGGCGGCATGCCGATCGGCGCGCTGGCCGACGCCCGCTTCGCCGAGGCCGAGGTGCGGCTCGCCCCGGGCGACCTGCTGCTCGCCCACAGCGACGGGGTGACCGAGGCCCGCGGCGGCCCCACCGAGCTGCAGATGTTCGGTGACGCCCGGCTGCGGCAGGCGCTGGCGTCGGCCGCCGGTCTCCCGCCGGGCGTCCTGGTGGGCCGGCTGATCCAACTGGTCGACGAGTGGCTCGACGGGCAGGTCCACGACGACCTCGCCCTGCTCGCCGTGGCGCCGGCGCCCGCGTCACAGCCGACGTGACCGGGCCCGGCGGGATCGGGCCGGAGACCGTCGAGGCGTACCTGGACCGTGATGGTGTCGTACCTGCACCAGACCGGCCCCGACGCCGCCGCTCGGGGCGGCCGTCGCCCGATCGGCGGATCAGGCCGTGCGGGCCACCGGCGGGTCACCGGCCGAGTCGTCCACCCACTCCGCCGCCGACTCCCCGCGCCGCGACCCCTGCGCCACCGGCCAGCCGGCCTCCGAGACGGCCGTGGCCTCCCGGCGCCGGGCGCTCTCGTCGAACTCGCGCATGCCGCGCAGCAGCGCCTCCCGCCCCTCCGGAGTCATCCCGGCGAGGACCTGGTCCAGCCGCTGCCGGCGGTCGGACCGCAGCTCGGCGAGGAGCCGGACCGCCTCCGGGGTCAGGTGCAGGGAGATCTCCCGCCGGTCGAAGCGGCCGGGCTCCCGCTCCAACATCCCGGCCGCGACCAGCCGGTCGCAGAGCCGGCTGGCCGAGGAGAGCAGCATGTCCGTCAGCGTGGCGAGCCGGCGAAGGTTGATCCCGTCGTGCTGTTCGACGACCATGACCGCACGCAACTGGGCGCTGGAGAGCCGGCTGGTGGTTCCCTCCCGGGCCGCCTCCCAGACGGCCAGCAGGGTGCCCGCCGCCTCGTCCAGGGCGGCGGCCATACTCGCATCTGGTCCGTAGGGACCGTGTTCTTCGGCCATGGTGGGCCCGAGACTACCCGCCCCACCAGGGCATCGACCTGTGCGAAGGAGCAAAGATGAGTGGACCGGAGGATCTGGCCCGCCGGACCCTGGCCAAGGCTCCGGCCGACCTCCTGCTCGACCGGCTGGCCGGCGAGCTCGAAGAGGTGTACCAGATCACCCGGGTCGAGCTGTACCAGGTCGACTACCGGCTGGCGGAGCTGCTGCCGCTGGGCGGCGGCGAGCCGATCACCGGCCCGGGCCACCCGGCCTGGCGGTGCTTCGACCACCAGGAGCCGATCCTCGCCGACGGGAGCGGCTGGTTCCCGGTGGGCATGCGCGGCGAGCGGCGGGGTGTGCTGCGCGTCTCCCCGCTGCCGGACGACCCGGCCGCCGTCCACGAGCTCGACGCGATCGCCACCGCGCTCGGCCATGAGCTGGCCGCCGTCGCCGCCAGCACGGACATCTACCTGAGCGCCCGGCGCACCCGGCGGCTCACGCTCGCCGCCGAGATGCAGTGGGAGCTGCTGCCCGGCCGCAGCCGGATCCGCCCGTCGTTCAGCCTCGCCGGGCAGCTGGAGCCGGCGTACGCGGTGCGGGGTGACAGCTTCGACTGGTCCGACGACGGCCACCGGCTGTGGCTCTCGGTGATAAACGGCTCGGGCGAGGGGGTGGCCGCCTCCATGCTCACCTCGCTCGCCACCCACGCGCTGCGCAACGCCCGCCGGGCCGAGCTGGGCCTGGCCGACCAGGCCGCCCTGGCCGACCAGGCGGTCTATGCCCTGCACCGGGGCGACCAGCACCTCTCCGCGCTGCTGCTGGAGCTGGACCTGGCCTCCGGACTGCTCACCGTGGTCGACGCCGGGTCGCCGCGCCTGGTGCTGCTGCGCGACGGCGAGGTCAGCGAGCAGGTCCTGGAGAAGCAGTTCCCGCTGGGCATGTTCGAGGGCACGGACTACCGGGAGCAGCGCTTCCAGCTGCGCCGCGGGGACCGGCTCTTCGTGGTCAGCGACGGCGTCATCGACGCGACCGGCCAGCACGTCCGGTACGGCGAGACGGCGCTGGACCGCTTCCTGCGGCGTACCGGGCCGATGGAGCCGCTGGACGCCGTCCGGTCGTTGCTCGGTGACCTGCGGGCGTTCGTCGCCGGCGACCTGGTCGACGACGCCGTGGTGGTCTGCCTCGACTGGCTCGGGCCGCAGCCCTGACCGGGCAACCGGCTCCGGCGACGACTCGCCGGGGCCGGTGGCTCAGTACGCGCCGCGGCTGTTGAGCACCGCGCCGAAGGTCTTCCAGAGGATGGTCAGGTCGGCGGCGAGCGACCAGTTCTCCACGTAGTAGAGGTCGAGCCGGATGCCGTCCTCCCAGCTCAGGTCGGACCGGCCGCTGACCTGCCAGAGACCGGTCATGCCGGGCTTCACCAGCAGTCGCCGGGCCACGTCGCCGTCGTACCGGGCCACCTCGGAGGGGAGCGGCGGGCGCGGGCCGACCAGGCTCATCTGGCCGAACAGCACGTTCACCAGCTGGGGCAGCTCGTCCAGGGACCACTTGCGCAGCAGCCGGCCGATCCGGGTGACCCGGGGGTCGTCGCGCATCTTGAACATCAGGCCGTCGGTCTCGTTGCGGGCGGCCAGCTCGGCGAGCAGGGCGTCGGCGTTGACCACCATGGTGCGGAACTTGAAGACGCCGAACTCCTCGCCACCCTGACCGACCCGGACCTGGCGGAACAGCACCGGCCCCCGGCTGTCCAGCTTGATGGCGAGCGCGATCACCACCAGCACCGGCAGCAGCAGGGTCAGCGCCACGAACGAGAGGGACCGGTCGACCAGGCCCTTGACCAGCTTGCGGGCGCCCCGGAACTCGGGGGCCTCGACGTGGATCAGCGGCAGGCCGGCGACCGGCCGGGTGTGGATGCGGGGGCCGGCGACGTCGGTCAGCGCCGGGGCGACGACGAGGTCCACCCCGGTCCCCTCGAGCTGCCAGCCGAGCCGGCGCAGCCGGGTCGCGGTCAGCTCGCCGGAGGCGGTGACCGCCACCGTGTCCGCCCCGATGGCGGTGGCCGCCTCGGGGATGCCCCGGAACGAGCCGACCACCGGTACGTCGCCCAGCCGCTGCGGCACCGGGGCGAGCAGCGCGTCCGGGATGCACGCCCCGACCACGTGGTATCCGGCGTACGGCTCCCGGCGCAGGGTGTGCACCAGCTCCAGCACGTGCGCGGTGTCGCCGACCACCAGCACCTTGCGGGACCAGCCGGCGCCCCGGTCCCGGGCGCGGTGCAGCCGCTTGCGGGCGGCGAAGCGGGCCACCTCGAGCCCGACCGTGCCGACCGCGAAGGAGATCGCCAGGAAGCCGCGGGAGACGCCGACGTCGGCGATGTAGCCGGCGATGGCGATGCCGCCGGCCAGCCGCAGGCTCGCCGAGCTGACCCGCCGGTACTCGTCGGCTCCGTAGCCGAGCACCCGGTCGTCGTAACAGCGCAGCGCCCGCAGCGAGATCAGCCAGGCCAGCAACAGGCCGGGGGCGACCACGACGTACGGGATCTCCGAGCCGCTGGGCTCCTCGTCGCCGAAGCGGGCGACGTACCCGACGAGGATGGCCACCGCCAGAACGGCGGTGTCCAGCACCGCCAGGAGCCGGATGTAGGCCCGCTCGTCGGCACGCGCCGCCGGCCCGGGGCGGTCGCCCCTCGGTCGCGACGGGGTCCTGGCGGGGGTCAACAGTGTCGCCGAGGTCACCGGCCCTCCCCATCTCGCTCAGGACGGCCCCGGCCGGACGGACCTCGATCGAGGACCGGCGGCGGAGCACTCCGACATCTTGCCTGGAAAATTATGTACGCCAATTGCTTCGGACGCATTGCCGTCACTTTCCCGACCCCCGCGGGCCGGGAAGCGTTCCGCCGTACCGGTTCTCCCGGTACGGCGGAACCCGTTCGCTGAGTGACGGGTCAGCGCGGCGCGGTCGGGCGCGCCGCGATCGCCTGCAGGAAGATCTCACCGATCTTGGTCGGGTCCGTGGCGACGAAGGCGACGCCATCGGCCTCCTTCGCGATCGTCTCGAGCTCCGACCTGCTGACTTCGTTACCGATACCGATGATGATCACCCGCACCGGCTGCTCCGGGTCCTTGATCTTCTTCAGCTTCTCGAGCAGTGCGGCCCGGGAGATGCCACTCTTGTCGTCGTTCTTGCCGTCAGTGAAGAGCACCACGGAGTTGACCTTGCCCGGCTCCCACTCCTTCTGGACCTCCTGGTAGGCGGCCAGCATGGTGTCGTAGAGGCCGGTGTCGCCGTCCGACGGCTTGATCCCGGCCAGCCCTCGCGCCAAGGCGCCCCGGTTGCTCGACAGTGGCTTGATCGGGATGACCGGCCGCCAGTCCTGCGAACCCACCAGCTCGGTGGAGAAGGTCCACAGCCCGATCGCCCAGGAGTCGTCGAAGAGGTTCAGGCCCTGGCTGGCTGCCTCCACGGTGACCTGCTCACGGGTGGCGCCGTTGGCGGTCGGCACCTTCTCCTTCATCGAGCCGGAGACGTCGATGACGCAGAGCATGCGGCCGGACTGGGTGGCGGCCGACCAGGTGGTGGTGGCCTTCGCGATGGCGCGAGGGTCCAGGCCAGCCGCCGCGCCCTGACCGGTCGGCGCGACGGTGGCCCTGCCGCCCGCCGGGCTCGGGGCGCCCTGGGGCGCCTTGAACCCCGCACCCCAGTTGCCGTCCGGCGAGCGCAGCGACTGCGCGGCCAGCCGGTTGCGGAAGCCCGGGGTGGTGAGCACCTCGAAGAGCACCTTCGCGGCCGACGCCTTCGCCGGCTCGATGCCCGGCAGCACCGCGAACGGGTAGTCCAGTGGCGTGGTGTCGTCGAGGTAGAGCGCCGCCAGCCGGATCGGCGGCTCGGTCGCGTTGTACGCCATCACGTCCTCTTCCGAGAGCGCGGCGGCGGCCAGCCCGTTCGCGATGGCTGTCGGGTCGGACGAGCGCGGGAAGCGCGCCAGCAGGTCCTGGCGCACCGAGGAACGGTTGGTGGCCAGGGCCCGCAGCGCCCCGGTCATCGCCTCCTGTTTCGCCACCGGGTCCTCGCCGCCGACGGAGCTGGCGGCGGTGGCCAGCGAGAGCAGGCCGGAGAGGCCGGCCGCGTCCTGGGTCGGCTCCACGATGCCGGCTTTCAGCGGCGACTTGCCGGTGGTGACCGCCTTCAGCAGATCGGTCCAGCTGAGCTTCTTCTCCGGCCAGCCGACCCGGGTGGCCACCGGCTCGGGCATGGCGACCACCACCGGGCTGCGGGCGATCGAGGCGCCGTTGGCCGGGGCGAAGGCGGTGGCGCCGCCGTTCTTGAGTCGCACCAGCCAGGTGGAGGAGTCCGGCACCCAGACGTCCGGGGTCACGGCCGTGCCGCTGGCCTGTCCGACGCCGGCCAGCGTCGCGCCGTGCTTGCTGGCCACGGCGGCGGCCACGTCGACCGACTCCGAGGAGGTGACGTTCACGCCGATGCAGGTGCCCCCGACCGCCGCCCCGTCGGCGACCCACTGGTCGGCCGCCGCCTTGACGGCGGGGGCGATCTCCGGGGCGGCCGCGACGGACAACTGGATCCGTCCGGAGCAGGACGGCCCCGCCAGCTGCTGGTAACCGAACCAGGAACCGGCGACGACGACGAGCACGGTCGCCGCGGCGGCGGCAACTGCCCCACGAAGGCTTGAACGCATGCGATGGCGGCCAGACACGGTGACCATCTTGCGTATCTCGTGGGGTTACTGCCACAACCGTTCGGTTGAAAGTTACGCAGGAGAAACAGTCGATCGCCAAACCGTGACCATGAGTGAGCGGTCAGTCATCCGGCGTGCCAAAAGTCCACTGCGGACGGTCACGTGAGTCGCTTCGGTGACCATCCGACTACGGGCGGACGCAGGTCGGGCTCGCCACCGGCACCGGCTCCCCCACCGCCGCCGGCACCCCGGTGTCCGGGTCCACCCGGAAGATCCTGATCATGTCGGCCCGTTCGTCGGCGACGTAGAGGTGCTCCCCGGTCAGCGCGAAGTGCCGGGGCCACTCCCCGCCGGTGTCGACCTCGACCACCAGCCGCGGCGACCCGTCGGCGACCGAGAAGACCGCGATCGTGCCGACCCCGCGGTTGCCGACGTAGAGGAAGCGGCCGTCCGGTCCGACGGCGACCTCGGAGGGCTGCACGTGCCCCGCGCGCCCGCTGGCGTCCACCCGCTCCCGCTGGTGCAGCGCACCGTCGGCGGTGAGGTCGTACGCGGTGACCGTCCCGTCCAGCTCGCCGACCAGCCAGCAGCGCCGCCCGTCGGGGTGCCGGGCCAGGTGCCGGGGCCCGGTCCCGGCCGGCGTGCGCAGCCGCGGGGCGCGGGGCACCAGCCGGCCGGAGGCGGCGTCGAGGTCGTACCGGTAGACCGAGTCGGTGCCCAGGTCGACGGCGAGCAGCGGTCCGGCGCCCGGGTCGGGCGAAGCCATGTGGCAGTGCGCCTTCTCCTGCCGCTCCGGGTCCGGCCCGTGCCCCTCGTGGTGGACCAGGTCGCTGCGCTCCCCCGGCACGCCGGCGGAGTCGAGCGGGAAGACGGCCACGCTCCCGCCGCCGTAGTTGGCCACGAAGAGGTGCCGCCCGTCCGGGGCGACCGCCAGGTGGCAGGGTTCGGCGCCCCCGGTCGGCTGGACACCCAGCGGGCTCAGGTCACCGTCCGGGGCCGCCCGGAACGCGCTGACCTGCCCCTCCGCCAGCTCGTTGACGGCGTAGAGCACGGGCAGCGCCGGGTGCCGGACCAGGAACGACGGCGACGCGGTGACCACCGCGGTGCCCAGCGGGGTCAGCTCCCCCGACGCCGGGTCGCGGCGGGCCGCGAGGATCCCGGCGGCCCGTCCGCCGCTCTCCGCCGTGTAGCCACCGATGTGGACGATCGCTGCCTGCGCGGTCACCCGACCCACCTTCCGCCGATTCCTCCGTCGATCCAACCAGAGGCTTCCCGGGAAGCCGGCCGTTCATCCGTCTCTTCCGGGACCAATTCGGCGTCCGGCCGCCGGCCCGCCGGGCTCAGGCCACCGGCACCGGCTCGCCGCGCTGCCTGGCGACGTGCTCGACCAGCGAGATCAGCACCAGCTTCCCGGACTGCCGGTCCCGGGCGTCGCAGAGCACCAACGGCACGTCCGGGTCGAGGTCGAGCGCGTCGCGCACCGACTCCAGGCTGAACCGGCGGGCCCCGTCGAAACAGTTCACCCCCACCACGAAGGGGATGCCGCGCTGCTCGAAGTAGTCGATCGAGGGGAAGCAGTCGGCCAACCGGCGGGTGTCCGCGAGCACCACCGCGCCGAGCGCCCCGAAGGCCAGCTCGTCCCAGAGGAACCAGAAGCGGTCCTGGCCCGGGGTGCCGAAGAGGTAGACCTGCAGGTCCTCGTTGATGGTGATCCGGCCGAAGTCCATCGCCACGGTGGTGGTCGACTTCTGCTCCACGCCGGAGAGGTCGTCGGTGCCGACCCCGGCCCCGGTCAGGACCTCCTCGGTCTGCAGCGGCCGGACCTCGCTCAACGCGCTCACCAGCGTCGTCTTGCCGGCCCCGAAGCCACCCGCGATGAGGATCTTCAGGGCCAGCGGGATCCGCTGACCGGACCCCTCCCGGTCATAGCGCACGGAGTCCACTGACCACCGCCTTGAGGATGTTGTCGTCGGGCAGGTGTGTGGCGGTCGGCGGCTGGTGCACCGCGACCAACCCGCGGGCGAGGAGGTCGCCGAGCAGCACGCGGACCACGCCGACGGCGAGGTCCAGGTCCGCGGCGAGGTCGGCCACCGCGACCGGCCGGCGGGCCAGCTCGACGAGGCGTCGGTGCTCCGGCTGCAACCCGGGGTGCCCGACGGCGTCGGCCGTCGGCGCGGCCAGCACGAACGCGACCAGGTCGAAGCCGTCGACCGCCGGCCGGACCCGGCCGCCGGTGAGGGTGTACGGGCGGACGACCGGACCGGCGGCGCCGTCCAGCCACTCGTGCTGCGGCCCCGGCGATTCAGCCCGCATCGGCGGCACCCGACGCCGTGCGGGCCGGGGCGGTGAGGTTCTCCCCGACCCGGATGACCAGCATCGCCATCTCGTACGCCACCAGGCCGATGTCGGCGTCGGCGGCGCTGACCACCGCCAGGCAGGCGCCCTGCCCGGCGGCCGTGACGAAGAGGTACGCGGTCTCCATCTCCACCACGGTCTGGCGGACCGCGCCGCCCGCCAGGTGCCGGGTAGCTCCCTTCGCCAGGCTGGAGAAGCCGGAGGCCAGGGCGCAGAGATGCTCCGCGTCGGTGCGGCTCAGCTCGGCCGAGGCGCCGAGCAGCAGCCCGTCCGCCGACAGCACCACCGCCTGGCGGGCGGCGGGCAGCCGCCCCACCAGCTCATCGAGCAACCAGTCGAGATCAACGTTCTGCCTCGTCGTGTGCACCACTAGGCGTCCCTCTCAGTTGCGGTCAGGGGTTCCGGGGCCGGCGCCGGCGGGGCGGACTCGGCCGCCCGATCGGGAGCGGCGTCGGCGGTCGGCGCGGTCGGGTTCGCGATCGCCCGGGCGCCGTCCCGGCGACCGCGGGCGGTGCCGGCCTGGAGCGCGGACATCTTCCGGCGGACCTCCTCCGGCGGCCGGTGGGCCGGGGTGTCGGTGACCGCCGGCCGGGGCCGTGCCACCGGTCCGCGGCGACGGACCCGGCGGGGCAGGCCGTCGCCGTCCTCGGCGGCCTCCACGGAGGAGCCGCGGCCGGCGGCGAACGGCAGCACCGGGGTGGCCGACTCGGGTCGTTCCCGGCCGGGCCGGGTGGCCCTGGGCCGGGGCAGGGCGTTGAGCCGGGTCACCTTGGCCATCCGGAGGTCGTCCCCCCTCGTCGCCCCGTCCCCCGGGCCGGTCGGTCCCACGGCCGGCTCGTCCGTGACCAGGTCGGCCGGGATGAGCACCACGGCGGTGGTCCCGCCGGGCACGGCCGGCCGGAGCTGGACCCGTACGCCGTGCCGGGCGGCGAGCCGGCCCACCACGAAGTGGCCGAGCCGGGCGCTGCCGGCCGGGTCGAACTCCGGTGACCGGGCCAGCTTGCGGTTGGCGTCCTCGAGGACCCGCGGTGACATGCCCAGCCCCCGGTCGGTGATCTCGACGGCGTACCCGTTCGGCACGGCCTGTCCGGAGACGTCGACCCGGGTGCCGGGCGGGGAGAAGACGGTGGCGTTCTCGATCAGCTCGGCGAGCAGGTGGATCACGTCGCCGACGGCCCGGCCCAGCACACCGGCCGGCTGCACCACGCCGACGTCCACCCGGTCGTACGACTCGACCTCGGAGATCGCGCCGCGGATCACGTCGACCGCGGCGACCGGGTTCCGCCAGCCCCGGCCGGGCGCCGCGCCGGCGAGAATGACCAGGTCCTCGGCGTGCCGCCGGAGCCGGGTGGCGAGGTGGTCGACCTGGAAGAGCCCGGCCAGCTCGTCCGGGTCCTCGGTGCGCCGCTCCAGCCGGTCCAGCAGCGCCAGTTGCCGGTGCACCAGCCCCTGGCTGCGTCGGGCGATGTTGAGGAAGACCTCGTTGAGCCCCCGGCGCAGGGTGACCTCGTCGACCGCGGCCTGGACGGCGGTCCGGCGTACCTCGTTGAAGGCGTGTCCCACCTGCCCGATCTCGTCGCCGCCGTGGTCCAGCTCGGGCGCCTCCCGGGCGACGTCGACCTCCTCGCCGCGGCGCAGCCGGGCGACCACGTCGGGCAGCCGGTGCTCGGCCATCTCCAAGGCGGCGGTGCGGACGCCGGTCAGCCGGCCGGCCAGCGACCGGCCGACCCGGAGCGCCACCAGGACGCAGACCACGATGGCGAGCAGGCCGAGCACTCCGGCGGCGGCGAGCCGGACCAGGATGCCCACGGCCATCGGCACCGAGCGTTCGGCCAGCTTGTCGGCCCCGCTCAGCTCGAACTCCCGCAGGCCCTGCTGGACCGCGGCCTGACTGGACTCCCAGGTGCGGACGTCGAGTTGGGGCGGCAGGCCGTCGGCGCCGATCAGCGCGTCCTGCAGGGCGCTCAGCCGGACGAAGGGCTCCCCCTCGGTCAACCGCCGGTACGCGGTCCGCTCCGCCGCGGGCAGGTCGGCCACCGCGGTCTCCGCCAGGAACCGCTGGTTGTCGATGGCCCGGACGAGCTGGTCGTGCTCGCCCGCGGCGAACCGGCCGGCGGCCAGCGCGCCGGCCAGCAGCGCGTCGGTCTGGTTGAGCAGTTCCCGGGAGCGGCCGAGCGCGGTGAGCGCCAGCGCCTGCCGGTTGAGCTCGGCGTCCGGGAGCGTGGCCATCGCGGAGAACGCCTGGAAGGCCGAGGAGATCATCCCGCTGTAGAGGCCCACCGCGCCGGCGCGGTCCACCTGCCGGGCGTCGATGAAGCCCCGACCGGCGGGCAGCGCGTCCAGCGCGGCGACCAGCTGGTCGAGCCGGGTGTCGAGGTGGTCGTCGGCGGCGTCGCGCAGGTCGTCCCCGGCCACCCGGCGGCGCAGCTCGGCGACGGCCCGGTCGGTACGCAGCCGCTGCTCGGCCAGGGCCGGCAGGGTGGTGTCATCGGCGAGCTGGACCACCGAGAGCCGGCGTTCCCGTTGCAGCTCGGCGACGACGGCCTCGCCGGGGCGGCCGAGGTCGTAGAGGAGGGTCCGGGCGGCGAGCAGGTCGAGGGCGGGGCCGAAGGTGAGCGTGGTGGCGAAGACCCAGAGCGCCAGCAGCGCGGTCACCGGGCCGATGACCAGCGCGGTCAGCTTGGCGCGGATCGGCCAGTCGCGGGTGTTCAATGAGACCTCGCCCGGAAGGTGTCGCAGGAGTGGCGCCAGCACCGGCCGGATGTGGTCCCGACGGCGGCGCCGGGCCCCGGCTCGGGCACCTTGGGCAGAATACGTAATCCCCGGCGGATGCACTACCGGCCGTCTCGCCGGTCACTACCGTCCGGGATGTTCCGCTGTGGACGCCGTTACGGCCGAGCGCCCCGCCGGACGGACCGGCGGGGCGCTCGTTGCCGGGGCGGGGATCAGGCGTTGACCGAGATGCCGAGACCCTCGGCGACCCGGCGGCCGTACTCCTCGTCGCACTGGCTGAAGTGCCAGACCATCTTCTCCTGGATGTGCTTGTCGCACTGGCCCAGCAGCGTGGTCAGGTTCTTCACCAGGTCGTCGCGCTCCCACTCGGGCATGGTGCGGAACCGCTCGCCGGCCTGGGTGTAGTTGTTCTGCCGCTCGATCGGGGCGCGCATGATCTGGCCGGAGACGTGCGGGCGGTACTCCCGGTAGGACTCGTCGGCCTCCCGCAGCCCGGCCACCGAGGACGGCTCGAAGTTGATGTGCGGGTTGCCGCCCCGGTTGTCCACTCCGTACGACATCTGGCCGCCGTCCTGGTTGGTGTTCACCTGGACGTCCTCCCGCACTGCGTTGATCGGCAGCTGGAGGTAGTTCGGGCCGACCCGGTAGCGCTGGGTGTCCGAGTAGGAGAACGTCCGGCCGACCAGCATCTTGTCGTCGGAGAAGTCCAGCCCGTCCACCAGCACGCCGGTGCCGAAGGCGATCTGCTCGTTCTCGTTGTGGAAGTTGGTGACGTTGCGGTTGAGCGTCATCACGCCGGCCGGGCGGAGCGGGAAGACGTCCTCCGGCCAGGTCTTGGTGTCGTCCAGCGGGTCGAAGTCCAGCTCCGGGTGCTCGTCGTCGCTCATGACCTGGACGTTGAGCTCCCACTGCGGGTACTCGCCGCGCTCGATCGCCTCGTACAGGTCCTTGGAGGCGTGGCCCAGCTCGGTGGCCTGGATGGCGGCGGCCTGCTCCTCGGTCAGCGACTCGATGCCCTGACGCGACTTCCAGTGGTACTTGACCAGGACGCCCTCGCCGGCGGCGTTCACCATCCGGTAGGTGTTCACCCCGAAGCCGTCCTGGGTCCGGTAGTTGGCCGGGATGCCGCGCGGGCTGAACAGCCAGGTGAGCATGTGCATCGACTCGGGGGTGTTCGACATGAAGTCGAAGATCCGGTTCGGCTCCTGGCGGAAGGTCACCGGGTCCGGCTTCAGCGAGTGGATCACGTCCGGGAACTTGATCGCGTCGCGGATGAAGAAGACCGGCAGGTTGTTGCCGACGAGGTCCCAGTTGCCGTCCTCGGTGCGGAACTTGACCGCGAAGCCGCGCGGGTCGCGGGTCGCCTCGGAGGAGTCCCGGCCGCCGATGACGGTGGAGAAGCGGACGGTCACCGGGGTCTTCTTGCCCTTGGTCTGGAAGAGCTTGGCCCTCGTATGAGTGGCGGCCGGCTCGTCGCCGATCGTCCCGTACGCCTCGAACTCGCCGTGCGCGACGAAGCCGCGGGCGTGCACCACCCGCTCGGGGATGCGCTCGCGGTCGAAGTGGCTGATCTTCTCGAGGAAGTGGTAGTTCTCCAGCGTCGCCGGGCCGCGTGAGCCGACCGTCCGCTGCTGCTGGTTGTTGTGGACCGGGTGGCCCTGACGGGTGGTGAGGATCGGCTTGCCGGCCTGGTCGCTCATCGCTCTCCTCCTGATAGGTGCTTGCAGTCGGGGCAGCGGCCCCAGTACGTGACCTCGGCGAACTCCACCGCGAAGGTGGCCGCCGGGGGGTCGAGACAGGGCCCGGGGGCGCGGGGACGGTCGGTGTCGGTGACCGACCCGCAGGCCCGGCAGACGAGGTGGTCGTGGTCGTCGCCGCTCAGCTCGTACCGGGCGGGGCCGCCGGCCGGGGCGATCCGGCGCAGCAGTCCCGCGCCGGTCAGGGCGTGCAGGACGTCGTAGACCGTCTGGCCGGAGACCCGCCCGAGGCGGGTCCGGCTGAGGCGGGTGATCGTGTCGGCGTCCAGGTGGGGCCGGTCGCGTACCGCCGCCAGCACCGCGAGGCGGGGCTGCGTCACGCGCAGCCCGGCCGCCCGGAGGCGTTCGGCGTCGGATTCGACCGGCATCACCACACCCAAGCGCGTTTTCTGGAACGAGTCAAGTTTTGGTGGCGGGTCGCCATGTGGGCCCCGCCATGCCCCGGCGAGGGTTTCCGGCCGGTGATCGACCAGGAAAGTGCGCCGAATCGGGATTGGCGATCAGTGGGCGGAGGGAATACCAGCGGGCGAAGGAGGAGCCATGTCGCCCACGCAGGTAATCGTCATTGTCATCGTGGTGTTGGTGCTCGCGGCGCTGGCCGCGGTCGCCGTGGTGGCCAGCCGCCGCCGCTCGCTCCGGCAGCGCTTCGGCCCCGAGTACGACCGGGTGGTCGCCGAGCGGGACAGCCGCAGCGCCGCCGAGCGGGAGCTGCGGGACCGGGAGCGCCGGCACGCCGAACTCGAACTCACCCCGCTGGACCCGGAGTCCCGGACCCGGTACACCACCGCCTGGGAAGACCTCCAGGTCCGCTTCATCGATTCCCCCGCCGAGACCGTCGGCGACGCCGACGAACTGGTCAGCCGGCTGATCGCCGAGCGTGGGTACCCCACCGGGGACTTCTCCGACCAGATCGCCCATCTCTCCGTCGAGCACGCCCGCACCCTGACCCACTACCGGGACGCCCACGAGATCCGGCTGCGCAACGAGCGCGGCGAGGCCACCACCGAGGAGCTCCGCCAGGCGGTCGTGCACTACCGGGCCCTCTTCGCCGATCTGCTCGGCGAGGACCCGGTCGGGCACCAGCCGCCCGCCCAGCGCCATCCCGACCACCCGCACGACGCCACGAGCCGCTGAGGAGGCTGCCGCGATGCGCCAGGAAGAGCAGCAGGTCACGCACGACCACCCCGAGGGCGTCCGGTCCGCGCCGGTCCCGGTGCCACCGCCGGGCGACCTCCCCGACGACGACCGGTCCGGGCCGGACCAGGTGGGCCGGGCCGACGTACCCGAGGACGCGCTGGACGACCGGGGCACCTTCGACGACCAGGCCGTGGTCGACGATCCCGACGACGACCGGCCCGACCTCGACCGACGCGCCCCGGACGCGACCGACGACGGCCGGGACGCCGCGGACCCGGACGAGACCCGTCCGTACGACCTGCGGGACGCCCGGGACGCGGACGCCGAGGCGGCCGACACCGACCGGGACGGCCGGCCCGAGTTCCACGACCCGGCGCCGCTGCCCACCGCCTTCGGCGCGACCACGGTCGGCGACGCGGTGGCCGCCTCGGCGATGGCCAGCGGCCGGCCGGAGGACGAGCGGGACCCGCGCGGCGAGGACACGGCCCGGCCGGGCGACGGCGCCCCGGGGCGGACCGACGCGTTCGACGACGAGCGGGCCGACCCGACGGCCGGCGACCGGCTGCACGACCCCGACCGGTGGGCGGCCGCGCATCCGGGCGACCGGGACGACGCGGTGGCCGCCGGCGCGGCTGGCTACGGCCGCACCGAGCCGACGATGGTCGACCCGGACGCCACCGCCGCGGCGGCCGGGGCCGGGGTGGCCGGCGCCGCCGCCGACGCGGGCCTGGCCGGGGCGGCCCGGCCGATGACGGACGCGGTGCCGGCGGAAGCCGCCACGCTCTTCGAGCCGGAGACCGCCCAGGGCTTCCGGGACCGCTGGCGGGACGTCCAGCTCCGCTTCGTGGACGACCCGCAGGCCGCGGTCGGCGAGGCGCAGTCGCTGGTCGAGGAGGCGATCGAGGCCCTCTCCACCGCGCTGCGCGCGCAGAAGACCAGGTTGGGCGGCTGGCAGGACTCCGGCTCGGCCGACACCGAGCAGCTCCGGATCGCCGTCCGCGGCTACCGGGACTTCCTGGACCGCGTCCTCGGTCGCTGACCGGCACACCTGGCGCCCCGGCCGGTCAACGGCCGGGGCGTCGCCGTTCCCGCTTCGGACTCCAAGGCATGAAATTCCACGTACCCGAAGCTGCTCGTCCCGGCGGTCACGTGATCCCCGGCCTGATCGCCCTGGTGACGGTGAAGGGGCTCGGCGCGGACTCCGGCGACCTGGTCTACAACAACGCGATCCCGCTGCTCATGCGCGACCTGCTGCCCAACCGGGGTGCTGGGGATCGCGGTGACCGGCCTGGTCGCGTCCTTCATGGCCGGCATGGCGGCCAACGTCAGCGGCTTCAACACGGTGTTCACCTACGACATCTGGGCACTTCGTCGCGTACGGGGTGATCGTCGGCCTGGTCGGGCTCTTCGACTCGCCGGCCGGGATCGACAAGGCCCGGGGGTGCGGATCAAACCTCTGGGGCGGGGCGATGCTCGTCTTCGGCCTGCTGATGCTCCTCTGGCAGTGGCTCAGCCCGGTCCGGCCGCCGACCACGGAGGAGGCCCGGGAGGGCTGACCTTCCCGGCATGGCCCGGTCCGGACGGGGTACGCGAGACGAGGGAACGCGTCTGGGACAGGAGGGCAGCACCATGACCGATCGGGACCGACCGCTGGAGGAGAGCCCGGAGGTGGCCGCCGCGGTGGACGACGAGAGCACCGTGCCGCAGCTGGCCACCGGGGGCGGCCCGGACCGGGACACCCCGGTCTTCGGCGAGCCGGGCAGCGTACCGTCCGGCGCCACCGAGGACCTGCTCGGCGACCCGTATGCGGCGGGGACCGGGGCCACCGGGACCGGCACCGGCGCGGGCGGGGACAACATCCGCACCGGCGCGGAGCAGCCGTGGGAGCCGGAGGACCTGGTGATGGCCCGGGGCCAGGACCTCACCCCGGAGAACCTGGAGCGCGCCCGCCGGGACCTGGCCGAGCTGGGCCGGGCGGCGATCGAGCGGACCGTTCCCTGAGCCCGTCCCCCGGGAGCGGGGCGGATCGGCCCGGACGAGGCACCCGGCGGGGGCCCTGGCCCGACCGGTGAACGGTCGGACCAGGGGCCGAGGGAACCTGCCGCGCCGGTGCCTCACTCCCGCCGCGGCGGGTAGGCCTGCCGGCTGCTCAGGAGAGCGGCGGGTAGGCGTTCTGCATGAGCTCCTGGAACTGGGCCGAGAATCAGGCGCCGGAGATCGGCGCGTTCGGCATGGCCCCGCTCATGCTGTTGCCGTTGCGGGCGTTGCCGGCGTAGGTCGGGTCGCGCATCCGGTCGACGCCCTTGCCCTCGTCGTTCGGGATGAGGGTGCTGGAGCCGTCCGACTCGCCCGGCGGCTTCACCCAGACGTACGCGTCGATGCCCGGCTCCGGGCTGGCCTGCGGACGCTCGCCGAGGCCGGCCCGGCCTGGTTGCGCCAGTTGGCGGCGTGGATCCGGGTTCACGTACCCCTGCACCCCGGCGGACGGGTTGTCCACCTTCTGCCCAGGCGGGGTCGTGGTGGGCGGCGGGGTGGTCGGCGGCGGCGTGGTGGGCGGAGGCGTCGTCGACGTGGTGCTGCGCCGCTGGCGAGCGAGCCGTTCCACGAGCCGTTCGTTGGGAGCGCTTCCATAGGAATGACTCGATGCCGTTCGCGCAGGGCACATGGGGGTGAACGGCCCGACAGGGTCGAGCTCGCCCAGGCCGGCGCGATCGGGGCAGGTCGGCGGCATGCGGCAGGGTCTGCCAGTCCACACGCTCGGCGCTCAGTGAGGGCGCAGCCGCCCGGGTGGCACGGAACGCCACCGGAGGTCCAGGAACACGGCCATAAGCCTCGTACCACTCCTATGCCGCGTTTCGCTCGTAGACTTTGAAACACGAATCTTTCCCCGGATAGCTCGCGAAACGTTCTAACGTCGGTCGTAGCTCGACTCTCGTCGGGCTCAGGACGAACAGGGATGGAGTGACGCAGGTCATGGGAAAGAAGATGCTCGGGAAGGTCGTTGCGGGTGCCGCTCTCGGCGGCGCGTCCCTGCTGCTGTTCTCGCCCGGGGCGGCGTACGCGGCCGGACACGCGTACACGGGCAACGTCGTCGCCAAGCCGCAGGTCAGTCTTCTTGAGTTCTGCCCTGAGGACCACGGGGACTGGGACCACAAGGACTGGGACCGCAAGGACCACGACGGCAAGGACCACGACCGCAAGGACGAGGACCGCGACAACAAGGACCACGACGGCAAGGACCGGGACCGCAAGGACGAGGACCGCAAGGACTGGAACGGCAACTCCGACGAGACCTGGCAATCGGAGTCCGGCCAGGGCGGGGGCATGGCCGACGACAAGTCGGACGAGGACCGCAACAACCGCGACAACAAGGACCACGACGGCAAGGACCGCGACCGCAAGGACGAGGACCGTCGGGACCACGACGACCGGGACCACTGCATGCCGCGTGGCCACGTCGACGGGGGTGACGGTGGGATGACCACCACCAGCCTCGACCGCGGCATGGCCGCCAGCGGGGTGGGCGCGATCGGCGCCGCCGCCCTGGGTGGCATGGTCCTGCTGCGTCGGCGTCGGGCCAATGACCTCGGCTGACACGACGGCGACACCGGCCGGCGGCCGTCACGGGAGACCGTGGCGCGCCGCCGGCGCGGCCGTCGTCGTCCTCCTCGCCATGGTGGGCGCCGGCATGATCGGCGCGTCCGTGCGGACCGTGCCGCCGCCCCGCCCACCCCAGCCGCTGGCCCAGGCCGGGCCCGCCGACCCCAGCACCACCGCCCCCGCCACCGTCGACGGCAGCCAGGCCGCCGATCAGGTCTCCGTCGCAGAGGAGGCGACGGACGCGCCGGACCCGAACATCGCCCCCGCCGGTCTGGACCGGTCGAACCCGACGACCATCTCGATCCCCCGGATCGGGGTGAACGCCGAGATCATGTCGCTCGGCACCAACCCCGACGGCACGGTCCAGGTGCCCCCGCTGGACCAGGCCCAGCGGGCCGGCTGGTACTCCCCCGGCCCCAGCCCGGGTGAGGTCGGCAACGCGGTCATCGTCGGCCACGTCGACTCGGCCAAGCTCGGGCCGGCCGTCTTCTTCAACCTCGGCTCGCTCAAGCCGGGGGACACCATCACGGTCGCCCGCGAGGACGGCGGGAGCGTCACCTTCACCGTCGACGAGGTGAAGTCGTACCCGAAGACGGCGTTCCCGACGGAGCTGGTCTACGGGCCCGGCGACAAGCCGGCCCTGCGGGTGGTGACCTGCGGCGGGGTCTTCGACCAGAGCGCCGGCAGCTACCTGAACAACATCATCGTCCTCGCCACCATGACGCAGTGACGCGGACGCCCCGGCGCGGCCCGGTGGTCGGGTGACCGACCGACCGGACCGCGCCGGGGCACAACCGGATCAGGCCGCGGCCGAGGTCCGGACCAGGGTACGGATCTGCCGCAGCAGCACCGACAGGGCGGACAGGTCGGCGCGGGACTCGTCGAACTCCCCCATCGCCCGGTGCGCCCGGTGGATCGAGGTGGCGTTCGCCTGCTCCCACTCCTGCACCCGCTCGTGCGGCGGGAGGCTGTCCGGGGTGGACCCGAGGACCTCCGCGGTGAGCGCGGCCAGCGCGGCGTACAGGTCGTAGCGCAGCGCCATCCGGGCCAGCGTCTGCCAGCGGTCCTCCCGCGGCAGCAGGGAGATCTTCGACAGCAGGGCGTCGACGCGGAACCGGTCGGAGAGGACGAAGTAGACCGAGGCCACCTCGCCCACGTCCCGGCCGGCGGACCGGGCGGTCTCCACCACGTCGAGCAGGCCGAAGCTGTACATCAGCCGGGTGGCCTGCTCGGCCAGCTCACGCGGCAGCCCGCTGGAGGTCAGCGAGTCGATGTGCGACGCGATGGCCTCGCGCTCGCTGCCGTAGAAGAGGTCCTCCAGGCCGGGCAGGAGCCGGGCGACCCCGTCCCGCAGCCGGGCGATCTCCGTCGGCACGTCGATCGGCGAGCGCCGGTTGGTGACCAGCCAGCGCACCGCCCGGTCGAGCAGCCGCCGGGTGTCCAGGTAGACGCTGGTCTGCAACTCGGGCGAGACCTTGTTGTCCAGCGCCTCCACCGCGTCCCAGAGCTCACGCAGCCCGAACACCTCGCGGACCACCACGTACGCCCGGAGCACGTCCGCCGCCGAGGCGGCCGTCTCCTCGACGACCCGGAAGACGAACGAGATGCCGCCCCGGTTGATCGCCTCGTTGACCAGCACGGTGGTGACGATGTCCCGGCGCAGCCGGTGCCGGCCCATCCGGTCGGCGAACCGCTCCCGCAGCGGCGTCGGGAAGTAGTTGACCAGGACGTCGGTGGTCCACTCCTCGTCGGCCAGCCCGTCGGCCACGATCTCGCGTTCCAGCACGATCTTGACGTACGCCAGCAGCACCGCGAACTCCGGCGCGGTCAACCCGTTCTCGGTCCGGACCGCCAGCTCCTCGTCCGGCGGGAGCGCCTCCAGCGCGCGGTCGAGCTGGCCGGAGCGCTCCAGCTCGTTGAGCATCCGCCGGTGCACCGGGAGCAGCGAGGCGGACTGGGCCTGGGCGTTGTTGATTGCCCGGGCCTGGTCGTAGTTGTCCCGCAGCACCAGCTCGGCGACCTCGTCGGTCATCTCGGCGAGCAGCCCGTCCCGCTCGTCCATGGTCAGCTCGCCGTCGGCGACCGCCGTGTTGAGCAGGATCTTGATGTTCACCTCGTGGTCCGAGGTGTCCACCCCGGCCGCGTTGTCGATGAAGTCGGTGTAGATCCGACCGCCGTTCTGCGCGTACTCGATCCGGCCGTGCTGGGTGAAGCCCAGGTTGCCGCCCTCGCCGACCACCCGGCAGCGCAGGTCCTTGCCGTTCACCCGGATCGCGTCGTTGGACTTGTCGCCCACCTCCGCGTTGGTCTGGCTGGCCGCCTTCACGTAGGTGCCGATGCCGCCGTTCCAGAACAGGTCGACCGGCGCGGCGAGGATGGCCTTCATCAGCTCCTGCGGCGACAACTGGGTGACGTCGTCGTCGAGGCCGAGCACCGCGCGCACCTGCGGGCTGACCGGGATCGACTTCGCGGTCCGGGAATACACCCCGCCGCCGGCCGAGATCAGCTCCGGGTTGTAGTCCTCCCAGGACGACCGGGGCAGGTCGAACAGCCGCCTCCGCTCCGCGTACGAGGTGGCGGCGTCCGGATCCGGGTCGAGGAAGACGTGCCGGTGGTCGAAGGCGGCCACCAGCCGGATGTGCTCCGACAGCAGCATTCCGTTGCCGAACACGTCGCCGGACATGTCGCCGACGCCGACCACGGTGAAGTCCTCGGTCTGGGTGTCGTGGCCCAGCTCGCGGAAGTGGCGCTTCACCGACTCCCAGGCGCCCCGGGCGGTGATGCCCATCTTCTTGTGGTCGTACCCGGCGGAGCCGCCGGAGGCGAACGCGTCGCCCAGCCAGAAGTTGTGCGCGGTGGAGATCTCGTTGGCGATGTCGGAGAAGGTCGCGGTGCCCTTGTCCGCCGCCACCACCAGGTACGGATCGTCCGCGTCGTGCCGGACCACATCGCCGGGCGGGACGATCTCGCCGCCGACGATGTTGTCGGTGACGTCCAGCATCGCGCCGACGAACTCCTTGTAGCAGATCACCGCCTCGTCCCGGTCGCCCGGCTTCTGCTTGAGCACGAAGCCGCCCTTGGCGCCCACCGGCACGATCACCGTGTTCTTCACCATCTGCGCCTTGACCAGGCCCAGCACCTCGGTGCGGAAGTCCTCCCGCCGGTCGGACCAGCGCAGCCCGCCCCGGGCCACCGGCCCGAACCGCAGGTGCACGCCCTCGAAGCGCGGCGAGTAGACGAAGATCTCGAACTTCGGTCGCGGCGCCGGCAGGTCCGGGATGGCCTGCGGGTCCAGCTTGAACGCCACGTACGACTTGGGCCGCCCGCCGACCGGCCTCTGGTAGAAGCTGGTGCGCAGGGTCGCCTGGATCAGCGTCAGGTACGACCGCAGGATCCGGTCCTGGTCCAGGCTGGCCACGTCGTCCAGCGCCGCGCCGATCGCGGTAACCAGCTCGTCGCTGCGCTGCCGCCGCTCGTCCATGGTGGTCGCGCCCGGGGCGAACCGGGCCTCGAAGAGCTCCACCAGCAGCCCGGTGATCCGCGGATACGCGATGAAGGTCTGCTCCATGTACTCCTGGGAGAAGACGGTGCCGGCCTGGCGCAGGTACTTCGCGTACGCCCGCAGCACGACCACCTGCCGCCAGGTGAGCCCGGCCCGGAGCACCAGCTCGTTGAAGCCGTCCACCTCGGCCTCGCCGCGCCACGCCGCCGCGAAGGCGTTCTCCACGTGCGGGCGGACCTCGGCCAGCTCCTGGTGCGCCTCGGGCAGGCGGAGCCCGAAGTCGTAGAGGAAGACCCGGCCGTCGACCCGGTCCACCTCGTACGGGTGCTCGTCGACCACCCGGACGCCGAGCGAGTGCAGCACCGGCAGCACGGCGGAGAGCATCATCGGCTCGCCGTACCGGTAGACCTTGAACCGGACGTCCATCGTCTCGTCGACGTCCGCGCCCGGCCGACCCGGCCGCGGCGCCAGCTGCTTGCGGAACAGGTGCATCTCGAGCTGGCCGGGCTCCTCCAGCAGCTCCAGCTTGGCCAGGTCCTTCATCGCCTCGTACGGCGTGTGCCCGTCCTTGTAGCCCTCCGGGAACGCGTCGGCGTACCGGCTGAACAGGTGCTTGGCCTGCTCGTCGCCGAGCTTGCGCTCCAGCACCAGCCGGTAGTCGTCGTCCCAGAGCCGGGTCGCGTCGGCCAGCTCCTCGGCGAGCAGGTCGGCGTCGAATTCGCCGGGCGGGTTGGTCGGGTCGGTCCGGACGATGAAGTGCAACCGGGCCAGCATCGACTCGGTGACCCGGGTGGTGTAGTCCACCCCGACGCCGTTCAGCTCGCGGAGCAGGATGTCCTGCATACGGAGGCGGTTCTGGGTGGTGAACCGGTCCCGGGGCAGGTAGATCAGGCAGGAGATGAACCGCCCGTACGCGTCCCGGCGCAGGAAGACCCGCAGCTGCCGGCGGCCCGCCATCCGCAGCACGCCGATCACCGCGTGGTACAGGTCGTCGGTCTTGATCTGGAAGAGCTCGTCGCGCGGGTAGGTCTCCAGGATCTGCAGCAGGTCCTTGCCGGAGTGGCTGCGCTGGCTCAGCCCGGAGCGGTCGAGCACCTCGGCGACCTTGCGGCGGACCACCGGCAGCTCGCGCACGCTGGTCCGGTACGCCGCCGTGGAGAAGAGACCCAGGAAGCGCCGCTCCCCGACCACCTCGCCGGCGTCGTTGAAGATCTTGAAGCCGATGTAGTCGAGGTAGGCCGAGCGGTGCACGGTGGCCCGCGAGTTGGCCTTGGTGATGATCAGCAGGCGCTTCTCCAGCACCTTCTCGTGCGCCTCGGGGGTCATCGACGACAGCGCCCGGGCCTCCGGCGAGTCGGAGCGGAGGATTCCCAGCCCGGTCCCGAGCACCGCCTCCAGTGCCTGCGTGCCCTGCCCGCCGTCGGTGTCGACCAGCCGGTACTCGCGGTATCCGAGGAAGGTGAAGTGGTCGTGCGCCAGCCAGCGCAGCAGCTCGACCGAGTCGGTGATGTCCTTCTCCGGCACCGGCGGCCGGTTGTCCGAGGTCCGTGCGGAGGCCAGCTCGTCGGCGAGCGCGAGGGCCCGCTGCCGCATCTTGGGCCAGTCCTCCACGGCCTCCCGGACGTCGGTGAGCACCCGCTGCAGCTCCCGGCGGAGCTTCTCCCGCTCGGCCGCGTCGCGCACCGGGTCGATCTCGATCCGCATCCAGCTCTCGACCAGGTCGCCGGCGATCGCGTCGTCCGGCTCGACGTCGGCCGAGACCTCGGTCAGCCGGCCCAGCGGCTCCCGGCGGACCACCACCAGGGGGTGGACCAGCAGGTGCACGTCGAGGTGGTGTGAGTTGAGCAGGGCGGTCACCGAGTCGACCAGGAACGGCATGTCGTCGGTGACGATCTCGATGACGGTGTGGTGCTGCTCGGCGTCCGGCTCGTGGATGCGCAGCTTCAACTCGCCGGGAACCCGCTGCTGGGCCAGGTCCCGGTGCGCCCGGGCCGCGTCGAGCATCTCCTCGGCGGTGAAGCCGATCAGCTCCTCGTCGGGCGCGAACCGCCAGAAGCGGCCGACCAGGGTCGCCGCGTCGTGGTCGTCACCGGCCAGCGCCACCGCCTGGGCCACCAGGCGCTCCGCGTTCGGTACCGGCTCGTCGAGCTCGGCGTCCTCCACGTCGTCGGCCAGCGCCTGCGTTGGCAGGCCCAGGTCGTAGAGGGTGTCGATGCTCGAACCGGTCATCCCGGTCACTCCTGTGTCGAGGCGGTCGAAACCATCCCCGTCGGTCGCCGAATCGAAGCTGTCGTCCCGGCCGGTGTCAGCCTGCCGGAGGTCGGGTCCCGGTTTGATCGCCGGACGCCGGTCCATCGGTGCCACTCCCCTCGACCCACCGCGTTGTGGGTCACTCTGCCGCCCAGCCTAGGCCCTGCCGCTCTGCCCCTTCGTCGGCGGACCACCGGCCGGACGTCCGGATCGGGACTCTGTCCTTTCACCCGTTGCGGGTACGTGGTCGGCCGGTCGCGGAGTACCCCGGCTCGCGATGTTCATCACACTGCCACAGTGCCGTCTTTCCGCACGTCGGAGCGGTGACGGGGCGGTGGGAAAGCGCGCTCCGTACTAGCGTGCAGGGCAGTTTCGCACCGGAGGGACAGCTGCATGCTCGTGTCGTACCCCGTTCGCCCCCGCCGATCCCCATTCCGGCCGATCTTCGCGGCGGTGACCGCCGCCGTGCTCGCCGCCGGCGCGCTGGTCGGATGCTCGACCGAGGACGGCCCCGAGCAGAGCGTGGACGCGTTCCTGGCCGGCTGGCGCTCCGGCGACCTGCACACGGTCGGCTTCATCGACGCGACCGGCGCCCGGGTGCCGGCGGCCGACGTGACGAAGGAGATCCGGGGGCTCTCCGGGGAGCTGGTGGAGACCCCGCCCGCGCTGCGGCGCAAGGGCGACGCCAAGGTCACCGCGGACACCGCGACCGCCCAGGTGGAGGTCGCCTGGACGCTGCCGGGGCAGACCCGCTGGGTCTACGACCGGCCGGTCCGCCTCAAGCGCGGCAGCGACGACCAGTGGCAGGTGATCTGGGAGCCGACGCTGGTGCAGGAGCAACTGGAGGAGGGCGACCGGCTGGCGCTGCGCCGGGACCCCTCGCGCCGGGCCGGGGTGCTGGACGGCGCGGGCGCCCCGATCGTGGCGCCCCGCCGGGTGGTCCGGGTCGGCGTGCAGCCCAGTGAGGTCACCGACGTGCGGGGGCTGGTCCGGCAGCTCGACGCCGCGTTCAAGGCGATCCGGCCCGCGCTCGTGCCGCCGGTCGACCTGTCCGATCTGCCGAAACGCCTCGCCGAGGCGGAGCCGACCGCCCTGGTCGAGGTGGTGACCCTGCGCGAGGAGGCGTACCGGCAGATCAAGCCCCGGATCTACGACCTGCCGGGCACCAAGTTCCCGACCGACACGCTCGATCTGGCACCGACGCGGGAGTTCGCCCGGGCCCTGCTCGGCTCGGTCGACCCGGCGCAGGCCGACGACCTGCAGGCGCACCCCGACCGGTACGTCGCCGGCGACCTGGTCGGCCACGGCGGCCTCCAGGGCCGGTACGACGACCGCCTGCGCGGGGTTCCCGGGCTCACCGTCGTCATCGAGCGGCCCAAGCCCGGAGAGCCGGGGATGACGACCGGCGCCGAGGTGTTCCGCAGCGAGCCGAAGACCGGCCAGCCGCTGAAGACCACCCTGGACGTGGCCACCCAGAACGCCGCCGACGCGGCGCTGCGCGGGGAGAAACGGCGGTCCGCCCTGGTGGCGCTCCGGATCAGCGACGGCGCGGTGCTCGCCGCCGCCAACGGGCCCGGCCCGGCCGGGGAGAACCTCGCCTTCACCGCCCAGGTGCCGCCCGGGTCGACGTTCAAGACGGTCAGCGCGCTCGCCCTGCTGGACCGGGGCGCGGTGACCCCGCAGGCGACGGTCGCCTGCCGGAAGACGTTCGTGGTGGACGGCCGGCAGTTCAAGAACTCGGACAACTTCGAGCTGGGGGCGGTGCCGTTCAGCACCGACTTCGCGAAGTCCTGCAACACCGCCTTCGCCTCGCTGGCCCCGAACCTCGGCCCGGACGGGCTCGCCACCACCGGCCGTACCCTCGGCCTCGAGGCGAAGTGGGACCTCGGCGCCGACGTCTTCACCGGCAAGGTCTCCACCGGTGGCTCCGCCACCGAGCAGGCCGCCGCGGCGATCGGCCAGGGCACCACCGTGGTCAGCCCGCTCGCGATGGCCGGTGTCACCGCCGCCGTGGCCCGCGGTCACTGGGAGCAGCCGAAGCTGGTGCTGGACCCGGCGCCGCAGCAGCCGGCCCCGGGGGGTGCGGCCCTCAAGGCGGAGTCCGTCGCGGCGCTGAAGACGATGATGCGCGGGGTGGTCACCGCCGGCACGGCCAAGGCCCTCGCCGACGTCCCCGGCGAGCCGGTGTACGGCAAGACCGGCACCGCCGAGTACGACAACAACCCGGCGCACACCCACTCCTGGTTCGTCGGCTGGCAGGGCGACGTCGCGTTCGCGGTCTTCGTCGAGCAGGGCGGGTCGAGCACCGACAGCGCGGTGCCGATCAGCGAGCGCTTCCTCCGCGCCCTCGCCGCCCGCTGACCGCCGGGCGCGGGACCGGTCAGGCGATGCCCGCGCTGGGCCCGGGGGAATCGTCGTCGCCCGGCTCGGGCGTGGCCTCCGCCTCCGGCGACGACGTCCGGCGCAGCAACGCGGGGCCGGCCGAGGCGGGCGGCCCCGCCGGCTCCCGGCCCGCGAGGCTCTCCTCCTCGGGCGCGGCGACGCGACGCAGCAGCCCGGGTCCCGCCGACGCCCGGGGCCCGAGCGACTCCGGACCATCCGGCTGGGCCGGCGGGGCGGCCGCCACCGGCGTGGCGTCCTCGACGACCGGACCGATCGGCTCGACCGCCACCGCGGGAGCCGGCGTGACCAGGGGCGTCGGGGCCGCCAGCCCGCTCGGCTGGGGACGCCCGTTGCCGCGCCTCGGGGACGGCGGCGCCGCGGTGGCCGGCAGCAGCCGCGGCGGCATCGCGGCCGGCGCGGAGACCGGCGCCAGCCCGGACACGACGGTGTTGACGATCTCGGCCGCGTACGAGCCGTCGGGGTCGTAGTCCGGGTCGAAGACGGTCAGCTCGACGCCGAGGCAGTGCGGGGTGTCGACCAGGCCGGCGAGCAGGATCTCCAGCTCGGCGAAGGCGATGCCGCCCGGGTCCGGGGCGTCCACCGCCGGCATCACCGCCGGGTCGAGCACGTCCACGTCGATGTGCACCCAGTAGCCGGCGCAGTCGGCGAGCTGCTCGTGCGCCCACTGCGCGGTCCGCGCGGCGCCCTCGGCGCGCAGCGCCGGGACCGGCCGGGTGGTGATCCCGGCGGCCTGGAGGTCGAGGCGGTACTCGTCCTGCGCCCGGATGCCGAGGACCACCACGTCGATGTCCCGGAAGTACGGACGGCGTCCCTCGATGGCGGCCAGGTCGGCCTGCCCCCGGCCGGTGACCAGGGCGAGGTCCTCGCCCGCCGCCGCGCCGACGTAGGAGGCGTTGCCGGGGTGCCGGAAGTCGGAATGGCCGTCCACGAAGACCAGCCCGATCCGGCCGCCGACCGCCTCGCCGAGCCGGTGCATGGCCAGCGCGGAGCCGAGCAGCACCGAGCAGTCCCCGCCGAGCACCAGCGGGAACTCTCCCCGGTCGATGATCGCGCCGATCCGGTCGGCCAGCGCCACGGAGTATCCGGAGATCTCGGAGGCGTGGCAGACGCCGTCGCCGGGGCGCCAGTCGCCCGGGTCGTACCGCGGCGGGGTGAGGCAGCCGGCGTCCCGGGCCCGCAGCCGGGCGAGCAGGTCGTGGTCGCGCAGCGCGCCGGGCGCCTTGGCGCAGCCGGGGACGGAGGTGGTGGTGGGTGGGCGCAGCCCCAGGTTGGTCGGCGCGTCGAGGACGGCGATCCGGCGCATCATGGGCTCCCGTCCTCGGTGGTCGGGCGGGCCGGCCGGAACGCCGGCCCGCGCTGACGTGCTACGAACTCAGAACAGGGCGCTGGCCAGGGCCCGGCGGGCCGAGGCGACGGCGGGGTCCTCCGGGCCGGCGATGGCGAAGAGGCCGACCAGGTGTTGGCGTACCTTCTCGCGGTCGTCGCCGGCGGTCCGGCGGACCAGGCCGACCAGCCGCTTGTAGGCCTGCTCGGCCAGGCCGCTGAGCACCTCGATGTCGGCGGCGAGGAGCTGCGCCTCGACGTCGTCGGGGGCACCCTCGGCGGCGGTGAGCGCGGCCCGCGGGTCGGCGCCGGCGACCCGGCGAGCCAGCCCGACCTGGGCGAGCCCGGCCTCGGCCGCGGCGTCCGCCGGGGACTCGGCCAGGATCTTCCGGTACGCCCGTTCGGCGGCGTCCAGGTCGCCGCTCATCAGCGCATCGTCGGCCTCGTCGAGGCGGGGGTCCTCCGGCTCGGCCACGGCGACGCCGCCGGCCTTGAGCACGGCGGAGATCCACTGGCGGAGCTGGGCCTCCGGCACCACCCCGGAGAAGGCGTCGATCGGCTGCCCGCCGACCACCGCGTAGACCATCGGGATGCCCTGCACCCGGAACATCTGGGCGATCCGCGGGTTGGCGTCCACGTCCACCTTGGCCAGCACCCACGCGCCGTCGCCCTCGGCGGCCAGCCGCTCCAGCACCGGGGAGAGCTGCTTGCACGGCTCGCACCACTCGGCCCAGAAGTCCACCACGACGGGGGTGCTGAGCGAACGCTCCAGCACCTCCGACTGGAAGGTCGCCTCGGTCACGTCGATCACGGCCACCCCGCCGCCGCCGGCGGGAGCGCCCGGAAGACCGGTGGGCGGACCGGACTGGGCCGGTGTGGTGGGACGGGTGGGGGCCGGTGTGCCGCGCAGCGCGCTGAGGTCGACCGCGCCGCGGGTGAAGATCGACGAGGTGATCCGTGGGTCGCTCATGGTTATCTAGTCTCGCACGGACCCCGCCGAACTCAGATCAACCGCGACGGCGACAGTTGCAGTTCTCACCCTGCTCACCACCCTGCTCACCACCCCTCTCACCCCCACCCCCGCCACCTCTCCGCGATCTTGCACTTTTTGCCCCGGCAAATGCGACAGATGCCGCATCAGGAGGGCCCGGAGTGCAAGATCGCGGAGGGCGGCCGGGTGGGTCAGAAGCGGGCGGGTTCGCGGTAGGTGCCCCACTCGGCGCGGAGGGCGTCGCAGATCTCGCCGAGGGTGGCCTCGGCGCGGACCGCCTCGAGCATCGCCGGGATCATGTTCTCCGTGGTGCGGCTGACCTCGACCATGCGGGCGACGGCGGCCTTGACCGCGGTCTCGTCGCGGGCGGCCTTGCGCTCGGCGAGCATCCGGCGCTGCTCCAGCTCCACCTCGTGCGAGATGCGCAGGATCTCCAGGTCCTTGGCGACCGTGCCGGTGTGGCAGTTGACCCCGACGATCTTCTTGTCGCCCTTCTCCAGCGCCTGCTGGTAGACGAAGGCCGACTCGGCGATGTGGCCGGTGAACCAGCCGTCCTCGATGCCGCGCAGGATGCCCGAGGTCATCGGCCCGATCTGGTGCGGCCCCTCGCCACCGAGCTGCCGGATCCGGGCGAAGATCTCCTCGGCCTCGGCCTCGATCTTGTCGGTGAGCGCCTCGACGTACCACGACCCGCCGAGCGGGTCGGCCACGTTGGTCACCCCGGTCTCCTCCATCAGCACCTGCTGGGTACGCAGGGCGATCTCGGCGGACTCGTCGGTGGGCAGGGCGAGGGTCTCGTCCAGGGCGTTGGTGTGCAGCGAGTTGGTCCCGCCGAGCACCGCGGCGAGGGCCTCGACGGCGGTCCGCACCACGTTGTTGACCGGCTGCTGGGCGGTCAACGACACCCCGGCGGTCTGGGTGTGGAACCGCAGCCAGAGCGCCTTCTCGCTGGTGGCGCCGTAGACGTCGCGCAGCCAGCGGGCCCAGATCCGGCGGGCGGCGCGGAACTTGGCGATCTCCTCGAAGAAGTCCACGTGGGAGTCGAAGAAGAAGCTCAGCCCCGGGGCGAAGACGTTGACGTCCAGCCCGCGCGACAGCCCCAGCTCGACGTAGCCGAACCCGTCGGCCAGGGTGTACGCCAACTCCTGCGCCGCGGTCGAGCCGGCCTCGCGGATGTGGTACCCGGAGACCGAGAGCGGCTTGTAGCGCGGGATCTCCCCGGCGCAGTACTCCATCAGGTCGCCGATCAGGCGCAGGTGCGGCTCCGGGTCGAAGAGCCACTCCTTCTGCGCGATGTACTCCTTGAAGATGTCCGTCTGGAGCGTGCCGTCGAGGGCGGACACGTCGGCGCCCTGCCGCTCGGCGGCGACCAGGTACATGCAGAAGACCGGCACGGCCGGGCCGGAGATGGTCATCGAGGTGGTGACGCCGGCCAGGTCGATGCCGCCGAAGAGCGCCTCCATGTCGGTGGCGGTGTCGATGGCGACGCCGCAGTGGCCGACCTCGCCGAGCGCCTGCGGGTCGTCGGAGTCGCGCCCCATCAGCGTCGGCATGTCGAACGCGACGGAGAGCCCGCCCCCGCCCGCGCCGAGGATCATCTTGTAGCGCTCGTTGGTCTGCTGGGCGTTGCCGAATCCGGCGAACTGCCGGATCGTCCAGGTCCGCCCGCGGTAGCCGGTCGGGTGGAGCCCCCGGGTGTACGGGAACTCACCCGGCCAGCCGATCCGCTCGAAGCCCGGGTACGCGGCGCCCTCCGGCGGGCCGTACACCGGGTCCACGGTCATCCCGGAGAGCGTGGTGAAGTCCGCGTCCCGCTTGCGCGCGGCGTCGTAGCGGGCCTGCCAGCGTGCCCGTCCGGCGGCGATCTCGTCGGCGTTCATCCGCGGAGCTCCTCCTCGAGTCCTCGACTGAAGACCGAGTGTAGAACGGACGCCTGAACGATCGCTAAGGATGTTCGTACCGGCCGGTAACCTGGTCAGGCCGAGGGCACCGCCGGACCGCCCAGGGCCACGTCGTCGACCCGGATGTTGATCTCGTCGACCCGCAGCCCGTACGCCTCGACCGCCGCCGTCACCGCGGACCGCACCGCCTCGGTCACCTCCGGCACCGGCCGGCCGCCCTCGATCACCAGCACCAGGTTGACCACCGCGGCGCCGTTCGTGACGTGCGCCGAGCAGCCCCGCCGGGCGTCCCCGACCTGGTCCAGGCCGACCTTGTCGAGCACCGCGTTGAAGAACCGGGCCACGTCGCCGCCCAGCTCGGCCACCCCGGGCACGGACTTGGCGGCGACCACCGCGATCTTCTCCACCACCTCGTCGGAGACGTGCGTCGTGCCGCCCGCCACCGCGTCCGGCGTCACGGCCAGCTCCTGCGTCGCCTCGTCAGCCATGCTCCTACCCCCACCACACACGCGCACCGCCTCACGGCCGTGAGGCGGTGCGAGCGTACTAGGCGGGTCCGGTCCGGATTGGACCGCTCAGGCGCCGAGCTGGGCGAGCAGCTCGGCGGCGGCCGCGTACGGGTCGATGGCACCCTCGGCCACCTTGGCGGCGAGCGTCGGCAGCTCCGTACCGTCGCGCAGGGAACCGATCCGGGCGCGGAGGACGCCCAGCGCGATGGCCTCGATCTCGGCGGCGGCCCGCGCCTCCCGGCGGCGGCGCAGCTCGTCGTGCTGCTCCAGCCAGCCGCGGTGCTTGTCGATCGCGGCGGCGATGTCGTCGATCCCCTCGCCCCGCGCGGCGATGGCCCGCACCACCTGCGGCCGCCACTCCCCCGGCCCGCGCTCGCCCAGGGCGATCATGCCCTGGATGTCGCGGACGGTGGCATCGGCGCCGTCCCGGTCGGCCTTGTTGACCACGAAGACGTCGGCGATCTCCAGGATGCCCGCCTTCACCGCCTGGATCGCGTCGCCCATGCCCGGGGCGAGCAGCACCAGCGTGGTGTCGGCCAGCGAAGCGACCTCCACCTCGGCCTGCCCGACGCCGACGGTCTCCACCAGCACCACGTCGCAGCCGGCGCCCTCCAGCACCCGCACGGCCTGCGGGGTCGCCGCGGAGAGCCCGCCGAGGTGCCCCCGGCTGGACATCGAGCGGATGTAGACGCCCGGGTCGGTGGCGTGATCCTGCATCCGGACCCGGTCGCCGAGGATCGCCCCGCCGGTGAACGGGCTGGACGGGTCGATCGCCAGCACGCCGACCCGGTGGCCGCGCGCCCGCAGCGCCCGGACCAGCTCGTTGGTGGTGGTCGACTTGCCCACGCCCGGGGACCCGGTCAGGCCCACCACCTGGGCCTGACCGGCGTACGGCGCGAGGGCCGCCGCGACCTGCGGCAGCATCTCGTCGCCGGACTCGACCAGGGTGATCAGCCGGGCCACCGCGCGGGGATCACCCGCGCGGGCCCGCTCCACCAGCATCGGTACGTCCCGGCTGCGGCGCACCGATCCGACGGCCGCCGCCGGGGCGTTCTCGACGGTCTCACTCACTGTGCCGCCTTCGTTCGCGACTGCGGGGCTCGCAAACCCGGCTCACTCCTCGCGCTCACTGGTCATGTCCCCTGTTCGGCCCGCGGGATCGACTGGATCCCGCGATCACTGCTGGGCTGCGCCGCCCGCCGGCACGTGGATGATGAGCGCGTCGCCCTGGCCGCCGCCGCCGCAGAGCGCGGCCGCGCCGGTGCCGCCGCCGCGCCGCTTGAGCTCCAGCGCGAGGGTGAGCACCAGCCGGGCGCCGGACATGCCGATCGGGTGGCCGAGCGCGATCGCGCCGCCGTTGACATTCACCTTGTCGGTGCTGATCCCGAGGTCCCGCGCGGACTGGATGCCGACCTGGGCGAACGCCTCGTTGATCTCGATGAGGTCGAGGTCGGCGACGCTGAGGCCGCCCTTCTTCAGGGCGTGCTGGATCGCGTTCGAGGGCTGCGAGTGCAGCGAGTTGTCCGGGCCGGCCACGTTGCCGTGCGCGCCGATCTCGGCCAGCCAGGTCAGCCCCAGCTCCTTCGCCTTGGCCTTGCTCATCACGACCACGGCGGCGGCGCCGTCGGAGATCGGCGAGGAGCTGCCGGCGGTGATCGTGCCGTCCTTGGTGAAGGCCGGCCGCAGCCTGCCCAGCGACTCGGCGGTGGTGTCCGGGCGGATGCCCTCGTCCTCGCTGATCACCAGCGGCTCGCCCTTGCGCTGCGGGATGACCACCGGGGTGATCTCGTCGGCGAAGTGGCCGTTCTTCTGCGCGGCGGCGGCCCGCTGGTGGCTGGCCGCGGCGAAGGCGTCCTGCTCCTCGCGGGTGATGCCGTGCTTGACGCCGTGCCGCTCGGTCGACTCGCCCATCGAGCAGCAGTCCCAGGCGTCGCTGAGCCCGTCGAGGGCCATGTGGTCCTTGATCGTGACGTCGCCGTACTTGTAGCCGCTGCGCTGGCCGAGCAGCAGGTGCGGGGCGTTGGTCATCGACTCCATGCCGCCGGCCACCACGATGTCGAACTCGCCGGCCCGGATGAGCTGGTCGGCCAGGGCGATCGCGTCCAGGCCGGAGAGGCAGACCTTGTTGATGGTCAGGGCCGGCACGGACATCGGGATGCCCGCCTCGACCGCCGCCTGCCGGGCCGGGATCTGACCGGCGCCGGCCTGGAGCACCTGCCCCATGATCACGTACTGCACCTGGTCGGGGGCGACGCCGGCGCGCTCCAGCGCGGCCTTGATCGCCACCCCGCCGAGCTTCGTCGCCGGGAGGTCCTTGAGGTTGCCCAGCAGCCGACCCATGGGGGTCCGCGCGCCGCTGACGATCACCGAAGCCATGCCTGCCTCCGAGGGGTGCCGACCTGTACGCCTTAACGATTGTTCGGTCAGACTAGCGCCATGGCAGAGAACTCCCCCGTCGAGCCCGCTGCGGACTACGTCACAGACATCGGGCTGCGCCGCATCGACCACGTCGGGATCGCGGTGGCCGACCTGGACGCCGCGATCGACTTCTACGAGCGCACCTTCGGGATGCGCTGCGTGCACACCGAGACCAACACCGAGCAGGGCGTACGCGAGGCGATGCTGGCCGTCGGCCCGACCACCGAGGGCGGCTGCGTGCAGCTGCTCGCCCCGCTGACGCCGGAGTCGACGATCGCGAAGTTCCTGGACCGCAACGGTCCGGGCGTGCAGCAGGTCGCGTACACGGTGGCGGACATCGACGCGGCCTGCGCGGCGCTGCGCGAACGCGGCGTCCGGCTGCTCTACGAGAAGCCGAAGCGGGGCACCGCCGACTCCCGGATCAACTTCGTCCACCCGAAGGACGCCGGCGGCGTCCTGGTCGAGCTGGTCGAGCCGGCCGCCGGCCACTGAGCCGCCCGGTGGGGCCCCGGGTTCCGGGGTCCCACCGACATCCGGACCGAGCGCGGCCCTGCGCGGTTCGCCGCTTCCCCGGACACCTCCACGCATCGGCGGATGCAGTTTTTCACAGAGGGCTTCCGGCCCTAGCTACCGTTCAGTAACGTCCGGCCCCACAAGGAGCGTGACCGGTGCCGGATGTGTCGATTGCCGACATGGCGGTCGGTCGCACCGGCGCCGACGATGGCAGCACCCCCTGCCCCCCGGCGTGGGTGCGGACGAACGGGAGGTCACCGTGCAGGACATCCTCGAAGCGATCATGGCGGCAGAGGGCTCCGACCAGCCGGAGCGGGAGCTCGCCGGCCTCGCCGGCCTGCCGGTACCGGAGAGCTACCGGGGCGTGGTGGTGCGCGCCGAGGACACCCGGATGTTCGACGGGATGGCCACCCGGGACAAGGACCCGCGCAAGGCCCTGCACCTGCAGGAGGTGCCCACCCCGGAGCTCGGCCCGGGCGAGGCCCTGGTCGCGGTGATGGCCAGCGCGATCAACTACAACACCGTCTGGACCAGCATCTTCGAGCCGCTGCCGACCTTCAAGTTCCTCCAACGCTACGGCCGGCTCTCCGAGCTGACCCGCCGGCACGACCTGCCGTACCACGTGGTGGGGTCGGACGCCGCCGGCGTGGTGCTGCGCACCGGGCCCGGGGTGACGAAGTGGAAGGCCGGCGACGAGGTGGTCGCGCACTGCCTGTCGGTGGAGCTGGAGGACGCGGCCGGCCACGACGACACCATGCTCGACCCGCAGCAGCGGATCTGGGGCTTCGAGACCAACTTCGGCGGGCTCGCCGAGCTGGCCGTGGTCAAGGCCAACCAGCTGATGCCGAAGCCGCGCCACCTGAGCTGGGAGGAGGCGGCCAGCCCCGGGCTGGTCAACTCCACCGCGTACCGGCAGCTGGTCTCCCACCACGGGGCCAACATGAAGCAGGGTGACGTGGTGCTGATCTGGGGCGCCTCCGGCGGCCTGGGCGGCTACGCCACCCAGATGGCGCTCAACGGCGGGGCCATCCCGGTCTGCGTGGTCTCCTCCCCGGAGAAGGCCGAGCTGTGCCGGAAGATGGGCGCCGAGCTGGTCATCGACCGCGCGGCCGAGGGCTTCCGGTTCTGGCAGGACGAGGAGACCCAGGACCCGGACGAGTGGCGCCGCTTCGGCGAGCGGATCCGCGAGCTGACCGGCGGCGAGGACCCGGACATCGTCTTCGAGCACCCCGGCCGGGAGACCTTCGGCGCCAGCGTCTACGTGGCCAAGCGCGGCGGCACCATCGTCACCTGCGCCTCCACCAGCGGCTACCAGCACCAGTACGACAACCGGTACCTCTGGATGCACCTCAAGCGGATCGTCGGCAGCCACTTCGCCAACTACCACGAGGCCTGGCAGGCCAACCGCCTCGTGGCGCTCGGTCAGATCCATCCGACGGTGTCGAAGACCTACCCGCTGGAGCAGACCGGCCAGGCCGCGTACGAGGTGCACCGCAACGCGCACCAGGGCAAGGTCGGCGTCCGCTGCCTCGCGCCGACGGACGGCCTCGGCGTCCGCGACACCGAGCTGCGCGCCCGGCACGAAACGGCGATCAACCGGTTCCGGGGCCACTGACCCGTACGGGTGAGGCCGGGATGGCCATTGCGGCGAGGCGGCCATTGCCTTTCCAGCACCCGGCGCACCATTCGAGTCACGGCTGACAAAGGGCCGCGGGGCATCGTCCCGCGGCCCTTTTCCCGCTCACCTTGCGTGGCGTCCGACCCGCCCGGGACCTGCCAAGATCGCCGTTTGGTCCGGTCCCACCGGCACCGGAAGTTGACCATGTAATGAGGACACGAAAGCTGCGCACCGCTCTTGCGAAGCACCCTGGGGCGTCTGCGAGTATGTCCCAATGCCCCAGCAGCAGTCCTCCCCCCTTGCGTTCTTCGATAACGCGAACTCACAGCCCGATTTCACCGTTGGCCTGCGCGGATACAACACGGGTCAGGTCGATGACTTCATCGGTCGGCTGACCGCCGCGCTGACCCAGTCCGAGCAGGCCCGCGCCGAGGCCGAGCAGCGGATGAACGACGCCCAGCGCCGGCTCCGCCAGGCCGAGCAGCGCCAGAGCGCGTTGGAGCAGAAGCTCACCGACACCAACAAGCAGCTCGAGGAGAACAGCCGGCCGACCCTCTCCGGTCTCGGCACCCGCGTCGAGCAGATCCTCCGGCTGGCGGAAGAGCAGGCCAACGACCACCGCAACGAGGCCAAGCGCGAGTCGGAGGGCATCCTCTCCGCCGCCCGCCTCGAGGCTCGCGAGATCACCGACAAGGCGCGCGCCGACGCGGCCGCGATGAAGGCCACCGCGGAGCGGGAGGCCGGCAGCGTCCGCACCACCGCCGAGCGGGAGGCCGCGGAGGTTCGGGTCCAGGCCCGCCGCGAGGCGGACACCCTGCGCGCGGACGCCGAGCGGGAGACCAAGCAGCTGCGTACCGTCACCGCGCACGAGGTGGCCGAGCTGAAGTCCACCGTCGAGCGTGAGGTCGCCACCCTGCGGGCCACCGCCGAGCGGGAGATCACCCAACAGCGGGCCAAGGCCGCGCGGGAGGCCGAGGAGAAGCGCGCCGAGGCGACCAAGCTGCTCACCGACGCGCGCGACAAGCGCGACAAGGACCTGCAGGCCCTGGAGCTCCAGCTCGCCGAGCGGCGGGAGAAGGCCGAGCGCGAGGAGTCCGAGCGGCACGCCGCGCAGGTCGCGCAGACCCAGAAGCTGGTCAGCGAGGCCGAGCAGCGGGCCCGGGCCGCGCAGGAGCGGGCCAAGGAGATCGAGCAGCGGGCCGAGGCCCGCCGGGTCGAGTCCGAGCGCACCGCCAACGAGACGGTGGAGAAGGCCAAGGCGCTGTCCGAGAAGACGCTCAACGAGGCCAAGGCCGAGTCGCAGCGCCTGCTCAGCGAGGCCCGCACCGAGGCCGAACTGACCACCCAGGCGGCCCGCCGCGAGGTCGAGGACCTCACCCGGCAGAAGGACGCCGTCACCTCACAGCTCGGTCAGATGCTCTCCGGTCTCGCCGGCATCGTGCCGGGCGTGCCGGCGGCCCCGGCCAAGCCGGAAGCGGCCAAGAAGGAGGGTGCCGAGGAGCGGGCCACCGCCGAGTCGGCCAACTGAGCACCACCCGCATCGGGGCATGATCCACGGCGCGGGGTGACACCGGGTAACCGGTGGAACCCCGCGCCGTCATGCTTTAACCCGCCCGTTCCGTCCTATCAGTGAAGTAGCTCCCAACAGGGGCGTCCGTATCGCCCCAGCAGAGCCGGATGCGTGTGAGGATGGGGGCATGTCGCACGGCGAGGAACTGTTTGCTCTCGGCGGGGACGTGACCACGGAGCCCAGCTTCGAGTCCGCTCTGCGGGGGTACGAGAAACGACAGGTCGACCGGTACGTCGCTCGTGCGGAGCACGAGATCGCGACCCTGACGACCGAGCGGGAGCAGGCGTACACGCAGATCCACAAGCTGGCCGGCCAGGTGGAAGTGCTGCAACGCGACCTCGCCCAGGTGCGCAAGCAGGTGGGCGTGGTGGACCGGGCCTCGTTCCGGCACCTCGGTCCCCGGGTCGAGCAGATCCTCACGATGGCCGAGGAGCAGGCGGAGGAGATCCTCGCCTCCGCCAACGAGGAGATCGAGGCCCGGCGGGCGGCCGCCGAGCACATCATCGAGGAGGCCCGCGAGCAGTCCGCCCAGGCGCTCAAGGACTTCGAGATCGCCCTCGCCGCCAGACGGGCCGAGGAGGAGCGGCACACCGCCGCCCGCAAGGCCGAGGCCGACGCCAGCATGAAGGCCGCCCAGGAAGAGGCGGAGAAGCTGCGCAAGACGGCCCAGGACCAGGCGGCGAAGCTGCGCAAGACGGCCCAGGACCAGGCGGCGAAGCTGCGCACGACGGCCCAGGACGAGGCGGAGAAGCTGCGCAGGACGGCCCAGGACGCGCTGGCCAAGGCACAGCAGGAGGCCACCCAGCTCCGGGACACCGCCAAGGAGATCCACACCCGGGCCCAGCAGGAGTCCACCCGGCTGCGCGAGTCCGCCAAGGAGGCCCTGGCCAAGGCCCAGCAGGAGTCCACCCAGCTCCGCGAGGCCGCCAAGGAGATGCACGCCAAGGCGCAGCAGGAGGCCAAGCGTCTCACCGAATCCGCGACCGAGGCGAGCCGGGCCACCCACGCCAAGGCGCTCCAGCAAGCCAAGCAGATCGTCGACGACGCCGAGGAGGCCGCCAAGGCGACCCGCGGCCGGGCTCGGCAGGAGGCCAACCGGCTGACCACCGAGGCCGCCGATGCCGGCAAGCGCAACCGGGCCGAGGTCGAGGCGTACGTCCAGCGGATGCGGAGCGAGACCGAGGCGTACGTGCAGCACGCCCGCGCCCAGACGCAGCAGGAGCTGGGCGCCTGGCGGGCCGGCGTGGAGAAGGAGGTCAACTCCCGGCGGGAGGCGGCCGACAAGGAGCTGGCCCAGCGCCGGGCCGCCGCCGAGCAGGAGTTCGCCAGGCGCCGCGACGAGCTGGACAAGCAGCACTCGACCCGGCACGCCGCGCTGGAGAAGCTGCACAAGTCCCGGCAGGACGAGCTGGAGCAGGCGTACACGGCCCAGCGGAACGAGATCGAGCAGGGCGCCGCGGCAGTCCGCGAGGCCGCCGAGCAGGACGCGCTGACCCTGCGGCGCCGGGCCGATGACGAGGCCGCGGAGCTGCTTCGCCGGGCCGAGGCGGAGGCCACCGAGAAGCGTCGCAAGGCCGACGAGCACGTCGCCGCCTCCCGGCGCCAGTTCGAGGAGTACGCGGCCACCACCCAGCAGCACCTGGCCACCACCCAGCAGCACCTCGCCGCCACCCAGCAGGAGGTGGCCTCCGGCCGGCAGCAGCTCGCCCAGGTGATGCTGGAGATCGCGCAGGCCCAGCAGGAGCTGGCCGACCTGCGGCAGGAGACCTGGAAGTCCCGGCAGGAGTCCGACGAGCTCCAGCGGAAGCTGACCGAGCTCCGGTTGCAGGAAACCACCGGCACGGCCTCCGCCGGCCTCGCGGCCATTCCGGTCGCCCCCGACAAGCTGGCCGGGGCCACCGGCGGGGGTGCGGGCCAGGTCCCCGGCAAGGGCACTCCGGTACCCGGCACGGACACGGAACCGGTCACCGCGAACGGCAGGGCACCGGTGACCGCCAACGGCCGGGCGGCGGTCCCCGCCAGCGGCCGGGAGCCGGCTACGGCGGCCCCGGCGGAAGCGAAGGAGCCGGCCGCCGGCGGTGCCGCCACGGCCGACGCCGGAGCGGCCCGTCCCGTCGGCGAGCCCGTGACCACGGTGGACGGCGCCGCCGGGGTGGAGGGTGAGCCGACGGTGGCCGCCGTGCCGGGCGAGGGCGGCCGGGGCGCCACCCCGACGAAGATCACCAGCATCGGCGAGAACGGCAAGCGGCCGACGAAGCCGACCACCGACGAACGCAGCGCCAAGCCGAGCACCGTCACCGTCGAGTCGGACTGACCCGCTCAGCCGACTCCCGTCGCCCCTCCCCGCCGCTCCGAGCGCGCCGGCGACGGTTCGTCGCCTGCCGCCACCTCGCCGAGATGGCGGGTCCGGCACACCGGCGGTGGCGGGGCTGAGGACACCCGCGCGGGCGAAGGGCTGGTGGGCGCACCCGCGGGCCGCTAACCTCCGGGCAGAGGCCCGTGGCGCGCCGGAATCCGACCGCCGCCGGCCGACCGGTCCGGCCGCCAACCCCGGGTCGGCGAAGGCTGCTCCGGCCGCGGGCGCAGGAGCGGGATCCGGGGGAGGTCCGGTGTCGCAGGACGGGCCGTCGGGCAGCGCCCGACCAGACGACGACGATCCGTTCGCCGCCCTCCGCCCGGAGGGCGACCCGACCCCGACGGCGCACCCCGCCTCGGACGGCACGCCGGAGGACCCTGCCCCGGCGGCGAACCCCGCCCCGGCTGCAGGCCCCGCCCCCGATGACGCCGGCCCTGCGGCAGACGGCGCGGTGGACGACCGGGCGTCAGCCGGCGCGGCGCCACCCGGCCTTGCGGTGAACCAGGCCACCGGTGTGCGGACCGCCGAGGCAAAGGCGTCCGACCCGACCGAGTTCGAGGTGGGTGAGCCGAGCGGGCGCTTCGGCACCCCCGGCCGGCCGTTGCGCCGCAGCAGCTTCCTGATCGGCTTCACCGGCGCGCTCGGCGTGCTGCTGGCGTACGCGGTCTTCCTCGGCGTACGGAACTCGGTCAGCATCCTCGTCCTGGTGGTCATCGCGCTCTTCCTCGCCGTGGGCCTCCACCCGGCGGTGGTCCGGCTGCGCGGCTGGGGGCTGTCGCACGGCCTGGCGGTGGCGGTGGTGACGCTGACCGTGGTGCTGCTGATCGTCGGCGGGCTGCTCGCGCTGGTGCCCCCGGTGGTGACCCAGTCCGGCCAGTTCATCGAGCAGTTGCCGAGCTACGTCGACGAGCTGCGCCGCAACGCCACGGTCAACGACCTGGTCGAGCGGTACGACGTGATGGAACGGGTCCGCTCGGCCGCGAACGCGGACAACATCGGGCGGGCCCTCGGCGGCGTGCTGGGCGGCGCACAGTTGATCTTCGGCACCATCTTCCGGGCGCTGACCGTGCTGGTGCTGACGATCTACTTCCTGGCCTACTTCGACAAGCTGCGCGCCCTCGGGTACGCGCTGGTGCCCCGCTCCCGCCGGGAGCGGGTGCGGCTGATCGGGGACGAGATCCTGACCCGGGTGGGCGCGTACATGGTGGGGGCGCTCAGCATCGCGGTGCTGGCCGGGGCGAGCACCTTCGTCTTCGCGCTGGTCGTCGGGCTGCCGTACCCGTTCGCGCTGGCGGTGGTGGTCGCGGTGACCGACCTGATCCCGCAGATCGGAGCCACCCTCGGGGCGGTCGTGGTGACCCTGGTGGGTCTCGCCATCGACCTGCCGGTCGGCATCGCCTGCCTGGTCTTCTTCCTGATCTACCAGCAGGTGGAGAACTACCTGATCTATCCCAAGATCATGCGGCGGGCGGTCGCGGTCAACGAGGTGGCCGCGCTGCTCGCCGCCCTGCTTGGGGTGTCGCTGCTGGGCGTCGTCGGCGCGCTGATCGCGATCCCGACGGTGGCCGCCCTCCAGCTCATCCTCCGCGAGGTGGTCCTCCCCCGGCAGGAATCCCGCTGAGCGTCGGCCGCCACGGGTCGACGGACCGGTCAGCCCGCCTGGTCGGGACGCGGACCGGGGACCGGGGTGTCGGCGAACGAGGCCACCGTCCGGTCGGCGTACGCGCTGACGTCGCCGGTCTCCACCGGGCCGTCCCAGGTGGTCGGCAGCGGCACCGGCACCGCCGGGTTGACCCGGCGGGCGATCTCGTCGAGCACGGTCTCCGCGTCGCCGACCCAGAGGTGCTTGGCGCCGGGCACCCCGACCACCTCGGCCTGCGGCACCGCCGCGAACCGCTCCCGGGCCTCCGCGGGCCGGAGGTAGTCATCGAACTCGGGGACCAGCGCGGTGAGCGGCTTGCCGCTGTCCGCCCACTGGGTCAGGTCGTCCGGGGTGGAGAAGCGCAGCGGCGGGGAGAGCAGGATCGCCCCGGCCACCGCCGGGTCGCAGCCGTACTTGAGCACCAGGTCGGTGCCGAACGACCAACCGACCAGCCAGATGTTCGGCAGCTCGGCGAACTCCGCGTACTCGATGGCGGCGGCGACGTCGAAGCGCTCGCCGACCGCGGCGTCGAAGGCCCCCTCGCTGGTGCCGCGGACGCTGCTCGTCCCCCGGGTGTTGAACCGGAGCACGGCCAGGTCGGCGAGCGCGGGCAGCCGCCAGGCGGCCTTGCGGAACACGTGGCTGTCCATCATCCCGCCGTGCGTCGGCAGCGGGTGCAGGCAGACCAGCGTGCCGGCCGGCTCCCGGTCCAGCGGCCGGGCCAGCTCACCGACCAGCTTCAGCCCGTCGGCGGTGTGCAGCTCGATCTCCTCCCGGTGGCCGGGCAGGATCGACGAGGCGCGGATCGGTGTGCTCACCGTCCCAGTCTGGCGCGCCGCCGCCCCCGTCGCCCGCCCGGGCGGAAACAGCGTGATCCAGATCGCTCAGCCGTGCCGGGGGGCGCCGCGGCCGCGCTGGATGACCGGTCCGCGCCGGTCCCGGGCCCGCCAGCAGCCGCTGTGCCAGTGCCGCCGGTCCGTCAGGTCGCCCCGGTCGTCCGCCGGCCAGGCCACCACGTGCGCCACGCCGGGGCGGATCTCCTGTTCGCAGCCGGGACAGCGGTACGTCTTGGTGGACGCCCCGCCGCTGATCCCGCGTACCTGCCAGTCGCCGTCCCGCCACTGCTGGACGGTGGGCACGCCCTGGCGTACTCGGTCGGAGTCCAGGTGGGCGGTCTCGTCCCGGCGGGGGCGGTTGCGACGGGGGCTCACGGTCACCAAGCGTACGGGCCGGCGGCGGGACCGGCCCGGGACGGGCGGCCCCGCCGGGGCGCCCCCGGTCAGTCCCAGGTCTCCGGTCGGGTCAGGTCCTTCGCGACCCGGGCGCCCGCCAGCACCGTCGCCGCGTCCGTCTCCGTGAAGCCCTTCCCCGGCCAGCCGAAGTCGGCGATCAGGTGCGCCTTCGGGATGCCGAGCAGCTCCAGTTTGCCGCCGTCCGGGTAGAGGTAGGCGGGCCGGCCATCGACCGTCCGGTTGCCGTCGGTCCGGCTGCCCGCGATCGCCACCGCATACTGCAGGCGCAGAAACATGGTCGCCGACCGCCCGCGGTACAGGGTCAGCTCCACGTTGATCGCCCCGGGGAACGCGGAGACGTCGACGGAGCAGCCACCGACCGTCGTGTCGATGGGCAGGGCGTCGAGGCGCAGCGGTGCGGCGCAGCGCCGGGACTCGTCCCAGCGCAGGGCGGCCACCGCCCGGGCCAGCTCGGCCCGGTCCCCGCCGAGCATGGCCGCCCGCGCGTACACGCCGGGGGCGGGCTGCCAGGACATGATCAGGCCACCGGCGGTGCCCCCCGCCTGCCGGACCGCACCGTCGAACGGGTGTCGGGTCGGCACCGCGTCGACCGGGAACCCCTCGATCCCGAGACCCTCGAGCGCCTCGACGGTGCGGGCCACGTCGACCGTGACCGGCCGCCCCCCACCGACCTCGACCCGGACGGTCTCCACCCCGAAGCCTCTGACTCCCCAGCCGAGGTAGCGGGCTTTCGCGGGGTCGACGCCCAGGTGCAGCACGGTCGGGTCGGCGCCCACCAGGTCGGGCCGCTGGGCCGCCCCGGCCACCCCGTCGGCCCAGGGCGGCACAGGCGCGGCGACGGTCGGGCTCGCCGCCGTCCAGGGCAGCCGGCCGGGCAGCCCGGTCAGCGGCGGGCCGGTCACCCCGGCGAAGCCGAGCACCCCGATCAGGGCGAGGGCGCCGCCCGCGGCGGTCCGGCGGCGGAGCTGCCGGCGGCGGCCCCGGGTCCGGGATCCGTCCAGCAGCCGGTCGATGTCGATGTCTCCCTCGGCGCGCTCGCGCAGCACCCGGGCGATCCGCTGGTCGAGGTCGGTCACGGCCGGCTCCCGTTGGTCGTCGGGACGCCGCAGCGCTCCCGGAGATGGGCGAGCGCCCGCATCGCGTGGGTACGGACGGTGACCGGGGAGCAGTCGAGGATCTGGGCGATCGTGGTGTCGTCCAGGTCCTCGTAGTAGCGCAGCACCAGCACGGCCCGCTGCCGGTCGGGCAGGGCCCGGATCAGCCGCCACATCTCGTCCCGGTCCGCCGCCTCCCCGCCGAGGTCGCCATGTCCGGCGCGCTCGGCGAAGGTGTCCACGGTCAGCTCGCGGCTGGACCGCCGCCGCCACCAGGAGTTGTTGGCGTTGACCAGCATCCGCCGGACGTAGACGTCGGGCCGGTCGGCCCGGGCGATCTTCCGCCAGTGCACGTACGCGCGGGCGAGCACGTCCTGGGTCAGGTCCTCGGCCCGGTGCTCGTCGCCGGTCAGCAGCCGGGCCAGGCGGATCAGGGCCGGGCCGCGGCTGCCGACGTACTCCTCGAAGGTCACACCCTCCAGACGCCGTCACCGGCGCCCGGCGTTGACCCGGTCAGCGACGGGTGTGGTCGCGAAACCCGCGACCGCTCTTGCGGCCCAGGTAGCCGGCGGTGACCAGGTGCTCCAGCAACGGCGCGGGGGCGAAGCCCGGCTCGCGCAGCTCCAGGTAGAGCTCCCGCTGGATGGCCAGCGACACGTCCAGCCCGACCACGTCCAGCAGCTCGAACGGGCCCATCGGGTAGCCGCAGCCGAGCTTCATCGCGTAATCGATGTCGTCGGCGGTGGAGTAGCTGGCCTCCAGCATCTTCACCGCGTCGTTCAGGTACGGGAAGAGCAGCGCGTTGACGATGAAGCCGGACCGGTCGCCGCAGACCACGCCGGTCTTGCCGAGCGCGGCGCAGACCGCGCGGGCGGTGGCGGTGGTCTCCGGCGAGGTGCGGATCGTCTGCACCACCTCGACCAACGGCATGACCGGGGCCGGGTTGAAGAAGTGCAGCCCGACCACGTCCGCCGGCCGCTGGGTGGCCATCGCGACGTCGATCACCGGCAGCGACGAGGTGGTGGTGGCGAGCACGACGCCCGGCTTGCAGATCTCGTCGAGGCTGGCGAAGAGGGCCTTCTTGACGCTCAGCTCCTCGACCACGGCCTCGACCACCAGGTCGACGTCGGCGAGGTGCTCCAGCGTCGCGGACCAGTTGATCCGGCCGAGCGCCGCCTCCCGGTCGTCCTCGCTGAGCTTGCCGCGGACCACGCCCTTGTTGAGCGAGGTCTTGACCGCGTCGAAGACCTTGGCGGACTTCTCCGCGCCGCGGGTCACCGAGACGACCTCGTACCCGGCCTTCGCGAAGACCTCGATGATGCCGGTGGCCATCGTCCCGGAGCCGACCACGCCGACCTTCGCGATGGCGCGGGCGCCGTCGGCGAGTGCGGCCTGCGACGCCACGGGCGTCTGGTCGTCCGGTACGACCACCGGGGAACCCGGCCGCTCGTAGGTGTAGAAGCCCCGGCCGGACTTCCGGCCGAGCAGCCCCGCGGTGACCATCTGCTTGATCAGCGGCACCGGCGCGTGCCGGCGGTCCCGGCCGCCGCGCCGGTACATGGTGTCCAGGATCTCGTACGCGGTGTCCAGGCCGATCAGGTCCATCAGGGCGAGCGGGCCCATCGGCAGGCCGCAGCCGAGCTTCATCGCGGCGTCAATGTCCTCGCGGGTGGCGTACCGCCCCTCGAACATGCTCACCGCGTGGTTCAGGTAGCCGAAGAGCAGCGCGTTGGCGATGAAGCCGGCCCGGTCGCTGATGGTCACGTCGACCTTGCCGAGCCGCTCGCAGAGCGCCTCCACGTCGGCCACCACGTCGGCGGAGGTGACCACGGTGCGGACCACCTCGACCAGCTTCATCACCGGCGCCGGGTTGAAGAAGTGGATGCCGATGACCTGGTTGGGGCGGGTGGTGGCGACCGAGATCTCGGTGACGCTGAGCGAGGAGGTGTTGGTGGCCAGGATCGCCTCGGGCTTGCAGACCCGGTCCAGCTCGGCGAAGATCCGCTGCTTCAGGTCGAGGTGCTCGGGGACGGCCTCGATCACCAGGTCCACCGAGTGCAGCGCGTCCAGCCCGACCTGGAAGTGCACCCGGGACATCAGGGCGTCCCGGTCCGCCGCGGCGAGCTTGCCCTTGGCGACCGCCCGGTCGGTGGAGCCGGTGAGGGTCGCCCGGCCACGGTCGAGGGCGGCGTCGGAGATCTCCACCGCCACCACGTCGATGCCGTTGCGGGCGAAGACCTCGACGATGCCGGCACCCATGGTGCCCAGACCCACCACACCCACCCTGGTGAACTCGCGCGCCACGACCGGCCTCCCCTGGTTGACTCCGCCGTTGCCGACATGAACGGCCGCTAAGGTTATGCGCCGGAGTCTGCCACGTGACGCTGCGTTGTCGAGACGCCGTGGGATATTTCACGCAGGAAGGCCTCAGGCCGTCGCGGGCACCCCCGTGAGCGCCAGCAGCTCCGCCACGAACTCGGCCGGCCGTTCCAGGTGCGGGCTGTGCCCGCAGCCGGGGAGCACCACCTCCCGGTACGTCCCGCCCGCCGCCGCGTACCGCTCCAGCACCGCCCGGGTCTGCCCGATCATCGGCTGCGGCGGGCAGTCCGCCGCCCCCGGCCAGCCGGGCACCGCCCCGAGCGACCCCAGGTACGCCAGGTCGAACAGGGAGGTGTCCGAGACGATCACGTCGACGTCGCCGCGCACCCAGGTGACCGGGGGCCCGGCCGGCACGGCGACCAGCTCGTCGGCGAGCCGGAAGTGGGCCGGCGCGAGGGCGTTGAGCACGCCGCGGTCCCCCGGCGCGGTGCCCGGCCAGTGCGGCGAGGCGACCGCCGTGCCCGGGTAGTTGTCGTCCCCGGTGACGGTGGAGAGGGCGCTCTCCAGCAGCAGCTCCTCGTCCTCGCCGAACGACGCCGGATCGGCGACGTAGGTGGCCCGCAGCACGGTACGGGGGCTGGTCGGGGCCTCCTCGCCGCGGTCCTTCGCGGCGAGCCGGGCGACGAAGTCGGCGTTCGCCGTGCCGGCCCCGGTGCCGGCGGAGTCGGGCGTGGTGAGCGTGCCGTGGACGTCCCGGGTGCCGCCGAAGCCGTACGGGGAGACCGGCGCCTCCAGCAGCAGGGCGGCCACCCGGTCGGGATGGTCGACCAGCAGCCGCATCGCCACGCCCCCGCCGAGCGAGTGCCCGACGACCACCGGTCGGGCGCCGGGGGCGAAGAGGCCCGGCACGTCGAGCAGGGCGGCCACGTCGTCGGCGAAGTCGCCCAGCCCGCGCGTCGCGTCCACCGGCGCGGTCTGCGTGTCGCCGTACCCGCGCAGGTCGGGCGCGACCACCCGGAGGGTTGCCGGCAGCCGCCGGATCAGCGGCTCCCAGAAGGCCGCGGAGGAGACGTTGCCGTGGACGAGCAGCACCGGCACGCCGTCCGGCGGGCCCGCCACCCGGACCGCCTGGGTGATGCCGTTCGCCGACACGGTGTGCTGCGCGCTCTCCATAGGCGCATGCTGACACGTCGCGCCGCCCGGGTCCATGGGCCCGGCCCACACCTGGGACCACCGCCGGCTGTGTGACCCGCCCGGGTCGGGGGCCCGCGACGGGCCGCCGGTCGTCAGCGGTGGGCGTCGACCGGGGCCGCCGGCAGCGGCAGGACCGCGCCGCGCGGCTCCACCGGCGCCCGCGGCGCCGGGGGGACGGGCAGCGGCAGGGTCGGCCGGTGATCCCGGCGCGGCGCCGAGAAGCTCAGCCCCACCGGGTCGGTCCGGGCCACGCCGGGGTCGAAGTACCGCAGTTCGGTACGGCCCAGCCGGATCACGTCGCCGTCGGTCAGCTGCTCGACGCCGGCGATCCGGCGGTCGTTGAGCCAGGTCCCGTTGGTCGAGCCGAGGTCCACCAACGACACCCCGTCGTTGGTGAGCTGGACCGCGGCGTGCCGCCGGCTCAGGTGCGGATCGTCGAGCACGATCCCGGCGGTCGGCGCCCGACCGATCACCTGCGGGTCACGGCCGACCCGGAAGCTCAAGCCCCGCATCGTTCCGCCCGCCACCGTCAACAGCGGCATCAGTTCCGGATGATCCTCCATGGACCGTCGCCCTCCACCCCACCATCGCCCCCGCGGCGTCAGCGTGCCACCTCACCGTAATCGTCCCCACCACCGGGTGGGCACCTCCGCGACTCCGGCCGGTCAACTCCCGTTCGCCGGTTCGGCGAGCACGCCGCGTTCCACGGCAGCCGGCGGCCGGGCTGCGCGACCGTCCCGGGCAGGCGATTTCCGGGCGCGGAGAGGCCTACCGACGAGTAATCCTCGGGTCTAGACTTCCGCCATGACGGCTGTGCATGTCCCGGGGACCCCGGTCATCGAGGACGGTCGGCTGGTCTCGACCAGCCCGGCGACGGGTGCGGAGGCCGGGCGACTCCCGGTGGCGACCGCCGAGGACGTGGCCCGGGCGGTCGCCCGGGCCCGCGCCGCGGGCGAGTGGTGGGCCGGGCTCGGCTTCACCGGTCGCCGGGAGCGGCTGCTGCGCTGGCGGAGCGTGCTCGCCCGGCGGATCGAGGAGCTGGCCGACCTGATGCACACCGAGGGCGGCAAGCCGGTCGGTGACGCCGTCGTGGAGATCCTCACCGCGCTCGAGCACGTCGACTGGGCGGCCCGCAACGCGCGGCGGGTGCTCGGGCCCCGACGGGTCCGCTCCCGGCTGATCCTCGCCGAGTTCACCGGCCACCTCGAATACCAGCCGTACGGGGTGGTCGGCGTGATCGGCCCCTGGAACTACCCCGTCTTCACCCCGATCGGCTCCGCCGCGTACGCGCTCGCCGCCGGCAACGCGGTGGTCTTCAAGCCCAGCGAGTACACCCCGGCCGTCGGGCAGTGGCTGGTCGACCGGTTCGCCGAGGTGGTCCCCGAGCAGCCCGTCTTCACGGCGGTGCACGGCCTCGGCGACGTGGGCGCGGCGCTGTGCCGTTCGGGCGTGGCCAAGGTGGCCTTCACCGGCTCCACCGCCACCGCGAAGAAGGTGATGGCCGCCTGCGCCGACTCGCTCACCCCGGTGCTGCTGGAGGCCGGCGGCAAGGACGCGATGATCGTGGACTCCGACGCCGACCTGGACGCCGCCGCCGACGCGTGCGTGTGGGGCGCGCTCACCAACGCCGGCCAGACCTGCATCGGCATCGAACGCGTCTACGCCGTCGACCAGGTCTTCGACGCCTTCGTCGACAAGGTGGTCACCCGGGCCGGGCGGCTCACCGTCGGCCCCGACGGCGCCGACATCGGCCCGATCACCATGCCCTCGCAGCTCGACGTGATCCGCCGGCACATCGACGACGCCGTGAAGCGGGGCGGTCGCGCGGTGCTCGGCGGCCCCGACGCGGTCCAGCCGCCGTACGTCCACCCGACCGTGCTGGTGGACGTCCCCGAGGACTCGACCGCCGTCCGCGAGGAGACCTTCGGGCCGACGCTCACCGTCAACCGGGTCCGCGACGTCGACGAGGCCGTCGACCGGGCCAACGCCCTGTCGTACGGCCTGGGGGGTTCGGTCTTCGGCCGCAAGCGGGCGGTGGCCGTCGCGCGGCGGCTGCGCTCCGGGATGGCCTCGGTGAACTCGGCGCTCACCTTCGCCGGGATGTCCACGCTGCCGTTCGGCGGCGTCGGCGACTCCGGCTTCGGCCGGATCCACGGCGAGGACGGGTTGCGGGAGTTCGGCCGGGCCAAGGCCATCACCCGCCGGCGGGCCCGCTCGCTGCTGCCGTCGATGACCTTCGAGCGCACCCCGGCGGACGTCGCCCGCCTGGTCAAGGCCGCCAAGCTGATGTACGGCCGGAGCCGCTGACCGCCCCCGCGCCCGGGGGCGGCAGAGCCGTCGGGCGGCTCAGAACAGGGTCAGCTCGTCGGGCTCGATGCCCCGCAGCTTGTCGTAGTCGACCACGACGCAGCGGATGCCCCGGTCGGTGGCGAGCACCCGGGCCTGCGGCTTGATCTCCTGGGCGGCGAAGACGCCGGTGACCGGGGCGAGCAGCGGATCCCGGTTCATCAGTTCCAGGTAGCGGGTGAGCTGCTCCACGCCGTCGATCTCGCCGCGCCGCTTCACCTCGACCGCGACGGCGCCGGAGTTGGCGTCACGGCAGAGCAGGTCGACCGGCCCGATGGCGGTCATGTACTCCCGGCGGACCAGCGTGTAACCCTCGCCGAGGGTCGTCGGGTTGGCGGCCAGCAGCTCCTGCAGGTGCGCCTCGACGCCGTCCTTGCGCAGGCCCGGGTCGACGCCCAGTTCGTACGAGGTGTCCTGGAAGATCTCCTCCAGGGTGATCCGCAGCTCTTCGCCGGCCTTGTTGACCACCCGCCAGACGCCGGGGGCCTCCTCCAGCCGACAGGGCGGGCTCATCCAGTTCAACGGCTTGTACGCCCGGTCGTCCGCGTGGATCGACACCGAGCCGTCCGCCTTCACCATGAGCAGCCGCGTGGCCGGCGGCAGGTGAGCCGAGAGCCGTCCGACGTAGTCCACCGAGCACTTCGCAATCACCAACCGCACCCGACGAGGGTAGCCGAGACCCCGGCCGTCGCCACCGAGCGGCACTGGCGTGCCGGTGCGATGCTGTGATCGTGCTCGAAGTCCTCACCGGTTCCGGCCTCGCCGCTTCGGCCGGCCTGAACGCCTACATCCCGCTACTCCTGATGGGTCTGCTGGCGCGCTACACCGATCTCATGGACCTGCCCACCGGCTGGCAGTGGCTGGGCAACGGCTGGGTCATCCTGATCCTCGCCGTACTGCTCGCCATCGAGGTGGTCGCCGACAAGGTGCCGGTGGTCGACCACGTCAACGACGTGGTGCAGACGGTGGTCCGGCCCACCGCCGGCGGCCTCGCCTTCGGCGCCGGCTCCACCTCCGAGACCGTCACCGTCAGCGACCCGGACACCTTCTTCTCCTCGCACCAGTGGGTGCCGGTCGTGGTCGGCGTGCTGATCGCGCTCGGCGTGCACCTGCTCAAGTCGGCCGCCCGACCGGTCATCAACGCGACCACCGCCGGCTTCGGCGCCCCGGTGGCCAGCACGGCCGAGGACGCCACGAGCGTGGTGATGTCGGTGGTGGCGATCCTGCTGCCGGTGCTGGTGCTGGTCTTCCTGGTCGGGCTGGTGGCGTTCCTCTTCTGGTTCCTGCGGCGGCGCAAGGAGCGCCGTCGCGAGCGCCAGGCTGCGCGGGCTGCGGGTTACCGGGTCTGAGTTCTTTGGTTGCTCTTGGGGACCGCCCGGGGCTCATGGCGTGGTTGCGGTGGGGGATATGCCGCTGGCCGGCACCCCTGTCTCGGGGTGCCGGCCAGCGGCTTGTTGCGTGTGTTCGGTTGGGTCAGCTGTTCCAGTGCTGGGCGACGATGTGGGCGGCCTGCTTCTCCCACTGGGCGTAGGCGTCCGGGTAGGCCGACACCTGCACCGTCTGCGCGGCCTCGGTCAGCGGCATGTCCTGCCACCCGTCGACCTGCTTCAGACCCTTCTCGAACGCCAGGGTCGCGTACTCCGGGTCGGTGATCTGCTCCGGCGTACCCCAACCACTCGACGGGCGCTGCTGGAACAGGCCCAGCGAATCGTGGTCGTTGCGGTCACCCAGGTGACCCAGGTTCTCCAGCTTCGACTCCTGCAGGCTGGTCGCGATCGAGATGACCGCGGCCCGCTCCGGCAGACCCGCCTTCTTCGTCGCGGCGATGATCGCCTTCGCGTTGCCGGTCTGCTCGTCGTTCAGGGTGATCTTCGACTGCGCGCCCTGCACACCGTGCGGGATCAGCTTGCCGCTGTCCGGCTTGTCGGCCTGCACGGCGACGGGCTTGCCGGTGACGGGGGTGGTGTCGGCGTGAGCGGCGATCGGACCGGTGAACACACCACCGGCGAAGGCCAGACCAGCAACACCCAGCACGCTCTTACGAATGATCGTGTTCATGGGAAAGCTCCTTGGGGGTTGGCGCACACCCGGTGGGGGCCGGGACGTGCGCAAGCACCGTCAGGCGCTGACAAGTACAAGGGGGAAAGTCTTCGCCCGGTCCGACCGCGGGGCGGGGGCCTTCGCGGCGCCGGGACCATGTGTAACGACCGCCGGCCCGCCATCATTCCGGGGCCTGACCATCGGCCCGGTCGAGCGGGCCAACTGCTTCGGTCGTACGCCAGATGTAACGACCCCCGCCTGGGCATCATTCCGGCGTGGGGATGCCGCCGGTCACACCCGGAAACGGACATCCGACCCAGACCGCCCGTCGCCTGGCGGCCGGGAACGGACACCCGGCACCAGATCCCCGATGTGGCGGTATCCGCGCCTGTCGGACACCGCCACATCGGGGACATGGAGTCGATCACGCCCAAACCAGCACGGAGCGGGCCCGAGCCGGCAGGGCACCAAACGACGGCGACCCCCGCACGACGGGGTGTGGCCCCCACGCGACCCACGACGAACCCGAAAGGCCCGAAGGCGAAACGGCCAAATGCCTAAAATAGGACCAGGAGCCTAAGGAGGGTCACCGATGACCGCAGCGATGGAGATGCCCCGGGTCCAGGAATGCGCCGTCGCTTCCTGCGCCTACAACCACACCAACGACTGCCACGCGTTCGCCATCACGATCGGCAGCAGCGACCACGCCCACTGCCACACCTTCGTGGAGTTGCCGGTGCGGGGCGGGATCGAGCAGCTCATCGCCCAGGTGGGTGCGTGCAGCCGGGCGGACTGCCGGCACAACTCCGAGCTGGAGTGCCACGCCCCGGCGATCACGGTCGGCCCGGACAACGACATGGCCGACTGCATGACCTACCAGAGCCGCTGACTCGAGCCGGCGCTGAGGAAAGGGATCGCACAGCGGGCCCCTTCCTCGTCACGAGAGGCCGTTGGCCTCGCGGATCACGGTGACCATGTCGTCGATGATGGGGCTGAGGGCGAAGTCCTTCGGGGTGAACACGCGGGCGACCCCGGCGGCCCGGAGCGTCTCGGCGTCGGAGGCGGGGATGATGCCACCGACCACCACCGGCAGGTCCCCCCGCCCGGCCGCGCGCAGCCCGTCCAGCACCGCCGGCACTGCGGCGAGGTGCGAGCCGGAGAGCACTGACAGGCCGACCAGGTCGACGTCCTCTTCGACCGCGGCGGCCACGATCTGCCCGGCGGTCAGCCGGATCCCCTGGTAGACCACCTCGAAGCCGGCGTCGCGGGCGCGTACCGCGATCTGCTCGGCGCCGTTGGAGTGCCCGTCGAGGCCGGGCTTGCCGACCAGCAGCCGCAGCCGGCCGCTGCCCAGCTCGCGGGCGGTGGCGGCGACCCGCTCGCGGACGGCCGCGATCCCCGCGTCGCCGCCGGCGCCGGCACCGCCGGCGAGGCCGGTCGGCGCCCGGTACTCGCCGAAGACCTGGCGCAGCGCGCCAGCCCACTCGCCGGTGGTCACCCCGGCCCGCACGCACTCCAGCGTCGCGGCCATCAGGTTCGTCGTGGTCGCGGCGTCCGCGCGGAGCCGGGCGAGCGCCGCGTCGACCGCCGCGTCGTCCCGGCCGGCCCGCCACTGTCGTACGGAGGTGACGGCGGCCGCCTCGACCGCGGGGTCGACCTGCTCGACGGCCGCGGCGCCGGCCGCGGTCAACGGGGACCGCTCGGTCTCGGTGAACCGGTTGACGCCGACCACCACGTCGGCGCCGGACTCCATCCGCCGGCGCCGGTCGGCGAGCGAGGCGACCAGGGCGCTCTTGAGGTAGCCGGTCTCCACGGCGGCCACCACGCCGCCCATCTCCAGCACCTTCTCCAGCTCGACCCGGGCTCCGGTGACGATCCCGTCGACCAGCGCGGTCATCACGTGCGAGCCCTCGAACAGGTCGGGGTACTCGAGCAGGTCCGACTCGTACGCGAGGACCTGCTGCATCCGCAGCGACCACTGCTGGTCCCAGGGGCGGGGCAGGCCGAGCGCCTCGTTCCAGGCGGGGAGCTGCACCGCGCGGGCCCGGGCGTCGCGGGAGAAGGTCACGCCGAGCATCTCCAGCACGATGCGCTGGATGTTGTTCTCCGGCTGGGCCTCGGTCAGGCCGAGGGAGTTGACCTGGACGCCGTACCGGAAGCGGCGCTGCTTCGGGTCGGTGACGCCGTACCGGTCGCGGGTGATCTCGTCCCAGAGCGCGCCGAAGGCGCGCATCTTGGCGATCTCCTCGACGAAGCGCACCCCGGCGTTGACGAAGAAGGAGATCCGCTGGACCACGTCGCCCATCCGCTCGGCGGGCACCTGGCCGGAGTCGCGGACCGCGTCGAGCACTGCGACCGCGGTGGCGAGCGCGAAGCCGACCTCCTGCACCGGCGTCGCGCCGGCCTCCTGCAGGTGGTACGAGCAGATGTTGACCGGGTTCCACTTCGGCATCTCGCGCAGCGTGTGCGCGATGACGTCGGCGGTGAGCCGCAGCGACGCCGCCGGCGGGAAGATGTACGTCCCGCGGGACAGGTACTCCTTGATGATGTCGTTCTGGGTGGTGCCGGCGCAGCGGGCCAGCTCGGCGCCCTGCTCGGCGGCGACGGTGCCGTAGAGGCCGAGCAGCCACATCGCCGGCGCGTTGATGGTCATCGAGGTGTTCATCCCGGCGAGCGGGATGCCGTCGAAGAGCGCCCGCATGTCGCCGAGGTGCGCGACCGGCACGCCGACCCGGCCGACCTCACCCGCGGCCAGCTCGTGGTCCGGGTCGTACCCGGTCTGGGTGGGCAGATCGAAGGCGACCGACAGGCCGGTCTGCCCCTTCGCCAGGTTGCGCCGGAACAGCGCGTTGGTCGCTGCGGCGGAGGAGTGCCCGGCGTACGTGCGCATCACCCAGGGGCGGTCGCGCTCCGGCAGCCGGCCCGGGAGAGCCTTCTCGTCCATGGCCGGAGTCTAAGTTACCGTTCAGTAAAACGGGCTGTGGAAAACCACACAGGTCCATGTCGCGGACGTCCGGGGGCAGAGCACCCGAGATGGTCCGGACCACCACACCCCGGGCTCCCCGCGCTGGCGGCCGGGTCGCACACTTGACGGCATGGATGACGAGCTCGCGATCTCCGTACGGGGACTGCGCAAGGCGTACGGCGACAACGTCGCGGTGGCGGGGGTGGACCTCGACGTCCACCGCGGTGAGGTGTTCGCCCTGCTCGGCCCGAACGGCGCGGGCAAGACCACCACGGTGGAGATCCTGGAGGGCTACCGGCAGCGCGACGCCGGCGAGGTCTCCGTCCTGGGCAGCGACCCGGCCCACCCGGACCCGCACTGGCGCTCGCGGGTCGGCATCGTGCTCCAGGGCACCGGCGAGTTCGACGAGCTGACCGTCGCCGAGGTGATCCGGCACTTCTCCGGCTTCTACCCGGAGGCCGACGACCCGGACAAGGTGATCGAGCGGGTCGGGCTCGGCGGCAAGGCGAAGGCGCGGACCCACACCCTCTCCGGCGGCCAGAAGCGCCGCCTCGACGTGGCGCTGGGCATCATCGGCCGCCCGGAGCTGCTCTTCCTCGACGAGCCGACCACAGGCTTCGACCCGGAGGCCCGGCGGGAGTTCTGGGAGCTGATCCGGGACCTGGCCGCCGCGGGCACCACCATCGTGCTGACCACGCACTACCTGGACGAGGCCGAGGCGCTCGCGGACCGGGTCGGCGTGATCGCCGCCGGGCGGCTGGTCGAGGTGGCCCCGCCGAACCGGCTGGGCAACCGGCAGGAGTCCCTGGCCACGGTCTCCTGGCGTACCTCGGACGGGACGCCGGAGAGCACGGAGAGCGCGACGCCGACGGCCCTGGTGGCGGAGCTGGCCGCGCGCTACGGCGGCGAGGTCCCGGGCCTGACGGTGACCCGGCCGACCCTGGAAGACGTCTACCTGAAGATGATCGGACACTCATGACGACCACCACGAAGCCGGCGGCCCCGGTCGCCGCCGCCCCGGCCCGGCGGCTCGGACCGGGCGCCCTCGCGCTGCGGCAGGGGCGGCTGGAGATCACCCAGTTCCTGCGTAGCCGGGAGTCCGTCGTCTTCACGATGGGCTTCCCGATCATCATGATCCTGATCTTCGCGTCGATCTTCAGCGGCGAGATCGGTGGTGGGGTCAAGTTCACCCAGTACTTCATCACCGGCATGATCGCGACCGGTCTGATGACTGTGAGCTTCCAGAACCTCGGCATCTGGATCCCGATCGAACGGGACCGGGGCGTGCTCAAGCGCTACCGGGGTACGCCGATGCCGAAGTGGGTCTGGTTCGCCGGCAAGGTGATCATGGTGGTGGCGATCGGCGTCGCCGAGACCGCCCTGCTGCTGGTCGTCGCGGTGCTGCTGTTCGCCCTGAAGCTGCCCGACACCGTCGGCAAGTGGCTGACCTTCGGCTGGGTCGCCGCGCTCGGCGTCACCGCCTGCACCCTCTGCGGCATCGCCATCTCCTCGCTGGCCCGGACCGCGCGCAGCGGCTCCGCCGTGGTCACCCCGGTGGCGCTGGTCCTCCAGTTCATCTCCGGCGTCTTCTTCGTCTTCACCGAACTGCCGAGCTGGATGCAGCAGGTCGCCGCGCTCTTCCCGCTCAAGTGGATGTGCCAGGGGCTGCGGTCCGTCTTCCTGCCGGAGAGCTTCGGCGCCCAGGAGCCGGGCGGCTCGTTCGAGCTGGGCCGGGTCGCCCTGGTTCTCGGCCTCTGGTGCGTGATCGGCCTGGCGCTCTGCCTGACCACCTTCCGCTGGACCACCCGACGCGACGGCTGAGCCGCCCGGCGCGGCGGCGGGTGTCACACTCGCCTGCATGGCACACGCACTGACCCGGCGCCGCCTGCTGCTGGCCGGCGCCGGCACGGCCGCCGCGGCCGTGGTCGGCGGACTCACCGCCCGGGAACTGTCCCGCCCCCGCCCCGGGCCGGTGCCCACGCTCCCCGACGCCCCGACCGGCGACGAACGCCTCATCCGCATCCGGTCGGCCGCCCGCGGCCGCGAGGTGGACTTCTGGACGGCCGTCCCCGACGGGTACGGCGACGGCCGCGGCCTGCCCGTCTGCCTGGTGCTGCACGGCGCATCCGCCACGCCCCGGGGCTTCTCCCGCTTCGGGCTCGCCCGCTTCCTCACCGACGCGGTACGCCGGGGCGCGCCGCCCTTCGTGCTCGCCGGCGCCACCGGCGGCGGGCTCTCCTGGCGGCGCTCCGGCGACGACGACCCGCAGCGGATGGTGCGCGAGGAGGTGCCCACCTGGTGCGCCCGGCGCGGCTTCGACGTCGACCGGACGGCGGTCTGGGGCTGGTCGACGGGAGGCTTCGGCGCGCTGCTGCTCGCCGAGGCGTACCCGGGATGGCTCCGCGCGGTGGCCGCCTGCTCCCCCGCGGTCCGGCCGGGGGACGCGGTCTTCGCCGGTGCGGCGCGGCTGCGCGGCACCCCGGTCGGCCTCTGGTGCGGCCGGCAGGACAACTTCCTCCGCGACGTGCGTGCCCTGGCCGGGGTGCTGCCCGAGCCGCCGGTACGCGCGGCGTGGGCCGACGGCCGGCACAACTTCGCCTACTGGGGCACGGTGATCCCGGACGCCTTCGCCCTGCTCGGCGCGGCCCTCGACCCGCCCCGGCCGTGACCGCGGGCGACGGACGGTCCCGCCCGTCGCCCGCGCCGCCGGCTCAGTACGTGTAGAAACCCTTGCCGGTCTTCCGGCCCAGGTCACCGGCGGTGACCATGCGCTGGAGCAGCTCCGGCGGGAAGAACTTCTCGTCCGCGGTGTCGGTGTAGATGTTCTTCGAAGCGTGCAGCAGCACGTCGACGCCGGTCAGGTCGGTGGTGGCCAGCGGACCCATGGCGTGACCGAAGCCGAGTCGGCAGGCGGTGTCCAGGTCCTCCGCCGAGACCACGCCGGACTCGACCAGCTTGACCGCCTCGACGACCAGCGCGGAGATCAGCCGGGTGGTGACGAAGCCGGCGATGTCCCGGTTGACCACCACGACCGTCTTGCCGATCTCCTCGGCGAACGCCTTCACCGTCGCCAGGGTCTCGTCGCTGGTCTTGTAGCCGCGGACCAGCTCGCAGAGCTTCATCATCGGCACCGGGGAGAAGAAGTGGGTGCCGACGACCGACTCCGGCCGCTCGGTCACCGCCGCGATCTGGGTGACCGGGATGGCCGAGGTGTTGGTGGCCAGCACCGCGTCGGCCTTGCAGATCTTGTCCAGCGCGCGGAACACCTCGTGCTTGATCTCCAGCCGCTCGAAGACGGCCTCGACCACGATGTCCGCGTCGGCGACCGCCTCCAGGTCGGTGGTCGGGGTGATCCGGCCCAGCGCCGCCTCGACCTCGGACGCCTCGATCTTCCCCTTCTCGGCGAACTTCTCCAGCGACTTCCGGATGCCGTCGACGCCCCGCTTGGTGGCCGCGTCGTCCAGGTCCCGCAGCGTCACCTGCCAGCCCGCCTGCGCCGCCACCTGGGCGATGCCCGAGCCCATCAGCCCGGCACCGACGACCGCGAGTCGACCCGCCATCTGCTTCTCCCTCGCCTGATTGAGTACCTGCCAGCACCCTAGTCGGCGAGCCTGAACGACCGCTAAGCCCTCTCCGCGGTCAGATCTCCAGGGCTGGCTCGTCCGGGACCGTGCCGCGCTCGACCTCGATCCCGAGGGCCCGCAGGTCGGCGACGAAGTCCGGATAGCCGCGGTCCACGTGGTGCACGTGGGAGACCTCGGTGACCCCGTCGGCGCAGAGCCCGGCGATGATCAGCCCGGCGCCGGCCCGGATGTCGGTGGCGCGGACCGGGGCGCCGGAGAGCCGGCCCCGGCCGCGTACCACCGCGTGGTGACCGTCGGTCTTGATGTCCGCGCCGAGGCGCATCATCTCGTTGGCGAACATGAACCGGCCGTCGAAGATGTTCTCGGTGATCAGCGACGCCCCGTCGCTCACCGCCGCCAGCCCGATCGCCATCGGCAGCAGGTCGGTGGCGAAGCCCGGATAGGGCAGGGTCACCACGTCCACCGCCGTCGGGCGGTCGTCCATCCGTACCCGGAAGGCGTCGCCGCGGGTCTCCACCAGCCCGCCGGCCGAGACCAGCTTGTCCAGCGCGACCTCCAGGTACGCCGGGTCGATGCCGGTCACCGTGACGTCCCCCCGGGTCATCGCGGCGGCGAACGCCCAGGTCCCGGCCACGATCCTGTCCCCCACCGTGGCGTGCCGCACCGGGCGCAGCTCGGGCACGCCCTCGATGCGCAGGGTCGAGGTCCCCTCCCCCTCGATCCGCGCGCCCATCCGGATCAGCATCGAGCAGATGTCGACGATCTCCGGCTCCCGGGCGGCGTTGTCGATGACCGTGACGCCCCGGGCCAGCACCGCCGCCATCACCAGGTTCTCCGTGGCGCCGACGCTGGGGAAGTCCAGCACGATCTCCGCGCCGTGCAGACCGTCCGGGGCGGAGGCGATGACGAAGCCGTGCTCGCCGGAGATCTCCGCGCCCATCCGGGTCAGCCCGGAGATGTGCATGTCCAGGCCGCGGGAGCCGATCGCGTCGCCGCCGGGATGCGCCACCCGCACGTACCCCCGGCGGGCCAGCAGCGGACCGAGCACGCAGATCGACGCGCGCAGCCGCCGGACCAGGTCGTAGTCGGCCTCCGCGCCCGGCCGCTCCGGCACGTCGATGACGACCGACCGGGAGCGTTCCACCCCGCCGCGGGCCACCATCGGATCGACCGGGTCGTCGGTGCCGAACCGTACGCCGCAGCCGAGCCGGCGCAGCACCTCGCCCATGATGGCGATGTCGGTGATCCGGGGCACGTTGGTGATCACGCTCCGCCCGGGCGCGAGGAGCGCGGCCGCCATCAGCTTGAGCGCGGAGTTCTTCGCCCCGACGACGTGGACCGTGCCGGCCAGCCGCGCGTCGCCACGCACCCGGATGACGTCGACGTCGTTGACCGCGGGGTCGCCGGCGTCACCCGGGCCCACCCCGGCCGGCCAGCCGGACTGGTCCGGCCGCGCCGGGATCATCAGGTCCGGTATCCGTAGGCTGTGCGTCATGGCCGTCCACCTCACGCGCATCTACACCAAGGCCGGCGACGCCGGCATGACCAGGCTGAGCAACAACGAGCAGGTGCCGAAGACCGATCCACGGATCGCCGCGTACGCGGATGTCGACGAGTGCAACGCGGCGATCGGCGTCGCGCTCGCGTTGGGGCAGCTCGACGACGAGCTGCGGGCGGTGCTGGGGTCGATCCAGAACGACATGTTCGATGTCGGCGCGGACCTGGCCACCCCGGTCGAGCCGGACCCGAAGTACCCGCCGCTGCGGGTCACCGAGGAGTACGTGGAGCGCCTCGAGGGCTGGTGCGACGAGTACAACGCACGCCTGAGCAAGCTCGACTCCTTCATCCTCCCCGGCGGCACCGCTGGCGCGGCGCTGCTGCACGTGGCACGGACGATCGCCCGGCGCGCCGAGCGTGCGGCGTGGGCCCTGGTCGCGCACGACCCGGACCGGACCAGCCCCCTCCCGGCAAAGTATCTCAACCGGCTCTCCGATCTGCTCTTTATCCTGTCAAGAACGGCAAATCCGAACGGAGATGTGCTATGGGTGCCGGGCGGGAAGCGCTGACCGTCGGCGCCCTGCACCACGTCGAGGTCTGGGTGCCCGACCTCGACGCGGCCCGGTGCAGCTGGGGCTGGCTCCTCGACGAGCTGGGCTGGACGCCGTTCCAGGACTGGCCGGCCGGCCGGTCCTGGCGGCTCGGCCCGACCTACCTGGTGCTGGAGCAGTCCCCCGGGCTCTCCGGACGGGTGCACGACCGGCTCGCCCCCGGACTCAACCACCTGGCCTTCCACGCCGGCTCACCGGCCGCGGTGGACGCCCTGGTCGCCGCCGCCCCCGACCACGGCTGGGAGCTGCTCTTCCCCGACCGGCACCCGCACGCGGGCGGCCCGGGGACGTACGCCGCTTACCTGGCCGACGGGCAGGGGTACGAGGTGGAGCTGGTCGCCTCTGACCTCGGTGGTTGCGCTTGAGGGCTGGGGGCGTCCGTCCGCCGCTCTCGGTCCTTCCGTTCGTGGATATGCCGCTGGCCGGCACCCCGGGTCTTGGGGTGCCGGCCAGCGGCGTGATGCGTATTCGGTTGGGTCAGCTGTTCCAGTGCTGGGCGACCAGGTCGGCGGCCTGCTTCTCCCACTGGGCGTAGGCGTCCGGGTAGGCCGACACCTGCACCGTCTGCGCGGCCTCGGTCAGCGGCATGTCCCGCCACCCGTCGACCTGCTTCAGACCCTTCTCGAACGCCAGGGTCGCGTACTCCGGGTCGGTGATCTGCTCCGGCGTACCCCAACCACTCGACGGGCGCTGCTGGAACAGGCCCAGCGAATCGTGGTCGTTGCGGTCACCCAGGTGACCCAGGTTCTCCAGCTTCGACTCCTGCAGGCTGGTCGCGATCGAGATGACCGCGGCGCGCTCCGGCAGACCCGCCTTCTTCGTCGCGGCGATGATCGCCTTCGCGTTGCCGGTCTGCTCGTCGTTCAGGGTGATCTTCGACTGGGCGCCCTGCACACCGTGCGGGATCAGCTTCTTCTTGTCGACGCCCGGCTTGTCAGCCTGCACCGCGACCGCGACGGGCTTGCCAGCCACCGGGGTGGTGTCGGCGTGAGCGGCGATCGGACCGGCGAACACACCACCGGCAAACGCCAGACCAGCAACACCCAGCACGCTCTTACGAATGATCGAAGTCATGATGAAGCTCCTCGGGGGGTTGGCGTCAGCGCCGATGGGGGTCAGCGGCAGACGCAAGCACCGTCAGGCGCTCACAAGCACAAGGGGGAAAGTCTCTGCCCGATCCGACCGCGGGGCGGGGGCCTCTTCGCGGCGCCGGGACCATATGTAACGACCGGCAGGCCACCATCATTCCGGGGCCCGACCATCGGCCCGGTCGAGCGGGCCAGGTACTCAGTCGTACGCCAGATGTAACGACCCCCGGCCGGCCACGATTCCGCCGCCAGGATGCCGCCGGTCACACCCGGAAACGGACATCCGACCCAGACGGTTCGCCACCTGGCGGGCCGGACCGGACATCCGGCACCAGATCCCCGATATGGCGGTATCCGCGCCCGCCGGACACCGCCACACCGGGGACATCGAGTCGATCACGCGCGGGTGGGCAGCGCAGACGCGAGTGGGTGCGGACGGCTCAGCCGTACCGCGGAATCAGCTTGCGGGGGTGGGCCGGCAGGGCCGCGACCAGCCCCGGAGCGCGTAGGGCGCCCGGCCGGGCGGACCTGGCCGGGCCGGTCAGACCTCGCGAACGGGCCCGGAGGCCCCGGTCGGGGTCAGGCGGCGGGCCAGTCCTGGGAGGCCAGACGCGGCGAGACCGCCCCGGGTGGGGCGGCCTCGAGCCAGGAGAGGAAGCCGGTGACCGTGGACCGTGCCATGGCGATCTCCACCGGCGCGTGGTTGCTGGTACAGCGGAGGATCACCCAGTCGGCGGGCATGGAGAGGCGTTCCTGCCCCTCCGGTAGCCGGCGGCGCTCCACGGCCAGCCCTTTGCGGGAGAGCACCCGCTTGGGGCGTAGGGCGAAGCTGAACATCCGGAACCACCGCAGCTCGTCGTTGGCGAACCGGCCGAAGCCGGGCGACCAGCCCCGGCCGTCCAGGATCGTGGAGACCCGGACGCTGAGCCGGATGATGCCTCCGCTGCGGGTGACCAGCGCCCGCCGGATGAAGAGGATCAGAAGCGCGGCGAGCACGACCGCGACGCCGATTCCGATCCCTTCCACGATCTCCATCGGCGGGTCGGCTCAGCGTGCCGGGGAGGCGGGGGTGGCGCTCTCGGCGAGGACGGTGACGCCCTCACCGGTCACGGAGAGGAATCCGCCGGCGACGTCGTACGCGACCTGCTGGCCGCCGGCCTGCTTGATGCGGACCTGGCTGGGCTCCGCGAGCTGGCCGAGCAGCGGCGCGTGGCCCGGAAGCACACCCAGCTCACCCTCGGTCGTCCGGGCGACGACCATCTCGGCCTCACCGGACCAGACCTTCTCCTCGACGGCTACGAGCTCGACGTGAAGCTGCTGTGCCACGCTGTCTCCTTGCTGCGGCGGCGGATTGCCGAAAGTCTAGTCGCGCCCCCGACGGCCCCCCAACGCGGGTGGCGAGAGCTGCGCCACCGGTGGGCGCCCGGTGCCACGCGAGCGGGCCCCGGCGTGCGCCGGGGCCCGCTCGCGCTCACGCTAACTGTTCTTCTGCTTGAAGTCGGGGTGCTCCAGCATGAAGGCGTCCACCTGCTCGGTGCGGATGGCGGCGAAGAAGTCGTGCGCCGCCGGCAGCAGCCGCTCCCCCTTGTACGCCGAGCCGGTGCCGATAGGCCCCCCGGGCAGCTTGATGGTCTCGATCGAGCCCGACCGGATGTTCTTCAGGGCCAGCGCGAAGTCGACCACGCTGTTGCCCCGGCCGTTGAAGATCAATGACTGGCCGGCGGCCCGGATCACCCGGTCCAGCTTGACCGGATTGGTCACCACGTCGGCGCTGAACGCCTGGTTGACCATCGCCTTGACGAACTGCTGCTGGTGCCGCTGCCGGCCGTAGTCGGCGTCCGGCACCCCGTTCTTCGGGTAGCGCTGGCGCACGTAGTCCAGCGCCTGCCAGCCGTTGAGGTGCGCGTTGCCCTTCTTGTACTCGGCCTGCGGGCCGAGGTAGCCCCCGCCGCCCGGCTTGAGCTGGCGCATGGTGCCGTCCGGCTTGCGGTGCTCGGAGCGGACGTCCCGCTCGATGTTCATGTCGACGCCGCCCATCGCGTCGACGATCTTCTTGAAGCCGGTGAAGTTGATGATCGCGCCGGCGTCGAAGCGCTGAATCCCGGTGACCTGCTGGACGGTCTTCGCGAGCAGCTCGAAGCCGCGCGCGGCGTCCGGGTTCCGCCCCGGGACCCGACTGCCGTACGACATGGCCGCGTTCAGCTTGTCGGTGCCGCCGGGGTAGTTCGCCTGGGGGAACTTCGGAATCTCCACCCGCAGGTCCCGGGGCAGCGAGAAGAGGTAGCCGCGGTCCATCCCGGCCGGCACGTGCAGGATCATGATCGAGTCCGCCAGCGGCGGCGTCTCCGGGTTGCGGGGGTCGATACCGACCAGCAGGATGTTCAGTGGGCCCTTGATGTTGCTCTTGCGCTGCTGGGCGCCCGCCGCCTGGTCGCCGAAGAGGTCGCCCTTGCCGACCGCGCCCTCGTAACGGGACAGCAGCGCCTCGTAGCCGACCAGCACCCCGCCGCTGAGCAGCATGAGGACCACGCCGAAGACGGTGCAGACGCGGGCCCACCGGGGGACACCGCGCCAGAAGGACCGCTTACCGCCGTCCGTGCCGGCCTTACCCACGAGCATCTCCATTCGTCACGCCCATAACTGGAAGACGGGCGTGCGCGACCATTTCGTTGCAGAGATCCACGCCCGAAAGGTGAGCGTGGTGCCACGAACGGTACCCCGCGTTCCAGCGAACCGCTTGCCGCCGAACCGGACATCTGCTACCACCGGCCGCGAAACGGATGGAGGCCACCCCGACTGACGCCGGGGTGGCCTCCACTGGGTGTGACCGAGGTCTAACCCTCCATCAGCTCCTTGGCCTTGGCCTCGAGGTCCTCGAGACCGCCGCACATGAAGAACGCCTGCTCGGGGAAGTGGTCGTACTCGCCCTCGCTGATCTTCTTGAACGCCTCGATGGTCTCGGCGATCGGAACCGTCGAGCCCGGCACGCCGGTGAACTGCTCGGCGGCGTAGGTGTTCTGCGACAGGAAGCGCTCGATCCGCCGGGCCCGGCCCACGGTGATCTTGTCTTCCTCGGAGAGCTCCTCGATACCGAGGATGGCGATGATGTCCTGCAGGTCCTTGTAGCGCTGCAGGATCCGCTTGACCTCGGTGGCCACCGCGAAGTGCTCGGTGCCGACGAACTCCGGGGCGAGGATCCGGGACGAGGACGCCAGCGGGTCCACGGCCGGGTAGATGCCCTTGTCGGAGATCGACCGCTCCAGGTTGGTGGTCGCGTCCAGGTGGGCGAACGTGGTGGCCGGCGCCGGGTCGGTGTAGTCGTCGGCGGGCACGTAGATCGCCTGCATCGAGGTGATGGCCTGGCCCCGGACGGAGGTGATCCGCTCCTGGAGCTCGCCCATCTCGTCGGCCAGGGTCGGCTGGTAACCCACGGCGCTCGGCATGCGGCCGAGCAGCGTGGAGACCTCGGAACCGGCCTGGGTGAAGCGGAAGATGTTGTCGATGAAGAGCAGCACCTCCTGCTTCTTCACGTCGCGGAAGTACTCCGCCATGGTCAGCGCGGAGAGGGCGACCCGCAGCCGGGTGCCCGGCGGCTCGTCCATCTGGCCGTAGACCAGCGCGGTCTTGTCGATGACGCCGGACTCGGTCATCTCGGCGATGAGGTCGTTGCCCTCGCGGGTGCGCTCACCCACCCCGGCGAACACCGACGTACCACCGAAGTTCCGGGCCACCCGGGTGATCATCTCCTGGATGAGCACCGTCTTGCCCACGCCGGCGCCGCCGAACAGGCCGATCTTGCCGCCCTTGACGTACGGGGCGAGCAGGTCGATGACCTTGATGCCGGTCTCCAGCATCTCGGTCTTCGGCTCCAGGTCCGCGAAGGCCGGAGCCTTGCGGTGGATCTGCCAGTGGTCGTCCGGCGTGAGCGTCTCGCCCTCGGTGAGGTTGAGGACCTCGCCGATCGCGTTGAACACGTGGCCCTTGACCGCGTCGCCCACCGGAACCTTGATCCCCGAGCCGGTGTCGCGCACCTCGGAACCACGGACCAGGCCGTCGGTCGGCTGCATCGAGATGGCGCGGACCATGTTGTCACCCAGGTGCTGGGCGACCTCCAGGGTCAGCTTCTTCTCGCCGCCGGAGAGCGTCACGTCCACGTGCAGGGCGTTGAACAGGGCCGGCATGGCGTCGCGCGGGAACTCGGCGTCGACGACCGGGCCGATGACCCGGACCACGCGACCCGTGGCCGTCTTGGTCTCTACTGGGGCAGTCATCACACTTCACTTCCCGACGCGGCGAGCGCGTTCGCGCCGCCGACGATCTCGCTGATCTCCTGGGTGATCCCGGCCTGGCGGGCCGTGTTCATCTCACGCGTGTACTTCTCGATCATGTCTTCGGCGTTGTCGGTGGCGGCCTTCATCGCCCGCCGCCGGGCCGCCGACTCACTCGCCGCCGACTCGATCAACGCCGCGTAGATCCGCGTGTTGATGTACTTCGGCAGCAGCGCGTCGAGCAGCGACTCCGCCTCCGGCTCGAACTCGTACGCCGGCAGCAGGCCCTCGGACCGCGGACGGTCCTCGACCTGCATCGGGCCGATGATCTTCGCGACCGGCGTCTGGGTCATCAGGGAGTGGAACTCGGTGAAGACGATGTGCAGCTCGTCGATGCCGAGCACCCCGTCCGCCCCGGCGCGGCCGTCCGCGTCGTCCGCGCCGGCCGAGAACGCCTTGATCAGCGTCTCGCCCACCTCGCGGGCATCCGCGAAGGACGGCTGCTCCGAGAAGCCCGTCCAGCTCGCCGCGATGTCCCGGTTGCGGAACCGGTAGAACCCGACGCCCTTGCGCCCGACGACATAGAGCACCGGCTCCTTGCCGTCGGCCTTGAGCCGGGCGATCAGCGACTCCGCCGTCCTGATCGCGTTGGAGCTGTAGCCGCCGGCCAGGCCCCGGTCGCTGGTGACCAGCAGGACGCCGGCCCGCCGCACCCGCTCACGCGGGGTGAGCAGCGGGTGGTCGATCCGCGCGTTGGACGCCAGCGCCGTGAGCACGCCGGTGATGGCCTGGGCGTACGGCAGCGACGCCTCCACCCGGGCCTGGGACTTGGCGATCCGGCTCGTCGCCACGAGCTCCATCGCCTTGGTGATCTTCTTCATCCCCTTCGCCGAGCGGATCCGCTGGCGAAGAACGCGAACCTGGGCCGCCATGGATCAGCTCTCTACCGGGCGGTCGGTCGAGCCGTCCCGGAAGCGGGTCACCGTCTCGCGGTTCTCCTCGCCCGCCAGCGGCTTCGCGGCGGGCTCGTTGATCCGCTGCTCGTCCTCCTTGCCCAGGAACATCTGCTTGAACTCGGTGATGGCCCGGTCCAGGGTGCCGATGATCTCGTCGTCCCACTTGTTGTCGGCGATCGCCACGAGGGTGCCCTCGTGCTTGTGCCGGAGGTACTGGAGGAACTCCGACTCGAAGCGACGGACCTCGCCCACCGGGATGTCGTCCAGCTTGCCCTCGACGCCGGCCCAGACGGAGACGACCTGCTCCTGCACCGGGTACGGCGAGTAGTTCGGCTGCTTGAGCAGCTCGACCAGGCGGGAGCCGCGCTCCAGCTGGGCCCGGGAGGCCTTGTCCAGGTCGGAGGCGAAGGCGGCGAACGCCTCCAGCTCGCGGAACTGGGCCAGGTTGAGCCGCAGCGAACCGGCGACCTTCCGCATCGGCTTCACCTGCGCGGCGCCACCGACCCGGGAGACCGAGGTGCCGACGTTGATGGCCGGCCGGACGCCCTGGTTGAACAGGTCGGTCTCGAGGAAGATCTGACCGTCGGTGATCGAGATGACGTTGGTCGGGATGAAGGCCGAGATGTCGTTGGCCTTCGTCTCGATGATCGGCAGGCCGGTCATCGAGCCGCCGCCCAGCTCGTCGGAGAGCTTCGCGCAGCGCTCCAGGAGGCGGGAGTGCAGGTAGAAGACGTCACCCGGGTACGCCTCACGGCCCGGCGGGCGACGCAGCAGCAGCGACACGGCCCGGTACGCCTCGGCCTGCTTGCTCAGGTCGTCGAAGATGATCAGGACGTGCTTGCCGCCGTACATCCAGTGCTGCCCGATGGACGAGCCGGTGTACGGGGCGAGGTACTTGAAGCCGGCCGGGTCGGAGGCCGGGGAGGCCACGATCGTGGTGTACTCCATCGCGCCCGCCTCCTCCAGGATGCCCTTGATCGAGGCGATCGTGGAGGCCTTCTGGCCGATGGCGACGTAGATGCAGCGGACCTGCTTCTTGGGGTCGCCGGAGCGCCAGTTGTCCCGCTGGTTGAGCACGGCGTCCAGGGCGACCGTGGTCTTACCGGTCTTCCGGTCACCGATGATCAGCTGCCGCTGGCCCCGACCGATCGGGGTCATGGCGTCGACCGCCTTGATGCCGGTCTGCAGCGGCTCGAACACGGACTGCCGGGCCATCACGTTCGGGGCCTGGAGCTCCAGCTCGCGGAAGCCCTCGTTCGAGATGTCGCCGAGACCGTCGATCGGCTGGCCGAGGGCGTTGACCACGCGGCCGAGGAAGGCGTCGCCGACCGGCACGGAGAGCACCCGGCCGGTGCGCTTGACGCGCTGCCCCTCCTCGAGCTTCGCGGAGTCACCGAGAACGACGACACCGATCTCCCGGACGTCGAGGTTCAGCGCCACGCCGAGCGTGCCGTCCTCGAACTCCAGGAGCTCGTTGGTCATGGTCGAGGGCAGGCCCTCGACGTGGGCGATGCCGTCGCCGGTGTCGGCGACGGTGCCGACCTCCTCGCGGGAGACGTCGGTCGAGTAGGAGGAGACGTAGCGCTCCAGGGCGCCGCGGATCTCCTCCGTCGAGATGGTCAGCTCGGCCATCCTCTGCTTCCTTAAATTTCAGGGGCCCGGGATACCTAGTACCGACCGGTCCGATGGCGTCGAATCAGGGCTGCGGAGACGCTGGTCAGCGCTTCGCGAGCGCGTTGCGGGTCTCGTTGAGGCGGCGCAGGACGGTGCCGTCGTACAGGTCGGAGCCGACCCGCACGCTCACCCCACCGAGCACCTCGGGGTCGACCGTCTGCTTGACGGAAACCTCTCGACCGTACATCTCTGAGAGGCGGGCACCGAGGCGTCGCTCCTCCTCGTCACTCAACGGAGCCGCCACGGTCACGTACGCGACCTGACGGTCCCGCCGGTCGGCGGCCAGCTCGACCAGCCGGGTGAGCGCACCACTGAAGGAGCGTCCCCCGAACCCGCCGAGCGCGGCCTCGACGAGGCGGACGGTGACCGGGCGGGCCTGGCCGGCGAGCAGGTCGCGGGCCAGGGTGGCCCGCCGCTCGGCCGGGGCGATCGGGTCGGAGAGCGCGTTGGAGAGCGCCGACTGACCGGAGACGACCTGACCGAAACGGAACAGCTCGTCCTCGACCTCGCCGAGGTCGCCGGCCTTGTCGGCGCTGGCCAGCAGCGCCTCGACGCCGAGCCGCTCGGTGCCGTCGAGCAGTTCCGACGGCGCCGACCAGCGGCCGGACACCAGCCCGGTCAGCAGGTCGAGCGCGTCCGCGCCCACCTTGCCGCCCAGGATGCCGGTGAGCAGCCCGGCGCGGTCCTCAGCGGACCGGGCCGGGTCCGACAGCGCCCGGCGCAGCCGCGGCTCGCGCCGCAGCACCGTGGCGACGGAGAGGATGTCGTCGGCGGTGGAGGCCACCGCCGACGGCTCCGCGCCGCGGGCGTACGCGTCGAGGCGCTCGGCCGCGACCTTGTACGACTCCCGGCTGGCGGCCTGCATCAGCGGGCCCCCGCGCTCTCGAGACCGCTCAGGAACCGGTCCACGGTGCCCTTGCGCCGCGCCTCGTCGGCGAGCGACTCACCGACGATCTTGCTGGCCAGGTCCACCGCGATGGTGCCGACCTCGGTACGCAGCTCGCGCACGATGGTGGCCCGTTCGGCGGCGAGCTGATCCTTGCCGGCCGCGATGATCCGGTCGGACTCCTCCCGCGCCTTGGCGAGGATGTCCTGGCGGATGCCCTCCGCGTCGGCCCGGGCGTCGTCCCGGATCTTGGCGGCGTCGGTCCGCGCCTCGGCGAGCTGGGCCCGGTACTGCTCGAGCAGCTGGTTGGCCTCGGCCTGGGCGGCCTCGGCGCGCTTGATGCCACCCTCGATCGCGTCGACCCGGGCCTGGAACGTCTGCTCCATGCGCGGGAAGACGAACTTCATCAGCACGAAGCAGAGCACGATGAAGGCGATCCCACCGACCACGATCTCCTGCCAGAGCGGGATGATCGGGTTGTGGGTCGTCTCACCACCCTCAACGGCGAGGAAGAACATGGGAAAACCTCCCGGTCAGAGGGGCTGGATCAGGCGCCGGCCCAGATGAAGCCGAAGGCGATGCCCAGCAGCGCGAGGGCCTCGATGACGGCGAAGCCGATCCAGACGTACGGCAGGGTCATCCGGGACGACTCCGGCTGGCGGGCGGTCGACTGGATGTAGGCCGAGAAGACCAGACCCACGCCGATGCCCGGGCCGATGGCCGCGAGACCGTAGCCGATGGCGGCGGTGCTGCCCTCTACCGCGGCGTAGATGTCCATTAGTGGGTTCCTCCTGGTTATCACGCGTGACGGTCACGCGGGACGACAACGGTTGGTGCGGAAGTGGATCAGTGTTCCTCGGCGAGCGCGCCCTGCACGTAGCTGGCGGTGAGCACCGTGAAGACGTAGGCCTGCAGGACGATCACCAGGAACTCGAGGAAGGTGAGCGCGATGGTCATCACCCAGGACAGCACCGAGACCGGTGCCAGCCAGGCGTTGGCGCTGAGCATCGCGAAGCCGCCGAGCGTGAAGACCAGCAGGAGCATGTGGCCGGCGAACATGTTCGCGAAGAGACGGACGGCCAGCGAGAACGGCCGGACCAGGAAGGTCGAGAAGAACTCGATCGGGATCAGCAGCGGCAGGATGTACCAGGGCGCCGGCGGGATCAGCGAGTGCTTGAAGTACTTCACGAAGCCGTGTTGCCGGATGCCGATGTAGTTGAACAGCACGTAGCTGATCACGGCGAGGAAGGCCGGGAAGGCGATGTGCGAGTTCGGTGAGATCTGGAAGAACGGGATGATCGCGAACGCGTTCGTCAGCAGGACGAAGCAGAACAGCGTGGTGAAGTACGGCGCGAACCGCACCCCCGCGTGCCCGATCATGTCGACGGCGATGTTGTTCCGCACGAAGCCGTAGATCGACTCGGCGAACCACTGCTTCTTCGTCGGCACCAGCTGCGGGTTCCGGTAGCTGGCCAGGAAGAAGATGATCAGGACGCCGACGGCGATCCAGACCATGGCCGTGATCTTGGTGAACCAGTACGAGTCGTGCGCACCCCAGGGCAGGATGCTGGGCAGGTAGAAGTCCTCCACTTTGGGTGGGAATTCCGCCTGGCCCGCTGCCAGGACGTTTGCCTGTCCGAACACCGCGTCCCTTCCTAAGTAGGCGTGCCGAGTCGGCGGACGACCAGGACGATCCCCCCGGCCATGCCGAGCACGACGCCGATCCCGGTGGCGATGCCGCCGGAGTCGAGCCACTGGTCGACCAGCCAGCCGATGAAGCCCCAGACGAGCATGCCCCCGATGAGGTACGAGAGCGCGGTCCAACCCTGGCCGGCACCGGACGGAACGTCGCCTGTGCCGCCAGTGCTGGGGGGTTTCTGGTCACCGGCCATGACGGGGCGAACGATATCAGTCGAGTGGACGAGGCTGTGCCTCACCCCCCGCACAACCTGGTTGTGTGGGACACGGGTGGGCGAAGTCGTCTGGAGGCACGCTACTCCCCTCTCGCCACTGAGAGAATGACCGATCGCGGACACACCGGCGTGCCGTCCGAAAGCTGGGACGGCGCTGGTCGGCGCCCCGATCGGATCAGGGTCGGGGCCGGCGCGCGTACACAGTGGTCAGCCACCAGACGTGCACGCCGGTCCAGACCGCCACCCCGGCGGCGATGCCCAGGCAGAGCGGGATCAGCCCCGGCCAGCCGGTCGCCGCCACCCCGATCATCACCGCGCCGAGCAGGGTGAACTTCGCCGCGTAGAGCCCCAGCCCGAACGGCAGCACCAGCTGCGGGTCGCGGGCGTCGGCCCAGGCCAGCACGACGGTGGTGAGGGTGTAGCTGACCGCCGTCACGGCCACCCCGGCCGCCGCGCCCAGCGCCGCGTCCGCCCCGCCGGTCACCCCGCCGACCACCGCGGCCAGCGCGCCCAGCACCGCCGAGGCGATCAGCAGCACCGGCAGGTGGCGCAGCCGCCAGCCCCGGTCCGCGGCCGCCTCCGCCGCGCGCGCCCCGGGCTCAGCCACGGGGGTACGCCGGGAAGGCGGCGACCAGCTCGGCCACCTCGGCGGCGATCCGGGTCAGCTCGTCGGCGCCCCCCGGACCGCCCGGGTCGGTGCGGACCGCGCGGGCGATCAGCGCCGCCACCTGCCGCATCTCCCCCTCGCGCATGCCCTGGGTGGTGACGCTCGGCGTGCCCACCCGGATGCCCGAGGCGACCATCGGCGGCTGCGGGTCGTACGGGATCGCGTTCTTGTTCAGCGTGACCGCCGCGGCGTCGCAGCGGGCCTCCGCCTCGGCGCCGGTCACCCCGAGCTCGCGCAGGTCGATCAGGGCGAGGTGGGTGTCGGTGCCGCCGGAGACCGGGCGCATCCCCTCGGCGGCCAGGCCGGCGGCGAGCGCCTGGGCGTTGCTCACCACCTGGGAGGCGTACGCCCGGAACTCGGGCTGGGCGGCCTCGCGCAGGGCGACCGCCTTGGCCGCGACGGCGTGCATCAGCGGGCCGCCCTGGGTGAACGGGAAGACCGCCTTGTCGATCCGCGGCGCCAGCGACTCCCGGCAGAGGATCATGCCGCCGCGCGGGCCGCGCAGCACCTTGTGGGTGGTGAAGCAGACGACGTCGGCGTACGGCACGGGCGACGGGACGGCCCGGCCGGCGACCAGCCCGATGAAGTGCGCCGCGTCCACCATCAGGTACGCGTCGACCTCGTCGGCGATCTCCCGGAACCGGGCGAAGTCGATCAGCCGGGAGTAGGCCGTGGCCCCGCAGATGATCATCTTCGGGCGGTGCGCCCGGGCGAGGTCGCGCACCTCGTCGTAGTCGATCAGCTCGGTGTCCGCTCGGACGGTGTAGCCGACGGTGTGGAACCACTTGCCGGAGAAGTTCACCCGGCTGCCGTGGGTGAGGTGCCCGCCGTGCGGCAGACCCATCGCCAGCACCGTGTCCCCCGGCTGCACCAGCGCCGCGTACGCGGCCAGGTTGGCGCTCGCGCCGGAGTGCGGCTGGAGGTTGGCGTGCTCCGCGCCGAAGAGCTCCTTCGCCCGGGCGATGCCGATCTCCTCGGCCCGGTCCACCTCGGCGCAGCCCCCGTAGTAGCGCCTGCCCGGGTAGCCCTCGGCGTACTTGTTGGTCAGCGTCGAGCCGAGCGCGGCGAGCACCGCCGGGGACGTCAGGTTCTCGCTGGCGATCAGCTGCAGGCCGCCGCGCAGCCGCTCCAGCTCGCCCAGCACCACCCCTGCGATCTCCGGGTCGACGGCGCTGAGCTGCTGGAAGTCCGGGCCCCAGAAGGTGTCCCTCGCGTTGTCCACAGCGAAGGAGTCTATGGGGCCGCACACTGGGAGTCGTGCGAACGCCCCTCCGCCCACTCCCCCGCCCCGGCTGACCCCCTCCCCTCGGGCGGGGGTTAGTTGCCGGCGCGGGGGGCGGTGACGCGGTAGGCGGTTGTTTCGCTGGGGGGTACGAAGTCGAGGACCGGCTGGTTGCGGAGGGCGTACGCGAGGAGGCGGCCCACCGCGGTGATCTGCCGGGCCTGCACACCGCCGCCGACCGCGTCCCGGGGATCGTCCGGGTTCGCCGCGATGGTGGCGATCGCGAGCTGCGGGGTGAAGGCGACCACCGTCTCCGTCGCGTTCCGGTCCGAGCTGCCGGTCTTGCCGGCCAGCGGCCGGCGCAGCCCGGGCTGGAGCTTCTCGGCGGTGCCGCCGTCGCAGCGCCGGTACATCGACTGGTCGCCGACCGGGCAGCGGGCCGCGTCCGTCGCCGCCCGGGCCACCTCGGCGTCGAGCACCTGCCGGCAGTCCGGATCGCCGGCGGCCACCTTCCGGCCGGCGCTGTCGCTGATCGAGGTGACCGGCGTCGGCGCGCACCAGATCCCCTCGGCCGCCACCGTGGCGTACGCGTTGGCGAGGTCGAGCGGGGTGGTGGCGGCGACGCCGAGGGTGAACGGTCCCCACTCCTTCGCGCCGTAGCGGGCCAGCGCGGCGTCGTCCTTGGCGCGCAGCACGATGCCGAGCCGCTCGGCCATCTCCACCACCCGGTCCGCGCCGACCTTCTCGGTCAGCCAGGCGAAGTAGGTGTTCACCGAGCGGCCGAAGGCGCTCCACATGGTCTGGTCGCCGTCCATCCACGTCGGGCTGGCGTTGGTCGGGCACCAGTACCCGCCGCAGCTGGCCGTACCACCCGAGACCCGGTATTTGGTGACGATCCGGGCCGGCGCGTCGAAGGCGGTGGCCAGCGGCAGCCCGGACTCCAGGGCGGCCAGCAGGGCGAACAGCTTGAAGGTCGAGCCGGCCTGGTAGCCGACGATGCCCCCGCCGCCGGCGACGAGCTGGTTGACGGTGTTCGGGTAGTTGCGCTGGCCGGTCGGGTTGGCCGCCACGCTGAAGTTCCGGTTCACCGCCATCGCCAGCACCCGGCCGCTGCCCGGCTGGACCACCGCGGTCGGCGCGGCCCGCTTGTTGTCGACGGCGTAGACCTGGAGCACCTGCTCGGTGGCCTGGCGCTGCACGTCCGGGTCGAGCGAGGAGACGATCTTGAAGCCGCCGCGGCGCAGCGTCCGCTGCCGCTCGTCGGCGGAGCCGCCGAAGGCCGGCTGCGCCTTCCACCACCGGGTGAACCAGTCGCAGAAGAAGCCCCAGTCGTTGTGCTGGGCGGGCACGGCGGCGCAGTCGTTCGGCGTCGCGCTGGGTTGCAGGATGAGCTGCTCGTCCTTGGCCCGGGCGGCGTCCGCGGCGGCGACCTGGCCGGTCTCCACCATCCGGTCCAGCACGTACGCCCGGCCGCCCAGCGCCGCGTCGGCGTCGCCGTTGATCGGGTCGTCGGTGTCGGGTGAACGGACCAGGCCGGCGAGCAGCGCCGCCTGGGCCAGGGTCAGCTTCGCCGGCTCGGTGGAGAAGTAGCGCTTGCTGGCCGCCGCGATGCCGTACGCGCCGGCGCCGAAGTAGGCGATGTTCAGGTACCGGCTGAGGATCTGGTCCTTGTCCAGCTCCCGCTCCAGGGCCAGCGCGTAGCGCATCTCCCGGATCTTGCGGCCGGCGCTGATCTCGGTGGCCCGGGACCGCTGTTCCTCGGTCAGCCGGGGATCGCCGGCCAGCGCGTTGCGGACGTACTGCATGGTCAGCGTGGACGCGCCCTGCCGGGTCCGGCCGTCCCGGCTGTTGACGGTGAAGGCCCGGACCACGCCGCGGACGTCGACCCCGTGGTGCTGGTAGAACCGGACGTCCTCGGCGGCCACGATGGCCTGCCGCATCACCAGGGCCACCTCGGCCACCGGCACGTCCACCCGGTCCTCCACGTAGAAGGAGGTGATCAGGGTGTGGCCGTCGTTGGCGTAGAGGTTGGACCGCTGCGCCGGCTGCGGCGTACGCAGCGACTCGGGCAGCTCCGAGTAGGGCAGCAGCCCCTTGAAGCCGAGCCCGAACACCAGCGCGAGCGGCAGCGCGGCGGCCGCCAGGACCAGCCCGGCGAGCACGCCGGCGAGCAGGACGGTGAACAACTTGTCGAGCTGGGCCCGGTTCATCAGCTCTCCCCGCAGGAGCCGGCCACGTTCGGACCCGTTCAGGATGACCGGAAACAGCGGTCAAGCCGCCCCTTTTCCCCCGCAACACGCATAAATTTCGCGGAAAAGGATGAAGATGGACAGAAACCCCACATCCGGGATTCGGAGGGCTCAGGGCAACAGCACGGCGGCCAGCGGGTGGACCGTCTCCTCGATCTCGTCGGCCACCCGGCTGAAGCACTGGTCGCCGCGACCCCACGGGTCGTCGAGGTCGTCGGCGGGCAGCGGTGCGGCCCCCTGCCGGGCCGCGTCGGCGGCGGCCACCAGGGCCACCCCGCGGGCGTACACGGCGTCCGGGGTGGCCTCCACCGGGGGCAGCCCGGCGGCGTCCACCGCGACCAGCAGCCGGCCGAACTCGCCCAGCACGAAGGTGCGCGCCGCCGCGTCCGGCCGCAGCGCCACCACGTACTCGTGCTGGTCGGCGGTGGCGGTGAGGACCAGGTCGGCGGCGTCGATGAGGTCCGACCGGAGCTTGCGGGCAGCGAACCCGGCCACGTCACCGCCGCGCGACACCACCTGCCGGGCCGCCGGCGGATTCATCTCCTCGCCCGCGTGCCAGCCGCCGGTGCCGGCGCTGTGGCTGTGCAGCAGCTCGTCCGAGCGGGTCGGGTCGACCCCGAGCCGGCCCAGCCGCTCCCGCACGGCGAGCAGCAGCAGCCGTTCGGCCATCGGGGACCGGCAGATGTTGCCCATGCAGACGTGCAGGACGGTGAACGGCGGCACTCAGACCCCCCGCTCGTCGAGGATGTCCGGCACCACGTCGCGCAGCTTCACCAGCGGTACGGCGCCCTGGCGCAGCACCCGGGGCACCTCGCCGGTCAGGTCGACGATGGTGCTCGGCACCGGGTCCGGTGCGGGCCCGGCCTCCAGGTAGGCGCGCACCGAGTAGCCGAGCTGGTCCCGCGCCTCCTCGGCGGTGACCGCGGCCGGCTGGCCCACCTTGTTGGCCGACGCCACCGCCATCGGACCGGTCTCCCGCAGCACCTCCAGCGCCACCGGGTGCAGCGGCATCCGCACCGCCACCGTGCCGCTGGAGTCGCCCAGATCCCAGGCCAGGCTCGGCGAGTGCTCCACCACGATGGTCAGCGCGCCCGGCCAGAACGCCTCGACCAGCTCGCGCGCCGAGCGGGGCAGCGAGAAGACCAGGCCGTCGAGGGTGTGCCGCGACCCGATCAGGACCGGCGGCGCCTGCCGCGCGCCGCCCTTGGCGTCCGCGAGCGCCTTCACCGCGTACGGGGTGAAGGCGTCGGCGCCGATCCCGTAGACGGTGTCGGTCGGCAGGACGACCAGCTCGCCGTTCTTGACCGCCTCGATGGCAGCGGCGATGCCGCGGTCCCGGTCGGCGGGTGACCGACAGTCGTAGAGCATCACGAGGAGCCAGTCTGCCACGCCGGGCCGCCGGCGGCCTGCTGGCCGTCCGCCCGCCGGGACGCGGTGGCGAACCGGGGCCGGCCGACCAGGTCCCGGTGCTCCGCCACGGCGGCGAACCGGCCGTCCGCGGCGAGCAGTTCGGGCACCGCCGCGCCGTGCGTGTCGTCGTGCTCGATGCCGAGCACCCCGCCGGGGCGCAGCAGCTCGGCCGCGCGGCCGATCACCGGCCGGATCACCGCCAGCCCGTCCGCCCCGCCGAAGACCGCCTCGTCCGGGTCGTGCCCGGCCACCTCCGGCGGCACCGCTACCGACCGGGGCACGTACGGCGGGTTGCAGAGCAGCACGTCGACCCGGCCGACCAGCTCGGCCAGCAGCTCCGGGTCGGTGACGTCGGCGGCCACCACCTCGATCGGGGTGTCCCCCGCGGCGGCCCGGTCGGCGGCGTTGCGCCGCAGCCATGCCAGTGCCGCCGGGGACCGCTCCACCGCCACCACCCGGGCGTCCGGCAGCTCCTGGGCGACGGAGAGGGCGATCGCGCCGGAGCCGCTGCACAGGTCGACCACCAGCGGGGCGCTGCGCGGGCTCCCCTGCTCGACGCCCCAGCCGGCGAGCAGCTCGGTCTCCGGCCGGGGCACGAAGACGCCCGGGCCGACGGCCAGCTCCAGGTGCCGGAAGCCGGCGACGCCGGTGAGGTGCTGCAACGGCTCCCGGGCGGCCCGTCGGCCGACCAGCGTGTCGAAACGGGCGAGGTCGTCGGTGGTGAACCCGTCGGCCAGGGCCAGCCGGCCCCGGGGCACGCCCAGCACGTACGCGGCCAGCAGCTCGGCCTCCGCCCGGGGCGCCTCGACCCCCGCCCCGGCCAGCGCGCGGGCCGCCCGGGCGATCGCCGATGAGGGCCGAAAGCGTTCTGTCCCTTCGGACGGGTGTTGCGGGAGGGAGGTCACGACATAATCATGAAGCGTCGCGGGTCGCATCACGAGCGGGTGCGTCCGGACGCACACCGACAGGGAGGTTGCGGGTGGGCTGGCTCGACCGGGTCGACGACCAGGTTGACGCCCTCAGGCACGCCCGCGCGTTGCAGGAGGCGAGCCGCTCGGCGGAGGCCTGCGCCCTGCTCGACCGGATCATCCGCACCACCAGCGACCCGAACACCCGGGCCGACGCCCTCGTCCAGCGCCTCTCCGCGCTGATCAATCTCGGTCGGACGGCCGAGTTCACCCGGGCCATCGAGGAGGCGTCCAGCGCCACCCGCGACCTGTCCGAGCCCTACCTGCGCGGGCACCTCAACGCGCTGGCCGCGCTCGCCGCGCACCACCAGGGGGCGCTGGACCGCTGCGTCACCCACCTGGTCAAGGCTTCCCGCTGGCTGGGCACCGTCGACGACCCGGACCGGGACACCGCCTGGGGCTGGCACGACCTGGCGATGGCCTACTCCTACCTCAGTTTCCACGGCCACGCCCTCGGGGCGATCGAGCGGGCCCGCCAGGTCGGGCTGGCCGCCGGCATCCCGGAGGAGACCTTCGCCGCCCCCGGCATCCGGCTGCGCAACGCGGTCGCGCTGGACCACAACGGGGACAGCGACGGCTGCCTGCGGGTGCTCCGGGACGTCGCCGGGGACCTCAACCGGTTCCTGCGCGCCGGGCGGGCCGGCAAGCTGCGGCCGAGCAGCCTGGCCGCGTACGGCTACGCGGCGGCCCGCCGGGGGGTGCTGGGCGACCGGGTGGAGTCCGGCACGGACGCCGACCCGGCCCGGCTGCTCGGGCACGGCGGCGACAGCGCCCGGGCGCGGGACATGCGCCAGCTCGGTCAGGTCTGCCTCGCCGTCGCCGACGGACGGCCGATCGAGGCGGTGACCCGGCTGGAGGCCGCCCAGGTCTCGGCCGAGACGCTCGGCGCGGCCGAGCCGGCCCGGCTGCGCAGCATCGCCCTGGCCCGGGCCGGTGACCACGCCGCCGCGCACCGCGCCGACCGGCACGCGTTCCGGCTGGCGGCGCAGCGCAACGACCGGCTGCGCGACGTCTACATCGACGGGATCGCCGCCCGGATCGACCACGAGGAGATGCGCCGGGAGGCGGCCCGGTACGAGGGCGAGGCGCTCACCGACCCGCTGACCGGGCTGCCCAACCGGCGCCGCCTCGAGCGGTACATCGGGGCGGTGGTGGACCGGGGTGAGCGGGTGGTGATCGGCGTCTGCGACCTCGACGGCTTCAAGGCGGTCAACACCCGGCACGGCCACCACTCGGGTGACCTGGTCCTGCAGCGGATCGCCGGGGTGATCAACCGGGTGATGCGACGCGGTGACTTCGTCGCCCGCTACGGCGGCGACGAGTTCGTGGTGGTGCTGGCCGGGGCCGGGATGTCGGAGGCCGCCGAGGTGGCCCGCCGGATCGACGCGGCGGTCCGCACCGAGGACTGGGAGTCCCTGGTGCCCGGCACCCCGGTCGGGGTGAGCATCGGCTTCGCCGAGGTGAGCGGCTCCGGCGCGAGCCTTCGGGAGGCCCTCGGCACCGCCTTCGAGCTGGCCGACCGGGAGATGCTCCGGGCCAAGTCCCGCCTCCGCGCCTCCTGATCCCACCCGCCCGCGCCGGCGTGGGCCGGGCAGGGGGCAGGCGGTCAGCGGCGGGTCAGTTCGGTCTCCCCGGCGAGGCGGGCGGCGCGGTCGGCCTCCGTCAGGGCGTCCAGGACGCCGTCCAGCTCGCCGGCGAGGGCCAGGTCGAGGTTGTACGCGGTGTAGCCGATCCGGTGGTCGGTGATCCGGTTCTGCGGGAAGTTGTAGGTGCGGATCCGCTCCGAGCGGTCCACCGTCCGGACCTGCGCCTTACGGGCGTCCGAGGCGGCCGCGTCGGCCTGCTCCTGAGCCGCCGCGAGCAGCCGGGCGCGCAGGATCCGCATCGCCTGCTCCCGGTTCTGCAGCTGGGACTTCTCGTTCTGGCAGGAGACCACGATCCCGGTCGGCACGTGGGTGATCCGGACCGCCGAGTCGGTGGTGTTGACCGACTGGCCGCCCGGGCCGGACGAGCGGAACACGTCGATCCGCAGGTCGTTCGGGTCGATGGTGACGTCCACGTCCTCGGCCTCCGGCAGCACCAGCACGCCGGCCGCGCTGGTGTGGATCCGGCCCTGCGACTCGGTGACCGGGACGCGCTGCACCCGGTGCACGCCGCCCTCCCACTTGAGCCGGGACCAGACGCCGTTGCCGCCCTCCGGCACGCCCTTGGTCTTGATCGCCAGCGAGACGTCCTTGACCCCGCCGAGGTCGGAGTCCTGCGCGTCGATCACCTCGGTGACCCAGCCGTGTCGCTCGGCGTAGCGGGTGTACATCCGCAGCAGGTCGCCGGCGAACAGGGCGGACTCCTCGCCGCCCTCGCCGGCCTTGATCTCCACGATCACGTCCTTGGCGTCGTGCGGGTCGCGCGGGATCAGCAGCTCCGCCAGCCGCTCCTCCAGCGCCGGCAGGGCCGCCGCGATCGACTCGGCCTCGGCGGCGAACGTCGGGTCCTCGGCGGCCAGTTCGCGGGCGGCGACCAGGTCGGCGCGGGCCTGCTCCAGCTCGCCGGCCGCCTTGTGCAGCGGGACCAGCTCGGCGTACCGGCGACCCACCCGCCGGGCGGTGCCCTGGTCGGCGTGGATGGCCGGGTCGGCGAGCCGCTTCTCCAGCTCGGCGTACTCGTCGAGGAGGGCGGCCAGGCGCTCACTGCTCATGCTGCGGGTGCTCCTTCGACGGCAACGGGCGGGCGGACGGAAGCTGGCGAAAACGGACGAACGCCCGTGTCCGGCACGGAGCCGGACACGGGCGTCGTCGGTGAAGCTACTTGGCCTTCTTGGCCTGAACCTTGGCGTACTTCTGCTGGAACTTCGCGACCCGGCCGGCGGTGTCGAGAACGCGCTGCTTACCGGTGTAGAACGGGTGGCAGGCGCTGCAGGTCTCGACGTGGATGGCGCCGCCCTTGGCGGTGCTGCGGGTCGTGAAGGTGTTACCGCAGGAGCAGCTGACCTCGGTGGTCACGTACTCCGGGTGGATGTTCTGCTTCATCTCGCCTCGGTCCTTTCGTGGGTGGTCGCCGGGTCGCCGTCGATGTCCCCGTCGTACACGACGGGCTCGGGCGTGAACCGGAACCGGTGGCCGATTGACCAGTGTGCCATGGGCGTCGGCCGACCCGGCGAGCGGGCCGCACACGTGGTCCGGCAGGCGTAACACTCGCCTCCCCGGACGCATTCCCGCCCCGCTCGCGGGCATTCGCCAGGTCGTACGGTGAGACCCGGCGCGGACCGGGACCGGACGAACCGGGGGTGGGAGGCATGTTCCGTCTGATCGCGACCCGGGGCCTGCCGGCCTCCGGCAAGACGACCTTCGCCCGCCGGCTCCAGCCGGGTGTGGTCCGCGTCAACCGGGACGACCTGCGCCGGATGATGCACGGCGAGCGGCTCTTCACCCAGTGGGCCGAGGGGCAGGTCACCAGGGCCCAACGGGCCCAGGTGGAGACGCTGCTGGCGGCCCGGGTCAGCGTCTGCGTGGACGACACCAACCTGCGGGCCCGGACCCTGCGGGACTGGGCGGAGCTGGCCGAGCGGTTCGGCGCCACGTTCGAGGTGCACGACTTCACCGACGTGCCGCTGGAGGAGTGCCTGCGCCGGGACGCCGCGCGGCCGGAGTCCGACCGGGTCGGCGACGCGGCGATCCGCCGGCTGCACGACCGCTACCTGGCCAACCGCTCGTTACCGCTCCCGGTGCCGACGGCCCGCACGGGCACGCCGGCCGCCGTCCACCCGCCGCACCCCGAGCCGCCGGCGATCGTGCTGGTGGACATCGACGGCACGGTGGCGCTGAACGTCTCCCGCAGTCCGTACGACATGACCCGGGTGGCCGAGGACGCGCCGAACGAGGCGGTCATCGCGGCGGTGCGCGCGATGCACTCGGCCGGCCACGGGGTGATCTTCTGCTCCGGCCGGGACGCCTCGGCCCGGGCCGACACGGAGGCCTGGCTGGCCCGGCACGTCAAGGTCCCCTACCTGGCGCTGCACCTGCGGGCGATCGGCGACCAGCGCAAGGACGCGATCGTCAAGCAGGAGATCTACGAGCGGGAGATCAAGGACCGGTACCGGGTGGTCGGCGTCTTCGACGACCGGATGCAGGTGGTCCGGATGTGGCGGTCGCTCGGCCTGACCGTGTTCCAGGTCGCCGAGGGCGACTTCTGACCGGCCGGCTCCGGGGCGCGGCGTGGCTCCACCGCGCCCGGAGCCGACGGTCAGGCGGCGGGTGCCTCCCCAGGAGCCGCCGCCGTGAGGGCGACCGTCGCCTCGGCGCGGACGCCGTTGACGGTCACCGCAAGCCGCACCTGCACCCCGGGCCGCAGCGCGGTCAGCCGCCCGGTGGCCGGGTCGAACCGGGCCACGTGCCACGGCTTCACCCCGTCGGCCGGGCCGATGAGCAGGTTCGGCGAGCCGGACCAGTCGGCGCTGACCGGGGCGGCCACCGGGACGGTACGACCACCGGGCTGGGTCAGCGTCGCGGCGACCGCCGCCGGGTCGCCGACCGCCACGCTCGCCGGCGCGGTCAGCGCGAGCCGGTCGACGTGGGCGTGGAACTCCGCGTCGATCCAGCGCGGCCCCTCGGCGAGCGGGTCGCGTCGGGCCCGCTCCGCCTCCTCCGGGGTGACCGGGTCGACGCCGAGCTCGGTCCACCCGGTGAAGCCGCCGAGCTGTGGCGGGGTGGACGGGTTCTTGCCGGAGTTGCCGTTGATGACGTACGGCACCCCGTCCGCCCGGTCGGCGTGGAAGGTGCCGACGTGCCCGTTGACGACGAGCGCGCCCTTGCCGGTGCGGTGCTGGAAGTCGGCCAGCCACTGCTCCACCAGCGCCGCCTCCTTCCGGTCACCGAGCTGGCTCGCCTTCGCCGGGCTGGGATCGCGCGGCGGGTGGTGGAACAGCACGGCGACCGAGCCGACGGCCGGGTCCGCGGCGGCGGAGTCGAGGGTGTCGCGCAGCAGTTTCACCTGGTCGAAGCCGCTACCGCGCAGCGAGCCGGTGGAGCTGTTCAGGGTGACGAACCGGGTGCCGCCGTGGTCGAAGACCCGCGAGGTGTCGCCGAAGACGTTCCGGAAGTTGGTGATCGGGGCGCCCATGATCTCGTGGTTGCCGGGCACGTAGTACCAGGGCAGCTCGTCGCCCAGCTCCTCGTCGAGGATCCGCCGGGCCAGCGCGAAGTCCGCCGGGTACGCGGTGTCCACGAAGTCCCCGGCGATGATCAGGAAGTCCGGCTTCGCCGCCTTGACCTCGCGGAGCGTACGGCGGGCCTGGGCGACCAGGTCGCTGTCCGGGTCGGCGGCGACGAACTGGGCGTCGGACATGACCGCGAAGCGCCACGGCGCGCCGTCCACGGTGCCGTCGCGGAGCACCACCCGGTCGGTGCGCGGCTCCTCCGGCGGCGCCTGGACCGTCGGGGGCACCTTCGCCGCCAGGTCGTCGATGACGATCTCGCTGGTGTACTGCGCCGCCGGGTTGGTCTCCGCCACGTAGAACCGGCGGACCCGGACCGGATACTGCACGCCGGCCGGCACCGCGAACTCGACGTACTTCCAGCCGGTCCAGGTGATGTAAGGGCCGCGCAGCACGTGCTGGGTGTCCTGGGCGTCGTGCAGGTGCAGGCTGGGCCACTCCCCCTTGCCGTTGCCGTGGATCCACATGCCGAACGCCTGCGGCTGGCCGGGGACCTCGATCCAGGCGGGCGGGTCGGCGTACGCGGCCCGGGTGCCGGTGGACTGGCTGAAGTCGTACGACAGCTTGAGGCCCGGGCCGGTGTGGCCCGGCGTCGGGGCGACGGAGCCGCTCGCCCGGGCCTGGCTGAACTTCCAGGACGCGGCGTCGTCGAAGGTGGCGACCGGGACGTCGGTCAGTCCGACGGTGACCGGCAGCACGGTGGTGCGGTCGCCGACGTGGACGGTGACCAGGGCGGAGCCGCTGTCGCCGAGCGCCTTGACGGAGAGGTTGCCGTCGCCGGTGGGCGTGACGGCGAGCAGCTCCCGGTCGTACTCCAGCGTCAGGTCGGCCGGCTCGATCGGCGCGGTGTTCCCCTCGGCGTCGTAGCCGACCACCCCGAAGAGCCCGGTGTCACCCTGCCGGTTCAGGCCGAGCCGGTCCACGGTGGAGTCGACCCGGTCCAGCGGCCCGAGCACGGTGAGGTCGAGGGTGCCGCTGGCCTCCGCCCGCCAGGCGGTGACGGTGCTGCGCCCGGGCGCGCCGGCCCGGAAGACGCCCTCGTCGTCCACCTTTCCGTGGACGGCCGGATTGGCCCGCCACTCCGGCGCTCCGGCGGCCGGGCCGTAGGTCTCGTCGTAGCCGGCGGCGGTGAGCCGGCGGGTCAGGCCGGGGAAGACCCGGTCCGGGCGGCCACCGCGGATCGGGGCGACGCCGGGCGCGGCGGTCGGATCGCTCGCGGTCTCCAGCCAGTACCCGGTGAGCCGGCCGCTGCCCTGCGGCGCGTAGATGGCCAGGCCGTTGGGGACCGGGCGTTCGGTGCCGTCCGACGGGCTGTTCTCCACCTGCACCGCCGCCACGCCCGGTTCCCTGGCGAGCAGGGTCGAGGAGCCGCCGCCGTCGAGGTTCAGCGCGGTGGACGCGCCGAGCTCGACCATCATCCGGCCCAGCTCGGTCTGGGTGACGCCGCGGCTGTCCACCTGCCGACCGTCCACAGTCAACATGATCATTCTGCGCCCGTCGGCGGAGAAGCCGACCGAGGTGCGCGGCGCGAGGGTCGGATCGGCGATGTTCTGCACCACCCCGTCCCGGACCAGCACGTTGCCGCCGCCGACCGCGGCGCGCAGGCTGCCGCCGTCGGACGCCTTCGGCCGCCAGGCCACGTCCACCGGGTCGCCGGGGCGCAACGCCGCGAGGGCGTCCGCACCGGCCTCCCGGCCGAGCAGCACGGTGGTTCCGGCCGGGATCGGTCCCTCGCCGGGCGTGGTGGTCAAGGCCGCGACCCGGCCGCCGGTCACCGCGACCTCGACGACCCGGGCCGCGCCGGTCACCGCCCGCTGCCGTGGGTACGACCCCCAGAGCGGGGTGAAGACGCCGATCCCGTCCCGCTGCACCATGTTGTTGAACTGGGTCAGCGGGACCGGCCCGGCCGGCAGCGTCGCGCTGCCCTCGAAGCCGACCTGGATGATCCGGCCCAGCCCCTCCGCGCTGATCGCGGCGGCGTTGGGATGCCCGGCTACCGGCGACTGGATCAGGTCGCCGGAGCGGATGCCGACGCCCTGCGCCGCGCCGGAGTTGTTGATGTCGAAGAAGTCGCCGTTGACGGCGGCGACCGCCCGGGAACGGTCCACCGCCGCGCGCAGCGGCTCGTCCCGGGTCACCGCGCCGGAGTTGACGTAGTCGACGGTGACGCCGCCGGAGAGGTCGGCGGTGAGCGCATCCGCGCGCAGCCAGCCCTCGGCGTCGTACCGGTCGAAGGAGGTGAGGTCGAGCCCGGGGGCGACCGGGCGGATGGCCTTCGCGGTCTCCAGGCCGTCGGCCGGCTCGACGCCGGCCGCCGCGGCCAGCGCCACCGAGGAGGCGGGATAGGAGGAGGCGGCGGGGGCGTCCTCGACGGCGGTGCGGGCGTCACCGGCGGGTGCCGCGAGGCCGGCCGGGGCCGGTCCGGGAATGCTGAGCAGCGGCGCCAGCAGCAGGACGCCGGCGAGACGGGCGGATCGTCTGCGGGTACGCATGGACGACAGTCAACCCGACGCTGCACAGAAGTTTCAATACCCGACGGCTGAACCGAAGGAAAACTTCACTGCGGTGCCCGGGTACGACGAAGGGCACGGCCGTGGTGGCCGTGCCCTTCGTCGGTGTCCTACCGGGGCGGTGTCACTCCCCCGGCGTCGACTTCGCGATCTGCATCAGGAACTCGATGTTGGTGCGGGACTGCTTGAGGCGGTCCAACAGCAGGTCGAGCGCCGCCTGCGAGTCCAGCGAGTGCAGCACCTTGCGGAGCTTGTGGATGATCGCCAGCTCCTCCGGCGCGAGCAGGACCTCCTCCTTGCGGGTGCCGGAGGGGTTGATGTCGATCGCCGGGAAGACCCGCTTGTCGGCGATCTTCCGGTCCAGCTTGAGCTCGGCGTTACCGGTGCCCTTGAACTCCTCGAAGATGACCGTGTCCGCCATGGACCCGGTCTCCACCAGCGCGGTGGCGAGGATGGTCAGCGAACCGCCGTTCTCGATGTTGCGGGCCGCTCCGAGGAACCGCTTCGGCGGGTAGAGCGCGGTGGAGTCGATACCACCCGACATGATCCGGCCGCTGGCCGGCGCCGCCAGGTTGTACGACCGACCGAGCCGGGTCACCGAGTCGAGCAGCACGACGACGTCGTGCCCCAGCTCGACCAGGCGCTTCGCCCGCTCGATCGCCAGCTCCGCCACCGTGGTGTGGTCCTGCGGCGGACGGTCGAACGTGGCCGCGATGACCTCGCCCTTCACCGACCGCTGCATGTCGGTGACCTCTTCCGGCCGCTCGTCGACCAGCACCACCATCAGGTGGCACTCCGGGTTGTTGCGGGTGATCGCGTTCGCGATCGCCTGCAGCACCATCGTCTTACCCGCCTTCGGCGGCGAGACGATCAGCGCCCGCTGGCCCTTGCCGATCGGCATGACCAGGTCGATCACCCGGGTGGTCAGGATGTGCGGCTCGGTCTCGAGCCGCAGCCGCTCCTGCGGGTACAGCGGGGTGAGCTTGTAGAACTCGGGACGACGCTTCGCCTCGTCCGGCTCCATGCCGTTGATGGTGTCCAGGCGGACCAGCGGGTTGTACTTGTCGCGCCGCTGCTCGCTGCCACCGTCGCGGGCGGCCCGGACCGCACCGGTGATCGCGTCACCGCGGCGCAGGCCGTACTTCTTGATCTGGGACATCGAGACGTAGACGTCGTTCGGGCCGGCCAGGTAGCCGGTGGTCCGGACGAAGGCGTAGTTGTCGAGCACGTCGATGATGCCGGCCACCGGGACGAGCACGTCGTCCTCGCTGACCTGCGGCTCGCGGCCGCCACCGTCGCCGCCCTCGGGGCGGTCGCCCCGGCCGCGCCGACGGTCCCGGAACCGGCTGCGCCGGCCGCGCCGGCCGCCGCCCTCGCCGTCCTCGTCGGAGTCGTTGTCCCGCTCGGCACGCTGGCCACGGTCGTTGCGGTCGCCCCGCTCGTTGCGCTCGCCCCGGTCGCCGCGCTCGTTGCGGTCGCCCCGCTCGTTGCGCTCGGCACGCTCGCCGCCGCGCTCGGCCCGCTCGCCGCCGCGCTCGGCCCGCTCGCCGCCGCGCTCGGCCCGCTCGCCGCGCTCGGCACGCTCGCCGCGCTCGGCACCGCGCTCGGCACGCTCGGCACCGCGCTCGGCACCGCGCTCGCGACCGCCGCGGCCCTCGCCACGCTCGGCCCGCTCGCCGGTCTCGGCCGGAGCCTCCTCGGTGCGCGGCTCGGCTGCCGTGGCAGCGACCCGGCCACGACGGGTCCGGGTGCGACCCTCGGTCACCTCGGCGGCCGGAGCCGCCGGAGCCTGCTCGGCGGGGCGGCGCTCGGTGTCGGCCCGCTCCTGGAGCACCTCGGCGCGCACCTCATCCCGGGCGGGAGCGGCCGCGGCCGCGACCTCGGCCCGCGGTCGAGGGGTCCCGGCGGCGGCGCCGCCCTGCCGCTCGGTGATCGCGGTGATCAGCTCGCCCTTACGCATGCGAGCCGTGCCGGAGATACCGAGCGACGCGGCCAGGCTCTGCAGCTCTGGCAGCAGCATCGCCGACAGGCCGGTACCACTGCGCCGACGGCGTGTGGGGGCGGCGGTGGTGGCATCGCCAGCGACGTTGGAAACATCCGACGTCACGTCGGTGGTGTCGCTCAATGGATTCCTTCCCTCGATAGGCCGGGACTGCCCGGTGTCGAAAACCAGGTGGCCGGGCGGCCTCGGTGCACCCGCCTCGCATTGACGCGTCGCGGGAGTCTGTGACACAGCAGCCGGTCGGTTTCCCGACTCACCGACGTCGGTGAGCACGCAGGTCTCGCCGTCTGCGGCGACCTGTGGAAACTGCGGTGCGGCGTGGGCCTTGGCAGGGGGTGACGGGCTGACCGCCGAGAGCTTCGGGGGTGCGCCGACCCGCAGGAGATCGCATGCTTCGCGGCTGTGCTAAGTCTAGAGCGTAATCAACTCTTGCGACCTGCGGCAACAGGGTCCCGCTCGGCGTGTCCCAGTCTACCCCGGGTGACCCGGGCACCGCTGACGTCTATCGGCAACTGCCAGAGCTGCCAATCTGTTCCCGGGTCGAAGCCCTTCGACACCTCCGTGAGGGCCAGCACCGTCGGCCCCGCCCCACTCACCACAGCCGCCACACCAGTCGCACGCAGCGCGCTGACCAGGGCCGCCGTCCCCGGCATCCCCTCGGCGCGGTAGTCCTGGTGCAGCCGATCGACGGTGGCCGGCAGCAGCAGCCCCGGCTCCACGGTCAGCGCGTGCACCAGCAGCGCCGCCCGGCCGGCGGTCAGCGCGGCGTCCGCGTGCGGCACGGCGGCCGGCAGCGCGGCCCGTGCGGTGGCCGTCAGGCCGCGTTCCGCGGGCACGAAGACGGTCGGCCGGACGCCGTCGGCGACGGCCAGCGACACGGCGCGCGCCCCGGACGGCTCGGTCCAGGCGATGGTGAAGCCGCCGCGCAGGCAGGGCGCCACGTTGTCGGGGTGCCCCTCGATCTCGGCGGCCAGCCGCAGCACCGCGTCGTCGTCGAGCCGCTCGGCGCCGTCGGTGACCAGCGCGCGGGCCAGCAGCACGCCCGCGACGATGGCCGCCGAGGACGAACCCAGGCCCCGGGCCTGCGGGATCCGGTTGACGCACTCCAGCGCGAGGCCCGGCGGCTGCCCGCCCAGCACGTCGAAGCCGGCCCGCATGGCCGTCGCGACCAGGTGTCGCTCGCCCTCGGGCAGCTCGCCGGCGCCCTCACCCGTCACGGTCACGCGTACGCCGCCCGGGGACACCTCGGCCGCCACGTCGTCGTACAACCCGAGGGCCAGGCCGAGCGCGTCGAAACCCGGGCCCAGGTTCGCGCTGGTCGCGGGCACCCGGACCCGGACGGGACCGGAGCTGAAAGTCATCGGCACCGGCTCATGCTAGGGCTCGGGACCGACATCGCGGCGCTCCGCCCGATCCATGGGAACTGCGCGATTCCATCAGCCTGACGCCGATCGACCACGGCGGGAGGCCACGTGCGATTCCTCGGTTACTCCGGTTTGCAGCTGCTCACCCAGCTCCCCACCCTGCTCGTGCTGGCGGCCGGCCTCGTGCTGGCCCTGGTGAACCGGCTGCCGCGCGGCCCGCGGGGCCTGCTCTTCGCCGGGACGGCGGTGCTGCTGCTCGGGGCTCTGCTCAACCTGGTGTGGGTGCTGGCGCTGCCCCGCCTGGTCGCCGGCGGCTGGAGCACCATCCAGACGAGCCGGCTGACCCTGGTGCTCGGGCCGCTGCTGGCGCTGCTGCACCCCGCCGGGCTGGGGCTGCTCGTCGCCGCCGTCCTCGCCGGACGGCGGGCCACGGCCCCGCCGGCGACCCCGTGGAGCGGCTGGCAGCCGGGGGCCGGTGACCCGGCGCCCCAGCAGTGGGGCGGGCCGGACCTCCCCGCCCCGGCGCCGCCGGCCTCCGGCCGCGACTGACCCCGGCGACGGACCGGAGCGGTCAGGGGGCCGGGGCGGACTCCGGCTCGGTCGCCGGCTCGGTGAGGGAGAGCCTGCGGGTGGCCAGCCGCCAGCCGACCGCGTACACCAGGGTGACCAGGCCGCAGCCGGCCAGCACGGTCCGCTCGCTCACGGCGTCCACCACCAGGGCCACCACCAGCTGGCTGACCGAGATGGCCAGCGTCGCCAGCATCATGTCGGTGGCGAAGACCCGGCCGCGCAGCCGGTCCGGCACCTCGCCCTGGAGGGCGTAGTTGGAGAGCACCCAGTTGCTGCCGCCGCCGAAGTGGGCGAGGAAGACGAGCACCAGCACCAGCGGGAACCAGCTGACCAGCGAGGCGCCCAGGTAGGCCACGCCGTACAGGGACATCGACAGGGCCAGGCCCACCAGCAGCCAGGCCCGGTTGGTGAGCACCCGCCGCATCAGGATCGGCCCGACCAGGGCGCCCGCGCCCCGGGACGCGAAGAGCAGGCCGGTGCCGACTGCGCCGACCCCGTACACGCCGGCGAGCAGCGGGAAGACGGTCAGCACGCCGTTGCCCAGTCCGACCGCCGACTTCACGGTGACCAGCGCCAGCACCCGGGGCCGGTGGCCGATGTAGTGCAACGCCTCGCGGATCGCCGGCCAGGTGCGCTGCACCGGGCCGCCGGGCTCGCGGGCGGACTGCAACGGACGGCGGATGAACGCGGCCAGGCCCGCCGCGAGCGCCAGGCCGACCGCCGCCACCCAGAAGCAGGCGTACGGGCCGGCGGCGGCACTCAGCATGCCGCCGAGCGAGGCGCCGACGACCGTCATGGTGCCCCAGGCGGAGCCGGCGACGGCGTTGCCGGCGGCGAGATCGTCCGGGTCGAGCACGTTGGGCAGGGCGGCCTGGGCGGCGGGCGAGTAGAAGGCCTTCGCCACCGCCACGGCGCAGATCGCCACCAGCGCCAGCCACGCCGTCCCGGCGCTGCGGACCCCGAGCAGCAGCAGGACGCCGACCAGGGCGGCGACGTTGGCCACCATCATGATCTTCCGGCGGTCGAACCGGTCGGCGATGGTGCCGGTGTACGGCAGCATCAGCGCCACCGTGCCGGTGTCCACGGCGAGCACCAGCGCCCCCCACACCCCGCTGCCGGTCAGCTCGGGCAGGAGCACCAGCAGGGGCACCATCACGAACCAGTCCGCCCCGAAGACCACCAGCTCGGCGAGGAAGAGGTTGCGGAAGTCGCGGTTGCGCACGAGGACCGAGAGGGTGGGTGACACGCCGGAACCCTATCGGGCCGGTCAGACGGCCGTGGTGTGGCCGAGCAGCTGGGAGACCGTCACGAAGGTGTAGCCGCGGGCGCGCAGCCCGGTGACCATGTCGGGCAGCCCGCGGAGCGCGACCAGCCGCCGTTCCGGACCGACGTCGTGGCCGAGCAGGATGGTGCCGGGCCGCACGTCGGCGACGATCCGCCGGGCGTGGCCGACCGGATCGCCCGGGAACTCGCCCTCGACCATCTGCAGCGTCCAGAACACCAGCCGGTAGTCCAGCCGGGCGGCGGCGTGCAGCATCGCACCGCCGAGGTGCCCCCAGGGTGGGCGGACCAGCCGGGGCGGCGCCCCGGCAACCTCGGCGATCGCGTCGTGGCTGCGCCGCAGGTCGTCGTAGGCGGCGTGCGCGTCGAGCCGGGCCAGGTCGCGGTGGGCCCAGCTGTGGTTGCCCACCTCGTGCCCGCCCAGCCGCCCGCGCAGCAGCGCCGCGTGCTGCCGGACCCGCGTGCCGACCAGGAAGAACGTGGCCGGTACGGCGAGCCGGTCCAGCGTGTCCAGCACCATCGGCGTCCACTGTGGCAGCGGGCCGTCGTCGAAGGTGAGGGCGATCAGCCGGTCGCTGGTGCGTGCCCCCCAGGTGACCTCGACGGCGCCGGCGCCGACCTGCTGGTGGCCGCCGCCGAGCGTGGCGCTGGCCGGTCCACCGGCGAGCGGGAGCCGACGGTCGGCGATCCACCTGGTCTGGGAGGTGCCTGCGGCGCCCAGCGCGGCACCGCCGGCGAGCAGGGCGGTCCGGCGCAGCACGGCCCGCCGGCCCCACCGGCCCGCACCGTCCGCCATGGCTCCGCCCCCGCTCCGGACGGTCGCCCCTTCCGGAGCGATTCGACACTCAGAGTATGCGACAATTCACTTACGGCACGGTGTCGGGCATCGGACGCAGCTCGCCCCACGGGGGACGCCGCACCGCCGGACGAAGACGCCCCCGGGCAGGCTCGGCCTGCCGGGGGCGTCTCCGGGTCACCCGCTCACTCGGGCGGCAACGGTGACCGGCGGCTCTTCGGCAGGCGAAGCACCTCGAACTGGTCGGTCCCGTCGATCAGCGCCGCCGACGGCGCCGGCCGGGCCGGCGAGTCCACGAGCGTCCGCTCGGCGGGCGCCAGCCCGGCCTCCGCCCGCCGGTCGTCAGACGGGGCCGACCCGGCGGCGGGGGTGCCACCGCTACGGCGCGCCCGCCGCTCCCGCAGCGACTCCTTGGTGCGCTCCACCATCGTGTAGAGCGTCGGCACCAGGATCAGGGTCAGCAGCGTCGAGCTGAGCAGGCCACCGATCACCACCACGGCGAGGGGCTGCGAGATGAAGCCGCCCTCGCCGGTGAGCCCGAGGGCCATCGGCAGCAGCGCGAAGATGGTGGCGACCGCGGTCATCAGGATCGGCCGCAGCCGGCGCCGGCCACCCTCGACCACCGCCTCGGTCACGCCCCTGCCCTGCGCCCGGTACTGGTTGATCAGGTCGAGCAGCACGATCGCGTTGGTGACCACGATGCCGACCAGCATCAGCACACCGATCAGCGCCGGCACGCCCAGCGGCGTCCCGGTGGCCAGCAGCAGCCCGATCGCGCCGGTGGCGGCGAACGGGATGGAGATCAGCAGGATCAGCGCCTGGGTCAGGCTGCGGAACGTGCCCACCATGATCAGGAAGACGATCGCGATCGCGGCCAGCACGGCCAGCCCCAGGTCGGCGAAGGCCTCCTTCTGGTCGGCGCTGACGCCGCCCACGGTGAAGGTCGCCCCGGGCACGTCCAGCGCATCGAGTCGCTTCTGCAGTTCCTGGGTGGTCACGCCCAGGTTCGAGCCGGTGGCCGTGCCGGTGACGGAGACGCTGCGCTCACCGTCGATCCGGGTGACCTGCTGCGGCCCCTCCACCTGGTTCACGTCGGCGATGTCGTCCAGCTTGACCCGGCCGACCGGCAGCGCCCGCAGCTCGGCCACGCTCACCGGCGGGCGGGCCCCGGTGCTCAGCACCACGTCCTGCTGCGTCCCGTCGAGGCCGACCTGGCCCAGCGGCGCGCCCCGGTACGCCTGGGCGACGAGCTGGCCCACCGCCGCCTCGGTCAGCCCGGCGCGGGCCGCGGCCACCCGGTCGACGGTGACGTCGATCCGGGGCACCCGCTCGGCCAGGCTGGTGGAGACGTCCTCGACGCCCGGCGTACCGGCCATCGCGTCGCGGGCGGCCTCGGCGGCGCGGGTCAGCGCCTCGGGGTCGGCGGCCTGCACGACCACCTCGAGCTGGTTGGCGGAGGTGCTCTGCCCGGCGCCGAAGCTCAGCTCGCCGGCTTCGGGACCGAGGGCGTCGAACTCGTCGCGCAGGGTCCGCCGGACCGCCGCCGCGTCGGTGCCCTCGTCGAGCGCGACCGAGAAGGTGGCGGTGTTGTTGCCGCCGCCGCCCGCCCACGGCTGGTCGCTGCCGCCCGCGCTGACCTGGTACGTCTTCACGCCCTCGGTACGCGACAGCACCGCCTCGACCTTCGCGGCCGCCTGGTCGGTGCCGGCCAGCCCGGTGCCGGCCGGGAGCTCCTGGGTGATGTTGAGGGTGTCCTGGCCGGAGTCGTCCAGGAAGTTGGTCTCCAGCTTCTGCGCGAGCCCGAAGGTGCCGAGCAGCACCAGCAGCCCCAGCCCGACGGTGATCCACCGGGTCTTCCGGGACCGGGTGGCGAACCCGATCGCCGGCAGGTACGCCCGCTGCAGCGGGCTGCGCAGCTCCTTCTCCTCGGCGGCGCGCCGGGCCGCCGCGTCGTCCGCGCCACCGCGGCGCGGCTTCAGGAACCAGTACGCCAGCACCGGGATCACGGTCAACGAGACCAGCAGGGAGGCGAGCAGGGCGACCGTCACGGTGATCGCGAACGGCGCGAAGAGCTGCCCGACGAAGCCGCCGACCAGCGCGATCGGCGCGAAGACGGCGACCGTGGTGAGCGTGGAGGCGGTCACCGCGCCGGCCACCTCGCGGACCGCGCCGAGGATGGCGTCCCGCTTCGGCTCGCCGTACTCCAGGTGCCGCTTGATGTTCTCCAGCACCACGATGGAGTCGTCGACCACCCGGCCGACGGCGATGGTCAGCGCGCCGAGGGTGAGCAGATTGAGCGAGTAGTCGCCGGCCCAGAGGGCGATCAGCGCGACCAGCACCGACAGCGGGATGGAGACTGCGGTGACCAGCGTGGAGCGGACGGAGAGCAGGAACACCAGGATCACCACGACCGCCATCAGCAGGCCGAGCAGGCCCTCGGTGGTGAGGCTCTCGATGGACCGCTCGACGAACGGGGCCTGGTCGAAGACGACCGTGAGGTCCGCGCCGGAGGCCGTCTTCAGGTCGTCGAGCCGGTCCCGGATCTCGTGGGAGATGTCCACGGCGTTGCCGTCGGGGGTGGCGGTGACGGCGATGCCCAGGCTGGGCTTGCCGTTGGTCCGGGTGATCGCGGTGGCCGGGGCGAGCTGCTGCTCGACCCGGGCCACGTCGCCGAGCCGGACCGGGGCCGCGGGAGCGGTGGCCAGCACGATGCCGCGCAGGTCGTCGACGGTCCGGACCGGGGTGCCGACCTGGACGGGGAGCGACCGGCTGCCGTCGGCGACCGCGCCGGCCGGCACCGCGACGCCGTTGGTCTTCAACGCTTGGGCGATGGCGGTGGGCGCGAGCCGCGCCGCGGCCAGCTTCGCCGGGTCGGGGGTGATCAGCACGACCTGGTCGCGGGTGCCGGTCACGGCGACCGTGCGGACCCCGTCCAGGCCCTCCAGCTCCGGTACGACGGTCCGGCGCAGCTTCTCGGCCAGGGCCCGCTCGTCGTCGCCGCCGCTCGCGGCGACCACCACGGCGGGCAGGTCGTCCGTGCTGCCGGCGATGACCTGCGGGTCCACCCCTGCGGGCAGCTGGGCGTCGATCCGGTTGAGCGCGGTCTGCATCTTGTTCACCACGTCGTCCAGGTCGGTGCCGAACTCGTACTGCACCTGGACGGTGGTGGCGCCCTCACGGGAGGTGGAGGTGACCTTGTCCAGCCCCGGGATGCCCTGAAGGCTGTTCTCGATCGGCTCGGTGACCTGGGACTCGACGATCTCCGGCGCGGCGCCCGGGTACGCCGCCACGACGAACGCGGCGGGGAACTCCAGCGACGGCAGGAGCTGCTGCTTCAGGGACGGCACGGCGTACGCCCCGAACGCCGTGGTCACCAGCGCGATGAGGGCGACCAGCCCTCGATTGAGGAGGCTGAATCTGGCGAGCAGCGACATCGGCGTGGCTCACTCCTGAGGAAGGGTCTGCGGGGTAGGCAAAGTCTGCCGGACCCGATCCTCGCCACCCCCACCCACCCCCGCTGCCCCACCCGCCCCACCAACCAACCGACTCCGGTTGTGGGGGTGGGAGGGTGCGAGGCGCGGGGGGTTAGGCGAGGTCCAGGGAGCGGGCGGCGGCCTGGGGGTCGTTGGCGATGGTGATCGGGGCCGGGGCCGTGGAGATGGCCCACTCGGGGTCCTTGAGGCCGTGGCCGGTGACCGTGCAGACCACGGTGGAGCCGGGCGGGACCTTGCCCGCGGCGGCCTGCTGGAGCAGGCCGGCCACGCTCGCCGCGCTGCCCAGCTCGACGAAGACGCCGACCTCCCGGGCCAGCAGCCGGTACGCCGACAGGATCTCCCGGTCGGTGACCGCGGCGATCAGGCCCTCCGAGGCGTCCCGGGCGTCGATCGCCTTGGTCCAGCTCGCCGGGTTGCCGATCCGGATGGCGGTGGCGATGGTGGACGGCTCCGGGACCACCCGGCCGGTGACGATGGGCGCGGCGCCGGCGGCCTGGAAGCCGTACATCTTCGGGGCCTTCGTCGCGTTGCCGTCGCGCAGGTCCTCCGAGTAGCCCATCCAGTACGCGGAGACGTTGCCGGCGTTGCCGACCGGCAGGCAGTGGATGTCCGGCGCGTCGCCGAGCGCCTCGACGATCTCGAAGGCGGCGGTCTTCTGCCCGTGCAGCCGGTTGATGTTGACCGAGTTGACCAGCGCCACCGGGTAGTCCTGGGCGAGCTTGCCGGCCAGCGCCAGGCAGTCGTCGAAGTTGCCGTGGACCTGGAGCAGCTTGGCGCCGTGCACCAGCGCCTGGGCCAGCTTGCCCAGCGCGATCTTGCCCTGCGGCACCAGCACCGCACAGGTGATCCCGGCGCGGGCCGCGTACGCGGCGGCGGAGGCGCTGGTGTTGCCGGTGGAGGCGCAGATGATCGCCTTGTCACCGGCCTCGACCGCCTTGGAGACCGCGACGGTCATGCCCCGGTCCTTGAACGAGCCGGTCGGGTTGGCCCCCTCGACCTTGAGGTGCACGTCGCAGCCGAGCCGGGCGGAGAGCACCGGCGCCGGCAGCAGCGGGGTGTTCCCCTCGTGCAGGGTGACGACCGGGGTGGCGTCGGTGACCGGCATCCGGTCCCGGTACGTCTCGATCAGACCCCGCCACATGTCGCTCTCCTCGCCCCTACCGGCCCTGTCGCACGTCAAGCCTGGACCAGCGTCCCGGGCCGCAGCCCGGCGCACCCGCCCTTAACCACCTGACGGGACACGATCTACAGCCCGCCCTCGACCCGCAGCACGCTCGTCACCGAGCGGACGATCTCCAGCCCGCGCAACGCCCGGACGGTGGCCGCGAGCGCGGCGTCCGGCGCGACATGCGTGACGATGACCAGTTCGGCGTCGTCGCCCCGACCCGCCGGGCCGCCACCCGCCGGACCCTGCCGCACGGTGGCGATGGAGACCTCATGCCGGGCGAACACCCCGGCCACCGCCTCCAGCACACCGGGACGGTCGGCCACGTCGAGGCTGATGTGGTAGCGGGTCAGCGCCTCGCCCATCGGCCGCACCGCCAGGTCGGCGTACGCCGACTCGCTGGGCGCGTGCACCCCGGCGAGCCGGTTGCGGGCCACCGCCACCACGTCGCCGAGGACGGCACTGGCGGTCGGCGCGCCGCCCGCGCCCCGGCCGTAGAACATCAGCTGCCCCGCCGCCTCGGCCTCGACGAAGACCGCGTTGAACGCGTCGCCGACGCTCGCGAGGGGGTGGGACAGCGGGATCATGGCCGGGTGCACCCGGACGCTGACCGTCTCCCGGCCCGCCGCGTCGGTGTTGCGGGCGGCGATGCAGAGCAGCTTGATGGTGCAGCCCATCGCCTTGGCGCTGGCCACGTCGGCCGCCGTCACCTCGGTGATGCCCTCGCGGTGCACGTCGGCGGCGCCGACCCGGGTGTGGAACGCCAGCGAGGCGAGGATGGCGGCCTTGGCGGCGGCGTCGAAGCCCTCCACGTCGGCCGTCGGGTCCGCCTCGGCGTACCCCAGCTCGGTCGCCTCCTCCAGCGCCTCGGCGAAGCCGGCGCCGGTGGCGTCCATCGCGGAGAGGATGAAGTTGGTGGTGCCGTTGACGATGCCGGTGACCCGGTTGATCCGGTCCCCGTGCAGCGACTCGCGCAGCGGGCGCAGCAGCGGGATCGCCCCGGCGACGGAGGCCTCGTAGTAGAGGTCGGCCCCGCCCTCGGCGGCCGCGTCGTGCAGCGTCGCGCCGTCCTCGGCGAGCAGCGCCTTGTTGGCGGTGACCACGCTCTTGCCGGCGCGCAGCGCCTCGACCAGCCAGCCGCGGGCCGGCTCGATGCCGCCGACGACCTCCACCACGATGTCGACGTCGTCCCGCTTGATCAGGCCGAGCGCGTCGGTGGTGAAGAGGGCGGGGTCGACGGGCAGGTCGCCGCGGTCGCGGCCGAGCCGGCGTACGGCGATCCCGGCGATCTCCAGCGGGGCGCCGATCCGGGCGGCGAGGTCGGCCGACTGCTCGTGCAGCAGCCGCACCACGTCGCCGCCGACGGTGCCGCAGCCGAGCAACGCCAGGCGCACAGGTGAGCTCATCCGACATCCAATGCGAGCAGGTCTTCTTCGGTCTCCCGTCGAACGATCAGACGGGCCTGACCGTCGCGGACGGCGACGACCGGGGGGCGCGGGACATGGTTGTAGTTGCTGGCCATGCTCCGGCAGTAGGCCCCGGTGCCGGGCACCGCGACAAGATCTCCGGGCTGCACGTCGGCGGGCAGGAATTCATCCTTCACCACGATGTCCCCGGACTCACAGTGCTTTCCCACCACGCGGGCGAGCAGCGGCTCCGCCACCGACGCCCGGTTGGCCAGCGTCGCCGAGTACGACGCGTCGTAGAGCGCGGTGCGGATGTTGTCGCTCATCCCGCCGTCCACGCTCACGTACGCCCGGATCCCGTCGACGTCCTTGACCGTGCCGACCTCGTAGAGGGTGAAGACGGCGGGTCCGACGATGGCCCGGCCGGGCTCGATGGAGAGGTGCGGCACGGCGAGCTTCTCGGCCGCGCACTCCCCCTCCACGATCCGGCGGAGCCGCTTGGCCAGGTCGTGCGGGGAGGCCGGGTCGTCCTCGGTGGTGTACGCGATGCCGAAGCCGCCGCCGAGGTCCAGCTCGGGCAGCTCCACGCCGCGGGCGTCGCGGATCTGCGCCTGGAGGCCGAGCACCCGGCGGGCGGAGACCTCGAAGCCGTTGGCGTCGAAGATCTGCGAGCCGATGTGCGAGTGCAGCCCGCGCAGCTCCAGCACGCCCTCGTCGAGGACCTTGAAGGCCGCCGCCGCGGCCGCCCCGCCGGCGAGCGAGAACCCGAACTTCTGGTCCTCGTGAGCGGTGGCGATGAACTCGTGGGTGTGCGCCTCCACACCGACCGTGACGCGGACCAGCACCCGGGGGCGTACCCCGCGCTCGCGGGCCAGCGCGGTGAGCCGGTCGATCTCGGCGAACGAGTCGAGGATGATCCGGCCCACCCCGGCGTCGAGGGCCCGGCTCAGCTCGGCCACGGACTTGTTGTTGCCATGGAAGCCGATCCGCTCCGGCGGCATCCCGGCCGAGAGCGCGGTGGCCAGCTCGCCGCCGGTGCAGACGTCGAGGAACAGGCCCTCCTCGGCGATCATCCGGACCACCGCGCGGCAGAGGAACGCCTTGCCGGCGTAGTAGACGTCCGCGTCCGGGAAGCCGGCCCGGAAGTCCCGGCAGCGCGACCGCAGGTCGTCCTCGTCGAGGACGTACACCGGGGTGCCGTACTCCGCGGCGAGGTCGCGGACGCTGAGCCCCGCGACGGCGAGCGCGCCGTCGGCGGCCCGGGTCACGTTGCGCGGCCAGAGCTGCGGCACCAGGGCGTTGACGTCGCCCGGCGGACGCAGCCAGGGCGGCCGGCTGCCGATGTCACCGTGCAGGGCACCGGCCTCGTGAGCGCGCATGGGAAGTTACATCCTCTCCGGGGCGGCGACGCCGAGCAGGCGCAGCCCGTTGGCGATGACCACGCGGGTGGCGTCGTTCAGCCAGAGCCGGGCCCGGTGCAGGTCGGTGACCTCCTCGTCGCCGCGCGGCAGGATCCGGCAGTTGTCGTAGAACCGGTGGTACGCCCCGGCCAGCCGCTCCAGGTAGCGGGCGACCAGGTGCGGCCCGCGCAGTTCCGCCGCGGAGGCGACCACGGCGGGGAACTCGGCGAGCGCCTTGAGCAGCTCGTTCTCCTTCTCGTGGGAGAGCAGCTCGGCGTGGAAGTCGGCGGCGTCGCCCCGGGTCAGCCCCACCTCGGCGGCGTTGCGCCCCACGCTGGCGGTCCGGGCCGCGACGTACTGCACGTAGTAGACCGGGTTGTCGCGGGTGGCCCGGGTCCACAGCTCGACGTCGATGTCGATCGGCGAGTCGCTGGAGTAGCGGGCGAGCGCGTACCGGGCGGCGTCCACGCCGATCGCGTCGACCAGGTCCTCCAGGGTGACCACGGTGCCGGCCCGCTTGCTCATCCGCACCGGGGCGCCCTCGCGGACCAGGTTGACCAGCTGGCCGATGAGGATCTCCAGGTTGCGGTCCGGGTCGTCGCCGAAGCAGGCGGCCATCGCCTTCATCCGGCCGATGTAGCCGTGGTGGTCGGCACCCAGCATGATCACCACGCGCTCGAAACCGCGCTCGCGCTTGTCGAGGTAGTAGGCGCAGTCGGCGGCGAAGTACGTCCACTCGCCGTTGGACTTGCGCAGCACCCGGTCCTTGTCGTCGCCGAAGTCGGTGGTGCGCAGCCAGGTCGCGCCCTCGGCCTCGAAGACGTGCCCCTGCTCGCGCAGCCGGGCCAGCGCCTGGTCCAGCTCGCCCCGGTCGTGCAGGTCCTTCTCGTTGAAGTAGGTGTCGAACTCGACGCCGAAGTCGCGCAGCGAGGACTTGATCTCCTCGAACATCAGCGCGACGCCCTCGACCCGGAACACCTCCTGGGCGGCGTCGTCGTCCAGCTCCAGCACGTCCGGCCGGCGCTTGACCACCTCGGCGGCGATCTCCGCGATGTACGCCCCGCCGTAGCCGTCCTCCGGGGCCGGCTCGCCCTTGGCGGCCGCGAGCAGCGACCGGGCGAACCGGTCGATCTGGGAGCCGGCGTCGTTGAAGTAGTACTCGGTGCCGACCTCCGCCCCGGTGGCGCGGAGCAGTCGGCTGAGCGCGTCGCCGACGGCCGCCCAGCGGACCCCGCCGATGTGCACCGGTCCGGTCGGGTTCGCCGAGACGAACTCCAGGTTGACCTTCTGACCGGCGAGGGTGTCGCTGCGGCCGTACTCGGGGCCGGACTCGACGATCACCTTGGCGAGCTGCCCGGCGGCGGCGGCGTCGAGCCGGATGTTCAGGAAGCCCGGGCCGGCGATCTCCACCGACTTGATCCCCGGCGCCCGGCCGAGCCGCTCGGCCAGGGCGGCGGCCAGCTCCCGCGGGGGCACGCCGACCTTCTTGCTGAGCTGCAGCGCCAGCGTCGAGGCGTAGTCGCCGTGCTCAGGGTTGCGGGGCCGCTCGAGGACCGTCTGCGCGGGCAACGCGGACGGATCCAGCCCGCGGTCGGTGAAGACGGCGTGGGCTGCGGAGAGGACGACCTCGGCGAGTTCTGCGGGAGTCACCGAACCATGTTATCGGGGGTAGACTCGGGCACCGCGGCGGCGACCCAGCATGTGAACCGGCCCGCCAGCTCCCTGACCGACCGACCTGACGAGGCACGATGAGCATCAGCACCCCGGGCGGCCCGGAACGCCGTCCGACCGTGGTCAGCACCGGCAAGAAGCCGGCAGCCGGCCGGCCGGCCGCTGCCGACAAGCCGTCCGGTGGCAAGGCCGGGGCCGGAAAGGGCACTCCGCGGCAGACCCCCGGCGGCAAGGGCCGCAAGCCGATCGCGCCGGTCAAGGTGAGCCAGGGCCGCGCGTGGGGTCCGATCGCGCTCTTCGTCGCCGTCGGCGTGCTGGCGGCCGGCATCATCGGGTACGGCGCGTACGCGGCGATCCAGGGCTCCAAGCCGTGGGACAAGCGGGCGGACGCGATCAGCGGCATCGTCGACTACCGCAAGAAGGACAAGTCCCTGGTCGAGGGCGGTAAGCACCAGCCGGGCCCGATCAAGTACGACGTCCTCCCGCCGGTCGCCGGCCCGCACAACCAGGCCTGGCAGAACTGCATGGGCGACGTCTACGACGCCCCGATCGCCAACGAGCACGCGGTGCACAGCCTGGAGCACGGCACGGTCTGGATCACCTACCGCCCGGACCTGCCGGCCGACCAGGTGGCCAAGCTCAAGGCCAAGGTGCAGGGCAAGGACAAGCTGATGCTCAGCCCGTTCGAGGGGCTGGACAAGCCGATCTCCCTCCAGGCCTGGGGCTTCCAGCTCAAGGTCGACAACGCCGACGACAGCCGGATCGACGACTTCATCAAGACCCTGCGGGTCAACGCCTCCGTCGAGGGTCCGAACGCCAACTGCGCCCAGGGCGTCACCGCGACCGGCACCACGCCGCGTGACAACCTGGGCCAGCAGATGCCTGAGCAGCCCACCCAGTAAGGACTCCGATGACTGCTCCCGTCACGACGGACAGCGCGCCCGACGAGACCCCGGTCACCGCCGACGGCGGCCGGGGGACGGCGCGCCGGTTCGGCACGCTGGCGTTGGCCGCCGCCGTCGTGGTCGGCCTTCTCCTCGGGTACGCGGGCGGCCTGCTCACCCCGACGGTCACCCGGCCGGGTGACAACTCGGTCGAGGCGGGCTTCGCCCGGGACATGACCACCCACCACGCCCAGGCGGTGCAGATGGGGCTGATGGCCTTCCAGCAGGGCGAGGACGCCGAGGTGCGGCAGATCGGCGGCGACATCGCCACCGGGCAGCAGGGCGAGATCGGCACCATGCAGACCTGGCTGCGGCTGTGGCAGCTGGACCCGACCGGCGACCAGCCCGCGATGGCCTGGATGCCGGACGGCGCCGGCCTGGTGAAGGACGGGCTGATGCCCGGCATGGCCACCCCGGCGGAGATCACCAAGCTGAGCGAGGCGCGGGGCCACGAGTTCGACGTGCTCTTCCTCCAGCTGATGATCCGGCACCACCTCGGCGGGATCCACATGATCCAGGGCGTCCTCGACGAGGGGCACGACGACGAGGTGCTGAAGGTCGCGCAGACCATGAAGAACACCCAGCAGACGGATCTCACCAACCTCCAGGCGGCGCTCAAGCGCCTGGGCGGCTGATCCGTCGTACCGTCCCGCCCGGAGGGGCCCGCGTCGTCCGCGACGCGGGCCCCTCCGCGTCTCCGGCGACCTCCTGTCCGTTATGCCTCTTTATAACGGTTTGGGTTGTACAGCCGATTACGCTGCTTGGAGACTTTTCTCCCCACATATCGTGACCAGTTGCGATTCGGGCTCGTTGCGCAGGACGTGGGGGTTGCACTCAGAGAGGCAGGGCGCTCGGTCACCAGTTGGTGCCGGCGCCACACCATCGGCGGTGACGGGGCGGTGGCAGCCGTCCGTCGCGGACTGCGGCAGGGCGAGTCGGGAACGCTCAGCCGCGAACAGGAACTCGAACTGATCGATGCGCTGCGGAGCGTCCACCCCGACGAGCTCGGCCTGGACGAGGAGCTCTGGACGCGACAGAGCCTGACCACCCTCATCCAGCGCCGGTTCGACCTGACGATGGACGCCGGCACGGTCGGGGCGTACCTACGGGCCTGGGGGTTGGGTCCGCGGGAGCCCCGGGAGCGCGCCTGCGGGCTCTGCGTCGGCGCGGTCGAGCGGTGGGTACGCGGCGAGTACCCGGCCATCACCCGGGCCGCCCAGGAGCACCTCGCCGAGGTCTACTGGATCGGCCGGGTACGGCTGCGCGGCACCATGCCGGCGGCGGACGTGGTCTCCGCGGTCTCCTCCCGGGGCCGGGTGCGTTTCATGATCACCACGCCCACGGTCGACCCGCCGCTCCCCCGCGACTTCGTGCTGCGGCTCAGCGGCGCCGAGGAGCGGACGGTGCACCTGATCGTGGACGGCTCCTGGCCGAAGAACGAGTGGCCGCGCCGGCTGCCCCGCCGCATCGTCCTGCACCCGCTGCCCAGCTGCGGCCGCGCCCTGGTCGCCGCCTGACCCGCTCCGCCCGCCGGCGAGCCCAGGATCGGCTCCGGGACGCCGGCGGGCCCAGGATCGGCTCCGCCGCCCGCCGTCGGCGGAGCCCTGGGCGGCCCCGACCACCGGCGGCAGCGACACGTCGCGGGCCGCCGGATACCGATTGGGCGATCCCGGAGGGGGTTTGCTACTCTTCTCGGGTCGCTGAGCCCCCGTAGCTCAGGGGATAGAGCACCGCCCTCCGGAGGCGGGGGCGCAGGTTCGAATCCTGCCGGGGGCACAACAAAACGAACGAGTAACGCCCCGGCACATGCCGGGGCGTTTCTCGCGTGGCGCCCCCTGCCCGGCCGCCCGGACGACGCACCCCGGCCCCCGTGACCGCCTGCCCGGCCGAACGGGGAGACCCCCGCGACAGGCGCGATCGGGCCGTCGGACGGGGCGTGGGACGCCGCAGTGGCTGCTGGTGGCAGCGTGACGGCTTGGTGACGGAGAGCACGCCCACATTGCCGGATTGTTACATGCGCGGGCCCGCCAGCACTTGCGAATGGCCTTCAGATCGGAATACGTTGCGGACGGCAACAAAAACAGTGAAGGCCATCCCTGCGGAGGCATCCATGACGTTGGCGAGGTGGTGCGAACGATGAGCGACGTGCCCATCCTCCTGGAGATGCGTTCCATCACCAAGGAGTTCCCCGGAGTCAAGGCCCTCTCCGACGTCAACCTGGTGGTGCGCGCCGGCGAGATCCACGCCATTTGCGGTGAGAACGGTGCCGGCAAGTCCACGCTGATGAAGGTCCTCAGCGGGGTCTACCCGTACGGCACGTACGACGGTCAGATCATCTACCAGGGTGCGGAGACCCGCTTCTCCGACATCCGCTCCAGCGAGAACGCCGGGATCGTGATCATCCACCAGGAGCTCGCGCTCATCCCGGACATGTCGATCGCCGAGAACATCTTCCTCGGCAACGAACCCCGCAAGCGCGGGGCGATCGACTGGAAGTCCGCGAACCGGATGGCGCTGGACCTGATGGCCCGGGTCGGCCTGCAGGAGGACCCGGACACCCTGATCAAGGACATCGGTGTCGGCAAGCAGCAGCTCGTGGAGATCGCCAAGGCGTTCGCCAAGGACGTGAAGCTGCTCATCCTGGACGAGCCGACCGCCGCGCTGAACGAGGCCGACTCGCGGCACCTGCTGGACCTGCTGCGCGGTTTCCGCTCGCGCGGCATCACCTCGATCATGATCTCGCACAAGCTGAACGAGATCGAGGCGATCGCCGACCAGATCACCATCCTGCGCGACGGCCGGACCGTGGAGACGCTGGACGTCAAGACGGACGGCGCCGACGAGGACCGGATCGTGCGGGGCATGGTCGGTCGCGAGCTGAGCAGCCGGTTCCCGGAACACACCCCGAAGATCGGCGAGGTCTTCTTCGAGGTCCGCGACTGGAACGTCCGGCACCCGATCTCCGCCGAACGGCAGGTCTGCAAGAACGAGAGCTTCGTCGTCCGCCGGGGCGAGATCGTGGGCTTCGCCGGGCTGATGGGCGCGGGCCGCACCGAGCTGGCGATGAGCGTCTTCGGCCGCTCGTACGGGGTGTACGAGTCGGGCACGATCATCAAGGACGGCAAGGAGATCGTGCTCAAGTCGGTGGCGGACGCGATCGCCCACGGGCTCGCGTACGTCAGCGAGGACCGCAAGGCGATCGGCCTGAACCTGCTCGACGACATCAAGGCGTCCACGGTGGCCGCCAAGCTGTCGAAGATCTCGCACCACGGCGTCCTCGACGAGGTCGAGGAGTACAAGGCGGCCGAGGCGTACCGCAAGGAACTGCGGACCAAGGCCCCGACGGTCGACGAGAGCGTCTCCAAGCTCTCCGGCGGCAACCAGCAGAAGGTCGTCCTGGCGAAGTGGATGTTCACGGACCCGGACCTGCTGATCCTCGACGAGCCGACCCGCGGCATCGACGTGGGCGCCAAGTACGAGATCTACGGCATCATCCAGCGGCTCGCCGACCAGGGGAAGGGCGTCGTCATCATCTCCTCGGAACTGCCTGAGCTGATCGGGCTCTGCGACCGCATCTACACCGTGTTCGAAGGCACCATCACCGGCGAGATTGACCGGCAGGACGCGGACCCGGAAACCCTCATGAAGCAGATGACCTCGACGAAGAAGATGCAGACAACATGAGCCGACTGAAGGACCTGCAGAAGAACCTCTTCGGAGGGACCACGTCCAACGCCCGTCAGTTCGGGATGATCTTCACCCTGGTGGCGATCGTCGTCCTGTTCCAGGTGCTGACGGACGGGCTGACGCTGCGATCGGACAACCTGATCGCGCTGTTCAACCAGAACTCGTACATCCTGATCCTGGCCATCGGCATGCTGATGGTGATCGTCGCCGGGCACATCGACCTGTCGGTCGGCTCGATCGCCGCCTTCACCGGCATCCTGGTGGCCAAGTCGATGGCGGAGTGGTCGCTGCCCTGGCCCGTCGCCATCCTGTTCGGCCTGGCGATCGGCGCGATCATCGGCGCCTGGCAGGGCTTCTGGGTGGCCTACATCGGGGTGCCGGCGTTCATCGTCACCCTGGCGGGCATGCTGCTCTTCCGCGGCGGCAACCAGTTCATCGGCAACGCGAACACCATCCCGGTGCCGGAGGGCTTCCGGGTGATCGGCTCCGGGTTCCTGCCCGAGGTCGGGCCGGACACCGGCTACAACAACGCGACGCTGCTCCTCGGTTTGGCCGCGTGCGTCGCGGTGGTCTGGCGGGAGTTCCAGGCCCGCAAGACGCGCCGGGAGATGGACGCCGAGCCCGCCCCGATGTGGATCTCGGTGCTGCGGATGGCCGTCATGGTCGGCGTGATCGTGTTCGCCGCGCTGCGCTTCGCCAGCGGCCGGGTCGGCACCAGCTTCCCGGTCTCCGGCATCATTTTGGTGGCGCTGGTCCTCGCGTACTCGTTCTACACCCGCAACACCGCGGGCGGCCGGCACATCTACGCGGTCGGCGGCAACTCCCGGGCGGCCGAGCTCTCCGGCGTGAAGCTCAAGCGGGTCAACTTCTTCGTCATGATGAACATGTCGGTCCTGGCCGCGCTGGCCGGCATGATCTTCGTGGCCCGTTCGGCGGCCTCCGGGCCGCAGGACGGCAACGGCTGGGAGCTGGACGCGATCGCCGCGGTCTTCATCGGTGGCGCGGCCGTCTCCGGCGGTATCGGCACCATCAGCGGCTCCATCGTCGGTGGTCTGGTCATGGCCGTGCTCAACAACGGCCTGCAGCTCATGGGCGTCGGCACCGACCGGGTCCAGATCATCAAGGGCCTGGTCCTGCTGCTGGCCGTCGCGATCGACGTCTACAACAAGAGCCAGGGGCGATTCTCCGTCATCGGCAGCATCACCCGAACGTTCCGTCGTGACACCCCACCCACCCCCACGTCATCGTCCGACGCGGAGCGCGAGCCCGCCCGGACGACGGTGCCCGGCTGACGGCCACCGACCTCCCCCCGTATCACCTCACCAGAAGGGCATCACCTAGTCATGCGCAATCTCATTGGCAAGTCGGTGGCCATCGGCGCCATCGCGGCGCTCGCTCTCACGGCGACCGCCTGCGGCTCCGGCCGCGACGGGGACTCCGGCGGCTCGAAGGGCGACGCCAAGGGCTTCGCGGCGGACTCCCTGATCGGCGTCGCCCTGCCGTCGAAGACCTCGGAGAACTGGGTCCTCGCCGGTGACCTGTTCACCAACGGCCTGAAGGAGGCCGGCTTCAAGAGCGACGTGCAGTACGCGGGCGCGTCGACCACCGTCGCCGACCAGCAGGCGCAGATCACCGCCATGGTCACCAAGGGCGCCAAGGTCATCGTCATCGGCGCGACCGACGCCGCGCAGCTGTCGACCCAGGTCGCCGCGGCGCACGCGGCCGGCGCGAAGGTCATCGCCTACGACCGGCTGATCACCAACACCCCGGACCTCGACTACTACGTCGCGTTCGACAACTTCAAGGTCGGCCAGCTCCAGGGCCAGGCCCTGCTGGACGGCATGAAGGCCAAGAAGCCGAACGGCCCGTACAACATCGAGCTCTTCTCCGGCTCGCCGGACGACAACAACGCCGGTGTCTTCTTCAACGGCGCGATGAGCGTGCTCAAGCCGGAGATCGACAAGGGCAACGTGGTCGTCGCCTCGAAGCAGACCGACGTCAAGCAGACCGCCATCCAGGGCTGGAAGGCCGAGGGTGCGCAGGCCCGCATGGACCAGCTGCTCACCTCGACCTACGGCAGCAAGGAGCTGGACGGCGTCCTCTCCCCGAACGACACGCTGGGCCGCGCGATCATCACCTCGATCAAGGGCGCCGGCAAGCCGGTCCCGGTTGTCACCGGCCAGGACTCCGAGGTCGAGTCGGTCAAGTCGATCATGGCTGGCGAGCAGTACATGACGATCAACAAGGACACCCGGAACCTGGTCAAGCAGACCATCGCCATGGTGAAGGCCCTGCAGGCCGGTAACACCCCCGAGGTGAACGACACCAAGTCCTACAACAACGGCAGCAAGGTCGTCGACACGTACCTGCTCCCGCCGGTCGCCGTCACCAAGGCGAACGCGGCCGAGGCGTACGCGAACGACCCGAAGCTCGCGCCGCTCACCAAGTAAGCACCACAGGCTGGTCAGCGACGACCGTCGGGTCCCGGAATCCTCCTTCCGGGACCCTTCGTCGTCATGGCGGCCGACGACCGAACCAGAAGGAGGCCAGACCGTGTCGACACCCGTGCAGTCCGGTCTCCCCCGGCCCGGCCGCAACCCGGCCTTCCCGGTGCCGTCGTCGCCAAGCGCCAGCCAGGAAGAGATCCGCCGGCAGAACCTCGGCGCCGTGCTCCGCCACGTCCACGTGCACGGCCCGACCTCCCGGGCCGAACTGACCAGCCGGCTCGGCCTCAACCGCAGCACCATCGGCGCGCTCGCCGCCGACCTCGTCGCCACCGGTCTCGTCACCGAGGAGGTGCCGACCACGGCCCGCCGCGCCGGGCGTCCCTCGCTGGTGGTGAGCCCCCGCTCCGACCGCGTCTACGCCCACGCGTTGAGCATCGAGGCGGACCTGCTGCGCGCCGCCCGCATCGGCCTCGGCGGCCGCATCCTCGACCTGCGCGAGGTCGCCCGCCCCTGCGGCGCGTCGGCCCTCGACGCCGTCGGCCCGCTGGCCGACCTGGTCCGCGACATGGAACGCTCCGTCGCCGCGGACGCGGTCTTCGTGGGCGGCGCGGTCGCCGTCGCCGACACCACCCCCGACGGCGACGGACGGATCCGCATCGGCGGCGCCGACCAGACGCTCGGCACCGCGCTCGGGTCCGAGCTCGCCGTCGGCCCGGGCTTCGTCGCCGCCGACATGGCCGACATCGCCGGCCTCGCCGAACACGTACGCGGCGTGGCGGCGGGCGTCGACGACCTCATCTACCTGCACGGCGATCTCGGTGTCAGCGCCGGCATCATCATCGGCGGCCGGCTGGTCGTCGGCCACCGGGGGCACAGCGGCAAGGTCGGCCACATGGTGGTCAACCGGGACGGCCTGCCCTGCGGGTGCGGCTCGCGCGGCTGCTGGGAGACCGAGATCGGCGAGGCGGCGCTGCTGCGGCACGCCGGCCGGGATCCGGAGGACCGCGGCGCGGTCGCCGAGGTCCTGCGCGCGGCCGCCGACGCGGAGCCCACCGCCCGGGCAGCGGTCCAGCGGGTCGCCGACTGGCTCGGCTTCGGCGTGGCCAACCTGGTCAACGTGGTCAACCCGGACACCGTCGTGTTCGGCGGCTACCTGCGCGAGGTCTACGCGGCCGGCGCGGAGACGGTCCGCCGCCGCCTGGACGAGATGGCCCTGCCCGCCTCCCGCGAGCACGTGCGGCTGCGGGCGGCGGCGCTCGGCCGGGACGCCCCCCTGATCGGCGCCGCCGAGCTGGCCTTCGACAAGCTGCTGGCGGATCCGCTCAACGCCGGCGTCGCGGGCCAGCCGGGGACCGCCCCGGCCTGACCCTCGCCGCGCCCGCGACCGGCGCGGTTCCGTCGCGGACCGGTTCGATCGGGTCGGTGGAGCGGTCCTCAGCCGCCCTCCCGCCGGGCCCGGGCCCGCCGTTTGCCCTCGTGCATGGCCTGCACCCGGGCCACCGGGATGGTCCGCCCCTCGGCGACCAGGTCGGCGGGGAGCCGCTGCGGCGCGGGCATCGACGCCGCCCACGGGTCCCGCTCGGCGACCAGCGCCGGGACGGTCCGCACGGTGAAGTCCGCCGGTGTCACCCCGGGCAGGTCGTCCCAGGCCACCGGGAAGGAGACCGGCAGGCCGGGCCGGATCCGCGGGCTGTACGCGGCGACCACGGTCGCCCCGCCGGCCCGGGTCGGGTCGATGAAGACCCGGCCGCCCCGGTCCTCCCGGATGAAGGCGGTGGTGGCCAGCGCCGGGTCGAGCCGCTCGGTGTGCACCGCCAGCGCCCGGGTCGCCGCGGCCGCCTCCTCCGCGGTGGTCTCGGCGACCACCGGCACGAAGACGTGCAGGCCCTTCGCGCCGCTGGTCTTCACCGCCCCGGTCAGCCCGACCCCGGCGAGCGCCCGCCGGACCAGCTCGGCGGCCCGGACGACCGTGCCGAACGGGCCCCCCTCCGGCGGGTCGAGGTCGAGCACCAGGTGGGTGGGGCGGTCGGGGTGCGTCGCCGTGCCGAGCGTCGGGTGGTACTCGATCGCCCGCTGGTTGGCGAACCAGAGCAGGGTGCCCCGGTCGTCGCAGAGCGCGTACGACACCTGCCGGTGCGACGCCTCCGCCCAGACCGAGGTGCGGCGTACCCACTCCGGGGTGTACTTCGGCAGGTTCTTCTGCATGAACGGGTCCTGCCCGCGCAGCAGCCGGATCACCGAGAGCGGCCGGTCCCGCAGGCCGGGCAGGATCCGGTCGCGCACCGCGTCCAGGTAGTCCACCAGGTCCCGCTTGGTGACGTCGCCGCCGGCGAGCAGCGGTTGGTCCAGATTGGTCAGTGCGACCCCGTCCCGGGTCTCGTCCGCCCCGCTCATCCGCCCACCTTGCCGCCCCTACCGGTCGAGGGCAACCCGACGCGGCGGTCAGCCGGCGAACGGGTCGCCGCCGGCGGCGAGCGCGGCCAGCATCGCGGCGGCGCGTTGCCGGGCGGCGGCGTACACGCCGGAGCCGAGGCTGACCCGGGCCACCCCGAGCCGGGCCAGCTCCGCCACCACGGGCGTGCCGGCGCGCAGCAGCACGTTCACCGGAACGTCGACCGCGGCCACGAACCGCCGGATCAGCTCCGGGTCGGCCAGCAGGATCGGGTACACGCAGTCGGCGCCGGCCGCCCGGTAGCGCCGGGCCCGGCGGATCGCCTCGTCGAACGCCGCGGCGTGGTCGCCGGTCGCGCGCAGGAAGACGTCCACCCGGGCGTTGACCACCAGGTCCGGCCCGGCCGCCGCCCGGACGGCGGCGAGCAGCCCGGCCTGCTCGTCCGCGTCGCACAGCTCCCCCGTACGCGGGTCGGAGTCCTCGAGGTTGAGCCCGGCCGCGCCGGTGGCGAGCAGCCGGTCGACCAGCTCCGCCGGGCGCAGCCCGTACCCGCGCTCCAGGTCGGCGGTGACCGGGACCGGGACCGACCGGACCACCCGGGCCACCGCGTCGAGCATCTCGTCGACCGGGGTGGTCTCGCCGTCGGCGTGGCCGAGCGACTCGGCGACGGCGGCGCTGCTGGTGGCGACCGCCGGGAAGCCGGCGGCGGCGACCGCGCGGGCCGACCCGGCGTCCCAGGCGTTCGGCAGAATCAGCGGGTCGCCGGGGCGGTGCAGGGCGCGCAGCGCGGCGGCGGTACGGGAGTCGGTCATGGCCCGATTGTGGGCCGACGGGCGGCTCGCCCCTAAGCTCCAATCCCGTGCCGATGGACTGGGCCGATTTCGGCGTCGACCTGCACCTGGAGCTGGACGCGACCGGCGGCCGGCGGGCCGGGCTGGAGCGGGCGTTGCGCGCGGCGATCCGCGACGGCCGGCTGCCGCCGTCGACCCGGCTGCCGGCGACCCGGGCGCTCGCCGCCGAGCTGGGCGTCGCCCGGGGTACGGTCAGCGCCGCCTACGACCAGTTGGTCGCCGAGGGCTGGCTGGTGGCCCGGGTCGGCGCGGGCACCGAGGTGAGCCCGCAGCGGCCGGTCGTCCCGCCCGGTCCGGCCCCGGCGCCGGCCACCGCCCCACCCCGGTACGACCTGCGGCCGGGCAGCCCCGACGTGGGCGCCTTCCCGGTCGCCGCCTGGCTGCGGTCCACCCGCCGGGCGCTGGCCACCGCCCCGGCGACCGCGTACGGCTACGGCGACCCGCGCGGCCGGCCCGAGCTGCGCGCGGCGCTCGCCGGGTACCTGGGCCGGGCCCGGGGCGTGCTGGCCGACCCGGCGCGGATCGTGGTCACCACCGGGTACGTCCAGGCCCTCGTCCTGCTCACCGCCGTGCTCCGGAACGCCGGCCGGCCGGTGCTGGCGATGGAGGATCCGGGGCTGCCGTTCCACCGGGAGGTGGTGCGCCGCCAGGGCGGCCGGGTGGTGCCGCTGCCGGTGGACGACCGGGGCGCCCGCGCCGAACTGCTCGGGACGGGCGAGCTGGCCGACGTCGGGGCGGCGGTGGTGACCCCGGCCCACCAGTACCCGACCGGGGTGACCCTGCACCCGGCCCGCCGGCACGCGCTGACCGGCTGGGCCCGGGACGCCGGCGCCCTGGTGGTCGAGGACGACTACGACGGCGAGTTCCGCTACGACCGGCAGCCGGTCGGCGCGGTCCAGGGCACCGCGCCGGAGCAGGTCGCCTACGTCGGCACCGCCGCCAAGACCCTGGGGCCGGCGCTGCGGCTGGCCTGGCTGGTGCTGCCCGCCCGGCTGGTGGAGCCGGTGGTGGAGGCCAAGCGCCACCTGGACGTGCAGACCGAGGTGGTCGGGCAGCTCGCGCTCGCCGACCTGATCGACAGCCACGGGTACGACCGGCAGGTGCGTACCGTCCGCCGCCACTACCGGCAGCGCCGGGACCTGCTGCTGGACCGGCTGGGCGGGCGGCTGGCCGGCGGGATCTCCGCCGGGCTGCACGCCGTCGTCCCGCTGCCCCCGGGCGGACCGACCGAGGCGGAGGTGCTGGCCCGGGCGGCGGCGCGGGGGCTGGCCCTGGCGGGGCTGGACCGGCACCGGCACCACCCCGGCGGCCACCCCCCGGGGCTGGTCGTCGGGTACGCCACCCCGCCCTCGCACGCCTACCCGGCGGCGCTGGCGGCGCTGGCCGAGGTGCTGGGTACCGCCTCGGAGCCGGCCTGACCGCGCCGCGGCTCCGGGCTGAGCCCCGCGCCGGCGGGGAGCGCCGGCCCCGGCCGGCGCTCCCCGCCGGTCATCGGGCCCGGGTGGCCGTGCCGCTCAGCGGGCCGGGACGGGCACCCGCGCGGGTGCCCGGCGCAGGGTGGCCACCGCGACCAGCAGCGCGGCCGTGACCAGGGCGGCGGCCACCCCGAACGCGGTCCGGTACCCGGCGGCCAGGGCCTCCACCTCGGACCAGCCGGCGCCGCGCAGCCCGGCGGCCCGGTGGGCGGCGAGGGTGGCCAGCGCGGCCAGCCCGAGCGCGCCGCCGACCTGCTGGGTGGTGTTGGCCAGCCCGGAGGCGAGCCCCGCGTCGGCCGGCTCCGCGCCGGCCATGGCGAGCGTGGTGACCGCCGGCAGGGTCAGGCCGCCGGCCACGCCGAAGACCAGGGTCGCGGGGAGCACCTCGGTCGGGAAGTGCCCGTCGGCCGGCAGCCGGGCCAGCAGCAGGAAGCCGACGACGGCGAGCCCCAGTCCGGTGACCAGCACCGCCCGCCCGCCGAAGCGGGCGATCAGCCGGCCGGCCAGGCCGAGCGCGACCACCGCGATCAGCACCGGGGTGGGCAGGAAGGCCAGGCCGGTGGCGGCGGGGTCGAGGCCGAGCACCAGTTGCAGGTCGAGGGCGAGCAGGAACTGGAAGCCGAAGAACGCGGCGACGGTCAGGAGCTGCACCAGGTTGGCGGCGACCAGGTCGGGCGTCCGCAGGATCCGGGGCGGCAGCAGCGGTACGGCGGCGACCGTCTGCCGGAACGCGAACGCCGCGAGCAGGGCGGCGGCCAGTCCGGCGGCGCCGAGGGTCCGGGGCGAGGTCCAGCCGTGGTCGCCGGTGCCGACGACGGTGAGCACCGTGGCCATCAGGCCGGCGGTGACCAGCACCGCACCGACCAGGTCCAGCCCGGCCGCCAGCCCGACGCCCCGCTCCGCGGGCACCCGCAGCAGCGCCCCGGCGACGATCAGCAGCCCGATCGGCAGGTTGATCAGGAAGATCGACCGCCAGCCGGCCAGTTCGGTGAGGAACCCGCCGGCCAGCAGGCCGAGCGAGGCGCCGGCCGCCCCGGTGAAGCTGAACACCGCGATGGCCCGGGCCCGTTCGGCCGGGGCGGGGAAGAGCGCGACGACCATGCCGAGCCCGACCGCGGTGGCGAGCGCCCCGCCGGCGCCCTGGAGGAAGCGGGCGACGACGAGCGTCGCCGGGCCGGCCGCCAGCGCGCAGGCCAGCGAGGCGAGGGTGAAGAGCGCGACCCCGGCGAGGAAGACCCGGCGCCGGCCGGCCAGGTCGCCGAGCCGCCCGCCGAGCAGCAGCAGGCCGCCGAAGGCGACGAGGTAGGCGTTCACCACCCAGGCCAGGCCCGAGATGGAGAAGCCGAGGTCGCGCTGGATCGCCGGCAGCGCCACCGCGACGATGCTGCCGTCCAGGATGATCATCAGGCTGCCGGCGCAGAGCACCAGCAGCGCCGACCAGCGATGGGTCCCCGTCATGGAAGTTCCTCCTTGGTGCACGGTTTGTTACCGAGGCCATCGTCTGTGACCATGAGCCGGAGCGGAAGGAGGCACTTTGGTGTCCCAGGGGAACAGTTGTGTGTCCGTCACGGCCGTGCAGGCCCGGGCCTGCACCGTCCGCGAGGCGCTGGACCGGGTGGGCGGGAAGTGGAGCATCGGCATCCTGGTCGCCGCCAGCGAGGGGCCGGTCCGCTTCACCGAGCTGGAGCGGCAGGTCGAGGGGATCAGCCGGCGGATGCTCACGCTGACCCTGCGCAACCTGGAACGCGACGGCCTGCTGCACCGGAAGGTCTACCCGACCGTGCCGCCGAAGGTGGAGTACACCGCCACCCCGATGGCGCTGGAGCTCTACGAGTCGCTGGTCGCATTGACCGCCTGGGCGGAACGGCACCGCACGGCGATCAGCGAGGCCCGGGCCGCGTACGACCGGGAGCACGGCGCGCCGACCGGCTGAGTCACTCCTTCACGGGCGCGTCCCAGTCGATGTGGTGGTCGTAGAGCCAGGCCAGTGACCTGCCGTCGTCCCGTGCCACCTGCCGGGCGATGATCGGCAGGGCGAGGTCGCGCACCACCCGGCCGACCGGCCCGGCCACCTTGGTCGTGCTGGTCCGCTTCCCCTGCGCGACCACCCGCTCCACCCGCCGGCGCCGCAGCCGCTCGTACGCCTCGAACGCCGCCGCGACGTCCGGCCGGTCCCGCAGGCAGCGGGCGAGCTGGACGGCGTCCTCGAACGCCATCGCCGCGCCCTGCCCCGACGAGGGCGCCGCGGTGTGCGCCGCGTCGCCGATGACGACCATGCGGTCCCGGTGCCAGACCGGCACCGACGGCAGGTCGTAGGTGGGCCAGCCGTACTCGATCCGCTCGGTGCGGTCGATGATCGCCAGGGCCGGGCCGGCGTCGCCGGCCAGCAGCTCGCGGAGCTGGGACCGGGCCCGCTCCGGGCCGATCGCGGCGAGCTGCTCGCGGGTCAGCTCGGTGGGCTGCGGCGGGTTCGCGAACCACCACACCTCCTCCTCGCCCACCACCATCCAGCAGAAGAAGCACCGCCTGCCGAAGAGCATCTGCATCACCCCGCGCTCGTCGGGTAGCCGCAGCCCCCGGGCGAACCCGCCGGCGTTCAGCAGCGGCACGTAGCGGGGGGCGGGCGCCGCCGGATCGATGACCGTCCGGGTCCGCGAGCGCAGCCCGTCCGCGCCGATCAGCAGGTCCCCCTCGGCGACCCGGCCGTCGGCGAAGCGGGCCCGCACCCCCGAGCCGGTCGGCTCGGCGTCCACCAGCCGGGCGCCGTGCACGATCTCGACGCCCCGGCGCAGCGCCTCGTCCCGGAGCGCCCGGTAGAGGTCGGAGCGGCCGACGGTGCTGCTGCCGAAGCCGCGGGTCCGGGTACCGCTGGTGCCGAACTCGCCGAGCCGGCGGCCGCGGTGGTTGCGGAGCGCCATCCGGGGCGTCGGGTGGCCCAGCCCGGCCACCAGCCCGTCGAGTCCGATCGCGCGCAGCGCGTCGACCCCGTTGACGGAAAGGGTGAGGAACGCGCCGACGCCGACCGCGTCCCGCTCGTACGCCTCGTGCACCGTCGCGTCGATCCCGGCGCGGCGCAGGGCCATGGCGGCGACCGGACCGGCCAGGCCGGCACCGATGATGAGAGCTTTAGTCATAAGATGACTATACATAGAATGACCATTGATGGAACCCCTGTCACCTAAGGTGATGGCATGGCCGCCCGCGCGCACCGTCGCTCCCCGCTGGCGATGATGGTGCTGGCGCTCCTGGTGGAGGAGCCGATGCACGCGTACCGGATGCAGCAGGTGATCCGGGAGCGCGACAAGCAGGACGTGGTCAACGTCGCGCAGCGCAACAGCATCTACCAGACCATCGACCGGCTCCGCCGGGACGACCTGATCCGGGTGGCGCACACCGCCCGTGACGAGCGCCGGCCGGAACGCACGGTCTACGAGCTCACCGACGAGGGCCGGCGCACCCTCGACGAATGGCTCGCCGAGGCGCTCGCCACCCCCGCGCGGGAGTTCCCGGAGTTCCCCGCGGCGCTGTCGTTCCTGCCGATCCTGCCGCCGGCCGAGGCGACCCGACAGCTCGAACGGCGGGCCGAGACGCTCGCCACCCGGCTGCGCGAGCGCGAGGCGGTGCTGGCCGCGGTGGAGCTGCCCCGCCTCTTCCTGATCGAGGACGAGTACCGGCTGACACTGCTGCGTACCGAGCTGGACTGGGTCCGGCGACTGGTGGCCGAACTGCGCGCCGGCACGCTGACCTGGTCGGGCGAATGGCTGGCCGACTGGACCGGCACCCCGGGCGACTGAGCCCTGTGGCGGGCGCCACACAAGCCGTCTGACCGATCGGTCAGGTGCTGACCGATCGGTCAGGCATGCTGGTGGACATGGCACGCGCGACCCCGGAGACCCATGGTGAGATCCTCGCCGCGGCGGCGCGGCGATTCGCCGCCACCGGCTACAAGGGCACCTCGTTGCAGGACATCGCCCGCGAGGTGGGCTGCTCCAAGGCGGCGGTGCTCTACCACTTCGCCAACAAGGAAGCCCTGCTCGGCGAGCTGACGGCGCCGGCCATCGCGGTGCTCCAGGCGCTCGACGAGCGGATCGCCGGGCACACCGGGGCGGCGGCCCAGCAGGTCGCCGCCGAGGGCTTCGTCGACCTCGCGGTGCGCTTCCGGCGGGAGATCGCGCTGCTCCGCGGCGAGTTCCCCGACCTGCTCCAGCAGCCCGCCTTCGCGCACGTCCAGCAGATCTCCGAACGGCTGCTCGCCGCGTTCGCCGGCCACTCCGACCGTCCGGCCGCGCGGATCGCCGCGCTGGTGGTCCTCGCCGGGATACCGGCGGCGTGCGCCGAGTTCGCCGACGTCCCCGACGAGGAGCTGCGGCCCGCCCTGCTGGCCGTCGCCCACCGGGCCCTCGACACCACCACCTGACCCCAGTTCCCACCACGACCGAGGACAAGGAACCTTCATGGCGACCCTGCTCTACCGGCTCGGCCGGGCATCGCTGCGCCGGCGGCGACTCGTCGCCGTCGCCTGGCTCGTCGTACTCGTCGGGCTCGGCGTCGCCGCGGCGACCCTCAAGGGCCCGACGGCGAGCAACTTCACCATGCCCGGCACCGAATCCCAGCGCGCGATCGACCTGCTCGCCGACCGGTTCCCGGCGGCCAGCGGGGCCACCGGCACCATCGCGGTCAAGGCGCCGCAGGCCGGCCAGCTCCTCAGCCCCGAGGGGCAGGGCGTGGTCAGGCAGGTCACCCAGGAGGCGGCCACCCTGCCCGGGGTGGTCGGCGCGGTCGACCCGTACCAGGTCAGGGCGCTCACCCCGGACGGCCGGTACGCGCTGATCCAGGTGCAGTTCTCCGGCCGCGCGGACGACGTGACCGACGAGCAGCGCGCCGCGTACGAGAAGGTCGGCGCGCAGGCCGAGGCGCAGGGGTGGCAGATCGCCCCCGGTGGCGAGGTGCTGAACTCCGAGCCGGAGGTCGGCTCCACCGAGGCGCTCGGCGTGCTGGTCGCCGCGATCGTCCTGGTCGTCACCTTCGGCTCGCTGGTCGCGGCCGGGATGACCATGCTCAACGCGCTGATCGGCGTGGGCGTCGGCATGGCCGGCCTCTTCACGCTCAGCGGCGTCGTCGAGCTGACCAGCACCGCGCCGATCCTGGCCCTGATGCTCGGCCTCGCGGTCGGCATCGACTACTCGCTCTTCATCACCTCCCGGCACCGGCAGAATCTGCTCGACGGGCTCTCCCCGGAGGAGGCGGTCGGCCGAGCGGTGGGCACCGCCGGCTCCGCCGTGGTCTTCGCCGGCGCCACCGTGGTCATCGCGCTCGCCGGCCTGGCCGTGGTGGACATCCCGTTCCTGACCGTGATGGGTCTGGCCGCCGCCGGCACGGTGACCGTCGCCGTGCTGGTCGCGATCACCCTGGCGCCGGCCCTGCTCGGCTTCGCCGGCCGCCGGGTGCTCCCCCGCAGGCTGCGCGGGCGCGAGGCGGTCGAGTCCGCCGGCACCGGCTCGGAGGACCGCTCCGGCTTCGGCTTCCGCTGGGCGCACTGGGTTACGAAGCTGCGGATCCCCGTCATCCTGGTCGGCCTGCTCGGTCTCGGGCTGCTCGCGTTGCCCGCCCAGGACATGCGGCTCGCGCTGCCGGACGCCGGCGCCGCGCCGGCGGGCAGCGCGGCCCGGGTCAGCAACGACCTGATCCGGGAGGGCTTCGGCCCCGGCTTCACCGGCCGGCTCGCGGTGGTCGTCACCGCCGACTCCCCGCAGGCCACCCAGGCCGCCGTCCCGCAGGTCACCGCGCTGATCCAGAAGACCGACGGGGTGCTTGCGGTGGCCCCGCCGCAGCTCGACCCGACCGGGCGGACCGCGCTGCTCGGGGTGATCCCGAAGACCGGCCCGACCGACGAGGCCACCGAGACGCTGGTGCACGACATCCGCCGCCAGGTCTCCGGCATCGAGCAGGCCGACGTGCTGCTCACCGGCGTCACCGCGATCGGCATCGACGTGTCCGAGAAGCTCTCCGACGCGCTCCCGATCTACCTGCTGCTGGTCGTCGGGCTCTCCATCCTGCTGCTGATGCTGGTGTTCCGGTCGATCCTCGTCCCGGTCAAGGCGGCGCTGGGCTTCCTGCTCACCGTGGCGGCGACGTTCGGCATCACCGTCGCGGTGTTCCAGCAGGGGCACCTGGCCGGCCTGGTCGGCCTGGACACCCCGGGGCCGCTGATCAGCTTCCTGCCGATCCTGCTCATCGGCATCCTGTTCGGCCTGGCCATGGACTACGAGGTCTTCCTGGTCTCCCGGATGCGGGAGGACTTCGTGCACGGCGACACCGCCCGCCAGGCCACCATCAACGGGATGGGACACGGTGCCCGGGTGGTCACCGCCGCCGCGCTGATCATGATCTCGGTCTTCAGCGGCTTCATCTTCCTCGACGACCCGGTGATCAAGTCGATGGGCTTCGCGCTCGCGATCGGCGTCGCCATCGACGCCTTCGTGGTCCGGATGACCATCGTCCCCGCGGTGATGTCCCTGCTCAACACGAAGGCGTGGTGGCTCCCCCGCTGGCTCGACCGCATCGTCCCCAACGTCGACATCGAGGGCGAAGGCCTCCGCACCCACCTCGCCGACTCCGAACCCGCCAGGGTGTGACCGGGTGACCTGCCCGGCCGGTCAGACGCCGGCCGGGTAGGTCTCCATCTCGCCGGGGGTCGTCAGGGCGGGGAGAGGGTGGAGGGCGGTGGCCTCGTCGCACCAGATGAATGAGTCGTAGCGGTCGGCCAGCCGCGTCGGGACGTAGTTGCCCCAGGATTCGAAGGTCGGGTCGTAGACCACCCCGATGGCCCGGTGGTCGGTTGAACCGGTGACCCACTCGGGCTGGTCGGGGCCGCCGAATACCAGCACCGCCCGCTCCGGCATCAGCTCGTGCAGCCGCCGCTCGACCGAGCCCTCCCGGGCCGGCGGCACCACCATCACCTCGGCCGGCGAGCCCCAGCGCGGCGCCGCGATCACGTTCCCCCGGTAGCTGCCGAACCCGACCAGCGCCACCGCGTCCCGGCCGTGCCGTTCCCGGGCGAGCTGACCGATGTTGACCATTCCGTCGGCGGCCATGTCGGTGGCCCGGGCGTCCCCGACGTGGGTGTTGTGCGCCCAGACGATTCCCCGGGCGTCCGGGCCGTACAGGTCCAGCAGCCGGTCCAGCGTGTCCGTCATGTGGGTGTCCCGGACGTTCCACGACTCCGGGCCACCGGCGATCATCGCCCGGTAGTAGCGCTCCGCGCCGGCCACCACCTCCGCGTTCTGCCAGGCCGCGAAGCGGTCCGGGCCGTCCGCGGCGGCCTGTTCCCGGGTCCGCGCCAGCAGCCGCACCACCTCCTCCTCGCAGCGCGCGGAGACGAACCGGCTGGCCATGCCGTACTCCTCGACCCGCTTGCCGTACGGCTCGAAGCAGCGGTACGCCTCCTGCGCGGCCTCCAGCGAGGCCGGGTCCTCCTCGCCCAGATAGTCGAAGATCGCCTGCATCGACTCCCAGAGGCTGTACACGTCCAGCCCGTGGAAGCCGGCCCGTTCGCCCTCCGGCCGCTCCAGGTTCCAGGCCCGCAGCCAACGGCAGTAGCGGGCCACTTCGGCGTTGGCCCACATCCAGGTGGGCCAGCGTTCGAAGCGCTCCAGCGCGGTCTGCGGGTCGGCCAACCCGCCCGGGGCGCCGACCACCGAGCGGTGCACCCGGTCGCAGTCCGGCCAGTCCCCCTCCACCGCGACGAAGTCGAAGCCCTCCTCGGCGATGAGCCGCCGGGTCAACTGCTCCCGCAGTCGGTAGTAGTCGTAACTGCCGTGCGTCGCCTCGCCGATCATCACGATCCGGGCGTCCCGGACACGCTCCAGCAACGGGTCGAAGTCGCTCGGCGCGCCGAGCCGCTGTACCAGCATGCCCGCGGCTACCCGGGTCCCGCGCGGGCAAACCGGCACCCCGGTCCCCCGCCGTCGGCGGGCATGGCGGCGGGCGGAGCGGGTAGCCGGCCGGCATGACCGTCACCGGGGTGCAGTTGCAGGAGTTCCTGGCCGGGCTCGACTACCCGGTCTCCCGCGAGGACCTGGTCCGCTGGGGCCAGGAGAACGGGGCCAGCACCGAGATGTTGCAGATGCTGCGGGCGCTGCCCGCGGAGCAGTTCGACTCCCCCGCCGAGTTGGGCGAGGCGCTGAGCACCCTCGCCTGAGGCGGGCGGGTCAGCCCACCGTGACGCTGACCGTGTGCCGGCCGGTGGCGCCGCCCGGGAACGCCGGGTGGCGCTGCTCCGGCTGCACCGAGCCCACCTCTGCCGGGGTCGGCGGCCCGGCGGGGACCGCGCGCAGGCGCGGGCCGCCCGACGGGCGCGCGGTCAGCCGGGAATGGTGACGGTGCGCCCCTCGGCGCGGGCCGTCTCGGCGGCGTCCAGCACCGCAACGACCTCGCGGCCGAAGCGGACGTCGCAGCGGTGGTCCCGGGTGCCCGCGTCGATCTCCTCCAGCAACTGGTCGATCGCCGTGTCGTACGCCGCCAGCACGCTGCCGTCGCCGGGCGGCACGGCCTCCGTGCCGTTCTCGCCGAAGAAGACGAAGTCCCGGGTCACCGCCTCCGGCGGGGCGTCCAGGGTGAGCGACATCGTGCTCGTCGCCCCGCCGTCGTGGGTGAGCAGCAGGTGCACCAGGCCGCTCGGGCCGTCCATCGCGGCCACCCGGCTGACCCGGCCGAGCACCGGCAGGATGAGGGAGAGCGCGTGCGGGCCGATGTCCCAGAGCGCGCCCCGGTCCCGCCGCCACTGCGACTTCCCGTACGGGTTCCCCGGTTGGTAGATGGAGGCGAACATGGTGGCCCGGGCGTGCTGCCAGCCGCCGGCCGCGGCGGTGGCGGCGAGGAAGCCGGTGACGTTCGGGTGGTAGCGCTGGGTGAAGAAGACCACCGAGGCCACCCCGGACGCGTCGGCCGCGGCGACCACCCGGTCGGCGTCGGCGAGGCTGAGCGCCAGCGGCTTGTCCAGCAGCAGGTGCCGGCCGGCGGAGGCGGCCCGGACGGCGATGTCGGCCTGCACGTCCGGCGGCAGCGCCACGGCGATCGCGTCGCACGCCTCGAGGAGCGCGTCGACGTCGTCGAAGACCGGTACGCCGTGCCGCCCGGCCAGCGCCGCGGCCTTCTCCTGGTCCCGACCCCAGACCCCGGCGAGCTCGGCGCGGGGGTGCGCGTCGATGGCCGCGGCGTGCGTCTCCGCCGCCCAGTGACCGGTGCCGAACAAGCCGAACCGCAGCACGAGGTACTCCCGCTTCCGTCGTCCGCCACGGCTACCCCGTGGCCGTGATCCACGCTAGTCGGTCCGGTGGGCGGCACGCATGCGACCCGACGGAGAGCCGGCCGGCGGGCAGTACTACGCGGCTTAGTAGGCTGTGCCGGTGAATGGGACTCCGACGGGATGCCGTCGATGACCAGCGCGGCCACGGCCGGCTCGCCGGTGGACGGGCTCCTCGCGACGGCGACGATCGTGCTGTCGCTCGTACTCGCGGTCTGGGCGCTGGTGGCCACGCTGCGCCACCGGCCGCCGGACCGGGTGCAGTTCGTGGGCCTGGCCGTGCTGGAGGTCGCGCTGCTGGCGCTGACCGTGGCGGCGCTGGTCGCGCTCGGCGGCGGGGAACGGCCGGGCGAGCCCGGCGCGTTCTTCGGCTACCTGGTGACGCTGGTCTGCCTGCCGCCGCTGGCCTGGGTGCTGGCCCGGATGGAACCGACCCGCTGGGGCTCGGCGATCGTCTGCGCGATGTGCCTGGTGACGCCGGTCGTGGTGGTCCGGCTCGGTCAGACCTGGGAGGTGCTCGGTGGCTGAGCCCGTCGGGGTACGCGCGGACGGCGACGCCCGGCCGCCCGCGCCCGAACGCGCCACCAACAAGGGGCCGGGCCGGCTGCTGATCGCCGTCTACATCCTGTTCGCCATCGCCGCGACCTCGCGCGCCGGCCTGCAGATCGCCACGAAGTTCGACGAGGCACCGGTGGCGTACCAGCTCTCCGCGCTGGCCGCGCTGATCTACATCGTGGCCGCGGTCGGGCTGGCCCGGGCCGGGCACGCCGGCCGTCGGGTTGCCCTGGCCTGCTGCTCGGTGGAGCTGGTCGGGGTCGTCGCGGTGGGCGTCCTCAGCCTGGCCGACCGGGCGCTCTTCCCCGACGAGACTGTCTGGTCCGGGTTCGGCAGCGGCTACGGCTACATCCCGCTGGTCCTGCCGGTCCTCGGCCTCTTCTGGCTCTGGCGCACCCGCGACACCACCCGCTGACGCGTCCCGCCCGAGCCGGGCGGGACGCGGGTGCGGGCGGTCAGTCCTTGGGGCCGCCGGCCACGTAGATGACCTGGCCGGAGACGAAGGACGCGCCCTCGCTGGCCAGGAACGAGATGGTGTGCGCGACGTCCTCTGGCCGGCCGGGCCGGCGGACCGGGATCTCGGCCGCCGCGTGCTGCTGCAGCGCCTCGAAGTCGACCTTCATCCGGGCGGCCGTGGCCGCGGTCATGTCGGTGACGATGAAGCCCGGCGCGACCGCGTTCACGGTCACCCCGAACGGGCCCAGTTCGATGGCGAGGGTCTTGGTGAAGCCCTGGAGCCCGGCCTTGGCGGCCGAGTAGTTCGCCTGGCCCCGGTTGCCCAGCGCGGAGGTGCTGGAGAGGTTGACGATCCGGCCCCACTTCCGCTCGACCATGTGCTTCTGGGCGGCCTGGCTGAACAGGAACGCGCCGCGCAGGTGCACGCCCATGACCGTGTCCCAGTCCGCGTCGGTCATCTTGAACAGCAGGTTGTCGCGGAGCACGCCGGCGTTGTTGACCAGCACGGTCGGCGCGCCCAGCTCGGCGGCGACCCGCTCGACGGCCGCCTCGACCTGGGCCCGGTCGGCCACGTCGGCGCCCACGCCGAGCGCCCGGCCGCCCGCGGCGACGATCGCGTCCACCGTCTCCTTGGTGGTCGACTCGTCGATGTCGACGACGGCGACGGCCATCCCGTCGGCGGCCAGCCGACGGGCGGTGGCGGCGCCGATGCCGCGCGCGGCTCCGGTCACGATGGCGACGCGGGGCTCCTCCGACATGATTACCTCCCGGTAACTTGTGGCTCGATCGAAGGAGCTTAACCCAGGGGTACGTGGACCGGCCCGCCGCCGACGAGCGGCGACGGGCCGGCACGTCGGACGGTCAGACCGACCAGCTGCGACAGAGCCGGATCCAGCGGTAGCCGTGCCCGGCGAGCTTGAGCCGGTCCAGCTTGCCCACCTCGTCGTAGCCCCGGTCGGAGAGCACGTCGATCGGCATGTCCGCCTCCGGCTGCAACGTGCTCAGGTCGACCTCGACGTCCTCGCTGCCGAGGTTGTGCAGGAAGATCATCGTGCCGGTCGGGCCGTCGGCCCGGTGGGCGAGCACCCCGGCCGGCATCGGCACGTCGATGTGGGTGGTCGAGCCCGAGCCGACTTCCGGCGCCTCGCGCAGCGTCCGGATCATCCGCTCGAACCAGCCGAGCAACGACCGGGGGTCCTTGCGCTGGGCGGTCACGTTGACCTTCTCGTAGCTGAACTCGCCCGTGTCGATCACCGGCCGGACCAGCTTCTCCGGCTCCGCGGTGGAGAAGCCGCCATTGGGCTGGTACGACCACTGCATCGGGGTCCGGATCGCGTCGCGCCCCTTCAGCGACAGGTCCTCGCCCATGCCGATCTCCTCGCCGTAGCGCAGCACCGGCGTGCCGCGCAGCGAGAACTGGAGGGCATAGGCCAGCTCGACGTGCCGCCGGTCGTTGCCGAGCATCGGCGCGAGTCGACGCCGGATGCCCCGGCCGTAGAGCTGCATCTCCTCGTCCGGGCCGAACTTCGCCAGCACGTCGTTGCGCTGCTCCGTGGTGAGCCGGGACAGGTCGATCTCGTCGTGGTTGCGCAGGAAGGTCGCCCACTGGCCGCCGGCGGGCAGCTTCGGGGTGTCCCGCAGCGCGTCGATGATCGTCTCCGGGTCCTCCCGGGCCAGGGCGAGCATCAGCCGGCCGTTGAGCATGAAGTCGAAGAGCATGTGGATCCGGTTGCCCGATCCGCTCCCGTCACCGAAGTAGACCGGCAGCTGGTCCGGCTCGACGTTCGCCTCGGCCAGCAGGACGGCATCGGCGCGGCGCCACTGCACGTGCTGGCGCAGCTCGGTGAGGAAGTCGAAGTCCTTCGGGGAGTTGGGGTTGCCCGGCTCGGTCTGCTCGATGATGAACGGCACCGCGTCCATCCGGAAGCCGGAGACCCCGAGCTGGAGCCAGAACGAGGTGATCTTCTTGATCTCCTCGCGCACCTTCGGGTTGTTGATGTTGAGGTCCGGCTGGAACTTGTAGAACCGGTGGTAGTACCAGGCCTTGGCGGTCCGGTCGTAGCTCCACGTCTCGTGCTGCTCGCCCGGGAAGACCATGCCCTGGAAGCGGTCGTCGGGCTCGTGGTCGGCCCAGACGAACCAGTCCCGGTACGGCGAGTCGGGCGACGACCGGGCGGACTGGAACCAGGGGTGCTCGTCCGAGGTGTGGTTGACCACCAGGTCGATGATCACCCGGATGCCCCGGTTCTGCGCCTGGTGCAGCAGCTCGGCGAAGTCACCCAGGGTGCCGAAGCGCGGGTCGACGTTGTAGAAGTCGGTGGCGTCGTAGCCGTCGTCCTTGTTGGGTGACGGGTGGATCGGGTTCAGCCACAGACAGGTCACCCCCAGCCTGGCAAGGTAGTCCAGCCGGCCGATGAGGCCACGGATGTCACCGACCCCGTCGCCGTCGGAGTCCGCGTACGTGTCGATGTCGAGGCAGTAGACGACCGCCTCCTGGTACCACCTGTCACCCATGCCCGGTTAACTTCTCCGGTCGGCGGTCCCGGCAAACCCGCGGCGCCGCCCGACGGTACGTTCGCCGTTGGCTCTCGGCGGGGTACGGTGCCGCCATGGCTGATCATGAGGTGGCCCCGCGCGACATGGACTGGGACGACGGCCGGTGGCTGCACCCGCCGGTACGGGTCGAGCGGACCGCCGAGGGGCACCTGCTGGTGGAGCCCGGTCCGGAGACCGACATGTGGCGGCACACCAGTTACGGCTTCGTGCACGACAACGGCCCGGGGCTGCTCGCCCCGCTGCCCGGCGGGAGCGCGGTCGAGGTGAGCTTCCTGCTCGACTACACCGCGCAGTTCGACCAGGCCGGCGTGCTGGTCCACGTCGACGAGCGGAACTGGGTCAAGACCGGGGTGGAGCTGAGCGACGGGCTGCCGCAGCTCGGCGCGGTGGTGACCCGGGAGCAGTCGGACTGGTCGCTGGCCCCGGTGCCGGAGTGGACCGGGCGGGAGGTCACCGTCCGGGTCAGCCGCTCCGGTGACGCGCTGACCGTGCGGGCGCGGGTCGACGACGAGCCGTGGCGGCTGGTCCGGCTCGCCCCGCTCCCGCCGGAGGCGGCGGCCATGGCCGGGCCGTTCTGCTGCGCGCCGAGCAGGGCGGGGCTGACCGTCCGGTTCACCGGCTGGCGGCGCGGGCCGGCCGACGCCGCGCTGCACCCCGAGGACTGATCGGATGATCAGTGGGGCGGGTCACCGGCAGGTGTGACCGCCGACGGCCGGGGTACCACTGTCCGATCCCCCGCCGGAAGGATGCCCATGGCTCTCACCCAGAACGTCGACCCGAACCAGTTCAGCGGGCTGACCGGGTGGGTGGCAACCGTCATCGACTCGCTCGGGGCGCTCGGCGTGGCCTTCCTGGTGGCGCTGGAGAGCATCATCCCGCCGATCCCGAGCGAGGTCGTGCTGGCGATGGCGGGCTACCTCTCCGCCGAGGGCCGGTTCAACGTCGTGCTGATCGTGCTCGCCGCCACGGCCGGCTCGCTGCTCGGCGCGCTGGTGCTCTACTGGCTCGGCGCGGCGCTCGGCGAGGAGCGGCTGAAGCGCTGGCTGGACCACATCCCGCTGGTCGACCGGGACGACCTGGAGAAGGCCGACCGCTGGTTCGAGCGGCACGGCAGGTGGGCGGTGCTGATCGGCCGGGTGGTCCCGGTGGTCCGCAGCCTGGTCTCGATCCCGGCCGGCGCGAACCGGATGCCGCTGGGCGAGTTCGTCCTGCTCACCACGCTCGGCAGCGGGGTGTGGAACGCGCTGATCGTCGGGCTCGGCTTCGCCCTCGGCTCGCAGTGGCAGCAGGTGGACCGGTACAGCAACTGGTTCAACTACGCGATCTTCCTGGTCTTCGGCATCATGATCGTGAGCTGGTCGGCGAAGAAGATCCGGAAGCGGCGCGCGCGGCGCGACCGGCAGTCGGTGACCGCCGGCCGCTGACCGCGACGACGGCGTGGAAGGGGTTCCCTCCCGGGCCCGGAAGCAACGGGGGGGGACCCCGGCCGACGCCTCAGCGGCGGAAGGTGAACCAGTTGACGTTGACGAAGTCGGCCGGCTGACCGCTGGTGAAGGTGAGGTAGACGCTGTGCCGGCCGGTCACCGCCGAGACGTTGCCGGGCACCGAGATCCAGCTCTGCCAGCCGCCGGTGTTGCCGACGGCGAAGCTGCCGATCGGCACGGCGGTCGGGCTGTCCAGGCGGACCTCCACCAGGCCGCTCACCCCGCCCGCCGCGCCGGAGGCGACCCGGGCCAGGAAGTCGCGCGGCCCGGTGGCCCCGAAGTCCACGTTGTCGTACCGGGCCCAGTCGCCGTTGCGCAGGTAGCCGATGTCCTGCCCACCCTCGGCGCAGGCCTCGACGATCACCCCGTTCTGGGCGGTGAACGCCTCCGCCTGGATCGTGGCGTACGCGTCCACCGTCCCGCCCGGCGGCGGCGTGGACGTGGTCGGGCTCGGCGACGGGCCGGTGCCGCCCCGGCGGTAGACCGCCACGTAGTCGACCAGCATGGGCCGGCCGGAGACGGTCGCGGCGGTCGGCGTGGTGGCGCCGGCGACGCCGTTCGGGAACGAGCCGCCCATCGCCACGTTGAGCAGCAGGAAGTAGCCGGCGTGGCTGGTCATCTGACCCCAGTACGGGTCGCCGACCTGGCTCTGGCTGACGGTGTGGAAGAGCTGGCCGTCGACGTACCAGCGCAGCTGCTGTGGGCTGACCGAGGCGTCCCACTCGAAGCGGTAGGTGTGGAACGCGGACTGACAGGTGCTGCCGGGACAGGCCCGGGTGGCGCCCAGGCCGTTGAACTCGTTGCACGGGCCGCCCGGGGCGTACCCGCAGTGCAGCGCGCCCCAGACCTGGTTCAGCCCGTTGACGTTCTCCATCACGTCGAACTCGCCGATGCCCGGCCAGTTCTGGTAGTTGCCCCGGTACGGTGAGCCGAGCGCCCAGAAGGCGGGCCAGTAGCCGGCCGCCTGGGCGCCCGTCACGTTCGGCATCTGGATCCGCCCCTCCAGGGCGAGCACTCCCCCGGCCGGCGGCTTGAAGTCGGCCCGGACCGTCTCGATCCGGGCGGAGGTCCACCGGCCGGCGGCGTCCCGCAGCGGGGTGATCCGCAGGTTGCCGGCGCCGTCCTGGGCGAGGTTGGCGGTGCTGGCGGTGTAGGTCTGGATCTCGCCGGTGCCCCAGTTGGCCGGGCCGCCCGGGTAGCTGGTGCCGGTGTCGATGATCCAGTTGGCCGAGGACGGCAGGGCGCCGGCCGCGCCGGTGAAGTCGTCGCTCCAGACCAGGTTCCAGCCGGCCGCGGGCGGCGGCACGGCGGCGTGCGCGGTCATCGAGGCGGCGACCAGGGTGGTGGTGGTGGCGAGCACGGCCGCGGCCAGCGGGAGCCGGCGGCCTGAGCGGCGCAGGGTGGACGGGGCGGCGGACGCCGCCGGGACATGACTCATCGGGGTGCCTCTCTGCGGGGGACGGAGGAACAGAGAGCGCTCTCTGAGGGCGTTTTCTACGCGCCCGACGGCCACTTGTCAACGTCCGTCGATGTCTACCGGCTGCGGCCGACGCAGCGTCGCCTGCTCCAGCGCGGTCCACCCGGTGGTGGTGACCAGGTAGAGCGCGGCCGCCAGCGGCACCACCAACGCCACCAGCACCGTCGTGTACGGCAGCAGCGGCAGCAGCCGGCCCAGCGTCGCCGCGCCCGGCCCCTCGGTCGGCGTGCCGGCGACGGTGCCGGTGGCCGCGGCCGCCCGGCGGGCCCGCCGCGACGAGTACCAGGCCAGAACGAGCAGCGCCACCAGCAGCACCCCGAAGACCGCGACCACCGGCCCGGTGAGCCCGTCGCCGAGGTGCCAGCCCAGCGGCACCCCGGCCAGCCGCTCGTCGAGCAGCCCGGCGCCGCCGTCACCGGTGGCGAAGAGGCGGTACATGACCAGGAAGAACGGCGCCTGCAACAGCGCCGGCAGACAGCCGGCGACCGGGCTGGCGCCGGCCCGCCGGTACAGCCCGAACAACTCGCTCTGCAGCTTTGCGGGGTCGTCGGCGTACCGGCGCTGGAGGTCGCGGACCTCGGGGGCGAGCGCCGCGCGGCGCCGCTCCCCGCGGACCTGCGCCAGGGTGAGCGGCGAGATGAGCAGGCGGACGCCGATGGTGAACAGGACGATCGCGGCGGCCGTGGCCGCGCCGCCGGTCAGCGGTTCGAGCGTGCCCGCGAGCCAGGTGACGACGGAGGCGGCGACGGTGGCCGCGGCGTGCAGTGGTGCGAAGGCGAGCATGGGTGACCCCTCGGTCCGATTCCGGAGGTCCCGGGGACGACGCGTCCCGGCGGGACGGATGACGACGGAATCGGCCGCGCGGCGGCGGGCGCTACGCGGCCGAGGGGCGGCGGCCGGGGGCACGCGGTCGCGGCCGACCGGCTCCGTCCGGGTCGACCTGCCGGGGCACCCGACGACCACGGGCCCGGGCCCGCAGCGCGGTGGCGAGCCGGCCGGACCGGGGCGCCCCCGGCAGCACCCGCGACCGGAGGGCGAGCAGCGTGGCCAGCAGCAGCGCGGCGGCGACCGCCGCGCCGGCGAGCAGCACGACCGGACGGTCGGCCAACACGGTGAGCTGGGCGAGGGCGTACGCCCACGTCCCCGCCACCGCCATCAGCAACCCCGGCACGCCGACCAGCCTAGGACCCGGTGTCACGCCCGGCGGCGGCTTTCGCGGCGCCGGCTGCGGGGCGTGATCCACTCCAGATCGCCGACCTGGGGGCATCCGGCGGACCGGGACCCCGCCAGGTCGGCGTTCCGGTCCCACCCCCGGGCGGTCACGGGTCGGGGCGGGCCGCGACGACGCCGGCGTGGACCAGCCAGCCGGAGAGGCCGAGCAGCTGGACCCGCTGCCAGGCGCCCAGCGCCGCGTCCGGGTGGGCCAGCTCGGCCAGGGTGCCGGCCGTGCCGACCAGCAGCACCACCGCCACCGCCAGCCCCCACCGGAACGACGCGCCCCGGCCGCGCCGGGCCACCACCAGGGCGACCAGTGAGACCACCCCGCCGGCAACGGCCACCGACGAGCTGACCGAGTGCCCCTGGTGCCGCCAGGACAACGCGCCCAGCTCCGCCAGTCGCGCGCAGCGTGCGTCGGCCGAGGGCGCGCAGTCCATCGAACTCACCGTGCCGTCCAGGACGGTGGCCACGCCGAAGACGACCAGCCCCCACCAGGCCCGCCGCGGCCAGCCCCGGTCCCGCCGGGCCAGCGCCACCCCGGCCGCCGACGCCAGCGCGCCGACGACCAGGTCACCCAGGCCGAACACCAGGTGGTACGGCTGGTCCCGGGCGGCCAGCTCGCTGGCGTACCCGTCGAGGAGGCCGAACGCCGGGTTCAGCAGCGGCCCGATCAGCCACGAGGCGTAGAGGACCCCGGCCAGCCCGAGCGCCAGCCCCGGCAGCACCCGGGCCGGGCCGACCCGGCTCACGAGGACTCGCGGACCAGCGGGAAGGGCAGCGTCTCCCGGATCGACCGGCCGGTCAGCAGCATCATCAGCCGATCCACGCCCAGGCCGAGACCGCCGGTCGGCGGCATGGCGTACTCCAGCGCGGTGAGGAAGTCCTCGTCCAGCTCCATCGCCTCGGCGTCGCCGCCGGCCGCCTTCAGCGACTGCGCGGTGAGCCGGCGCCGCTGCTCCGTCGGGTCGATCAGCTCCGAGTACGCGGTGCCCAGCTCCATCCCGAACGCCACCAGGTCCCACCGCTCCGCCAGCCGCGGGTCGTCCCGGTGCTGGCGGGTCAACGGCGAGCTGTCGGTCGGGAAGTCCAGGTAGAACGTCGGCGGCCCGGTCCGCGCCTCGACCAGCCGCTCGTAGAGCTCCAGCAGCACCGCGCCGCGCTCCCAGCCCGGGTCGTACGGGACGCCGGCGGCGTCGCAGAGCTTGCGCAGTGCGGCCAGGTCGGTGTCGGCGGTGACCTCCTCGCCGAGCGCCGCGGAGACCGCCTCGTTGACCGTACGCACCGGCCAGTCGCCGCCGATCTCCACCGTCTCGCCCGTCCCGGGGCGGCGCACCACCGGCGAGCCGTGCACCGCGACCGCCGCGGCGACGATCAGCTCCCGGGCCAGCTCGCGCATCCCGTGGTAGTCGGCGTACGCCTGGTACGCCTCCAGCACCGTGAACTCCGGGTTGTGGCTGTGGTCGACGCCCTCGTTGCGGAACGCCCGGCCCAGCTCGTACACCCGCTCCACCCCGCCCACGGCCAGCCGCTTCAGGTACAGCTCGGGGGCGATGCGCAGGCTCAGCCGCAGGTCGTACGCGTTGCTGTGGGTGACGAACGGGCGGGCGTTCGCGCCGCCGTGCACCCGCTGCAGGATCGGCGTCTCCACCTCCAGGAAGTCCCGGTCGGCGAGGGACCGCCGCAGGCTGCGCAGCACGGCGCCGCGGGCCCGCAGCAGCTCCCGCGCCGCCGGGTCGATGGCGAGGTCGAGGTAACGCTGCCGGACCCGGGCCTCCGGGTCGGCCAGCCCGTGGTGCTTGTCCGGCAGCGGGCGCAGGCACTTCGCGGTCAGCGCCCAGTCGGCCACCCGCACCGACACCTCGCCGCGCCGGGTCGCGTACACCTCGCCGGTGGCGCCCACGTGGTCGCCGATGTCGACGGTGGCACGCCAGCGATCCAGGTCGTGCTCCAGCATCAGTTGCAGGTCGCCGCTGCCGTCCCGGATCGTCGCGAAGCAGAGGTGCCCGTGGTCGCGGAGCAGCATCACCCGGCCCGCCACCGCCACGGTCTCCCCGGTGCCGGTGTCCGGCGCCAGCCCGGCGTGCCGCGCCCGCACCGCCGCGCAGCCGTCGGTACGCGGGTAGCCCACCGGGTACGGGTCGACGCCCCCGGCGCGCAGCCGGTCCAGCTTCGCCAGGCGTACCCGGATCTGCTCGGGCAGGTGCACCGCGGCCGGCTCCGGCGGCACGGCCCGGACCGTCGCGGCGGCCGGCGGCACGTAGCCCACCCCGCCGCCGGTCGGCGGCACCCCGTGCAGCGGGGTGGGCCGCCCGCCGGGCAGGGCGAGGAAGCCCTCGGCGACCGCCGCGGCGAGACCCACCCGGGCCAGCTCCCGGCGCTCCGCGAAGCAGAGGTAGCGCGGCGTCCAGTGCGGCTGGTACTTGGCGTTGGAGAGGTAGAGCGACTCCAGCTGCCACCAGCGGGAGAAGAAGAGCAGGGTGTGCCGCCAGAGCCGGATGATCGGGCCGGCGCCGATCCGGGCGCCCTGCTCGAAGACCGACCGGAACACCGCGAAGTTCAGCGACACCCGCTCGACGCCGAGCCGGGGCGCCGCGGCCATCAGCGCGGCGACCAGGAACTCCGTGACCCCGTTCTCGGCGGACCGGTCCCGGCGCATCAGGTCCAGCGAGAGCCCGTCGGCGCCCCACGGGCTCAGCGACAGCAGCGCCCGCACCCGGCCGGCCGCGTCCCGCGCCTCGACCAGCACGCAGTCGCCGTCGGCCGGGTCGCCGAGCCGGCCCAGCGCCATCGAGAAGCCCCGCTCGTGTTCGGTGTCCCGCCAGTCGGTGGCCAACCTGGCCAGCCCGGAGAGCTCCGCCGGCGGGATCTCCGCGTGCCGGCGCACCCGGGCCGTGTAGCCGGCCCGCTCCACCCGGTGCACGGCCTGGCGGACCGGGCGCATGTCCCGCCCGTCCAGGTCGAACTCGCGGGCCAGCAGGATCGCCTCGTCCCCCAGGTGCAGCACCTTCAGCCCGTGCCGGTGGTACGCCTTGGCACCCGCCTCGCTGGTGCCCATCACCGCCGGGGTCCAGGCGTACGCGCGGGCCTGGTCGAGCCACGCCTCGATCGCCGGCCCCCACGCCTCCGGGTCGCCCACCGGGTCGCCGCTGGCCAGGCTGACCCCGTTGACCACCCGGAAGGTGATCGCCCCCTTGCCGCTGGCCGAGAAGATCGCCGCCTTGTCCCGCCGGGTGGCGAAGTAGCCGAGCGAGTCCCGCTCACCGTGCCGGGCGAGCAGCTCCCGGATCCGCTGCTCCTCGTCGGTGTGCAGCACGGCCGCGGCCCGCTGCGACCGGAGCAGGGTGAACAGGCCGGCGACGAAGGCGATCGCGCCGAAGCCGCCGAGCAGCAGGTTGACCCAGCCGGGCGCCTGCCCCTGCCGGGTGACGTCCAGGGTGATCGCGCCACCGAACACCTTCTCGATGGCGTAGCCGAGCCGGTCCACCCAGGTCCGCAGGCTGCCCGGCTCGACGAGGAGCAGCAGGTAGGCGAGCCCGACCGAGACCGCCGCCAACCCGAAGAAGACCCCCAGGGCACGCCGGGTGCTGCCGCTGCGGACCCGGGCGTAGAACTCCCGCCGGGCGGCCAGCAGCAGGGCCAGCGCCCCGGCGGCGAAGGCGATGCCGACCCACACCCCGACCGTCTCCAGGGCGCTGAACAGCCGCTCGCCGGCGTCGTCGGTGAGGTCGTTGCCGCCGACCACCAGCAGCAGCACGCCGGCCAGCACACCGACGGCCAGGCTGAGCGTGAAGTAGACGACCAGCACCCAGTACGCCAGCCGCTTGCGGCGCAGCACCGCCGAGGCGAGGGTGCCGAGGAAGACCGCGTACGCGAGGTTCGCCGGCGCGGGCAGCAGCAGGGCGTCGATCGCGGTGCGGACCGGCTGGATGTCGGAGCGGACGGCGCTGCTCAGCGCGGCCAGCGCGCAGACCACCGCGATCACCCAGAGCAGCGTGGCGAAGGCCCGGGGCACCTGGCGTCGCCAGTCCCGGTCGGCGCGCCGGGCGTCGGCCGTCGTCCGCGACGCGGTGGTCGGGGTCAACGTGGCCTCCCTCGTGCCGGTGACGCCCCGGCGTCGACCGGCCTCATCGTAGCCACGCCCAGCGGCGGGCCCGGCGCGGAAGGACCACGTCCCCGACCGACACGCCGGGCCCGCGTTTCCCCGCGCCGATACGGTGGGTAATGGGCCGGGGACGACGCGGCACGGCGCCGCGGTCGGCGCGGAACGGACGGTGAGCGCGATGAGCGGGTCGGTGGCGGAGCGGGAACGGGACACCACCGCGGGCGGCACCGACCTGTTCACCGTCGGCGTCGAGGAGGAGTTCCTGCTCGTCGACCCGCACACCGGCGCCGCCGTGCCGGCCGTCGACCTGGTCATGGAACAGGTGCCCGCCGAGCTGCGCGGCCAGGTCGAGCGGGAGTTCCAGACCAGCCAGATCGAGATCGGCAGCCCGCCCGGGCTGGAGCTCTCGTCGATCCGGCACTCGCTCGGGGTGCTGCGCGCCGCGCTGGCCGACGCCGCCGAGCGGGCCGGCGTACGGGTGCTCGCCATCGGCACCGGCCCGGTGGACGGTCCGGTGCCGCCGGTCGTCGACAAGCCCCGCTTCGAGCGGATGATCGAGCGGTTCCGGCTGCTCGTGCCCGGCCCGGGCAACAACGGGATGCACGTACACGTCGGCGTCCCCGACCCGGACACCGGCGTGCAGGTGCTCAACCACGTCCGCCCCTGGCTGCCGATCCTGCACGCGGTGACCACCAACTCCCCGTTCGCCAAGGGCGAGGACACCGGCTACGCGAGCTGGCGGTCGGTGGAGTGGGAACACTGGCCGTCGGTGGCGCCCACCCCCTTCCTGGAGTCCCACGAGCACTACCAGCGGCTGATCCGGCAGCTCATCGCCAGCGGGGTGATGCTCGACGAGGGGATGCTCTACTGGTACGCCCGACTGTCGGCGAAGTACCCGACGGTGGAGATCCGGATCGGCGACGTCTGCCCCTCGGTGGACGACGCGGTGCTGGTCGCCGCCCTGGTCCGGGCCCTGGTGGTGACCGCGATGACGGACATCGCGGCGGGCCGGGCGGCCGTCCGGACCGACCACCACCTGCTCGTCGCCGCGCACTGGCGGGCCGCGCACGACGGGCTGGAGGGCGAGGGCGTCGACCTGACCGACGGCGAGCTGCGGCCGGCGTGGGAGCTGCTGGAGAAGCTGGTCGACCGGGTCCGACCGGAGCTGGCGCGGCACGGCGACCTCGACCAGGTGACCGACCTGCTGGGCGGGCTGCGCCGGCACGGCAGCGGAGCCGCCCGGCAGCGCGCCGTCTTCGCCCGTACCGGCCGGATGGTCGACGTGGTCGAGGACGTGGCCCGGCAGACCCGTGGCTGACCGGCGCGGCCCGGACCGGGGCGCGCGGGGCGGCCCCGTGGGCGATCTCCCCGTGACAGGATGGACGTCGTGGCGGAACGGCTGATCGTCGTCGGCGGGGACGCGGCCGGGATGGCCGCCGCGTCCCAGGCCCGACGTCGCCGCGCCCGCGACGACCTGTCGATCGTCACCTTCGAGCGGGGGCACTTCACCTCCTACTCGGCCTGCGGCATCCCCTACTGGATCAGCGGGGTGGTGCCCGACCGGGACCAGCTCATCGCCCGCGACCCGGTCACCTTCCGGGAGTCCTTCGACGTCGACGTCCGGCTCCGGCACGAGGTGACCGGCATCGACCTGGAGCGGCGCGAGGTGATCGCCCGGGACCTGGCGGGCGGCGGGGAGGTCCGCGAGGGCTTCGACACCCTGATGTACGCCACCGGCGCGGTCCCGGTGAAGCCCGCGTGGGCGCGGACCGACGCCGCCGGGGTGTTCGGCGTGCAGACCCTCGACGACGGTGCGGCGCTGCTCGACTGGCTGGAGCGGGAGCCCCGGCCCCGGCGGGCGGTGGTGATCGGCGGCGGCTACATCGGCGTGGAGATGGCCGAGGCGCTGATCCAGCGGGGGCTCACCGTCAACCTGGTCGAGCAGGCCGACCAGCCGATGTCCTCGGTGGACGGCGACATGGCCGAGCTGGTCGCCGACTCGATGCGCGAGGTCGGCATCCACATCCGTACCGGCCTGGCGGTGACCGGGCTGGAGGAGCGGGACGGCCGGATCACCGCCGTGGTCACCGCCGAGGGGCCGATGCCCGCCGACGTCGTGGTCCTGGGTCTCGGCGTACGCCCGAACACGGCTCTGGCGGAGGCCGCCGGCCTGCCGGTCGGGCCGACCGGCGGGATCCGCACGGACCGGCGGATGCGGGTGCCCGGGGTGTCGGGCGTCTGGGCCGCCGGGGACTGCGTGGAGACCCTGCACCGGGTCAGCGGGATGCCGGTGCACATCCCGCTCGGCACCTACGCCAACAAGCAGGGCCGGGTGGCCGGCATCAACATCGGCGGCGGGTACGCCACCTTTCCGGGCGTGATCGGCACGGCGGTGACCAAGGTCTGCGACCTGGAGGTGGGGCGCACCGGCCTGCGGGAGCGGGACGCCGCCGCGGCGGGCTTCGAGTTCGTCTCGGTGGTGGCCGAGTCGACGAACCGGGCCGGCTACTACCCGGGCGCCCGGACGATGACCGTCAAGCTGATCGCCGAGCGGCCCAGCGGCCGGCTCCTCGGGGCGCAGATCGTCGGCTGGTCCGAGGCGGCCAAACGGATCGACACGCTGGCCGTGGCGCTCTGGAACGGCATGACGGTGGACGACATGACGGCGCTGGACCTGGGCTACGCCCCGCCGTACGCGCCGGTCTGGGACCCGGTGCTGATCGCGGCCCGCAAGGCCGTCGACGCCCTCGCCGGCGCCGGCCGCTGACCCACCCGCACTCCACACCCGATCTTTGTCGGGGGGCGCGGTTAGCGTGTGCGCGCTGTCGCAGTGCCGGTTCCGGCGCCGATTCCCCTCGGAGGCATCCCCATGTCGCAGGAGACGACCTACCTCGAACTGTCCGAAGTGGACGGTAGCGCGCACAAGTTCTACGAAATCGCGGTGGCGGACACCGCACTGACCGTGCGCTACGGCCGGATCGGCGACCAGGGCCAGGTCAAGACCAGCACCTTCCCGGACAACGCGCGCGCCCGCGCCGCCGCCGCGAAGAAGATCGGCGAGAAGATCCGCAAGGGGTACGCCCCGGCGGTGCCCGGCGTCCGGCAGAAGCGGTCGGTGTCCCGCCGGCAGATCGTCAGCACCCGCTCCACCGCCCGCACCGCCCCGGTCCTCTGGCGGTACGACTCGGGCGCGCCCGCGTTCGGCATCTTCATCGACGGGCAGAGCTGCATGGTGGGCAACGAGCACGGCGTGATCACCACGCTCGGCCACGACGCCCGGGTGCGGAACCAGGTCCGGCTCCCCGACGGGGTGAAGTGCATCGTCGCCGACGACGCCTGGATCTACGCCGGCTGCGACGACGGGAACGTGTACGACCTGTCCGGCAAGGTGCCCCGGGTGGCGTACGCGATCGCTCCGGAGATCGACATCTACTGGCTGGACATCCACGACGGGGTGCTGGGTGTCTCCGACGCCGACGGCGGGATCGCCGCGATCGACCACGAGGACGAGTTCCTCTGGCGGCGGGCGGGGCGCGGCCGGTCCGCCTGGATGGTCCGCTGCGACGCCGACGCGCTCTACCACGGCCACTCCCAGGGGGTGACCGGCTACGACTGGCGGACCGGGCGGGAGCTGTGGCACACCCGGACCGGGTCGGTGCTCTTCGGTTGGCAGGAACGGGACGCGGTCTTCGCCGGCACCGGCACCCGCGAGGTGGTGCGGCTGCGCAAGGACGGCCGCACCGGGCGGTCGTACCGGTGCGACGCCCCGGTCTTCTCCTGCGCCACCGCCGAGGGCGGCCGGTACGTCTTCGCCGGCGACAGCCAGTCCTCGATCTACTGCTTCGACGCGGCCGGCAACCGGCTGTGGAAGCTCGGCACCGGCTGCGGCTCGGCGTACTCGATGCAGTACCACGACGAACGCCTCTACGTGGTGACCACCGGCGGCTATCTGGCCTGCGTCGACGCCAGCGAGCCGGCGATCCGGGCCGCCGAGGCGGGCAGCGTGCCCGAGGTGGTGGACGTCAAGGCGCCGGCCCGGCTGCCCGAGCCGGCGGCCTGGACGACCGTCGAGGTGACCACCGACGACCGCGACGGCGTGGTGGTGCAGTGCGTCGAGGACGGCGGCCGGCTGCGCATCCAGGTGCTCTCCGCCGGGTACCGGCGCGACTGGTCGGTGCAGTTCCCGAAGGGCATCCGCGAGCCGGGTGCGCGCTACCTCGTCACCCAGGTCCGCGAGTCCGGCCGCGGCGGCTTCTACCGGGCGTACGGCGACATCCGCCGGCTCCGCTGACCGGGACCGTCCGGGCCCGGTCGGGCCCTCCGCCGACCCCGTGCTCCAGACGGCATCCGGCCGGAACCGGTGGTACACGGCGGGCCGGGCAGTCCAGGATGGTCGGATGGCCGTGGAGCTGGAGATCCCCGAGGGGTTGCGCTGGACGGAGCGGGTGCCGGCCGGCCGGGAGTGGCTGGCGACGCTGCCGGACCGGCTGGCCGAATGCGTGCGGCAGTGGGACCTTCGGGTCGGGCCACCCTTCCCGTACGCCTTCGCCTCGCTGGCGATGCCGGCGGAGCTGCCGGACGGCACCCCGGCGGTGCTGAAGGTGCAGTACCCGGACGACGACAGCGTGCACGAGGCGACCGCGCTGGCGCACTGGGCCGGCCGGGGCGCGATCCGGCTGCTGGCCCACGACGCGGAGCGCCGGGCGCTGCTGGTCGAGCGGTGCGTGCCCGGCACGCCGCTGCACCAGCTCCCGCCCGATCGGGCGCTCGACGCGGTGGTGGAGCTGCTGCCCCGGCTCCAGGTGCCGGCCGGCCCGCCGTTCACCACGCTCGCCGAGGAGGCGGCCGGCTGGGCCGAACGGATGCCGGTCAACTGGGAGCGGGTCAGCCGGCCGTACGAGCGGCGGCTGCTCGACGCCGCGCTCGGGCTGCTCGCCGACCTGGTGCCGAGCCAGGGTGAGCAGGTGCTGGTCAACCAGGACCTGCACGCCGGCAACGTGCTGCGGGCCGGCCGGGAGCCGTGGCTGGTGATCGACCCGAAGCCGCTGGTCGGCGAGCGGGAGTTCGCGCCGGTGCCGATGGTGCGCGGCGCCGAGCTGGGTCGCTCCCCCGCCGCAGTGCGCCACCGGCTGGACCGGCTCAGCGCCGAGCTGGGGCTCGACCGGGAGCGGGTCCGCGGTTGGGCGATCGTGCACACCCTGGCCTGGAGCATCGGCGAGGGCGAGGTCTTCCCCCACCAGGTCGAGGTGGTCCGCTCGCTGCTCGACGGCCGGTGACCGGGCCGGGGTCGCGGCCGACAGGTCACCCGGCCTGGCAGGTGACGCACCAGTAGAGGTTGCGGCCGGCCAGCTCGCCCCGACTGACCTCGGTGCCGCAGACGTGGCAGGGCGCGCCGGGGCGGCGGTAGACGTACACCTCGCCGCCGTGCCGGTCGACGCGGGCGGCGCGGCCCGTCGCCTCGGGTAGGTGGGTGTCGCGCACGGTGTCGATCCGGCCCCGCTCGACGGCGAGGGTCATCAGCGCGACCAGGTCGGCCCAGAGTTCCCGCCAGCCGGCCGGGGTCAGCTCCCGGCCGGGCAGGGTGGGCGGCAGCCCGGCCCGGAACAGCGCCTCGGTCACGAAGATCAACCCGGTGCCGGCCACCACCGACTGGTCGAGCAGCAGCGCCCCGAGGGGCGTCGGGCTGCGGGAGATCCGGGCGTACGCCCGGTCGGGGTCGGCGTCGGCGCGCAGCGGGTCCGGGCCGAGCCGGTCGCGCAGCACCGCCACCTCGGGTGGGGTGAGCAGCTCGCAGGCAGTCGGACCGCGCAGGTCGAGCCAGTGCCGGTCGCTGGTCAGCCGCAGCCGCACCTGGCCGACGGGCGGCGGCGGCTCGCCTGGGCCGTCGGCGAACTTGCCGTACAGCCCGAGGTGGACGTGCAGGGTCAGCTCGCCGGCGTAGTGGTGCAGCAGGTGCTTGCCGTACGCCTCGGTGCCGTCCAGGACGGTGCCGGTGAGCCGGGCCGCGCCGTCGGCGAAGCGGCCCTGCGGGCTGGTGGCGTGCACCTTGTCGCCGGCGAAGAGCTCGGCGTGCCGGGCCGCCAGGCGGTGGATGGTGTGTCCCTCTGGCACGCCGGCAACGGTAGCCGGACCGTCGCGACCGGACCGCACGTCCCGGGGAGACAAACCGGACCGACCCGTTGTCGCTGCCCGGCCCGGGTGTGGTGGAGAACGCACCTGGGTACTTCCTGTGTGTCACGCGTGGCTGCCACTGCGCTTCCGCGGCCTCCACGCCCTTGACCAGGAGGTGTGAAGTGAAGATTCTGTCGCGCCGGAACGGACCGGCGCAGAACGAGGACGTGAACGGCGACGGGCGCGTCGACGAGCGGGACCGCGCCGCGACGCCGGACCGGGTGGACGGCACGGCGGGACGGCCGGTGGTCACCGACCGGGACCACGACGGGGCCACGTACCGGAGCACCCCGACCGCCACCGACGACGACCGTGTCTCCGACGCGGAGCGCCGGGCGGCGAACGCGCGGGCCGCCACCGGGCGGCCGGTGGCCACGGACACCCCGCAGGCCGGCGCCGTGGTGGGCCCGGACCCGACCCAGGAGCGGACCGTCGACCTGGACCGGAGCCGGGACCGGGCGGTGGAGCGGCCGGTGCCGGTGGACCGGGACCTCGACGGCCGCGCCGAGCCCACCGTGCCGGTCGCCGTCGGGCCGAAGCCCCGGGCCAGCCTGCTCGCCACCCTCGGCCTGATCGTCTCGGTCGTCGGCGCGCTCTTCGTGCTCACCGGCGCCCTCGCCGGGTACGGCGTCGGGCTCGGCGCGGTCGGCGCGGTCCTCGCCATGCTGGGTCTGATCGCCACCCGCCGCCGGCACGTCGCCGGCAAGACCGACGCGCTGATCGGCATCCTGGTCGGTCTCGCCGCCGTGGTGCTCGGGGTCGTGGCGCTGACCGGTCAGTTCGACTGGCCGACCACCGACGGCGACTGGGTCGGCCGGTTCCGCGAGTGGCTCGACTCACAGTTTGCCGGCGTGTTCTGACGGGCACTTTCCGGCTCGCCGGCGGTGCGCCGGCACGCCCGACCAGCTCTGGTGGTTCACCAGCCGGGCACATCCTCTTTCGGGGGCGGCGATTCGCCGCCCCCGAAGTGTTTCCCCGCTCAGTCGGACACCCTTGCTGACCACTCGCCGCGCCGGCGCGGACCGGCATACCGGCCGAGCGTCCCCGGCTGCGGGAACTCCCGGTGGTGGTGATCGAACGGACCGCCCAACCGAGCTGACGCAACGATTCGCCGTCGGAAGTTGCTCAGACGCAATGATCCGGCGTCCAACGCAACTTCTGGCGGTGGATGTCGTCGGCCCGGGCCGCATACCGTTGACCAACGGCGCCAGCCCGTGGGCCACGGTGGCCGGGCGCGCCCGACCGCTGGGAGCAGGACAATGACGATGGACGCCACCAGGCAGCGTTTCCTGATGTGCCGGCCGACGTACTTCGCCGTCGACTACGCGATCAACCCGTGGATGGACCCGACCGCGCCGGTCGACGCCGACCTGGCGATCCGGCAGTGGGAGCAGCTCCGGCAGACGTACCTGGACCTGGGCCACGAGGTCGAGCTGGTCGACCCGGTCGCCGGGCTGCCGGACATGGTTTTCGCCGCCAACGGCGGCACGGTGATCGACGGCAAGGCGATGGCGGTGCAGTTCCGCGACCCGCAGCGCGCCGACGAGGCCCCCGCGTACCGCGCCTGGTTCGAGGCCGCCGGCTTCGAGATGTACGACCCGAAGCACGTCAACGAGGGCGAGGGGGACGTCCTGCTGGTCGGCGACCACCTGCTGGCCGGCACCGGCTTCCGCACCGCGCACGCCTCGCACGCGCAGCTGCAGGAGGTCTTCGGCTATCCGGTGATCACCATGCAGCTGGTGGACCCGCGCTTCTACCACCTGGACACCGCGCTGACCGTGCTGGACGAGCGGACCGTGGCGTACCTGCCGGAGGCTTTCTCCCCCGGCAGCCAGGCCGTGCTGCGCCGGCTCTTCCCGGACGCGGTCCACGCCACCATGGCCGACGCGGAGGTGCTGGGGCTGAACGCGGTCAGCGACGGCCGGCACGTGGTGCTGCCCGCGCAGGCCACCGACCTGGCCGCCAAGCTGCGCGACCGGGGCTACGAGACCATCGGGATCGACCTGTCCGAGCTGCGCAAGGCCGGCGGCGGACCGAAGTGCTGCACGCTGCGACTCCGTCAGGGAAAGGCAAGCAAGTGATCGAGGACATGCTGCGGACGCCGGGTGCGGTCCGCGACGCGGAGCGCTGGACGGCGCACAACTACCACCCGCTGCCGGTCGTGGTCTCCTCCGCCGAGGGGGCCTGGCTGACCGACGTGGACGGCCGGCGGTACCTGGACTGCCTCGCCGGCTACTCCGCGCTGAACTTCGGCCACCGGCACCCGAAGCTGATCGAGGCCGCGCACACACAGCTCGACCGACTCACGCTGACCAGCCGGGCGTTCATCCACGACCAGTTCGCCGACTTCTGCAAGGAGCTGGCCGAGCTGTGCGGCAAGGACCTGGTCCTGCCGATGAACACCGGCGCCGAGGCGGTGGAGACCGGCATCAAGGTCGCCCGTAAGTGGGGCTACCAGGTCAAGGGCGTCACCCCGGGCCAGGCGAACATCGTGGTGGCCGAGGGCAACTTCCACGGCCGGACCACCACCATCGTCAGCTTCTCCACCGACGAGGACGCGCGCGCCGACTTCGGGCCGTACACCCCGGGCTTCACCGTGGTCCCCTACGGCGACCTGGAGGCCCTGACCGCCGCGATCGACGAGAACACCGTCGCGGTGCTGCTCGAGCCGATCCAGGGCGAGCAGGGCGTCGTGGTGCCGCCGGAGGGCTACCTGCCGGGCGTCCGCCGGGTCTGCACCGAGCAGAACGTGCTCTTCATCGCCGACGAGATCCAGTCCGGCCTGGGCCGGACCGGCGCCACCTTCGCCTGCGAGCACGAGGGCGTCGTGCCGGACATGTACCTGCTGGGCAAGGCGCTCGGTGGCGGCATCGTGCCGGTCTCCGCGGTCGCCGCGAACGCCGACGTGCTCGGGGTGCTGAAGCCGGGCCAGCACGGCTCGACTTTCGGCGGCAACCCGCTGGCCTGCGCGGTCGCCACCGAGGTGGTCCGGCTGCTGGCCACCGGCGAGTTCCAGCGGCGCTCGGCCGAGCTCGGCGAGCGGCTGCACGCCGGCCTCCAGGCGCTGGTCGGCAAGGGCCTGGTCGCCGTCCGGGGCCGCGGCCTCTGGGCCGGCCTGGACATCGACCCGGCGCTGATGACCGGCCGGCAGGCCTGCGAGCGGCTGATGGAGCGGGGCGTCCTGGCCAAGGACACCCACGGCTCCACGATCCGCCTCGCCCCGCCGCTGGTCATCACCGAGGAGGAGATCGACCACGCGGTGGCCCAGCTCGCCGCTATCCTCGCGGCCTGACCCTCCCCGCACGCAAAGGGCGCCGGGACCTCACGGTCCCGGCGCCCTTCCGCATCCCACCGCCCCCGCAGGGCGTGATCATGAAGTTGTCGCCATCCGCACCGGCGTGTCATGGCAACAACTTCATGATCAACGCCGGCCACCCCGCTCGGCGGGGGGTGGGTCAGGGGCGGGGGAGGCGCATCGCCATGGTGGGGGCCTCGGCCATCACCGAGGTGGGGGTGAACGGGGCGCCGCTGGGGAGTCCGTCGGCGCGGCCGATCTGCACGCCGGGGTAGAGCTCGACGATGTCGCCCTCGCCCAGCACCCGGGACTGCTGCGGTACGAGCGTGAGCCGGTCCGGCTCCGCCATCGAGCCGGCCGGGCGGATGCCCGAGCCGTTGGTGCTGGTGTCGGTCACCACCACCTCGCCGACCCGCAGCTCGAAACGGACGTGACTGCGGCTGATCCAGCGCCGGGACTCGTCGTTCAGCCACTGCCCGAGGGTGATCCCGTTGGACCCGTCCGGGGCCCGCCCGACCAGCACCGGCTGGGCCTCGGTGAGCGCGAACCGGCGGCGGACCAGCCCGCCGATCCGGACCGCCAGCACCTCCGTACGCGGCCGCGGCCCGGCGTCGCCGAGCCGGGCGCCGTGCCGGGGGCAGGTCGGCACGCCGGCCCGGAGCGTGGGTGGCGGCTGCCCGGCCGGGGCGCGGTCCACCCGGGCCAGGTCGGCGAAGGCGCCACCGCCCCCGCCGGCACCGAAGAGCGCGCAGCCCGGCTCGGGGCAGCGCCACTGCCGGGCGAGCAGCTTCGCGCCCACCGGCGACCGGGTGCCGGTGGCCGGGCTCTGCCCGCCCCCGACGTGCGCGATGAAGACCGGCCCGCCCGCGCCGGGCACCGGGGCGAGCACCCGCCCGGCCTGCCCGAGCCACGGCCACCGGCCGCCCAGCCCGTCGAAGCGGACCCGGCTGAGCACCGGCAGCCCGAGCAGGTCGGCGACCTCCAGCATCCGGTCGCCCGGATTGTCCAGCACCTCCACCAGGCCGTCGTCCGCCCAGCGGCGGACCACCATCCGCTCGTTGGAGGTCAGGTCGGCGTCGGAGAGCAGGGCCCGGTGCACGATCGCGTAGACCGGGACGCTGTCCTCCTCCATCTGCCGGGCCAGGGCGTCGATCACCATGCCGAGCCGGAGCAGGCTGGCCGGCCGGCCGCCGTCGAGGTCCTGCCAGCGGATCACCTCGGCCAGGTCCACCACGGCGCGGGCCAGCGACGGGTCGGTGCAGACCCGACCCTCGATGGCGTCCAGCACCTTGCTGATCTCGAATCTCATCGGGCGCTCCGGACGATGTCGTCGATCCGCCGGGCCAACGCGACGTCACGGTGGGTCACCCCACCGGCCGAGTGCGTGACGCAACGGAAGGTCAGGGTCCGCCATCGGATGTCGATGTCGGGGTGGTGGTCGAGCTCCTCGGCCACCGCGGCGACCCGGTCGACCACCGCGATGGCCGCCGGGAAACTGCCCAGCTCGACGGTGCGGCTGATCCCGGTCGGGTCACCCGACCAGTCCGCCAACCCGCCCAGCTCGTCTCGTACCGCCTCGGCGGTGAGCAGGTCTGCCATGCGACGACCCTACCGGGAGGGCATTCACTGGGCCCGCTCCGGCACCGCCCACCTCCGAGGTGAGCAGGGGTTCTCAGCGGTCGCGCAGCGGGCGACCGACCTCGTGCAGGTGGGCCATCGCCTGCCGGTACGACTCGACCAGCCCGGTCTCGGCGTATCCGATGCCGTGCTCGGCGCAGTACGCCCGGACGATCGGTTGCGCCCGGCGCAGGTTGGCCCGGGGCATGTTCGGGAAGAGATGGTGCTCGATCTGGTAGTTCAACGCGCCGAGCGCCACGTCGACGAGCCGGCCGCCGCGCACGTTGCGCGAGGTCAGCACCTGCTTGCGCAGGAAGTCCAGGTCGTCGTGGGCGGACGGCATCGGCATGCCCTTGTGGTTGGGGGCGAACGCGCAGCCCATGTAGAGCCCCCAGAGCCCCTGGTGGACGGCGACGAAGAGCAGCGCCTTCCCCGGCGACATGACGGCGAAGAGCAGCCCGAGGTAGCCGACCGCGTGCGCGCCGAGCAGCAGCGCCTCGACCGCCCGGTGCCGGATCGGGGTGGTCCACCGCCCGTCCGGCTCCCGGCCGGCCAGCGCCCGGACGCTCGCCACGTGCAGCCACAGCCCCTCGAGCAGCAGCATCGGGAAGAAGAACCACGCCTGCCGGGCGGCCAGCCAGCGGCCGAACCCGCGGGTCCCCGCCGCCTGCTCGTACGTCCAGACCAGGGCGCCCGCCCCGACGTCCGGGTCCTCGTCCTCGTGGTTGGGGTTGGCGTGGTGCCGGTTGTGCTTGTCCACCCACCAGCCGTAGCTGGTCCCGACGGCGAGGTTGCCGGCGATCAGGCCGGCCGCCTCGCTGTGGCCGCGCCGGCGGAACATCTGCCGGTGCCCGGCGTCGTGCCCGAGGAACGCCACCTGGGTGGTGGCCACCGCCATCCCGACCGCGACCAGCAGCTGCGCCCACGAGTCGCCCACCGCGACCAGCACCGCCCAACCGGCCAGAAAGGCACCCAGAGTGAGCACGATCCGCACCGCGTACCCGCCCGGGCGGCGGGTGAGGAGACCGGCCTCGGCGACCCGGCGGGACAGCACCGCGTAGTCACTGCCCCGGCGTACCGGTGGTTCCGTCATGGTCGGAGTGGTCATCTGCGCTCCCGTTCTCGGTCATTGCCACGCCCGGCGGCGCGGTCGCCGTACCGAGTCTGGTCGGCGCGATTGCGCTGAGTAATCCCGCAAGCCCCCGAAGTGGGGGTAAGGCAGACCCTACCCTCAGCTCATCCGTCCGACCACTGTCCGTAGCCGGGCCAGGTCCCGCCGGCGCCGCTCGTAGGTCGCGGCGAGCGCGATCAGCGCCAGCCCGCCGAGGCCCAGGTAGATCCACCGGGGCAGCAGGTCCCAGCCGCGGGCCAGCTCGTGCAGCGCGAGCGGGACGAGGGTGGCCGCCCCCAGCAGGACCGGCGCCTGCCAGCGCCGGACCGCCCCGGCGAGCACCGCGCCGAGCGCGACGACGCCGAGCGCCAGCCGCCGCCACGGCTGCGGATCCGCCGCCACCAGCACCGAGACCAGGCTGGGCAGCAGCGCCGCGGCCAGCCCCGGGCCGAGCGCCAGCCAGCTGTTCAGCCCGGGCCGGGTCCGCAGCGCCACCAGGCCGGCGGCGAGGGCGAGCCCGGCCGCCGGCACCGTGTACGCCTCCAGCACCGCCACCCCTCCGGCGGCCAGGAGCAGCCACCCGCCGAGCAGCTCGCTGCCGCCCGCGATGCCGGCGAGGACCCAGCGCCACGAGGTCGACTCGCCCCGCCGCAGCACCCGCAGCGCCACGGCCGCGCCCCAGAGCGCGCAGACCGCCGCCGCGTGCCGCAGCGCGCCGCCGGTCAGCAGCAGCGCCAGCAGCGCGACCGCCTGGGCGGCGGCCGCCAGCGCCACCCCGAGCGCCGGGCCGCGCCCGGTCGCCCGCACCGCCCCGACGCGGCCCTCGCGGCCGGCGAGGGCCGGCGCGGCGAACAGGACCAGCACCGCCACCACCAGCACCCCGAAGGCGGCGGTACGCAGCGGCAGGCCGCCGGCGAGCGCCGCGGTCACCGCGAAGCCGGCCGCCGCCACCACTCCCGACAGCCAGCCGGCCAGCCGGGTGTCGGCGTGCCGACCGGCCGCGCCGACGACGGCCGCCACCACCACCAGGGCGCCGAGTCCGGCGAGCGTCCCGGCCCGGGTGGCGAGCAGGCCGCCCAGCCCCGGCACGGCCAGCGCCAGCCCGACCGGCAGCGTGACCGGCAGCAGGGGCGGGCGCGGCGCGGCGAGCGCGGCGGCCAGCAGCGCGGCCAGCCCGACGGCGAACGCCACCGCCGGCGCCACCGGCCAGGGCGCGCCGGCCGCCACCAGCAGCACCGGCAGCCCGGCCGCGCCGAACGGCAGCCCGACCAGGGCCGGCACCCACCGCCCGCCGCGCACGATCCGGGCGTACGCCGCCGCGGCGGCCCCGAGCAGCAGCAGGGTCAGGCCGGCGCCGGCGGCACCCGGCACCCGGTCGACGGCGGGCACGCCGGACCAGGTCGGGACCGGCAGGTCGACGAGCACCCGCAGAGTGGCCGGCGCGACGGCGAGCAGCGCCAGCCCGGACAGTCCGGCCCCGACCAGGCGCGGGGCGGTGCCCGGCCGGGCACCCCCGCCGACGGCCAGCGCCAGCAGCACGCCCAGCGTGGCGTAGAGCGACACCCGCTCGTCCCCCGGTACGACCAGCGGCGCGGCCCCGACCGGCGCGAGCGCGGCGGCGAACCCGGTCGAGGCGTACCCGAGCAGGTCCGGCCACCGGCGGCGGACGGCGAGGACCACGACCACCAGCACCCCGACGGCGGCGAACGCCCCCCGCAGCTGCCACCACGGCGGCGCCCCGACGGCGATCAGCCCGACGGCCACCCCCGCCGGCACGGCGAGCAGCGCCACGGCAAGCGCCACCCCGCCGACGGCCGGCTGGACGCCCACGCCCCGCCGGCCCCGCGCCGCCACCAGGGCGCCGGCCGCGACGACGACGGCGAGCGCCGCTCCCGCCCCGGCCGGATCGGCGAGCCCGACCAGCAGCCCATGACCGGACAGGACGGCCCCGGAGAGGGCCGGGACGAGCACGGTCGTGTACCGCCGGCGCGGCCGGAGCACGGCGGACACCAGCAGCGCGGTGGCCGCCAGCAGGTCGACCGCCACCACCACGGGCCACGGGGTGGACGCGGCCGCCGGGGCGGCCAGCACGGCCAGCGCCCCGCCCAGCACCGCGACGACCGGCCGGGCGGCCCGGGGCAGCAGCAGGGCCACGGCCGCGGCGGTCAGCAGCACGGCGACCGGCAGCTGCCACCCCCAGTCCGGCGCGGGCCCGGCGGCGGCGCCCCGCCACGGCGGCAGCGACCGGAGAACGGCACCGCCCGCGAGCACCACCGTCGCCACCGTGGCCACCTGCGCCAGCCCGGCGGCCACCACCAGCGCACCCACCCGTGGCCCGGTACGCAGCCGCGCCGGCAGCGCCCGGACCGCCCCGGCCAGTACGGCCACCACCGACCCGGCCGCGACCAGCAGCAGCCCCGGACGCAGCTCGGCCACCGGCCGGAGCAGCGCGGTGGCGAACACCGGCACCAGCAGCCCGGCCGCGATCAGCCGGTACGTCCGGCCGCCCGCCGCCAGCGCCCCGCCGAGCAGGGCGAGCGCCACCAGCAGCAGCGGGCCGCCGGCCAGCAGCGGGGTACCGGCCGCCCGGCCCCGGGCCAGCGGCACCAGCGCGCAGCCGGCCGCCACGGTGAGCGCGACCCCGTGGCCGAGCCAGCCGAGCACCCGCCCGGCAACCACCGCCGGAGCGCCCGCCACCGGTCCGGCCGCAGGCGCGACCCGGGGACGGAGGGCGACCACCACCACGAGGTCGCCCAGCGCCACCCCGGTGCAGACCAGCGCCCACCCGGCGGCGGACGGCCGGGCCGCCGCCGCGGCCAGCGGCAGCACCGGCTGCGCGGCCAGCAGCGCCGCGAACCACGGCACGGTCAGCCGGCTCAGCCGGGCGTACCCGGCCGCCACCGCCGCGCCGATCCCCCCGACCAGCGCTGCGTACCGGGTCCCCGGCCAGCCGGCCACGCCGAACAGGTCCACCGTCCAGGCGGCGTACCCGTCGAGGAGCACCAGCACCAGTCCCACGGCGGCGAACGTCTCGGCCGTGCCGCGCAGCCCACGCCGGTTCGCGACCAGCGGCACGGCCAGCGCGAGCACGGTGACCCCGGCCAGGATCAACGCCCGGCCGGCCACCCCGACGGCCGCCCAGGCGACCGCGGTGAAGACGATCGCCGCGGTGCCGAGGAGGAGTCCACCGAGGACGAAGAGCAGGCCCTGCACGGTCCGGGTCGAGGTCTCCGGCCGGCCGGGCCCGGCCCCGGCCGGCGACGGCGGGACCGGGACGGGTCGCACCGGGCGGGGCTGCGGCGGCGGGATCTCCAGGCGGATCCGGGCGGCCAGCTCCGTCCGGCGCTGGCGGGCCGCGCCCAGCCGGGCCAGCAGGTCCTGGTACGCCACCCGGGCCCGGTCGACCTCCGGGGTCAGCGCGGCGATCTCCCGGTCCAGCCGGACCACCTCGGCGGCGGGCGGGTACGGCGGGCGACCGCAGCCGGGGCACCCGGCGGCGAGGTCGGCGGGCGCGCCACAGCCGGGGCAGGGATAGCCGGTGTTCTCCACCCGGACAGCATCGGGCCCGGACGGCCGGCCGCCCAGAGTAGGAGTACCTAGGGGCGGGTGTGCTCGTGCACCCAGGCCGTGTAGTCCGGGTTGCCGCTCTCCACCCGGGTCACCAGGATCTCCGGCACCTCGTACGGGTGGTTGGCGCGGAGCTGGTCGACCAGGGCGGTCACCCGGTCCGGGGCGGTCTTGAACTGCACCGTCCACTCGGCGGTGGTCTGGATCGCCGACTGCCACCAGTAGGTGCTGTCCACCTGCCCGCCGACCTGGGCGCACGCCGCCAACCGGCCCGCGACGGCCGCGGCCGCCAGCACGTCGGCGACCCCGCGCGCGTCCACCACCGTCGTCACCACGCAGATCTGCTCCACCAGCGCACCCTACGTGGAATTCCTGCCGATCGGCGGTATCCCGAACCCGTCGGGGTCAGGTGGTGGCATCGTCCCGGTGGTCCGCGATCCACCGGTCGATCCGGGCCCACCAGTCGAAGAGCCAGTCGATGCGTTCCTGGCGGTCGACGGGGACCTCCTCGGGCGGGACCGACCAGAACCGCATCACGATCCGCTTGTCCATCGGCAGCTCCCGCCACACGTCGGTGACGGTGAGCATGCGGTCCAGCCCGGTGTGTGCCACGAAGATGACCCCGGCGTCCGGGGCGGTGTCCAGCGCGGCGAGCAGCCCGCCCGGCTGCGGGGCGAGCACGTGCTGCATCCGCTCCGCGCGCAGCGCCATCCGTTCCAGGCCGAGCGCCCGGAGCCGGGCGATGGCCCGCAGCCGCCGGCTCGGGGTGAAGTTGCCGCCCTCGGGGAAGATCACGAACGCGTCGTCGTCGTCCAGCCCGGTGGCCAGGTGGCCGATCTGGGTCACGACCCGGTCCCGGCCGTCCGGCCCGGGCGCGATGAAGCGGTTCGGCAGCCGGTTGAGCAGGACGTCGATCGCCGGGTCCCACTGCAGGCTCTCCTTGAGCACGATCCGGGGCTCCCGGTGGAACCAGTTCACCAGCGCGTGGATCAGGATGAACGAGTCCCCCGGCCCGGCGTGCCGGCAGAGCACCAGCTCCGGCCGGCCGGGCAGCGCGGTGTCCGGGTCCGTACCGACCACGTCGATGCTCAGCCGCAGCGTCCAGCGGGCCTGCCAGAACAGCACCCGCAGGAAGTGCCCGGCCAGCACGTAGTGCGCCCGCTGGAAGGCCGGCGACCGCTTGCGGGCGCCGAAGCCGGAGGCCAGCCAGAGGACGAAGAGGGCGAGCAGCGCGGCCGCGTCCCAGACCAGGTAGACCGTGCCGATCCAGAGCAGACGCAGCGGCCGCAGCCGGCCGGGCACCAGCGGGGAGGCGGCCAGCGCGAGCAGCGCCCAGACCGGCAGCGTGGTCACCACGGCCACGGCCAGCAGCACCACGCCGGGGGCCACCAGCAACCGGCGTACCCACCGGGGCGGCAACGGCATCAGCGGTCCAGCTGGGCCAGATAATGCCGGGATGCGGTGTACGCCCGGCTGATCCGCCGCCCCACCGCGGCCACGTCCCGGTACGCCCACGGACTGTCGTCGCGCGGGCTCCCGCCGCCGGTGGGCAGCACGTGCACCTCCACCCCGTCGGGCAGGGCTGCCAACTCCCGGGCGAACCGGTGCCGGCGGGCGACCTCGAAGGCGACCTGGGCGATCTCCCAGGGCCGCCGCGGCGGGGCCAGCTCCCGCTCGATCCGTCCCACCTGGAGCACGAAGATCCGCGTGGCGCCGACGGCGACGGCCTCCCCGATCGGGATCGAGTTCACGATTCCGCCGTCGATGTAGTGCTGGCCGTCGATCTGGGTGGGCGGCAGCAGCCCGGGCACCGAGGCGGAGGCGAGCACGGCGGGCACCAGCGGTCCGGTGTGGAACCAGTGCTCGGCGGCCCGCTCGATGTTCGCCGCGCAGCAGCGAAACGGCACCGTCAGGTCGGCGAAGGTGGTCTCCTCGCCCAGCTCGCTCTCCAGCAGCCGACGCAGCGGCCGGGGCGAGTGCAGATGGGTCCGCGCGGCGAAGCGGCGCAGCTGCCGGGCGACCGAGTCGCCGTACACCTCGCTGGCCTCCGGGGAGGCCCAGAGCCGGACCAGCCGGTCGGTGACGGCCTCGGACGGATCGGCCGCGACCAGGGCGCCGTTGACCGCCCCGATCGAGGTGCCCAGCACGATGTCCGGCCGGATCCGGGCCCGGAACAGGGCCCGGAGCATGCCCACCTCGACCGCGCCGAGCACTCCCCCGCCGCCGAGCACGAACGCCACCGGACCGCCACTCATGACGTTCATCCTGGCACGGGGCTCGAAGTGGGCCCGTCGGAGCCGGCCGCCCGCCGCGCGCCGTCACCGTGGGCCGCGCCGACGTGGCGGAGCGCGACCACGGAACGGACAGCCGTTGACAGGCCGGACACGTTCCTGCAACCTGATCGCGCTCCCAAGCGCAGGCGGCCAGCAGCTCGACGCCGCAGCCGCCGGGCTGGCCGCGGCGCGCACCTGACCCGTCAGCGGGCCGCGACCCGGACCGGCTCCCGCGCCTCGGGCCCGACGACTCCGCTCGCCAGAAAACTCCGGTACACCGCCTCGTAGCCGCGGGCCATCCGCTCCAGGGAGAAGTTCTCCGCGACGTGCGCCACGCAGTCGGCCGGGTCCAGGCGGGACGACTCGCGCAGCGCCGCCGGCAGCTCGTCGGCCCGGTCGCAGACCAGCCCGGTCAGGCCGGGGCGGACCAGCTCCGGCACCGCGCCCCGGCGCAGCGCCACCACCGGCGTGCCGGTCGCCATCGCCTCCAGCATCACCATGCCGAACGGCTCGTCCCACTGGATCGGCATGATCAGGCAGCGGGCGTCGAGCAGCAGCCGCAGGATGGTCTGCCGGTCGCCGTTCAGCACCACGTTGACGTCCTCGTCCAGCAGCGGCTCGACCACCTGCTGGAGGTAGCGCCGCTCGGCCGGCTCGTTGCACTTGCCGGCCAGGGTGAGCGGCAGGCCGGCCGCCCGGCAGGCCCGGATCGCCACCTCAGGGCCCTTGTCCGGGCTGAACCGGGCCAGCCAGAGCACCGGCCCGCGACCGGGGGTCCGCTTGCACGGGACGTCCCGTGCCGGCATGGCGTTGTGCACCGTGCCCGCCCAGGGCAGCCCCGGATTGGCCCGACGCTGGGCGTGCGAGATGGCCACCAGACCGACGCCGCGGTCGGTGTCGCTGAGCACGTCGCCGTACTCCCCCACCGGGTTGCCGTGCACGGTCGCCACGGTGGGCACCGCCCGGTGGCTGGCGATCAGCGGGCCGATGGTGGTGTGGTCGTGGACCACGTCGAAGTCCGCGGCGGAGATCAGGCTGTTGACCCGGGCCAGGTGCGCCAGCTCGGGCAGCGCCTCGCCGAGCCGCTCGTACTGGAGGTCGGGCCCGGTGGAGACGAACTCGGCGGCGGTGCCGTGCTCCGCGCCGGCGCCGAACAGGGTGACCGCGTGACCCTCCCCGACGAGGCCGTCCACCAGCCCGGCCACCACGTGTTCCAGGCCGCCGTAGCCGGGCGGCGGCAACGTCAGCCACGGCGGCGCCACCATCGCGATCCGCAGTGGTCGCGCGCGCGAGCGCTCCGACGGCAGGTGTGTCACGGCCACGAGTCCTCCCCCGCTGGTCCCCGAAGAACGTGATCGACGGCACTTTCCCGGTGCCGACGGCGGCAAACGGCGACCCGGCCTCAGCCGGCCACCACGAGCCGGTCGTGCACCTCCCGGACGCCGGGGGTCGACCAGGCCGCCCGTTCCGCCTCGTCCCGCTGCCACCAGGAGCGGACCACCCCGGACAGCACCACGGTGTCCCCGCTGACCTGGATCTCGACGCGTTCCGTGCCGGTCCGCCGGATCAGCACCCGCTGCAGGTCCCGGCGGGTCTGCTCGTCACTGGGCGGGGTGGGCGGACGGACCTCGACCAGGTTGGTGAGCCCGCGTACGCCGCGCAGCCGGCGCAGCTCGCGCTCGGCGGTACGCCGCTGGAAGCCGTACTCCACCTCGCCGCGGAGCATCACCCAGCCGTTGGCGACGGTGACGTCCAGCCGTTCGGCGGGCACGAAACTGTCCCACTCCAGCGCCCGGCCGGCCGCGATGGCGATCTCCGCGTCGGTGCGCTCCTCGGTGCCGGGCAGGCGTACCTCGATCTCGCTGGCGACCGCCCGGACGCCGCGTACCCGGTGCGCGCAGCGCTCGGCCGCCCAGCGGCGGGCGTAGCTGTCCACCCAGCCGGTGAGCGTGACCACGCCCGCGGAGACCGTCACGCCGATCTCGGTGGGCTGCGTCTGGGCGTCCCAGTCGAGCTCGTCGAGCACGTCCCGCTGGATCTCCGGATCGGTGCGGACGGCGGCTGCGGTGGTCATGAGTCCCCTCCCCGTACGGTTCCCGTCCGTCGAGGATGCCGTCGCGCGGGGTGAGCCGGGCTCACCCGGTGCGGGTGAGCGGGGACGGAAAAGGCGGCGGGCGACGGAGCCAACCCCCTTGGCTCCGTCACCCGCCGCCTGGCGGAGGAAAGTCCGTACCCGTTATGACGTCTCGGCGAGCGTCACGGTTGCCGTCTGCGCCGATCCGTTCCGCTTGAACTGCACCTCGACCCGGTCGCCCACCTTGCCGGACTGGACCGCGCCGACCAGGTCGTTGGAGTCGTTGATCACCTTGTCGCCGAACTTGGTGATCACGTCGCCCCGCTGGAGCCCGGCCTTCTCGGCGGCGCTGCCGGGGGTGACGGCGGCGACCAGCGCCCCGCCGTCCTCGGCGGCGTTGACGCTGACCCCGAGCGAGGGGTGGCTGACCTTCTCGCCGCGCTGGAGCTTCGCGGCGACGTCCTTGGCCTTGTTGCTCGGGATGGCGAAGCCGACGCCGATGTTGCCGTTGCTGCCCTGCCCGGCGGTGGCGATCGCGGTGTTGATGCCGATCACCTCGCCCCGGGTGTTGACCAGCGCGCCACCGGAGTTGCCCGGGTTGATCGGGGCGTCGGTCTGGAGCAGGCCGGAGATCGAGCTGGCGGCCTGCTGCGGGTCCTGCTGCTGGCCCTCGCCGCCGGCCTGGATGGTGCGGTCCCGGGCGCTTAGGATGCCCGCGGTGACCGAGCCCTGGAGGCCGAGCGGGCTGCCCAGGGCGAGCACCTGGTCGCCGACCTGCATCCCGTCGCTGTCGCCGAACCTGGCCGCCTTGAGGTCGCTCACGCCGCTGGCCTTGACCACCGCGAGGTCGGTCTTCGGGTCGGTGCCGACGATCTTCGCCTGCGCGGTCTTGCCGTCGGCGAAGACCACCTTCACCGTGTCGCCGCTGGCGGAGGCGACCACGTGGTTGTTGGTCAGCACGTAACCGTCGGCGCTGAGGATCACCCCGGAGCCCTCACCGTTGTCCGTGATGATCGAGACCACGCTGTCCTGGACGGCGGCGGCGATCTTCGGCAGGTCCGCGCTGTTGAGCACGGGGGCCGCCGAGTAGGTGCGGGTGACGCCGGAGTCGCCGTCGACGGCGAGGGCGAGGGCGCCGCCGGCCACGCCGGAGCCGAACATCAGCGCGAGCACCAGCGCGCCCGCGCCGACGAACTTGCCCGCCCGGCTGGGCCGGGCCACCGGCGCCGGGCCCCACGACGGGACCGGCTGGCCGGGGTGGTGCGGCTGGCCCGGGTGGTGCGGCTGGTAGGCCTGGTGCCCCTGGTACGGCGGGACCGCCCCGCCGGCGTGCGGCGGGTAGCCCGGCCCGCCCTGGTGCGCCCCGGAGGAGGCCCAGCCGGTCTGCTGCTGCCCGCCGTACCAGGGGGTGCCCGGCTGCGGCTGGCCGGAGACCGGGTACGGCGGGGCGGACGGGGTCGCCGTCGGCGGCGCGTACGGCCCGGCGGCGGCCGGCGTCTCCGGCCGGCCGGCCTCGGTGGCGGCGGTGGGCGTGGGCTCCGGGGCGGCGGGAGTTCCGGCGGCCGGGGAGTCGGCCGGAACCGGCGCGGCGGCCGGGGTGGTGGAGTCGGACTGCCCGTGCTCGACGCGGGACAGCTCGGCGGTGGGGTGCGACGGCTCGGCGTCGGCGGGAGCCGGCGACCGCTGCGGGTCGGTCTCGTACTCGGTCATGGGACCACCTTCTCCCCTGGCTCTGCGATCAGCCTGGAACGTGCCTGAATGTTTTCTGAAAGTCAGTCGGACGGGTCCGTGGTCTCCGGCAACAGCGGCAGCTTGACCCGGAAGGTCGCCCCGCCGCCGGGCGTCTCGGCCACCTCCACGGTGCCGTGGTGGGCCCCGACGAGCGCCGCGACGATGGCCAGCCCGAGCCCGGTGCTGGTGGTCCCACCGGCCCGCCGGGTACGCGCCGCGTCGGCCCGGTAGAACCGCTCGAAGACCCGCTCGGCCTGCTCGGGGGTGAGCCCCGGACCGGTGTCCGCGACCTCCACCACGGCCAGGTTGCCCGGCTCGGCCCGCAGCCGCAGGGTCACCGAGGCGTCCGGCGGCGTGTGGCTGAGCGCGTTGGTCATCAGGTTGCCGATCACCTGTCGCAGCCGGGCGTCGTCGCCGTACACCACCAGCGGGCCGGCGCCCGGTTCGATGTCCAGCTCGGTCCGCCGGTCCGGGGCGACCGCCCGGGCCGCCTGCACCGCGTCGCTGGCCAGCACCGGCAGCTCGACCGGCGCCAGGGTGATCGGTCGTTCCCGGTCCAGCCGGGCGAGCAGCAGCAGGTCCTCCACCAGCAGCCCCATCCGGGCCGCCTCGTCCTCGATCCGGCGCAGCAGGCCGGCGGTCTGCTCGGGGTCGCGGGCCGCGCCCTGCCGGTACAGCTCGGCGAAGCCCCGGATGGTGGTCAGCGGGGTGCGCAGCTCGTGCGAGGCGTCCGCGACGAACTGCCGCATCCGCTCCTCGGAGCGGCGGGCCCGGGCCTCGGAGGCCTGCGCCGCCGCCGCGGCGTCCCGGGCGCTGACCTCGGCGCTGCGGGCCGCCGCCTCGGAGGCGGCGCGGGCGGTGAAGGCCGCCTCGATCTGGGCGAGCATCGCGTTCAGCGCCCGAGAGAGCCGACCCAGCTCGGAGGTCGGGCAGGGCCGCCCCTCCTCGGGGTCGGGCACCCGCCGGGTCAGGTCGCCGCCGGCGATGGCCGCGGCGGTCCGTTCGATCTCGACGAGGGGCTTGAGGCTGGTCCGGACGATCGCCGCGCCGACCGAGGCCAGGATGATCATCACCGCCCCGCCGACCAGCAGGTCGATCCAGATCAGGCGCTTGACGGCCAGGTCGACGTCGGTGAGGTGCTGTCCGAAGGCGATGATCCGGCCGTTGCCGAGGTCGGTGTAGAGCATCCGCCAGCGGGTGCGGCCGTCCTCGGAACGCACGGTGAACGGCTCACCCACCCGCGCCTGGTAGCCGGCATAGTCCACGGGAAAGCGCGGCAGCTCTTCGGTGCTCATCCCTGAGTAGCGCGAGGGTTCCTGCACGCCGTCGGCAGGGGTGGCCTGTGCGGCCACGTAGTCGGAGGGGATGTTGACCAGGAGCCGCCCTCCGCCGGCCTGGTCCAGCGCCCGGGCGACGCTCGAGGTGTCGCCGCGGAGTTGTTCGTCCACCTGGGCGATCAGGTAGTCCCGGAGGAAGTAGGTGGTGAGTGCGCTGATCACGACCAGGGCGGCGGCCACCAGGGCCAGCACCGAGGTGACCAGCTTGACGCGGAGCGAGACGCTGCGCAGCCGTCCCTTCGCCTGCTCGAGCGCGTTCACGCCGCCGGCTTGCGCAGCACGTAGCCCACCCCGCGCAGGGTGTGGATCAGCCGGGGCTGGGTGTTGTCGACCTTGCGCCGCAGGTACGAGATGTAGGACTCGACGATGTTGTCGTCGCCCCGGAAGTCGTAGTTCCAGACGTGGTCGAGGATCTGCGCCTTGGAGAGCACCCGGTTGGCGTTGAGCATGAGGTAGCGCAGCAGCTTGAACTCGGTCGGCGAGAGCTGCACCCGCTGACCGGCGCGGTGCACCTCGTGGGTCTCCTCGTCCAGCTCCAGGTCGGCGAAGGTGAGCCGGGACGGGGCATGCTCCCCGGTGGCGGTACGCCGCAGCACGGCCCGGATCCGGGCGGTCAGCTCCTCCAGGCTGAACGGCTTGGTGACGTAGTCGTCCCCGCCCAGGGTCAGCCCGCGGATCTTGTCGTCGGTGGCGTCCCGCGCGGTCAGGAAGACCACCGGGGTACGCGTGCCGCCCTCGCGGAGCATCCGGATGACCTCGAAGCCGTCCAGGTCGGGCAGCATCACGTCGAGCACCACCAGGTCGGGCCGGTGGTCCTTGGCGGCGTGCAGCGCCGCGCTGCCGCTGGTCGCGGTGGCCACGTCGAAGCCCGCGAACCGCAGGCTCGCGGAGAGCAGTTCGAGGATGTTGGGATCGTCCTCGACGACGAGCAGTCGGGCCTCGGTCTGGGTAGCCACCATGTGGCCCATCATCCGCGCTCTCGCTGCGGCTCGGCTGGGCGGTTCCTGGAAACAACCTGTGAGCCTGGCGCCCGACCCGGCGGGCCGGGGGCGGCCGTCAGCGGAGCAGCCGGCGCAGCCCGTCCAGCGCCCCGTCGAGCACCCGGATCGCGGTCCGCAGCTTGCTGTCGCTGAGCCGGCCGGCCCGGACCAGCGCGCCGACCTCGACGGTGAACTCGGCGAGCCGCTGGTCGAACTCGGCGAGCAGGGGCGACTCGGCGGCCGGCGGGGCGCCGGTGGTGGCGGGCCGGGCCGGCGGCGGCTCCCACCGGACCGCCCGACCCTGCCGGGTCTGCCGGGTCGCCTCGCGCAGCTCGCGCTTGAGGTCGCGCACCGAGCCGCGTACCTCGGTCTGGATCTCGCCGGCCAGCGCGGAGAGGTCCTCGACGGAGGCGGTGATGTCCGATTCCAGGGTGGCCAGCTCGCCGGCGCGCTGCCGCAGCTCCGCCCGGCCCGCGTCGGTGATCTCGTAGACCTTGCGGCCGCCCGCGGCGGTGTGGGTGACCAGGCCCTCGACCTCCAGCCGTTGCAGCCGGGGGTAGATGGTGCCGGCGCTGGGCGCGTACAGGCCGAGGAAGCGGTCCTCCAGCAGCCGGATCAGCTCGTAGCCGTGCCGGGGGCCGTCGTCGAGCAGCTTGAGCAGGTAGAGCCGGAGCCGCCCGTGACTGAACACGGCGGTCACGGCAGCTCCTCCTCGTCGGCCTCGTCGGTCTCCTCGACCGGTCGGGCCAGCAGCGCGATGCTGCCCGACGTCGCGGAGGCCCAGAGCTTACCCTCGCCCGCGCCGAGGACGCCGTGGCTGTCCCTGGTCGCGCCGAGCCCGGCGTCGCCGCGCACCTGGGGGAAGCCGCTGGTGATCCGGCCGGAGGTGGTGTGCAGGTGGACGGCGAGGTCGCTGTCCTCGCGGACGCGGACGGTGACGCTGCCGGAGATGGTGCTGAGCCGGATCTCGCTGCGCCGCGGGTTGTCCAGGTCGCAGGTGATCGCCCCGGACACGGTGTTCGCGTGCACCCGCCCGGCGGCGCTGTCGGCGAGGATCACCTCGCCGGAGACGGTCTCCAGGGTCAGGTCACCGGCCACCCCGAGCGCTTCCACCGGACCGGAGATGATCTTCGCGGCGGTCCGGCCGCGGAGCCCCATCAGGGTGATCTGCCCGGAGGTGACGTCCACCTGGGTCTCCCGGCGCAGGCCGGAGGCGACCAGCGAGCCGTCGATCAGGCGCAGGTCGGCCAGCACGTCGGCCGGTACGGCGATGGAGACCTCGGCCCGGAACCGGCGACCGAGCTGACCGAGCCACCAGAGGATCCCCGGCCAGCGCGGGATCCGCTCGTGGCCGACGTGCAGCCGGCCGTCCCGGTGCTCCACGACGACCGGCCGCCGGCTGACCCGGGTGACGTCGACCCGGGCCGGGCCGTCGGTGCCGACCACGTTCAGCCGGCCGGTGATCAGGCGTACGTCGAGCCGGGTGACCGGCTCGTCCAGGGTGATCCGCTGCGGGCTGTCGACCGTCCAGCTGGCCATCGTGTCCTCCCCTCGGTGACGTACCGGTCGGCACGTCGAGCGACGAGGAGAGACTAACGCGATACATCGCGACGTATCAAGACTGCCGCGAGTCGGGGATCCGTCAGGCCGCCAGGTCCAGCTCCCCCACGGGCACCGGCGGGGCCGGACGCCGGGCGGCGGGGACCAGGTGCACCGCCGACTCGGCAGCCCGGGCCAGCAGCCGACGGTCCGCGTCCACGGCCGCGTACAGCGCCGCGGTCACCGCCACCGACAGGGTCAGGTCGCGGGCCGCCAGTACCCGGCGTACCGATTCCCAGAGGGTCTCGTCGCCGAGGAAGGCCGCCGCCGTCGTCGGCGTGCCGGTCGCGGCGTACCGGTAGCCGATCCGCAGCGGCACCACCGGCACCCCGGCGTCCACCGCCGCCTGGAACATGGCCGGCCGGAACCCCCGGCCCGGCCGGCAGCCGGCCGCCTCGCCGCACCAGGTGGTCCCCTCGGGGAAGACCGCGACCGGACGACCGGCGCGCAGCGCGGCGGCGACCCGGCCCACCGTGGCCGGCAGCTCGCGGGGGCGGGCCCGGTCCACGAAGACCGTGCCGGCCGCGGCGGCGAGCTGGCCCACCAGCGGCCAGGCCCGCACCTCCCGCTTCGCCAGCATCCGGGCCGGCGCCACGGCGAGCACCGCCAGCACGTCCAGCCAGGAGACGTGGTTGGCGACCAGCAGGGCCCGCCGGCGCGGCAGCCGGCCCCGGACCACCAGCCGGATGCCGAGGGCCCGCAGCGTCCCCCGGGCCCAGCCGCGCACCGCCGCGTCGCGCTCCCGGCCGGGCAGCACCGGGAGCAGGCCGGCCAGACCGACCCCGAGCAGGAGCATGCCGAGTACGCCCACCAGCCGGCCCGCCCGCCGCAGGGTCGACACGGCCGGATCGACCGCGGCCGGCAGGCAGTCCGGGCCGCAGCCGGCGGCGGGCCGCCAGAGGTCGTCGGCGGTCACCGCTGCTCCCCGCCGAGGAAGTGCCGCAGGTAGCGGGGGTTCATCCGGTCCAGCGAGAAGAGCACGTAGAAGTCGGCGACCCCGAAGTCCGGGTCGTACGCCGGCTCCCCGCAGACCCAGGCGCCGAGCCGGAGGTACCCGCGCAGCAGCGGCGGGACCAGGGCGCGACGCTCGGCCGGCGGCAGGCTCGCCGGGTCCACCGCGACCGGCGCCTCGGCGGACCACGGGCGCAGCGGGCGGACCCGCAGCGGCGGCGGCGCCAGGTGCCGGGCGCTGACCTGGGCCCACACCTCGGCGGCGGCAGTCCCGCCGTCGGCCACCGGCACCGAGGCGCAGCCGCCGAGCCAGCGCGACCCGCGCAGGTGCAGGTACCGGGTGATGCCGGCCCACATCAGGTTGATCACCGCGCCGGACCGGTGGTCCGGGTGTACGCAGGACCGGCCGGCCTCGACCAGGTCGTCGCGGAGCGGGTCGAGCGCGGCGAGATCGAACTCGCCCTCGGCGTACCGGCGGTCGGTGCGACCGGGCGGCAGCAGCCGGTAGGTCCCGACCACCTCGCCGGTGCTCTCCCGCAGCACGACCAGGTGGTCGCAGTGGGCGTCGAACTCGTCGGTGTCCAGCCCGGCGGCGCCCGGATGGAGGGTCGCCCCGAGCTCGGTGGCGAACACCTGGTGGCGCAGACGTTGGGCGGCCGCGACCAGGGTGGGGTCGTCGGCGATCAGCAGGGTGTATCCGCTGGTCGTGAGGGGTGCGCCAGCGGCGTGCAGAACGGCCATGGGTATCTGTGTAAGGGCCTCGGGTTGCCGGCTACGGGGGTGAGGGGTGTCGATCGGGTGAACGCCAACCGGCGCCCGGGTCCGCCCGCTCACCTGCGGCTGACCCCCGCCGAGCCGGCTGTCACGGGGTGCCGGGCCGGCGTCGACCGGTGCGGCGGGGCCGGAGGCGGCGTGCGAGGCTGCCGGGGCGGAGTCCGGCGACGCGGCCGGAGCCCGGACCAGCCCGGAGGACGCACATGATCATCGAGTCGCGCTTCAACGGCCCGCCCGGCTCCGGCAACGGCGGCTGGAGCGCAGGGGTCTTCGCGGCGGCGCTCGACGACCGCGGCCCGGTGGAGGTCACGCTGCGCCGACCGCCGCCGCTGGAGACCCCGCTCGTCGCGGTCGACGGGGAGATCCGCGACCCGGACGGCCAGGTCGTCGCGCAGGTGCGCCGGGTCGAGCCGTTCCCCGCCGTGGTGCCCCCGGTGGACCCGGCGACCGCGGCGACCGCCGCCCGGACGTACCCCGGCCTGGTGGACCACCCGTTCCCTGGCTGCTACGTCTGCGGGCCGGCGAACCCGGACGGGCTGCGGATCTTCCCCGGCCGGCTGCCGGACGGGCGGACCGCGGCGCCGTTCCACGCGCCGGAGCAGGTGGTCCCGGCGACGGTCTGGGCCGCGCTGGACTGCCCCGGCGGCTGGGCGGTGATCGCGCCGGGCCGCCCGTACGTCCTCGGCCGGATCGCCGTGGTGGTCGACGCCCTGCCCGCGCCGGGCGACGAGTGCGTGGTGACCGGGGCGATGGTCGGCGCCGAGGGGCGCAAGGCGGAGGTGCACTCCAGCCTCTACGGCCCGGACGGCGGCCTGCTCGGCCACGCCCGGGCGACCTGGATCGCGCTGCCGCCCGCCTGACGCCTCCTCCCTGGGGATGATCACCTCCTGCCCAAGGGGGAGACATGCCTACGGACAGCGCCTGATTGACCCGCTTGCGCCGCCTTGCCAGGCTGGGCCCGGCGCCCTCCGCGACGGCGTCCCACCGGCGCGCCCGCGCGTCGTGGCAGGAGAGGAGAACGATGTCCGACGGGCAGTGGAGCCCCAGCGCCGGGACCGGCCAGATCGTGGTGTCCGGACTGACCAAGCAGTACAAGAACGTCCGGGCGGTGGACGACCTGTCCTTCACCGTCGAACCGGGGCGGGTGACCGGCTTCCTCGGCCCGAACGGCGCCGGCAAGACGACCACCCTGCGCATGCTGCTGAACCTGGTCGCCCCGACGGCCGGCACGGCGACCATCGGCGGCCGGCGGTACGCCGACCTGACCGACCCGCTGCGCTCGGTCGGCGCGGTGCTGGAGGCCTCCAGCGCGCACAAGGGCCGCACCGGGATCAACCACCTGCGGGTGATCTGCGCGGCGGCGGGACTGCCCCGCCAGCGGGCCGACGAGGCGCTCGCCCTGGTCGGGCTCACCCCGGCCGCGAAGCGCAAGTTCAAGGGCTACTCGCTGGGCATGAAGCAGCGGCTCGGCATCGCGGCCGCGATGCTCGGCGACCCGCACGTGCTGATCCTGGACGAGCCGGCGAACGGCCTCGACCCGGAGGGCATCCGGTGGATGCGCGGCTTCCTCAAGGGGCTGGCCACCCAGGGCCGGACGGTGCTGGTCTCCAGCCACCTGCTGTCGGAGATGCAGCTGCTCGCCGACGACGTGGTGATCATCGCGGCCGGCCGGCTGATCCGGCAGGGGCCGGTGGACCAGGTGATCGGTTCGATGGCGCACGGCGCCCGGGTGCGGGTCCGTACCCCGCAGGCGGACGAGCTGACCACGGCGCTGCGCGAGCAGGCCGCCACGGTGGAGACCGACGAGCACGGCGCGCTGCTGGTCGCCGGGGTGGACGCGCCCACCGTGGGCCGGATCGCCCTGGCCGCCAAGGTGGAGCTGCACGAGCTGACCACCGAACGCCCCGACCTCGAAGGGGTCTTCCTCGAACTGACGGCCGGAAAGGCGGACATCCGATGAACCTGGTCCGATCCGAGCTGCTCAAGATCCGTACCACCAACACCTGGTGGCTCTTCGGCATCGGTGCGCTGGTCACCCTGGTGCTGGCGTTCCTGGTGAACGCGGTGAACGCCGACATCAACCTCTCCGGCGGGCAGGACCTGGAGGGGGTGCCGGCGGAGCAGGCCGAGCAGATCCGGGCCACCGCCAACGAGGTCTACCAGGCGGCGAACCTCTTCACCTCGGGGCAGTACTTCGGGCTGCTCTTCGTGCTGCTGCTCGGCATCATCGTGGTGACCAACGAGTTCTACCACCAGACCGCGACGACGACCTTCCTCACCACCCCGCGGCGGACCATGGTGGTCGCCGCGAAGCTGGCCACGGCCGCGCTGTTCGGCGCGCTCTTCTGGCTGGTCACCACCCTGCTGACCATCCCGGCGACGCTGATCTACTTCGGCGTACAGGGCTGGGACGCGCACTTCGGGTCGTGGGACGTGACCCGGGCGATCCTGCTCAACCTGCTCGCGTACGTGCTGTGGGGGATCTTCGGGGTCGGCTTCGGCGTGCTGATCCGCAGCCAGATCGGCGCGACCATCACGGCCGTGGTGCTGTACCTGGTCGGCACGACCGCGGCGAACCTGGTCTTCTTCCTGCTCCAGCAGTGGCTGGATTGGGACTGGATCAGCAAGCTGGCGGTGATCGTCCCGTCCACCGCGTCGACGCTGATGATCAGCGGCACGGAGCTGCCGGGCAACCCGCCGCAGTGGGTGGGCGCCGCGGTGCTCATCGGGTACGCGGTGGTGACCGGCGCCATCGGCACCGTGATCATGCGCCGGCGGGACATCGCCTGACCCGTACGACGGCGGCGGCCCCCGGGCGGTGACGAGAGTCCACCGACGGGGGCCGTTCGGCTTCTAGCAGGAGCCGACAGGACACGCAGCGTCTGCCGAACTTCTGGCATCTTCTGTGAAACGGACCACCAGCCGGAGGCGAGAATGCCGGTGGCATTCGTACGGCGTAGCCTGGGACCCGTCTTCCGTGCGCCGCTATTCCGGCACAGGCGGACACCGCGTGACATTACGAACCCGCGTGAAAGAGGCGATTACCGGCCGTGTCGACCCAGCAGACTTCGCAGGAGAACCCACTGGCGGGTTTCGGCCCGAACGAATGGATCGTCGAGGAGATGTACCAGCGCTACCTCGCCGACCCCTCGAGCGTCGACTCGGCCTGGCACGACTTCTTCGCCGACTACCGACCCGCGCCCGGCGCCGCCACCCCGCGCCCGGCCGACGGCCAGGCCAAGCCGGCCGCCGCGCCGGAGCCGGCCGAGCAGCAGGAGGCGGTCGCCGCCGTCGCCCAGCAGCCGGCCCCCGCGAAGCCGGCTCCCGCCCCCGCGAAGCCGGCCGCGAAGCCGGCTCCCGTCCCGGCCAAGCCGGCCGAGAAGCCCGCCGCCAAGCCGGCCGCGAAGGCCGCCCCGGCCAAGCCGGCCGCCAAGGCGCCGACGGCCACCGCCGCCGGCACCACCCCGCTGCGGGGCGTGGCCGCCAAGATCGTCCAGAACATGGACGCCTCGCTGGCCGTGCCGACCGCGACCAGCGTGCGCGCGGTCCCGGCCAAGCTGCTGGTCGACAACCGCATCGTGATCAACAACCACCTCGCCCGCGGGCGCGGTGGCAAGGTCAGCTTCACCCACCTGATCGGGTACGCGCTGGTCCGGGCGCTGGTCGAGCACCCGGAGATGAACAACTCCTTCGCCGAGGTCGACGGCAAGCCGGCCGTGGTCCGCCCGGAGCACGTCAACCTGGGCATCGCCATCGACCTGACCAAGCCGGACGGCTCCCGCAACCTGGTGGTCCCGTCCATCAAGGCCTGCGAGCAGATGGACTTCCGGCAGTTCTGGCAGGCGTACGAGGACGTGGTCCGGCGCGCCCGCCGCAACGAGCTGACCATGGAGGACTACGCCGGCACCACGATCTCGCTGACCAACCCGGGCGGCATCGGCACGGTCCACTCGATCCCGCGCCTGATGCAGGGGCAGAGCGCCATCATCGGCGTCGGCGCGATGGAGTACCCGGCGCCGTACCAGGGCATGAGCGAGGCGACCCTGGCCGAGCTGGCGGTCAGCAAGATCATCACGCTGACCAGCACGTACGACCACCGGATCATCCAGGGCGCGCAGTCCGGCGAGTTCCTCAAGGTGATGCACGAGCTGCTGCTCGGCGAGCGCGGCTTCTACGACCAGATCTTCACCTCGCTGCGCATCCCCTACGAGCCCGTGCGCTGGGTGCGCGACGTCGCCGTCGACTCCGAGGGTCAGATCAACAAGACCGCGCGGGTGCACGAGCTGATCCACGCGTACCGGGTGCGCGGTCACCTGATGGCCGACACCGACCCGCTCGAGTTCAAGATCCGCAAGCACCCCGACCTGGACGTCCTCCAGCACGGGCTGACCCTGTGGGACCTGGACCGGGTCTTCCCGGTCAACGGCTTCGCCGGCAAGCAGCGGATGAAGCTGCGCGAGATCCTCGGCGTGCTGCGCGACTCGTACTGCCGCCGGGTCGGCATCGAGTACATGCACATCCAGGACCCGGAGGAGCGGCGCTGGATCCAGGAGCGGATCGAGCGCAAGTACGAGAAGCCCGCCCCGGACGAGCAGAAGCACGTGCTCAACCGGCTCAACGCCGCCGAGGCGTTCGAGACCTTCCTGCAGACCAAGTACGTCGGGCAGAAGCGGTTCTCGCTGGAGGGCGGCGAGTCGCTGATCCCGCTGCTCGGCGAGATCCTGGAGTCCTCCGCCGAGGGCGGGCTCGACGAGGTCGTCATCGGCATGGCCCACCGCGGCCGGCTCAACGTGCTCGCCAACATCGTCGGCAAGCCGTACGAGAAGATCTTCTCGGAGTTCGAGGGGCACCTGGACCCGCGCTCGACGCAGGGCTCCGGCGACGTGAAGTACCACCTCGGCCAGAACGGCAAGTTCACCACCCCGGGCGGCGACCACTCGGTCAAGGTCTCGCTGGTGGCGAACCCGTCGCACCTGGAGGCCGTGGACCCGGTGCTGGAGGGCATCGTCCGGGCCAAGCAGGACCGGATCGACCTCAAGCTGGAGGGCTACACCGTGCTGCCGCTGGCGGTGCACGGTGACGCCGCCTTCGCCGGTCAGGGCGTGGTCGCCGAGACGCTCAACCTCTCCCAGCTGCGTGGGTACCGTACCGGCGGCACCGTGCACGTGGTGCACAACAACCAGGTCGGCTTCACCACCGCCCCGGAGTACAGCCGGTCCAGCCTCTACAGCACCGACGTGGCCCGGATGATCCAGGCGCCGATCTTCCACGTCAACGGCGACGACCCCGAGGCCGTGGTCCGGGTCGCCCGGCTGGCCTTCGAGTACCGGCAGGCGTTCAACAAGGACGTCGTGATCGACATGGTCTGCTACCGGCGGCGCGGGCACAACGAGGGCGACGACCCGTCGATGTCCAACCCCCAGATGTACAAGATCATCGACTCGAAGCGCTCGGTGCGCAAGCTCTACACCGAGGAGCTGATCGGGCGGGGTGACATCACCGTGGAGGACGCGGAGGAGCTGCTGCGCGACTACCAGTCGCAGCTGGAGCGGGTCTTCAAGGCCACCCGCGACGCCGCCACCACCCCGCGCCAGCTCAGCCGGCCGCCCCGGCAGCAGGAGCCGGAGCCGCTCGTGGAGACGGCGACCGACGCCGCCGTGGTCAAGGCCATCGGCGAGGCGCACGTCAACCTGCCGGAGGGCTTCACCCCGCACAAGCGGATCCAGCAGCTGCTCGACCGGCGGGCCAAGATGTCCGTCGAGGGCAACATCGACTGGGGCTACGGCGAGATCATCGCGTTCGGCGCGCTGCTGCACGACGGGGTCACGGTCCGGCTCGCCGGGCAGGACTCCCGCCGCGGCACCTTCGTCCAGCGGCACGCCTCGGTGGTCGACGCCGAGACCGGCGACGACTACCTGCCGCTGAAGTCGCTCACCGGCGACGGCGAGCGGTCCCGGTTCTTCGTGCACGACTCGCTGCTCTCCGAGTACGCCGCGATGGGCTTCGAGTACGGCTACTCGGTGGAGAACGTCAACGCGCTGGTCTGCTGGGAGGCCCAGTTCGGTGACTTCGTCAACGGCGCCCAGTCGGTGATCGACGAGTTCATCTCCTCAGGCGAGGTGAAGTGGGGCCAGCGCTCCGCGGTCACCCTGCTGCTGCCGCACGGCCACGAGGGCCAGGGCCCGGACCACACCTCCGGCCGCCCGGAGCGGTTCCTCCAGCTCTGCGCCGAGGACAACATGCGGGTGGCCATCCCGACCACCCCGGCGAACTACTTCCACCTGCTGCGCCGTCAGGCCCTGTCGTCGAAGCGCAAGCCGCTGGTGGTCTTCACGCCGAAGTCGCTGCTGCGGCACAAGCTCTGCGTCTCCTCGGTGGAGGACTTCACCACCGGCACCTTCCAGCCGGTGCTGCGGGACACCGCCGCCCCCGCGCCGGAGCAGGTGAAGCGGGTGCTGCTCTGCTCGGGCAAGGTCTACTACGACCTGTTCCAGGCCCGCGCCGAGCGGGGCGTCACCGACACCGCGATCATCCGGATGGAGCAGCTCTACCCGCTGCCCGTCGAGGAGATCCGGGCCGCCCTGGCGCAGTACCCGAACGCCGAGGACTTCGCCTGGGTCCAGGAGGAGCCGGCCAACCAGGGCGCCTGGTCGTTCGTCGCGCTCAACCTGCTGGAGCACCTGACCGACGTCCGGCTGCGCCGCATCTCCCGCCCCGCCGCCGCCGCCCCGTCGGTCGGCTCGGCGAAGATGCACGATGTCGAGCAGAAGGCGCTGATCGAGGCGGCCCTCCCCCGCCCGTGACCTGACCGCACCGCCAGCACCGGGGCAGCGAGCCGTACGACGGCCGCTGCCCCGGTCGCGTGGCGGCCCCGTTCCCGAAAGGACACACCGATGTACTTCACCGACCGCGGCATCGAGGAACTGGTCGAGCGCCGAGGCGACGAGCAGGTCAGCCTGGAGTGGCTGGGCGAGCGCCTGCGCGACTTCGTCGACCTGAACCCGGAGTTCGAGACCCCGATCGAGCGCTTCGCGACCTGGCTCGCCCGCCTCGACGACGAGGACGACGAGTGACCGTTTGACGCGGGCCGCCCCGTCGGCGTCCACTGGAGAGCAGCGTCCCGGTTCCGACGAGGACCGCCGGAGCACACGCCGCCGGACGACAGGGAGGCGGAAGTGAACCCCGAGACCCGCAAGCCGCCGCAGGACGCGGTGACCGTCCGCCGCCTGCGCCTCGGCATCGGAGCCGTCGGCATCGCGCTGCCGATCGTGCTGGTGGTCGGTCACCTCGTCGTCACCCGGCGGCTGACCCTGCTCGACTCGCTCAGCGGCTACTACCACACCGGGATGCGGGACATCTTCGTCGGCGCGCTCTGCGCGATCGGGGTGTTCCTCATCAGCTACCGGTACCGCTGGCCGGACGACGCGCTGAGCACCGTCGCCGGGGCACTGGCGATCGCGGTGGCCCTCTTCCCCACCACGGTCGGCGCACCGGCCGGCACCACGAGCGGCACCGACCGGACCGTCGGGGTGGTACACCAGGTCGCCGCCGCGGCCCTCTTCCTGCTCCTCGCCGTCTTCTGCCTGTTCCTCTTCACCAGGCCGGACCGGGCCGGCGTGCCGCCGTCGCGGTCGGCGAACCGGGTCTACCGTGCCTGCGGCCTGCTCATCCTGGTCGCGATCGGGCTCGCGCTGGCGAGCACGACGCTGCCCGCGGACGTACGCCACACGCTCAAGCCGGTGCTGTGGTGCGAGACCGTCGCCGTCTTCGCCTTCGGCGCCGCGTGGGTGGCGAAGAGCGACGCGCTCTTCCGCTCGGCCGACCTCCCGGAGGGAACGCCGGCCGGCGGAGCGTCCGGCCCCGCCGCCACGCCCGCGGCGCCGGCCCCGTCCTGACCGACCGGGTTGGCCGGCAGGGCACAAGGACCCGGGCGCGGGGCACCGCGATCTTGTAGCGTGGTCCTCGTGGCCCGCAGCGTCTATGTGACCAGCGTGGGGTCCGGCGGGGGGAAGTCGACCATCGCCCTCGGCCTCGCGGAGCTCCTCTCCCGGCAGGTGGAACGGATCGGCGCGTTCCGGCCGCTGGTCTCCGGCGCCGGCACCGACCAGATCCTCGCCCTGCTCACCGACCGCTACCGGGTGGACCTCCCGGTCACCGAGCTCTCCGGCAGCACGTACGCGGAGGCGACCGCGCTGGTCGCGGACGGCCGGCGGGAGGAGCTGATCGCCCGGATCGTCGCCCGCTACCGGGACGTCGAGCGGCGCTGCCCCGCGATGGTGGTGGTGGGCAGCGACTTCGCCGACGGGGACGGCGCCGGCCCGCGCGAGCTGGCCTTCAACGCCCGGCTGGCCACCGAGTTCGGCAGCGTGGTGGTGCCCGTGGTCGACGGCTTCGGGCAGGAGCCGGAGGCGATCGCGGCGGCGGCCCGCGGGGCGTACCACGACCTGGAGGACCTGGGCGCGACGGTGCTCGCGGTGATCGCCAACCGGGTGCCCGGGCCGATGACGCTCCCCGAGCTGCCCGTCCCCACGTACGCGATCCCGGAGGTGCCGACCGTGTCGGCGCCGACGGTGGCCGAGGTGGCGGCGGCGCTCGGCGCCACCCTGCTGGCCGGCGACGACGCCGCGCTCGACCGGGACGTGCTCGACTACGTGGTCGGCGCCGCGCACGTGCCCACCCTGCTCGACCACCTGACCGACGGCGCGCTGGTGATCACCCCGGGCGACCGGGCGGACCTGCTGGTCGCGGCGAGCGCCGCGCACGTCGCCGGTCAGGTCTCGGTCGCCGGGCTGGTGCTCACCCTCGGCGAGCAGCCCGACCCCCGGGCGATGCGGCTGGTCGAGGGGCTGAAGACCGGGCTCGCGGTGCTCTCGGTGCCCAGCGACAGCTACGACACGGTCGCCGCGTCCAGCCGGATCGAGGGCCGTCCCAGCGTCGAGAACCCGCGGAAGGTGGAGGCCGCGCTCGGCGCGTTCGAGCGCTGCGTGGACACGGTGGACCTGGCCAGCCGGCTGCGGGTCAGCCGCTCCGAGCGGGTCACCCCGCTGATGTTCGAGAACGACCTGCTCGACCGGGCCCGGGCGCAGCGCCGCCGGCTGGTGCTGCCGGAGGGCGCGGAGGAGCGGATCCTGCGTGCCGCGGAGATCCTGCTGCGCCGGGGCGTCGCCGACCTGACCCTGCTCGGCCGCGCCGACGCCATCGCCCGGCGCACCCGGGAGCTGGGCATCGACATCGGCGACGCCGAGGTGGTCGACCCGGTCACCAGCGAGTGGCGGGACGAGTTCGCCGCCGAGTACGCCCGGCTGCGGGCGCACCGGGGCCTCACCCTGGACCTGGCCCACGACATCGTGGCGCAGCCCAACTACTTCGGCACGATGATGGTGCACACCGGCCGCGCCGACGGCATGGTCTCCGGGGCCACCCACACCACCGCCGCCACCATCCGGCCGGCCTTCGAGATCATCCGGACCCTGCCGGGTGTCTCCATCGCCTCCAGCGTCTTCTTCATGCTGCTCGCCGACCGGGTGCTGGTCTACGGTGACTGCGCGGTCAACCCCGACCCCGACGCCGCCCAGCTCGCCGACATCGCCATCTCCTCCGCCGACACGGCCGCCCGGTTCGACGTCGAACCCCGGGTGGCGATGCTGTCGTACTCGACCGGCAGTTCGGGCGCCGGCGCCGACGTGGAGAAGGTCGCGGCGGCCACCAAGCTGGTCCGCGAACGCCGGCCCGAGCTGCTGGTCGAGGGGCCGATCCAGTACGACGCGGCGATCGACCCGCAGGTCGCGGCCACGAAGCTGCCGGACAGCCCGGTCGCCGGGCGGGCCACGGTCTTCATCTTCCCGGACCTGAACACCGGCAACAACACGTACAAGGCGGTGCAGCGCTCGGCCGGAGCGGTGGCGGTCGGCCCGGTGATGCAGGGCCTGCGCCGGCCGGTCAACGACCTGTCCCGGGGTGCGACCGTCCCGGACATCGTCAACACCGTCGCCATCACCGCCATCCAGGCCGCCGCGTCGGAGGAGGTCGCGTGACCGAGCGGGTGCTCGTCCTCAACTGTGGGTCCTCGTCCGTGAAGTTCCGGCTGTACGACGGCGAGTCCGTGGCCGGCAAGGGCACGGTCGAGCGGGTCGGCGAGCCGGGCGGCGGACCGGACGACCACGAGAGCGCCGTCCGGGAGATCCTCGACCGCCTGGACCTGACCGGGCTGACCGCGGTCGGGCACCGGGTGGTGCACGGCGGACGCCGGTTCAGCGAGCCGGTGCTGATCGACGACGCGGTCATCGCCGCGGTCGAGGACCTCGTCCCGCTCGCCCCGCTGCACAACCCCGCCAACCTGACCGGCATCCGGGTGACCCGCGAGTCGCTGCCGGACGTCCCGCAGGTCGCGGTCTTCGACACCGCGTTCCACCACACCCTGCCGGAGGCCGCCGCGACCTACGCCATCGACCGGGACACCGCCCGGCGGTACGGCATCCGGCGGTACGGCTTCCACGGGACCTCGCACGCGTACGTCTCCCGGCGCACCGCCGAACTGCTCGACCGGCCGTACGAGGAGGTCAACGTCATCACCCTGCACCTGGGCAACGGGGCCAGCGCCTGCGCCGTCCAGGGTGGACGGAGCGTGGCCACCTCGATGGGGATGTCGCCGCTGGAGGGCCTGGTGATGGGCACCCGCAGCGGCGACCTCGACCCGACGGTGATCTTCCACCTGCGCCGGGAGGGCGGGATGGCCGTCGACGATATCGACGACCTGCTCAACCACCGCAGCGGCCTGCTCGGCCTGACCGGGGTCAACGACATGCGCGAGGTGCTGGCCCGCCGGGACGCCGGGGACGCCGCCGCCGCGCTCGCCTTCGACGTCTACCGCCGCCGGATCACCGGGTACGTCGGCGGGTACTACGCGCTGCTCGGGCGGGTCGACGCGATCACCTTCACCGCCGGGGTGGGCGAGCACGCCGCGCCGGTCCGCGCGGCCGCGCTGGCCGGGCTGGACCGGCTCGGCATCACCGTGGACCCCGCGCGCAACGAGGCCAGCGGCGACCGGGTGATCTCACCGGACGGGGCCGAGGTGACGGTCTGCGTCATCAGCACCGACGAGGAACGGGAGATCGCCCGGGAGACCCGGGCCGTGGTGGCGGCGACCCACCACTGACCCGGGGTACGGCTCAGCCCAGCGCGAGCCAGGCGACCACGGCCACCAGCAGCACCACGACCACTGCGCCGACGATCAGCGGGAGGCGGGACGGTGCGGCCTCCGGGGCGGTGCCCTCGGGCGCGTGGACGAACGCGCGGAACTGCTCGGTGTTGCCGCTCGGGTCGGTGTAGTTCTCAGACATGCCGGTGACCCTAGCGAAGCCCGTCGACGCGGACTGCCCCGCCGGGCCGGTGGCGGCAGGTCGGCCCGGCCGGCGGAGCCGCACCGACCGGGTGGTGACGGCAGCCGGTCCGGACGGCGGGGCCGCCCGGCCCACCCGGCCGCCTACCGTGGAACGGTGGGGGTGCAGCGGCTGGTCGCCGTGCTGGTGACGGCGCTGCTGGCCGGCTGCGGGCCGGCCACCGCCGCGACCGGTGGGCCAGCGCCCGGTACGGTCCGCGTCACCTCCCCCGGACCCGCCCCGCAGCGGAGCTGGCCGGTCGGGGTCCGGCAGCTCACCGTCGACCCGGACGGTCCACGACCACTCCCGGTCACCATCTGGTACCCCGCCACCCCGGCCGCCCCGACCGGCCGCAGTACCCCGGGTGGCCCGTCAACGACCGGGCCGGTGGCGATCGCCGCCGCGCCCGTCGCGGCGGGACGCTTCCCGGTCGTCGTCTACAGCCACGGGCTGCGCAGCCTCCCCGAGCTGCACGCCCCGCTGACCACCCGGTGGGCCGCCGCCGGCTTCGTGGTGGCCGCCCCCACCTATCCGCGCACGAACCTGCGGGCGGCCGACTTCACCCGGGCCGACGTGCGCAACCAGCCTGCCGACGGGTGGCGGCTGATCGGCCACCTGGTGCGCCTCGACGCCCGCCGGGGCGACCCGCTCGCCGGGCACCTGGCGGTCGACCGGATCGCCGCGGCCGGTCACTCGGCGGGCGGCTTCACCACGGCCGGGATGTTCACCTCCGGCCACTCGGCGCGGCTGCGCTCCGGCATCGTGCTCGCCGGCGGGGGCCTGGCCGGCAGCTTCGCCGGCCCGCCGGCACCCCTGCTCTTCGTGCACGGCGGCGCAGACCCGATCGTCCCCGAGTCCGTCGGCCGCGCCGCGTACGCCCGCGCGACCGGCCCGGCGGCCTTCCTGAGCCTGCCCGGCCAGGGCCACGGCGAGTACCTCTCCCCCGGCCAGCCCGGCTTCGCCCAGGTCCTCGCCACCACCACCGACTTTCTCCGCTGGACCCTCTACGACGACCCCACCGCTTTGCACCGCCTCCCCACCGACGCCCACCACCCGACCATCACCACCCTCACCACCCACTCCCTCCCCCACTAGCGCCCCCACCCAAGCGGGGAAGTCGGGGGTAGCGTGCGGCGGGTGGACGGGGGTGGGCTGGCGGGGCGGCAGTTGGCCGCGGTTCGGGCGGTGCGTCATGACGCGCCGGGCACACCTCAAGCGCGGAACGGGCGATCCGGTCACGCTCCGTTCGATGTCGGACCGGCGACGCGGCGGCGCGAGGCACAATCGTCTTCATGTCCCGTCGCCGTACCTCGACCCTGGTCGCCGCCGCCCTGCTCACGGTGGGCCTGGCCGGCTGCTCGGGCGGTGCCGCGCCGACCGTGCGCAGCGCCCCGACCCCGCCGCCGAAGGCGACCGCCCCCACGCCCCGGGTGCCCGCCGGGCACGCCCCCACCCAGGCCTTCGCGGTGGGCGTACGGCAGCTGACGTTGAACCGCGACGGCGACCGGCCCCTGCCGGTGACCCTCTGGTACCCGGCCCGGGGCGCGGCCGGCGGCACGCCGGAGCGCTCGGCGCCGGCGGCGGCCGGCCGGTTCCCGGTGGTGATGTTCAGCCACGGCCTGGGTGCCCGGCCGGAGGACTACCAGCTGCTGCTGAGCCGCTGGGCGGCGGCGGGCTTCGTGGTCGCCGCGCCGCGGTTCCCGCACACCGGCACGGGCGGCGACGGCAACGTGCTGGACGTGCTCAACCAGCCGGCCGACGTGTCGTACGCGCTGACCCAGGTGCTCGCCCTCGACGCGAAGGCCGATGATCCGCTGCGCGGCCGGCTGGACGCCGAGCGGGTGGCCGCGGCCGGGCACAGCGCGGGCGGGGTGACCACGATCGGGCTCTTCACCGCCGGCCGGGACGAGCGGCTGGACGCCGGCATCGTCTTCGCCGGTACGGCGCTCGGGGTCGGCACCGCCTTCGCCGGCGCCGCCGCGCCGCAGCTCTTCGTGCACGGCGAGGCGGACGAGGTGGTGAACTACGCCGCCGGCAAGGCGGTCTACGACGCGGTGCCCTGGCCGAAGGCCATGCTCAGCCTGCCGAAGGGCGACCACGGCCGGGCCCTGCTCACCGACGGCAAGGCGCTGCGGGTGGTTTCCGACACCACCGTCGAGTTCCTCCGCTGGACCCTCTACGGCGACGCCAAGGCCAAGGACCGACTCCCCGCCGACGCCACCCGCGGCGACCTGGCCACCCTCGACGACCACCTCTGAGCGGCCGCCGAGGGTGGCGGCGCGTCAGGCGGTGTGGTCGATGACGACCTTGCCGAAGACGTCGCCGGAGGCGAGGCGGGCGAAGGCGTCCTCGATCCGGCTGAACGGCACCACGGTGTCGACCACCGGGCGGACCTCGTGCTCGGCGCAGAACGCGAGCAGCTCGGTCAGCTCGTCCGGGGTGCCCATCGAGGTGCCCAGGATCTCCAGCTGCATGGCGAAGACCCGGCGCAGGTTGACCTTGGGCTCGTGCCCGGCGGTGGCGCCGGAGACGACGATCCGGGCCATCGGCGCGGCCGACTTGAGGGAGTGGTCGAAGGTCGCCGCGCCGACCGTCTCGATCACCACGTCGACCCGCTCGGGCAGCCGGGCGCCGGGTTCCACCGCGGTCGCCCCCAGTTCGGTGATCCGCTCCCGCTTGACGGCGTCCCGGCTGGTGGCGTACACCCGCTTGCCGAGCGCGACGCCGAGCGCGACGGCCGCGGTGGCCACGCCGCCGCCGGCCCCCTGGACCAGCACCGACTCGCCCTCGTCGACCCGGCCCTTGGCGGTGAGCATCCGCCACGCGGTCAGCCAGGCCGTGGGCAGGCACGCCGCGTCGGTCGCCGCCAGGCCGGTGGGCAGCGGCAGCAGATTCATCCGGGGTACGGCCACCCGCTCGGCGAAGGTGCCGGGGAAGTGCTCGGAGAGGATGGAGACCCCGCGCGGGTCGCCCGGGGTGGGCACGACCGGGTAGATGACCACCTCGTTGCCGTCCGGGTCGGTGCCGACCGCGTCGCAGCCGAGGATCATCGGCAGCTGGTCCGGGCCGAGCCCCACCCCGCGCAGCGACCAGAGGTCGTGGTGGTTGAGTGAGCTGGCCCGCACCTGCACGGTGACCCAGTCCTTTTGCGGGTGGGCCGGCTCGGGGCGGTCGCCGACGCTGAGCGCGGCGAGCGGGTTGTCGGCATCGAAGCTCGAGGCATAGGCGGCACGCATGATCGGCACGGTAACAAGCTGAGCGCCCGTTAAGAAGGGGCCCTTCCCATCAAAACGCGATAAGAAGGGCCCCCCTGCTTCCGGCGGTGCCGCTCAGCGGCGGGCGACGCCGTCGCGGCGGGCGGCCTCGGCCACCGCCTCGGCGACCGCGGGGGCCACCCGCGGGTCCAGCGGGGAGGGCACGATCGCCTCGGCGGTCAGCGACTCGGCTACCACGCCGGCGATCGCGTCGGCGGCGGCCACCTTCATCCCCTCGGTGATCCGGGTGGCCCGGGCGTCCAGCGCACCCCGGAACACGCCGGGGAAGGCGAGCACATTGTTGATCTGGTTGGGGTAGTCGCTGCGGCCCGTCGCGACCACCGCGACGTGCCGGGCGGCCACCTCGGGGTGCACCTCGGGGGTCGGGTTGGCCAGCGCGAAGACGATGCCACCGGGCGCCATCCCGGCCACCGCCGCCTCGGGGATCTGCCCGCCGGAGACGCCGATCAGGACGTCCGCGCCGCGCAGCGCCTCGGTGATGTCGCCCTGCCGCCCCTCGGCGTTGGTGGTCTCCGCCAGCTCCGCCTTGGTCCCGGTCAGCTCGCGGTGCCGGCCGATGATCCCCTTGGAGTCGCAGACCACCACCTGGTCCGGGTTCACTCCGCCGGCGACCAGCATCTTGGTCACCGCCACTCCGGCCGCGCCGGCGCCGCTGACCGCCACCCGCAGGTCACCGAGCTTGCGGTTGAGCAGGGTGGCGGCGTTGCGCAGCGCGGCCAGCACCACGATCGCGGTGCCGTGCTGGTCGTCGTGGAAGACCGGGATCGGCAGGATCTCGTCCAGCCGGCGCTCCACCTCGAAGCAGCGGGGGGCGCTGATGTCCTCCAGGTTGATCCCGCCGAACGACGGCGCGAGGGCCTTCACCGCGGCCACGATCTCGTCCACGTCCTGGGTGTCCAGGCAGATCGGCACCGCGTCCACGCCGGCGAACTGCTTGAACAGCACCGCCTTGCCCTCCATCACCGGCAGCGCCGCGCGGGGGCCGATGTTGCCCAGGCCGAGTACGGCGGAGCCGTCGGTGACCACGGCGACGGTGTGCGACACCCAGGTGTAGTCGTCGGCGAGGGCAGGATCGGCGGCGATCGCCTCGCACACCCGGGCCACCCCGGGGGTGTACGCGAGGGAGAGGTCCTCCCGGCTGGTGAGCGGGACGGTCGAGGCGACGGCCATCTTGCCGCCGACGTGCAGCCGGAAGACGGGATCAGCGGGGTCCACGGTGGACGAAGACATTGGTGACTCCAGGATCTGTCGAGCAGACGGACCGGCCGGCTCGGGCGCGAGGTCAGCGGCGAGCGGGGCGGGCGGTGCGGGGGGTCACCCGGGCACTTTCCGAGCATAGTGGCGTGTGCGGAGCGCCGATGTGAGCGGGGTCATATCCGTCGGCGGCGCAGCCGGCCAGGCCGGGGCCAGTACCGGACCAGCACCCGGCCCCGCACGTCGGCCACCCCGTAGGCCCGGGAGTCGTCGGCGACCAGGTCGTTGTCGCCGCGTACCCACCAACCGCCGTCCTGCGGGCGGACCGCGCGCTTCACGACGAGCAGGTCGGGGCGGCTCCGGAAGACCGCCACCACCACGTCGCCCGGACGGACGGCCCGACCCCCCGTGCGCACCAGCACCGAGTCGCCGTGGCGCAGCGTCGGGACCATGGAGGGTCCGGTGACCAGCACGGTCACCAACGGGCCGCGCAGCTCGGGCGCGGCGGAGTCGTCTGGGGCGCCCATCGGGTTTCACCTCCCGCCCGCCGGGGAGCATGTCCAGGAGTAATGTCGGCTTGGATCATCGCAAACATCCCATGGAGGACCCTGATGCGCCTTCCTCGCATCCTTTCGCCCCGTGTGACCGCCAGCGCGCACTGCGACCTGCCGTGCGGCGTGTACGACCCGGCGCAGGCCCGGATCGAGGCCGAATCGGTCAAAATGATCTGCGAGAAGTACCAGGCGAACACCGACCCGGAGTTCCGCACCCGGGCCATCATCATCAAGGAACAGCGCGCCGAGCTGGTCAAGCACCACCTGTGGGTGTTGTGGACCGACTACTTCAAGCCGGCCCACTTCGAGAAGTACCCGAACCTGCACCAGCTCTTCAACGAGGCCACCAAGCTCGCCGGCGCCAGCGGCGCCAAGGGCAGCGTGGACCCGGCCAAGGCCGACGAGCTGCTGCAGAAGATCGACGAGATCTCCAAGATCTTCTGGGAGACCAAGAAGGCGTGATCCTGGCTGCCCAGGCACCGACGATCCGGCCGGCGCGTCCCGAGGACGTGCCGGCCGTCGTCGCGATGGTGCACGAACTCGCCGAGTACGAACGCGCCCCGGAGCAGTGCCACCTGACCGCGGAGCAGTTGACCGCCGCCCTGTTCGGGCCGGCCCCGGCGCTCTTCGGGCACGTCGCGGTGGACGCCCGGGACGAGCCGCTCGGCTTCGCGCTGTGGTTCCTGAACTTCTCCACCTGGGAAGGCGTGCACGGCGTCTACCTGGAAGACCTCTACGTCCGCCCGGCCGCCCGGGGCAGCGGGGCGGGTCGGCTGTTGCTGGCCACCCTCGCCGCGCTCTGCGTCGAGCGGGGCTACCGGCGGCTCGACTGGTGGATGATCAACTGGAACCCGGCGGCCGGCTTCTACGCCGCCATCGGGGCGACGCCGATGGACGAATGGGTGCCGTACCGGCTCACCGGCCCGGCGCTGCACGGCCTGGCCGCGCAGGCGACGGCCGCGCCCCCGCATCCGCGGACCTGACCGGGTAGAGTCCGGCACCGGGGGGATGAGGCGTGACTCAACTGACCGGCCAGCCGACGACCGACGACGACGTGGTGCACCTCACCGTGCCCGCCGACGGCGGTTACCTCGGCGTGCTCCGCACCGCCACGGCAGGTCTCGCGGCCCGCCTCCAGTTCGCCCTCGACGAGATCGAGGACCTGCGCATCGCGGTCGACGAGGCCTGCGCCATGCTGCTCGCCATCGCCACCCGGAACGCCGAGCTGGAGTGCCGCTTCGCGGTGACCGACGACGCGCTCACCGTCGAGGTGACCGTGCCGACCGTCCGGGGCGCCACCCTCCCGTCCGAGTCGTCCTTCGCCTGGAAGGTGCTCACCGCGCTGACCACGTCGGCGGCCGCGAAGGCGGCCGACGGCCGGGCCAGCATCTCGCTGCTCACCCGCCGCGCCTCCGGCTACTGACCCACGCGCCCGGGCGCCTCGGCACGCCCGGCGGGTCACTCGAAGTCGAGCGCCCGGTTGGTCGGCGGGCTGACCAGCAGGCCGCTGACGCCGAGGCCGAGGGCCATCAGCGGCAGGCCCAGCCAGCCCAGCCCGCCCTGGATCATGTACCAGCCGATCGGCAGCAGCATGAGCTGGAGCACGATGGTCGGGGCCCGGGCGCCGCTCTTCCGGCGGGCCAACGCGCCGCCGAGGGCCCAGAGCGCCGCGGCGCCGGCGATCGCGAACGCGGTGACCAGCAGCGCCGCGGTGAGGTCGGTCGTGGTGGCGGTGAGATCGGACCAGATCAGCCAGACCGCGACCAGGCCGAGCGCCACCGCCTCGGCGCGCAGCAGGCGGACCGCCCAACGGAGGGTGTCGGGAATCGGCTCGGAGTCGATGGTCACGCGCGACACGATACCCGTGGGTAGGCGCGGTACAGTGCCGCCCATGCGGGCCGTCCTGGTGGTCAATCCGAAGGCCACCACCACCAGCGAACGCAGCCGGGACGTCCTGGTCCGGGCGCTGCGCAGCGAAGTCGACCTGTCGGTGCGGTACACCCGCCGACGGGGCCACGCCGTGGATCTGGCCCGGGAGGCCGCCGAGGAAGGCGTCGACCTGGTGGTCACGCTGGGTGGCGACGGCACGGTGAACGAGGTGGTGAACGGCCTGATGGCGGCCGAGCCGCCGACGTTCCGGACCGGCGACACGCCGGCGGAGCGGCTGCCCGCCCTGGCCACCGTCCCCGGCGGCTCCACGAACGTCTTCGCCCGGGCGCTGGGGCTGCCCCGGGAGTGGCCGGAGGGGACCAGCGTGATCCTGGAGGGGCTGCGCCTGGGCCGCTCCCGGACGATCGGCCTGGGCCGGGCGGACGACCGGTACTTCACCTTCTGCGCCGGCTTCGGCGTCGACGCCGCGGTGATCCACCGGGTCGAGCAGGCGAGACGGAAGGGACGGGTCTCCACGCCCGGGCTCTACCTGCGGTCCACCGTCGGGCAGTACTTCTTCGGCTCGGACCGGCGGCATCCGGCGATCAGCCTGGAACGCCCGGGCGAGCAGGCCGAGGGCGAGCTGGCGACGGTCATCATCCAGAACACCGCGCCGTGGACGTACCTGGGCGAGCGGGAGATCAACCCGAACCCGGAGGCCTCGTTCGACCTCGGCCTCGACGTGTTGGCGATGCGTCAGCTCCGGGTCGCCAGTACGGCACGGACAGTGACCCAGTCCTTCTCCCGGAATCCCGGTCCGCGTGGCCGTCAGCTGCTGCGACTGCACGACGTGTCTGAGTTCACCCTGCTCTCGGCCCGTCCGCAGGCATTTCAACTCGACGGGGACTACCTTGGCGAGCGGGAGAAAGTTAGATTCACATCCGTTCCGGCCGCACTGAGAGTAATCTGCTAGGCCTCGGGTACTCCCGTCGGTTGACGCGGTCACCCATCGCATCCTGGCGGTGGCCGCCACACCCGAGGGGTAGGTGCCGGAAATGTCAGCAATGTCACGCGGACTGTACTATATTGATCCTCGACTGTGGTACGCCGGGTAACCAGAGCGCTCTGAAACCCGGACAAAAGGGCGGTGAGCTCGCTCACTGCTCGGAGTTTTTCCGAGCGTCACCCTTGACATCGCGACAGTTCGTGAAAGTATTCACAAGCGAACTTGTGTTACCGGGACATTGCCTGGATATGCTCGGCAGGTTGAGCTGTTCCAGCAGGTCCAGGGGCCCGCAGCCTGCTCACGCAGTGCCGAATTGATGGACGCTGACCGTCACCAATCGGCATCGCGGATGCATATAGGAAAAGCACGAAGCGATATCTGCCACCCATCCAGAATGAGGAGTGTTGCCGCCATGGACTGGCGTCACCATGCTGTCTGCCGCGACGAGGACCCGGAGCTGTTCTTCCCGATCGGGACGTCCGGTCCGGCTCTCCTGCAGGTCGAGCAGGCCAAGGCCGTCTGCCGGCGCTGCTCCGTGACCGACGAGTGCCTGAAGTGGGCGCTCGAGTCCGGTCAGGATGCCGGCGTCTGGGGCGGGATGAGCGAAGAGGAGCGCCGTGCGGTCAAGCGCCGCGGCGGTCTCCGGGTGCTGCGCGCTCACTCCGCCTGACCACAACACCGCACAGCTGTACGCCCCGGCAGGGTCACCCGCCGGGGCGTTGTGCTGTCCGGGGGCGCCGCCGGGAAGGCCGTGGACCGGGCCGTGGGGGCTCATCGCGGCCGCGCGGCGTCGACGCGACGGAGGACCAGGTCCGCGAGGTCCGGGGCGTCGGTGAGCGGGGCGGCCACCGCCGTCGCGCCGGCGTCCCGGGCCGCCGCCAGCACCCCGTCGTGGAACAGGCCGGGAGCCAGGAAGTAGGCGGCCACCGCGACCCGCCGGGCGCCCGCCGCGCGCAGCTTCGCCACCGCGACGCCGGCCGCCGGAGATGCCGCCGAGGCGTACGACACCCGGCAGGGCAGGCCCAGCTCCGCCCCGAGGGCCGTCGCCACCCGCCCCACCGAGCCGCGCGCCCCGGGGTCCCGGGTGCCCGCCGCCGCCAGCACCAGGGCGTCGACAGGTCCGGCCGCGGCCTCGGCGAGCCGTCGCCGCAGCCCGGCCAGGAGCGCGGCGTCCACCGTCCCGTCCGCCGGCCCCAGCACGTCGGTGATCCGGACGTCCATCGGCGGCCCCGACTCCCGCGCCGCGGCGACCGCCGCCGGGATGTCGACCCTCCGGTGGTACGCGGCGGTCAGCAGCAGCGGGACCAGCACCGCCCGGGGATGTCCCGCGGCGGCGAGGTCGCGCAGCACGCCGGTCGGCCCGGGCTCGGTGTGGTCCAGCCAGCTCGGCAGCACCGTGGTGCCGGGGCGGGTCGCCTCGACGGCCCGGGCAAGCGCGCGGGTCGCCCCGGCGGCGCGGGGATCGCGGCTGCCGTGCGCGACCAGGACCACCGGAGCGGCCCCGACGACCGCCCCGGCGCCCGCCGAGGTCACACGTGCAGGCCGCACTCGGTCTTCTCGAACATCGCCCACCGGCCCGCCCGTGGGTCCTCCCCCGCCTTCGTGCGGCGGGTGCAGGGCCAGCAGCCGATCGAGCCGTAGCCCCGGCTGAACAGCTCGTTGACGGGGATGTCGTAGCGGGAGACGTAGGCGTCCACGTCGCGCTGGGTCCAGGTCGCGATCGGGTTCACCTTGACCTTGCCGCGCCGGGCGTCGAAGGTCACCACCGGCGTGCTCGCCCGGGTCGGCGACTCGTCCCGGCGCAGCCCGGCGGCCCAGGCGTCGTAGTCCGTCAGGGCCCGCTCCAGCGGCTCGACCTTGCGCAGCTGGCAGCAGTCGTCCGGGGACCTGTTGAACAGCCGGGGGCCGTACTGGCCGTCCTGCTGCCCGACGGTCATCCGGGGGCGGATCGAGCGGACGTTCACCGGCAGCCGCCGGGCCACCTCGTCGCGGACCCGCAGCGTCTCCGGGAAGTGCAGCCCGGTGTCCAGGAAGACCACGTCCACGCCGGGCGCGACCCGGGAGACCAGGTGCGCGAGCACGCCGTCGGCCATCGAGCTGGTGACGCAGAACCGGTCGCCGAAGGTCTCGGCGGCCCAGCGGGCGATCTCCAGCGCCGGGGCGCCCTCCAGCTCCCGCCCGGCCGTCTCGGCCAGCGCGCGCAGCTCCTCGGGGTCGCGGCGCTCCGGGTCGGCCGGCGCCGGGCCGCCGGGGCCGACCAGGCCCAGGTTGGTGGCGGAGACCAGCTTCATCGGTGCCGGCTCTTCGTTCGCGACTGCGGGGCTCGCAAGCTCACTCCTCCCGCTCACCGGATCACCGCCCTGCCGAGCAGGCCGGTGAACTTCACGGTGAAGACCCGGGCGCAGGCGTGGCACTCCCAGGCGCCGTGCCCGGCCTCGCTCGGCCGAAGGTCCTCCTCACCGCAGTACGGGCAGTAGAGAGGCGCGGAACGGGCGTCACTCATCGCAACTCCTCCTCGTCGACCCTGATCACCCAGTTGGCGAACGTCTCACCCTCGGTCCGGCCGGCCAGGTAGCGGCGGGCCAGCCGTTCCACGTACTCCGGAAGCTCCACGGCGGTGGTCTTCAGGCCGCGGAGCTTGCGGCCGAAGCCGGCGGTCTGCCCCTGGGCCATGCCGAGGCCGCCACCCAGGTGCACCTGGAAGCCCTCCACCTGGCGGCCGTCCGGACCGACCACCAGCTGGCCCTTCAGGCCGATGTCGGCGACCTGGGTCCGGGCGCAGGCGTTCGGGCAGCCGTTGAGGTGGATGGAGATGTCGGCGTCGAAGTCGCGCAGCCGCTCCTCCAGCCGGGCCACCAGCTCCTCGCCGCGGGCCTTGGTCTCGACGATGGCGAGCTTGCAGAACTCGATGCCGGTGCAAGCCATGGTGCCGCGCCGCCAGGCCGACGGCCGGGCCTCCAGGCCGAGCCGGCGCAGCGCCGCGACCAGGGACTCCGTCCGCTCCGGCGCCACGTCGAGGACCAGCAGCTTCTGGTACGGGGTGAGCCGCACCCGGTCGCTGCCGTGCGCCTCGACCGCGTCGGCCAGCTCGGCGAGCTGCCCGCCGGAGATCCGACCCACCACCGGGGCCGCCCCGACGTAGTTGCGCCCGTCGCGCTGCCGGTGCACGCCGATGTGGTCCACCGGCTTGCTCGGCAGCTCCGGCGCCGGGCCGTCGAGCAGCGTCCGGCCCAGGTACTCCTTCTCCAGCACCTCGCGGAACTTCGCCACGCCCCAGTCGGCGACCAGGAACTTCAGCCGGGCCCGGTTGCGCAGCCGGCGGTAGCCGTAGTCGCGGAAGATGCCGACCACGCCGGCCCAGACGTCCGGCACCTCGGCCAGCGGCACCCAGACGCCCAGCCGCTGGGCCAGCATCGGGTTCGTGGAGAGGCCGCCGCCGACCCAGACGTCGAAGCCGGGGCCGTGCTCCGGGTGGTCCACCCCGAGGAAGGCGATGTCGTTCGCCTCGTACGGGGTGTCGACCAGCCAGGAGATCGAGGTCTTGAACTTGCGGGGCAGGTTGGAGAACCGCTTGTCGCCGACGTACCGGCTGACGATCTCGTCGATCGCCGGGGTCGGGTCGAGCAGCTCGGCCTCGGCCACCCCGGCGACCGGGCTGCCGAGCACGATGCGCGGGCAGTCGCCGCACGCCTCGGTGGTCTGCAGGCCGACCGCCTCCAGCCGGCGCCAGATCTCCGGCATGTCCTCCACCCGGATCCAGTGGAACTGGATGTTCTGCCGGTCGGTGACGTCGGCGGTGTCCCGCGCGAACTCGCGGGAGATGTCCGCGACGACCCGGAGCTGGGCCAGGTTGAGCTGGCCCCCGTCGACCCGGACCCGGAGCATGAAGAACTCGTCCTCCAGCTCGTGCGGCTCCAGCACGGCGGTGCGCCCGCCGTCGATGCCGGCCTTGCGCTGCGTGTAAAGGCCCCACCAGCGGAACCGGCCGCGCAGGTCCTGCGGGTCGATCGAGGCGAAGCCCCGGTGGGCGTAGATGTTCTCGATCCGGGCCCGGACGTTCAGCGGGTCGTCGTCCTTCTTGATCCGCTCGTTGGGGTTGAGCGGCTCGCGGTGACCGAGCGCCCACTGCCCCTCCCCGCGCGGACGGCGGGGGGCCCGGGCGGCGGGGGCCGCCGGGGTCTCGGGCCGGGTCGGGGTGCTGCTGACCGCCATCGCGGCGTCCTCCGTTGTCTGCAGTGCCTGGACGCGGACGCGGCGGCCGGCCCTGGAGAGGGCCGTGGACGGCGATGTCTTCGACGGCCGGCGCGGAACGCGCCCGAGACGGATGGATCGGGCGTCGTCAGTTGGCCGGACAGATCGCGCTGCGCACGCGGCCGTAATCAACGTGGCGACGGGCCACGAAGCGGCGGACGACAGCGGCGGTCATGGGCCCATGCTTCCACACCCCCGGTTGACCGGCCAATGACCGCGTGTGCCATCCCACATCACGGACTGCGGGCCGCGAATCGGCGGACCAGCCCGCCGAGCCGTCCCGCTGTGTGACGCTGCGACATGTGACCGCACCTTCGGAGCTGAGACGGGCCAGAGGCGCGGCCGCTCCGGTCAGGAGCCACCACCGGCGTTGGCTGGTCTGGCTGGCGCCGGTGCTCCTCACGCTGCTGGTCACCCTCACCGGGTTGACCCGGGCGCAGCTGTGGCGGGACGAGCTGGCGACCTGGAGCGCGGCGACGCGGCCGGTCGGCGACCTGCTCCGGCTGGCCGGCACCATCGACGCCGCCACCGGGCCGTACTACCTGCTCATGCACGGCTGGACCGCGCTCTTCGGCGACTCGGCGACCGCGCTGCGGCTGCCGTCGGCGCTCGCCATGGCGGCCGCCGCGGGGCTGACCGCCCGGCTCGGCGAACGGCTGGTCGACGCCCGGGTCGGGCTGCTGGCCGGGCTGCTCCTCGCCGTCCTCCCCGGCACCTCCCGGTACGCCCAGGAGGCCCGCCCGTACGCGCTGGCCACGCTCCTCGCCGTGCTCGCCACGCTGCTGCTGGTCGAGGCGCTGCGACGACCGACGTGGACCCGCTGGGCGGGCTACGCCGCCGCCGTCGCCGTGCTGGGCCTGACCCACCTGATCGCGCTCACCCTGCTCGCCGCGCACGCCGTCGCGGTGCTGCTGGTCCAGTGGCGCGGCCCGGCAGCCGCCGGCCTCGACGCTCCGCCGGCCGGGGCTCACCGGCCCACCGACGATCGTCCGACCGACGGCCGTTCAGCCGACGAGCGACCCGGCGACGAGCGACCGGACGGCGAGCGACCCGGCGGCGCACCGCCCGACGAACGACCGCGCAGCGGACGACCCGGCGACGAACCACCCGGCAGCGAACGACCGGCCGGCGAACTATCCGGCGATGAGCGGCGGGCGGGGCGCAGCGTGCTGTGGCGGTGGCTGGTGGCGTTGGTGCCGACCGTGCTGCTGGTCGGTCCGCTGGTGCTGGTGGCCCGGGGGCAGCGGTCCCGGCAGCTCGACTGGGTGGACCCGGCCCGGCTGACCGACCTGGCGGCGCTGCCGGGCGGGGTGGCGCAGAGCGGCGCGGTGGGGGGCCTGCTGCTCGGTCTCGCCGCGCTGGGCGCTGGACGGCTCGGCCGGCGGGCGCTGGTGCCGGCGGCCTGCGTGCTGCTGCCGGTGCTGCTGGTCTTCGCGGCGGGGCTGGTCGTACCGCTGTGGGTGCCGCGCTACCTGGTCTTCACCGTGCCGTTCGGCTGCCTGCTGGCCGGCGCGGCGCTGGCCGGTGTACGGCTGGCGCCGGCGCTCGCCGTGGTGGTGCTGGCCGGGCTGCTCGGCCTGCCCGACCAGGCGGCGCTGCGCCGTACCCATGAGTGGCCGCGCAGCGTCACGGTCGACTACCGGGGCGTGGCCCGGGTGATCGCCGACCATCAGCAGCCCGGCGACGTGATCGTCTTCTCCCCCCGGGACAGCTGGCTCTTCCTCGACCTCGGCACCGCGTACCACCTGGGGTCGTGGCAGCCCCGCGACGTGCTGATGGTCCGCGACCAGCGGCAGCGCGCGGACCTCTGGGCCAGCGAGTGCGACCGGCCGGCGGAGTGCCTGGCCGGCGCGCGCCGGGTCTGGCTGGTGGTCGCCGGGCGGCGGAGCGACCCGGTGGCGGCCGTGCCGGGGGCGAAGGGCGCGGCGCTGCGGGACGGCTTCACCGTCCGCCAGGTCTGGCCGCGCCCCGGCCTGACGGTCGCCCTGCTCATCCGCTGACCCCCCGCCGGTCCCGGCGGGGCGCCCGTGGCCCGCCGTCAGGGGGTGAGGCGGTCGGCGGAGCCGCGGGCGAGGGGGACCACCAGCACGGCCTCGGTGCCGCCGGTGGCGCCGTTGCGCAGCTCGATGGTGCCGCGGAGCTCGCCGGTCACCAGCGCCCGGACGATCTGCAGGCCGAGCCGGCCGCCGCGTTCGGCGTCGAACTGCTCGGGCAGGCCGCGACCGTTGTCGACGACCGAGACGTGCAGCTGCTTGCGGAACCGGTGCGCGGAGACCACCACCTCGGGCTTGCCGTCCCCCTCGGCGACGACCGCGCCCTCCTCCCCGGCGGGCGGGAAGCCGTGCTCGACGGCGTTGAGCAGCAGCTCGTTGAGGACCATCACCAGCGAGGTGGCGATCTCGGCGGGCAGCACGCCGAAGCTGCCCTTGCGGCGCATGCCGACCGTCACCTCGGTCGCCGCGACCTCGGTGGCCGCGCTGGCCACCCGGTCGACGATGCCGTCGAACTCGACCGCCTCGTCGCTGGACATGGAGAGCGTCTCGTGCACCAGGGCGATCGAGGCGACCCGGCGGACCGACTCCTCCAGGGCGACCCGGGCCTCGGGCATGGAGACCCGGCGGGCCTGGAGGCGGAGCAGCGCGGCGACGGTCTGGAGGTTGTTCTTCACCCGGTGGTGGATCTCCCGGATGGTGGCGTCCTTGGTGATCAGGGCGCGGTCCCGGCGGCGTACCTCGGTGATGTCGCGGACCAGCACCAGCGCCCCGATCGGCACGCCGGCCGGCATCAGCGGCAGCGCCCGGGTGAGCATGGTGGCGCCCCGGGCGTCGATCTCCCGCCGGGGCGGGGCGTCCCCGCGCAGCGCGGCCAGGATCGCGTTCGCCGCGTCGGTGCCCTCCAGCGGGTCGCCGGCCAGCCGGCGGTGCAGCTTGGCCAGGTCCTCCCCCACCAGGTGCGAGGCGTAGCCCAACCGGCGGTACGCGGACTGCGCGTTCGGGCTGGCATAGGTGACCTTGCCGTTGGCGTCCAGCCGGACCAGGCCGTCGCCGACCCGGGGCGCGGAGGTGGTCTCGCCGGGGTGCAGGGGCGGCGGGAACGTGCCGTCGGCGATCATCTGGGCCAGGTCGTCGGCGGTGGTCAGGTAGTTCAGTTCGAGCTGGCTGGGCGTGCGGGCGGTGGAGAGGTTGGTGTCCCGGCCGACCACCGCGATGACCTCGCCGTTCTCTCCGTCGGCGGTCCGCAGCCGCACCGGGATCGCCTCGTGCCGGGCGGGCACGTCGCCGTACCAGACCGGGTCGCCCTCCCGCCAGATCCGGCCCTGCCGCTGGGCCACCTCCAGGTGCGCCACCTCGGGACCGCCGACGATCCGCCCGACCTGGTCGTCGAGGTACGCGGTGGGGGCGGTCGTCGGGCGGACCTGGGCGACGCAGAGGAACGTCCCGTCGCCGTCCACCGGCACCCAGAGCAGCAGGTCGGCGAAGGAGAGGTCGGACAGCAGCTGCCAGTCCCCCGCGATCCGGTGCAGGTGGTCGATGTCGGCCGGGCGGAGCTGGGTGTGCTCCTCGGCGAGGTCGCGCAGCGTGGACACGAGACACAGCGTGCCACGCCGGAGGTCACATCGTGGAGGTGACCTTCTTCAGCCCGCGCGGGGCGTCCGGGTCCTCGCCCCGGGCCAGCGCCAGGGCCAGGGCGAGCCGCTGCAGCGGGAGGATGTCCAGCAGCGGGGCGTACCGCTCGTCGACCTCGGGGACGGCCATCCGGGTGGCGCCCTCGACGTCGGCGGAGCCGACCACCACCACGTCGGCGCGGCGCTCGCCGAGCCGGGGCAGCACCTCCCCCATCGACCGCCCGCCGGGGCCGGAGCCGACGACGGCGAGCACCGGGACGTCCGGGTCGGTCATGGCCAGCGGGCCGTGCAGCAGGTCGGCGCCGGAGAAGGCGAGCGCCGGCAGGTACGAGGTCTCCATCAACTTCAGCGCCGCCTCCCGGGCGGTCGGGTACGCGTACCCCCGGCCGGTGGTGACGAGCTGGGCGGCGAACCGGTAGCGCGGGGCGAGCTGGGCCGGGGTGGGGTCGGCGAGGGTGCGCTCGGCCAGCTCGGGCAGGGCGGCGAGGGCGGCCCGCTCCTCGGCCGGCAGCACCCCGTCGCCGGCGCGTACTCCCTCGACGAGCATCAGCAGCGCGAGCAGCTCGGCGGTGTACGTCTTGGTGGCGGCGACGGCCCGCTCGTGCCCGGCGGCGATGTCGACGGCGAGTTCGGCGGTCTCCACCAGCGGGGAGTCGGGCGCGTTGGTGACGGCGAGGGTGAGCGCGCCGGAGGCCCTGGCCACCCGCAGCACCTCGGCGAGGTCGGGCGAGCCGCCGCTCTGGCTGACCCCGACGACCAGGGCGTCGGAGAGGTCGGGCCGGGCGCCGTAGACGGTGATCGCGCTCGGCGAGGCGAGGCCGGCGGGGAGGCCGAGCCGGATCTCGGTCAGGTACGCCGCGTAGAGGGCCGCGTGGTCGGAGGTGCCGCGGGCGGTGAAGACCACGTGCCGGGGGCGGCGCTCGGCGATCACCGCCGCCACCCGGGAGATCGCCCCGGCGTGTTCGGCGGAGAGCAGGCGGTCGTAGCCGGCCGGCTGCTCGTCGATGTCGGCGGCCATGCCGGCCCCTGGACGGGTCACGGAGGACTCCCCTCTGCGCGATCGTCGCGCGATCGGTGCTCAGTCTTGCATCTTTGCGCCCATCCGAGCAACGTAACGAACAGCAATGCGCAGTGGATCACCGAATCGACGCACCATCCCCTAGGCTTGCCCGGCTGGCGAACCGACGCACCGAGAGGACGACGTGCCCGACGGAACGGACGACTCCGCGCTCTCCGCGGAGGGGGAGCTCACGCTCGCCCGGCTGGCGCTGGGCGACGGGGATCTCCAGCACGCCGCCGACCACGTCGCCGCCGCGCTCGTCCAGGCCCCCACGCTGCCCGAGGTGCACGAGACCCTGGCCCGGGTCGCCGCGGCCAGCGGTGGCGACCTGGATCTCTTCCCGCTGGGACACCACGCATTCGTCGGCGCGGTGGTGGCCCGCGCGCACCTGCTCGCCGCCGCCGGGCGGCCGGCCGAAGGACTCGACCTGCTCGCCGCGGCCACCGGCTACGCGCCCGCCGCCAACTGGGCGGGCGTGCCCTGGGTGACCGCCCCCGAGCTGCCCGAACGCCTCGAACCCGAGCGGACCGCCCGGATCCTCATGCAGATCTGCGCGGCGGTGTCCGACCCGGTGCCCCGGCGCCACCGCGACCCGCTGCGGCCGTACCTCACCCTGGCCCGCAACGCGGTCACCGTGCACCCCGGGCACGCGCTGCTGCTGGGCGCGGCGTCCGCGCTGGCCCGGCGGATCGGCGAGGTCGCCCTCGCCGTCACCTGGGCCGCCCGTGGGGTACGCGCGGAGCCGACCAAACTCGGCGAGGTCTGGCTCGGGTACGCGTACCGCAGCGCCGGCCGGACCCGGGACGCCCTGGCCGCGCTCGGCCGCGCCGTCGAACACGACCCCGACGACCTCGCGGTCTACGCCGACATCGCCGGCACGCTCGCCGACACCGGCCGGCTCGACGAGGCGCTCGACTGGATCGACCGGGCCCTCGCCCGCGACCCCACCTTCGACTGCGCCGTGCACACCGCGCACCGGCTGCGCTTCCAGCGCGACGGGGACGTGGCCCACCTGGTGGCCCTCGCGGACTTCGTCCGGGACCACCCCGACGACAGCCACGAGCACGGCGAGCTCGCCGAATGCTGCCGCAGCCGCCCCTGGCTGGGGCAGGTCACCCCGGCCGGCGGGCCGATGCTGGACGCGCTGCGGCAGGCCCTCGCCGCCGAGGGCGCCGCCCGGCTCGCCGTACGGCTGGACGCGCTGGAGCCGCCCAGCGCGATGCGTACCGTCGCGGCGGCCGTGCCCGGCCTCGACGTCGAGGTCGCCGAGGTCGCCGACCCGGACCCGCGCGAGCCCCGCCGCGCCACCGCCTGCCAGCTCTGGCGGTACGACGGCACCACCGCGGCGCCCGCCCTGCCGGTCCCGTCGACCGAGGCGGCGGAGCGCGTCCGGCAGCTCGCCCACCCGGCGTGGCCGCACCCACCGGCCGCGTACGACGCCGCGGTCGGCCTGGCCACCCTGGAGCTGACTGACCTGCTCGGCCTGCTGGTGCACCCGCCCGAGGCACCGCCGACCGCGCTGGGCCGGGTGCTCGCCGGCCAGGACCCCTCGCTCTGGGTGCGCTGCGTGCAGGTCTGGGCCTGCCTCGGCCTGCTGCACCACCGCACCGACGAGCCGTGGCCGGAGTCCACCCGGCGGCGGGTGCTGCTGGAGCTGGTCTGGGGCGTGGAGGACTGGATCACCGAGGCGGCGCTCTTCGCCCTGGTCACCGCCGCCTGGGTCGACCCCGCGGTACGCCCCGACGTGGCCCGGGCGGTGGCCGAACGCCTCGCCGACGTGGCGACCGTGTCCCGCGAACGCCGGGTGCCGATCGCCATCTCCGTGGCCCACCTGGCCCTCGCCACCCCGGCCCTGGACGCGGCGACCGCCGCGCTGGCCCGCGAGCTGATCTCCGGCCCGCCCGCCGAGACCCGTCGCCCCGGCGCCCTGCGCCGCCTCTGGCGCCGCCTCACCGCCCCCTTCCGCCGCCCCTGACCCTCCCCCGGTGCCGGCAACCCGGATCCGGCGCCGGGCGATCCGGGAGTGCGGCGCGGCCACGCCGTACCCCGAGGTGGGGTCGGCGTGGCCGCGGAGCGTGCGTCAGGCGACCGGGGCCTTGCCGAGGGCCGCCTCGGCCTGCTCGTCCGGCGTGGCGTCCGCCGGGGCGTCGTTGGTCGACCGGAGCGGGACCTCCTTGATGAACCAGGCGAGCACCGGCACGGCGATGGTGAAGACGACCGCCCAGAAGAAGACGTGCGAGATGGCGTCGGAGAGGCCGCCGAGCACCAGCTCGCGCGCCTGCGCCGGCAGCTGCTTGAGCTGCTCCAGGTCCATCTGGCCGCCCTCGCCGCCACCGCCGCTGAACGCGGCGCCGGCCGCGGAGTCGGCGAGCCGGTTGGCGAAGATCGCGCCGAAGAGCGAGATGCCGAACGAACCGCCGATCGACCGGAAGAAGGTGGCCGCGCCGCTCGCCGCGCCGAGGTCCTTCTGCTCGACGCTGTTCTGCGCGATCAGCATCGAGGTCTGCATGAGGAAGCCCATGCCGACGCCCAGCACGATCATGTAGAGCGACGACTCGGCCTTGCTGGTGTCGACCTCGAGCCGGGTCAGCAGCGCCATGCCGGCGGCCATCACGACGCCGCCGACGATCGGGAAGATCCGGTACCGGCCGGTCTTGGTGATCGCCCGGCCGACGACCAGCGAGACGACGAGCATGCCGAACATCAGCGGGAGCAGCAGCAGGCCGCTGTTGGTGGCCGAGGCACCCTGCACGGTCTGCTGGTAGAGCGGCAGGAAGTTCATCGCGCCGAACATCGCGAAGCCGAGCAGGAAGCCGATCACCGAGATGAGGGCGAAGTTGCGGTTGGCGAAGAGCCCCAGCGGCAGGATCGGCTCGGCGGCGCGGCGCTCGACGAGGGCGAAGACGACCAGGGCGACCAGCGCGAGGACGGCGAGGCCGAGGATCTGCGGGGAGGTCCAGTCGTACTCGTTGCCGCCCCACGTGGTGACCAGCACGATCGCGGTGATGCCGACGGAGAGCAGCGCGGCGCCCACCCAGTCGATCTTGTGCTCGGTGCGGTACTTCGGCAGGTGCATGGTGGTGGCGAGGACCAGCAGGGCGATGCCGCCGAGCGGCAGGTTGACGTAGAACGCCCAGCGCCAGGAGAGGTTGTCGGTGATGAAGCCGCCGACCAGCGGGCCGGCCACCATGGCGATGGCCATGATGCCGGCGATCATGCCCTGGTAGCGGCCCCGCTCGCGGGGCGGCACCAGGTCGCCGATGATCGCCATCACGCCGACCATCAGGCCGCCGGCGCCGAGGCCCTGGACGGCGCGGAACGCGATCAGCTCGACCATGCCGTTCTCGGTGCCGCCGAACATGCCGGAGCCGGACATGCCGCAGAGGGCCGAGCCGATCAGGAAGATCACCACGGAGGTGAGGAAGACGGCCTTGCGGCCGTACAGGTCGCCGAGCTTGCCCCAGATCGGGGTGGAGACCGTGGTGCCCAGCACGTACGCGGTGACCACCCAGGTGAAGTGGTCGACGCCGCCGAACTCGCCGACGATCCGCGGCAGCGCGGTGCTGACGATCATGTTGTCGAGCATCGCCAGCATCATCGCGATCATGAGGCCGAAGAGCACGACCCGAACATTGGGTCTCGCTGTCGCCTGCATTTCCTGAGTCATGGGTAAGCTCCCCCGGAGATGTGTCGCACTTACTTGCCGCCCGGCTAGTCACCTTACTAGCCGCACGGTAAGTTGGACAGCAGGAACCCGTCAAGTGAGTTGGGTGGTGCAGGTGAGGGAGAGCACAGGCGGCACGCGGGAACGCATCCAGGCCGTCGCGCTGGAGCTCTTCACCGAGCAGGGGTACGAGAAGACCTCGCTCCGGGAGATCGCCGAGCGGCTGGGCGTGACCAAGGCCGCCCTCTACTACCACTTCAGGAGCAAGGACGAGATCGTCAACAGCTTCGTCGAGGACCGGCTGCACCGGATGGACGAGCTGATCGACTGGGCCCGGTCGCAGCCGGCCACGCTGGCCACCCGCCGGGCGCTGATCACCCGGTACGCCGACGCGATATTCGCCAGCGAGCAGCCGTCGGTGATGCGCTTCTTCGAGCAGAACCAGACCGTGCTGAAGAGCCTCGCCGCTGGGATGCAGATGCGGGAGCGGATGCTGGGCCTCGCCGACCAGCTGTGCCGGGGCGACGACTCGCCCGCCGCGCAGCTCCGCGCCGCGCTCACCCTGTTCGCCGTGCACAGCAGCTGGTTCGCGGTACGCGCCCCGCACATCACCGACGAGGAGCGGAAGAAGATCGCTCTCGAGGTCGCCGACGAGCTGCTGTCGAAGATCGGCGACGGCGGCTGACCCAGCCGGTCACCGGGCGGCACGGCTCCCGCCGAGCCGGCCGGTACGGGCGCCGTCAGCCGCCGGCGAGGTCCAGCCGGAGGCCCAGCAGCTCCACCCCCGGCAGCGGGGACCAGTCCTTCTCCGGCACCCGGGCGAAGCCCATCCGCTCGTAGAGCCGGTGCGCCGCGACGGCCATCCCGCTGCGTACGCAGATCACCACCGCCGAACAGCCCAGCTCGGTCGCCCGGGCCACGCAGGCCCGGACCAGCGCCGCCCCGGCGCCACGGCCCTGCGCGGCCGGGTCGACGGCGAGCATCCGGAACTCCGCCTCGCCGGGGCCGGAGAGCTCGGCGTACGGGGTGCCGGCCAGCACGAAGGTCACCGCGCCGAGCACCTCGCCGGTTTCCCCGTCGACGGCGACCAGCACCTCGCCGGTCTCCGCCCGGGTGGCCACGTCGGCGAGCACCACGGCGTACCCGTTCTCGCCCTTGAGCTGCCCGTCGGCCTCGTAGGCGGCGACCGTCAGCCGAGCCACCGCCGGGTGGTCGGCCGGGTCGGCCCGACGGACGGTGAGGCCGGTCAACCGATCACCGCGATCAGGTCACCGTCCTGCACGACGTCGCCCTCGTTGACCGCCATCTGCTGGACGACGCCGTCCGACTCGGCGATCACGGGGATCTCCATCTTCATCGACTCCAGGATCACCAGCGTGTCCCCCTCGGACACGGTGTCCCCGGCCGACGCGACGACCTTCCAGACGTTCGCCACCATCTCGGCGCGGATCTCCTCGGCCATGTCACGGCCCTCCCTCTCCACCGGTGTGCCTGCGAACGGTATCCAATCATGACCCGGGTCACCGGCGGACGCGGAGCGGCCGCCACGCCGCTTTCGGCCCCACCGGACCACGGGCGACGCCACCCGCACTAGCATCAGCGGGTCGGACCCCGGACGCCCGGAGGACCGGTACGCGACCTCCGCCGCGCTCGCCCGCGGTCGGACCGTGACCAGCACAAGGAGGCACAGCATGGCGAAGAAGGCCCGGAAGAAGAAGGCCCGTAAGAAGAGCGGCGCGAACCACGGCAAGCGCCCCAACTCCTGATCGTCGGCGGGTGCGCCCGCCTCGAGGATCAGCAGCTCCCGGCCCAGGGCCGGACACACCGGTGGCCCGGGTCGGATTCGACCCGGGCCACCGGTTCTGTCAGCTCGACATCGCGTCCGGCGGACGCTCAGTCCGCCAGCTCGCGGGACTCGGTGCTCTCGAAGACCACCAGCTCGGTGAGGCGTACCCGCAGCCGCTCGCGCAGCTGCTCCGGCGCGGTCTCGTTGCCGCAGCACCGCGCGACCAGCGCCTTCACCTCCTGCTCGATGCCGTACTCGCGCAGGCAGGGCCCGCACTCGTCGAGATGGTGACGGATCAGCATCCGGCGCTCGTCCGCGCACTCCAGATCCAGGTAGAGGTAGACCTCCGCGAGCACCTCGCGGCAGTCCGTCTCGTGCGGCTCTCCACAGCTCACGGTCACACCTCCCGGCCGGCGGCGGCGGTCGAACCCTTCGACGACGACGGCGCGGCGCTGAAGCCCCGCTCCGCGGCGTACTGCTCGAGCAGCTTGCGCAGATTACGTCGGCCGCGGTGCAGCCGCGACATCACGGTGCCGATCGGCGTGGCCATGATGTCAGCGACCTCCTTGTAGGAGAAGCCCTCGACATCGGTGAGGTACACCGCCATGCGGAACTCCTCCGGCAGCTGCTGGAGGGCCTCCTTGACGTCGCTGTCCGGCAGGCGGTCCAGCGCCTCGGTCTCCGCCGAGCGCAGCCCGCTGGAGGTGTGCGACTCGGCCTCGGCCAGCTGCCAGTCGGTGATCTCCTCGGTGGGCGCCTGCACGGGCTGGCGCTGCCGCTTGCGGTAGGTGTTGATGTAGGTGTTGGTCAGGATCCGGTAGAGCCAGGCCTTCAGGTTCGTGCCCTGCTCGAACTGGTGGAAGGCCGCGTACGCCTTCAGGTACGTCTCCTGGACCAGGTCCTCGGCATCCGCCGGGTTGCGGGTCATCCGCAGCCCGGCAGCGTAGAGCTGATCGACGAAGGGCATCGCGTCCCGCTCGAAGCGGGCCCTGCGCTCGTCCGTCTTCTCGGTGGTCAACCGCACATCCCCTCGCGTCGGATGCTTTCCCGCCGAGGATACGCGTACGGACCTGCCCGCAGATTCAGTTCCGGTCGGTGTGCTGGTGCTCACCGTGGCCGACGCCTCAGCGGGCCACTCCGGCGCGTCCAACAGCCGCCTCAGCTGCCGCGCGTCCCGTTCGTCCCGCTCCCGGCTCCGTGTCTCGGTCGGCACCGGTCACCCCCCTCGGCTGGAAAAGTCGTCCAGGGGTAGTAACCGCGCAGTGGGGCGACACATTCCGTCACCCCCGCCGTTCCTGGTCCCGGCGCCGGCCGCGACCGGCGCTGGGACCAGGAAGGGCCTGGGAGGATGGCCCCGGACCGCCCGAACCGGACGTCCGGCACCATCCCTAGCAACGACCCGCCGCCACCACCGGTCACGCTCGGTGCGATCTCTTCGGCGTCCGCCCGCCACGACCGCGCCCGCCGGGTCCGCTCAGCGGGGTGTCCAGCCCCGCCCGCGCAGCCAGTCGCGCACCACCGCGGCCGTGGCCGCCGGGTCCCCCCGCAGGTCGTGCCGCTCACCCGGGCGGAGCACCACCTCGACGCCCGGTCCCGGCTCCGGCACCCCGAAGGGGTCCCGGTCGCCGTTGACCACCAGGGTGGGCAGCCCGGTCGCCAGCTCGTCGGCCCGCGAGCGCTCCGGACGGCCCGGCGGGTGCAGCGGGAAGGCCAGCGCGACGATCCCGCTCGCGCCGACCGCCGTGGCGGTACGGCAGGCGACCCGGGCGCCGCTGGAGCGCCCGCCGACCACCCAGTCGGAGACGGTCGGGTGGCGCTCCCGGAGCGCGGCCAGCACCGCCGTCCACGCCTCGTCGAGGTGGCCGGCCGGTGCCGGCGCGCGTCGACCGGCGACCCGGTACGGCTGGGTCACCCGGACCACGGCCACCCCGGCGGCGGTCACCGAGTCGCGGACGGCGAGCAGGTCCGGGGCGTCCACCCCGCCGCCCGCGCCGTGCCCGAGCACCAGCGCGGTGATGACGGGACCGGTCGGCAGGTCGGTGTCGACCCGGGCCGGTCCGCGGGGGGTGTCGATCTCGTCGGTGGGCCGCACCGGACCATTCTCCGCCGGCCCCGCCCGACCGGTCCGCAGGCCGCACCGCGGTACCTCCCCGAACCGGGGCGCGAGTCCGGAAACGACGGCGCCGCCCGCCTCCAGGGTTGCGAGGCGGGCGGCGACGGCCTACCCGATCAGCTCAGCGACTGAGCGGCACCAGGGTGAGCAGGCGGTCGCGGACCGGCGGACCGGCCTCGTCGACCGCGTCCGGATCCGGCTGCACCTCGCTGCGCCAGGCGACGAGCATCGCCCGCCGCTCGCGCGGTGTGGTGCCGCCCCAGACGCCGTGGCAGTCGCCCACCTCCAGCGCCCAGGCAAGGCAGGAGCCCTGGACATCACAACTGCGGCAGAGCGCCACGGCCCCGTCGGCCGGCTCGTTGGGTGCCGGAAAGAACGTCTCCGGGTCCACGCTCTGGCAGGTCCCTCTGGTCCGCCACGCCTCGTCCTGTCGCCGCTCGCGCAACGCCCGCAGCAGTCGCGGGTCTCGTCGTGCGGCGGCCACCTCGTGCGGGCGGGGCATACGTGCCCGTGTCAAATCCACCCACCTCCCCCGTGGGACCGGCAAGATCACCAAGGATCGATGGGTGTCATCCGCCCCGTGCGAATCGACGCCCACCGCCGGCGCTGTGTTCTATCGCACTTGCCGAGGCGGGGACAAGACTCTGTGGTAAAGATGGCTAAACAGCCGGGCGACCTTTCAGGCGCAACCCTGGCAAATCCGCACACGACAATGTGCCGGCGATGATCAGAACAGCGTCATTTCCGGGTCTGCCTCCGGGCGGGCCGGCGGAACCCGGACGGTCAGGCCGGGGCCGTCGTTGCGGACGTCGCCCACCGCCGGGGAGACCGGCCGGATCTCCAGCCCGGCGAGCCAGGCCGTCGACGGCGGGGCGAGCAGCGCGGCGGGCTCGTCGGTCGGGGCGAGCCAGGCGGCCCAGCGTTCCCGGGGCAGCAGCAGCGGCATCCGGTCGTGCACCTCGGCCAGCTCGCCGACGGCCGCCGTGGTGAGCACGCTGAAGGTGAGCAGCGGGCTGCCCGTCGCCTCCCACACCGACCAGACGCCGGCGAAGGCGAGCACCGAGCCGTCCGTCGGCGTCATGAAGTAGGGCTGCCGGCGACCGCCGGGCTCCCGGACCCACTCGTACCAGCCGTCGGCGGGGACCAGGCAGCGGCGGCGGGCGAAGGACGGGGCGTACGCCCGGCTGGTGGCGATCGTCTCGGCCCGGGCGTTGATCATGCGGGCCGCGCCGGTGGCGCTCCGGGACCAGTGCGGGACCAGGCCCCAGCGGCCGACGGAGAGCGCCCGGTGCCCCTCCGGCGCCAGCCGGACCAGCGGCACCGGGTCGGTCGGGGCGACGTTGAAGTCCGGGCCGACCGCGTCGCCGGTCTCGTCGTACGACTCGAACAGCGCGCTCAGGTCGCCCGCGCTCCGGGTCGTCGCGTACCTCCCGCACATGGCGCACACGCTAACGCGCCGCCGGCCTCCCGGCTGTCCCGCCAGCCGGGAGCGGTCCCGGCAGCCGGCTCCATCCGCCGTTCGACTTGGCAGAATGTGACCGTGGGGAATCTGACCGCGACCCGGCCGCCGCAGCCGTGGACCGCACCGACCGCCAGCGACCCGGTCGCCACGACGCTGCGCCTGCCCGGCTCCAAGTCGATGACCGCGCGGGCCCTGGTGCTCAGCGCGCTGGCCGGTGGCCCGTCGACGCTGTTCCGCCCGCTGCGCGCCCGGGACACCGAGCTGATGGCGGGTGGCCTGCGCGCCCTCGGCGCGCACATGTCGATCTCCGACGACGACCGCTGGCTGGTCCGGCCGCACCGGCTGGTCGGCCCGGCGCACGTCGACGTCGGCCTGGCCGGCACGGTGATGCGCTTCCTCCCGCCGGTCGCCGGCCTGGCCGAGGGGCGGGTCACCTTCGACGGCGACCCGCAGGCCCGGGTCCGCCCGCTCGGCCCGCTGATCGGGGCGCTGCGCTCCCTCGGCGTACGCATCGACACGCCGGCCACCGGCAGCCTGCCGCTGACGGTGCTCGGGGCCGGCCGGGTCGCCGGCGGCGAGGTGGTCATCGACGCCTCCGCCTCCAGCCAGCTCGTCTCCGGGCTGCTGCTGGCCGCCCCGCGGTTCGACCGGGGCGTGGTGGTCCGGCACGAGGGCCCGCCGGTCCCCTCCGCGCCGCACCTGCGGATGACCGTGCAGATGCTCCGCGCCGCCGGGGCGGCGGTCGACGACACCGTGCCCGACGTCTGGACGGTCGAGCCGGGGCCGCTGAGCGGGCGCGGCTGGGAGATCGAGCCGGACCTCTCCGGCGCGGTGCCGTTCTTCGCCGCCGCGCTGGTCACCGGCGGTGAGGTGACCCTGCAGGGCTGGCCGCGCAGCAGCATGCAACCGGTCGAGCAGCTCCGCGCGCTGCTGCACCGGATGGGCGGCGAGGTGACGCTGACCACCAGCGGGCTCACCGTCCGCGGCACCGGCGCCGTGCACGGCCTGGACGCCGACCTGTCCGACGTCAGCGAGCTGACCCCGGCGCTGACCGCGCTGGCCATGCTCGCCGACTCGCCGTCCCGGCTGACCGGCGTCGGGCACATCCGGGGGCACGAGACCGACCGGATCGCCGCGCTGGCGCGGGAGTTCACCGCGCTCGGCGCGGACATCACCGAGTCGGCCGACGGGCTGGAGATCCGCCCCCGCCCGCTGCGCGGCGGGACCTTCCGGACGTACGCGGACCACCGGATGGCGCACGCCGCCGCGGTGACCGGGCTGGCCGTACCGGGCATCGAGGTGGACGACGTGGCGTGCACCTCGAAGACCATGCCCGAGTTTCCGGCACTATGGTCAGGAATGGTGACCGGCAAGAGCTGACGCGACAGGGGGCAGGTCCTGGCGACCAAACGGCGCGAGTACGACGAGGACGACGTACGGGTCCGACCCGGGAAGTCCTCGCGCCCCCGTACGCGCACCCGCCCCCGGCACGACGAGGCGGTCGACGGTTTCGTGATCGCCGTGGACCGGGGCCGCTACACCTGCGTAGGACCGGACGCCGGGCCGGACGACCCGACCATCACCGCGATGCGGGCCCGCGAGCTGGGCCGCAAGTCGGTGGTGGTGGGCGACCGGGTCGGGCTGGTCGGGGACACCTCCGGCGCGCTCGGGTCGCTGGCCCGGATCGTCCGGATCGCCGAACGCAGGTCCGTGCTGCGGCGCACCGCCGAGGACGACGCGACCACCGCCGAGGGGCGGCTGGAGCGGGTCGTGGTGGCCAACGCCGACCAGCTGGTGATCGTCAGCGCGCTGGCCGACCCGCCGCCGCGCACCGGGTTCATCGACCGCTGCCTGGTGGCCGCGTACGACGCGGACATCGAGCCGCTGCTCTGCCTGACCAAGGCGGACCTGGCCGGCCCGGAGGCGGTGCTCGGCTACTACACCGAGCTGGAGCTGCCGTACGTGCTGATCCGCCCGGATTCGGACCTGGACGCCCTGCGTGCCCTGCTCGCCGGCCGGATCTCGGTCCTGGTGGGGCACTCCGGGGTCGGCAAGTCGACGCTGGTCAACCGCCTCGTCCCGGAGGCCGAACGGGCGGTCGGCGTGGTCAGCGCGATCGGCCGCGGCCGGCACACCTCGACCAGCGCCGTGGCGCTGCGGCTCCCGCCCACGCCCGGGGCGAAGGGCGACCCCGGGTGGATCGTCGACACCCCCGGGGTACGCAGCTTCGGGCTGGCGCACGTCTCCGCGGAGAGCCTGCTGCACGGCTTCCCCGATCTGGTGGAGGCGACCGTCGACTGCCCGGCGAACTGCCAGCACACCGCCGAGGAGACGGCCTGCGCGCTGGACGCCTGGGTGGCCGCCGGCAAGGCCGACCCGCGCCGGCTGGCGTCGTACCGCCGGCTGCTGGCCTCGCGCAGCGGTGAGGGCGACCTGCGCGGGGAGGTCGACCACCGCGGGCCCGGCGAGGGTGATCAGCGCGGGCCGGACGCGCCGCCCGCCGGGTCCTGACCCGGCGGCCGCCGCTACCGTTTCCGGCATGACCGGGTACGCCGACGACCTTGCTCTCGCCCACCTGCTCGCCGACGCCGCCGACGCCATCTCCATGGCCCGGTTCCGCGCCCTCGACCTGCGGGTCGAGTCGAAGCCGGACCTGACCCCGGTCTCCGACGCGGACACCGCGGTCGAGCGGGAGATCCGCGCCCTGCTGGCCGGGCACCGGCCGGGCGACGGCCTGCTCGGCGAGGAGTACGGGGAGCAGCCGGCCGCCGGGCCCGACGGGCGGCGCTGGGTGATCGACCCGATCGACGGCACCAAGAACTTCGTCCGGGGCGTGCCGGTCTGGGCCACCCTGATCGCCCTGCTGGAGGGGGACCGCCCGGTGCTCGGCCTGGTCTCCGCCCCGGCGCTGGGCCGCCGCTGGTGGGCCGCGACGGGCGCGGGCGCGTACGCCGGCCCGGACGCCGCCTCGGGCACGCCGATCCGGGTCTCCGGGGTCAGGGACCTCGCCGACGCCAGCTTCTGCTACTCGTCGCTGACCGGCTGGGAGTCCGCCGGCCGACTCGACGCGATGCTCCAGCTCATGCGGGACACCTGGCGCAGCCGGGCCTACGGCGACTTCTACGGCTACATGCTGCTGGCCGAGGGGGCGCTCGACGTGATGGTGGAGCCGGAGCTCTCGCTCTGGGACGTCGCCGCGCTGGTGCCGATCGTGACCGAGGCCGGCGGCACCATCACCGATCGGGCCGGTCGACCGGCGCCGGCCGGCGGGGAGAACAGCGCGATCGCCACCAACACCCTCCTCCACTCCGACATCCTGAGCCGGCTCGGAAGGCCAGCCGCGCGCTGACCTACCGGTTGCCTCTATCCTCGCCAGGTGGTGTCCTCCGGTTGGTGCTTCCTCGCGGCGATGATCGTCGCGTACGGCTTCGCCAACCTGCTCCAATCCGTCGCCGCGGCACGGACCACCGTGCACCACACCTTCGACCCCGGGCTGCTGCTGCGGCTGGCCAGCCACCGGACGTACCTGGTCGGGCTGCTCTGCCAGGTCACCGGCTTCGTGCTGGCCTTCCTGGCCCGCCGGGACCTACCGCTCTTCCTGGTCCAGGCCAGCGTGGCGGCCGGGCTCGGGGTGACCGCCGTGCTCGGGGTGCTGGTGCTCAAATGGCGGCTGCCGGCCGCCGAGGTGGCGCTGCTGGCGCTGCTCTTCGGCGGGATCACCGCGCTGGTGCTGGCCGCCCAGCCGGCGCCCTCACGGCAGCTCGGCCCGGCCGCGCTGATCGGCCTGACCGCGGCGCTCGGGGTGATCGCCATAGCCGGTTTCTTCGCGGCCCGGCTGCACGGCGCGCTCGGATCGGTGGCGCTCGGCTCGCTGGCCGGGATGGCGTTCTCCGCCGCCGCGGTGGCCGCCCGCCCGCTGGCCTCCGCGGACTCGGCCGAGGCGTTCGTCCGGGATCCGCTGCTCTACCTGCTGATCGCCCACTCGGTGGTGGGGCAGCTGCTGCTCGGCCTGGCGATGCAGCGGGGCTCGACCACGGCCGCGGTGGCCGCGATGGACGCCGCCGGGGCGGTGCCCGCGGCGGTGATCGGCCTGCTGCTGCTCAACGACCGGATCTGGCCGGGTCGGGAGTGGCTGGCCGCGGTCGGTTTCCTGGTCACGCTGGCCTCGGTGGTGGGCCTCACCCGGTACGCCGAGCCGCAGCACCACCACGCGGTCGCCCGCGAGCGGGAGCGCCTGATGATCGGCGCCGGCGCCGCCGCTGACCGCACGGCCGCGGGGGACCCCCGGTCGACCCGTCCGCGGCAGCCGGCTCAGGCGGCCTCGACCGGCTTGCGGCGGCGGACCACCCGCTCGTAGAGCCGCTCCAACGCGCCGGCCGTCCGCTCCCAGGTGTAGCTGCACCGGACCCGGTCGACCGCCGCGTGCCCGTACGCGAACCGCCCGGCGTTGTCGGCGAGCAGCCGGCGCAGGGTGACCCCGAGCGTGCGGACGTCACCCGGCGGCACCAGCTTGCCGGTCACCTCGTCCACCACCGCGTCGGCGATGCCGCCCATCGCGTAGCCGACCACCGGCACGCCGCAGGCCATCGCCTCCAGCGACACCCGGCCGGCCGACGAGTAGTGCGGCGTGCAGGCGACCACGTCGGCGGAGCGGTACCAGGTGGCCATCTGGTCGTGCGGCACCGCGCCGACCAGCTTCACCTGGTCGGCCACCCCGGTCCGCTCGGCCAGCTCCCGCAGCCACCGCACCTCGGCGTGGTCGGCCAGCTGCTCGGCGGGCGGCCCGCCGGCGATCACCAGCTCGGCGTCGCCGACCAGCCGCATCGCCCGGATCAGGTCCTCCTGGCCGTGGCCGGGCGACAGCCCGCCGACGGAGAGGATGCGGGCCCGCTGGTCCCGGGGCGCCGCCTCGCCGTCGGGGTGGAACTGCCCGGTGTCGACCCCGGTCGGCACCATCGCCACCGAGGTGCGTTGCAGTCCCATCCGGGTCAGCTCGTCGACCTCGTCGTTGTTCTGCGCGACCGCGATGTCCACCGCGCGGGTCAGCGCCCGCTCCAGCGGGATCCGCTCCCCCGGCCCGTCGTACTGCCCGCCGAGGTGGCGCAGCTGCTCGACGCCGAGCGAGTGGAAGGTCTGCACGACCGGGATGTCGGTCTCGCGTACCGCGTGGGCGGCGGCCAGGCCGCCGATCCAGTAGTGCCCGTGCACCACGTCCGGGGTCCAGTCGCCGGACCACCGCTCGGCCAGCCAGCGGCCGAACTCGGCCACGTGCGGCACCAGTGCGGCGGTGGGCAGCGGGATGGGCGGACCGACCGGCACCCGCTCCAGCCGGTAGCCGTCCACCTCGACGCACTCCGGCTGCCCCGCGGAGTCGCGGCGCTCGTAGACCCGTACGTCGTGGCCCCGATCGGCGAGCTCGGCGGCGACCCGGGCGATGTGCTGGTGCGTGCCGACGGTCGGACCGTCTACCTGCCTGGACGGGCCGGCGTGCGCGCACACAAGGCCGACGCGCATGGTGCACCTCCATGCGATCTAGCGAGCGGTGGGTCCTCCCCGGTCAGAGGGTCCCATTAACCCGGCCCTGGTGAGCCGAAACCTGGCAGATCGGGACCGGACCGGCGGAGCGACCTCGTCGGGACACACCCCGACGGGACGCGACCTTTCGTGGACAGCATCACAACTGCCCGGAACCGCCGGGGCGCAACCGTGATCCGGCCGACTCCGCCCGCATGACCCACCCGGACCGGGGGTACCGGCGAAGAATGCCTCTCACCCGCAACCTCGACGACGCCACGGTCGTCATCACCGGCGCCTCCAGCGGCAACGGCGCGGCGACCGCGTACGCGCTGGCCCGTCGCGGTGCCGACGTGGTGCTCGCGGCCCGCAGCGAGGAGGCCCTCCAGCGGGTCGCCGAACGCTGCCGGGAGCTGGGTGGGCGGGCGCTGGTGGTACCCACCGACGTGACCGACCCGGAGGCGGTGGAGCGGCTCGCCGCCCGGGCGGCGGCGGAGTTCGGCCGGATCGACGGCTGGGTGAACAACGCGGCGGTCAGCGCGGTGGGGCTCTTCGACGAGATCCCGGTGGCGGAGTTCCGGCGGGTGGTGGCGGTGAACCTGCTCGGCACGGCGTACGGCACGAAGGCGGCGCTGCCGTGGCTGGGCGCGGCCGGCGGCGGCGTCCTCGTCAACAACGCCTCGGTGCTCGCCGAGGTGGCGATGCCCTACCAGTCGGCGTACAACGCGACCAAGCACGGCATCCGCGGGCTGGCCGACACGGTGCGGCAGGAGCTGCGGGTGACCGGCCGGGGCAACATCTCCATCTGCACGGTGCTGCCGGCCACCATCGACACCCCGTTCTTCCGGCACGCCGCGAACCACAGCGGGCACGAGCTGACCCCACCACCGCCGGTGTACCCACCGGAGGTGGTCGCCGAGACGATCGTGCGGCTGCTGCGCCGGCCGCGCCGGGAGGCGTACGCGGGCGGCGCCGCGCGGCTGCTCGGCCTGCAGTGGCGGCTCGCGCCGGCGCTGGCCGAACGGGCGCTCGGCTGGTACACCCACCGGACCCAGTTCGGGCCGGGCATCCGGCTGGACAGCACCGGCAACGTCTTCCGGGCCGACGCCGAGGCGGAGCGCTCCGGCGGCTGGCAGGGACGGCGCCGGCACCTGGTGCGGGTGAGCGCCGCCTTCGGCCTGGCGGCGGCCGGCACCGCGGTCGGCACGATGGCGGCGATGAACCGCCGGTCACGAACGGACCGCTCATGAACCGGACCGACCGGTCGGATGCGCGGCCCGGACCCGGCATGCACAATGGGACGATCATGCCGACGGACGTGCGATGCCTGGTGGAGACGGACGAATCGTCCGCGGTCGTCAGGCTGACCGGCGTCCTCGACCTGGCCGGGGTCGACGCCGTCCGCGAGGCGTTGCTGGCCCGGCTCTGGGCCCGGCCCGGCCCGGCGATCGCCGACCTCTCCCGACTCCGGGTCGCTGAGCCCGCCGCCCGGGCCGTCGTCGACGACGTGCGCGGCCTGGTGGCCGACTGGCCCGCCTCCGACCTGCTGGTCCTGGATCCGGCGGGCGCCCGGGAAGGGGCGCCGGTCCGGGCGACCCTGGACGAGGCGCAGGAGGCGCTGGCCGGGGCGCCGCTGGCGGCGGTGCTGAACGCCGACCTGCCGGCGTCCGTGGGCGCGGCCCGGGAGGCCCGGGCGCTGGTCACCGACGGCTGCGGCCGGTGGGGCGTGCCCGAGCTGGCGGAGTCGGCGTGCATCGCGGTCACCGAGATGGTCAACAACGTGGTGGCCCACGCGCGCACCCCGATGACCGTCCGGGTGGCCCCGCGGGACAGCTCCCTGCACCTGGCCGTCCGGGACCACTCTCCCCGGCCGCCCGCGTACGCCGGGCTCGCTCCGTTGACCTCCACCGGGGGGCGGGGCCTGCTGCTGATCGACACGGTCGCCCGGCGCTGGGGCAGCACCCCGTTGCCGGACGGCAAGGTCGTCTGGTGCGTGCTGCACGGCGAGGACGAGGCGGCCTACCGGAGCTGACCGGGTCGAGGCCCGGCCCGGCCGGGGCGTTTCTTCCCTTTGCTCCCGATCGCCGGCCCCCGATCCGGTTAATCCGGGCAGCGCAGTGGGTAGTGCTCAGCCATGCGCGACGACGAGTACCCGACCCCCGTGTCCGACCCGGAGGCGGAGGGTCTGCCCGACACCGCCGACGACGACTCGAGCGCCAAGGACGACGTCCTGACCGGCCGCGAGGCGGACGGCCCGGAGCCGGCGCAGCTGCCCGGGGACCGCACGCCGGTGGCGGTGGACCGGTTCGGGACCACCGCCGAGGAGCAGCTCGACGGCGAGTCGCTGGACTACAAGCTCCAGCGGGAGAGCTACGAGCGCCCCGCCGACGACCCGCTCGCGGGCCCGGTGGACCCGGACATCGCCGCCGAGGCGGACAGCGAGGAGGCCGCCGCGCAGGCCCAGCTCGACGCCGACGTGATCGACCCGGGCCCCACCTCCGACCCGCACTCGCCGGTCTCCCTCTACGACCACGGCCAGCTCGGCGCCGTCGCCGACCACCAGGTGGGCCGGCTGGTCGAGCCGGACGAGGGCGCCCACACCGACCAGGAGACCGACAACGTCGCGTACGACGCCGGCGCGGCCGGTGGCGGCGCGACCGCCGAGGAGCTGGCGATCCACGAGACCCGGCCGCCGGAGTCGCACACCTGACGGGCGGTCAGTCGTCGAGGCCCCGTTCGATGGCGTAGCGGGTCAGCTCGACCCGGTTGTGCAGCTGGAGCTTGCCGAGCGTGTTCTGCACGTGGTTCTGCACCGTCCGGTGGGAGAGCCCGAGCCGCTCGGCGATCTGCTTGTACGACAGGCCCTTGGCCACCAGACGCAGCACCTCGGTCTCCCGTTCGGTGAGCCGGGGTGCTGAGTCGTCGGCGCCTCCGCTCGGCGGCCCGGCCGCCAGCCGGCGGTACTCCCCCAGCACCAGCCCGGCGAGCCCCGGGGTGAAGACCGGCTCTCCCGCGGCGGTGCGCCGCACCGCGTCGAGGAACTCCGCCGGCGCGGCCGACTTGACCAGGTAGCCGGTGGCGCCGGCCTTCACCGCGTCCAGGACGCTCTGCGGCTCACCGCTGGCCGACAGCATCAGCACCCGCACCTCGGGCAGCGCCGCGCGCAGCCCGCGGATCACCTCGACCCCGGAGACGTCCGGCAGTTGCAGGTCGAGCACCACGACGTCGGGCCGGGCGGCGGCGGCCACCCGCAGGGCCTGCCGCCCCTCGCCGCTGGTGGCCACCACCAGGTGACCGGCCTCGGTGAGGTCGCGGGCCACCCCCTCCCGCCACATCGGGTGGTCGTCGACCACCATCACCCGGACCCGGCCGTCGGGCTGCCCGGCCGCGGCGCTCACCGTGCCTCCCGCGGCACGACCAGCTCGATCTCGGTGCCGGCGCCGGGGGCGGAGACGATCCGGACCTCCCCGCCGAGGTCGGCCACCCGACCCCGGATGGAGTGGGCCACGCCGAGCCGTCCCTGGGCCACGGCCTCGGCCAGCCGGCCCTCCGGGATCCCCGGTCCCTCGTCGCGTACTGAGACGGTCACCGTCTCCCCCTCGTCCTCGATCAGCACCCAGGCCCGCCCGCCGGCGTGCCGGGCCACGTTGTCCAGTGCCGCGCCGGTGGCGGCGGCCAGTTCCCGGGCGACCCGCGCGGGCAGCAGGACCGGCGTGGCGGGCGCGGAGACCACGACCGTCGCCGTGGCGTACCGGTCGAGCAGGGCACGCAGGTCCCGGCTGCCGCCGTCGTCGTCCGGGTCGCCGCCGGAGCGGCCGATCAGCGCCCGCAGCGCGGCCTCCTGCTCGCCGGCCAGCCGGGCCAGCTCGCCGCCCTCGCCGTCGAGCTGGGCGCCGCGCCGCTGCACCAACGCCAGCACCTGGAGCACCGAGTCGTGGATGTCCCGGGCCAGCCGCTCCCGCTCCCGGGCCGCCGCCTCCAGCTCGACCGCTCGTTGCAGTCGCTCCTCGGCGGTCACCGCCAGCCGGGCGACGTGCCCGACCACCACCCCGGCGAGCAGCAGCAGGATCACGCCGGTCAGCGACGACTGGCTGATCCGCTCGCGGGTGGCCAGGTCGACGCCGCCGAGCACCAGGGCGGCGACCGCGCCCCGGCGCCGGCCGCCGGAGACCGCCCAGGCCAGCACCGGCCCGGCCAGCCAGGCCACGGTGAGGGTGGGCACGCCGGCGGCGAGCGCCGCGCGGCCCACCACCCAGGGGGTGGCCAGCATGATCGCCACCACCACGCCCAGGTCGGCCACAAGCAGCGGCCAGCGCCGCCCGGCCGGGCGCGCATAGCCGGCCGCGGTCACCCCGGACCAGGCCAGCATCACCAGCAGTACGCCGCCGGCGGCCAGCGGGTGGGCGTACCGGTCGGCGTCGCGGAGGACCAGCACGCCGACGTACGCCAGCGAGGCGAAGCGGAACACCGCGATGGACCGCCAGAGCGGGACCTCGAGGCCCCCGGGGGACGACGGCATGCGCGACACCATGCCACAGTCCGAAGGGACGACGGGGACAGCGGTGGATGCGGCTCGAGAAACCCTGACGTACGGTGGAAATGCCGCGAATAACTCCGAGATCCATTGCCGGGACGGGGCCCATGACGAACGCATCACCCCGCGCACCGCGTACGGTTGTGCCCATCGAATCCTCCCTCCTCATCACCGAAGCCTTCGATCAGGCACAGGTGACCGGGCTGCGCCACTCGGTCACCTCCTGCGCGTACGCCGTAGGGCTCGCCGGCCAGCGGTTGGACGACTTCGTGCTGGCGGTCAACGAGCTGATCACCAACGCCGTGCGGCACGGCGGCGGCCGGGGCTCGCTGCGGCTGTGGCGGCAGGCCGGCGAGCTGGTCTGCGAGGTCGCCGACCACGGGAGCGGGATCAGCTCCCGGCAGCTCGACGACCGCAGCCGCCCGGCCCCGGACACCGCCGGCGGGTGGGGCCTCTGGCTCGCGCGGGAGCTCAGCGACACGATGGAGGTCGAGACCGGCGAGGCCGGCACGACGGTCCGGATCAGCGCCGCCCTCGCCTCGGCCGAGCACGTCGGCCGGCACCGCGCCGACTGACCACGCGGTCGGGGCCCGTCAGCCGAAGAGGGCGCTGACCGACTCGCCGTTGTGGATGCGCCGCATCGCCTCGGCCAGCGCCGGGGCCACCGAGAGCACCTCCAGCTTCGGCACCCGCTTCGCCACCGGGATCGGCACCGTGTTGGTGCAGACGATCTCCAGTACCCCCTCCTGGTCGCTCAGCCGCTCCAGCGCACTGCTGGAGAAGAGGCCGTGGGTGCAGGCCAGCCGGATCGAGCGGACGTTCCGCTCGCGCAGGTGCGCGATCAGCTCGATCACCGTGCTGCCCTTGGCGATCTCGTCGTCCAGCACGATCACGTCCCGGTCCGCCACGTCCCCGATCACCGTGCTGATCTTGACCAGGTCGTCGCTGAACCGCTGCTTCGCACCGGCCGCGACCGGGGTGCCGAGCATCCGGGCGAACGCCGCCGCCTCCTTGGCGTTACCCAGGTCCGGCGAGACCACCACGGTGTTGCTGAGGTCGTACCCCTTGAAGTGGGCGGCGAGCTCGCGCAGCGCGTGCAGGTGGTCGACCGGGACGCTGAAGAAGCCGTGCACCTGCGGCGAGTGCAGGGTCATCGCGAGCACCCGGTGCGCGCCGGCCGAGGTGAGCAGGTCGGCCACCAGCCGCCCACCGATGGAGATGCGCGGGGCGTCCTTCTTGTCCGAACGGGCGTACGCGTAGTGCGGCAGTACCACGGTGATCCGGCTGGCGGACGCGCCCCGGGCCGCGTCGATCATGAGCAGCAGCTCGACCAGATGCTCCTGCACCGGCGGCACCAACGGCTGGATCAGGAAGACGTCACGTTCCCGGCAGTTCGCCTGCAACTGCACCTCCAGGCAGTCGTTGGCGAACCGGGACACCCGCACCGGATGCAGCGGAACGTCGAGGTGGGCGCAGATCTCGGCGGCGAGGTCGGGATGGGCGGTTCCGCTGAACACGGCGATGTCACGCACGGCTGCTGATCGTACGGATGGACGGAGGGCGACGGCGGGCGCTCCCGGCGGGTACGGTGCTGCGGTGACCGGAGAGTTCGTCGCCGCCATCGATCAGGGCACCACCTCCTCGCGGTGCATCCTCTTCGACCGGGCCGGAGAAATCGTCTCCGCGGCCCAGCGCGAGCACCGGCAGATCTTCCCGCAACCCGGCTGGGTGGAGCACGACGCCGAGGAGATCTGGGAGAACGTCCAGCGGGTCGTGCTGGAGGCGCTGGAGGCCGCCGGCACCGGGCCGGACGGGCTCGCCGCGGTCGGCATCACCAACCAGCGGGAGACCACCGTGGTCTGGGACCGGGCCACCGGTCGGCCGGTGGCCCCCGCGATCGTCTGGCAGGACACCCGCACCGGCCCTTTGCTGCGCGAGCTGGCCGAGGCGTACGACGAGGAGCGGCTGCGCGCCCGCACGGGCCTCACCCTGGCCACCTACTTCGCCGGCCCGAAGCTGCGCTGGCTGCTCGACCACGTCGACGGGCTGCGCGAGCGCGCCGAGCGGGGCGAGGTCCTCTTCGGCACGATGGACAGCTGGCTGATCTGGAAGCTGACCGGCCGGCACGTCACCGACGTGACCAACGCCAGCCGCACCATGCTGATGGACCTGGAGACCCTCGACTGGGATCCGGAGCTGCTGGACGCGCTGCGGGTGCCGGCGGCGATGCTGCCGGAGGTCCGCTGCTCGGCCGAGGTCTACGGCACCGCCGACGGGGTGCTCGCCGGGGTGCCGGTGGCCAGCGCGCTCGGCGACCAGCAGGCCGCCCTGTTCGGGCAGACCTGCTTCCAGCCCGGCGAGGCGAAGTGCACCTACGGCACCGGCAGCTTCCTGCTGCTCAACACCGGCGCCAGCGCGGTGGCCTCCCGGCACGGCCTGCTCACCACGGTGGCGTACCAGATCGACGGCCACCCGCCCGTGTACGCCCTGGAGGGCGCGATCGCGGTGACCGGCTCGCTGGTGCAGTGGCTGCGCGACAACCTGGGCCTGATCTCCACCGCCCCGCAGGTCGAGGAGCTGGCCCGCACGGTCGACGACAACGGCGGCTGCTACGTGGTGCCGGCCTTCTCCGGGCTCTTCGCGCCGCACTGGCGCAGCGACGCCCGCGGCGTCATCGCCGGGCTGACCGGCTACATCACCAAGGGGCACCTGGCCCGGGCGGTGCTGGAGGCGTCCGCCTGGCAGACCCGCGAGGTGGTCGACGCGATGAACGCCGACTCCGACGTGGCGCTGCGCCGGCTGCGGGTGGACGGCGGGATGACCGGCAACGCGCTGCTGATGCAGTTCCTCGCCGACGTGCTGGACGTGCCGGTGGTCCGCTCCCGGATCACCGAAACCACCTGCCTCGGCGCGGCGTACGCGGCCGGCCTGGCGGTCGGCTTCTGGCCGGACCTGGCCACCCTGCGCGACCAGTGGGGCTCCGACGCCCAGTGGACGCCGGCGATGGACCCGGCGCTGCGCGACCGGGAGCTGCGCAACTGGCGCAAGGCCGTGCAGCGCACCCTCGACTGGGTGGACTGACTACTCCCAGCGGTTGCCGGTCAGCTTCTCGTAGACCTCGACGTACCGGGCCCGGGTCGCCTCGACCACCTCGGCCGGCACCTCCGGCGCGGGCGGCTGCTTGTCCCAGCCGCTGCCGGTGGCCCAGTCCCGGACGTACTGCTTGTCGTAGGAGAACTGGACGCGGCCCGGCTGGTACGACTCGGCCGGCCAGAACCGGGACGAGTCGGAGGTCAGCACCTCGTCGGCGAGGACCAGGGTGCCGTCCGGCGCCCAGCCCAGCTCGATCTTGGTGTCGGCGACCAGGATGCCCCGGTCGGCGGCGATCTCCGCGCCCCGCCGGTAGACGTCGATGGTGATCTGCCGCAGCCGCTCGGCGACCTCCGCGCCGACCTTGTCGACGACCTCGTCGTAGGTGATCGGCTCGTCGTGCTCCCCCATGGGGGCCTTGGTCGACGGGGTGAAGATCGGCTCGGGCAGGATCGACGCCTCGACCAGGCCCCGGGGCAGCTCGACGCCGGAGACGGCGCCGGTGCGCTGGTACTCGGCGAAACCGCCGCCGGTGAGGTAGCCGCGGGCCACGCATTCGACCGGGACCATGTCGAGCCGGCGGCAGCGGATCGCCCGGCCGGCGAACTCCGCCGGCACGTCGGTGGCGGAGATGACATGGTTCGGCACCAGGTCGGCGAGCTGCTCGAACCACCAGAGCGAGAGCGCGGTGAGCAGGCGACCCTTGTCCGGGATCGGGGTGGGCAGCGCCACGTCGTAGATCGAGATCCGGTCCGAGGCGACCAGGATCAGGTCCTCGCCGTCGGCGTAGACGTCCCGGACCTTGCCCGAGTGCAGAAGTTCCACGGCGCCTAGTACACCATGTGGTGGCAGGACGCCCGGTGGGACCACCGCGCATCCCAGCGGCCACCGCCGACCGCCGTCATCCGGGCCCGATCGACCCGGCGTTGACACCCTCGGCCGGGGCCTGTGTAAATGGTCCGTCCGCACCACCTCGCCGGCGCCCCAGGAGTCCCCGTGCGCGCTCAGTCGCCCGTGCCACCCCGCCCCGGTCTCGACCGGCGGCGGCTCCTCGGCGCGCTGACCGGCCTGCCGCTGCTCGCCGGCGGCGGCCTCGCCGGGTGCGGCCGGGATGAGGAGACGCAGGTCGACGACGGGCCGATCGAGCTGTCGGTCTTCTGGTGGGGCGGGAAACGGCGGGCCGAGGCGACCGGGAAGGCGCTGCGCCTGTACTCCCAGCAGAACCCCCGGGTCCGGTTCCGGGTCACCTGGCAGGGGCTCGCCGGCTACTACGACCGGCTGGCCACCCAGGCCACCGGCGGCAACGTGCCGGACCTGTTCCAGATCGACGACACCGTGCTCACCGAGTACGCGCAGCGCGAGATCGTGCTCGACCTCAGCGGGTACGTCGCGGACAAGCGGCTCGACGTGAGCGGCCTGCCGGCGGGCCTGGCCCGCTACGGCCAGGTCGACGACCGTACGGTGGCCGTCGCCGCCGCCCAGACCGGCGCCGCGCTGGTCTTCAACCGGGATTTGCTGCGCCGGCTCCGGGTGCCGGAGCCGCGGACCGGCATGCCCTGGCGCGACTACGTGGAGTGGGCCGCCCGGGTCACCCGCGCCTCCGGCGGCCGGGTGGCCGGGACGATGGATCCCTCGGGTGACTACCGGGCGCTGTGGCTCTGGCTCCGGGGCCAGGGCGGCGAGCTGTACCGGGGGCGGCAGCTCGGCTTCGGCGGCGCCGAACTGCTCGACTGGTTCGAGCTGTGGGAGGTGGCCCGGACCCGGCGGGCCACGCCGAGCGCCGCCCTGGTGGAGCAGGCCGACACCGGCGACCTGGCCCACCAGCTCGTGGTCACCGGACACACGGCGGCGTCCGTCGCCTGGTCGCACCAGTTGGCGGAGCTCCAGCGCTACAGCGGTGACGACCTGGGGATCGTCAGCCTGCCCGGCACCCCGGCCGCGCAGTGGGCGCGGGCGTCGATGTACTGGGCGGCGTTCCGGGGCACCCGGCACCCCGGGGTGGTCGTCGACGTGATCAACTTCCTCACCACCAACGTGGCGGCCGGCCGGATCCTCGGCGTGGAACGCGGCCTGAACGCCAGCGCGGCGGTGCGCCGGTTCGTCGCGGACGGCATCACGGACCGCGCCCAGAAGCGGGTGGTCGCGTTCGGCACCGCCCTGGACGACCTGCTCGGACCCGCCCCCGCGCCGCCGCCGAAGGGGCACGCGAAGGTGCGTACCCTGCTCATCGCCGCCGCCGAGAGCATCCGCTCCGGACGCTCCGGTGCCCGCGCGGCCACCTCCCGCTTCATCGCCCAGGCGAACGCGGCCCTGGCCGAGTGACCGGCCGCGCCGCCCCGGCCAGCGGCGTCGCGAGCCCGGCGGGCCGGCCAGGCGCGGGCCCGGCGGACGTCGGCCGCCGGGCCCGGGCTCCGGTCGGATCAGCGCGGCGGGCCACCCCGCCGTTTGCGCATCAGCCGCAGCACCAGCAGCACGATCACGACGACCACCACCAGGCAGCAGAGCAGGCCGAGGAAGCCTCCGCCGCCCCGCGACCGCCGCCGGGCGGCCTCCACCACCAGCTCACCGGTACCCGTGGACGCCCAGGCCGCGACCGGCACGAACACCGAGAGCACGACCGCACCGAGGACCGCGCCGAGCCGGCCCCACCACTTGCTCCAAGCAGACATGCCCTCATCCTCGCCGAACGGCGCAACCGCGGCAGGGTGGACGCCCGACTCGTCACCGCCCTGAGCTGCGCCCGGCCTCCGTCAGATCCGGCTGCGGACCGTCGAGGCCGTCCGGGTGGTCCAGGTGGTCCAGGGAACGCACCTTCGGGATCGGCGAGGGCAGCAGCCACAGCACACACAGGATCCCCCCGACCGCCGCGATCCAGAGCGTGGGACGGAGACCGAGCCAGGTGCCGAGCGCTCCGCCGGTCAGCGCGCCCAGCGGACGAACCCCGTAGTTGACCGTGGAGTACGCGCCGGCCACCCGACTGCGCAGGCCGTCGGGTATCACGGCGGCGTTGAGCGCGTTGAGATTGACGTCGAACAACATCACGCCGAGCCCGGAGAAGAACTCGGCCGCGCCCAGCAGCCCGACCCGCGCCCACAGCGGACCGTCCGCGACGGCGACGAAGGCGATCGAGGCCGGGAAGATGACCGCACCCGCCACGATGCTGCGCCCGACGCCGATCCGCGCGGACAGTCGCGGCGCGACGACGGCACCCAGCAGGCCACCGACCGCGCCGGCGCCGAGGGCGAGGCCGAGCAGCCCCGAGGGCAGGCCGAGCGTACGGCTGGCGAAGAGCACGAGCAGGGCGCTGAAGACGAAGCTGAAGTAGTTGACGGTCGTCGTGCAGCCGAGGCTCGCGCGGAGCACGGGGTGCCGGAGCGTGAACCTCAGCCCCTCCCTGGCCCGGTGCCACAACGTGCCCGGCTCGGGATCGTCCGCGCCCGCCGGCCGCGCCGCATCGTCCAGTCGGATCCGACCGATGCCCAGCGCGGAGGCCACGAACGAGACCGCGTCGACCAGGAGCGCGACCGGCGCCGTCAACGCCTGCACCAGCACGCCGCCGACGGCGGGCCCGGCGATGAAGGAGACCGACCTGCTGGCGCTCAGTGCGCTGTTGGCGTCGATGTAGCGGGACCTGCTCACCAGCAGGACGAAGAACGCGGGGTACCCCGTGTTGAACAGCACCGACGCGGCGCCGGTCAGCAGCGCGACGGCGTACAGCTGGGTCAGCGTGCCGGCGTCGAACGCGAACGCGACCGGCACCGTCACCAGCAGCGCCGCGCGGATCAGGTCGGCCGCCACCAGGAGCTGCTTCTTGTGCGTCCGCCGGTCCACCCACGCGCCGAGGAAGATCCCGGTGAGGTTCGGCAGCCACACCAGCGCGGTCAGCACCGACACCTGTGCGGGGGTGGCGTCGAGTACCAGCACCGCGAGGAGCGGGAACGCCAGCTCGGAGATCCGGTCACCGAACTGGGAGATCGTGTGCGCGACGAAGAACGACCGGAAGCGGGGCTGGCGGAACAGCGACACGCGTCGCTCCGTCCCGCCGCTCACCGCTCTCCCGCCTCGGGCATGACGTAGCGCATGAACCGCACGTGGCGCGAGTCCGACGGCTGGTCGGCCGCGGCGCGGGTGACGTACGGCGCCAGCACCTGCTCGATCGCGGCGTTGACGGCGGCCAGCTCCGCCTCGGTCAGCCGCACGGTGGTGTTCGACAGTCCCGCCTCGCGTCGCCACTCCGGTTCCAGCCGGGGTTCGTCCTCGGCCATCCAACGCCGCGGCAGGTCGTCGTACTGCTGGAAGAGCGTCCGGCTCAGCAGCCGGCTGGCGGCTCGTCCCTCCTCGTCGTCCGGGAACCGGAAGCGGAAGCCCCGGGCGCTCGCCTCCCAGTACCGCTTGCGCGCGTCCCCACCGACGGCGCTGTCCCGCACCAGACCGAACCGCGCGAGGTGGCGCAGGTGCCAGCTGGTGACCGAGGGGGAGGCGCCGACGTGCTCGGACAGCTCGGTCGCCGTCGCCGCGCCGTACCGCTGGAGCCTCGACAGGATGGCCAGCCGGACCGGGTGGGACAGCGCGCGCATCGCCGTGGGCTCGGTGAGTTCCAGGTCGCCGTACGGGTTTCCCCCGGCACCGTCCTCCGCATTTCTGAGAGACATGTCTCGAGAGTACTCTCTCAGGAATTGCCGGGGCAACCGGCGACGTCCCGGAGGATTCGGGCAGGGCGGGAGAGCGAACTCGGCAGGGCCACAACGCCACGAAGGCCCCGGAGCGAACTCCGGGGCCTTCGTGATGAGTAGCGGGGACAGGATTTGAACCTGCGACCTCTGGGTTATGAGCCCAGCGAGCTACCGAGCTGCTCCACCCCGCGTCGGCTCACAAAGCCTATCGCATCCCCGCCACGGAGATCAGGCGGGTCCCGCATCCCGCGACGGCAGGGGAGAACGATCGACCGGGAACGCAGAACGGCCCCGAGGATGGAATCCTCAGGGCCGTTCCGGTGTGGTAGCGGGGACAGGATTTGAACCTGCGACCTCTGGGTTATGAGCCCAGCGAGCTACCGAGCTGCTCCACCCCGCGTCGCTTCGTTAACCGTAGCCTACCGACCCCCCGGCCCGCAAAACGGGACGGGCCGTCAGTTCCACCACCTCGCCGGGTTGCGGGCGCAGGGTCCGGAATGCGACAGAGCCCGTGGCCGGGACCGGTACGGGTCCTCGGGCCACGGGCTCCGTGGTCGAGCCGGGCGTCAGCCGTTCGGCGTGGGCGCCGGTGACGGGGACCCCGGCGGGGACGCGGACGGGCTGCCACTCGGGCTCGGGGCGGCCGACGGGTTGGCCCCCGCCTGCGCCTCCTGGAACGCCGTCATCGCCTCGTCCAGCGTCTTCAGCGCCCGCCCGTACCGCTCGAAGTCGCCGGACGCCTGCGCGGCCTTGACCTCGGCGATGGCGCTCTGCACCTTGCCGGCGGCGTCGGCCAGCGCGCCGGTGAGCGCGGGCGGGGTGCCGCCAGCGCTCGGCGGGGTGCCGCCGGTCGGCGGCGGGGCGCCCTGGCCCGCCCGTTTGCCCTGCTCCACGAGCTGCTTGATGCCGTCGCCGAGGTTGTTCGCCAGCGCCACGTACGACGCGCCGTCGCCGTACGACAGCAGCACCTTCTGCAGCGACGGGAACGCGTCCTGGTTGTTGCTCTTCACGTAGACCGGCTCGACGTAGAGCATCCCGTCGCCGAACGGCAGCGACAGCAGGTTGCCGTACTGGACCTGCGCCTGCCCGGAGGAGAGCAGGTTCAGCTGCGGCCGGATCTCACCGTTGTTGGTCATCTGCTGGTGCACCTGCACCGGGCCGGCAGTCCGGGTCTGGTCCGGCAGCTCCAGCACCTCCAGCCTCGGCTGCCCGTCCACGTACGAGCCGGACATCAGCGCGGCGAGGTTCTGCCGCCCGTTCGGGGTGACCGCCGAGGTGAGCTGGAAGCGCGGCCCCTCCTGCCCGGGGAACTGGGTGAACAGGTAGTACGGCGGCTGCTTCTGGCCACTGTCCGGCGCGTCCGGCACGTTCGGCACCTGCCAGAAGTCCTGGCCGGAGTAGAAGTCGCCGGGGTCGGTGACGTGGAACCTGGCGAGCAGGTTGCGCTGCACCTTGAACAGGTCGGCCGGGTAGCGGAAGTGCTCCGCCAGCTCCGCCGGGATGGCCGACTTCGGCAGCACCAGGTCACCGCCGAACGCCTTGTTCCACGCCTTCAGCACCGGGTCGGTGTCGTCGAACTGGTACAGCCGCACGGTCCCGTCGTACGCGTCGACGGTGGCCTTCACCGAGTTGCGGATGTAGTTGACGTTCTCCCGGGCGAGCTGGAAGGTGCCCCGCCCGGTCAGCTCGTCGGTGGTCTCCGCCTGGAGGTTGACCCGCTCGGCGTACGGGTAGGTCGCGGCCGTGGTGTAGCCGTCGACGATCCACTGGATCCGGCCATTCACCACCGCCGGGTACGGGTCGCCGTCCAGGGTGAGGAACGGGGCGACCTTCTCCACCCGGTCGCGCGGGTTGCGCACGTAGAGCAGCTTCGAGTTGTCGTTGACCGCCTCGGAGAGCAGGAAGTTCGACTCCTGCTCCTTGACCGCGTAGAGCAGCCGGCGGGTGAACGAGTCGAGCTTGACGCCGCCGTCACCGCTGTAGGTGTAGTACTGCTCGCCGCCGGTCGACGTGGGGCGGTCGAACTCGACGTTCCGGTCCCCGGTCTGCCCGACGATCGCGTAGTCGTCGGCCTCCATCCGCTCGCCGTAGTAGATCCGCGGCTGCTGGGCCGGGATCTGCTCGCTCGACGAGGAGCAGCCCGCCGTCTCCTTGGCCGACTCCCCCAGGAAGCCGGAGACGAAGTACGGCTGACCGTTGCAGATCTGGTTGGCCGGAGCGCCGACCAGGCCGTAACCGTGGGTGTAGACGGTGTGCCGGTTGATCCAGTTGTTCTGCTGCGTGGTCAGCTCGTTGTAGTTGATCTCGCGGACGCCGACCACGTAGTCGGCGGTCTTGCCGCCCACGGTGTAGCGGTCGATGTCCAGCTTCGGGCCGAAGTCGTAGAAGCCGCGGACCTGCTGGAGCTGGGTGTACGTCTCGGAGACCAGCTGCGGGTCGAGCAGCCGGACGTTCGACACCACCGAGGTGTCGGTGGCCAGGCTGGCCGGCGGGGTGAGGTTGTTCGCCGCGTACCCGGTGCTCTTCGTCCCGCTCAGCCCGTACGCCGCCCGGGTCGCCTCGATGCTCCGCTGGATGTACGGCGCCTCCTTGTCCCGGGCGCTCGGCTTCACCTCGAACGTCTGCACGGCCCACGGGTAGATGCCGCCGATCGCCACGGCGGAGACGCCGAGCAGGGCCAGCGCGATGCCCGGCCAGACCAGGTTCCGCATCACCGCGTTGGAGAACACGATGATCGCGATGGCCACCACGATGGAGATGTAGGCGAGGATCTCCTTCGCCGGCAGCAGCGCGTTCACGTCGGCGTAGCCGGCGCCGTAGAGCTTGGCGCCCTCGTTGTACTCCAGCAGCATCGCCCGCTGGTCCAGCACGTACGCGAGGGCCTTGAGCAGGACGAAGACGGCGACCAGCGTGCTCAGGTGGGCCCGGGCGCCGTTGGTCATCCGGTCCCCGACGCCCTGCAACCGGACCCCGCCGAAGATGTAGTGCACGGCCAGCGCGCCGAGCAGGGCCAGCACCACCGCGGTGAAGCCGACGCCCAGCAGGTACCGCAGGAACGGCAGCTGGAAGACGTAGAACCCGACGTCCACGCCGAACTGCGGGTCCTTCACGCCGAAGTTCCCGCCGTTGCGGAAGAGCAGCCACTGGCTCCACCGGCTCTGCGCGGACAGCCCGGCGAAGAGGCCGATGACCGCGGAGGCCAGGGCGATCCAGGTGCCGAGCCGGGGGCTCAGCAGCATCCGGTACCGCTCCAGGGTGGCCTGCTCGAGGGAGTGGGGACGCGTCCTCGGCCGCAGCCGGTGGGCCAGCCAGAGGTTGACCGCGATGACGGCCGCCATCCCGAGCCCGACCAGCAGGAAGAGCAGCAACCGGGTGGCGAGCACCCCGGTGAAGACCTGGGTGTAGCGGACCTCGTCGAACCAGAGCCAGTCCGTCCAGGCGTTGACCCCCCACCCGAGCAGGGTGAAGAACACGAACACCCCGATCAGGACCCCGATGGTGACGCGTCCGCGCCGGCTCATCCTCGGCAGGGGGCTGCTACGCATGACCACTGTTGGCTCCGCACGCTCGATGTGATCGGCTCCGACCAGGCACCCAGAGTACGGGGTGTTCCTGAACACGTCGGGTCAAGGTCACGTCACGATCGCCGGGGGCCTGGTGAGCCGCGAATCAGCAGCGGGTCGGCTGTCCCCCGGCACGCAGGGTCTCCAACGCCGTCAACGCGTCGTCCAGCGAAGCGATCTTGAGCAGCGGCAGGTCGGGCTGCGGGTTGCGGACCGCCTCGGCGCAGTTCTCCGCCGGCACCAGGAAGACCTTGGCGCCGGCGTCCTTCGCACCGACCAGCTTCTGGGCGATGCCGCCGATCGGGCCGACCCGGCCCTCGTCGTCGATGGTGCCGGTGCCGGCGATGACCTTCCCGCCGGTCAGGTCGGCCGGTTCCAGCTTGTCGACGATGCCCAGGGCGAACATCAGCCCGGCGCTCGGCCCGCCGATGTCCCCCAGGTCGATCTTCAGGGTGAACGGGTGCGACTGCTGCTGGTCGATCTCGATCCCGATCCGCGGCCGGCCGTCCTGCTCGCGACTGGTCACGGTGGCCGTGGCGGCGACACCTTCCCGGAGGTAGCCGATCTTCAGCGCGGTGCCGGCCGGCTTGGCCCGGATCAGCTCGGTGAGCCTGCTGGCGCTGGTCACCGGCTGGCCGTCGACCGAGGTGAGCACGTCGCCGGGCTTCAGCACGTCGACCGACGGGCCGCCCGCGGTGACCCCCTTCACCAGCACCTGGATCGGGTAGCCCAGCTCCCGCAGCGCCGCGGTCTCCGCGCTGGTCTGCGAGTTCTGGAAGTCCTCCGCGTTGCGCTTCTCGACCTCCTCCTGGGACTCGCCCGGCGGGTAGACCAGCTCGCGGGGCACCACCGCCTCGTCCTTCGAGAACCAACCCGCCAGCGCCGAGCGGAGCTTGACCGTGGGCTGCACCCCGACCGTGGTGAGCCGCAACTGCCCCGCCGAGGTGGACGTCGCCCGCCCGCTGACCTGGATGACCTCCTTGCCGTCCGAGGTGCCGAGCGTATTGACCGTCGGACCGGGACCGAGCACCACGTACGGGATGGGCACGCTCAGCACGCCGACGCTGAGCAGGGCGGTGAGCAGTGCACCGAGGAGTACGGTCACGCCGCGACGTCTCATGCGGCAGAGCGTACCGATCCGCCCGGCGGCGTCCGGGGCGGTGACCACGGGACTTCGCCCTCAGCGCAACGCCAGCGGCGGCGACCTGGGGCGGGGCACGCGTACCGTAGATGTCGTGCCTGATATTCCGTTCGGATTCGCGCTCCCGGGTGGGCAACCACCAGACCCCAACGATCCCGCGCAGATGCAGCAGTTCATGTCGCAGTTGCAGCACCTGCTCTCCGCGCCGGGCAGCGGACCGGTCAACTGGGACCTCGCCCGGCAGGTGGCCGCCAGCCAACTCGCCGCCGCGGGCGACCCGGCGGTCTCGCCGTTCGAGCGCAACGCGGTGGAGGAGGCGCTGCGCATCGCCGACCTCTGGCTGGAGCCGGCGACCTCGTGGCCCACCGGCATCCGGACATCCGTCGCCTGGAACCGCAACGAGTGGATCTACAAGACCCTCGACGTGTGGCGCAAGCTCTGCGACCCGGTGGCCAGCCGCATGGTCGGCGCGATGGGCGACCTGGTGCCGCCGGAGGCCCGGGCCCAGCTCGGCCCGATGCAGTCGATGGTGGCCACGCTGGGCGGCGCCCTCTTCGGCGGTCAGCTCGGCCAGGCGCTCGGCTCACTCGCCGCCGAGGTGCTCTCGGCCGGCGACATCGGCCTGCCGCTCGGCCCGGCCGGCACGGCCGCGCTCGTCCCGGCCAACATCCGGGCGTACGGCGAGGGCCTGGAGCTGCCCGAGGACGAGGTACGCCTCTACGTCGCCCTGCGCGAGGCCGCCCACCAGCGGCTCTTCCAGCACGTGCCGTGGCTGCGCGGTCACGTCCTCGCCGCCGTGGAGAACTACGCCGCGGGCATCCGGGTCAACCGGGAGGCGATCGAGGAGGCGATGGGCCGGGTCGACCCGACCGACCCGGAGTCGATGCAGGCGATCGCCCTGGAGGGCATCTTCACCCCGGAGGACACCCCGGCGCAGAAGGCCTCCCTGGCCCGCCTGGAGACGGTGCTCGCCCTGGTCGAGGGCTGGGTCTGCCACGTGGTCGACACCGCCGCCGGCGAGCGGCTGCCCAACGTCGTACGCCTCGGCGAGGCGTTCCGCCGCCGCCGGGCCGCCGGCGGGCCGGCCGAGCAGACCTTCGCCGCCCTGGTGGGCCTGGAGCTGCGTCCGCGCCGGCTGCGCGAGGCGTCGGTGCTCTGGGCGGCGCTGACCGAGCACCGGGGCATCGCCGGCCGGGACGCGATCTGGGGCCACCCGGACCTGCTCCCCTCCGACGACGACTTCGCCGACCCGGAGGCCTTCGCCGCCGGCGGCCTCGACCTCGACGACGAGCTGGCGTCCTTCGACTTCAGCGCGCCGGGTGGTCCCGAGGAGAAGGCGCCGGGCGGGGAGACCCCGCCCGGCCCCGACGAGGGCGACGACTCCGACAAGTCCTGACGCGCACGTCCGCAGGCACCACAGGATTCACACAGCTCGCGGAAGAGAGCGGCCTCCCCACGCACGGAGGCCGCTCTCTTCCGCACCGCGGGTGGACCTTGTCGATCCCGGGGTCGTCGGGGCCGCCCTCAGGGTGGGTGTTCAGCCGGCCTGGCCTGAGAGCAGGGCGCGGGTAGCCTCCCAGCCCTCGAAGGCCGGGTCGAGCGTGCCCAGGTCGGCCGGGCCGCGCAGCCGTCGCCAGCCGGCGGTCACCGCGACATCGCCCGGGTGCGGGGCGCCGGACCGCACGTCCGCGGGCACGGACGTGTCCAGGTCCACCGGCGGCAACCACTCCGGCACGGGCAGCCGGGCCGCGACGCCGAGCAGCCCCGGCCCGGCCCCCTCGACCGGGGCGACGGCGACCGGCCGGCTGGTGAGCGGGCGGAGCAGCTTGCCGAGGGTCAGCCCGGGCACGTCGGGCGCGTCGGCGGCGACCACGGCCGCCTGGTCGTACCTGGCCCGCACGCCGCCGTCCTGCGCGGCCAGCGCGGCGAACACCGCGTTGACCGTGGGCGCGGCCACCTCGTGGACGGCCATGTCGGGCCAGACCACCGCGTCGGCCAGCCACCGGTCGCCGGCCGTCACCGCGACGGCGGTCTCCACCTCGTTGAGCGTGGCGAGCAGGTCCACCACGTCCTCGGCGAGCGCGGTACGCCACCGCGTCGGGTCGATCCCCGGCGGCGTCCAGGCCACCGGGCCGAGCAACGCCACCACCACACGTCGAGCCACGCCCCGACCCTAGCCCGCCGATCCGGAGTCGATCACCACGCCCGCCGCCATCAGACCCCGGAGCTGGCTCAGCCCGACACCGCCCGCGGAGGTGGAGTCGATCGACCGGGTCGGGTGGGGTGGGTCAGTCGGAGAGGGGGACGCCGGAGGCCGCCGCGACGCCCTCCAGGTAGCCGCGGGCCCGTTCGGTCTTCGGGTAGCGGCCGACCAGGGCCCAGAACCGGGCGTTGTGGCTGGGCACGATCAGGTGCGTCAGCTCGTGCAAAAGCACGTAGTCGATCACCCAGTCCGGCATGTCCTGGATCCGGTGGGAGATGCGGATGGTCCGGTCGGCCGGGGTGCAGGAGCCCCAGCGGCCGTTCTGGTTGGTGACCCAGCGGACGCTGGCCGGCGCGGTCTCGGCGCGGTGGTCGGGCAGGTAGAGGTCGACCAGCCGGGCGGCGCGGGCGAGCAGCTCCGCGTCGGAGCGGGCCAGCCGGCCCTCCCGGGCGGCGAGCCGGGCCAGCATCCGGTCGACCCACTCGCTCTCCTCGGCGCGGGAGAACTGGTCGGGGATGAGCACCACGACCCGCTCACCGTCGCGGTACGCGGACACCGTGCGTCGCCGGCGCTGACTGCGCCGTACCTCGACGACGGGCTTCCGCGTCCCGGCCATCACTGGCCCGCGCAGCCTCGGATGACTGTCACGAGGGAAAGCTAATGCGTACTGACCAGGGGTCCGCAAGAGTCAACACGACGACACGCGCCCGGAAAATGGTGGTTGGTCGCCAGGAGTCCTGAAAAATTTCTTTGCGGAGGGCGGGAAGTCGCCTCCGGTCACCCTTCGTGGTGGCCGGGTCGGGCAGCCGGCGCGTCACCTGGCGGCCCCCACTCACGTTAGGTGATCATCGGGCGGAGCGCCGCGCGGGGGCCGCCGGAAGGGGGATCTGAGCGCCTTCACCCGGCGTGTCCCCGCGAAACTGACTTATCCGACGTAATTCGGCATGCACACTCTCGACGTCGACTTCCTCACAGTGTCGATGCACAGCTGACATGGAACCGCCCGTTCCTGGGTAGGGTCCGCCAACCAGCGGTCATGAGCGTGGCCGCGGAGAACGACCCAGCGCCGGCGCCCTCCGTGGCCCGCCGCCGGGAAACCCGCTGGGACGGCGTGTCCGGCGGACGAGACGAGGAGGCTACCGTGGCCGAGCAGGCCCAGACCTACAACGGTTACTGCGTCAAGTGCAAGGAGAAGCGGGACTTCGAGGGGCACGTGGAGGTCTCGAAGACCGGCATGAACATGGCCAAGGGCAAGTGCCCGGTCTGCGGGACAACAGTGAACCGCATTCTCGGCAAGGCCAAGGTCTGACCCGTACGGGTCCCGGGGGAGGGGTGGCCGGTGGCCACCCCTCCCCCGTTTCACGTCCCGGCCGGAGCGGACTGTCGGCTGGCCGACAGAACTACCGCCCGGTTGTGGATAACCGGCGTTTCCCTGTGGACAGCCCTGGGCAGGGACCGGCATACCTGTGGACAACGATCAAAGGGAAGGCACGGACGCGGTCACCATCCGTGTCATGACCCGTGCGACCCCGCTGACCCGTCCCACCCTGCTGCCGGGGCTGACCCGCCTCTGGCGGGACCGGCACACCCTGCAACTCGGGGTGGAGCCGGGCCGCGCCGTCCTGCTCGAGGTGGCCAACCCCCGGGCCGCCCGCCTACTCGACCTGCTGGACGGCACCCGCAGCGAACGCAACGTCCTCGACCGCGCGGCGACGGCGGACGTGCCGTCCCACGAGGCCCGCGCCCTGCTCGACACGCTGCACTCCGCCGGGCTGGTCGTACCCGCGCACACCCTGCTCCCCCGCGACCTCGCCGGGCCGGTGCGGGCCCGGCTCGCCGCCGAGGCCGGGGCACTGGCGCTGGCCGCGCCCGGGCTGCCGGGCACGCCCGCCCAGGTGCTGCGCCGCCGCCGGGCCGCCCGGGTGCTGGTCACCGGCGCCGGCCGGCTCGGAGGCCCGCTCGCCGTCGCGCTGGCCCAGGCCGGCGTCGGCCACCTCGATCCCGACCTGGCCGGCCCGGTCCGCCCGGCCGACCTGGTCGGCACCGGCCTGGCCGCCGCGGAGGTGGGCCGGCCGCTGGCCGCTGCGCTGCGCGGCCTGCTCGGGCGCGCCGCGCCGGGCACGGAGACCGGGCCGCTCCGACGCCGCCGGGTCGACCTGGTCGTCCAGCTCGGCGCGGACCGGCCGGCCGCCCTGCTCGCCGCCCGGTACGCCCAGCGCCGCCAGCCCCACCTGCTGGTCGGCCTGCGTGGCGGCGTGCCGTTGGTCGGCCCGCTGGTCCGGCCACCGGTCGGGCCCTGCCTGAACTGCCTGGACCTGCACCGGGTCGACCGGGACCCGGGCTGGCCGGCGCTCGCCGCCCAGCTCGCGGCCGACGACGCGGACCAGGCCTGCGCCGTCACCACCCTGCTCGGCGCAGTGGCGTACGCGGCGGCGGAGGCGCTGGCCCACCTCGACGGCGGCACCCCTGAGACCCTCGGTTGCGCGGTCGAGGTCGGCGGCGCCGGTCGGTTCCGCCGCCGGGTGTGGTCCCCGCATCCGTCCTGCGAATGCTCAAGAGGTCGCCGGATCCGGTTCGAGCCGACCCGCTCCCGGCTTCGTAGCAGCAGCGGGCCCCCCGAGTCGGTAACAATGACCGGGTGACCGACATCCCGCGCCGGGCCGTGTCCCGGACCGCCAAGCTCGCCGCTCTGCCGCTCGGCTTCGCCGGCCGGACCGTCCTCGGGATGGGCAAGCGCGTCACCGGGCTCGCGTCCGACGTCATCTCCGCGGAGATCCAGCAGCGCACCGCGGAGCAGCTGTTCAGCGTCCTGGGCCAGCTCAAGGGCGGGGCGATGAAGTTCGGCCAGGCGCTGTCGGTCTTCGAGGCGGCCCTGCCGGAGGAGATCGCCGCCCCCTACCGGCAGGCGCTCACCAAGCTCCAGGAGGCCGCTCCGCCCCTGCCCGCGGCGACCGTGCACAAGGTGCTCGCCGAGCAGCTCGGCCCGGACTGGCGGGACCGCTTCGTGGAGTTCAACGACACCCCCGCGGCGGCGGCCAGCATCGGCCAGGTGCACCGCGCGGTCTGGCGCGATCCCGGGTACGGCCCGGCCGGCGCGCCGAAGCACCGCGATGTGGCGGTGAAGATCCAGTACCCGGGCGCCGGCGACGCCCTGCTCGCCGACCTCAAGCAGCTCTCCCGGCTGGGCGGGATGTTCCGGGCGATCCAGCCCGGGCTGGACGTCAAGCCGCTCCTGGCCGAGTTGCGCGAGCGGATCACCGAGGAGCTGGACTACGAGCTGGAGGCCGAGTCGCAGCGCGCCTTCGCGACGGCGTACGCGGACGACCCGGAGATCTTCATCCCGGAGGTGCTCGACTCCTCGCCCCGGGTCCTGATCACCGAGTGGATCGAGGGGACGCCGCTGTCGCAGATCATCCGGGAGGGCACCGAGGAGGAGCGCGACGAGGCGGGGCGGCTGATGGCCGTGCTGCACCTCTCCGCGCCGATGCGGGCCGGGCTGCTGCACGCCGACCCGCACCCGGGCAACTTCCGGCTGCTGCCGGACGGCCGGCTCGGCGTGATCGACTTCGGCGCGGTTGCCCGGATGCCCGAGGGCACCCCCGAGCCGATCGGCCGGATCGCCGCGCTGGCGCTCCGCGGCGACGCGGAAGGGGTGGTGGCCGGCCTGCGGGAGGAGGGCTTCGTCAGCCCCACCGAGCCGATCGACGCCGAGGCGGTGCTCGACTTCCTTCGTCCGATCCTGGAGCCGATCGCCGAGGAGGAGTTCCGGTTCACCCGGGCCTGGTTGCGGGCCGAGGCGACCCGGCTGGCCAGCCCCCGGTCCCCCACCTTCCAGCTCAGCCGGCAGCTCAACCTGCCCCCGTCGTACCTGATGATCCACCGCGTGACGCTGGGCTCGATCGGGGTGCTCTGCCAATTGGAGGCGAAGGCGCCGTACCGGGCGATCCTGGAACGCTGGCTCCCCGGCTTCGCCCCGGTGGCCTGACCGACGAAACGCCGCGGGGGCGGTGACCGGAACTCCGGCCACCGCCCCCGCGGATCGGAACGAACTAGAGAACGCCCAGATCGCGAGCCGACTGGTTGCGGCTGCTCATGGCGACGGTGCGGGCGGAACGGGTTGCCTCAGTGCTCGTGGTGGTGCGACCGGCCTGAGGCCGGGGCATTCGGGCCCGGGACAACGCTTCGTGAAGTAGTTGCATCTCAACGGCTCCATTGGGTACGTACAGCATCTGATTCATCTCTCTGACAACCGGCTCGCGGCCGGCCTGGGTACGGATCGGGTGCATTGTCAGGCTGCCAGCCGGACCGCGTTCCGCGACTCGGACAGCCCACTGGCCGCCAGTCGCGCCTCGGCCTCGACCCGCAGAGCGGCGTCACGGGCGAGGTCCTCCTTGCGGGGGCGGCCACGGGGCCGCTTACGCGGGACGACCGCGCCACGCTCGAAGATCTCGCCGCCCCAGACGCCCCAGGGCTCGGCCCGCTCCACCGCACCGGCGAGGCACTCGACGCGCAGCGGGCAGTCCCCGCAGAGCGACTTGGCCAGCTCGAGCTCGGCAGGCGAGTCGGAGAACCACAGGTCGGGGTCGAACTTCCGGCAGGGCAGGTTCGCCTCCACTTCGACGCTCACGTCGAGCGGGGCCAACGCCAGACTCATGCCCGGTCACCTCTCTCTCACATCGATCTCGTGGATCGCAGTTCCGACGTACTTCGGCAGGGCAAAAAACTGAGGCCGCGGATCCCGGTGTGCGGGTTCCGCGGCCTCGAGGTGAGCCGGTGGTCTGGTGATCAGACCGGTCTACCTCGAGGTGGAACGCCGCGGACATCCATGCGCTTCTTGGCGCCATCGATGCCCTTGCCCGTGAAGCCACTGGTCCCCGGGTTCTGGATTCCGGTGGGCGCGACGGTCAGGGTCAGCTCGGCCTGAACCTGGACCTGGTGCACCTGCGGAACCGACGGTCGCGCAGCGGCAAGGGCCACCCGGACAGCCGACAGCGGAGCGCAGGCAGCCGGCATCACCGCCGGACGCTCATAGTTGAAAATCTCCACGGGTGCCACCTCCCTCACGTTCCTCGTGCCGACTATGGACTCAGCCCCTGTGAGCAGCCGGAATAGCGCCGCTCCCAAGGTGTGTCCTGAGGCTATTCCTCGCCCGGGGGCGAGGGCAAACGAATTTACGACTCGATTTCGAAAGTTTTCTCCGGGCAGACGTCGTCGACCGCCGCGCCCCCCACCAGGGCCAGCACCGTCTCGCCGTAAAGGCCCAGTTTGCGGGGGCCGATCCCGGCGATCGCGATCAGCTCCTCGGTGCGGCCCGGCTTCCGCTCGGCCAGCGCGGTCAGCGTAGCGTCGGTGAAGACCACGTACGCCGGGACCTTCTGGGCGCCGGCCACCCGCTGCCGCCACTCCCGCAGCCGCTCGTAGAGCTCCTCGTCGATGTCCGACGGGCAGGTCGGGCAGCGGCCCAGCTTGCGGTCCGCCCCGGCGAGCAGGGTCGCGCCGCAGATCCGGCAGGAGACGACCTGGTTGCGCCGCCGCTCGGTCCGCCGGACCGCGCCGGCGCCGGCCCGCTCGGCGCCGCCCGAGCGGTCGAGCTGGGGCAGGAAGCGGGACGGCCGCCGGGCCCGTCCGCCCGGCGAGCGGGCCGCGGCGTACGACATCCAGAGCCACTCCCGAGCCCGGGTGATCCCGACGTAGAGCAGCCGGCGCTCCTCCTCGACCTGCTCCGGGGTCTTCGCGTACGTGGTGGGGAGGGTGCCCTCGGCGAGACCGACCAGGAAGACCGCGTCCCACTCCAGGCCCTTGGCGGAGTGCAGCGAGGCGAGGGTCACCCCGTCGACGGTGGGCACGTGCTGCTGGGCGGCCCGGCGGGCGAGCTCGTCGTTGAAGTCGCCGAGCGTCGCCGGCCGCTCCACCGCGGCGGCCTGGCCGACCGGCAGCACCTCGGGCGTCGCGGCGTACTCCTCGGCGAGCCGGACCAGCGCGGCGAGCGCCTCCCAGCGCTCCCGGGCCGCGCCGCCGGCCGGGGCGGCGTCGGGGGCCCAGCCGACGGCGGCGAGCCCCTCGACGACGGCGGCCGGCAGCGGGGTCTCCCCCGGGATCGAACGGGTGGCGGCGCGCAGCGCGACCATCGCCTGGCGTACCTCGGGCCGCTCGAAGAAGCGCTCCGCCCCCTGCACCACGTACGGCACCTCGGCCTCGGTGAGCGCCTTCTCGTACGCCTCGGACTGCGCGTTGGTGCGGAACAGCACCGCGATCTCCCGGGCCGGGGTGCCGCCGTCGACCAGCGCCCGGCAGCGGGCCGCGACCGCGTTGGCCTCGGCCGGCTCGTCGGTGAAGATCCGCAGTTCCGGCTCGGGGCCGGCCGGGCGCTGCCCGACCAGCTCCAGCCGCAGCCGGGCCTCGGCGCCCCGGGCCTGCGAGATCACCGCGTTGGCCAGCCCGACCACCTGGGGGGTGGAGCGGTAGTCGCGGACCAGCCGGACCACCGTCGCGCCCCGGTGCCGGCGCGGGAAGTCGACCAGGTACGACGAGGTCGCCCCGGTGAACGAGTAGATGGTCTGGCTGGCGTCGCCGACCACGGTGAGGTCGTCCCGGCCGCCGAGCCAGGCCTCCAGCAGCCGCTGCTGGAGCGGGTTGACGTCCTGGTACTCGTCGACGACGAAGTGCCGGTACTGGCCGCGTACCTGCTCGGCGACGTCGGGGTGCTCCTCGATCCCCCAGACCGCGGCGCGCAGCATGTCCTCGAAGTCGATCACGCCGTTGCCGCGCTTGAGCTTCTCGTACGCGGCGAAGACCTCGGCCACCTTCGCCGGCTCGTGCGGGGTGTCGCGCAGCGCCTTCGCGGCGGCCACCACGTACTCGCCGGGCTCGACCAGGGACGACTTCGCCCATTCGATCTCGCCGGCGAGGTCCCGGGCGGCGGCCCGGTCCGCCCGCAGGCCCACCTTGGCGGCGGCCAGGGTGACCACCCGGACCTTGCTGTCCAGCAGTTCAGGCATGGCCCGCCCCTCCAGCAGCCGGGGGGCGAAGTAGCGCACCTGGCGCAGGGCCGCGGCATGGAACGTGCGTGCCTGCACACCCGGCACCCCGAGGAGGGCGAGACGGCTTCGCATCTCGGCGGCGGCCCGGGCGGTGAAGGTGACCGCGAGCACGTGCCGGGGGGAGATGTCCCCGGTGAGCCCGCGGTGGGCGATCCGGGAGGTCACCGCGCGGGTCTTGCCGGTGCCCGCGCCGGCCAGGATGCAGACCGGCCCGGCCGGGGCGGTCACCGCGGACCGCTGCTCCGGATCGAGTCCGGCCAGCACCCGTTCCGCCGCTGAGTGAACCACCACAGGCAGGAATCATTCCAGCCGCCGGCGATGTTGCAGCGGTTAGCCTGGCCTGATCTGACCGGGCGCGAGCCACCCTTGGAGGACCTGATCATGTTGACGATGTATTCCACCACGTGGTGCGGCTACTGCCACCGGCTGAAGTCGCAGCTCGACCGGGAGGGCATCGGGTACGAGGTGGTCGACATCGAGCAGGACCCGAAGGCCGCGGAGTTCGTGATGAAGGTCAACGGCGGCAACCAGACCGTCCCGACCCTGCGCTTCACCGACGGCAGCGCCCTCACCAACCCCTCGATCACCCAGGTCAAGCAGCACCTCGCCAGCCTCAACGCCTGACCACCCCGCACCGCCGGAAGAGCGGCCGCCCCCCTCCGGGGCCGGCCGCTCTTCCCGTCTCCCGGCCCTGTCCCCACCCCGTTGCTCATGAAGTTGTCGCCCGCGAGCTCGGCGTGTCGTGACAACAACTTCATGATCGACGCCATCGGCGAGCGCGAGGGCGGGGTCGGGGGCGGTCGGGGGGCGGGTCGGGGGATGCGGGTTTGGTGTGGGGACGTGAGGGCTGGGAGTGGGGTGGGGTGAGGCGGCGGCCGTGCCACGGCGTAGAGCGCGGCCACCACGTAGATGATCCGGACGTCGGCCCGGTCCCGGACCGCGAGGAGCGGGCTCAGCAGCACGGGGCGGCCGGCACCTCTCCACAGTCCTCTTTTTGTCTCGAGACACGCCCTCGCCGGAACCTCCGACTCCGGTCGCGCCGTCCATACTGACCGTGGGGGGCGAATTTCATACAGTTACCGTCGCGTCCTGCGGCGGTCGACGGAGAAGAGGACGCCGTGCCTCCTGCCGTACCGAGCCCGATCCTGCGCCGGCGCAGGCTCGGCACCGAACTGCGCCGGCTGCGCGAGGCGGCTGGTCTCACCGGGGACCAGGTCATCGAGCGGATCGGCTGGGCCTCCGCGTCCAAGTTGTCCCGACTGGAGAACGGCCGCAGCCGCCCGGACCCGGACGACGTCCGGGACCTGCTGGTCCTCTACGGGGCCGCCGGCGAACTGCACGAGGAGCTGCTGGGGATCGCCCAGGAGGCCGGCGACATGCGCGGCTGGCTGCGCAACTTCCCGGTGATGACCCAGCAGCAGCGCGGCTTCGCCGAGCTGGAGGCGGGCTGCGCGGAGATCTCGGAGTACAACCCGGTGATCGTGCCCGGGCTGCTGCAGACCCCGGGGTACGCCCGGCACCGGATCATCTCCGCTGCCCAGGTCGCCGAGGAGGCCGGCGACCCGGAGACCGGCGAGGACCCGGAGACCGAGGTACGCGCCCGGCAGGCCCGGCAGTCGTTGCTGACCCGCTCCCCCGACGCGCCCCGCTACACGGCGGTGCTGGAGGACGCGGCCCTCGGCCGGCGCGCCGGCCCGCCCGAGGTGCTGCACGAGCAGATCCTGCACCTCTGCGAGCTGGCCATGCTGCCGAACGTCACGCTGCACCTGCTGCTGCGGGACACCCGGATCGCCGACTGGTACCTCCCGCCGACCGCCTTCTCGGTCTACCGGTTCGCCGATCCGCTCGATCCGGAGACGCTCGCGATCGAAGGTGGCTTCACCGACGTCATGTCAACCGAGGTAAACGCCCTAAATCGCTATAAAGTGGCGTTCGAGTGGCTATGCTCGGCGGCGCTCTCCGCATCGGACACCCTCTCCTGGCTCATCGAGGCGACGGGGCGGCTGAGCGACACGGCACCCGAGTCCACGGTGGCGTTCGGGCCGACAACGGCGCCGGTCCAGCGCCGTCGTGAGTCGGGGCGCCTGACGACGGACCGGTGACCCGACGAGGGGACGGGTCCGTCCGGCCTGCGGCGTCACTCGCCCCCATCGGAGCACTCCAGAGCAGGAGCAGAGCCATGAATGAGATCGGCAACAGCCCGTCCGGCCTCGCCCAGCAGCTCGCCGGCGCGCCCTGGCGCACCAGCACCCGCAGCCAGACCTCCAACTGCGTGGAGGTCGCACCGCTGGGGACGGGACCGACCGCGGTCGCGCTGCGGGACAGCAAGGACCGCAGCGGCCCGGTGCTGCTGTTCAACCGGGCCGGCTGGCTCGGCTTCATCGCCGGCGCGAAGAACGGCCAGTTCGATCTGAACTGATCCGGCGAGGACGAGGGGGCCGTCGGCGTGCTGCCGGCGGCCCTCTCGCTGTCCACCCCCGACAACCGTCCTGAGCAGGGGTCCCCCGATCGGTCTACGCCCGGGGCGATAGCCGGGTTTCACTTGCTGGGACGACCACCCGGCGTAACATGTCGAAAGAGTGACGTGGAAGTTCCATCCCGTGCTCGCTCGTCCGCGATCCGTCCGGGGGACACCCATGCGGTTCCTGATCGTTCGCACCGACATCCGCGCCGCCGCGGACAACGACATCGCGGCCGCCTGGGCCGGCGGTGGCCGGCTGCGGGACGAGACCACCACGCCCGAGCCACGCCGCCAGGTCGTGCACGCCGAGGACCGCGAGGCCGCGCTCGTGCTGGCCCGGGCCCTCGCCACGGTGGGCGCGGTCCGCTCCGGCCGGCAGCGGGTCAAGGTGCTCCCGATCTCCGACCCGGAACCCAGGCCCCCGTACCGCTGGGATCGCGCCTGACCCCACCTGACGTCCGTCGTGGCCGGACCGGCTTCCCCCGCCGTTTCCTTGCCCCAGCCGACCACGACGGCCCGTTTCCGGCCCGTGACCCTCGCGGCAACGACGGTCACGGGCCGGGACCGCGTCCCGGTCCGACCAGATCGGCTCCGGCTCGGCGACGTGGCGGTTTCCGAGCGGTGAGGACCGGGCGGGTCAGCAGTGGCCGTCGAGCCAGCGGTGGATCAGGAAGAGCGCGATCGAGGAGGGCGGCGGAAGGACCAGCCGGTTCCCCTCGCCCACGTCGACCGGACGCCCGGCCAGGGCGGCGCCGATCTCCCGGCGGGTGAACCAGCGGGCGTGGGCGATCTCCGCCGGGTCGACGCGTACCGGCTCGTCGGCGTCGGCGCGGGCCAGGAAGCCGAGCATCAGCGAGCCCGGGAACGGCCAGGACTGGCTGCCCGCGTACCCGATCTCCTCGACCCCGACGCCGACCTCCTCGCGGACCTCGCGCAGCACGGCGGCCTCCGCCGACTCCCCCGGCTCGACGTAGCCGGCGAGGCAGGAGAAGCGACGCTGACCGGGCGTGCTCGGCCAGGTGGCGTTGTTGCCGAGCAGGCAGCGCCCTTCCGGCCCGTCCACCCCGTCGTGCACCAGCACGATCATCGCCGGGTCGGTACGCGGCCAGACCCGACCGCCGTCCGGGTCGATCCGCGACCAGCCGGCCTCGTCCACCTGCGTCGGATGCCCGGTGGAGGACGAGTAGCCGTGCCGGATGTGCCAGTTCAGCAGCGCCAGCGCGGTGGTGAAGATGCCGGCGTCCCGGTCGACGAGCAGATGGCCCACCTCGCGCAGGTTGACCGCCCGGGCGCCGGGCAGCTTCGGCAACGGCGCGTCCACCGCGAAGACCGGCACCCCGTCCGGGTCGACGCCGAGGAACATCGGCACCGACCGGGGCACCGCGGGCAGCTCGGCGGAGCCGAGCAGCACCAGCTCCGGCGGGGCCGCCTCGCCACGGACCAGCGCCCGGCCGTCGGCGGCCGAGTCCAGCACCAGCACCCGTGCCCGCTCCCACGCCTCGGCGAGCCAGCCCGGGTCGGCCCGCCGGTGCGCCGCCCGGTCCAGCGTGGACCGGGCCAGCGGCGGGGCGGCCTCACCGGTCACGCCGGCTCCGTCCGCACCGGGGCCAGGGCGGATAGCGGCCCGGCGACCCGGTCGGCGTCGCCGAGCACGACCGTGACCGCCTTCGCCGGGGCCAGGTAGCGCGCCCCGGCCTCGACGACGTCATCGACGGTCGCCTTCGCCAACCGGGCGGCGTGCTCGGCGAGGAAGTCCAGGCGCAGCCCGTTGCCGGCGTACGCGCTGGTCAGCGAGGCGAGCCCGGCCTGCGTGGACATGCCGAGCTGGAGCGTGCCGAGGGCGTACTGGCGGGCCTGCTCCAGCTCCTCCGGCTTCACCGGCAGGGACGCCAGCCGGCCCAGCTCGTACGTCGTCTCCAGCAGCGCCGGTGCGGTGACCTCGGTGGCCACCTCGGCGGCGGCGACCAGCACCGACCCGGCCACCGAGTGTTCGACCAGCGAGTGCGGGCCGTAGGTGTAGCCCTTGTCCTCGCGGATGTTCTCCACCCAGCGGGAGGAGAAGTAGCCGCCGAAGACCAGGTTGGCCAGTTGCAGGGCGGCGTGGTCGGGGTGGGTGCGCGGGACCGCCGGCAGCGCGATCCGCAGCGACGACTGCACCGAGCCGGGCCGGTCGACCAGCAGCAGCGGGCCGGGCTCCAGCGGCGGGGCGGGCGGCAGCTCGGCGACGTGCCCGTCCCCGCGCCAGCCGGCGAGGGCCTGCTCGGCGGCGTCCAGCGCGCGCTCCGGCTGCACGTCACCGACCAGCACCAGCACCGCGCCGGCCGGGTGCACCCGATCGGCGTGCAGCTTCCGCAGCACCGGCGGGCGGACCGCGCGGACCTGGTCGGGTTCGGGGGTCTGGATCGCGTACGGGTGCCGGCCGTAGACCCGCTTGAGCAGCGCGGTGCGGGCCAGGTGCGCGGGCTGGCTCTGCGCCACCTGGATCCGGTCGACCAGCCGGTCCCGCTCGGTGCCGACCCACTCGGCCGGATAGATCGCCCCGGTCAGCACGTCGGCGAGGATCTCCAGCATCCGGTCCAGCCCGGTGACCAGGCCGGCCCCGGAGAGCATCAGCCGGTCCGGGTCGACCCCGGCGGAGAGCCCGCCACCGACCTTCTGCAGCTCGGCGGCGATCTGGTTCGCGGTGTAGGTCTCCGTGCCGGAGAGGATGGTCTGCGCGAGCATCGCGCCGCGGGCCAGGTGGGTGCGCCCGAACGGCATCCAGAGGCGCAGCTCCACCAGGGGCACCGCCGGCCGGCGTACGGCGATCACGGTGAGCCCGTTGGCGAGCGTGCGCTCGGCCTGCTTCGGCAGCTTGAGCCTGCGGTTGGGGCCGAGCGGCGGCAGCGGCCGCGTCCCGGTCTCCACGGTTGCCGTCACCTGGCCCTTCTTCGTTCGCGACTGCGGGGCTCGCAAACCCGGCTCACTCCTCGCGCTCACCTGGCACCTCCGGCGATGACCTCGATGGACGCGCGGCGCTCCGGCCGCAGGGTGGCGGCGGCGGCGCGGACCTGCTCCTCGGTGACCTCGCCGACCAGCCGGGGCAGCTCGTTGAGCAGGCCCGGCTCGCCGCGCTGCTGCTCCAGCACGGCCATCCGCAGCGCCCGGCCGAGCACCGCGTCGGTGTCCCGCAGCAGGTGGGTGGCCATGCGCGCCTGGGTCCGGGCCAGCTCGCCCTCGGTCAGCCCGTCGGTGGCCAGCCGGTCCAGCTCCTCGTCGATGGTGCGCAGCACCTTGTCCACGTCGCCGCCGGGCGGCAGGTGCGCCTGGAGCAGCAGGGCGTTGGGGTCGCGCACGTCGAACGGGTCGCCCATGAAGCCGAGGTACCCGCCGAGGCTGCTCACCGTCCGGTCCCGCTGGACCAGCCGCTCGACCAGCCGGGACGCGTCCCCGTCGGTGAGCACCTCGGCCAGCACCACGTACGGCAGGTAGCCGGCGAAGTCGATCACCGGGTCGGGCACCCGCCAGGCCCCGGCCACCGCCGGCAGCGGGGCCAGCTGGTCGGTGTACGACGCGCGCCGCTCGGCGGTCAGGTCGGGCTCGGTGAAGTCGGGGCGCTGCGGCGCTGGCCGGTCCGGCACGTCCCCGAAGTGCCGCTGGATCAGCTCGGTCGCCTCGGCCACGTCGACGTCCCCGCTGACCGCCAGCACCGCGTTACCGCTGGCGTAGTAGCGGCGGAAGAAGTCGGCCGCGTCGGCGACGGTGGCCGACTCCAGGTCGACGAAGGAGCCGTACCCGTCGTGCGCGTTGGGGAAGGTGTCGAACATGACCGGCGGGAGGGTCAGCCAGGGGAACCCGCCGTACGGCCGGTTGAGCACGTTGACCCGGATCTCCTCCTTGACCACGTCGACCTGGTTGCGCAGGTTCTCCTCGGTCAGCCGGGGGCCGCGCATCCGGTCGGCCTCTAGGAAGAGCGCACGCTCGAGCGCGTTGCTCGGCAGGGTCTCGAAGTAGTCGGTGTAGTCCAGGTGGGTGGAGCCGTTGAAGGTGCCCCCGGCGCCCTGCACGTGCCGGAAGTGGGCCAGCTTCTCCAGGTTCTCCGAGCCCTGGAACATCAGGTGCTCGAAGAGGTGGGCGAAGCCCGTGCGTCCCTCTGGTTCGGAGCGGATGCCGACGTCGTAGACCACCGCCACCCCGATCACCGGGGCGCTGCGGTCGGGGGTGAGCACCACCCGCAGGCCGTTGTCGAGGGTGAACCGCTCGACCGGGTACTTCGTCGCTGGAATCTTCGCTCTCCGCGTCGGCACGAGATCGACACTAGCGCGTCGGCACCCCGCGTACCCCGGCTCCTCCGGGCAGCGGTGGGCGGCGCGCCCGGCGGATTCCGGCGGCGGCCCGGACGGCGGTCCCGCCGGTGGCCCGACCGGCTCCGCGAAGTCCACCTAACGGGTGGGAATTGCCGAGAATGCTGGGACGGGGTGTCCCGGATCGTGGATGGGTCTTGACGCCGGCCACGGGCTGCCCCACTCTTCCTACCAACTAAGTAGGAATACTGCGGATTGGATAGACGATGAGACGGCTCCCCTTCCGTCGGCTGGTCTCCCTCGCCACGCTCGCCGTCGTCGGCGTGGCCACCCTGGGCACCACCGCCGCGTGCGGCGACGACACCGACGACGCCGCCGGCAAGTCCGGCCCGGTGACGCTGCGCCTCGGCTACTTCCCCAACATCACCCACGCCCCCGCCGTGGTCGGCGTGGAGAAGGGCATCTTCGCCGAGAAGCTCGGCAGCGGCGTCACGCTGGAGACGAAGACCTTCAACGCCGGCCCCGCCGCCATCGAAGCGATCTTCTCCGGCGCGCTCGACGCGACGTACATCGGTCCGAACCCGACCGTGAACGCCTTCTCCAAGTCCAAGGGCGAGGCGGTCCGGGTCGTCTCCGGCGCCGCCTCCGGCGGCGTGGCCCTGGTGGTCAAGCCGGAGATCACCACGGTCGAGCAGCTGCGCGGCAAGAAGATCGCCACCCCGCAGCTCGGCAACACCCAGGACGTGGCGCTGCGCTACTGGCTCAAGGAGAAGGGCCTCAAGACCACCAAGGAGGGCGGCGGCGACGTCAAGGTCGTCCCGCAGGAGAACGCGCAGACGGTGGACACCTTCGCCAGCGGCGCGATCGACGGCGCCTGGGTGCCGGAGCCGTACGTCTCCCGGCTGGTCAACGCCGGCGGCAAGGTCCTGGTCGACGAGCGCGACCTCTGGCCGGACAAGAAGTTCGTCATCACCAACCTGATCGTCAGCACCAAGTTCCTCAAGGCCCACCCCGACGTGGTGAAGAAGCTGGTCGAGGGGCAGGTCGCGGCGAACGAGTTCGTCAACAGCAAGCCGGACGAGGCGCAGCAGGCCGTCTCCGCCCACATCGGCAAGATCACCGGCAAGCCGCTGGACGTCAAGCTGATCAAGCAGGCGTGGCCGACCCTGGAGTTCACCAACGACCCGATCGCGTCGTCGCTGAAGACCGGCCTGGACCACGCGGTCGCCGTCGAGCTCACCCAGCCGGTGGACCTGAACGGCCTCTACGACCTGAAGTTCCTCAACGAGGTGCTCAAGGCGCAGGGCGAGCCCGAGGTCACCCAGCCGTGACGTCGACCACGACGCCCCGCAGCGCGACCGGCTCGGTCGCGCTGCGGGGCGTGACCAAGGTGTACGGCCAGGGCGAGAACGCCGTCCTGGCCCTGGACAGGGTGTCGCTGGACGTCGCCCCCGGCGAATTCGTCTGCCTGGTCGGCGCCTCCGGCTGCGGCAAGAGCACGCTGCTCAACCTGGTCGCCGGCCTGGACCGGACCAGCGGCGGGCGGATCGACCTCGGCGAAGGGGTCAACCCCGGCCTGATGTTCCAGGAGCCGGCCCTCTTCCCCTGGCTCACCGTCGAGGCCAACCTCGAGGTGCCGCTGAAGCTGCGCGGGCTGCCCCGGGCCGAACGCCGGGCGAAGGTCGCCGCGCTGCTGCGCACGGTCCACCTGGCCGACTTCGGCCGCAAGCGGCCGCACCAGCTCTCCGGCGGCATGCGGCAGCGGGTCGCGCTGGCCCGCACCCTCGCCCTGGACACCCCGGTGCTGCTGATGGACGAGCCGTTCGGCGCGCTCGACGCGATGACCCGGGACATCCTCCACGACGAGCTGGAGCGGATCTGGTCCGAGCGGAAGCTCACCGTGCTCTTCGTGACCCACAACGTCCGCGAGGCGGCCCGCCTCGCCGACCGGATCATCCTGCTCTCCAGCCGGCCCGGCCGGATCATCTACTCCACCCGGGTCGACGTGCCCCGGCCGCGGCGGATCGACTCCCCGGAGATCGCGTCCATCGCCGCCGAGGTCACCGACCGGCTGCGTACGGAGGTGGGCCGTCATGGCCAGTGACACGCTCGCCGGCACGCCGCGTACCGACGCGGAGATCTCCGGGCTGGACGCGCTGGAGATCGCCGGCCGGGAGAAGGGACCGTCCCGGCTGCGCCGGTTCTGGTCCGCGACCTGGCCCAAGCTCGCCGCCCTCGCACTGACCATCGGCCTCTGGCAGGCCGTGGTCTGGACCGGCTGGAAGGACCCGTGGGCGTTCCCCGGGCCGACCGTGGTCTTCGCGGACCTGGGCCACTACCTGGTCAGCGCCGCGCTCTGGGACGGCCTCGCCACCACCGCCCGGCGGGCCGCCGTCGGGTTCGCCGCCGCGGTCGCCGTCGGGCTGGTGCTCGGCCTGGGCGTGGCCCGGGTGAAGGTGCTCCGGGCCGCGCTCGGCTCGATGATCACCGCGCTGCAGACCATGCCGTCGATCGCCTGGTTCCCGCTGGCGATCCTGCTCTTCCAGCTCACCGAGCAGGCGATCTTCTTCGTGGTGGTGCTCGGCGCGGCCCCGTCGGTCGCCAACGGCGTCATCCACGGCGTCGACTACGTGCCGCCGCTGCTGATCCGGGCCGGCCGCAACATCGGCGCCCGGGGACTGAACCTCTACCGGTACGTCATCGCGCCCGCCGCGCTGCCGGCCATCGTGGCCGGGCTCAAGCAGGGCTGGGCGTTCGCCTGGCGCAGCCTGATGGCCGGCGAGCTGCTGGTGGTCATCGCCGAGAAGACCTCCATCGGCGCCCAGCTCACCTACGCCCGGGAGCTCAACGAGGCGCCCCGGCTGATGGCCATCATGATCGTCATCCTTGTGGTGGGCATCCTGGTGGACGCCGCGTTCGGCGCCGCCGACAAGGCGATCCGGCGCCGGTGGGGCGTGCTGGACCAGGCCGGTAACTGAGCCCGTGTACGTCTCCGCGAGAGCCGACTACGCGCTCCGGGCCATGCTCGCCGTCGCCGACACCGCCGGGTCCCCCAACGGCGAGGCCACCGGTGGCGGCGAGCTGGTCAAGGCGGCGAGCCTGGCCGAGAGCCAGGACATCCCGCTCAGCTTCCTCCAGGGCATCCTGCTCGACCTGCGGCGGGCCGGGCTGCTCCACAGCCACCGCGGCACCGAGGGCGGCTACGCCCTGACCCGCACCGCCGACCGGATCAGCGTGGGCGACGTGCTGCGCGCGGTCGGCGGCTCGCTGACCAGCGTGCGGGGCCTGCCGGCGGACCGCGCCGGCTACCACGGGGTGGCCACCGGGTTGCGGGAGGTCTGGCTCGCGGTGGACGGCGCGATCGCCCTGGTCGTCGACCGGACCACCCTGGCCGACCTGCTCACGGACCGCGCCCCGACCCGCTGACGCTGGGGGCGCCACAGGATCCGCTCAGCTCGCGGTCGGTCCGGTGGCCCGCCCGGTCGGGCTGTGCAACTCGACCAGCCCGGCCCGGGCGGTGCTGTCGGAGGTCGGATGCCAGGGGCCGAACGCCGCGACCACGGCGAGCAGCAACCCCGCCCCCGCGACCGCGGCGACCAGCAGCAGCTCGCGCAGTGCCCCCGAGCCGGTCTCGCGCGCCATGGTCCCCCCTCCACGCCCGGCCGCCCGGCCCGACCTCTTCCCCCCGGCTGCCAGCCTCGGCGAAGAGGGCGCCCACGACAGTCGCCCATCGGACGCAACCCCCGCTGATCCCCGACTCAAAGCGAAACGGCCCCCGAAGGGGCCGAATCACTTCAAGATCTGATCAACGCGGGAGCGGGACGAGCGTCAGGCCGTGCGGGGGCGACGGCGGCGACCGGAGGCGCGGTGCGCCGGCCGCGGGCCGGACGCCTCGCCGGAGGCGACCGAGCGACCGCCGTCGGCGGCACGACCGGTCTCGCCGGCGGTACGACCGCCGGTGCCGGCCGCGCGGAAACCGTCGCCGGCCCCGCGACGGCCCCGGGTCGACCCGCCCCGCGGGGCGGCCGCCGGCTGGGGCACGGTGATCGTCACCGGTACGCCGGAGGGCTCCCTGGCGCCGGTCACCCGGGCCAGCGCCTCGTCGCCGAGGCGGACCTGGGTCGACTGCGGCTTGATGCCGGCCACGCTCATCAGCCGGGTGACGTCCCGGCGCTGCTCGGGCAGGACCAGGGTGACCACGCTGCCGGACTCCCCCGCCCGGGCGGTACGCCCGCCCCGGTGCAGGTAGTCCTTCGCCTCGGTCGGCGGGTCCACGTTGACCACCATGTCCAGGCCGTCCACGTGGATGCCCCGGGCCGCCACGTCGGTGGCGACCAGGGCGGTCACCTGTCCGGTGCGGAACTGCTCCAGGATCCGGGTGCGCTGCGGCTGCGACTTGCCGCCGTGCAGCGCGGCCGCGCGTACCCCCTTGGAGAGCAGCTGACGGGCCAGCCGGTCGGCGCGGTGCTTGGTTCCCATGAACAGGATGGTGCGGCCCTCGCGGGCGGCGATCTGGGTGAGCGCGGCGGGCTTGTCGATCGCGTCGACGTGCAGCACGTGGTGGGTCATCGCGGTCACCGTGGCGGTGCCCGGGTCGACCGAGTGCGAGACCGGGTTGCTCAGGAAGCGGCGGACCAACCGGTCCACGCCGCCGTCCAGGGTGGCGGAGAAGAGCATCCGCTGGCCGTTCGGGGCGACCTGCTCCAGCAGCTTGGTGACCTGCGGCAGGAAGCCCATGTCGGCCATCTGGTCGGCCTCGTCGAGCACGGTGATGGCGACCTCGCCGAGGCGGGCGTCACCCCGGTTGATCAGGTCGTGCAGCCGACCGGGGGTGGCCACGACCACCTCGGCGCCGGCGCGCAGCGCGTCCGCCTGCCGCTGCAGCGACAGGCCGCCGACCACGGTGGCGCAGCGCAGCCCGAGGGCTCGTGCGTACGGGGCGAGCGCGGTGGTGACCTGCTGGGCCAGCTCCCGGGTCGGCACCAGCACCAGCGCGAGCGGGCGGCCGGGGCGGGCCCGGCGGCCGGCGGTGCGGTGCAGCAGGGGCAGCCCGAAGGCGAGCGTCTTGCCGGAGCCGGTACGACCCCGGCCCAGTACGTCCCGGCCGGCGAGCGAGTCCGGCAGGGTCGCCGACTGGATCGGGAACGGCTCGGTGATGCCCTGCGTCGCGAGCTCGGTGAGCAGCGCCGGGGCGAGCCCGGTCGCGGCGAAGGTGGGAATGGTCATGGTCATGCGGAATGCCTTCCTCGACGCGGCACGTGTCGAGGGAGGGCGCCGAAGCGCTGTCGTCGGCGGTGAAACCCGTCGCGACTCACAAGCACGAACCGAAGGGGGTACGGGCCGGTCCGCCGCAGCGCGCCGCGCCCCGCCGGAGCGGGTGGGCGGCGCGGCGGACCGGTCCCGTCACCGCGCCCTGAGGGCGCGGTGGATGGTGCTGGGTGATCCGAAGATCAGAGCGGGCGGATGTTCTCCGCCTGCGGGCCCTTCTGGCCCTGGGTCACCTCGAACTCGACCCGCTGGTTCTCGTCCAGGCTCCGGTAGCCGGAGGACTGGATCGCCGAGAAGTGGGCGAAGACGTCGGCGCCGCCGCCGTCCGGGGTGATGAAGCCGAAGCCCTTGTCAGCGTTGAACCACTTGACGGTGCCAATAGCCATTTGTTTCGTCTCCTTGACGGAACGTCGAACCCGCACCTGTTGCGGGCTCGAAGAGGAGCGCTCCGCGCGGAACTGCGCGAATCGCCTGTCGCTGCTGGTCGCCCCGCCCGGAGAACTCCGGACACAACAAAGAGCGCCTGGGGCCACAATCCGCCAGGCGCACACAGAGTCTCTGGAAACCAAAACTGCAACGCGCCTAACCTACCACGGATTACGTAACGCGGGGCCGTCCGGCGAAATTTCCGGTACGCCGGCGATCAGCACGGTCAACCCGTCGGCGTCGAGCAGGTCGGCCGGGCGGACGGTGACGCCGTCCCGCACGTAGTGGAACGCGGCGCCCACCCGCTCGACCGGCACCCCGGCCAGCTCGGCCCAGGCCAGCCGGTAGACGGCGAGCTGCACGGCCGCCACCTCGGCCTCCCGCCCGGCGGGCTGCCGGCCGGTCTTCCAGTCGACCACGTCGAACCGGCCGCCCGGCCGGGCGAAGACCGCGTCCATCCGCCCCCGCACCACCACACCGGCGATCACTGTGGCGAACGGCACCTCCACCTCCAGCGGCATCCGGTCGGCCCACTCGCTGGCCAGGAAGCGCTCCTGCAGTTCGGTGAGCGCCTCGTCGGGGGCCGCGTCGTCGTCCGCGGCGCCGGGCAGCTCGTCCACGTCCAGCAGCCGGTCGGCGCCGAAGCGCTGTTCCAGCCAGGTGTGGAAGGCGGTGCCCCGGCGGGCGTACGGGTTGGGTTGGGTGGGCAGCGGGCGGCGCAGGGCGCGCGCGAGGGCCCCCGGGTCGCGGCGCAGCGCCACCAGCTGGGTCACCGAGAGGTGCCCGGGCAGCTCCACCTCGACCGCGTCGGCCCGCCGCAGCAGCTCGGCCCGCTCGGCGAGGAGCAGGTCCGCCTCCCGCCGCCACCGCCCCACCTCCGGGTCGTCCGCGCCGTCGGCGGCCGGGACGTCGCCGCCCGGCGGTCCGGCGACGCCGTCCCGGGCCGCCCCGGCCGCCGCCGGGCCGCCGGGCTCACCGCGAGCCGCCTCCGGGTCGGCGGGCTCAGGGCGGGTCGCCACGGAGTCGTCGCGCTCGGGGCGGGCCGCCTCGGAGTGGGCGAGCTCACGGCGGGCCGCCTCGGGGTGAGCGAGCTCACGGCGGGCCGCCTCGGAGTGGGCGAGCTCACGGCGGGCCGCCTCGGGGTGAGCGAGCTCACGGCGGGCCGCCTCGGGGTGAGCGAGCTCACGGCGCGCCTCCTCGGGCTCGGCGCGCTCGGGGTGGGCCGCCTCGGGAGCGGCGGGTGCGCGGCGGGCCGCCTCCGGGTCGGCGAGGAAGCGGCGGACCAGGGCGGCGGCCTCGGCCAGCGCCGGCCGGCGGGCGCCCAGCGGGTCGGCGGGCCACTCGGCGCGGAGCACCACCTCGGTGGTCGGGTTGACCGCGTCGCCGGGCGGTTCCGGCGCCCACTCGTCGACCAGGTGCCCGGCCCCGCCGTCCAGGCAGGCGTCGTGCACCTCGCGGAGGAGGACCGAGGGCCCGCGGAACCGCTTCGTCCCCTCCCCCCACCAGTACCCGGAGCAGAGCAGCAGCCGCCGGGGCCGGGTCACCGCCACGTACGCCAGCCGGCGCTCCTCCCGCTCGTCGTGCGCCCGCCAGGCGTCGGTGAAGTCCTCCACCGCACGGGCCACCCCGCGCTGGTCCTCGGCGGCGGCCAGACCCAGCTCGGGCAGCCCGTCGGCGTCGCCCCGGAGCGGGAACGGCAGCACGCCCAGGCCGCCCAGCCAGTGGTCGGAGTTGCGGACCGGCCCCGGCCAGACGCCCCGGGTCAGCCCCGCCACCGCCACCACGTCCCACTCGAGGCCCTTGGCGGCGTGCGCGGTGAGGATCTGCACCGCGCCCTCCACCACCTCGACCTCGCCGGGGGCGAGCCCGCGCTCCTCGTCCTCGGCGGCGGCGAGGAAGGACAGGAAGCCGGCCAGGGTCGCGCCGGGGGTCTCGCCGCTGAACCGGGCGGCGACGTCACCGAGGGCGTCGAGGTGGCCGCGGGCCAGGCCGGCGTCGCCGGCGCCGTCCCGGCCGGCCCGGACCGCCACCTCCACGTCCAGGCCGATGGTCCGCTCGATGTCCGCGATCAGCTCCGGCAGCGTCTGGTCGAGCCGGTACCGCAGCAGGGCCAGTTCCATCCCGTACGCGCGCAGCCGCGCGTACCCCTCCGCCGAGTACGCCTGCGCGGGTCCCAGGTCGGCCAGGGCCTCGACCAGCGTGGCCTCGTCCAGCACGTCCACGGCGATCTCCGGCCCGTCGTCGCCGGTCAGCTCCCGGCGGGACCGGGCGATCGACCGGGCCCGCCGGTGCAGGGCCACCAGGTCACGCGGCCCGATCCGCCAGCGCGCCCCGGTGAGCAGCCGCAGCAGCGCCGCCCCGTCGGTCGGGTCGGCGAGCACCCGCAGCGTGCAGACCACGTCCCGGACCTCGGGGGTGTCCAGCAACCCGCCCAGGCCGACCACCTCGACCGGCAGCCCGCGGGCACGCAGCGCGGACTCGATGGCCGGGATCTGGCTGCGCAGCCGGACCAGCACGGCGGTGGTGGGGCGCTGCGGCACCGGAATGTGCTCGGGCAGCGCCCCGGGCATCCGGGCCGCCCCGCGCCAGGCGCCGAGGACGCTGTCGGCGATCCACTCGGCCTCGTCGGCGTACGTGTGGAGCAGCGCGCAGTGCACGGTCCCGGCGGCCCGGCCGCGCGGGCTGCGGTGCGGGATCGGCTCCCTGACGCTGAGCGCGGCGCGCAGCTCCGGCACCTGCGCGCCGGCGGCCCGCAGCGGCGTGGCCAGCGCGTTCGCCACCCCGAGGATCTCCGGGCGGTTGCGCCAGCTGGTGGTCAGGCTCAGCACGTCCGCCGGGGCGCCGTCGGCGCGGGCGAAGTCGCCCGGGAAGCGGTCGAGGGTGCCGGCACTCGCGCCCCGCCAGCCGTAGATGGACTGGCAGGGGTCGCCGACGGCGGTGACCGGGTGGCCGCCGCCGAAGAGCGCGTTGAGCAGCACCACCTGGGCGTGGCTGGTGTCCTGGTACTCGTCGAGCAGCACCACCCGGAAGCGGTCCCGCTCGATCACCCCGACACCGGGGTGGTCCCGGGCCACCCGGGCGGCCCGGGCCAGCTGGTCGGCGAAGTCCATCGCCTCGAAGTCGTCCTTGCGCCGGGCGTACGCCCGGACCAGTGGGAGCAGCCGCAGCCGGGTCTGCTGGACGGCGAGGGCCTTCCGCACGTCGGCGTAGACCCGGCCGGGGCGGGACTGCACGTCGGCGAAGAACCGGCCGGTCCAGGCGGCCAGCTCGTCCGGGTCGACCAGGTGCTCGTCCAGCTCCCCGGCGAGGGCCAGCACCGCGTCGGTGATGGTGCTGGGCATCCGGTCCACGTCGGACATGTCGCCGTCGTAGTTGCGCACCAGCAGATCCACGAGCTGCCAGCGGGACGCCTCGGTGAGCAGCCGGGTGGTGGGCTCGTAGCCGGCGCGCAGCCCGTGCTCGGTGACGATCCGGCCGGCGTACGAGTGGTAGGTGGAGACGGTCGGCTCGCCGGCGAGGGGGTCGTCGTGCGCGTCGCGCCCCTGCCGGCCCAGCCGGCGGATGAGCTGGTCGAGCCGGGTACGCACCCGGTGCGCCAGCTCGCCGGCCGCCTTGCGGGTGAAGGTGAGGCCGAGGATCTGCTCGGGTCGGACGTACGAGTTGGCGACCAGCCAGACCACCCGGGCGGCCATCGTCTCGGTCTTGCCGGAGCCGGCGCCCGCGACCACCAGCAGCGGCTCCACCGGCGCGGCGATGATCGCCGCCTGCTCCCGGGTGGGCGCCGGCAACCGGAGCAGCTTGGCCAGCTCGACCGGGGTGTAGCGGGGCCCGGAGTCGGCGGTCCGGGGCGCCGGGGTCGCGGTGCTGAACAGGGTCGGCTGGGTCACGGGCTCTCCGGGCGGCGGGTGGTCGGCGGTTCGACGACCTGGCGGCCCTGCCCGGACACCGGGCAGCTCGTGCGGACCGGGCAGACCCGGCACTTCGAGTTGGCGACCGCGGCGAAGGTGGCGGCGGCCATCGTATCGGCGGTGCGCCGGACCAGCGCGGTCGCCCAGCCGGCCTCCGGGCCCTCCCCGGCCGCGGCCTGGGTCTGCTCCTTGGCGTCCTTCGCACCGGTGCCGAGCTGCACCAGCGCGGCGCCGCCGGGCTCGTCGCCGAACTCGGCGAACGCCCCCGCCTCCACCGCCGCCTGGTACGCCCCGAGCTGCGGGTGCTCGGCGACCTCCCGCTCGGTGACCGCGGTGGACTTGCCGGTCTTGAGGTCGATCACCACGAGCCGGCCGTCGGCGTCGATTTCCAGCCGGTCCACCCGGCCGGTCAGCTCGACGGGCCGCTGCGGGTCGTCGAGGCGGACCGCGAACTCGTGCTCGATGGCGAGCAGCCGGCGCGGGTTGCCGGCGAGCCAGCGGAGCAGCTTGTCCACCATCGCCTCGGCGCGGGCCCGTTCCGGGCCGACCATCCAGCGGGCGGCCAGCTCGATCGCGTCGAAGCGGGCGGCCACGTACTCCAGCAGGGCGGTCCGGTCGACGCTGGCGTCCTCGGCGAGCATCGCGGCGGCGTGCACCAGGTTGCCCACCCCCTGCGCGGCGCTGGCCGGGCCGCTGCCGCCGTGCCGCTCCAGCAGCCAGCGCAGGCTGCACCGCAGCGCGCTCTCCATCGCGGACGGGGTGACCCGGACCGGCTCGCCCTCGTCCACCAGCGGCCGGTCGTCGGAGAGGCCGCGCAGCCCCCACCAGTCGTCGGGGTGCGCGCCGGGGACCCCGGCGGCGGCCAGCCGGGCCAGCTCGGCCGCCGCCACGCGCCGCCGGGCCGGCGGCGCCGCCGGGTCGGTGACCGCGGTACGCAGCTCCGCCACCAGCGCCGACAGGGTGAGCCCGCGCGGCGGGAGGGTGACCGGCAGCGCGCCGGGCCGGTCGGCTTCGCCGTCGTCGCGCGGCTCGCCCTCGACGGCCAGCGCCGCGTCGTCACCCGGGTGGCCGCCGTCGGCCCCGGGCACGGTCAAGGCGGCGCCGTCGCCCGGCCGGTCCGGCCCGGCCCGCCGCTCGACGGCCCGGCCCGCCGGGCCGACTTCGGTGGCCAGGACGGCGCCGTCGCCGGGAGGCCCGGCAGGCCGACCCGGAGCCGGTTCGGCGCCGTCACGCGCAGCGGGGTCGGCATCGGGCCGGGCGCCCCCGGGTCCGGCAGGGGTCGGGTCGGCAGGCTTCGGGTCGGGCGACGTCGGGCCGGCGCCGGTCGCGGGTGGCTCGGTGGCGCCCAGCTCGTGCAGGAAGCGGCTCGGCTGCTCCTCGTGGTCGTCGCCGCCGACGGCGGCCGAGGCGACCGCGGTGACCAGCAGCCGGTGCCGGGCCCGGCTGACCGCGACGTGGAAGAGCCGGCGCTCCTCGTCCAGCAGCGCCGAGGTCTGCCCCACCATGCTGACCCGGGTGCCGGCGCCGTCCGCCCGGCCGGTGAGCACGTCGACCAGCCGCTCGGAGCCGAGCAGGCTGCCGCGCAGCCGCAGATCCGGCCAGACGCCCTCCTGCACTCCGGCGACCGCGACCAGATCCCATTCCAGGCCCTTGGCGGCGTGCGCGGTGAGCAGCCGGACCGCGTCGCCCCGGTCGGCGCTGGCGGCCAGGGTGTCGGCCGGCAGGTCCTGTCCGAGCACGTGGTCGAGGAAGACCTCGGTGCGCGCGCCGGGCAGCCGGTCGGTGAACCGGGCCGCCGCGTCGAAGAGCACCAGCACCGCGTCGAGGTCCCGGTCGGCCGCCTCGGCCCGCCAGCGCTGGGCGGTCTCGTGCTCCCCGGTGGCCGCCCGTCCCCGGGTGATCGCCCCGGCCCAGCGTTCGGCCAGGCCGCTCTCCCGCCAGGCCGCCCAGAGCACGTCCTCGGCGGTGGCGCCGGGGGCGGCCGCGGCCTGCCGGGCGGTCTCCAACAGGGCCGCCACCGCCTGTGCGGGCGCCGCCCAGCGCCGGTCGATCGCGGCCAGCTCGGCCGGGTCGCGCAGCGCCTCCACGATCAGCTCGCCGGAGGGCCGCCGGTCGCCGCCGGCCAGCGCGAGCGCGCGCAGCCCCTGGCGGAGCCGCCGCTCGGCGAGCGGGTCGGCGCCGCCGAGCGGCGAGTGCAGCAGGGCGACCGCGGACTCCTCGTCCAGCCGCGCCGGCTCCAGCGCGCAGCGGAGCAGGAGCAGCAGCGGCGCCACCCCGGGTTGCAGGTGCAGCGGCAGGTCCTCGCCGTGCACGACGGTCGGCACGCCGGCGGTGTGCAGGGCACGGCGCAGTGACGGCAGCTGCCGGCCGGTCGAGCGGACCAGCACCGCCATCCGGGACCAGGGCACCCCGTCGAGCAGGTGGGCCTCGCGCAGCGCGTGGGCCAGCCAGGCCGACTCGCTGGTGGCCGAGCGGAACGTGCGGACCTCGACCGAGCCGGGCGCGGCGTCGGGCAGCGGGCGGAGCCTGCGGTGCGCCGCCGGGCCGCGCAGCCGGCGGCCCAGCCGCGCGGTGGCCGCCAGGAGCCCGGGGCCGGCCCGGTAGGAGGTGGTGAGCAGGACCTGGGCGGCCGGCGCGCCAGAGGCGGTGCGGAACCGGTGCGGGAAGGTGGTCACCCCGGCCGGGTCGGCGCCGCGGAAGGCGTACGTGGACGAATCCGGGTCGGCGAACGCGACCAGGGGCTTGCCGCCGCCGGCGATCACGGCGAGCAGGTCGAGCTGGGCGGGGTCGGTATCGGCCAGCTCGTCGACGTAGACGTGGGCGAGCCGGCGGCGCTCGGCGGCCAGCAGCTCCGGATCGTCGAGCAGCATCCCGGTGGCGGCCCGGACCAGCTCGGCCGGGTCGTACGCCACCGAGCCGCGGTTGCTCACGTCGCGCAGGGCGAGGACGGCGACGTACTCCCGGAGGAAGCGCGCGGCGGCCGGCCAGTCGGCGCGGCCCAGTTTCTCCCCCAGCCGGGCCAGCTCGACCGGGCCGACGCCGCGCTCCGCGGCGCGCATCAGCAGGTCGCGGAGCTGGGCGGCGAACGCCCGGGTGCGCAGCGCGGGGCGCAGGTCCTCCGGCCAGCCGACCGGGTCGTCCTCCGGCTCCTCGCCGACCACGTCGAGCAGCTCGCGAATGATCAGATCCTGCTCGGGGCCGGTGAGCAGCCGGGGCGACGGCTCGCCCCGCTCGGCGGCGGCCCGCCGGAGCAGGCCGAAGGCGTACGCCGGGAAGGTCCGCACCAGCGGCTCGCGGACCACCCGGTGCCCGTCCCCGGCGATCCGCGCCTCGATCCGGTGGCGCAGGTCGGTGGCGCCCCGCCGGCCGAAGGTGAGCACCAGGATGCGCTCCGGGTCGACGCCCTCGGCGACCCGGGCGGCGACCGCCTCGATCAGGGTGCTGGTCTTGCCGGTGCCGGGACCGCCGACGACGAGCATCGGCCCGTCGGTGTGCGCCACCACCTCGGCCTGCACCGGGTCAACCTGCCGCGCCGCGGGGTGCGCGGCATCGCCCGCCGACCCCTCGGGCCGGCGTTCCGCCGCGGTCGTCCCTCCGGACCGACCGTCCCCCCGCGCCACCCCGCCGGACCGCCCGTCCCCCGGGGCCGCCTCGGCGGGCCGACGCACCAGCCGGTACGCCTGCATCAGCTCATCCCACCACGCCCGTACGACAGCTCCCCCACCCCCACCTCACCCTCCCGCCCCAGCTCACGTTGATCATGGAGTTGTCGCCACGACACGCCGGCATCGATGACGACAACTTCATGATCAACGGGGACGGCGGGGCGTCAGACGAGGCGGGATTCGAGGATGTCGAGGGCTTCGGGGACGGACTTGGCCACCGTGAGGAGGTTGAGGCCGGCGGGTTTGAGGAAGTGCCGGTCGGCCAGGGTGTGCAGCCAGTCGAGCAGGGGGCGGTAGAAGCCGTCGGCGTCCACCAGCACCATCGGCTTGGCGTGCATGGCAAGCGTGGCGGTGGTCCACACCTCGAACAGCTCGTCGAGGGTGCCGAGACCACCCGGCAGGGTGATGAAGGCGTCCGACTTGTCGATCATCAGCGTCTTGCGGCTGGCCATGCCGTCGGTGACCAGCAGCTCGTCGGAGGCCAGGTCGGCGACTTCCAGGTCGACCAGGGCCTGCGGGATGACGCCGAGGGTCGGCCCGCCGGCGGCCCGCGCCCCGTCCGCCAGCGCACCCATCATCCCGACGCAGCCACCCCCGCTGACCACGGTGTGCCCGCGCCGGGCGACCTCCGCGCCGGTCTCGGCCGCCAGGTCCAGCCAGCGCCGGTCGAGGGTGCGGGAGGACGCGCAGAACACGCAGATCGCGGCCACCCGGTCAGCCCTTCCCGCCCTCGTCGGCGGCGGCCCGCTGGTCGGCCTCTTTGCGCGCGACCGCCTCCTCGCGGACCGCCTCCTGCTCGGCGGAGAGCACCGCCTCGGCCTCCACGATGTGCCGGACCGCCGCGTTGACGTCGTCGGTGAGGCAGATCAGCTCCAGGTCGGACGGGCCGATCTTGCCCTCGGCGGTCATGCTGTCGCGCAGCCAGTCGAGCAGCCCGCGCCAGTAGTCCACGCCCATCAGCACCACCGGGAAGCGGGTGACCTTGCCGGTCTGCACCAGCGTGAGCGCCTCGAACAGCTCGTCCATGGTGCCGAAGCCCCCGGGCAGCACGACGAACGCCTGCGCGTACTTGACGAACATGGTCTTGCGGGCGAAGAAGTAGCGGAAGTCGATGGCCAGATCGACCCAGTCGTTGAGCCCCTGCTCGAACGGGAGCTCGATGCCGAGCCCGACGGAGAGGCCGCCCGCCTCGCTGGCCCCCCGGTTGGCCGCCTCCATCACGCCGGGACCGCCGCCGGTGATCACGGCGTACCCGGCCCGGGCAAGGGCGCCGCCCAGCTCCTCGGCCATCCGGCACTCCGGGCTCTCCGGCATGCTGCGGGCCGAGCCGAAGACGCTGACCGCGGGCGGCAGGTCGGCGAGGGTGTCGAAGCCCTCGACGAACTCCGACAGGATGCGCAGCGCCCGCCAGGCGTCCTTGGTCTTCCAGTCGCCGCGCCCCCGGGAGTCGAGCAGCCGCTGGTCGGCGGTGCTGGTCGGGATGGCGCCGCGGCGCAGCGTGACGGCGCCCCGGTGCCGCTCCCGTCCCCGGTCCGGGCCGGGCTGCTGCCCCCCGTTGCTCTGGCTCATGGGAGCCACCGTAGTGGAGCCGGGGCGGCCGGGTGTGCGGGCCGGCGAGCCGGGGAAATAGTTCGCGATCTTGGGCAACTAATTCTGTCGCTCGTACGTCTTACTATTCACATACCGGGTATGCCCCGGCGCGCGCCTTCGGGGGAGGAGCAAGCGTGATCAGTAACAGCGAGATGATCCGGATCCGGCGACAGATGCAGCGGCGGATCCGGGACGTGGTGGCCGAGCGCCGCCGCGCCCGCCAGTTGGAGGCCCACGACCTCACCGGTGACCCGACCGAGCCCCGCCCCGCGGCGGACCAGTCCCTCACCCCGGCCGGCTGACCGGTCGACACACGTTGATCAAGAGGTTTGCGTCACCCGGACCGGGATCCGGTGACGCAAACCTCTTGATCGTTTTCGGCGACGGTCAGGCCGGGGCCAGCCAGCGGTGCAGGGTCGCGGCGCCGTCGCGGATCTTGGTGAGCTCGACGTGCTCATCCTTGTGGTGGGCCAGGTTCGGGTCGCCGGGGCCGAAGTTCAGCGCCGGGATCCCCATCGCCGCGAACCGGGCCACGTCCGTCCAGCCCAGCTTGCCGATCGGGGCCGCGCCCACCGCCGCCAGGAACTCCTGCGCCGGCGGCGCGTCCAGGCCGGGGGCCGCGCCCGCCGCCGCGTCCGTCACCTCGAGGTCGAAGCCGGCGAAGACCTCCCGCAGGTGCGCCTCGGCGGCCGCCGGGTCGCGGTCCGGGGCGAACCGGTAGTTGATCTCGATCTCGCACCGGTCCGGGATGACGTTGCCGGCCACCCCGCCGGTGATCCGGACCGCGTTCAGGCCCTCCCGGTAGTCGCAGCCGTCGATGGTGACCCGCCGCGCCTCGTACGACCGCAACCGGTTCAGCACCTCGCCCGCACCGTGGATGGCGTTCACTCCGTGCCAGGACCGCGCCGCGTGGGCCCGCTCGCCGTGCGTGGTGACGATCGCCCGCATGGTGCCCTGGCACCCGGCCTCGACGATCCCGTACGTCGGCTCCAGCAGCACCGCGAAGTCCGCCTCCAGCCACTCGGGGTGCGCCTCGGCGACCAGGGTGAGCCCGTTGTACTTCGACTCGATCTCCTCGGCCTCGTAGAAGAAGTACGTCACGTCGTAGCGCGGGTCCGGCAGGGTCACCGCGAGGTGCAGCGCGAACGCCACCCCGGACTTCATGTCGGAGGTGCCGCAGCCGTACATCAGGTCGCCGCGCATGGTGGACGGGAAGTTGTCGTTGAGCGGCACGGTGTCCAGGTGGCCGGCGAGCACCACCCGCTGCGCCCGGCCCAAGTCGGTACGCGCCATCACCGTATTGCCGTGCCGGAACGTGGTCAGGTGCGGCACCTCGCGCAGCACCTCCTCGACGCAGTCGGCGATGGCCTTCTCGTTGAGGGACACGGACTCTATGTCGACCAGGGCGCGGGTGAGCGCCACCGGATCAGCCAAGACCTCGGGGGTCAACGGGTTCTCCATGCTGGGCACGGTACCGTCAAAATCGTGACCAACGCACAGTCTGCCTGGGGCATCGGCCTCGCCACCGTGACCGCTGACCATCAGGTGCTCGACGCCTGGTACCCGACCGGCAAGCTGGGCCTCGGCGAGCTGCCGCTGGTCCCCGGGGAGGACCAGGCCGACGTACTGGACCTGCCGCCGGGCGCGGTCGGCGAGCGGGCGCTGCCCGGTCTGCGTACGGTCCAGGTGGTCACCGCGATCGGGTCGCTGGACGACCCGATCAAGGACGCCGCCGACGCGTACCTCCGGTTGCACCTGCTCTCCCACCGCCTGGCGCGGCCCAACGAGCTGAACCTCGACGGCATCTTCGGCAAGCTGGCCAACGTCGCCTGGACCTCGGCCGGGCCGTGCCCGCCGGAGCGCGTCGACGAGCTGCGCGTGATCGAACGGGGCGCCGGCCGCCACCTGGCCGTGTACGGGGTGGACAAGTTCCCGCGAATGACCGACTACGTGGTCCCCTCCGGCGTGCGGATCGCCGACGCGGACCGGGTCCGGCTCGGCGCGCACCTGGCCGCCGGCACCACCGTGATGCACGAGGGCTTCGTCAACTTCAACGCCGGCACGCTGGGCACCTCGATGGTGGAGGGGCGGATCGTGCAGGGCGTGGTGGTCGGCGACGGCTCGGACATCGGCGGCGGCGCCTCGATCATGGGCACCCTCTCCGGCGGCGGCACCGAGAAGGTGCGCATCGGCGAGCGGAGCCTGGTCGGCGCGAACGCCGGTGTCGGCATCTCGCTCGGCGACGACTGCGTGGTCGAGGCGGGCTGCTACATCACCGCCGCGTCGAAGATCACCCTGCCGGACGGCCGGGTGGTCAAGGCCCGCGAGCTCTCCGGCGTGGACGGGCTGCTCTTCTGGCGCAACTCGGTCACCGGCGCGCTGGAGGCGAAGCAGCGCAGCGGCCGGGGCATCGAGCTGAACGCCGCCCTGCACGCCAACGACTGAGCCGAGCCGGGGGCCGGGGCGACCACCCCGGCCCCGGTCACGGCCGCCGCCCGGGCCGTCCGCGTCGCCTACCGGGTAGGCGGAGTGACGCCACGAGGATGGCCGTCCGGGTACGAATTGGCGGGCGGCCCAGGCATGATCACCCGGTGAGCTCCATGAGGCAACGCATGCTCGCCGGCGAGGCGTACATCGCCGACGACCCCGAGATCATCGCCGACCTGGACCGGGCCGTCCGGCTGACCGAACGCTTCAACACCAGCCCGGCGGAGGACCCGGAGGGCCGGCTCGCGGCGCTGCGGGAACTGCTCGGCTCGCTCGGCGAGGAGGCCTGGGTCCGGCCACCCTTCCACTGCGACTACGGCTGGCAGACCCACATCGGCCCGCGGAGCTTCGTCAACTTCAACGCGGTCTTCCTCGACGTCGCCCGGATCACCATCGGCGCCGACGTCCAGATCGGACCGAACGTCCAACTCCTCACCGCCACCCACCCGGTCGAGGCGGAGCCGCGCCGGGCCAAGTGGGAGGCGGCCGAGCCGATCACCATCGGGGACAACGTCTGGCTCGGCGGCGGGGTCATCGTCCTCGCCGGGGTCACCATCGGCGAGAACACGGTGGTCGGCGCGGGAGCCGTCGTGACGAAGGACCTCCCGACCAACGTGGTCGCGCTCGGTAACCCCGCCCGGGTGGTACGCGAACTCGCCTGACCCCACCCCACCTGCGAAAACAGGCCGAACGGGGGTGGCTCGACGACACGGGAACTCCGCCGTGCGGGGCCGTCACCCCGGCGGGGGCTCGGCCAGCCGGACCACCAGGTCGGCGTGGCCGGCGGTGCCGGACACCACGGCCGCGTTGGCCTCGTCGCTGCCGAGCGCCCAGGCACGGGCCTGCTCCGGCGACTTCCCGTACGCCTCGTGCCGGGCGGTGAGCCGGCGCAGCCGCAGCTCGGCGTCGAGATCGAGGAACCAGATCTCGTGCAGCAGGGTGCGGACCTCCTCCCACGGCTCGTCCCGCAGCAGGAGGTAGTTCCCCTCGGTCACCACCAGCCGGACCTCGGGCGGCACCTCGATCGCCCCGGCGACCGGCTCCTCCAGATCCCGGCGGAACGCCGGCGCCCAGACCGAGGTCGGCTCCAGCCGGCGCAGGCGGCGCAGCACCGAGACGAAACCGTTGGCGTCGAAGGTGTCCGGTGCGCCCTTGCGCTCCTGCCGGCCGAGCCGGACCAGCTCGGACTGGGCGAGGTGGAAGCCGTCCATCGGCACCAGCCGGGCGGCCGGCCCGACCGCCGCGACGAGGCGCTCGGCCAGCGTGGACTTGCCCGCCCCGGGCGCGCCGGCGATGCCGAGCAGCTGCCGCGGACCGTCGTCGGCGAGGGCCCGCGCCCGGGCCGCCAGCTCGTCGAAGGACAGGACCTGCGCCGGAGGCATCAGCCGAGCACCGGCTCGCTGATGGTGAAGCGCGCCTCCACCGCGGCCTGCACCGTCTGCGCGCGCGGGTCGAGCTCCAGCTCCGGCGCGCCGCCGGCCGGCCCGCCGGCGCCCTTGCCGAACGCGGCGCGGGTCAGCATCGGCTGAGCCCCCGTACCGGTGTCGGCCAGCTCCAGCAGGGCGGTCACCCGGGCGCCGAGCGCCTCCGCGTACTCGCGGGCGCGGGCCAGGGCGTCCGCGATCGCGGCCCGCCGGGCCTCCCGGTACGCGGGGCTGTCCGGCCGCAGCGACCACCACGGGCCGGACACCTCGACCTGGTCCTGGTCGGCCAGCCGCAGCATCAGCTCGCCGAGCGCGGTGAAGTCGGTGACGGTGACGGTGGTGCCCACCGTGCCGTGGTACGCCACCACCCGCTCGCCCGAGCGCTTCGTCTCGGGCCAGACCCGCAGCTGACCGGTCTCCCGCCGCTCGATGGCCGGGCCGGCCGAGTCGAGCAGCACCCGGACCGCGGCGGCCCGCTCGGCCAGCCGGGTCAACGTGGTCTCCCGGTCCCGGTCCCGGGCGGTCGCGGTCACCGTGAACTCGGCCAGCTCGGGGGCGACCTCCCGGTACGCCTCGCCGCGTACCGCCACGACCGGTGCGTCCGCCATGCCCTCACCCTAGCCGCGCGTTAATCCGAGCGCGGCGGTGCGGGCCGCCGTTCAGCCGGGCGGCGCCGGCAGGTGGGCGGTGTAGACGACGCCCCCCGCCTCGACCCGGCACTCCGTCAGGTGGCCCCCGGCCGCGCCCAGCCCCCGCAGGTACGCCAGCTCCCCGGCGTGGTCGACCGCGGCCGGGAATTCCCGCCGGTGGGCGGTGAAGGCCCGCCCCCGCACCGCGGTGCGGGTGGTCCGGCCCTCGTCGAGCAGGGCGGTCAGGGTGGCCCGGTCACCGGCCCGCACCGCGTCGGCCAGCTCGTCGAGGACGGCGCGCACCGCATCCAGCCCGGTCAGCGCCGGTCCCCGGTTGGCGAGCAGCATGTTCGCGGTCCGGTCGGGCGGGCCGCCGGCCACCCGGGTTCCGTCGGCGAAGCTGCCCGCGGCGAGGGCGAGCACCGCCTCGCGCAGCGCGGACCGCTGCACCGCCCCGGCCAGCGCGCCGGCCAGCAGGTGCGGCACGTGCGAGGAGAGGGCCGCGACCACGTCGTGCTCCGCCGCGGACATGGGCACGACCCGGGCCCGGAAGACGTCGATGATCAGCGCGGCGAGCCGCCGGAACGCGGCCATCCCCGACCCGGTCGGGCAGAGCACCCAGGCCGCCCCGTCGAGCAGCGCCGGGGTGGCGGAGGCGAGACCGGCGCGGTCGGCGCCGGCCATCGGATGACCGGGGACGAACCGGTGCCCCAGCCCCTGCGCCATGGCGGCGACAGCCACCTCCGCCTTGGTGCTGCCCACGTCGGTGAGGACGCAGTGCTCGTCGGTGGCGGCGGCGACCCGGGACAGCGTCCCCGGCAGGCTGGGCAGCGGGCCGCAGAGGAACACCACGTCCCGGCCGGCGACCGCCTGCTCCAGGGTGTCCGGGCAGACCACGCCCTGCCCGTGGGCGTACCGGCGGGTGGCCGGGTCCGGGTCCCACCCGGCGACGTCGAGCCCGGCCGCGCGCAGCCGCAGCAGCACCGACCCGCCGATCAGTCCGGTGCCGACCACCGCGGCCGTACGCTCGCCGAGGACCGGACGCGGATCCGTCACCCCGTCAGTCATCGCGGCGGCAGTCCCGGGTCAGCCGCGCAACCGGCCGGCGACCGCCGCGATGTGCGCGTCGGACTCGGTCAGCGCCGCCCGGACGTGCCGGGAGCCGGCCGGGCCGTAGAAGACCCCGGCGGCGACCAGGATGCCCCGGCGGGCCAGCCAGTCGACGGTCTCCCAGCAGTCCTCGTCCCGGGTCATCCAGAGGTAGAGCCCGGCCTCGGAGTGCTCGACGGTGAAGCCGGCGTCGATGAACGCGGCGCGCAGCTGCTCGCGGCGGGCCCGGTAGCGCTCCCGCTGGGCGTCGGCGTGCGCCTGGTCGCCGAGCGCGGCCACCATCGCGGCCTGCACGGGGGCGGGCACGATCATGCCGGCGTGCTTACGGATCTTGAGCAGCTCGGCCACCAGCGCCGGGTCCCCGGCGACGAAGCCGGCCCGGTAGCCGGCGAGGTTGGAGCGCTTGGAGAGCGAGTGCACCGCCAGCACGCCGTCGTACGACCCGCCGCAGACATCGGGCGAGAGGATCGAGACGGGCTCGGCGTCCCAGCCCAGCGGCAGGTAGCACTCGTCGCTGGCGACCACGGCGCCGCGCTCGCGCGCCCAGTCCACCACCTTGCGCAGGTGGGCGGCGGGCAGCACCCGCCCGGTCGGGTTCCCGGGCGAGTTGACCCAGACCAGGCGTACCCGGGGGGTGGGACCGAGCGCGGTCAGCGAGTCGGTGCGGACGGTGGTGGCGCCGGCCAGCCGCGCCCCGTCCTCGTACGTCGGGTAGGCCACGGACGGCACCACGACCACGTCACCGGGGCCGACGCCGAGCAGCGTGGGCAGCCAGGCGACCAGCTCCTTGGAGCCGATCGTCGGCAGCACGCCGAGCCCGTCGACGCCGGCGCCGCAGGCCCGGGCGACCCAGGCCGCGATGGCGTCCCGCAGCGCGGGGGTGCCGGCGGTCAACGGGTAGCCCGGGGCGTCCGACGCGTCGGCGAGCGCCTGCCGGATCACCGTGGGCACCGGGTCGACCGGCGTGCCCATGGACAGGTTGATCAGACCGTCCGGGTGCGCCGCGGCCGTCGCGGCCGCGGCGTCCAGGGTGTCCCAGGTGAAGTCGGGCAGCCGCGACGAGACCGGCGCGGGCCGGTTCAGTGGCCCTCTCCGCGCGGCGGCTGGGCGGCGACGAACGTCGCGTCCTTCTCCACCTTGCCGATCTTGGAGGCGCCGCCGGGCGAGCCGAGGTCCTCGAAGAACTCGTAGTTCGCCCCGGTGTAGTCCTTCCACTGCTCCGGGACGTCGTCCTCGTAGAAGATCGCTTCGACCGGGCAGACCGGCTCACAGGCACCACAGTCGACGCACTCGTCGGGGTGGATGTAGAGCATCCGATTGCCCTCGTAGATGCAGTCGACCGGGCACTCCTCGATGCATGCCTTGTCGAGCACATCGACGCACGGCTCGGCGATGATGTAGGTCACCGGTCTTCTCCTCCGCAAGACTCGCCGCGATCACCCGCGACGGTAAGAGCCTAGTATCTCGCCGGGGAGGGGGTGCATCGTGCTCCGGCAGCAGGACGTGGGACACCGGATCGTGGTCCGCCGGATTGTGGGGATTCGCGAGGGCCGGCCGCTCTTCTCCGACGCCCTCGGGGAGCTGGTCGAGCTCAGCGAGACCCACATCACGCTGGCGACCACCCAGGGCCGGCTGCGGGTCCCGGTCGGCGAGGTGCACCGGGCCAAGCGGGTGCCGCCGGCCCGCCGGCCGACCGCCACCGCCGTGACGGGCCTGGAGCTGGCCGCCGACGAGGCGTGGCCCGCCCCGGTCCGCGGTCGGCTCGGCGACTGGCTGCTGCGCAGCGCCGCCGGCTGGACCGGCCGGGCGAACTCGGCGCTCCCGGTCGGCGACCCGGACCGCCCGCTCCCGGCCGCCCTGGACGCCGTGGAGCGCTGGTACGCCGACCACGGCCAGCTGGCCATGGTCAACACCCCGCTGCCGCTCGCCGCGCCGGTCGGCGCCGAGCTGGACAGGCGCGGCTGGGGCGCCCGACCGCCGGTGCTGGTGCAGACCGTCGCGCTCGCCGCGCTGCCGGCGACCGCGCCGGCCCGCGCCGGCCTGCCGCCGGTCGAGCTGGCGGCCGCGCCCTCGGACGACTGGCTGGCCGTCGCCGCCGGCCGCAAGGGCGGCCTGCCGGACGCCGCCCGGCACGTGCTCACCGCCGTGGACCGGGTCCGCTTCGCCCAGGTGCACGCCGACGGCCGGCTGGTCGCCGTCGGCCGGGGCACGGTCACCGGGCAGGGGCGCTGGCTCGGCCTGACCCTGATCGAGGTGCTGCCCGAGGCGCGGCGGCAGGGGCTGGCCGGCCGGGTGATCCGGTCCCTGGTCGAGTGGGGCACGGCGGAGGGGGCCAGCCACGCCTTCCTCCAGGTCGAGCAGCGCAACAGCCCGGCGGTGGCCCTCTACCGGGGGCTGGGCTTCACCACCCACCACACCTACCTGACCCGGGTCGCCCCGCACTGACCGGCGCCCCGGGCCGAGGGTGGGCGCGGTCAGCGGCGGACGACCCGGCGGGGCTTGGCGGCCTTGAGCTGGGCGTACCGCTTGAGTTGCTGGGAGCGGTGGTCCAGGCCGAGCGCGGTGAGGGTCAGGTAGCCGACCAGCACGCCCGCAGCCGTGGCGGCCAGGTAGAGCCAGATCTGGGCGAAGAAGAGCCCGGCACCACCGCCGAACGGGTTCTCGCCGACCAGCAGCGGGGCCACGAAGACCGTCAGCGCCAGCGCCACGCCCACCGCGGCGGCGAGGTCACCGGCCCAGCGGGCCACCGGACGGTCACGCCCCCAGCGGAACGCCACCGCCGCGAGGATCAGCCCGATCACCACGAACATCACCAGGGACACCCGGTCGGCGGCGGTGTCGTCGCCGTCGAAACCGAACCTGATGACCAGCCGGGCCAGCACGTTGACCGCGAACAGCGCCATCGCGAGCAGACCCACCGCGCGCCATCGCTGCCTCATCGCACACCTCCCGCCGCACCGCCCGCCGGACGGCGGGACTTCTGGCAGGAATATCTACCATCACAACCTGTGTGCCGTCATCACCCGTCGTGGCGGGCGGGTGGCGCGAGGATCTGCCGGAAACCCATCACCGCGAACGTCATCGCCCCGGCGACGATCATCGCCAGCCCTACCCAGTTGTCGCCGGAGACGAGCAGGTCCCCCTCGGTGGTCCGGACCGAGGCCACCGCCATCAGCGCGAACCACGGCAGGGCGGGCAGCACGACCGCCCACCGGGTGCCGACCGCCTCGTGGGCGAACCAGCTCACCGCGATGCCGGCGCCGATCGCCACCAGCGCCGACACGCCGATCAGCTGGCCGCCCACCCGCACGGTGGCCAGCAGCAGTTCCAGCACCGCCGAGAGCACCCCGGCGAGCGCGGCGATCACGCCGCCGGCGACTCGGAGCGCGAGGTCGAGCGCCGGCCGCGGGCGCGCGGGCGGCGCGGCGGGCTCCTGCTCCGGTACGACCGACATCGGCGCGGTCGGCAGGGTCACCGGAGGCCGGCCGCCGCGACCGGGGACCGGTCCGGCCCGTCCACCGGCAGGCCGGCGAAGAGGTCGTCCTCCCAGCCGTACGGGCCGTTGCCCGGGCCCTTCTCCCCCACCGCCAGGGTGAAGTACTCGACGCCCATGAACTCCGCCCCGAAGTTGCCCGCGATCGAGTAGAGCCACGAGGTGGCCGGGATCTGGGTGGCGTGCGCCCGCATCGCCGCCTCCTTGGCGGCGTGCTGCTCGGTGGCGTCGATCCGCGCGGCGATCTCCGGGTCGGGCGTGCCGAAGGGCAGCTCGTCGGCGCTGTCGATGCCGGCGAAGGGATTGTCCGAGGCCTCCACGAAGTGGTTCAGGCCGGCCTCCAGCACGCTGCGCGGCATGGCCGTCCAGTAGACCTTCGCCGGGGCGACCCCCTCGGCGGCGGCCAGCTCGACGGCCCGCATCGCCACCCGGTGCGCCTGGATGTGGTCCGGGTGCCCGTAGAAGCCGTTCGGGTCGTACGTGATCATGACCTGCGGGCGGACCTCCCGCATGATCTCCACCAGGTGCCCGGCGGCCTCGTCGAGGTCGGCCTGCCAGAAGGCGCGGGGGTGCTCGTTGGTGGCGAGCCCCATCATCCCCGAGTCGCGGTAGCGGCCGGCGCCGCCGAGGAAGCGGCGGTCGGTGACGCCGAGCGCGGCGCACGCGGCGGCGAGCTCGCCGATCCGGTACCCGCCGAGCTGGTCGGCCTCGGCCGCGGCGAGCTGGGCCAGCTCCGGCACGTGGATCTCGCCCTCCTCGCCCAGCGTGCAGGTCACCAGCGTGACGTGGGCGCCGGTCGCGGCGTAGTGGGCCATGGTCGAGCCGGTGCCGATGGACTCGTCGTCGGGGTGCGCGTGGACCAGCAGCAGGCGGCGGTCGGGCAGCGTCGTCACGACCGTCACTCTAACCGGCGGTCCTCCTCCGACCGAGGCGGACGCGTCCACGCAGGTCGGCCACATCACGCCCGACGCGGCTCTACGATCCGAACTGTGGACTTTCCCGAGCTGGCCGCCCGTACCCGCCGGTTCAGCCACGGGGCGCCGCGCGCCGTCTCCGTCGCCGACGACGGCTCCCGGGTGATCTTCCTGCGCTCGTCCGGTCCCGAGGATCCCGCCGACGCGCTCTGGCTGCTGGACGTCGCCTCCGCCGAGGAACGGCTGGTCGCCGACCCGGCGACCCTGCTCGAGTCGGACGCCGACCCGGCCGCGCTGGCGCCGGGCGAGCGGGCGCTGCGCGAACGGCTGCGGCTCAGCGCCGCCGGCATCGGCTCGTACGCCCTGGACGCGGCCGGCCGGGTGGCGGTGTTCCCGCTGGCCGGCCGCCTGTTCCGGGCGGACCTGGTGCACGGCGACGTGGTCGAGGTGACCACCGTCGGCCCGGTGATCGACCCCCGGCCGGATCCGACCGGGGAGCGGCTGGCCTACGTCACCGACGCCGCCGAGGGGGTGCGCCGGGGGCAGCTCCGGGTGGTCGAGTCCGACGGCACGGACACCCTGCTGGCCGGCGAGGACAGCGGCGTCACCTGGGGTCTGGCCGAGCACATCGCGGCAGAGGAGTTCGACCGGTTCCGCGGCTACTGGTGGGCCCCGGACGGACGCTCGGTGCTGGCCGCGCGGGTGGACGAGTCCCGGCTGCCCCACTGGCACCTGCACGACCCGGCCGATCCGGCGAGCCCGCCGACGACCGTCGCGTACCCCCGGGCGGGCGGCCCGAACGCGGAGGTCAGCCTGCACCTGCTCGACCTGGACGGCGGCTGGGTCGACGTGCACTGGGACCGCGAGACCTACCCGTACCTGACCTCGGTGGACTGGGCGGACGGCGGGCCGCTGATCACCGTGCTGCGCCGGTCCCAGCAGCACGGCCTGGTGCTCGCGGTCGACCCGCGTACCGGGGAGACCCAGGTGCACGCCGAGCTGGCCGACCCGCGCTGGGTGGAGCCGGTCCCGGGCACCCCGGCCCACCTGCCGGACGGGCGGGTGCTGGTCGGCGGGGAGCTGGCCCACGACGGGTACGACGCCCGCTGCCTCTTCGCCGACGGCACCCTGCTCACCCCGCCGTCGCTCTACGTACGCCGGGTGGTGGGCCGGCTGCCCGCGGGCCCGAACGGCCCGGCGGACCTGCTGGTCGAGGCGAGCGAGGGCGAACCGAGCCAGCGGCACCTGTTCCGGGTGCGGACGGCGATCGGCGGCGGCGTGGACGCCCGCCGGATGAGCGGCGACCCGGGTTGGCACACCGCCGCGATCGGCGGCTCGACGCTGGTGGTCGGCACCGCCTCGCTGGAGCATCCGGGGACCAGGTGGTCGGTCTGGCACGGCGACCGGGAGGTGGCGCAGCTCCGCTCGCTGGCCGCCACCCCGCCGTACGCGCCGAGGCCGACGCTGGTCCGGGTGACCGACCGGCGGCTGCCGACCGCGGTGCTCTACCCGACCGACCACGTCAAGGGCACCCGGCTGCCGGTGCTGCTGGACGTCTACGGCGGTCCCGGGCACCAGGAGGTGATCGCCACCCGGGCGGCCTGGTTGGAGCGGCAGTGGTGGGCCGACTCGGGCTTCGCCGTGGTGACCGTCGACAACCGGGGCACCCCGGGGATCGCCCCGTCGTTCGAGAAGGCGGTGCACCGGCGGCTGGCCGACGTGATCCTGGCCGACCAGGTGGACGCGCTCACCGCCCTGGCGGACAAGCACCCGGACCTGGACCTGGAGCGGGTGGCCGTGCGGGGCTGGTCGTTCGGCGGCTGGCTGGCCGGGCTGGCGGTGCTGCGCCACCCGGAGCTGTTCCGGTGCGCGATCGTCGGCGCGCCGGTCACCGACTGGATGCTGTACGACACCGCCTACACCGAGCGCTACCTGGGCCTGCCGGACGACGGGATGGACGTCTACGCCCACCACTCGCTGGTGGAGCTGGCCGCCGAGCCGGTCGGCGGCCCGGAGCAGGCCCGGCCGATGCTGCTGGTGCACGGCCTGGTGGACGACAACGTGCTGGCCGCGCACACGCTGCGGCTCTCGGCGGCGCTGCTGGCCGCCGGGCGGCCGCACGCGGTGCTGCCGCTGACCGGGGCGACCCATCTGGCCGCCGGCGGCACCGCCGAGCGCCTGCTGAAGCTGGAACTGGACTTCCTCCGCACCCATCTGCGGTGAGGAGGGCCCCGTCGGCAACCGGGCCGGCAGACGACTGCCCCCGGCCGACGACGCTGTCGACCGGGGGCAGTCCGTGCGGTGTTACTGCTTGACGTAGGCGTTCACGAAGGCGGGCCAGCCGAAGATGCTGCCGATGAAGACTCCGCCGGCTTTGTCGCCATGGGCGACGGAGACGACCTCGTTGTACAGCGGCACGGCCGGCGCCGACTCCTTCATGAGCCGCTCGTCCAGCTTGCTCCACTCGTCGGCCTGCTTGGCCGGGTCGAGCGCGAGCACCCGGTCGAACTCCGCGTTGATGGCGTCGTTGTTGAGCTGCGACGTGTTGCTGTTGCCCTCGGGCTTGATGTTGCGGCCGTCGAAGAGCACCGGCAGGATCGAGGCGCCGCTGGGCCAGTCAGCCGCCCACGAGTCGACCCAGATGTCCCACGGGTTGGTCTTCTTCTTCACCGCGTCGAGGTAACCGTCCTCGGGGATCGGCTTGATCGTGACCGTGAAGCCGGCCTTCTGCAGAGCGTTCTTGACCTGGGTCGCCGTCTCCTGGGAGGGGGTGTCGTCGGAGGTGCCGAGCACCAGGCTGACACTCTTGCCGGCGAGCAGTTCCTTCGCCTTCTCCGGGTTGCCGGTCTCGCCGGCCGGGTAGACGTCGGACTTCTTGTAGCCGAGCGTGGTGGGCGGCAGCAGCGTGGTGAGCGGCACGGCGCCGTACGGGCCGCCGAGGTTCTTGGTGATGCTGCTGCGGTCGATCGCGTAGTTGATCGCCTGCCGCACGGCCAGGTCCGTGACCCGGGTGGTGTTGATGCTCAGCCGGTACGCGTTCGGCGTCGCAGCGACGATCATCCGCTCCTTGAGCGCGGCGTCGCCGGTGACCTTGGCGATCAGCTCGGACGGGACGCCACCGGTGGCCACCGCGGCGGCGTCGTTGCCGGTGCCGGCGAGCACCCGGTTGGTCTGGGTGGTGTTGTCCGCGCCGAAGGACCAGACGAACTTGTCCGGGTACTGGTGGCGCACCGGGTCGGTCGCCGGGTCCCAGTTCTCGTTACGCTCGAGCACCATCTCCACGCCCGGCGTGTGCTTGGTGATCTTGTACGGCCCGGACGAGAACGGCTGCTTGTCGAGGTCGACGCCGGTGTCCTTGTCCGCGGGCAGCGGGGCGGTGGCCGGCAGCGACACGGCGAACGGCAGGTCGCAGCGGGGCTTGTTGAACTCGAAGCGCAGCGTCCGCTCGTCCGGCGTGCTCAACCCCGGCGGCAGCGACGTCTTGTTGGCCTTGAAGTTCCACTTGGTGTCGTACTGGGGGGTGTCGGCCAGCCACTCCTGCAGGTAGGTCGGGCCGCCGGTGAGGTCCGGGTCGAACGAGCGGGCGATGCCGTACGCGACCTCCTTGGCGGTGATCGGCCGGCCGTCCTCGAACTTCACCCCCTGCTTGATCTTGAACTCCCAGACCTTGCAGTCGTTGTTCACGTTGGTGCCGGGGGTTTCGGCCAGGTCGCCGACCAGGGTGACGTTGCCTTTGCCGTCGTCCTTGAAGGTGGTGAGGTAGCGGGCGTAGAGCTGGCTCCCCATCAGGCCGGCGAACGAGTAGACCCGCTGCGGGTCCAGGTGGGAGATCTTGTTCTCCCGCAGGATGTAGAAGGTCCCGCCCTTGGCCGCGCCGGGCACCTCCGGCGCCGGGCCGAGGGAGTCCTTGGGGTCGGTCGCGATGGCGCCGGTGCGCGGCTTGTTGGTGTCCACGCTGTCGGCGTTGTCGCCGGTGTTCTTGCTGCACGCACCGAGGGCAACCGCCAGTGCGATCGCACCGCCCATGGCGGTGACGAATCTTGCTCGCATACTCACTCCTCCGGGATCGCCATTGAAGGAAAGCTACGCCTAGCTTTCGTTCGCGGTAAATTTCGATCAGATAACGGGGCCACAACGATCGGCACCCGGGAGGTCAGCCGAGGCGTACCCGGGGGTCGATGAACGCGTAGAGCAGGTCGACGACGACGTTGGCGACGACCACGAAGAGCGCGGAGATCAACACGGTGGCCATGATGGTCGGGAGGTCCCCCTGGCGGACCGCCTCCACGGCCGTACGGCCCAGCCCCTGGATCCCGAAGGTCGTCTCGGTGATCACCGTGCCGCCGAGCGCGCCGCCCACGTCCAGACCGGCGATCGTCACGATCGGCGTGATCGCCGCCCGCAGCGCGTGCCGCCCGTAGACCTGCCGCTTCGGCATGCCCTTGGCCCGGGCCGTCCGCACGAAGTCCTCGGAGAGCGTCTCCAGCATCTGCGCCCGGGACAACCGCGCGTAGATCGCGGAGAAGAGCAGCGCCAGGGTGACCCAGGCCAGCACGAGGCCCCGCGCCCACTCCACCGGATCGTCGAAGATGGGCGTGTATCGCGGCGTCGGCAGGATCTTCAGGGTGTAGACGAAGATCAGTAAGAGCACGGCGCCGACGAAGTAGAGCTGCAACGAGGCGAACGTCAGGGTGAGCCCGATCGAGACGCGGTCGAGCACCGAACCTCTTCGCAACGCCGAGATCATGCCCAGCCCCACCCCGAGGGCGAGCCACAGCACCGCCGCCGGGATGACGACGTTCAACGTCACCGGCAGCACCCGGGCGAAGGTGTCGCTTACCGCTTCGCTGTTGACGTAGGAGTAGCCAAGACAGGGCGCCTCGCACTTCCCGCCCTGCGCGCTGCCCAGGTCGCGGCCGACGAAGATGCCCTTCATGTAGTTGGCGTACTGCTCCGTCTTCGGGTCGTTCAGCCCCAGCTCGGTACGCACCCGTTCCAGGCGCTCGGCGTTGCAGTTCTTCGGGCACATGCCGGTCACCGGGTCGCGGGGCAGCGCGAAGAACATCAGGAAGCTGACGACACTCACCGCGAACAGCACCGAGACCGCCAGCAGCAGCCGCTTCAGCAGGAAGCGCATCATGCGCAGTACCCCTTACCGTGACGACTTCGGGTCGAGCGCGTCGCGGAGCGCATCGCCGAAGAGGTTGAACGCCAGCACGAGCGCGAAGATCGTGATGCCGGGGAAGAAGACGTAGGCCGGGTCGGTCTGCAGGTAGTCGATGCTGCGGTAGATCATCCGGCCGAAGCTGGGCACCGACTCGGGCAGTCCGATGCCGAGGAAGGACAGCGCCGCCTCGCCGGTCACGTACGCAGGCACCGCGAGCGAGAACGACACCAGGATCGGGGCCCAGATGTTCGGCAACAGTTGCCGGAAGAGCATGTGTCCCAGCCCGGCCCCGCTGGCCCGGGCCGCCTCCACGAACTCCCGCTCGCGCAGGGACACCACTTGACCGCGCACCAGTCGGGCGGTGCCGGTCCAGCCGAACGCGGCGAAGACCACGATCAGCGTGGTGACCGCGAACCAGGTCGGCACCGCGTCCCGGGGCCCGTAGAAGCGCAGCGAGAACGTCGGCACCACGGCCAGCGCGAAGACGAGGAACGGCATCGCCAGGGCGACGTCGGTGACCCAACCGATCACCGAGTCGACCACCCCACCCAGGTAACCGGCGAGGATCCCGAGCACCACACCGATCGTCGAGGTGACCACGGCGGCGCCGAGCGCGATCAGCAGCGACGTGCGGATGCCGAAGATCATCCGGATGAAGATGTCCCGGCCCAGGCCCGGTTCGAGCCCGAACCAGTGGTCGGCGTTGACCCCGCCGACGTAGCCGAGGGGCATGCCGGTGGCGTCCAGCAGGTCCCCGAACTGCTCGTTCGGCGACATTCCGTAGAGCCGCTGGACCAGTGGCGCCGCCACCGCCAGCAGGACGAACAGGGCCAGCACCACGCCGCTGACCAGCGCGGTACGGTCGCGCCGCAGCCGGCTCCAGACCAGCTGGCCCGGTGAGCGACCGACGAGGGTCTTCTCCTCAGGACCCCCACCGGTGGACTCGATCTCGGCCAGCGCGACGCCCTCGACCGGGGACATGCTCATTCCGACACCTCCTCGGCGGTCTCGCCGACCGGCCCGGCCGAACTCGCGCCGGAAAGCCCCGGGTCCGGGCTCACGCTCGGGCTGATCGTTCCCGTCTCCGGAAAATGGCAGGCGGTGGCCTGGTTGCCGGCGCGCGGCACCAGGGCGGGTTCCTCGGCCGCGCACCGCTCCTGCGCCTTCCAGCAGCGGGTGCGGAAGCGGCAGCCCGAGGGCGGGTTCAGCGGCGTGGGCACGTCCCCGGTGAGCCGGATCCGCCCGGCCGGGCCGAGGGTGGTCACGTCGGGGATCGCCGACAGCAGCGCCCGGGTGTAGGGGTGCTGGGGGCGTTGGTAGATGTCGTCGCGGTCACCGATCTCGACGATCTTGCCCAGGTACATGACCGCGACGCGGTGGCAGAAGTGCCGGACCACGGCCAGGTCGTGGGCGATGAACACGAACGCCAGGTCCAGGTCGCGTTGCAGGTCGCGCAGCAGGTTGATCACCTGCGCCTGGATGGACACGTCCAGGGCCGAGACCGGCTCGTCGGCGACGATCAGCTTCGGCCGCAGGGCCAGGGCGCGGGCGATGCCGATGCGCTGGCGCTGCCCGCCGGAGAACTCGTGCGGGTACCGGTTGTAGTGCTCCGGGTTCAACCCGACCAGCTCCAGGAGCTCCTGGACCCGCTTCCTGATCCCGCCGGGCGGGTTGATGCCGTTGACCTGCAACGGCATCGCCACGATCCGGCCGACGGTGTGCCGCGGATTCAACGACGCGTACGGGTCCTGGAAGATGATCTGCAGGTCCTGCCGCAACGGCCGCAGCTCACCCCGCCGCGCATGGGTGATGTCCCGCCCCGCGAACTCGATCGACCCCGCGGTCGGCTCCAACAGCCGCACCAGCATCCGCCCGGTGGTGGTCTTCCCACAGCCGGACTCCCCCACCAGGCCCAGGGTCTCCCCCGGCCGGACGTCGAAGTCCAGACCATCGACCGCCCGCACCAGGCCGGTGGTGCGGAAGCCACCGCGCACCGGGAAGTGCTTCGCCAGGCCACGTACCCGCAGCAGCGGCTCCGCCGCTCCCGGCGCCGTCTCCACCTGCGCCGTCATTGGGCCACCCCCACCTGTGCGATGTCCTCCTGGTAGAGCCGGGTGCGCTCCTCGGCCGGCAGGTGGCAGGCCACCAGGTGGCCGTCCTCGCCCGTCGGGCGCAACTCGGGCACCTCGGTGCGGGAGCGGTCGCCGTTGCGGCCGGCGTAGCGGCAACGCGGGTGGAACGCGCACCCCGACGGCAGATTGATCAACGACGGCGGGTTACCCGGGATCGGCACCAGGTCCGCGTCCGCGTCACCGCGCAACGACGGCACACTCGACAACAACCCCCACGTGTACGGATGCTGCGGCCGCCGCAACACCTGCTCCACGCTCCCGTGCTCCACCGCCCGGCCGCCGTACATCACCAACACGTCGTCGGCCACCTGACTGACCACCCCCAGGTCGTGGGTGATCAGGATGATCGCCGAGTGGAACTCCGCCTGCAGATCCGCCAGCAGGTCCAGGATCTGCGCCTGCACGGTCACGTCCAGGGCGGTGGTCGGCTCGTCGGCGATCAGCAGATCCGGATCGTTGACCAGAGCCATCGCGATCATCGCCCGCTGCCGCATCCCACCCGAGAACTCATGCGGAAACTGATCGAACCGCCGCGCCGGCTGCGGAATCCCCACCCGACCCAACATGTCCACCGCCCGCTGCCGAGCCTCCCGCTTCCCCGCCCGCCGGTGATGCACCCGATACGCCTCAGCGATCTGCTTACCCACCGTGTAGTACGGATGCAGCGCCGACAACGGATCCTGGAAGATCATCGCCATGTCCCGGCCCCGCAGCCGCCGCACCTCCTCCTCCGGCAGACCGACCAACTGACGGCCGCCCACGGAGATCTCGCCGGTGATGGTGGCGCGCTTGGCGTCGTGCAGGCCCAGCACGGCCAGCGAGGTCACGCTCTTGCCCGAGCCGGACTCCCCGACGATGCCGAGGGTGCGACCGCGCTCGACCGCGAACGACACCCCGTCGACGGCGCGGACCACTCCGTCCTCGGTGTCGAAGCGGACCCGCAGGTCGCTCACCCGCAGATAGGGCCCCTCGCCGGAGCGCTGCTCCGGCACCTCGGGGTGGTCCGGTTCCCCGGACGGCGCCGACTCCGACCTGCCCACGACCGCCTCCCTCAGTAATGAAGAGAACCTACAACAAACTTCTGAGGGCGAAAATAAGCTACAAGGCGGTAGCTGTCAGCGGGCCACAGCGTAACGAGTCAGCATCGGCCGTGAACAGCCCTCACCTGCATATTCGCGTCGGCAACTCGAAGTCGTTCAACCGCGGTCGCACCTCAGGTGCGACCATGGTTGCGGCGACCACGGGAGGATTCCCGCCGACAGAGGTGGAGGTGACCATGACCACGGCGGTGTTCGGCCACGACGGGCCGTGGACCGAAGAGGAGTACCTCGCCCTCGGCGAGACGCAGGATCGCGTCGAACTCTTCGACTGGAGCCTCCACGTGACCCCAGGACCTACCCCTCTTCACCAGAACATCTCCGGTGAGCTGCGTGCCGTACTTCGGGCACCCGTGCGCCAGGCCGGACTTCGCGTGCTGGAAGCGGTGAACGTTCGACTCAGGCCAGGCCGCATCCCGATCCCCGACCTTGTGATCACGAATGACGTCGACCTCCGGGTACTGGTCATCGATGCGAGCGATGTCCGGCTGGTTTGCGAGATCATCTCGCCGAGCAACGCCGCCACGGACAAGGTGCTCAAGATGCACTACTACGCCGCCGCCGGCATCGAGTGGTACCTGCTCGTCGACCAGGAGACCCTGACCATGCACCTCTACCAGCGGCGGGGCGCGCACTACGTGGAGCGATCGGTCACCAAGGCGGGCGAGGCGCTGGAGCTGGTCGAGCCGGTCCGGGCCACCATTCGACCCGAGGACCTGCTCGGCTGACGGATGTCGGTCGGCTCGCCTAGGGTCGGTCGCATGACCGAGTTCGACGCGGCGAGCGCCGCAGTCCAGGCCGCCCTCGACGCGGGCGCCCGGTACGCGGACGCCCGGGTGATGCACCGCCGCTACGAGTCGATGTCGGCCCGCAACGGCGACATCGAGGAGCTGACCCAGGACGAGAGCATCGGGCTGGGCGTCCGGGCGCTGGTCGGGTCGAGCTGGGGCTTCCACGCCGTACCGGAGCTGTCGGACGCCGCGGCCCGCGACGCCGGGTGGCGCGCCGCGCGGATCGCCGCCGCGAGCGCGCGGGTCCCCGGCCCGCCCATCGACCTGGTCCCCACCGAGGCGACCACCGCGAGCTGGGCGTCCGGGTGCGAGGTGGACCCGCTCGGCGTCCCGCTGTCCGACAAGGGCGACCTGCTGGTCCGGGCCACCGGGACGATGCGGGAGCACGGCGCCGACCTGGCGGAGGGGCTCTACCAGATCTGGGACACCGCCAAGTGGTTCGTCTCCAGCGAGGGGCACCGGATCGACCAGCGGATCCGGGAGTGCGGCGGCGGCATCTCGGCCACCGCCATCGGTGACGGGGAGACGCAGCGCCGCTCCTACCCCAGCTACCGGGGCCAGTACGGCACGACCGGGTGGGAACTTGTCACCTCGCTCGACCTGGCCGCGCACGCCGCCCGGATCGCCGAGGAGTCCCGGGAGCTGCTCACCGCCCCCGAGTGCCCGTCCGGCGAGACCGACCTGATCCTCGGCGGCGAGCAGCTCGCGCTGCAGATCCACGAGTCGGTCGGGCACGCGATCGAGCTGGACCGGATCCTCGGCTGGGAGGCCGCCTTCGCCGGCACGTCCTGGCTGGACCTCGCCCAGCTCGGCTCGCTGCGCTACGGCTCCGAGCTGATGAACATCACCATCGACCCGACCATCCCCGGCGCGCTGGGCAGCTTCGGCTTCGACGACGAGGGCTCCCCGGCGGTCGCCCGGGACGCGGTCCGCGAGGGGCGCTGGGTGGGCGTGCTCGCCGGCCGGGACTCGGCCGCCGTCGCCGGTCTCGGCTACGGCGGCAGCGTACGGGCCGACGGCTGGGCCCGGCTGCCGATGGTGCGGATGACCAACGTGGGCCTGGAGCCCGGCCCGCACACCCTGGACGAGATCGTCGCCGCCACCGACGACGGGGTGCTGATGGACGTCAACCGCTCCTGGTCCATCGACGACAAGCGGCTCAACTTCCAGTTCGGCTGCGAGGTCGGCTGGGAGGTGAAGAAGGGCCGGCGCGGCCGGATGCTGCGCAACCCGACGTACACCGGGATCGGCCCGCTCTTCTGGCGCTCGATGGACATGCTCTCCTCCGAGATCGTCCCGTGGGGCACGCCGAACTGCGGCAAGGGTCAACCCGGCCAGACCGGCCACACCGGCCACCCGGCCGCGCCGGCCCGCTTCCGCAACGTCCGGGTGGGGGTGCGCGCATGACCGGCTCCCGTGGCCGCGAGGGAAGGGACGGCGACATGACCGAGCTGGAGATCGCCGGTCAGGTGGTGGAGCTGGTCCGCCGGCTCGCCGGGCCGGACGCGCAGGCCGAGGCCCTGGTGACCCGGATCGACCTGGCCCTGACCCGGTTCGCCAACTCCTTCATCCACCAGAACGTCGCCGAGTCGGGTGTCGCGGTGCGGCTACGGCTGCACGTCGACGGGCGCACCGCGGCCGGTAGCGGCAGCCTGGTCGACGCCGACGGGCTCCGCGCGCTGGTCGAGCGGACCCTGGCTGCGGCCCGGCTCTGCCCGCCCGACCCGGCCTGGCCGGGGCTGGCCCCGCCCGCCCCGGTCCCGCCGAGCGCCGTCTTCGACGAGTCGACCGCGTTCGCCGAGCCGGACGAGCGCGCCGCCCGGGTACGCGCCTTCGTGGACGCGGTGGGCGGACTGGAGGCGGCCGGCTACTGCCGCACGGCGTACCGGTCCGGGGCGTTCGCCAACTCCGCCGGCCACTCGGCGGTCGGCCGCACGGCCGAGGCGGCCATGGACGGCATCGCCCGCGCCGGCGGCGCGGACGGGGTGGCCCGGCTCTGCGCCGACCGCCTCGCCGACCTCGACGGCGCGGCGCTGGGCGCCCGGGCCGCCGCGAAGGCCCGCGCCGCCGCCGACCCGGTCGAGCTGCCGCCGGGCCGGTACGAGGTGGTGCTGGAGCCGGCGGCCGTCGGCGACCTGTTGCAGAACCTCTCCTGGTACGGCTTCAACGGCAAGCGGTACAACGAGCGGCAGAGCTTCGCGGGCCTGGGCGTCGCCCAGTTCGACCCGTCGGTGACCCTGGTGGACGACCCGCTGCACGGCTCGGCCCTGCCGTACGACCTGGAGGGCACTCCCCGACGCGCGCTGACCCTGGTCGGCGCCGGCACCACCATGGCGGTGGCGCACGACCGGCGCAGCGGCGCCGAGGTGGGTGTCGCGTCCACCGGTCACGGGATGCTCGGCGCGTCCACCTTCGGCCCGATCCCCCGCAACCTCCGCCTGCTCCCCGCCGCCGCTCGCGCGGTCGGCGGCGACGGCCCGGCGTCCGCCGTCGAGGCGGGCCAGAGCGGCCCGGGCGGTGGCGCCTCGACATCGGCCGGCGGGACGGGGGCGGTGGCCGACCCGGACACCGCCGCGCTGGTCGCCGGGGTGGAGCGCGGGCTGCTGGTGAGCGACTTCTGGTACACCAGGGTGCTCGACCCGAAGAGCCTGGTCATCACCGGGCTCACCCGCAACGGGGTGTGGCTGGTCGAGGACGGGGTGCCGACCAGGGCGGTCCGCGACTTCCGGTTCACCGAGGCGTACCCACGGGCGCTCGGGCCGGGCGCGGTGCTGGGCGTGGGGCGGCGGGCGGTGCGGCAGCCGGACCGGATGGACGGCGTCTGGTGGGAGGCTCCGCCGCTGCGACTGGCCGCCTGGAACTTCACCGGCGGGGCGTCGGGCTGAGAGCGGTATGGTGGTCGTCGGCACGCTCGCGTGCCGGACCTCCTGACCTGGCGCCCACGCCGCCCGGCCGAGCGGGGGCGAAGGTGGCCCATTGCCATCGCGAGTTCTGCGTGTCGTTCAGGATGATCCGCCGGACGGACGCGACGCTGGCGTGGGGTACGGCGGTCGCGCTGTCCAGAAGGCGTAGATCATGACCGAACGGAAGAAGCTCAAGCAGCGAGTCCGGGCGCGGATGGCGGCCACCGGCGAGAGCTGGACCACCGCCCGCCGCCAGGTGCTGGCCGCCGCCGAGACATCGACGGTCCGGGCGCTCCCGTCGGGTCTCGTGCCCGGGTACCGGACCTTCGGCCCGCGCCAGCACCGCGAGTCGGGCCTGCTCGCCCACGTGCTCGAGGCCCAGGGGGTACGCGCGCCGCACACCGGTGCGCCGTACACCGAGGCGATGCTCGCGGGTCTCGGCGGCGGCGTCGGCTTCATGTACGCGGTCTTCGAGTACCGCGACCTGCCCCCGCTGCTGACCATCGTGGCGCAGCACCACCCGCAGCCCTGGGTGCCCGCCGCGCTGGACCGGCTGGGCCTGACGTACGCCGACGAGCACAGCGCGACGGCGGGCGCCGCGCTCAACCGGCTCCGGGCGGCGCTGGGCGCGGGACGGCCGGTCTTCGCCACCGTCGACCGCAGCCGGCTGCCGTGGCACGGCCTCGACCCCGGGCCGGGTACCGACCCGTACCTGGTGGTGGTCGCCGGGGTCGACGGGGACATCCTGCTCCTGGACGACGAGGGTCCGCAGCCGCGTCCGCTCCCGGCAGAGGAGTTCGCCGCGGCCTGGTCGGCCCACCGCAAGGGCCGCCACCAGGGCATCACGATCGGCGACCCGCATCAGCGTGCCGATCTGCCGGACGCGATCCGCGACGCCGTGGCCACGACCGTGGCGCACCTGACCGGCCCGGTCCTCGGCAACAGCTTCGACGCCAATTTCGGCTTTCGTGGCATGGCGAAGCTCGCCGAACAGCTGCGGGACGTCCGTACCCGGAGCGGGTGGGTCCGGCGCTTCGGCGCCCCCGTGCCCTTCTTCCACGGTGTACGCCGGCTGTACGAGTGCGTGGAGTTGGAGTACACGGCGCCCGGCGCGACCCGCCCGGTCTACGCCGACTTCCTCGATGAGGCCGCGCAAGTGGTCGGCAGCAGCCGGTTCGCCGAGGCCGCCGAGCTGTTCCGCCGCTCCGGTGAGCAGTGGTCGCGGCTGGCGGCACTCGCCCTGGAGACGGTGCAGGGCCTCGGGGCGTACACCGAGGTGGCCGAGGAGCGCATGGCGTTGGTCTTCAGCCGGGGACGGGACGCCGAACCCGAGATCCGGAGGCTGACCCGGCGTCTGACCGAGCTGGCGGAGGAGTACGCCGCCGCCGACCCGCTCGGCGAGGCCGGCCGCCGAGCGCTGTTCGCCGCCATGGCCGACCTGGTCGAGTCCTGCCTGGAACTCGAACGGGACGCGGTGGCCGCGCTGGGCGAGGGCGACGATCTTTCCTAACGGCCGGAGATCGATCCTGCTCCGGGTCTTTCCAACGTGCGGGACACACGGGACACTGCGTTGCGCGGCCGGGCCGCGAAGATCGGCGTAACGTGTGTCACTTAGCTGCGCCGGTACGCCGGTGTGGTCGCCTGCGTGCGCAAGACGTGGCAGTGGACGCGGTCTCGCCGGTCCGCTGACCGGTACGGAAAGTGATCCGCCGCCCGCGAGGGCCCCGTCAGGGAGACGAACTCGAATGACATCAACGGCAACGAGGCCGCGGGGGGCGCGGGCACGCGCCGCGATCGCGGCGAAGACGTTGCGGACCGACCGCTGGTGGTTCCAGCCTCTGATCACCGTCATCGGGCTCAGCGCCTGGGTCGCGTACGCGACGGTCCGGGTCTTCATGCACAGCGATTACTGGGTGCCGAAGTACCACTACCTGACGCCGTTCTACTCCCCCTGCGTCACCGAGCGGTGCGTCGAGGGCTCCTCGCACTTCGGCAGCTTCCTGCCCGGCTGGTGGATCATCCCGGACGCGGCGCTGACCCTGCCGTTCCTGCTGCTGTTCCGGCTGACCTGCTACTACTACCGCAAGGCGTACTACCGGTCGTTCTGGCTGTCGCCGCCGGCCTGCGCAGTGCCGGACGGACACCAGGCGTACGGCGGGGAGACCCGGTTCCCGCTGCTCGGCCAGAACCTGCACCGCTACTTCTTCTACGCCGCCGCGATCATCTCGCTGATCAACACGTACGACGCCATCTACGCGTTCCACTCGCCGAAGGGATTCGGCTTCGGCCTGGGCAACCTGGTCCTGCTGGCCAACGTGGTGATGCTGTGGGCGTACACCATCTCCTGCCACTCCTGCCGGCACATCATCGGCGGCCGGCTCAAGCACTTCTCGAAGCACCCGGTGCGTTACCAGGCCTGGACGTTCATCTCCTGGCTGAACGTCCGGCACATGCAGCTCGCCTGGATCACCCTCGGCACCCTGGCGCTCACCGACTTCTACGTCATGGCGGTGGCGGCCGGCTGGTTCAACGACCTGCGGTTCATCAACTAGAGGCCCTGGACATGACTGAGACGCGAATCGAACGACACCACTACGACGTCGTCGTGATCGGGGCCGGCGGCGCCGGCCTGCGGGCGGCGATCGAGGCCCGGCTGGCCGGCAAGAAGACCGCGATCATCTCCAAGTCGCTGTTCGGCAAGGCGCACACGGTGATGGCCGAGGGCGGCGCGGCGGCCGCGATGGGGAACGTGAACAGCCGGGACAACTGGCAGGTGCACTTCCGCGACACCATGCGCGGCGGCAAGTTCCTCAACAACTTCCGGATGGCCGAGCTGCACGCCAAGGAGTCGCCGCAGCGGATCTGGGAGCTGGAGACGTACGGGGCGCTCTTCGACCGCACCAAGGACGGGAAGATCTCGCAGCGCAACTTCGGCGGCCACGAGTACCCGCGCCTGGCGCACGTCGGCGACCGGACCGGCCTGGAGCTTATCCGTACCCTCCAGCAGAAGATCGTCTCCCTCCAGCAGGAGGACAAGCGCGACCTCGGCGACTACGAGGCCCGGATCAAGGTCTTCGCCGAGACCACCATCACCGAGCTGCTGCTCGACGGGGAGCGGGTGGCCGGCGCGTTCGGCTACTACCGGGAGTCCGGCGAGTTCGTCCTCTTCGAGGCCCCCGCGGTGGTCCTCGCGACGGGCGGCGTCGGCCGGTCCTACAAGGTCACCTCGAACTCCTGGGAGTACACCGGGGACGGCCACGCCCTCGCGCTGCGCGCCGGGGCCACCCTGATCAACATGGAGTTCCTCCAGTTCCACCCGACCGGCATGGTCTGGCCCGTATCGGTGAAGGGCATCCTGGTCACCGAGTCGGTGCGCGGCGACGGCGGCGTGCTGAAGAACTCCGACGGCAAGCGGTTCATGTTCGACTACGTCCCCGACGTCTTCCGCAAGCAGTACGCGGACAACGAGGAGGAGGCGGACCGCTGGTACAAGGACCCGGACAACAACCGGCGTCCGCCGGAGCTGCTCCCCCGCGACGAGGTCGCCCGCGCGATCAACAGCGAGGTCAAGGCCGGTCGCGGTACGCCGGCCGGCGGCGTCTACCTCGACATCGCCTCCCGGCTGCCGGCCGAGGAGATCCGCCGCCGCCTGCCGTCGATGTACCACCAGTTCAAGGAGCTGGCCGACGTCGACATCACCAAGGAGCCGATGGAGGTCGGCCCGACCTGTCACTACGTGATGGGTGGCGTCGAGGTGGAGCCGGACTCCGGCGCCGCGCACGGCAGCGTGCGCGGGCTCTTCGCCGCGGGTGAGGTCTCCGGCGGCATGCACGGCTCGAACCGGCTCGGCGGCAACTCGCTCTCCGACCTGCTGGTCTTCGGCAAGCGGGCGGGCGGCCACGCCGCGTCGTACGCCGACCAGTTGACCTCGCGCCCGAAGGTGTCGGTCGCGGCGGTGGAGGCCGCGGTGGAGACGGCGCTGGCGCCGCTGCAGCGGGACACCGGGGAGAGCCCGTACACCCTCCAGCAGGACCTCCAGGCGGTGATGGGGGATCTGGTCGGCATCATCCGGAGGGAGGGTGAACTGGTCGACGCGCTGGCCCGGCTGGCCGAGCTGCGCGAGCGGGTGGCGAAGGTGAGCGCGGCCGGCGGCCGGCGCTACAACCCGGGCTGGCACCTGGCGCTGGACCTGCGCAACATGCTGGTGGTCTCGGAGTGCACCGCGAAGGCGGCGCTGGAGCGGCAGGAGTCGCGCGGCGGGCACACCCGGGAGGACCACCCGGCGATGGACCCGAAGTGGCGGCGGGTCAACCTGGTCTGCTCGCTGGACGGCGACTCCGTCCGGCTGACCCACAAGCCGCTGCCGAAGATGCGGGGCGAGCTGATCGGCCTCTTCGACCGCAATGAGCTGGCCAAGTACCTGACCGACGAGGAGCTCGCCGAGTTCGACGCCGTCGCTGAGAAGGAGAGCTGACGAAATGGGTGAGCAGAAATCCCAGGCGGCCGGCAAGCCGGCCGCGAAGCGACAGTTCCGCATCTGGCGGGGCGACGAGACCGGCGGCGACCTGCAGGACTACACGGTCGAGGTCAACGAGGGCGAGGTGGTGCTCGACGTCATCCACCGGCTCCAGGCCACCGACGCGCCCGACCTGGCCTGCCGGTGGAACTGCAAGGCGGGCAAGTGCGGCTCCTGCTCGATGGAGATCAACGGCAAGCCGCGGCTGAGCTGCATGACCCGGATGTCGACGTTCGAGGAGGCCGAGACGGTCACCGTCACGCCGCTGCGGACCTTCCCGGTCATCCGGGACCTGGTCACGGACGTCTCGTTCAACTACGAGAAGGCCCGGGAGACCCCGGCCTTCGCGCCGCCGGCCGACGTCGCCCCCGGCGACTACCGGATGCAGCAGGTGGACGTCGAGCGCTCGCAGGAGTTCCGCAAGTGCATCGAGTGCTTCCTCTGCCAGAACGTCTGCCACGTGATCCGCGACCACGAGGAGAACAAGCAGGCCTTCTCCGGTCCGCGGTTCTTCATCCGGGCCGCCGAGCTGGACATGCACCCGCTCGACGCGAAGACCGACCGCAAGGAGTACGCGCAGACCGAGCAGGGTCTGGGCTTCTGCAACATCACCAAGTGCTGCACCGAGGTCTGCCCCGAGCACATCAAGATCACGGACAACGGGATCATCCCCATGAAGGAGCGGGTCGTCGACCGCAGGTACGATCCCCTCGTGTGGCTTGGTAGCAAGATCTTCCGGAGGGGTCAGGTGCCTCAGACCTACGTGACCAGCGCGCAGCACGGCGGCGCGATGCACTCCAGCGCCCCCCACGGCGGCGTGCATTCGCACGCGGGCGGCTCGCACGACCCGCAGCATGAGGTGGAGGCGCAGCGGGGCGTCAACTGGCACCGGGAGGTGCCGCACCCGACCGCCCCGGCGACTGACGCCAACGGCAGGCTGCCGCTGACGGAGCTGACCTTCGACCGTGCGGCGGCACCCTCGCCGTTCGGCGACGACGTCACCTTCCCGCTGCCGCCCGAGCACCTCAACTTCGCTCACCCGAGCCAGGACGAGCCGAAGCACTGAGCAGGACGACAACAACGAAGACGGGGGCCGCGGCATCTGCCGCCGGCCCCCGTCCCGTTTCCGCCCCCGTGTCCGCTTGCCTCGATCAGGGGGTGGCGAGCAGCGGGCGGAGGGCGGTGACGATGGGGGCGTCGGCGGGCAGCCAGGTGACGGAGTCCAGCTCGGCGGCGGTGAGCCAGCGCAGCTCCGAGTGCTCCAGGGCCTTCGGCTGGTCGCCGTGGAGCAGCCGGGCCGCGTACACCTTGAGCACCGAGCGACCGTGCGCCATCCGGACGTCGCGGCCGACCCGGTCGCCGATCTCCACGCGTACGGCGAGCTCCTCGGCGCACTCCCGGATCAGCGCGGCGGTCTCGCTCTCCCCCGGCTCGACCTTGCCACCAGGGAACTCCCACCGGCCGGCGACCTCGGGCGGCGCGGAGCGGGCGCAGGCCAGGACCCGCCCGTCCGCGATGATCGCCGCTCCGACGACGACCTTCGGCTCGCGCCGGTCGGCCTGTCCGTTTCCGCTTACCCGTTCGGTCCGCACGGGCGTCCAGCGTGCCAGATCAATCGGCGGTTTGGGTAGCGGAGCCGGCCGTCAGGCCAACAGAACACGGAAGTGTGGGCGTGGACACACCATCTGTGCGACGACAGACTAGAGGGCGTCTACGAGGACACGGGATGGCGACGATTTGGCCACAAGCCGGCAACGACGCCTGGGAGGTGCGGTGATGCGTGTGCTGTTCAGCGGCCGGGCAAAGCCCGACTACCTCAGCGACGCGCTCACCCTGCTGTCCGGGTGGGCCCGGGAGGGCGAGCAGATCCGCCGGACGATGATCCTCGACGACACCCAGCACGCGGCCCTGACCGAAAGGGTCAAGGTGGTCGCGGACGCCCTGCGTCTGCGCCCCGAGATCAGCCGCCGGGCAGACCAGACCCAGATCCGGGTCGGACACGGCGACGGCGAGCCGCTGACCGAGGGCGAGGTCCTGCTGGCCGCCCGCATCGAGGACGCCGTCCGCGCAGTCACCGGCTCCCCCTCCTGACCCACCTCGTCACTCCGCCCTTCCCTCCGCCGCAGGGCGGATGCCCACCACTTCCGTGGCGGCTGAGAAGGAGCTGAACGCAATCTTGTTTCCGGCGAAGTACGTACGGGTAACTGAACCGCAGCGGGAGGGCACAAACCTCCTGTAACCGACAGATTATCTTATTACGTACTCTAATCGGGAGCTGACATGGCGACGCCCACCACTGCGAGCACGAACCGCCTGACCGACGAGGTCGACCACGCGCACACCGACCACCTCGACCGCGACGTCCGGCACCCGCACCGCCACGGCGAGGAGACCAAGCCGGCGTGGAAGACCACGGAGCTGGCCGTCTACCTGCTGTCGGTCATCGGTGTGCTGATCGCCTCGAACGCCGTCGGCGACGGCGCCGCCAACAACGGGAGCGACTACTTCGCCGCCGACAAGGCCTGGTGGTACATCACCCTGCTGACCGTCGGTTACCTGATCAGCCGCGGCCTCGCCAAGGCCGGCAGCCGCACCCGGGACGACGACCCGCGCACCAACCGCTAAGCATCACGTCGTACCGGAGCCCCGCCGCGCATCCGTCGATGCGCGGCGGGGCTCCGTCGTGTCGGCCGTCCCCGTGAGCGCTGGTCTCCAGGGCGCGGCAGGGTCCGCCGGCTGTTGGCGCGCCCTGCCTACCGTGGGACGCATGGCGAACGTGACGTACGACCGCAAGGAACAGTTCCAGCAGATCCAGAGTGGGCTCCTGGACGGCGAGCAGATCATCGCCGTCTACGACGCGGTCGGCGCGGGCACCGGATTCATCGGCCTGACCGACCGGCGGGTGATCATCCAGGACCGTTCGTTCGTCGGCAAGCGGTACGCCATCACCAGCATCCCGTATTCGAAGATCACCAGCGTCAGCGTGGTCAGCAACAAGTCGTGGGGCGGGTCGTTCTTCTCCACCGGCGCGATCGCCGTCCACGTCGGCACGCACACCTACGAGGTCGAGTTCCGGGGCGCGCAGAAGAGCCACCACGTGCACAACGTGATCCTGCACCACATCTCCTGACCCCTATCCTGATCAGTCATGGCGGATCTCCACGCGCACCGGCCGCAGGACGTCGACCGGTTCATGGCCGACCTGGATCACCCGCTCAAGGCTGAGGTGGCCACACTGCGCACGCTCATCACCGGTGTGGACGAGCGGATCACCGAGCAGATCAAGTGGAAGGCGCCGTCGTTCAGCCGCGGCGACTACCTCGCCACCTTCAACCTGCGGGACCGGAAGCGGGTGCACCTTGTCTTCCACAACCCGCACCTGGCCACGATCGACAGTCCTCTCCTCGAAGGCGACTGGCCGGACCGCCGGATGGCGTACTTCACCGACCTGGCCGACGTCGAGGCCAGGCGCGCCGAGCTGGAACGCGTGGTCCGGGAGATCATCCGCCGTAACGACGAGGCCTGAATGGACGGGCGCCTCGCGACCATCTACGACGTCGAGTGCCCGTGGGGCCGCGACGACGACTTCTTCGTCGCCACGGTCGGCGAGACCCCGGCGGCCCGGGTGCTCGACCTTGGCTGCGGCACCGGCCGCCTCACCCTGGCGCTGGCCGCCGCCGGCCACACGGTCACCGGCGTCGACCCGGACCGGGCCTCCCTGGCGGCGGCGCGGGCCAAGCCGGGCGCCGACCGGGTCACCTGGATCGAGGGCACGTCCGCGGCCCCGCCGGACGGGGCGTACGACGTCGCGGTGCTGACCAGCCACGTGGCGCAGGAGATCCACGCCGAGGAGGACTGGACGCGTACCCTCGCCGATCTGCGCCGGGCGCTGGCACCCGGCGGTCGGCTGGTCTTCGATTCCCGTGACCCGGCGGCCCGCCGGTGGGAGCGCTGGAACCCCCGTGACTCGCGGCGCCGCCTGGCGCTGCCGGACGGCACGGTGGTGGACGCCTGGACCGAACTGACCGAGGTACGCGACGGCCTGGTCAGCTTCGTCCACCACTACCTCCTGCCAGGCGGCGACGAGCTGCACAGCCCCGGCACGCTGCGCTTCCGGACCGAGGCGGAGCTGCGGGCGGCCCTGGTCGCCGCCGGCTTCACCGTCGAGCGGATCCACGGCGGCTGGGGCCGGGAGCCGGTGGGCGCGAGCGACGACGGAGAACTGATCGTCGCGGCCCGCGCCGCCGGCTGAGCAGCCCGGCGGGCGGCGTCAGCGGCGGTAGGCCAGCTCGAAGTCCAGCGTCCAGTCGACGCCGTCGGTGGACTTCTCCCACCGCCCGTCGATGGTGTCCCCGTCGGCGCTCAGCCTGCCGGTGAAGCGCTGATGGAAGCCGGGCGCCTCCCGCCAGATCCGCCACCCGCCGACGGCGAACGTCATCCGGTAGACCCGGTGCACGCCCCGCGCGTCGGCGTACAGCATGGTGAACCCGTCGGCGGAGTCGTCCAGGCCGATCAGCGCCGTGGTGGGAAACGGGGCGTTCTCCCGCCAGGCCTGCGGCGCGGTGTCCGGCACCGGCTCGGCGTCCGTGACCTGACGCAGGAACTGGCCGTCCTCGACCCAGTCGAAGACCGTCCACCCGGCGCCGAGACCCTCGACCTTCGGCTGCACCGTCCACCGACCGACGAGCACGTCGAGTCGCGCGAGCGCGGAATGCCGCTCCTTCATCCCACTACCTCCTCCGGCGTCGATGGGCTCACGCTAACCGTGGGCCCCGACAACGGCCGGGATTACCGGGTCAGCGGACCAGGCGGCGGGTGCACGGCCCGTCGTGGTCGGCGCGGAGGAGGCTCGCCCAGCAAGCGCCTGCTTCGCCCAGCAAATGCGTGCCAACGGGTGGGGTCAGTCGCCCCTGTCGAACACGCCCCGTTCCCGGTTCACTGGGACGAGTCGAAACAGGTGAGAGAACTCGTCTCACGGTGTCCGCGAGGGCCTGGGTCAGGTGCCGACGTAGGCCGCCAGGTGCTCGCCGGTGAGGGTGGAGCGGGCGGCGACGAGGTCGGCGGGTGTGCCCTCGAAGACGATCCGGCCGCCGTCGTGGCCGGCGCCGGGGCCGAGGTCGATGATCCAGTCGGCGTGCGCCATGACCGCCTGGTGGTGCTCGATGACGATGACCGACTTGCCGGAGTCGACGAGCCGGTCGAGCAGGGCGAGCAGGTGCTCGACGTCAGCGAGGTGGAGGCCGGTGGTCGGCTCGTCGAGGACGTAGACGCCGCCCTTCTCGGCCATGCGGGTGGCCAGCTTGAGCCGCTGCCGCTCGCCGCCGGACAGCGTGGTGAGCGGCTGGCCGAGGCTCAGGTAGCCGAGCCCGACGTCGGCGAGCCGGTCAAGGATTTTGTGCGCGGCCGGCGTGCGCGCTTCGCCGGCGCCGAAGAACTCCTCGGCCTCCGTCACCGACATCGCGAGCACCTCGCTGATGTCCCGGCCGCCGAGGTGGTATTCCAGCACCGATGCCTGGAACCGCTTCCCCTCGCACTCCTCGCAGATGGTGGCGACGCCGGCCATCATCGCCAGGTCGGTGTAGATGACGCCGGCGCCGTTGCACGTGGGGCAGGCGCCCTCGGAGTTGGCGCTGAACAGCGCCGGCTTCACGCCGTTGGCCTTCGCGAACGCCTTGCGGATCGGGTCGAGCAGTCCGGTGTACGTCGCCGGGTTGCTCCGTCGCGAGCCGCGGATCGCGCCCTGGCCGACCGACACCACTCCGTCCCGCCCCGACACCGAGCCGTGGATCAGTGAACTCTTTCCCGATCCGGCCACGCCGGTCACCACCACCAGCACGCCGAGCGGGATGTCGACATCGACGTCCTGCAGGTTGTGGGTGCTGGCGCCGCGGACCTTTAGCACTCCCGACGGTGTCCGCACCGACGGCTTCAAGGAGGCCCGGTCGTCCAGGTGCCGCCCGGTCAGCGTGCCGCTGGCCCGCAGCCCCTCGACGGTCCCCTCGAACACCACCTCGCCACCGGCGGTGCCAGCGCCGGGGCCGAGGTCGACGGCGTGGTCGGCGATAGCGATCGTCTCCGGCTTGTGCTCGACGACCAGCACGGTGTTGCCCTTGTCGCGGAGCTGCAGCAGCAGCTCGTTCATCCGCTGGATGTCGTGCGGGTGCAGCCCGATCGTCGGCTCGTCGAAGACGTAGGTGACGTCGGTGAGCGAGGAGCCGAGGTGGCGGATCATCTTGGTGCGCTGTGCCTCCCCGCCCGACAGCGTCCCCGACGGTCGGTTGAGCGAGAGGTAGCCCAGCCCGATCTCCACGAACGAGTGGAGGGTCTCCCCCAGTGCCGTCAGCAGCGGCGCCACCGAAGGTTCGTCCAGACGCCGCACCCACTCGGCGAGGTCGCTGATCTGCATCGCACAGGCGTCGGCGATGCTGATGCCGGCGATCTTCGACGACCGGGCGGCCTCGCTGAGCCGCGTGCCACCGCACTCCGGACAGGTGGTGAACGTCACCGCCCGCTCCACGAACGCCCGGATATGCGGCTGCATCGCGTCGACGTCCTTGGACAGGAACGACTTCTGGATTCTCGGGATCAGACCCTCGTACGTCAGGTTGATGCCCTCGACCTTGATCTTGGTCGGCTCCTTGTAGAGGAGGTCGTGGAGCTCTTTCTTGGTGAACTTGCGGATCGGCTTGTCCGGGTCGAAGAAGCCGCAGCCGCTGAAGATGCGGCCGTACCAGCCGTCGACGCTGTAGCCGGGGATCGTGAGCGCGCCCTCGTTGAGCGACTTGCTGTCGTCGTACAGGGCAGACAGGTCGAAGTCGGTCACCGAGCCCATGCCCTCGCAGCGCGGACACATGCCGCCGATGATGCTGAAGCTACGCCGCTCCTTCACGGTCTGTCCGGCGCGCTCCATGCTGACCGCACCCGCTCCACTGATCGAGGCGACGTTGAAGGAGAACGCCTGGGGCGAGCCGATGTGCGGCTGACCGAGCCGGCTGAAGAGGATGCGCAGCATCGCGTTGGCGTCGGTCACGGTGCCGACCGTCGAGCGGGGGTTGCCGCCCATCCGCTCCTGGTCGACGATGATCGCGGTCGTCAGGCCGTCGAGTACGTCGACCTCGGGCCGGGCCAGCGTCGGCATGAAGCCCTGCACGAAGGTGCTGTAGGTCTCGTTGATCAGCCGCTGCGACTCTGCGGCGATCGTGCCGAACACCAGCGAGCTCTTGCCCGAGCCGGAGACGCCGGTGAACACCGTCAGCCGGCGCTTCGGGATCTCGATGCTGACGTCCTTGAGGTTGTTCTCGCGCGCGCCCTGCACGCGGATCAGATCGTGGCTGTCGGCAGCGTGCAGCACAGGCGACTGCGTGTCCGTCCTCGTGGCCATGCTCATCGTGTCTCCATCTGTTCGGCGGGGCCGCCTTCGCGGTCTCCGTCGGCGTCGCCTGGCTCGATCTGACCAGCTTCGAACAGTACGTCTGGTTCTGGGTCGTCGGCGCGGTCGCGGCAACGGTCGCTGCTTACCTGATCGGCGGTGTCGGCCGGGGTGGCGCGACACCCGTCCGGCTGACGCTGGTCGGGGTCGCGCTCGGCCCAAGAACCAAGGTATCCACGCCGCTTCGGCCCGTGGAGCCCCTGTGGCCTCGGCCACGCGGCGCGCCCGGCCCGGGGCGTCAGACCAACCAGCGGCCGTCGCGCATCAGCTCGCGGTCGGGCATCTCGTTCACCTGGCGCCAAGCCTGGATGCGGCGCGGGGAGATGCGGAACCAGCGGTACGGCGTGGCCGGCGCACGCGGGTCGAAGCCGGTGCGCGCGACGAACCGGTCACCCACCAGCAGCACCTCGCCGTCCCAGTCGAAGGACAGCGGCACCAGATACGGCGCACCGTCCGCCGAGGCACTGGCCACCCAGACATCGATGTCGTGGGTGAGCCGATGCTCGGTGTCGCGACGACGCTGAGCGCGGGAGCGGGGGTCGGCACTCATCGGTCCTGAAGCAGCCCGAGGACGTTGCCATCGGGGTCGGTGACGGTGGCCACCAGGCGGCCGCCACCGACGTCGTGCGCGGGCGCCTTCACGGTGGCACCCGCGGCGGTCACCTCGGCCAGCTTCGCCTCGAGGTCCGGCACGTGCCAGTACGCCACCGGTGAGGTCATGCCCTGCGGTCCACCGCCCGGCACCAGCCCGATGTGCTGGCCCGCGGCCTCGAAGCCGACGTAGTAGGACTCGTCGGTCTGCGGCGGTACGCCGAGCAGGGCGGCGTACACCTCCTTGGCCGTCGCCAGGTCGGAAACGGGATGCAGCACGGTCTTGATTGCCTGGGTGGAAGAGCCGGTCATGGTCACTCCTGAAGTCGTGGGCCCGGCCGGGAACGCAAGAGAAGGAGGACCACCGGGACCACCTCCGGGCGGTCGCGATAGAAGGCCAGGGATGCGTCCGGGTCACCGTGCGGGAGGAAGCGCGCGTGAATGGTGATGTCCATGGCGGTCACGCTAGCTGCGGCTCGGGGGGCCGCGCTTCTCGATTCCTGATCGGTCTGGTCACCTGTTTCGCCACGCACGACTGACGCTGAGGTCGCCACGTCGCAGCAGCGCCATCACCCGCTCGATGCGCCGCGTCATCAGGTAGCCGTACGGCGACTCGCCGTAGGCGCGCCGGAACTGTCGGCTGAAGTGGCCGGCCGACATGTGCGCGCCCCGGTCTGCTCCGCTTAGGTCCTCGACCCGCTCGGGCCCTGCGGCCCGCTTTCAGACGTTGAAGCGGAACTCCACCACGTCGCCGTCCTGCATGACGTACTCCTTGCCCTCGATCCGGACCTTGCCGGCGGCCTTCGCCGCCGCCATCGAGCCGGCCGCGACCAGGTCGTCGTAGGAGACCACCTCGGCCTTGATGAAGCCGCGCTGGAAGTCGGAGTGGATGACGCCCGCAGCCTCCGGCGCGGTCGCGCCGACCGGGACGGTCCAGGCCCGCGCCTCCTTGGGGCCCGCCGTGAGGTACGTCTGGAGCCCGAGCGTGCGGAACCCGACCCGGACCAGCTGGTCCAGCCCGGGCTCGGACTGCCCGATCGACTCCAGCAGCTCGCGGGCCTCCTCCTCGGGCAGGTCCACCAGCTCCGACTCGATCTTGGCGTCCATGAAGACCGCCTCCGCCGGGGCGACCAGCGCCCGCAGCTCGTCGAGGAACTCGGCGTTGCCCAGCTCGGCCTCGTCGACGTTGAAGACGTACAGGAAGGGCTTGGTGGTGAGCAGGTGCAGCTCGCGCAGGTGCTCGAGCTCGATGCCAGCGGCCGCGGCGCCCGTATAGAGCGTGATCCCGCCGTCCAGCAGGTCGACGGCCTTCTTGGCGGCCTCCACGGCGGCGGCCCGGTCCTTGCGGAGCTTGGCCTCCTTCTCCAGCCGCGGCAGGGCCTTCTCCAGGGTCTGGAGGTCGGCCAGGATCAGCTCGGTGTTGATCGTCTCGATGTCGTCGGCCGGGGAGACCTTGCCGTCGACGTGCACCACGTTCGGGTCGGAGAAGGCGCGCACCACCTGGCAGATCGCCGAGGCGTCGCGGATGTTCGCCAGGAACGCGTTGCCCCGGCCCTGCCCCTTCGAGGCGCCGCGGACCAGGCCGGCGATGTCGACGAACGACACCGGCGCCGCCAGCACCTTCTGCGAGACGAAGATCTCCGCGAGCTTGCCCAGCCGCTCGTCCGGCAGCCCGACCACGCCGACGTTCGGCTCGATGGTGGCGAACGGGTAGTTCGCCGCGAGCACGTCGTTCTTGGTCAACGCGTTGAACAGGGTGCTCTTGCCGACGTTGGGCAGGCCGACGATCCCGATGGTGAGGCTCACGGGCGGCCAGTCTACGCGGCCCCCGACCTGGCCCTTCCGGCCGGCGTCCGGACAGGCACGCGGACCGCCCGTTTCCGGCCCACCACGCGCCGTCAACGACGGTCACCGGGGCGCGGCGCGGCGTTGCCAACCTCCTCGGTGCCGTAGGCCCACGGGGAGACGTTGTGGACCGGATCCGCACCCGACTGCCCGACGCGGTCCCCCACCGGCGTGACTCGGTGGACCTCCGGGGCAACCTGCTGGAGATCAACCCCAACGAGGGGGCCGACCCCCGGCTGGCCGCGACCGACGAGGACCGGGTCTAACCGAGCAGCCGGGGCTCGATCCGGGTCTCCCGGACGCTGCCGTCCTCGGCCCGGCTCACCTCGTACGCCGCCACGCCCTCGCGGTCCGCGACCGCCTCGACCAGCCGGGTGCCCCGGTAGACCAGCCCCACCCCGTCGTCGGTGCAGTGGCTCACCGGCAGCGTGCCGTCGCCGACCAGCTTGTGCATCAGCGGGCGGCGCTGCTCCTCGCCGTCGTAGTGCACCCCGTTGCCGTACGGCAGCCAGCCCAGCCCGTCGGTGAACCCGCGCAATGTCGGGCCGAAGCTGTCGGTGGCACCGCCGAGGTGCCAGCAGATCGACCCGGCGGAGACCCCGCCCAGCACGACGCCGGCCTGCCAGCACTCGTGCAGGATCTCGTCGAGGCCGTGCACCCGCCAGACCGCGCAGAGGTTGGCCACGCTGCCGCCGCCCACCCAGATGACGTCCTGGGCGAGCAGGTGGGCCCGTACGTCCTCGACGTTGGGCATCGGGAAGAGGGCCAGGTGGGACGGGCGGAACCGGGTACCGGCGAACGCGCCGTAGAAGACGGTGAACGAGGTCGGCTGGTCGCCGACCGCCTGGTTGAGGTAGCAGACCCGGGGCGCGTCGCCGGCCTGCGCCAGCTCGGCCATCAGGTCGAAGACCGGGCCGGGCTGCGCGTCGTACGGGCCGCGCCGCCGGCTGGAGAAGCCCGTGCTGGTGGCGACGATGGTCGGTTCACTGGCGGGCATGGTCGTCCTTCCGGTCGGTCCTGGTCACGATCATCCTGCGCCACGCCGGCCGGCCGGGTCGCTCAGCCCCCCGCCTCGGCGGCGGCGAGCAGCGTCCGCAGCAGGTCGGCCAGGCGGGCCTGGTCCTCGGGCGGCAGCGCGTCGAGGATGCGCCGCTGCACGGCCAGCCCGGCGTCGACCGACTCCTCGACCACCCGGCGACCGGACTCGGTGAGGGTGACCCGCAGCCCGCGCCGGTCCGCCGGGTCGGGCGTACGCCGGACCAGGCCGGCCCGCTCCAGCCGGTCCAGCCGGCCGGTCATCCCGCCGGAGGTGAGCATCAGCCCGGCGGCGAGCGCCTTCGGCGCCAGCGTGTACGGCTCCCCGGATCGGCGCAGCGCGGCGAGCACGTCGAACTCGCCGCGGCCGATCCCCCAGTCGGCGTAGACCTTCTCCTGGCGATCGCCGACCAGCCGGGCCAGCCGGTAGATCCGGCCGAAGACGGCCATCGGCTCGGGCCGCATCCCGGCCCGTTCCCGTCGCCACTGCTCGACGATCACGTCGACGTCGTCCCCTGCTGCCACTCCCGGATTGTGCCGCACCTCGCACTTCCCCTTTCCCTCGACGCTAATTAGCTTAGCCCTAAGCTACTTAGCGCCAAGGTAAGGACGGAACCGATGAACCGACGCTGGACCGACGTCGCGCTGACCGCCGCCGCCCCGACCGCCTGGGGCACCACCTACCTGGTCACCACCGAGCTGCTCCCCGCCGACCGGCCGCTCTGGTCCGGTGCGCTCCGGGCGCTGCCGGCCGGGCTGCTGCTGCTCGCGCTGACCCGCCGCCGACCGCACGGCGTCTGGTGGTGGCGCTCGGCCCTGCTCGGCGCGCTCAACATCGGCGCCTTCTTCCCGCTGCTCTTCCTCGCCGCGTACCGGCTGCCCGGCGGGACCGCCGCCGTGCTCGGCGCGGCCCAACCGCTGCTGGTCGCCGCGCTCGGCGTGGTCGCCCTCGGCACCCGGCCCGGCCGGCCGGCGCTGCTCGCCGCGCTGGCCGCGCCGCTCGGCGTGACCCTGGTGGTGCTGCGACCGGGGGCGGCGCTGGACCCGCTCGGCGTCGCGGCCGGCCTCGCCGGCACCGCCGCCATGGCCGCCGGGCTGGTGCTCACCCGGCGCTGGGGACGGCCCACCCGGGTCGGCACCCTCGCCGCGACGAGCTGGCAGCTCGTCGCGGGTGGCTTGATGATCGTGCCGCTGGCCGCCGCCGTCGAGGGCGCGCCCGCCGCACCGGACCGGCCCGCCCTGCTCGGGTACGCCTGGCTCGGGCTGGTCGGCACCGCCGGGGCGTACGCGTTCTGGTTCCGGGGTGTCGCCCTGCTGCCGGTGACCCGGGTGTCGGTGCTGGGCGCGCTCAGCCCGCTGACCGCCGCCGCGCTCGGCTGGCTGGTGCTCGACCAGGCGCTCGGCCCGGTGCAGCTCGCCGGCTTCGCCGTGGCGGTCACCGCGATGGTGGTCGGCCAGCTGCCCGGTCAGCCGGCGAGCAACCGACGCCAGTCGGGGGCCGGGCCGTCGCGCTCCACCCACTCGGGCAGCGGGCCGGGCGACAACTCCGCCGCCGCGGCGCGCGGCAGGACGAAGCGGTGCGCGGCGGCGGAGCCGGCCGCATACGACTCGTCGAGCATCCAGCGCACCTCGTCGACGGTCCAGCCCAGCCCGGCCCGGCCGGCGATCTCCCGGACCAGCCGCAGGCCCACCCGGGTGTCGTCGTCGTAGAAGCGCACGCACCAGTGGTGCGCCCACATGCCGAGCGCGCGCAGCCCGGCCACGTCCAGCGAACCCGCGAGCCGGCCGCAGGCGGTCTCCGGAAAGGCCCGCCCCGGGTCGTCGGCGCGGTCCCGCTCGATCGCGCCGTAGGCTGCCGGCGCCACCACCCGCATCCGGTCGTAGAAGCCCTGCACCACCGCGCGGTCCAGCCGGACCCGTCCGGACCGCATCAGCGGGCACCTCGCCCGGCCACGCTCGCCATCCCCCGCACCCTTTCTTGAGTTGGTGGCGGGACGGTACCGGCCACTACCGACACTTTCGGGCCGGAAATCGTTGCGGCGCCAGGGATAGCTGGCCTGAGCTGGGGCGTCTGTAACCGTGACAGTGAAAACGGGGAGGGTGGGTGGACGAGGACGAACGGGCCCGGCTGGCCGACTTCGTGGCGAGCCGGACCCCGGCGCTGATGCGGGTCGCGTACCTGCTCACCGGGGACCGGCACGCCGCCGAGGACCTGGTCCAGTCGGCGCTGGCCAAAACCATCCCGAAGTGGCGGACGCTGCGGCACGCCGACCCGGAGGGCTACCTGCGCGCGGTCATGTACCGCGAGCAGGTGAGCTGGTGGCGGCGGCTGCGGCGACGCCGGGAGACGACGCTCACCGGGGCCGACGAGGCGGTCCAGGCGGACTTGAGCGGTAACACCGACGTACGCCTGGCGATGCGCGCCGCCCTGCGCCGGCTGCCGCCCGCGCAGCGCACGGTGCTGGTCCTGCGCTACTACGAGGACCTCACCGAGACCCAGGTGGCCGAGCTGCTGGACTGCTCGATCGGGACGGTCCGCAGCCGCACCCACCGGGCGGTGGCCCGGCTGCGCCAGCTTCTGCCGGACGTCGAACTGCTGGAGGTACGGCCGTGACCACGCCCTTCGAGGACCTCATCCGGACCACCCTCTCCGATCTGGCCGAGGAGGCACCGACAGTGCAGGACCAGTTGATCCCGGCGGAACGCCGGGCCCGGAACCGCCGGCGCACGACCGTGGCGCTGGGCGCGGCGGGGACGTTCGCCGCCGTGCTGATCGCCGCCCCGCTGGCGATCGCGGCGACCAGCTCGGACGCCCCGCGCCCGGCCGCCCCGAGCGCCCCGCCCAGCCCGGCGGCACCGGGCCCGACCGGCATCCTTCCGTCGGCGCCGCCGACACCGAGCCCCACGTCCCCGGCCGAACCGCCGTTCCCCAGCCCGTCGGCGTCCGACCGGCCCTGGCCGACGGCCACCCCCAGCCCCGCCCGCCCGGAGGCGCCGGGAGCGCCGGCCGCGGTCCCGGCCGCCCCCGGGCTCCCCGCCGCCTCGCCGAGCCCGACCGGCACCTGGCCGGCGCCGTCGCCCAGCCCGTCACCCCGCTGACCGCACGCGCCGCCGGCCCGGCCACCTCGGGCCGGCGGCGCGGCCGGACGGGGAGGCGGCCCGGCGGCACCCGTACGGCCAGGTCCGAATCCCGCCAGCCACCGCCCCGACCAGCAAGGCAGTATCGGTGGCGTGGAGTTGGACTTCGAACGGTGCTACCGGGCCGTGGACAGCCGTGACCAGCGGTTCGACGGCTGGTTCTACACCGGCGTGACCTCGACCGGGATCTACTGCCGGCCGTCCTGCCCGGCGACGACGCCGAAGCGGCAGAACGTCCGGTTCTTCCCGTCCGCCGCCGCCGCGCAGGGCGCCGGGCTGCGGGCCTGCCGTCGCTGCCGCCCCGACGCCGCCCCGGGCTCCCCGCAGTGGGACGTCCGGGCCGACGTGGTCGGGCGGGCGATGCGGCTGATCGCCGACGGGGTGGTCGACCGGGATGGCGTACCGGGGTTGGCGGCCAGGCTCGGCTACACCGAGCGGCACCTGCACCGGATGCTCCGCGCCGAACTGGGCGCCGGGCCGCTCGCGCTGGCCCGCGCCCAGCGCGCCCAGACCGCCCGGATCCTCATCGAGACCACTGGCCTGGGCATGGCCGAGATCGCGTTCGCCGCCGGGTTCGGCAGCGTCCGGCAGTTCAACGACACGGTCCGGGAGGTGTACGCGGCCGCCCCGTCCGAGCTGCGGATCAGCCGTGGCGGCCGGCCCGCGACCGGCGGGGCGGGCACGATCACGCTGCGGCTGGCGTACCGGCCGCCGTTGCACGCGGCGGCGCTGCTCGACTTCCTCGCGCTGCGGGCGTTGCCCGGCGTGGAGGAGGTCCGCGACCGGACGTACCGCCGGGGGTTGCGGCTGCCGCACGGGGCCGGCGAGGTCTCGCTGACCCCCGCCGACGGGCACGTCTCCGCGACCCTGCGCCTGGCCGACATGCGCGACCTGGCCCCCGCGGTCGCCCGCTGCCGCCGCCTGCTCGACCTCGACGCCGACCCGGTCGCGATAGACGAGACCCTCGCCCAGGACCCCGCCCTGGCCGCGGCGGTGACGGCCGAGCCGGGAGTGCGCCTCCCCCGCGCCGTCGACGGCTTCGAGATGGCGCTGCGCGCCATCACCACCCAACAGGTCTCCCTCCAGTCCGCCAGAACCACCCTCACCCGGCTCCTCCGGGCAGCCGCCCCCACCGACCCCGGTGATCAAGAGGTTCACGTCGAGGAAACGGCCCCCGGCGGAGGCAAACTCCTTGATCAACACAGGCCGGGCGCGCCGCTGCGGGGGTTCGTCAGCGCGGCGGAGGTGGTGGGGTTGGCGGACAGCGCATTCGGGATGCCGGTGGCGCGGCGGGAGACGATCCGGGCGCTGGCGCGGGCGGTCGTGGACGGGGAGCTTGAGCTGGAGCCGGGCGGGGATCGGGAGGAGACCGTGCGGCGGCTGACGGCGCTGCCCGGGATCGGGCCGTGGACCGCCGGCTACGTGGCGATGCGAGCCCTCGGCGACCCGGACGTCTTCCTCCCCACCGACCTCGCCGTACGCCGGGGCGCGGCCGCGCTCGGCCTGCCCACCGACCCGAAGACCCTCGACGCGTACGCCGACCGCTGGCGCCCCTGGCGGTCGTACGCCGTGATCCGACTCTGGAGAGCAGCATGACCACCCTGGACAGCACCGTCATCGACACCCCCACCGGCCCGCTGAGCATCCTGACCGGCCCCGACGGGTCGGTCCGCGCGGCCGGCTTCACCGCCGACCCGGCCAGCCTGCTACCGCTGACCCACCCGAGCCTGCGCGGCGAGCCGCGGCACCGGCCGGAGCTCGGCCCGGTGACCGCGGCCGTCCGCTCCTACCTGGACGGTGACCTCACCGCGATCGACGCGGTGCCGGTGGAGCAGCACAGCGGGGGCGCATTCCTGGCCCACGCCTGGCAGGTGCTCCGCGAGGTGAAGCCGGGCGAGCCGGTGACGTACACCGGTTTCGCCGGGCTGGCCGGCCGACCGGCGGCGGTCCGCGCCGCCGCGGCCGCCTGCGCCCGCAACGCCGCCGCGCTCTTCGTCCCCTGTCACCGGGTGCTGCGCACCGACGGAACGCTCGGCGGCTACCGCTGGGGGCTGGACGTGAAGCGGTGGTTGCTGCACCACGAGGCCATGAGCAGGCAGTGACGGGAAGCTGACACCGGCGGATCACCCGATTGACGCTACCGTCGGGTAGTGCCTGCGCAGAGCGACGGCGACCCGGCGGCCCGGGACGGCGCCGGCCGGCACCCGCTGCACAATCTCTGGCGGCTGCGCCCCTACCTGCGCCCGTACGCGCTGGAGTTCGCCTGGCTGCTCGTCGCGGCCCTCGCGGCCACTGCGGCCAGCCTCGCCGTGCCGCTGGTGGTGCAGCGGGTGGTGGACGGACCGGTCGCCGGGCACGACGTCGCCGGGCTGTTCCGGCTCGGCCTCCTCGCCCTCCTCCTCGGCCTGGCCGAGGCCGTGCTGATCTTCATCCGGCGGTGGACCCAGTCCTCCTCCTCGGTCGGCATGGAGGCGGCCATCCGCGCCGACATCTACGCCCACCTGCAAGGCCTGCCGGCCGGCTTCCACGATCGGTGGCAGTCCGGCCAGTTGCTCTCCCGGGTCACCAGCGACCTGTCGGTGATCCGCCGGTTCCTCTCCTTCGGCGTGCTCTTCCTGATCCTCAACCTGGTCACCTACCTGGCCGTGGTGGTGCTGCTGGTCCGCCTGCACCCGGCGCTGGGGCTGCTGGTGGCGGTCAGCGCGGTGCCGCTGTTCCTGATCAGCCGCCGGTTCGCCCGGCACTACCACGCCGCCTCCCGCCGGATGCAGGACCAGCAGGGCGACGTGGCCACGCTGGTCGAGGAGACGGCGCAGGGGCTGCGCACCATGCGGGCTTACGGGCGGGGGCCGGAGTTGGCCGCCCGGTTCGCCGGCGGCGCCCGCGCGCTGCACGACATCGGCGTCGGCAAGGCCCGGCTGCTGGCCCGCACCTCGGCGCTGTTCGACCTGGTCCCCAACCTGACCCTCGGGGTGGTGCTGGTGGCCGGCACGGCCGCCGCCGCCCGCGGGGCGCTCAGCATCGGCGAGCTGGTCGCCTTCGTCAGCCTCCAGCTGATGCTGATCTGGCCGGTGCAGTCGCTCGGCTGGATCATCGCCAACGGCCAGGAGGCGGCGACCGCGGCCGACCGGATCCAGGAGGTGCTGGACACCCCGCCGACCATCGTGGACGCCCCACACGCCCGGTCGCTGAACCGCGCCGACGTACGCGGCCGACTCCGCTTCGAAGGTGTCTCGTTCCGCTATCCCGGCAGCACCACGCCGGTGCTCCGCGACGTCGACCTCACCGTGGAACCGGGCGAGACCCTGGCCCTGGTCGGTGCCACCGGCTGCGGCAAGAGCACGCTGCTCTCCCTGGTCCCCCGGCTGCACGACGTGACCGGCGGGCGGATCACCCTGGACGGGCGCGACCTGCGGGACCTGCGGCTCGCCTCGCTGCGCCGGCTGGTCGGGGTGGCCTTCGAGGAGCCGACGCTCTTCTCCATGTCGGTCTGGGAGAACCTCACCCTCGGCCGGCCGGGCGCCGGCGAGGCGGAGGTCCGGGCGGCGCTCGCCCTCGCCCAGGCCGAGTTCGCGTACGAGCTGCCGTGGGGGCTGGCCACCCGGGTCGGCGAACAGGGGCTCTCCCTCTCCGGTGGGCAGCGGCAACGGCTGGCGCTGGCCCGGGCGGTGCTCGGCAGACCGGCGCTGCTCGTGCTGGACGACCCGCTCTCCGCCCTCGACGTGCACACCGAGGCGCTGGTCGAGGCGGCGCTGCGCCGGGTGCTGCGGGACACCACCGCGCTGCTGGTGGTGCACCGCCCGTCGACCGTGGCGCTCGCCGACCGGGTGGCCCTGCTCGACGACGGCCGGATCGTCGCCGTCGGCACCCACTCCGAGCTGCTGGCCACCGTGCCGGCGTACCGGGCGGTGCTCTCGGCCGGGCCGGTGGAACGGCACGACGACGCCGGCCTGGTGCGCTCGTGACGGAAACGCCGGACGGGTCACCACCGGTCCCCCGACCGAGGAGCGCCCCGGACGACGAACTCGACCTGACCCGGTGGCGCGGGCGGGCCACCGACCCGGACGCCGACCGCAGCCGGGCCGAGGACGTCACGCCGGAGGCCGTCGCCCGGCTCCGGACCCGCAGCCGGGCCCTGCTCGGGCAGCTTCTCCGCCCGCACCGGCGCCGGCTCGGGCTGGCCGTGACGTTGCTGCTGGCCCAGAACGCCGCCGCGATGTCCGGCCCGTACCTGGTCATGCTCGGCATCGACCGGGCCATCGCCCCGCTGCGGGCCGGCGACCCGGGACCGCTGGTCACCGTCGCCGCCGCGTTCGCCGCCGCGAGCGTCACCGAGTACGCGGCCCGGCGCGGCTTCCTCACCCTCGCCGCCCGGATCGGCCAGGCCGTCCTGCTCGACCTGCGCCAGCGGGTCTACGGCCACTTCCTCCGCCTGGACGTCGGCTTCCACGAGCGGTACACCTCCGGCCGGATGGTCTCGCGGCTGACCAGTGACCTCGACTCGATCGCCGAGCTGGTCGACGGCGGGATCGACAACCTGGTGGTCGCCGCCCTGTCGGTGCTCTCCGTCGCCGGCATCCTGCTCTGGCTGGACCTGCCACTCGCCGCGGCGACCCTGCTCGCCTTCCCGTTCCTGTTCTGGCTGTCCCGCTGGTTCGCCCGGGCCTCCGCCGGGGCGTACCGGCGGACCCGGGAGGCGGTCGCGCTGGTCATCGTGCACTTCGTCGAGTCGCTGCGGGGCATCCGGGCGGTGCAGGCGTACCGGCGGGAACCGCGCAACCAGCGGATCTTCGCCGCGGTGAACGACGACTACCGGCAGGCCAGCCTGCGCGCCTTCCGGCTGATCGCGGTCTACTCGCCGGGAATCAAGCTGATCGGCAACCTCACCGTGGCGGTGGTGCTGGGCTACGGCGGCTGGCGGGTGCTGAACGGGCGGACCGAGGTGGGCGTGCTCGCCGCGTTCCTGCTCTACCTGCGCCGGTTCTTCGAGCCGATGCAGGAGCTGAGCCAGTTCTACAACTCGCTGCAGTCGGCGACGGCCGCGCTGGAGAAGCTGGCCGGAGTGCTCGACGAGCGGCCCGCGGTGGCCGAGCCGGAACGGCCGGCGTCGCTGCCGACCGGGCCGGGCCGGGGCGCGGTGGCCTTACGGTCGGTCTGCTTCGGCTACCGGCCGGACGCGCCGATCCTCTCCGAGCTGAGGCTGACCGTGCCGGCCGGGCAGACCGTCGCGCTGATCGGCCCGACCGGCGCCGGCAAGTCGACCATCGCCAAGCTGCTGGCCCGCTTCCACGACCCGTCCGCCGGCGCGGTCACCCTGGACGGGGTGGACCTGCGGGACCTGGCCGACGCCGAGCTGCGCCGGGCGGTGGTGCTGGTGACCCAGGAGAACCACCTGTTCAGCGGCTCGGTGGCGGAGAACATCCGGTTCGGCCGGCCGGGTGCGGACGACGCGGCGGTGGAGGCCGCCGCCCGGGCCATCGGCGCACACGACTTCATCGCCGCGCTCCCCGACGGGTACGCCACCGAGGTGCACCGGCGCGGCGGCCGGCTCTCCGCCGGGCAGCGCCAGCTCGTCGCGTTCGCCCGGGCGTTCCTGGCCGACCCGCGGGTGCTGATCCTGGACGAGGCGACCTCGTCGCTGGACGTGCCGACGGAGCGGCTGGTGCAGCGGGCGCTCGGCAGCATCCTGCGGGACCGGACCGCGCTGGTGATCGCGCACCGGCTCTCCACCGTGGAGATTGCCGACCGGGTGCTGGTGCTCGACGGCGGCCGGATCGTCGAGGACGGTCCCCCGGCCGAGCTGGCCGCCGCCGGCGGCCGGTACGCCGCCCTGCACCGCCAGTGGCGCGACTCGCTGATCTGAGGGCCGACAGGGCTGCGCGGGCGCCGCCGTGGTGGCGGCCTCGGCGCGCAGGTCGCGGCGGATCCGGTCGACCGCCCTGCCGGGCCGAGCGCCAGCACCCCGTCGGAGACAGCCGGAAGGGCGGCACGACGCTTAACCCGTGGTCGTCCCGTCACCCGCTGCCTAGGATCGGCTGATGAGCGATACGGCGAGGACGGCCCGCGCCGGCGTCCCCGAGCGTCCGACCCTGGACGGCATCGAGGAGACCTGGGCGCGCCGCTGGCAGGAGGACGGCACGTACGCGTTCGACCGCGCGAAGGAGCGGGCCGACGTGTACGCGATCGACACCCCGCCGCCGACCGTATCCGGCGAGCTGCACATGGGACACGTCTTCTCGTACACGCACACCGACACGGTGGCCCGCTTCCAGCGGATGCGCGGCCGGACGGTCTTCTACCCGATGGGCTGGGACGACAACGGCCTGCCCACCGAGCGCCGGGTGCAGAACGTGTACGGGGTGCGCTGCGACCCGGCCCTGCCGTACGACCCGGACTGGGTGCCGCCCGCCGCCCCGGTGAGCGAGGCGGCCCGGAAGGACCCCACCCCGATCTCCCGGCGCAACTTCATCGAGCTGTGCGAGCTGTTGACGGTCGCCGACGAGGAGGTCTTCGAGGCGCTGTGGCGGCGGCTCGGGCTGTCGGTGGACTGGTCGCTGACGTACACCACGATCGGCCACGTCGCCCGGGCCACCAGCCAGCGGGCGTTCCTGCGCAACCTTGCCCGGGGTGAGGCGTACCAGGCGGAGGCGCCGACCCTCTGGGACGTCGGGTTCGCCACCGCGGTCGCCCAGGCGGAGCTGGAGGACCGGGAGCGGCCCGGGGCGTACCACCGGCTGCGGTTCACCGGGCCGGACGGGCGCGAGGTGCTGATCGACACCACCCGGCCGGAGCTGCTGCCGGCCTGCGTGGCGCTGGTCTGCCACCCCGACGACGAGCGGTACGCGGACCTGGTCGGCACGGCCGCGCGTACCCCGGTCTTCGGGGTCGAGGTGCCGGTGCGCGCGCACCCGCTGGCGGATCCGGCCAAGGGCACGGGCATCGCGATGGTCTGCACATTCGGCGACCTGACCGACGTGACCTGGTGGCGGGACCTGGACCTGGCGACCCGGGTGGTGATCGGCCGGGACGGTCGGCTGCTGCCCGAGCCGCCGGCCGGCGTGCCGGCCGAGCCCTACGCGGCGCTGGCCGGGCAGACGGTCAACGGCGCCCGCCGGACGATCGTGCAGCTGCTGGCCGACGCGGGCGACCTGGTCGGTGAGCCGCGCGAGATCACCCACCCGGTGAAGTTCTACGAGCGCGGTGACCGCCCACTGGAGATCGTCTCGACCCGGCAGTGGTATCTGCGCAACGGCGGCCGGGACGCCGGCCTGCGCGAGGAACTGCTGGCCCGGGGCCGCGAGCTGCGCTGGGTGCCGGAGCACATGAGGCACCGGTACGACCACTGGGTGGCCGGCCTGACCGGCGACTGGCTGGTCAGCCGGCAGCGCTTCTTCGGGGTGCCGGTGCCGGTGTGGTACCGGCTCGACGACGTTGGCGAGCCGGACTGGTCCCAGCCTCTCACACCGCCCGAGTCGAGGCTGCCGGTCGACCCGTCCAGCGAGCCGCCGGAGGGCTTCGACGAGTCGCAGCGCGGCGTGCCGGGCGGCTTCGTCGGCGACCCGGACGTGCTGGACACCTGGGCCACCTCGTCGCTGACCCCGCAGATCGTCGGCGGGTGGGAGACCGACCCGGACCTGTTCCGCCGGGTCTTCCCGATGGACCTGCGCCCGCAGGGCCACGACATCATCCGGACCTGGCTCTTCTCCACCGTGCTCCGCTCCCATTTGGAGCACGGGGTGCTGCCCTGGCGCGACGTCGAACTCTCCGGCTGGATCCTCGACCCGGACCGAAAGAAGATGTCCAAGTCCAAGGGGAACGTGGTCACCCCGATGGGTCTGCTGGAGCAGCACGGCTCCGACGCGGTCCGGTACTGGGCCGCCAGCGGCAAGCCCGGGATGGACCTGGCCTTCGACCCGGCGCAGATCAAGGTGGGCCGGCGGCTCGCCACCAAGCTGCTCAACGCCTCCCGGTTCGCCCTGGGGCTGGGCGCCGCGGACGCGTTGCGCGCCCCGGCCACCGAGCCGCTGGACACCGCCATGCTCGCCGAACTCTCCGGCCTGGTCGCCACCGCGACCACCGCCTTCGACGGGTACGACCACACGGCGGCGTTGCAGGCCACCGAGGCGTTCTTCTGGCGGTTCTGCGACGACTACATCGAGCTGGTGAAGGAGCGCGCCTACAGCACCGGGCCGGGCGCCGACTCGGCCCGGGCGGCCCTGGCCACCGCGCTCTCGGTGCAGCTGCGGCTCTTCGCCCCGGTGCTGCCGTACGTGACCGAGGAGGTCTGGTCCTGGTGGCGGTACGGCTCGGTGCACCGGTCGACCTGGCCGACGACGTACGAGGTGGGGCGGGCCGTCCAGGCTCCCGGTGACCCGGAGCTGCTGCGGCTGGCCGCCGACGCGCTCAGCCAGGTGCGCCGGGCCAAGTCGGAGCGGAAGCTGTCGATGAAGGCGGAGGTGCCGCTTGCCGAGGCGCTCGGCCCCGCCGCCCTGCTCGACCAGCTCACCCTCGTCGCCGACGACCTCCGCGCGGCCGGCCGGATCGCCAAGCTCGATCTGCTCCCCGACCGCACCCCGGAGCTCGTCATCGCCTGCGCGTTCTGACGGCGCGTCGCCCGCGCCCCGGTCCCCGGGGCGCGGGCGGCCCGTCAGCTCGTCTCGCCGGCCACGCTGAACGAGCGGAGCCGGTCGATCGCCAGGACGGTGAAGCCGACGCTGACCAGTGCGGTGAGCACCCCGGCCACCGGGACGGAGACCGTGGTGGAGAGCAGCTCGGTCGGGGCCATCCGGTCCGCGAGGGCGATCACCCACTGCTGGATCGAGAGCACCTTCGTGCCGCTGACGAAGTTGCCGAGCAGCCCCTCCCAGATCAGCACGTAGACCAGGCCGAGCAGGACCGGCCGCCGGGTGACCAGGCTGAGCGCCAGGAACAGCGCCGAGTACGCCAGCGCGCCCAGCGCCGAGGCGGCGGCGAGCGCCAGGCCGAGGCGTACCGAATCGGCCAGCACGCCCGCGACGTAGAGCGGCACGGCGACGGTGGCCGCGCTGACCCCGACGGCCACCGCCAGCTTCGGCAGCACGATCTGCCAGCGGGGCAGCGGCTTGGTGAGGATGTGCACCACCGTCCCGTCGTCGATCTCGGCGCCGAGCACGCCAGTGCCGACGATCAGCGCCACCACCGGCAGCACCACGGCCAGGCCGAGACCGACCAGCACCGGCGGCCCCCACTGGCCCGGGTCCACCCCCAGCGACCGGCAGAGCACCGCCAACGCCACCAGCACGAGCGGCAGGGGCAGCAGCATCAGGAACCGGCGGCGGCCGAAGAGCCCGCGCGCGGTGATCCAGGAAATGGTCGACATCAGGCCTCCACCAGGTAGGAGAAGACGCTCTCCAGGGACTCGTCCTCGGGGGTCAACTGCCGGACCCGGATGCCGTGGGCGAGCGCGATCTTCGGCAGCGCCCGGGTGAAGGCGCCGTAGTCACCCGCCCGCACGGTCAGGCCGGCCCGGTCCAGTTCGACGCCGGTGACCGAGACCTCGGCCATCAGCGCCACGGCCAGCGCCCGGTCGTCGGTGGAGCGGACCGCGAACACGTGCGGCCGGTTGGTCATCAGCCGGCGGATGGTGCGGAAGTCGCCGGAGGCGGCGAGCCGGCCGGCCACCATCACCTGGACGGTGCCGGAAACCTGCTCGACCTCCTCCAGGATGTGCGAGCTGAACAGGATGGTCCGGCCGGCGTCGCCCAGGCGGTGCAGCAGCTGCATCATGTGCAGCCGCTGGCGCGGGTCCATCCCGTTGAACGGCTCGTCGAGCAGCAGCACCTGCGGGTCGTGCACCAGCGCCGCGGCGACCCGGGTCCGCTGCCGCATGCCCTTGGAGTACGTGCCGATCCGCCGGTCCTGCGCGTCGGCCATCTCGACCAGGGCGATCGCCCGCCGGGCCGCCGCCTCCGGGTCGGGCAGCCGGTGCAGCTTGGCGCTGGCCAGCACGAACTCGTACGCGTTGAGGAAGGAGTGCACCGCCTCCCGCTCGCTGACCAGACCCAGCCGGCGGTAGACGCCCGGGTTGCGCCAGGTCGGCTCCCCGTCCAGGGTCACCGCGCCCCGCGAGGGGGCGAGGAACCCGGCCATCATGTGCAGCAGGGTGGTCTTGCCGGCCCCGTTCGGGCCGAGCAGGCCGGTCACCCCCGGGCCGAGCCGCATGGTGACATCGTTGACCGCCACCACGTTGCCGTACCAGCGGGAGACGCCGGCCAGGTCGAGGGTGCTGGCGGCGGTGGTCGGGGCAGCCGCCTCCGGGCTGGCGCTGAGCGTGGTCATCGGGCGGCCACCTTCCGGTATCGCAGCAACAACAGGGCGACGCAGGCGGCGACCAGCAGGACGGCGGCCACCCCGTAGACGGGGCCGAAGCCACCGATCGGGACGCCGCCGCCCCGGCCCTCGGGCACCAGCAGGTCACCGAGCGCCCAGGTGCCCACCCCGCCGACGAGCGTCGAGGGCGACGCGAGGAAGGCCAGCTCGTTGATCGTCCGGGACGGCAGGATCGACAGCGTCCCGACGATCGGGGTGGTCATCAGGAAGACCGCCACGATCCCGCCGGCGGCGAAGGCGCGCTTGCCGGTGAGCGAGGCGACCAGCAGCCCGATCGAGGCGAAGACCGCCGCCCACAGCCCGGCGTAGAGCAGGCCGGGCAGCAGGTCGAGCAGCTCGTCCCAGACCCCGCGCATGCCCTTGTCGGTGGTGAACGCGGCGCCGAGGAACATCACCAGCTGCGGCCCGCCGAGCAGCAGCCAGATCGCGCTGACCAGGGCCAGCAGCTTGGCCAGCGGGTAGTCGTCGCGGGGCAGCGGCCGGGAGAAGTACAGCGGCAGCACGCCGCTGCGCAGATCCCGGGAGACCAGCTCGGGGGCGGCCACCGCGACGAAGAAGATGACCAGCCAGCTCATCGAGTCGGCGAACTGGGCGTACGTCATCACCACCTCGCCGATCTGGCTGCGGACCGCGGTGATCCCGGCGGCGACCAGGGTGACGATGCCGACCACCAGCCAGGGGAAGATCTTCGCCTTGGCGGTACGGCCCAACCCGAAGACGGTCCGCAGGCCGTGCAGGTAGAGCGCGCCGAAGACGTGCCGGCGGCCCAGCCGGGGACCGGTGTAGCGCTGGTAGCCGATGTCGTGGATGACACCGGTCGGCTCAGACATGGCTGGGCTCCCTCGTGGCGAAGAGTTCGGCCACCCGGTGCCGGCGCTGGTCCAGCCGGTGCAGTGGCAGGTCCAGCTCGGCGACCGCGCCGAGGATCAGGTCGTAGGTGGCGTCGTCGGCGAGCGGGACGAGCAGCAGCCGCCCCTCGCGGGCCACCGGCAGGTCGAGCGCGGCGAGCCGGGCCGCGAGGTCGTCCGTACCCTCGCTGACCTCGACCGCGAGGACGTCGGTGGCCGACGTCATCGCGGCGATGCGGTCGGCGCGGAGCAGCCGGCCGCCGTCGATGGCGACCAGGGTGTCGCAGATCCGCTCCACCTCGCCGAGCAGGTGCGAGCAGACCAGGACGGAGATGCCGAACTCGGTGCCGATCCGGTGGATCAGGGCGAGCATGGCGTCCCGCCCGGCCGGGTCGAGACCGTTGGTCGGCTCGTCGAGGAGCAGCAGGTCCGGGTCGTGCACCAGGGCCTGGGCGAGCTTGACCCGCTGCTTCATGCCGGTGGAGTAGCCGCCGACCGGGCGGTAGCGCTCCTCGTAGAGGCCGACGTGGCGCAGTGCCTCGGAGGCCCGTTCCCGGGCCACCGTCCGGGGCAGCCCGCTGATCCGACCCAGGTGGGTGACCAGCTCGGCGGCGGAGAGGTCCGGCGGGAGGGCGTCGTGCTCGGGCATGTAGCCGACCCGGGCGCGGACCGCCGCCGGGTCGGTGGTCGGGTCGAGGCCGAGCACGGCGACCCGGCCGCTGGTGGGCGGGAGCAGGCCGAGCAGGATCTTGATCAGGGTCGACTTGCCGGCGCCGTTCGCGCCGACCAGGCCGATGATCCCCGGCTCGACCGACACCGTGAGGTCGGCCAACGCGGTGACCCGACCTCCGTACGTCTTGGTCAGCGACTCGGTCGCGATCAGTGTCACGCCGCTCAGCCTAGGGACTCGACGCTCGTCGGGGCATCCGGCGCGCCCCTGATCCTGGCGTCCTCCCCCATTAGGGGTAAGCCTTCCGTAAGGCGGTGGGGCGGTGACCGGGCCGGATCCGACCGGGACACTGTGGACATGATCCGCCGCCTGCTGCGTGCCCCGCTGACCTGGCTCGCCGTCGCCGTCCTCGCCGCCGGGGCGGTCGTCGGGCTCTGGTGGTTCCGGCCCTGGAAGCTGGTCACCGACACCGAGGTCCGGGAGGAGCTGTCGGTGGTGACGGCCACCACCGCGCCGGCCGGCACCGCCGCGCCATCCGCCACCGGCACGCCGCCCGGCACCGCCGCACCGGCCGGGCCGACGCTGGTCAGCCAGGGCGAGTTCGTCACCCACGAGCACGACACCGCCGGCACCGCCCGGATCGTCCGGGGGGCCGACGGGCGGTACCGGCTGGAGCTGGTCGGGCTGGACACCTCCAACGGTCCGGATCTGCACGTCTGGCTGACCGACCAGCCGGTCCGCGGCGGGCCGTCCGGGTGGAAGGTCTTCGACGACGGCCGCCGGGTCGAGCTGGGCCCGCTCAAGGGCAACCGGGGCGATCAGGCGTACGACCTACCGGCCGGGACCGACCCGACCGGGCTGACCAGCGTGTCGATCTGGTGCGAGCGGTTCGCGGTGTCGTTCGGCGCCGCCCCGCTGACCCCCGCCGGCTGACCCCCGCCGGCTGACCCGGCCGCGCCCGGTCGACGGCCGCCCGAACGGCCGGTGGCCGGCAGGTGGAGTGGCGCTCTCGACCGATCGCCGGTGGGCTGCGAAACTGTGTGCCGGCCGGTGAGTTGGGGGTTAGATGAGCAACGGGTGGGTGCTGCCCGAGGACGTGCTGCGGGACGCTCCGGCGTACGGGCCGCGCACCAGTGAACTGGCCGATCTGGAGTTGCTGCTGACCGGGGCGTACGCCCCGCTGACCGGCTTCATGACCCGCGCCGACCTGACCTCGCTGAGCCGGCGTGGCCGGCTGCACGACGGGACGCCCTGGCCGGTACCGGTGACCCTGCAGGTGCCGGCGGCGCTCGCCGACGGCCTGGCGCTGGACGACCCGCTGCGCCGGGCGCTGGTGCTCACCGACGGCGAGGGCGCCCCGGTGGCCGCGATGGACGTGACCGACGTCTGGCCGGTGCGGGACGGCACGGTGGGCGTGGGCGGCGCGGTCCGCCGGCTCGGCGACGGCGGGCACGGGCCGTTCCAACGGCTGCGCCGCGGCCCGGACGAGGTCAGGGCGCTGCTGCCCCCTGGCCGGGTGCTCGGCGTCTTCGCCGACCGTCCGATGCACCGGCCGCAGCTCGCCCAGATCGCGCACGCGGCCCGCACGCTCGGCGCGCACCTGCTGGTGATGATCCCGGTGGGCGAGGAGGCGACCGGCGGGCTGCCGGCCGAGGCGCTGGTCCGCAGCGTCTTCGCCGCCCGGGACCGGATGCCCCCGGCCACCCTGGTGGCGGTGCCGCTGGTCCGGCGCCGCGACGAGATCAGCGACGCGCTGCTGCGGGCCCGGGTCGCCGCCGCGTACGGGGTGACCCACCTGCTCTCCACCGGGGAGATGCTCTCCGGCGCGGGCCTGCGGGTGCTGGTCCCTCGCGAGCTGGCCTACGACAACCGGGACGGGCAGTGGCGCTGGCGGGAGGACATCCCGCCGCGCAACCGGCGGCTGGCGCTGACCCAGGAGGAGATCGACGACCTGCTGGACCGGGGCTTCCCGCTGCCCGAGTGGCACACCCCGCCGGCGGTGGCCAAGGAGCTGGTCCGGGCCCGCCCGCCGCGCCGGCACCGGGGCCTGGTGGTCTTCTTCACCGGGCTCTCCGGCTCCGGGAAGTCGACCATCGCCCGCGGCCTGGCGGACGCGCTGCGCGAGGGTGGCGACCGGACGATCACCCTGCTCGACGGGGACGTGGTGCGCCGTGAGCTCTCCGCCGGGCTGACCTTCAGCAAGGCCGACCGGGACCTCAACGTGCGCCGGATCGGCTGGGTGGCCGCCGAGATCGCCCGGCACCGGGGGGTCGGGATCTGCTGCCCGATCGCCCCGTACGCCGCCGCCCGGGCCACCGCCCGGGAGATGGCGCACGCCGCTGGGGCGGGGTTCCTGCTGATCCACGTCGCGACCCCGCTGGAGGTCTGCGAGCAGCGCGACCGCAAGGGCCTGTACGCCCGCGCCCGGGCCGGCCTGCTCACCGGGATGACCGGCATCGACGACCCGTACGAGGAGCCGACCGACGCCGACCTGGTGGTGGACACCACCGAGATGACGATCGAGGAGGCGGTCCAGGTGGTGATGGGCCACCTGACCGAGATCGGCTGGGTGGAGCCCCGCCTCCAGTCCGCCTGACCCGCGCGGCGTCCCCGCCGCCCGCCTCCCGTCCGGCCTCACCGCCGCCCGCCTCCCGCCCCGGTCCGCTCGTCGGCCGGCCGGCGGAGACGGGCGGCGGCGTCGTTTCGCCCCACCATTCCTTCCGTCGTGACCTTCTGCGCGCTAGTGTTCATCTTTGTTGGAACACGTTCGACCGCGTGGAGACGTGGTCGCGGGACCCCGGAGGTACGGCGGATGCTGGCGCGGCAGCGGCAGACGGCCATCCTGGAGCGGGTCCGCAGCGCCGGCGGCGTGCGGGTCACCGAGCTGGCCGCCGAGTTCGGCGTCTCCGACATGACCATCCGGCGGGACCTGGAGACGCTGCACGAGCAGGGTCTCCTCGCCAAGGTGCACGGCGGCGCCACGCTGGCCGGCCCGGGCTCCACCGACGAGCCCGGCTTCCACGCCAAGTTGGTCCGCCAGTCGGCGGAGAAGGCGGCGATCGCCGCCCGCGCCGCCGAGCTGGTCGGCCCCGGCGCCGCGATCGCCCTGTCCGCCGGTACGACCACCGCCGAGCTGGCCCGCCGCCTGGTCGACGTGCCGGGGCTGACCGTGGTGACCAACTCGCTGCCGGTGGCCGAGATCCTGCACGTGGGCGGACGGCCGGACCAGACCGTGGTGCTCACCGGCGGCGTCCGTACGCCCTCCGACGCGCTGGTCGGCCCGCTGGCCGTGGCCGCGATCGGGTCGCTCCACCTGGACCTGCTCTTCCTCGGCGTGCACGGGATCAGCGAACGGGCCGGCTTCACCACGCCGAACCTGATGGAGGCGGACACCGACCGGGCCCTGGTGGCGGCCGCCGACCGGCTGGTCGTCCTCGCCGACCACACCAAATGGGGCACCGTGGGGATCTCCTCCATCGTCGGCCTGGACGCCGCGGACGTGCTGGTCACCGACGACCGGTTGGCGCCGGACGCACGACGGGTACTCGACGAGAAGGTGGGTGAGCTGGTGATCGTGCCGGGCACGGGGCGGCCCACGGGGAAGGCGGCGGAGTGAAGCGTACGCAGATCGAGCTGGCCGACGGCCGTGAGCTGATCTACTTCGACGAGCGGGACGACGCGGTCCGCGACCAGCCGGACCGGCGCGAGCTGCCCCCGCCGCCGCCCGCCTCCCAGCTGCGCTACGACCCGCTCACCGACGAGTGGGTGGCGGTGGCGGTACACCGGCAGACCCGCACCTTCCTGCCCCCGGCCGACCAGTGCCCGCTCTGCCCGTCGACCGCCGACCGGCTCAGCGAGATCCCGGCCCCCGACTACGACGTGGCGGTCTTCGAGAACCGCTTTCCGTCACTGAGCCAGCGGGTGGCCGAGGAGCCGGCGGAGATCACGCCGTTCACCCCGGTCCGGCCGGGGCGCGGCCGGTGCGAGGTGGTCTGCTTCACCGACGACCACAACGCCTCCTTCGCCAGCCTGCCGCCGCGCCGGGTGCGGACCGTGCTGGACGCGCTCGCCGACCGGACCGCCGCGCTCGGCGAGCTGCCCGGGGTGGAGCAGATCTTCCCGTTCGAGAACCGGGGCGTGGAGATCGGCGTGACCCTGCACCACCCGCACGGCCAGATCTACGCGTACCCGTTCGTCACGCCACGGACCCGGTCGCTGCTGACCGCCGCGCGACGGCACGCCGAGCGGACCGGCGGCAACCTCTACGCCGACGTGCTCGCCGCCGAGCGGGCCGCCGGGGAGCGGGTGGTGGCGAGCAACGAGCACTGGACGGCGTACGTCCCGGCGGCCGCCCGGTGGCCGTTCGAGGTGCACGTCGCCCCGCACCGGCCGGTGCCGGACATCCCGGCGCTCGACGACGCCGAGCGGGACGCCTTCGGGCCGCTCTACCTGGACGTGCTGCGCCGCTTCGACGGGCTGTTCGGCCTGCCCATGCCCTACATCGCGGCCTGGCACCAGGCGCCGGTGCGGATCGACCGCGAGCTGGGGCACCTGCACCTGCAGCTGTTCACCATCCGCCGCGCCAAGGACAAGCTGAAGTACCTGGCCGGCTCGGAGTCCGGCATGGGCGTCTTCATCAACGACATCGCCCCTGAACGCGCCGCGGAGCTGCTCCGGGCGGCGTGAGCCGGGGCTTCGCCTCCGTCAGCGGGCCGCCGCCGCTGCACGGGTCCGGGCCGTTACCGCGCAACGTCCACCCGAGTGGGCACAGACAGGGCGCGGGGGGCCCGGGACAGGGCCCCCCGCAGGGAAGGGACGGCTGGCTGTGCGCGACAGCCGGGAAGGCTGGCTGGTCGGCACTCGGGCCGCGAGGCGACCACGGTCAACCTTCCTGGACGAGACTGGCATCACGTCCATTCAGCTCAACGACCCACCAACCCGCCAGTGACGCCCGCCGCGCGGGCCGGGCCCGCTGCGGCGGGCGTGCGGGTCCCCCGGGTACGACGGAGCCCGCCGGCGAATGCCGGCGGGCTCGATCGGTGACGCGGGACGGAATCAGGCGTTGATCTTGCGCGCCAGGTTCTCGTCGAGCGCGTTCATGAACTCGTCGGTGGTCAGCCACGGGGCGTCGCGCGAGATGAGCAGCGCGAGGTCCTTGGTCATCTGGCCGCCCTCGACGGTGTCGACGATGACCTGCTCCAGGGTGTTGGCGAACTCGGTGACCGCCGGGGTGCCATCCAGCTTGCCCCGGTGGGCCAGGCCACGGGTCCAGGCGTAGATCGAGGCGATCGGGTTCGTCGAGGTCTTCTCGCCCTTCTGCCACTGCCGGTAGTGCCGGGTGACCGTGCCGTGCGCGGCCTCGGCCTCGACGGTGCGGCCGTCCGGGGAGAGCAGGACGGAGGTCATCAGGCCGAGCGAGCCGAAGCCCTGCGCGACGGTGTCGGACTGCACGTCACCGTCGTAGTTCTTGCAGGCCCAGACGTAGCCGCCCTCCCACTTGAGCGCGGCGGCGACCATGTCGTCGATCAGCCGGTGCTCGTAGGTGATGCCGGCGGCGTCGAACTCGGCCTTGAACTCGTTCTCGAACACCTCGGCGAAGATGTCCTTGAACCGGCCGTCGTACGCCTTGAGGATGGTGTTCTTGGTGGACAGGTAGACCGGGTAGTTGCGGTCCAGGCCGTAGCGGAACGAGGCGCGGGCGAAGTCCCGGATCGACTCGTCGAAGTTGTACATGCCCATGGCGATGCCGCCGCCGGGGAAGTTGGCGACCTCCATCTCCATCGGGGCGGAGCCGTCGGCCGGGGTGTAGGTGATGGTCACCTTGCCCGGGCCCGGGACCACGAAGTCGGTGGCCTTGTACTGGTCACCGTGGGCGTGCCGGCCGATGATGATCGGCTTGGTCCAGCCGGGGACCAGCCGCGGCACGTTGGACATGATGATCGGCTCGCGGAACACGACGCCGCCGAGGATGTTGCGGATGGTGCCGTTCGGCGACCGCCACATCTTCTTCAGGCCGAACTCCTCGACCCGGGCCTCGTCCGGGGTGATCGTCGCGCACTTGACGCCCACGCCGTGCTGCTTGATGGCGTTGGCGGCGTCGACGGTGACCTGGTCGTCGGTCTCGTCGCGGTGCTGAATCGACAGGTCGTAGTAGTGCAGGTCGACGTCGAGGTAGGGCAGGATCAGCTGCTCCCGGATCTGCTTCCAGATGATCCGGGTCATCTCGTCGCCGTCGATTTCCACGACCGGGTTGTTTACCTTGATCTTCGCCATCGGCCGGCGCTCCTCTCGGGGGACACGTGCTCAAGCAGTACGAGCGTACTGGAAACTGGCCGGGGTGCCCCAGCCGGCCTCGGTCGGCCGGGAATCGGGGTACACGGCGCAGGAGATCACTGGCAGCATCACCGGATGCCACTGAGCCGCACCCTCGGGTCTATCACGGTCACCGCCCTCACGGATGGCGAGGGCCCGTTCTTCCAGCCCCGCGTCGAGGCGTTCCCCGACGCCACGGAGGCGCAGTGGCGCGAGGCCGACCGGCGCGATCCCGCGTCGGTGACCACCGACGGGGAGTGGTGGCTGCAGTTCCGCAGCTTCGCCGTCCGCGGCGACGACGGGTCGGTGACGCTGCTCGACGCCGGCATCGGGCCGGCCGACTCCCTCGCCGCGGGCTGGGCGCCGGTGCCGGGCCGGCTGCCGGCGGAGCTGGCCGCCGCCGGCATCGACCCCGCCGACGTGCGGACCGTGGTGCTGACCCACCTGCACAGCGACCACATCGGCTGGGCGGTGACCGGCGCGCCGGGCCGCCCCTACTTCCCCAACGCCGACTACGTGGTGCAGCGGGCCGAGCTGGAGGCGCTGGAGCTGTTCCACCCCGAGCTGCCGGCCCGGCTGGTCGGCCCGTTGCGCGCCGCCGGCCAGCTCCGGCCGGTCGACGGCGACACCACCCTCACCCCGGCGGTACGCGTGCTGAGCACCCCGGGCCACACCCCCGGCCACCAGTCGGTGCTGGTCGACTCCGGCGACGAGCGCTGCTGCTCACCGGCGACCTGCTGGTGCACGCCATCCAGCTCGTCGACCCCACCCTGGCGTACGCCCACGAGGTGGACCCGGCCACCGCCCGCGCCTCCCGCACCACCCTCCTGCACACCCTCACCACCGCCGGCCGCACCACCCTCGCCACCCCCCACCTCGCCACCCCCTTCACCCCCCTCTGACTCCGCCCCGCCCGGGGTGGGGACGGCGAAGGGGCACGCCGGGGTGCCGGCGTGCCCCTTCGTGGGCTGGGTCGGGTCACATGCTGGCGACGTCGGCCTGCTTGGCGCGGACGGCCTCGGCGGCGGCCATGAGGCTGGCCAGCTCGTCGGCGTCCAGGTCGGTCTCGACGATCCGCCGGATGCCCTCGCGGCCGATCTCGGCCTCGACGCCCAGGTAGACGCCCGAGATGCCGTACTCGCCGTCGACCCAGGCGCAGACCGGCATGATCTCGCCGGAGTCCTCCGCGACGGCCTTGGCCATCCGGGCGGCGGCGGCCGACGGGGCGTAGTACGCCGACCCGGTCTTCAGCAGGGCGACCACCTCGGCGCCACCGTTGCGGGTCTTGACGACCAGCTCCTCGATCTGCTCGGCGGGCATCGCGTCACGCAGCGGCTTGCCGTTGACGGTGCTCTTGGACGGCACCGGGACCATGGTGTCGCCGTGCGAACCGAGGGTGAGGGTCTTGACCGACTTCACCGGTACGTTCAGCGCCTCGGCGACGAAGTTGGTGAACCGGGCGCTGTCCAGCATGCCGGCCTGGCCGAGCACCCGGTTCTTCGGGAACTGGGTGGCGAGCTGGGCCAGCGCGGTCATCTCATCGAGCGGGTTGGAGACGACGATGACGACGGCGTTCGGGGCGTACTTGGCGACGTTCTCGGAGACCTGGCGGACGATCTTGGCGTTGGTCTCCAGCAGGTCCATCCGGCTCATGCCCGGCTTGCGGGGCAGGCCGGCGGTGATGACCACGACGTCGGAGCCCTCGATGGCCTCGTAGCCCTCGCCGTTCGGGCCGGTGGTGACGCCGACGACCGTGGTCTCGAAGCCCTCGACCGCGCGCGACTGGTTGAGGTCCAGCGCGAGACCCGCCGGCTTGCCCTCCACGATGTCGGTGATCACGACGGTGTCGAAGATGTCGTACTCGGCCAGGCGCTGTGCGGTGGTGGAGCCGTAGAAGCCGGCCCCGACGACAGTGACCTTCTTACCCATGGTCGTCCCACTCCCTGATACCAGTCGGTTTTCCGGACCGTATCAGCCATCCTGGCACCGATCCGGCCAGGGGCGGACGGTTATGACGCGCTTGGGCGGAACGACACACCGGCTCGGCGGGCGACCGACGACACCGGCGCCGTCCGCCGGCCGGATCAGCCGCGCTCGGCGCGCTCGACGACGTTGGTCAGCAGCATCGCGCGGGTCATCGGGCCGACGCCGCCCGGCATCGGCACCAGCGCGCCGGCGACCTCGGCCACCTCGGGGTCCACGTCGCCGGTGTAGCGGCCCTTGCCGTCCGCGCCGATCACCCGGGTGATGCCGACGTCGACCACGGTGGCGCCCGGGGTGATCATGTCGGCGGTGAGCAGGCCGGGCACGCCGGCCGCGACGATGACGATGTCGGCCGCCCGGGTGTGCGCGGCGAGGTCCAGGGTGCCGGTGTGGCACAGGGTCACGGTGGCGTTCTCGCTGCGGCGGGTGAGCAGCAGGCCGAGCGGGCGGCCCACCGTGTTGCCCCGGCCCACCAGCGCGACCTTGGCGCCTCGCAGCGCCACGTCGTGCCGGCGGAGCAGCTCGACGATGCCGCGCGGGGTGCAGGGCAGCGGAGCGTCGTAGCCGAGCACGAGGCGGCCCAGGTTGACGGGGTGCAGGCCGTCGGCGTCCTTGTCCGGGTCGATCATCTCCAGCGCGCGCTGGGTGTCGAGGTGGGCCGGGAGCGGCAGCTGGACGATGTAGCCGTGGCAGGCCGGGTCCGCGTTGAGGTCGGTGAGCACCTCGTCGAGCTGGGCCTGGGTGGCGTCGGCGGGCAGCTCCCGCCGGATCGAGGCGATGCCCACCTCGGCGCAGTCCCGGTGCTTGCCGTTGACGTACGCCTGGGAGCCGGGGTCGGCGCCGACCAGGACGGTGCCCAGCCCGGGGGTGACGCCCCGCTCCGCGAGTGCCTTGACCCGCACCCGCAGCTCGTCCTTGATCTCCGCCGCGGTCGCCTTGCCGTCCAGGATCGTCGCCGTCACGCACCGATCGTCTCACGCGCGCCGGCTGCCGGGCCGACGACGGCCAACGGTGACTAACCGTAACGTGGGGATAGTCACTCACAGTTACGAGCTGTGGATCGCATCACATCACGGGACGGACAGGTGATCATCAACCGCCGTAGAGCGGACAGCGGTCACACAAGTTCCCGCCAGCTCCGAGACCGCCCGACAGGCGCTGCCGGGCAACCGAAAAGGCGTCCTTGAGCACGGATTTTGGGCCTCCCCTCTAGCAGAGGATTCGGACGTCGACAAGAGAGGGGTGCCCACTCCGTTACCCCATCGCAACGCTCTCGTTGCCGAAGCCGCTCCGACGACCTACCGTTGCCGATTGTTGCGCAGCGTCACCCAACGCCGGGCCCCGACTGCGCAGCGTGAGGAGATGAGGAGACTCAATGCGAGTTCGTAGGCTTGCTGCCTGGACCGCCCTCCCGCTCGCGGTGACCCTGGGCCTCGCGGCCTGCGGCAGCGGCGGAGGCAGCGGATCCGGCAGCAGCGACCCCAACGCGGCCGTCAGCATCCAGATCAGCGAGCCGCAGCACCTGGTTCCGACGAACACCACCGAGACATCGGGTTCCCAGGTGCTCGCCGGCCTGTTCAGCCCGCTCGTCGACTACGACGCGCAGAACAAGCCGTACGAGGTGGCGGCCCAGTCGGTGACGTCGTCGGACAACAAGGTCTGGACGATCAAGCTGAAGGACGGCTTCACCTTCCACAACGGTGAGAAGGCCACGTCCGAGGACTACATCAACGCGTGGAACTACGGCGCGTACGCCCCCAACGGCCAGGGCGGCAGCTACTTCTTCGAGAAGATCGCCGGCTACCAGGACCTGCAGGGCGAGAAGCCGAAGGCCAAGACGATGTCCGGGCTGAAGAAGGTCGACGACCTCACCTTCACCGTGACGCTGTCCGAGCCGTACATCGACTTCAAGACGATGCTCGGCTACACCGCCTTCTACCCGCTGCCCGAGGCCGCGTTCTCCGCCCCGGGCGTGCTGAAGGACTCGTACGAGCAGGCGCCGATCGGTCAGGGCCCGTTCAAGATGAAGGGCACCTGGCAGCACGACGCCAAGATCGACGTCGAGCGGTACGACGCGTACCCGGGCGAGAAGCCCAAGGTCAAGGGCGTCGAGTTCCGGGTCTACCAGCAGCTCACCGCGGCCTACGCGGACGTGCAGGGGGACAACCTGGACGTCCTCCCGACAATCCCGACCGAGAACCTGAGCACCGCGCCGACCGACCTCGGTGACCGGTACCAGACCAGCCCGATGTCGTCGTTCCAGTTCCTGGCGTTCCCGACGTTCGACAAGAACTTCAGCAACCCGGACGTGCGCAAGGCCATCTCGATGGCGATCGACCGGGACGAGATCACCAAGTCGATCTTCAAGGGTTCGCAGCAGCCGGCCCGCTCGTTCGTCTCGCCGGTGCTGCCGGGCTACCGGGAGAACACCACGGGTGCGGCGGGCGAGTTCAACCCGACCGAGGCCAAGAAGCTGTACCAGGCCGCGGGTGGCCCGTCGAAGATCATCATCTCCTACAACGGCGACGGTGGTCACAAGGACTGGGTCGACGCCACCGCCAACCAGCTGAAGGCCAACCTGGGCGTCGAGGTCGTCGGCTCGGCCGAGCCGAAGTTCGCCGACCTGCTGACCAAGGTCGAGAAGAAGCAGCCGGTGGGTCTGTTCCGGATGGGCTGGGTGATGGACTACCCGTCGATGGAGGACTACCTCGGCCCGCTGTACAGCACCAACGGCTCGTCGAACTACTACGGCTACAGCAACCCGGAGTTCGACAAGCTGGTCAAGGAGGGTTCGGCCGCCAAGACGCAGGACGAGGCGATCGCCAAGTACCAGCAGGCGGAGGACATCCTGGCCAAGGACATGCCGGTGATCCCGCTCCGCTTCGGCGAGAACGTGTTCGGCCACTCGTCCAAGGTCAAGAACGTCGAGATGGACCTGTTCCAGCGGGTCAACCTCGTCAAGATCGAAGCGGCCAGCTGAGCTGACCATGGTGCGGGCCACCCGGGCGACGACGCCCGGGTGGCCCGGACCGCGCTACCCCGGCCGGGCCGCACGCCCGGCGTCGGAGGCGGCGCCGGCCTCCCCCGGGCCGGACGGCACCCGCCCCGGATATTTCCGGTACGACCAGAGATGCCGTCCTGCGACCCTTTCGCACATTTCCGGAGAGACTGCTAAGCATGTTCCGCTACATCTTGCGGCGCCTACTGCAGATGGTCCTCGCGTTCTTCGGGACCACCCTGATCGTTTACGCGCTGATGTTCGCCGGCCAGGGCGACCCCATCCAGGCCCTCGCAGGCGAGCGACCGGTGACGGCGGCCCAGCGGGCATACCTGACCGAGAAGTACCACCTGGACGCCACCGGCGTCGGTGGCTTCTTCTACCGCTACTTCGACTACGTCAAGAGCCTGCTCCAGGGTGACCTCGGCCAGTCGCTGACCGGCCGCCAGATCGGCGACATCCTTCAGGCGGCCTGGCCGGTCACCGTGAAGCTCGCGCTCATTGCGCTCGCCGTGGCGATCATCTTCGGGGTCACCGCCGGGGTCGTCGCCGGCATCCGCCGGGCCAGCATCTTCGACAACTCGACGCTGGTGCTGACCCTGCTCGTGCTGGGCATCCCGACCATCGTGCTGGCGCCGCTCGCGCAGTACTTCCTGGGCGTGAAGTGGCAGCTCTTCCCGCCCACCGCCGGCGCCGAGCCGACGTTCTATGCGCTGCTGCTGCCGGGCATCGTGCTCGGCTCGCTGTCGCTGGCCACCGCGCTGCGGCTGACCCGTACCTCAGTGGCGGAGAACATGCGCGCCGACTACGTCCGGACCGCCCGGTCCAAGGGCCTGGTCAAGCGGCGGATCGTCAGCGTCCACGTGCTGCGCAACTCGCTCATCCCGGTGGTCACCTTCCTCGGTGTGGAGCTGGGCAACCTGATGAGCGGGGCGATCATCACCGAGGGCGTCTTCAACATCCCTGGCGTGGGCTTCAACCTCTTCCGCGGCATCCGCACCGAGGACGGCCCCCTGGTGGTGGGCATCGTCAGCGTGCTGGTCGTGGTCTACCTGGTCTCGAACCTGGTGGTGGACGTCCTGTACGCCGTACTCGACCCGAGGATCCGCTATGAGTGACTTCGAGACGGTGGCGGCGACCGAGAATCAGGCCGCGCGGCGGGGCCCCTCGGGCGAGCCGGGCGCGCCCAACCAGGTCGGCGCGCCGAACAAGCCGCGCAGCCTGGCCGGGGACGCCTGGCGCGACCTGCGCCGCAACCCGATCTTCTGGATCTCGCTGGCACTGGTGGTCATCTTCACCCTGATGGCCGTCGTCCCCGGCGCGTTCACCGCGAACGACCCGCGCGACTGCCTGCTCTCCCGGCAGCACGCCGGGCCGTCCGGTGGGGCCATCTTCGGGTACGACTTTCAGGGCTGCGACACGTACTCCCGCGCGGTCTACGGGACCCGTGCCTCGCTGCTGGTCGGCGCGCTCTCCGCGCTGGGCACCGGGGTGATCGCGCTGGTGGTCGGCATGCTGGCCGGCTACTTCGGCCGCTGGATCGACGCGGTGCTCTCCCGCGTGATCGACGTGGTGCTCGGCATCCCGCTGCTGCTGGCCGCGATCGTGCTGCTCAAGCGGGTGGGCAGCGCCAGCCCGACGGTCCGGATCACCGCGGTGATCTTCGTGCTGGCCATCCTCGGCTGGACCACGGCCGCCCGGGTGGTGCGCTCCTCGGTGATCACCGCGAGGGAGCAGGACTACGTCGCGGCGGCCCGGATGCTCGGCGCCGGCCACGGCCGGATCATGTGGCGGCACATCCTGCCGAACTCGCTGGCCCCGGCCATCGTGGTGCTGACCATCGCGCTCGGCTCGTTCATCGCCGCCGAGGCGACGCTCTCCTTCCTGGGCATCGGTCTCAAGGCGCCGACGATCTCGTGGGGCCAGGACATCGACACCGGCCGGATCCACATGCGGGAGTCGGCGACGCCGCTGATCGTCCCGTCGACCTTCCTCGCGCTGACCGTGCTGGCGTTCATCATGCTCGGCGACGCGATCCGTGACGCCTTCGACCCGAAGCTGCGGTGAGCCACCCATGACCCACTCCACCGTCCAACCCACGCCCGCCTCCGCCACCCCGGAGGGTGGTCACCTGCTCGAGGTACGCGACCTGCACGTCGAGTTCCGCACCCACGAGGGCGTGGCCCGGGTGATCAACGGGGTCTCGTACCACCTGGACGCCGGCGAGACGCTGGCCGTGCTCGGCGAGTCCGGCTCCGGCAAGTCGGTCACCGCCCAGGCGATCATGGGCATCCTCGACACTCCCCCGGCGGTCGTCCGCTCCGGCCAGATCCTGTACCAGGGCCGGGACCTGCTGACGCAGTCGGAGGAGCAGCGCCGGCAGGTACGCGGCAAGGAGATCGCGATGATCTTCCAGGACGCGCTCTCCGCGCTGAACCCGGTCTTCCCGGTCGGCTGGCAGATCGGCGAGACGCTGCGCCAGCGCGAGGGGATGTCCCGGGCCGACGCCCGACGGCGGGCCGTCGAGCTGATGGACCTGGTGAAGATCCCGGCGGCCGCGAGGCGGCTCGGCGACTACCCGCACCAGTTCTCCGGCGGTATGCGGCAGCGCGTCATGATCGCGATGGCGCTGGCGCTGGACCCGAAGGTGCTGATCGCCGACGAGCCGACCACGGCGCTCGACGTCACCGTGCAGGCCCAGATCATGGACCTGCTGGCCGACCTGCGCCGCGACCTCAACATGGCGATGATCCTGATCACCCACGACCTCGGCGTGGTCGCCGGCGTCGCGGACCGGATCGCGGTCATGTACGCCGGCCGGATCGTCGAGCACGCCGACGTCCACTCGCTGTACCGGTCGCCGGCCCACCCGTACACCAAGGGGCTGCTGGAGTCGATCCCGCGGATGGACGTCCGGGGTCAGGCGCTCTCCACCATCAAGGGGCTGCCGCCGAACCTGATGCGGATCCCCTCCGGCTGCCCGTTCCACCCCCGGTGCCCGTACGTGCAGCAGGTCTGCGTGGACGTGGTGCCGCACGACCTGGTCCTCGGCGACGGCCGGACCAGCGCGTGCCACTTCGCGCAGGAGGTCCGTGATGACAGCGCCCGCTAGCCCGACGAAGGTCCGCGGCGAGACGATCCTCTCCGTCGACAACGTGGTGAAGCACTTCCCGATCAGCCAGGGGGTGCTGTTCAAGAAGCAGACCGGGGCGGTCAAGGCCGTCGACGGGGTGAGCTTCGAGCTGCGCCGGGGCGAGACGCTCGGCATCGTCGGCGAGTCCGGCTGCGGCAAGTCGACCCTCGCCCGGCTGCTGATGCGGCTGGAGACGCCGACCGCCGGCCGGGCCACCCTGGAGGGGAAGGACCTCTTCAAGGCCTCCGGCTCCGAGCTGCGCCGGCTGCGCCGCAACATGCAGATGGTGATGCAGGACCCGTACACCTCGCTGAACCCCCGGATGACGGTCGGCGACATCATCGGCGAGCCGTTCGAGATCCACCCGGACGCCGCGCCGAAGGGCAGCAAGCAGAAGCGGGTCCAGGAGCTGCTGGACGTGGTCGGGCTCAACCCCGAGCACCTCAACCGGTACCCGCACCAGTTCTCCGGCGGTCAGCGCCAGCGCATCGGCATCGCCCGGGCGCTCGCCCTGCGGCCGGAGATCATCGTCTGCGACGAGCCGGTCTCGGCCCTGGACGTGTCGATCCAGGCCCAGGTGATCAACCTGCTGGAGCAGCTCCAGGACGAGTTCGGGCTGTCGTACATCTTCATCGCCCACGACCTGTCGGTGGTCCGGCACATCTCCGACCGGGTCGCGGTGATGTACCTCGGCAAGATCGTGGAGATCGGCACCGAGGACGAGATCTACGAGCGGGCCACCCACCCGTACACCCAGGCCCTGCTCTCGGCGGTGCCGGTGCCGGACCCGGACGCCCGCGAGAACCGGAACATGATCCGACTCCACGGCGACGTGCCGAGCCCAGCCGATCCCCCGTCGGGCTGCCGGTTCCGCACCCGCTGCTGGAAGGCCCAGGAGATCTGCGCCAACCAGGAGCCGCACACGGTGCTCCGCGCGGCGGACCCGCACCCCTCGGCCTGTCACTTCGCCGAGGTACGCCCCACTGCGGCCTGACGACCGCCGAGTGGTGCGGTCGTCCCATCCGGGACGGCCACTCCATCGTCAGCGCGGGCGTAAGGGCGGGACGACGCAGCGCGCGTCGGGGCTGGCGGTGACGGTGGATCCGTCCCGGTGGACCTGGGCGGTGAGGCGGGGCGTACCGGCGACCGCCAGCACCCAGGTCGTGACCGGGTGGTCCGGGTAGCCGAGCCGCGCCTCGGCCCATACCGTCGGCCGTCCGTCCACATCTGACAGCTGCCGGGTGAGGTCGGCGAGGGCCGCCTCGACGGTCGTCCCCCGGCTGGGACGGATCGCCCAACTGGCGACCCCGGCGCTCCGGTTGGCCGGCCGGTTCCCACCGTCGATGACGCGCCGGTCTAGCCCAGGGTTGATCCGGGGCGGGACACTGGGGAGATGAGATTGCGTCGATCCGTCCTGGTGCTGGCGGCGCTGGCGGCGCTGGCGGGTTGTGAGCGCGGCGGCCAGCCGGCCGGGAAGCCGTCCGGGGCCGGCCCGAAGTCGCTCGCCACCTCGTCGGCGGGCACCGCCGCTCCGGCCCCGAGCTGTCCGCCGGACAACCGGTACGGCTCCGGGCTGGCCGAGGTCGAAGGCACTCCCGGGGTTTTCTGGGCACTGCTCTTCATCGCGGGCGGAGAGCTCCGAGCAGGCGAGCGAACGAAGGTCGCCTTCCGGATGACGGGCGCCGGCGACCTGACCCTCCATGCCGAGGGGCCGGAGGGCGCCACCACGGAGCCCATGGAGGTCATCGGGCACAGCGGCGGGAGCACCTGGCAGCGCCCCGGGGACGAGTGGGGCAGCCAGTGGACCTTCCCCACGGCCGGATGCTGGACCATCCGGGCGGACCGGACCGACGGCACCCGGGGTGCCGTCACCCTCCACGCCGGCTGAGCCGGCTCCCGGGTACGACCGAGCCCGTTACGCGCCGACACCAGCAGGCCCCGCACCCCGAAACAGGGGACGGGGCCTGCTGGTGTCGGGCCGGCGGCCCGGCCCGGATCGGGAACCGGGCCGGACCGCCGACGTCTCAGAGCTGGGCCAGGTCGAACGCCCAGATGCCGCGGCCGTGGGTGGCCACGTAGACCGCGTTGTCCACCGCGTTGTACTCGACGTCCATGCCGACGGTCAGCGGCAGGCCGGTGCCCAGCCGCTGCCAGTCGGTGGCGCCGGGCGCGCGGTAGAAGGTGGCCAGGTCGGTGGCGAGCACCAGGCCGCCGTTGGCGAGCTGCTTGATCGAACTGGCCGGCACGTCCGGCAGGTTCGCCGAGACGTCCTTCCAGGTCACGCCCGCGTCGGTCGTCTCGTAGACGTGGCCGAAACCGGCGCCCGGACCCTCGGTGAACCGCCGGGAGAACCCGTTGATCGCGAGGAAGGCGTGCGCCGGGTTGGCGGCGTCGACGCCAGCGCCCTGCACGAACCGGTTCGGGAAGTCCGCCGGCAGGGTCAGCTGGTGCCAGCTCGCCGGGTCGTTGACCTTGCCGACCGCGACGCCCCGGGTGAAGCCGGCGTTGTTGCACGGACCGCACCAACCGACGTACGCGGTGCCGCCGGAGACGCCCACCGAGGTGGCGGTGCGGCCGGCGCCCAGGTTGAAGACGTTCGTCCAGCCCTTGCCGTCGGAGATCGCGTAGCCCTTGGTGTTCACCCAGACGTGCTGGCCACCGGCGACCCAGACGTTCCCGTCGGTGGCGTCCGGCGAGAACGGCGCGATGAACCGGGCCGGCTCGTCGCCCGGCGACGAGGTGTACGGCTGGATGTCCCGCGAGGTCGAGGTCTCCGCCGTGCCCGGGCCCGGGTTGGCGTTGCAGTTCTCGGTCACCCGCATGGCCAGGTTGGTGTACTCCTGGACCTGCCGGCAGCCGTTCGCCGGGTCGGCCAGCGAGTCGCCGCCGTCACCGCCGAAGTTCGAGCCCATCACGGTGTCGCCGGCCCGCAGCACCGAGGCGCCGTTGTCCTGGAGACCGCCGGAGACCACGGTGCCGGCCTTGGCCGGGTCCTTGCCCACCGAGACCGAGTAGTACTGGAGGGCGTCGATGGTGCCGTCGTTCAGGCTCTGCCAGTCGGTGGCGTGCCCGTCCTTGTCGGCCTTCCCGTTGATCGGCCGGCGGTAGATGCCGCCGTCGTTGCCGACGTAGACGAAGCCGTTGCCCACCGCGACCGAGTGCTGGTCGGAGTGGGTGGTCTTGTTGCAGGTGTTCTTGGCGTCGTAGATGTTCCAGCAGGAGAAGCCGAAGTTCCAGTACGGCCCGACGGTCTTCCAGTTGGCGCCGCCGTCGGTCGACTCGTAGACCTCCTCCAGGCCCGCCCAGACATGGTTCGGGTTGGCCGGGTCGACCGCGAGGAACTGGTTGTACCAGGCCTGGATGCCCGGACCGTAGCCCTTGCCGATCACGGTCTGCTTGAGCGCGGAGCCGGAGTTGCCGAGCTTGGCCGAGTCGGCGATCTTGCTCCACGGTCCGGCGGGCGAGCCGTTGTTGGAGACGTAGATGCCGTCCAGGTAGCTGTTGACGTTGCCGGCCGGCTTGTTGAGCAACTTCGGCGACTGGTTGATCGCGTACAGCTTGCCGCCGTCGGCGGAGAAGGCGAACGTCACGTAGCCGATGTCGTCGGCCGGGATCGAGCCGGTCGGGTTGACCTTGGTCCAGCCGCCCGCGGTGTAGTCGGCGGTCTCGTAGAAGCCGTTGTAGGTGTCGCCCGACCGCCAGGCCGAGGCCACCACCACATGCTTCGGGTTGCGCGGGTCGTCGGCCACGTCGTTGACGATGTTCTTGTACGCCGCGTTGGCCGTGCCCGCGTCCGCCCCGCCCGGCAGGTAGCTCGGGTTCGGCGCCCACTCGAACTTCCACGCCCCGGACCCGCTGCTCATCGAGTGCGAGTAGAGGCCCCGGTTGGTGGTGGCCCAGACCTTGCCGTCGAAGAAGCGCAGCTTGTTGATGACCGAGCTCTCCAGCTCGGTGCCGCCGACCCGGTTCGCCGCGGTGAACTGACCGGTCTTCGGGTTGGCCAGCCGGTAGACGCCCGCGCCGACGTACGAGGTGGCGCCGGTGTTCGCCTCACCGGTGGCGTACCAGAGCGAGCCGTCGGCGGCGAGCACCACGTCGCCGCTGGACAGGGTGGGCAGCTGGTCGGTGATCGGCGTCCAGCTCCCGCCGCCGATCGAGGACCGCCACACGCCGCCGTCCGCCCCGGCCGCGTAGACGTAGCCGCTGTTGTCGGCCGCGAGGCCGGTGATCCGGCCGGTCTGCAGGCCGGCGCCTCCGGAGGAGTTGGAGGCGTAGTCCCGGTAGCGCGGGTCGTCACCGTCATACTTGATCTTGGTGACCTCGCGCCAGCTGCCCTTGGTGACCGGCATGCTGCCCAGCTGGCTGAACGCGTTGGCGTACGCGCCCGGCGCGACGACGCCCGGCGCGGAGCGGGCCTGGGCGAACTGCTCGGCGATGACCCGGGCCTCGAAGGCCTCCTCGCCGGCTTCCTCGGACTCCTCACCGGCCGCCATCTCGGCGAACTCCCGGGCGTGCCAGGGCAGGTTGGCGCCGGGCTCCTGGGCGAGGCCGAGGGCCTCCAGTACCTCGTGGTTGGTGGCGGCGACGCCACCGAGCGCGGCGGTCAGCACCAGCGCGCCCGCGATTGTCGCCGGCTTGCGCCAGCGGGATTTCGACATGTGAATCCTCCAGGATTCAGGGAGTTCCCGGGCGGGGTGGCCCGGGAGGGAGACCGTGGCGGCGGATGGCGCGGCCACGGTGTGCGGTCTGGTGATCGGACGGGCAGCGTCCGAATTCGACCCTCGTCGCGGTGCGGCGTCCGCATCGGCCGACGGGTCACGGCCGCGTCGGGCCCGGCAGGACCGGGGCGCGGGGAGGGTCAGGCGGTGGCGGGTGGCGCCCGGGTGGGCAGGACGCCCCGGGGCGGCAGCGGCACGACCGGCGGTCGGTAGCGGATCGCGGCGAGGACGGCGACCGTCGTGCCGTCGACCCGCAGGGGCGCGCCGAGGAGGAGATCGTCCGGTCCGTCGGCCTGGCCGACGCCGGCGCGGTGGTCATCACAGGGCCCGCCGGGAACCTCCGCCCGCAGCTCCGACGGAGTGTCGGGGTGCGCGTGGCGCGCCCCGACGACCCGGGGGTCGCCGGACGGCGGGGCGGCAGGGTGCGGCGTGGTGACCGGGGCGACGACGCACCGTACGTCAGGACGGACGACGTGCGACGCGTCGTGGACGATCGACCGGTGCGCGGCGGTGACCACCGCGCCGGGCAGCTGGGTCTCCGCGCAGGCCGGCGCACCCAGACCGGCCAGGACGAACGCCAGCGCGACGACGACGGCGTTCAACCGGTCGCACACGCGCATGGGCCAACCTGCCAGGACGAGGGATGTCGGACGCCGCTCGGGCGGGCGGCCGAGGGCCGCGGGCGGGAGACGGGTGGCGAGGAGAACGGGGAGGGTCGATCGTTGCTGCCGGGATCACGCTAGCAACACCAATTGACCACCGGCAACGGTTCGTCGGTCGCACTTTCGGCTGGTCAGCGCGGCGGCGGGTGGAGCGCTCCCGAGTGGAGGCTCAACGCGGACAGCGGGGGCGGCCCACCGGCCGCGCCCCGCTGTCCGCGATGGATCAGTGGAAGAAGTGCCGGGTGCCGGTGAGGTACATGGTCACGCCGGCCTCCTTGCAGGCCGCGATGACCTCCTCGTCGCGGATCGAGCCACCGGGCTGGACGATCGCCCGGACACCCGCCTCGATGAGGATCTTCGGCCCGTCGGCGAACGGGAAGAACGCGTCCGAGGCGCAGACCGACCCGCGGGCCCGGTCCGCCCCGGCCCGGCCGACCGCGAGCTGCGCGGAGTCGACCCGGTTCACCTGGCCCATGCCCACGCCGACGGTCGCGCCGTCCCTGGCCAGCAGGATCGCGTTGCTCTTCACCGCGCGGACCGCCCGCCAGGCGAAGGCGAGGTCCCGCAGGGTCGCCTCGTCAGCGGCCTCGCCGGTGGCGAGCCGCCAGTTCGCCGGGTCGTCGCCCTCGGCGTCGATCTTGTCCCGGAGCTGTACCAGGACGCCGCCGGTGACCTGCCGCCACTCGGCGGGCAACGGGTTGAAGGCGGGGGCCCGGAGCAGCCGGATGTTCTTCTTGCCCTGGAGGATCTCGACCGCGCCCTCGTCGAACCCGGGCGCCACCAGCACCTCGGTGAAGATCTCCGAGACCTGCCGGGCCAGCTCCACGCTCACCGGGCGGTTCACCGCGATCACCCCGCCGTACGCCGACACCGGGTCGCAGGCATGCGCCCTCCGGTGCGCCTCGGCGACGTCCGCGCCGACCGCGATGCCGCACGGGTTGGCGTGCTTGATGATCGCCACCGCCGGCTGGTCGGGGAAGTCGTTCGCGGCCCGCCAGGCGGCGTCCGCGTCGACGTAGTTGTTGTAGGACATCTCCTTGCCGTGCAGCTGCTCGGCCTGGGCCAGGCCGGCGGGGCTGGCCGGGTCGGCGTAGAGGGCGGCCGCCTGGTGCGGGTTCTCGCCGTACCGCAGCACCGCCTGCCGGCTCAGCGCCAGCCCGGCGAACTCCGGCCACCCGTCGGCGGCCGGGGCCAGGGTCGCGGCGAACCACTCGGCGACCGCCACGTCGTAGTCGGCGATGGCCGCGAAGGCGCGGGCCGCCAGGGCCTTGCGCTGGGCCAGCGTGAAGCCACCCTCGCGGAGGGCGGCCAGCAGCGCCGGGTACGCCGCCGGGTCGGTCACCACGGCGACCGAGGCGTGGTTCTTGGCGGCGGCCCGGACCATCGCCGGCCCGCCGATGTCGATCTGCTCGACGCACTCGTCCGGGCTGGCGCCGGAGGCGACGGTGGCCTGGAACGGGTAGAGGTTGGAGACCAGCAGGTCGATCCCGGCGATGCCGTGCTCGTCGAGCTGGGCGGCGTGCGCGTCCTTGCGCAGGTCGGCGAGGAGGCCGCCGTGGATCTTCGGGTGCAGGGTCTTCACCCGGCCGTCGAGGATCTCCGGGAAGCCGGTCACCTGCTCCACCGGGGTCACCGGCACGCCCGCGCCGGCGATCGTCGACGCGGTGCTGCCGGTCGAGACGATCTCCACCCCGGCGTCGTGCAGAGCCCGGGCCAACTCGACCAGGCCGGTCTTGTCGTAGACGCTGACCAGCGCCCGCCGGATCGGGCGGCGCTCGTCCTGAGTGGAGCTCACGGCACGGTGACCTTTCTTCCGGTGATCGTCCAACCTTCGCGGACCAGCCGGCCGACCTGCTCGACGAGCTGGCGCCGCTCGGCTTCCTTGATGCGCTCGGTGAGCGTCTCCTCGTCGTCGTCGTCCAGCACCGGCACGGCGACCTGCGCGACGATCGGGCCGGTGTCCATCCCGGCGTCGACGAAGAAGAGGGTGGCCCCGGTGACCTTCACGCCGTAGGCGAGGGCGTCCCGGGGACCGTGGATGCCGGGGAACGCCGGCAGCAGGGTGTTGTGCGTGTTGAGGTAGCGGTCGCCGAACGCGGCCAGGAAGTGCGGGCCGACGAGCTTCAGGAAGCCGGCGCTGATGACCAGGTCGGGCCGGTGCTCCGCGACGTGCGCGGTCAGCGCCTTGTCCCAGTCCTCCCGGCTCGGGTGGTCCTGCACCCGGTCGACGAAGGTCGGCACCCCGGCCGCGGCGGCCCGGTCCAGGCCCGCGATCCCGTCCCGGTCGGCGCCGACGGCGACCACCCGGGCCCCGTACGCGGGGTCGACGGCGGCGTCCAGCAGCGCCTGGAGGTTGCTGCCGGAGCCGGAGACGAGGACGACGAGGCGGGCGACGGACGCGGGCTCGGTCACGCGGCAACCCTATCGGGCAGGTCAGGGCGTCCAGCGCTCGGGCAGCGCCGCTTCGGGTGATCACCCGGATGGCGCGGGCACGATACGCTGCCGGTCGCTTCGGTGCCCGGCGTACGCCCGGCTCCGCACCCGTCAGTGAACCGGCACCCCGGCGGTGCCGATGGACCGAGGAGTACGCCCGCCATGCAGCCTGGTTACCCGCAGCAGCCGCCGCCGCAGATCGACAACAACATGACGATGTCGATCGTCTCGATCTTCCTGTTCTGGCCGTTGGCCATCCCGGCCATCATCAACGCGTCCAAGGTGAACCCGCTGCTCCAGCAGGGCGACTACGCGGGCGCCCAGGCGGCCGCCGCCGAGTCGAAGAAGTGGTCGAAGCTGGCCCTCATCATCGGCATCATCTGGATCGCCCTGACGGTCGTGTGCTGTCTCGCTCTGGGCGTCGGCGGAATGATGAGCGGCAGCAGCACGAACTGACGACCGCCGACCCCCAGCCTGAGGAGCACCCAGTAATGCAGCCCGGTAACCCCGGTCAGGACCCGTACGGCCAGCAGCCGCCGCAGGATCCGACCGCACCGCAGTACCAGGACCCGTACGCGCCGCCCCCGCAGTACGGGCAGCAGCCGCCGGCCGGCCAGCCCTACGGCCAGCCGCAGGACCCGTACGCCCAGCCGCAGGCGCCGCAGTACGGGCAGCAGCCGACCTCCGGCCAGCCCTACGGCCAGCCCACCTCCGGCAAGCCCTACGGCCAGCCCACCTCCGGCCAGCCCTACGGCCAGCCGACGTCGGGACAGCCGTACGGGCAGCAGCCGTACCAGGACCCCTACGGCCAGCAGCCGCCCTACGGCGCCGCGCCGACGTACCCGAACGCCGGCTACCCGATGCCGCAGGGGCAGAACAACACGCTCGGCCTGATCGGCATGATCGCCGGTATCGCGTCCATCGTGCTCGGTCTCTGCTGCCCCGGGCTCGGCATCCCGGCCGGCATCGCCGGCGTGGTGCTCGGCGTGCTCGGCCAGAAGAAGGCCCAGCAGGGCGAGGCGAGCAACGCGGGCCAGGCCAGGGCGGGCCTGATCTGCGGCGGGATCGGCGTGGTGCTCGGCATCATCAACGCCTTCGCCGGTGCCATGATCAACTGGAACAACTTCTCCTGACCCGGCTCGGCGAGGGGCGTCCGGATCCGTCCGGGCGCCCCTCGCCCTATCCGGAGCGCGCCGGCAGCGCGGTCGGCATCGGGCGACCGCAGACGCCGTACGGCGATCAGGGCCGGGCGGCGGGCGCGGGGCGGCGCGGGGCCGGTTCGGGGCCGGCCGAGCGGGCGAGGAACTTGGTGGCGGCGGCGCCGAGCAGTGCGCCGGCGGCGACGACCACGGTGGCCACCGCGGCCACCTGCCAGGGCACCGGGCCGATCTCGGCCAGCCGACCACCGCCGAGCGGCCCGCCGGAGGCGGCCGCGGCCCCGCCGAGCAGCAGGCCGGCGACCGGTCCGGCGAGCGCCGCCGGCACCAGCAGCGGCCCCCAGCCGACCACCACGCGGTCCTCGGCGGCCAGCCGCAGCAGCCGCCGCGCGAGCAGCCAGCCGGCGGCCATCCCGGCCAGCACGGGCACCGCGAGCAGGCCGGCGCCGAGCCCGTCGACCGGCCCGCGCGGCAGTCCGGCCAGCAGCGGTACGGCCGGCAGTGCGCCGACGGAGACCTCGCTGGTCCGCACCGCCGTGTCGGTGCCGACGGCGAACCCGGGGCCGAGCAGGTAGGCGGCCGACCAGACGGTGGCGTTCGGCGCGTACGCGAGGCTGACCAGGGTGATGCCCGCCTGACCGGCCACCCCGGTCCGGTACGCCCCGATCATGTCGGCGGCGTCGCCGCCCCCGGTCGCCACCGACAGGCCGGCCGCCCCGGCGCCCGCCCCGAGCAGCAACAGCCCGGCGACCAGCCCGGTCCGGACCCCGTCCCGCAACGGCGGCGGGGACCGCCGGGCCAGCAGCGCCGACACGCCGGTGGTGCGCAGCGCGCCGACCAGCGCCGAGAGCGCGCCGAAGACCGCGAAGGTGACCGCTGCCCGGACCGGGGAGACCCGCGGGCCGCCCGCGCCGACGACGACCGCGGCGAGGGCGCCGAGCAGCGCGTACCCGATGCCGACCGAGACCGCGACGGTGAGCGCCTGCCGCGGCGAGCGACCGGCGCGGGCGCCGATGGCTCGGCTGACGTGCACCCCGGCCCGGGTCAACCGCCAGACCGCCAGCGCGCCCAGCGCCAGCGGCGCCAGGCCGAGCGGGCCGGCGGGGGTCTCCAGCGGCACCCCGTGGCCGAGCAGCCAGCCGGCCAGCCCGGTGCGCAGCGCGCCCGGCAGCGAGCCGGCGTCCTCGCTGAGCTGGGCCAGGCCCAGCACGACGGTGACCGGCAGCCAGGACGTGAGAGCCGCCCACCCGGCCGCCACGCCGGCGGCGACGGGCAGCGGCGCGCGGCCGCGCGGCGCCTCCGCCGACCGGGGCGCGGGCACCCGGGACGCCGGCCGGGCGCGGCCGGGCGGCCGGGTGTCGGCGGCGACTCCGGCGGCGGGACGGCGAGGCTGGTCAGGGGTGACGGGTGACATCGGCTCTACTCTGGCATGCCGCACGTGCGGCGGCAGTCCGATACCGCCCCCGGAGGGCGGCGAGTTCCGTGATCCACCGGCTTGCCGGCCCCGATCCGGTTTAGCCTCGGCCCAGGACGCGACCTTTCCTGTCGCGGCACCGACCGCTCGGAGGAAGCCGTGAACGCTCCCTATCCGCCGCCGCCACCACCGCCGGCCGCCGGCCGGGACCGCACCACCCTGTGGGGGGTACTGGGCATCGTCCTCGGCCTGATCTGCTGCGGCATCCTCGGCATCGTCTTCGGCTGGCTCTCGATCCGGGACGCGAAGCGGTTCGGCAAGTCCCCGGTGCTCGGCTACCTGGCCATCGCGTTCGGCGTGATCAACCTCATCGGCAGCGCGATCTGGCGGGCCAGCGGCCGCGACCTGTACTGGTACAGGTGAGGGGGCCGACCGTCACCGGTCGACCCCCTCCACACGTCACGTACGGCTCAGCCGGCGGACATGATCTCCCGCATCAGCTTGGCGGTCTCGGTCGGGGTCTTGCCGACCTTCACGCCGACGGCCTCCAGGGCCTCCTTCTTCGCCTCGGCGGTGCCCGCCGAGCCGGAGATGATCGCGCCGGCGTGACCCATGGTCTTGCCGGGCGGCGCGGTGAAGCCGGCGATGTAGCCGACCACCGGCTTGGTGACGTTGGCCTTGATGAACTCGGCGGCCCGCTCCTCCGCGTCGCCACCGATCTCACCGATCATCACGATGGCGTCGGTCTCCGGGTCCGCCTCGAACGCGGCCAGGGCGTCGATGTGGGTGGTCCCGATGATCGGGTCGCCGCCGATGCCCACGCAGCTCGAGAAGCCGATGTCGCGCAGCTCGTACATCATCTGGTAGGTCAGCGTGCCGCTCTTGCTGACCAGGCCGATCCGGCCGGTGCCGGTGATGTCGGCCGGGATGATGCCGGCGTTGGAGGCGCCCGGCGAGGCGATGCCCGGGCAGTTCGGCCCGATGATCCGGGTCCGCTCGCCCTTTGCCACGTTGTACGCCCAGAAGGCGGCGGTGTCGTGCACCGGGACGCCCTCGGTGATCACCACGGCCAGGTCGATGCCGGCGTCGATCGCCTCGACGACGGCGCCCTTGGTGAACTGCGGCGGCACGAAGATGACCGTGACGTCGGCCCCGGTCTCCTTCATGGCGTCCGCGACGGACGCGAAGACCGGCAGCTCGGTGCCGTCGAAGTCGACCTTCTGACCCGCCTTGCGCGGGTTGACGCCGCCGACCACGTTGGTGCCGGCGGCGAGCATCCGCCGGGTGTGCTTCGAACCCTCGGAACCGGTCATCCCCTGCACGATGACCTTGGAGTCCTTGGTCAGCCAGATAGCCATGATCAGACCCCCGCAGCTGCCAGCTCGGCGGCCCGCTCGGCCGCGCCGTCCATGGTGTCCACCCGCTGCACGAGCGGGTTGTTCGCGCCGTCGAGGATCGCCCGACCGGCCTCGGCGTTGTTGCCGTCGAGGCGGACGACGAGCGGCTTGGTGACCTTCTCGCCCCGCTGCTCGAGCAGGCCCAGCGCCTGGATGATGCCGTTGGCGACCTCGTCGCAGGCGGTGATGCCGCCGAAGACGTTCACGAAGACGCTCTTCACCGACGGGTCGGAGAGGACGATCTCGAGGCCGTTCGCCATCACCGCGGCGCTCGCGCCACCGCCGATGTCGAGGAAGTTCGCCGGCTTGACGCCGCCGTGCCGCTCACCGGCGTACGCGACCACGTCGAGGGTGGACATGACCAGACCCGCGCCGTTGCCGATGATGCCGACCTCGCCGTCGAGCTTGACGTAGTTGAGGTCCTTCTCCTTGGCGGCCTGCTCCAGCGGGTCCACCGAGGCCTGGTCGACCAGGGCCTCGTGGTCCGGGTGCCGGAACGCGGCGTTCTCGTCCAGGGTGATCTTGGCGTCGAGCAGCAGCAGCTTGCCGTCCGCGTTCTTGGCCAGCGGGTTCACCTCGACCAGCGTGGCGTCCTCGGCGACGAACGCCTGCCACAGCTTGACCGCGACGTCGACGACCTGGTCGGCGACCTCGGCCGGGAAGCCGGCGGCGGCCACGATCTCGCGGGCCTTCGCCTCGTCCACGCCGGTGTTGGCGTCGATCGGGGCCTTGACCACCTTCTCCGGGGTCTCGGCGGCCACCTGCTCGATGTCCATACCGCCGGCGACGCTGGCGATGCAGAGGAAGGTGCGGTTCGCCCGGTCGAGCAGGTACGAGAAGTAGTACTCCTCGGCCACGTCCGCGGTCACGGTGATCATGACCTTGTGGACCGTGTGACCCTTGATGTCCATGCCGAGGATGTCGGTGGCGCGGGCCACCGTCTCCTCCGCGCCCTCGGCCAGCTTCACGCCGCCGGCCTTGCCTCGGCCGCCGACCTTCACCTGCGCCTTGACGACCACCCGACCGCCGAGGCGTTCGGCGATCGCGCGGGCCTCCTCCGGGGTAGTGGCGACGCCGCCGGCGAGCACGGGCAACCCGTGCCGCTCGAACAGGTCCCGCCCCTGGTACTCGTACAGGTCCACGATTGCGCGTCCCGTCCCGTCTCCGCGGCGCGCCGTCGCGCCGCCACCAGCTTCGGAAAATCAGTTTGACGCCTGTCATCAGATGAGACAGGTCATTTGCCGCAGCCTAACGAGATGGGAACCAGGGGCAACCGAGCGGGTGCGGGGTGTGCGGTAATGCACAGCCGCCGGCCCGACCGGTCAGGCCACCCGGCAGCGGCCGGCCGAGCAGCGGACCACCGCCGCCATGATCTCCTGCTCCGACCGGTCGGCGAAGTTGACCGTGGCGGTGAACCCGGTGCCGAAGAACGCCTGCTGCATCCCCGTGTCGAGCGCGGTGAAGGCGCCCAGGTCACCGCCGGCCCGCGGGTCGCGCGCGCGTACGCAGAGCATCTTCTCCAGCCCCCAGCGCCGCCGGTAGATCTGGTCGATCGCCTCCCACGGCAGCCAGATCGCCTGACCCCGGGTCGGCCGGGTCTTGATCCAGAGCCCGGCCGGCCCCACCGCGAGCACCGGACCACCGGACGAGACCAGCCAGAGCTGGAGACCGACCACCAGGGCGAAGAAGAACATGATCAGCGGTACGGCGAGCAGGATCTCCGCGCCGCCGTTCTCGGACGACGCGGCCAGCCCCATCGGGCAGGCGATCACCAGCCCGATCAGCACGGTCAGACCGCCCAGGGCCAGCGCCCGCTTGCGCAGACTCGGCCGGGCGATGAAGGGCTGGTCGTCCGGGATCCGCTTCGCCCGTCGCGCCGCCGGCGGCTGCCAGGGCGGCGGCACCTGCGCCGGGCCGCCCGGCGGCGGCCAGCCACCACCGCCGTACGCCTGCGGCGGCCCCGACCATCCACCACCCGGCCCGCCCGGATACCCGTGCTGCGGCGGCCCCGACCAACCCGGCCCGGCCGGCTGCCCCTGCTGCGGCCAGCCGGCGACCGGTGGGGTCGGCGGCTGCCCTTCGGCGGGGTTCGGCTGCGGGTGCGGCGGCTGATTCACGGCGGGCTCCCGGCGGGCTCATCGACCGCGGAACGCGGTGCGGGGAGCCACAGGGTACGGCCCGCACCGCGACGGGGAGGCCAGGCCCCCGGCAGCCGTAGCGCGAACGCTCCCGGACCTCCGCCGCCCCCTGATCAACTTCATGTCGATCAACCCCGGACCGGGCTCGAACCTGGTCGGCATCGGACCGGGAGCGGACCGACATCCGGGTCGGGAGCAGGCCTGCCAAGGAGGGCTGACGCGCCCGCCGCGGTGGTCTGTTCAGCCGTCCGGGGGATGTTGCGGAAGATGCGTAACCCTGCCGTGGGGGCATCGTTGAGTCTGATGTCGGAGCGCTGATCAGCGCGAGGACGGGAGACGGCCGATGCCCTGTCGGTCGAGGGGTGGCGGCGGGGCATCGTGCATAGAGGGGCCGGACGTGTGAGGGGTGCGTCCGGCCCTTCCCCCTGTCCGCGTCCCGGTCAGTCCCGCCCGACGCAGCACCGTCGAAGGCACTGCCGCGGACGGTTCCGCTGTGGTCAGGCGACCGGCTGGGCGACGTTCTGCCGGACCCACTCGACGATCGACTGGGTGGTGGCGCCCGGCGTGAAGATCTTCGCCACGCCCAGCCGCGACAGCTCGGGGATGTCGGCGTCCGGGATGATGCCGCCGCCGAAGACGACGATGTCCCGCGCGTCCCGCTCGGCGAGCAGCTCCAGCACCCGCTTGAAGAGGGTCATGTGCGCCCCGGAGAGCACGGAGAGGCCGACCGCGTCGGCGTCCTCCTGGATGGCGGTCTCCACGATCTGCTCCGGGGTCTGGTGCAGGCCCGTGTAGATGACCTCCATGCCGGCGTCCCGCAGGGCGCGCGCGACGACCTTCGCGCCCCGGTCGTGGCCGTCCAGGCCGGGCTTCGCGACGACGACCCGAATACGAGAGCTCATCAGCGCACACCTTTCACCGGCTCCGCGGCTATTCACCTGAACGAACGGTAACCCGGCCGCCCTGGAGCCGGGAACCCGGGCTGCACCCATAGCCTCGCACCGCACCAGCCGGAAGTCGGACGCCTCCGCCGAACGGTCACTGTGCGCGACGAACGGGCGGTCAACGGGCCATCCGTCCGGCGGTCCGAGCTATGACATCAGCGGACGGAAAGGGACAGAACGAAACACCAATTCGGCGCTTCGGCTTGTGACCGGAGTGGCAGTTGGCTAACGTGGCCACGGTTGTCATCAGGTCCACGGACGGGTGACGACGCGGCCAGCCGACGTTCACCCGAGCTTCACGGGCGCCGGCCGACCGCATCGGAACCCCGACAACGGAGGGTGTGCGTGCGCCAGCGCCTGTCGTCTGAGCCCGATAGATATCGCGGCCGTCGCCGCGTACCCACCCCCCCGCGGAGCCGCTACGCCGCGGTCGTCACCACCGCCTTCGTCGGGGCCGGCCTCGTCGCGCTCGGCGCGAACGCCCTGCCGGACGCCAAGAGCGTCAGCCCGTCGGTCCTCGACGAGCTCAAGCAGGCCTCGATCACCAGCCAGGACGCCGCGGCCCGCGCCGACGCCGACGCCGCCGACCGCGACAGCCGGTACAGCCAGGTCGCCAAGGCCGGGGCCGAGCAGGACGTCTGGCTGCTCCCCCTGCACGGCTACGACTTCAACTCGCCCTTCGGCATGCGCTGGGGCAAAATGCACACCGGCGTGGACCTGGTCGCCCCGGAGGGCACGCCGTACGTCGCGATCCACGCCGGCACCGTCACCAAGGCCGGCTGGTTCGGCGGCTACGGCTACGCGGTGATCGTCCAGCACCCGGACGGCAGCGAGGCCATCTACGGCCACTCCTCCGCGGTGAGCGTTCAGGAGGGCCAGCAGGTCAAGGCCGGCGACCAGCTCGGCCTGGTCGGCAACACCGGGCACTCCTACGGCTCACACCTGCACCTGGAGATCCATGTCAACGGGCAACCACAGGACCCGGTGCCGTGGCTCCAGGACCGCGGAGCGGACATCCAGCTCGAAACCGAGGCACTCTACAGCGAGGTAGCCGCGTCCTGACGCTGCGTATCGTCCGCCCACCGCCCGGATCACCCGATCCGGGCGGTTTTCGTTGGCGCGAAGTCTGCCGGATCACAGCCACAACTGTGAGCGGGGACACAGCAGGGCATGATCGTTTTCCGGGCCAGAACACCCGTGCGGGACGAAACCGGGGCGGGAGTCGTCAGCGGCCCCGGCCGCCCTCCGGAGCCAGTACCCGGCACCGACCGGGCCGACACCAGTATTTCGAGGTCAAGTGCCCCTCGACTGTGAAGGTCCGTCCGTGCAGGAAGACAGCCCCGTCCAGAACGAGACCACCCAGGACGTCCCCCGGCACCGGGCGCGCAAGCGGACGGGCCGGCGCAGCACATACTTCGTCGTCGGCGCGGTGGCGCTGATCGGCCTGGGCCTCGGCGGCGTCTCCGTCGCCACCGCCGACCACGGCACACCGACCCCCGCCGCCGTCGACTTCGACGCCCAGGCCCGCGCCGAGGCCGCCGCCCGCGCCGACCGCGCCGTCCGCGAGTCGACCGCCCCGGTCAGCCCGTCCGCGACCCCGACCAGCCCGTCGCCGAGCCCCTCGACGGCCAGCCCGAAGCCAGCGCCGAAGGCGGCCACCGCCAAGCCGACGCCGAAGAAGACCACCAAGCCGAAGCCCTCCTGGGTCATCCCGATGAAGGGCGCCGAGATCACCTCCTGCTACGGGCAGCGGTGGGGCACCCTGCACGCCGGCATCGACTTCGCGATGCCCGCGGGCACCCCGATCCACGCCGCCGCCGCGGGCACGGTGGTGAAGGCCGGCGACGTCGGCGACGGGTATGGCAACTCCGTCTTCATCGACCACGGCAACGGCTACCTGACCCACTACGCCCACCAGAGCCGCATCGCGGTCAGCGTGGGCGAGAAGGTCAGCGCCGGCGAGGTGATCGGCTACGAGGGCGCCACCGGTGACGCCACCGGCCCGCACCTGCACTTCGAGGTGCACAAGGGCGCGATGTGGAACCAGATCGACCCGGCGCCGTTCCTGCGCGCCCGGGGCATCGACGTGGCCTGCTGACGGTCGCGGAGCACGTGACAGGGCCCGGTCCGGCGGTTCGCCGGCCCGGGCCCTTCGTGGTCGTTCAGAGCTTGTCGATCGGGGCGTGCCGCAGGACCAGCCACATGGTCTGGTCGCCGAAGTCGATCTGCGCCCGGGCGCCCGGGCCGTGCCCCTCCACGGCGAGCACCCGGCCGAGGCCGTAGCGCTGGTGGTTGACCCGGTCGCCGGCCGCCACCTTCGGCCCCTGGGGCAGCTCGCTGGCGGTGGCGAGCCGGCTGGCGTCCACGCCGAGCCGCTTCGCCAGCTGCGCCGCCTTCGGGGTGCCGCCGGTGAAGCCGCCCCGCCCGCCGGGCGCGCGGTCCGCCCGCCCGCCGACGCCGCCGCCCCCGCCGGCCCACGAGGTGTACGACCCCTCGGTGCGCTCCCACCGGACCAGATCCGGCGGCAGCTCCTCCAGGAACCGGGACGGCGGGTTGTAGGCCGGCTGCCCCCAGGCCGAGCGGGTGACCGACCGGGACAGGTAGAGCCGCTGCCGGGCCCGGGTGATGCCCACGTACGCGAGCCGGCGCTCCTCCTCCAGCTCGCGGGTGTCGCCGAGCGAGCGCAGGTGCGGGAAGACGCCGTCCTCCAGGCCGGTCAGGAAGACCACCGGGAACTCCAGGCCCTTCGCGGTGTGCAGGGTCATCAGGGTGACCACGCCCTGATGGTCCGGGTCGTCGGAGGGGATCTGGTCGGCGTCGGCGACCAGCGCCACCTGCTCCAGGAAGCCGGCCAGGGTGGCCCGCTCCCCCTCCTCGCCCAGCGCCTCGATCCGCTCGGTGTACTCCCGGGCGACGCTGACCAGCTCCTGGAGGTTGTCCACCCGGCCGGCGTCCTGCGGGTCGAGGCTCTCCTCCAGCTCGGTCAGGTAGCCCGAGCGGGTCAGCAGCGCCTCCAGCACCTCCTCCGGGGTGCCGGTCTCGGCCAGCTCCCGGGCGCCGTCGAGCAGCGCGACGAACTCGGCGATGCCGTTGGCCGCCCGGGTGGAGATGCCCGGCGCGTCCTTGGCCCGGCGCAGCGCCGCCCCGAAGGAGATCCGGTCCCGGCTGGAGAGCGCCTCCACGCACGCCTCCGCCCGGTCGCCGATGCCGCGGCGGGGGGTGTTCAGGATCCGGCGCAGGCTGACCGTGTCGTCGTCGTTGACCACCGCGCGCAGGTAGGCCAGCGCGTCGCGGACCTCCTTGCGCTCGTAGAAGCGCACCCCGCCGACCACCTTGTACGGCAGGCCGACCCGGATGAACACCTCCTCGAAGACCCGGGACTGGGCGTTGGTGCGGTAGAAGACCGCGACGTCGCCGGGGCGGGTCTCGCCGTCGTCGACCAGCCGGTCGATCTCCCGGGCCACCCAGTCCGCCTCGGCGTGCTCGGTGTCGGCGACGTACGCCACGATCTGCTCGCCGTCACCGGCGTCGCTCCAGAGCCGCTTGGGCTTGCGGGAGGTGTTCCGGTCGATGACCGCGTTGGCGGCGTTGAGGATCGTCTGGGTGGAGCGGTAGTTCTGCTCCAGCAGGATCGTCCGGGCGTCGGTGAAGTCCCGCTCGAACTCCAGGATGTTGCGGATGGTCGCGCCCCGGAACGCGTAGATCGACTGGTCGGCGTCGCCGACCACGCAGAGCTCGGCCGGCTCGATCCCCTCGGTGCCGGAGACCAGCTCCTTGATCAGCACGTACTGGGCGTGGTTGGTGTCCTGGTACTCGTCGACCAGGACGTGCCGGAACCGGCGTCGGTAGCTCTCCGCGACGTGCGGGTGCGACTGGAGCAGGTGCACCGTCGTCATGATCAGGTCGTCGAAATCCAGCGCGTGCGCCTCGCGCAGTCGCCGCTGGTAGAGCGTGTACGCCTCGGCCAGCGCCCGCTCGTTGGGCCCCTTGGCCCGGGCGGCGAACGCCTCCGGGTCGACCAGCTCGTTCTTCAGGTTGGAGACCTGGGCGGCGAGCCCGCGCGCCGGGTAGCGCTTCGGGTCGAGGTCGAGCTCCCGGGCCACCATCTGCATCAGCCGGCGCGAGTCGTCCGCGTCGTAGATCGAGAACGTCGACTTCAGCCCTGCGTGCTCGTGCTCGGCGCGCAGGATCCGGACGCAGGCGGAGTGGAACGTCGACACCCACATCAGCCGGGCCCGACGCCCGACCAGGGCGGCCACCCGCTCCTTCATCTCGCCGGCGGCCTTGTTGGTGAAGGTGATCGCGATGATCTCGCCCGGGTGCACGTCCCGCGCGGCGAGCAGGTACGCGATCCGGTTGGTCAGCACCCGGGTCTTGCCGGAACCGGCGCCGGCCACGATCAGCAGGGGCGAACCCGCGTGCGTGACGGCGTCGCGCTGCGGCCCGTTCAGCCCGGCGAGGAGGGCCTGCGGGTCCAGCCGGGCGGCGGCGGACCCGGGCCGGTGCGGCGGGGTCGGCCGGGGCTCCGGCGCGGGCGGGGACGCGGGGATGTCGAAGAGAGGATGCATCGCACGGCGAGTCTATGCCGCCGGACGGACACTTCCCGCCCGCGCACGCCCTGACGAGACGAAGCCGTCACCCGGGGCGGAAACGTGCCCCGTCCCACCTGTTGGCGGGAATGCTTGCGCCCCCGGCCCCGGCTCGGCATACTCGGCGGCGTGTTCGATCAGCGCTTCTACTTTTACTACGGCACCGGGAGTCCGGCAGCCGTAGGTCGCGCCTGATCACAAGACCTGCGAAAAAGCCCCGGGCTCGGAGAGCCCGGGGCTTTTTCGTCCCGGGATCCGGGCACCGGGCCCGACACCCGAGGGGTACGACGATGATGACTGACGTGGCGGAGCAGAGCGGCGGCCTGGCGAGGGACCACGACCGGGCCGACCCGGGTCCGACGGCGGCCGCGACCGCCCGGACCGGCACCGACGACTCGGCGGCCGCCGAGCGGATCGTGGAGATCCGGGAGCGGATCGACGAGATCGACCGCACCATCATCGCGCTGTGGCAGGAGCGGGCCGCCCTCTCCCAGGAGGTGGGGGCCACCCGGCTCGCCTCCGGCGGCACCCGCCTGGTGCTCTCCCGGGAGCGGGAGATCCTGGAGCGGTTCCGGCAGGCGCTCGGCGCGGACGGGACGCAGCTCGCGCTGCTGCTGCTCCGCGCCGGCCGCGGCCCCCTCTGAGGAGGGCCGTGCCGGCCCCGGCGGGCCCGGTCCGGCGCGACCGGACCCGGATGCGACGAACCGCCTGCCGGCGTCGGGCTGACGCCGGCAGGCGGTTCGGACGGATCACGCCTGGTGGGTGGCGACGATCTCGCGCTTCTCCGCGAAGTGGCAGGCGGTCGGGTGGTCCGAGCCCCGCCGGATCTGCAGCAGCGGCACCTCCTGGGCGCAGATGTCCTGCGCCTTCCAGCAGCGGGTGCGGAACCGGCAGCCCGAGGGCGGGCTCACCGGGGAGGGGACGTCACCGGTGAGCCGGATGATCGCCTTGTTGTCCCGCAGCGTCGGGTCCGGCACCGGCACCGCCGAGAGCAGCGCCTGGGTGTACGGGTGGGTCGGCCGCTCGTAGATCTCGTCCTCGGTGCCGATCTCCACCATCTTGCCCAGGTACATCACCGCGACCCGGTCGGAGAGGTGGCGCACGACCGAGAGGTCGTGGGCGATGAAGACGTACGACAGGCCGAACTCGTTCTGGAGATTCTCCAGCAGGTTCATCACCTGCGCCTGGATCGACACGTCCAGGGCCGAGACCGGCTCGTCGCAGACGATGATCTCCGGCCGCAGCGCGAGCGCCCGGGCGATGCCGATGCGCTGCCGCTGGCCGCCGGAGAACTGGTGCGGGTACCGGTTGATGTGCTCCGGGTTGAGGCCGACCAGGTCGAGCAGCTCCTTGACCTTGTTCCGGCGACTGCCCTTCGGGGCCACCTCGGGGTGGATCTCGAACGGCTCGCCGATCAGGTCACCCACCGTCATCCGGGGGTTCAGCGAGGTGTACGGGTCCTGCATCACCAGCTGGATCTGCCGGCGCAGCCGCCGCAGCGCACCGCCGGAGAGCTTGGAGATGTCCTGCCCCTTGTAGAGCACGCTGCCGGCGGTCGGCTTCTCCAGGTTCATCAGAACCCGGGCCAGCGTCGACTTGCCGCAGCCGGACTCGCCCACCACGCCCAGCGTCTCGCCGGCTTTCAGCTCGAAGGAGACGCCGTCGACCGCCTTGACCTGACCGATGGTCTTCTTGAACACGATCCCGCGGGTGACGGGGTAGTGCTTGACCAGGTCACGGACCTCGATGATGTTCTCAGTCACGGTTCACGAGCTCCTCGGCGAAGTGGCAGGCGCTGGCCCGAGCCCTGCCGATCTGCAGCAGCGGGGGCACCTTCTCCCGGCACACCGGCTGCGCCATGGGGCAGCGCGGGTTGAACGGGCAGCCCGGCGGGATGTTCATCAGGTTCGGCGGAAGGCCCTTGATGGTGCGGAGCTCCTGCCCCTTCTCGTCCATCCGCGGGATCGAGTTCAGCAGGCCGAGCGTGTACGGGTGCGCCGGCTTGGCGTACAGGTCGTACACGTCGGCTTCCTCGACGATCCGGCCGGCGTACATGACCGCGATCCGGTCCGCGACGTCGGCGACCACGCCGAGGTCGTGGGTGATCAGGATCATGCCCATCCGCCGCTCCCGCTGGAGCTCGCCGAGCAGGTCCATGATCTGGGCCTGCACGGTCACGTCCAGCGCGGTGGTCGGCTCGTCCGCGATCAGCACCTCCGGGTCGAGCGCCAGCGACATCGCGATCATCGCGCGCTGTCGCATACCGCCGGAGAACTGGTGCGGGTAGTTGCTGAACCGGCCCTTGGCGTTGGGAATCTTGACCTGGTCGAGCATCTCGATCGCGCGCTTCTTCGCGTCCGCGCGGCTCAGGCCGCGCCGGATGCGGAACTGCTCGGCGATCTGGAAACCGACGGTGAAGACCGGGTTCAACGCGGAGAGCGAGTCCTGGAAGATCATCGCGATGCCCTCGCCGCGGATGCGGCGGCGCTCCTCGGCGGACATCTTGAGCATGTCCTTGCCGTGGAAGCGGACCTGACCGCCGGTGACGAAGCCGGGCGGGGTGTCCAGGATGCCCATGATGGTCTGCGCGGTGACGCTCTTACCGGAGCCGGACTCGCCGAGCACGGCGAGGGTCTCTCCCGCGTCGACGTGGTACGTGACTCCGTTGATGACCTTGGCGACGCCGTCCCGGGTGCGGAACTCCACCCGCAGGCCGTCGACCTCCAGCAAGCGGCCGGAGGGGCGGCCGGATCCGTCGGCGCCCGGCGCGCTCTGCTCGGACACGAGAATGTCGGACAACTCAGTCTCCCCTATCGGAGCTTCGGGTCGAGGGCCTCGCGGACCGCCTCGCCGAGCATCACGAAGCTCAGCACGGCGGTGACGAGGAACGCGGCGGGGAAGAAGAGCAGGAAGGGCGAGACCCGGAGGTAGTTCTGCGCTTCGCTGATCATGATTCCCCAGGACACGACCGGGGTCTTCAGCCCGATACCCAGGAAAGACAGGGTGGCCTCGGCGCCGATGAAGGAGCCGACCATGATCGTGCCGTAGACCAGCAGCGGGGCCAGGCAGTTCGGCAGCAGGTGCTTGAGGATGATCCGACCGCTGCCGGCGCCGAGGGCCCGGGCCGCCACGATGTAGTCGGCCTCCTTGGTGGCGAGCACCGAGGAGCGCATCAGCCGCATCACGACCGGCCAGCTCAGGACGACCAGCGACATGATCACCAGGCCCATGATCTGCCACTCGTTGTTGTCCGTGCCCGAGCCGTTGAACGTGGTCAGGATGACGATCGCGCCGAGCACGAACGGCAGGCCGAAGAAGATGTCGGCGATGCGGGAGAGCAGGCCGTCAACCCAGCCGCCCTTGTAGCCGGCGATGATGCCCATCGTGCCACCGAACAGCAGGGTGCCGATCACGGACAGCAGCGCCACCACGATCGACGCGCGGGCGCCGTAGATCGTCCGGGCGTAGACATCGCGGCCCTGCACGTCGTAGCCGAACCAGGCGTCCGCCGACGGCTCCACCCGGCTGCGCTCCAGCGCACCGTTGACCGCGTCACCAGAGGTGAACAGGGACGGGAACGCGGCCATCAGCACGAAGACCAGGATGAACGTGGCGGAGATCCAGAACAGCGGCTTGCGGCGCAGGTCCCGCCACGCGTCACCCAGGAGGCCACGCGGCTTCTCCTTGCGGGCGCTCTCCGGCAGGCCGGCGTTGGTCGGGGCGCCGATCTCGGTCGGCTGCTCGGGACGGGGGGTGCTGACAAGGGAAGCGGCACTCGGGTCACTCATAGCGAATCCTCGGGTCCAGGGCGGCGTAGAGCAGGTCCACCAGCAGGTTCATCAGGAGATAGACGAGCACCAGGACCACCACGATGGAGACAACCGTAGCGCTTTCCTTGGTGACGATGGCCCGGAGGACCTGGCGGCCGATGCCGTTGATGCCGAAGATGCCCTCGGTGATGATGGCGCCACCCATCAGCGCGCCGAGGTCGGTGCCGAGCAGGGTGACGACCGGGATCAGCGAGTTGCGCAGCAGGTGCACGCCCACCACCCGACGCATGGGCAGGCCCTTGGCGATGGCGGTCCGGACGTAGTCGGCGCGGCGGTTCTCCGCGATGCTGGTCCGCGCCACCCGGGCGATGTACGCCATCGAGGCGCTGCCGAGCACGAAGCCCGGAAGGATCAGCTCGGAGAAGCGCATCTCGTTGGAGACCGTCGGGTGGACGATCCCCCACTTGACGCCGAAGAACCACTGGAGCACGAAGCCGATCACGAAGACCGGCAGCGCGATCAGGAAGAGGGTGGCGACCAGGACCAGGTTGTCCAGGAAGCCGTTGCGTCGGAGACCGGTCAGCACGCCGGCGCCGAGACCGATCACGGCCTCGATGGCGAGCGCGACCACAGCCAGCTTCAGGGTGTTGGGGTAGGACGTCACGATGATGTCGTTGATCGAACGACCGCTGAACGTGACGCCGAAGTCACCCTGGAAAAGGTTCTTCATGTAGCTGGCGTACTGCACCCAGATCGACTGGTCGAGATGGTACTTCTCGGTCATCATCGCCCGGAAGTTGGGCGGGCAACCGCGGTCGCCGCACTTGCCGGCGAAGGGGTCGCCGGGCACCGACCAGACGAGCCAGTAGATCAGGAACGTCGTACCGATGAAGACCGGGACGAGTTGCAGCAGCCGTCTCAAGAGATAACGGCCCATGGGGTGGTCCTCCAGACAGGGGGCGCGTCGGGGCAGCCGACACGGTGGTGACAACGTGCGAGGGGTTTGTTGTACACCCCCTCGCGGAACGGCCCCGGGTCGGGCTCACCGGTAGGCGAGCCCGACCCGGGGTCAGACCGTTCGGATCAGAGCTCGACCGAGGTGAGGTCGAGTTCGCCGACGTTGTTCAGCTCCATCTTCTTGATCTTCTCCGAGTGGCCGGACTGCTGGCCACCGAAGTAGATCGGCATCGACGGAACTTCCTGGTCGATGATCTTGACGGCCTCAGCGAACTTCTTGTGCGACTCCTCGATGCTGGGGGCCGCGGAGGCCTCCTTGGCGAGGGCGTCGACCTGCGGGTTGCTGTACTTGCCGTCGTTCGAGGAGCCACCGGTCACGTAGAGCGGGTTGATCCAGTTCTCCACGTCCGGGTAGTCCTGCTGCCAGCCGGCCCGGTAGGCGCCGGTCATCTTGTAGGCGTTGATGTTGGCCCGGAAGACCGCGAAGGTCGGCACGCCGACGGCGACGGCGTCGATGCCCAGGTTGGTCTTGATCTGCTGGGCAACCGCCTCCATCCACTCCTTGTGGCTGGCGTCCGCGTTGTACGACAGGGTCAGCTTGCCGGTGAAGCCACCGGCCTCGTTGAGGAGCTGCTTGGCCTGGGCCACGTCGAACTTGCAGGCGGTGCAGTTGCCCGGCTCGGCACCCGGGGTCAGCGGGTTGGCCCAGCTGTCGGCCGGCTTGCGGTTACCGAAGAAGATCTTGTCGGTGATCGACTGCCGGTCGATGGAGAGCGAGATCGCCTTGCGCAGCTTCGGGTTCTGGAAGCGCTTGTCGTAGATCGGGAAGGCGATGATGCCCGTCGACGGCGTGGTGGACGCGATGGCCCGGTCGCCCAGGTCGGTCTTCCACTTGTCGCCGGCCAGCGAGGAGACCGGGACCTGCTGCTGGAAGTCCAGGTTGTTGGAGACCAGGTCGTTGTAGGCCGCCGTGTCGTCCTGGTAGATCTTGACGGTGACGTCCTTGATCTTCATCTTGTCGCGCAGCTGGTAGTCGTCGAAGCGGGTGAGCTTGATGTCGACGTCGTCCTGCCACGACACGAACTTGACCGGGCCGTTACCGATCGGGTTCTTGCCGAACTTCGTGACATCGCTGAAGAAGGAGTCCGGCAGCGGCATGAAGGCGCTGTAGCCGAGCTTGGTCGGGAACACGGCGGTCGGCGCGCTCAGCGTGACCTCGAAGTTCCAGTCGTCGACGACCTTGAGGCCGGACATCTCCTTGGCCTTCGGCTCCGGGGCCTTCTTCGGGCCGTCCGGGCCGTCCGGGTCCTCGGTGTAGACGTCGCCGAAGCCCTGGATGTCGGCGAAGAAGCTCGCGTTCTGCGCGCCGTTCGGCCCGTAGGCCGCCCAGTTCCAGGCCTTGACGAAGCTCTCGGCCTTGACGGTGGTGCCGTCGTGGAACTTGGTGTTCTGCTTGATCTTGATCTTGAAGACCTTGGAGTCGGTCGTGTCGATCGACTCGGCGAGCGCGTTCTGCGGCGCGCCACCGTTGTTCGGGTACTCGACCAGACCGGTCCACATCCAGTCGATGATCGCGCCGCCACCGGTCTCGGTGGTGTTCGCCGGAACCAGGGGGTTCTCCGGCTGGGTGCCGTCGATGACGATCGCGCCGTCGGCGCTCGCGCCGGTCTCGCCGCCGTTGTTGTCGCTGCTGGAGCAGCCGGACGCGACGAGCGCGAATGCCGCGCCCACCGCGAGGGCGCCGCTCGCCCGCTTCGAGACTCTCATTCCGAGGGGCCTCCTCTTTCTGACCTGGTTCCGTCGTGGGTTTCACGCACGTGTGGGGGTGACACCGCCGCCGACCCGGACCACAGGTCGACGGTTTACCGCAGAGGAAATCGGGACACCCCAGGGGTACCGATCCGCCGGGCACCACACCCTCGCCGAGCGGCACCGCGCAGGGTCGACGGCCACGTTCCGCGACGAAAAGACGGCGTCACGTGGTCGGCGGGGCCCGACGGGGTGCCTCACACCGGGGGTGAGGTGTTGCCACTGTGACACTCACCTGCCCATTACGTGAAGGTGCCGTTATCAAGCCGTTAGTTGGTCGCCACGTTGCCGATACCTGAGAAAAGATCATGAAACAGGCGAGTCGGACCACTCTGAACAGGAAAGACACGGTCACATCGGTCGAGGACGACACGTACTCTCGGTCCCTGTGAGCTTCCCTGCCTCCGCTCCGGCGCTGCCCGACGTCGAGCGGGCGCTGGCCGTATTTGCCCATCCGGATGATGTCGACTTCGGCTGTGCGGGCACCATCGCCGGCTGGGTGGAGGAGGGTGTCGAGGTCGCGTACCTCGTCGTCACCCGGGGTGGCTCCGGCGGCTTCGACGACACGCCGCGCGAGGAGATGCCCCGGCTGCGCGAACGGGAGCAGCGGGCCGCCGCCGCCGTGGTCGGCGTACACCGGGTCGACTTCCTCGACGGCCACGCCGACGGGACGCTCACCCCCAGCCTGACCATGCGCCGGCAGGTCGCTGCGGCGATCCGGCGGTTCCGGCCGGACCGGGTGCTCACCAGTTCGCCGCTGCGCCGCTGGGAGCACCTCGCCGGGCCGAGCCACCCGGACCACCTGGCGGTCGGCGAGGCCACCACCTGCGCGGTCTACCCGGACGCGCGCAACCGCTTCGCCTTCCCGGAGCTGCTGGCCGAGGGGCTGGAGCCGTGGGTCGTCCGGGAGATCTGGTACGCCGGCGGCCCCGCTCCGGACCACGCCGTGGACGTCACCGCGTACGTCGACCGGAAGGTCGCCGCGATGCGGGCCCACCGTTCGCAGACCGCGCACTTCGACGTGGAGACCTGGATACGCGACCGGCTCACCACCGTGGCCGAGAACGCCGGCCTGCCCGCCGGCCGGCTGGCCGAGGCGTTCACCGTGCTCCGCACCGAGTGACCGGCGCCGGCCACCCACCGCCCACGCCCCCGGCGCCGCACGGGACGCCGGGGACCGGGGACGGGGCGCGGGTCAGACCAGGCGGCGGTCCGCCGCCCAGCGGGACAGCTCGTACCGGTTGGACATCTGGAGCTTGCGGAGCACGTTCGACACGTGCGTCTCGACCGTCTTGATCGAGATGTAGAGCTCCTTGGCGATCTCCTTGTACGCGTACCCCCGGGCCAGCAGCCGGAGCACCTCGCGCTCCCGGTTGGTGAGCTGGTCCAGCTCCGGATCGGCGACCGGCGCGTCCGGCCGGGCCGCGAACGCGTCCAGCACGAACCCGGCCAGCCGCGGGCTGAACACGGCGTCGCCGTCGGCCACCCGCCGGATGGCGTCGGTCAGCTCGTCCGGCGAGATGGTCTTCGTGACGTACCCCCGGGCGCCGGCCCGGATCAGCCCTATCACGTCCTCGGCCGCGTCCGACACGCTCAGCGCGAGGAACTTCACCTGCGGGTGGGTACGCCGCATCGCGTCCAGCACCGCCCGGCCACCGCCGTCCGGCATGTGCACGTCGAGCAGCACCACGTCGGGCTGGGTGGCGGCGATCCGGTTGACCGCCTCGGTCACCGTGCTCGCCTCGCCCACCACCTCCACGTGGCCGCCCAGCTCGGCGCGCACGCCCGCCCGGAACATCGCGTGGTCGTCGACGAGGAACACCCGCAGCCGCCCGTCCCGGGGCTGCGCCCCCTCGACCGGTTCGTGCTCGGCCATGGTCATCTGTCCCTTTCCGTCGCGGAGCCGGCGCCGGTGATCGGCAGGATCAGCCGGACCTCGGTCCCCTCCCCCGGCTCGGACCGGATCTCCGCCCGGCCACCGTGCCGCTTCATCCGTCCGATGATCGACCCTCGGACGCCGTGCCGGTGATCCTCCACCGTATCCGGGTCGAAGCCCTTGCCCCGGTCCCGCACGAAGACGCTGACCTGGTCCGGCTCCACCTCGGCGTAGAGCGAGACCGTCTGGACCGCGGCGTGCCGGGCGGCGTTCACCAGCGCCTCCCGGGCCGCGGCGACCAGCGCGCCGACCCGCTCGTCGGTCTCCCGGTCGCCGACCACCACCGCCTCCACCGTGATGGCGAAGGTGTCCTCCACCTCGGCGGCGGCCTGCTCCAGGGCCGCGGCGAAGCGCTCGGTCGGCGAGCCGGTCGGCTTGTAGAGCCAGTTCCGCAGCGACCGTTCCTGGCCCCGGGCCAGCCGCTGGACCGTCTTGACGTCGCTGGCGTTGCGCTGGATCAGGGCCAGGGTGTGCAGCACCTGGTCGTGCACCATCGCGGCCAGCTCGGCGCGCTCCTGCTCGCGGATGCGCCCCTCCCGCTCCGAGCGGAGCTGGTTCCAGGTCCGCCAGAGCACGGGCGCGGCCACCACGCCGACGCCGGCCAGCCCGACCAGCGCGAAGATCACGCCGTTGATCACGGCGTCGAAGTTCTGCGCCGGCGAGTAGACCGCCGCCACGCCGATGATGCCGACCGCGACCAGTACGCCGCCGCCGATGAAGCGGAGCACGAAGGCCCGCCGGTCGCTCTCCTCCACCACCGCGCCGAGCCACGGCACCGGCATCGACTCGCCCCACTGCCGGCGGCGCTCCGGGGCGGACTGGTGCCAGATCACCCCGGCGCCGACCGCGATGATCGCAACCAGCCAGCCGGCGGTGCCGGCCGCGCCCACCGAATCGAAGACCATCACCTGCGTCAGCAGCACGCCCAGCCCGATCGCGACGAAGGGCAGGAGCTGGGCGAGGTCCCGGCGGGGCGGTACGGCGTCGCCCGGGCGCAGCGGGACCACCGCCCAGAAGGCCGCGTAGAGCAGCAGGCCGAGGCCGCTCAGCCCGAGCAGCACCATGAAGGCCACCCGGACGCGGACCACGGAGATGCCGAGGTGGTCGGCGATGCCGGCGGCCACCCCCGCGGCCAGCCGGTGCTCGGGGGCACGGTAGAGCCGCGGTGGGTGTGGGGTCACGGTGCTGCTGATCGGAAACTCCCCGGTGGTGGGACGAGGCACGGGCCGATTCCGGCGCCGCCCCGATCGTCACACGGGCGGACCGCCCCGGGCCACGGGGACGCCCCCGACATTCGGCCGCCGCGGATCTCAGGGTGGCGTCAGGGTCGGTTCCGGAGGACGCTCGGGCGCCCGGGGCAGCAGGATCGGAAGCATGACCGAGGACGCTGCCCGTCCGCCCCTGCCCGGGGCGGCACCGCCGGACGGGCCACCGCCACCCCCGGCGCCGACACCGGCGCCCACCACCCAGGCCGGTTCGGAGCAGGGCGCCCCGCCGGCCGGGGACGCCGCCGGCGACCCGTCGTGGTCGACCGCCGGACCCGCCACCCCACCGCCGGGCGCGTCGGCCGCCGGCGCCGCGCCGCTCGGCGACCCGCCGCCCGGGTACGCCCCGCCGCCCGGCGGCGTCGGCTTCACCTCCCGGTACGGGCTGGTCCGCCCCCGCGAGGGCCGCTACCTGGCCGGCGTCTGCGCGGCGATCGGCCGGGCCACCAACACCGACCCGGTGCTCTGGCGGGTGCTGCTCGCCGTGCTGGGCTTCTTCGGCGGCATCGGCATCCTGATCTACGTCGCCGCGTGGCTGATCATCCCCGGCGAGGGGGACACCGCCTCCCCGGTGGAGTCGATGCTCGGCCGGGGCCGGTCCAGCATGTCGCCGGTCACCGTCATCGTGCTCAGCATCCTGGTCGCGGTCAGCTTCGGCTACATCGTCACCGACGCGTTCCGGGCCGTCCTGCTCGGCGCGGCCATCCTGATCGGCGGCGCGCTGCTGCTCAACCGGGAACACCGGGGGCCCGCGGGCCCGGCCGCGTCCGGCCCGCCCGCGACGCCTCCCGGGCCCGTGCCGCCGGTGAGCTGGCCGGCCCCGGGGATGTACGCCCCGCCCGCCCCCGCCCCGACCTCGGGCCTGCCGGCCTGGTCGGCCCCGGCCGCCGGTCCCGCCCCGGCGGGGCCGTGGGAGGCCGTCCGGCCGCAGCCCGCGCCGGCTCCGGCGGCCGGCCCCGGCACCGTCGAGCCGCCCGCCCGACCCACCACGGGAGCCGGCGCGGAGGCGCCGGTCTGGCCCGCCGCGCCGACGGTCGGCGAGCCGGTCCCCGCGCCGCTGCCGCCGACCGGGTACCGGGCGCCGTTCGCCCCCCGCGGCCCGTACGCCGGGCCGTACCCGCCGGTGCCGCCGCAGCCGCCGGCCCGGGCGCCCAAGCCGCCCAAGCGGCCGAAGGAACGCTCCCCGCTCGGCGCGGTGACGTTCTCGCTGATCTTCCTCTCGCTGGGCGTGGTCGCCGTGCTCGACCTGCTGGACGTCTTCCCGGTGGGCGCCGCCGGGTACTTCGCCGCGACGCTGGCCACGATCGGGCTCGGGCTGCTGGTCGGCACCTGGTTCGGCCGGGCGCGCTGGCTGATCGCGCTCGGCCTGGTGACCGCGGCGGCGCTCGGCGTCGCCACCGTCGCCGAGTCATACGACCGGGTACGCGGCATCGACGGCGACGTGACCTGGGCCCCGACGGACTACCGCGACCTGGCGACCCGGTACGAGAACAACTTCGGCGACGCCGTGCTCGACCTGCGCGGGGTCGACTTCGACAAGAAGGAGACGCAGATCGTGGTGGCGATCAACTTCGGCGAGGCGACGGTGGTGGTGCCGCCGAACGTCGACGTCACCACGGTGGCCGACGTGAACGCCGGAGACGCCACCGTCTTCGGCCGGCGCTCCGGCGGGCTGGACGGCAACCTCCGGGAGAGCACCGACGTCGGCCCGGACGGCCCCGGCGGTGGCAAGCTGCGGCTGCTCATCCACGTCAACGCCGGCAACCTGGAGGTGACCCGGTGAAGGCCCACCGCACCGACCTCGTCTCGCTCGCGTTCGGGCTGGTCTTCCTGGCCCTCTCCGTCTGGTGGCTGCTGGCCCGGATCCTCGGGCTGACGCTGCCGCCGGTGGGGTGGTTCCTGGCCGGCGGGCTCCTCCTGGTCGGGGTGCTGGGCCTGGTCGGCGCGCTGGGCTCCGGCCGGCACGCCGACCGGGACGCCGCCACCACGCCGGACGCCGAGGCGACCGTGTCCGCCCCCTACGAGGGCGGCGGCCCGGAGTGGACCCCACCGGCGGCGCCGGAGGCCGACGAGTGGAGCACCGATGCGGTCGGCGACGACGCGGCCGAGGCGGTGGAGGACCGGCCGGTCAGTGGCGGGTCGGCCGGACCGCGCTGGTCGCCGTCCGCGCCGACGGACCTCGGGCCGCCCGCGGGCGCGGCGACCCGCGAGCAGCCCACCGTCGACGTGGCGCCGGTGACCCGGGAGCAGCCCACCGTCGACCTCGGACCGACGAGCCCCGGGCGGTCCACCGTCGGCGACACGCCGGGCACGCCCGGGCGGCGAGCCGCTGGAGACGGCCCGCCGCCGGGGCCGGACGGCGAGGAGCGGTCACCGGGCTGAGCACGGCGGTGCGGGGCTCCTCGGGCGGCGCATATGCTGGCTGGTGGAGATCTCGCCTCCGCCGGCCGGCCCACACCGTGTGGCCGCGGCCGCGGCCGGGCCGCCACCTCGCCGGGTTCCGCCCGGTCCGGTGGTCCCGGTCGCCGAGCCTCGTCCCCGGCCCAGCCGACCAGGTCGCCGTGGGGGTCCCGCCGCTTTCCCGTCTCTACCCGTCAGGAGCCCGTCCGACATGACCCAGTCCCCCGCCGTGCGCACGTCCGGCGCGTCCGGTCCGGTCCGCATCGGCGAGCGCGCCGCCCGTACCCTCGTCACCGAGCTCGCCCGGCGCAACGACCCGAAGGCCGCCCTGCTGGTCGGCGCGGCTCCGGAGTCCCCGGTCCTGGCCGCGGCGATCGAGGGGCTGCTCCCCGGCGACCGGCTCACCGTCGTGCCGGCGGAGGGCTCCTCCGCCGCCGCGCTCCGCGAGCACGTGTCGGCCCAGGGCCGGTGGGTCGCCGACCGGGTACGCGTGGTCGACACCCTCGCCGAGGCGGACGCCGCCGAGGTGGTCATCGCCGCCGAACCGTTCACCGGCACCGCCGACGAGGCCCGGGTGGCCGTCGACGGGCTGTCGAAGTACCTCTCCGACGGCGCGGTGCTGAGCGTGGCCGCGCCGCTCTTCCGGACCGAGGGCGCGGGCACCGAGCTGGACCGGCAGGGCGTGCTGCACGGCGTCCGCACCGACCTGGTGCTGCGCAACTCCCCGCCGGTCCGGGTGCACCAGCTCCGCTTCACCCCGGCCAGCGCCGCGGTGGCCGCCCGGCTGACCCCGGCGTACCGGCCGTCCAGCGTGCCGCTGACCCGGGGCATGCACATCGACTCGAACGGCGTCGCCGCGGCCGGGATCAGCCTCGGGCTGGCCGCGCTGGCCCGGGCGGCCCGGCCGAAGTCGAAGCTCTGGCTGCTGCCGGCGCTGGCCGCCGCCCCGGTGGCCGCCTTCTTCCGGGACCCGGAGCGGGACGTGCCGGAGGACCCCTCGGCCGTGGTCGCCGCCGCGGACGGTCAGGTTCTCTCGGTGCAGCGGCTGCAGGACGAGCGCTTCGGCGAGGGCGAGTGGCTGCGCGTCGCGGTCTTCCTCTCCGTGCTGGACGTGCACGTCAACCGCGCCCCGGTCGCCGGGAAGGTGGTCGACTACTTCGTCGCCGACGGCGGCTTCGTCAACGCGATGAAGCCGGACGCCGAGCACAACGTCGCGGCGTACACGGTGCTGGAGACCGAGCACGGCCCGGTGGTGGTCGCGCAGCGTACCGGCCTGATCGCCCGGCGGATCGTGCAGCGGGCGCCGGTCGGCGCGCTGCTGGCGAAGGGCGAGCGCTTCGGGCTGATCCGGTTCGGCTCGCGGACCGACGTCTACCTGCCGGCGGACGCCGCCGAGCCGCTGGTCGGCCCCGGCGACAAGGTGGTCGGGGGCTCGACCGTGATCGCCCGCTGGGTCTGACCGCGGAGACGCGAAAAGGGGCGCCGCGAACGCGGCGCCCCTTTTTCGTACGGCGGGATCAGGCGGTACGGCGCTGGTGCAGCCAGAGCAGCGGGCCGCTGACCAGGTAACCCACCACCACCAGGGCGAAGGTCAGCCGGATGTCGACCAGGGCGCCGACCACCGGGGCCAGCCAGAGCCACGGCGGCAGCTTCACCAGCCGGGCGAGCTTGGCGTACGGGAAGCTGGAGACCATCGCGAAGGCGAGCAGGGCGACCCCGCCGACCAGCACCAGCCCGGAGACCGGCAGCCCGATCGCCACGGTCAGGGCCAGGACGGCCGCCGCCATGGTCGTCGGCACGCCGCAGAAGAACCGGCCGTCCTTCGGCGAGACGTTGAACCGGGCGAGCCGGATCGCGGCGCAGGCCGCGACGAGCGCGCAGGCCACCGCGGCGGCGGCCGGCGGCACCGACCCGGCCAGCGAGGCGTAGACCACCACCGGGGCGGCGAGGCCGAACGAGCACATGTCGGCCAGCGAGTCCATCTGGGCGCCGAACGGGCTGGCCACGCCGAGCTTGCGGGCCAGCGCGCCGTCGAGACCGTCGAACACGACGCAGGCGATCAGGCAGAGCGCCGCGACCCGGACCTCGCCCTGCATGGCCAGGAAGATGGCCAGCATGCCGAGCATCAGGCTGCTCAGGGTGCAGGCGTTGACCAGGGCGAACTTCATCCGGCGGGCGGCGGTGCGCTCACCCGGCAGGAGCGGGATCGACATCGCCGTCGCGTCGTCGTCGACCGGCGACGTAGGGGCGAGCGCCGGGCTGACCGGCATGATCGCCTCGACCTCGGCGGCGCGGTCGAACCGGCCGTAGCGGCGGCGCTGCCGGTCGGCGTAGCGGTGGTCGGGAACGACCAGGTCGGTGCCGGAACCGGCATCGTCCCGGCGGCCCACCCGGACCAGCAGCACCTGGCGGGCGAACGTGCTGCTGCGGCGCAACCGGCCCGCCCAGCGACGCCCTGCGGGGCGCGGACTGTCAGTCGTACGACGCCGGCGCCATGGGGCTCTCGGCACGCTTCCTCCATCACCGGATCGGCTGACCGCCCACCTGGGCGGCTGTCCGGCTGTCTCGTGCCGGACCTTGCTGGTCCGGCAGCCCGTTTTGCGGAGTACACCATTGCACAAGGGAAAGGGGCTTGGCGATAGCTGCCGGCGGTACTTATATCTCCCTTAAGCCGCGCGAACCGCTCTCTTATTCCCATCTCGGGCGTCATCGCCCGTTTCTTGCACCAACCCAACTCCCGACTGTACCGGAGGAGGGCCGGAGCGGCCCGGCGAGCGGGTGCTACCTCCCCCGACGTCCGGTTGCCAGGGCCGCCACGTCGGTCAGCCGCAGCTCGCTGACCTGCTCTGGAGCGAACCAGGCGGCGCGGGCGGTGGACCCGCCGGCGAGCTCGGTCACCACCGCCTCGGTCGGGGCGTCCACCCGCACCCGGTAGATCACCCGGACGCCGTGCCAGTCCAACGGCCGCCCCTCGGGGCCGAGCGCGGCGGGATTGTGCAGGTTGTCCACGGCCAGCAGGTCGACCACCCGGCCGAGCTGGTTGGCCTCCTCGACCAGCTCGCGGAGCAGTCCGGCGGCGGGCTGCTCGCCGTGGTCGGTGCCGCCACCGGGCAGGTGCCACTTGCCGGCGCCCGGGTAACCGTCGGCGATCATGGTGAGCAGCACCCGCCCCGCCGGGTCGGTGACCAGCCCGTACGCGGCGAAGCGCTGCCGCCGGTCGGTGGGCGCCGGCCCGAACGGTGCCCGGGCGGTCCGCGCGGGCAGCGGGTCGACCGGCAGGCCGAGCAGCTCGGCGGTGAACGGCAGCAACGGCAGCCCGGCCGCCTCGGCGGGGGTGCACCAGCGGGCCAGGTCGGTGGTCTGGTCGACCTCGTCCCGGAGGGCGCCGCCGGTGGGTGTGACGTCGAAGATGATCCGGTCGGTGTGCAGGGCGACCCCGAGGTCGGGGTACCGGGTCACGTCCGCCACCGCGTCCCGCAGCCCGGTCACCACCACGGTCAGCCCGGTCTCCTCGGCGAACTCGCGCACCACCGCGACCTCGGCATGCTCGGCGTGGTCGAGCCCACCGCCGGGCAGCTGCCACACCCCGGGGAAGTCCGCGACGGCCGACCCCCGCACGAGCAGCACCCGCTCCCCGTCCCGGCACACCCCGTACGCCCCGATCCGCCGCCGCTGTTCCATCAGCCCCCCGCTCCCACAACCCGACCGGCCGTCCCGTCGATCATGAACCTATTGCCCACGGGCACGGCGTGTCGCGGCAACAACTTCATGATCACCGGAACGGCCGGTGGAGGGGAGCGCGGGGAGGGGGTGGGGTCAGGTTTAGAGGAGTTGGGCGGCGTGGACGGCCTCGGCGGTCACCTCGGTGAGGCGGTCGGTGGGGAGGGCGGTCAGCTCCTCGCGGCGGAACCAGCGGGCCTCGCAGGTGGAGCCGCCCACGTCGGCCACGGTGGGCGGGGCGGGCTGGTCGACGACCACCCGGTAGAAGGCGCGCACCCCGTGCCAGTCGATCGGGTAGCCCTCCGGGCCGAGCGAGGCGGCGTCCCGGTGGCTGGCCACGCCGAGCAGCTCGACCAGGCGGCCGGTCTGCCCGGTCTCCTCGACCAGCTCCCGGATCAGCGCCGCGCCCGGCTGCTCGCCGTAGTCGGTGCCGCCGCCGGGGAGGTGCCAGCAGCCGGCGCCCGGGTACCCGTCGGAGACCCGGGTGAGCAGCACCCGCTCCTCCGGGTCGGTGACCACGGCGTACGCGGCGAAGCGCTGCGCCCGGTGCAGCCCGTCCGGGCCGGGCACCGCGTAGAACGAGGGAAACTCGGGGACCTCCTCGGGCACCACGTCGGCCGAGGAGGCGGGGAGCCCCAGGGCGCGCGCGGTGAACGACCGCAGCGGCAGCGCCCCGGCCTCGTCCAGGGTGACCCAGCGGGCCAGGTCGGTCGGGCGGTCCACCCGGTCGGTCAGCGTCCCGCCCCGCAGCGAGACCGTGTAGAGCAGGCGGTCGGTGTGCAGGGTGATGCCGCGCTCGGGCAGGGCCCGCATGTCGGCGAGCACGTCTGCCAGCTCGGAGACGGCGACCGAGAGGCCGGTCTCCGTCGCGGTCTCGCGGACGACGGTGTGCTTGGGGTCCTCACCGTGGTCGACCGCCCCTCCGGGCAGCGACCAGGTGCGGGGGGTGCCGGAGCGATCCGATGCGCGGACCAGCAACACTCGGCCGGCTTGATCAGCACAAACTGCGTATGCCGCGATCCTGCGGAGCGGCTCCAGCGAGGTGGTCACGGGAGGAAATTCTCCCCCTGCCGGGTTACGTCCATCGAAAAGAGTCGGATTCCTGACTCATCGCTGGCGCCTCAGGGATCGATCAGGGTAGGAGTCCGGGCGGTCACCGAGGTCGCCCGCCCGCCGGCGCGGGACCGTGGGGACATGACCTCCACGAGCACCCCTCACGCGCCGTACAAGCAGCTCCGCCGACCGACGACCGACCGCATGGTGGCCGGCGTCGCCAGCGGCGTCGGCCGCTACTTCGCCGTCGACCCGACCCTCGTCCGGGTGATCTTCGCCGTCGCCACCCTGCTCACCGGCGGCTTCGCCGCACTGGCGTACCCGATCATGTGGTTCCTGATGCCGGAGGAGCCGGCCGGCGCGCCCGCCTGGCCGCACCCGACGGGCGCCGCGCCGCAGGGCTGGCCGCAGCCGGCGTCCGGCCCGGAGGCCTGGCCGACCGCGACCGGCGGGCCGGCGACGCACCCGGCGGGCACGCCGGAGCCGACGCCCCGGCCGCAGCCTCAGCCGCCGACCGCCGGGTGAGCCGGCGTCACTCCCACTCGATGGTGCCCGGCGGCTTGCTGGTGACGTCCAGGACCACCCGGTTCACCTCGGCCACCTCGTTGGTGATCCGGGTGGAGATCCGGGCGACCACCTCGTAGGGCAGCCGGGACCAGTCGGCGGTCATCGCGTCCTCGCTGGAGACCGGGCGCAGCACCACGGGATGCCCGTAGCTGCGCCCGTCACCCTGCACGCCGACGCTGCGCACCTCGGCCAGGAGCACCACCGGGAACTGCCACACGCCCCGGTCCAGGCCGGCGGCGGTCAGCTCCTCCCGGGCGATCAGGTCGGCCTTGCGGAGCAGGTCCAGCCGCTCCCGGTCGACCGCGCCGATGATCCGGATGGCCAGGCCGGGGCCGGGGAACGGGTGCCGCCAGACCATCGCCTCGGGCAGGCCCAGCTCCAGGCCGAGCGCCCGGACCTCGTCCTTGAAGAGCGCGCGCAGCGGCTCGACCAGGGCGAACTTCAGGTCCTCCGGCAGGCCGCCGACGTTGTGATGGCTCTTGATGTTGGCGGTGCCGGTGCCGCCGCCGGACTCCACCACGTCCGGGTAGAGGGTGCCCTGCACCAGGAACTCGACGTCGCCGTGCGAGGCGATCTCCCGGGCGGCGGCCTCGAAGACCCGGATGAACTCCCGGCCGATGATCTTGCGCTTCTGCTCCGGGTCCGTCACCCCGGCGAGCGCCCCGAGGAAGCGGTCCTGCGCGTCGACCACCTTGAGCTTGATGCCGGTGGCGGCCACGTAGTCCTTCTCGACCTGCTCGGCCTCACCCGCGCGCAGCAGGCCGTGGTCGACGAAGACGCAGGTGAGCTGGTCACCGACCGCCTTGTGCACCAGGGCGGCGGCGACCGCGGAGTCCACCCCGCCGGACAGCCCGCAGATGACCTCCTTGTCGCCCACCTGCTCGCGGATCCGGGCGACCTGCTCGTCGATGATGTTCTCGGGCGTCCAGGTCGGCTCGACGCCGGCGATGTCGTACAGGAAGCGGGTCAGCATCTCCTGGCCGTGCGCGGTGTGCCCGACCTCGGGGTGGAACTGCACCCCGGCCCGGCGCCCGGCCACGTCCTCGAACGCGGCGACCGGCGCGCCCGCCGACTCGGCGGTCACGGTGAAGCCCTCGGGGGCCTCGGTCACGCAGTCGCCGTGGCTCATCCACACCGGCAGGTCCGCCGGCAGGTCGCGGAGCAGCACGCCGGGCTCGAGGAGCCGGGGGCGCAGCGGGGTGCCGCCGTACTCCCGGTTGCCGGTCCGCGCGACCGTGCCGCCGAGCGCCTGCGCCATCGCCTGGAATCCGTAGCAGATGCCGAAGACCGGGACGTCGGCGGTGAACATGCCGGCGTCGATCTGCGGGGCGCCGGGGGCGTAGACGCTGGACGGGCCGCCGGACAGGATGATCGCGGCCGGGTCCTTCGCCAGCATCTCGGCGACCGGCATGGTGTGCGGGACGATCTCCGAGTAGACCTTCGCCTCGCGCACCCGGCGCGCGATGAGCTGGGCGTACTGGGCTCCGAAGTCCACCACGAGGACGGGGCGAGGCGTGCTCATGTGCAGAAAGCCTACCCACCGTCACCCCCGCGCCGGGCGCGGGCCGGTCGCTCCGCGCGGCGCGCCCCGCCGGGATGTCGCGCGGGTCACCCGCGCAGGGCGGCGGGGGCGTGCGCCGGGACCGCCGGCTGCCGCGGCGGGACCGGCGCCAGCCGGCGGTACGGCTGCCCGAGCGGCGGTCGCGGATCCTCCTCGCCCTGGTTGGGCCAGAACGACATCGCCCGTTCCGCCTGGGCCGTGATGGTCAGCGACGGGTTCACCCCGAGGTTCGCCGAGACCGCCGCCCCGTCCACCACGTGCAGCCCCGGGTGCCCGTGCACCCGGTGGTACGGGTCGATCACCCCGTCCGCCGGGGTGGCCCCGATCACCGCCCCGCCGAGGATGTGCGCGGTCATCGGGATGTTGAACGGCTCGGTCAGCGCGCCGCCGGGCGTCCCGTCGATCTCCTCGGCGAGCAGCCGGACCGCGTTGTTGCCGGCCGGGATCCAGGTCGGGTTCGGCGCGCCGTGCCCCGGCCCGGAGACCAGCCGGCGGCCGAGGAGCCCGCGCCGCCACCGGGTGGTCAGGGAGTTGTCCGCCGACTGCATCACGAGGGCGATCACCGTGCGCTCGGACCACCCGCGGACCGAGAGCATCCGGGCGGCCAGGCCGGGCTGCCGGACGATGCTGCCCAGCCAGCGCCGGACCCGGTGCGGGCCGCCGTCGACCAGCAGCGACTGGAGCAGACCCATCGCGTTCGAGCCCCGCCCGTAGCGGACCGGCTCGATGTGGGTCTGCGGGTCGGGGTGGAACGAGCTGGTGATCGCCACCCCCTCGGTGAAGTCGAGCCGCCGCTCGCGGGCCCGCTGGCGGGGCACCGAGGCGCCGAGGATCGCCTCCGAGTTGGTCCGGGTCAGCTCGCCGAGGCGGGGCGAGAGCGCGGCCAGCGCCCCGGTCGCCTTCATCTCGTGCAGCAGCCGCTGGGTGCCCAGCGCGCCGGCGGCGAAGACCACCTGGCCGGCGTGGATCACCTGCCGCCGCCTGCGCAGCCACGCGCCGGTGCGCTCGGTGTGCACCTGGTAGCCCCCGCCGGCGGCGGGGCGGACCCCGGTGACGGTGGTCAGCGGGTGGACCTGGGCGCCGAGCCGCTCGGCCAGCCAGAGGTAGTTCTTGACCAGGGTGTTCTTGGCGCCGTGCCGGCAACCGGTCATGCACGAGCCGCAGTGTGTGCAGCCGGTCCGCTCCGGCCCGGCCCCGCCGAAGTACGGGTCGGGCACCCGCTCGCCGGGCCGGCCGATGTGCACCCCGACCGGGGTGGCGTGGAAGGTGTGCCCGACCCCCATCCGCTCGGCCACCGCCCGCATCGCCCGGTCCGCGCCGGTCCGGACCGGGTACGTGGTCACCCCGAGCATCCGTTTGGCCTGGTCGTAGTGGCGGGCCAGCTCGTCGCGCCAGTCGGTGATGTCCCGCCACTGCGGGTCGGCGTAGAACGCGTCGAGGGGCTCGTAAAGGGTGTTGGCGTAGACCAGCGAGCCACCGCCCACCCCGGCCCCGGAGAGCACCATGACTCCCCCGCCGGCCCTCCGGTCGGCCGAGCGGAGCAGGGTGATCCGCTGGAGGCCGTAGCAGCCGAGCTTCGGGGCCCAGAGGAAGCGCCGGGCACGCCAGGAGGTCTGCGGGAACTCGTCGTCGGCGAAGCGCCGCCCGGCCTCCAGCACGCCGACCGTGTAGCCCTTCTCCGCCAGTCGGAGCGCGGTGACGCTGCCGCCGAAGCCGGACCCGATGACGACCACGTCGTACCGCATGGACGCATCATTACCGACGGGTAGCCGTCGCGCCAGCGCCAGATTTTCGGGATCATGCAGAACGCTCGACCGACCCGGGCCCGCCGGCGGCAACCCCGGGCCCCCGTTCGAGCGTCGTTTCCGTACGGGGAGAGGGACACCGGATGACGCAGGAGACCGCACGACCACGACGGCGCTGGATGCTGGGGGCGGCCGCCCTGGTGGCCGTGCTCCTGGTCGCCGCCGGCGCGGTGGCGGCCACCCGCCTGCTCTCCCGATCCACCCCCGCGCCCGGCCCGGCGGCCGGCCCGGCCACGCCCACGCCGTCCGCGAGCGCCCCCGCCCCGGCCACGGCGAGCCCCACCCCGCCGCCCGGCGCCGACCTGACCGGCCCGCTGAACTTCCTCATCGTCGGGGTGGACACCCGCGTCACCGTGCCCGGCTGGGAGCCGCACGCCGACGCGGTGCTGGTCATGCACGTGGAGGCGGGCTTGAAGCAGGCATACCTCTTCTCGCTCCCCCGCGACCTGGTGGTGGACATCCCGGCCTACCCGAAGGCCGGCTACCCGGGCGGCCGGACCAAGCTCACCCACGCGATGAGCTACGGCAGCCGGGTCCCGGGCGACAAGGCCCACCCGAGCACCGCCCAGGGGTACGAGCTGCTGCGCACCACCGTCAGCCGGTACACCGGGCTGCGCATCGACGCGGGCGCGGTGCTCACCTTCTTCGGCTTCGACCGGCTGGTCGACGCCCTCGGCGGGGTGGACCTCTACGTCGACCAGCGGGTCGCCTCGATCCACCGGCGCCCGGACGGGCAGTACCGGCCACACACCGCTGGCGGGTACACCGGGCCGCAGATGGTCTACGAGAAGGGCAACCAGCACCTCAACGGCTGGCAGGCGCGGGACTACGCCCGACAGCGCTACATCGCCGGGGGCGACTACGCCCGACAGCGCCACCAGCAGCAGCTGATCCGGGCACTGATCCGCAAGATCCTCGGCCAGGGGCTGGCCCGGGACCCGGACCGCGTCGAGCAGGTGGTCCGCGCCCTCGGCAGAACCATGGTGTACGCCGGCGGCGGGCGGCGGCTGGTCGACTTCGCGTACGCCCTCGGCGGGATGCCCGCCGACGGCCTGGTTCTGGTCGGCCTCCCCGGCGACGCGGTCGGCAAGGGAGGCGCCTACCGGGGCGAGCAGCTCCGCCCGGTCGGCCGGCAGTTCCTCGCCGAACTCCGCGCCAACCGCGCCGAGGAGTTCCTCAAGACCCACCCCACCCTGCGGGTGCGGAGCTGACTCAGAGCGGCTTGGGCTCGGCGGGGCGTTCGGTGCCGTAGAGCCAGGCGTCGAAGAGCTTGTCCAGCTGCTTGTTGGAGACACGCTCGGCGAGCGCCTGGAAGTCGGCGGTGGTGGCGTTGCCGTTCTTCTTCTCCTCCGCCCAGGTGCGGAGGATGGTGAAGAAGGCGGTGTCGCCGACCGCCACCCGCAGCGCGTGCACGGTCATCCCGCCCCGCTGGTAGACCGACTGACCGAAGAGGTTCGCCGCCCCCGGCTTCCCCGGCGGGGTACGCCAGACCTGCCCGGACGCCGTCGCGTACTTCAGGTCGAAGGCGCGCTGCACGGTGGACTCGCCGGTGTGTTCGGCCCAGAGCCACTCGGCGTACGTGGCCAGCCCCTCGTTGAGCCAGATGTCCTGCCACCGCTGAAGCGCGACGCTGTTGCCGAACCACTGGTGGGCCAGCTCGTGCGCGACCACGCCGGTGTCGTCGCCCTGCTTGAAGAACCCGGCGGAGTAGACCGGCCGGGTCTGCGTCTCCAGCGCGTACCGGATCCGGTCGTCGGCGACCACCACCCCGCCGTAGGCGTCGAACGGGTACGGCCCGAAGACGCTCTCCAGGTAGTCGGCCACCTCGACGGTCCGCCCGATCGACCGGTCCGGGGCGCCCTTCGCCACCTTGGTGCTGACCGCGCTGAACACCGGCCGTCCCTTGTGCTCGCCGGTGGTGACCCGGAACCTCCCGATCACCACCGTGCTGAGGTAGCTGGCCATCGGCGCGCCCTCGGACCACGTCCAGGTGGTCCAGCCGCCCTGGGTGGTCCGCCCCTTCGGCACGCCGTTGCTGACCGCGGTGAGCCCCTTCGGCACGGTGATCTCGAAGTCGTAGGTGGCCTTGTCCGACGGGTGGTCGTTGACCGGGTACCAGGTGCTCGCCGACTCCGGCTGGCCGAGCGCGATCGCGCCGTCCGAGGTGTGCAGCCAGCCGCCCTCGCCGAGCACGTCGTTGTCCAACGCGGCCGGCACGCCGTCGTACCGGATCTCCGCGACGAAGCCGTTGCCGGAGCTGAGGCCGGTCGCCGGGGTGACGATCAGCTCGTTGTCGGCGCGGGCGTGGGTGGCCGCGACGCCGTCCACCGTCACCGAACGCACGGTCAGCCCGGCCAGGTCCAGGTGGAACGCGGAGAGGTCCGTGGTGGCGGTGGCCCGCACCGTGGTCGTGCCGGTCAGCCGGTCCTTCGCCGGGTCGTAGCGGACCCGCACGGTGTAGTGGGTGACGTCGTAGCCGCCGTTGCCGTAGCCGGGGAAGTAGGGATCGCCGGCGCCGGCCGCTCCGGGCGCGAACGTCCGGGGAGCCGTCGGCGAGGCCTGCGCCGCCGTCGGCGCCGTCCGGTCCTGGCCGCTCGAGTCGCAGCCGGCGAGCGCCAGCGCACCCACCACCAGCAATCCGAGGACCCGTCGCGCGCCCCGCCGCCTCAGCGTCATCGTCTCGACCCTCCCCGGGAACGCCCGCCGGCGGCCCGGCCCGGCCGCACCGCCCGCGGCAGCCTACCGAGCGGCGCGCGGGTCGGTGTCACGGCAGGGCGGGCGCGGTGCCGCCGACGAGCCAGGCGTCGAGGAGCGCGCGCAGCGGCCGGCCGGCGACCCGTTCGGCGTACGCGACGAAGTCGGCGGTGGTGGCGGTGCCGTCCCGACGCTCGGTCGTCCAGCCGCTCAGGATGCGGAAGAAGGCGTCGTCGCCGACCGCGCGGCGCAGCGCGTGCACGGCCAGCGCCCCCCGCTGGTAGACGGCGTCGCCGAACATCGCCGGCCGGCCCGGGTCGAGCGACGGTCGGGTCCAGTCGGTGACCGCGTACTCGGTGGCGAAGGCCCGCGCCACGGTGCGGCCGCCGTCGTGCTCGGCCCACAGCCATTCGGCGTACGTGGCGAAGCCCTCGTTGAGCCAGATGTCGCTCCACCGGGCCACCGAGACGCTGTCGCCGAACCACTGGTGGGCCAGTTCGTGCGCGACCACCTCCGTGTCGGGCCGGCCGCCGCGGAAGAAGCCCGGCCCGTAGACCGGCCTGGACTGGGTCTCCAGGGCGTACCGGATGCGCTCGTCGGCGACCGCGATGCCGCCGTACGCGTCGAACGGGTACGGGCCGAAGCGGCCGGCCAGGAAGTCGGCGATCTCGCCGGTGCGGGCGAGCGAGGCGGCGGCCGGCCCGTCCGCCGGCAGCCCGGCGGCCACCGCGGTGACCATCGGCTTCCCGGCGTGGGTACCGGTCGACACCCGGTAGTTTCCGATCACCAGGGTGGTCAGGTAGCTGGCCATCGGCGAGCCCTCGGACCAGCTCCAGGTGGTCCAGCCGTCCCGGCTCGCCCGGGACCGCAGCACCCCGTTGCTCAGCGCGGCGAGCCCGTCAGGGACGGTCACCTCGAGGTCGTAGGTGGCCTTGTCGGAGGGGTGGTCGTCGACCGGGAACCAGGTGCTCGCCGACTCCGGCTGGCCGAGCGCGATCGCGCCGTCCCCGGTGGCCTGGAAGCCGCCGCTGCCCAGCTCGCCGATGGAGAGCGGCTGCGGCACACCGGCGTAGGCCACCTCGGTGGTGAAGGACTTCCCGGACGGCAGACCGTGGGCGGGGGTGACGACGAGTTCGTTGCCGTCGCGGCGGTGTCGCGCGGGCGCGCCGTCGACGCGTACCCGGTCGACGGTGAGGCCGGCGAGGTCGAGGTTGAACCGGGAGAGTCCGGCGGTGGCGGTGGCGGTGACCGTCGCCTCGCCGGTGAGCCGGTCGCTGCCCGGGTCGTAGCGGATCTTCAGCCGGTAGTGCGCGACGTCGTACCCGCCGTTGCCCGCCCCCGGCACGTACGGATCCCCCACCTCCGCCGCCCCGGCGCGGTACCGCCCGTCCTCGGTGCACCCCCCGACCAGCAGCCCCGCCCCAAGCACGGCCGCCAATCCAGCCCGCCACCACCTCACCAGCCGAGCCTAGGCCGGCAGCCCGCGTCGATCATGGAGTTGTGGCGGATGACGAACCGGAAGAACCGGGGCGATCCGGGAACCACACCTCCATGATCGACGGCGGGATGGGGTCAGCGGTCGAGGACGAGGCCGACCTTCTGGAACTCCTTGAGGTCGCGGTAGCCGCACTTCGCCATCGCCCGGCGCAGGCCGCCGAAGAGGTTGAGCTGGCCGTCCGGCTCGTCGGCCGGGCCGAAGAGGAGCCGCTCCATCGAGCCGAGCGGCTCGCCGGCCACCTCGAACGCGCCACGGGGCAGCGACGGGTGGCTGGCCGCCGAGTGCCACCAGGCGCCGCCGGCGGGGGCCTCCTCGCAGAGCGAGAGCGCCTCGCCGAGCATCACCGCGTCCGCGCCGCAGCCGAGCGCCTTGGCGATGTCGCCGGAGGTCTGGATGTCACCGTCGGCGATCAGGTGCACGTACCGGCCACCGGTCTCGTCGAGGTAGTCGCGGCGGGCCGCCGCCGCGTCGGCGATCGCGGTGGCCATCGGCACCCGGATGCCGAGCACCGACTCGGTGGTGGACCAGTCGTCGCCGCCGATGCCGACGATCACGCCGGCCGCGCCGGTCCGCATCAGGTGCAGCGCCGTCTTGTAGTCGGTGCAGCCGCCGACGATGACCGGCAGGTCGAGGTCGGCGATGAACTCCTTCAGGTTGAGCGGCTCGTCGGTGGTGGAGACGTGCTCGGCGGAGACGATGGTGCCCTGGATGACCAGGATGTCCACGCCGGCGTCGAGGATCACCGGGGCGAGCGCCAGGGTGTGCTGCGGGGAGACCCGGACGGCCACCGTGCCGCCGCCGGCCCGCAGCTCACGGACCCGCTCGGCGATCAGGTCCGGGCGGATCGGCTCGGCGTACACCTCCTGGAGCCGCTTGGTGGCGCGGGCGTCCTCGTCGAGGCCGGCCAGCTCCTCCAGCACCTTGGCCGGGTTCTCGTACCGGGTCCAGAGGCCCTCGACGTTGAGCACGCCGAGGCCGCCGAGCTGGCCGAGCCGGACCGCGGACGAGGGGCTCATCGTCGCGTCGGAGGGGTGCCCGACGCAGGGGATGCCGAACTGGTACGCGTCGAGCTGCCAGGCGGTCGAGACGTCGTCGACGTCCCGGGTGCGGCGGCTCGGCACGATGGCGATGTCGTCCAGGTGGTAGCCGCGCTGCGCGGTCTTGCCCAGCCCGATCTCGACCACGTCACGCATGGGGACTCCAGGTGTTTGGGGGTGATGGTCAGCGGGAGTGGTAGTTGGGCGCCTCGACCGTCATCTGGATGTCGTGCGGGTGGCTCTCCTTGAGCCCGGCCGCGGTGATCCGGATGAGCTGGCCACGCCGGTGCAGCTCGGGGATGCTCTCCGCGCCGACGTAGCCCATCGCGGCCCGCAGCCCGCCGATGAGCTGGTGGGCGACCGCGGAGAGCGGGCCCCGGTAGGGCACCTGGCCCTCGACGCCCTCGGGGACCAGCTTGTCCTCGGCGAGCACGTCCTGCTGGAAGTAGCGGTCCTTGGAGTAGGACTTGCCCTGGCCGCGGGACTGCATCGCGCCGAGCGAGCCCATCCCCCGGTACGCCTTGTACTGCTTGCCGTTGATGAAGATCAGCTCGCCGGGGCTCTCCTCGCAGCCGGCCAGCAGGCTGCCGAGCATCACCGTGTCGGCGCCGGCCACCAGGGCCTTGGCGATGTCGCCCGAATACTGGATGCCGCCGTCGCCGATGACCGGCACGCCGGCCGGCCGGGCCGCCCGGGCCGCCTCCATGATCGCGGTGATCTGCGGTACGCCCACGCCGGCGACGATCCGGGTGGTGCAGATCGCGCCCGGCCCGACACCGACCTTGACGCCGTCGGCGCCCGCGTCGACCAGTGCCTTCGCCCCGGCGTACGTGGCGACGTTGCCGCCGACGATGTCGATGGCGACGTCCTTCTTGAGCTGGCGGACCATGTCCAGCACGGCCCGCTGGTGCCCGTGCGCGGTGTCCACGATGAGCACGTCCACGCCCGCGTCGACCAGGGTGCGGGCCCGCTTGTACGCGTCCTCGCCGACCCCGACCGCGGCGGCGACCCGGAGGCGGCCGGCGGAGTCCTTGGTGGCGTTCGGGTACTGCTCGCTCTTGGTGAAGTCCTTGACGGTGATCAGGCCGCGCAGCCGGCCCGAGCCGTCGACGATCGGCAGCTTCTCCACCTTGTGCCGGCGCAGCAGGTCGAGCGCGTCGTCCTTGCTCACCCCGACCGGGGCGGTGATCAGCGGCGTCCGGGTCATGATCTCGTGGACCGGGGTGGCCGGGTCGGAGACGAAGCGCATGTCGCGGTTGGTGACGATGCCGACCAGCCCGCCGTCGGCGTCGACCACCGGCACGCCGGAGATGCGGTACCGCCCGCAGAGCTCGTCGACCTCCCGCAGGGTGTCGTCCGGGCAGGCGGTGACCGGGTTGGTGATCATGCCGGACTCGGAGCGCTTCACCAGGTCGACCTGGAGCGCCTGGTCCTCGAGGGAGAGGTTGCGGTGCAGCACGCCGATGCCGCCCTGCCGGGCCATGGCGATCGCCATCCGCGCCTCGGTGACGGTGTCCATCGCGCTGGAGAGCAGCGGCACGGTCAGCTCGATGTTGCGGGTGAGCCGCGTCCGGGTGTTCACCCGGCTGGGCACGACGTCCGACTCGCCCGGCTGGAGCAGCACGTCGTCGAAGGTCAGCCCGAGCGGCACCACCCGCGCCGAGCCGGCGGGCAGCTCCGGCAGGTGACCGCCCAGCTCGCCGTTGTCGGCGCCGGCCGGAAGATCGGTGCTGGGCGAATTTTCCACGATTGCTCTCCTGAGCTGGTCGGACGGGCTTCAGCGAGGCGGCGCGCGCGGGCACCGACGCACGCCGGAGTGACGGCGCGTCGCTTCATCGTACCCATTGAGCTGGGCCGGCCCCGGTAGTGGCGGCGCGGATGAGCGGCGCCACCGTGAGCGCCGGGGGCGGACTTCCCCCGCCGGTTGGGACTACGGTGAGGGGGTGCACGACGAGCCCATCGACCCGTTCAACGGCGACCCGGCCGATCCGACCGCCGGCCTGCAGGATCCGCGCGAGGACGACCCGCTGGACCCGCTGACCGAGGTCGAGCGTCAGGACGTCCTGGAGGATCTCGCCGACCTGGAGATCTACCAGGCCCTGCTGGCGCCGATCGGGGTGCGCGGGCTGGTCATCGAGTGCGAGGACTGCCGCGAGCCGCACTACTTCGACTGGGACCTGCTCCGGGGCAACCTGCGCCACCTGCTCAGCTCCGGTCGGCCCCGGGTGCACGAGCCGGCCTACGACCCGGACCCGGACCACTACGTCACCTGGGACTACGCCCGCGGCTACGCCGACGGGGTGCACGACACGCTGACCGAGGGCACCGAGGAGGACGACTCCTCGGAGGCCTGAGCGGCGCGCCGGCCGGGTCCACCGGCGCTGGGGCGACTCAGGCGACCAGTCCGGCGCGGAAGCCGGCGGCCACGGCGTGCGCCCGGTCCCGGGCGCCGAGCTTGCGGAAGAGCCGCCGGGCGTGGGTCTTGACGGTGTCCTCGGAGACGAACAGCTCCCGGCCGATCTCCGCGTTGCTCTTCCCCTCGGCCATGCCGAGCAGCACCTGGAGCTCCCGTTCGGTGAGCCCGACGGGGTTCCGGCCGGTGCGCGTCCCGGCCCCGGAGCGCTGGTGACCGCTCGGCGGCGCGGGTTCCGGCTCGGCCTCGTCGTCGCCACGCTGCACCGGCACCACGGTCGGCACGCCGCCGGTCCCCTCGCCCGGGGTCGTCGTCCAGCCGGGTGTCGCCCGCGCCGGCGCGGGCCGTACCGGCCCGCCGACGGCCGCGGCGTCCCGGGCGGGGTCGGTGACCCGGTTCCGGGCCGGCCGCCCGGGCGCGGCGAGCAGCAGCAGGGCCTTCGCGACCGCGCTGGTGAGGTCGTGGTCGACGCCCTGGATCAGCCCCCGGGCCCCGGCGCTGATGGTGGCCGCGGCCGCCTCCGACTCCTCGGCGCCGAGCAGCAGCACCGCCGCCTGGGGCGCCCGGGCGAGCACCCGGCGCACGAAGCCGGCGCTGTCCGGCCGGGTGAGCGCGGTGTCGGCGAGCACGACGTCCACCGGACGCTCGGCGAGCCGCAGCATCACCTCGGGATCGGAGACGGCGGTCCGGACGATCGCGGACAGCCCGAGTCGGGCCGCCGCGGAGGTCAGCTGCTGGGCCGCGGTCGGTGTCCGAACGCACACGAGAACGGTACGCACAGTGGTCTCCTCTCCGCCTCAGAGCAGACCATGGCCGGGTCGCGTCGCGAGGAGGTTCGGGGCAATCATCCTAACTTTTCCGACAGATAGGGCATATGCCGCTAGTTGTCCGAGGTTTTCGATCACAGATGTGTGAGCGCGGGAAAGCCCGGGTACCGAGACGCCAGGCCGGAAACGGTGCGCCTGCGCGGACCGCCGCCCGGTTGCTGGCCATGAAGGATTCTCCGCGGTGCCGCGCGGGAGGAGGGGTGCTGATGTCGAACGTACGTAGACTGCCCGGACCCATCGTCGATCTCTGGGACTGGCAGCGGCTCGGTGCCTGCCGGGGCCGGGACAGCGCCCAGTTCTTCCACCCGGACGGCGAGCGCGGCTCGTCGCGGCTGCGCCGCGAGTCCGGCGCCAAGGCCGTCTGCCGGGCCTGCCCGGTACGCGCCGAGTGCGCCGCGCACGCCCTCTCGGTCCGCGAGCCGTACGGCGTGTGGGGCGGGTTCAGCGAGTCCGAGCGGCTGCGGCTGCTCGCCCTGGGCTGGGAGGACCTGGCCGACCGCCGGCAGAGCCGGGTCGACGTCGACCGGCTGGAGGCCCGCCTCGGCCGGCCGCACAAGTCGACCGTCCCGGACCAGCGCAAGATCGCCTGACCCGATCCGCCTCGACGACACCGACATCCGACGCCGCGCCCCCACCGGGGCGCGGCGTCGAGGTTTCTCCCGGGTCCGCGGGAAGTCTCGTGGGCGGCCCTGCCGAGAAGACCGGTCGGGGCCGCCCGCCGTGCGGCCGGCTTCCCACGCGGTGGCCATGGGTACGCGTGGTGTGATGGACGGGTGGAGCTGCGGGAAATGCGGGCGTTCGTCACGGTCGTCGAGGAAGGGAGCCTCTCCGGGGCCGCGCGGCGGTTGCACGTGAGTCAGCCCGCCGTGCCACCACGGCATCAGGTTAGCGGCGACTGGCCCCCAAATGCCCCGATTGATCGGTATGACCACCGCCGGCGGGCCACCAGGCCCGCCTTCCCGGTCAGCGGACGGTGACCTTGACGGTGTGCCAGCCGGTGGCGCCGTCCGGCTCGACCGGCCGCCGCTCCGCCGTCTGGGTGACGCCGTCGGCGTCCGTGGCCCGCACCTGGAGGCTGTGCTCGCCCGGGGTGGCGTCCCAGCGCCAGGACCACTGCACCCAGGTGTCCACCGAGACCGTCGGGGCGACCGTCGCCTCCCGCCAGGGCCCGTCGTCGACGCGTACCTCGACCTTGCGGATGCCCCGCTGCTGGGCCCAGGCCACGCCGGCGACCACGACCGGACCGGCGGTGAGCCGGTTGCGCGACCGGGGCGCGTCGATCCGCGACTGCGTCTTGATCGGCCCCTGCGCCGACCACCCGCGCGGCACCCAGTACGCGTCGAAGTCGGCGAAGCTGGTCAGCTCCAGCTCGGTGACCCACTTGCAGGCCGAGACGTAGCCGTAGAGCCCGGGCACCACCATCCGCACCGGGAAGCCGTGCTCGACCGGCAGCGGCTCCCCGTTCATCCCGACCGCGAGCAGCGCGTCCCGCCCGTCCCGCAGCACCGCCGTGGGGGTGCCGCAGGTCCAGCCGTCGACCGAGCGGCCGACCACCTGGTCGGCGCCCTCCTCCGGCTCGGCCTCGTCGAGCAGCTCCTTGATCGGTACGCCCAGCCAGCGCGCGTTGCCGATCAGTTCCCCGCCGACGTCGTTGGAGACGCAGGCCAGGGTGACGTACCGCTCCACCATCGGCCGGGCGAGCAGGTCGGCGAAGCTCAGCTCGATCGGGTTGCGGACCCGGCCGTGGATGCGCAGCCGCCAGGTCACCGGGTCCACCTGCGGCACCACCAGCGCGGTGTCGATCCGGTAGAAGCCGGAGTTCGGGGTCACGTAGGGGGCGAGCTGGGCCAGCGAGAGGTCGGCGCCGGCCGGCACCGCCGGCGCGGCGGCCGACGGGGTGGGCAGCGCGACGGCCTGCCGGGCCGCCGAGACGCCCCGCCGGCCGGCCAGCCAGTGCCCGCCGAGGCCGGCCACGGCCGCCGCACCCATCATCACGCCGACGCCGGTCAGGAAGCGCCGCCGCCCCTCCGGATCGACCTCTTCCCCGGCGGCGGGTCGCGCCTGCGGGTGTCCGTCCGGCACGCGCGGCCCGGCGACCGGCGCCACCGGCCCCGCCTCGGTGGACGCCGGCTCAGCCTTCGGCGACGACCACGACCAGAGCTCCGGTTGCAGCGGTCCGGCCAGGAGCAGCCAGAGGGCCAGCGCGCCGAGCGCAGCGCCGACCAGCGAGGGGAGCGCGTCGAAGCCGTTCGCGCCGGCCCGGGTCAGCGCGGCGGCCACCCCGAGGGCGGCGAAGGCGGCGATGCCGGCCAGCCCGATCCAGAGCCGGCGGGCGGCCAGCACGCCGAGCACCGCGGCGAACGCCGCGAGCAGCAGGGCCGTCCCGACCAGCAGGGCGATCTTGTCGTGGGTGCCGAAGAGCGAGATGGCGAACTGTTTCAGGGTCTCGGGCACCACGTCGACGATCAGCCCGCCGACCGCGATCAGCGGTGCGGAACGGGCGCCGGTGAGGACGGCCACCGGTTCGGCGGCGCCGATCGCCACCGCGGCGGCGGTGATCCCGGCCAGCGCGGCGTACCCGCGGGACGTGGTGGTCATCGGACCAGTCTTGTCGATCACCGGGCCGGACCGGTAGCGACGTCAGCGTTCCGTAACCAGATACGGGTCAGGGCACACCGTCGGTGTGACGGTGTGCCCTGACGTCGTCCGTACGGCGTCGGGTCAGAAGCCCGGGCCGTGCTGGTGGCCGTGGCCGTGGCCGTGGCCGCCGGCGGCGGCCGGCTCGGCCTTCTCCGGCTTCTCCACCACGAGGCTCTCGGTGGTGAGCAGCAGGCCGGCGATCGACGCGGCGTTGGTGACCGCGTTGCGGGTCACCTTCACCGGGTCGATGATGCCGGACTTGACCAGGTCGACGTACTGGCCGGCGGCGGCGTCGAGGCCGTTGCCCCACTCCTTGCCGGCGACCTTCTGCACCACCACGTAGCCGTCGTGGCCGGCGTTCTGGGCGATCCAGCGCAGCGGCTCGACCAGCGCCTTGCGCACGATCGAGACGCCGGTCTTCTCGTCACCGGTGAAGCCGAGGTCGTCGTCGAGCACCGGGAGGATCTGGGCCAGGGCGGCGCCGCCGCCCGGGACCGTACCCTCCTCGACCGCGGCCTTGGTCGCGGCGATCGCGTCCTCGATGCGGTGCTTGCGCTCCTTCATCTCGACCTCGGTCGCCGCGCCCACCTTGATGACCGCGATGCCGCCGGAGAGCTTCGCCAGCCGCTCGGCCAGCTTCTCCCGGTCCCACTCGGAGTCCGAGGCCTCGATCTCCTTGCGGATCTGGGCGACCCGGTCGGCGACCTCGGAGGCCTGGCCGCCACCGTCGACGACGGTGGTGTTCTCCTTGTCGACCACCACGCGCCGGGCGGTGCCCAGCACCTCGAGGCCGACCTGGTCGAGCTTGTAGCCCAGCTCGGGCGCGACCAGCTCGGCGCCGGTCAGGATCGCCATGTCCTGGAGCATCGCCTTGCGACGGTCACCGAAGCCGGGGGCCTTCACCGCGCAGACCTTGAGGGTCTTGCGGATGGCGTTGACCACCAGCGTCGACAGGGCCTGGCCCTCCACGTCCTCGGCGATGATCAGGAGCGGCTTGTTGTTCTGGAGAACCTTCTCCAGCAGCGGCAGCAGCTCCTCGATCGCCGAGATCTTCTGCGTGGTGATCAGGATGTACGGGTCCTCCAGGACCGACTCCTGCCCCTCCACGTCGGTGACGAAGTTCGGCGAGATGAAGCCCTTGTCGAACTGGAGACCCTCGGTCACCTCCAGCTCGGTGGTGAGCGCGGAGCCCTCCTCGACGGTGATGACACCGTCGCGGCCGACCTTCTCCATCGCCTCGGCGATCAGCTCGCCGATGGTGGCGTCCTGCGCGGAGATCGTCGCGACGTGCGCGATCGACTCCCGGTCGGCGACCTCGACGGCCCGGCCGAGCAGCGCCTCGGAGACCTTGGCGGCCGCCGCGTCGATGCCCCGCTTGAGGCCGGCCGGGTTGGCGCCGGCGGTCACGTTGCGCAGGCCCTCGCGGACCATCGCCTGGGCCAGCACGGTCGCGGTGGTGGTCCCGTCGCCGGCGATGTCGTTGGTCTTGGTCGCCACCTCCTTGACCAGCTGCGCGCCGAGGTTCTCGTACGGGTTGGTGAGCTCGATCTCCTTGGCGATGGTCACGCCATCGTTGGTGATCGTCGGCGCACCGAATTTCTTGTCCAGGACGACGTTGCGCCCGCGCGGGCCGAGGGTGACCTTGACCGTGTCCGCGAGGGCGTTGACACCGTGCTCGAGCAGGTGTCGGGCGTCGTCCGAGAAGCTCAGGATCTTCGCCATGAATGTCCCTTCGAAGCGACGTCGCCCCGGCCCGGCGAGCCGGACCGGGGCAACGACACTGATCGGTTGCTTACTTCTCGATGACCGCGAGGACGTCGCGGGCGGAGAGCACCAGGTACTCCTCGCCGGCGTACTTGACCTCGGTGCCGCCGTACTTCGAGTAGATGACGGTGTCGCCGACCTTCACGTCAACCGGGATCCGGTTGCCCTTGTCGTCGATGCGGCCCGGGCCGACAGCGAGGACGGTGCCCTCCTGCGGCTTCTCCTTGGCGGTGTCGGGGATCACGATGCCCGACGCCGTGGTGGTCTCAGCCTCGTTCGCCTGGACCAGGATCCGGTCCTCGAGCGGCTTGATCGCAACCTTGGTCGCGGTAGTCACGGGCATACCCTCCTGGGGTACTTGGTTTCGTTGCCGAACGGCTGGCCGAACGGCGTCAATCTGCCACATGCCACCGGGCGGGGCCGTCGTCGCGGGTGCCGGTCCGCCTGGCGTTCAGCGCCCGGGCCGAGGCCCGGAAGCTGGCACCCTCGATGGGAGAGTGCTAATCGCAGGTTATTCCTCGGCTAGCACTCCGTCAAGGAGAGTGCCAGCGCGTCGCCCCCACGAGCATGATCGATCTCGGGTGCGGGGGCCCCGACCGGCCGATCCGCGCGGGTGGGCGGGGAGAATGGCACGGTGGATCTCGACCAGCTGGCCGCGCTGCGTACCCCCGAGGGGTCGGCCGCGCTCGCGGCGGCCACCGAGGTGGCCGGCGGCGACCCGCTGGCGGCGGCCGCCGCGCTCCGCTCGGCCGGGGTGCCGGCCGGGCTGGCCGCCGCCGCGCTCACCCAGGCCGAGCTGCGCCGCCGCGCCGCCGGCAAGTTCGGGCCGGCCGCCGCGGGGATGTTCCTCACCCGGGCCGGGCTGGAACAGGCCACCCGCCGGGTGGTCGCCGACCGACGGGCCGCACGGCTGCGCGCCGCCGGGGTGCGCACCCTGGCCGACCTGGGCTGCGGCCTCGGCGCGGACGCGCTCGCCGCCGCCCGCGCCGGGATCCGGGTGTACGGCGTGGAGGCCGACCCGGTGACCGCCGCGATGGCCGCCGCCAACGCCGAGGCCGCGGGGTTGGCCGACGCGTTCACGGTGGAGTGCGGCGACGCGACCGCCTTCGACGTCAGCCGGGTGGACGGGGTCTTCTGCGACCCGGCCCGGCGGAGCGCCACCGGTCGGCGGATCTTCGACCCGAACTCCTACTCGCCGCCGTGGGACTTGGTCACCGGGCTCGCCGAGCGGGTGCCGCACACCGTGGTCAAGGTGGCCCCCGGGCTGGACCACGCGCTGATCCCGGCCGGCGCCGAGGCGGAGTGGGTCAGCGTGGACGGCGACCTGGTGGAGGCGGCGCTCTGGTGCGGCCGGCTCGCCGAGGTCCCCCGCCGGGCCACCCTGCTGCGCGGCGGCACCCCGCACGTGCTGACCGGCTCCGGCGCGGCGGAGGCCCCGGTCGGACCGGCCCGCCAATTCTTGTACGACCCGGACCCGGCGGTGGTCCGCGCGCACCTGGTCGCCGAGCTGGCCGGGGAGCTGGACGCCACCCTGGCCGACCCGAGCATCGCCTACCTGTACGCCGACTCCCCGGTCCGCACCCCGTACGCCCGCTGCCTGGAGGTGACCGACGTGCTGCCGTTCTCGCTCAAGCGGCTGCGCGCCCTGCTCCGGGAGCGCCGGGTCGGCCGGGTGGAGATCCTCAAGCGCGGCTCGGCGCTGGAACCGGAGAAGCTGCGCCGGGACCTGAAGCTCGCCGGCGACGCGGCGGCGAGCCTGGTGCTGACCCGGGTGGCCGGCGCGCCCACCGTGCTCGTCGGCCAGCCGGTGCCCGCCTGAATTCCGGCTCGCCCGCCCGGCCGGGTCCGGGTTAGCTTGTCGGCATGGCGGGACAGGGCACTCCGGCGACCGCGCTGCTCGCGAAGCGGAAGATCACCCACAGCACGCACCCGTACGACGTCTCCCCCGAGGCGCCGAACTACGGGGCCCTGGTGGCGGCGGCGCTCGGGGTGCCGCCGGAGCGGGTCTTCAAGTCCCTGGTCACCGAGGTGGACGGCGGCCTCACCGTGGCGGTCGTGCCGGTCACCGGGGAGCTGGACCTCAAGGCCCTGGCCGCCGCGGTCGGCGGCAAGCGGGCGACCATGGCCGACCGCACGGTGGCGGAGCGGGCCACCGGGTACGTCCGCGGCGGCATCAGCCCGCTCGGCCAGCGCAAGCGCCTCCCGACCGTGGTGGACGCCTCGGCGCTGGACCACCCGACCGTGTACGTCTCCGCGGGGCGCCGCGGGCTCCAGCTCCAGCTGAGCCCCACGGACCTGATCGCCCTGACCGCCGCGGTGACCGCCCCGCTCGCCGCTCGCTGACCGGGAGCGCGACGACCGCGCCGAACTATTCTCTCGTCGCCGATGTCCACGCCGGTGGCATTCCCCACTCGGATCAATTCCGCGGTCAGCGCGCCACACCTGCGGGGACGGGTGAGTGAACTGAATGTCAGCCGCGTTGCCGAATTGTTACTGGCGACAACAAACCGCTGACCTTTACGGTCTTGTGCGCCCGAGCGGCGAACAATACGTTGCCCGGAACAACAAATCGCTGGCGGTGCGGGACCGCGGCTCACCGGCGCACTCCCCACCCACCACGTTCCCCTCGAGTTCCGTCCCCCTTGAAAGGAACCGTGCAGAATGCGCAGAGGGATCCTCACCGTCGCCGCGATCGGCCTGCTGACCGCGGGGAACCTCACCGCCTGCGGCAACGACTCCGCTGACGGCACCGCGAGCCGCCCGAAGCCGAAGATCGGCGTCATCCTGCCCGACAGCGCCTCGTCGAACCGGTGGGAGACCGCGGACCGCAGATACCTGGAGGCCGCGTTCAAGGCGGCCGGGGTGGACTACGACATCCAGAACGCCCAGAACGACAAGGCGCGATTCGTGACCATCGCGGAACAGATGATCACGAATGGGGTGACCGCGCTGATGATCACCAATCTCGACTCGGGCACCGGGAAGGCGGTCCTGGACAAGGCGACCCAGAAGGGCGTCGCGACCATCGACTACGACCGGCCCACACTGGGCGGTTCCGCGCAGTACTACGTCAGCTTCGACAACGTCGCGGTCGGCAGGCTCCAGGGCGAGGGCCTGGTCAAGTGCCTCGCCGACAAGGGCGTGCGGAACCCGACGGTCGCCGAGCTCAACGGCTCGCCGACCGACAACAACGCGGCCCAGTTCAAGGAGGGCTACGACTCGGTCCTCCAGCCGAGGTACGACGCGAAGGAGTACCTCAAGGGCCCCGACCAGTCGGTGCCCGAGTGGAACAACACCACCGGCGGCACGATCTTCGAGCAGATGCTGACCCAGACTAACGGCCGGATCGACGCCGTCGTCGCCGCCAATGACGGGCTCGCCAACGCCGTCATCTCCGTGCTGGCCAAGAACAAGCTCAACGGCAAGGTCCCGGTCACCGGCCAGGACGCCGACGTCCAGGCCCTGCAGCACATCCTCTCCGGCGACCAGTGCATGACGGTGTACAAGCCGGTCAGGACGGAGGCCGAGGCGGCTGCCGACCTGGCGATCGCGCTGGCCAGGGGCGAGAAGAAGAAGACCGAGCAGACCTTCCACGACCCCCAGGGCAACCGGAAGGTCCCCGCCGTGCTGCTGGGCGCCCAGGCCATCACCAAGGAGACCGTGAAGAACGTCATCGCGGACGGCTACGTCGACAAGGCGGCCGTGTGCACCCCGAAGTACGCCGCACTGTGCGCCCAGGCCGGCATCGGCTGAGCCGACCGGACCGGGCGGACGGCCGGACGGCCGGACACCGCAACCGCCGCGCCGGGGCGCGTACGGCAGGATTTCCTACCGCACGGCCCGGCCGGCGGGCACCCGCCATTCGGACACCCACCGAAGGAGACACCCGTGTCCGAGACACCCCTGTTGGAACTGCGTGGCGTCGACAAGAGCTTCGGCCCCGTGCAGGTGCTCCGCGACGTCGCCTTCTCGGTGCATCCGGGCCAGGTGACCGCGCTCGTCGGCGACAACGGAGCCGGAAAGTCGACGCTGGTCAAGTGCATCAGCGGCATCTACGGCACCGACGCCGGCGAGTTCTTCTTCGAGGGCCGGCCGGTGACCGTCAACGGCCCCCGGGACGCCGCCGGCCTCGGCATCGACGTGGTCTACCAGGATCTCGCGCTCTGCGACAACCTCGACATCGTGCAGAACATGTTCCTCGGCCGGGAACGGCGCTCGGGCCTCGTCCTCGACGAGCCGGCGATGGAGGAACTGGCCGCCAAGACGCTCGCCGGGCTGTCCATCCGGACGATCAGTTCGCTGCGGCAGCACGTGTCCAGCCTCTCCGGCGGCCAACGACAGACGGTGGCGATCGCCAAGGCGGTGCTCTGGAACAGTCGGCTGGTCATCCTCGACGAGCCGATGGCGGCCCTCGGCCTGGCCCAGACCGCCCAGGTCCTCGAACTGGTCCGGCGGCTCGCCGACAACGGGCTGGCCGTCGTCCTCATCTCGCACAACATGAACGACGTCTTCGCCGTCTCCGACCGGATCGCGACGCTCTACCTCGGTCAGATGGTCGCCCAGGTCCGGACCACCGACGTCACGCACGCCCAGGTGGTCGAGCTGATCACGTCGGGGCGCAGTGGCTCGCTCGGAACGGCCACCACGAACGACAGCGGTTACCGGAGCACCGGGACGATGGGGGCCGAGAAATGATCACCCAAGCTGAACTGGCCCACGTCGAGACGGGGACGACCGTCCCGCGCGCCGGCCTCGGCGCCCACGTCCGCGGCTACCTCGCCCGCCTCCGGGGCGGCGAGATGGGCGCCCTGCCGGCGATCCTCGGTCTGGTCGTGCTCTGCGTGTTCTTCTCGGTCCTGCGGCCGAACTTCCTCACCGCCGGCAACTTCGCGAACCTGTTCACCCAGGGAGCGGCCGTCGTACTGATCGCGATGGGGCTGGTGTTCGTCCTGCTGGTGGGGGAGATCGACCTCTCCGCCGGCTTCGCGAGCGGGGTCTGCGCGGCCGTGCTGGCCAACCTGCTGACCCTGCAGGGGTACCCGTGGTACGTGGCCACCCTCGCCGCGCTCGCCACCGGCGCGGCCATCGGGCTGGTGCTGGGCTTCCTGGTGGCGAAGGTCGGCATACCGTCCTTCGTGGTCACGCTCGCCGCGTTCCTCGCCTTCCAGGGCATCATGCTGATGCTGATCAAGGGCGGCACCAACGTCTCCGTCCAGGCCGCCCCCATCGTCGCCATCGAGAACCGGAACCTGCCGCCGCTGGTCGGCTGGCTGCTGGCCGCCGCCGCCGTCGGCGGGTACGCCGCCACCCAGCTGCTCCGGTACCGCAACCGCCGGGCCCGTGACCTGACGACCGATCCGATGTCGATGGTGTTGATCCGGATCGGCAGCCTCGCCGTCGTCGTCGGCGTCGGGGTGTACGTGCTCAACATGGAACGCAGCCTGAACAGCCTGATCAGCTCGAACCGCGGCATGCCGATCGTCGTGCCGCTGGTCGGGGTGCTGCTCGTCGCGCTGAGCTTCGTCCTGTCCCGCACTGCGTACGGGCGGCACATCTACGCGGTGGGCGGGAACCGGGAGGCGGCCCACCGGGCCGGCATCAGCGTCGACCGGATCCGGATCTCGGTCTTCGTGGTCTGCTCCTCGATGGCCGCCGTGGGCGGCATCGTGGCGGCCAGCCGGTTCAGCTCGGTGGACGCCCGCACCGGCGGCAGCGACGTGCTGCTCTACGCGGTCGGCGCGGCGGTGATCGGCGGCACCAGCCTCTTCGGCGGCAAGGGTCGGGTGGTCGACGCGGTGCTCGGCGGCGCGGTGGTGGCGGTCATCGACAACGGCATGGGCCTGATGGATGCGAGCTCCGGGGTCAAGTACCTCTTCACCGGGCTGGTGCTGCTGCTCGCCGCCGGGGTCGACGCGCTGTCCCGGCGCCGGGCCCTCGCCACCGGAAACCGCTGAGCCCGGTCATGCGCGCGGGCCCGAGCCAGGAGGAGATTCGGCGGCAGAATCTCGGCGCGTTGCTGCGTTACGTCCACGTCCACGGAGCGATGTCGCGGGCCGAGCTCACCACCGCCCTCGGGCTCAACCGCAGCACGATCGGGGCGCTGACCGCGGACCTGGCCAGCGCCGGCCTGGTCAGCGAGGCGACCCCGAAGCAGCGGGGGCGGGCGGGGCGACCGTCGCTGGTCGTCCGGCCCGAGTCCGCCCGGGTCCACGCGTGGGCGTTCAGCATCGAGGTGGACCGGTTGCAGGCCGCCCGGGTCGGGCTCGGTGGCGTCGTACTCGACCGGCGTGAGCTGGGCCGGCCGCGCGGTCTGGTCGCGGCGGAGACCGCGCCGCTGCTGGCCGGGGCGCTCAAGGAGATGCAACCGGCGGTGCCACCGGGGACGATCTGCGTCGGGGCCGGGATCGCGGTCTGCGGCATGGTGCGCCGCGACGACGGCCTGGTCCGGCTCAGCCCCCACACGGGCTGGGTGAACGAGCCGATCGGCGCCACCCTGGCCGCCGAGCTCGGCACGGAGACGCCCGTCGTGGTGGCCAACGTGGCCGACGTCTGCGCCTTCGCCGAACACGCCCGCGGCGCCGCGGCCGGGCGCGACAACGTCATCTACCTGTACGGGGACGTCGGCGTGGGCGCCGGCATCATCGCCGGCGGGCGCCGGTTGACCGGGCACGGCGGCTACGGCGGCGAGGTGGGCCACATGGTGGTCAACCGGAACGGGTCACCCTGCGAGTGCGGGTCGCGCGGCTGCTGGGAGACCGAGGTCGGCGAGTTCGCACTGCTGCACGCCGCCGGCCGCCCGGCGGCCTCCGGGCGGGAGGCGGTGCTCGCGGTGATCGACGCCGCCGACCGGGGGGACGCGCGGGCCCAGGCGGCGGTGCGGCAGGTCGGCGACTGGCTGGGCTTCGGCGTGGGGAACCTGGTCAACATCTTCAACCCGGAGATGGTGATCTTCGGGGGGACGATGCGGGACCTCTACCTCGCGGCGGCGGCGCAGGTGCGCAGCCGGCTCAACTCGGTGGGTCTGTCGGCGTGCCTGGAGCACGTCCGGCTGCGTACCCCGCAGCTGGGGCGCGACGCCGCCCTGGTCGGGGCGGCCGAACTGGCCTTCGAGCGGCTGCTCGCCGACCCGCTGGAGGCCTGACGGGGCGGGCCACGACCCGGCCGGTGAACTGATCGGCTCGGTGATCCGTACCAGTGTCCGGACGGGCGGCCGGTGGGTGCGGCCGTCCGCGACACACGCGTCCGGTCCGGACCGAGGAGGCACCGCAACGATGGCACCGCTGGAATCCGCACGCCGCCGGCCAGCGCACCGGGCCCACCGGGTGGCGCTGCTGCTCATCGCTCTCGTCGCGGGGCTCGGCGTCCTCCCGGGGGTGGCCGTGGCCGCGCCCGGCGCGCAGCTGAACGCCGCCGACATGACCCTGCTCAACGGCGTACGGCTGGCCGGGCTCTGGGAGATGCCCGCCGGGCAGATGGCCGCCGAGAAGGGCCAGTCGGCGCGGGTACGCCAGATCGGGGCGGAGATCTCCCGGCAGCACGGCGTCCTCGACCAGCTCGTGGTGGACGCCGCCAACAAGCTGGGCGCCACCCTGCCGACCGACCCGACCGCCGAGCAGAAGGGGTGGCTGGGCGAGATGCAGAACGCGACCGGCGCCCGGTTCGACCAGATCTTCGTCACCCGGCTCCGGGTCGCCCACGGCAAGATCTTCCCGGTGATCGGGGCGGTCCGGGCCAGCACCCGGGACGCCACCGTGCGAAAGCTCGCCGACGAGGCCAACAAGTTCGTCTCCGACCACATGGCGATGCTGGAGAGCACCGGGCTGGTCCGCTGGCAGCAGCTGCCGCCCGCCGCGCTGCCCCCGGCGCAGAGCGACTCGCTGGTCGCCGCGGCCGCCGCCAACGTCGGTGGTCGCGGCCCCGAGGTCAGCACCACCGTGGTCTGGCTGGTCTTCCTCGCCGCCCTCGGCACCGGCGGCATCGCGACGTACCGCATCCTGCGCCGCAGCTGACCCCCGGCGCGGGCGCCGCAGCCCGCCCCGAAGCGCCGTCGCCGCAGCCCCGCCCCAGGGCGGGGGCTGCGGCGTCCGTCAGCCGTGCCAGGACCGCCACAGGGCGGCGTAGGAACCGCCCGCCGCGACCAGCTCGTCGTGCGAGCCCAGCTCGGTGATCCGGCCGTCCTCGACCACCGCCACCCGGTCCGCGTCGTGCGCCGAGAAGAGCCGGTGCGCGATCGCGATCACCGTTCGCCCCTCGAGCACGGCGGCGAGGGAGCGTTCCAGTTCCCGGGCGGCGTGCGGGTCGATCAGCGAGGTCGCCTCGTCCAGCACCAGGGTGTGCGGGTCGGCGAGGACCAGCCGGGCCAGCGCGAGCTGCTGCGCCTGCGCCGGGGAGAGCGGATGCCCGCCCGAGCCGACCGGCGTCGCCAGCCCCTCCGGCAGCGCCTCCGCCCAGCCCAGCGCGTCGACGGCCGCCAGCGCGGCCCGGACCTCGGCGTCGCCCGCCTCCGGCCGGACCATCGCCACGTTCTCCGCCAGGGTGCCGATGAAGACGTGGTGCTCCTGGCTGACCAGCGCGACGTGGGTGCGCAGCTCGGCCAGGGGCAGCTCGGCCAGGGGCCGGCCGTCCACCGTCACCGAACCCGAGCGCGGCGCGTGCACCCCGGCCAGCAGCCGACCCAGGGTGGACTTCCCCGCGCCGGACGGGCCGACCATGGCCAGCTTCTCCCCCGGCCGCGGCACCAGGGTCACCCCGTGCAGCACGTCGTGCCCCTCCCGATAGGCGTACCGGACGTCCCGGGCGGCGAGCCGCCGCTCCCCGTCCGCCGGCGCGGACCCGGCGGGCGTCGCCGGCGCCGACGGCCCGTCGACGGCCACCCCGAGCAGGCGGGCCATCGAGGCGCCCCCGACCTGGAGCTCGTCCAGCCAGGAGAGCAGCCGGTCGATCGGGTCGACCAGCTGCTGCACGTAGAGGGTGGCCGCGGTGACCTGACCGAGGCTGGCCCAGCCCTTCAGATGGAACCAGCCGCCGACCACCAGGGTGGCGACCACCGGCACCACGTACCCGATCTCGGCGACCGGGAAGAAGACCGTACGCAGGTTGAGGGTGTAGCGCTCGGCGGCGTACGACCGGCGGATGTCGGCGTCGCTGCGGGCCCGTCGGCGGGCCTGCTGCCGCAGCGTTTCCGTGGTCCGCGCCCCCTCCACCGTCTCGCTGATCCCGTCGGTGATGTCCGAGTAGGCGGCGTTCTCCCGCAGGTAACCCGCCGGCGCCCGGCGCAGGTACCAGCGGGTGCCGGCCCAGAGCACCGGGACCGCGAGCAGGCAGGGCAGCGCCAGCAGCGGGCCGGTCAGCAGCAGCGCGCCGAGGACCAGCGCGACGGTCACCACCGCGATCAGCGTCTCCGGCACCGCGAACCGGACCGTCCGGGACAGCGCCGAGACGTCCCGCGAGGTCCGGGTGAGCAGGTCACCGGTGCCGGCCCGCTCCACCGTCGACAGCGGCAGGGCGAGCACCCGGTCGACGAAGTCCTCCCGCAGCTCGGCCAGGACCCGCTCGCCGAGCCGGGCCGAGGCGAGGTGCGCGAACCGGACCAGCACCGACTGGACGACCACGAAGGCCGCGATGGCCAGCGCGACCCGGTCGACGGTGACCGCCGACACGCCGCGCGAGATCCCCTCCACCAGGTCGCCCAGCAGCCGCGGCGCCACCAGGCCGGCCGCCGCGGCGACCGCGTGCAGGCCGAGCGCCCCGGCCAGGCCGCGCGGGTGCCGGCGGACCAGCGTGCGCGCGTACCGGCGCACCTGGTCGGCGTCGGCGACGGGCAACGCGTTGCTCATCGCTCCTCCTCCCGGCTGACCGTGGCCGCGTACCGCGGCTCGGCGGCGAGCAGCTCGTCGTGCCGGCCCTCGGCCACCACCTTGCCGTCCTCCACGAAGACCACGTGCTCGGCCCGGCCCAGCATCAGCGGGCTGGTGGTGCAGACCAGGGTGGTCCGGCCGCGCCGGGCCGCGCCGAGCCGGTCGGCGATCCGCGCCTCGGTGTGCGCGTCCACCGCGCTGGTCGGCTCCACCAGCACCAGCGTCTCCGGGTCGGCGACCAGCGCCCGGGCCAGCCGCAGCCGCTGCCGCTGCCCGCCGGAGAACTCCCGGCCCCGCTCGGCCACCCGGCCGTCCAGCCCATCGGGCAGGGCGGCCACGATGTCCGTCGCGCTCGCCGCGACCAGCGCCGCCTCGACGGCGGCCCGGTCGGCCGCGTCGTGCGGGTCCAGCTCCGCGCGGAGCGGGCCGGTGAAAAGGTGCGCGTCGTTGTCGGCCACCAGGATCCGCTCGCGCACCGTCGCCACCGTCAGGTCCCGCAGCGGTACGCCGTGCAGCGTCACGTCCCCGTCGACGTACCGGCCGAGCCGGTCGGCGATCGCTGCCGCGTCCTCCGGGTCGGCGGCGGCCAGCGCGGTGAACCGGCCGGGGCGCAGCATCAGCCCGGACTGCACGTCGACCAGCTCACCGGGGCCGGCGGGCAGCGCCGCCGGGCGGGCCGGGTCGACCAGCTCCGGGGTGAGCCGGAGCAGCCGGACCACCCGCCGGGCGGCGACGTGCCCCCGGGTCAGCTTGTCGGCCGCCTCGGTCAGGTTGCGCAGCGGGCTGATCAGGAAGGCGGTGTAGCCGTAGAAGGCGACGAGCTGGCCGGCGCTGATCTCGCCGCGCAGCGCGAACCGGGCGCCGAGCCAGGTCACCAGCACCACGAACGCGCCGGGGAGCAGCACCTGCGCCAACTCCAGCAGCGACTCGACCCGGGCCACCCGGAGACCGTCGGCGCGCAGCGCCTGGGACTGCGTCCGGTACCGCGCGGAGAGCACCGGCTCGCCGCCCACGCCGCGCAGCACCCGCAGCCCGGAGACGATGTCGCCGGCCCGGGCGGTCAGCCGCCCCTCCGAGTCCCGGAACGCCTGCTGCTGCCGGTGCAACGGCCGGATCAGCAGCCCGACCAGACCCATCAGCAGCGGCACGCCGAGCACCACCACCAGCCCGAGCGGCACCGAGGCGTCCAGCAGGATCACCGCCACGGTGGCGATGGCGACGATCGAGCCGGTGCCCCGCGCGGTGATGTCGATGGCGCTGCCGATGTGCTCGATGTCGGCCGTACCGATGCTGACCACCTCGCCGGCGGCGACCCGGCGGGGCAGCGCGGCGCCCAGCCGGTTGGTGGCCCCGACGGTGACCTGCACGGTCCGGTACGCGGCGGCCAGCCAGTTGTGCACCGCGCAGCGGTGCCGCAGGATGCCGGCCGCCGCCTGGAGCACGCCCAGCCCCAGCAGCACGGCGCCCCAGGTCAGCAGGGCGTCCGGGTCACGGTGGGCGAGGCCGGCGTCGACCGCCCGGCCCACGGCGGCCGGCATCAGCGCCTGGGCGACCATCCAGACGATGCCGAGCGCGATGCCGGAGCCGAAGAGGAACGGGTGCCGACCGGCCAGCCACACCAGGTAACGGGTGGCGGACCGGTCGTCGGGGACGCCGGGATCGCCGGCCGGTGAGAAGCGCATGACGCCCCGACGCTAGGCGGCCGGGACGGCCCCCCGCATCCGAATTCCCGCCGGTCAGCGCCATTGCGACGCAGGTCGCACCGACGACGAGGACGGCGGGACGACCCCGCTCGCCCGTGGTCGCTAGGCTTTCGGCGGGGCGCGGCGGGTCCGGGTCCCTCCACAGTCGACCGGGAACGGGGTGGCCGCGTGACCGACCAGTACGACCGACCGGACGGCCCGCTGGGCCGCCTCACCGCCGCCCGGGGCTCCGGCGACGGGGCCGGTGGCCTGGTGCACGTCGAGCTGGACGGCACCGGCGACCTGATCGCCCTCGACCTCGACCCGCGGGTCATGCGGCTGCCCTCCGAGGACCTGGCGGCCGCGATCCGCGAGGCGTTCGGCACCGCCCGCGCCGCGCTCCAGGCCGCCCTGCAGGAGCAGCTCGCCGCGCAGCCGGTGACGCTGCCGCAGGGGCTCGGTCCGCTCCTCAACGACCTCGGATTCGGCGCGCAGCGCCGGCTCGACGACCTGACCGCCACCGCGCAGCAGATCGCGGACCGGCTGGACCGGATGGGCGGGGCGGCGCCGCGATGATGAAGCCGATGCACACCGAGCCGGAGGTGCTGGCCGGGGCGGCCCAGCAGATCGCCGGGGTGGCGGTGGAGCTGGAGACCGGCCTCGGTGCCCTGGAGGCCACCGTGACCACGCAGAACCCGTGGGGCGCCGACGAGCCGGGGACGGTCTTCGGCGCGGCGTACACCGCGGTGCTGTCGCACGCGCTGGAGACGTACGGCTCGCACGTGCAGCTGCTGATCACCGCCGCCGAGGGGCTGGCCGACTGGGCGCAGCAGGTGGTCGAGGCCGACCAGCAGTCCGACGCGCTCTTCACCTCGCTGCACGGGCGGCTGGGAGCCTGACCGGTGGGTCTCGAACTGCCGCCGGCTGTCGGTCAGCGGTCGACCTGGGTGAAGTCCCAGGCGTGCGGGGGGCGGGCCACCAGCCGCATCGGCGGCTCCGGCAGGTCCCGGGGGTTGCTCCGCCATTTGGAGATCACCACCAACCGGTGGTCGGTGGAGGAGAAGACCTCGCTGGACAGGTGCAGCGGGTCGTGCTCGAACTCGGGCAGGGCGGTGTCGCAGACCCAGGTGATCAGGTCGGCGAAGCCGTACGGCTCGGCGCGTGCCTCCCACATCCGTACGATCACGTCGTCCCTCTCGTCAGCGGCGGGCGGCACGTCAGACACTGACCACGGTCAGCGGCATGGCGGAGTCGGCGGGCAGGTCGAGGCGGCTCGGCGCGACGCCCGAGGCGACCAGGTGCGAGCCGAGCGCGGCGACCATCGCGCCGTTGTCCGTGCAGAGCTTCGGGCGCGGCACCCGGACCCGGATGCCGTACTTCGCCGCGCGATGCTCGGCCATCGCCCGCAGCCGGGAGTTGGCCGCCACTCCCCCACCGATCACCAGCGTCTCGACGCCGTTCGTCCGGCAGGCGTCCAGCGCCTTGCCGACCAGCACGTCGCAGACCGCCTCCTGGAACGACGCGGCCACGTCGGCCACCGGCACCGGCTCGCCGGCCCGCTGCCGCGCCTCCACCCAGCGGGCCACCGCCGTCTTCAGGCCGGAGAACGAGAAGTCGTACCGGTGGGCGGCGAGGTCCTTGGCGGCGGTGAGGCCGCGCGGGAAGCCGATGGCCCCGGCGTCGCCGGCCCGGGCCTCCCGGTCGATCCACGGCCCGCCCGGGAAGGGCAGCCCGAGCAGCCGGGCCACCTTGTCGAACGCCTCACCGGCGGCGTCGTCGATGGTCGAGCCGAGCGGGGTCACCCCGCGGGCCAGGTCGTCGATGAGCAGCAGCGAGGAGTGCCCACCGGAGACCAGCAGGGCGATCGCCGGCTCGGGCAGCGGCCCGTGTTCCAGGGTGTCCACGGCGACGTGCGCGGCGAGGTGGTTCACCCCGTACACCGGCTTCTCGGCGGCGACGGCGTAGCCCTTGGCCGCGGCCACGCCGACCAGCAGCGCGCCGGCCAGGCCGGGACCGGAGGTGACCGCGATCGCGTCGATGTCGGCGATGGTCACCCCGGCCTCGGCGAGGGCCCGGTCCATGGTCGGCACGATCGCCTCCAGGTGGGCCCGGCTGGCCACCTCGGGCACCACGCCGCCGAACCGGGCGTGCTCCTCGACGCTGGAGGCCAGCGCGTCGGCGAGCAGGGTGTGCCCGCGCACGATGCCCACGCCGGTCTCGTCGCAGGAGGTCTCGATGCCGAGGATCAGGGGTTCGTCAGCCATGCTCATCAGTCCTCGTTGCGCCGCATGACCAGCGCGTCGGTGTTGCTCGGTTGGTAGTAGCCGCGCCGCACCCCGATCGGCTCGAAGCCGTAGGTGGCGTAGAGCCGCTGGGCCGGTCCGTTGTCGGCCGCGACCTCCAGCAGGGTGCTGCGGGCACCGCGCCGGGCCGCCTCGGCCAGCAGCGCCTCCAGCAGGAGCCGGCCGACGCCCCGGCGCTGGGCGTCCCGGCGGACCGCGATGTTCTGCACCCAGGCCTCGTCGGGCGGCGCCACGGTGAGCCCGGCGTAGCCCAACAGCTCTCCGGCGTCGTCGGTGGCGACCAGGTAGTGGTGCCCGCTGGCCAGCTCGTTCCAGAACATCGCCGGGGACCACTGCTCGACGCCGAAGAGGTCCGCCTCGATCGGCAGCACCTGGTCGATGTGCCACCAGCGGAACCGGCTCAGCCGTACCGCGCTCACGGTGTCACCTCGGTTCGCGACTGCGGGGCTCGCAGACCCGGCTCACTCCTCGCGCTCACGGTGTCACCTCGGTTCGCGACTGCGGGGCTCGCAGACCCGGCTCACTCCTCGCGCTCACGGGAGGACCGGCTTGTGCCCGGTCGCCGCCACGGCGTCCGGGCGGCGCAGGTAGAGCGGGGTGAGCGGTTCGCCGGGGGCGCCGGCCCGGATCCGCTCGGCGGCCAGCGCGGCGAGCACGGTCGCGTCCGGGTAGCGCGGCTCGGACCGCAGCGGCAGGCCGAGGACGTCCGCGTACCGGTGCGCGCCGTCGCCGACGGCCACGGTGACGGCCAGGTCACGGGCACGTTCGGCGGCGACCGCGGGGGCGTCCACGTTCGGCCCGGCGATTCGCTGACCGGCGCCGTCGTAGACGGCCCAGTAGACCTCCCGGCGGCGGGCGTCGCTGGCGGCCAGGACCGGCTCGCCGGCCGCCACCCGGTGGCCGATGCCGTCCAGCGAGCAGACGCCGTACGTGGGGATGCCGAGCACCTGGCCCATGGTGGCGGCGGTGACCAGGCCGACCCGCAGCCCGGTGAACGGCCCGGGGCCGAGCCCGGCGACGATCGCGGTCAGGTCGGCGGGGCGGACGTCGGCGTCGGCCAGCACCGCGTCGACCTGCGGGGCGAGCAGCTCACCGTGCGCCCGGGCGTCGACCGTGCACCGCTGCGCGCGGGCCGCGACGCCGTCCGCCGAGACCTCGACCAGCGCCGCGGTCACCGCGGGCGTCGAGGAGTCCAGCACCAGTACGAGCACGGTATGCCAGCCTAGTCGGCTCCGCGCGCACACCCGGTCACACCCCGTCTGGGCCGGCCGTGGCCGCCAGCAACGGGCGCGCCGGCCCGAAGGTGGCTGCCACCGCCCGGCGCCCCCGGCGTTTCGTCGCGCCGCCCGCGCACCTCGCCCACCCCGTGCGATCCGGTCCCGCGCCGAGATCGGTCCGGCGCCAACGGGCGGCATTGCGGCCCGGGGGGCGGCATTGCGGCCCGGGGGGCGGCATTGCGGCCCGGGGGGCGGCATTGCGGCCCGGGGGGCGGCATTGCGGCCCGGGGGGGCGATTGGGTCGGCTGCGCTCCCGCCCCGCCGACGGTCTGTTCGGCGGACGGCCACGACAGGCGGTGGCGCCCGCATCTACCAAGCCCGGCGAGCGATATGACTGTGAGGCATAAATATGACTGAGAGGCATGACGCTCTCGGCAATGAGTCATCATCCCTGGGTGTCCGACAGCCGCCTCGCCAGCCAGATCGCCGCCGTCCTCCGCCGAGAGCGGAGCGCCCGCCTCCTCAGCCAGCAGGCGCTGGCCGACCTGGCCGGCGTGAGCCAGAGCGCGGTGACCCGCGTCGAGCGGGGCGATCGACTGCCCAGCATCCCCCTCGTCGAGCGGCTCCTCGCCGCTCTCGACCTTCAGCTCGCGGTCGGGGTCGAGCAACTGGACAGCCACCTCGACGCCCGGATGGCCGAGCTGGCCTCCCGGCCGCTGGCGGACCGGATCGGCAGTCTCGGGGTGGACCGGATGATCGACCGGCTCGGCGACCTGCCGCACCTGTTGGCGGGGAGCACCGCCGCGCTGCTGCAGGGCGCTCCGGTGCCGGTTGAGGCGGTGGAGATCGCGCTGCGGTGGCGCGACTCGGCGCGGTTCACCGCCTGGCTCGAAGCGGCATACGGGCAACGCTGGAACGCCCGGTGGGGGGAGTTCGGCGGTCTCCATCTGGAACCGGAGGAGCCGGGCGAGCACCGCTGGCGGACCCGGTACGGCGAGATCCGGGCTCAGCTCTGCGACGAGCTGCCCGAGTCGATCGAGGTCCGGCACCGCGACCGTTCCTATCGGGTCGTGCCGCTGGTCCAGGTGGAGCTGACCGATCCGCGCGCCGCCGACTTGCTGCGCCGCCACCGGCAGCGGCAGGCGGACGACCGGGCTGGCGACCCGCCCGGCGCACCGCGGGCCGCCGGGGCGGACCGGACGGGGTCAGCCGGCTGAGCGCTCCCAGTCGATGGTGGGCAGGCCGGCGTCGGCGAGCGCCTTGTTGGCCGCGCTGAACGGGCGGCTGCCGAGGAAGCCACGCGGGTTCATCGGGCTCGGGTGGCCGGCCTCCAGCACCACGTGCCGCGGGTTGGTGACCAGGGCCGCCTTCTTGCGGGCGTACCCGCCCCAGAGCAGGAAGACCACCCGCTGGTCGAGGGCGTCCAGGGCGCGGATGGTGGCGTCGGTGAACTCCTCCCACCCGGAGTTGGCGTGCGAGCCGGGGGTGGCCTGCCGGACGGTGAGCACCGAGTTGAGCAGCAGCACACCCTGCGCCGCCCAGCCGTTCAGGTTGCCGCTGCGCGGCTTCGGCACGCCCAGGTCCTCGCCCAGCTCCTTGAAGACGTTGCGCAGCGACGGCGGCACCGTCACCCCCTCGCGGACGCTGAAGCTGAGCCCGTGCGCCTGCCCCGCCTTGTGGTACGGGTCCTGCCCGAGGATCAGCACCCGGCACTTCGCCGGCCCGCACAGCCGGTATGCGGAGAAGAGGTCCTCGACCGGGGGGAAGACGGTCCGGGTGGCGTACTCCCCGGCGACGAACCCGGCCAGCGCCGCGGTGCGGGCCGGGTCGAGGTGCGGGGCGAGCGCCGCCCGCCACTCGTCGGGGAGGAGCGCCAACAGGTCGAGGGTGGGGGCATCGTCGAGCATCGGCAACCTTTCGCAGTCGGTCCGGGGCACTGTAGGCAGCGGGTACGACACCCCGTCAGTCGAGGGTGGCGAGGCGCTCCGCCCAGTCGCCGCCGACCGGTTCCAGGGTCACCACCCGGGTGTCGTCCTCGCGCCGGTCGATGCGGACCCGCAGGTGGGCGTCGACCAACTGCTCGACCATCCCCTCGCCCCACTCGACCACGGTCACCGCCTCGTCCACCGAGGCATCCAGGTCAAGGTCGTCGATCTCGGCGCGCGGGTCCGCCGACTCCCCCAGCCGGTACGCGTCGGCGTGCACCAGGGTCACCGTGCCGCCCCGGGCCGGGTCCGGCCGGTGCACCCGGGCGATCACGAAGGTCGGCGAGGTGATGTCGCCGCGCACTCCGAGGCCGGCGCCGATGCCCTGGGTGAGCGCGGTCTTGCCCGCGCCGAGCGGGCCACTGAGCAGCAGCAGGTCACCGGCGCGCAGCACGCCGGCCAGCCGGCGGCCGAACTCGTGGGTGTCGGCCACCGTCGCCAGCGTGACGACGACCGTCACAGCCTCTCCAGGAAGCCTGCCAGGGCGGCGTTGACCTCGTCGGCGTGCTCAAGCATCACCACGTGGCCGCTGTCGTGGATCTTCACGAACTCGGCGTGCGGCAGCCGCCGGACGATCTCCTCGGAGTGGTCCACCGGAGTGATCATGTCCTTGTCGCCGACGATCACCAGCACCGGCGTGCCGGCCAGCGCGGCCAGCGCCGGGAACCGGGAGTGGGTGGCCAGGGTCCGCAGGTAGCGGGTCACCGTGTCGGCCGAGGTCCGCGAGTTCATCGTCTCCACGTACGAGACCAGGGCCGGGCTGGGCTTCGGGGTGCCGAAGCCGTACCGGCGGGTCAGCAGCCAGGCGACGTTGGTGGTGGACTTCCGGGCCTTGTCGATCACCGAGCCGCCGTACCGGGTGGCGTTGCTCATCATGTAGAGCACCGGGGCGCCGACCCGGCCGAGCAGCGCGGGCGCCACCAGCTTCGTCTCCGCGAGCAGGCCGCCCGAGGTGGCCATCAGCACCGTGCCGACCACCCGGTCGCCGAACATCTCCGGGTACAGCTCGGCCAGCGCCATGATGGTCATCCCGCCCATCGAGTGGCCGACCAGCACCAGCGGCCCCTCCGGCGCGGTCTCGTCGATCACCCGGCGCAGCGTCCGGCCCAGCGCAGCCAGGTCGTACTCCCCGCTCTCCAGCCGGCCCGACCGGCCGTGCCCCGGCTGGTCGTACGCGACGATCCGGTAGTCGCCCCGCGCGGCGAGCATCTTCCGCTGGAAGTGGAAGGTCCCCATATCCAGGCAGAAGCCGTGCACCAGCACCACGGTCGGGTGCCCGGCGACCGGGCGGGTCGGCTCGACCACCTCGACGTGGATGTCCGTGCCGTCCGGCATCTCGAACCGGTACGACTCGTCGTACCGCTGCTCGCCGAAGACCTCGTGCGCGTACGGATCGGCGGGGTCGTCCTTGAGCCGGCGGACCAGGACCCGCTCGCTCACCACGCCCGCGGCGAGCCCGGCGGCGGCCACGCCGACGGCGGCGCCGACCACGCCGGCGACCTTGCCGGCCGCGGTCCGGGGCCGGGGAATGCGGAACCGCTGACTCACGGTGCTACCTCGGCTCGCGACTGCGGGGCTCGCAACCCCGGCTCGCTCCTCGCGCTCACGGGCGCTCGCCGTCGTAGACGCGGGACACCCGGACCCCGCCGAACCGGGTCACGATCTCGTAGTTGATGGTGCCGACCGCCTCGGCCCAGTCGTCGGCGGTGGGCTCGCCGTCCGCGCCGCTGCCGAAGAGGGTTGCCACGTCACCGGGGGCGATCTCGTCGTCGCCGCAGTCCAGCACGAACTGGTCCATGCAGACCCGGCCGGAGATGGTCCGCCGCTTGCCGCCGAGCTGCACCGGACCGGTGTTGGAGGCGTGCCGGGGCACCCCGTCGGCGTAGCCGAGCGGCACCACGGCCAGGTTGGCCTCCCGCTCGGTGAAGTACGTGTGGCCGTACGAGACGCCGGTGTCGGCCGGCACCCGCTTGGTCAGCATCACCCGGGCCCGGGCGGTCATCGCCGGACGCAACCCGTACCGCTCGCCGGCCACCGGGGAGAGGCCGTAGATCGCCAGCCCCGGTCGGACCAGGTCGAAATGGGTGTCCGGGCGGGTCAGCGTGGCGGCGGAGTTGGCCAGGTGCCGGTAGCGCGGGCGCAGTCCGGCCCGCTCGACCATGGCCAACCCCTCGTGGAACACGGCGATCTGCCGGTCCGTGGTGGGGTGACCGGGCAGGTCCGCGTACACGAAGTGGCTCCACACCCCGACCACCTCGACCAGGCCGTCGGCCTGGGCCTTCGCGGCGGCCTCCAGCAGGGTGGGCCAGTCGGCGACCGTGGCCCCGCCCCGGGCCAGGCCGGTGTCGATCTTCAGGTGCAGCCGGGCCGGGCGGTCCGCCCGACGGCTCGCCTCGATCATCTCGTCCAGCTGCGGCAGGCTGGCGCAGCCCAGGTCCACGCCGACGGCGACCCCGTCGTGCAGCGGCAGCCCCGGGCTCAGCAGCCAGGCCAGCACCGGGGCGGTGATGCCCTCCCGGCGCAGGGTCAACGCCTCGTCGAGGGTGCACACGCCGAGCCAGTCCGCCCCGGCGTCGAGCGCGGCCCGGGCGGCCGGGACCATGCCGTGGCCGTACCCGTCGGCCTTGACCACCGCCATCAGCTCGGCGCTGGTGCCCGACCTCAGCCGGGTCACGTTCTCCCGGATCGCGTCCAGGTCGACGCGCACCTCCGACTGCCACATGCCCCCAGCCTACTTCCGCCGGTGATCACGGCGGGTCGCAGCCGCGCGGTCGGACCCGCCGGGCGCGGCCCGGCCCGGCCGGTCAGGGCAGCCGGGCCAGCACCGGGCGCAGGGCGGCGGCCACGTCGGGCGCGGTCACCGGCCCGCCCCGGGCCGCCTCCCGGCCGGCCAGCCCGTGCAGGTACGCCGCCGCGGCGGCCGCCCGGTCCGCCGGCACCCCGGCGGCGAGCAGCGAGCCGAGCAGCCCGGCGAGCACGTCCCCGGTGCCCCCGGTGGCCAGCGCCGGGGTGCCGGTCGGGTTGACGTACGCCCGGCCGTCCGGCATGGCGATGATCGTGCGTTCCCCCTTGAGCAGCACCACCGCGTTCATCCAGGCGGCCAGCCGCAGCGCCGCCCCCACCCGGTCCGCGCCCGGGGCCTCGCCGCAGAGCCGGGCGTACTCCCGGTCGTGCGGGGTCACCACGATCGGGGCGTCCCGGTCGCGCAGCCGGTCCGCCAGCTTGCCGTCCACCAGCAGGGTGAGCGCGTCGGCGTCGAGCACCACCGGCACCGGCGCGGCGAGCACCGCACGCAGCTCGGCCGCGGACTCCTCGCCGATGCCCAGCCCGGAGCCGCAGACCCAGGCCTGCACCCGGCCGGCGTCCGCGACCCGGCCGGTGGCGATCACCGACGGGTGCTGGTGCAGCACCTCCGCGCGCGCCCCACCGGCGTAGCGGACCATGCCGGTCGGCCCGGCCAGCGCGCCACCGACCGAGAGCACGGCCGCCCCCGGGTACGTCGCCGAGCCGGTCGCCACCCCGACCACGCCCCGGGTGTACTTCTCCGACGCCGGGCCGAGCCGCGGCCACCAGCCGACCACGTCCGACCACTCGATCACCCGCAGCGCGGGCGAGCCGCGCAGCCACGGCGCCAGCCCGATGTCGACCAGCTCCACGTGCCCGGCCAGGTCGGCGGCCGGGCCGACCACCAGCGCCGGCTTCAGCGCGCCGAAGGCCACCGTCACGTCGGCGCGCACCGCGCTCGGCCGGCCGGACGCGGTCAGCGGCACGTGCCCGGTGTCCACGGCGACGCCGCTCGGCACGTCCACCGCCACCACCGTGGCCCGGTCGCCGTCGCGCCCGCAGTGCCGGATCAGGCTCGCCGCCAACTGGTCGGCGGTCTCCCGCAGCCCGCCGCTGCCGCCGATCCCGACGATGCCGTCCAGCACCAGGTCGACCACGGCCGGCGGCCGGTCGACCAGCCGCCCGCCGGCGGCCCGGAGTGCCGCCAGCCCCTCGGCGTGCGCCCGGCCGGGGGTGAGCAGCAGGACGGAGACGCCCGCCCCGCGCCGGGCCAGCCGCTCGCCCGCCCAGAGGGTGTCGCCGCCGTTGTCACCGGAGCCGACCAGCAGCAGCACCCGGGCGCCGTAGACCCCGCCCCGGTCCTCGAGGAGCAGCGCGCAGCGGCGGGCCAGCCCGGCGGCGGCCCGCTGCATCAGCGCCCCCGGCGGGAGCGTCGCCATCAGCCCCGCCTCCGCCGCGCGTACGTCCGCGACCCGCCACACCGGTTTCATGCCACCCCGTCCCATCGCCGGGCGGGCCGGCCGGCCCGCCGGTCAGCTCACTGTTCCGCCACCACCATGGCCGACGCGATCCCGCCGTCATGCGACAACGACAGATGCCAGCGGTTGATCCCGCGTTCGGCCGCGGCGGCGGCGACCGTGCCGGAGACGGTCAGCCAGGGCCGGCCGTCCGGGTCCGGCACGACCTCGCAGTCGTGCCAGCTCAACCCGCCGGGCGCGCCGAGCGCCTTGGCCACCGCCTCCTTGGCCGCGAAGCGGGCCGCCATCGACTCCGGCGAACGCGGGTTGCCGGAGCGGGTGTACCGCTCGGCCTCGGTGAAGAGCCGGTCGGCGAGCAGCGGCGTCCGGGCCAGGGCCCGGGCGAACCGGTCCACCAGCACGACGTCGATGCCGACAGCCACGATCACGGCACTCACCCTACCGGCGGGCGGGGTCGCAGATTAGCCACCGGGTCCGCGGTGGGCAACGCCTGTGGACAACCCGCGGGTACGACCACCGTCCGTCGTCCACAGGGCCGGCGCTTGGGGCCGGGCGCTCCCTACCGTCGTCCCCGTTGTCCGCCCGGTCCCGGCTCGTCGCCGGGGTGGGCGTCGATCCGCCGCCCGACGTCCCCCGTCGGCGGCGGCCGAGCCGGGGAGTCCGCCGATGACGGAGGTGCCGTTGACCGTGGAGCCCGAGCTGCTGCGCGAGGTCGCCCGGGCGCTGGGCGAGGACGCTCACGCGCTGGCGCACGGACCGGCCGGGGCGCCGGGGCTGGTGCCGCCGGCCGAGGGCTGGTCGACCGGGGTGGCGCTGGCGGAGCTGGAGTCGGCGACGCACCGCTGGTGCGGGGCGCTGGCGGCCCGGGTGGCGGGCACCGCCGACGCGGTCCGCGTGGCGGTGGAGGGCTACGAGGCGGTCGACGACCGGGCCGCCCGGCGCCTGGCCGGGGTGCCCCGGTGAGCGCGCCCGCCGCGTCGCTGGGCGGCGTCGCCGCGCCGGAGGCGGTCGGGTACGCCCAGCTCTGGTCCGCCGACCCGGCTGCCTGGGCCGCCGCCGGGGCGGCCTGGCGCGGGCTGACCGGTCCGGTGGGCCGGCGGGCCGACGCCCTGGACGCCCGGGTGGCCGCCCTGCGTCCGGCCTGGTCCGGCGCGGCCGGCGACGCGGCGCGGGCGCGGCTCACCACGCTGCGCACCGAGCTGACCGACGTGCTGCCCGCGCTGATCGAGGTCGACCAGGTGCTCGCCGAGTTCGCCGCCCGGCTGCGCGGAGCGAAGGCCCGGCTCGCCGCCGCGATCACCCTCGCCGAGCAGGGCCGGCTGCTGGTCGACCGGTCGGGCCGGGTCCGGGCGGATCCGGCCGTGCCGCGCCCCGCCGAGCGGGTCGGTCCCGGGGTGGCCCAGGTGGCGGCGGCGGTGCGCGCGGCGGTGGAGCTGGCCGGGGCGGCGGACCGGGAGGCGACCGCCCGGTTGGCCGAGCTGGCGGCGGCGGCCGCCGTGGGCTGGGTGAGCGTCCCGCCCGGCCGGCGACCACCGGCCGGCGCCGGTCCGGCCGAGGTGAGCCGCTGGTGGGCGGGGCTGACGCCGGCCGAGCGCCGGTGGCTGGTGGCGCACGAGCCGGCCCTGGTCGGCCGCCTGGACGGAGTGCCGGTGGCCGCCCGGGACCAGGCCAACCGGCTGCTGCTGGCCGCGCGGCGGGCGGCGCTGCTGGCCCGGGAGCGGGCGCTGCTGAGTCGGCCGCCCCGCGGTCCGCTGGAGGTGGCCGGGCTGGCCCGGGTTGCGGCGGCGCTGCGCGGGCTGGACACGCTCGCCGAGCGGTTGGCCGCGCCGGGGCCACCCCGGGCGTACCTGCTCGGGCTCGACCCGGCCGGTGACGGGCGGGCGATCGTGGCGCTGGGCAACCCGGACCGGGCCGGCGCGGTGCTGACGTACGTGCCGGGGATGACCGCGGACCTGGCCGACGCCCCGGGCGAGCTGGGCCGGGCGGCCCGGGTGCTGGACCGCTGCGCGGCGCTCGCCCCGGCCGAGGAGACGGCGGCGGTGCTCTGGCTGGACTACGACGCCCCGGACTTCCTCCACGAGGCGGCGCGGGGCGGGCAGGCCCGGGATGCGGGGCCGGCGTTGCACCGGTTCCAGGAGGGGCTGCGCGCCTCGCACGAGGGGCCGCCGGCGCGGCACACCGTGCTCGGGCACAGCTACGGGTCGGTGGTGGTGGGCACGGCCGCCCGCGACCAGGGGTTGAGCGCCGACGCGCTGGTCTTCATGGGCTCGCCCGGGGTGGGCGTGGCGCACGCCGCGGAGCTGCGGATGCCGGCCGGTCAGGTGTGGGCGAGCACCGCGCCGGACGACGTGATCCGGCTGGCCCGGCCGCCGGACGAACTGGTCCGCCGGGCGGCGCTCGGCGGGACGCCGCTCGGCCCGGCGGCGGCGCTGCTCCACCCGGCCGAGCACGAGCTGTGGTTCGGGCGCGACCCGAGCGACCCGGGCTTCGGCGGCCGGCGCTTCCCCAGCGGCCGGTACGGCCACACCGGCTACTGGGACCCTGGCAACCCCGCCCTGGACGGGATGGCCCGGATCGTCCTCGGCCGGTGATCGGGGGCCACCAATGCGCGGGGCCCCTCCACCGCGCGGTGGAGGGGCCCCGGAGCGAATCGCAGCCGGTTACTCGACGGTGACCGACTTGGCCAGGTTGCGCGGCTGGTCGACGTCGTGCCCGCGGGCGGCGGCGATCTCGGCGGCGAGCACCTGGAGCGGCACCGTGGTGACCAGCGGGGCCAGCAGGGTCGGCGTACGCGGCACGTAGATCAGGTGGTCGGCGTAGCGGACGACCGCCTCGTCGCCCTCCTCCGCGATCACGATGGTCCGGGCGCCACGGGCGCGGACCTCCTGGATGTTGGAGACGACCTTGTCGTGCAGCATGCCCCGGCCGACCGGCGACGGGACCACGCAGATCACCGGGGTGCCCTTGTCGATCAGCGCGATCGGGCCGTGCTTCAGCTCGCCGGCGGCGAAGCCCTCGGCGTGCATGTACGCCAGCTCCTTGAGCTTGAGCGCGCCCTCCAGGGCCACCGGGTAGCCCACGTGCCGGCCGATGAAGAGCACCGTCGGCTCGGACTTCAGCTCGCGGGCCAGCTCGCGGACCGGCTCGATCCGGTCGAGCAGCTCGCGCAGCTTGCCCGGCATCTCCTGGAGCTGGGCGACCACCGCGCCCACCTCGTCGGCGAACTTGATCCCGCGCACCTGGGCCAGGTGCAGGCCGATCAGGTAGCAGGCGACGACCTGGGTGAGGAACGCCTTGGTGGAGGCGACCGCGATCTCCGGGCCGCCGTGGGTGTAGAGCACGGCGTCCGACTCGCGCGGGATCGTGGAGCCGTTGGTGTTGCAGATGGCCAGCACCCGGGCCTTCTGCTCCTTGGCGTGGCGCAGCGCCATCAGGGTGTCCATGGTCTCGCCGGACTGCGAGATCACCACGATCAGGGTGGACCGGTCGAGGACCGGGTCGCGGTAGCGGAACTCGCTGGCCAGCTCGACCTCGCAGGGGATGCGGGTCCAGTGTTCGATGGCGTACTTGGCGACCAGCCCGGCGTGGTACGCGGTGCCGCAGGCGACGATGAAGATCTTGTCGACGTCGCGCAGGTCCTGCTCGCTGAGGCGGACCTCGTCGAGGGCGATCTCACCGGTCTCGGTGAGCCGGCCGAGCAGCGTGTCGGCGATCGCCTGCGGCTGCTCCTCGATCTCCTTGAGCATGAACCAGTCGTAACCGCCCTTCTCGGCGGCCGAGGCGTCCCAGTCGATGTGGAAGTCCTTGCCGGTGGCGGGCTGACCGGCGAAGTCGGTGATCTCGATGCTGTCCGTGGTGATCAGGACGATCTGGTCCTGGCCCAGCTCGACCGCGTCGCGGGTGTGCTCGATGAACGCGGCCACGTCGCTGGCCAGGAAGTTCTCGCCGTCGCCGCGGCCGACCACCAGCGGCGAGTTGCGCCGGGCGCCGACCACCGCACCGGGGATGCCGGCGTCGGCGGCGAGCAGGGTGAACGCGCCCTCCAGCCGCTGGCAGACCACCCGCATCGCGGAGGCGAGCAGCTGCGGGCTGTCCACCTCGCCGGCCGAGCGCAGGTCGGCCAGCGCGGCGGAGAGCAGGTGCGCGGCGCACTCGGTGTCGGTGTCGCTGGTGAACTCGACGCCGTCGGCCTCCAGCTCGGCGCGGAGCTTGGCGAAGTTCTCGATGATGCCGTTGTGGATCACCGCGACCCGGCCGTCGGGGGCGACGTGCGGGTGGGCGTTGCGGTCGGTGGGACCACCGTGGGTGGCCCAGCGGGTGTGCCCGATGCCGGTGGTGCCGTCGCCGATGCCGATCGGGCTGGCGGCGCAGGACTCCGGGTCGACGGCGGCCCGCTCGGCGAGCACCTTTTCCAGGTTGGCCAGCTTGCCGGCCTTCTTCTCGATCAGCAGCTCGTCGTCGCAGACGATGGCGACGCCGGCCGAGTCGTAGCCGCGGTACTCAAGCCGCCGCAGTCCGTCGAGCACGATGCCGAGCGCCGGGCGCGCGCCGGCGTATCCCACGATTCCACACATGGCCCCGAGCCTAACCCAGTTCCGCTCATCGCGCGTGCGCGGAAGTCCGGTAAATGATCAGTGAATTTGAGCGATCAGGTGAACACCGGCGAAGGATCGGACATATCACCCGGCGCGGATGGGCGCCGCCCGCTCCGCCGCCCAGTGGCCGGAAACACGACCGCGCCGGCCCGGGTGGCCGGGGCCGTGCGGCTCACCGGCGGACGACGCGGGCGGCGTAGATTCGGGCTCGCCCAGCGGGGCGACGAATCCCCCGGGCACCTCCTCCCCCGGCCGCGGAGGCCTCCGCGGCCCGACCCCTGCGAGCGGAGCTGATGTCCGAGGCGACGCCACCCCCCGACCCGCAGCCGGCGACCGGCGCGGCCCCGACCGGCCCGACGGCCGCACCCGAGCCGTGGGCGCCGCCGGACCTGCCGACCCCGCCGTCGTCCGGACCGGAGCCCGACCCCTGGCTGCCGCCCTCGAACGGGACGGCCCCGACCGCGCCCGTCGCCGAGCCCGCCGTCGAACGTCCACACGGCCGGGACGGCAGGACGACCACCGTCGTCCTCTCGGTCTTCGCCGTCCTGGTGCTGGCCGTCTGCGGTCTCCTCGGCGTCGCCGGGCTCCTCGTCAACCTGCCGGCCGACCCGTTCGGCGCGCCGAAGGTCGCCGGGCCGCGGCAGGACCCGCCGACCACCCCGGACGAGGAAGAGGACGAGGACCAGGCTGCGGAGGCCGCCACGGGCGGGCAGCCGGCACCGGACCCGACGCCCACCAGGAAGCCCGCCGCCACCCCGTCGGGCGGACCGGGCCGGTTCGTCGTCGCGTACGCGGTGACCGGTCAGGGGCCGGCCAACATCCAGTACTACGACGCGGACGGCTATCTCGTCGAGCTCGACAGGGTGCGGCTGCCGTGGCACACGAAGATCAGCACCGACGACCCCGGCCGGGCGTCCGTGTGGGCGAACAAGGGCGACGACAAGGGCGGGCGCACCATCGCCTGCGCGATGACGGTGAACGGTGGCGTGCCCGTCACCGAGTCCGTCGACGACGGCGGCTGGCGGGTCAGCTGCGGCGGCTGACGGCGGGCTTGAGCTGTCCGCCCCGGGCCGTAGGCTGGCGCAGGTGACGACACTGCCCGATGTCGACCCGTTGGTGGCCCGGATGCGGCCGTTCGGGACGACCATCTTCGCCGAGATGTCCGCACTCGCTGTGCGTACCGGCGCGGTCAACCTCGGCCAGGGGTTCCCCGACACCGACGGTCCGCCGGAGATGCTGGCCGCGGCCGCCGAGGCGCTGCGCTCCGGCCACAACCAGTACCCGCCGGGCCCGGGCATCCCGGCGCTGCGCGCCGCCGTCGCCGCCCATCAGCGCCGGTTCTGGGGGCTGGAGTACGACCCGGACGGCGAGATCGTGGTGACCGCGGGCGCCACCGAGGCGATCGCCGCCAGCATCCTCGCGCTCTGCGAGCCGGGCGACGAGGTGGTCTGCTTCGAGCCGTACTACGACTCGTACGCCGCCTCGGTCGCGCTGGCCGGGGCGGTCCGCCGCCCGGTCACGCTGCGTCCCGGCGCCGACGGCCGGTACGCCTTCGACCCGGCGGAGCTGCGCGCGGCGTTCGGCCCGCGGACCCGGCTGGTGCTGCTCAACTCCCCGCACAACCCCACCGGCAAGGTGTTCACCCCGGACGAGCTGGCGCTGGTCGCCGAGCTCTGCCGGGAGCACGGCGCGTACGCGGTCACCGACGAGGTGTACGAGCACCTGGTCTTCCCCGACGCCGCCGCGCCGCACGTGCCGCTGGCCACGCTGCCCGGGATGCGGGAGCGGACGCTGCGGATCTCCTCGGCCGGCAAGACGTTCTCCTGCACCGGCTGGAAGGTCGGCTGGGTGAGCGGGCCCGCGCCGCTGGTCTCCGCGGTGCTGCGGGTCAAGCAGTTCCTCACCTTCGTCAACGCCGGCCCGCTGCAACCGGCGGTCGCCGTGGCGCTCGCCCTGCCGGACGCGTACTTCGCGGAGTTCGCCGAGGACATGCGGCGGCGGCGGGACCAGCTCGTCGACGGGCTCACCGACGCCGGCTTCGAGGTGTACGCCCCGGAGGGGACCTACTTCGTCACCGCCGACGTCACCCCGTTGGGCGGCCGGGACGGGGTGGAGTTCTGCCGGTCGCTGCCCGAGCGGTGCGGCGTGGTGGCGGTGCCGACGCAGGTCTTCTACGACGACGCCGAGGCGGGCCGACGGCTGATCCGCTTCGCCTTCTGCAAGCGGCCGGAGGTGCTGACCGAGGCGGTGGCCCGGCTGGGCCGACTGAAGGAGGACGGATGACCGACGCGTACGCCGATCGGGTCCGCCGGGTGGCGGCGCTGCGCGGCTGCGACACCGTGCTCTCCGGGATCCGGCCGACGTCGGTGGCCGAGCAGCTCGACGCGATCCGGGCGACCGCGACCGACGAGCTGCTGCCCGACTTCTACGGCGAGGGCGGGGCGGTCGAGGCGGTGGAGCTCCGGGTGGCCGAGCTGCTGGGCACGGAGGCGGTCGCCTTCTTCCCCACCGGCACGATGGCCCAGCAGGTCGCCATGCGGTACGGCGCGGAGCTGACCGGCCGGGACGCCGTCGGCCTGCACCCGCTGAGCCACCCGCTGATGCACGAGCGGGACGCGTACGCCGTGCTCGTCGGCCTGCGTGCGGTACGGACCACGGGCGCGCCGCGCAATCCGACCGCCGAGGAGATCGCCGGGCTGGACGAGCCGGTCGGCACCCTGCTGCTGGAGCTGCCGCTGCGGGACGCGGGTTTCGTCCTGCCCACCTGGGACGAGCTGGTCGCGGTGGTCGGGGCGGCCCGGGACCGTGGCTTCCGGGTGCACCTGGACGGCGCCCGGCTCTGGGAGTCCACCGTCCACCTGGGACGCTCGGCGGCCGAGGTCGCCGGGCTGGCGGACAGCACCTACGTCTCGTTCTACAAGTCCCTCGGCGGCCACTCGGGCGCGGCCCTCGCCGGCACGGCCGAGCTGGTCCGCTACGCCCGGGCCTGGCGGCACCGCTACGGCGGCAACCAGTTCCAGCAGTGGCCGGCGGCGCTGGCCGCCCTGGCCGGCCTGGACCGCGAGCTGCCCCGGCTGCCCGGCTACGTCGCCCACGCGAAGCGGGTGGCGGAGGCGCTGGCCGGGCTGCCGGGCGCCCGGGTCCACCCGGCGCCGCCGCACACCCACCAGTTCCGGCTCTGGCTGCCCCACCCGGCGGACGCTCTGAACGACGCCAACCTCGCCCTCGCCGAGGAGGAGAAGGCCTGGTTCGTCGGCGGCTGGCGGGACACCGAGGTGCCCGGCGTCGCGATGGCTGAGGTGACGGTGGCCGCCCCCGCCCTGGAGCTGGACGCAGACCAGGTGGTCGACCTCGCCGACCGCTTCCTGCGCCGGTTGACCACGGCCTGACCGCCGCCCGTCCGACAGTCCCACCGGGCCGAAGGTGCGGTGACCGGCCGCGCCCGAGCGACCGAGCGGGGGCCGCCCCCCCGGCCGAGCAGGGATCCGGCCGACCCGCCGGGTGGTCAGCCCGCCGCGCGGGCCGGGCCGGCACCCTCCGCCGGCGCGGCGGTCCCGGAGCCGCCCGCCGCCAGCGTGTCGAGCACCGCGCCGCCGTCGGCGAGCAGCGCCGACTCGGCGTCGTCGACGAAGGCGAGGTCGGCCTCCACGTGCCGGCTGGCGGCCGAGAGCAGCAGCCGCACCACCGGGTCGTCCGCGCGGCGGCGCAGCCCGTCGAGGTTCCGCAGCTCCCGCATCAGGTGTCCGCGCTGGTTACCGAGCACGGTCCGGACGGTCGCGGCCTCGCCGGAGCGGGCCGCGGCGGTGACCTTGAGGAAGAAGTCGTCGCGGAAGCCGCCGCTGCGCGGGCTCGGCTCGGCGAGCCAGCGGTCCAGCTCGGTCCGCCCCTCCGGGGTGATCTCGTAGACCACCCGGTCGGGCTTTACCGGCTGGGCCTGCCGCTCGGCGACCACCAGGCCGTCCCGGGAGAGCCGGTCGAGGATCTGGTAGAGGTGCCCGATGTTGAGCGGGCCCCACTGCGGGCCGACCGCCGCCTCGAAGGCGCTCTTCAGCTCGTACCCGTAGCTGGGGCCGCGGGCGAGCAGGGCCAGGACCGCGTGCTGGATCGCCACCGTCTCCTCCAATCGGGTCCGGGCGGGCTCCACCCGGGGTCTTGCATTGTCACAATGTATCGCGCAGAGTGGGCACCAGCACAACGGGGAGGCGCGACATGCTCGGCTTCATCTGGAGGCAGCTTCGCGGCCGTGCGGGACGGTCGGTGGCGCTGCTGGCCGGCGTCCTGGTGGCGACCACCGGGTTCGTCGTCCTGACCGGCGCCACCACCACCTCCCGCCTGGACGTCACCGGCACGGTCGAGCGGAACACCCGGGCCGCGTACGACATCCTGGTACGCCCCAAGGGAGCCCGCACGCCGCTGGAGACCGAGCGCGGGCTGGTCCGGCCCAACTACCTCTCCGGCCTCTTCGGCGGCATCACCACAGTCCAGTACGACCAGGTCAAGGCCGTGGCCGGGGTGCAGGTCGCCGCCCCGATCGCCATGCTCGGCCACGCCGACCAGATCATCGGTGGCACGCTCGACCTCACCGACACGGTGGACCGGACACTCGTTCGACAGGTCGTCCGGGTCGACCTGGACTTCACCACCGACCGGGGCCTGTCCACCGGTCACGCGAAGCCGCGCTACGTCTACGTCACGAAGCATCCCCTGATCTATCCGGACTTCCGCAAACCGCCCGGTGACCAGATTCTGTACACGGACGGCGCCCGGTATCCGGCCGCCGCCTGCGGCACCGAGTTCTACGTGCCCCGGGAGGTGCAGCCGGACGGGCGCTCCCTGCCGGTGTGCAATCCGATGGCCCTGGCGGCCCTGGGCGGCCCGGGCTCCACCCTCTCGGAACTGGACGCGATCTCGCTCTCCCCGGCCCGGCTGCTGGCCGACGGGCGCTTCGAGTACGGCTCCGCGCGGGACGGCCGCCCGCCCGCGCCACAGGACCGGTTGACGATGCCGATCGGGGCGACCGTCTCACTGCTGCTCGCCGCGGTGGACCCGGTCGCCGAGAGCCGGCTGGTGGGGCTCGACGCCGCGATCCGGGACGGGCAGATGCTGCCGGCGGACAAGCTGCCCGCCAGGGTCGAGAACAACTACGGCTCCACCCAGGAGTTTCCCGTCCTCGCCACGACCCGCCCGTTCGTCGATGGGGCGGTCTCCGCGACGTACCGCCGGCTCCGCCCGGCCCGGGTCGCCGGCCTGCCACCGGACGTGGTCGAGACGTCTCTGGGCAGGGCCCCCGGACTCCCGGTGGGGGGCGGGCGGGACAACTTCGCGGACCGCTACCTGGCCGACATCAGGAACCTGATCCAGCGGCCCGACCAGTGCTGCGGCGGCGATCTCGAAAACGTGGTCCAGGCGGGGCCGCCGGAGTACGAACAACTGCCGGGCGGGGTGCTCCGCCCGCGGGTCGTCCCGGTCGAACAGGTCGTCTACGGCTCGGAGCTGGTGGTCCGGCGGCAGACGTCGTGGCTGACCGGCGACGCCTCCTTCCGACCGGTCAGCAAGCTGGGGCTGAGCGAGGACAGCAGCCGGACCCTACGGAGCTGGCGGCCGGTCGGCACGTTCGACCCGCTCCGGCTGACCGGGTTCGACGAGCTGTCCCGGGTGCCCCTGGAGACGTACGAGCCGCCGATGGTCGAGGGCGCCGACGACCGGAGCCGAACCGCGCTCGGTGGGCAGCCGCTGCTGCCCAACGGGAGCCCTGGGGGCTACCTCTCCGCCCCGCCGCTGCTACTGACCAATCTGGCCAGCGTGCCGGCGCTCCTCGAAGGTGGCAGCAGTCGGCAGCGCAAGGCGCCGATCAGCGCGATCCGGGTGCGGGTCGCCGACGTGGACGGCTACAGCGAGCGCTCCGCCGAGAAGGTCCGGCTGGTCGCCGAGCAGATCGCCCAGGTCACCGGGCTCGACGTCGACATCACCCTCGGTTCCTCCCCGGCCCCGCAGACGGTCGACCTGCCCGCCGGCTCGTTCGGCCGCCCGGAGCTGCGGCTCACCGAGAACTGGTCAGCACTCGGGGTGGCCTCGGCGATCACCCGGGCGGTCGACCGCAAGAGCGCCGCCCTGTTCGCGCTGGTGCTGGTGGTCTGCGTGCTCTTCCTCGGCAACGCGGTCTCCGCCGCGGTCCGGGACCGCCGCCCCGAGCTGGCGGTGCTCGCCTGCCTCGGCTGGCCGGCCCGGCGGATCGGCGCCCTGATCCTCGGCGAGGTCGCCGCGCTGGGCCTCGCCGCCGGGCTGCTGTCGGTCGGGCTGGCGTTCCCGCTCGGCACCGCCCTGGACATCGACATCGACTGGCGGCGGGCGCTTCTGGCCCTACCGGTGGCCCTGCTGCTGGCGCTGGTCGCGGGGCTGGCGCCGGCGCTGCGGGCCGCGCGCGCCCATCCGGCCGCCGCGCTGCGCCCGCCGGTGGCCGCCGTCCGGTGGGTACGCCGGCCGCGCACCCTGCCCGGCCTGGCCCTGGTGAACCTGGTCCGGACGCCCGGGCGCACCCTGCTCGGCGCGGGCGCGCTGGCCATCGGCGTGGCCGCGCTGACCCTGGTCGGCGCCGCGGCCTACGCCTTCCGGGGCGCCATCGTCGGCAGCCTGCTCGGCGACACCGTCTCGCTCGCCGTGCGCGGCGCGGACGCCCTGGCGGCCATCGCGACGGTGCTGCTCGGCGCCGCCGCGGTCGCCGACGTGCTCTACCTGAACATCCGGGACCGGGCCGCCGAGCTGGCCACCCTGCGCGCCACCGGCTGGACCGACGCCGCGCTGGGCCGCCTGATCGGGTACGAGGGACTGCTGCTCGGCGCGCTCGGCGCGCTCAGCGGCGCGGGCCTGGGTCTCGGCGGGGCGGCCTGGCTGGTCGGCGACCTGCCGGGGTCGCTGATGCTGGTGGCGGGCACCGTGGCGATGGCCGGGGTGCTGGTCACCTGCCTGGCCGCGCTCGTCCCGGCCGCGCTGCTCCGCCGCCTCCCCACCGCACGACTACTCGCAGAGGAGTGAGCATGGACGCGACCACGGGCAGCACGGTCCGGACCGCCGGGCTGATCCGGCACTTCGGCACCGGCGCCGAGCGGCTGACCGCGATCGACGGCGTGTCCTTGGAGATCGCGCCGGGGTCGGTGGTGGCGCTGACCGGACCGAGTGGCTCCGGCAAGTCGACGCTGCTGCACCTCATCGGCGCGATCGAGCAGGCCGATCAGGGCACGGTCACGGTGGACGAGGTGGAGGTGACCGCGCTGCGCCGGGCGGCCCTGGCCCGGTACCGGCAGCGGGTCGGCTTCGTCTTCCAGCGCTACCACCTGCTGCCGGCGCTCACCGTGCTGGACAACGTGATCGCGCCGGTGCTGCCGCGCCGCGGGCGGGCCGACCACGCGGCGCGGGCCCGGGAGCTGCTCGGCGCGGTCGGCCTGGCCGGCCGGGAACGGGCCCTGCCCGCCCAGCTCTCCGGTGGCCAGCAGCAGCGGGTGGCGATCGCGCGGGCGCTGATGGGCGAACCGCGGCTGCTGCTCGCCGACGAGCCGACCGGCAACCTCGACTCGACCACCGGCGGGCAGATCCTCGACCTGCTGCTCGAACTGCGCGACCGGCACGGCATGACGATCCTGCTGGCCACCCACGAACGGGCCATCGCCGCCCGCTGCGACCGGCTGGTCCGGCTCGGCGACGGCAGGGTCGTGGAGGATCTCGACCTCACCGACGGCGAGGATCCGGCCGAGACCTTCGACCGGGCCTCCCGCCTGCGGTTGTAGGCGGCGGTGCGGCGGTTGGCGGCGTCCGCCCTGACGGGCGGCATCTGACGGAGAGGCGGTGCGACATGCTCGGTTTCATCTGGCGCCAGCTACGCGGTCGGGCCGGACGGTCGGTGGCTCTGCTGGTCGGCGCGCTCGTCGCGACCACCGGCTTCATCGTGCTCACCGGCACCACGACCGCGTCCCGTCTGCAGGTGATCGGGGCGGTGGAGCGCAACAGCGCGGCCGCGTACGACATCCTGGTCCGACCGAAGGGCAGCCGGACCGCGCAGGAGGCCGCGCGTGGGCTGGTGCAGCCCAACTACCTCTCCGGACTCTTCGGCGGCATCACCATGTCCCAGTACCGACAGGTCGCCGCCATCGACGGCGTGCGGGTCGCGGCGCCGATCGCCATGCTGGGCTACTCCACCAGGGCGGTGCCGGTAGAGATGGATCTGACCGCCGCGGTGGACCGCGACGCCGAACGCCAGGTCATCCGGGTCGATCCGACCTTCAGCGCCGAGCGGGGGCTGTCCCGCGCGACGGCCCGCCCGCATTACGTCTACCTGACCCGGAACGAGGTGGTCTACCCGGACTTCGGCTCGGAACCCTCGGCGCTCGTCCGGCACAGCAACGGCAGGTCCTATCCGGCGGGGCAGTGCGAGGGGAACTCCGGCGTTCCCCTGGAGGTCCTCCCGGACGGTCGGACCGAACCGATCTGCGGGCCACCCGAGGTCGGCGGCGGCGTCGGCACCACCCGCTCCGACCTGGAGGAGAGCGGGTTCCTGACCTTCCGGCTGCTCCCCGACGGGCGGTTCGAAGAATTGGAGGTGGTGCGCGGCGAACAGGGCGCCGAGCGGCGCACGAGGGCCGTCGACCGCCTGGTGGTCCCCATCGCCTGGTACGTGCCGTTTCTGCTCGCGGCCGTCGACCCGTCGGCAGAGGAGCGCCTGGTCGGGCTGTCCGGCGCCGTCGTGGCGGGCCGGACGCTGCGCACCGACGACCTGCCGGTGGACGTGCCCGGAAGGCAGAACCGGCAGTTCCCGGTGCTGGTGACCAGCCGGCCGTACGTGGACGGCAGCGTCTTCGTCTCCTACTCCCGGCTCCGCCCCGAACGGGTGGCCGGCCTCTCCGGCGCGGCGGTGGCCCGCGCGCTGGCGACGGCCGACCGGACCGCCGCCGGTTCCGCCCGGCTGGACGTCGAGACCGCCCACCGTGCACAGATGTCGGCGGAGGTCCAGGGCGGCGGCGACTGCTGCTACGCCGCCCTGTGGCCTCTCGTGCAGGCGGGCCAGCCCGGCTACGACCCGCTCCCGGACGGCGTGCTGCGAGCCCGGACGGTCGACCCGGACCCCGGGGCGTACGCGCTGCCCAACGAGACGACAGCCGTGCCCTGGCTCAGCGCGGACGTCTCGTTCCGCCGGCTCCGCCAGCTGGAGATCCGCGACACCCCGGCGACCCGCTACCCCGGATGGCGGCCGGTCGGCGTGTTCGACCCGGAGCGGCTGGCCAGGTTCGCCGACCTGTCCCGGGTGCCGCTGGAGACGTACGAGCCGCCCACGGCCGAGGGGGCGGACGCGGGCAGCCGGGCGGCGCTCGGCAATCAGCCGCTGCTGCCCAGCGGCAACCCCGGCGGCTACCTGAGCACCCCACCGTTCCTGCTGACAAATTTCGCCGCCCTGCCGAAGCTCCTGGAGGATGCGGCCGGCCCGCAGCGCTCCGCGCCGATCAGCGCCATCCGGGTACGGGTCGCGGACGTCGACGGCTACAGCGAGCGTTCCGCGGAACGGGTCCGCCTGGTGGCCGAGCAGATCGCCGCGGCCACCGGCCTCGACGTGGACATCACCCTCGGCTCCTCCCCGGCCCCGCAGACCGTCGAGCTGCCGGCCGGATCGTTTGGCCGCCCCGCGCTCCGGCTGACCGAGAACTGGTCCGCCCTCGGTGTCGCGTCGGTCATCGTGCGGGCCGTCGACCGCAAGAGCGTGCTGCTCTTCCTGCTCGTCCTGGTCGTGTGCGCGCTCTTCCTGGGCAACGCGGTCGCCGCGGCGGTCCGGGACCGCAGGTCGGAGCTGGCCCTGCTCGCCTGCCTCGGCTGGCCGGCACGGCGGATCAGCCTGCTCGTCCTCGGCGAGGTGGCCACGCTCGGCCTCGCCGCCGGCCTGCTGTCCCTCGCCCTCGCGACACCGATCTCCGCCGCGCTCGGGATCGACGTCGGCTGGCGCCGGGCCGTCCTCGCCGTCCCGGTGGCGCTGCTGCTGGCGTTGGTCGCGGGTCTGGCGCCGGCGCTGCGCGCCAGTCGCGCACATCCGGCCGCCGCCCTGCGACCGCCCGTCGCGGCGGCCCGCCGGGCGGGGCGGCCCCGCACCGTGCTCCGGTTGGCCGTCACCAACCTCGCCCGCACGCCGGGGCGGAGCCTGCTCGGCGCGGGAGCCCTGGCGATCGGGGTCGCCGCGCTGACCCTGGTGGGTGCCGTCTCGTACGCGTTCCGGGGCGCGGTGGTTGGCAGCCTGCTGGGGGACGCGATCTCGCTGAGCGTGCGCGGCCCGGACGTCGTCGCCGCGGCCGCGACGGTGCTGCTCGGCACGGCCGCCGTGGCCGACGTGCTCTATCTGGGCATCCGCGACCGGGCCGCCGAGCTGGCCACCCTGCGGGCGATCGGGTGGACCGATGCGGCGCTCGGCCGGCTGATCGGCTACGAAGGTCTCTCGCTCGGTGGGCTGGGCGCGGTCACCGGGGCCCTGCTGGGCCTGCTCGGCGCGGTGGGCCTGATCGGCTCGCTGCCCAGCAGCCTGCTGCTGGTGGCCGTCGTCACGGCGGCCGCCGGCCTCGTCGTCAGCTGCCTGGCGGCGCTCCTGCCGGCGACCCTGCTGCGCCGGCTCCCGGCCGCCCGGCTGCTCGCCGAGGAGTGACGAGCAGCCGACGCGTCGGGGGCCGGCCGTGCCGGAGTCGGTCAGGCGGTGGGGCTGGCGGTGCGGACGTGGGCGGCGATCCGCTCGGCGACCTCGCGGGCGATCGCCTCGGTGGCCGCCTCGACCATGACCCGGACCAGCGGCTCGGTGCCGGACGGGCGCAGCAGCACCCGGCCGGTCTCGCCCAGCTCGGCCTCGGCCCGCTCCACCTCGGCGCGGACGGCCGGCGCGGAGGCGCCCACGGTACGGTCGCCAACCGGCACGTTGATCAGCACCTGGGGCAGCTTGGTGACCACCGAGCCGAGCTCGGCGAGGGACTTGCCGGTGGCGGCCATCCGGGACATCAGGTGCAGCCCGGTCAGGACCCCGTCGCCGGTGGTGGCGTACGCCGGCATGACAATGTGGCCGCTCTGCTCGCCGCCGAGCGCGAGGCCGGAGGCGCGCAGCTCCTCCAGGACGTACCGGTCGCCGACCTTGGTCTCGACCAGGCGGATGCCCTGCGCGGACATCGCCAGCCGCAGGCCGAGGTTGCTCATCACCGTCGCGACCAGGGTGTCCTGGGTCAGCTCGCCGGCCTCCCGCATGGCCAGCGCCAGGATGGCCATCAGCTGGTCGCCGTCGACCTCGTCGCCGTCGGCGGTCACCGCGACGCACCGGTCGGCGTCGCCGTCGTGGGCGATGCCGAGGTGCGCGCCGTGCTCGACCACGGCGGCGCGCAGCGTGTCGATGTGGTTGGAGCCGCAGTCGTCGTTGATGTTGAGCCCGTCCGGCTCGGCACAGATGGCGATCACCTCGGCGCCCGCCTCCCGGTACGCCACCGGGGCGACCTCGGCGGCGGCACCGTTCGCGCAGTCCACCACGACCTTGATCCCCTCCAGCCGGTGCGGCACCGTGCCGACGAGGTGCTGGACGTAGTGGTCGGCGCCGTCCAGCAGGTCGTGCACCCGCCCGACGCCGGCCCCGATCGGCCGGTCCCAGGCGGTGGTGGCGTTCGCCTCGACGGCCGCCTCGATTCGCATCTCGATCTCGTCCGGCAGCTTGTGCCCGCCGGCGGCGAAGAGCTTGATCCCGTTGTCCGGCATCGGGTTGTGCGAGGCGGAGAGCATCACACCCAGGTCGGCCTTGGCCTCCGCGGTGAGGAACGCCACCGCGGGGGTGGGCAGCACGCCGACCCGCACCACGTTGGCGCCCGCGCTGGTCAGGCCGGCCACCACGGCCGCCTCCAGCATCTCGCCGCTGGCCCGGGTGTCCCGCCCGACGACGGCGAGCGGCGGATGACTCTTGTCCGTCTCGGCCAGCGTGTGGGCGGCGGCCACCGCCACCGCGAGCGCCAACTCCGGGGTGAGATCCGCGTTCGCCCGCCCGCGTACCCCGTCCGTGCCGAACAACCGGCCCATACCCGCCAACCTCCGATGGAACTGCCGTTGAGAGGAGAAAGCGGAACGGCCGACCCACCTCCCCGGTCGAGGGGAGGCGGACCGGCCGTCCGTCAGAAGTACAACGCGCTGGTGGTGATCAGCGCTTCGAGTACTGAGGAGCCTTACGGGCCTTCTTGAGGCCGTACTTCTTGCTCTCCTTGACCCGGGCGTCACGGGTCAGGAAGCCGGCCTTCTTCAGGGCCGGGCGGTCGTCCGGCTCGTTGACGATCAGCGCCCGGGCGATGGCCAGCCGCAGCGCACCGGCCTGGCCGGTGGTGCCGCCGCCCCGCAGGTTGGCGATGACGTCGAACGCCTCGGGCTTCTCGGCGGTCACCAGCGGGTCCTTGATGAGCTGCTGGTGGACCTTGCTCGGGAAGTAGGCCTCGAGGTCGCGGCCGTTGCAAGTGATCTTGCCGCTGCCGGGGACGATGCGAACCCGGACGATGGCCTCCTTGCGCCGACCCACGGTCTGGATCGGGCGGTCACCTCGCGGCGCGCGGGCGACGGGCGCCGGCGCCTCGGTGGCCTCGGGGGCAACCTCGGTCTCGGTGATGTCGGTCATGCTGCTTCCTTCGCCCGCGCTCACTGCGCGATCTGCTTGATCTCGAACGGCACCGGCTGCTGCGCGCCGTGCGGGTGCTCGGCACCGGCGTAGACCTTCAGCTTCTTGATCAGCTGACGGCCGAGCTTGTTGTGCGGGAGCATGCCCTTCACGGCCAGCTCGATGGCCCGCTCGGGACGCTTGGTCAGCAGCTCGTCGTAGCCGACCTGCTTCAGACCACCCGGGTAACCCGAGTGGCGGTAGGCAACCTTGGTCTGCCGCTTGTTGCCGGTCAGCGCAACCTTGCCCGCGTTCACGATGACGACGAAGTCGCCCGTGTCGACGTGCGGCGCGAAAGTCGGCTTGTGCTTGCCGCGCAGCAGCGTGGCGGCGTGGGTGGCCAGGCGGCCCAGCACGACATCAGAGGCGTCGATAACGTGCCACTGACGCTCGATCTCACCCGGCTTCGGGCTGTACGTACGCACAGGTCTACCTTGTCTCGTCGTCGGTCTGGGGTCGCGCGCCGAGGTGACCAGGCGCGCACGAACGACCAAGCGTACCTGATGCGGCACGCCTCTGGATGTCGTACAACAGCAGGCAACGATACCCGCCGCCCGGTCGGCAGGTCAAAACGGGGGGTCACCCCAGCGCGGCTCGCGACATGGCGATGGTACAGGTCACACGCCGGCCAGCCGGCGCGGCCCCGGCCGCAGGTAGACCGCCCAGGTCACCACGAAGCAGAGCGCGTACCAGCCGATGAAGGCCAGGTAGGCGGCGTCCGCGTTCCCGGAGGTCAGGAACGACTGCCGGAAGGCGACGTTGACCAGCACCCCGCCGGAGGCGCCGACCGCGCCGGCGATGCCGATCAGCGCCCCGGAGAGCCGCCGGGCCCGGCGCTCGGCCGCCACCGGGTCGGCCCCGCGGTCGACCTCGGCCGCCCTCCGGGCCCGGAAGATCGCCGGGATCATCTTGTACGTCGAGCCGTTGCCGATCCCGGAGAAGACGAAGAGGGACAGGAACCCGGCCAGGTAGAGCGGCAGCGACCGCTCCCGGGCCGCGTACAGCACCAGCCCGGCGCCGGCCGCCATGGCGACGAAGTTCCAGAAGGTCACCCGGGCCCCGCCGAGCCGGTCGGCGAGCTGCCCGCCGAGGGGCCGGATCAGCGAGCCGACCAGCGGTCCGAGGAAGGTCAGCCAGGCCGCGTCGACCGGGGTCGGGAAGCGGTCGTGGAACTGGAGCTGGAGCACCTGCCCGAAGGCGAAACCGAAGCCGATGAACGAGCCGAAGGTGCCGACGTAGAGCAGGGACATCACCCAGGTGTGCGGGTCCCGGGCGGCCTCGCGCAGCGCGCCGGGCTCGTTGCGCGCCCCTGGGAGGTTGTCCAGCCAGCGCGCCGCGGCCAGCGCGGCCAGCACGATCAGCGGCAGGTAGACCGCGGGCACCAGCCGGGGGTACGCGGCCCCGGCGGTGGCCAGCACGGCCAGCCCGACCAGCTGCACCGCCGGCACGCCGAGGTTGCCGCCGCCGGCGTTGAGCCCGAGCGCCCGCCCCTTGAGCCGGTCCGGGTAGAAGAGGTTGATGTTCGCCATCGAGGAGGCGAAGTTGCCCCCGCCGACCCCGGTCAGGCAGGCCAGCACCATCAGCGTGGGGTACGACACCCCGGGTTCGAGCAGCAGCGCCATCGGCACCGCCGGCACCAGCAGCAGCAGCGCGCTGACGATGGTCCAGTTCCGGCCGCCGAAGCGGGCCACCGCCAGGGTGTACGGCAGCCGCAGCACGGCGCCCAGCGCGGCCGGTACGGCGGTGAGCAGGAACTTCCCGGCCGGGTCGATGCCGTACGCCGGGCCGAGGAAGAGCACGGTCACGGACCAGAGGCTCCACACCGAGAAGCCGACGTGCTCGGCGAAGATCGAGACGTACAGGTTGCGCCTGGCGATCGGGGCGCCGGTCGTACGCCAGAATTCCGGGTCCTCCGGGCGCCAGTCGGTGATCGGCTGCCGGCGCCCGGCGGCGGCCGGTTCCAGGGTGGCGGTGGGGGCCAGTGTGCTCACGGCGACTCCTCCTCGTCGATGCGACGAGGAGGACGCTAGGAGCGGGCGGTTTCCCGCCGGTGCCCGTCGGGGGTCGTTCCGGAAACGGGGATCGCACGTCCGCCCCGGACCGGTGGTGAGGCGGTCAGATCTCCTGGAGGATGCGCAGCGCCCGGCCGACCCGCTGCATGGTCTCCGTGTCGGCCACGTCCACGCACTCGGTGAACCACTTCTTCATCGGTGAGGAGAGCCGGTCCGGCATCACCACCCAGCGGCCCATCACGACCGCGAGGGGCGAGTCGCGCAGCAGCGACTCGTCGACCACCTCGGCCACCATCACGATGGGGACGTCGGTGGAGTTGTAGACGTCGGAGCTGATCACCAGCCCGAGCCGTTCCCGGGCGCCCTCGATGCGCCAGACCTCGCCCCTACGCAGCACGCGGGCGTCCGCCGAAGAGCACGTCGTCGACCATGGCGACCTCGTGGGCGTCGGCGAGGGCGTCGGACTCCAGATCCAGGCCGGCGCGACCGACGGCGGCGGCGTGCGCGGTGAAGACCTCGCGCAGGGCCTTCTCCCGGGCAGCCTGGTCCATCCAGGCGGAGAGCGACAGCCCCTCCCGCTTGGCGAACCGGCGCGCCTCCTCGATCGTCTCGTCCGAGAACGAGAGTGTCACCTTGGCAGTCATGCCGGACAGATTACGCTGGGTATGACCGGTGGTCATTCCGGTCTTCACCCCCTCGGCCCGGGACGCCAGAACGCCCACCGCCGACATTTCCGGCGAACCGCCACCGGCAGCAACGGCGGGGTCAGGCCGCCCGGCCGCCGAAGACCGCGAAGCGCCACTCCTTGAAGAAGCAGTCCACGTCGACCAGCCCCGCCTCGGCGAGCCAGCCGCACTGGTCGGCCACCGTCGCCGGCCGGTCGTGCCGCATCCGCTCCCGGGCGGCGGCGATCTCCCCGGCGTCCGAGCCCAGCTCGGTGATCCGCGCGGTCCAGACCTCGTCGTAGCGGCGGTCCAGGGCGGGCGTCGGGCCGGCCACCTGCTCGGCGTTGACGAACACCCCGCCGGGGACGAGCGCCGCCGCGGCCCGGCGGCAGAGGGCCTGCTTGCCGGCGTCGGTCAGGTGGTGGACGGCGAGCGCGGAGACCACCGCGTCGTACCGGCCGGGCGGCAGCGGGTCGGCCAGGTCCGCCCGGACCACCCGGTGCGGCACGCCCCGGGCGCGGAGCTGGTCGGTGGCGACGGCGAGCATCGCGGGCGCGGCGTCGACCAGGGTCAGCCGGACCCCCGGCACGGCGGCGGAGAGGAGCAGGGAGAGCAGGCCGGTGCCCGCGCCCAGGTCCAGCACCTCCGGGGTACGCCCCGCCGCCAGCGCCGCCCGCAGCGGCGGGGCGGCGACCTCGACGGCGGTGCCGTAGAAGGCGTCGAAGCAGGGCACCAGCCGTCGCCGGGCCTCGTCGTACGTCCCCGCCACGGCCTCGAACGCGTCCGCCACGGCCGGCCTCCCATATGCTAGGAATTGCGTCTCATATTCTAAGCCTGGAGGTCCGGCCCGGCGACCCCGGGCGGTGTGAGGCGCTCTTGACAGGACCGAAACAGAAGGGACCCGGACCGGAAACCGCCCGGCGGCACGCTTTGCCGACATGACAGACGGTGCACGGGCGGCGACGCGACCCGGGGTGGGATCCCGGGAGGCGGCGACCCACTGCCCGTACTGCGCCCTCCAGTGCGGGATGACCCTGCGCGAGACCGACGGACGGGTCGAGGTGCTCCCCCGGGAGTTCCCCACCAACCGCGGCGGGCTCTGCCAGAAGGGCTGGACCGCCGCCGAGCTGCTGGACCACCCCGAGCGGCTGACCACGCCCCTGGTGCGCGACCCGGTCACCGGCGAGCAGCGCCCCGCGAGCTGGGACGAGGCCCTGGACCGGATCGCCGCAGGCATCCGTACCGTCCAGACCGGACACGGCCGGGACGCCGTGGCGGTCTTCGGCGGCGGCGGGCTGACCAACGAGAAGGCGTACGCGCTCGGCAAGTTCGCCCGGGTGGCGCTGCGGACCCGGCACATCGACTACAACGGGCGCTGGTGCATGTCCTCGGCGGCGGCCGCCGGCATCCGGGCCTTCGGCGTCGACCGGGGGCTGCCCTTCCCCCTCGCCGACCTCGGCCGGGCGGAGACCCTGCTGCTGGTCGGCGCCAACCCGGCGGAGACCATGCCGCCGCTGCTGCGCCACCTCGCCGACCAGCGGGAACGCGGCGGGCGGCTGATCGTGATCGACCCCCGGGTCACCGCGACCGCCCGCCAGGCCGACCTGCACCTGCAACCGCTCCCCGGCACCGACCTGGCGGTGGCCAACGCGCTGCTGCACATCGCGCTCAGCGAGGGCTGGCTCGACCGCGAGTACGTGGGCGCCCGCACCACCGGCTTCGACGCCGTCCGCCGCACCGTGGCCGGCTACTGGCCGGCGGAGGTGGAACGGCTCTCCGGGGTGCCGGTGGCCGACCTGGAGGCGACCGCCCGGGCGCTCGCCACCGCCGGCAGCGCGATCATCCTCACCGCCCGCGGTGCCGAGCAGCATGCCAAGGGCGTCGACACGGTCACCGCCTTCGTCAACCTGGCGCTCGCCCTCGGCCTGCCCGGCCGCCCCGGCTCCGGGTACGGCTGCCTCACCGGGCAGGGCAACGGCCAGGGCGGCCGGGAGCACGGGCAGAAGGCCGACCAGCTCCCCGGCTACCGGAAGATCGACGACCCGGCGGCCCGGGAGCACGTGGCGCGGGTCTGGGGCGTACCGGCCGACGACCTGCCCGGGCCGGGGGTGCCGGCGTACCGGCTGCTGGACTCGCTCGGCACGCCGGACGGCCCCCGGGCGCTGCTGGTCTTCGGCTCCAACCCGGTGGTCTCGGCGCCCCGGGCGGCCCGGATCGAGTCCCGGCTGCGCGACCTGGACCTGCTGGTCGTCGCCGACTTCCTGCGCTCCGAGACGGCCGCGCTGGCCGACGTGGTGCTGCCGGTCGCCCAGTGGGCCGAGGAGGACGGCACGATGACCAACCTGGAGGGTCGGGTGCTGCGCCGGCGGGCGCTGCGCGAGCCGCCACCCGGCGTCCGCACCGACCTGGCGGTCCTCGCCGACCTCGCCGCCCGGCTCGGCACGCCGGTGGGCTTCCCGACCGACCCGCGGGCGGTCTTCACCGAGCTGCGGCTGGCCTCGGCCGGCGGGCCGGCGGACTACGCCGGCGTGACCTGGGACCGGATCGACGCCGCCACGGGCGTCTTCTGGCCCTGCCCCGACCCGGACGGCCCGGACACCCCCCGGCTCTTCGCCGACCGGTTCCCCACCCCGGACGGGCGGGCCCGGTTCCACCCGGTGACCCACCGGCCGGCCGCCGAGGAGGTCTGCGCCGAGTACCCGCTGCACTTCACCACCGGGCGGGTGCTGGCCCAGTACCAGTCCGGCACCCAGACCCGGCGGGTCACCGCGCTGCGCCGGGCCGCGCCCGGCGCCTTCGTCGAGCTGCACCCGGACCTGGCCGCCCGGCTCGGCGTCGCCGAGGGCGAGGAGGTGCGGGTCGTCTCCCGCCGGGGCGAGCTGCGGGCCCCCGCCCGGGTCAGCCCCACGATCCGGCCGGACACCGTCTTCGCGCCGTTCCACTGGGCCGGCGCCGCCCGCGCCAACTCGGTCACCAACGACGCGGTCGACCCGGTCTCCGGGATGCCCGAATTCAAGATCTGCGCGGTACGGGTGGAGAGGGTCGAGCCGTGAGCGAACGGGTGATCATCGTCGGGTACGGGATGGCCGGGTCCCGGCTCGCCGCCGAGCTGCACGCCCGGGGCGGGGACCACAAGGTCACCGTGCTCGGGGCGGAGCCGCACCGGGCGTACAACCGGATCATGCTCTCCACCCTGCTGACCGGGAAGATCGCCGAGCCGGACGTGGAGCTGGCCGAGGTCGCCGGGCAGGGCGTGGACGTGCGGACCGGGGTGGCGGTCACCGCGATCGACCGGGCCGCCCGCGAGGTGCACACCGACGACGGCGACCAGCACGGCTACGACCACCTGGTCCTCGCCACCGGCAGCCGGGCCCTGGTGCCGCCGCTGCCCGGCCTCGACCCGCTGCCCGAGCGGGTGGTGCCGTTCCGCACGCTGGACGACTGCCGGCGGATCCTCGCCGCCGCCGAGGGCGCCCGGAGCGCCCTGGTGCTCGGCGGCGGGCTGCTCGGGCTGGAGGCGGCCCGCGGGCTGGCCGCCCGGGGGCTGGACGTGACGGTGGTGCACCCCACGGGCCACCTGATGGAGCGGCAGCTCGACCCGACCGCCGGCGCGATGCTCGTCGGCACCCTCGCCGAGCTCGGCGTGCGTACCGTGCTGGCGGTTTCGGCGACCGGGGTGACCGCGGCCGCCGACGAGGTCCGCCTCGACCTCTCCGACGGCCGGTCCCTCGCCGCCGACCTGCTGGTCATCTCCTGCGGGGTACGCCCCGACACCGCCCTCGCCGCCGCGGCCGGACTCACCGTCGAGCGCGGCGTGGTGGTGGACGACCGGATGCGGACCAGCGACCGGCGGATCTCCGCGATCGGCGACTGCGCCCAGCACGACGGCGCGCTGACCGGGCTGGTCGCCCCGGCCTGGGCCCAGGCCCGGGTGGTGGCGCAGGTGCTGGCCGGCGACGAGCCGCTGGCCCGCTACCGGCCCCGGCCGGTGGTGACCCGGCTCAAGGCGGCCGGCATCGACCTGGCCGCGATGGGCGACGCCACCGGCGGCCCGGGGGCCGGCGAGCCGGCGGAGGAGCTGACCTTCGCCGACCCGGCCCGGGGGACGTACGCCCGGCTGCGGATCCGCGACGAGCGGCTGACCGGGGCGATCCTGCTCGGCGACAACCCGGCGATCGGCACCGTGGTGCAGCTCTTCGACCGGGGCGCCCCGGTGCCGGCGGACCGACGGTCGCTGCTGCTCGGCCGGGCCTTCGGCACGGTCCCGGCCGCGCCCGCCGCGTCCCCGGCGCTGATGCCGGACGCGGCCACGGTCTGCCAGTGCAACGACGTCAGCAAGGGGGCGCTGGTGGCCTGCTGGCGCGCCGGCGCCCGGACGGTCGACGCGCTCTCCGGGGCGACCCGGGCCGGCACCGGCTGCGGCGGCTGCCGGGACGCCCTCGCCGGCATCGTCGACTGGCTCGGCGAGGCCGAACCGGTGGCGACGCGATGACCGGGCGGCCGGACGGAGCGACGACCCGGCGGTCCGGCGGGTGCGGGACCGCCGGGCGGGCCGGTGGAGGTGACGGGATGGGCGGCGACGCGGTGGAGGTGGCGGGATGAGCGGCGGCGATCTGGTCGTCATCGGCAACGGCATGGTGGGGCAGCGCTTCGTCGAGGCGCTGCGTGCCCGGGACCACGACCGGCGCTGGCGGGTCACGGTGCTCGCCGAGGAGGGCCGGCCGGCGTACGACCGGGTGCGGCTCTCGGCCTTCTTCGACGGGGTCGGCGCCGAGGAGCTGAACCTGCACACCCCCGACGACGGGGTGGCGCTGCGCCTGGGCGAGCCGGCCACCGGGATCGACCGGGCGCGGCGGGTGGTGACCACGGCGACCGGCGAGCATCCGTACGACGCGCTGGTGCTCGCCACCGGCTCGTACGCCTTCGTGCCGCCGGTCGACGGCACGGACCTGCCGGGGGTCTTCGTCTACCGGACCCTGGACGACCTCGCGGCGATCCGGGCGCACGCCACGGGCCGGCGGACCGGCGCGGTGATCGGCGGCGGCCTGCTCGGCCTGGAGGCGGCGAACGCGCTCCGGCTGCTCGGCCTGGCGACCAGCGTCGTCGAGTTCGCGCCCCGGCTGATGCCGGTGCAGGTGGACGAGGCGGGCGGCGCGATGCTCCGGCGCTACGTCGAGGAGCTGGGCGTCACCACGCACCTCGGGGTGGCCACCACCGCGCTGCGCCCCGGCCCGGACGGCGCGGTGGCGGTGCTGGAGCTCTCCGACGGCAGCACGGTCGACGCCGACCTGGTCGTCGTCGCCGCCGGCATCCGGCCCCGCGACGAGCTGGCCCGGGCCGCCGGGCTGGGGGTCGGCCCGCGCGGCGGCGTGCTGGTGGACGCGGCGTGCCGGACGGAGGACGAACGGATCTGGGCGGTCGGCGAGTGTGCGGCCGTGGACGGCACCTGCCACGGCCTGGTCGCTCCCGGGTACGCGACGGCCGAGGTGGTCGCCGACCGGCTGCTCGGCGGGGCGGCCACCTTCCCCGGCGCGGACACCGCCACCAAGCTCAAGCTGCTCGGCGTGGACGTGGCGTCGTTCGGCGACGCGCACGGCGCCACCCCCGGCTGCCTCGACGTCACCTTCACCGACCCGGCCACCCGGTCGTACGCGAAGCTGGTCCTCTCCGACGACGCGCGGACGCTGCTCGGCGGCGTGCTGGTCGGGGATGCGAGCGCCTACCCGACGCTGCGGGCCAGCGTCGGCGGGCCGCTGCCCGCTCCCCCGCTGGCGCTGCTGGCGCCGGCCGGCGAGAGCGGCGGCGGGGTGGCCGCGCTGCCCGGCGCGGCGCAGGTCTGCTCCTGCAACGCGGTGACCCGGGACGACATCGACGCGGCGATCGCCGGTGGCTGCGCGGACGTGCCGGCGCTGAAGGCGTGCACCCGGGCCGGCACGAGCTGCGGCTCCTGCGTGCCGATGCTGAAGCAGCTCCTCGACGCGGCCGGGGTGCAGCAGTCCACCGCGCTCTGCGAGCACTTCGACGCCAGCCGGCAGGAGCTGTTCGAGATCGTCCAGGTGCGCGGCATCCGCACCTTCTCCCAGCTCATCGTCGAGCACGGGCGCGGGCGGGGCTGCGACATCTGCAAGCCGGTGGTCGCCTCGATCCTCGCCTCGCTCGGCACCGGGCACGTCCTCGACGGCGAGCAGGCGTCGCTGCAGGACACCAACGACCACTTCCTGGCCAACCTGCAACGCGACGGCAGCTACTCGGTGGTGCCCCGGGTCCCCGGCGGGGAGATCACCCCGGAGAAGCTGATCGTGATCGGCGAGGTGGCCCGGGACTTCCGGCTCTACACCAAGATCACCGGCGGGCAGCGGATCGACCTGTTCGGGGCCCGGGTCGAGCAGCTGCCGCAGATCTGGCGCCGGCTGGTCGACGCCGGCTTCGAGTCCGGCCACGCGTACGGCAAGGCGCTGCGCACGGTGAAGTCCTGCGTTGGCGAGACCTGGTGCCGGTACGGGGTGCAGGACTCGGTCGGGCTGGCCATCGCGCTGGAGCTGCGCTACCGGGGCCTGCGCGCCCCGCACAAGATCAAGTCGGCCGTCTCCGGCTGCGCCCGGGAGTGCGCCGAGGCGCGCAGCAAGGACTTCGGCATCATCGCCACCGAGACCGGCTGGAACCTCTACCTCGGCGGCAACGGCGGCTTCCGCCCCCGGCACGCCGACCTGTTCGCCACTGATCTATCCACAGAAGCGCTGATTTCGCTAATCGACAGATTCTTGATGTATTACATCCGCACCGCCGACCGGCTGCAACGCACCGCCGCCTGGATCGAGGCGCTGGAGGGCGGCCTCGACCACCTGCGCGCGGTCATCGTGGACGACTCCCTCGGGCTCTGCGCGGACCTCGACGCGGCGATGGCCCGGCACGTGGCGTCGTACTCCGACGAGTGGCGGGACGTCCTCGACGACCCGGACCGGCTGCGCCGGTTCACCTCCTTCGTCAACGCCCCGCACGTGCCGGACCCGTCCATCACCTTCAACGTGGAGCGCGGCCAACCCGTACCGGCACGTGGGGCGCCGCCGACGACCGGCGCGGACCGCCGCCGCCAGCCGGTCGCGCTCGGCCTTCCGGAGGTACGCCGATGAGCGGGCACAGCGAGCGAATCAACCAGGTCAGCGCCGTGGAAGCTCGTCGCGGCGCCGACCGGAGCGAGGTGACGCGATGAGCCCGACGAGCACGCTGGACTGGACGGCGGTCTGCCCCCTCGGCCGGCTGGACCCCGACCGGGGCGTCGCCGCGCTGGTCGACGGTGTCCAGGTGGCGCTCTTCGTCACCGGCGGCGAGCTGTACGCGGTCGACAACCTCGACCCGGTCGGCGGCGCGTACGTGATGTCCCGGGGCATCGTGGGCAGCCGCGGCGGCGTGCCGACGCTCGCCTCCCCGCTGCACAAGCAGGTCTACGACCTGCGGACCGGGCGCTGCCTGGACCTGCCGGACGTGACGCTGCGGCGGCACGAGGCGCGTTGCCGGGACGGGGTGGTCGAGGTGCGGCTGCGACCGGAGGAGTGATGGCCGACGAACTGGCCGGCTTCACGATCGGGGTCACCGCGGACCGGCGGCGGGACGAGCTGGCCGCGCTGCTCCAGCGGCGCGGCGCCCGGGTGGTGCTCGCCCCGGCGCTGCGGATCGTGCCGCTGGCCGACGACACCGACCTGCGCGAGGCCACCCGGGCCTGCCTCGACCGGCCGCCGGACATCCTGATGGCGAACACCGGCATCGGGATGCGGGGCTGGCTGGAGGCGGCCGAGGGCTGGGGGCTGGCCGAACCGCTGCGCTCGGTGCTCGGCCGGTCGTACGTGGTGGCCCGCGGGCCCAAGGCGCGCGGCGCGATCCGGGCCGCCGGCCTGCACGACCAGTGGTCGCCGGCCTCGGAGAGCTGCGAGGAGGTGGTGGCGCACCTGCGCCGGCGCGGCGTGGCCGGGCAGGTCATCGCGATGCAGCTGCACGGCGACCGGCAGCCGGAGTGCACCGCCGCGCTGGAGGACGCGGGGGCCACGGTGATCGAGGTGCCGGTCTACCGCTGGGCCGCGCCGACCGACCCGGCACCGCTGCACCGGCTGATCGACCTGGTCGCCGGCCGGCTGGTGGACGCGGTCACATTCACCTCCGCCCCGGCGGCGGAGGCCCTGCTACGAGCGGCCGGAGACCGCACCGAGACGGTGCTGGAGGCGCTCCGCGGGGACGTGCTGGCCAGCTGCGTCGGCGCGGTCACCGCGGAGCCGCTGGTCCGGCGGGGGGTGCCGGTGAGCGCCCCGAGTCGGGCCCGGCTCGGGGCGCTGGTCCGCACGATCGTCGACGAGCTGCCGAGCCGGACGGTGAGCGTCAAGGCCGCCGGTCACCTGCTCACCCTGCGCGGGCACGCGGCCGTGGTCGACGGGGAGCTGCGCCCGCTGGCGCCGGCCCCGATGGCCGTGCTGCGGGCGCTGGCCCGGACGCCGGGCCGGGTGCTGTCGCGGACCGCCCTGCTCCGGACGCTCCCCCGGGGCGCCGACGAGCACGCGGTGGAGATGGCCGTGGCCCGGCTGCGGGCCGGCCTGCGCGCCCCGCGCGTGGTGCAGACCGTCGTCAAGCGCGGCTACCGGCTCCGGGTGGAATAAGCCGGAGGCCCTGCGGCGCCGTCTCCGGTGGCGGAGGCGGCGCCATATCGACACGTACCCGGACCGCCCCGCACCGGGGCAGACTGCGTCAGCCGACCGGGGTAGGAAAACCGCGACCGTGCTCGGCCTGGAGGCGGAGCATGGCGTGCTCGACGACCGTCACCAGCACCTGCTTGACCGAGTCCCGCTGCCGCGCGTCGCACATCACCAGCGGCACGTCCGGCGAGATCGCCAGCGCCTCGCGGACCTCCTCCAGCTCGTAGTGCGGCGCGTCGTCGAACCGGTTCAGCGCCACCACGTACGGCAGGTTGCGGTTCTCGAAGTAGTCGAGCGGGGCGAAGGCGTCGGTGATCCGCCGGGTGTCGACCAGCACCGCGGCGCCCACCGCGCCCCGGATGAGCTCGTCCCACATGAACCAGAAGCGGGTCTGGCCCGGCGTGCCGAAGAGGTAGAGGATCAGGTCCTGGGCCATGGTGATCCGGCCGAAGTCCATGGCGACCGTGGTGGTCTCCTTGCCGGGCACCTTCGACGGGTCGTCGATGCCCACCCCGGCGGCCGTCATCAACGCCTCGGTGGTCAGCGGAGTGATCTCGGAGATCGCTCCGACCAGGGTCGTCTTGCCGACGCCGAAGCCACCCGCGACCACGATCTTCGCGGAGATGATCTCCCGGCTGCGGCGCGCCCCGGCGGGGTCATAATTCGCGAAGTCCACTTAGCACCCTTCCAAGCAGGTTCATCCGCTCCTCGAATCCCTCGGCGGGAGCGGCGGTGTGTAGCGTCAGCAGGCCCTCGGCCACCATGTCGGCGACCAGCACCCGGGCGACGCCCAGCGGCATCCGGGTGTACGCGGCGACCTCCGCGAGCGACTGTGCCCGGCCCTCGCAGACCGTGGCGATGCGGTGCTTGTCGTGCCCGGCGAACCGCGCCTCGGCCACCTGGGTGGGTGTGCACGACAGCACCGCCTCCAGGGCGATGTTCTGCAGCGGCTCGGTGCGGCCCCGGGTGACCGCGTACGGTCGCACCAGCGCGCCGCGCGGGTCCCGCCGTGGTTCCATCTCGCGATCACCTCCCTCCGTACGGAGCCGGGCCGGCTCCGGATCACCAAGTCACGCGGGTTCCGGTCAGGATCGGACGGCGTCCCGGGGCAGCGGCACCAGGGCCGCCCCCACCCGCTCCACCAGCAGCGCCATCTCGTAGCCCACCTGGCCGACGTCGCAGCTGCGCGCGGCGAGCACCGCCATCGACGAGCCGTCGCTGATCGACATCAGGAACAGGTAGCCGCTGTCCATCTCGATCACGGTCTGGAGCACGCCACCCGCGCTGAACATCCGCGCCGCACCCTCGGTCAGGCTCACCACACCGGACGTGATCGCGGCGAGCTGGTCCGCCCGGTCCCCGGGGAGGTCCCGGGAGGAGGCGAGCAGCAGCCCGTCCGCGGACACCGCCACCACGTGGGCGATGCCCGCCACGCTGTCGGCGAAGTTGGTGAGCAGCCAACCCATGTCCTGCATGGCCGCTGGCCTGTTCATCGGTTCGTCTCCTTGATCGAGGTGCTGTTCAGGTCCGCGCCGGCCGTCCGACCCCGCTGCACACCGCGGTGGTAGGCCGACAGCAGGCCGCGTACTTCGTCGGGCGTGCGCCGGCTCTGGGGCCGGCCCCCCTTCGGCTCGATGCCGCCGGGGACGAGCTGGGCCTGCGGCACCCGCTTCGGCAGACCGGAGCGGGTGGTCCCGCCGGTGGTCGGCTCGGCGGCCCGGGTCGCCCGCGACCAGCCGTCGTCGGCCGCCGTCCGCCAGGCGTCCGGGTCCACCGCGGGCGGCGCCGACGCCGACGCGGAGACCGGTGGCACGGGCGGGGGTGCGGCCGCGGCGGGCGGCGCGGACGACGCCGACGGCGGGGTGTACGGCGGCGGCGACGAGGCCCGGCCCGACGCCCGGGCGCCCGGGGTACGGGTCGGCAGCGGCGGCCGCGACGCCGCGGCGACCGGCTGCTGCGCGGCCGGGGCCGGGTCGTCGTCGAACCGGGGCCGGGTGAAGATCGTCGTCTCGTCGTCACCGTGGGAGCGGAACCAGACCGCCTCCATCTCCCGGAAGATCGGCGCCTCGGCCGGCTGTTCCGACCGGGCGACCACCGGGGCGGCCGGGGGCGGAGCCACCGGCGCCGGCGGGGTCAGGGGCGACATCGGGGCCGGGCCGGCCGCGGCGGCGCCGGCCAGCCCGGCGATCGGACCCACCGGCAGCCCCGAGCTGCCCGGACCGGCCGCCTCCCCGCCCGAGGTCCGCTTCGGCAGCGGGTCGCTGGTGGGGTAGGCGACGGTGGGCGTACCCACCGGGAGGCCGCCGCTGGAGACGGGGGCCGGCGGCGGGGGCGCGGCCGGCGTGGCCGGCATGCTGGGCAGGCTCGGCAGCGCGCCGGTGGAGCCGCCCACCTGCACCGCGGGGCCGGGGTCCCGCGCCTCGGCCGGCCCCTGCCAGCGGGCCGGCGCGGGCGTCGCGGTACGCCACTGGTCGGTCAGGGTGGCCGCGGCGGTACGCCCGGCGCCGGCCAGCGGGTCGGCGTGGCCGACCGGGGAGAGCGGCGTCTGCTCGACGGCCAGCGGCTGGCGCGGCCGGGCCAGCGGCGCCGGGTCGTGGCCCCGGCTGGCCGGCAGCACCACCGTGGAGTTCGGCAGGGTCACCTGGGCGACCGTCCCGCCCTCCACGTTGCGCCGCAGCTCGACGCGGATGCCGTAGCGGGAGGCGAGCCGACTCACCACGGCGAGGCCCATCAGCCGGAACGCGGCCACATCCACGGTCGGCGGGGCGGCCAGCCGCCGGTTCAGCGAGTCGAGCTGCTCGTCGGTGAGGCCCAGACCGCGGTCCTCCACCTGGATCAGCACGTAGTCCCGGATCCGCCGACCGTCGGCCACCACCGTGGTGTTCGGCGGGGAGAACCGGGTGGCGTTGTCCAGCAGCTCGGCGACCAGCCGGACCACGTCGTTGACCGCGTGCGCGGAGACCGAGACGTCGGTGTCGACCGTGCCGAACTCGATCCGGTTGTAGAGCTCCACCTCGGACTGGGCGGCCCGCAGCACGTCCACCAGGAGCGCGTCGTCGCGGCGCGGCACGGCCGAGTCGGCCCCCGCCAGCACCAGCAGGTTCTCGTCGTTGCGGCGCATCCGGGTGGCCAGGTGGTCGAGCTCGAAGAGCTGGGCGAGGCGCTTCGGGTCCTCCTCGCCGCGCTCGATCGCGTCCAGCTCGCCGATCATCCGGTCGACCAGGGTCTGACTGCGCCGGGCCAGGTTGAGGAACATCGCCGAGACGCTGGTCCGCAGCGCGGCCTGCTCGGCCGCCACCCGGACGGCCTCCCGGTGCACCACGTTGAAGGCCACCGCCACCTGGCCGACCTCGTCGCGGTTGCTGAGCTGGATCGGGTCCCGGACCTGCTGGACGATCTCCTCCACCCCGCCGTCGCCGATGGCGCCGATGTTCTGCAGGCGGCTGACCGCCTCCGGCAGGTCGTGGTTGGCCACCGCCAGGGCGCCCTCCCGCAGCCGGCGCAGCGAGTGGTTGAGCGAGCGGGCGAGGACCACGGCGAGGGTCACCGCGATGAGCAGGGTGAGCAGCACGAGCGCCGTCTCGAAGACCGCCTGCCGGATGACCTCCGTACGCGCCGCGTCGGCGTCGGCCAGGAGCCGGTCCTGCAGCTGGATCTCGGCCCACCGCATCAGGTCGTCGACCGCGCCGATGGCGGCGGAGGCGTCGTCCCGGGTGACCAGCGGGCGCTGCCCGACCGACCGGGACAGGTCGGCCGCGACCCGGTCGGAGAGCTGCACCGCGTCGCCGGAGACCGTGCTGTCGACCAGGCTCCGCTGCTCCGGCTCGGCGGCGCGCGAGAAGGAGAGCAGCGCCTCCTGCTGACTGGTCAGGGTCGCCACGAAGGAGGAGAACTGCTCCTCGTCGAGCCGCCCGGAGGCCAGCGCGGTGAAGGCCACCGCCTGCTCCTCGGCGACCGCCGCCTTGGCGTGGGCGAAGGCGGCCACCGCCCGGCGGGCGTCGGCCAGACTCTCCCCGCCGGACTGCTGGGCGAGGGTGTCGCCGTACGAGACGAGGTCGGTCAGGATGATGCCGTAGCGCAGGCTCGCCTCGGACACCGGCATCTGCTGCCGGTCCAGCACCTCCTGCCGGGTGCCGTTCAACGTCGTTAGGTGGTCGTCGATGACCTTGAGCCGGTCCCGGACCGAGGCCGGCAGCTCGTCGAGCTGGCCGCGCTCCTCCCGGTACGCCGTGATCCGCTCGTCGGTGCGGCGGACCCGCAGGTTGTAGTCGTCCGGCTTCTGGTCGGGCGCGGCCAGGTAGACGGCGGCGGCCATCCGTTCCTTGTGCAGGTCCTGGCCGAGCGCCGAGATGTCGATCGAGAGCGCGGTGAGGGAGCGGATCCGGGTGGCGTCGTAGGCGCCCTCACCGACCGAGACGAGTCGGATGGTCGCCAACGCGATGACAGCCGCGACCGGGACGACCAGGATGAGGGCGAGCTTGGAGCGGATCCGCGCGTCCCGCAGCCGGGGCAGCCGCCGTCGCCGGTTCCGCAGGTCCGCACCGGGGCTCTCGAACAGGGTCGTAGGTCCGGTGCTCACGACATCGCCTCCGTCGTTTCTTCCACGCCTGACCCGCCGACCCGTGCCTGGTGCAGCGGCCAGCGCCACGCGCGGCACGGCCGCGATTTCATCAGAGAAGATCCTGTTTGGGAAGTCGCAGTGAGGCAGGAAACGGTCGGCGGACACTCAAGCCGGTCTCCGGTCAACTATTACCTTCTTTTCCCCAGCCCCCTGAACAGGGCATGTACATCCAGAGTGGTCGGTCGGATGCTGCGAAGTGAGCGGCAGTAAACATTCGATGTCCCCACCATATGGGATGAGTGTCCCGAAACAGCTCCCGGCTTCCGCGCTTGACCGCAGGGCCCCGCGTTGGCAAGGTTTTGCAGGCTTCGCGCACACCGTACGGCAGACCGATCCCGTTCTCCACTGAGGACGGACAAGCGGCGGTGATCGGGCATCGCCCGCGCCGCACCTGGAGGACTGAGTTGAGCCCCATCCGCTCCGCGAGCATCGCGGCGCTCGCATCGGCCGTGCTGGCCACCACGCTCACCGGCTGCCAGTTCGGCGAGGAGCAGCGGGACACCAGCCCGATCGTCATCGCCGCGGACCTCGAACTCTCCGGCGCCTCGGCACCGGTCGGCAAGGTGTACCAACGGGCGCTGGAACTGAAGATCGAGCAGTTGAACTCCTCCGGCGCGCTGGGCGGCCGGAAGATCCAGCTCAAGGTGAAGGACAACCGCTCGGACGCCGCCGAGTCCCTGCGCAACATCAACGATTTCAGCAACGACTCCAACGTCAGCGCCATCATCATGGGCGGCTGCAACGAATGCGCGGTGGGCGCCGTACGCACGATCGGCGAGAAGCGCATTCCGACGATCGCACTCGCCGCCGCCGGCGCCATCACCGAACCGATCGCCCAGCGCCGGTACGTCTTCAAGCTGGCCCCCAACGCGGTCGACAGCGCCGGCGCGCTCACCACCGAGTTGACCCGCCGCAACATCCGCAAGGTGACCGTGCTGCACAGCGCCGACGACTACGGGCAGGAGGGGCTGAGCGCGCTGCGCGGCGAATTCACCAAGGCCGGCATCCGGCTGCTCGGCGCCGAGGCCGTACGCACCACCGACACCGACGTGACCAACCAGGTCGCGTCGCTGGTGGAGCCGGAGCCGCAGGCGCTGATCGTCTGGACGCCGCCGGAGCAGGCGTCGCTCGCGGCCGCCAGCGCCCGGCAGGCCAAGTTCGCCGGGTCGCTCTTCTTCGACGCGTCGGCCGCGGGCGACCTCTTCCTCGGCGGCGCGGCGCGGACCACCGAGAAGGCGACCCTGATCTTCACCCAGACCATGGTGATCGACGACGTCATCGCCACCACCCCGGCCAAGGCGGCCCGCCGCCAGTGGTTCCAGGGCTACACCGCGCGCTTCGGCGGGTACAACGGCTTCTCGTCCTTCGCCGCGGACGCGGTCCAGCTCGTCGCGGACGCCGAACTGCGCGCCGGCGGGGAGCCCGGCCGGGTGGACCGGGACGCCCTCCGCGACGTCCTGGAGACGTCGCAGCTGGACGGCCTCTCCGGCCCGATCCGGATGACCCCGGACAACCACTCCGGCCTGATGCCCCAGGCGCTGACGACCCTGGTCGCCCGCGGCGGCCGCTGGCGCCTGGCGGGCTGAGCTCGTCGAGATCCTGGCGGGAAGTGGCCCCCGGAAGGGCGACTTCCCGCCAGGATCTCGCTGGTCAGCGGGACGAGGTGGTGGCGCGCACCCAGGGGAGGGCGAGGCGCTCGACGAGGCCGAGGGCGGAGTAGAGCAGGATGCTCATCACCGCGATCAGCACGATCGCCGCCCAGGCCGTCGCGGTGTCCCCGATCCCGTTGTACTGGAGGATCTGGTAGCCCAGCCCCGGCTTGTCCGAGTAGAACTCCCCGATCACCGCGCCGATCGCGGCGAGCGGCATCGCCACCTTCAACCCGACGAAGATCTGCGGCAGGGCGGCCGGGAAGCGCACCTTGCGGAACGACTGCCACCAGGAGGCGTTCAGCGAGCGGGCCACGTCGGCCAGGTCAGCCGGGGTGGTGGTCAGCCCGGTCGCGGTGGAAAGCACGATCGGGAAGAAGCAGAGCAGGAACACCATGGTCAGGATCGGCTTCTGACCCCAGCCCACCGAGACCACCAGCAGCGGACCGAGCGCGATCTTCGGCACCGCGTTGATCGCCACCAGCAGCGGCGCGAACATCCGCTCCACCCGCCGGGAGGCGGCCAGCGCCATGCCGATCAGCACGCCCGCCACCGAGGAGAGCAGGAAGCCGAGGACGGTCATCGCGGTGGTGATCCCCAGCGCCGGCAGCAGCACCTCGCTCGTCCCGGTCAGCGCGCTCCAGACCACCTGCGGCGGCGGCAGGGACGCCGGATGGACCAGGTGCAGGCCCGACGTCACCGTCCACCAGACCGTCACCGCGATCAGCAGCCCGAGCGCCGGCAGCCCCACCGTCGCCGGACGTACGCCGGCCCGGCGCGACCCGGCCGGCTCCGGCGCGGCCTGGCCCGGCGCCGGCGTGCCGGCCCAGGCCCCGATGAACTCCGTCAACGTGTCCTCCTCTGCTCGACCGGCCCCACGACCGGCCCGGGAAGGGGGTGCGCCCCACCGGAACCCCGGCGGGCCGCACCCCCGTTGTCCGAGTCGACCGGTCAGGCCTTCGGCGCGACGTTGAAGTCGATGATCTGGTCGGGGGTCAGGTTCTGCTTGAGCGCGCCCGCGCCCTGCAGCAGGGCGATGCTCTTGGCGACCCGGCCGCTGTCCAGGGTGCCCAGCGCGGTGCCGGAGTTGCTGGAGCGGACGTACGCGGCCATCAGCTGCAGCTCGGCGGCGGCCGCGGCCGGGTTGGTGGCGGCCACGTTCCGCTTCAGGATGTCGGCCGCCTCCTGCGGGTTGGCCAGGGCGTACTCCAGGCCCTTGAGCAGCGCCTCGGTGAAGCGCTTGACCATCTCCGGCTTCTCCTTGGCGATCTTCGTGGAGGTGATCAGCGCGTTTCCGTAGAGGTCCTGCATGACGTTGCTGTACGGCAGCACGACCGGCTTCTTCTTGGTCACCGCCTCGACGGTCGGCTGACCGACCACGAACTGGCCGATGCCGTCGACCGAGCCGGAGGCGAGCGTGCCCATCAGCGTCTGCGGCTCACCGTTGACCCAGGTCACCTTGCTGGCGTCGACGCCGGCCAGCTTGGCGTACGTGGGGAAGAGGTTGCGCACGACGGAGCTGGGGGTGTCGGCGAGCTTCTTGCCCTCCAGGTCCTTCGGCGTGGCGATGTTCTTGCCCTCGACCGAGACGATGGCGGCCATGGTGCGCTGCTGGATCGCCGCCACCGCGACGAAGTCCTTGGCCTGGCCGTTGCCGAGCTGGAGGATGCCGCCGGTGAGGTCGATCGGGCCGAAGTCCGCCTGGCCGCCGACGATGGTCTGGATGACATAGCCGGTGCCCTGGCCGGGCTTGATCTCCACGTCGAAGCCGGCGTCCTTGAAGAAGCCCTTCTCCTTCGCCACCCAGGCGTAGGAGTCACGGCCGAAGTTGCCGAACGAGGTGAGATAGGTCACCTTCTCCATCCCGACGGCACCCGCGCTCTTGGCGTCGTCGGACTTGTCCGAGCCGCTGCTGCAGGCGGAGACCAGGGCGAGGGCGGTGGCCAGCGCGGCCGCGGCGACCGTACGGGTCAGCCTTCTCATCAGTGCACCATGTCCTTTCCGACCAGGTCAGGTTCACCCGGACGGGTCGTGGGTCCGACGGGCGCCGGCAGGAGGGGCAGCCGGCGGGACCGTCGTGAGGGGACTATTCGCGGGCACAGCGTACGAGAAGGCCAGCTTCGCCAGACCGCGCGTATCGATTGCGGAACGGAAACGAAGTTGCACGACGGAAACCGGCGGCCGTCCACCCCGGACGGTGCTATAGGGACGGCCGCCGGTTACCCTTGCCGGGCTCGTGATCGCCGAACGGAAGGGAGCCCGCCGGAGATGATCAAGATGTCCGCGGTGTCCCGCACCTTCGACGGCCGCTCGGGTCGCGTCGAGGCGCTGCGCGGCATCGACCTCGACGTCGCGGAGGGCGAGTTCGTCGCCGTCCTCGGCCGCTCCGGCTGCGGCAAGTCCACCCTGCTCCGCATGATCGCCGGGCTGCTCCCGGTCACCGAGGGCAAGATCACCGTGGCCGGCACGCCGATCACCCGACCCCGCCACGACATCGCCATGCTGTTCCAGCGGCCCGCCCTGCTGCCCTGGCGCTCCGTGCTGGACAACGTCCTGCTCCCGGTCGAGATCTTCGGCTGGAGCCGGGCGAAGCACCGCGAGCGGGCCCGGGACCTGCTGGACCTGGCCGGCCTCGGCGGCTTCGAGAAGCGCCTGCCGCACGAACTCTCCGGCGGCATGCAGCAGCGGGTCTCGCTGTGCCGGTCGCTGATCGGCGAGCCGCGGGTGATGCTGATGGACGAGCCCTTCTCGGCGCTCGACGCGCTCACCCGGGAAGAGCTCTCCGGCGAGCTCCAGCGGGTGCACATGGAGACGAAGGCGACCATCGTCTTCGTCACCCACTCGATCGACGAGGCGGTGCTGCTCGCCGACCGGGTCGTCGTGCTCAGCCCCCGCCCCGGCCGGATCCGCAAGATCCTCGAGGTGGACATCCCCCGCCCCCGCACCCTCGGTCGCAACGCCCACCTGGCCGAGGTGGCCCGGGTCAGCGCCGACCTGCACGAGCTGTTGATGGAACGGGACGCCCCGGTCGTTCCGGCGCAGGCCGGGGACGCGGCGGCCGACCCGGCGCAGCAGACGCCGGTGGAGTCCGGCACGGGAGGACGGTGACCATGCGGGTGTCCGTCTTCACCGAACCGCACCGCGGGGCCAGCTACGACGACCAGCTCCGGTTCGCCCGCCTGGTCGAGGCGGCCGGGTTCGAGGGCTTCCTCCGCGCCGACCACTACCAGTCGATGGGCGACGACCCCGGCCTGCCCGGCCCGACGGACGCCTGGCTGACCCTGGCCGGGCTGGCCCGGGAGACCTCCCGGATCCGGCTCGGCACGCTGGTCAGCTCGGCCACCTTCCGGCTCCCCGGGCCCCTCGCGGTGATGGTCGCCCAGGTCGACCAGATGAGCGGGGGCCGGGTCGAGCTGGGCATCGGCGCCGGCTGGTACGAGCGGGAACACCTCTCGTACGGCATCCCCTTCCCCGCAGTGGCCGAGCGGTTCGACCGGCTGGCGGAACAGCTCGAGATCATCACCGGGCTGTGGCGCGCCCCGTCCGACGAGACCTACAGCTTCACCGGTGACCACTACCGGCTGGTGGACGCGCCCGCGCTGCCCAAGCCGGTGCAGCGACCCGGCCCGCCGGTGATCGTCGGCGGTCGCGGCCCCAAGCGCACCCCCGAGCTGGCCGCCCGGTACGCCGACGAGTTCAACATGCCGTTCAAGAGCGTCGCCGAGACGGCCGCCGCGTACGAGCGGGTGGCCGAGGCGTGCCAGCGCACCGGCCGTACGGAGTCCGGGCGGGCGCCGCTGGTGCTCTCCGCCGGCATCGTGGTGGCGATCGGCCGGACCGACGCGGAGGCGCAGCGGCGGGCCGCGCCGCTGCACGTCAAGAGCGCCCTGCCGCCGGAGGACCCGGTGGTCGGCTCCCCGGCACAGCTGGTCGACCGGCTCGGCGAGTTCGCCGCGATCGGCGCCACCCGGGTGCACCTGCGGCTGATCGACTTCTCCGACCTCGACCACCTGGAGCTCATCGCCGCCGAGGTGCTCCCCCAGCTGGACGGAGTCCGATGACCGAACTCGCCCACGACGTCGAACTCGGCCCGGTGGGCCAGGAGATCGTCCACGAGAACGACCGGGTGCGGGTCTGGCACATCCGGCTCGAGCCGGGCGAGCGGCAGCCGCTGCACCGGCACGACCACCCGTACCTGGTGGTGGCGATCCAGGGCGCGAAGAACGTGGTGCAGACCGTCGACGGCACCCGGATCGACGCCGACGAGCCGGCCGGCGGGGTGGTCTACCGCGACCCGGGCGCCGTGCACATGCTCACCAACGTCGGGGACACGACCTATCTGGCCCGCCTGGTCGAGTTGAAGTAGCCACACCGGAGGTATGCGCCGCGCCGCGCTGCGTCAAGGTGGCGATCGGGCGCACCGGGCCGTAACGTGCCCGACATGGCCTTTCGGACGTGGGGCAGGCTGCTGCTCACGGCGCTCGGGGTGAGCGCGCTGGCCGGGGCCGGCCAGCTCGGCATCGCGTACGGGTTCGGCATCGTGCGCCTCAACGGCGCGTTCACCGACGGCTCCGTCAACCGGTGGCCGGCCCAGCTCGTCTGGGTGGCCTGGTTCGCGGCGGTCGCCGCGGTGGCCGGCGCCGTCGGCACCGAACGTCTCGCCCGCCGGGACGGCGTCCCGGGCGGCACCACCGAACAGTTCTCGGTCGCCGGGGCCGCCGCGCTCGGCGCGATCGTCGTCGCGCCTTTGTGCATGCAGCCCGCCCGCGCGGCCGAGTTCGGCGGCACGGTCGACCCGGTCTGGGCGGTCGGCATCTGCGCCATCCTCGGCGCGGTGGTCGGCGCCGGGGCGGCGCTCGCCGTACTGCTGAACCCGCCGCTGGGCTGGAACATCGCGATGACGGGCGGCCTCCTCTGGCTGCTCGCGCTGGTCTCGGTAGCGCCGGCGCTGGCCTCGACCGGGCCGCTGGCCACCGCACGCCTCGGGGTCCTGGAACCGTCGTGGCTGGACACCGCGACGGCCCAGCGCCTGGCCATGCTGCTGCTGCCCACGGTGGCACTGCTCGCAGGCGCGGCGGTCGGCGCGCTGGCCCGCCGACGCGGCCACCCGCCGCTGGTCGGCGGCGCCGCGGGCGCGGCCGGCCCGGCCCTGGTGGCGTTCGCCTACCTGACCGCCGGGCCGGGCGACGCGGCCGACCGGTACCAGCTCGCGCCCTACTACGGGGCGCTCATCGCGGTCGCCGCCGGCGCGCTCGGCTCGACGGCCGCCACCGTGCTGCGCCGGCCGGCGGGGACGCCGGCGACCGGCGCCATCGAGCCGACCGACATCCTCCAGCCCCTCCCGACCGGGCCCACCCCCGCGTACGCGGGGGCTCGGCTGGACCGGACGGAGGACGACCCGGCCACGGCCGACCCGAGCCACGCCGGAGCGCCGACCACGGCCGCGGGCGGCAGCACCGTCGACCTCGACCGCTATCCGGCCGCCCGGGACACCGACCCGGCCGGCGCCGGTCGGCCCACCCCCGCGCACTGGGTCTGGCCGGTGGCGTCGAGCGGCACGCCGACGCCGGCACCGGCCGGCTTCGCCCGACCGGCCACCGGCCGGGCCGCCCGTTCCGACGACGACCGGGGCCGGGCCACCACCCCCGTCCCGGCCACCACCGAGGACCGCGACCTCGCGACCCCGTCGCTGGTACCGGCCGACGACCGCGGCCCCGCGACCCCGTCCGTGGTACCCGCCGACGACCGCGACCTCACGACCCCGTCCGTGCCGTCCGTCGACGACTCTGGCCCCGTGACCTCGGTTCCCGTTCCCGCCGTCGAGGATGACCCGGGCCGCCTGGCCGGCGCTCCGACTCCCGGCGCTGTGGCCCGCGACCGCACCATCGGCCCGCCGGCCGTGATCGGGGCGGGCGGGGCCGGTCCGGTGATCGAACGGGACGCCGACGACCCGGCCCAGAGCCTGCCGGCGCCCACCCCGCTCTCGTCGGCGAGGCGCATCTCGGCCGTCGACGTGGTCGCCGCCGGCCGGACGTCCGCCCCGCAGGCGAAGCGGCCCGCGGCCGGGATCGTGCCGCCCGCCCCGGCGACACCTACGCCCGCGACAGCGACGCCCGCCTCCTGGACGGAGGCAGCGGCACCCACGTCCGGGCATGCGGCCAACGGCCCGTCGACCGGGGCAGCGACGACCGCACCCTCGGCCGGGACGGCGACGCCCACGGCCGACGATGCGGCTCCCGGCCCGGGCGTCCCGGCGCCGGGCGCCACCCGCAGGGGCAAAGCGGCCACGCCCGACGTCGAGGTGTCACCACGCACGCCGGAGAGCGAGGCGCCCCGACCCGGAGCCGAGACGCCGGACGGCGGCCCCCTGACCGGGCTGGCCGGTACGGCGGCCGACGCCCCGGCGTCCCGGTCCGGCTCGCCCGCCGGCTCCGGGTCGGCCTCCCCGGCGCCGTCGACGGGCCGGCCGAAGCGGGCCCGCAAGGCGCGGGCGACCGCCAGCGGGTCGGCCGAGCCGACGCCGACGGCCCCGACGCCGACCCCTACCGACGCCGCACCGGAGACCGGCCACCCCACCCCGACCGGCAAGCCGGCCCGCACCGGCCCCGCACCGGTGGCCGCCACATCCCGGCGGGCCGAGGCGACCGCCGGCGCCGGAAAGCCCCGTACCCCCGGCCGGTCCACCGCCTCCGACGAGGCCACCGCAGCCGCACGGTCCCGTACCGCCGGTCGGTCCACCATCGACGACGAGGCCAGCGCCCCGGACCCGGCCGGGACCGCCGGTATGTCCGGCGCCGCCGGCTGGGCCGGCGGCGCGTCGGGGTCCGCGACGGGCACCGGCCGACCCGACGGGAGCCTGCCGACCTCGCCGCCCGCCGGCCCGGCGCACCTGTCGCCGGCGACGCCCGACGACGCTCCGGCGGAGGCCGGACACGACTTCTCGCCGCGGCCCCGCATCCCGATCTTCGAGGACGCGGATCGGCGCGGCGACGTTCGGCCGGCCTGGCCGATCGCGCCCGCGCCGGCGTGGCCGGCCACTCCCCGGCAGGCCGGCGCGCCCACCGGGTCCACGACGGACGCCGCCGCCGACGAGGCGAGCGGCAGTGCGGTCGAGCCGGCGCCGCGCCCCCGGCACCGCGCGCTGCCCGACCTGGGCCGGGCGGCCAGTTGGGACGCCCTGGCGAACGCGCGGCGCGCGGCCGAGCCGGCGCCGGCCGATTCCCCCGTCCCCGCGCACCAGGCCGACGACCCGGAGCGGGAGCCGGATGACCAATCCCCGGCCCCGGCCGGCGGAGGCGAGGAGGCCGCAGCCGGGAAGTCCCGGCCCCGCCGTGGCCTGTTCCGCCGGAACCGCGCGAAGGGCGGCGAGGAGAGTACGACGGAGCGGAACACCCGGGAGTCGGAGCCGGTGCCGGCGCGCGACGAGGAGTACGTCGACTGGGTCACCGGGCTGGGCCGGCCGACCGCGGAGAGCGACTCCGGTTCGCTGCGTACCGGCCGGCACCACCGGGACTGACCGGTACGCCGGTCGGGCCGACCGCACGGGACGGCCCGACCGGCGTGACCTCAGGCGAGCGGCAGGTAGACCCGGCCGCCGGAGGAGAGGAACTCCTCCGACTTGTCCTTCATGCCCCGGGCGGCGTACTCCTTCAGCTCCTGGGTGATCTTCATGGAGCAGAACTTCGGCCCGCACATCGAGCAGAAGTGCGCGGTCTTCGCCGGTTCCGCGGGGAGCGTCGCGTCGTGGTACGACCGCGCGGTCTCCGGGTCGAGCGAGAGGTTGAACTGGTCCTCCCAGCGGAACTCGAACCGGGCCTTCGACAGCGCGTCGTCCCAGGCCTGCGCGCCCGGGTGGCCCTTGGCCAGGTCGGCGGCGTGCGCCGCGACCTTGTACGCGATCACGCCCGCCTTCACGTCGTCCCGGTCCGGCAGCCCCAGGTGCTCCTTCGGGGTGACGTAGCAGAGCATCGCGGTGCCGAACATGCCGATCATCGCGGCGCCGATAGCCGAGGTGATGTGGTCGTACGCGGGCGCGATGTCGGTGGTCAGCGGGCCGAGGGTGTAGAACGGGGCCTCGTGGCACCACTCCTGCTGGAGGTCCACGTTCTCCTTGATCTTGTGCATCGGCACGTGACCCGGGCCCTCGATCATCACCTGCACGTCGTACTCCCAGGCGATCCTGGTCAGCTCGCCGAGGGTGCGCAGCTCGGCGAACTGCGCCGCGTCGTTGGCGTCGGCGATGGAGCCGGGCCGCAGCCCGTCGCCGAGCGAGAAGGTCACGTCGTACCGCGCGAGGATCTCGCACAGCTCGCGGAAGTTGGTGTAGAGGAAGTTCTCCTCGTGGTGCGCCAGGCACCAGGCCGCCATGATCGAGCCGCCGCGGGAGACGATCCCGGTGACCCGGTCCACCGCGAGGGGCACGTACGGCAGCAGCACCCCGGCGTGCACCGTCATGTAGTCGACGCCCTGCTCGGCCTGCTCGACGACGGTCTGCCGGAACACCTCCCAGCTCAGCTTCACCGGGTCGCCGCCGACCTTCTCCAGGGCCTGGTAGATCGGCACGGTGCCGATCGGTACCGGCGAGTTCCGCACGATCGCCTCGCGGGTCTCGTGGATCCGCTTGCCGGTGGAGAGGTCCATCACCGTGTCGGCGCCCCAGCGGGTCGCCCAGGTCAGCTTCTCCACCTCCTCGGCGACGGAGGAGGTGACCGCCGAGGTGCCGATGTTGGCGTTCACCTTCACCAGGAACGCCTTGCCGATGATCGCCGGCTCGCACTCCGGGTGGTTGACGTTGAGCGGCAGCACCGCCCGCCCGGCGGCGATCTCGTCCCGGACGAACTCCGGCGCGACGCCCTCCCGGACCGCCACGAACTCCATCTCCGGCGTCACCATGCCGGCCCGCGCGTACGCGAGCTGGGTGGGCCGCTTCCCGTCCGCGCCGGCGAGCGGCGTCCCGGCGCCGCGCACCGGTGCCACGTCGCCGCGCGCGGCGATCCACGGGCCGCGCAGCGGCGGCAGCCCGACCGCCGGGTCCGAGCCCGGCCCGGACGTGTCGTAGAGCCGCAGCGGGGGGTTGTCCCCGGTCAGCTCCACCTCGGCGAACGGCACCCGGACGTCCGGCCGTGACCCCTCGACGTAGACCTTGTGACGTGCCTGCATGACAGCCTCCCTGATGGTCAACGGGACCAGCCGAAGTGGTCCAGCGGGCCGCGTCCCGCGCCCAACTCCCAACCCCGCGCGCCGGTCAGCGCGCGGGTGACGTACTCCTTGGCGGCGGCGACCGCGACCGGCACCGGGTCGCCCGCCGCCAGCCGGACGGTGATCGCCGCCGAGAACGAACAGCCGGTGCCGTGGTTGTGCCGGGTGGCCACGCGGGGTGCCCGCAGCAGGGTGGTCGTCCCGCCGCCGGCCAGCACGTCGACCGACTCGCCGGCCGCGTCCACGTCGCCGCCGGTGACCACCACGTGGGCCGGGCCGCCGGCCGCGAGCGCCTCGGCGGCGGCGACCATCTCCTCGACCGTGGTCACCGGGCGTCCGGTGAGGGCGGCGGCCTCCGCGCAGTTCGGCGTCGCCACCTCCGCGTACGGCAGCAGCCGCTCGACCGCCTCCACCACGCCGAGCCGGTGTCCACTGGTGGCGACCAGCACCGGGTCGACGACCAGGCGCGGCAGCCGCCCGGCCCGCGCCGCGTCGGCCACCACGTCGGCGACCGCCGGGGTGCCGAGCATGCCGGTCTTCACCGCCCGTACGCCGAAGTCGCCGAGCACGCTGTCGAGCTGCTCGGTGACCGTCCGGGGTGGCAGCGGCAGGACGGCGTCGACGCCCCGGGTGTTCTGCGCGGTGACGGCGGTGATGACGGACGTGCCGTACGCGCCGAGGGCGGCGAAGACCTTGAGGTCGGCCTGGATGCCGGCGCCCGCGCCGGAGTCCGATCCGGCGATGGTGAGGACGGTCGTCGGGGTCATGTCCCTCACCTGGGCTTCTCGGCGGTTGCGCTTGGGGCTGCGGAGACCGGAGCGCGGTCGTGCCGGGTCCGCGTCGACCGGAACGGCGTCGTCAAAGCCCTGGCTGCCTCGCTGGGGTCTCGCGCTCGCATGATGGCGCCGAGGACAGCCACCCCCACGGCTCCCGCGTCGAGGCAGGCGTGCACCTGTTCCGGGGTTTCCACTCCGCCGAGGGCGAGGATCGGCACGGGGCTGGCCTGGATCAGGTCGCGGAGTCCGTCGGGGTGCAGGGGTGGGCCGTAGCCGGGTTTGGTCCTGGTGGGGAAGACGGGCGACAGGGTCGCGTAGTCCTCTGTGGTGAGTCGGGACAGTTCTGCCCGGTCGTGGCAGGAGCGGCCGACCAGCCCGTGGCGCGGGGGCGGGTAGGGACCGGCCGAGGGTAGGTGTACGGCGTCGCCGTCGAGGGGGTCGGGGCCGGCGACGATCAGGGTGCCGCCGGCCTCGGCGAGGATCGGGCGCAGGTCGGCGGCGAGGGCGGCGCGCTCGGCGCGGGGCAGGTCCTTCTCCCGCAGCACCACCCACCGCGCTCCCCCGGCCACCGCCGCCGCGACCACCTGGGCCAGCGGTCGCCGCGCCTGCCACCGGTCGGTGAGCACGACGAGCCCCGACGCCACCCGCCCGGCATCGCCGCACCCGTCGTTCCACGCGGCCCGAGCGGTGACCGCACCCGCGAGGAAGGCGGTCACAGGTCGGGCCTTCCCTCGTCGGGGGTGGAGGGGAGGGCGTGGAAGCGGCGGGGGATGCGACCGGCGTCGTGGGCGAGGCGGCCGGCCGCGACGGCGTACCGCATGGCGGTGGCCATCGCCACCGGGTCGGCGGCCCGGGTGACCGCGCTGGCCAGCAGCACCGCGTCGCAGCCCAGCTCCATGGCGAGCGCCGCGTCGGAGGCGGTGCCGATGCCGGCGTCGAGGATCACCGGCACGGCCACGCTCTGCCGGATCAGTCGGATGTGGTGCGGGTTCGTGACGCCCAGACCGGAGCCGATCGGCGCGCCGGCCGGCATCACCGCGGCGCAGCCCACGTCGGCGAGCCGCCGGGCCAGGATCGGGTCGTCCGAGGTGTACGGCAGCACGGTGAACCCGGCGGCGACCAGCTCCTCGGCGGCGCGGAGCAGCTCCACCCCGTCGGGCAGCAGCGTGCGCTCGTCGCCGATCACCTCCAGCTTCACCCAGTCGGTGTCGAACGCCTCCCGGGCCAGGTGGGCCACCTTCACCGCCTCGGTGGCGGTGTGGCAGCCGGCGGTGTTCGGCAGCAGCTTCACCCCGCACCGGTCGAGCAGGTCGAGCAGCCCGCCGCCGGTGCCGGGGGCGGTGTCGACGCGACGCAGCGCCAGCGTCACCAGCTCGGTGCCGGAGGCGCGGATCGCCTGCTCCAGCACGTGCAGGTTGGCCGCGCCGCCGGTGCCCAGGATGAGCCGCGAGCCGAAGGTCGCGCCGCCGATCGTGAAGGTCACCCCGCTCACCCGCCCTGGGCGGCGCTGAGCACCTCGACCCGGTCGCCGTCCCGCAGCACCGTCGCCGGCCAGCCGCCGCGCGGCACCACCTCGCCGTTCACCGCGACCGCGAGCCCGCGCCGCTGGTCGGTGACCGCGCGGACCAGGTCCGCCACGGTCGACCCGCCGGGCAGGTCGCGCCCGGCGCCGTTGACGATCAGTTCCACGTCTCCTCCTCCATGGCGGATGCGGTCCGGTTCCGGTCGACGCCCCGGCCGGCCGCCGGCGGCGTGATCCCACCGGCCGCCGTCGCGGCCCGGCCGGCGCCGACCGGCACGTCGAGGTCGGCGGCGGCGAACCGGTCGGGAAGGAAGGGGGTGAGCAGCGGGTCCGCCTCGCCGGTGACGATCAGCTCGGTGACCAGGTCGGCGGTGACCGGGGTGAGCACGATGCCGTGCCGGTGGTGCCCGGTGGCGGCGAGCACCCCGGGCCGGCCGGGCAGCGGCCCGACGATCGGCGCGTTGTCCGGCGTGCCGGGGCGCAGCCCGGCGGACGCCTCGACCAGGTCGTACTCGGCCAGCTCCGGCACCAGGTCGACGGCGGCGCGGAGCAGCCGCAGCACCGCGCCCGCGGTCACCTCGGTGTCGGCGCGCTCCTCGACGGTCGCCCCGACCACCACCTCGCCGCTGTCCCGGGGCACCAGGTAGACCGACTCGCCGTCCGCGTACCCCCGGATCACGTGCCGGAAGCCCGGCGCGCCGCGACCGGGCGCGCGGAGCCGGAGCACCTGCCCCTTCACCGGCCGGACCGGCAGCCCGGTGAGCGCCGCCGCCCCGCAGCCGGCCGCCACCACGGTGACGCCCGCGTCCACGTCGGACAGGCGGGCGACCCGGCCCGGCAGCAGTGTCGCCCCGGCCCGCTCGGCCGCCGCCAGCAGCGCGGCGACCAGCCGGCGCGGGTCGACCTGGTGGTCGCCGGGGGCGACCGCGCCGCCGCGCACCCGCGGCGCGAGCGCCGGTTCGCGGTCCCGCAGCTCCGACGGGCGCAGCGGGGTGATCGGCAGCCCCAACCCCTGCTGGTACGACCACAGTCGCCGCGCCTCGGCCAGGTCGTCGCCGGTGAGCCCGACCACCAGCGTCCCCTCGGTGCGGTACCCGAATCCGGCGCCGGCGGCCTCGGCCAGCTCGGCGGCGAAGCCCGGCCAGCGGGCGGCGGACTCGACGAGCAGCCCGGTCAGCTCGTGCTCCCCGAAGTACGCCTCGGCGACCGGCGCGAGCATCCCGGCCGCAACGTGCGAGGCTCCGGTACCCGGCGCCGGGTCGTGCACGACCACCCGCAGCCCGCGCGACGCGCAGCGCCAGGCGATCGCCAGCCCGACCGGTCCCGCCCCCACCACGGCGACGTCCGGTCGGGTCAGCACGTCAGCGCCCCGAGCAGCTCGGCGGTGGCCCGCGCGGGATCCGCAGCCCCGGAGAGCGCGCCGACCACCGCCACCCCGTACGCCCCGGCGGCTCGCAACGCGGGCACGCTCGGGGCGGTCACTCCGCCGATGGCGATCACCGGCACGTCCACCGCCGAGGCGACCGCGCGCACCCCGGCGGGGCCGATCGGCGCGGGCAGGCCGCTCTTGGTGCCGGTCGGGTGGCAGGGGCCGACGCCCAGGTAGCTGGCCCCGGCGGCGGCCGCCTCGGCGGCGCTCCCCGGCTCCCGCGCGGTCGCCCCGAGCACGGCGGCCGAGCCGAGCACCCGGCGGGCCGCCCGCACCGGCAGGTCCTCCGCGCCGACGTGCCCGCCCGCGGCGTCGACCGCGAGCGCCACGTGCAGCCGGTCGTTGACCAGGCACGTCGCCCCGTACGGCCGGCAGAGCGCGACCACCCGGCGGGCCAGGTCGTACGCCTGGCGGTCGGTGGCGTCATCCTCGACGCGGACCTGGACGACCAGCTCGGCGCGGGCCACCGGCAGGGCGGCGCGCAGCACGGCGAGCGGGTCCCGCCCCGGCCGGGTGTCGGTGATCAGATGCAGTCGTCCCAGGGACGGCACGGCAACTCTCCTCCCTGCGCCGGCATTACCCGGATCAGGTTCGACGGTCGGGGGCTTCAGCCCCCCTCTCAGCCCGGTGCACCGGGCTCCCGTGGGTCACTTGCGGCCTACCGTACGACGGATGGGCGGATCCGCCAAGGGCGGGAGTTGGCTTTTCCCACTGACCGTCCGATGTCGATGCCGGGGGCAGCGGGTGACCATCCGCTCACGCCATGCTGTCCGGATGCCGTTGCCGCCGCGTGTTCCACGACGGCTGTCGTTCCTGCCGTTCAGGGGCAGTCGGGCCGTCGCCGACGGACTGCTGACCTGGACGATGCTGCGCGGTCCGGCGTGGCGACGGCTGCTCCCCGACGTGTACGTGCACCGCGACGGCTACCGCGCGGACGACCACCGGATGTGGTGCGACGCCGTCGCGCTGCGCCTCCCGCCGGACGCGGCGATCGCCGGACCTGGGTGTCAAAACCGCCCGGTGACACCCATGACGTTCCACTCACGGCCAGAACCACGGCGATCGTGGGCGGCGACGACACAGCCCGCCGCCCACGGCCCCGGTGCGGTGCCCCGGCACGGCCGGTGCAGCGCCCCCGGCGCGGTGCGGCGCGGTGCGGTGCGGTGCGGTGCGGTGCGGTGCGGGCAGGGTGCAATGCCCGGGCGGCGTGCGGCGCCCGGCGCCCACGGTGGGGCGGCCGGGCGTGGTCCGGGCGGGGGTGGCGGGCGGGTGTGCTGTCAGAGGATGGCGTCGAGGGCGTCGAAGTCCTCGTCGGTCGGCTGCCAGGTGCCCGCCTCGGCGTTGGCGCGCACCTGCTCGGGCGTGGTGGCGCCGGCGATCACCGAGGTCACGGCGGGACGGGCGGCCAGCCCGCCGATGGCCACCTGGAGCATGGTGATCCCGCGCTCCGCGGCGTACGCCTCGATCGCCTCGATGGTGTCCCAGTCCGCGGCGGCCAGGCGCTCGGCGTACCGGCCGCCGCCGGAGAGCCGGCTGCCGGCGGGCGGGGCCTCGCCGCGCTTGTACTTGCCGGTGAGCAGCCCGTTGGCGAGCGGGAAGAACGGCAGCATGCCGAGGCCGAACCGCTCGCACGCGGGGATCACCTCGGCCTCGACGGACCGCTCCAGCAGCGAGTAGTGGTTCTGCGCGCTGATGAAGCGGGCCCGCCCCTGGGAGGAGGCGGTCCAGTCGGCGTCGGCGATCTGCCAGCCGGCGAAGTTCGAGTTGCCGAGATAGCGGACCTTGCCGGCCCGCACCAGGTCGTCCAGCGCGGCGAGGGTCTCGTCGATCGGGGTGCCGGGGTCGGGCTCGTGCATCTGGTACAGGTCGATGTGGTCGGTGCCGAGCCGGCGCAGCGACGCCTCGACCGCGCGGGCGATGTAGCGGCGGGCGCCGCGGGCGCCGAAGTCCGGGCCGTTGAGACCATGCATGTCCATGCCGAACTTGGTGGCGACCACGACGTCGTCCCGGCGGCCCTTGAGCGCCTGGCCGAGCAGGTCCTCGGAACCACCCTGCGGCTCCCCGTAGATGTCGGCGGTGTCGAAGAAGTTGATGCCGGCGTCGAGGGCGGCGTCCACCACCGCCCGGGTGCCGTCGATGTCGAGCTTGCGGCCGAAGTTGTTGCAGCCGATGCCGACCACGGACACCACGAGCCCGGAGTCGCCCAACCGGCGGTAGGTCATCTCAGTCACGAGATCCACCATATGCCTGCCGGGTTGCGGCCACCGGGCCGGCCGGCGAGCGCCCGTCCCGGGCCGGCTCGGCGGTCCCACGGACCGCCGGACCTCGACGGCCCCGGGCGGCCCGGGCGTCGCAGCCACGGCTCGACGGTGATTCGTTCACGACATCAGCTTCATAGCGACCGCGAAGCACCCACCGGCAGAGCCGGATCACCCCGCGACCGCTGCCGGCACCCGGGGCCCGTCAGGTGGCACCGGTCAGCGCAGCGCCTCGGCGACCAGCCGGCGGGCCGCCTCGATGGTGGCGGCCAGCTCGGCCGGGGTCTGCCCGACGCTGCCGAGCAGTCGCTGCGCCCGGGTCGCGAAGCCGGGCGGCGCGCCGGGCAGCCGGCCCGCCGATGCGATCATGCCCTTCTCGTTGACCAGCCACCGCCCGGCCCGGCCGTGCATCGCCTAGGCCAGCACGCCGACGACCCGGAAGAGGCAGCCCGCCACGTATCCGGCGTCGCCGGCGGCGGCGCCCTTCGCCGCGCCGTCGAGCAGGAACCCGGCCTCCCACCCGCCGGCCACCAGGGCGACGGCCAGCGCGGGCGGGTACGACGAGGTCTCCTCCCGCAGCGCCGTCAGCTCGCCGGTCGGGTCGCCGAGCACCTGGCAGAGCGCCACCTCGCCGGCGTACGCGTGGGAGTAGAAGCCGAGCGGATGCCCGGCCTGCACGCCGACCTGGTAGCGGCCGGCGCGGCAGTCGGCCCAGCTCCGGTGCACCCGGTCGAGGTCACGGTAGATCCAGTCGACCGCCACGCCACCGATCCGCAGCCACCCGCCGCCGTCGACCCAGGGGCCCCAGCCGCCGGGCGCGGTGAGTTCCACCTCGTCGTCGGCGACCGCGGCGGCCACCTCACGCAACGCGGCCACATCCAGCGCGCCCCGGTAGTAGAGGCCGAGGTCCCAGTCCGAGTCGGGCCGGTGCTCGCAGCGGGCGCGGCTGCCGCCGAGCGCGACCGCCACCACCCCGTCCACTTCCTGGAGCCGGTCGGCCAGTTCGGCGCCGATCACTTCACGTCCCACACCGGCTCCGTCGTCTCCACCACCTCGCCGTCGCCGCGGAACAGCACGAAGCGGTCGAAGGAGCGGGTGAACCACCGGTCGTGGGTCACCGCGATCACGGTCCCCTCGAACGCGGTCAGCCCCGCCTCCAACGCCTCGGCGGAGGCCAGGTCGAGGTTGTCCGTCGGCTCGTCGAGCAGCAGCAGGGTCGCCCCGGACAGCTCGAGCAGCAGCACCAGGAACCGCGCCTGCTGCCCGCCGGAGAGGGTCCCGAACCGCTGGTCACCCTGGCCGGCCAGCTCGTACCGGCTGAGCGCGGCCATCGCCGCGTGCCGGTCCATCCCGGCGCGGTGTTCGTCGCCCCGCCACAGGATGTCGACCAGCGTCTTCGCCATCAGCTCGGGCCGGTCGTGGGTCTGTGAGAAGTGCCCGGGCCGGACCCGGGCGCCGAGCCGCACCACCCCGTCGTGGGTGACGGGCGCGAGGGCGCCCGCCCCGTCGACCGGGGTGTTGGCCGGCTCCGGGTCGGTGCCGCCCCGGGCGAGCAGCCGGAGGAAGTGGGACTTCCCCGTCCCGTTCGCGCCGAGCACGGCGACCCGGTCGCCGTACCAGATCTCCAGGTCGAAGGGGTAGGTCAGGCCGTCGAGCTCAAGCTGCTCGGCGACGACCGCGCGCTTGCCGGTCCGCCCGCCGGTCAGGCGCATCCGGATGTCCTGGTCCTTCGGCGGTACGGGCGGCGGCCCGGCCTCCTCGAACTTGCGCAACCGGGTCTGCGCGGCCTGGTACCGGGAGGCCATCCCGTCGTTGTACGCGGCCTTCTGCTTGTACATCAGCATCAGCTCGCGGAGCTTCTGGTGCTCCTCGTCCCAGCGGCGGCGCAGCTCGTCGAGGCGGGCGTGCCGGGCGACCCGCGCCTCGTGCCAGCTCGCGAAGCCGCCCGGGTGCACCCAGGCGCTGCCGCCCTCGACCGCCACCACCCGGTCGGCGGTCTGGGCGAGGAGTTCCCGGTCGTGCGAGACGTAGAGCACCGACTTGCCGGACTCGCGCAGCCGCGCCTCCAGCCACCGTTTGCCGGGCACGTCGAGGAAGTTGTCCGGCTCGTCGAGGAGCAGCACCTCGTCGGTGCCGCGGAGCAGCAGTTCCAGGGCGAACCGCTTCTGCTGGCCGCCGGAGAGGGTCCGGACGGGCCGCTCCCGGGCGGCGTCCCAGGGCAGGTCGAGCACGATGGTGGCGACGGTGTCGAAGAGCACCTCGGCGTCGTACCCGCCGGCCTCTCCCCAGGCCGCGAGCGCGTCCGCGTACGCGAGCTGGGCCTTGCCGGCGGCGGTGCTGTACTTGCCGCGGACCTCGGCGTCCCGCATGGCCGCCTCGGTGGCGACGAGCCGGCGGCCGGCGTCGCGCAGGGCCGGCGGGGCGAGCGAGAGGGCCAGGTCGGCGAGCGTGCTGTCGTCCCCGATCATGCCGATGAACTGCCGCATCACGCCGAGGCCGCCGGAGCGGGCGACCACGCCGGCCTTCACCGGCAGGTCCCCGGCGACCATCCGCAGCAGGGTGGTCTTGCCGGCGCCGTTCGGCCCGACCAGGGCCACCTTGGCGCCCTCACCGACCCGGAACGACACGTCGGCGAAGAGTTCCCGACCGTCGGGCAGGATGTGCCCCACCGCTGCCACGTCCACGTATCCCACGCCGGCATCCTGCCCGAGCGACCGGGGCGGGCGACACTCGATTACCGGGTGACCCGCAGCACCCGGTAGCCCTTCTGGCTGGCGTGCCGTTCGACCTGCCAGCCCTGCTCGACGAGCCAGCGGTGCAGCGAGTCGCCGCCGAGGTGCCGGGCGACGACCAGCCAGGCGACGCCGTCCGGGGCGAGCCGGGGCAGCCAGCGGCGCAGCAGTTCGTGCAGCTCGGTCTTGCCGATCCGGATCGGCGGGTTGGACCAGAGCTGGGCGAAGGTGAGGTCCGCCGGTACGTCGTCCGGGGCCGCCACCCGCACCCGGTCGGCCGCGCCGACCCGGGCGGCGTTGGCGGCGGTGAGGGCGCGGGCCCGCTCGTTGACGTCGACCGCCCAGACGGTGGCGTCCGGCGCGCAGGTGGCGAGCACGCAGCTGATCGGGCCGAATCCGCAGCCCAGGTCGAGCAGCGGCCCGGTGGTGCCGGGCGACGGCAGCTCCGCCTTGCGCAGCAGCACGGCGGTGCCGGGGTCGAGGCGGTCGGCGGAGAAGACGCCGCCGGCCGAGGTGAGGGTGAAGTCGCGCCCGGCGACGGAGAACTCGACCTCGCGCGGCTGGGCGGCGATCGTGGGTTCAGCGGTGAAGTAGTGGTCGCCGGTCACGTCCGGCATTGTCGCACCGGCCCGCCGGGGGTCGGTCGACGGCGTCACGAACAGCAAGACACGCCACCTCCGCCGGAATTTCCCAATATTACCCCCTAAAGGGACAATCGGTCCTACTGTGAGCCACATGGTGTATCGGTACGAGTCCGATGAGGACGCCTTCCTGGAGTACCCGGAGCCCGGGTCCGACCTGTCGGTGCTCGGCGTCGGTGCGCCTCCGCCCGCCAGGCCCTCCCCGTCCCGCTTCCCCGCCCCGTCGCTGCCGCCACCGGCCCGGACGACCCGGCCGGCGGCCGACGCCGGTCCGAGCCCGGCTGGACCCCCGGTCGCCCCGGCCCGACATTCGGTCGCCCCGGCGCAACCGGTGATCGACCCGGCCACCCCCCGGGCCACCGTCCCGGTGCCGCCACCCGTGCCCACCGCCGGGCCGCACCCCCCGGCGACAACGTCCGCCGCGCCGCCCGCGACGCCGCCGACCGAGGTCTTCGACCCGAGCGAGCCGCCGGAGCTGCCCCGGTCCCGTCGCGGCGACCGCAACCGCGGGGGCGGCCGGACCTGGCGGGTGCTGATCGGCGGCGCCACCGTCCTGGCGCTGCTCGCCTTCTGCGGGCTGGCCGCCGCCGCCCTGCTCCAGGAGCGGGCCAGCACGCCGCAGGGCCCCGCGCCGACCGACCAGCCCGTGGCGGAGCAGTCGGGCGCGCCGGACGACGGGCCCGGCCTCAACTCCCGGGACACCGACCAGCTGGCGTTGACCGCCAGGGAGGTCTTCCCCGGCAAGACGCTGGTGGTCACCGACGGCCAGCCGGCCTACCAGGTGCTCAGAACGCATTCCAGCGGCAGCTGCGCGGTCGCGGCGACCGGCGAGGTCGCCGACCTGCTGGTCCGGCTCGGCTGCAACCAGGTGGTCCGGGCCACCCTCCGCTCCCCGGACGGCGACCACCTGCTCACCGCCGGGCTGTTCAACCTGACCGACCTGGCCAGCGCCCAGCGGGCCCGGGACCGGATCCGGCAGATGCTCGATGAGCGGCAGGGCCGCCTCCGGGGCATGTCCGCCGGGGGCGACACCGGGGCCGTGGAGACCGCCGCCGCCCGGGTCGGCTGGCAGGTACGCGGCCACTACATCGCGTACTGCGTGGTGACCCGGGCCAACGGGGAGCGGATCAGCGCCAACGACGCCAAGGTCCGCGACATCCTGTACGACCTGATCGAGGTGCACCTCAACCGTGGGGTGCTCGAGCGTCGGGCGAACGCCGGCGTGGCCGGCCAGCCCAGCGACGCCCCGAGGGACGGCACCACCGGCCAGGAGGGCACCCGCGGCACCCGGGACGGGGAGCCGTCCGGCAACTGACCAGCGACACGGCGGCCCGCCGTCCCCGCCGGCGAGCTCCGGCGCCCGGGACGGCGGGCCCTTCGCCGCCCTGGGCCAGAGTCGCTCCCCCCGCCACCCCGCGGCGCGGCGGCGTGCGGTCGGGGTCCACCCCCGACCACCGCCGTGGCGGGCGGCGTCAGCCCTCGACGACCGGCACCCGGAGCCGGCGGGTCAGGTCGGCGCGGCGGGCGTACTCGGCCGGGTCGTCCGGATAGCCCACCGCGACCAGGCTCAGCCCGTGCGCCGCCGCGACGGTGACCTCACTGGAGCGTTCCCGGCGGGTGAGCAGGCTCGCCGGCCACTCGACCGGCCGGCGGCCGTCCCCGGCCACCAGCATCGCGCCGACCAGGCTGCGCACCATCGCCTGGCAGAACGCGTCGGCCTGCACGGTGGCGACCAGGATGCCGTCCGGGTCGCACCGCCAGTCCAGCCGGGTCACCTCGCGCAGCGTGGTGGCGTTCTCCTTCCGCCGGCAGTACGCGGCGAAGTCGTGCTCCCCGACGAGGCCGGCCGCGGCCGCGTTCAACGCGGCCAGGTCCAGCGGCTTGGGCCAGGCCAGGGTGTCGCGCCGGCGCAGCGGCTCGGCGCCCCAGGGGGCGTCGGTCACCCGGTACTCGTAGCGGCGGAAGGTCGCCGAGAAGCGGGCGTCGAAGTCGGCGGGGACCTCGGTCATCGCCCGGACCCGCACGTCGCCGGGGAGCAGCCGGGCCAGCCGGCGCAGCAGCCGCCCGTCGTGCTCCCGCCAGACCTCCGGCGGCAGGTCCAGGTGGCAGACCTGCCCGGTGGCGTGCACGCCGGCGTCGGTCCGGCCGGCCACGGTCAGCCCGGTCGCCGTGCCCGCGCCGAGCACCAGGTCCAGCGTCTCGACGAGCACCCCGGCGACCGTACGCCGGGTGGGCTGGGCGGCCCAGCCGGAGAAGTCGGTGCCGTCGTACGAGACGTCCAGCCGCAGCCGGGTCCGCTCGTCCACCTCGTACCTCCCGTTCACGGCGTCGGGCCCGGCACCCCAGGAAGGGATGCCGGGCCCGACGATGCTGCCTGTGCTCAGGCCTTGTTCTCGGTGGCCTCGTCGCTGTCCTCGCGGGCGGCGTCGGTGTCACCGGACGCCGACACCGGCGCCTCGGAGTCCTGGTCGCCCGGGGTCGACTCCGGGGTCTCCTCGGCCGGGGCGAGCGCCTCGACCTTGTCCTGCTGGGCGGCCTTGCGAGCGGCGGTCTTCTTGTTCGCCTTCGGCTCGGCGACCTGCAGCTCCTCGACCAGCTCGATGATCGCCATCGGAGCGTTGTCACCCTTGCGCGGACCGGTCTTCACGATCCGGGTGTAGCCACCGTTGCGGGTGGCGTACCGGGGCGCGATCTGGTCGAACAGGGCGTAGACCACGTCCTTGTCCTTGACGACGCCCAGCACCCGCCGCCGCGCGGCGAGGTCACCGCGCTTGGCCTTGGTGATGAGCTGCTCGGCCAGCGGACGCAGCCGCCGGGCCTTCGTCTCGGTGGTCTTGATCTTGCCGTGCTGGAACAGCGCAGTGGCCAGGTTGGCCAGCATCAGCCGCTCGTGCGCGGGGCTGCCGCCGAGGCGGGGGCCCTTGGTGGGCGTGGGCATGCTTGGTGCTCCTCAGGTGTGGCGGCAGCGCGGACTAGAGCTGCTCGGTCTCGCGGTAGTCGTCGGTGTCGTAGTCGGCCTCGCCGAAGGCGTCCACGACGTGCGCCGGGTCGAAGTTCGGAGCCGAGTCCTTCAGCCCGAGACCCATCCCGGCGAGCTTCATCTTGACCTCGTCGATCGACTTCTGACCGAAATTCCGGATGTCGAGGAGGTCGGCCTCGGTACGCCCGATGAGCTCACCAACGGAGTTGATGCCCTCGCGCTTGAGGCAGTTGTAGGAGCGGACGGTGAGGTCCAGCTCCTCGATCGGCAGGGCCAGGTCCGCCGCCAGCTGGGCGTCCTGCGGGGACGGCCCGATGTCGATGCCCTCGGCGGTCTCGTCCAGCTCCCGGGCCAGCCCGAAGAGCTCCACCAGCGTCGAGCCGGCCGAGGCCAGCGCGGTACGCGGGCCCATCGACGGCTTGGTCTCGACGTCGATGATCAGCCGGTCGAAGTCGGTCCGCTGCTCGACGCGGGTCGCCTCGACGCGGTACGTCACCTTGAGCACCGGCGAGTAGATCGAGTCGACCGGGATCCGGCCGATCTCGGCACCCGCCTGCTTGTTCTGCGCGGCCGTGACGTAGCCCCGGCCCCGCTCGACGGTCAGCTCCATGTCGAGCCGGCCCTTGCCGTTCAGGGTGGCGAGCTTCAGGTCCGGGTTGTGCACCGAGACACCGGCCGGGGGCTGGATGTCACCGGCGGTCACGTCGCCCGGGCCCTGCTTGCGCAGGTACATGCTGACCGGCTCGTCGTGCTCGGAGCTGACGCAGAGCTCCTTGATGTTCATGACGAGCTCGACCACGTCCTCCTTGACACCGGGGATCGTGGTGAACTCGTGCAGCACACCGTCGATCTTGATCGAGGTGACGGCCGCGCCCGGGATGGACGACAGCAGCGTACGACGCAGCGAGTTGCCCAGGGTGTAGCCGAAGCCCGGCTCCAGCGGCTCGATGGTGAACCGGGAGCGGGTCTCGTTGATCGACTCTTCGGAGAGAGACGGTCGCTGGCTGATGAGCATTTCTTCTCTTCTCTTCCGGGACGCCCGCTATTTGACGCCCACGACACAAACTGTTCCGGTGGCCCGCCCCGGGGGGCGGGCCACCGCAACGAGCCATTACTTGGAGTAGAGCTCCACGATCAGCTGCTCCTGGACCTGCGTGTCGATGACCTGCCGGGCCGGGAGCGAGTGCACCAGGATCTTCATCTGGCTGGGGATTGCCTCGAGCCAGGCCGGCACCCCCCGCGAACCCGCCTGAGCCTGCGCAACGATGAACGGGGTCAGCTCCTTGCTCTTCCCCCGGACCTCGATGATGTCGTGCTCCTTGACGCGGTACGACGGGATGTCGACCTTCTTGCCGTTCACCGTGAAGTGGCCGTGCTTGACCAGCTGGCGGGCCATGTCACGCGAGTGCGCGTAGCCAGCCCGGTAAACGACGTTGTCCAGCCGCGACTCGAGGATCTGCAGGAGGACCTCACCGGTCTTGGCCTGCTTGCCCACGGCCTCCTCGTAGTAACCGCGGAACTGCTTCTCCAGCACGCCGTAGACGCGGCGGGCCTTCTGCTTCTCACGGAGCTGGAGCAGGTACTCCGTCTCCTTGGTGCGGCCGCGGCCGTGCTGCCCGGGCGGGAACGGCCGGGACTCGAACGGGCACTTCGGGCCATCGCACTTGCTGCCCTTGAGGAACAGCTTCATCTTCTCCCGCCGGCAACGGCGGCAGTCAGCACCGGTGTAACGAGCCATCTCTCTCTACCTCTCAGACCCGGCGACGCTTCGGCGGACGGCATCCGTTGTGCGGCTGCGGGGTGACGTCGGAGATCTGCCCGACCTCCAGCCCGACGGCCTGCAGCGAACGGATAGCGGTCTCCCGGCCGGAGCCGGGGCCCTTGACGAACACGTCGACCTTGCGCATGCCGTGCTCCATCGCCCGACGGGCGGCGGCCTCGGCGGCCAGCTGCGCGGCGAACGGGGTCGACTTGCGGGAGCCCTTGAAGCCCACCTGGCCCGCGGAGGCCCAGGAGATGACCGCACCGGTCGGGTCCGTGATGGACACGATGGTGTTGTTGAAGGTGCTCTTGATGTGCGCCTGCCCGTGGGCGACGTTCTTGCGTTCCTTGCGCCGGACCTTCTTGACGGCGGCTCCGGCACGAGCCTTCGGTGGCATAAGTCTGTGCGCTCCTAGTTACTTCTTGCCGGGCTTCTTCTTGCCGGCGACGGTCCGCTTCGGGCCCTTCCGGGTCCGTGCGTTGGTCTTGGTCCGCTGGCCACGCACGGGCAGGCCCCGGCGGTGCCGGATGCCGGCGTAGCAGCCGATCTCGACCTTGCGGCGGATGTCAGCGGCGACCTCGCGGCGCAGGTCGCCTTCAACCTTGTAGTTGCCCTCGATGTGGTTGCGGAGCTGGACCAGCTCCTCATCCGTGAGGTCCCGAGCGCGCTTGTCCGGCGAGATGCCGGTAGCGGCGAGTGTCTCCAGGGCGCGGGTACGACCGACCCCGAAGATGTAGGTGAGCGCGATCTCCATCCGCTTCTCGCGGGGGAGGTCCACGCCGACTAGACGTGCCATGTGCGGGCGTACTCCTCGTGATGTTGTGGCGGAGGTGTGGACCCGTCCCACCCCGCTACCGACTTCTCCCGTCTTTCCGACGCTGTCAGCGCCGGCGACCGGGATCGGCCGCTGCCCGAGCGGGCCCCGGCCTCCGACCGGGGGTCCACCACGATTCAGTACGCGCTGCGTACCGCTCGTGGCTGGAACGAGCTGGTGATGTGCTGTCTGGATCTGCGGTCCGGACCGATCCGACCGGCCGTCACGACCGGTGGGAGTGGTTCAGCCCTGGCGCTGCTTGTGGCGCGGGTCAGAAGAGCAGATGACCATGACCCGGCCGTGCCGCCGGATGATCCGGCAGTTGTTGCAGATCCTCTTGACGCTCGGCTTGACCTTCACGGTTGCCTTACTTCCCATCTGGCCCGGAGGCGCGACGACGCGCGACGCCGGACGTCGAAGACGGACACGGGGACGTCCCGGCCGCCGTCAGGCTTACTTGTAGCGGTAGACGATGCGCCCGCGGGTCAGGTCGTACGGCGAGAGTTCGACGACGACCCGGTCCTCCGGCAGGATGCGGATGTAGTGCTGCCGCATCTTGCCGCTGATGTGAGCCAGCACCTTGTGACCGTTCGCGAGCTCCACCCGGAACATGGCGTTCGGCAGGGGCTCGATGACCCGACCCTCGATCTCGATGGCTCCGTCTTTTTTCGGCATGTCCTCCGCTGTCCTGACGTCGGTTACTCCGGACGGCCCACAACGTCTTACACGGGCTCCGACGAGAATCGCCGGGCCCGAGCCAGCCGCGGCTCCGAGTCCCACCGAAGCGCAGGGTGGGCATGCCGGAGTGGACGCTGTGCGCCGATCTGAAAGTGTACGCCCGCCTGCGGGCCGTCGCCAAACCGGCCGGCCCGCCGGTCACCCGCCCGGGGAAAACGGACACCCCGGGCGCATCCGCGCCGGGACGGGCGATGACGCTACCGCTCCCCCACCCGCGGGGCCTGTCGGCGCGCCCGGCGGCGCTCCCGCCGGTCGTCCCGGTGGCGAGGCTCACCACCCGCCAGGCCGCCCGCGGTCCGCATCAGCAGCACCGCGCCCCACGGTCCGAGCACCCAGAGCGGCCAGTAGAAGACCAGCTCCCCGGCGCCGACGGCGGAGACCAGCCAGATCGCGTTCAGGATCAGCGCGGCGCGCAGCCAGGGCATCCACACCTCGAGCAACCGGGCGCCCCGGGCGCCGGACGGCACCGGACCGGACGCGGGCGCCGGGGCGGCCGCTGGCGGCACGGGCGCGGCGACGTCGGCCGGGCCGGGCTGGCGCGGAGCCAGCCCCGAGCGCTCCAGCGGCGCCGGTCCCGGGAGGTCGGCCAGGACCTGGCCCAGTTCCCCGTACGTCTTCGCGCCGTAGGTTCGTTGCAGCCGCTCGTCGTACTCGTAGAGGTCGATCCGGCCCTCTTCGAGCGCGACCCGGAGCCGTTCCGCCGTCTCCTGCCGGTCCGCGTCGGCCGCCCGCATGCCGTCCCGCCCGTCCATGCCGGCAAGCATGCCACCGCTCCGCCACCATCCTCCAGCGTGCGGCGGGGCCGGATCCGGACACCGGGGACGAAGCGGTCGGGAGAGCCGGTCGCCCCAGCCGCCGGCGGCAGCTCGGGCCTGAAGAGGGTCGGTCGTCAGCGGGCCGGGGAGTCGGCCGACTGGCGGGCGGTCACCAGGTCGCCGAGGCGGGCGCGGCCGCCGTCCTCGGCGGTCAGCACCCAGACGCCGTCGTCCAGCAGCGCCATCGAGTGCTCGACGTGCGCCGCCATCGACCGGTCCCGGGTCACCACGGTCCAGCCGTCGGCCAGCTCCACCGTGCGCGGCGAGCCCATGGTGATCATCGGCTCGATCGCCAGCGCCAGCCCGGGGACCAGGCGCGGGCCCTTGCCCGGCCGTCCGTGGTTGAGCACGTGCGGGTCCTGGTGCATCTCGGTGCCGATGCCGTGCCCGCCGTACCCGTCGACGATGCCGTACCGGCCGCCCTTGCGGACCGCGTTCTCCACCGCGTGCGAGATGTCGGTGAGCCGCCCCTTGCCGCTCGCCGCACCCCGGGCGGCCGCGGCGATCCCGGCCCACATCGCGTCCTCGGCGACAGCGGCCATCTTCAGCAGGGCCGGGTCGACCTCGCCGACCCCGACGGTGATGGCGGCGTCGCCGTGCCAGCCGTTCAGCACGGCGCCGCAGTCGATCGAGATCAGGTCCCCCTCGCGGAGCACCTGCTGCGACGACGGGATCGCGTGCACGACCTGCTCGTTGACGGAGGAGCAGATGGACGCCGGGAAGCCGTGGTAGCCCTTGAACGACGGGATCGCGCCGGCCTCGCGGATGGTCGACTCGGCGATCGCGTCGAGGTCGGCGGTGCTGACCCCGGGCGCGACCGCCTCCCGCATCAGACGCAGCGCACGGGCGACCACCAGACCGGCGGCCCGCATCTTCTCGATCTGGTCGGGGGTCTTCAGCTGGATGTCCAGCTGGGGACGACGCATCGGAGCCGTTACCTTTCGTCGCGCGGATCAGCGGGGCACGTCGGACGTACCCCGCTGTTCGCACTCTATCCGCCGGAGAACCGGCGGGACGTCAGCCGCCGTACGAGCGCAGGGCGTCGATGGCGCGGACGGTGACGTCCTCCACCGGCCCGGTCGCGTCGATGCCGACGAGCTTGCCCTGGGCACCGTAGTAGTCGACCAGCGGCGCGGTCTTCTCCGCGTACTCCCGGAGGCGGGCGGCGATCGTCTCCGGCTTGTCGTCGTCGCGCTGGAACAGCTCGGCGCCGCAGCGGTCGCAGACGCCCTCGCGGGTGGTCGCGTCGAACTCGACGTGCCAGATCTTGCCGCAACCCCGGCAGGTCCGCCGGCCGGAGAGCCGCCGGATCACCTCGTCGTCGTCGACGACCAGCTCCAGCACCAGGTCCAGCGCGGTGCCGAGGTCGGCGAGGAGCTTGTCCAGCGCGGCGGCCTGCGGCGTGGTCCGCGGGAAGCCGTCGAGCAGGAAGCCCTCGGCGGCGTCCGGCTCGGCGAGCCGGTCCCGCACCATGTTGATGGTGACCTCGTCCGGGACCAGCTTGCCGGCGTCCATGTACCGCTTGGCCTCGACTCCCAGGGGCGTGCCCTGGGAGACGTTGGCCCGGAAGATGTCACCGGTCGAGATCTTCGGCACCGAGAGGTGGGCGGCGATGAACTCCGCCTGTGTGCCCTTGCCCGCGCCCGGCGGGCCAACCAGAACGAGTCGCATCTACCGCAGGAACCCTTCGTAGTTCCGCTGCATGAGTTGGCTCTCGATCTGCTTCACGGTCTCCAGACCGACGCCGACCATGATGAGCACAGCGGTGCCGCCGAACGGGAAGTTCTGGAACTGCTGGTTGTCCAACCAGATGAAGAAGAAGTTCGGCAGGATCGCGATGATGCCCAGGTAGAGCGCGCCCGGCAGGGTGATCCGGCTGAGGATGAAGTCGAGGTACTCGGCGGTCGGCTTGCCGGGGCGGATGCCCGGCACGAAGCCGCCGTACTTCTTCATGTTGTCCGCGACCTCGGTCGGGTTGAACGTGATGGACACGTAGAAGTACGTGAAGAAGATGATCAGCAGGAAGTAGATCGCGATGTGCTCCGGCGCGCTCGCCTTCACGATGTGGTTCTGGATCCAGGCCTGGGTCTTGCCCGGGTTGGTCTGGTCGAAGAACTGGAGCGCGAGCGTCGGCAGGTAGAGCAGCGACGAGGCGAAGATGACCGGGATGACACCGGCCTGGTTCACCTTGAGCGGGATGTAGGTGGAGGTGCCGCCGTACATCCGCCGGCCGATCATGCGCTTGGCGTACTGCACCGGGATCCGGCGCTGCGCCTGCTCGATGAAGGTGACCGCGGTGATGACCAGCAGGACCAGCACGATCACCAGGGCGAACATCCCCCAGCCCTTGGTGGTCTTGATCTTCCAGCCCTCGCTGGGCAGCCGGGCGGCGATCGAGGTGAAGATCAGGACCGACATGCCGTTGCCGACGCCCCGGTCGGTGATCAGCTCACCGAGCCACATCACCATGCCGGTGCCGGCGGTCATCGTCATGACCAGGATGGTCAGGGTCAGCCAGTCCGGGATCCCGGTGCCCCTGGGGACGATCGGGAACTGGTCGCAGCGGTTCTGGAACAGCTGCCCGGAGCGGGCCAGCGCCACGAACGCCGAGGACTGGAGGATGCCCAGGCCCAGCGTCAGGTAGCGGGTGTACTGGGTGATCTTCGCCTGGCCGGCCTGGCCCTCCTTGCGGAGCTGCTCCAGCCGCGGGATGACCACCGTCAGCAGCTGCAGGATGATCGACGCGGTGATGTACGGCATGATGCCCAGCGCGAAGACCGAGAGCTGCAGCAGCGCGCCACCGGAGAACAGGTCCAGCAGGTTCAGCACGCCGGTGCCACTGCCCTGGATGGTGTCGAGACACTTCTGCACGTTGCCGTACGAGACACCTGGGCTGGGCAGCGTTGCGCCGAGCCGGTAGACCGCGATGATGCCTACTGTGAACAGCAGCTTCTTGCGCAGGTCAGGCGTACGGAACGCACTGAGAAAGGCGGACAGCAACTTCTTCCTCCTGCGCGAGGCGGGCCGCCGGTGATCCCTGGCGGGGCGGGGTGGGTGCCGGGCGAGCGCCCGATATCCATAGCTGGGATGGGACTCTAACAGCCCGCTCCCGGTCCGGGCAGATGTGCCCGGCTACATAAACCGAATCCGATGTTACCCGGCGCACACGGGCCGGGTAGACCATGGCGCCCGCCCAGTCTTGGACAACTGAGCGGGCGCCACGGGTACCTCTGCCTTACAGCTCGGTGACCGAGCCACCGGCGGCGGTGATCTTCTCCTTGGCCGACGCGCTGAACGCGTGCGCCGACACCTGGAGGGCCACCCCACCGAGGTCGCCGGTGCCGAGGACCTTGACCGGCTGGCCCTTGCGGACCGCGCCGGCCTCGACCAGCTCGACCGGGCCGACCTGGCCGCCGTTCGGGAAGAGCTCGGCGAGCCGGTCCAGGTTGACCACCTGGAAGACGACCTTGAACTTGTTCTTGAAGCCCTTCAGCTTCGGCAGGCGCATGTGGATGGGCATCTGCCCACCCTCGAACGCCGCCGAGATGTTCTTCCGGGCCTTCGAACCCTTGGTACCGCGACCGGCGGTCTTGCCCTTGGAGCCCTCACCGCGACCCACGCGGGTCTTCGCGGTCTTGGCACCGGGCGCCGGGCGCAGGTGGTGGACCTTGATCGTCATTACTCGACCTCCTCGACCTTCACGAGGTGGTTGACCGTGAAGATCATGCCGCGGATCTCCGGACGGTCCTCCTTGACCACCACGTCGTTGATCCGCTTGAGACCGAGCGAACGCAGCGAATCACGCTGGTTCTGCTTGGTCCCGATCTCGGACCGGACCTGGGTGACCTTCAGGCGAGCCATCAGGAAGCCACCCCCGCCCGCGACGCCAGCATGGCGGCCGGCGCAACGTCCTCGACCGGCAGACCACGACGGGCCGCGACCTGCTCCGGGGACTCGAGCCCCTTCAGGGCCGCCACCGTGGCGTGCACGATGTTGATCGGGTTGGACGAGCCGAGGCTCTTGGAGAGCACGTCGTGGATGCCCGCGCACTCCAGCACGGCACGCACCGGACCACCGGCGATGACGCCCGTACCGGCCGAGGCCGGCTTGAGCAGCACCACACCGGCCGCGGCCTCGCCCTGCACCGGGTGCGGGATCGACTGGCCGATCCGCGGCACCTTGAAGAAGTGCTTCTTGGCCTCCTCGACACCCTTGGCGATCGCCGCGGGCACCTCCTTGGCCTTTCCGTAGCCCACACCGACGGTGCCGTCGCCGTCGCCCACGATCACCAGGGCGGTGAAGCTGAAGCGACGACCACCCTTCACGACCTTGGCGACGCGGTTGATCGCGACGACCCGCTCGAGGTGCGGGGTCTTCTCGACGGGCGCGTTTCCGCGGCCGCCCTCACGGCGGTTGTCGCGGCGACCACCCTCGTTGCCACCGGACCCGCCGCCACGGCGCTGTTGACCTGGCATCAGCAGCCTTCCTTCTCTCTCGTGACGGGGTTTCTAGAACTCGAGCCCGGCTTCGCGGGCGGCGTCGGCAAGCGCGGCGACCCGCCCCGCGTACCGGTTGCCACCGCGGTCGAAGACGACCTTCGAGACGCCGGCGGCCTTGGCCCGCTCGGCGAGCAGGGCGCCGACCTTGCCGGCCAGGGCGCTCTTGTCGCCCTCGGCGCCGCGCAGCGAGGCGTCCAGGGTCGAGGCCGACGCCAGGGTGTGACCCTTGGTGTCGTCCACGATCTGGGCGACGATGTGCCGCAGGGAGCGGGTGACGACCAGGCGGGGACGCTCGGTGGTGCCGCTGACGTTCTTGCGGACCCGGAAGTGCCGGCGCGCACGCCCGACGGCGCGCTTGGCGGCGACGCCGCGGCGGCGCTTGAGCAGCGTGGCGCTCACTTCTTACCTGCCTTTCCAGCCTTGCGGCGGACGACCTCGCCCTGGTACTTCACGCCCTTGCCCTTGTAGGGCTCCGGCGGGCGGATCTTCCGGATGTTGGCGGCGACCTCGCCGACCTGCTGCTTGTCGATGCCGGCCACGTGGAACAGGGTCGGCCTCTCCACCGTGAAGGTGATGCCGTCCGGGGCGGGCACCAGCACCGGGTGCGAGAACCCGAGCGCGAACTCCAGGTCCTTGCCCTTGGCGGTGACGCGGTAACCGGTGCCGGCGATCTCGAGGCTCTTGCGGTAGCCCTCGGTCACTCCGACGATCATGTTGGCGACCAGCGTCCGGCTCAGGCCGTGCAGTTCCTTGGCCTTGCGCTCGTCGTTGGGCCGGTTGACGTGCAGCGCGCCGTCCTCGCCCCGCTCCGCCTTGATCGGCTCGGCGAGGACGTGGCTCAGCTCGCCCTTCGGGCCCTTGACCTTCACGGTCTGCCCGTCGATCGTGATCTCGACGCCGGCTGGCACCGGGATCGACTTACGTCCAATACGCGACATTTCTACCTGTCTCCCGTTACCAGACGAAGGCGAGGACTTCCCCGCCAACGCTCCGCTTGCGGGCCTGCCGGTCGGTGAGCAGCCCCTGGGACGTCGAAATGATCGCCACGCCCAGCCCGCCGAGCACCCGCGGGAGCCCGTCCGACTTGGCGTAAACCCGCAGACCGGGCTTGGACACGCGCTTGATGCCGGCCAGGCTCCGCTCCCGGTTCTGGCCGTACTTCAGCTCGACGACCAGTCGCTTGCCGACGGCGCCCTCCTCGGGCTCCTCGACCGACCAGGTGGCGATGTAACCCTCGGTCTTGAGGACCTCGGCGATGTTCGCCTTGATCTTCGAGTAGGGCATCGTCACCCGGTCGTGGTACGCCTGGTTGGCGTTACGCAGACGCGTGAGCATGTCTGCGATCGGGTCGGTCATCGTCATGAATTCGTCAACCTTTCTCGCCGGGGTTCCCCGGGCACTGCCCGGGGCCTACGGCGAAGAGACAGTTCAGCTGACGCGCCGGAGCGCGCCGGGCTATTACCAGGAAGCCTTGGACACGCCGGGCAGCTCACCGCGGTGGGCCATCTCCCGGATGCACACCCGGCAGAGACCGAACTTGCGGTAGACCGCCTTCGGACGCCCGCACCGCTGGCAGCGGGTGTACGCGCGAACCGAGAACTTCGGCTTCGCGGCCGCCTTGATGATCAGCGCCTTCTTGGCCATCTCAGTTCTCCTTGAACGGGAAGCCCAGGAGCTTGAGCAGCGCCCGGCCCTCGTCGTCGGTCGTGGCGGTCGTGACCACCGTGATGTCCATGCCCCGCTGGCGATCGATCTTGTCCTGATCGATCTCGTGGAACACCGACTGCTCGGTCAGACCGAACGTGTAGTTGCCGTGCCCGTCGAGCTTGCGCCCGTCCAGGCCGCGGAAGTCGCGGATACGCGGCAGCGCGATGGAGAGCAGCCGGTCCAGGAACTCCCACATCCGGTCACCGCGCAGGGTCACCTTCGCGCCGATCGGCATGCCCTCACGCAGCTTGAACTGCGCGATGGACTTGGTCGCCCGCCGCACCTGCGGCTTCTGGCCGGTGATCGTGGCCAGGTCGCGGACCGCGCCGTCGATCAGCTTGGCGTCCCGAGCGGCCTCGCCGACACCCATGTTGACGACGATCTTGACCAGCCGCGGCACCTGCATGGGGTTGCCGTAGGCGTGCTGCTTCTGCAGCTCGGCCACGATCTCGTTGCGGTACCGCTCCTTGAGGCGCGGCATGGTCTTGGTTTCGGTAGCCGTGGTCATCACAGGTCCTTACCGGTGCTACGCGCGATGCGGACCTTCTGGCCGTTGTCGTCGATCCGGTAACCGACGCGGGTCGGCTTCCCGTCGGAGTCCAGGACCTGCACGTTCGAGACGTGGATCGGGGCCTCCTGGGTGACGATGCCACCGGTCTTGGCGCCACGCTGGGTGGTGCTGATGCGAGTGTGCTTCTTGACCCGGTTCACGCCCTCGACCAGGACCTTGTCCTGCCGCGGGTAGGCCGCGATGACCTTGCCCTTGGCACCCTTGTCCTTGCCGGCGATGACGACGACCGTGTCGCCCTTCTTGACCTTCACGGTCACAACACCTCCGGCGCGAGAGAGATGATCTTCATGAACCGCTTGTCCCGCAGCTCCCGACCCACCGGGCCGAAGATGCGGGTACCGCGCGGGTCCCCGCCGTCCTTGATGATGACGGCGGCGTTCTCGTCGAAGCGGATGTACGAGCCGTCCGGCCGCCGCCTCTCCTTGGCGGTGCGAACGACGACGGCCTTGACGACGTCGCCCTTCTTCACACCGGCACCGGGGATCGCGTCCTTGACCGTGGCCACGATGACGTCGCCGATGCTCGCGTAGCGCCGACCGGAGCCACCGAGAACCCGGATGCACAGGATCTCCCGGGCACCCGTGTTGTCGGCGACACGCAGTCGCGACTCCTGCTGAATCACGTCTATCTCCTATGTCTGCCGGTTCTCCGGCCGCCCGAAGGCGGCCGGAGCCTGGCGGAACCTGCGCCCGACCTTGCCGGCCGAGCTCGAGCCTTCGCTACTTGGCCTTCTCGAGGATCTCCACGAGCCGCCAACGCTTGGTGGCGGAGAGCGGCCGGGTCTCCATGATCAGGACCCGGTCGCCGATCCCGGCGGAGTTCTGCTCGTCGTGCACCTTCAGCTTGCGGGTCCGGCGCATGATCTTGCCGTACAGCGCGTGCTTGACCCGGTCCTCGACCTCGACCACGACGGTCTTTTCCATCTTGTCGCTGACCACGAGGCCCTCACGCACCTTACGGCGGGCCCGCGCGGCGGCGGTGGTGTTCTCGCTCATGATGCAGTCACCTCAGTCGGCGCGGCCGAGAGACCCAGCTCGCGCTCACGCATGATCGTGTAGATCCGGGCGATCTCCCGACGGATGACCTGCAGCCGCCGGTTGTTGTCCAGCTGCCCGGTTGCGGCCTGCACGCGGAGGTTGAACAGCTCCGCCTTGGCCTCCCGAAGCTTCGTGACCAGCTCCTCCTCGGAGAGCTCACGCAGCTCGGTGGCCTTAACGCCCGCTGCCATCAGGATTCACCCACTTCGCGCGTAACAATCCGGCACTTCATCGGGAGCTTGTGGATCGCGCGACGCATCGCCTCTCGCGCGATCTGCTCGTTGGGGAAGGACATCTCGAAGAGAACCCGCCCCGGCTTGACGTTGGCGACCCACCACTCGGGCGAACCCTTACCGGAACCCATCCGGGTTTCGGCCGGCTTCTTGGTCAGCGCCTGGTCCGGGAAGATCGTGATCCAGACCTTGCCGCCACGCTTGATGTGACGGGTCATCGCGATACGCGCCGACTCGATCTGCCGGTTGGTCACGTACGCCGGCTCGAGAGCCTGGATCCCGAACTCGCCGAACACCACCCGGTTACCACCCTTGGACGCGCCGTGGCGGTCCGGGTGGTGCGGCTTGCGGAAGCCCTTCGGGGGCTTGCGCGGCATCAGCATCTGTCAGCCCTCCTGCTGCGTTTCTGCCGGCTGAGTGGCGGCCGGAGCGGACGCGGTCGCGGCGACAGCGCCGGCGTCAACCGGCTCGCCGCTCGGCGTCTCGGCCTGCTGCGCGATGGTGGTCGCGGCAGCCCGGCCGGCCTCGGTGCCACCGGCGGTCGTGCCGGACGAACCCGACCGGCCACGGCGCGGCCGCTCGGGGCGGTCACCGCGGTCACGGCGCGGGCGGGACGGACCGGCCTCGGCCGGAGCCTCCCGGCCCGGGACGGCGTCGCCCTTGTAGATCCAGACCTTCACGCCGATCCGGCCGAAGGTGGTACGGGCCTCGAAGAAGCCGTACTCGATGTTGGCCCGCAGCGTGTGCAGCGGAACCCGACCCTCGCGGTAGAACTCGGTCCGGCTCATCTCGGCGCCGCCGAGGCGACCCGAGACCTGCACCCGGATGCCCTTGCAGACCGGGTTCTTCATGGCCGACTGCATCGCCTTGCGCATCGCCCGACGGAAGCTGACCCGGCTGGACAGCTGCTCGGCAACGCCCTGGGCAACCAGCTGCGCGTCCGACTCGGGGTTCTTCACCTCGATGATGTTCAGCTGCACCTGCTTGCCGGTGAGCTTCTCGAGCTCGCCGCGGATCCGGTCGGCCTCCGCACCCTTACGGCCGATGACGATGCCCGGCCGGGCGGTGTGGATGTCGACGCGGACCCGGTCCCGGGTGCGCTCGATGTCGACCTTGGAGATGCCGGCGCGCTCGAGGCCCTTGGACATCATCCGGCGAATCTTGACGTCCTCGCCGATGTAGTCCTTGTAGAGCTTGTCCGCGAACCAGCGGGACTTCCAGTCGGTCGAGATGCCGAGCCGGAATCCAGTGGGGTGAACCTTCTGACCCATTACTCGGCGCCCTCCGTCTTGCTCTCCGTCTCAGCGGCCTCGGCCTGCTTCGCCGGGGCGGCCTTCTTCGCCGTGGACTTCTTCGGCGCGGCCGCTGCGACCGCCTCGACCGCCACGGTGATGTGGCAGGTGCGCTTGCGGATCCGGTACGCCCGGCCCTGCGCACGCGGCCGGAACCGCTTCATGGTCGGGCCCTCGTCGACGAACGCCTCGCTGACGAGCAGCGCGTCGGGGTCCAGCCGCTCGTTGTTCTCCGCGTTGGCGATCGCGCTCGCGAGCACCTTGTACACCTGCTCGCTCGCAGCCTGCGGCGCGAACTGCAGCACCGTGAGCGCCTCCTTCGCGGGCAGGCCGCGGACGAGGTTGACCACCCGGCGCGCCTTCATCGGCGAGATGCGCACGTGCCGCGCAACCGCCCGCGCGCCCGGAAGCACCGGAGCGTCGCCCTTTCCTGGCATCGCTGTAACCCCTTGTTCCTCTATCCGTATGCCCGCGGCGTCAGCGCCGACGGCTCTTCCGGTCGTCCTTCTCGTGACCCTTGAACGTGCGGGTCAGCGCGAACTCGCCGAGCTTGTGCCCGACCATCGCCTCGGTCACGAACACCGGGACGTGCTTGCGTCCGTCGTGCACGGCGATCGTGTGACCCAGCATCTCCGGGATGATCGTCGAGCGCCGCGACCAGGTCTTGATGACGTTCTTCGAGCCCTTGTCGTTCTGCGTCTCCACCTTCTTGAGCAGGTGGTCGTCGACGAACGGGCCCTTCTTCAGGCTGCGAGGCATGTCTTATCTCCCTCAGCCGCGCTTACGCGTGGCGTAGCGGCGGCGGACGATCAGCCGGTCACTCGGCTGGCCCTTACGACGGGTGCGGCCCTCGGGCTTACCCTGCGGGTTGACCGGGTGGCGACCGCCGGAGGTCTTACCCTCACCACCACCGTGCGGGTGGTCGACCGGGTTCATCGCGACACCACGGACGGTCGGGCGCTTCCCCTTCCACCGCATCCGGCCGGCCTTGCCCCAGTTGATGTTCGACTGGTCGGCGTTGCCGATCTCGCCGATGCTGGCGCGGCAGCGCACGTCGACCCGCCGGATCTCACCGGACGGCATGCGGAGGGTCGCGTACACGCCCTCCCGGCCGAGCAGCTGGATGCCGACGCCGGCCGAACGGGCCAGCTTGGCGCCGCCGCCCGGACGCAGCTCCACGTTGTGGATGGTGGTACCGACCGGGATGTTGCGCAGCGGCAGGTTGTTGCCCGGCTTGATGTCGGCGCCCGGACCGGACTCGACGGCGTCGCCCTGCTTCAGGTCCTTCGGCGCGATGATGTACCGCTTCTCGCCGTCGGCGTAGTGCAGCAGCGCGATGCGCGCGGTGCGGTTCGGGTCGTACTCGATGTGGGCGACCTTCGCCGGCACGCCGTCCTTGTCGACCCGCTTGAAGTCGATCAGACGGTACTGACGCTTGTGGCCGCCACCGTGGTGCCGCGTGGTGATCCGGCCGTGGGCGTTGCGTCCGCCCTTCTTCGGCAGCGGAGCCAGCAGCGACTTCTCAGGCGTCGACCGGGTGATCTCGGCGAAGTCGGCGACGCTCGAGCCACGCCGGCCCGGCGTCGTCGGCTTGTACTTACGGATAGCCATTGTCTACACCCCTCAGCTGACCGGGCCGCCGAAGGCCTCGATACGGTCACCGTCAGCCAGCTTCACGATCGCCCGCTTGGTCGACTTGCGCTGACCGAAGCCGGTCTTGGTGCGCTTGCGCTTGCCCTCGCGGTTGAGCGTGTTGACCGTCAGGACGCGGACGTTGAAGATCTGCTGGATAGCGATCTTGATCTCGGTCTTGTTGGCGTCCGGGTGCACCAGGAAGGTGTACCAGTTCCGGTTCAGCTCGCTGTAGCTCTTCTCCGAGACGACCGGCGCGACGATGATGTCGCGCGGATCGGCGATCGTGCTCACTTGCCACCCTCCTCGGTGGTCTCGGCGGGAACACCCAGGAACTCGTCCAGGGCGTCCTTGGTGAAGACCACGTCGTCGGCCACCAGCACGTCGTACGTGTTGAGCTGGCCGGCCTCGATCAGGTGCACCCGCGGCTCGTTGCGCAGCGACACCCAGTTCAGCTCGTCGGTGCTGCTCAGCACGACCAGGACCCGACGGGCCTCGGTCAGCTTGGTCAGCGTGGCCAGAGCGGCCTTGGTCGACGGCTTCTCGCCCGAGACGAACGCCTCGACGACGTGCACCTGCCCGGCGCGGGCCCGGTCGGAGAGGGCGCCACGCAGGGCGGCGGCCTTCATCTTCTTCGGGGTCCGCTGGCTGTAGTCGCGCGGCACCGGGCCGTGGACCACGCCACCGCCGGCGAACTGCGGCGCGCGGATCGAGCCCTGGCGGGCACGACCGGTGCCCTTCTGCTTGTACGGCTTCTTGCCGCCGCCGGAGACCTCGCCACGGGTCTTGACCTTGTGCGTGCCCTGGCGGGCCGCCGCGAGCTGAGCCACCACGACCTGGTGCATCAGCGCGAGGTTGGCCTGGACGTCGAAGATGTCGGCCGGCAGCTCGACGGAGCCGCTCTTGGCGCCCTCGACGTTGCGGACGTCAACGGTGGTCACTTGGCCGCACCGCCCTTCTTCACCTTGGTCTTGGCCGCGGTACGGACCAGGACCAGCGCGCCCTTGGGGCCGGGGATGGCGCCACGGACGAGCAGGAGGTTGTTCTCGGTGTCGACCGCCTGGACGGTCAGGTTCTGGACGGTGTAGCGCACGCCACCCATCCGGCCCGCCATCCGGGTGCCCTTGAAGACGCGACCCGGGGTGGCGCAGGCGCCGATGGAGCCGGGCGAGCGGTGCTTGCGCTCGACACCGTGGCTGGCGCGCAGACCGTGGAAGCCGTGCCGCTTCATCGGGCCGGCGTAGCCCTTGCCCTTGGTCTTGCCGGTGACGTCGATGGTGACGCCGGCCGGGAACTCCTCGACCGTGACCTCCTGGCCCAGCGAGTAGTCCGCGGCGTCCGCGGTGCGCAGCTCGACGATGTGCCGGCGCGGCGCCACGTCCGCCTTCGCGTAGTGCCCGCTGATCGGCTTCTTGACCTTGCGCGGGTCGATCGTGCCGTACGCCAGCTGGACCGCGGAGTAACCGTCCTTCTCGGCGCTACGAACCTGGCTGATGACGCACGGGCCGGCCTGAACCACGGTCACGGGGACAACGCGGTTGTTGTCCCAGACCTGGGTCATGCCGAGCTTTGCGCCCAGGATCCCCTTGACTTGCCTGTCCATTTGTCCGGTCCCTACAGCTTGATCTCGATGTCGACGCCAGCCGGCAGGTCGAGGCGCATGAGCGAGTCGACCGTCTTCGGGGTCGGGTCGATGATGTCGATCAGACGCTTGTGCGTGCGCATCTCGAAGTGCTCGCGCGAGTCCTTGTACTTGTGCGGCGAGCGGATGACGCAGAAACGGTTGATCTCCGTGGGCAGCGGCACCGGGCCAGCGACCTGCGCCCCGGTACGCGTCACCGTCTCGACGATCTTCCGAGCCGAGGAGTCGACGACCTCGTGGTCATAGGCCTTGAGCCGGATGCGGATCTTCTGTCCCGCCATGGTGGCTTCTGTTCCTTCTCTCGATGCCGCTGTGTTGCGGGCACCTGTACCGGCTGGTACAGGCCCACTTCCGCCGACCCCCGCGGTCGGGCGTGTCGCGCCCTCGGACCAGGCTCCGCCCCGGGACTCCGGAGCGATTCTCTGACCATGCGGTGGGTCATGGCGCCGATCGCGAACCCGCGACCTGGACGCCGTGCGAGGGTGGTTGACCGCCAGGGGCGATCAACCACCCTACGCGCGACTGCTCGTCTCCCGGAGGTCCAGCATTCACCGGACGCAGGTGACTAACCGTCGTTACGCAACCTGACTAGTATGCCGCACGACCGGCGGCGAACCTAATCGGGGTTACCCAGCTCACTTGATGATGTTGGTGACGCGACCCGCGCCGACCGTACGGCCACCCTCCCGGATCGCGAACTTGAGGTTTTCCTCCATCGCGATGGGCTGGATCAGCTTCACGGTCATCGTGGTGTTGTCGCCCGGCATGACCATCTCGGTGCCCTCGGGCAGCGTGACGACGCCGGTGACGTCCGTGGTCCGGAAGTAGAACTGCGGACGGTAGTTCTGGAAGAACGGGGTGTGGCGGCCACCCTCCTCCTTGGAGAGGATGTAGACCGTCGCCTCGAACTCCGTGTGCGGGGTCGTGGTACCCGGCTTGATGACGACCATGCCGCGCTCGACGTCCTCGCGCTTGATGCCGCGCAGCAGCAGACCGACGTTCTCGCCCGCACGGGCCTCGTCGAGCAGCTTGCGGAACATCTCGATGCCGGTGCAGGTGGTCTTCATCGACTTCTCGCGGATGCCGACGATCTCCACCTCCTCGTTCGGCTTGAGGATGCCGCGCTCGGCGCGACCGGTGACGACGGTGCCACGACCGGTGATCGTGAAGACGTCCTCGATCGGCATGAGGAACGGCTTCTCGGTCTCGCGCTCCGGCTGCGGGATCGCGGTGTCGACGGCGTTCATCAGGTCCAGGAGCTTGCCGGTCCACTCGGGGTCACCCTCGAGGGCCTTCAGCGCCGAGACCCGGACGACCGGCAGGTCGTCACCCGGGTACTCCTGCGAGGAGAGCAGCTCGCGGACCTCGAGCTCGACGAGCTCCAGGAGCTCCTCGTCGTCGACCATGTCGCTCTTGTTGAGCGCCACGACGATGTACGGCACACCGACCTGACGGGCCAGCAGCACGTGCTCGCGGGTCTGCGGCATCGGGCCGTCGGTCGCCGCCACCACCAGGATCGCGCCGTCCATCTGGGCGGCACCGGTGATCATGTTCTTGATGTAGTCGGCGTGACCGGGGCAGTCGACGTGCGCGTAGTGCCGCGCCTCGGTCTGGTACTCGACGTGCGCGATGGAGATCGTGATGCCGCGGGCCTTCTCCTCCGGCGCCTTGTCGATCTGGTCGAACGGCGTGTACGGGTTCAGGTCCGGGAACTGGTCGTGCAGGACCTTGGTGATGGCCGCCGTCAGCGTCGTCTTACCGTGGTCGATGTGACCAATGGTGCCGATGTTGACGTGCGGCTTAGTCCGCTCGAACTTCGCCTTCGCCACTGGTGTCCTCCTGTGGACTTCTTGGTTCGTTCGCCCCGGCGCGCCGGTCGGCGCTTAGGACTCTGTCGACAGCCTTTCCGGCCTGGCGGCCGGGGGGCTTTGGTGGGTTCTGCGGCGGTGAAGCCTACAGGCCCGGTCTCACACAACCCGACCGAGGTGGCCGCCGGCGGGGAGCACCCTCCCGCGACCAGCCTCGGACCATCGGATCAACTCAGGTGAGCGTCACTCACCCGTAGCCTTGGCGATGATCTCCTTCGCGACGCTCTGCGGAACCTCGGCGTAGGAGTCGAACTGCATGCTGTAGCTAGCCCGGCCCTGGGTCTTCGACCGCAGGTCGCCGACGTAGCCGAACATCTCCGACAACGGCACCAGGGCCCGGACGATGCGGGCGCCGCTGCGCTCCTCCATCGCCTGGATGATGCCGCGGCGGGAGTTGAGGTCGCCGATGACGTCACCCATGTTCTCCTCAGGAGTGGTGACCTCAACGGCCATCATCGGCTCGAGCAGCGCGGGGTCGGCCTTGCGGGCCGCCTCCTTCATCACCATCGAGCCGGCGATCTTGAATGCCATTTCAGACGAGTCGACCTCGTGGTACTGGCCGTCCAGCAGCGTCAGCTTGACACCCACCAGCGGGAAGCCGGCGAGAATGCCGTACTGCATGGCGTCCTGGGCGCCCGCGTCCACCGAAGGGATGAACTCCCGGGGGATGCGGCCACCGGTGACGGCGTTCGCGAACTCGTAGGTCGGCGAGTCGTTGTCCAGCGGCAGCGGCTCGACGCTCACGATCACGCGGGCGTACTGGCCGGAACCACCGGTCTGCTTCTTGTGGGTGTACTCGATCTTCTCCACCTTGCGGCGGATCGTCTCGCGGTACGCCACCTGCGGCTTACCGATGTTCGCCTCGACGTTGAACTCGCGGCGCATCCGGTCGACCAGGATGTCCAGGTGCAGCTCGCCCATGCCGGAGATGACCGTCTGACCGGTCTCCTCGTCCAGCTTGACGCGGAAGGTCGGGTCCTCCTCGGCCAGCCGCTGGATGGCGGTGCTGAGCTTCTCCTGGTCGGCCTTGGTCTTCGGCTCGATCGCGACCTCGATGACCGGCTCCGGGAAGGTCATCGACTCCAGGATGACCGGGTTCGCCGGGTCGCAGAGCGTGTCGCCGGTGGTGGTCTGCTTCAGACCCTGCACCGCGATGATGTCGCCAGCCTGGGCCGAGCCGCGCTCTTCCCGCTTGTTGGCGTGCATCTGGTAGATCTTGCCGATCCGCTCCTTGCGGTCCTTGGTGGAGTTGACCACCTGGGTGCCGGTCTCGACCATGCCCGAGTAGACCCGGACGTAGGTGAGCTTGCCGAGGTGCTTGTCGGTCTGGATCTTGAAGGCCAGGCCGGAGAACGGCTCGGACTTCGACGGCTTCCGCTGCATCGGGGTCTCGCCGTCGGTGGCGGTGCCCTCGATGGCCGGGACGTCCAGCGGCGACGGCAGGAAGTCGACCACGGCGTCGAGCATGGGCTGGACACCCTTGTTCTTGAACGCCGAGCCGCACAGCACCGGGTTGGCCTTGCTGGCGATGGTGGCGCGCCGGATGGCGGCCTTGATCTCCTCGACGGAGATCTCCTCGCCCTCCAGGTACTTCTCCATCACCGCGTCGTCGACGTCGGCCAGGGTCTCCATCAGCTTCTCGCGCCACTCCGCCGCGGAGTCGGCCAGGTCGGCCGGGATCTCCTCGATGGCGTAGTCCTCACCCTTCTGGGTCTCCCCACGCCAGGTGAGGGCGCGCATGCCGATCAGGTCGACGACGCCGATGTGGTCGCCCTCGAGCCCGATCGGGATCTGCAGCACCAGGGGGGTGGCGTTGAGCCGGTCGATCATCATCTGCACGCAGCGGAAGAAGTCGGCGCCGGTCCGGTCGAGCTTGTTGACGAAGCACATCCGCGGGACGTGGTACTTGTCGGCCTGACGCCAGACGTTCTCCGTCTGCGGCTCCACCCCGGCGACACCGTCGTAGACCGCGACCGCACCGTCCAGCACCCGCAGCGACCGCTCGACCTCGACCGTGAAGTCGACGTGACCGGGCGTGTCGATGATCTGGATCGTGTGGCCCTTCCACTCACACTTGGTAGCAGCGGAGGTGATGGTGATACCACGCTCCTGCTCCTGCTCCATCCAGTCCATGACGGCAGCGCCCTCGTGGACCTCACCGATCTTGTACGTGATACCGGTGTAGAACAGGATCCGCTCGGTGGTCGTGGTCTTACCGGCATCGATGTGCGCCATGATGCCGATGTTGCGTACGTTGGCGAGCGCGTCTGCGGCGGCCACTTCAATCCCTACTTATCGTCGTCTCGACACAACTGGTGGCGGTTCCGGCGCCGGTCCGGCGCCGGAACCAGGGTGTTACCAGCGGTAGTGCGCGAAGGCCTTGTTCGACTCGGCCATCTTGTGCGTGTCCTCGCGCCGCTTGACGGCGGCGCCCAGGCCGTTGCTCGCGTCCAGCAGCTCGTTCATCAGCCGCTCGACCATGGTCTTCTCGCGACGCGCCTTGGAGTACGTCACCAGCCAGCGCAGCCCGAGCGTGGTCGCCCGGGCGGGACGGACCTCGACCGGAACCTGGTAGGTCGCGCCACCGACACGGCGGCTGCGGACCTCGAGGGTCGGCTTGACGTTGTCCATCGCCCGCTTGAGGGTGACGACCGGGTCGGTGCCGCTCTTCTCGCGGCAGCCCTCCAGGGCGGCGTACACGATGCGCTCGGCGAGCTGGCGCTTGCCGCGCATCAGGATCTTGTTCACCAGCTGGGTGACCAGGGGCGAGTTGTACACCGGGTCAGCGACCAGCGGCTTCCGCGGAGCGGGTCCCTTACGCGGCATGTCAGCTCTTCTCCTTCTTCGCGCCGTAACGGCTGCGCGCCTGCTTGCGGTTGCGGACACCCTGGGTGTCCAGCGAACCGCGGACGATCTTGTAACGCACGCCGGGGAGGTCCTTCACCCGGCCGCCGCGAACGAGCACGATCGAGTGCTCCTGCAGGTTGTGACCCACGCCCGGGATGTAGGCGGTCACCTCGATCTGGCTGCTGAGCTTGACACGAGCGACCTTGCGGAGCGCCGAGTTCGGCTTCTTGGGGGTGGTGGTGTACACGCGGGTGCACACACCGCGCCGCTGAGGACTGCCCTTCAGCGCCGGGGTCTTGGTCTTGGTCGTCTTGGCCTGGCGGCCCTTTCGGACCAACTGCTGGATCGTGGGCACCGGGTTTCTCCGCTCCCTTCGGCCGCTGTCGCGACCGCACCGTCTGCTCGTAGCCGGCCTGATGGACGGCTCTCTTACCTTCCAACCAGGGCCACCTGACGGTGGTCCCAGCACCCGCGGTCGGGCGTGTCGCCCGGATCACGGTCCCGGTGGCGGCGCTCGCGCGTCGTACCGGGTGTGTCACCGGCACGCGGCTCACCGAGCGCCGGATCTTTGGCTTTGATCGTGCTCCGCGCGATCACCGGTGGACCGGCTCCAGCGCACGCACGCATTGCCCGGGCTGGCCCGGGCACAAGGGGAAAGAGTACCTACCACAACCGCGCAGGTCAAAACGGAGCGGTCCGGGGAACTGCGTCGCAGCCCGCCGACCGAACCCGTCACGCCCGCCCGCCCGCGATGGGCACCTACGGTTACAAGTGTACCGGCTTCCCCGCGGTGCGGCCCGGCGGCCCCGGTTCCGCCCGGAGGCCGGACTCCCGGGTCCGCCCGGCCGGGGAGGTCACGAACGCACCCGGCTGGAAGGTGACTCCGATCACATCAGCTGGACCACCAGCGCCAGGCCGAGCCCCAGCAGGCTGAGCAGCAGCCCCGCCCCGCCGCAGCTCAGGCCGGCGACGGCGAGCCCGTTGCCGGTGAAGCGGACCGCGGGCGGCGGCGCCGGCCGCCGGATCTGCCGGCGCGCCAGCAGACCGGCGACGATCGCCGCCGTCCCGGCCAGCGCGCCGAGCACGGTGAACGCCCCGGCGGCCCAGGCGCCGCCGTAGTCCGGGCCGGCGAGCCCGAAGCAGAACACCAGGAGCGAGACCAGGATGGCGGCGATCCCGGTCACCAGCGACCCGATGGCCAGCCCCGAGGTCACCGGCGGCACGTCCAGGTGGACTACGCCGAAGGGCGTGCCGGGGACCGGGTCGACCCGCTTCGGTGGGCGGGCCGGCTCGCGCGGGGGCGGCGGCACCGGCCCGGGCCGGGGACCCACCGCCGGCGGCATCGGCCCCCAACCGACGCCCGGCGGGGGCGCGGCGCCGGGAAAGCCGGGCGCCGCCGGGGGGTACGCCGAACCCCCCGGCCAACCGGCCGGTGGCTGCGGACGCCCAGGGACCGGCCCGTACGACGGACCGGCCGGCGGCGCGGACCAGGGCTGCTGCCCCGGCGCGGGCCAGCCTCCGGGGTGCGGCCCCTGCTTGCCGGCGTCCGGCGCGGACGGGCGGACCGGCGGCGGCGCGTACCCGACGGCGGCGACCTCCGGCGGCGCGCTCGGCCCCTCGTCGATCCCGGCGCCCGGCGCGGCCCACGGACTGGTCGGGCCCGCCTCCGGGGCGGAGTCGACCGGGTCCGACCCGGACCGGATCGGCTCGCCGCCCGACGGTGCGGCCGGTTCCGTCACGAGGTCCTCCTGTCGACGCGCCTCGCCCACCGCAGCGCGGCGGACACCGGCCAGGCTACCGTCGCCGGTCCCGTCGGCGGGGCCGGGCGCGGACGCCTCCCCCCGGCGGTCAGTCGACGTTCGGGGCGTAGTCCTGCCCGAAGGGGGCGTCGGCGAGCCGGACCACCCCGATCACCACGGCCGCCACCACCGCGACCGCCGCCAGCACCAGGCCGGTCCAGGCCAGCCGCTCCCCGCGCCGCAGCCAGTCCCCGCCGGTCAGGAAGCCGCCCGAGGCGTACGCCTCCCGGCGGGCCTGCCGGGCGAGCTGGAGGGCGATCGTCGACGGCACCACCCCGCCGACGAAGAGCCCGGTCAACGCCCCGATCAGGCCCAGGGCGAAGACGGCGCGGGCCTTCGTCGACCGGACCGGCTCAGGATCGAGCGGATGGCGCGGCCCGTGCTGGGCGACGGGCACCTGCCCGGGTGCGGTCGTCATGCCCACCATCATGCCGCGCCGGCGGCCTCTACGACGCCGACCGGGCCACGGTCTCCCCCGCCGGCACCGGCGTCCCGGTGGTCGGCACCGCCGTCTCCCCCGCCGCCAGCGGCGCGGCGCGAAGCAGGAGCAGCGCGGCCAGCACCACCACGGCCGCCTCGGTGAGCAGCACCGCGCGGTAGTCGAGCACCCCGATCAGGTACGCCCCGAGCCCGATCGACACGGTCTGCGGGACGGTCGTGGCCACCTCGAAGCCGGCGTACACGCGGCCCTGGAGCCGTTCGGGCGCGCTGCGCTGGAGGAGGGTGAGCAGGGCGATCGCCATGACGGTCAGCCCGGCCCCGGAGCAGACCCGGCCGGCCAGCACCACCCCGAGCACCGGCACGGCGGCCAGGGTCGCGCCGGTGGCCCAGCAGAGGAAGGCGGCCGCGGCGATCCGGACCTCGCCGAACCGGCGGATCGCCGCAGCGCTGCCCAGCCCGCCGAGGACCGCGCCGACGCCCTGCGCCGCCTGGAGCACCCCGAGGAATTCAGGACCACGGCCGAGGCCCCGCTCCACCACGGCGTACCCGGTGGATTCGCCGAAGCCGAGCACCAGGGCGAGCACCACGCTCGCGAGCACCACGCGCCGCAGCAGCGGATGACCGGTCAGGTGCCGGAGGCCCGCTGACGTCTCCCCCACCCAGTGCCGCAGGACGCCGGCCGTCCGGGCCGGGTGCTCCGGCGTGGGATCCGGGACGCGCAGCGAGAGCAGCAGCGCCGCGGCGGCGACGAAGGTGGCCATGTCCAGGACCGCCACCGCCGCCCCGCCGAACCACGTGTACAGGCCGGCGCCGGCGAGCGGGGCCAGCAGGCGCAGGCTCTCCCGGACCGTCCGCAGCAGGGCGTTGGCGTCGGGCAGCAGGTCCACCGGCAGGAGGCCGACCAGCAGGGCGGACTGGGCCGGCGCGATGACCAGGTTGAGGCAGCCGTACAGGAACATCACCGCATAGATCAGCCCGACCTGGCCCGGACCGTCGACGGCCAGCAGCGGGAGCAGGATCACCGCGCCGGCCAGGTTCGCCACCACCAGCAGCCGGCGGCGCGGCAGCCGGTCGGCGAGCATCCCGGCCAGGGGCGCCAGCAGCGCGGGCGCGGTGAAGAAGAGGAACGTCAGACCGGCCGCGCTGTTGCTGCCGGTCAGCTCCTTCACCCAGATCCCGCAGGCCAGCCACATCGAGCTGTCGCCGACGAGGGAGAGGGTCTGCCCGGTCAGGTAACGCCGGGCCCGGCGGTCAGCCAGCAGGCGTCGGGTCGACATCCGCCGCCTCCGGGGGTTCGAGCGGATAGCCGAAGAAGAGCAGCTCGACCGGACGCGCCCCGGTCGGTCGGGCGTCGGCGTCGGTGCGGCGCCCGCCGAAACGGGCGGTGAACCCGGCCACCAGCTCCCGGTACGCCGCCCCGAACTCGGCCAGCTCCGCCGCGGTGAGGTGGAAGAGGTGCTGCTGGCCGGTGGCCGCCTGGTACCACTCGCCGGGGTAGGTGGGGGCGTCGTCGACGAAGCAGCGCAGCCGCTGGACGTACCGGTCGAGCAGCACCCGGTCGAGCGCCTGCGAGGCGCGGGTCCAGTCCGGGTCCTCGGGCCGGGCCGGCGCGGACCAGCCCCGCCGGGTCAGCCGCCAGGGCCGGGCGCGCCCGCGACCGCCGCCCGCCTCCTCGACGAAGCCGTAGCGGGCCAGCTGCCGAAGGTGGAAGGAGCAGGTCGTCGGGCTCTCCCCGATCAGCTCGCCGGCCTGGGTGGCGGTCAGCGGGCCCTCGCCGAGGGCCTCCATCAGGGCCAGTCGTACGGGATGACTGAGCGCCCGCAGCTCACGGGCGTCGGTGAGGGTGCGTGGCTCCTCGTTCTCCATACCGTCGAGAGTAATCTCTCGAGAGAAGGCTCTCGAGATGTTTCTCTTCATATGGCGCACCCCGAGATGCGACGAGGCCCCCGGCAGACGCCGGGGGCCTCGTCGTTTCTACTGCTTAGCGGTACGACCCGAAGTCGAAGTCGTCCAGCGGCACCGCCTGGCCGCTGGCCGGCCCGAAGCCGTAGTCGGTCTCCGGGTAGCCGGTCATCGAGTAGACCTTGGCCTTCGCCTCCTCGGTCGGCTCGACCCGGACGTTGCGGTACTTGCTGATGCCCGTACCGGCCGGGATGAGCTTACCGATGATCACGTTCTCCTTGAGGCCGACGAGCGAGTCGCTGCGCGAGTTGATCGCCGCGTCGGTCAGCACCCGGGTGGTCTCCTGGAAGGAGGCCGCCGAGAGCCAGGAGTCGGTGGCCAGCGAGGCCTTGGTGATACCCATCAGCACCGGGCGACCGGCGGCGGGCTCGCCGCCCTCGCCGACGAGCCGGCGGTTCTCCGACTCGAAGAGCGCCCGGTCGACCAGCACGCCCGGCAGGAACTCGGTCGAGCCGGAGTCGATGACCGTCACCCGCTTGAGCATCTGGCGGATGATGATCTCGATGTGCTTGTCGTGGATGAGCACACCCTGCGAGCGGTAGACCTCCTGGACCTCCTGGGTCAGGTGGACCTGGACCGAGCGCGGGCCGAGGATGCGGAGCAGCTCGTGCGGGTCGATGGTGCCCTCGGTGAGCTTCTCGCCGACCTCGACGTGACCGCCGTCGTGGGTCCGCAGCTTGACCCGCTTGGAGATCTTGTCGTAGACGATCTCGTCGCTGCCGTCGTCCGGCACCACGATGATCTTCCGGGACCGCTCGCCGTCCTCGATCCGGATCCGACCCGGGGTGTCGGCGATGGGCGCCTTACCCTTCGGGACCCGGGCCTCGAAGATCTCCTGCACACGCGGCAGACCCTGGGTGATGTCCTCACCCGCGACACCACCGGTGTGGAAGGTACGCATCGTCAGCTGGGTACCCGGCTCACCGATGGACTGGGCGGCGATGATGCCGACCGCCTCCCCGATGTCGACCGACTTGCCGGTCGGCAGCGAACGGCCGTAGCAGGCCGCGCAGACGCCCAGCTTCGACTCACAGGTGAGCACGCTGCGCACCCGCACCGTCTCCACCCCGGCCGCGACGATCTTGTCGACCAGGATCGAGTTGAGGTCCTGACCCCGCTCGGCGACGACGTTGCCGTCCGGCCCCTTGATGTCGTCGGCCAGGGTCCGGGCGTGCACGCTGGTCTCGGCGTGGGTGTGGACGACCAGCTTGCTGTCGAGCCGCTCGCCGATCTGCATCGGGATGGCCCGGTCGGTGCCGCAGTCCTCCTCGCGGATGATGACGTCCTGCGAGACGTCCACCAGACGACGGGTCAGGTAACCCGAGTCGGCGGTACGCAGGGCCGTGTCCGCGAGACCCTTACGGGCACCGTGCGTGGAGATGAAGTACTCCAGCACGGACAGACCCTCCCGGTACGAGGCCTTGATCGGCCGCGGGATGATCTCACCCTTGGGGTTGGCCACCAGACCACGGATCGCCGCGATCTGCCGGAGCTGGAGCAGGTTACCGCGAGCACCCGAATTGATCATCTTCCACAGCGGGTTCTCCTGCGGCAGCGCGGTGTCCATCTCCTTGGCGACCTCGTTGGTCGCCTTGGTCCAGATCTCGATGAGCTCGCCGCGGCGCTCCTCGGCGGTCATCAGACCACGCTGGTACTGCTTGTCGATCCGGTCGGCTTCCTTCTCGTACCGCTCCAGGATCTCCCGCTTGCGCGGCGGAGCGATGACGTCCTCCATGCCGATCGTCACGCCGGACCAGGTGGCCCAGTGGAAACCGGCCTCCTTGAGCCCGTCGAGGGTGGCGGCGAGCGCCACCTTCGGGAAGCGCTCGGCGAGGTCGTTGACGATCGCGGAGAGCTGACCCTTGCGGATCTCGTAGTTCACGAAGCGGTAGCCCTGCGGCAGCGTCTCGTTGAACAGCACGCGGCCGAGGGTGGTGTCCACCGTCAGCGCCTCGCCCTCGACCCAGCCCTCCGGCGCGGTCCACGGCTCGGCGCCGGCGCCGTTGTCGACACCGGTGACGCCGCGCAGCCGGATCCTGACCGGGGCCTGCAGGTGCAGCTCACCGTTGTCGAACGCCATCCGGGCCTCGGCGTCCGAGCTGAACGACCGGCCCTCGCCCTTCTCACCGGGGGTGAGGTGGGTGAGGTGGTACAGGCCGATGACCATGTCCTGGGTGGGCATGGTGACCGGCTTGCCGTCCGCCGGCTTGAGGATGTTGTTCGACGACAGCATCAGGATCCGCGCCTCGGCCTGGGCCTCGGCGGACAGCGGCACGTGCACCGCCATCTGGTCACCGTCGAAGTCGGCGTTGAACGCGGTGCAGACCAGCGGGTGGATCTGGATCGCCTTGCCCTCGACCAGCTGCGGCTCGAAGGCCTGGATGCCCAGCCGGTGCAGGGTCGGCGCGCGGTTCAGCAGCACCGGGTGCTCGCCGATGACCTCTTCCAGCACGTCCCACACGACCGGCCGCTGCCGCTCGACCATCCGCTTGGCGGACTTGATGTTCTGCGCGTGGTTGAGGTCGACCAGCCGCTTCATCACGAACGGCTTGAACAGCTCCAGCGCCATCTGCTTGGGCAGGCCGCACTGGTGCAGCTTGAGCTTCGGGCCGACCACGATGACCGAACGGCCGGAGTAGTCGACGCGCTTGCCCAGCAGGTTCTGGCGGAACCGGCCCTGCTTGCCCTTGAGCATGTCGGAGAGCGACTTCAGCGGGCGGTTGCCCGGACCGGTGACCGGCCGGCCGCGACGGCCGTTGTCGAACAGCGCGTCGACGGCCTCCTGGAGCATCCGCTTCTCGTTGTTGACGATGATCTCGGGCGCGCCGAGGTCGATCAGCCGCTTGAGGCGGTTGTTCCGGTTGATCACCCGGCGGTACAGGTCGTTCAGGTCGGAGGTCGCGAAGCGGCCACCGTCCAGCTGCACCATCGGACGCAGGTCCGGCGGGATGACCGGGACGCAGTCCAGCACCATGCCGAGCGGCGAGTTGCGGGTGTTCTGGAACGCCGCGACGACCTTCAGCCGCTTGAGCGCCCGGATCTTCCGCTGGCCCTTGCCGGAGCGGATGGTCTCGCGCAGGCTCTCGGCCTCGGCCCCGAGGTCCATGTTCTGGACCAGGGCCTTGATGGCCTCGGCGCCCATGCCGCCGGTGAAGTACTCGCCGAACCGGTCGCGCAGCTCGCGGTAGAGCAGCTCGTCGGTGACCAGCTGCTTCGGCTCGAGCTTGCGGAAGGTGTCGAGGACCTCGTCGAGGCGGTCGATCTCGCGCTGGGCCCGGTCGCGGATCTGGCGCATCTCGCGCTCTCCGCCCTCCTTGACCTTGCGCCGGACGTCCGCCTTGGCACCCTCGGCCTCCAGCTCGGCCAGGTCGGCCTCGAGCTTGGCGGCCCGCTTCTCGATCTCCGAGTCGCGGCTGTTCTCAGCCTGCCGCTTCTCGGCCAGGATCTCGTTCTCGATCGTGGAGAGGTCACGGTGACGCGACTCGGCGTCCACGCTCGTCACGACGTACGAGGCGAAGTAGATGATCTTCTCGAGGTCCTTGGGGGCGAGGTCCAGCAGGTAGCCCAGCCGGCTCGGCACGCCCTTGAAGTACCAGATGTGGGTCACCGGAGCGGCCAGCTCGATGTGCCCCATCCGCTCACGACGGACCTTGGAACGGGTCACCTCGACGCCGCAGCGCTCGCAGATGATGCCCTTGAAGCGGACCCGCTTGTACTTACCGCAGTAGCACTCCCAGTCCCGCTGCGGACCGAAGATCTTCTCGCAGAAGAGCCCGTCCTTTTCCGGCTTGAGCGTGCGGTAGTTGATCGTCTCGGGCTTCTTGACCTCACCGTGCGACCACTGACGGATGTCGTCAGCGGTGGCAAGGCCGATGCGCAGCTCGTCGAAGAAGTTGACGTCGAGCACTATGTCCCCTATGTCGTCGTCTGTACTGCTTAGCTAGTGGGTGGGGTCGGGAGCCGGCGAGCCGGCTCCCGACCGCTCACCTCAGACCTCTTCGACCGAGCTCGGCTCGCGCCGGGACAGGTCGATGCCCAGCTCCTCCGCGGCCCGGAACACCTCGTCGTCGGTCTCGCGCATCTCCAGGGCCACACCGTCGCTGGAGAGCACCTCGACGTTGAGGCACAGCGACTGCAGCTCCTTGAGCAGCACCTTGAACGACTCCGGAATGCCCGGCTCGGGAATGTTCTCGCCCTTGACGATCGCCTCGTAGACCTTCACCCGGCCGAGGACGTCGTCGGACTTGATCGTCAGCAGCTCCTGCAGGGCGTAGGCGGCGCCGTACGCCTGCATCGCCCAGCACTCCATCTCACCGAAGCGCTGGCCACCGAACTGCGCCTTGCCACCCAGCGGCTGCTGCGTGATCATCGAGTACGGGCCGGTCGACCGGGCGTGGATCTTGTCGTCGACCAGGTGGTTGAGCTTCAGGATGTAGATGTAGCCGACCGCGATCGGGTCCGGCAGCGGCTCGCCGGAGCGACCGTCGAACAGCTGCGCCTTGCCCGAGGAACCGATCAGCTGCTTGCCGTCCCGGTTGGGCAGGGTCGACGAGAGCAGACCGGAGATCTCCTCCTCGCGGGCACCGTCGAAGACCGGAGTGGCCACGTTGGTGTCCGGCTCGGACTCGTGGGCGTCGATCGAGCGCAGCTGCTTCTTCCACGCCGCGTCGTCGCCCTCCACGCTCCAACCGGTCTTGGCGACCCAGCCGAGGTGGGTCTCCAGGACCTGGCCGATGTTCATCCGGGAGGGCACACCCAGCGGGTTGAGCACGATGTCGACCGGGGTGCCGTCCTCAAGGAACGGCATGTCCTCGACCGGCAGGATCTTGGAGATGACGCCCTTGTTGCCGTGCCGGCCCGCGAGCTTGTCACCGTCCTGGATCTTGCGCTTCTGGGCGACGTAGACCCGGACCAGCTCGTTGACACCCGGCGGCAGCTCGTCGCCGTCCTCGCGGGAGAAGGTACGCACACCGATGACCGTGCCGGTCTCGCCGTGCGGCACCTTCAGCGAGGTGTCCCGAACCTCACGCGCCTTCTCGCCGAAGATCGCGCGGAGCAGCCGCTCCTCCGGGGTCAGCTCGGTCTCGCCCTTCGGCGTGACCTTGCCGACCAGGATGTCGCCGGGGACGACCTCGGCACCGATCCGGATGATGCCGCGCTCGTCGAGGTCCGCGAGCATCTCCTCGCTGACGTTCGGGATGTCGCGGGTGATCTCCTCCGGGCCGAGCTTGGTGTCCCGGGCGTCGACCTCGTGCTCCTCGATGTGGATCGAGGTCAGCACGTCCTGCTGCACGAGGCGCTGCGACAGGATGATCGCGTCCTCGTAGTTGTGGCCCTCCCAGCACATGAACGCCACCAGCAGGTTGCGCCCGAGCGCCATCTCGCCCTCGTCGGTGCACGGACCGTCGGCGATGACCTGACCGGCCTCGACGCGGTCGCCCTCGAAGACGACCGGCTTCTGGTTCACGCAGGAGCCGGCGTTGGAGCGGCGGAACTTGTGCAGCAGGTACGTCCGACGGTGGCCGTCGTCCTGGTGGATCGTGACGTAGTCGGCACAGAGGTCCTCGATCACACCGCCGACCTCGGCGACGACCACGTCGCCGGCGTCGACGGCCGCGCGGTACTCCATGCCGGTGCCGACCAGCGGAGCCTCGGCCTTGACCAGCGGCACCGCCTGACGCTGCATGTTGGCACCCATCAGGGCACGGTTGGCGTCATCGTGCTCGAGGAACGGAATCATCGCGGTCGCGACCGAGGTCATCTGCCGCGGCGAGACGTCCATGTAGTCGACGGCGCCGGGAACCACGTCCTCGGTCTCGCCGCCCTTACGACGGCAGAGGACCCGGTCCTCGGCGAACGTGCCGTCGGCCTTCAGCGGCGCGTTGGCCTGGGCCTTGACGAACCGGTCCTCCTCGTCCGCGGTCAGGTAGTCGATCTGGTCGGTGACCCGACCCTCGACGACCTTCCGGTACGGCGTCTCGATGAAGCCGAACGGGTTGACCCGGGCGAAGGTGGACAGGGCGCCGATCAGGCCGATGTTCGGGCCTTCCGGCGTCTCGATCGGGCACATCCGGCCGTAGTGGGACGGGTGCACGTCACGGACCTCGAAGCCGGCCCGCTCCCGGGACAGACCGCCCGGGCCGAGCGCGCTCAGCCGGCGCCGGTGGGTCAGACCCGCCAGCGGGTTGGTCTGGTCCATGAACTGGGACAGCTGCGACGTGCCGAAGAACTCCTTGATCGCCGCCACCACCGGGCGGATGTTGATCAGGGTCTGCGGCGTGATCGCCTCGACGTCCTGGGTGGTCATCCGCTCGCGGACGACCCGCTCCATCCGGGACAGGCCGACCCGGACCTGGTTCTGGATCAGCTCGCCCACGGTACGCAGGCGCCGGTTGCCGAAGTGGTCGATGTCGTCGGCCTCGTAGCCGTCCTCACCGGCGTGCAGCCGGCAGAGGTACTCCACGGTGGCGACGATGTCGTCCTCGGTCAGCGTGCCGGTGGTGATCGGCACGTCCAGCTCGAGCTTCTTGTTGAACTTGTAACGACCGACCTTGGCGACGTCGTACCGCTTCGGGTTGAAGAAGAGGTTGTCGAGCAGGGTCTGGGCGTTCTCCCGGGTCGGCGGCTCGCCAGGGCGGAGCTTCCGGTAGATGTCGAGCAGCGCCTCGTCCTGGCCGGCGATGTGGTCCTTCTCGAGCGTGGTCATCATCAGCTCGGACCAGCCGAACTTCTCGCGGATCTGCTCCGCGGACCACCCGATGGCCTTGAGCAGGACGGTGACGGCCTGCCGGCGCTTACGGTCGATGCGGACGCCGACCGTGTCGCGCTTGTCGATGTCGAACTCCAGCCAGGCACCCCGGCTCGGGATGACCTTGACGCTGGAGAGGTCGCGGTCGGAGGTCTTGTCCGGCTGCTTGTCGAAGTAGACGCCCGGGGACCGGACGAGCTGACTTACCACGACGCGCTCGGTGCCGTTGATGACGAAGGTGCCCTTCGGCGTCATCATCGGGAAGTCACCCATGAACACCGTCTGGCTCTTGATCTCGCCAGTGGTGTTGTTGGTGAACTCCGCGGTCACGAACAGCGGAGCGCAGTAGGTCAGGTCCTTCTCCTTGCACTCCTCGATCGAGGCCTTGACCTCGTCGAAGCGCGGAGCCGAGAAGGAGAGCGACATGGTGCCGGAGAAGTCCTCAATGGGACTGATCTCTTCGAGGATCTCCGCGAGACCCGAGCGTGCGTGCGGGTCGTCCGCCGACCGGCCCTGCCAAGCCTCGTTGCCGACGAGCCAGTCGAAGGACTCGTTCTGGATGGCGAGGAGGTTGGGGACCTCGAGGTGTTCGGTGATCCTGCCGAAAGAAACTCGGCGGGGAGCGAAAGCGCTCGACGTACGACTGGTCTTCGCAGGGCGGGAAGCTGCCAAGATGCGTCCTTCCGAGGACCGGTGCTGCAGAACGGCTGGTACGCGTGCACTCCAATGACCCCACCAGAATTATCCGTAACCGGACATTTCCGAGCAGGGGTCAAGTCGGAAGGCAGCGCAAACTAGCAGTGTAGCCGAGAGGCTAACCGCTGTCCAGCCCACCCCGCAGGTCATCGCGGAACTCGCCTCGGGACCCCGGAAAACGGGTCTCACCGGGCCGCTCGGAACGCGACGTTCCTGCCGGGCCGCTCGGGTGTGGCGGCGATGGTGCTGCCGCTGCCATTACCCAAGTCGTGGCCGTTGCAAGCGCGGAAGGTCTTGCTGGTGTCAGCGTGCCTGCCAGCCCGGTCTCGCGTCAAGGGCCGGTTACCGGTCGGGGTGTCTTTCCCACCGACGGACTACCGACAGGCCCCGCTCCGCGGGGTACGCCGGACGTCGGACGCCCTGCTCACGCCGCTGCCACCGGAACCCACCAACCAGAGCGGGCGGCGATCCGTTCCCGGATCACCGCCCGCCGCGACGCGGTGTGCCCCGGCTCACGTGAGCCGGACGCGCGTCAGGTCGTACTCAAGGTCACTTGAGGGTGACCTTGGCGCCCTCGCCCTCGAGCTTGGCCTTGGCCTTCTCGGCGGTCTCCTTGTTGGCCTTCTCCAGGACGGCCTTCGGAGCAGCCTCGACCAGGTCCTTGGCCTCCTTGAGGCCCAGGCCGGTCAGCTCACGCACGACCTTGATGACCTGGATCTTCTTGCCACCGTCGGCGTCGAGGATGACGTCGAACTCGTCCTTCTCCGGCTCGGCCTCGGCCGGCGCGGCACCCGGGGCGGCAACGCCCATCGCGACCGGGGCCGCGGCGGTGACCTCGAAGGTCTCCTCGAACTGCTTCACGAACTCGGAGAGCTCGATCAGCGTCATCTCCTTGAACGCGTCGAGCAGCTCGTCGGTGCTGAGCTTCGCCATGTCTGGCGTCCTTTCTAAAAGTGAAAACTAAGAACGTGGGTGCGCCGGGAGGCCTCAGGCCGCCTCGGCGCCCTCCTTCTCGCGCTTGTCCTGCAGGGCAGCCGCCAGACGGGCGGTCTTGGAGAGCGGAGCCTGGAACAGGGCCGCGGCCTTGCTCAGGTTGCCCTTCATCGCGCCGGCCAGCTTGGCCAGCAGCACCTCGCGGGACTCCAGGTCGGCGAGCTTCGTGACCTCGGCCGCGGAAATGGCCTTGCCCTCGAAGACACCGCCCTTGATGACGAGCTTCGGGTTGGCCTTCGCGAAGTCGCGAAGCCCCTTCGCCGCCTCGACGACGTCGCCCGAAACGAAAGTCAGCGCGGTAGGACCGGTGAACAGCTCGTCGAGGCCGGAGATGCCCGCCTCGGTCGCCGCACGCTTGGCCAGCGTGTTCTTCGCGACCGTGTAGGTGGTCTCCTTGCCGAGCGAGCGCCGCAGCTGGGTGAGCTGGGAAACCGTCAGACCACGGTACTCGGTGAGCACCGCAGCGCCCGCGTTGCGGAAGCTCTCGGTCAGCTCAGCGACGGCCGTGGCCTTGTCGGCCCGGATCGGCTTGTCCGCCATGTCCCTCCTCTCTCGTTGCTCGAGGCTGGTCGCCGTCGACGAGCGGAAGCTCGGCGACGGCGCCGGAGGCATCACGACAACGAGAAAAGCCCCGGCGCAGGGCGCGCGGGGCGAGGGCCGGCCCGATCACCATGGTCGGCGGACCACGGGGAGAACCGAGTTACGCTTGCCGCCCTGCGCGGGTCGCCCGTCATCGCGGAACCTTCGACCGTGCCGGGGCACGGTGACCAGCGGTCTCTGGGTGGAACTACGGCACCAGGTTACGCGACGTGTCCGCGTACCGCCAAATCGGCCCCGGCGTGCGCCCGGTCACCCCGTCAGGCCCGGGAGCGGTGTCGCCAGGCGTAGCCGGCCAGGGCCACCGCGGCCCAGACCGCTGCCCAGAGCGAGAGCAGCAGCGCCGACGGCGCGGCCAACGACCCGGTCAGCGCCCGGGCGACCGCACCCCGGCGGCGATCTGGAGCAGCGTGGCCGGTGGTACCGCAACCAGACGTTCTCCAGCCGCATGCCGCGAGCCTGCCACAGCGGACAAACGAACGGGGCCCCGCCACGGTGTCGTGGCGGGGCCCCGTTACGGGAGCCGTGCTCAGGCCTCGGCCGAGCCCTCCTGCAGGTTCTTCACCAGCTTCGGGTCGATCGGAACGCCCGGGCCCATGGTGGTGGTCAGGACCACCTTCTTGAGGTACGTGCCCTTGGCCGAGGACGGCTTGGCGCGGAGCACCTCGTCGAGGACGGCGGCGTAGTTGTCGATCAGCTGGGTGTCGGAGAACGAGGCCTTGCCGATGATCAGGTGGAGGTTGGAGTGCTTGTCCACCCGGAAGGTGATCTTACCGCCCTTGATGTCCGCGACGGCCTTGGTGACGTCCATGGTCACCGTGCCCGTCTTCGGGTTCGGCATCAGGCCGCGCGGGCCCAGGATCCGCGCGATCCGGCCGATCTTGGCCATCTGGTCCGGGGTGGCGATCGCCGCGTCGAAGTCCAGCCAACCGCCCTGGATGCGGGCGACCAGCTCGTCGGTGCCCACCTCGTCCGCACCCGCCGCGGCGGCCTCCTCGGCCTTCGCGCCGGCGGCGAAGACGATCACGCGGGCGGTCTTACCGGTGCCGTGCGGCAGGTTGACCGTGCCGCGGACCATCTGGTCCGCCTTGCGGGGGTCGACGCCGAGGCGCATCGCGACCTCGACCGTGGCGTCGAACTTGACGTTGGTGGTGTCCTTGGCCAGCTTGACGGCCTCGGCGGGGCTGTAGAGCTTCGACCGGTCGATGACCTCGGCGGCCTTGCGGTAGCTCTTGCTGCGCTGCATTTCTGGTTACTCCTGTGGTCTCTGGCGGGCCGCGGTCACCGCGCGCCCTCCCACGAACTGATCGGGATAGTGCTGACCGACGTCAGTCGTTGACGATGATGCCCATCGACCGGGCGGTGCCGGCGATGATCTTCGCAGCCTGGTCGACATCGTTGGCGTTGAGGTCGACCATCTTCTTCTCGGCGATCTCACGCACCTGGGCCTGGGTCACGGAGCCGACCTTCTGGCTCTGCGGGACGCCCGAGCCCTTCTCCACGCCGGCGGCCTTGAGCAGCAGCCGGGCGGCGGGCGGGGTCTTCAGGACGAAGGTGAAGGTCCGGTCCTCGTACACGCTGATCTCGGCGGGGACGATGTCGCCCCGCTGGGACTCGGTCTGCGCGTTGTAGGACTTGCAGAACTCCATGATGTTCACGCCGTGCTGACCGAGCGCCGGGCCGACCGGCGGAGCCGGCGTGGCCTGGCCCGCCTTCAGCTGAAGCGTGAACGTCTTGACGAGCTTCTTCTTCGGAGGCATGTCTCTTCCTGGGGCTTGGAACTGGGAAAGCGCCGGTCGCGGGCACGCACGGTCAGCGCGATGCGACAACGACGACGTTCTAGGGTAGCGCAGACTTCCGCCGCCCTCCGCGCCGAGGTCCGACGGGAGGGCGAAACGACGCACCGGCGGCAGGCCGAAGCCCACCGCCGGTGCGACCGTACGTCAGATCTTGGCGACCTGGTTGAAGTTCAGCTCGACCGGCGTCTCCCGGCCGAAGATCGACACCAGCACCTTGAGCTTCTGCTGGTCGGCGTTGATCTCACTGATCGTGGCCGGCAGCGAGGCGAAGGCGCCGTCGGTGACGGTGACCGAGTCGCCGACCTCGAAGTCGAGGACCCTGACCTCGGGCTTCGCCTTCTTCTCCACGGCCTCGACCGCCGGGGCCAGCCACTTCAGCACCTCGTCGAGGCTCAGCGGCGCCGGGCGGTCGGCCCGGTCCGTGGCCCCGACGAAGCCGGTGACCCCCGGGGTGTTCCGGACGCAGGAGTAGGACTCGGCGGTCAGCTCCATCCGGACCAGGATGTAGCCCGGGAAGACCTTCGCCTGGACCTGGGACCGCTTGCCGTTCTTGACCTCGACCTCTTCCCGGGTCGGCACCTCGACCTGGTAGATGAAGTCCTCCATGTCGAGGGAGGTGATCCGGGTCTCGAGGTTGGTCTTGACCTTGTTCTCGTAGCCGGCGTAGGAGTGCACCACGTACCAGTCGCCGGGCGCGTAGCGCAGCTTCTGGCGCAGCTCGGCGACCGGGTCGTACTCCTCGTCCGGCGCGGGCTCGGTGGTCGGGAATTCCGGCTCGCTGGCGGCCTCGACCGACTCATCGTTGGCCGCCGTCGCCACCGTGGACTGCTCGTCCGTGGTCTCGGCGGTCTCGTCGTACTCAGGCACGCTCGCTCACTTCCGTCACTATCGGCACAGTCAGCCGGTCAGCTGGGGTTGCCGAAGACCCACAGCACGCCCTTCGCGAACGCGAAGTCGAGAAGGCCCACGATCGTCAGCATCACGGCGACGAAGGTGACCACCACGGCGGTGTAGGTCAGCAGCTCCTTGCGCGTCGGCCAGATGACCTTACGCAGCTCGGCCACGACCTCGCGGAAGAACCGCGCGATGCGGGCGAAGAGGCCCACCCGGTCGGTGTCCTTGCGGGTCTTCCGACCGTCGGCCGACTCGGCCCGGGCCCGCGCGCGGGTCGCGGTGCCACCCCGGGAGACCGGCTCGTCCGCGTCGGTGGCGTCGTCGTCGGCCACGTCGTCGACGACCGCGTCTTCGCGCTGACGCTCGTCGCCGGCGTCCTCGCCGCGCCGCTTGCTCTCGGCCACTTCGCCCTCCGTGCGGGGTATCGGGTCGCACGCCGATAGGCGTGCGCGGCGTTTGGTCACGCCGGCCGGACCAACCGTCCCGCGACGGGCCGCGGCCGGCGGACCGACCGGGAGGGCCCGATTGCCTCGGAACCACCCCGCCGATGCCACCACCACGGGCCGAACGCCGCCGTTCGGCGGCGCGACCCACGGGAACGGTCAGGCCTGAGGCGCAGGGGTGACAGGACTTGAACCTGCAGCCTGCGGTTTTGGAGACCGCTGCTCTGCCAATTGAGCTACACCCCTGTGCGGCAACTCTCACCCCACCCGACCACGCACGGCCGAGCAGGGGTCACTTGCCCCACGGCGGACCAGTGTACGGGTAGTCGTACGACTTTCCCAACCGGTCTGCCACCAGCGCGTCGGAACACCCCTCAGCGGGGCGTCCGGATGGTCGCCCGGGCCTGCGAGAGCACCTTCTCCCCCAAGCAGGTCGCGGTCACGTCGAGCCTGGTCAGACCGTCTTCGGTGACCTCCTTGACCACCGCGGCGACCTCGATCTCGGTGCCCTGGTCGTCGTCCGGGACCACCACCGGACGGGTGAACCGGACGCCGAAGTCGACCACCGCGTCCGCCGCGCCGGCCCAGGTGGTGACCGCCCGGCCGACCAGCGCCATGGTGAACATGCCGTGGGCGATCACGCCCGGCAGGCCCACCTTGGTGGCGAACCGGTCGCTCCAGTGGATGGAGTTGAAGTCGCCGGAGGCGCCCGCGTAGCGGACCAGGTCCGCGCGGGTCACCCGGAAGGTCTGGGTGGGCAGTTCCATGTCAGGCCTCCCCGCGTACGACGATCTTGGACCAGACGGCGACCACCGGCTCGCCGGCGGCGGTGCGCACGTCGGTGCGGGTGGTCAGGAAGCCGTGCCCGCCCCGGCTGGTGATCTCCTCGATGGTGTTCACGCAGACCAGCTCGTCACCGGCGACCACCGGACGGGTGTACGCGAACCGCTGGTCGCCGTGGACCACCCGGCTGTAGTCCACGCCGAGGGCCGGATCCTCGATGATCTGCCGGCTGGCGGCCATGGTGACCACCACGGGGAAGGTCGGCGGCGCGACCACGTCGGGGTGCCCGAGCGCGCGGGCCGCCTCCGGGTCGTGGTGGGCCGGGTCGGTGGCGCCGATGGCCGTGGCGAACTCACGGATCTTTTCTCGGCCCACCTGGTAAGGGGCGGTCGGCGGGTAGGTCCGGCCGACGAAGGACGGGTCCAGGGACATGCCGCGAACCTACACGGAAAACACGAACGCCGATCCGTACGGGGCGGCGGCTCGGGGCCGTCGTCCGTGCGGATCGGCGTTCGAAGATGCTGCGGGACCGGGCCGGCCGAGCCGGCCGCGGGTCAGCGGGTCTCGCGGTGAATGGTGTGCTTGCCGTCCCGAGGGCAGAACTTCTTCAGCTCGATGCGGTCCGGGTCGTTACGACGGTTCTTGCGCGTGATGTAGTTGCGCTCCTTGCACTCCACACACGCCAAAGTGATCTTCGGCCGGACATCGGTCGCCTTCGCCACGGCGGAGTGCCTTCCTCGCTAACGGATAACAACTACGGCGCATCAGCCTACGCACTGACGGCGCGGACATGCAAAGTGGGCGCCTGTGGCGCCCATCCCACCGACCGCCGGGAAGCCCGGAGGACGAGAGTAGCGGTGGCCGGACTTGAACCGGCGACACAGCGATTATGAGCCGCTTGCTCTGCCATCTGAGCTACACCGCCGTGGCGGGTCCAGCCGGACCCTGTGAGCCCCCTTACGGAATCGAACCGTAGACCTTCTCCTTACCATGGAGACGCTCTGCCGACTGAGCTAAGGGGGCCTACCCGATCGCCCCGGAGGGCGTCGCGCAGAGGAAACCCTACACGACCTCGCCGTCGAGGTGAAATCGGATCCCCCTCACAGCCGGGGTGATCCGCGTCCGCCCAGTTCAGAGCAGGGTCACCGAACGGTCCGGGACCACCCGCAGCCGGGGCGCCTCGACGGTCGCCTCCGGCTCCACCTGGGCGCCGAACCACGCCTCCAGCCGCTCGTACGGCAGCGGCCGGCTGAACAGGAAGCCCTGGCCGATCTCGCAGCCGATGTCCTGGAGCAGTTCGAGGGTGAGCTCGCTCTCCACCCCCTCGGCGACCACCGCGAGGCCGAACTGCTGGGAGAGCGTCACCACCGCGTTGACGATCGCCAGGTCGCCCGGGTCGGTCGCCATGCCCTGCACGAACGAGCGGTCCACCTTCACCTCGTGCACCGGCAGCCGGCGCAGGTAGGCCAGGGACGAGGAGCCCGTCCCGAAGTCGTCCACCGAGAGCCGTACGCCGAGGTCACGCAGCCGGTGCAGGGTCGGTATCGGCCGGTCCGTGCCGTCCAGCACCCCGGCCTCGCGGATCTCGAAGGTGAGCCGCTGCGGCGGCACGCCGTACTCGTCGAGCAGCTCGCGTACCTGGTCCGGGAAGTGCGGGTCGGTGAGCGTACGTGCGGAGAGGTTGACCGCGACGGAGAGCGGCTGCTCGGCGTGGGCCCAGTCCCGACTGCGCCGCAGCCCCTCCCGGAGCACCACCTCGGTGAGCCGGCCGAGCTGGCCGGTGTGCTCGGCCACCGCGACGAAGTCCTCCGGGGCGACCGTGCCGTGCGTCGGATGCTCCCAGCGGGCCAGGCACTCGACCCCGAGCAGCCGCCGGTCCCGCAACGTCACCTTGGGCTGGAAGTACACCTCCAGCGCACCCTCGTCGAGGGCGCGCCGCAGGTCTCCGGCGAGGCCGAGGCGGCGGAGCGACCGGGACTCCAGCGCCGGGTTGAACAGCTGCACGCTGCCGGGCACCGCCTTGGCCGCCGTCGCGGCCAGGTCGACCCGTTGCAGCAGGGTCGCCGCGTCGCTGCCGTGATCCGGGTGTACGGCCACCCCGACGGCGGTGTCCACGTCGAGGGTGAGCGAGTCGAAGACCATCTCGTCGCGGATCTGCTCGCGCAGCTCGGCGGCGAGCTCCAGGGCCGCCTCGGCGTTCTCCAGCCGCAGGGTGACCAGGAACTCGTCGCCCCCCGCCCGGCCCACCAGGGCGGACGACGGGGCGCAGGCGCGCAGGCGCTCGGCCACCTCGACGAGGACCTTGTCGCCCGCGGCGTGCCCCAGCGACTCGTTGACCTGGCGCAGCCCGTCCACGTCGAAGAGCAGCACGGCCACCACCTCGCCGGGCGCCCGGATCTTCACCGCCTCGTCCAGCGCCCCGGTGATCCGCCGCCGGTTGGGCAGCTTGGTCAGCGCGTCGTGGTACGCGTCGTGGCGCAGCCGGTCGACCAGCCGGGAATTCTCCAGGGCGACCGCGGCGTGCGCGGCGACCGTCTCCAGGACCGGCACGTCGTCCGGGGTGAAGAAGCCGATGCCACCGAGCCGGTTGACCACCTCCAAGACGCCGATCACGGCCTGCCCGGAGCGGAGCGGAACGATGATCGCATCCTTCGCCGACGCCTCCCGGAGCATCGTGAGCTGCGCCTTGTCGCCGCCCAGCCGGGCGCCGACGGCGATCGTCTGCCGCTGCGCGATCGCCTGTTCCCGCAGTTTCCCGGAAATCTTGGAGAAGTCGAGCAGGCCGGGCCCGTCGACCCGGGCGGTGAGCAGCACCTCAGGATGACGCCCCTGCTCCGGCAGCCAGAGGGTGGCGTACTCCGCCTGCATCAGCGCGCGGACCCGGCCGAGCAGGGCATCCGGCAGTGTGCCGTCCTGACCGCTCTGAGTCATCGCCCGGGTGAGGTCGTAGATGTCGGCCAGGGTCCGGTGCTGACGCAGGAACTGGGCGTAGGTGCGGTAGACGACGGCCACGATCAGCGCCAGCGCGCCCAGCAGCACCAGCGACCAGTGCGTCGTCGTTACCGCGATGAGGATGACCAGGCCCACCGTCACGCTTACCGCCGCGGCGAGCAGCGGGACGCCGGATGTCTTGACGACCTCCCGACCGGCCTGCCACCCCTGCAGCAGGGTGATCACGCCGACCACGGCCGCCAGGGTGACCAGGGTGACCGTGCTCACCGCGGCGAACAGGATGCCCCAGGTGCCTGGGCCGACTCCTCGGGTCGGCGGCAAGGCCAGCAGGACCATGCCGGCCAGCGAGGTCGCGGCCGCGGAGCGGGCGACATTGAAGGCGAACTTGGCCGGGCCGAGCCGCCGGCGAATCTGGGTGATGAAGGCCGCGAGGGTCGCCACGAGGACGACCGTCAACGGTGGGAGGTAGTACAGCGCCAGGACCAGCGGGATCTCAGTGATCGTCGCGGAGAGCTGCTGGCGGCGCACCACGAAGCTCAGCACCGGCAGGTGCGCGGCGACCAGGGCCACGAGCAGCAGGAGAGCGATCCCCCACCTACCGTGTGGTTCCGGGGAGGCGATGCCGAGAAACGTGGAGCAGATGACCGCCAGGAACGCCAGCGGGCCGGTGATCAGCCAGGCTTGCTCCGTGGTGCGTCTGGCCACTCCGGTACGGCTTGCCATCCCGCTCCCTAATCGTGACGGGGAGAAGCTCCCCGTTCACAGCCGATCCAGGCGAAGAGGAGCTTGAGGGGAGCCGCTCTCCGCCGCGTCACGACCGCGGGCGGCCTAGGTCCACTCGAACTCGAGGGTGGTCAGATCACCGCTGGTGGGGATGCCGGCAACGTTGGCGACGCCCACGGCCAGGGCAACCAGCATCAGAGTCAGACCGAGCAGCCGACCCAGCTTATGAGTGGGCATGTGGGGCTCCTGTCGCGACGATCAGCACGGGGGGCGTGAAGATTCCATGATGGTGCCACAAGCGCCGAGGCCAACAAAGACCTCGGTGGGTGGGCTCGGCCAGGACGCGGACAAATCCAACCGATCGGCAGGATGCCCTGCCTGGCGGGGTGATACCCACACCGCACTGTCCGCCATGCCTCGCTTCACTTGGCGAGTACTCGGACCTTAGGTGTCAATGGTTGATTTCTCTTGAGTGCCCCCGAAGCGGCGAAACGCCCCCGTACGCTCACGCGTCACCTGTCTGCACCGCTCTGACTACCAGAGCCAGGCCGACCGACGCTACCCATGTATCGAAGAATTTGCCGTTGACGCGGTCACCACGCGTGGTGGTGGCTTGGCAGCCGGCGCTGGTCGGAGGTCCCGGCTACTTCCTGCTGCTTCGCCTGTCCGAGTGCTGCCTCGACTTCGAGCACGCTTTCGCGAAAAGACGCCTGGGTTCCGCGCGGCCATGGCCGTAACGGGATGAAGCACCTATATCGCACTCGCCAGGAGCTGAACATGACGACGCCCACCACCCCCACGGCTCGGGTAGCCGACCACGCCGACCACGACGTCCGGTACCTGCACCGCCACGGTGACGAGACGAAGCCCTCGTGGAAGACCACCGAGTTGGCCGTTTACCTGCTCTCCGTGATCGGCGTGCTGATCGCCTCCAACGCCGTCGGGGACGGCGCCGCGAACAACGGGGCGACTACTTCGCCGCCGACAGGGCCTGGTGGTTCATCACGCTTCTGACCGTCGGCTACCTGGTCAGCCGCGGTCTGGCCAAGGCCGGCAGCCGCACGCGCGACCACGACCCGCGCACCAACCGGTAAGTCGCCCGCAGCAACCCGGAGCCCCGTCGGCCCCCATCGCCGAAGGTCCGACGGGGCTCCGCTTTGCGAGAGGCCCCGTCGTGCCAGGTCGCCGCTGACGCGGCTGACCTACCCGGTGCGCCACAACGAGTTGCGAATCCCCGTTCGGTAATGGGCGTTACCGCTTCGAGGGGTCGGGTAGACCGGGTTGACCTCCCCAGGAATTACAGACCGTGCCGAGGCCGAACCTTGGCAGCGGGGCGAGGGAGTGCAGGGAATGACTCATCGCATCCAGGAGGAAAGATGAGCACACAGGCTGCAGCGAGACAGCAGGCACCTGACCGGGCGGTCGGGGTGCAAGAAGCACCTCAGTACGCGCCGATGATGATGGGCGAACAGCGCCCGATGCAGGCGCCTGGAACGGAGACCAAGCCGTCGCTGCGGACAACCGAGTTCTGGGTCTACATCGCGGCAGTGATCGGTGTGCTGGCCGCATCTCAGTTGGTCGGCAAGAACTCGGTCGGCGTGGACATCTTCCGCGCCAACCAGGCCTGGTTCTTCATCACGCTGCTGACCCTCGGCTACCTCGGTAGCCGCGGTCTGGCCAAGGCCGGAAGCAACCACCGCAGCGAAGAGGAGCGCAAGGCACGGCACTGAGTAAACGGATGAAAGCGACGGCGGCCCGGGAAACCCCGGGCGCCGTTGTGTGTCCACTACCCAGGTCAACCCATAAGCACCCACCCCTGACGCTCGTCCTGCCCGAAGGCGAGCATCAAGGCCGACCCCACCGAACTCGGGAAGGCCACGGACAGCTCCTACTGCACCCGGTCGCCGAGGAGGAGCCGGCTACCAGCGAAGCCACGTCAAGCTGCGATGAACCATTACGCTGCCCCCTGGCCGCAGCTTCGCCGCGATAGCTCCCCCCGATACGCCCCTGGACTGTGAGCGACGGCGGGCAACGGTCGGACTCAGCGGGACTAAACAAGATCGGCACCCGACCGCATTACTGCTGGTCAGGGCCGTTCTCGCACCTGGTGGCGGGTAGAGGATTCGAACCTCTGTAGCTTTCGCGACGGATTTACAGTTTTGCCCGTTCTCAAGGTCGTCGATGAATGTTCGCCCAGGTCAGGGCCGCTTTTGTGTCCCGCTGGTCGGCCCGACCTCCCCCGCGTGCCCGTTGCGTGCCCCTTCGGAACGATCTTCGGCCTTCCGTGCCCGGTCCAGGAATGCGGCCACCTCGGCGCCGCTCTGCGGACGGCCGGCCGTCCGCTGCTGCCTACCAGGGAAGAGGAAGGCGTCCGGGTTCTGGGGCAGCTCGGCGAGGTGCTGAAATCTCAGCGGAGCGTGTCGGATCGAGGCAGCGGCGTTCGTAGCAGGGGTGAAAGGCGGCCCGAGGGGGCGGCCACACGACGACAGGAGATGATCCCGATGGCGAAGTACCTGTTCCGTGCTCGACGACACGACCGACTCCGCCACTGCGGAGGAGATGGCCGCGATCGGCGCCTTCAACGAGCAGCTCGAGGCCGAGGGCCACTGGGGCTGGGCCGCGCCCCGGAAGGCCTTCGCCTGTCGATATGAGTTGACCTATTCGCCGCGCGGGTACGAGGCTGACCGGATGGGGACTGTCATCCGCAATTTCGCGTTCGACTGCGCCGACCCGTACGAACTGGCGCACTTTTGGGGCAAGGTCTTCGACTGCCCGGTCGACCCGCAGTTCAAGCCCGACGACGACGAAGTGGCCATCGAGCCGCCCTCCGGCACCAGGCTCTACTTCCAGCGGGTACCGGAGCCAAAGAGCGTCAAGAACCGTGTGCACATCTGCCTACAGCCCGAGGTACTACGCGATCAAGAGGTCGAGCGTATCCGCGCCCTTGGCGCCACCATCGTCGCCGATCGGCGCGATCCGGACGGCAGCGGCTGGGTCGTGTTGGCCGACCCGGAGGGCAACGAGTTCTGCGTGTTACGCAGCGACGCCGAGCGCCAAACAACCGCATAGTCCATGTCGCACCCGGACCGCCCTGCCGCTCAGCAAGGTCCAATGTGCCCGTTGCGTGCCCGATCGGCCGGTCGAGCAGGGGCAACAACGGTCAACCGCGGCGGGAGACGACAAAGGCCCTTGACTTGCGTTTCCGCAGGTCAGGGCCTTGCCGATCCCTGGTGGCGGGTAGAGGATTCGAACCTCTGACGGTCGGACCGATCGACGTCGAGGACCAGGGCGACGACCGGGCGACGGTAAACCGCGCACGTCCGAGCGATCTGGTGGAACGGATCGACCAGCCTCAGCGGCACAGACCACCCGTGGCGGTTCGAGACGCAGCGAGACGCCGGCGGCTGGCGGGTGCGGGCAGCCGACCTGCCGACATGGTGCGGTGTACACGTCCGGGCGGACCTCTGCCGGTGAGTGCTACCTCCCGCGGTGGCAAGAGTTACGGCCACCGCCAGGGTCCACAGCACGGTCCGCACCGTGTCCTGAGTGACAGCGCCCGCGATCCACGGCACCGCGGACACGCCGGGCCAGAAGAGCATTCGCAGAAACCCACCCCGAGATCGTACAGGCGTTCTAACGTTCGGCCGGTTGGGTGGGGAAGGCCCAGAACTCCCGAACCTCCGGCGAGCAGCAAGGTAGCGGTGAGGTAGGTCTTGGCGCGCTGACCAGCCGCGAAACTCAAATCATGCGTCGTAGCGCGGTCTCCACGGCATCGATCAGCGGATCACCTTCGGTCCGTGGGTGCCGTGCGAGACCGAGCTCGACGTCCGGCAGGGTGGGCAGGGCGTCCGCGTCGTGGCAGGCCATGACCGGTTCGAGGTTCGCGGGCATGAGCGCCGCGACGCCGAGCCCGGCCCGTACCGCGGCGAGCACACCGACCAGGCTGTTGCTTTCGAACGCTACCCGCCAGCGCCGATCGGTACGTTCCAGCGTTTCCAGCACTGACGTCCGCCAGGAGCACGGGTTCGAGAACAGCACCACCGGCAGCGGATCGGCAGCCACGTCCACACCCTGGCCGATCGCCCAGACCAGCGGGCGGCGTACCGTCCAGCGCGGCGGCCCGGGAACGTCCGGCACCGCGTCGAGCACGAGTTGGACGCGGCCCGCGTCGTAGGCCTCCCGCATCGCGGCGCTGGAAATGCTGAGCACCTCCAGCGTCGCGCCGGGGTGCAGCCGGGCGAGGTCGGCGAGGGCCTGCGGAAGCTGGGACGCGGCGAGGTCTTCGAGCAACCCGACGACGCAGTGGCCGGTAAGCGCGCGTCCGGTTTCGGTGAGTGCCTGTGCGGAGAGCGAGAGAATGCGTTCGGCGTACGGCAGGAGTTCCTCACCCGCCCGGGTCGGCGAGACGCCAGACGGCGACCGGTAAAGCAGCGGACGGCCGACAACGCTCTCGAGCTTGCGCAACTGCTGGCTGAGCGCGGGCTGGGTTTGTCCGAGCGCGGTCGCGGCGCGGCTGATGCTGCCCGCCCGCACGGCGGTGACGAACGACCGCAGCAACGCGGTCTCAAGATCTCTTGCCATAAGCATTTATTATGCCAGCTCCAACAAATTAGCCACTTCTTATGATGTGACGGACGATCTAGCGTCACGCAGGTGACCAGATACCGACAGGTGCTCGCCGTGCCAGGGATGGCATCGCTGCTGGGCGTTTCGCTGCTCGCCCGTGTCGCGATCACGGCTGACGTGATGGCGCTGACGATGTATGTCGTGCTGGGTCTGGACATGAGCTACGCGGCGGCGGGTGGCGTCGCGGCGGCTCTGACCGCCGGGGTGGCGCTGGGCGGGCCGCTGCTTGGCCGCATGATCGACTGGCGGGGCCTGCGTACCGTGCTGCTGGTCACTGTCGTACTGCAGGTCGTGTTCTGGCTGAGCGTGCCGATCCTGCCGTACGGGATCCTGCTGGGCGCCGCCTTCGCGGCGGGCCTGCTGATGGTGCCGGCCCAGCCGGTGACCAGGCAGGCGATCGCCGCGATGACGACGGCGGGACAGCGCCGGGCCGCGTTCGCGCTGGAATCGGTGCACGGCGAGCTGTCGTACATAGTGGGCCCGGCGGTAGTGATCCTGTGTGCGGCGAAGATGTCCCCCGGTGTGGTGGCGTGGGGGGTCGGCGCCGCGATCGTGGCTGGCGGAGCCGGGATCGCCTTGCTCAACCCGCCGCTGCGTGTCGAGGACGAGGCGGATCCCGGGGCGGCTGGACGGCCCCCGCGCCGGGAGTGGCTGGGCGCCGGCATGATTGCCGTACTCACGATGGCGTTCGGTACCACGACGCTGCTCAGCGGCGTCGACCTCGCCATCGTCGCCACGCTCGAAGAAGCAGGTCAGGTGTCCTGGGCCGCCGTGGTCATAGCCGTGTTCGGCGTGGCCTCCGTCGCCGGCGGGCTGATTTATGGCGCGCTGCCGCGGCCGCTGCCCACGTGGCTGCTGCTCGGCTTGCTCGGGCTCGTGACGATTCCCGCCGGACTTGCCCACGACTGGCCCTGGTTGTGCGTGGCCGTTGTCGGCGCCGGGCTTCTCACCGCGCCGACCCTTTCCACGGTGGCCGACGCGGTGAGCCGGCTAGCGCCGGCCAGCGTGCGGGGGGAGGCGACAGGTCTGCAATCCTCGGCGCAGAGCGCGGGTTTCGCGCTCGGATCCCCGATCGTCGGGGTGGCGATCGACGTCTCCGTGCCAGCGGGCGGCTTCGCGGCGGCCGGGCTGGCCGGCCTCGCCGCCGCGCTGACTGGATGCCTGCTGTCCCGCCGCTCGCCCGCCCGAACGCGGTCTCCGCTCAGCGATCTCGGCCGCGCCGGGGCACCGGACCTTGAGCCGTGGGGGGCCGGCGCCCGGCCTGGCGCATGAGGTACGGGCCCCCAGGACGGAGACGAGCGCGGAGATCAGACTCTGCGCCTACCTCAGCGGCGAAGCCCACCAGTGGCGGTTCGAGACCCGGCGGGACGCCGGCGGCTGGCGGGTCTGGGCAGCCGACCTGCCGCCGTGGTGCGGTGTGCATGTCCGCCCGGACACCTGCCGATGACCGTTACCGGCCTCGCTCGGTGTTCTGCCGCTCATGTAGGGGTTGATGGTCTGCTCTGCCTTGGTGGTCGGGGCGATAGTCCCGTCCGCTCGGCGGGCTTCCATCACCGATGCATTGATCGGCGTCAGCTTCACGAGGTTGTGCGTCGGTGTCACCATGACGGCGTGTTGGTGTTCACGCGGTCGCCGACGGGCGAATGGATCCCGTGGCGGGTAGGCCGGCAGCGCCTCGCATGGCGGCCAGTCCCGCGCGCGCCGTGGCGGGCGTCCCTGTACGACTCCGATCGGTTAAACCCGTTCAACCCCGTCTATTGGCGTGAGGGTTTCGACCTCCTGAACGTGGTGGGCGCGCTGCTCGCGACGGTGGTGGTGTGGCCGTGGCGCGCCGTGACGAACAGGTGGCCAGTGATCGCCTATGTGCCCGACGACCCTGAGGGCAACATTCAAATGCATCGCACTGCACCGATGCGTCGTGCCCAGGCAAAGGCGGTCGCCCGTGATTGGGCCGAACACATCAGGCGGTACGGCGAGCCGCCCGCGCAGTAGCTCCAAGGCCATCGATTAGTGAGTCTGCCGGCGGCTCGTCTCCTGCCGAACCGCCTCCGTGAGATCCCGCCAGGTGCCGGCCGAGGTCTTCATCATCCGATCGACCATCGAACGGGCGGATGCTTCGCCCGGGAAGTCGTGCGAGACTTCCTGCCCTCCGTCGCCACCGAGGCGGCCACGGACGCGCCAGAGCCGGCCGTCCGTCAGCAACCAGATGTCGCGCCGGGCCATGCGGCCCCACGACCCGTTCCACCAGCGACCACGTACCTCCACCAGCCGCAGCTTAGTCGAACGTACGTACGAACCGACCGGCTGCCGGTGTGTCTAGTCCCTGCTCATGCTTGACAGTGAGGATGTGTTCGGCGGCACCGAGCGGGTCTGACTCGATGCTTGACCGACGCTTCGGCTGTCCTGGATCCGATCTGTCGGCCTGCTCGGTTGCCGTTGTTGTGCACGCGGCCGGACGGGCGCCGTGACCTCATAGGAGCCTGTGCGAGAGGCCCCGTCACTGTCTTGTCCGCCCGCCCGACCGGCGCGTGCCGCCCAACCGGTGCGAGCGGAAAGGACGGCACAACCAAGCATGACCGAACAACGAGAAGTGGCGCAGCATCCGGCCGTGGTCGGCGGCGTAGATACCCACGGCGACACCCACCACGCTGCTGTCTTGGACGAGGTGGGCCGGCGGTTGGCCGATCGCGCGTTCCCGACGACCCCGGCCGGCTATCGGCAGTTGTTGGCGTGGCTGCGTAGCTTCGGCCGGCTGGAGCGGGTCGGTGTCGAGGGCACCGGCGCCTATGGGGCAGCGTTGGCGCGGATGTTGCGCCAGGCCGGCGTCACCGTGGTGGAGGTCGACCGACCCGACCGCAAGGCCCGCCGTTTGAAGGGCAAGTCCGATCCGGTCGATGCGTACTCGGCCGCCTGGGCCGCATTGTCGGGCCGGTCGACTGGCACACCGAAAAGCCGCAACGGTCGCATCGAAGCCATCCGTACCCTGCGGGTGACCCGCCGCGGCGCGGTCAAGGCCCGCACCCAGGCGATCAACCAGCTCCGCGCCCTGCTTCTCACCGGTCCGGCCGAGCTACGCGAGCAGCTGCGTGGCCTACCGAAGACTGCCCTGGTCAGCGCCTGTGCCCGGCTGCGCCCCACCGCTGACCTCGCCGATCCCAGTCAAGCGACCAAGGCGGCTCTGCGTCGGCTGGCCCGCCGTCATCAGCACCTCACCGCCGAGATCGCCGAGCTGGACGCCGAACTCGCAACGCTGGTCACCGCCGCCGCACCCGAACTGCTGACCCTGCCCGGGGTTGGCGTCGAAACCGCCGGGCAACTGCTGACCACCGCCGGCGACAACCCCGAACGGCTGCACTCTGATGCCGCCTTCGCCCACCTGTGCGGCGCTGCACCGATCCCGGCCAGCTCCGGGCGCACCGACCGTCACCGGCTCAACCGCGGCGGGGATCGCTGGGCCAACTGCGCGTTGCATACCATCGCGCTGTCCCGCATGCGCTGGCACGAACCCACTCGCGCCTACGCAGCTCGTCGACGGCAACAGGGGCTGTCCAACAAAGAGATCATGCGGTGTCTCAAGCGCCTCATCGCAAGGCAGATCTACTACGTCATTCGCCGGCTCGAGATCACCAAGACAGCCCCCGCAACGGCTTGACGATCCATAGGAGCATCGAATCCGTCCCAGGGGCGGCTTGACGCTGCGCCTAGAACCTGTGCCAGGCTTCTTGCCCATGTCGCATGCTCGGTTCTTCTTCGACGCGGGGTCTGGGGGTGTCCTGTGGCCAACCAGCCCACAGGACTGGGAGGCCTGGGGGAATCCGGTGCGCCTGGAGGCGCTGCCGATCAGCGTGACCCTTCGGGATGAGCTGGCCCAGTTGGTCGAGTGGTACGACGCATCACTGAACTGGGACTATCCGCCTGACCCAGGGCCTTGGCGCGAGGCGGAGTGCCAGGCCTTCAACACGGCCGTTCGGCGGGCGCTCGACCAGCTGCGCGCCGAACTCGGTGACCAGTGGGTGATCGCGGACCACTTCGAAGAGGAGCACGAGGATCCGGACCTCGATCGGTACCTCGCCGACCCGGCCAGCTTCCGGCGGTGACCCGCGTCGGCCACAGCCACAGGCCACTGCGGCTGTAGAGCATCTGGTGGGACGCGGGTGCCAAGCGCGTCCCGTGACGGGACAGGGCACCGGGCACGCGCATTGCCGAATTCCGCTCTATCAGATCAAGGCGGCCCGCAAAGCGGGCCGCGCCGGCCCGGCCCCGGCCTGCTGGCGACCTCCGGCCGGCATCGGCCGGGCCGGCCGGCCACGCTTGGGAGTCACAGGATCAGAAGACCTCGGGGCTCCGCCCCGAACCCCGGCCCTCCTCAGAGATCAGCCGGGAGCGGATCACCTCATCGGGCACCACAAGGGCTACCAGCCTCCCCGGACGGGGCCAAGGTCGTTCGTCCGGTAGGGCGCTCCACCTTGTCCCCGTCCGGGGAGGCTGGAAGGTCTACAACTGCCCGACGAGGAGATCCGCAGCTTCGTGATGGGTTCAGCTATCGCTGCTATGGCTGCAATGCCGACAGAAGTAGATCCATGACCATGGCGGGCTGCGTGACCATCGCCAGGTGATTGGCGTCCAGGCTCCGGACCCGGTACCCACGTTCTTCCGCCTGCTCTGCCGTGGACTGGTATGCAGCGCTCAACTGGAGGTAGATGTGTCTGGCGGAGTCCCATGCCTTGCCGGGCGTAGGTAGCACCTCGGAGACGACCTGCCACGACAGCTCGGGTAAGCCGTGCAGCACCTGCCGCCGCTGTTCGGGGTCGGGCAGGACATCGGCTAGGGAGTCTGCGGGGAACCAGGTGTCCCACGTTGGCAGCCGGCCGGACACCGCCATCTCTCGCAGCCACGTGGCCCGTTCCGGCGGCAGTGATCCGACCCAGCTCGTGCCCGGATGCGGCAGGCGGGCATCCATGAAGACGACGTCCAGCTGGTCACTGCCGACCGCGTCGGCGATGCCGGGCAGGTAAGCACCCGCGCGGCTGTGGCCGACGACGACGGTAGGCGCACCATGAGTGACGTTGGCAGCCGCCGTGCAGACCGCCGTATGGAAGGACGGCGTCTCGACCAAAGGGCGAAGGTCCAGCACCGCCACGCGCCACCCCGCCGCTTCGAGCTGCGAACGCAGGGCGTCCCATGTCGCTGAGGTGAGGAGCGGACTGTGAACGAGGAGCATGGTTGGATCGGCGAACACAATCGCATCCTGCTGGCTGTACAGCCATCCGTACAGCCAAGCCCGCTTCCGAGCGCCGATGCTGCCCGACACTGACGGACGGGCTGACCAGGGGCACGGTCACCTGACCAGCCATCCGCGATCTTCTTCTAACCCCGAGGCCGTAGCTCAGTCGAGCAGTCCCGGAACCCGCTCCTGAAGCTGGGCTATCACCCGCGACAGCCCGGCGTTCAAGTCGTCGCCGTCCCATCGCACGAAGTCCCCGCCCATCGGGCTGCCTGACACCAGCACCGTCCAGCGGCCCCGTTGGCGTTCGCCGTCCATCTTGACCATGGCGACCAGGCCACGATCCCCGAGCTGGACCAGCAACTCCGCCAGGCACTCATCCCACCCCATGGCCGGCTATTCGATCACGGACGCGTCAGGGACGGGCAGTCCGCATCTGGTCCGCAAGAGGTCGGCGGACGGCGGGGGAGTGATGTGAGATGTCGAGGGGTGTTTCCGCTGCTAGACCGCCATGTGCCCAGGTTGGCGGGGCCGGCAGTTTGATCTCGTAATGCATAGGTCCGGGTCAGGTCCCTGGGGCACCGCGGATAGACGCGAGCATGGATACTGCACCGATGACTACCCAGCCACGGACGGTGTGGGAGGACGCCGATGGCGTCCTCTCCGGCAGTACGGCATCGGTCCGAGCCGCCGCCATGCCACGCGGTGACCAGATGTGTGGAGCCGTGACGCTTACGATCCGCGTGCCCGAGGGCTTCTTCCAGGTCGTGCAGCAGGACCAGTCGGGTGTCGCAACCATCCTGCTCAATCCCAACGAGGCTCGCGGCATCGCCGCTTGGCTGGACGAGGCGGCGCAAGCAGCAGATCGCGTAGGCCCGCCGCTCTACGAGAGCTAGGAGTAGAGCCGGACGGGGCGTGCCCCTTGCGTGCCCGTTGGGACGGGAGGCGACGGTCAAGGGCGGTCAGCTCCTGGACGTGCCAACCAGCGTGACGACGCAGGTCAAGCCAGGTCGCAGCTATGCGACATTCAGCCGTATCCACACTTCCTAAACCGTGGCTGTACAGCCAGTCGTACAGCCAAGACCACCGGCTGACGCCGACGCCATCCGACAACGACGGACGGGCTGACCAGGTGCGCAGCCACCCGACCAGCCCTCCGCGATCTTCTTCTAATCCCCAGGCCGGTCCACGCCACCGACGCCGAGGTCTACGACTGCCCGACGAGGAGGACGGCCTCAATCGTGCTGTCCCCTGCCATCCCCGGCAGCGCCGGAATCACCCTTGGTTGTTTCGGTAAGGTGGCTCCGTGAATTTTGATCCAATCATCGTGGCTATGGTGGCCGCTATTCAGATGCTTGACCACGCGAGCCCTGATGAAGTGGACCCTGACTTTGCCGTTAAAGTTCAAGAGGTAATGGGCGACTACCTGAGTGAGCTATCCCCTCAGGACGTGCCCGAGTTTCGCCGAATCGTCTCGCGCATTGCCGACGAACGCTCTTCCGGAGACCCGGTAATCGCTGATTATCTTCGGAGACTCGCTGGCGGTCTCGCGTCGCCGGGATGATTCAGGCGAACGCGACGAGGTGAGGATGAGCGGGGCCGACTGCCCGCGAGCGCCCCCAGCGTGCCAGCCACGTGCCAGTAGCCGGTACCCCTGACGGGCACGAGCGGGCACGAACGGTGAACCAGTGCCCTGCCGACAGCAGGCGTTCCGGCATCTCTGGGCGGTGATGTGCCGTCACCACGCGCGGCCGTCCTGTGCGCACCCGGCGTGCCATTAGCGTGCCATTGGGCGAGGACAGCAGGGGCCAGTCGAGGCCACGAGAGACTGCCGAGACCAGGCCACCAAGCCGGTGGCCTGCCGGAGATCGACAATTCCCAAGCTGACAGTCCGGACCTCAGCCCGTGTAGCGCATCGAGCATGATGGGGCCGTGAGCTTCGATCTTCTGGTCTTGGCGGTGGACCGCTCCGCACACCCGGACGACGCGCGGGCCATGGTCGAGCACTGCACCAGCCTGTGCCACCGCGATGGGGAGCTGGACGAGCGCATCGTTGCCTTCTACGACGACCTAAGGGTCCGCTACCCGGACGAGCCGCCATACGGGCCGGACTCGCCGTGGATGTCGATGCCTCTCGGAGTAGGGATCGATCACGTTGAGATGCATATCAGCTGGTCGCCACGGGGCACCGAAGCGGTAAACACCGTCCTGCACCTGGCGCAGCGGCACGACCTGGTCGTCTACGACCCCCAAGGCGATGAGTTCACCGGTCTGCTTCAAGACGACCGTAGGACCATGGCCAAACAGCCACCCGCACAGCCAAGGCTGCCAAGCATCGCCGACCTGCTCGGACGACCGCAGGCGTTCTGAGCGAGTGCGGCGCCACCTGATGGCCCATCGTTCGGTCCGCATCCAGTCCGCAAGGGGTCGACGGATGGCCCCGTGCCGATGTGAGATGCCGAGAGCCGTATCCGCTGGTCAGCCAAGGTGCGCCCAGGTCAGCCGAGGGTGGCAACTTGATCTCATAATCCGTAGGTCGTCCGCCAGACGTCTGCAGACGGGCCAGGTCACCAGCCCTCGCGTCGGAAGTGCTTCGGCCAGACGGCCGGAGACCCGGGCGAAGCCTGGCACGAGGCCCGTCTGCTCATTCTCGGAGACGGCACGTACGGTGTCCTCCAACCCGGCCGGTCTCAGCCACCCCTCGTGGGACAGCGCGGCCACGGGGGGTGGGCATGGAAGGTCCCCGGAGCGATCCCGGGACTGGATGGAGAAGTCCACCGCGACCCACCCCCCGCCACGCGCGAGACCGAGGACCAGGGCGTGACCCACGATTGCCGGAAATCCCAAGATCCAACGTGCCCGTCGCGTGCCCGATCGGCCGGTCGAGCAGGGGCAACAACGGTCAACCGCGGCGGGAGACGACAAAGGCCCCTGACTTGCGTTTCCGCAGGTCAAGGGCCTTGCCGATCCCTGGTGGCGGGTAGAGGATTCGAACCTCTGTAGCTTTCGCGACGGATTTACAGTCCGCTCCCATTGGCCGCTCGGGCAACCCGCCAGGGCGTCGCACCACGCCGTGCGTGGCAGCGGTAGCAAGGATAGCGGTTGCCCCCGGGGCGGCCGCAAGCGGGTACCGTCAGGGGGTCGTGCCGCTGGTCAGCGGGCGATGGAAGACCTTCAGACCGCCGGACAGCAGGAGCATGAGCATGGCAGCGAACCCGTCGTTCGACATCGTGAGCAAGGTCGAGCGCCAGGAGGTCGACAACGCCCTCCGTCAGGCGGAGAAGGAGCTCGCGCAGCGGTTCGACTTCCGCGGCACCGGCGCCGAGATCTCCTGGTCGGGCGAGGAGGCGATCAGCCTCCAGGCGGAGACCGAGGAGCGGGTCCGGGCGGCGCTGGACGTCTTCAAGGAGAAGCTGGTCAAGCGGAACATCTCGCTCAAGTCGCTGGACGCCGGGGACCCCCGCGCCTCGGGCAAGGTCTTCAAGATCGACGCCAAGGTCATCCAGGGCATCGACACGGACAAGGCCAAGGCGATCAGCAAGAAGATCCGCGACGAGGGCCCGAAGGGCGTGCAGGCGCAGATCCAGGGCGACCAGCTCCGGGTCACCGGCAAGAAGAAGGACGACCTGCAGGCGGTCATCGCGCTGCTCAAGGGCGAGGACTTCGGCGTCGCGCTGCAGTTCACCAACTACAGGTAAGGGCCGCCGGGCGCGCCACGTCAAGCGGACCGTGATGCGGATACGGACGCTGGCGCGCCGGGCAAGGCCCTGCTCGGCCTGCCCGGGTCGATGACAGGCGGGGCTCTTCGCCGGACCCGGCGCCCTGCTCGGAAGCGTCACCTACGCCGCCGTCACCCAGATCCGATCCCAGGACACCGCAAGCAAGCCCTTGATGCCTGCAACCGGGCATGACGGCAGTTGCGACCCACGGTCCCCAATCACTGGACAATGGCCAGGCCCGTGGCGATCGTGGGCGGCATGCAGCAGGAGGACATCTGGGACGCCGTTGCCGCCCAGCGCTATGACACGTCAGGCTCCGGCATGTTCGCGCCCGAGGTTCTGGGGCCGACCGTGGACCGCCTCGCCGAACTCGCAGGCGACGGAGAGGCGCTCGAGTTCGCCATCGGAACCGGCCGGGTGGCCGTCCCACTCGCCGAGCGAGGGGTGCCCGTCACCGGCATCGAGCTGTCACCTCCCATGATCGATCAGCTGCGAACGAAGGCGGACGAAGCGACGATCCCCGTGATCGTCGGCGATATGGCGACCGCCGTCGCCCCAGGGAAGTACTCGCTCGTCTACCTCGTCTACAACACGATTTCGAACCTGCTCACCCAGGCCGAGCAGGTCGCGTGCTTCCGGAACGCCGCCCGCCACCTCACACCCGGCGGTCGCTTCGTGATCGAGCTCTGGGTGCCTGAGCTGCGCAAGCTCCCGCCGGGCCAGCACGTCACGGTCTGGCATTCCGAGCCCGGCTACATCGGCTTGGACACCTACGACGTCCTGCGCCAGCACGTCGTGTCGCACCACTTCACGTTCGATGAGAGCAGGCAGGCTCAGGTGTTCCGCAGTCCGCACCGTTACATCTGGCCGGCCGAGCTCGACCTCATGGCGCAACTGGCCGGGTTCGAGCTGGAGACCAGACATGCGGACTGGGCCGGAGCCAACTTCACGGCCGAGTCGCGTTCCCACGTGTCCGTCTATCGCATCCCGCCACTCCACTAGCTGCGCCCGAGGACCGAAGTGCTACGTCCCTCTCGGCGGCCAACCCGCTCGGCTGCCGGGCATGCGACTGGGATGTCCGTACGATGCGGCGCATGCCGAGTTGGGTCCGGCCATACGAAGGCGACGTCAGCGCGAGAAGATCAACAGCAGGATCACCGTGAGGATCGCGCTGATCAGGATCGAGCCCAGGCAGCCGATCCGGTTCGAAAAGAAGACGAACACTCCCGTGCTGTACCCACCCGGGACGCGTTGAGACCCGCCAGCCGCGCCACCCGCGGCGACCGGAACGCTGGCCGGGGTGGACGAGGTGGCGGTGGCCGGCGGGTGACCGCGCTCAGGCGGCGACCGGGTGCTCGGCGCGTACCGCGGTGGCCTCGGCGCGGGCGATGGGGCCGGCGGGGAGCGCGGCGACCGTGGCGCCGACGGCGACCGCCGCCCCGGCGAAGAGGAACGCCCAGGGCACGCCGCCGGCGTGGTCGACGATCAGGCCGGCCACCGCGCCGCCGGCGGCGCTCGCCGCCACCGACATGGTGACCACCCAGGTGTACGCCTCGTTCAGCATGCCGGCCGGGGCGATCCGCCCGACCAGGGTGTTCTCCAGGGTCAGCGCGGGCGCGATGGTGGCGCCGCCGAGGACCAGCGCGACGCCCAGCGCCGCCGGGCCCGGCATCACCGCGAAGACGGCGAAGCTGGCGGCCACCGCGCCGAGCAGCCAGGCGAACTGGCGGGTCATGTTGGCCGCCGGCCGGCGTACGCCGAACCAGAAGCCTCCCGCGGCACTGCCGATGCCCCAGACGGCCAGCAGCAGGCCGGCGAGACTCTCCGGGTCGTCGGCGGTGGCGTCGCCGGCGAAGGCGGGCACGATCACCCCGGCCGCGCCGAACGCGATGCCGAGGCTGGCGACGCAGAGCAGCAGCGCGGGGAAGCCGCCCACCCGCAGCGGGCCGAGGCCCTTGGCGTGGTGCTCGCGCGGGTGGGGGCGCCAGCCGCGCATCACCCGGCCGAGGGCCACCGCGGCCGTGCCGACCAGGGTGACCACGGCGGCGCCGACGAGCGCGGCGGCGGCGTCCGCGGCCAGCACGAACGCGGCCACCAGCAGCGGGCCGAGCACGAAGACGATCTCGAAGAGCGAGGTCTCCGCGGCGAGCGCGGTGTTGCGCAGGTGGTACCGGCCGGAGGTGGGGCCGGTGAGGTCGTTCCAGGCGCCGCGGATGGCGGCGGTCAGCGGCGGGTAGGTGGCGCCGGCGACCCCGGCGGCCAGGTAGATCAGGCCCAGGTTGCCGGCCTCGGAACGGCTGGCCCCGAGCAGCCCGAAGAGCGCGAGGGGGTGGGCGACGGCGGTGGCCAGCAGCACGGGGGTGGGGCCGACCCGGTCGGCGATCCGCCCGGCGACCGGGCTGAGCGCGGCGCCGGAGAGCGCGTAGATGCCGCCGGCGACTGCGGCGAGGGAGTACCGCCCGGTCACCTGCTCGACGACGAGCAGCAGCGCCAGCGGGGTCATGCCGATCCCGAGCCGACCGATTATGCCGAGGATCAGCAGCATCGGCGCGCCGGGGATCCGCCAGACGCCCAGGTACTGGCGCAGTGCGGCCACCGTCGACCTCCGAGGGATGTAATGGGTGAGAGACGTTTCGACCCTAACGCCGGGCAGGACGGGTGGGAACCGGTTTGTGCCCCGACACACGACCCCGCCCGCGTCCGGACCGGACGCGGGCGGAGGTGTCGGCGTGGGTCAGCGCTGGAACTGCACCGGACCGCTGTTGGCGGCCATCTGCTCCAGCCGGGCGACCCGCTCCTCCATCCGAGGGTGGGTGGAGAAGAGCGCGGCGATGCCACCGCCCCGCTTGAACGGGTTGTCGATCATCAGGTGGGCGGTGCTGGTCAGCTGCCCCTGCGCCGGCAGCGGCCGCGCCTGCGTACCCATGTGGATCTTCCGGAGCGCGCTGGCCAGGGCCAGCGGGTCCCGGCTGAGCGCGGCGCCGGACTGGTCGGCCTGGAACTCCCGGCTCCGGCTGATGGCCAGCTGGATGATGGTGGCCGCGATCGGGCCCAGGATCAGGGTGAGCAGCAGCACGGCCGGGTTCGGGGCGTCCTCGTCGTCGGAGGAGCCCAGCGGGATGAACCAGGCGATGTTCGCCAGGAAGGTGATGATGCCCGCCAGCCCGGCCGCCACGCTGGAGATCAGGATGTCCCGGTTGTAGACGTGCGACAGCTCGTGTCCGATCACCCCGCGCAGTTCGCGGTAGTCGAGGATCTCGGTGATGCCCTGGGTCACGCACACGGCCGCGTGCTGCGGGTTTCGCCCCGTGGCGAACGCGTTGGGCTGCGAGGTCGGGCTGACGTACAGGCGGGGCATCGGCTGCCGCGCCTCGGTGGCCAGCTCACGCACCATCCGGTACAGCTCAGGGAACTCCGCCTCGCTGACCGGTTGCGCCCGCATCGAGCGCAGCGCGAGCTTGTCGGACCAGAAGTAGGTGACGCCGTTCATCAGCAACGAGGCGACGACGGCGATGACGAGGCCACCGCTCCCGCCGAACCAGTAGCCGACCGCGAGGATCAGCGAGGTCAACAGGCCGAGCAGCGCTGCGGTCTTCAGACGGTTGTGATGCACGATCGCTCCTTCGGTGCGCGGACCCGCACGGGAATCCGCTGACCGGTTCAACAACCCGGTACCCGTCAACCATCCTGCTCATGGCTGAAAGTTGGCTGAAAAAGGCTGCGGGCCGGCTGCGCCGGCCGGATCAGCGGGCCACCAGGTCGAGCAGGAGTTGCGGGGCGAAACCGACCACCACGGCCACCACGGTCGCAACCGCCAGGGCCAGCCCGACGCTCGCGGGCGGGCGGGCCCCGGCCGGCCCCTCCGCCGGGGCCGGCCGGGCGGCGGCGTCCGGGGCGGCCCAGAGAATGGCCGCGACGCGCAGGTAGTAGGCGAGGCCGAACACCGCGTTGACCGCCACCACCAGGGCGAGCCAGCCGGCGTGGCCGTCCAGCAGCGACCGGACCACGGTCACCTTGGCGAAGAGCCCGGCCAGCCCGGGCGGCAGCCCGGCCAGCCCGATCAGCGCCAGCGCGAACGCGGCGCCGACCCACGGGTGCCGGCGGGCCGCCCCGCGCAGGTCGTCCAGCGTGCCGCCGTCGGCGTCCGCGGGGCGCAGGGCCACCACCGCCGCGAAGGCGGCCAGCTCCAGCACCACGAAGAAGATCGCGTACGCGACCGCGGCCGCGTACGCCCCGTTGCGGGCGTCGGCGGTGCGGCCGGCCGCCAGCGCGAGCGCGCCGAGCGGGGCGAGGATGTAGCCGGCCTGGGCCACCGAGGACCAGGCGAGCAGCCGGACGGTACGCCGCTGGCGCAGCGCCACCAGGTTGCCGACGGTCATGGTGAGTACGGCGAGCAGCGCCAGCACCGGACCGGTGACGGTGGCCGGCAGCGCCCGCTGGACCACGGCGAGCAGGGCGACCACCCCACCCAGCTTCGACGCCGTCGACAGGTACGCGGCCACCGGCAGCGGCGCGCCGTCGTACGTGGCCGGGGCCCAGGCGTGGAACGGCACCGCCGCCACCTTGAACGCCAGCCCGAGCACCACCAACGCCACCGCGACCGTGGTCAGCGGCAGGTCCAGCAGCTCCGGCCGCCCGGTGAGGGTGGCGCCGAGCCGGTCGAGGTGCAGCCCGCCGGTCACCGCGTAGAGCAGCGCCGCGCCGAGCAGAGTCAGCGTGGTCGCCACCACGCTGACCACGAAGAAGGTCACCGCCGCCTCGGCGCTGGCCAGGCTGCCCCGGCGCAGCCCGACCAGGACGTAGAGCGGCAGGGTGAGCGTCTCCAGCGCCACGATCAGGGTGATCAGGTCGCCGGCCGCGCCGAGCACCACGCCGCCGGTCATCGCGCAGGCGAGGAGGAAGCAGTACTCCCCCACCGGCGTGCGGCCGGCCCGCAGCAGCGGCCCCGACAGCGCCACCACCCCGAGGGTGAGCAGCGCGAAGACCGCCGCGACCAGGGCGGCGCGGCCGTTCAAGACCCAGGAGCAGTCACCGTTGACGCAGAAGGTGCGCCGCTCGCCGCCCGCCCCGACCACCGCCGCACACACTGCGGTGGCGATGGCGCCCGCGGCGGCCGCGGCCACCGTCGCGCCGGCCCGGGCCAGCAGCAGGTCGGCCAGGAGCACGAGTACGGCGGTGCCGGCGGCCAGGTACGCCGGCAGCAGCGCCACGTTGTCCACGCTCTGCACCAGGCTCACGCCGCCACCCCGCTCCGGTCGATGCCCCGGCCCCTGCCCGTCGTCGCCCCCGCACCAGCTCCCCGGCCGACCGCAGCCCGCAGACCGGCGCCGTCGCGGGTGGAACGCCACGGGTGCCTCCGGGCCACGGAGACACCCATGGTGTTCCACCGAACCCGCGCGGCGGTCACCGGAGCACCGCCACCAGGGCGTCCACCGGGCCGGTGGCGTAGCCGAGCACCAGCGCGGGGGCCAGGCCGACGGCGAGCGCGAGGAGCACCAGCGGGGCCCACGCGGTCAGCTCGGCCCCGGCCAGCCCCGGCGCCAGCCGGCCCACCGCCGGGCTGGGCCGGCCATGGGTGACCTGCCGCAGCAGCCGCAGGAAGTACGCGGCGGTGAGCGCCCCGCCGATCGCCGCCAGCACCGCCAGGGTGGTCCAGAGCCCGCCGCCGCGCCGGACGGCGGCCACCACGGCGAACGCCTCGCCCCAGAAGCCGGCCAGCCCGGGCAGCCCGAGCGAGGCGACCGCGGCGAAGCCGAGCAGCCCGGCCAGTCGGGGCGCCGTCTCCCGCAGCCCGGAGAGCTCGGCGAGCGCGCCGGTGTGGGCACGGTCCTTGACCGCCCCGGCCAGGAAGAAGAGCAGGCCGGTGATCACCCCGTGCGCGATGTTGCCGATCAGCGCCGCCTGGATGCCGGTGGCGGTCAGCGTGGCCACCCCGAGCAGCACGAAACCCATGTGCCCGACGCTGGAGTACGCGATCAGCCGCTTCAGCTCGTCCTGAGCGAGGCAGACCAGGGAGCCGATCAGGATCGCGGCGACGGCGAGCACCCCGAGCACCGGGGCGGCCCAGCGGGCACCCTCCGGGGCCACCCCGACCGCCACCCGGATCAGGCCGTACGTGCCCATCTTGAGCAGCACCCCGGCGAGGATGACGCTGCCGACGGTGGGCGCCTGGGTGTGCGCGTCGGGCAGCCAGGAGTGCAGCGGCCAGAGCGGGCTCTTCACCGCGAACGCCAGCGCCAGCAGGGTGAACGCGGCGAGCTGGGTGCCCCGGGACAGGCCGGCCCCGCCGGTCAGCGCCACCAGGTCGGCGGTGCCGGCGGCGGCGACCACCACGTAGACGCCGACCAGCAGCAGCACCGAGCCGAAGAGCGTGTACAGGGCGAACTTCCGGGCCGCCCGCCGCCGGTCGTCGCCGCCCCAGCCGGCGATGATCGCGTACATCGGGAGCAGGACGACCTCGAAGAAGAGGAAGAAGAGCACCAGGTCGAGGGCGAGGAAGGTGCCGAGGATGCCCACCTCGACGACCAGCAGCAACGCGATCAGGGCCCGGCCGCTGCCGCCGTCGGGCACCCGCCACAGCGTGTACCCGCAGCAGAGCAGGGTGAGCAGGGCGGTGAGCACCACCAGCGGCCAGGAGATCCCGTCCACCCCGAGGTGGAAGCGCAGGTCGAGACCGGGCACCCAGGGCCGGTCGAGCTGGTGCCAGGGCTGCACGGCGGGACGTGGCCCGTAGCCGAACCAGCCGTGGTCGCCGCCGACCAGCGGCAGGGTGGCGAGCAGGGTCAGCGCGGCGGCGACCGCGCCGGTCAGCCGTCCGGCCCGGTCGTGCGGGATGGCCGCCGCCGCGATCGCGCCGAGCGCCGGCACGGCGAGGACCGCGACCAGCAGGAACTGTCCGAGCCTCACGCCATTCCTCCGATCAGCGCGACGGCGAGACCGATCAGCAGCGCGCCGGCCAGCACGCCGGCCGCGGCGCGGGGCAGGGCCGCGCGGTGCAGTGCGGCCAGCCCGCCGCCCAGGCCCGTCGCGGCGCGGCCGCTCCCCTCCACCAGGCCGTCCACCCCCAGCTCGTCGGCGGTCCGGACGGCCCTCGCGAGCGCGTTCGTCGGGCGTACGACGAGGGTGTGCTGGACGTCGTCGAGCCGGAACGCCCGGGCGAACACCGGCCGCAGCGGACCCAGGACGCGGGCCGGGTCGGCGGCCGGGTCCCGGCGCCAGCCCGCCCAGGCGACGCCCGCGCCAACCAGCAGCAGGACCAGCGGCAGCAGCACCGCCGGACCGAGGTGGACCAGGGAGACACCGAAGTCGGTCCCCTCGGCCTCGGTGACCGGGGCGAAGATCCGGCCGGTGAACGGCCCCCAGAAGGCGGCCAGGCCGAGCAGCGCGGCCGGGACCGCGAGCAGCAGCACCGGCCAGCGCATCAGCGCGGGCGGGTCGTGCGGGTGCGCCAGCGGGATGCGGGTGGCGCCGAAGAAGGTGCGCAGCAGCAGGCGGGTGGCGTACCAGGCGGTGACGGCGATGCCGAGCAGCCCGGCCAGCCACACCAGCCAGCCGACCCACTGCGGCGTCGGACCGGCGCCGTCCAGCGCGGCGGCCTCGGCGACGGCGAGCACGCCGTCCTTGCTCCAGAAGCCCGACAGCGGCGGCACCCCGGCCAGCGCGCCGAGACCGACCAGCGTGCACCAGAAGGTGACCGGCATGGCGGTGCGGAGGCCGCCCATCCGGGACATCAGCGTGGTGCCCACGGCGTGGATGACCGCACCCGCCGCGAGGAAGAGCAGCGCCTTGAACGCGGCGTGGGTGAGCAGGTGGAACAGCGCCGCGGTCGGCGCGCCGACGGCGAGGGCGCCGGTCATGTAGCCGATCTGGGAGACCGTCGACCAGGCCAGCACCCGCTTGATGTCGTCCTGCGCGGTGGCCGCGAACGCGCCCAGCAACAGGGTGACCGCGCCCATCACGCCGAGCACGGCGAGCGCGACCGGGGCGCGCTCGAAGAGCGGGAAGAGTCGGGCCACCGCGTACACGCCGGCGGCGACCATGGTGGCGGCGTGGATCAGCGCGGAGATCGGGGTGGGGCCGGCCATCGCGTCCGGCAGCCAGGTGTGCAGCGGGAACTGGGCGCTCTTGCCCGCCACCCCGGCGAGCAGCAGCAGGCAGGCGGCGGTGAGCGTGCCGGTGGAGTAGTCGTGGGCCAGCACGTCGGCGATCTTGAAGCTGCCGGCGGAGACGCCGAGCAGCGCGATGCCGAGCAGGAAGCCCACGTCACCGACCCGGGTGACCAGGAACGCCTTCACCGCGGCGGCGGGCGCCTCGGGCAGCCGCCGGTCGTGGGCGATCAGCAGGTACGAGCAGATGCCCATCACCTCCCAGCCGACCAGCAGCATGATCAGGTCGCCGGAGACCACCACGACCAGCATCGCGGCGGTGAAGAGGCTGATCTGCGCGGCGTACGGCGGGTAGCGGTGGTCCACCTCGACGTCGTCGTGCGGCCCGCGCTTCAGGTAGGCGATCGAGTAGACCTGCACGGCCAGGGCGACCGCGGCCACCGCCGTGGCGACCAGCACCGCCACCCCGTCCAGCCGGTAGCCGAGGGTCACCCGCAGCCCGCCCAGGTCGACCCAGGTGGTCGAGGCCTCGACCAGGTGGTCCACCCGGCTCAGCAGGACCAGCGCGACGAGCAGCGCCCCGGCCGCGCCGGCCACGCCGAGCGCGATCGCCACCCGCCGGGCCCGGTCCTCGCCGGTCGCCGCGCCGCGCGGCGACGGCGGCAGGAGCAGCCCCACCAGGCCGGCGGCCAACGGCAGGCCGGGCAGCAGCGGTACGAGCGACGCCAGCCGCCCGATGCCCTCGCTCATCCGCGCACCTCCGGCCCGTCGACGCCGCCCACGGTCCCCGCGCCCGACCGGTCGGCGGCCGCCCCGGTCACACCGGCCGGCACCGGCGTCGGCGCCTCGGTCAGCGGCACCTCGTCCACCGCGACGCTGGCCCGCAGCCGGTAGAGCTGGAGGACGATGGCCAGCCCGACGCCGATCTCGGCGGCGGCGAGCACGATCACGAAGAGCGCGAAGACCTGCCCGGCGTGCGGCAGCTGGGCCCGGACCGTGGTGTCCGCGGTGACCAGGATCAGGTTGACCGCGTTCAGCATCAGCTCGACGGCCATCAGCACCAGTACGGCGTTGCGGCGGCGCAGCACGCCGAAGACGCCCAGGCCGAACAGGAGCGCGGCGGTGACGTACGGGACGACCGGCCTCATACGCGCCCGCCCTCGTCACCGGCGGCGCCGACGCTCGCCGACGTGGTGGCCGGGTCGGCCGGGGCGGGACGGTCGATGCCACCGGTCGCGGGCGGCATGACCGGGCGGCCCGGACGGGCCGGCGTGGCGGACCCGGCCGGGCCCGGCCGGCCGATGTCGGGGCGGGAGAGCACGATCGCGCCGACCAGGGCGGCGAGCAACAGCACCGAGAGCACCTCGAAGGGCAGCACCCAGGAGCGGAAGACCTGCTCGCCGAGGCGGTCGGCGGTGCCCGCGGCGGGCAGCTCCACCCGGGACCAGCGGAACGCGTCCACCAGCAGCACGGCCAGGCCCAGCCCACTGCCGCCGCCGATCAGCGCGGCCGGCCAGCCCGGCCGGTCCAGGTCGTCGGAGGCGCCGATCGGCGCGCGGGTCAGCATCACCGCGAAGAGCAGCAGCACCACCACCGCGCCGACGTAGATCAGCACCTGCACCCAGGCCACCAGCTCGGCGGTGAGCACCAGGTAGTCACCGGCCAGCGCGCCCAGGCAGACCACCAGGTAGAGCCCGGCCCGGACCAGGTGCTTCGTGCTCACCACCAGCACGCCCGCGCCGACCGCCACCGCGCCGAGGGCGAGCAGCAGCAGGTCCGCACCCGTCATGGGGCCGTACCTCCGTCGGCGGCGGGGCCGGGCTCGGAGCGTACGGCGGCGGGGCGGGCCGGGGCCGCGGCCTTCCGAGCGGCGGTGGTCTCCTCCTTGGAGGGATCACCGTGCGGGTCGTGCGCGGGCGGCGGCGGGACGGTGGCCATCCACTCGCCGAGGTGGTCCTTGTCGTGCAGCAGGTCCTTGATGTCGTGCTCGGCGTATTCGAACTCGGGGGACCAGTAGAGCGCGTCGAAGGGGCAGACCTCCACGCAGATGCCGCAGTACATGCAGAGCGAGAAGTCGATGTCGAACTTGTCGAGCACGTTGCGCTGCCGGGGGCGGGCGGCGCCGGGCACCGTCACCTCCTCCTTGTGCGAGTCGATGTAGATGCACCAGTCCGGGCACTCCCGGGCGCAGAGCATGCAGACGGTGCAGTTCTCCTCGAGCAGCGCGATCACGCCGCGGGACCGGGGTGGCAGCTCGGGGGCGACGTCCGGGTACTGCTGGGTGGTCGAGGGGCGGGTCATCGTCTTCAACGTGACCGCGAGCCCCTTCACGAGCCCTTCGCCGGGCATGCCGCTGCGCTCGCTCATGCCGCCCATCCTGCCCTGTGCCCCCGGCGCGCGCGACCACCACCCGGCTCTTACCGGCCCGGCGAACGAGGTCTACCCGGAGACCGGGCGGTGGACGAAGTTCGTGGACACCGGAGTGCCGTTTTCGGTGAACCTGCCGCTCGAGCGGATCACGCCCCGGGGTCGGTGACGCCGGGGAGCGGGGGCAGCATCTCGACGCCGAGCTGCTGGAGGACCTGGAACAGCTCGTTGACGCTCCACGCGTCGATGACCCGGCCGGTCTCGTCGAAGCGCAGGAACGTCGCCCCGGAGTAGCTGACCACCCGCCCGGTCGGCGGCACCGGGCCGAACTGGCCCGCCTGGGTGCCGGCGGCCCGCCAGTGCACGGCCACCCGGTCCCCGGCCGCCACCAGCTCGACGATCTTGTAGCGCAGGTCCGGGAAGGACGCCCGCCGGTCGTGGTGCCAGGCCAGCGTCGCCGCCGGCCCGGTCCCGCCCAGCCCCGGGCAGTCCTCGGCGATCAGCTCGTACGCCGTCTCCTCGCGGCCGGCGTTCCACACGTCGGCGATGAAGCGTCGGGCCGCCACCTCCAGATCGGTCACCGCGGCAGCCTAGCCCCGCTCTTCGCGCCGGGGCTCCCCAGGGACCCCGGAGCGACCATGATGGGTTTGGGCGCCGGCGCGGCCGGCGCGAGGGACGACGAGGAGGCGGCGTGGGCGCGGACAGCGACGAGATCCTGGAGCGGACCGGCGGGAAGTACGTCGAGCCGGGCGGCGAGTTCACCCGGGACCAGCGCTACATCGCCACCCGGATCACCGCCGACGGCCGGGAGGGCTGGCCGGTCGAGCCCGGCCGGTACCGGCTGGCCGTCAGCCGCGCCTGCCCCTGGGCGAGCCGGCTGGTCATCGTCCGCCGGCTGCTCGGGCTGGAGGACGCCATCTCGATGGCGGTGGCCGGGCCGACGCACGACAAGCGGAGCTGGACCTTCGACCTGGACCCGGCCGGGCGGGACCCGGTGCTCGGCATCGAGCGGCTGGCCGAGGCGTACTTCAAGCGGTTCCCGGGCTACGAGCGGGGGATCACCGTGCCGGCGATCGTGGACGTGCCGACCGGGCAGGTGGTCACCAACGACTACGCGCGGATGAGCCTGGACCTGTCGACCGAGTGGACCGCGTACCACCGCGAGGGGGCGCCGGAGCTGTACCCGGAGCGGCTGCGCGACGAGATCGACGAGGTCAACGCGGTGGTCTTCGCCGACGTGAACAACGGCGTCTACCGGTGCGGCTTCGCCGGCAGCCAGGAGGCGTACGAGAGGGCGTACCAGCGGCTCTTCGACCGGCTGGACTGGCTGAGCGAGCGGCTGGCCGGGCAGCGGTACCTGGTGGGGGAGACGATCACCGAGGCGGACGTGCGGCTCTTCACCACCCTGACCCGCTTCGACCCGGTCTACCACGGCCACTTCAAGTGCAACCGGCAGAAGCTGACCGAGATGCCGGTGCTCTGGGCGTACGCCCGGGACCTGTTCCAGACCCCCGGTTTCGGCGACACCGTCGACTTCGACCACATCAAGCGGCACTACTACCAGGTGCACCGGGACATCAACCCGACCGGCATCGTCCCGCTCGGCCCCGACCTGTCGGGCTGGCTCACCCCGCACGGCCGGGAGGCCCTCGGCGGCCGGCCCTTCGGCGACGGCACTCCCCCGCCGCCCCCGCCCCCCGCCGAACGCGTCGACCCGGCCCACACCCCGCTGCGCTGAGGCGTCCGGTCAGAGGGCGAGGCGGACGGCGGCCGTGAGGACGAGCTGGGCCAGGGAGAGCGGGACGAGGACCAGCCAGCAGAGGCGTTGCAGCTGGTCCTCGCGGAGGCGGGGGTACGACACCCGGAGCCAGATGATCACGAAGGCGACGGCGAAGACCTTCAGCAGCGTCCAGAGCCAGCCGAGCCACTCGTCGCCGAACGGACCCTGCCAGCCGCCGAGGAAGAGCACCGTGGTCAGCGCGGCGATCACCACGATGCCGACGTACTCGGCGAGCAGGAAGAAGGCGAAGCGCAGGCCGGTGTACTCGGTCATGTAGCCGAAGACCAGCTCCGAGTCGGCGATCGGCATGTCGAACGGGGGCCGTCGGATCTCCGCCAGCCCGGCAATGAAGAAGACCACCATCGCCGGCGCCTGCCAGAGCAGCCACCACGGCCGCCACGCCTCGACGATGCCGGAGAGGCTGAGCGTGCCCGCCGCCATCGCCACCGACGCGGCGGCCAGCACCAACGGCAGCTCGTAACCGAGCAGCTGGGCGGCGCCGCGCAGCCCGCCGAGCAGGCTGTACTTGTTGGCCGACGCCCACGCCGACATCAGCACCGCCACCACGCCGACGCCCACCACGGCGAGGACGAAGAAGAGGCCGATGTCCAGCGGCTGCCCGACCAGGTCGCCCGGGCCGAGCGGGATCACCAGCAGCGCGAGCAGGTACGGCACCAGCGCCACCGCCGGGGCCAGCCGGAAGACCGCCCGGTCCGCGTCGCGCGGCGTGACGTCCTCCTTCTGCACGAACTTGACCCCGTCGGCGATCAGCTGCGCCCAGCCGTGGAAGCCGCCCGCGTACATCGGGCCGAGCCGGCCCTGCATGTGCGCCATCACCTTGTGCTCGACCTGCCCGACGACCAGCGGCAGGGTGAGGAACGCGACCAGCACGCCGGCCACCCGGAGGACCAGCTCCAACCAGGTGGGCATCAGGCTTTCCCTTCCTCGGCCGTGGGCTCGTCGCCGGCCGCCGGCTCGGCGCGGGCGGGCCCGGTCGGGCGCTCACCGGGTACCGGCCGGGCGGCACCGTCGGCGGCGGGGCGGGTCGGGCGGTCGCCGGGCGCGGGGCGGGCCGGGCGGTCGCCGGGGGCGGGCCGCGCGGGACGTTCCCGGGCCGGGCGGGCGGGCGTACCGCCGCGCGGGCCCTCGCCGACGCCGGCCGCGCCGGCGGGGGTCGGCGTGGTGCCCCACTCCCCCGGCGCCGGCACGCCCGGCGGGCGGATCGGCCGCCGCCCGCCGCCGGCCTCGGACTCGCCCGGCTCCTTGGCGCCCGGCCAGGGCTTGGCCACCCGGGAGGCGAGGACGAACTCCTTGCGCAGCGGGTGCCCCTCGAACTCCGGCGGCAGCAGCAGCGGCTTCAGCTCGCCGTGCCCGTCGAACGAGATGCCGAACATCTCGTACGTCTCCCGCTCGTGCCAGGCCGCGCCCGGGTAGAGGTCGACCACCGACGCCACGGTCGCCGCCTCCCGGGGCAGCCGGGTACGCAGCAGCAGCCCGTGCCGCCCACCGGTCGACCAGAGGTGGACCACCACGTCGAAGCCGTCGGCCAGCTCGTCGACCGCCGACAGCCAGTCGAAGAAGTCGAAGGCCAGCTCGGCGTCGTCGCGCGCCGCGCGCACCGCGTCCCGCCAGCTCACCGGGGGTACGTCCACGGTGGCGCGGGCGTACCCCTGACCGCCGGAGACCGACGCGGTGGCCTCGACGGACGCGAGCAGCGCGACCAGTCGCTGGCCCACCTCTTCCGGAGTCATGCCGCTGATCCTATGGCCGGCGGCCCGCACCCGGGTCGGGCCGCCCGCGCTCCCGGCCCGGGCAACTGGCCACTTTGCCCGCGGGCGGGCTCCGGGCGGGGAAAGATGAACCCGTGCGCGCTGTGACTGTGTCTCCCAGGGTCCCCAACTCGCTGCAGCTGACCGAGGACTGGCCCGAGCCGGCTCCCGAGGAGGGCGCGATCCTGGTCGAGGCGCTGGCGGTGGGCGTCTGCGGCACCGACCTCGAGATCATCGCCGGGGCCTACGGGAAGGCGCCGCCCGGCCAGGAACGGCTCGTGCTGGGCCACGAGGCGCTGGGCCGGGTGCTGGAGGACCCCACGGGCACCCTCCAGGCCGGCGACCTGGTGGCCGGCATCGTCCGGCACCCCGACCCGGTGCCCTGCCCCAACTGCGCGGTCGACGAGTGGGACATGTGCCGCAACGGGCAGTACACCGAGCACGGCATCAAGGCGCTGCCCGGGTTCGCCCGGGACCGGTGGCGGGTGCAGCCCAAGTTCGCCGTCGGCCTGGACCCGGTCCTCGCCCCAGTCGGGATGCTGCTGGAACCGACCAGCGTGGTGGCGAAGGCCTGGGACCACATCGAACGGATCGGTCGCCGCGCCGAGTGGAAGCCGCAGACCGTGCTGGTCACCGGGGCCGGGCCGATCGGCCTGCTGGCCGCGCTGCTCGCCACGCAGCGCGGCCTGTCGGTGCACGTGCTGGACCGGGCCACCGAGGGGCCCAAGCCGGACCTGGTCCGGTCGCTCGGCGCGACGTACCACGCCACGCCGGTGGCGGAGCTGGAGTTCGAGCCGGACGTGGTGGTGGAGTGCACCGGCGCGCCGGTGGTGGTGCTCGACGCGATGTGCAAGGCCGCGCCGACCGGCATCGTCTGCCTGACCGGCGTCTCCAGCGGCGGCCGGACCATCGACTTCGACGCGGGCGCGCTGAACCGGGCCCTGGTGCTGGAGAACAACGTGGTCTTCGGCTCGGTCAACGCGAACCGGCGGCACTGGGACCTGGCCGCCGAGGCGCTCGCCCGGGCCGACCAGGCCTGGCTGAGCTCGCTGATCAGCCGTCGGGTGCCGGTGGGGGCGTACGCCGAGGCGTACGCCCCCGGACCGGACGACATCAAGGTGGTGCTCGACTTCACCGCCTGAGCGGCCGGGCCGGGCGCGGCTCAGATGCCGGGCAGCCTGCCGTTGCGGAACAGGTCCACGAAGAGCTGGTGGTCGTGGCGGGCCTGGACGCCGTACGCGTGCGCGAAGTCGACCAGGTGCCGGACGAAGGTCTCCGCGTCGGCGTCGACGGCGGCGACGATCGCCTCCTCGGTGGAGTAGTCGACCAGGTCGTGGCTGGACTCGTCGTCGGCGACCGAGTGCATCCGGGCCACCGCCCGCCCCAGGTCGGTGAGCACCCCGGCCAGTTCCTCCGGCTCGTTGACGTCCGCCCAGTCCAGGTCGGCCGCGTACGGGGAGACCTCGGCGACGAGCTGGCCGACCCCGTCCAGCTCGGTGAAGCCCACCCACGGGTCGGCGTACGCCTGGAGCGCCCGCTGCGACTCGGCGGTCCGGTGGCCCTGGTGCTTGAAGTAGCCGCGGACCCGCTCGTCGTCGATGTACCGCGCCACCGCCGGCACCTGGGCCTGCTTCATGTAGATGACCACGTCGTTCTCCAGCGCCTGGGTGTGCCCCTCCAGCAGCAGGTTGTACGACGGCAGGCCGGCCGAGCCGATGCCGACCCCCTTGCGCAGCACCACGTCCTTGATGTTCGCCGCGACGGGACGCAGCCGGATCGCGGACTCCGGCCGGGTGCCGAGGTAGTCGTGGAAGGCGGCGCGGACCTTCTCCCAGGTGTCCTCGTCGATCTCGAACACGCCGTCACCGAGGGAGAACCGGCGGTCGTAGTCGTCGATGGTGGTCTGCGTGGCGAGCAGGTCGACCCGGGTGTTGAGCCGGGCCTGCTGGAGCACCCGGCGCAGCACCCCGTCGGCGTTGTCCAGGGTGATCGAGCCGATCGCGTCGTCCCCGCCGGCCGCGATGGCCCGCAGCTCGGTGAGGTAGGACCGGGCGAAGCCGCTGACCAGTTCGCCGATCACCTGGTCGGAGAGGGCCTTGGCGTACCCGAGCAGCGCCACGCTGGCCGCGAAGCGCCTCAGGTCCCAGGAGAACGGTCCGACGTACGCCTCGTCGAAGTCGTTGACGTTGAACACCAGCTGCCCGGAGGCGTTCATGTACGTGCCGAAGTTCTCCGCGTGCAGGTCGCCGTGGATCCAGACCCGGCTGGTCCGGTCGTCGAGGAACCGGTCGTCGGCGAAGTCGCCGCGCTGGTCGGCGTAGAACAGCGAGGCGCTGCCCCGGTAGAAGGCGAACGGCGACGCCGCCATCTTGCGGAACTTGCGGCGGAAGGCCGCCGGGTCGAGCGCCATCGACGCGCCGAACTCCTCGGTCAGCACGTCGACGATGAAGGCGGAGCGCTTGTCCGCGGACTGGGTCATGGTCCGCAGGCTAATCCCCGCCGGCCACCGTCGGCCTCAGCCGGCCGGAGGACGTACCGGTGGCGCGGTGAGGGATGCCACCGGGCGCGGCGCGGTCTCCGCGGGGTTGGCGTCGACCGGCGGGGCGAGCCGGTCCGGGCGGCTGACGCCGCCGATGCCGGACTGCTCGGCGGCGATCTTCTCCTGGAGGCGGAGGATGCCGTGCAGCAGCGCCTCCGGCCGGGGCGGGCAGCCGGGCACGTAGACGTCGACGGGGATGAGCTGGTCGACGCCCTTGGTCACCGAGTACGAGTCCCAGTACGGGCCGCCGCAGTTGGAGCAGGCGCCGAACGAGATGACGTACTTGGGCTCGGGCATCTGGTCGTAGAGCCGCTTGATTGCCGGGGCCATCTTGTCGGTGACCGTGCCGGAGACCACCATCAGGTCGGCCTGCCGGGGCCCGTGGGCGAACGGGATCACCCCGAGCCGGATGAAGTCGTGCCGGCCCATGCTGGTGGCGATGAACTCGATGGCGCAGCAGGCCAGCCCGAAGTTGAACACCCAGAGCGAGTAACGCCGTCCCCAGTTCAGCACGAACCGGATCGGCTCGCCGAGCACCGCCGGTAGCTGCACCTCGGGCCTCCCTCGCGTGTCCGGAGATCTGACAGTCAACCACAGGCTCCGGTTGCGGAAGGCTGCAACCTTCACCGGCCGCCGGGCGTGTGAGGACCGTCGCCGGCGAACGCCGACGACGTTCACGGGGAGGAACAGGTGGCGGTGACCACGGATCCGAGGCTCGATGAGCCTCCCCCTGGGCGGGGCGCGTCCCGTCCCGTGGAACGCGACGGGCTCGGTGCCGACTTCGATCAGCTCTACCACGCGCACTTCCGGTCGCTGACCGTGCAGCTCACGGCCTACTGCGGGGACCTGTCCCAGGCCCAGGACCTGGTGCAGGAGGCGTTCTGCCGGGCCTTCACCCGGTGGTCGTCCGTATCCCGCTACGACGACCCGGTGGCCTGGGTACGTCGGGTCGCCTGGAACCTCGCGACGACCCGGTGGCGGCGACTGCGGACCGCCCAGTCGTTCCTGCGCCGCCAGCGCGAGGAGCACGTGCCCGGCCCGAGCCCGGACCGGGTGGCCCTGCACGCCGCCTTGCGGCTGCTGCCAGCGAACCAGCGACGCGCGGTCGTCCTGCACTACCTGGCCGACCTCTCCGTCCACCAGATCGCCGAGCAGGAGCAGGTTCCCGAAGGCACCGTCAAGTCCTGGCTGCACCGGGGCCGCGCGGCACTGGCGACCCACCTGACCGCGACGAACGAGGTGACCAACCATGGCTGAGCACCAGGACGCGCTGCTCGGCGGTGAGTTCGCGGCGTACCGGAACCTGCTACTTCCGGCGGTCGACCCGGCCGGCCCGAACGCCGTCCGGCTCACCGTGCGACGCCGACGGCGGCGCAGGGCGGCGACCGTGGCCGCGGTGGTCGTCCTGGCGATCGCCATCCCGGTCGCCGGGTGGGCGGCCGTGGGCCGGCACGCTCCCCCGCCCGCCCCGGCGAAGTCGGCCGACCCCACGCCGTCGGCCACGGCACCGACGGGCACACCCTCCCCGACCGTCAGCCCGTCCTCGCCCGGCGTGCCGACCGGGCGGATCAGCCGGGCGGAACTGCTGGCCGCCACCCTCGACCTGCCCGCCTGGTCGTCCGGCGCCGGCTGCCCGACCCGGGATGTGCGGCTGGTGGAGCGGACGGGCCGGGCCGGCGACGTGCTGCTGTCGTCCCGCGGCTACGCGTACGGCGACGTGGACGACGACGGCGTCCCGGAGCCGGTCGTCCTGCTCCGGTGCCTGACCGCGAAGGGGCCGTACCCGGAGCAGGTGGTGGTGTTCGACCGGGACGGGGAGGGGCGGGTCGTGGCCCTCGGCCAGGTCTTCCGCTCCGATCTGGGCCGGCCGGAGTGGTTCGTCTCCCTCGACGTGCGGTCGGACGGCTCGGTCCGGGTCGACGTCAGCGACCAGGTGCAGTCCGCCGGGTCGGCTCCGAACACGCTGCACCGGCAGGCGCGGACCTACCGCTGGAACGGCGACCGGTTCACGCAGGCCGGGGGACCCACCGCCTTCCCCTCCGAGCCGCCGGCGCCCGACCCGACGGCCAGGCCCTCGTCGTCCACCGCGCTGTTCACCGTCACCACGACCACCGTCGTCTACGGCGCGCCGGACGCGGACGGCTGGCGGCGCGGCAGCACCACGATCACGTTCGTCAACAACGGCGCGAAGCGCCTGGACGACGTGTCGGTGCGCTACCCCGCTGACGCGGTCGACACCCTGGAGCACACGCTTCTGCAGGGCTGCCCGCTGGCTGGCGGCAACGGGAAGTGGGTCTACTGCTTCCCGGACCCGGTAGACCCCGGACAGCGCGGGTCGGTCGTGTTCCCCTTCATGACGAAGTCCGACGGGCCGGACCACCAGGTGACGGTCTATGTCGAACGGGCGTCGAAGCCCGCTGGCACCTCGGTGCCGGGGACCACCACGACGGCGACGGTGACGATGGCCTTCGGCGGCTGACCGGTCGCGCCACGTCAAAGATATCTCCGACGTGGCGCAACCGGCCCCGGTCCACGCGCGTGTAGGTCCGGCGAGCCCGACGGGGGCACGGGGACAGGAGGAACGACCTTGACCAGACTGGGACGCGCGTACCGGACCGCGCTGGTGTTCGGCACCGCGCTCACCATGCTCGGCGCGGCCGTGGCGATCGCCGGCACGCCGGTGTCCGCGGCGACCACGACGACCGTGGTCACGCAGGGCACGGCGACGGCCTCGACCGGCCGGCTGGTGCTTGAGCCGACCGAGCGGGGCTACCTGGGCGACCAGAGCATCACCGTGCGGAACACCGGAACGCGGACGGGCTACTTCCGGCTGATCTTCCGGGAGCCGGTCGCCGGGTCCTTCGAGACGTCGGACCCCGACCAGTTCTGCCAGGCCCTCGGCGCCGAGACCAAGGGCATCCGGCTGACCTACGACTGCTACCTGAACGCCATCGAGCCCGGGCAGGAGCTGACCTTCCAGCTCCGCTTCCGAGTGCTCACCGACACGCGGGCGTACGCGATGCGGGCCACCGGCGGCCGGATCGCCATCGACGAGGACGTGCTGACCGCGGGCCCGCACAGCGACTACGCCCCGTTCAACACGCTGTTCCGGTCGACCACCGGGTCGGTGCGCAACCCGGTGGGGTATGTGCAGGACACCAGCTACGACTCGTCGATCGTGCTGCACACCGACGAGGTGGTGCTGACCCGGCAGCCGGACGGCTGGTACCGGGGCCGGCTGCCGGTCACCGTGCGGTACGGCACCGACGCCCCGCACAGCCACCTTTCGTTGGCGGCGCCCGTTGCCGACGGGCTCGCCATCTTCTGGGCGACCGACCCGGCCGGCGCGCCCTGCTGGGTCACCTGCGAGCCTCCCGGCGAGATCCGGTTCATGAAGGGCGAGGAGCGCAGCTTCGCGTTGCTGTTCGAGGCGGGGCCGGACAGTGTGCCGGGCACCGTGCGGGAGGCCACCGTCAGCGTCGCGCCGCAGTGGCACGAGTCGCTGCCCGAGACCGACCCGGCGGACAACGTCCGGACGGTCCGGTTCCGGATCGCCGACGACGCTTGATCCGCGGCACTGCTGCTGGTGGGGTGACCGGGGGCTGACGGCGACCGCCCGGCCGCGACGTGCGGCCGGCGGTCACCGTCAGTGTCGATGTACGGGCCACCGCCGGCACCTGGGCCTGCTTCATGTAGATGACCACGTCGTTCTCCAGCGCCTGGGTGTGCCCCTCCAGCAGCAGGTTGTACGACGGCAGGCCGGCCGAGCCGATCCCCACACCCTGCTCGCCGAGCACCGCCGGTAGCTGCACCTCGGGCCTCCCTCGCGTGTCCTCGATCTGACAGTCGACCAGAGCGCTCCGGCGACAACCGGCGCAACCGTCTGGCGCATCGACACGTGTGACGAGCGTCGGCCGCGCCGGCGGCGACGGGGAGGACCAGATGATGGCAACGGGGGAACCGAGGCTGGACGAGCCTCCACCCGAGGGGGCCGCCGGCTGGCGGGAGGGCCGGGAGCGGACCGACGGGGTCGGCTTCGATGAGCTGTACCACGCGCACTTCCGGTCGTTGACGCTCCAGCTCACCGCCTACTGCGGTGACCTGTCGCAGGCGCAGGACCTGGTGCAGGAGGCATTCTGCCGGGCCTTCGCCCGCTGGTCCCGGGTGTCCCGGTACGACGATCCGGTCGCCTGGGTCCGCCGGGTGGCCTGGAATCTCGCCACCAGTCGGTGGCGTCGCCTCCACACGGCCCAGAGCTTCCTCCACCGCCAGCGCGAGGAGCACGCCCCCGGCCCGAGCCCCGACCGGGTGGCGCTGATCGCGGCGCTGGCGCTGTTGCCCCCGAATCATCGCCGGGCGGTGGTCCTGCACTACCTGGCCGACCTTTCCGTCGCCGAGATAGCGCAGCAGGAGCAGGTGCCCGAGGGCACGGTGAAGTCCTGGCTGCATCGGGGTCGTGCGGCACTGGCGACCCAGTTGAGCGTGACCATCGAGGTGAACAACCATGAGTGAGCCCGAGGACGCCCTGCTGGACGGCGCTTTCGCGGCGTACCGGCTGACCCTGCTCTCCGCGGTCGAACCGGCCGGCCCGAATGCGGCCCGGGGGACGGTGCGACGCCGACGGCGGCGGGCGGCGGGTCTGGTCGCCGCCGCCACCGTGCTCGCCGTCGCCGCTCCGGTGGCGGGTTGGGCGGCGCTCGGCCGCGAGTCCCGGCCGCCGGCGCCGTCCGCGCAGACCGGCTCGCCAACCCCGTCGCCCAGCCCGACGCCGACGCTGACGTTCTCTCCCGCCCCGTCGGCGGCGCCGAGCGGTACGCCGGCCGCACCGAACGGCCGGATCAGCCGGACCGAACTGCTCGGCACCCCGGTCGACCTGCCAGCCTGGCCCCCGGTGGCACCGGCGACGTGCCGCACCGAGCCGGTCCGGCTCCTGCCCGCCTCCACCCGGGAGTCCCGCCCCGCCTTGCTGGACCTCAGGTACGGGGACGTGGACCGCGACGGCGCGGCGGAGACCGTCGCACTGATCGGGTGCCTGTTCGGCGATGTCGTGGCGAAGCAGTTGGTGGTCTTCGACCGGGACAGCGCCGGGCAGATCAGCACGCTCGGTGGCGTCATCCGGACCCATGACGGGTTCGACGACATCACGGAGACGGCCGTCCGGACCGACGGGACGGTGCGGGCGCGGGTGGCCGACGTCCAGGCCTGTTGCGGCGATCCGGTGCGGCGCCAGTGGCGCGGCTACCGGTGGGACCGTGGGCGCTTCGTCCAGGTCGAGGGCCCGACGGTCATGCCGCCGCTGCCGACGACGCCGCCGCCGGGACCGCGCGTCACGCTCATGGCCGAGACGCTGCTCTACGGCGCCCGGCAGGCCGACGGCTGGCGGGTCGCGAGCATGGCCGTCGAGATCGGCGCCACCGGTGCGGCGGTCGAGTATCCGCTGGTGAGCTTTCCCCGGAACGGCCGCGACGAGGCGTACACGGAGCTGTGGGAGTACTGCGTCGCGGTGATCGAGGGGTCGACGACGACAACCTGCGTCACGGAGCCGCTGGCGGCCGGCGAACGACGATGGACGCTCTTCCCCTTCCGCAGCAAGGCGGACGGCCCGAACGGCGAGGGAACAATCCGGCTCGACGTCGGCGCCGACCGCAACGGCACCGTCGTTCCCGGCACCGGTCGGTCGGCGACCTTCGAGGTGCGGTTCGAGAACTGAATGCGAACGCGCGACGGCCCGACCGGAACTCCTCCCGGCCGGGCCGTCGCGGGTGTCCGGACGACCGGGCCAGCGCCTCGGGACGCACAGCAGGTGTCCGATTGGGGACAACGGCCGGGCGCAACCGGGGCCCGGTATCGGCCGTGGTACCGGCGAGCGTCCCACCCAGAGGACGACACGGGGAACTCGGAGGCATCTCCATGACCATCTTCATCCGTACCGTCGCCGGCGGGCTCGGCGCGGCCGTCGCCCTGGTGGCGTCGGCGGGCCCGGCGGTCGCGTCCACCGTCTCCGCCACGACCGGCGGCGCGACGGCCGTCGTCGGCCAGCTGGTGCTCGAGCCGACCGCGCGCGGCTACCAGGGCACCCTGCCGATCACCGTCACCAACCACAGCGCCCAGCCCGTCTCGCACCTCCTGATCACCGAGCCGGTCGCCGGCTCCTGGCGGGGCACCCTCTCGAACGAGTTCTGCATGGTGGTCGTGCCCAAGCAGTACGTCAGGACCTTCGACTGCATGGTGAGCCTCGGCGCCGGGCAGAGCCGCACCTACACCGCCCGCTTCGAGGTGCTGACCCACACCCGTCCGTACGCCATGTCCGCCCGCGGTGGTCAGGTCGCGGTCCAGGTCGGCCACGACGCTCCGGTGACGACCAGCGCAACGTTCCGCACGCTGTTCCGCTCCACCGACGGCAGCCGGCAGGGCCGCCGGCCGTACCGGCAGGACCGGACGACGGAGGCCGCCATCGCCACCGGGGAGGCCCGGCTCGTCCAGCAGGCGGACGGCACCTTCGCCGGCTGGCTGCCGGTGACCGCCCGGTACGACAGCGATGCTGCCAACCACTTCCTGGACGTGGCGGCGACCCTGCCGGCCGGCGTGGACATCGTCGACATGGACCCGCCGGACATGCCGGTGTTCTCGACCGGTTTCCTCGTGCCGGGCGGCGCGTTCACGGAGGGCGAGGAGCGTATCTTCCGGGTCCTGTTGACCGCCCCCGCGGGAACCGCTCCGGGCCTGCTGGGCACCGGCACCTTCGCGGTGAGCACCTACTACGAGGGCGGGGCGGCACCGGAGGGTGATCCGTCCGACAACACCGTCACCTTCCCGATCAGGGTCGGCGCCTGACCGTCGTGGTCACGGCCCGGTCGGGACCCTTCCGGCCGGGCCGGGCCCGTCAGTATGTCGGGTTCTGGAGCAGGCCGACGAACTCCACCAGCAGCCGTTCCCGCAGCCGCACCGGGACGGCGTCGAGCAGCGTGTTCACCACGGCCATCCGGTCCGGCACCGGCGCGCCGGCCCGCGCCGATCCCGGCGCGGGGTTCCCCCAACCCGCGGGGGCGGCGCCGAGGCCGAGGCCCGCGGCCAGCCCGGTGATCAGCTCCGGGGTGAGCGCCTCCGGGGTCAGGCTGCCGGCGAGTGCCAGCAGCTCCGGCGGGAGCTGCACCGGACCGGCCGCCCGGGCCGCGGCGACCGCGTCGGCCAGGTCCGGGCCGAACTCGGCCACCCGGGGGGCCACCGCCGCGGTCACCGTGAGGTGCACGCTGGCCGGCAGGTCGGCGTACGCGAGCTGCGGCTGGGTGTGCCAGCCCCGGGCGGTCAGCTCGTCGACCAACACGAAAAGGTCGAGCCCCGGGTCGGTGCTGGTGAAGCAGACCACGCTCGACTCCGGTTCGGCCATCAGCCGCAGGCCGTCGACCCCGCGCACCGCGTCGGCCAGCCCGGCCACGGCGTCCCGGGTGAGCGCCGCGAGCCGGAGGTAGCCGTCCTCGCCGAGGTGCCGCAGCGTGGCGTACGCGGCGGCGATCGGGCCGCCGGAGCGGGTGGAGGCGATCACCGGGTTGACCATGGTGTACCCGGGCCAGTCGGCGTACGCGAAGTACTGCGGCGCGCGCAGGCCGGGATCGCGGTGCAGCAGCACCGACACCCCCTTCGGGGCGTACGCGTACTTGTGCAGGTCGACGGAGATCGAGGTGACCCCGTCGACGGCGAAGTCGAACGGCGGCACCGGCGCGCCGAGGCGTCGCAGCCAGGGCAGCGTCCAGCCGCCGAAGCAGGCGTCCACGTGGCAGCGCACCCCGGCCGCCGCGGCGACCGCCGCGATCTCCGCGACCGGGTCGACCACGCCGTGCGCGTACGAGGGGGCGGAGCAGGCCACCAGCACCGTCTCCGGGCGGATCGCGGCGGCCACGTCGGCGACCGCCGGGCGCAGGGTGACCGGGTCGACCGGCACCGGGTCGAGGGCCACCCGCAGGTAGTGGGCCGCCTTGGCGAAGGCGGCGTGCCCGCTGACCGGCACCACGATCCGCGGCTCGGCGACCTCCGGCCGGGCGTCCCGGGCCGTCTTCACGGCGAGGATCAGCGACTCGGTGCCGCCGCCGGTGACGCTGCCGACGACGTCGGGCGCGCTGGTGCCGGGCCCGCCGCCGAGCAGTCGGGCCGCCGCCCCGACCAGGGCGTTCTCCATCGCCAGCAGCGACGGAAACGCGGTCGGGTCGAGCCCGTTCACGTGCGCGCTCTCGGCGTGCGCGGCGTGGGCCAGCTCGTCCAGCCCGGCCACTCCCGGGTCGTACACGTACGCGAACAGCCGTCCCCCGTGCGTGGGCCGGTCCAGCCCCCGCAACTCCCGGATCTCGTCGAGCACCCGCTCCGCGGGCACCCCCTCGACGGGCAGCGCACCCGCCCTTTTGTCGATCATGGACTTGTGGCGCCCTTCTTCTGACGGTCAGCGGCTTTCCTCCCCCACCACAACGCCATGATCGGCGGAGGGGGTGGGGGTGGCGGCGGCGAGGCGGGCGGGGGTGAGGTCGTAGGGGCGCAGCAGCAGCACGGCCGCGCCGACCAGGAGGGCGGGGAGGACGGTGAAGCCGACGAGGACGCCGAGGCGGGCCTGCGCGGACTGGGTGGCGGCGACGCCGGTCGAGGACGAGACGTAGCCGGAGAGCTGGAGGACCAGGCCGTAGAGGCCGGGGCCGAGGGCGAGGCCGAAGGTCTCCCCGGCGGTCCACACGCCGGTGAAGACGCCGGCCTGGCGCCGGCCGGTGCGCGCGGTGTCGTAGGCGATGCAGTCCGGGAGCATGGCCAGCGCGAAGACCTGCTGGCCGGCGTAGCCGACGCCGATCACCGCGACCAGCAGGTAGACCCCGGCCGCCGGCAGCACCGGCGCGGCGACCAGGGCGAGCGCGCCGGCCGCGAAGATCAGCGACGCGGCGACCAGCGCGGCGAGCTTCCCCACCCGGGCACCGACCCGGGTCCAGAGCGGCATGACCAGCAGCGCCGGCCCGACGAAGCCGGCGAAGAGCAGGGTCGGCCCGGTCTCCGGGTCGCGCAGCACCTGGCCGGCGAAGTAGCTCACCCCGGCCAGCACGGTCGCCACCCCGGCGGACTGCACCACGAAGCAGACCAGCAGGGCCCGGAACGGCCGGTTGCGGGCGGCGACCGCGAGCTGGGCGCGCAGGCTCGGCTCGCTCTCCCCCACCGCGCCGGTCGGCGCGGCGCGGGTGCCGAGGAACGCGCCGACCGCGCCGGCCACGATCAGCGCGGCCACGAAGAGCCCCATCCAGCGGTGCCCGGCCACGCCCTCGCCGCCGGCGGTCACCACCGCCGGGGCCACCGCCCCGGAGACCAGGATGGCCAGCGCCAGCACCGCGATCCGCCAGCTCATCAGCCGGGTACGTTCCGCGTAGTCGCCGGTCAGCTCGGCCGGCATCGCCACGTACGGCACCTGGAAGAAGGCGAACGCGGCAGCGGTGGCCAGGAACGCCACCGCCACGTACGCCCCGGCGGCCGGCCCGGTGCCGAACGGCGCGGCGAAGATTCCGGCGAAGAGCACGGCCAGTGCCAGCCCGCCCAGCAGCAGGTACGGCCGGCGGGCGCCCCAGCGGGACCGGGTCCGGTCGGAGATCCGCCCGGCGACCGGGTTGACCAGCACGTCCCACGCCTTGGGCAGGAGCACCAGCAGGGCGGCCACGCCGGCGGCGACGCCCAGCGTGTCGGTCAGGTACGGCAGGAGCAGCAGCCCGGGCACGGTGCCGAAGGCGCCGGTGACCAGCGAGCCCAGTGCGTAGCCAACGTGCACCCGGCGGGGCAGGCACCCGGTCGGCCCCGTCGCGTCCATGGGGCCGAATGTTACTCACGTTATGGCCCGGGTCACATCCCCTCCTCCGGCGACCAGGCCGCCGCCGCCATGTCCACCCCGGACGGACGCAGCGGGCAGCCCTCGGCCCGCAGCCGGGCCCGCGCCTCGAGCTCGTGCCCCGGCGGCAGCCGCCCGGCGGAGTTGACCACCCGGTGCCAGGGCACCGCGCCCCCGTGCCGGGCCATGATCGAGCCGACCAGCCGGGCGGACGCCCGCCCGGAGCGCTCGGCGAGCGCGTCAGCGACCGCCCCGTACGACATCACCCGGCCCGGCGGGATCCGCTCGACCAGGTCGAGCACCGCCTCGACGTACTCGTCAGGTGTCACGAGCTGCCACGATATGGGAACGGCGGCGGGTGCGGCGGACCCGACCGCGCAGAATGGTCGGGTGCGTGAAGCAGTCACGGCGGCCCGGCGGATCGTCGTCAAGATCGGCTCGTCCTCGCTGACCACCGCGGCGGGCGGGCCGGACGACGCCCGGGTCGACGCGCTGGTCGACACCCTCGGCGCGCTCGCCGGCGACGGCCGCGAGGTGGTGCTGGTCTCCTCCGGCGCGATCGCCGCCGGCCTCGCCCCGCTCGGGCTGGCCCGGCGCCCGCGCGACCTGGCCACCCAGCAGGCCGCCGCCAGCGTCGGCCAGGGCCTGCTGATCGGCCGGTACGCGGCCAGCTTCGCCCGGCACGGGCTGACCGTCGGTCAGGTGCTGCTCACCGTCGACGACGTGACCCGGCGGGTGCACTACCGCAACGCGTACCGCACCCTGCGCAAGCTGCTCGACCTGCGGGCCGTGCCGATCGTCAACGAAAACGACACGGTGGCCACCGAGGAGATCCGGTTCGGCGACAACGACCGGCTGGCCGCGCTGGTGGCCGCGCTGGTCCACGCCGATTTGCTGGTGCTCCTCTCCGACGTCGACGCGCTCTGGACCGGCGACCCGACCCGGCCGGAGAGCAGCCGGATCGGCGAGGTCCGCGACGACCGGGACCTGGCCGGCATCGACATCGGCGGCGCCGACCGCGCCGGGGTGGGCACCGGCGGCATGGTGACCAAGGTGGAGGCGGCCCGGATCGCCACCGGTTTCGGCATCCCGGTGGTGCTCACCGCCGCCCCGCTCGCCGCCCCGGCGCTGGCCGGCGAGCCGGTCGGCACGCTCTTCCACCCCGAGCGGCGGCGCCCCGCCGCCCGGCTCTTCTGGCTCGCCCACGCCACCACCCCGCGCGGCCGGCTGCACCTCGACCCGGGGGCGGTGCAGGCGGTGGTGGGCCGGCGCAAGTCGCTGCTCCCGGCCGGGATCACCGCCGTGGACGGCGCGTTCACCGCCGGCGACCCGGTCGACCTGGTCGATGCCGAGGGCGCGCCGGTGGCCCGCGGGCTGGTCAACTACGACGCGGTGGAGCTGCCCGGGCTGCTCGGCCGCTCCACCGGAGAACTCGCCGCGGCGCTCGGCCCGGCGTACGAACGGGAGGTCGTCCACCGCGACGACCTCGTACTGCTGTGAGGAGTGCAGGATGAGCGTCGTCGAGCAGGCCCGGCGGGCCCGGGACGCGGCGGAGGCGCTGGCCGTCGCCACCCGTACGGTCAAGGACGCCGCGCTGGTCGCGATGGCCGACGCGCTGGTGGCGCGTACCCCGGAGATCCTGGCCGCGAACGCGACGGACCTGGCAGCCGGGCGGGAGGCCGGGCTGACCGCGGCCGTGCTGGACCGGCTCGCGCTCGACGCGGGTCGGGTGGCCGGCATCGCGGACGCGCTGCGCCAGATGGCCGCGCTGCCCGACCCGGTCGGCGAGGTGGTCCGCGGCTCGACCCTGCCCAACGGCCTGGAGCTGCGGCAGGTCCGGGTGCCGTTCGGGGTGGTCGGCATCATCTACGAGGCCCGCCCGAACGTCACCGTGGACGCGGCCGGGATCTGCCTGAAGTCCGGCAACGCGGCGCTGCTGCGCGGGTCCTCGTCGGCCGCGCACTCCAACGCGGCGCTGGTCGCGGTGCTCCGCGACGCGGTCGCCGGGGCCGGGCTGCCGGCGGACGCGGTGCAGCTGCTCGACGCCAGCTCGCGCGACTCGGTCAAGGAGCTGATGCGCGCCCGGGGCCTGGTCGACGTGCTGATCCCGCGCGGCGGCGCGTCGCTGATCCGGACCGTGGTCGAGGAGTCGACGGTGCCGGTGATCGAGACCGGGGTGGGCAACTGCCACGTCTACGTGGACGCCACCGCCGACGTCACCAAGGCAGTCGCGGTCACCCTGAACGCCAAGACCCAGCGCCTCTCCACCTGCAACACCGCAGAGTCGCTGCTGGTGCACGTGGACGTCGCCGATGCGTTCCTGCCGCCGATGCTGGCCGCCTTCGCCGACGCCGGGGTGACCGTGCACGGCGACGCCCGGGTGGCCGCGTACTCGGCCGCGGTGGTCCCGGCCACCGACGAGGACTTCGCCACCGAATACCTCTCCGCCGACATCTCGATCGCCGTCGTCGACTCGCTGGACGCGGCGGTCGCGCACATCCGGCGCTACGGCACCGGCCACACCGAGGCGATCGTCACCGACTCGCAGCCCGCCGCCCGGGAGTTCGTGGCCCGGGTCGACGCGGCGGCGGTGATGGTCAACGCCTCCACCCGGTTCACCGACGGCGGCGAGTTCGGCTTCGGCGCGGAGATCGGCATCTCCACCCAGAAGCTGCACGCCCGCGGCCCGATGGGGCTGCCCGAGCTGACCAGCACCAAGTACGTGGTCACCGGGGACGGGCACCTGCGCTGACGCCGGCCGCCGTTCAGCCGGCCGGGGTGGCCGACCCGACCGCCGGGCGGCAGGCGCGGATCGCCCGCAGGGTCGTGTGCACGTCGAACTGGTGGCCGTCGTCGCTGTCCCAGCCGCCGTCGCTGCGCTGCGTCTCCGCGAGCCGCTTGCGCGCCGAGACCAGCAGCCACTGCTCCTCGCCCACCTCGACCCGGCGCAGCGTCGCGGCCAGCCACGCCACGTCGGCCGGGGACATCTCCGGGATCCGCTCGGCCAGCACCGCCTGGATCCGCGCCGACTCGTAGTACATCTGCTGCCGGTGCAGCACCGCCGCGCTCAACCAGCCGGCGGGCAGGAACGACGGCCAGCTCCCGTCCGGGGCGAGCTGCCCGGCGAGCGCCTGCGCCGCGGCCTGCACCACCCCGGCGTACGCCCCGCCGACGCGGTGGTCCAGCGGCCCGGCGGCGCGGGCGTCCAGCCCGGCGACGGTCAACCAGAACCCGGCGTTGGCGGTGAGGTAGAGCTGAGCCTCCGGGTCGCCGGGACGGGCCCACTCGGGGGCGAACCCGGCCAGCGCCGGGTCCTCGTCCCAGCCGCCGTCGGGGAGCTGCCGAACGGCCAGCCAGTCCAGGGCGTGCCGGGACGCCGGACGACCGAGCGCGCCGAGGTCGTCCAGCTCGCCGAGGCGGAAGCAGGTCGCGTCGACGGAGGCGACGTCGCTGCCCAGGGTGGCCGGCCAGCCGCCACCCGGCGTCTGCCCGGCCTCGGCCGCGTCGAGCAGTTCGACCGGCACCGGCGCCCCGGTGCGCAGCCGGAAGAGGCGAGCGCGGTCCACCGCGTCACCATGAGCCACGACGAAGCCGATCGCGGCATCCAAGTCGACCACGGCGGCAACGCTACCGGCGCAAACGCGGTTACGCCTCGGTAGCTCGGCCGACGTGGCCCGGCCCACTGGCGGGTACGCGAAGGGGCCCTCCCGGCGACGGAAGGGCCCCTTCGACGGACGACTCAGTACGCGGGCAGCGACGGGTCGATCTGCTTGATCCAGGAGAGCACGCCGCCCTGGACGTGCACGGCGTCGCGGAAGCCGGCCACCTTCAGCGCGGCGAGCGCCTCGGCGGAGCGGACGCCGGACTTGCAGTGCAGCACGATCTGCTTGTCCTGCGGGAGCTTCACCAGGGCCTCGCCGGAGAGGATGTCGCCCTTGGGGATCAACGTCGAGCCGGGGATCCGGACGATCTCGTACTCGGCGGGCTCGCGGACGTCGACCAGGAAGATGTCCTTGCCGGCGTCCTGCCACTCCTTCAGCTCCAGCGCGGTGATGGTCGCGTCGACCACCGCCTCCTGCGCCTCCTCGGAGACCGCGCCGCAGAAGTCCTCGTAGTCCTCCAGCAGGTCGGTGACCGTCGGGTTCTCGCCGCAGAGCACGCAGTTCGGGTCCTTGCGGACCTTGATCTTGCGGTACTCCATCTCCAGGGCGTCGTAGACCATCAGCCGGCCCACCAGCGGCTCGCCGATGCCGGCGAGCAGCTTGATCGCCTCGTTGACCTGGATCGAGCCGATCGAGGCGCAGAGCACGCCGAGGACGCCGCCCTCCGCGCAGGACGGGACCATGCCGGGCGGCGGGGGCTCCGGGTAGAGGCAGCGGTAGCAGGGGCCGTGCTCGGCCCAGAACACCGACGCCTGGCCGTCGAAGCGGTAGATCGAACCCCAGACGTACGGCTTGCCGAGCAGCACCGCCGCGTCGTTGACCATGTAGCGGGTGGCGAAGTTGTCCGTGCCGTCGACGATCAGGTCGTACTGGGAGAAGATCTCCTTGACGTTCTCCCGGTCCAGCGCGGTGTTGTGGATCTCCACGTTGACCAGCGGGTTGATCTCCCGTATCGAGGCCGCGGCGGACTCGGCCTTGGACCGGCCGACGTCCGAGACACCGTGGATGATCTGGCGCTGGAGGTTGGACTCGTCGACGGTGTCGAAGTCGATGATGCCGAGCGTGCCGACGCCGGCGGCGGCGAGGTACATCAGGGCCGGCGAGCCGAGACCGCCGGCGCCCACGCAGAGCACCCGGGCGTTCTTCAGCCGCTTCTGCCCCTCGACCCCGACGTCCGGGATGATCAGGTGGCGCGAGTAGCGACGGATCTCGTCAACGGTCAGCTCGGCGGCGGGCTCGACGAGCGGGGGCAACGACACGGTGGACTCCCCGGGATCGGCGGTGGCGAACCGCGCCATTGTCGCTCGGCGGAGCACCGGTCGGCCATGAGGAGGGACACGTCGCCCGACATGCGGGAGCGGGAATAACTCAGATCCCGTCGACCGGTTCGCCCGAGTAGCGGGCGCCGTCGACGTACGGCCAGGCGTTCGCGACGCAGCCGTCCAGCCCGTACGTCTGCTGCTGCATCACCGGGGCCGGCGCCCCCGGCCCGGGGCAGGCCTGGTGCTCCTCGCCGAACTCGTGCCCGACCTCGTGGTTGATCACGTAGATGCGGTAGACCTCCAGCGGCGCGCCGTAGTCGGGCACCGACTCCATCCAGCGGGCCAGGTTGATGATCACGCGGCCGGGGAGCCGGCAGGAGGTGTACCGCTCGGTGATCAGCCCGCCCTCGGCGCACATCCGCTCGGAGGTCGCCGGCGTGGCCAGGTAGATGGTGAAGTGGGCGGCGGCCTCCTCGGCCACCCGCTGCACCCGCAGCTCGTCGGAGCCGATCCAGCTGCGCCGGTCGCCGAGCACCTCGTCCACGGTGGCGGCGAAGGCGTCCACGTCCTGCCCGGCGCCCTGCTCGACGGCGACCCGGTAACGGTGCAGCGGGCCGGCGGACCCGCGGATCGGGGAGCGGCCGTCGGCGGCGGCGAAGCTGCCGGAGGCCTCGGTCGGGTACCGCCCGGGCTCCACCCGGTCGCCCGAGCCGAACCCGTTCGCCGGCCGTGGGTTCCCGGCCGGCACGGCCGGCGGGTCCGCCCGCCGGTGGACCAGCTCGGGCAGGCCGGCCGCCGCGACGGCCGCCGCGCCGGCCACCGCCAGCAGGGCGACCAGCAGCAGGACGGTGCGACGACGGCGACGCCGCATCCGGCGCAGGCTCGGCCGGCCCGGCACCGGGAGACCGGTCGCCGCCGGGGGGCGGTCGAAGTCGAGCCGGGGCGGACTGCCAGGAGGGGCCGGCACCTGGTCGGGCTCGGCAGGCGGGTCGTAACGGGACGACGACGTCATGACCTCAGCCTGCCATGCAATTCGGGCATCCAGCCGTGTTTGCCGCTCTTGCCGCAAAGCCCCAGATTGCCGTCCTCAGAACGATCACACCGGCGGCCCGGTGTACCGCCGGCCCTCCAGGTACGGCCAGGGATTGGGCGTACAGCCGTCCAGGAAGAGCGTCTGCTGCTGCATCACCGGCGCCGGCCGGCCCGCCCCCGGGCAACGCTCGTGGTGGCGCCCCAACTGGTGGCCGACCTCGTGGTTGATCACGTAGAGCCGGTAGCGGTCCAGCGGCAGCCCGGCCTTCACCAGGTGCGGCACCGACAGCCGCCAGCGGTCCAGGTTGATGATCACCTTGCCCGGGGTCCGGCACGACGTGTAAGGGCGGCCGCCGATCCGGATGTCAGTGCCCCCGGCCAGACACATCTCACCCGCCGTACGGGCCGTCGCGAGGTAGATCGTGAAGTCGTAGCCGGAACCGGCCGGCACCCGCTGCAACCGCAACTGGCCACTGTCCACCCAGCTCCCCGGCCCGGCGAGCGCCGCCTGCACCGCGTCGCCGAAGGCGTGCACGTCCTCCCCGGAGCCGTTCTCCACCGCCACCCGGAAGCGCCGCAGCGTGCCCGACCGGCCCAGCACCCCGCCCTGGCGGTCGTCGTACCCGAAGCTGCCGCGCCCGGCCGAGGGCACCGGGCCGGGCAGTTTCAGCACCGGCTCGGCGGGGGTCGTCGGGCTCGGCACGGGCCGGCCGGACGGCGACCCGGACGGCGACGGGGACGGCGTGGGCACGGCCGACCGGGCGGGCGGTCGGGCGGCCCATTCGTCGTTCACCAGCACCTCGGCACTGGCCGGCAGCCGCTGCACCGCGACGCCGACCGCGACCGCGGCGGCGACCAGGAACGCGGCCACCACGACCGCCGGGCGCCAGGGACGCGCGGCGGGTCGAACGGTCGGACGGACGGCGGAAGCGGGCCGCGCGGCACCGTGGCGTGGCCGGGGGGGACTGGGCATCCGGCTCAGCCTGCCATGTCGTGACCCCGGGCGCTCTCCTCCGTTTCGCCGAGCAGCCCCAGCACCGCCCGCGCCACCGTGCGCGGCACCTCCAGCTGCGCCACGTGTCCAACCCCGTCGAGCATCAGCAGCCGGCTGTCCGGGATCACCCGGGCGGCCTGCGGCGCCACCCGGACGTCGACCAGCCGGTCCTGCCGCCCGCCGACGACCAGCGTGGGCACCCGCACCGTGGCGGCCAGCCGCCAGAGCGAACCCGACCCGGGCAGGTACGACCGCAGGAAGCTGGAGACCAGACCGCGGAACGTCCGGACGTACGCGGCGGCGTAGTGCGCGGCCTCATAGCGGATCCGGATCTCCTCGACAGCCTCCAGCCGGCGCTGCTCGCTGATCCGGGTCAGGTCGGCCACGCAGGCCTCCATCACCTGCTGGGCCGCCACCTCCGGGGCCAGCTGGGCCAGCCGCCAGGCGGCCAGTCGCTCGCCCCGGGGGATCGCCAGCAGCGGCAGCATCCGCCCCTGGAGGGACCGCCGGAAGTCCAGGAACGGCAGCGCCGGGGAGATCAGGGTCAACGTCCGCACCAGGTCCGGCCGCAACGCCGCGACCTGCACCGAGATCGCCCCGCCCAGCGAGTTGCCGAAGAGGTGCACCGGCCCCCGGTCGCTGTGCTCGATCCAGCGCACCACCCGCTCGGCGAAGGTGGGGATCGTGTAGCGCCGGCCCGGCTCGCTGCGCCCGAAGCCGGGCAGGTCGATGGCCTGGCCGTCCAGCCGGTGGGCGAGCAGGCCGGCCAGGTCCGTCCAGTTCTGGGACGAACCGCCGAGGCCGTGCACGTAGAGCGCCGGCTCCGCGCCGGGCGCGGCGGCCGGGGTGTCCCGTACGTAGGTGACCGTGCCGTCGAGGCGTACCGCCCGGCCGGGCCAGGGCGGCGGCACGTGGTGCGCCGGCAGGAGATGGTCCGGCCAGAGGGTGGCGCGCTTCATGCGTCCAGTGTTTCCCACGCCGCCCCCGACCGACACCGGTCGCGGGATCAGGCCAGCAACGCCTCGAGCCGGCGGTTCACGGCGGCCAGCGTCGCCCGGACCACCGCCTGCCGGGGGTCACCGGCGACCAGCGCGGAACCGGCCAGCTGCTCCACCCACCCGTCGCAGACCAGCAGCACGACCACGGTGGCGACCTCGCAGTTGCCGAACGGCACCACGGCCGTGTGCTCCACGAAACAGCGCCCCCGGTCCGCCGGCTGGGCGGCGCCGCGCAGCAGCTCGTCCACGGCCGCCGCGGCGGCCACCGCGCAGAGCCGCAGCACGTAGCCGTCGACCGCCGGGCCGGTGGAGTGGCCCTCGGCGGTCCCGTCCCCGGCGATCAGGCGTACCTCGACGGTGGCGTCGAGCCCGAAGGTGCTCACCTGGACGTGGTCGATCACCACCCGGGGCCCCGGCGCTCCGCCGGTGTCCAGCGGCCGGGAGGGCGCGGTCTCCGTCGTGGTCATCTGACCACCGGAGTACGACGTGCCGAGCATCGCCGGGCTACCGGTGGGCGTACCGGCCGGCGCGGCGGCGAGCGACGTCTCCTCCACCGTGGCCCGGCCCCGGTGGGGCGCGATCTGGCGGCGCCGGCGCGGCGACTCCGGCTCGGCACGTGGCTCGTTCCGGCTCTCCAGCCCGGCGCCGGACGCGTCGGCGGTCCGGCCGGCCCGCCCCTCGGGCTCCTGGCCGAAGCGGCTCTCCGCCGCCGACGCGTCCGCCCGGACCGGGCCGGTACGCGACGCGCCGGCGCGCTCCTCGGCGGGCCGCGCCTCGGCGGCGCGCCCCTCGGCGGAGCGACGGCGGACCGGGGGCGGCGGCGTGGCCGGCATCCCCGGCAGGTTCTGCGGGGCGGCGGCCAGCCCCATCCGCTCCTGGAGCAGCCGCGCCACCTGGCGGCTCACCTCGGCCGGGTCGGCGCCGTCGGCCAGGTCGAGCCGGAGGCTGTGCGCACCGGCCGGGGTCCGGCGCAGGGCGGCGTCCCGGACACCGGCGACCTCCCGGACGGCGTCGAGGATGGCGTTGACGTCGAACCCCTCGGGTCGTTCCCGCAGCGGCGCGGGCTCGTCCTCGCGGCGCAGGTGGGTGGCGATCCGGGCGAGTTCGGGGGTTTCGGCGGATGGCTCCACGGCTGGCGGCTCCGGCACGACGGGCACGTCCGGTTCGGCGGGGACGCGCTGCGGCAGCAGCGCCGACGCCGCGTCGTCCGGCCCGGTGTCGGCGACCGGCTCGGCCGTCGGCACCGGTTCGGGGGCGGACCGGCGGGCCGCGTAGGGGGGTGCGCCCGTCGGGGCGGGCGCGGGGGAACGGTCGAAGCGGGCCACTCCGCTCGTGGCGGTGGCGGGGCCCGGGCCGGCGGGGGCCGGCGGATGGCCGCCCGTCCCGGTAGGAGGTGTCGCGGGGACCTCCTCGGCGGCTGGACGCAGTCGGAACGGCCGGACGTTCCGCTCCTCGGCGGACCGGGCGGCCCCGGGGAGGACCGGGTCGGGGCCGGCGGACCGCGGGTCGTTGGCGGCGGGCGGTGCGCTGGCCGGGACGGCGTACGCCGGGGCGCCGCCGGGCGCCTCCCGGAACGCCGGCGGGGCGCTGGCCGGCGCCGCGTACGGCGGGGCGCTGATCGGCGCCTCCCGCGACACCGGCGGGGCGCTGGCCGGCACGGCGTATGGCGGGGCGCTGCTCGGGGCGGTGCGCGGGACCGGTGGGGCGCTGGTCGGGGCGGCGTGCGGCACCGGCGGGGCGCTGGTCGGCGCGACATGCGGCGGGGGGCTGAACGGCGTGGCCGCGGGGGCCCCGCCGGCCCACGACGGCCGGTCGACGCTCTCCCGCTCGTACGGCGGGCGGGGCTCGACGTCGTTCCGGGCAACCTCGTACGGCCGGGTCGGCTCGGCCCGCGGCGCCTCGTACGCCGGCGCCGGCTCGGCGCGCACCGGCTCGTACGGCCGGGTCGGCTCGGGCGCCCACTCGGCGGCCCGCTCGTCGCGGGCGCGGCGGCCGGTCGGCTCGTCGTCCCGGGGCCGCGGCGCCCAGCCGCTGCCCCAGCTCGGCCGGTTCCAGCTCGGACCCGGCCACTCCGGCTGCGCCGGGGGCCCGGCGCGGCGCTCGTCGGCCGACTCGGCGGCGCGCCACCCGGGCTCCTCGGCCGGCGCGGCACGGTGCTCAGGCGGCTCGGCGCGCCACGCCGGCTCCTCGCCGGACGCGGCACGACGGTCGGCCGGCTCGGCGCGCCACGCCGGCTCCTCGGTGGGCGCAGCGCGGCGCTCGGCCGGTTCGGTGGCGGGCGGCTCCGGGGGGAGCCGGTCGGCCCACCCGCGGGACAGCGACGGGGCCGGTTCGGGGGCGCCGCGCTCGATGATCGGTGCGTGGAAGCCGGGCGGCACCTCGAACCCGGCGGCGGCGGTGCCGACCGGCGGCACCTGCACGGCCGGCGGCGCGGAGGACGGGACGGTCCCCTCCGCCCAGCGCGAGCCGCGGTCGGCCGGCGGGTCGTCCGAGGCGTGCCGGGCCGGGCCGGGCTCGGCGTCGGCGGACGGCTGCTCCACCGCGGGGGCCGGCCGCTGGGCCGGTACGACCAGCCGGTCGGCGTCGAGATCCCGCCGCGGCTCGGCTGCGGGCGGGGCACTCACCGGCGCCTGGCGGGTCACGGGCGGCTCCTCCTCGGCGTGGCGCACGCCGTTGACGTAGGGGCGGCCGTTGACCCGGGCCGGCGGCTCCTCGGCGGGCAGCCCGGCCAGCGGGGCCGGCAGGTCGCCGTGACGGGTGGACGAGGCGGCCCAGCCGGCGGTGGGCTCGGGGTGCCGCCAGACGGGCCCCGGCTCGCGGCCGGCCTCCCCGCCGCGGGACCAGCCGGCTGCCGGGGGCGCCCACCCGCTGACGGAACGGGCCAGGTCGTCCTGCTGACCCGTCCCGTCGCCGTGCTCTCCCGGGGTGGCGCTTCCGGGTTGGCCTGATTCACTCACCGCGCGCTCCTTGGTCGCCCCCGGTGAGGCTACCGTGTGGTGACAGTGGCGATAAGTTACAGCGGCGGGCCAATTCCGGGCCGGGTTCACGAACCCGGATCGGTTCGGGTGATAAGTGCCGGCTCGTACGAAGAAACTCGGAGGCTCCCATGACCGCTGTGGGGAACGGTGCACAGACCGCCGGCCGGCCCACCCGCCTGCCGCGTTCGGCACGGCGCAAGCAGCTGCTCGCGGCCGCCCAGGAGGTGTTCGTCGCCCAGGGGTACCACGCCGCGGCGATGGACGACATCGCCGAGCGGGCCGGGGTCTCCAAGCCGGTGCTCTACCAGCACTTCCCGGGCAAGATGGAGCTCTACCTGGCGCTGCTGGACACGCACTGCGACGCGATCGTGGCGCAGGTGCACGACGCGATGCGCGGCACCAACGACAACAAGGAGCGGGTCGGCGCGTCGGTGCGCGCGTACTTCGACTTCGTCGACCACGAGAGCGAGGCGTTCCGCCTGGTCTTCGAGTCGGACCTGCGCAACGACCCGGCCGTCCGGCAGCGGGTGGAGCGGGTCGAGCAGGGCTGCATCGCGGCGATAACCGACACCATCATCTCGGACACCGGCGTCAGCCGGGCGCACGCCGAGCTGCTCGCGTCCGGCCTGGTCGGGGCGGCGGAGACGGCGGCGCAGTTCTGGCTGGCCGGCGGCCGGCAGGTGCCGAAGGCCGAGGCGGAGGCGCTGGTCGCCGCGCTCTCCTGGCGGGGTATCGCCAGCTTCCCGCTGCAAGGTGAGTCAGCCTGAACATCGGGCCGCCAGATCGGATAGCCTTCCCAAGGCGGCTTTTTCGCCCCAGTTGAGGAGGCACAGTGGAGGTCAAGATCGGCGTGCAGTACGCGCCGCGCGAGCTGGTCCTGGAGAGCGCGCAGACGCCGGCCGAGATCGAGCAGATCGTGACCGACGCCTTCGCCAAGGACGAGGGCACCCTCTCCCTGACCGACGAGAAGGGCCGGCGGGTCATCGTGCCGGTCAACAAGGTCGCCTACGTCGAGATCGCGGAGGCCTCGCCCCGCGCGGTCGGGTTCACCGTCCGCTGACGATCCGGTCGCCGCGGCAGGTGACGCGCCCGCGTCCCTGCCGCGCGGCGCGCCGGGGCCGGCTCAGTTGTTCAGCCCGGCGGCGGTCATCCGTGCGGTGTGCGCGGCGGTCAGCCGCCGGAACAGCGCCGGCACGTCCACGCCCTCCCGCCGGGCGATCAGCGCGGTGAGCGCGCCCCGGTCCGCGGCGGCGACCCGCCCGGCCTGGGAGAGCGCCTCCCCGACGAGCCGCCGGGCCCATATCGAGAGCCGGTTGGCCACCCGCGGGTCGACCTCGATCGCCGCCCGCATCTCGGCGGCGGCGAACTCGGCGTACCGGGAGTCGTGCAGGACGTCGAGGACCAGCTGGCGGTCCGGCTCGGCCAGGCCGTCGGCGATCTCCCGGAGGAAGTCGTCGGTGATGGCGTCGCCGACGTACGCCTTGGTCACGGCCTCCAGCCAGTCCTTCGGCTCGGTCGAGTCGTGGTACGCCTGGAGCGGCTCGACGTACGGGGCCATCGCGTCGTCGGGCGGCACGCCGAGCGCCGAGAGCCGGTCGGCGATCCGCCGGTAGCTGCCGATCTCGGCCGCGGCCATCTCGCTCAGCGCGGCCCGGCGGCGCAGGTCCGGGGCGAGCCGCGCGTCCGCGGCCAGCCGGTCGAAGCCGAGCAGTTCCCCGTACGCCACCAGGCCGAGCAGGTCGACGAGGGCGGGGTCGGGCGCGGTCGGGGCGGACACGAGCGCAGGCTACCGTCCGCCCGCGCGACACGGCGGTCCCGCTGGCTTGTGGCGCAGGTCACACCGGTAACCCCTGGATACCGCACCGCCACCTGGAATTGGGACGGCCACCAGGGGGTTCAGGTAGTATGTAACAGTTGCCGTGGGCGTCGATCCGATCAGTGAACTGGTCGCACCCGACCCGCGGCGCGCGTGCGGCCCGGTCCGGCTCGGCATTCCGCCCGACCGTGTGGCCCGCGCCACACCGATCGCGCCCTGAGGACATGACGGGGCGCACCACGAGAGGGCACCCCCAAATCCATATGAGCGAGCAGATTCAGGACAACGCGGGCCAGGAACTGGCCCCCACCGCTCCGGTCCGTCCGGAGGCTCCCACCTTCGCCGAGCTCGGCGCCCGCCAGGAGACCGTCGAGGCGCTGGCCGCCGCCGGCATCACCCGCGCGTTCGCCATCCAGGAGTACGCGCTGCCGATCGCGCTGCGCGGCGTCGACCTGATCGGCCAGGCCCCGACCGGCACCGGCAAGACCCTCGGCTTCGGCGTACCGCTGCTGGAGCGGGTCTTCGCGCCGGGCGAGGGCAGCGACGGCGTGCCGCAGGCGCTGGTCGTCGTCCCCACCCGCGAGCTGGGCATCCAGGTCGCCAAGGACCTCGCCGCCGCGGGCAAGACCCGGGGCGTGCGGGTGCTGCCGATCTACGGCGGCGTGGCGTACGAGCCGCAGATCGACGCGCTCCGCAAGGGCGTGGAGATCCTGGTCGGCACGCCGGGCCGGCTGATGGACCTGCAGAAGCAGAAGCACCTGCGGCTCGACCGGGTGCGCGCGCTGGTCCTCGACGAGGCCGACCGGATGCTCGACCTGGGCTTCCTCGACGACGTCGAGAAGATCCTCGCGATGCTGCCGGAGGACCGGCAGACCATGCTCTTCTCGGCCACCATGCCGGACCCGATCGTCGCCCTGTCCCGGCGCTTCCTGCGCCGGCCGGTGACCATCCACGCCGGGCACACCGCCGAGACCGGCCCGTCGCCGCAGACCCAGCAGCTGGTCTACCGCACCCACTCGATGAACAAGGTCGAGATCGTCGCGCGCATCCTCCAGGCGGAGGGGCGTGGCCTGACCATGATCTTCACCCGGACCAAGCGCGCCGCCGACCGGGTCGCCGAGGACCTCGACTTCCGCGGCTTCGCGGTCGCCGCCGTCCACGGGGACCTGGGCCAGGGCGCCCGGGAGCGGGCGCTGCGGGCGTTCCGCGCTGGCAAGATCGACATCCTGGTCGCCACCGACGTGGCGGCGCGCGGGCTCGACGTCACCGGCGTCACCCACGTCATCAACTACGACTGCCCCGAGGACCAGGACACCTACACCCACCGGATCGGTCGTACCGGCCGGGCCGGGGCGACCGGTGTCGCGGTGACCTTCGTCGACTGGGACGACATGCCCCGCTGGCGGATCATCGACAAGACGCTCGGGCTGGAGATGCCGGAGCCGCCGGAGACGTACCACACCTCTCCGCACCTCTACACCGACCTGGACATCTCCCGGGACGTCACCGGCACCCTGCCGACCGCCGAGCGCACCCGCGCCGGGCTGGCGGCGGAGGTCGAGGAGGACCTCGGCGGTGGCCGGTCCCGGCGCGGTGAGAGCCGCGGCTCCCGGCGCGGCGAGAGCCGTGGCCGGGGCGAGCGCGGCGACCGCGAGCGCGGCCAGGGTCGGGGCGGCGACGCGGCGGCCACGCCGGAGGGCGCGCCCGCCGACGCCTCCGCCGATGAGGGCACTCGTACCCCGCGCCGGCGGCGTCGCCGCCGGGCCGGCGACACGGTGGCCGGCGAGCCCACCGCGGTGATCACCGCCGAGGGCGGCGCCGAGCCGGCCGCGGCGGCCTCCGCCGAGGGCGAGGCGGCCGCGAAGCCGCGTCGCCGCCGGCGCCGCCGTGGGGGCGGTTCGGGCGCCGGTACGCCGGCCGAGGCGACCGCCGACTGACGCTGCGAGACCCTGACATCCCCCGTGCCGGTCCCCCGGTACGGGGGATGTCGTCTGTCCCGCCCGGTCGGTCTGGCCTGAACCGCCCCCTGAGGTCGGGACAACTGCTCGCGCCCTTTGCTCTGCTGCAGCCCACGCAACACGAACGGCCTCCCGGTGTTGCCTCCGCTGCAGCAGAGCAAAGGGCGTCCCACAACACCTCGCCGGCGCCGGGGCCTGCCTGAGCCGACGTGGTCGGCCTCGGTACCCGGCTGCCGCCCACGGCGGGGGCCAGTGCCGCACACGACACTCGCGACCGGCCCACGGCGGGAGCCGGAAGCCGGAAAGGATGATGGAGCGATGCCGGAACCGCTGGACGCCGCCCTGACCGAGGTGCGGGCGCTGCTGCTCGACCCCGCCCTGACCCGGGCGGTCGCCGCCGGGCGACGCAAGGGGCAGCGACCTTCGGTGGTCCGCGCCGAGCTGCGGCCGGTCACCCTCAAGGCCGGCCCGCGCCTGCAGATCTCCACCTCCGACGGCGCCCGGCCGTACACCCGGAACGTGGCGCCCGGCGCGGAGGCCGGCGCGGCGATTGACGCACTGCTGGCGGAGCCGTTCGGCAACTGGCACGTGGAGACGGCCGACGCGACGCTGCAACTGCGGGTGACCAAGTCGGGCGAGGCGCAGGTGCACCGGGCGGCGGCGAGCCGGCCGGCGGCCGAGCCGGGCGGTCACGACCGGGAGAAGGACTACCTGCTCGACCCGGGCGACCCGATCTTCGCCGAGATCGGCGGCTCGGCGGCGAAGCGCCGCCAGGTGGACGCGTTCCTCCGGGCGCTGGCCGCGACCCTGCCGGACGACCTGACCGGCCCGCTGCGGGTGGTCGACCTGGGCTGCGGCAACGCGTACCTGACCTTCGCGGCCCACCGGTACCTCACCACCCGCGGGCTGGAGGTGGAGCTGGTCGGCGTGGACGTACGCGAGGACCAGCGCCGGCGCAACACCGAGCTGGCCGAGCGGCTGGGCTGGGCGGACCAGGTCCGCTTCGTCGCCGGCACCATCGCCGACGCGGGGGTCGAGCCGGCCCCGGACCTGGTGCTGGCGCTGCACGCCTGCGACACCGCCACGGACGAGGCGCTGGCCCGCGCCGTCCGGTGGGGCGCCCGCTGGGTGCTCGCCGCGCCCTGCTGCCACCACGACATCGCGGCCCAGCTCCGCTCCCGGCCGGCACCCGCGCCGTACGACCTGCTCACCCGGCAGGGCATCCTGCGGGAGCGGTTCGCGGACGTGCTGACCGACGCGCTCCGGGCCGGGCTGCTCCGGCTGCACGGCTACCGGGCGGAGGTGGTCGAGTTCGTCGACTCCCGGCACACCCCGCGGAACCTGCTGATCCGGGCCCGCCCGACCGGGACGGCCGCGACCGACGCGCAGCGGGCGGAGTACCGGGAGCTGGTCGACCAGTGGCGCGTCACGCCGCGGCTGGAGACCCTGCTCTCCGGGGCGACGACCGACGGGCCGGCGGCCTAGCGCCGCCGCTCGGCGCCGCGGTTCCCCATGCCGCTCGGCTCGGCCATGCTGCTCCTCATCAGGGGGTGCGGGCGCGCAAGCACATCGAGATTAATTGACGGCCGACAATCATCACCCGGAGCCGCCCCGCCGGTCCCGGCAGTCCCGCCCACGAGACGTTCGGACCGGTCGGTCGGTTGTCTCCGCGTGGAGCCGTACTACCCTCTTAGGCGCACCGCCCCGGTGCTCCGGTCGGGAAGGAAGACCCCGCAGGGATTATGGGTGCCACAGAGGTATCGCCGCAGATGGCCTTCGCGCGTTTCGTACGCCGCGCCATCGACGACGCCCGTGAAGAGCGCGGCTGGACGGTTACCGACCTGGCCACGCACACCGGCGTGGGCCGGTCCACCGTGTTCCGCTGGCTCGCCGGTGACTGGCAGGACTACCCCGAGCTGGCCAAGGTGCGTGGCTTCTGCGCCGCCCTGGACCTGCCGGTGGCGGCCGCCTTCCGGGCCCTCGGGCTGCCGGACGCCGGCCCCGCGTCGCGCCGCCGCGCCGAGGACGCGCCGGTGGAGGCGGACGTCCGGGTGATCCTGGAGCGGCTGGCCGACCCCAGCGTCCCCGCCGAGGAGAAGCACCACATCCGCGACCTGCTCCGCTACCTGGCCCGCCGCCCGGTCCGTCGGGCCGGCTGAGCGGTCAGGGCACCGTCACGGTGAAGCCGGCGGTGTGCACCACCCCGGCCACCTGGAAGTCCAGGAACATCCGGTAGCGGCCGGGACCCGGCACGGTCAGCTGGAACGTCACCGCGTCGCCGTCCCGCCCGGTCTCCGGATGCACGTGCAGGTACCCCAGGTCACCCTCGCGGAGCGCGACCAGGTGGCCGTACGCGCCGAGGTAGCGCTCCAGCGGCGCGGCGGCGTCACCGGCGCGGACCCGGAACCGCAGTGGCGTCGACTCCCCCGCCTTCGGGGTCCCCTCGTAGCCGGCGGTGAACCCGTCGACCGTGCCGGTGGTGGCCGGCGCCGGCAGCGGGCGGGGTGCGTACCCGCCGGGGGCGGTCAGGTCGGTCCCGAGCGTGACGGCGGCCTGCCCGCCGTCGTCGGCGACGGCGGTGAAGTCCGCGTACGCCCGCCAGACGCCGGGCTGGGTCAGGGTCAGCGGCACCGACCAGGTGCCGTCCGCCGCCATGGTCGGGTGCAGGTGCTGGTAGCCGGTCAGGTCGCGGCGGACCACGATCAGGTGCATCGGCTTGTCGTGCACGACGGCGAACCGGGTGACCGCCCGCCGCCGCTCGTCCCGGATCTGGAACCGCAGCTCACCGGCCCGGCCGACCGGGAACTCGACGGCCGACGGGGTGAGGGTGTAGCCGGCCGCGCTGACCGACAGGCCGGCGGCGTCCGTGGCGGTGCCCTGGTCGACGGCCGCCCCGGAGTGCGAGTGGGCGCCGGTGCCGGGCGGATGGGTGTGCCCGCCGGCCGCCGGGGCCGCGCCGGACGCCGTGCTGGGCGGCGGGTTCAGCCGGCCGAGGCCGAAGCCGAGCAGCACGGCGAGCAGCAGCCCGCCGGTCACCAGCGCCAAGCGCAGGGTGGCCCGGTCCGGCCCGACGGGCGGCTCCCCCACCGGGACGCGGTGGCCGGCCGCCAGCACGGGGTCGGCCGGGGCCGCCGGTCCGGCGGGCGACGGCTCAGGCAACGCCGCCGGCCAGCTCGTAGCCCGCCTCGTCGACGGCGGATCGGACCGACTCCACCGGCAGCGGGTCGGCGCTGGTGACGGTGGCGGTGCCGGTGGACAGGTCCACCCGGACCTCCTCGACGCCGGGCAGGGTGGACAGCTCCGCGGTGACCGCCCGCACACAGTGCTCGCAGGTCATCCCGGTGACGGCGTACGTCTGCGTGACGGGTCGCTGCTCGGTCATGGCCCCACGGTACCGCCGGCCGGGGTGTCGGCCCGCGCACGGTCGGTGACGGTGGTGACGCTCGCATTCCGGGCCGGCCGGGAACTTTTCCTCCGCCCCGGACGACCGCGGTTGGCGACCCGGGCGGGTCAGCCGGCCACGGCGAGGGCGAGGGGCAGGACGTCGGGGGCGCCGGCCCGGCGCAGCAGCCGGGCCACCATGGTCGCCGTCCAGCCCGAGTCGACCAGGTCGTCGACGAGCAGCACCGGCCCGTCCAGCCCGGCGAGGACGGCGGCCAGCTCGTCGGGGACGGTGAAGGCGTCGTGCAGGGCGCGTACCCGCTGGGCGCTGTTGCCGCGCGGTCCGCCGGCCCCGGCCGGACCGCTCGGGACCACCCGGCCGAGCAGCGGCAGCCGGCCCACGGTGGCGATCCGCTCGGCGAGCGAGTCGACCAGCGCGGGGCGCGTGCGGGAGCCCACCGCGACCACGCCGACCGGGCGGCGCGGCCACGGGTCGTCGCCGTGCGCCCAGGCCTTCAGCACCTCGACCACGGCCGCGGCCACGTCGTCCGGGACCGGGCCGTCCGCCGCCTCCGGCCCGACCAGGCCACGCAGCCGCCCACCCCAGCCCAGGTCGGAGAGCCGTCCCACGGCCCGCCCGGGCAGCGCCTGCTCGGTCGGGGGGATCCGGCCCTTCAGGGGTACGCCCACCGCCTCCAGACCGGTCGGCCAGAGCTTCTTGGGCGCGATCTCCACGCCGGGGCGGCCGAGGAAGGTCTGCGCGGCGCTGAGCGCGGCGTCGGAGACCTCGGCGGCGAAGAGCGGGTCGGCGCAGCGGTCGCACCGGCCGCAGTCGCCCGCCCCGGCGTCGTCCAGGCACTCGCGCAGGTAGCGCATCCGGCAGCCGGGCGTGGTCACGTACTCCCGCATGGCCTGCTGCTCGGCGGTGCGCGCCTGGGCGACGCGGCGCAACCGGGCCTCGTCGTAGACCCACGGCTCGCCGGTGGCGAGCCAGCCGCCGCGGACCCGGCGCACCGCGCCGTCCACGTCGAGCACCTTCAGCATCAGCTCAAGCCGGGCCCGGCGCAGGTCGACGACCGGCTCGAGGGCCTGGGTGGAGATCGGCCGGTCGGTGTGCAGCGCGGCGAGCACCGCGCGGACCTGCTCCTCCGCCGGGAAGGCCAGGGAGGCGAAGTACCGCCAGATGGCTGCGTCCTCGACGCCGGGCAGGAGCAGCACCTCGGCGTGCTCCACGGCCCGGCCGGCGCGGCCGACCTGCTGGTAGTAGGCGATCGGCGAGGGCGGCGCGCCGAGGTGCACCACGAAGCCGAGGTCGGGCTTGTCGAAGCCCATGCCCAGCGCGCTGGTGGCGACCAGCGCCTTGATCTCGTTGTCGAGCAGGTCCTGCTCGGCGGCCCGGCGGTCGGCGTCCTCGGCCTGGCCGGTGTAGGAGGCCACCGACCAGCCCCGGGCCCGCAGGAACTCCGCGGTCTCCCCGGCCGCCGCGACGGTCAGCGTGTAGATGATCCCCGAGCCGGGGAGCCGGTCCAGGTGGTCGGCGAGCCAGGCCAGCCGGTGCGCCGGGCTCGGCAGGTCGAGTACGCCCAGCCGCAGCGACTCCCGGTCCAGCGTGCCGCGCAGCACCAGAGCGTCACCCAGCTGCTCGGCGACGTCGGCGGTGACCCGCTCGTTGGCGGTGGCGGTGGTGGCCAGCACCGGGGTGCGCTCGGGCAGGTTGCCGAGGAAGGTACGCAACCGGCGGTAGTCCGGCCGGAAGTCGTGCCCCCAGTCGGAGACGCAGTGCGCCTCGTCCACCACCAGCAGGCCGGTGGTGGCGGCCAGCTTCGGCAGCACGGTGTCCCGGAAGTCCGGGTTGTTGAGCCGTTCCGGGCTGATCAGCAGCACGTCCACCGCGCCGGCGTGGATCTCGCCGGTGATCTCGTCCCACTCGTCGAGGTTGGCTGAGTTGATGGTGCGGGCCCGGATGCCGGCGCGCGCCGCCGACTCCACCTGGTTGCGCATCAACGCCAGCAGCGGCGAGACGATCACGGTCGGGCCGGCGGCGTCGGGGCGCTCCCGCAGCAGCGCGGTGGCGACGAAGTAGACCGCCGACTTGCCCCACCCGGTGCGCTGCACGCAGAGCACCCGGCGCCGGTCCACCACCAGCGCCTCGATCGCCCGCCACTGGTCCTCCCGCAGCCGGGCGTGCTCGCCGGCCAGCCGGCGCAGCACCGCCTCGGCCCGCTCCCGTACCGCCGCCCGATCCTGGCTCATCCGGCATTTCTACCAGCGCCCCCGGCCCACCACCCCTCCCCCGCCCGCGCCCACTCCCGGTGATCAAGAGGTTTGCGTCACGATCCGGGCCCGGACTGGCGCAAACCTCTTGATCAACTCTGCTGGGGCGGGGTGGTGGACCGGGTGGCGTGCGGGAGCGGGGGGAGGAAGACGAGGAGGTCGCGGAGGGAGTCGGTGAGCAGCGGCGGGAGAAGGCAGCGGGCGGCGAGATCCTCCATCGAGCCGAACGGGCCGCGGAGCCACCGGTCCATCGCCACCTGCCGGGCCTGCGCGGCGGCCATCCCGGGCAGCCGGGCGATCACCCGCTCCTCCACCGCGTTGATGTCCACCAGGCCCCCGTCGTCGAAGGTACGGGGCAGGTCGGGCCGGCCGATGTGCAGCTCCTGCCGGGCCGCCGGGTAGTGGTACAGCAGGTAACGGGCCTGCTCACGGCGGATCCGGCGGTCGTCGGCCGCCGGCCCGGACACTCCCCCGCCCCGACCCCGGACCGCAGACCAGACCACGCCGTTGAGCAGGATCGTGTGCAGGACGCCGAGCATCCAGCCGACCAGCCAGGCCACGATCAAGAAGCCCTCGGCGTCGGTCACATCGTCCGGGTCGCCGCTGCCGAGCACGATGATGAACGTGGCGGCGAGCGACAGGTAGCCGACGGCGGCGACCCCGTTGCGCCAGCTCCGCCGCCAGCCGGCGTACACGAGCACCACCAGCCAGGTGAGCAGGCCGAAGGAGAGCATCGCGGTCAGCGCGCCGACGATCGTGGCGCTGACGCTGAGCCAGCGCGGCACCGGCTGGGGCCGGGGACGGGTGGGCGGCTGCTCGTACCGCGGTGGCGGGAGGAACGGGGCGGGCGGGCCGGCCGGCCCGGGGAGGGCGACCGGCGAGCCGACCGGCCCGGGCGGGAAGCCGACGCTCGGCGCGGACCCGAAACCGGTGGCCGGCGGGGGTACGGGCGCGAAGCCCGCCGAGGGTACGGGCGGGAAGCCGGTGCCGAACGGCGGCGCGAACCCGGCCGGCGAGGTCGGGGTGCCGGACGTCGGCGCGGGAGCGAGCGGGTCGGGCGCGGGCGCGGGCGCGGGCGCGGGCGGATCGGGCGTGCCCGCGGGGACGAGCGGGTCGGGCCGCTGCCCGGCTGCCGGCTTCGACCCGTCCGGCCGCTCCTCGGCCGCGACCGCCTCCGCCGGCTCGGTCGGGGTCGCCTTCAGCAGGGTCGGGTCGGCGCGGAGGATGCGGCGGTGCAGCTCCCGGAGCACCTCGCCCGGCTCGATGCCGTACTCCTCGCGGAGCAGGGCGGCGAACTCGCGATACGCGGCGAGCGCCTCCGCCTGCCGGCCGCTGCGGTGCAGCGCCAGCATCAACTGGTACCGCAGCCGTTCCCGGACCGGGAACTCGGCGACCAGCTCGACCAGTTCGCCGACCAGCTCGCGGTGCCGCCCGCTCTCCAGCTCCAGGTCGGCGCGGGTCTCCAGGGCGACGGCCCGCAGCTCCACCAGCCGGTGCCGGGCGGCCTCGAAGACCGGCCCGGCGAACCCGGTGAACGGCTCGCCCTGCCAGAGCTTCAGGGCCGCCGTCAGCTCGGCCAGCGCCTCGGCCGTACGCCCCGCCGCGTGCCGCTGCCGGGCCCGCTGGACGCCGCGCTCGAAGCGGACCGCGTCCACCGCCTCCGGCGGGATCCGGAGGAGGTACCCGGCGTCGGTCAGGCTGAGCACCTGCCCGGGCGTCCGCGGGGAGCGGTCCGGCTCCAGCACCCGGCGCAGCCCGGCGACGTACTTCTGCACCACGTTGGGCCCGTTCGCGGGCGGCTCCTCCGGCCAGACCGCGTCGACGATCTGCCCGGTGGGGACCGGACGGCCGGCGGAGAGCAGCAGCACGGCCAGCACGGCCCGCTGCTTGCCCGGGCCGAGGTCGAGTTCCCGGTCGGCGTACCAGGCCAGCTGAGGCCCGAGGACCTCGAAACGCAGCGTTCCTGACATGCGAGTATTCCGCTCCTGACACCCCCATGGTCGCCGGACGGCAGTGCCCGGCAGCCGGACGGCAGCATATCGGCAGCCAAACCGCCGTGCCGGCCCGCAGCATCGTCCTCGGCAGAAGCCACGCAGCGAGAAAGAGAAGTGCGATGACACAGGCAACGGGCAGCGCCGGCACCATCCGACGGGCGGTCGGCACGGTCGCCGCCATGCTGGCCGCGACCACCCTGCTCGGGGGTTGCGGGCCGAAGAGCGAACCAGCCGCCGCGCCGCCGGCCAGCCCCACCGCCACGCCCAAGGAGGCCCTCCTCGACGCCGTCCCGGACGGTACGGAAGGCGTCTTCCGGTTCACCGGCAAGGACGCGTCCAGCAACCTCACCGGACGGATCGACCCGGAGTCGAAGGCATTCGAGATGAACACCGTGATGGCCCCGGACAAGGACGGCATCACGATGAAGATGTCGTTCCTGGTCATCGAGGACAAGATCTGGATGAAGGCGAAGTTCAGCGGCCACCCGGGCCTGCCGAAGTTCCCGAACAAGTGGATGGTGCTGGACAAGTCGAAGCTGACCGACGGCGACAGCGTGCCGACCTTCGACGGCGCCGACCAGGGCAACGCCGGCCCGCTGATCGAGGCGGCGACCTCCGTCGAGGAGCAGGGCCCCGGGAAGTACGTCGGGTTCATCGACGTGACCAGCGGTGAGGCGGCGAAGGCGCTGGAGGACGGTGAGGCGGCGGCGCTCGGCGAGGCCGGCAAGCACGTGCCGTTCACCGCGCTGGTCGGGCCGGACGAGCACCTCGCCTCGCTGGTGCTGGAGATCCCCGCGGGCGGCGAGCGGAAGGCGTACCAGTACGTCGTCACGTACGCCGACTACGGCAGCACGCCGAAGATCACCGTGCCGACCGGCAGCGCGGCGACGAAGGCGCCGGCGATGGCGTACGAGATGTTGAACGGCTGACCCACGACGCAGGGGGCGGCGGCCACACGGGGGGCCGCCGCCCTTTCGTCGTCAGCGGGGGGGGGGGGCGGCCTCAGCGGCCGAGGACCGAGCCGCCGTTGACGCCGAGCACCTGGCCGGTCACGTAGCCCGCTTCGGGGCTGACCAGGTAGCGGACCGCCGCCGCGATGTCGTCGGGCTGGCCGGCGCGGCCGACCAGGGTGGCCGCGACGCGGGCGGCGTGCCCCTCCGGGGTCATCCGGTCGCCGAAGAACTCGGTCTCCGCGACGTAGCCGGGGCTGACCACGTTGACCGTGATCTGCTCCTTGCCGAGGTGGGTGGCGAGGTCGTACGCCCAGCCGTGCAGCGCCGCCTTCGCCGCCGAGTACGCCCCGCCGCCGCCGCGCTGCGCGGCGATCGAGCTGAGCAGCACCACCCGGCCGCCGGGGCGGCGCAGAACCGGGCGCAGCGCCTCGGTGAGCAGCACCGCGGTGAGCACGTTGGCGTCCAGGTTGGCCCGCCAGTGCGCCGCGGTCCCGGCCAGCGTGCCGGTGTCCCCACCGAGGTAACCCCCGGCGTTGTTCACCACCGCGTCGACGGTCCGCTCACCGACCGCCTCGACCACCAGGTCGACCTGCCCCGGATCGGTCAGATCGGCGGCCACCGCGCGCACCGCGCCCGGCCGCCCACCCTCGGCACCGATCCGCTCCGCAGCCGCGTCGAGCACCCCCGCCCGCCGCCCCACGATCAGCACGTCGAACCCGTCATCAACGAGCCCCCGCGCCACGGCCGCCCCGATCCCGGTCCCACCCCCACTGACCACCGCGAACCGCTCCATCGCTACCGCCTCCCCAGCGCTCAGACCCCGTCGATCATGAAGCTATCGCCGGCGACCACGGCGTGTCGCGACAATAACTTCATGATCAACAGGGTCAGGGGGCGGGGCGGGGTCAGGGGCGGCGGTGGAGGGCGGTGAGGAGGGGGTGGAGGCGGGACTTGAGGCTGGTCAGGCCGCCGGGGAAGAAGTAGACGGCCAGGATGAAGACGGTGCCGAGGACGAAGAGGGGCTGGGAGAGGGGGTGGCTGAGGAACGCCGGGAGGTTGTTCACGGCCTCGCTGGTGCCGAAGGCGGTGAGGCGGTGGTCCAGGTACATGTAGAGGACGCCGCCCAGCACCGGGCCCCAGCGGGTGCCGGGGCCGCCGAGCACCACCATGATCAGCAGCGACAGGGTCAGCTCGGAGGAGGTGACGTGCGGGGAGGCGCCGCCGACGATCAGGCAGTAGACCACTCCCCCGGCCGCGGCCAGGCTGCCGGCCAGGGTGAACGCGACCAGCTTGAACCGGTACGGGTCCAGCCCGAGCACCCCGATCCGCCGCTCGTCGTCGCGCAGCCCGGCCAGCACCCGGCCGGTCGGTGAGCCGCTCACCCGGTGCACCACGAAGACCACCAGCGCCAGGTACGCCAGCGCAAGCCAGTAGAGGTTGACCGTGTTCGCCACCCCGACCAGGGCCGGCGGCAGCCCGGAGACGTCCAGCGGCAGCCCCTCCTCGCCGCCGGTCCAACCGCCGAAGTCGCGCGCCACCAGGATCGCCCCGACCTGGGCGAAGGCGAGTGTGACCATGGCGAAGGCGATCCCGACGGTACGCAGCGCCACCGCGCCGAGCAGCGCCGCGAGGGTGGCCGCGCCGGTGACGGTGAGCAGCGCCGCCTGCCACAGCGGCAGCCCGGCCCGGGTGACCAGGATGTCGGTGCCGTACACCCCGGCGGCGAAGTAGAGCGCGTGCCCGAACGAGAGCATCCCGGTTCGGCCGAAGAGCAGGTCGTAGCCGGCCGCGAGCCCGCCGAAGACCAGGCAGATGGCGAGCACCTGCAGGGTGCCCGGCGAGTTCAGCGGCCCCTCGAAGATCCCCGGCAGGTTCATCGTCGAGTACGGCACGATCGCCGCCACCATCAGCGCCACGAGCGGCAGGTACGGCCGCATCCCGTGCCAGCGGGCGTGCCCGGGGCTCAGCTCGTCGGGCACCGCCGCGGGCGGCGCCGGAACCTCGGGACTCTTGACCTCGGTCATGCCGTTGCCACCTTTCCGGCGAGGCCCTGCGGCCGCAGCAACAGCACCACGGCGAGCAGCGCCACCACGCAGATGTCGCCGGCGCCCGACAGGTTCTCGTGATACTGCACGGCGTAGTAGTTGACGAACTGTTGCAGCAGCGCCACCGCGACCGCCGCGTACGCGGACCCGACGACCGAGCCCATCCCGCCGATCACCACCACGATGAACGCGAAGATCAGCAGCGAGCCGCCCTGCCCGGGCGAGACGGTGCCGTAGAACGTGCTGCCCAGCGCGCCGGCCAGCGCGGCGGCGGCCCCGCCGATGGCGAAGACCAGGGTGAACGCCTTGCGCACGTCGATGCCGAGCGCGGTGACCATCTCCCGGTTCTCCACCCCGGCCCGGATCACCAGGCCGTAGCGGGTCCACCGGAGGAAGGCCAGCAGCGCGCCGAGCACCAGCACCGAGGCGACGATCAGCAGCAGCATGGCGTTGGGCACCTTCGCGCCCAGGATCGAGGTCACCTGCCGGGTCCACGCCGGACGCGGGAACGGCCGCGGGTCGGCGCCCCAGGTGGCCTGGAGCAGCGCCACCCCGGCCAGCGACAGGCCGACGGTGACCAGCACCTGTTCGATGGTGCGGGAGTAGAGCGGCCGGATCAGCACCAGCTCGACCAGCACCGCGACCAGCGCCCCGGCGAGCACGCCGAAGGCGACCGCCACCACGAAGCCGAACCCGTCGGAGCCGGCGCCGGGCAGGTTGCCGGCCGCCCACCACGTCGCGTACGCCCCGACGCCGAGGAAGAGGCCGTGCGCGAAGTTGAGCACGTCGGCGAGGCCGAAGACGAGGGAGAGCCCGGAGGCGACCAGGAAGTAGAGCGCCGCCAGCCCCAGCCCGGTCAGCGTCAGCAGGACCACGTCGCTCACGCGTGCACCTCCCCGGAGCCCACCCCGAGCAGCGACTTGGTCAGCGCCGTCTCCAGGAGCAGTTCCTGGGCGTTGCCGGTCCAGGCCACCTTGCCGGCGGAGAGCACCACGGCGTCCTTCGCCAGCCGGCGGACCACGGCCAGGTTCTGCTCGACCAGCAGCACCGGCACCGACTCCGCCACCCGTTCCAGCACCTCGGCCACCTCGGTCACAACCTTCGGCGCCAACCCCTTGGTCGGCTCGTCGACCAGCAGCAGCCGGTTGTCGTTGAGCAGGACGCGGCCGATCGCGAGCATCTGCTGCTGCCCGCCGGAGAGGGAGCCGGCCCGTTGCCGTCCACGCCGGTCCAGCTCCGGGAAGAGCGCGAAGACCTTGTCGTACGCCGGGGTGGTGCCCCGCCGTTCGGCGAGCCGCAGGTTCTCCGCGACGGTGAGGCCGGCGAAGACGCAGCGGTCCTCGGGCACGTAGCCGAGCCCGCCGCGGACCAGCCGGTGGGTGGGGCGGGCGAGCAGGCTCTGCGCGCCCATCCGGATGGTGCCGCGGACCTCGCCGTTGCGGGGCGTCAGCCCGACGATCGCGCGCAGCGTGGTGGTCTTGCCGACGCCGTTGCGGCCGAGCAGCACGGTCACCCCGGTCGGCGCGACGGTGAACGACACCCCCTGGAGGATGTGCAGCCCGGCGATCCGCACCGACAGGTCCTCGACCGCGAGGACCGGTTCCACACTCATAGCGATTCCCCCAGGTAGGCCTCCTGGACGGTGGCGTTGGCCATCACCGTGTCCGGGGTGTCGCAGGCCAGCAGCGCGCCGTGGTGCATCACGGCGATCCGGTCGGCCAGCTCCAGGATCACGTCCATGTGGTGCTCCACCATCAGCACGGACCGGCCACTGTCGCCGGTCAGCGACTTGATCACCTCGACCAGCTCGGGCACGTCCTCGGCGCTGACCCCGGCCATCGGCTCGTCCAGCAGCATCACCCGGGGCTCCCCGGCGAGCAGCAGGGCGATCTCCAGCTTGCGCTTCTCGCCGTGGGCCAGGGTGCCGGCGAGCGCCGTACCCCGGTGGTGGAGGCCGACCCGGTCGAGCGCCGCGTCGGCGGCGGCGGCGACCTCCCGGTCGGCCGCCGCCAGCCGCCACAGCTTCATCGAGCCACCCTGGTGCGCCTGTACGGCCAGCCGGACGTTCTCCCGCACGGTGAGCGAGCCGAAGACCGAGGACGCCTGGAAGGTACGCCCCAGGCCGAGCCGGGCCCGCCGGTGCGGCGGGAGGGCGGTGATGTCCTCGGAGTCCAGCAGGATCCGCCCCTCGGTGGGCCGGCGCAGGCCGGTGATCAGGTTGAACAGCGAGGTCTTGCCGGCGCCGTTCGGCCCGATCACGCCGAGGAACTCCCCGGGCGCGAGGTCGAGGTAGACGGAGTCGACGATGGCGACCTCGCCGATCCGCCAGGTCAGACCGCGGGTGGCGAGCACGTTCAGCCCTTCATCTGGGTGACCGGCGGGGCGGTCTCGTCACCGGTCAGGCTCTTCTGCGCGGCCGCGGTGAAGGTGGTGCCGCTACCGGAGAGCTTGGCCTGGTACATCGGCTGGAGCAGCGCGTGGTCCTCGGCGCGGATGGTCATCGGGCCCTTGATGCCGTCGAACTGCCAGCCTTCGAGCGCCTTGATCATCTTGTCGACGTCGTCGCCGCCCTCGGACGCGGCGCGGACGACCATCTGGGCGGCGGCGAAGCCGTCCGGGTGGAACAGGTCGAGCGTCCCGCCGGGAATCTTCGCCTTGGCGGCCTTGGCGGCCTCGGTGTCGCTGGCCCCGTCGAAGTAGTGCGACAGGAAGGAGATCTTGCCGCCGGCGGCGCCGAAGGTGGGCCAGGAGGCGCGGATGTCCAGGCCGGTGACGACCGTGGTGGAGGCGAGCACGCCCTGCTGGTCGAGGGTCTGCCACATGGCCGGGGCGGTGGTGCCGGCCCAGGCCACGAAGAGCAGGTCCGGCTTGGCGGCCTTGATCTGGCTGGCGAACGGGGTGAACTCGGTGGCGCTGGCCGGGGCCCGGACGCTGCTGACGGTGGCGCCGGCCCCGCCGATGACCTTCTTGACCGCGGCCTCGTTGGCGTCGCCGAACGCGCCGTCCTGGGCGAAGACGACGACCTTCTTGCCGGTCGCGTCGCCGATGAACGACTTGGCGGTCACCACGTCCTGGTACGACTGCCGCCCGGACCGGAAGGTGTACTTGTTCGCGCCGGTCACCGCGTCGGTGGCGGCCGGGCCGGAGATGAAGAGGACCTTGTTCTGCGCGGCGATCGGGGCGACCTGGAGGGCGACGCCGGACGCGGTGGAACCGGCGATGATCTTCGAGCCCTTGCCGATCAGGTCCTTGGCCGCGGAGACCGCCTTCGCCGGGTCACCGGCGTCGTCGGCCTCGGTGAGCTCGATCTTCCGGTCACCGACCTTGCCGGTGCCCTTGGTGGCGTAGTCGAGGCCGGCCTTGAACCCCTCGATGTACTGCTTTCCGTAGCTGGCCAGCGGCCCCGACTGGGAATACACCAGACCAACCTTGACCGGTGCGGCGCTGTCGCCGCCGCCGGAGGCGGTGTCCTGCGGGCTGCCACAGGCCGTGGCGGCGAGCGCCGCGGCCATCATCGTGGCGGCGGAGAGGAACACCCGTCGCGTGTGCCGGACCGTCATTGCGACTCCAGGTGAGGACAGGGGGAACTCATTTGTCGGCTCACGCTAGAAGTGACGTCACCCACGGGCTATGTGGCCGAAACACACAAGTAACCGTAGTGGGGTGGCCGGCCGTAACAACAGCCTGCCACCACCGGTGATGACGTCCATGGGTGGTGGTCGCAGCCGCCACCACCCGCGACGGCGGTGTGTCGCACCCCGCCACCGCCGCGCCGGCAAACCGGACCTTCGGCTACCGCTGCCGGCGAGGCCCGCACTCGCCGTCATGGTCCGCCGGGAGCGGACAGCGCCGACGGCCGTCGAGCAACCGGTCACAGAAGACTCTATGACGGACGTGCTGGGCGTCCTCCTCGGAGACGGTCGTCTCGGCCCGGTCCACATCGGAAAGGACGGCGAGCGCCCGACAGATGCCCCGGGCGAAGCGTCGGGCCCCGTCGAGGTCGGTGGCGAGCACCGGCAGGTGGACGACGAACCGCTCCCGGCCCATCAGCGCCTCCCGGGGGTGAACCTGGACTGCCAGCTTCGCAACGCCCGCTTGATCCGGACGTTCTCCTCCGCGGTACGGGCCAGCTCACGGCGGACGATCGCCAGGTCGCCGGCCACCCGGTAGAGGAAGGCGTGCACCTCGGCCGGGTCGAGGCCGTGCCGCACGGTGCGGAAGTGCCGGTCGCGGATCTGCCCGACGCTCAGCGGCCGACAGGACTCCGACCGGTACCAGCCGCCGTTCGGCGGCCGACTCGACGCCGGCCGCCGACGCGCCGGCCGGAACAGGTTCAGCACGTTGCGCATGACCACCTTCCTCCCGCAGTCGCCCTGGAAGGCGGCCCGGTCCGCGGAAAGGGGACGCGGACCGAGCCGCCGGCCCCGCGCCCGCAGCCCTCATCGGCGGTACGACCCCGGAGCCAACCTGGTTGTCCGATCACCGGGGCTTGCCGAACCAACCGGAGCCGGACAGACAGAGGCTACACAAAATGCTTGTGTAGGTCGACCCCAGAGTCACGACGCGGCAACTTGTTGCAGTTACTGGTGTAGGCCCGGCATGATCGGAGACGCCGAACCAACCGGAGTCCTCACCATGCCCACAGCCGAAGCCCCATACCGCCAGATCGCCAACGACCTCACCGCAAAGATCAAAAGCGGTGAACTCAAGCCTGGGGACAAGTTGCCCTCCACGAGGGAGCTCGCCGAGGCATACAAGGTCCACATGAACACGGCCTCACGCGCGCTCTCCCTGCTGCACGACCGTGAGCTGATCACCGGTCAGCCCGGTCGCGGCACCTACGTCGCCGAGCGCCCCGCGCGATGAAGGCAACGGACGCTACGAACCTGATGACGTAGACGGATCATCCGCCCGACGGGACCCCACATCGTCGGCTGAGTCATTGACGTCATCAGCTTCGTAGGGCGCCACGACACCACCCACGGCCAGGCCGGGCTGGGGCGGGAGTCGGATCCGTTACGCCGACGTGGGGGTGTCCGGGAGAACCGGATACCCCCACGTCGGCGAGATGGCGTGGATCGAGCGGGCCCTAGCGGGCCCGGTGGGCGGTCGTCAGAGGCCGGCGCGGGCCGCCACGGCGGTGTCCGGCTGGTCGGCGAAGGCGCCGTCCAGGCCGAGACCGAAGAAGAGCTCGTACTCGGCGGTGATGTCGCCGCGGGCGTTCGGGTCGGCCCCGATCCGGAAGTCCACCGGCAGGAACTGGTTCTCCGCCCGGAACGTCCAGGCGTGCACGACCAGCTTCTCCCGGTGCGCGTCCTGGATCAGCGTGGTCGGGGCGAGCAGCCGACCGGCCGCGTCCCGGGGGACGATCAGGTTCTTGTTCACGCCGACCCCGTCGGCGTACCCGGCGATCCAGGCCAGGCCGGCCGGCGTGGCCAGGTCGGCGTAGGTGCGGGCGTCACCGGCGGCGGTGAAGTCGTACGGGCGGCCGGCGGCGTCCATCAGCTGCACCAGTCGGACGTCGATCATGCCGTCGAGCTTGCGCAGGTTGGCGGTCTCGAAGGACTGGATGAAGACCGGGTCCTGCCGGTGGGTCAGCTTGTTCGCCTTCAGCACCGCGACCAGCGGTTCCTCCAGCGCCAGTCCGATCGAGGCGAAGTAGCTGGGGTGCTTGGTCTCCGGGTACACGCCGATGGTTCGGCCCCGGGCCTTCGACTCGGCCCGGGCCAGGTCGATGACCTCCTGGAAGGTCGGCACCTCGAACTTCCCGTCGAACGCGGTGTTGGCCACCCGGACCTGCGGCAGCCGCTCCTTGGCGCGCAGCGTCTTCAGCTCGGCCAGGGTGAAGTCCTCGGTGAACCAGCCGGTCACCGGGACGCCGTCGATGGTCCTGGTGGCCTTGCGGGCGGCGAACTCGGGGTGGGCCGCCACGTCGGTCGTACCCGAGATCTCGTTCTCGTGCCGGGCGACCAGCACGCCGTCCTTCGTCGAGACCAGGTCCGGCTCGATGAAGTCGGCGCCCATCCGGATCGCCAGCCGGTAGGACTCCAGGGTGTGCTCCGGGCGGTAGCCGCTCGCACCACGGTGGCCGATCACGATGGGCCGCTGGGTGGCGCGGGACCGCTCGGTGCCGGGCTCCCGATCGGCCTGGGCGGCCACGGCCGGCACCACCACGGCCGCCGCGAGCAGCGCGCCGGCCACGCCGAGGGCGGAAAGGGTAGGTCGCATCGCCGTCTCCTGTCGTCGAGGGATGCGCCCAGCAGACCGGTTTCGGTTGACCAGCAGTTGGTCGGTTCCTGACCTGTCGGTGAATCTCCGGACGGAAGATTGCGTGGTGCGTCGGCTGCTCCGTCACCCCGTGCGCCTGGTGCCGTTCGGGTTCCTGGCGGTGATCCTGCTCGGCACCGGCTCGCTGATGCTGCCCTGGGCCACCAGCGAGCAGCACTACACCCCGTTCGTCACCGCGCTCTTCACCGCCACCTCGGCTGTCTCGGTCACCGGCATGGCCGTCAACGACACCCCGAACTACTGGAACGGCTTCGGACTGGCGATGATCACCGTGCTCACCCAGGTCGGCGGCCTGGGCATCCTGACCGGTGCGGCGCTGGTGATCCTGGTGGTGTCCCGACAGCTCGGCCTGCGCAACCGGCTGCTGGTGCAGGCGGAGACCACCGAGTTCGGCATCGGCGACGTACGCCGGCTGCTGATGGGGATCGCGGCGACCGTGTTCGTCACCGAGGCGGTGATGACGGCGCTCATCACCTGCCGGCTCTGGCTGGTCTACGACTACCCGCCCTGGTCGGCGCTCTGGTCCGCCGTCTTCCATTCGATCCAGGCGTTCAACAACGGCGGGTTCACCCTCTACTCCGACGGGCTGCTCGCGTTCTCCCGGGACCCGTGGGTGGCGCTGCCGCTGGGCCTTGGCGCGATCATCGGCGGGCTCGGCTTCCCGGCCCTCTTCGAGGCCCTCCGCGAATGGCGGCGACCGGGCCGATGGGCGGTCGCCACCAAGCTGACGGTGTGGGGCAGCCTGGCGCTGATCACACTCGGCTTCGGCTACTTGTTGCTCGCCGAGTGGAGCAACCCGGCCACCATCGGCACGTACGACCTCCCGGGGAAGGTGTTGGCCACGTTCACCCAGATCGCGCTGAGCCGGACCGGCGGCTTCGACGTGATCAACGTCGACCAGCTCGCCGAGGCGAGCTACCCGCTGCTGATCATCCTGATGTTCATCGGCGGCGGCAGCGCCAGCACCGCCGGCGGCATCAAGGTCTCCACGTTCTTCCTACTGGCCTTCGTCATCTGGGCGGAGCTGCGCGGCGAGCCGGACGTGGCGGTCGGTCGCCGGCGGGTCGCCCAAGCCAGTCAGCGGCAGGCGCTCACGGTCGCCCTGATCAGCGTCGCCCTCGTCGTGGTCGGCACGGTGCTCCTGCTCCTGATCACCGTGGGGGTGCGCTACTACCAGGCGCTCTTCGAGGTGACGTCGGCCTTCAGCACCACCGGCCTGTCCGTCGGGGTCAGTCAGCACCTGCCGGACACGGGGCAGTACGTCCTCACCGCGCTCATGTACATCGGCCGGGTCGGCCCGCTCACCCTCGGGTCCGCGATCGCGTTGAACACCCGGCGACGCCTGTACCGCTATCCGGAGGAGCAACCCATTGTCGGCTAGGAAGACGAACGAGAGCGGCGTCGTGGTGATCGGCCTGGGCCGGTTCGGCTCGCACCTGGCCGACTCGCTCACCAACCTGGACCACGAGGTGCTCGCCGTCGACCGCAATCAGGAGCGGGTGCAGCACTGGTCGGACCGGCTGGACCGGGTGGTGCAGGCGGACGCCACCGAGGAGGACGTGCTGCGGCAGCTCGGGGTGGCGGACTTCCGCCGGGTGGTGGTCGCGCTCGGCGCGTCGGTGGAGGCCAGCGTGCTCACCGTGCTTGCCCTGACCGAGCTGGGCGTCCCGCAGATCTGGGCCCGGGCCAACTCGGAGAAGCACGCGAAGATCCTCCGGTCGGTGGGCGCGAACCACGTGGTCTTCCCCGAGGCGGAGACCGGCGAGCGGGTGGCGCACCTGATCGTCAGCAAGATGCTCGACTTCATCGAGTTCGGCGACGACTTCGCCATCGCCAAGGTACGCGTTCCGGAGGGGATGGTCGACCGGCCGCTGCGCGAGCTGGCCCCGGCGGACCGGTACGGCGTGCGGGTGGTCGGCGCCAAACTGCCCGGCGAACGCCTGCACTACGCCGAGCCGGACACGGTGCTGGAGAAGGACAGCGTGCTCATCGTGGAGGGCAGCATCGCGCAGGTGCAGCGCTTCGCCGCGCTGTCCTGAGCGCCACCCGAAACGTCATCTCCCCTTGCCCTTGCCGCCGTCCTTGCCCTTGCCGGAGTTCTCGGACTTCGCCCGCTCACCCCCGCCCGAGCGGCCCGACGAGTGCGAGCCGCTCTTCGCGGTGGTCTTCGCGGGCGCCTTGGTCGTCGGCGCGGTCGTCGGCATCGACCCGGCCACCCCGGAGACCTGCACGCCGCAGGTGCTCTCGCCGACCTTGAACTGCACCGGCAGCGGGTTGCTCCCGGTGTACGAGCCGCTCAGCGCGACCTTCTTCGACGCCCCCGGCGCCAGCGCGGCGTCGGCGGCGGGCGGCTGGAGCAGCACCGTCCGCCCCTGCTGCCGCACCGCCGGCTGGGCCTGGGTCACCGTCTGCCGGCCGGGGAAGGTGAAGCTCATGATCCAGTCCCGCAGCTCCCGGCCGCCGGTGTTGGTCAGGGTCAGCTCGGCGGCGAAGTCCCGGCCGGAGTCCCGGCGCAGCACGTAGTCGACCTCGCACGGGGCCGGCTGGGGCAGCCCCATCCGCGCCTCGGTGGGCTCCATGCCCCCGCTGGCCGACGTCCGCGAGGTCATCCCCCACATGGCGGCGGTGACCGCGACCAGCCCCACCGCCGCCACCCCGGCCTCGACCCTGCGCCGGCGGGCCGCCGCCCGGCGGGTCCGGGTCCGCACGGCTGAGAAGGGCAGCGCGTCGGTCGCCGTCGACCAGGGCAGGATCGTGGTCCCGGCGTTCTCCAGCAGCGCCGGGTCGAACTGGCCCAACGCCGGGGAGACCGGCACGATCGCCGCGATGCCGGCCGCCTCGGCGAGCGTACGGGCGACGTCGGCGGTCGTCGGGCGGTCCGCCGGACGCTTCGCCAGGCAGCGCCGGACCAGCTCCTCGACCTCATCGGGCAGCCCGACCACCGGGGGCATCGGGTCCGGGTCGTTGTACATGTGCGCCTGGAGCATCTGGGTGGTGGTGCTGGCCTGCCAGGGCAGCCGGCCGGTCAGCATCCGGTACAGCAGCAGGCCGACCGCGTAGACGTCGGTGGCCGGGGAGACCTGGCCCTTGTCGAGCCGCTCCGGGGCGAGGTAGGCGGGGGTGCCGAGCAGGGCGCCGTCCGGGCCCTGCTCGCTCTCCCCGACCAGCGCCGAGATGCCGAAGTCGACGACCTTCACCCCGGTCGGGGTGAGCATGACGTTGCCGGGGGTGACGTCGCGGTGCACCACGCCCCGGGCGTGCGCGGTGGCCAGCGCAGAGGCGACCTCCGCGCCGATGGTCACCGCCTCGCGCCAGGGCAGCTGCCCGCCGCGGCCGAGCCGGCTGCTCAGCGGGCCACCGTCGACCAGCTCCATCACGACGTACGGCACGGTCAGCCCGGCCTGCTCGGACTCGCCGTAGTCGTACACGTTGGTGATGTTGGGGTGGCAGAGCCGCGCGGCGGCCTGCGCCTCGATGCGGATCCGGTGCCGGAAGGCCTTGTCGCTGGCCAGCCGGGACGCGAGCACCTTGACCGCGACCTGGCGGCCGAGCACCTCGTCGTATCCGCGCCACACCACCGACATGCCGCCCGCACCTAGCTGCTCGATCAGCCGGTACCGCTCACCCAGCAGTTGCTCGCCGCTCCTGACCGCTCCACCCATGGTCAGTCCTGTTGCCCGGGGTGATCCCACCTACACCTGAAGAGTCGGAATCGGTCAGGAAAGTCACCCGATCAGGCGGTAGCGAGCAGTTGGTCCACCGGGGCGTAGTCGTCGGTCAGCACCAGCGCGTCCCCGACGTAGGCGGTCAACTCGTCGTCGTGCAGCAGGCTCGCCTGCTCGGGCAGGGTGCGCAGCCCGAGCTGGATCCGGGTCAGCGGCAGCGGCGCGTCCGAGCCGACGATCAGGAAGTTCGAGCCGTACCGGCCGGCGACCGCGCCCGGCGGGGCGACCAGCGCGACGTGCCGGAACTCGGCGGCCACGGTGGCCAGCTCGGCGCGGATGAACCGGTCCGGCGGGAGGTCGATGACGTTCTGCACATAGATCCCGCCCGGCCGGAGCACGCGGCGGATCTCGGCGGCCATCTCCCGGGTCGCCAGGTGCCAGGGCACCACCAGGTGGCCGAAGGCGTCACCGACGATCAGGTCCCGGCTGTCGGTCGGCTCGGCGTCGAGCAGCACCCGGGCGTCACCGACCGCCGCGCGCAGCTCCGGGCCGGTGCGCACACCCAGCTTGCGCCGGTCCAGCTCGAGCAGGCCGCCGTCGATCTCGAACACCAGGTTGGCGGTGCCCGGCCGGGTCGCGGTCAGGTAGCGCGGCATGGTGAAGCCACCGCCGCCCAGGTGCAGGGCGTCCAGCCGCTGCCCCTTCGGCGCCGCCGCGTCGGCCACCAGGCCCATCCACTGCGTGTACGCGTACTTCAGGTGCGTCGGATCGGCCAGGTCCACGTACGAGTGCTCGGCGGAGTTGAGGTAGAGCGTCCGCCCCTGCGTCCACTGCGGGTCCACCTCGACCCTCGCGCAGTGGTACGCGGTCTCCACGTCGCACGGGTTCGGGGCGACCGTGGCGAGGCCGGCGCCGGCCAGGCCGAGCACCGCCAGGGCGGCCTTCGCCCGGGCCGGACCGGGCAGCCCGGTCCCCGCCTGCCGCCGCAGGTACGCCCCGAGCGCCAGCCCGGTGGCCCCGAGCAGCGCCGCCAGCGCCAGCACGATCACCGTGCTGGGCAGCGCCGCCACCAGTACGAAGCCGGTGCCCATGGTGGCGGTGATCCCGCCCAGCGTGCCGATGCCGGAGAGCCGCCCGACCACCTGCCCGGTGCGGCGCAGGTCGGCGAGCTGAAGCTTGACCACCAGCGGGGTCACCCCGGCGAGCAGCGCCGCCGGCAGCAGCACCGCCAGTGCGGTGAGCAGCAGCACGGCGCTCGCCGCGCCGCCGCGCAACGCCTCACCGGCGTACCGGACGACGGGGAGGGTGATCGCGGTGGCGATGCCGGCCAGCACCAGGGCCGGGGCCAGCAGGGTACGCGGGTCCCGCCGGTCGGCCAGGAACCCGCCCATCCACGCCCCGTACGCGATGGCGCCCAGCGCCATGCCGATCACCGAGCTGGTCACCTGGAGGGTGATCCCCACGTACGGGCCGACCAGGCGGAGCGAGACGGTCTCCAGGACCAGCACGGCCCCGCTGGAGAGGAACACCAGGAAGGCGGCGAGCCCGTTCGGCAGGGCCCGGGGCGGCGTCGGCGCGGTCGGCGCGGACTCCACCGCGACGTCGGACGATGAGCTGCTCACCGTCGCGATGCTACGCAGCCTTCCCGGAGACCGGGTCAGTACATCGAAAGATGAACATGGTTTGTGTGGTCGGCGGCGGGACTGCCGCCCCCGCTGTACGACCGCCAGCCGGTGTTCGGCATCCAGATCTGCCGATACCAGATCACGTACATCACGCCGAGCCGGCTCGCGTTGTTCTTGAAGTAGTTGGCCAGGCTGTCCCCGTACGCCTTGTCCCCACCGGTCGCCGAGACGTCCTCGAAGCCGCCGGTGGCGGCGGAGAAGTCGCAGGCGCGGCCCTTCGGGTGCTCGCCGTCGCCGCCGCTGCGGAAGCAGGAGACGTACCGCTTGTAGCCGGCCGCCTGGGCCTGCTGGAGCGCGTGCAGGGTGCGCGGGGTGATGCAGCCGGAGGTGGTCGGGTCGTTGACGGAGCAGGACTCCGACGGCCAGGAGCCGTCCGGGTTGCGCGGGGCCGGCTTGGCGGAGGTCGAGCCGCCGCTGAACCCGGAGCTGCTACCCGAGCTCACCTTGGCCAGCGCGATCTCGGCGTCCCGCTTCTTCTTCGCCAGCACCGCGAGCTGCTTCTGCTGCTCGCGCACCTCGATGTCGATCGCCGCCTTGGCCTTGGCGGCCGCGGCCCTGGCCTCGGTGAACGCGCGCAGCCGCTTGCTGTCCCGCTGGGCCATCACGTCCAGCTCGGCGGCCCGCTTGAGGAACGCGTTCGGGTCGGAGCTGGCGAGCAGCATCGACACCGGGGTCAGCCGACCCAGCCGGTACGACTGCGCGGCCACCTCGCCGACCTGCGAGTTGAGCTCGACCAGGCGCAGCTCGACCTGCTTGAGCTGCCCGGTCAGCGCCACCTGTCGGCGCTTCGAGTTGTCGAGCCGGGCCTTCGCCTCGATGTGACCCCGCGCGGCAGCGTCGAGCGCCGCGCGGAGCTGCTTGCTGCCGCCCTCGTCGGGGGCGCCCGGGGTCGGCGCGGCCGCGGCGACCCCGGCCGGGGCCAGGCCGGCGCCGAGCAGCAGCGCCGTCGCGGCGAGCAGGGCGAGCAACGGCCGGCGGACGCGCCGCCGGATGAGCCTGGTCCTGGGCACGAAAGCGTCCTTCCATCGACCGCCGGCCCCCCGGTTGACCCACTGCGCGGCGGCGGCTCCACCGGCGCCGGGCGGCGGCCTGCTGGCGGAGACCGCCGGTCACGATACCGGACCGGGGCGGGCGCGCCAGGCCCCCGACCTCGGACGACGCAGATCATCGACGGAGTGTGCCGACGCCGTCGCGGAGCGCCGCTCAGCCGTCGAGCAGCGCGGCCCGAACCTCGGCCCACACCTCTTCGCTCACCGCCACCAGCAGGCCCCGGCCGTCGTCGGCCGGGTCGTACTCCGCGCCGTCGAAGCGGCGGGCCACCCCGCCGGCCGCCCGGACCAGCAGGGTGCCCGGCGCGTGGTCCCACGGCAGGGTCCGCCAGAAGAGCACGAACTGCTGCTCCCCGGTGAGCATGTCGAGGTACTCCCGGCCGGCGCAGTGCTGACCGGGGAGCAGCTCGCCGATCCGCCGGCCACCCGCCTCGGCGGTCCGCCGGGCGTCGGGCGGCAGGAACCGGGTCATCGCGGTGCCGCGCAGCGCGCCGACCGCCGGCACCGCGCCGGTCGTCCGCACCGGCAGCCCGTCCAGGTACGCGCCCTCCCCGGCCCGGGCGGTGGCGAGGTTGCCGGCCAGCGGGTCGTACACCCAGGAGGCGACCTGCTCGCCGTCGGTCAGCAGCGCCACCATCAGCGCGAACGGCCGCCGGCCGGCAGCGAAGTTGGAGGTGCCGTCGACCGGGTCGACCAGCCAGACGTCACCGGCGCCGCGCAGGTGCCGCAGCAGCCCCGGGTCGTCCGCGACGGCCTCCTCGCCGACCACCATCGAGCCGGGGCGCAGCCGTCGCAGCCCGGCGGAGATCAGCTCCTCGGCCCGCCGGTCGGCGACGGTGACCACCTCGCCGGGGGCCTTCTCGGCGATGTCGGCGTCGTCGAGCCGGCGGAACAGCGGCACCACGACCTTCGCCGCGGCCTCCCGCAGCAGTTCGCCGACGTCGTCGAGCAGCGGGTCAGCCACGCGGCGGCAGCTTGACCACGCTGACGAAGAACTCGTCGATCTGGCGGACCACCGAGATGAAGCGCTCGAAGTCCACCGGCTTGGTCACGTAGGCGTTGGCGTGCAGCTGGTAGCTGCTCAGGATGTCCTCGTCGGCCTGCGAGGTGGTGAGCACCACGACCGGGATCCGGCAGAGCTGCTCGTCCTTCTTGATCTCCGCGAGCACCTCCCGGCCGTCCCGGCGGGGCAGGTTGAGGTCGAGCAGGATCAGGTCGGGAGTCGGCGCGTCCGCGTACTGGCCCTCGCGCCGCAGGTAGGCCAGGGCCTCGGCGCCGTCGGAGACGACGGTCAGCCGGTTGCGGAGCTTGTGCTCCTCGAACGCCTCCTGGGTCATCAGCACGTCGCCCGGGTCGTCCTCGACCAGCAGGACCTCGATCGGGCTCTTGCCGTCTGCCGGCACGGTCATCCCACCGTCTCCCTCATGCCACCCGTTGTACCGTGTCCGGCCGTCCCGTCGGGCGCGTCTTCGCGCTCCGACCCGCCCGGCTGCCGACCGACCGGCGCGTCCCCGGCGGCGTCGGCGCCGTCACCGGTCACCGTCTCGTCCCCGGTCGACTCCGCGTCGACCGCCGTCCCGTCCGCCGCGTCCGCCGCGGTCACCGCCTTCGCCGCCTCGACGTCCTCGGGGAGGGCGGGGAGGGTGAAGCGGATCGCCGTGCCCTCCTCGGTGCCGGTGTCCACCCAGACCCGGCCGCCGTGGTATTCCGCGATCTTCTTGACGATGGCCAGGCCGATGCCGGTGCCCGGGTACGCGTCCTTGGCGTGCAGCCGCTGGAAGATCATGAAGATCTTGTCGGCGAACTCCGGCTCGATCCCGATGCCGTTGTCCTGGCAGGTGATCTCCCACTCGTCGTCGACCAGCCGGGCCGAGACGTGCACCTTCGGCGGCACGTCCGGGCGGCGGAACTTGATCGAGTTGCTGACGAGGTTGGCCAGCAGGTTGGTCAGCAGCGGCTCCTCGCCGCGGATCACCGGCAACTCGCCCCAGGTCAGCTCGGCGCCGGCGTACTGCCGGGCGGCCTCTGTCTGGCCGGCCACGTCGCCCATCACCTTGTTCAGGTCGACCTCGGTGAAACCGGTGGTGAGGCGGCCGATCCGGGAGAACGCCAGCAGGTCGTTGATCAGGCGCTGCATCCGCTGCGCGCCGTCGACCGCGAAGGCGATGTACTGGTCGGCCCGCTCGTCGAGCTGGCCGGCGTAGCGGCGCTGGAGGAGCTGGCAGAAGCTCGCCACCTTGCGCAGCGGCTCCTGGAGGTCGTGCGAGGCGACGTACGCGAACTGCTCCAGGTCACGGTTGGACCGGGTGAGCTCCTCGGCCTGCTTCTGGAGCTGGCTGTTGACCCACTCGATGCGCTCCCGGGCTTCGCGCACCTCGGCCAGCTCGCGGGCGATCTTCTGCCGCATCCCGTCGATGTCGTCGGCGAGCCGGCGGAACTCCGGCGGCCCGGCACCGGTGATGTGGTGCTCGTAGTCGCCCGCGGCGACCTCCCGCACCTGGCCCACCAGCCCGGCCAGCGGCCGGATCAGGATCCGGTCCAGGGAGAGCACCATGACCACGCCCGCCACCGCCACCACCAGGGCCGCGATGATCAGCAGGACGACCAGCACGTTGCCGGTCCGGGTGACCTTGTCGGCGGTCTGCTGCCGGACGATCAGGATCTCGTCCTGGAGCTGGCCCACCGCGGCGCGGATTCCGTCGAACTGCTGCCGGGTCTGGTCGGTGATCAGCGCCTGCCCGGCGGCCGGGCCGCTGCGCTCGGTCGTGGTGATCACCGGCTCGGCCACGCCCGACCGCCACCGCGCCGCCTGCTCCTCGACGACCCGCAGCTCGCGCAGCACGCCCGGATAGTCGGCGGCCAGCTTCTCCATCGCGGTGACGGTGGCCCGCTCCCGCTGCTGACCCGCCTCGTACGGGGCCAGGTCCTTGCGGTCGCCGTTCACCGCGTACCCGCGGACGGCGGTCTCCTGGTCGAGCAGCGCGCTCAGCAGCTCCTGGCCCTGCACCCGGAGGGGGCCGGTCCTGACCAGGACGGCGTCGATGTTCTGCCGGTTCTTCGCGGCGACCACCGCCTCGGCGGCGGCCAGCCCGAGCAGCAGCACCAGGACCACCGTGAGCAGCGCGACCACCCGGCGGCGCAGCGTCCAGCCCTGCTGGTACGAGTTCACCGGCCACCGCCGCGGGTGACCAGCAGCATGGCCACGTCGTCGGCGAGCGGGCCACCGTTGAGCTGCTCGGCGCGGCCGACCAGCCAGGCCGGCAGCTCGGCCAGGGGCACCGCCCGGTTGGCCGGTTCGGCGAGCAGTTCGGTCAGCCCCGGCACGTCCAGCCGGTCGTCACCGCTGTCCACCCGACCCTCGATCAGGCCGTCGGTGTACATCAGCAGGGACCAGTCATCGGTGTCGAACTCCAGATCGAACGCAACGGGCCGGCGTGGTCGTACGCCGAGCAGCAGACCATTCTTGGCCGGCACCGGCGCGACCTTACCCCCGCTGAGCAGCAGCGGCGGCGGATGACCGGCGAGTCGTACGGTGGCCCGGTTGGCGGCCAGGTCGAGCCGGACGGTCGCCACCGTGGCGAAGATCTCCTGGAGCCGGCGCTCGCTCATCAGCACCTGCTCCAGGGCGGGCAGCACCTCGTCGTCCGGCACCCCGGCAAGGACCAGGGCCCGCCAGGCCACCCGCAGCTCGACGCCGAGGGCCGCCTCGTCCACGCCGTGCCCGCAGACGTCGCCGACGATCAGGCCGATCCGGTCCGGCCGGGTCTGCACCACGTCGTAGAAGTCGCCGCCGATCAGGGCGGCGTGCCGGCCGGGGCGGTAGAACGTGTGCACCGACACCTGGTCGGTGGTCATCAGCGGCTGGGGCAGCAGGCCCCGCTCCAGGCGGGCGGACTCGGCCTGGCGCAGCTCCACCTCGCGGAGCCGGCGGGCGTTCTCGTCGGCCCGCTTGCGTTCCACGGCGTAGCGCAGCGCCCGGGTCAGCAGGACCCCGTCGACCTGCCCCTTCACCAGGTAGTCCTGGGCGCCCTCGGCCACCGCGACGATGCCCAGGTGCTCGTCGGAGCGGCCGGTCAGCACACAGACCGCGGCGCCGGTGGACATCTCCAGCACCTGGCGCAGCCCGTCCAGCCCCTGCGCGTCGGGCAGTCCGAGGTCGAGCAGGACGCAGTCGACGCCCATCACCCGCTGCCGGGCCTCGCTCAGGCTCGTGGCGGTCAGCAGGTCGATCATCGAGTTGGTCTCGGCGAGCAGCTCGCTGACCAGGAAGGCGTCGCCCTCGTCGTCCTCGACCAGCAGAACCCGCAGCCGCTCACCGGGCGGCAGGTTGGCGTGCCGCGCCAGGCCGCCGTGCGGGTACGGCACGACGGAGGAGCCGGCCATGCCGACTCCCCGATGCGGCCGGGTCACCGCCGCGAGGCGCGGGAGTTCGCTGGTGATGTCGGGCTCCTTCCGAGTGCCCTGCTGATCCTGTATTAGACAACGGTCGCACACAACACGGCGGCGTCGGCACGGGCGCACGGGCGGCCCGAGCCGGCTCACCACCCGCATAGCGACAAAGCGGACGGCAGATGTTACGCCGCGGGATCGCGGCCTCTCCCGCGCGCCGCTCCTCCACCGGTCCCCGGTGGGCGGGAGTCCCGATCGGGGCCGGTGGGTGCAGGATGATCCCACCCCTGGCCCCACCCCCGAGGAGTTCCCGTGGGCGCACCCCTCACCCGCCCCGCCGGCCGGACGCCGGCCCGGCCCCGCCCCGCAGACCGGGCGCTGGCCCGGCCCCGCCGCCGGCCGCTCGCCGCCGTCGCCGCGCTCGCCGCGCTGCTCGCCGTCGGCGCCGGCGTCCTGGTCGACCTGCGTACCCCGACGCCCCGCCCGGCGGACGCGCCGGCCTCCGACTTCAGCGCCGAACGGGCGTACCGGAACGTGCAGGTCGTCGCGGCCCGGCCGCACGTCGCCGGCAGCCCGGCCAACGACCAGGTCCGCGAGCACCTCGTGGGGGTCCTGCGCGGCCTCGGCCTGGAGACCGAGGTGCAGGACACCGTCGCCCCGGAGGCGGGCCAGCTCAGTGGGGCCGCGGGCGGGGCCACCCTGGCCCGGGTCCGCAACGTGGTGGCCCGGCTGCCCGGCACCGACCCGACCGGCCGGGTCTTCCTGGTCGCCCACTACGACTCGGTGCAGTCCGGGCCGGGCGGCAACGACGACGCCGCCGGCACCTCCACCATCCTGGAGGTGGCCCGGGCGCTGACCGCCGGTCCCCGGCCGCGCAACGACGTCGTCTTCGTGCTCACCGACGCCGAGGAGGCCTGCCTCTGCGGGGCCTCGGCGTTCGCGTCGAGCCACCCGCTGGCCGCCGACGGCGGGGTGGTGCTCAACCTGGAGGCGCGCGGCTCGACCGGGCCGGTGATCATGTTCGAGACGTCCCGGAACAACGCGAAGCTGGTGGACCTCTTCGGCCGGGCCGCCCCGCACCCGGTGGGCACCTCGTTCGCGGTGGAGATCTACCGGGCGCTGCCGAACGACACCGACTTCACCGCCTTCGCCGACCGGAAGTTCGCCGGGCTGAACTCGGCGTACATCGACGGGGGCGCGGTCTACCACACGCCGCTGGACACCCCGGCGGCGATGGACCGGGGCAGCCTCCAGCAGCACGGCGACAACGCGCTCGGGCTGGCCCGGGAGTTCGGCCGGACCGATCTGAAGGCGCTGCGCTCCGGCCACGACGCCACCTACTTCCCGGTGCCGGGCGGGCTGGTCCGCTACCCCGGCTGGCTGACCCTCCCGCTGGCGCTGCTGGCGGTGGCCGCGGTCGGCGTGCTCGGCTGGCTGCTGCGCCGGCGGGGCCGGGCCACCGCCGGCCGGCTCGCCGCCGGCTTCGGGCTGGCGCTGGCGCCGATCGTGGCCGCCCCGCTGGGCGCCTCGCTGCTCTGGGCCGGGATCACCACGCTCCGCCCCGGCTACGCCGAGCTGCTCGACCCTTACCGGCCGACCTGGTACCGGCTCGCCGTGGTGGCGCTCGCCGCCGCGATCCTCCTCGCCTGGTACGCGCTGACCCGCCGCTGGGCCGGCCCGGCCGCCCTGGCGTTCGGCGGGCTGGCCTGGCTGGCCCTGCTCGGGGTGCTGCTGGCCGTGCTGGTGCCGGGTGGGGCGTACCTGGCGACCCTGCCCGCGCTGGCCGGCGCGCTCGCCGGCCTGGCGGCGCTGGCCACCCGGCTCGACGGCCCCTGGCCGGTGCTCGCGGTGACCCTGGCCGGCGCGGTCGGCGTGGTGATCCTGCTGCCCACCGTGGTGCTGCTCTTCCCCGCGCTCGGCATGGCGATGGGCGGGGTCGCCGCGCTCTTCGCGGTGCTGCTCGGGCTGGTCGCGCTGCCGGTGGTGGACCTGCTGCACCCGCAGGCCGGCGGGCAGCGCGGCCTGGTCGCGCTACGGGCCCGCCGGCTGGGCCCGCTGCCGGCCACCGCCGCCGCGCTCGCCGCCGTGGTGCTGGCCGGGGTCGGCCTCGCCGTGGACCGCTTCGACGCCGCCCACCCGGTCCCCACCCACCTCATGTACGCCTTGGACGCCGGCACCGGGAAGGCGCAGTGGCTCAGCCACGAGGAGGACCCGCAGCCGTGGACCGATGGCTACGTCGACGGCAAGGCCGCCGTGGCGGACGACTTCCCGGGGCTGGGCGACGCCGAGCTGCTGGCCGGGCCCGCGCAGGCGGCGAACCTGCCCGCGCCGAAGGTGGAGGTGCTCTCCGACACCCGCTCGGGCGACCAGCGGGTCCTGCGCCTGCGGCTCACCCCGCAGCGCCCGGTCCGCCTGGCCACGCTGCACGTCGACACGTCCACCGCGACGGTACGGTCGGCGACCGTGGCCGGGCGGGACGTGCCGGTCAAGGCCCGCGACGGCCGGTGGGGCTTCGGGATCGTCTTCCACGCCCCGCCGCCGGAGGGCGTCGAGGTGACGCTGACCCTGACCCCGAAGGCCGAGCGGGTGACGCTGCGCGCGATGGACGCCAGCGACGGCCTGGCCGGCGTACCCGGCTTCCGCCCCCGCCCCGCCGACGTCGGCATCGTCGGCTCGCACACCTCCGAGATGCTCGCGGTCGCCCGCACCTACCCGCTCTAACCCACCCCTTCCTCGCGATCTTGCGCTTGCGGCCCCGGCAAAAGGCACAAACAACACAGAACGGGGGCACCAAGTGCAAGATCGCGAGGTAGGGCGACAGGGGGCCGGGCGGCCGGGCGTTCGAACGCTGGGGCCTTTGCCAACATGACGCAAAGACGAAGCCGTCTGTCTGGGCGGAACACCTAGTCGACGGGGGCGACCATGCACTCGGAACCGGCGGCTTCGACGTTCCACCGTCGCCCGAGCGCCGCTACGTGGTGCAGGCGGATCCGTCCGAGTTCGTCGGGGACGTGAGCGTCGGCGACGAGTTCGCCCTCCCGCGGTTCGAGGCCGAGCATCGTGCGCAGGAACAGCAGAGGCGCCCCGCTGGCCCAGGCCTGGGGGTTGCAGGCGGTCGGGTACGGCACGGGCTGACGGCCGAAGGACCGGTCGTAGCCGGAGAACGCCTCGGGCAGCCGGTGCTCGGAGTGCCGGGATGCTTCCAGCATCGCCATCGCGATCCGGTTGGCCTCGTCGCGGTGACCGTAGCGGGCCAGCCCGGCGGCGATGATCGAGTTGTCGTGCGGCCAGACCGTGCCGACGTGATAGCCGATCGGGTTGTAGCCGACATCGGCGGTGGACAGGGTGCGTACCCCCCACCCGGAGAACAGCTCGGGAGACATCAGGTGTCGCGCGAGCTGTCCGGCGCGTTCCTCGGGCACTATCCCACTCCAGAGCAGATGACCCATGTTGGAGGTCATCGAGTCGATCGGCCGTTTGTCGCCGTCGAGGCCGACGGCGTAGTAGCCGCCCCGCTCGGGGATCCAGTAGTCCCGGTTGAACTGTTCGCACAGCCGCGCGGCATCGGCGCGTAGTCGCTGGGCCATGGCCGGGTCCTGCCACGGTCCCTCGGCGAGCTCGGCCATGCGCAGTTTCGCGTCGTAGGTGTAGCCCTGCATCTCACAGGTGGCGATCGGTAGGACGGGTATCCGCCCGTCGGCGTACTGCACGCCGTCGGGGGAGTCCCGCCAGCACTGGTTGCCTAGGCCCTGCGTGGAGCGGGTGGCGTACTCGACGTATCCGTCGCCATCGCGGTCGCCGTAACGGTCGATCCACCGCAGCGCGGCCTCGGCGTTGCCGCGCAACCGGCGCACGAGGTCGGCGTCCCTGGTCCACCGCCAGTACTCCGAGAGCAGGATGAGCCAGAGCGCGGTGGTGTCGGCACTGCCGTAGTACGGGTGGTAAGGCTTGAGCCCGAGCTGGGTCAGCTCACCCGAGCGATACTCGTGGAAGATTTTGCCAGGTTCCTCGTCGGTGAAGTCGTTGAACCCTTTCGCCTGGTGCGTCGCCAGCACGATCAGGGCGCCACGGGCGACGTCAGGGCCGCAGGTCATGGTCTGGTAGGCGGTGATCACCGTGTCGCGACCGAAGGTGGTCAGGAACCACGGCAGGCCCGCGGCAAGGAGGATGACCGGCTCGCCGGCGATGGTCTTCTCGATCCGCATGGACACCAGATCGACCGCCGACCTGTGGTAGACGTCGCGGAGCAGATCGACGTCCGCGTGCAGATGCGGCTTCTCCGTAGCCCACCGGGTCGACGGGTCCTCCGGCCCGTGATCGAACGCCTCGCCGAACCCGCGGACCGCCGGTCGGTAGTCTTCCTCGCCGCAGCGCAGCGGAACCTGCAACTCGCAGGACCACTGCTGCCCCCGCTCGAGACACACATCCCACACCAGGGCGTCCCCGTCCACCAGGTCGGCCGGCGGGTCGGCCTCGACGCGTACCGACGCCGCATAGCTGCCGTTGCGATACCCGAACCCGAGTGCCGAGCCGTCCAGTTCGTGCTGACGGATGATGTCCATGGCACGGTCGCGGCCCGACTCCTTGATCTCGAACAGGTCGGCGAAATCCGTCCCGACCGCCACACGCAGGCGGATCGACACGGGCTCGACGCCGAAGTACCGCAGCTCGACGCGTTCGTAGAGGCCGTCGCCGACGAAGCGCTGCCGTCGTACACCCACCCGGTTGGCGGGCAGGTGGGGCAGGTCGGAGTTGGCCAGGAAGAACGCCGCCGAGTAGGCGTCGACGGTTCCCGAGGAGAGCACCAGCAGCGGCGCGTCGTCGATCGTCAGTTCCCACTGGTTGAGGAACCGGGTGTCGTCGTGCACCAGGCCGCCGATGGAGCCCCTCGGCACGTCTCCGCGGGCGTCGGAGAACATGAACGTGCGACCCTCCAGCACGCCGACGGCGTCCTGCCCCAACTCCGGCGGCAGGTCTCGGCAGGCGCCGCTGGACACCCCCGGCCGCGTCGGTGCGTCCGGCATCGGGTCGGCGGGCGTCGGCCGCCGTGATGTCGCGGTCACCCAGACCTCCTCACGTCGTCGGTCCGCCCATGCCGAGCGTCGCTTGCAGCGGAAGACCGCTGCCGAGCCGCTGTCAGGACCTGTCATTCCGAGCCAGCGTTCCCGGGCATACGCAAGTCATCCCGAGGTCTTCATCATTCGGTCGACCATCGACCGGGCGGATGCTTCGTCCGGGAAGTCGTAGGAGACCTCCTGGCCTCCGTCGCCACCGAGGCGGCCACGGACCCGCCAGAGCCGGCCGTTGGAGACCAGCCAGATGTCCCGCCGGGCCATGCGGCCCCATGCCCCGTTCCACCAGCGACCGCGTACCTCCACCCACAGCAGCCTAGTCGAACAGACGTTCGATACGGCTGGCTGCCGGCGTTTCGGGCTCCACTTGACGCGCGACGGGTTCCCGCGCGACGGGCTGCCGCTGTTACACCGCGTTACGACCCAGCCGGACGCCGGGGCGGACTCGACAGTCCGCCAGAGGCGCGCGGTCAGCGGCAGATCAGTGCACGTGACCTTGGTCGACGCCGGACCGGAGTGTCGACCAAAGCAGGGTGGACCCGACCTGACGCGGCATTAGATCACCTCGGACAGTCTCTGGTGGCTATCCGCCCGCCCCACTCTTGACCGGGGCGCCGTTTGAGTGCTGATCTGTGGGGGCCGGGACGCGCACGCTCGCGACGAGACGGCGTACGACCTCGGGATCGCCAATGATGACGGCGCCGGCCGCTACGAGCCCGGCCAGGTCGTCGCTGCCGAAGGCGGCGACGAGGGCATCCGTCGTGGTGACCAGGACGGCGCCCGGCTCCTCGGGCGGCTCGTGGGCGACCTCGGCGCCGGTCGACGTGAGGCGGACGCCGAACACCCCAGCGGGACCGTGGTCGCGCAGTTCGATCCGGAGCGTCGCCTCGGGCCGCTCCGGCGTCGGCACGAAGAAGGTGCGGATGCTCAGCATGGCGCTGTCCGCGCTCAGGAAGAGCTGTTCCGCGGTGGGCGGGGCGGCCAGCGCCCAGGTGCCAAGCGCGACCACGATCGGCTCGAGGCCGCGACCCCATGCGGTCAGCTCGTAGACCCGCACGTTGGCCGGCGGTGCCAGCTGCCGGCGGCGTACGACGCCCGCGTCGGCCAGCTCGCGCAGCCGGTCGGACAGCGCGTTCGGGCTGGCGGTCGGGAGCGCCTGCTGGAGGTCGGTGAACCGTTTCGGCCCGAGCAGCAGCTCGCGCACCACGAGCAGCGCCCACCGCTCTCCCACGATGTCGAGGCCGCGAGCAACGCCGCACGCCTGCCGATAACCCCGCTGAGTCGGCACCGAAAACCTCCCTACGCCTTGTCCGGAACCGCGCCGCCCGTTCGTCACACTGGTGAGTCCAAGAATCATACTTGCTTGATCCTAGCAGCCACTATTAGCCTCATAGCGATCGAGCCCGAGGAGGAACCCATGACCACGCCAGCGACACCCCCGCTCACCGACCGCGAGACCTGGCAGAAGCAACTCGACGAGCTCCGGCTCCGCGAGAAGGCACACACGCGTGAGGGCGACGCCATCGCCGCGGCCCGCCGGCGGCTGCCGATGGTCGAGGTCGACCCGACCACCCCCCTGGTCGGTGCCGACGGCCCGGTGCCCCTGCTCGACGTCTTCGAGGGAAGGACCCAGCTGTTCGCGTCGTACCACATGTGGCACACCGGCAGCCCGGCCGCCGACCAGTGCGAGGGCTGCACGTTCTTCACCGGCCAGGTGCTCGAGCTGTCCTACCTGCACTCGCGCGACGTCACGTTCGCGGTCTTCTGTCAGGGGCCGTTCGAGGAGAGCTCGCGCTACCGCGACTTCATGGGCTGGGAGGCGCCCTGGTACTCCGTGCCCGCGGAGTCGCTCGACTCCCTAGTCGCCGGACGCGCGTTCGGGATGAAGGCGTGCTACCTGCGCCAGGGCGACCGGGTGTTCGAGACCTACTGGACCACCGGGCGGGGCGTCGAGGCGATGGCGCCGTCGTACGGCCTGCTCGACATGACCGTCTACGGCCGCCAGGAGGACTGGGAGGACTCGCCGGAAGGCTGGCCGCAGCGCTTCCGGACCGACGGCGACCAGTTCCGGCTCGACGGGCGGCCCACATCACAGTGGTCGCGCCTCGCCGCCGGCCGTGACGACAACCTGGGCGCCACCGCGCCCACCGGCAGCGAGCACCATTGCTGCCACTGAGGTTCGGCGCCTGCCGGAGGCCCCGCCACCGTTCGTGGGGCCGATGATCGACATTGCCCTCCTCCGATGGCTGCTGACAGTGGCGTTCGGAGGGGCGGCCGCCTTTCACCTGCTCCGGTGCCTTCGCCCACCCGCTGCGTGGCTCTGTCCGGTGGCGGAGCATCGACTCTCCGAGATGTTGCACCTGGTCATGGGCCTATCGATGATCGCGATGATCTGGCCGTGGGGCGCGGCGGTCCCGGCAGCAGCCTGGATTGTCATTTTCATGATGTCGACGGGGTGGTTCGCGGTGCGGGCGGTGTGGACGCCGCGCGGTCGTGCCCTCCCGGTTTTCTTCGCCACCGCGACAGGGACCATGGTGTGGATGGGTGCCTCGGCACCGGGGGACGCCTCCGCCGGCGGTCACAGTGGTATGGACATGGCCAGGATGGGTCATGCGCCGGTCGGATGCGCCGGATGGGCCAGTGCGCTGCTCGGGGGGTACCTGGTACTCGCCGCATTCTGGTGGGTTGGCCGCGGGATGCGCATCGGTGGACTGTCCACGGCGACGACGGACGCGGTGGCGTGTCCGCTGGACTGGTCGGCACTGTGCCACGGCGTGATGAGCGCGGGTATGGGCATCGCCCTGCTCGCGATGGCGTAAACGATGGGCGCCAGGCGGGATGCTCGTCGCCGGGTGAACTTCGGTTGAGATCAACAGGAACATGCCAAGATCGGGCATCCACTCTTCGACAGAAGCGGATAACTGGCACGCCAGTCGTCACGGAAAGTCGGCGGGTACGTATCCGCAAGGTTGCATTCGGCCCTGCGAAGAAGTGTCGTGTTAGGGAGGTTCAGACTTGACGGTGGCAGTCGACGCCGAGATCACCGCGTTGATGCAGTGCCTCCAGAGGCAGCGAAACCACGTGCTGGGTGCCGTGGAAGGACTGAGCGATGAGGCGCTGCGGCGCCCCGTGCTGCCCTCTGGGTGGAGCTGCCTGGGGATGCTGCAGCACCTCACGCTGTCGGTGGAGCGTTTGTATTTCCGCGCTGTTGTGGCCGGCGACCCGGAGGTCATCGACATGGTCGGCAGCCAAGACAGCCCATGGCAGGTAGCTCCGGGACTACCCGCCGGCGATGTCCTTGACTGCTATCGCCATGAGGCTTCCCTGGCCGATGCCGTCATCGCCGCCTCATCTGCCGATGCCGACTTGGCCTGGTGGCCCTTCCCCGGGAGTGAGTGGCGCCTGCACAATCTTCGGGACGTCCTGCTCCATGTGATCACCGAGACCGCCTGCCACGCCGGACACCTCGACGCGGTTCGCGAGCTCATCGACGGGCAACAGTGGCTGGTGAACACCTGACCAGTAGGCCTGGCGCCGCATTTCGACTCCCGTGCGGCCGAACCCTGGTTGCGCCAATCCGGTCCCCCATGTCAGACCTGGCGACCACTCTGACGGCCAACCGGATCTGCCGCGAGTCGCGCGCTCGATGCGACGCCGGAGCGATCATGTCAAGCGTCAACCGAGGCCGCAGTGGGCGGGTTCAACCGGTCAGTGCAACGGGCTCGACGAGTCGATGAGAATGCGTCGATTCGATCGAGGGAGATGTTGATGACCGCCCATCTGACGATGGAGCAACGACAGCTGGCCCGACGGCTGAGCGCTAAGGGCCTGTCGTTGAGGGAGATCGGCCGCCAGGTCGGCTGCTCCCATGAGATCGTCCGAACCGTCGTACGCCGCGAATCGAAACGCCCTGTGCGATCCGACTCTTGGCAGCCGGGGCCCGGGCGGCTCACCCTCGCCGACCGGGAGGAGATCAGTCTCGGCCTTCGTGGCGGCGAATCGTTCACGTCGATCGCCGCCCGGCTCGGCAAGGCCACCTCGACGGTCTCACGCGAAGTGGCTGGTAACGGCGGCCGGGATGACTACCGCGCATGGCGGGCTCACCAGCGAGCTCGAGCGCGGGCCCGACGCCCGAAGACGCCGAAGCTGGCCTGTGCGAGGCTGGCCGGGAAGGTGACCGAGTGGCTGCGGGCCTGGTGGTCACCGCAGGAGATCTCGCGGCGCTTGCCAATCGAGTTCCCCGGCGATCCCCTGATGCGGGTGAGCCACGAAACCATCTATCAGGCGCTGTTCGTGCAGGGCCGCGGTGAGCTACGCCGAGAGCTGGCCCGCTGCCTGCGCACCGGCCGAGTCAAGCGCCGCGCCCGCCAGCGGCCCGAGAACACCGGCCGGATCCCGAACATGGTCATGATCAGCGAACGCCCCGCCGAGGCCGACGATCGTGCGGTGCCCGGCCACTGGGAGGGCGATCTGATCCTCGGCAAAGACAGCAAGTCCGCGGTGGGCACCCTCGTGGAGCGAAGCACCAGATTCCTGCTGTTGCTGCACCTACCCCAAGGCCGCACCGCCCACAGCGTCGAGCAGGCGATGCGGCAGGCCGTCGCCACCCTGCCCGACGAGCTGGTTCGCACCATCACCTGGGATCAAGGCAAGGAGATGTCCCAGCACGCCCAATTCACCGCAGCCACCGGCATCCAGGTCTACTTCTGCGACCCCCACAAGCCCTGGCAGCGCGGATCGAACGAGAACACCAACGGCCTTCTCCGCCAGTACATGCCCAAGGGAACCGACCTATCGCTCCACACCGCCGACGACCTCGCTCGTTTCGCCCGTAGCCTCAACACCCGCCCCCGCAAGACCCTCGGCTTCATGACACCATCCGAGAAGCTCGCCGAGCTACTTGCGCACACCCCTTGAACCCGCCGTGTCAACCATCAACGGGAGTCGGACAGCCGGCTGCCGGCGAAGTTGTTCAAAGTTTCTGTACGTCTTCAAGGCGGCCCGCAACGGGCCGCACGCGCCGCCGCCTGGGCGCGCGCCGGCCGCGGCCGCTGTCGCTCTGCGGCCGTCACGCCTGACGCCCGGCGGCTGGCGCGGAGGGCGGGGAGCCCGGTGGGCCGCCGCAGAGCGACAGATCGTTGGGTGACGAGCTGGTTGGCCGGCAGCCGGCCATGGGGGCGGCGGCCGTCGCACCGCCGGGCCGTTGGGCAGTCACCGCCGGCCGTGGTGGGGATGCGGCGCGGAGTGTGCGGGCTCGCCCCTCCAAGGTCAAGGGCGCTTCGCGTCGCTGCGCGACGGCCCTTCGGGCCGCCCTTGACCCCGGAGCCTCTGCGACCCCTCGGGCCGGCGTTGCCGGCAGGCCAGGGGCCTGCCCGGAGTACACGCGCCGCATCCCCACCACAGCCTTGTCGCGTACACAAGCTGCGGCCTCTGAGGCAGGAGTTTTGTTTTATTTCGGCTACTTTGGATTGCGGGTTGAGCGACCACTGCGGCGGGTTAGAATGGCATTTCCGCCAACGAGCGTGCCGGAGAATGCGGTAGCGGATAGCAGCACACGCCAGACCTGTGGAGCGGCATCGGGGTTCTTGCTCAACTCGCTGGCAGTAAGCATTACGAATATAAAGACACCGGCAGCCAGTAACGTGTTTAGCAAAGTCAGTACGTTGCGAATCCATTCCATCGCAAATCGGTGCGACTGCTCGCGCTTTACGGCCTCAAGCATTTCCCTTCGCGTATCATCCGCGTAGGGTGCTTTATCGAGCAATTCCATATAGGCTTCTAGCGGCTCACGGTTAAGTCCCGGCGATGCCATTACTTCCGACCACCTGCTGCCGCAGCGGTCAGCGCCATCGTCTTCCGTATGCCGCTTATAAGCTGATCAATGGCTGGTTCATGAAATTTTTCGGTTTGGCTCCTCAGCCACTCAACCACGGGAGATAGCCGCTGAACCTCTCGGCGTAGCTGACGCATGCGCTGGAGCGCAGAGTGGGCAATGAGAAGTGAGACAACTCCCGCCGCAGCCAGCATGATAAGTCCGAAGCTAGAATTGGCGGGCTGCAATGAAAAAGAAAGAAAGGTAGCGAAACCGAAGATTCCAGCCGACAGAGTGATGCGAACAAGACCGGCTGCCTTCTCGAATCGCAGGTTGCGCCTTTGGTGCTCTAGTTCGGTTTCAACTACATTTGCAACCGCAACCAAGGACTTGAGTTTGTCCAATTGGTCGTCATGATCAAATTCATTCATAGCTGCCTCTCGTGGCCATGCGCGAGGTCCACATTGATTCACGATTGTCTCAGCGATCCTGATCCCATCGCAACTGTGCGATGCGAGGAGGGTCGGTCCGGTTGCCGACCGCTGCCTACCCCCTCGGGCCGTCGCCGGGCCGTCTCTGGGCCGTCAAGCGTCGACCAAAGCTGACCAACGGTGACCGGTAGCGCCCAAAGAAACAGCAGGTCAGCCATCCTGCAACGGAGGCTGACCTGGTGGGCGACGGACGAGTCGACCTGTACGCCGGATACAGCTAGTGTCAGCCGCCGTGGAGTTCGCTGCGGGAATCCCCAGTCGGTGGATAGTGACCCTACGGTCTGGCGGGGTCATGGAACTGGCGGCTGACGCGTACAGCGAAGAGGACGGCCAACTGCTCTTCAACGTGTTGGTCGAGGCAGACGCTGATGAGCAGAATCAAATGGTGATCGACTGGCGGACACCAAACAACCCACGACGCGTCGGCATCGTGGTGGCCAAGGTGCCGGCAGCCGAAGTCGCCGACCTCTACACCGCTCCGTCATGGTTCGACGACGGCAGCAGTGCCGACACGACCACCTGACTGACGGGCTAGGGTGCGGCTGCCGACAGCAACGATGACAGCAACCGACGCGAACGGAGCCGCCCTCTCCCGACCGGTGCCGGACGGTTGCCCGAGGCCAAAGACACGAACGGACCCGGCCGGACGGAGCGCCCAGAACTCACAAGCGAGAGGTCCGCGAGACGATCACGACTTATCGTCATCCAGCGAGGCCTTCGGTCCGCCGAGCCGCCTCAGCCACCTCGGTGAGGAGGGCGTCGAGCCGGTCTCGGAGGCGGTTGGCGAGGGCAGGGTCGTCCGCGTTGACGCGAATCAGGCCGGCAAGGGCCTTCAGAACATAGCTGGCAGCGACGGTTCCGATCTGCATGGCGTGCACTTCGACCAGAGCGCTGTTGCCCTTTTGTGATTGATCAATCTCGATGTAGCCGACCATCACCGCGTGGAGCGTGCTGTGTGTGAAGGCACTAAGGCGGTTATAGTCGACGCGTCCAGCTGCGGCGTCGGCGGCGATGAGCAGGTCGGTTTTCGAACCGGGTCCTTCCGCCTGGACACCGTTCTGGGTGGCCCAGTCAAGGATCTCTTGCATACCGCTGCTATCCGGTTCCGCCTTCAGGGCCGTCTGAAGCTTGGAGTGCTCCCGCTTCGCGGTCGACGTGAGGCCGACGAGCCGTCGCAGGCGGGCATCTCCGTCTGCTTGATGTGCGCCCAGCCATACAGCTGTTGCAGCAGCTTCGGCCGCCGCTCTAGCCAAGTCGTTCATGCTGAGCACGTGTGGCGGGTCCAGCTCAAGACACCAGGCGAGCGTCGCGAGGCGTTCGCCCGCCGAGTAGATCAAGGTCCGGTGCAGGTGATGGGCAAAAGCGAATGGGTGGGGACACGTCTCATCGCCAACGTCGTTGTCCCGAGCGATCTCCGTTGCGTAGATGGATCCAGGGATGGGTCGCTTGTGACGTACGTCTTGAATCGTCACTGCCAAGTCACGGAGCAGCTTGGCGCAGTCTCGTCGTTGCCGTTCGTACATCTCATCGCTCCGTCCCGCAGGATCGGGAGTTGTCCCATCACGCTAAGCCTGACGTTAAGGGACTGCACGACTCTTCTTTGTCCGGGCGCTCGCGGCGGCGGTCGTATACGAGTAGGCCGACTGTCTGGCACGGGGCAGGTACAGCAAGCCGCCGGAGGCACCACCTCGTGCCCGATCCGTGCCCGATCCGTGCCCGATCCAGCGGTCAACACCGGCCCGCAGCGGCACATCGGCAGCCTCAAACCTGAACGGTCCGTGGCCGTCGACCGGGTGGCACGGCCACTCACGGTGTAGATCAATCCGATTCCCAAGCTGATGCTCGGCACCTTCCAAACCGACGGTGCAGAGGAAGGGCTTCCAGCTTCGAGCCGAAAGCCCTTCCTCTGCCACCTCAGGGTTGCGTGCTGACAGTCCGAAGGATTCGCCCACAATGGGCAGTGTCGCTGTGTTGTGCCAGGTCGAAGTGTTCAGGTTGGAACGCTCTGCGGAGTTGCTGTTAGCCGAGAACGCCGAGGAGCTGGTTTAGCAGGTTAGCGATCTGCTGGAGGATCGCGTTGACGCCGGTGGGGCCGTCAAGCAGGCCGGCGACAGCGCACAGCAGGTTGCCGAGGAGGTTGCCGGGACCCTGCTGTGCGGTGATGTTCAGGTGGACCTGGTCGAGGTGAACCTCGAGGCCGAGCAGGTTGAGATCCAGTGGCCCGAGGACGAGATCGAGAACTTCGCAGCTGCCCTGGCTCTGGGCGACGTCGACCGGAAGGCTGACCTGCTGAGTACCGGTGGTCGCGGTACCCGCGGCGTCAGTGACGGTGCCGGTGAACGTACCCACGGCCTGCAGGGTGCCGTCCTGAACCAGGAACCTCTCCACGTTGAACGCGCCGGTCACCGCACCCGCGCCGTCAGCGAGCGTGCCGGTGACGGGGACGACTGATGCATGAGCCGTGCGAGGCTTCGCGGATGCGCTGGTCGCGAAGCCGAGGGTGACGAACAGCATCGTCATCAGACTGACCACGAGGGCCAGCCCCGGGGGGAACTTTCTGGTCATTTGGTGTCCTTTCGCTCACAAGGAGTGTCAGCGAAGGGGGTTGTACCCCGTAACCCTTGCTCGAACCAAAAGGTCACCGGGGCCCATTATTTGCACATTGGGGCATATGTGGCCGTTCCTGGCGTTCCGGTCTCATGGTCGTCGATCGGAGTACTGGGCGAGGGGTTCCTGTGGGCTGCCGACGAGCACGAACGGGGCATGTGCCTCCGAAAGCGGAGTCGGCCCGCTCGATCCGGCCAGATCCAGCGGGCCGCCATTCCGACAACGTGGGCGCCGAGCCACCCCTCGCGTAGTCAGTTCATGGCAACCTCGACGGTCTGCCGGGTGCCCCAGCTGCCGGTCTTCCAGCAGGTGGCCACGCCGTACCAGCGGATGGCGCGCAGCCACACCAAGGCGAAGAGCACGGCCACGGGGGTGAGTGCCCAGGTGCCCCACTGGTAGAGGGTGGACTGGTCGGAGCGGCGCAGGGTCATGTAGCGCAGGGTCTGGGCGTACCCGACGACGACGGGCACGCCGAGCATCCACGGGATCGCTTCGGGGTCGAACTCGATGATCGGCGACACGATCATGACCGCGACGAACAGAATGGTGGCGGCGACGCTCTGGGCCCACCGCACGATGTGCGCCCACCAGCCGAACGATGTCAGTGGCAGGTACCGGATTCGCCACCAGGAGCGAATGAACGACCCGCGCATCCAGCGCAGGAACATGCGGCTGAAGTGGTTGATCTTCTCCGGCATGAGCGAGTAGGCGAACGCGCTGGGCTGCTGCACGGTCCGGCCGCGGAGCATGGCGAACAGGGTGAGCATCGAGTCGTCGCTGAACGGGACGCGGCGGCCGAAGAACGTCTCGGTCAGGTAGGACTTCATGTTCCCGCGGATCACGCTGGCCCGGTACGCGGCGATGGGCCCGGAGTTCACCCAAACGCTGCCGAGCACCGACAGCGAGGAGCGGTCGGTGAGCTGGCCGGCGACGAACCACAGATCGGTGAAGCGGGTGAGGAAGCTGGAGTGGACGTTGGCGGCCATAACGATGCCGGCCACCGACTGCACCTCGGGGTTGCCAAAAGGCTTGAGCAGCTCTTCGAGAGCTTGCGGGTCCGAGACGGTGTCGGAGTCGACGGTCCAGTAGATGTCGGCGTCGGGGGTGGACAGGATCGCGGCGGCCTGGGCGTGGCGCTTGCCGCGGTTGACCTGGATGTGCCAGGCGGCGGTGATGCCGTGCACCGGCGCGACTTCGAGGAACCAGCGCTTGACCTTCTGGTAGCCCTCGGTGTGCTTGGAGCCGTCGTCGACGACGTAGATGGTCTGCGGCTTGCGGGTCTGGAAGATCATCGACTCCAGGCAGGCCCTCAGCGCGGCGGCGTCCTCGTTGTACGCGGGGACCAGGCCGACGACGTGGAGCTGATCGAGGGCTTCCTGCACCCGGTCGGTGACCTTGGCGGGGCGCTCCAGGTAGGCGGCGCCGAACTGGATGACCAGCAGGATGAACATTGCCCCGTAGGCGTAGCTGAAGCCGCTCCCCTGCCCTCGTGCGGCGCTGAGAACGGACAGGAGGTGGTGGGCCACCCACGCCGCGGCGGCGGCCAGAACGACCGCCGCCACGAACAGGTGCCGACCTCGAACGAGTCGAGCAGTCACTGGCCGGCAGTACGGCCACGCCGCCACGCGACGCGGACGAACAGGGTGCCGAGCACGACGATGCCCACACCCGTCAGTGCAATGGCTACCGGCAGCGGCATGCTGACCGAGCCCTCTACTCCCAGGATTCCGCCTCCGAGCGTGACAGCCCCGGCCCCAGTCTTCGGCAGCGATCCACCAGACATCTGCTTGTGTCCCCCATCGTCAGCTAGCAGCTCCCCGGAGCGCGCACCGCCCTCCCCGAGCGTCGGGGAGGGATTGATGTGCGTGGACCAGGATCGGCCCGGTATGCGCTCCGCCTGTCCAGCGCGACCGAACGCCTCGTCAATTATTGCTGAACAGCAAGGAGCAACGTAGGCCTCGGCAACTTGCCACGTCAACCCTGCGTGAGGGGAACCTAACTTCACAATGTCGGAGTTCCGACACGCCGGGTGACTACCGCCTAGCCGAACGGCCGAGGTCTACACGCCCAGCTCGCAGCGGTGCGTGCCGGTCCTAGTCATCGGCGGTCTCAGTTCCGGTCTCGTTCGTTGGCGTTCGAAGGAGGCCGCGATCGGCTGCGGCAGTGACTCGATGCAGGCCCTGAACCAATCGGTCCGCTGACGAACGAGCGAGCGCAGACCTCGAAAGCGTGGGACTGCCGGTCACGTTAGCCAGCGCCCTCGAACGCGACGCGTGAGGCAGCAAGCCCGGACGAGCAGCCAAGCGAGCAGCCAAGCCCGCGGGCATGGGCGGACGATCACGGACTGGGACACCATGTAGAGCACGAGGACCGAACGCTGGACCAGCGCTGCGGGACCGACTCGTAATGCGTAGGTCGCTGGTGTCGTCTCTCTGACCCGCCAGCAGGCCAAACCCCGCGTTATGCGCCCCGCTGAAGTTCAGGCGAACTGAAGTTGCTTCAGGGCGAACTTAGAACCCCTCCAACGCCCTGAACAGCACCTCGCCTTCAAGTTCCGGGTGAAGTCGAGACTCTCCGGGCTCGCGGGCGCCGGTGACGCCCACTCGCCGATGTCGTCGGGCCAGGGTGCGGGGCAGCCGTGCTCGGCTGTCTGCGTACCATCGCACCGTGAGTCGCGACTACGCAGCCCGGCTTGCACCGGGTGTCCCGGTTGGGACGGACCGATGAACAACGTCCGGGCGCTCATCGTGTTAAGTGTGGTCGCCGCCGTGCTGGCCATCGCTCTCATCGTGATCGGGCTGCAGGGGAAGACCGGGCTGCGGGCCGGCTTCTGCATCTTCGGCGGGCTCCTGATTCCGGTCGCGGCCGCCTTCCTGGCCGAGGCGATGAAGCGGGGTGCGCCGTGAGCAGCCCGCCGCCCGCCGAGTTCGCTCGCTGACCCCGCGAACGGCCGCTCAGGACGACGTGCGGCGGGCCTCCTGTCCCAGAAACCGGTCTCGGTGCCGGTGGTGAACAGGTCGGCGTTGAGTGCTGCGCGTTCGGCCGGATCGGGGATATCGGAGTGGCCTGTCGGCGGCAGCTTGCAAGCGAGGGTTGGGATGGCCTGCTCTTCTGATGGGATGCGTGCCCGACTCCTTCTCTGCGTCGCCTTGGTGGCTGCGGGCGTGATGACGGCAGGGGCCGGACGTTGGGATACGTCGAGCAGCCAGGGCCCTTCAACGAGGCGATACTGGGCGCGGTAGGCGGGGGCATGGCCGGGGCAGGTTTCCGCCGTTGGAGGAAGTACCACTCCTCGGGCCTGGGGCACACACGGGGCACAAGACAGTGTGAAACGTCCGCAACCAGCAGCCAATGACGTGAGCCCAAGACGGGGCGGGACCAGCATGCCGAGCAGGCCGGCCCAGGTCACGGGAGGCCCCATCCAAGTTCTGCTTCAACGTATGACCGTCGGGCCGGGAGACCGGGGGATGGTCGACAGTAGGTAGGCACGTCGGGTTGGGGGAGAGCCTGTCGGTACTTGCTGGCATCCTCCTGATGTGGACGCGCGGGACGTGCTTTGGCAGGAGTTCGGGAGCGAGCCTGGCTCCTTCCTGTTCCGGCTGCGCATCGATCGGGTGTGGGACCGGATCGCGTTCACTCGTCTTGAGCAGGCGATGCGTGCGGTGTGCCGCGACAGCAAGGACCAGGACCACCTGGAGCGTTGGCTGGCCGAGGGGTACTTCTACTGCGCTGCGTCGGTGCGCCATGACACAGCGCACCCAAGCTTTCCGCGCCCTGAGCCGGAGCACTACTACTCGGCGTGTCTCGAACGGCTGTGGGAGTTAGCCGATTGGTACTTCCGCGGTTACCACGTCTACCAGGAGCCCCACGACTGGGAGGACCTCTAGAAGCGGCGGTTGCGGCACCGATGACCGCCTGTGGGGATCTCTGGAGTCAGCAGAGAGTCAGCAAGCGGTGCACCATCCGATCGACGCCGATCACGCTGGGCGGTGCAATCCAGGCAAGGGATCAGACTGGACAGCGCTCGCCAGCACTCATCGATTCGGCCGATCAGTCTCCCCCCGACGGGGGTCGGGGCCCAGCGGGGGCCGACGCTCTGAGTAGCCACGCGAGTAGCCAAGGCGGTGCACCCGGCTGGACCACCCCGTACGTCGGCGGAACTGTTGAGCAGCGCCGGACGAGGCTGACAGCCCTTTGCCTGCTCCTGGCAGTGTGGGGCACATCGGGTGAGGCAGCGAGCCGGAAACGATCAGCCGGTCTGGTTCATCACCGCGACGGCGACCATCCCCAGTGCAAGGGCGCCGAAGAGGGCGACCAACACCCAGCGACGCCGTCCGTGCTGCGCCGGGTCGCGGACGAGGGGTGCCGGCCCGGTCCGGCCGGGCTGGCGGGCGATGGCAATGGCCAACCGCTCCAAATCCGCGACCTGGCCGGCCGGCGTCAACCCGATCGTCTGGGGCACGTCGGGCAACGGCGGCGGGTCGGAGACGTCGTGTGTCTCGTACCGAGGTTCGATCCGCGGCGGCAGCTTGCGGAAACGGTTGTCCATGCCATCAATGTCGCAGACGCCGCCAAGGCGAACCGCGCATCGACCTGGTCGCCGTACAGCGGTGAAGTCCAGCAACGGACCCAACCCTTTGGGGCACAGAGCGGCTGGCTCGCCATCGTGACCTGCGCACCAGGCGCTCAGCAACCGCCCCGCGTGCAATCCATGGGTTCAGGGCCGGGCACAGATCCGGCACAACCGAGCACGAGTAACGGCGGAAGATGCCGGAAACCGACGGAAGCCGTTTCGGCAGGTCAGGAGCCATGTCGGGGGTAGCGCGGGAGGTCGGGAAGCCGGGGCTCTTACTTCCAGCGGAAGTGGACGAAGAGGCGGCCGAAGTTCTTGGAGTCCTTCTCCACCCGGTGGTAGAGCTGCTTGACGTCCTTCTGGTCCAGGAAGCGCAGCACCCGCTTCTTGAGCTGGCCGGAGCCCTTGCCGGGGATGATCTCCACGAGGGTGGCCCTCTTCGCCACCGCCTCGTCCATGATCCCGCGCAGCGCGCGGTCGATGTCCTGGCCCTTGTTGAAGATGTCGTGGAGATCGAGCTTGAGCTTCACTCCGCAATCGTAGGCGCGCCGGATACGCAACAGGGCAGCCACCAGGGCTGCCCCGTCCGTACGCGTGCGCCGTCAGCGACCGCCGACCCGGCTCTCCACCCGGCGCAGCGCGGTCGTGTAGTCGGTGTTGGTCGAGTACATGGCCGCCGCGATGCGCAGGTGCCGCAGCGCGTCGGCGTACCGGTTCATCCGCTCCAGCGTCCGGCCCAGCACGTGGTGCGCGTAGTGGTCGCTCGGGTCCCGGTCGACCAGCTCGCGCAAATGCTCCTCGGCCCGGTTGAGCTGGGCCGACTGGAAGTACGCCCGGGCCAGCAGCTGCCGCACCGAAGAGTTGCCGGGCTCCGCCTCGACGATCGGCTCGAGCAGCCGGGCCGCCCCGGCCGGGTCACCCGTTTCGAAGAACATGGTCGCCCGCCGGTAGTCCGCCAGAAGATCCATTCGACCCACCTCCTCGTGTCGCGCCGCCCTTGTTCCGACGCTGGCACAACACCGGCCGTACCGCGAGTGTTCCTGTGGTGGAAGTTGCGTCAGAGGGTCGGGTCCAGCCGGTCACCCACCAGCTCCCAGGCCCGGACACCGCCGACGATTCCGGCCGTGTTCGGGACGACCACGACATCGTCCCCCATCCGGGCCAGTTGCTCCGGGCGGATCAGCCGGGAGTTCCCCCCGCCCAGGTAGAGCCGGTCCCAGCGGAACACCGGGCGCAACCCGTCGACCACCTGCCGGATCCGCCGGGACCAGAACGCGTCGCCGAGCCGGCGCCGCTCCGGCTCCCCCACGTACGTGTCGTAGGTGGTGCCCCAGCGCACCGGGGCGTGCGACAGCTCCAGGTGCGGGGCGAGCACCCCGCCGTCGAAGAGCGCGCTGCCCAGCCCGGTGCCGAGGGTCAGCACCAGCTCGCAGCCGGTCCCGGCCACCACGCCCGCGCCGTGCACCTCGGCGTCGTTGAGCACCAGCGCCGGGATCCCGAACGCCTCGGCGAGCCCGCTGCGGGCGTCGTACCCGGACCACTCGGCGACCAGGTCCGGGTCGACCTTGCTGCGCGGTCCGGACCGGGTCACGTAGTGCGGGGTCGCCACGACCACGCCGTGCCGGATCATCCCGGGCAGGCCGACCGTCAGCCGGTCCGCCGCCGGCAGCCGGGCGCCCAGGTCCAGCAGCGTCTTGACGAACAGCGCCGGCGGCAGCGGGTACGGCGTGGGCACCCGCAGCGGCCGGGCGCGCATCGTCCCGGCGGCGTCCAGCACCGATGCCTTGATCCCGCCGCCGCCGCAGTCGATCGCGAGAGTGGTCACCACGCCGTGAGTCTCCCTCAGGTCTGTTACGGGCGGAGCGGCGGTCATCGGATCGGCCGCCGCCCGCCCCGCCGGTAGGCTCGGTCTCCTCATGAGCGCCACGTTGATCGTCAAGGACCTCGCCGCCGGGCACGGTGACCGGCTGCTCTTCTCCGACCTGGAACTGGTGGTCGCCCCCGGGGACGTCGTCGGGCTGGTGGGGGTGAACGGGGCGGGCAAGTCGACGCTGCTGCGTACCCTCGCCGGGCTCCAGCCGGTCGAGCTGGGCAGCGTCTCGCTGAACCCGCCCAGCGCCACCGTCGGCTACCTGCCGCAGGAGCCGGACCGCCGGCCGGGCGAGACGGTCCGCGACTTCCTGGCCCGGCGTACCGGGGTCACCGCGGCGCAGGTCGCGCTCGACACCGCCACCGAGGCGCTCACCGCAGGCGCGGACGGCGCCGACGACGCGTACGCGGAGGCGCTGGAGCGCTGGCTCGGCCTGGGCGGCGCGGACCTGGAGGAGCGCGCGGAGCAGGTCGCCGCGGAGCTGGGGCTGACCGTGGACCTGGACCACCCGATGACCGGTCTCTCCGGCGGTCAGGCGGCCCGGGCCGGGCTGGCCTCCCTGCTGCTCAGCCGGTACGACATCTTCCTGCTCGACGAGCCCACCAACGACCTCGATCTGGCCGGGCTGGACCGGTTGGAGCGGTTCGTCACCGGGCTGCGCGCCGGCACCGTGCTGGTCAGCCACGACCGCGAGTTCCTGACCCGGACGGTGACCCGGGTGCTGGAGCTGGACCTCGCCCAGCAGCAGGTCCGGCACTACGGCGGCGGCTACGCGGCGTACCTGGAGGAGCGGGAGGTGGCCCGCCGGCACGCCCGCGCCGACTACGAGGAGTACGCCGACACCCGGGCCGGGCTGGAGGCCCGGGCCCGCACCCAGCGGGCCTGGATGGAGAAGGGCGTGAAGAACGCCCGCCGCAAGGCCACCGACAACGACAAGATCGGCCGCAAGTTCCGCGCGGAGGCGACCGAGAAGCAGGCGGCGAAGGCCAAGCAGACCGAGCGGCTGATCGAGCGCCTGGATGCGGTCGAGGAGCCGCGCAAGGAGTGGGAGCTGCGGATGGAGATCGCCGCCGCGCCCCGCGCCGGCGCCGTCGTGGCCGCGCTGCGCGGAGCCGTGGTACGCCGGGGCGGCTTCACCCTCGGCCCGGTGGACCTCCAGATCGACTGGGCGGACCGGGTGGCGATCACCGGGGCGAACGGCTCCGGCAAGAGCACTCTGCTCGCGGCGCTGCTGGGCCGGCTGCCGCTGGACGAGGGGCACGCCGCGCTCGGTCCCGGGGTGGTGGTCGGCGAGGTCGACCAGGCCCGTGGGCTCTTCCTGGGCGACCAGCCCCTGCTGGACGCCTTCGGCGCCGCCGTACCCGAGCTGACGCCGGCGGACGTGCGGACGCTGCTGGCCAAGTTCGGCCTGCGCGCGGCGCACGTGCTGCGGCCGGCGGCGACCCTCTCGCCGGGCGAGCGGACCCGGGCGGCGCTGGCCCTGCTCCAGGGGCGCGGGGTCAACCTGCTGGTGCTGGACGAGCCGACCAACCACCTGGACCTGCCGGCGATCGAGCAGCTGGAGTCGGCGCTGGCGAGCTACCCGGGCACCCTGCTGCTGGTCACCCACGACCGGCGGATGCTGGATGCGGTGAGCGTCAACCGGCGGCTGCGGGTGGACGCCGGACGGATCGCCGAGGATTGATCCGTGCCGGCTGGCGCGCGCGGGGTGACAATGAGCCCATGCTCAAGTGGGAGTACGCGCTGCTGGTCCGCCGCCGCCAGGCGGCCACCACCGACATCGGGTGGGAGGTCGTCTTCATCTGGTACGGCCCGGACGGCTCGATGGTCGACGTCACCCCGTACGGCGACACCGCGCTGGCCCACCTGAACCGGGCCGGTGACCAGGGCTGGGAGCTGGTCGCGATGAGCGAGGACCCGTCGCTGCCCGGCCACACCGAGCTGCACCGGTACCACCTCAAGCGGCCCCGGACGGCCGCCCCGCAGCCCCGCCAGCGGATGCGGGGCACGGGTCGGGCCGCCCGGCGGACGATCTCTGGCTGACCTGCCGCCGCCGCCCGGCCCGGCCGGACCACGCTCGCCGGGGCCACCCGGGCGGGCCGAGGGGGCGCGCGCGGGCGGGCGGCCGGGACGGATCTCCATGATCCAGGCATACCGGGCGGGGATGCGGGTAACGGGCGGCCCGGAGGTGGCTCATGGTCGCGATGGCCCAGTCCGCACCCTCGGCCGGGCGGCTGCGGGCGGTCGACGGATTCCTCGCCGAGGCGTGGGCGGATCTGGCCCGGCACGACGACCGGCTGCGCGCGCTGGCGGTGGAGGTGCGCTTCGACCGGGGCGTCGCGCACCTCACCGGCGAGGTCGCCGACCCGGCCGAGCTGCGGCTGGTCCGTGACCTGGTCGGCCGGCTCGCCGGCGTGCTGGGCGTCTGGTGCAAGGTGAGCATCGGCGGCCGCGCCCCGGTGGTGGTGGACCTGGGCTGCGGGGCGACCAAGCAGTGGTCCGGCAACCTGGGATTGGACATCTATCCCGCGCCCGGGGTGGACGCGGTGGCCGACCTCTCCGGCTCGCTGCCACTGGCCGACGACTCGGTGGACGTCTTCTTCGCGGTGCACATCCTGGAGCACCTGATCGACTTCCTGCCGCTGCTGGACGAGTGTCACCGGGCGCTCCGGCCGGGTGGCGTGCTGCACGTGATGAGCCCCTGGTGGCGGCACGTGAACGCGGTCGCCGACCCGACCCACGTCCGGCTGCTGGACGTGCAGACGTTCAAGGGCATCTGCGGTCAGCGCCCGCCGGGCACCCCGCGCTGGTACCCGCTGCACTGCGGCTGCGACGGCGCGTCGATCTTCGCCGACCTCACCCCGCTGGGCCCGGACGACCCGGCGCCCGCCCAGACCCACCTGGCCCGCTTCTTCGACTGACCGGCCCGCCCCGCGCGCCCCACCCGCGGTCCGGCAAGTTGCGCCGGGCGCGGGCGGACGGGGTGGTCAGGGGCGGCCGGTGGTGCTCTCGCGGGTGGCCAGGCGGTGGGGGGCGGTGAGTTCGCGGGGTGGAGCCTCCCGGTCGCCGTCGAGGCGGCCGGCCAGCAACTCCACCGCGAGCCGCGCGATGCGCTCCTTGTCGGGGGCGACGGTGGTGAGGGTGGGGATGGAGAACCGGCCGTCCTCGATGTCGTCGAAGCCGGCCACCGCGACGTCCTCGGGCACCCGCAGCCCCGCCTCGTGCAGGGCGCGCAGGGCGCCGAGGGCGAGGGTGTCGTTGAAACAGAAGACGGCGTCGGGGCGTACGCCGGAGGAGAGCAGGTCGCGGACGGCGGCGGCGCCGTCCGCGCGGTGCCAGGCCGGCGCGGGCGCCACCAGCTTCTCGTCGTACCCGATGCCGGCCTCTTCCAGGGCGGCGGTGTAGCCGGCCAGGCGGAGCCGGGCGCTGGCGCCCTCCGGGGTGCGCTGCGAGCCGATGGCGGCGATCCGGCGGCGGCCGAGCCCGATCAGGTGGGCGGTGATCTCCCGGGCGGCGGCCACGTTGTCGACCACGACGTGGTCGGCCGGGCCGTGGTCGACCCGCTCGCCGAGCAGCACCATCGGCATGCCGTCGAGGCCGGTGAGGTCGTCGGCGGTGAGCGCCAACGGGCTGAAGATCAGGCCGTCGATCATGTGGTCGCCGATCCCGCTGGCGACCTTGCGTTCCTGCTCCGGACCGCCGCCGGTCTGGTCGATCAGCACTGTCCAGCCGTGCGCGGCGGCGGCCGTGACGACGTGCCGGGCCAGCTCGGCGAAGTACGGGATGTCCAGCTCCGGGACGGCCAGGGCGATCACCCCGGTCCGCCCCTTGCGCAGGTTGCGGGCGGAGAGGTTGGGCCGGTAGTTCAGCTCGGCGATCGCCTCCTCCACCCGGGCCCGGGTGTCCGGCCGGACGTGCAGGTAGCCGTTGACCACGTTGGAGACGGTCTTAACCGACACGCCGGCCCGCTCGGCGACGTCCTTGAGCCTGTGTCGCACGGCCAACCCTCCCGGTGTCGGTACTGCGGGCACTGTACCGCGTACCGGCCTCTTTACAACGTTGCTTACAACGTTGTAGAAAGCTGTGGTACGGAGTGACCGCGGTCACCCCGGAACGGCACCGAGGAAAGGCGGCACCCCTTGCACAGCGCACAGCTGACGATCGACCCGGCGTTCGCGATCGGACCGGCCGACCGCCGCCTCTTCGGTTCCTTCGTCGAGCACATGGGGCGCTGCGTCTACGGCGGGATCTACGAGCCGGGGCACCCCACCGCCGACGCCCGCGGGCTCCGCCGGGACGTGCTCGACCTGACCCGCGAGCTGGGCGTCTCGGTGGTCCGCTACCCCGGCGGCAACTTCGTCTCCGGCTACCGCTGGGAGGACGGCATCGGTCCGGTCGGCGACCGGCCGCGCCGGCTCGACCTGGCCTGGAAGACGATCGAGACCAACGCGTTCGGGCTCGACGAGTTCATGACCTGGGCGGCCGAGGCCGGTGTCGAGCCGATGATGGCGGTGAACCTCGGCACCCGGGGCGTGCAGGAGGCCTGCGACCTGCTGGAGTACGCCAACCACCCGGGTGGCACCCAGCTGTCGGACCTGCGCCGCAAGCACGGCGCCGAGGAGCCGTACGGGGTGCGGCTCTGGTGCCTCGGCAACGAGCTGGACGGCCCGTGGCAGGTCGGCCACAAGACCGCCGACGAGTACGGCCGGCTCGCCGCCGAGACCGCCCGGGCGATGAAGATGATCGACCCGTCGATCAGCCTGATCGCCTGCGGCAGCTCCAACCGGCGGATGCCCACCTTCGCCGCGTGGGAGGCCACCGTCCTGGAGCACACCTACGAGCACGTCGACTACATCTCCGCGCACACCTACTACGACCCGTCCGACGGCGACCGGGCCAGCATCCTGGCCTCCGCCATCGACATGGACAACTTCATCACCGACGTCGTCGCCACCGCCGACCACGTGGCGGCCAGGCACCGGCACAAGCGCAAGCTGAAGATCTCCTTCGACGAGTGGAACGTCTGGTACGAGTCCCGCCTCAAGGCGGACCTGGACCGGCGCGGCTGGGTGGAGGCGCCCGCCCTGATCGAGGACGACTTCAGCGCGGTCGACGCGGTGGTGGTCGGCGACCTGCTGATCACCCTGCTCCGGCACGCCGACCGGGTCGGCGTCGCCTGCCAGGCACAGCTCGCCAACGTGATCGCCCCGATCCGCACCCGAACCGGCGGACCGGCCTGGCGGCAGAGCATCTTCCACCCCTTCGCCCTCACCGCCCGGTACGCGCGGGGCACCGTGCTGCGTACCGAGCCGGTCTCCCCCCGTTACGAGACGAAGAAGTACGGCGACGTGCCGGTGCTGGACACCGTCGCGGTGCACGACGAGGAGACCGGCACGCTGGCCGTCTTCGCGGTCAACCGGGGCGACACGGACCTCCCGCTCGACCTCGACCTGCGCGGCCTGCCCGGCCTGCGCCCCGAACAGCACCTCACCATCGCCGCCGGGTCCGCGCCGGCGGCCACGAACACCGAGGCCGAGCCCCAGCGGGTGACGCCACAGGAGCTCACCACCCCCACCTCCGACGGCGGCCGGTGCACCGTGCCGCTGCCCGCCCGCTCCTGGAACCTGCTGCGCTTCACCCCTCAGCCCTGACCCGGCAATACTTCATCCGTCCCCAAGGAGAACCGCATGATCCAGAACGAGATGAGCCGGCGCCGCCTGCTCGGCCTCGGCGTCGGGCTCGGCGCCGCGGCCACGCTGACCCTGGCCGGCTGCGGCGGTGGCAGCAGCACCGGCAGTTCCACCGCCGCCGGTAACGGCGGCAAGGACTACACCGGCCCGAAGGTCGACCTGAAGCTGTGGAACGGCTTCACCGGCGGCGACGGCGACATCTTCAAGAAGCTGGTCGAGCAGTTCAACAGCGAGCACCAGAACATCGCCGTGGGCGTGGTCACCTACGAGTGGCAGGACTACTACAGCAAGCTTCCCGGGGCGGTCTCCAGCGGCAACGGTCCCGACATCGCGGTCATGCACATGGACCAGCTCGCCACCTTCGCCGCCCGTGGCGTGATCATGGAGCTGGACGACGTGGCGAAGACGTTGGAGCTGAGCGAGGGCGACTTCGCCCCGACCGTCTGGAAGGGCGGGCTCTACCACGACAAGCGGTACGGCATCCCGCTGGACATGCACCCGCTCGGCCTGTACTACAACAAGGCGGTCATGGAGAAGGCCGGCCTCGACCCGAACAAGCCGCCGGCGACGAAGGACGAGTACACCGCCGCGCTGGCCGAGCTGAAGAAGTCCGGCGTGCAGGGCTTCTGGGTGAGCCCGTTCCAGTTCACCGGCGGGATGACCTTCTACTCGCTGCTGCACCAGTGGGGCGGCACGCTCTTCGACGGCGAGGTCGCGAAGGCGACCTTCAACTCCGACCCGGCGGTCGAGGCGTGCACCTGGCTGGTCGACATGATCAAGCAGGGGTACTCCCCGGCCAACGTCGGCCAGGACGCCGACTACCTGGCGCTCAAGAGTGGCAAGAACGCGTTCAACTGGAACGGCATCTGGCAGATCAACGACCTGAAGAAGAGCCCCGCCGTGCAGTGGGGCGTCGCGCCGCTGCCGCAGATCGGCAGCCAGCAGGCCGCCTGGGCCAACTCGCACAACTTCACCATCGTCAAGCAGCGCGGCGGCGACAACAACAAGGTCTCCGGGGCGAAGGTCTTCATCAACTGGCTCAGCCAGCACTCGCTGGACTGGGCCAAGGGCGGTCAGGTGCCGGCCCGCAAGGCGGTCCGGGAGAGCGCCGACTTCAAGGCCCTGACCGAGGTCAACGCGCTCGCCCCCGAGCTGGAGTACGCGGCCTTCCCGCCGGCCGCTCCCGGCCTCGGCGAGGTGATGACCACCTTCTACAACTCCTTCAACGAGGCGGCGTTGGGCAAGAAGTCGCCGAAGCAGGCGCTGGACGACGGCGTGGCGAAGGCCAACAAGCAGCTCGAGGACAACCGCAAGAAGTACGGGAACTGATCCGCCGTGGCGGACGTGATCGAGGTCGGGGCGGCGCGCGGTGACGCGCCGCCCCCGGCGGGGCGGTTCCGCCGTCGGGGTGTCACCCAGCGGGGGCACCGGGCCACCCCGTACCTCTTCCTCGCGCCGTACCTGGTCCTGTTCGGAGCCTTCGGGCTGGCGCCGATCCTCTTCGGAGTCTGGATCAGCCTCCACCAGTGGGACCTCCAGCTGCCGAACCGGCCGTTCATCGGGCTGGACAACTACCAGGACCTCTTCTCCAGCGACTCGGCGATCTACGGTGACTGGTGGTCCAGCGTGCGGGCCACCGCGATCTTCACCCTCCTGTCGGTGCCGCTGCTGGTGGTCGTACCGCTGGGGTTGGCGCTGCTGCTGAACCGGTCCTTCCCCGGACGGACGTTCTTCCGGGCGGCGTTCTTCGCCCCGTACGTCCTGGGCGTCGCGGTGATCGGCCTGCTCTGGCGCTTCCTGCTCGACGCGAACCTGGGCCTGGTCAACCGGCTGCTCGGAGCGGTCGGCCTGCCCTCGGACACCCCGTGGGTGACCGACGTGCCGTGGGCCTGGGTGTCGCTGGTCGGGGTGACCGTCTGGTGGACCTGCGGCTTCAACGCGGTGATCTACCTGGCCGGCCTCCAGGACATCCCGGCCGAGCTGTACGAGGCGGCCCGGGTCGACGGCGCGAACGGCTGGGACCGGTTCCGGTACGTCACGCTCCCCGGCCTGCGCCCGGTGCTGCTCTTCGTGCTGACCACCACCATCCTCGCCTCGGCGAACGTCTTCGGGCAGTCGTTCCTGATCACCCAGGGCGCACCGGGCGAGCAGACCCGGACGGTGGTCTGGCGGATCGTCGACGAGGGGCTGCGCGACTACGACGCGGGCCGGGCGGCCGCGATGAGCGTGCTCTTCGCGCTGATGCTGGCGGTGGTCAGCATCGTCAACTTCCGGCTGTTCCGGTACCGGGAAGACTGAGGGGGCGACGATGACGAGTCTGCGTCGCGGCGTGCGCTACGCCGTGCTGCTGCTGATCACCGCGGTCTTCGTGACCCCGGTGGTGTGGATGCTGCTCACCTCGCTGAAGACGTACGCCGACGCGCAGCAGGACCCACCGAGCTGGCTGCCGGACCCGTTCTCCACGTACGGCTACGACGCGATCATCAACAACACGGCGAACCCGGTGCTGCGCTGGTTCGTCAACAGCATGCTGGCGGCCACCCTGCACACGCTGCTGGTGCTGGCCACCGCGTCGATGGCCGCGTACGCCCTGGCCCGGCTGCGGTTCCACGGCCGGCGGCTGAGCTTCGCGCTGATCGTGGGCACGCTGTTCCTGCCGCCCACCTCGCTGATCATCCCGAACTTCGTGATCGCCGAGCGGCTGGGCTGGATCGACACGCTGACCGTGGTGGTGGTGCCGGGGGCGGCGAGCGCGTTCGGGGTGTTCTTCCTGCGGCAGTTCTTCCTCTCCATCCCCCGGGAGCTGGAGGAGGCCGCGGTGCTGGACGGCGCGAACCACTGGCAGGTCTTCACCCGGGTGCTGCTGCCGCTGTCGAAGCCGGCGCTGGCCACCCTGGCGGTGCTGTCGTTCCTGAGCAACTGGAACGACTTCCTCTGGCCGGTGTACGTGCTGTTCAGCCCGGAGCGGCTCACCCTGCCGGCGGGCCTGGGCCTGCTCCAGGGCGCCTACGTGACCGACTATCCGGTGATCATGGCCGGCGCGATGCTGGCCAGCGTGCCGGTGCTGATCCTCTTCGTGCTGGCGCAGCGCCACGTCATCCAGGGCGTGTCGCGCAGCGGCCTGAAGGGATGATCTCCGGCAGGACCCGGCGGCGCGGCGCGGCGGCACTGGTCGCCGCGCTGCTCGTCGCCGGTTGCGGCAGCACGACAACCCCTTCGGGTACGGGAGACCAGACGCGCATGTTCACCAACCCGGTCGTCCGGACCGACGCCCCCGATCCGCAGGCGATCCGGGTGGCCGATACCTGGTACCTGTTCCACACCAACAGCGGCGGCCGGAACGTCCCGGCGCTCACCTCCCCCGACCTGGTGGAGTGGAGCGACGCCGGGGACGCCCTGCCGGAACTGCCGGGCTGGGCCGACGCCGGGAGGACGTGGGCGCCCGAGGCGATCCAGTTCGCCCCCGACCGGTTCCTGCTCTACTACACCGTCGCCGACCGGTCCTCGGGCCGGCAGTGCGTCGGCCGGGCGGTCGCGGACCGGCCGCTCGGGCCGTACCGGGACGACTCGACCGCCGCACTGGTCTGTCAGGCGGAGCTGGGCGGGTCGATCGACGCCAGCCCGTTCCGGGATGCCGACGGCAGCCTCTGGCTGCTCTGGAAGAACGACGGCAACGCGATCGGGGTGGACACCTGGCTCTGGTCGCAGCGCCTGAGCTCGGACGGGCTGCGCCTGGTCGGTGGGCCGACGAAGCTGCTCAGGCAGACCGAGCCGTGGGAGGGCACCCTGATCGAGGGACCCTTCTTCCACCGGCACGACGGGAAGCTGTACCTCTTCTTCGCCGCCAACGCCTACGACCGCGCCGACTACGCCGAGGGCTACGCCGTCTGCGAGAGCCCGACCGGCCCCTGCGTGAAGGCCTCGGAGAACCCGATCCTGAAGGCCAACCAGGCCGCCTCCGGCCCGGGCCACGCCTCGATGGTGGAGCAGGACGGCCGCACCTGGCTGCTCTACCACGCCTGGCCGCCCGGCCAGGAGGGCAGCACCGACCCCGGCCGTCAGGTCTGGCTGGACGAGCTGACGTGGCCGAACGGCAAGCCGGTCGTCCAGGGCCCGACGGGCACTCCCCAGCCTCGGCCCTGACCTGTCCAGATACGCGACATCGCGGTATCCACCCGGCTCGGACACCGCGATGTCGCGTACGTGGGGTTGATCAGCGCCCGGCCGGCGCCGGCTCGGGAGGAGACTGGGCGGTCTCGCGGCGGGCCAGTCGGTTGCGCCGGTACCCGTAGCCGAAGTAGATGAGGCCGCCGAGCAGCATCCAGGCCAGGAACCGGATCCAGGTCTCCACCGACAGGTTGAGCATCAGGTAGAGGCAGGCCAGCGCCGAGACGATCGGCAACACCGGGGAGAACGGCACCTTGAACGGCCGGTCCAGGTCAGGTCGCCTGCGGCGCAGGATCGGCACGGCGACGGAGACCAGCACGAACGCGCAGAGCGCGCCGATGCTGACCAGGTCGGCGAGGGCGGAGAGCGGCAGGAAGCCGGCGAGCAGCGCCACGCCGAGGGTCATGATCGCCGAGATCCGGTACGGGGTGCCCCAGCGCGGATGCACCTTGGCGATCGAGGGCGGGATCAGCCCGTCCCGGGCGATGGCGAAGCCGATCCGGCCCATGGCCACCAGGTCGACCAGGATCACGCTGGTCAGTCCGGCGATGGCGGCGATGGAGACCAGGATGGCCGCCCAGCCGGCGCCGACCGCCTCGAAGGCGGACGCGATCGGGGCGCCCTCGTCGATCTCGGTGTAGCGGACCATGCCGACCAGGACCAGCGAGACGCCGATGTACAGCACGGTGGAGATCAGCAGCGTGCCGAGCAGGCCCAGCGGCAGGTCGCGGCGCGGCTTCTTCGTCTCCTCGCCGAGGTTCGCCACCGCCTCGAACCCGGTGTACGCGAAGAAGACCACGGCGGCGGCGGTGAGCACCCCGGCGAAGCCGAAGACCGACGGTTCCAGCCCGAAGAGGGCCTGGGTGACCGGTTGCCGGATGCCGTCCTCGCCGCTGCCGGCGGGCTCGGTGGCGGGGATGAACGGGCTGAGGTTGGCCGCCTTCACGAAGAAGAGCCCGGCGACCACGATGAAGACGCAGATGGCGACCTTGACCAGCACCAGCAGGTTGGTCACCCGGGCGGACTCGCGGATGCCGACGATGCCGACCACGCCGAGGATCAGCACGATGGCGATGGCCCCGAGGTTGACGACGCTGCCCTCCTCGGCGAACCAGGCGCTGGGCAGGTCGAACAGCTCGGCGAGGTAGCCGGACCAGCCTCTGGCCACCACCGCCGAGCCGAGCGCGAACTCCAGCAGCAGGTCCCAGCCGATGATCCAGGCGACGATCTCGCCCATCGTCGCGTACGCGTAGGTGTAGGCGCTGCCGGCGGTCGGCACGCTCGACGCCAGCTCGGCGTAGCAGAGCGCGGCGAGCAGCGCGACCACGCCCGCGACGGCGAACGACACCACCACGCCGGGCCCGGCGTGGTTCTTCGCCTCGATGCCGGTCAGCGTGAAGATGCCGGTGCCGATCACGATGCCGATGCCGAAGCCCATCAGGTCGACGGCGCCGAGCCGGCGGCGCAGCCCGAGCTTCCCGTCGGAGCCGTCGGCGTCCGCCTGGGCCATCACGTCCTTGATCGGTTTGGTCCGCAGCACGGACACGGCTGATCACCCCTCCCCACCGTGCGACCACCACGGTGGCGGCCGGTGACCGGCCAAGCTACCCAGCTGCCCACCGGCTGACGCCTCACCGGACGTGTCGGGAAGGTCACGAACCGCCGTGTGCGGTGGGTCACCTCGGACGTTCGGTCGGACCCGGGACATCGATCCGGCCCGGGGTCTTGCGCCGCTCGGGGAATAGTGAAAGTTTCCTACCAGCGACATATGTTCTGCGGCGAATCTTGCCGGATGTGCCCGGCGTCCGTCGCCGACCGACACCTGCCCGGGAGCCCAACGAAGGGATCGCACCACATGAAGGCAACTCGGCTCGGAGCCGCCGGGCTGGCCGTGGCGCTGCTCGGCGCGCTCGTCGCCGGCACCCCCGCGAGCGCGGCGGAGAGCGACACGGCCACCGCCCCCACCTCCACCACCTGCGCCACCGACCCGGCCACCCCGAAGCGCCAGTTCCGCGCGATGTGGATCTCGTCCGTGGTGAACATCGACTGGCCCACCAAGGCGTCGCAGACCGCGCCGGACCGGATCGCCGCCCAGCGGGCGGAGTACCTGGGCTGGCTCGACCTGGCCCAGCAGCTGCACCACAACGCCGTCGTGGTCCAGGTCCGCCCGACCGCCGACGCGTTCTGGCCCTCGCCCCACGAGCCGTGGTCGGAGTTCCTGACCGGGGTGCGCGGCCAGGACCCGGGCTGGGACCCGCTGGCCTTCCTGGTGGCCGAGTCGCACAAGCGGAACCTGGAGTTCCACGCCTGGTTCAACCCGTACCGCGTCTCCATGCCCGCCCCCGGCGGGGCCGGCGCGGACCTCGCGAAGCTCGCCCCGAACCACCCGGCCCGGCAGCACCCGGACTGGGTCTTCGCCTACCCGCCGGCCGGGGTCGCCGGCAGCCGGCTCTACTACAACCCCGGCATCCCCGAGGTCCGCGAGTTCGTCCAAACCGCGATGATGGACGCGGTCAGCCGGTACGACATCGACGGCGTGCACTTCGACGACTACTTCTACCCGTACCCGAGCGGCACGTACCAGGTGCCGGACGACGCCACCTTCGCGGCCTACAACCGGGGCTTCACCGACAAGGCCGACTGGCGGCGGGACAACATCAACCTGCTCATCCAGGAGATGGGCGGCCGGATCAAGGCGGCCAAGCCGTGGGTGAAGTTCGGCGTCAGCCCGTTCGGCATCTGGCGCAACAAGTCGGCCGACCCGGCCGGCTCGGACACCACCGGCTCGCAGTCGTACGACATCATCTCCGCCGACACCCGCAAGTGGGTCAAGCAGGAGTGGATCGACTACGTGGTGCCGCAGCTCTACTGGTACATCGGCCAGTACCCGGCTGCCGACTACGCCCGGCTGGTGCCGTGGTGGGCGGAGACCGTGCGCGGCACCCGGGTGCAGCTCTACATCGGCCAGGCCGACTACAAGAGCGGTGACCCGGCGTACGGGCCGTACTGGCAGAACCCGCGGGAGCTGTCGAACCACCTGACGCTCAACCGGTCGTACCCGGAGGTGCTCGGCAACGTGCACTTCTCCGCGGTGCAGGTGAGGGCGAACCGCCTCGGGGCGACCGACATCTACGCCGCCGAGCACTACTCCCGCCCGGCGCTGGTGCCGGCCATGTCGCAGCTGCCGTCGCAGCCGCTGCTCGCCCCGGTGGTGACCGGCGCCGAGCGGCAGGCCGACGGAGTCCGGCTGGACTGGCGACAGCCGGCGGACGGCGAGGGCCCGTTCGGCACCGCCACCTCGTACGCGGTCTACCGCTTCGACGGGACCGGCATCGCCGACCGCTGCGACTTCGCCGACGCGTCGCACCTGGTCGCCACCGTGCGGGGCGACGCGGGCGACGTGCAGTCCTGGGTGGACACCACCGCCGAGGCCGGCCGGCACTACACGTACTACGTGACCGCGCTGGACCGGGTCTGGAACGAGGGCCCGGCCAGCCCGCCGCGCTTCGTGCGCTGACGACCCGCGGCGGCCGGCCGGCCGCCGTCGGACCGGGACGCCCGGGGCTCGCGACGAGCCCCGGGCGTCCCGCCGTTCACCCCGTGACCGGCTCGCGGAGCCGCACCGTCGAGCACCGTCCACCCGGGATGGAGGGGGACACGGCATTGGTCTGTTTCGACGCATGTCACCAACATTTCGCGCCGACCATCGCTCGATGTTCCTCGATTGATCGAAACTGATCGACATCCGGTGACCCGCCGGTAACCGCCGTACCGCACACCCCGCGGAGGTAACCGTGTCCAGACGCCTCGCCACCGTTCTCATCTCCGGCACGTTCGCGCTGCTCACCGCGCTGGGCGTGGCCTCCCCCGCGTCCGCCGCGGTGAGCACCGCGCAGAAGCTCTCGGTGCTCTCCAGTTGGACCCAGACCAGCGCCACCAGCTACAACGCCTGGAACGCCGGCCGACTGAACAAGGCCGCCTGGTCGGAGTACGCCTTCGACTGGTCGACCGACTACTGCTCCTCCAGCCCGGACAACCCGCTCGGCTTCAACTTCAGCCTCTCCTGCTACCGGCACGACTTCGGTTACCGCAACTACAAGGCGATGGGCCAGTTCTCCGCCAACAAGTCCCGCCTGGACAGCGCCTTCTACGCCGACCTGAAGCGGGTCTGCGCCACGTACAACATCGTCGTCCGGCCGGCCTGCTACAGCCTGGCCTGGACCTACTACGAGGCGGTCAGCGTCTTCGGCTCCGTCGCCGCCGTCCAGCAGTCCGACATCGACCGCGCCGCCCGGATGAAGGCCGACGCCGAACGCCGCGCCGCCGCCCGCTCCTGACCCCGACGACTCGCGTTGATCAAGAGGTTTGCGTCGGAATCCAGGCGGTCCTGGACGCAAACCTCTTGATCACGCGGCCGGTCGGGCGGGAGGCCCGGGAGGGGTCGGTCAGGCGGGGTGGGGATCGGGGGCCTGGTCGGGCCGGCGGGGAGCCGGGGCGTCGGTCGTGCCGAACCGGAGCGAGTCCGCCCCCAGGTCGGGGTGCTCCACGCCGAGCGCCAGCGCTGCCGCCTCCTCCAGGGCCAGCTCGCCGCCCTCGCCGTACGCGGCGTCGAAGGCCCCGTCGCCGAGCACCCGGCGCAGCTGCGCCTGCCGGTCCAGCCAGTACGGGCCGTAGATGCCCGGGGTGGCCCGCAGGTTCGCCCGGGTGGCCTGCGCCGCCCCGAAGAGCCGGGCCGCGGTCACCGGGTCATCGCCCAGCGCGCAGCGCACCGCGATCGCGTTCACCGTGTCGCAGGCCCGACCGAGGTAGCCGTGGCTCATCCGGGAGCGGAGCGCCACCAGCAGGTGTTCGTGCGCCGCGACCAGGTCCCCCCGGGCCAGCGCCACCATGCCGAGCAGCATGTCCACCGAGCGGCGGCCCCGCTCGGCCGGGCGGGCCGCCTCCACCGGGCGGGCCGCGCCGAGCAGCTCGGCCGCCTCCTCCAGCGCGCCGCGCCGCCAGAGCAGCTCGGCGAGGTTGTAGATGGCGAGCAGCGCGTCGGAGACCACGTCCTGCTCGTGCGCCCACTCGATCACCTCGCGGCAGACCCGCTCGGCCTCCGCGAACTGTCCCATGTCGACCAGCGGCGCGGCCCGGCCGGCGAGGACCCGGGCGAGCAGGCCCAGGTCGCCCGCCTGGCGGGCGGCGCCCTCCGCCCGCTGCGAGTAACGCAGCTCCTCGGCGAACTCACCGTCCGCGCCGGCGTGCAGCGAGTGCATGTGGTACGCCGACGCCAGCTCCGCCTCCGGGATTACCTCGCCGGTCTCGGCGATCCGGCCGTAGAGCCGGAACAGCCAGAGCCGCCCCTCCCGGGCCAGCCCCCGCTCCCGCCACCACTGGTCCAGCCCGCCGGCCAGCCACAACCCCGAACGGGCGCTGCCACCGGTGGCGCACCAGCGCAGCGCGGCCCGCAGCTCCCCGGCGAGCGGGTCCAGCGCGTAGAGGGAGAGGGTGACCGGCCGGCCGTCCGGCCCGAGATGCGCCCGCTGCAACGCGTGCCGCGACCAGGCGACGTGCCGGTCCCGGGCAGTCTGCTCCTCACCCGCCTCGACCAGCCGCCGCGCCGCATACGCCCGGATCGGGTCGAGCATCCGGTAGGTGCTGCCGGAGGCGTGCGGCTCGGCCAGCACCATCGACTTGTCCACCAGCACGGAGAGCGGGTCGAGCGGGTCGTCGTCGAGCAGCCACTGGACGGTCGGCAGGTCCACCGGGCCGGCGAAGACCGCCAGCCAGCGCAGCAGCCGGGCCGACCGCACACCGAGCGTCCGGTACGACCAGGTGACGGTGGCCTGCATGGTCAGGTGCCGCTCGCTGGCCGACCGCTGCACCGCCCGGGTCGCCGGGGTGGGCGGGCTGACCCCGGCCGCGGCGGCCACCAGGTCCACGGTGTCCTGCTGGTTGCCGGACCAGCCCGCCTCGGCCGGGGGCGGCTCGGGCTCCTCCCGGCCGGCGTCCAGGGTGCCCAGCATGTCGTCGAGGCGTTCCGCGAGCTGACCGATCGAGAGCACCCGCAGCCGCGCGGCGGCCAGCTCGATGGCGAGCGGCAGCCCGTCCAGCCGCCGCACCACCCGGCGCAGGTCGGCCTGCTCGGCCGCGTCCGGCGGCCGGCCGCCCCGGGCCGCCGCCGTCCGGTCCAGCAGCAGCGCCACCGCGTCGCTCTCCGCGCCGTCCGGCAGCGGGTCCACCGAGAGCGGCGGGATCCGCCACACCACCTCACCGGGCAGGCCGAACGACTCCCGGCTGGTGGCGAGCACCCGGACGCCCCGCCCGCCGGCCAGCAGCCGGGAGATCACCTCGGCCGAGGCCGCCGGCTGGGCGTCACAGGTGTCCAGCACGACCAGCATCCGGCGGGCCGCCGCGTACTCGACCAGGGTGTCCACCATCGGACGGCCCGGCTCCGGGCGGAGCCCGAGCACGGCGGCGATCTCGAACGCGACCAGTCCCGGGTCGGTCACCGCGGCGACGTCGACGAACCAGACACCGTCCGGATAGGACTCCACGACCCGGGAGGCGAGCTCCACCGCCAGCCGCGTCTTGCCGGCGCCGCCCGCGCCGAGCACGGTCACCAGCCGGTACGTCTCGACCAGCCCGCTCAGCTCGGCCCGTTCCAGCTCCCGGCCGACGAACGAGGTGATCTGGGTCGGCAGGTTGTGCGCCACCGCGTCGGCGGTGCGCGGTCGCGGGAACCGCCGCTCCAGCCCCGGCGCGACCAGCTGGAACAGCCGCTCCCGGTCGTCGAAGCCGCGCAGCCGGTGCAGCCCGAGGTCCAGCAGGGATGCCCCGGCCGGCAGCGGGTCGGCGCGCCGGGCGGTCGCCGCCGAGCAGAGCACCTGCCCGCCGTGCGCGGCGCCGGCCACCCGGGCGGCCCGGTGCACCTCGGGGCTGGCGTACTCACCGTCCCGGGGCTCGGCGTAGCCCGTGTGCAGGCCCATCCGGACCCGGGGCGCGGCCTCCGGCGTGGGCCAGTCGTGGCTGGCCAACGCCCGCTGGGCGGTGAGGCAGGCGGTGAGCGCGGCGGCCGCGTCCGCGAAGGCGAGGAAGAACGAGTCACCCTCGGTCAGCAGCTCCGCCCCGTCGGTGCCGGCCAGCGTGTGGCGCAGCAGCCGGCGGTGTTCCCGCAGCACCGGGCGGTAGCCCGGACCGAGCAGCTGGGCCAGTCGGGTCGAGCCCTCGATGTCGGTGAACACGAAGGTCACCCATCCGCTCGGGAGGTGGATCCGTGGCGACATGCGTGGAACCTCCGCCCCTGACGTCGGCTTCATGCTGCCCTATGGTCACGCCGTCACGCATCGTGAGAACGGTTGGGCGCATTCCGACCCAAGGTGCCACCGGATCTCGTCACCGGCAAGGTACCGGGTCGGCCGCCGGGCTGCGGCCCGGTCCGACGTCAGCAGCCGCAGCCACCGCCGCAGCAGCCACCGCCGGACGGGACGGACGCCCCACCGACCGGGCTGGCGCCACCCCGACCGGTGACCGCGACAGTGGACAGGAGCCGCACCGTCTCGGGGTGCCCCTGCGGGCAGGACGCGGGCTGGCCGGCCTCGGCCATCGGCCGGTTGACCTCGAAGGTGTCACCGCAGGCGCGGCAGCGGAACTCGTACCGGGGCATGCCACCAGGGTACGACCGGGCCTGACGCCCGGGCGGACATGGGTGATACTCGACGGGTGGTGGACGGCGAGGACAGATCGACGGCTCGGCCCCTGCGACCGGCCGCACCGCCCGACGACCCCGGGCACGCCCCCGAGTCCACACCGGTCCCCCGCCCCCGACGCTCCTGGCTGAGGTCCGCGAAGCCGGCCCCTGCCGGCCCGAAGCCCGAGCCCGTCGCCGCCACGCCGAAGCCCACCGAGGGCGAGGTCATCACCCCGCCCGAACCCGTCGACGCCGGGCCGACGCCCGCCGAGCCGACGCCCGTCGCCGCCGAGGCCGGGCCGGCTGCCGCCGCGCCGAGGCCGCCGGGCGAGCCCGGCAAGGAGACCGCCGCCGACGCCGGCCCCGAACCGGCGAAGGCCGCCGCCGACCCGGAGACCGCCAAGTCGGAGACCGACGAACCGGAGGCCGGGAAGGTCGCCGCGGCCGACGGGCAGGCGCCGGACGACGGGACGACCGGGCGGCGTCGACGGGTGCCGTTCGCGCAGGCGGTGCGGGTTGCGCCGCCCCGACGGCTCGCCGTCGGCGCGGCCCGGGCCACCCGGGCCTGGTCCCGCCGTCCGAGCGGGCGGGCCACCCTGCCCGGCGTGTTCCTGCTCGCCCTGGTGGGCGCCACCGCGGCGGCGGGCGCGCTGCTGGTGCCGCAGGCGGTCCGGCCCTCCCGCCCGGTGGCCGTGGACGCCACCGCGAGCGTCTCCGTCACCGGCGTACCCGAGGGGGGTGCGCTGCCCGGGGCGACCGGCACCGCCGTACCCCCGGGTCTGCCCGGCGCGACCGGACTGCCCGGCACGCCCTCGCCGACCGGCACGCCGCTGCCCGGCGGGGGGCCCACCGGGCCGGTCGTCGGTCCGGCGCCGACCGGCCGGCCGGCGGACGCGCTGGCCGCCTGGGCGCAGCAGATGAGCGCCCGGACCGAGATCCCGGCCGTGGCGATGCAGGCGTACGGCTACGCCGAGCTGGTGCTGGCCGAGACGCACCGCAGCTGCCAGCTCAGCTGGACCACCCTCGCCGCGATCGGGTACGTCGAGTCCGCGCACGGGTCGGCCAACCGCGCCACCCTCAAGTCGACCGGAAGGGCCGAGCCGGAGATCATCGGCGACCCGCTGGACGGGCAGGGCGGCCGGTCCCGGATCCTCGACACCGACAAGGGCCAGCTCGACCACGACACCGTCTACGACCGGGCGCTCGGCCCGATGCAGTTCATCCCCACCACCTGGCAGGAGATCGGCGCGGACGCGGACAACGACGGCCGCCGGGACCCGCACGACATCGACGACGCCGCCCTCGCCGCCGGCAACTACCTCTGCAAGGGCGGCCGGAACATGACCATTGCGGGTGACTGGTGGGGTGCCATCCTCTCCTACAACGATGTCCGGCGATACGCCCAGGATGTCTTCGATCGGGCGAACGAGTACGGACGGCTCAGTCGTACGTGAAGTGATCGTCCGCGTACATTGGAGAACTGGACACTTCCCCCCGGCAGCCGTTGACGGCAAGCTAGACGGGTGATGGTGCGCGAGTGGGACCCCAGGACCGCGTCGTCCGCTGAGATCGCGTCGCTGCTGGACACGCTGAACGCGGTCCTCACGGCCGACCTCCCGCAGGATCCGCCCTGGCGGGAGAGTTCCCTGCGGGAATACCTCTCCGAGGTGATGCCCGGTGAACGGCGGATCTCCTGGGTCGCCCAGGCCGAGCCGGCCGCCGACGGCACCCCGGGGCGGATCCTCGGCCAGGTCCAGGTGCTGCTCCTCGGCGGGATCGGGGTGCTGGAGGTGCTGGTGCACCCGTCGGTCCGGCGCACCGGGCTGGGCCGCACCCTGGTCAAGCTCGCCGCCCGCCGGATCCGGGACGAGGGCTTCCACTCGATCGGCGTCGAGGTCGTCGGGGACACCCCGGCGGTGGCCTTCTACGAGTCGCTCGGCTTCACCCGGGAGTACGTGGAGACCCGCAGCGTGCTCGACCTGGGCGCGGTGGACTGGCCGGCGCTGGCGGAGATGGCCACCGGCGTCGGGGCCGGCTACCACCTGGAGTTCTGCCCGGGAGGCCCGCCGGACAACGTGATCGAGGCGTACGCGCGGGCCAAAGCGGAGGTGCGCGACGTCGACGACGGCGAGCTGCGTCCCAGCTCGTACGACCCGGAGCGGCTCCGGGACAGTCTCGACACGCTGCACCGGCGCGGCATGAAGCCGTACATCGTGCTGGCCATCCACGAGCAGAGCGGGGAGGTGGCCGGGCTGACCGAGGTGGTGGTGCCGGCCCAGCACCCCACCCGCGCCGACCAGTACGACACGATCGTGGTGCAGGACCACCGGGGCTACGGCATCGACCGGGCGATCAAGGCGCGGATGCTGCTGGAGCTGCGCTCGGCCGAGCCGGAGCTGGCCGAGGTGCAGACCTGGAACGCCCAGGCCAACGAGGCGATGCTGAAGGTGAACGCCGAGTTGGGCTACCGGCCCGACCGGGACTGGTGCGAGTACGGTGTGGACGTCGCCGAGCTGGTGCATCGCCTCGACGCCCACCACTGACGGATATTCACCAAACGGCCCACCGGGGGATGGACGGGGGACAGGAACGCCCCTTAACGTGCGTTAGTTCCCGTCCACCCATCGTGGAGGCCTCATGCGCCCGCGCCGCACCTTAGCCGCGCTCGCGACCACCGCCGCCGTCTCCGTCACGGCCATCGGCGTCGCACCCCCCGCGGCCAGCGCCGCGCCCACCGACCTGTTCATCGCCGAGTACGTCGAGGGCTCGTCCAACAACAAGGCGATCGAGCTCTACAACGGCACCGGCGCCCCGGTCGACCTGACCGCCGCCGGCTATCAGCTCCAGCTCTACTTCAACGGGGCCACCACCTCGACGAACGTCGCCCTGAACGGCACGGTGGCCGCCGGTGACGCGTACGTCTTCGCCGCCTCCTCGGCCGCGCCGGCGATCCTCGCCCAGGCCGACCAGACGTACGGTGGGTCGCTGTTCAACGGCGACGACGCGATCGTGCTGCGCAAGGGCGGCGCGGTGGTCGACTCGATCGGCCAGGTCGGCGTCGACCCGGGCACCGAGTGGGGCACCGGGCTCACCAGCACCGCCGACAACACCCTGCGCCGGCTCCCGGCGGTGACCGCCGGGGACACCGACCCGTCGGACGCCATCGACCCGGCCGCCCAGTGGGCCGGCTTCGCGACCGACACCTTCGACGGCCTCGGCAGCCACTCCGTCGACAGCGGCGGCGGCCCGGTCGACCAGCCGGCCAAGCTGACCTGCGGCGGCACGCTGACCCTCGAGGCCGGCGCCACCGCCACCCGCGAGGTGACCGCCACCGACGCCGACGACACGGTCACCGACCTGGCCGTCACCGCGGTCAGCCCGAGCCCGACGAGCGGCTCGATCAGCCGTACCGCCCTCACCCCGGCCGCCGGGGTCGGCGGCACCGCCACCGCCACGGTCACCGCCACCGGCCTGCCGGCCGGCTCGTACACGGTCACCGTGACCTCGACCGACGCCGACGGCACGACCGCCACCTGCACGCTCACCGTGCAGGCCACCACCGTGCTGTCGGTGGGCGAGGTGCAGGGCCGCACCGGCGACGCCGAGAACGGCGCCACCGACCGGTCGCCGCTCGCCCCGGCCAGCGGCAACGGCACCAGCTCCACCCTGTACGACGTGCGCGGCGTGATCACCCAGAAGTCGCTCACCCGCACCTCCGCCGGGGCCGACCAGAACGGCTTCTACCTGCAGAGCCGCACGGGCACCGAGGACGGCGACCCGCTCAGCTCGGACGGCATCTTCGTCTTCACCGGCTCGTTCACCACGCTGATCGGCGGCTACGCGCCGACCGTCGGCGACGAGGTGGTGCTGCGGGGCCGGGTCTCCGAGTTCTTCAACCAGACCCAGCTCTCCAGCGCCTCGCTGGTGCGCAAGCTGGACTCCGGCCTGGACGTCGACACGGCCGTGCGGGTCGACGACGCGACGCCGCCGGCCGACGCGGCGGCCGCCGACCTGTTCTGGGAGCGGCACGAGGGCACCCGGATGCGGGTCCGCTCGGGCAGCGGGGTCGTCGCCCCGCGGCACATCTTCGCCTCCAGCGCAGACTCGGAGATCTACGTGCTGGACCGCGAGGACCCGATCATGAAGCGGACCGACCCGTACGCCCGCCGGGTGTTCCGGGACGCGCACCCGCTGGACGACATCCCCGGCCAGCTCTTCGACAACGGCAACAACCAGCGCGTCCTGCTGGGCGCGGGCGGGGTGAAGGCCACCGCCGGTGACTCCGCCGCGCTGCTGCCGGAGGCCCGCACCTTTGACACGCTGACCGAGGACGCCTACGGCGCCATCTCGTACGCGTTCAGCAAGTACAGCGTCCAGCCCGAGCAGCTGACCCTCACCGGTGGCGCCGACCCGGCGGCGAACAACCCGCCGCAGCCGGCGAACCGGAACACCGAGGTCGCGGTCGCCACCTACAACCTGGAGAACCTGTACGACTACCGGGACGACCCGTTCGACGGCTGCGACTTCACCGGCAACACGGGCTGCACCGGGGTCACCCCGCCCTTCGACTACGTGCCGGCCAGCGAGGCCGCGTACACCGAGCGGCTGGGCGTCGAGGCGCGGCAGATCGTCAACGCCCTGCACAGCCCCGACCTGGTGCTGGTCCAGGAGGCCGAGGACCAGGACATCTGCTCGGTCGCCGACGGCAAGCTGGTCTGCGGGACCACGAACGACGCCGACGGCGCGCCGGACACGATTCAGGAGCTGGCGCTCGCCATCGCGGCCAACGGCGGTCCCGCCTACGCCGCGGCGTACGACCGGACCGGCGCGGACGCCCGGGGCATCACCTCGGCGTTCCTCTACCGCACCGACCGGCTGACGCTGGCCGAGGCGACCGCCACCGACCCGCTGCTGGGCACCGCACCGACGGTGGACTACCGCTCGGCGGGGCTGCCGGCCAACACCGACGTGCAGAACCCGAAGGCGCTCAACGCGGTGCTGCCGGCCGACGTCGACCGCTCCACCGGGGTGGACGGCGTGAACGTCTACACCCGCGCCCCGCAGCTCGGGAAGTTCACCGTGGCGGCGGCGCCCGGCTCGACCGAGCACTACACGCTCTGGGCGCTGAGCAACCACTTCTCGTCCGGCCCGGACAGCCGGGTCGGGCAGCGGCGGGAGCAGGCCGCGTACGGCGCCGCGCTGATGAAGGCCATCGAGGCCGGCGACCCGGACGCCCGGGTCGTCTACGGCGGTGACCTGAACGTCTTCCCGCGCCCGGACGACCCGATCGCCACCGGGGCGAACCCGACCCCGTCGGACCAGCTCGGCCCGCTGTACCAGGCCGGCATGCACAACCTCTGGGACGACCTGGTCGCGGACGTGCCTGCCGCGGCGTACTCGTACACCTTCAGCGGGCAGGCGCAGACGCTGGACAACCTCTTCGTCAACGACAAGCTCCACGGCGACCTGGTGCAGATCCGCTCGGCGCACATCAACGCCGACTACCCGACCGACACCGAGGGCCTCGGCGACCGGGGCGCCAGCGACCACGACCCGCAGGTGGCCCGGTTCCGCTCCCGCGCGTCGCTGACCGTGGCGGACGCGGCGGTGGCCGAGGGCGACAAGGGCGACACCGCCCTGACGTTCACGGTGACGGTGTCCCGGCCGCTCTCCGAGCCGGCGCTGATCTGCGCCACCACGTACGGCACCACCGCCCAGGCCGGCTCGGACTACGACCCGTACGTCGGCTGCCGCACCCTGGCGGCCGGGCAGACGTCGATCGCCTTCCCGGTGACCGTCCGAGGTGACCGGAAGGTCGAGGCGGACGAGCAGCTGAAGCTCATCGTGGCAGGCGTGCCGGGCCTCCGGCTCGCCGACCCGGTCGCCGTCGGCACCATCGCCAACGACGACTGACCGTTCCACCCCGAGGCGGCCCGTCGTCCAGCTCACCGGCTGGACGACGGGCCGTTTCAGTACGTCCACCGCCGCGGATCCTCCGGGGGCGGCACGCCGCGGTACTTCGCCACCCGCACCTCCCACTGGCTGCGCCGGCGGCGCGCCTCCCGGTCGATGGGACAGCGGTGGAATGTCTCGGGCGGCCGGGCCAGGCCGTAGATGTCCGCCCACCACTCGCCGGGCTCGGGGTCGAGGATCAGCTTCAGGTGGGACGGGTACCGGCGTCCGGCGCCGTCGCGGGTGTCGTCCCAGTCCTCCATCGGCTGGATCACCCGACCCTCCTGGTCGACCACGACGAGGTAGAGGCCCGCCGCCCCCAGCAGCCGTTCGAGCACCTGGAGACTGGGCGTCATCCCGCCGGCCTCGACCCTGCCCACGGTCGACGGCGCCACCTTCGCGAAGCGGGCCATCTGCCGCTGGCCGAGCCCGGCGACCCGGCGGGCCTGCCGGACCAGCCCGGCGATCGGGACGCGACCGATCGTCGGGCCGGTCGGCGGTGGATCGAGCGCGGAAGCCATGCCCGAACCCTGCCGACCGGAGCACACCACCGGCAACCCCTGTGGACAACGCTGTGGACAGAGCGTTGCGACCCCCGCCCGCGTGTCGACCCGCCACCACCAGGTTCCGTCTCGGCCCCTTTGCTCTGCTGCGGCGACCGCAACACTGGGAGCGCTCAAGTGTTGCGTGGGCTGCAGCAGAGCAAAGGGCGAGAACCAACATGGCCGCCGGGCGAACCGCCGGCCAGAACGAGGGCCGCCGGCCAGGGCGAGGGCCGCCGGCCAGGGCGCAGGCCGCGGACCGCGGTGAGGGCCGCCGGTCGTCCGGGTGTGAGAAACGGGGTGATCGGATGGAACAGCCGCCCGGGGCCGCGCGTGTACCTGGCATGGGAAACCACCCGGCAGCGCCGGCCCGTGCACCCGAAGCGCTCTCGCCCGACCGCCCGGCGCCGCCCGGAGCCCATCGGGACCTGCCGTTCGAGCAGTTCTACCGGGAACACGTGGACCGGATCCACCGGGCGCTCGCGCTGGCCGTCGGAAACCCGGCCGTGGCACGGGAGGCCGCCGACGAGGCGATGGCCCGCGCGTACGCGCGCTGGGACCGGGTCCGCAGGCTCGACAACCCGGCGGGCTGGGTGTTCCGCGTCGGGCTGAACTGGGCCACCTCGTGGTGGCGAAAGGTACGGCGGGAACGGCCACCGGCCGACGACTGGCAGGCACCGGCGGCGGTGGCGGCCCCCGACCCGGCCGGCCTCGCCGCCCGGTCGGCCCTGGACCGACTGCCCACCGGCCAGCGCACGGTGATCGTCTGCAGGGTCCTGCTGGACCTCTCCACCGCCGAGACCGCCGCGGTGCTCAACCTGACCGAGGGCACGGTACGCAGCCGCCTCTCCCGTGGTCTGGCGGAGCTGCGGGTCGCGCTGGCCGAGAAGGAGTGACCGTGAACGTCATACCCGAGGATCTGGCCGACCTGGTGCGTCGCGCCGCGCTGGCGACCCCGCCGCACGTGGGCGATCTCGCGAACGTACGCCGGCGGGCCCGTGCCCGGCGACGGCGTCGGGCCGCGGCGACCGCAGGCTGCCTGGTCGTGCTGGTCGCGCTCACCGGCGGTGCGGTCCCGCTGCTGACCGGAAGCCGGCCGGCACGGCCGGTGACGACCACGCCGGCACCGGCCAACCCCGTACCGGCCTCTCCCCCACCCACCACCCGGCCCGCCGAGCCGGCCCAGCGGCTGATGATCTCGGTGGATCCGAACACCTGGCGGCTCGACCGCGGCAGGGGGCCGGAGGTCGGCCTGCGCGGCGGGGGCGAGGTGCTACCGGACGGGTCGGTGCGGCGGCACCGGACGCCGAAGGACTTCGGCCTCGGCACGGCGCTGCCGGACGGGCGGCTGGTCGGGCTCCTGTACACCGACCTGATGCCCGGGGTACGGCGTACCGACGGCCCGAACGTCGAGGGCCTGTCGATCAAGCTGGTGGTGCTCGGTCCGGACGACGCCGTGGAGATCAGCCGGGAGGTACGGATCAAGGGTCGGAGCGTCGAGCTGCTCGGCGCCGACCAGCGGTACGCCTACCTGGCCCGGGACGAGGGGATCGTCGCGCACGAGCTCACCACCGGCCGGGAGCGGACCCTGCTCCGGTCATCGACCGCGGGCGTCGACCTGATGGCGGCCAGCCAGACCTCGGTCGGTTCCGATCGGTTGGCCGAGCAGCGCACCGACTCGCCCTGCCGCACGGACGTCCGCCGGCTCGCCGACGGAAAGCGGATCGCGCGGTTGACGGCCGACGGGATCTGCATGAACGGGCTTCGGCTCTCCCCGGACGGCTGGTTGGTCGCCGTCCCGTACTTCCTCCCCGACCACGGCGGACAGCAACGGGTGGCCGTCTACGAAACCGGCACCGGCAAGCTCCGCGTCGACCAGGCGATCGGCACTCCCCGCCGGATTCCCGTGCCCGGCGGCATCCAGGGGCTCGCCTGGGCCGACGACACGTCGCTCCGGGTGGCCTGGGCCGAACTGCCCGCCGGGGCCCGTCGGGTCTACTCCGTGGAGGAAGTGCTGAAGGTGGTGACCGTCACCGTTCAGTAGCGCTGGCGGAGCAGCTGGGCGGCCTCGACCGCCCAGTAGGTGAGGATGATCTGCGCGCCGGCCCGGCGGATCGAGGTGAGCGTCTCCAGCATCACCCGCTCCCGGTCGATCCAGCCGTTCGCGGCGGCCGCCTCGACCATCGCGTACTCGCCGGAGACCTGGTAGGCGGCGACCGGAACGTCGACCGCGGCCCGGACCGCCGCGACCACGTCGAGGTAGGGCAGCGCCGGCTTGACCATCACCATGTCGGCGCCCTCGGCGACGTCCAGCTCCACCTCGCGCAGCGACTCGCGCAGGTTCGCCGGGTCCTGCTGGTAGGTGCGCCGGTCGCCCTCCAGGGCCGACTCCACCGCGTCGCGGAACGGGCCGTAGAAGGCGGAGGCGTACTTCACGGCGTACGCCAGCACCGCGACGTCCTGGTGACCGGCGGCGTCCAGGGCCCGGCGGACCACGCCGACCTGGCCGTCCATCATCCCGGACGGCCCGACCATGTGGACGCCCGCGTCGGCCTGGGCCACCGCCATCTCGGCGTACGCCCGCAGGGTGGCGTCGTTGTCCACGCCGCCGTCCGGGGTGAGCAGTCCGCAGTGCCCGTGCGAGGTGAACTCGTCCAGGCAGAGGTCGCTCATCACGACCGTGGCGTCGCCGACCTCGGCTACCACGTCCCGGATCGCGACGTTCAGGATGCCGTTCGGGTCGATGCCGCCGGAGCCGGTGGCGTCCCGCTCGGCCGGCACCCCGAAGAGCATGATCCCGCCGATCCCGGCCTGGACCGCCTCGACGGCGGCCTTGCGCAGCGAGTCCCGGGAGTGCTGGAGCACCCCTGGGAGCGACGCGATCTGCCGCGGCTCGGCCAGCCCCTCCTTGACGAACATCGGCACGACCAGCTCGGCCGGGTCGACGCGGGTCTCGGAGACCAGCCGCCGCACCGCCGCGTTACGGCGCAGCCGGCGGGGCCGGATCTCGGGGTACGGCATGGAAAGCCTCCCTAGCGATCAGCGGAACCTCAGGGCGGTCGGCCCCTGCACCTTCGAGCCGCGGCGCTGCTTCGCCGGCATGGCGGCGAGCTTCTCGCGCAGCTCGACGGCGTAGGCGGCGAGCGCCTCCACCAGGTCGGGCACCGAGGCGTGCTGAGGCTGGACGTCGACCCGCAGGCCGAACTCCGTCGCGGTCTCCGCCGTCTTGGGCCCGATGACGGCAACAACGGTACGCGCGTGCGGCTTCCCGGCGATACCGACCAGGTTCCGGACCGTGGAGGACGAGGTGAAGAGCACCGCGTCGAACCCGCCCGACTTGATCGCGTCGCGGATCTCGGCGGGCGGCGGGGCCGCCCGGACCGTCCGGTACGCGGTCACGTCGTCGACCTCCCAGCCGCGCTCGGTGAGCCCGGCGGCGAGGGTCTCGGTGGCGATGTCGGCGCGCGGCAGCAGCACCCGGCCCACCGGGTCGAGGATCTCGTCGTGCGGCGAGAACTCGGCCAGCAGCCCCTCGGAGGACTGCTCCCCCGACGGGACCAGCTCCGGCTGGATGCCGAACGCGCGGACCGCGTCGGCGGTCGCCTCGCCGATGCAGGCGATCTTGACGCCGCCGAAGTGGCGGGCGTCCAGGCCGTGCTCGGCGAACTTCTCCCAGACCGCGCGGACCGCGTTGACCGAGGTGAAGATCACCCAGGCGTACCGGCCGTCGACCAGGCCCTTGACCGCTCGCTCCATCTGAGCCGGGGTACGCGGCGGCTCGACCGCGATGGTCGGCACCTCGCACGGGATGGCCCCGTACGCGCGCAGCCGGGCGCTCATCGCGCCGGCCTGCTCCTTGGTCCGGGGGACGAGCACCTTCCAGCCGTACAGCGGGCGGTTCTCCCACCAGCTCAGCTTGTCCCGCTGGCCGACACCCTCGCCGATGGTGAGCACCACCCGGCCGGTGAAGCCGAGCGCCGCCGCGACGAAGGAGTCCACGGTCGACGTGGTGGTGTACTGCGTCTCGCCGGTGCCGTCGCCGGTCACCCCGACGCCGGTCGTGCCGTCCACGCCGGCGGCCAGCAGGCCGTCCCGGATCGCGGCCAGGTCACCCGCGTCCACGGCCAGGGCTAGCGAGCCCCGGCCGACGGCGGCGGCCAGCGCGTCGAAGTCCAGCGTGGTGACGTCCTCGACGTCGGCGGCGGTCCGCACCCCCGGCAGCGGCACCCCGGCGTAGGTGGCCACGCCCTCGGCCTGGCCGACGCCCGGGACCACCTCGAAGTGCGCGGCGGTACGGGCGACCGCCTGCACCTCCTTGACCACCGAGTCGTGGCCGAACGGGTCCCCGGCGACCAGGTGCACCGCGTTCTGCCCGGAGCGGGCCGCGGAGATCAGCACCTTCGCCACGTCCCCCGGTACGCCCTCGGCGGGGCTGAACTGGGCGTCGGACTTGGCCTGGGCGCGGACGGCGTCGAGCAGCGACTCGGGGACTCCCCGGTCGTACACCACCTGGTCGGCGTCGACCAGGGCGTCGTGCGCCCGGCGGGTCAGCAGGCCCGGGTCGCCGGGGCCGGCCCCGACGAACGCGATGCGGCCTACGGGCTTACGGGTGCGGGTCATTCTGTGCTCCCAAATTGCTGGGTCCCCGGGCCGGCGTGTCCTTCTTGGCCGAGGATCGAGTCGGCGCCGAGTTCGAGGAGTTCGGCGGCGAGTGCCTTGCCGATCTCCGCCGCGTCGGCGGGCGTTCCGGTGCGGGACAGCCGGAGGTCACGGGTACCGTCCGGGCTGATCACCGCCCCGCGCAGGTAGATCTCCTCACCGGCGTCACCCTCGGCGAGTTCGCCGTAGGCGGCGACGGGTGCGGTGCACCCGGCCTCCAGGGTGGCCAGCAGTGCCCGCTCCGCGGTGACCGCGGCGCGGGACGGTGCGTGGTCGAGCACCGCGAGCAGCTCGACCAGGTCGGGGTCGTCGATCCGGCACTCCACGGCCAGCGCGCCCTGGGCGGGCGCGGGCAGCATCAGCATCGGGTCGAGCGTCTCGGTGATCACGTCGGTCCGGCCGAGCCGGGCCAGCCCGGCCCGGGCCAGGACCACCGCGTCGAGGTCGGCGTCCGGGCCGAGCACCCGACCGAGGCGGGTGTCGACGTTGCCCCGGATCGGGGTGACCTCCAGCTGCATGCCGAGCGCGTGCAGCTGGGCGATGCGGCGCAGCGCGCCGGTGCCGACCAGCGCGCCGGGCGGCAGCTCGGCGAGCGTCCGGCCGCCCTTGGCGACCAGCGCGTCGCGCGGGTCCTGCCGGGGCGGCACCGCCGCGATGTGCAGCCCGGGGGCCGCCACCGTCGGCAGATCCTTGTAGGAGTGGACGGCGAAGTCGATGGTGCGGGCGGTCAGCGCGTCCCGCAGGGCGGAGACGAAGACGCCGACGCCGAGCCGGTGCACCGGGGCCGAGGAGCGGTCGCCGGCGGTCACCACTTCGACCAGCTCGACCTCGCGGCCGGTCGCCGCGGTGAGGGCCTCGGCGATCTGGCCGGACTGGGCCATCGCCAGGGCGCTGCCCCGGGTGCCGAGGCGCAAGGGGGCGGTCATCGCGCACCTCCGGTGGAGACGTCGGGTTCGGTCACCGGCACGTCCGCGACCTCGAACGACGGCCGTCCGACCGCGTCGGTCTCGACCACGTCGGGGACGGTGTCGACCGGGGAGGTCTGCGGCACCTCCAGGTCGAACAGCTCGCGCAGCAGGGCCGCGTACTGGTCGCCGCCCGGCTCGGCGGCGAGCTGGCGGACCCGCACGGTGGGCTGGTGCAGCAGCCGCTGCACCACCCGGTGCACCGTCCGGGCCACCTCGGCGCGCTGATCGTCGGTGAAGTCGGGGCGACGCTGGACGAGCCGGCGCAGCTCGGCGGTGACCACGTCGTCGGCGCGGCCGCGCAGCGCGGCCACCGTGGGCGCCACGTCGGCGCCGCGCAGCCAGGACAGGAACGCCTCGACCTCGCCGGTGACGATCCGGGTCACCTCGGCGGCGTCGGCGGCGGCCGGCCCGTCGGCGAGGATCGCCGCCATCCGGTCGATGTCGATCACCTCGACGCCGGCCAGCTCCGCGACGCCCTCCGCGACGTCGCGCGGCACGGCCAGGTCGAGCAGGACCAGTGGGCCCCGGTCGGCGTCCCGGCGGGCCAGCGCCCGGGTCACCACGTCGCGGGTGAGAACCGGTTCGGTGGCCGCGGTGGCGGCCACCACGATGTCCACTGTGCAGAGCGCGTCGACCAGCTCGGCCATCGGCACGGCGCTGGCGCCGTACGACTCGGCCAGCCGGACGGCCCGGTCGGCGCCGCGGTTGGTCACGGTGAGCGGCCCGGCGCCCAGCCGGGAGAGCGTCGCCACGCCCAGCGAGCCCATCGCGCCGGCCCCGACCACCATCGCGGGCCGGCCGGTGAGGTCGCCGTCGAGGAGGCCGGCGGCCAGGTCCAGGGCGGCGGTGACCACGCTCTGACCGGCCCGGTCGATGTTGGTCTCGGCGTGCGCGCGCTTGCCCACCCGCAGCGCCTGCTGCATCAGCTCGTGCAGCAGCCGGCCGGCGGAGTCGGCGCCGCTGGCCCAGTGGTACGCGTCCCGGAGCTGGCCGAGGATCTGCGCCTCGCCGACCACCATCGAGTCCAGCCCGGCGGCGACCCGGAAGACGTGGTCGACGGCCGCGGCGTCGTAGTGCACGTAGAGGTGGTTGGCGAGCGCCGCCGGCGGGGCGCCGGCCTGCTCGGCCAGGACGGCGCAGATGTCGCCGAGCCCGCCGTGGAAGCCGGAGACGGCCGCGTAGACCTCCACCCGGTTGCAGGTGGAGACGAGCACGGCCTCGGCGACGTACGGCTGGGCGACCAGGCGGTCCAGGGTGCGGGTGAGATCGGCGGGGGCGACCGTCAGCTGCTCCAGCGTGGCGACCGGAGCGGTGCGGTAGGACGCGCCGACGACGAGCAGTTTCACGTGCCGATCGCCTCCTGGGTGTCGGTGGCCGCGAGCCCGCCGGGCAGGGCGGTGAGGGCGGACCCGGCGGGGAGCGCGGTCAGCGACGCCTTGCGGTGCTCGTGGAAGGACAGGATCTGCAGCTCGATCGCGAGGTCGACCTTGCGCACGTCGACCCCCTCCGGAACCGAGAGTACGCACGGCGCGAAGTTGAGGATGCTCGTCACGCCGACGGCGACGAGCTGGTCGGCGACGGCCTGGGCGGCCGGCGCCGGGGTGGCGATCACGCCGATCGAGATCGACTCCTCGACGGCGACCCGGGCCAGCTCGTCGACATGCCGGACGACCAGCCCGTTTATCTGCTCGCCGACCCGGGACGGGTCCGCGTCGAAGAGCGCGGCGATCTGGAAGCCGCGGCTGGCGAAGCCGTCGTACCCGGCCAGGGCGTGACCGAGATTACCCACGCCGACCAGGGCGACCGAGCGGCACTGGGTGAGCCCGAGCACGGACTCGATCTGCTCGATCAGCAGGCTCACGTCGTAGCCGACGCCCCGGGTCCCGTACGAGCCGAGGTGGGAGAGGTCCTTGCGGAGCTTCGCCGAGTTGACCCCGGCGGCGTTCGCCAGGCCCTCGCTGGAGACCGTCTCGTGGCCGGCGTCGGCGAGGTTGTGCAGCGCGCGGAGGTACTCCGGAAGCCGCGCGACGGTCGCCTCGGGCAGGTCCGGGAGCGCCGGGACGGCACCGGCGCGGCCGGGCGCGCCAGGGTGACGGTGCTGACTCATGAGACTCCGTGCGGTGCGATCCTCGACCAGCGTCGGCGGCCGGTCGTTTCGGGACTCCCGCTGGCGACCGATGTTGCCGGCTGTGCTAGCAGGGCGCGTCGGAACTACAGAGTAGGCGCTTGTGAAGACGTGCACAAATCGCGATCTTGCTGGCCCGCGACGCGCCTCCACCTGCCCCTCCATTCCACAAGATCGATCTGACGCGCTCCATCGGCGCCGCTCGACGATTATTGCGCAATCCCGACTTCTCTGACCAATCGCACGCGCTCGGTCGCGCTGTGTCACCGTGGATCTGGGTCGAGTGTCACCCCGCCGCCGGCCCGGCCGACCCGGTCCCGGTAGGGAGAACCCCACCCCGAAGAGGCCGGCGCACGGGATGGGTCCGGCCGGCCCACCGCCCCTAGCCTCTTGGCATGACCGCCATTCCCCTGGCCACCACGCCGGCCCCGGCACCCGCCCGCAGCGTCCCCCGTCAGCTCCTGCGCGACTCCGGCTACGTGCTGCTCGGCCTCCCCCTGGCCCTCGCCGGCTTCGTGATCGTGGTGGCGGGGATCTCACTCAGCGCCGGCCTGCTGGTGACCACCGTCGGCCTGCCGGTCCTCGCCGGCACCCTCTATGTCGCCCGCGGCCTGGCCGACATCGAGCGGCTGCGGCTGCCCGCCGTGCTGCGCCAACCCCGGGTGCGCCCCGAGTACCTGGTCCCCGAGCCGGGCGCGAAACTCTGGCGGCGGGTCTTCGTCCCGATGCGCGACGCGCAGTCCTGGCTCGACCTGGCGCACGGCCTGCTCAAGCTGCTGGTGGCGCTGCCGACCGTCGTGCTGCTGCTCGTCTGGTGGGCGGTCGCCGTCGCCGGCACGCTCTACGGCGGGTACGACTGGGCCATCCCGCGCGGCCCTGACGACCAGGACCTCAGCCAGCTCCTCGGGATGGGCGACGGGGCCGGCGCGCGGATCGCCCTGAACACCGCGCTCGGCGTGTTCTGCCTCTTCACCCTGCCGCTGCTGGCCCGGGCCTGCGCCCTGCTCCAGGCCGGCCTCGCCCGCTCCCTGCTCACCGGGGTGGCCGAGATGCGCAACCGAATCACCACGCTGGAGGAGCAGAAGCGGGCCGCCGCCTCGGCCGAGGCGTCCGCCCTGCGCCGGCTGGAACGCGACATCCACGACGGCCCGCAGCAGCGCCTGGTCCGGCTCGCCATGGACCTGAGCCGGGCCCGGCAGCAGCTCGCCGCGGACCCGGAGGCGGCCCGCCGGACCCTGGACGAGGCGGTCACCCAGACCCGGGAGACCCTCGGCGAGCTGCGCGCGCTGTCCCGGGGCATCGCGCCGCCGATCCTGGTGGACCGCGGCCTGCCCAGCGCCCTGGCCGCCCTCGCCGCCCGCGCCCTGGTCCCGGTCGAGCTGGTGATCGACCCCGAGCTGGGCACGCCCACCGGGCGGCTCGACCCGGCGGTGGAGAACACCGCGTACTTCGTGGTGGCGGAGGCGCTGACCAACGTCGCCAAGCACAGCCAGGCCACCTCGTGCCAGGTCGAGGTCGTCCGCCGGGTGGGCCGGCTGGAGATCGCCGTACGGGACGACGGGGTGGGCGGCGCCCACCTGGCCAAGGGGCACGGGCTGGTCGGCATCGCCGACCGGGTCCGGGCCAGCGGCGGCACGCTCGACGTGGTCAGCCCGGCCGGCGGGCCGACCGACGTCCGGGCCGAGCTGCCCCGGTGAACCGGCCGACCCCGCCGACCCGGCCGGGAGCCGCGCCGGCATCCCGGTCGCCGCGGCGTGGTAGACACCGGAACCATGCGGGTGGTGATCGCGGACGACGCCGTACTGCTCCGGGAGGGGCTGGTCCGGCTGCTGACCGAGTCGGGACACGAGGTGGTGGCCGCCGTCGGTGACGGCGACGCGCTGGTCGAGGCGGTGGTGACGCACCGGCCGGACGTCTCGGTGGTGGACGTCCGGATGCCGCCCTCGCACACCGACGAGGGGCTGCGGGCGGCGGTGGAGGCGCGCCGGCTGGTGCCGCGTACGCCGGTGCTGGTGCTCTCCCAGTACGTCGAGGTGTCGTACGCCGACGACCTGCTGGCGACCACCGGCGGGGCCGGCGGCGGCGGGATCGGCTACCTGCTCAAGGACCGGGTGGCCGCGATCGACGAGTTCCTGGACGCCCTGGCCCGGGTGGCCGCCGGTGGCACGGTGCTCGACCCGGAGGTGGTCGGCCAGCTGCTGGTCCGGCGCCGCCGCGACGACCCGCTGCGGGAGCTGACCCCGCGCGAACGCGAGGTGCTGGCGCTGATGGCCGAGGGCCGCTCCAACACCGCGATCGCCCGCGCCCTGGTGGTCAGCGACGGCGCGGTCGAGAAGCACGTCCGCAACATCTTCACCAAGCTCAACCTCCCCCCGGACGCCACCCACCACCACCGCCGGGTCCTGGCCGTCCTCACCCACCTCCGCGCCTGACCCCACTCATCGACGAGGACCGGGGTGGGTCAGGGGAGGGCGCGGGCGAGGGTCACGGCCTCCGTGAGGGTGTCGGCGGTGGGGTGGCCGGAGGCGCGGAGGCGGGCGGGGTCGGAGATGCCGCCGGTGTAGAGGACGCAGCGGGCGCCGACGGAGATCGCGGCGTCGGCGTCGTCGAGCGAGTCGCCGATCAGCGCGACCTCACCGCCGGCCAGGCCCAGCTCCGCCAGGTGCTTCTCCAGCCACTCCGCCTTGGAGCCGCCGCCGACCGCCGACCGCAGTCCGTCCACCCGGGCGAAGTGCGGGGCCAGGCCGTAGGTGTGCACGGTCGGCACCAGCTCGTCGTGGAACCACATGGAGAGCAGCGACTGGCTGCCCGGCCAGGCCGCGATCGCGGCGGTCGCGTCGGCGGCCAGCGCGCAGCTGGTCAGCCCCGCCCGGTACGCGTCGTGGAAGATCCGGTCGAGCCGGCCGTACGCCTCGTCGTCCATCGCCCGGCCCAGCATCTCGGCGTAGTAGTCGGCGACCGGCCGACGGAACCGCACCCGGTGCTCGTCGGCGGTGACCGCCGGCCCGCCCGCGCTGGCGAAGGCGACGTTCGTGGCCCGGACCACCAGGTCGAGGTCGTCGAGGAGGGTGCCGTTCCAGTCCCACACCAGGTGGTGCCGCGCAGGGGTCATCGCAGCACCATAATCGAGCCCGCCGACAGGATCAGAGCTGCGGGGTGGTCAGGTCCCGCAGCAGCCGCTCCTCCTCGACCCGCCAGTAGCCGTGCTCCTTGCCGTCGAGCAGCACGACCGGCAGCCGGTCGCCGTACTCGCGTTCCAGCTCCACGTCGCCGGTCACGTCCTTCTCGATCCAGCGGTCGCCGGTGACCGCCACCACCCGGTCGAGCGCCGCCTTCGCGTCCTCGCAGAGGTGGCAGTCGGGCCGGGTGATCAGGGTGAGCCGGGCGTCACTGGACATCGGGTACCTCCGTGCGGATCTCGGTCGGCGGCGTCGGGGACGGCACCGGGGGCGCCGACGGGCGGAGCTGGTTCTTGCGTACCTTGCCGATCACCGAGTACGGCAGCGTGTCGACGAACTCGACGGCGGTCGGGCACTTGAAGCGGGCCAGGTTACCGGCGCAGTGGGCGAGCAGGTCCGCCTCCGTCACCGCGGAGCCGGGAGCCCGCACCACGTACGCCCGGACAGTCTCCCCGGTCCGCGGGTGCGGCACCCCCAGGACCGCCGACTCGGCCACCTGGGGATGCCCGTCCAGCACCAGCTCCACCTCGTGCGGGTAGACGTTGAAGCCGTTCACCAGGATCAGCTCGCCGAGCCGGTCGACCAGGAAGAGGTCGCCGTCCTCGTCGGCGTACGCGACGTCGCCGGTGGCCCACCAGCCGTCGCCGTCCGGGCCGCCCCGGCCGTCCGGCCAGTACCCGCCGAAGAGGTTCGCGCCCCGGACCACGACCTCGCCCGGGTCGGTGCCCGGCCCGTCGTCGGAGAGGTCCGGCTCGTCCGGTTCGTCCTCCGGGGCGGCGACGCCGTCCCGCCACAGGTCGACCCCGTCGGGCCCGACCAGGCGCACCTCGACGCCGGGCAGCGGACGGCCGACCGAGCCGGGCTTCGGCTCCCCGCCGGCCAGGGTGGAGGTGAGCACCGGGGCGGTCTCGGTCAGGCCGTACCCGACGTGCAGCGGGCGACCGGCGACCTCGGCGAACCGCGCCGCGGTCGCCGGCGGCAGCGGCGCCGCGCCGCAGACCGCCACCCGGACCGCCGCCATCGCCTCGACCACCGCGTCACGCTCCGCTTCGGCCCAGGCCAGGAACATCGACGGTACGCCGACCAGCACGCTGACCCGGTGCCGGGCCAGCTCGGCGAGCGTCGCGGCCGGGCCGGGGTCGTCGACGAGCACCCCGGTCGCGCCGTGGTGGACGACCGCCCCCAGCCCCGAATTCAACCCGTACGCGTGGAAGAGCGGCAACGCGAGCAGCACGGTGTCGTCGGGCCCGACCACCGGCGGGCTGATCCGCCCGACCTGCTCGTGGTTGGCGGCCAGCGCCCGGTGCGACAGCATCGCGCCCTTGGGCCGGCCCTCGGTGCCCGAGGTGTAGAGCAGCACCGCCAGCTCCTCGCCGCCCCGGGCGGGGAACGCCTCCCGGGCGTCACCGTCGGTCACCGGCGGGGCGGTGTGCACGGCGGTCAGCGCGGGCAGCTCGGCGGCGAGGCCGGCGACCCGGTCGCGGACCTCCGCGGCGCAGATCAGCACGGCGGCGCCGGAGTCGGTGAGCACGTGCCGCAGCTCCCGGGCGGTGAGGCCGGGGTTGACCGGCACCGCGACCAGCCCGGCCCTCAGCACCGCCAGGTAGCTGACCACGAAGTCCGGGGTGTTGCCGAACGACACGGCCACCCGGGGCGGGTGCCGGTCGCCGGGCGGGCCGGCCGGCACCGAGGCGGCGAGCGCCCGGGCCGTGGCGGTCACCGCGGCGTCCAGTTCGGACCAGGTGAGGGTGTGGTCCCGCCAGTGCACGGCGGGGCGGCCCGCGTGGGCGAGCGCCGCCCGGCGGAGCCGGTCGGCGAGGTTCGGCGCGGAGCTGTCGGCTGCGTCCTGCACGGTGGCTGAGTCTCGCACAGCGGCGGCCGGCCGACCATGCCCGCGCGCCCGTACGTCCGGCACCGGCCCGACAGCGGCGCCGCGACACGCCGAAGTGGGGGATCAAACCACTCCGACCAGGACTTTCCACTCCGGACCAGCTTCCGCCAGCAAAGTCAACCGCACACGACGGACAACCGGTCCGCCATTCGTGCGACAGGGAGGGAAATACTTCCGCCCTGTGTAACGGACTTGCCACGCGCGGGTGACGTTGGCCCTATCATCACTCGGGTCGGCTCACCCCATTTGCCGTGAGTCGACACCCCTCAGCCCGAGGAGGCCCCCATGCCTGTGAGCGCATTGGACCAGCACCTCAAGGGGATCTGCCGCCCGTCGGCACGTCCCGGAACGGCCCTGCCCGACCGGGGCGTACCCGGTCCCGCCGCGACGCCGCGACGGCCGGTGCGGCCGTGCCCCGCCTGGATCGGGGAGGCCCGGTGACCACCTTCGGTTATGCGGAGCGGCCGGCCGGTCTGACCGGTCCGACACCGAAGACGCCGGTCAACGAGCGGCTGGATCAGACGCCGCGCGGCGCGGCGGAGGGCTCATGGGGCCTCGCCGTCCGCGGCGACGGCGCCCGCCGGGTGCGCAACCGCCCGCACCACAACGAGGCACCGCCCCGCCCGGCGCTGCCGGGTGGCAACGCGAGCCGGGTCGGCGCGCCGTCCCGCCCGACCATGCCGGCACAGGGCCGCCGGGCCGCGGAGACGCCGCCGGCCGCCGACCCGTCGACCAGTGAGACGGCGATCCTGCCGGCGGTGCCGGCCGCCGACACGGCCGTGCTGCCCGCGGTGCCCGCCGCGCCGGCCACCGGCACCGGCTTCCCGAGCCGCCCCGACCCGTCGGACCCGGCCACCGAGGTCTGGACCCTGGTCGAGCGCGCCCAGGCCGGCGAGGCCGAGGCGTTCGGCCTGATCTACGACCGGTACGTCGACACCGTCTTCCGGTTCGTCTACTTCCGGGTCGGCAACCGGCAGCTGGCCGAGGACCTCACCTCGGACACCTTCCTCCGGGCGCTCAAGCGGATCGGCAGCTTCACCTGGCAGGGCCGGGATCTCGGCGCCTGGCTGGTCACCATCGCCCGCAACCTGGTCGCCGACCACTTCAAGTCCGGCCGCTACCGCCTCGAGGTCACCACCGGCGACGTGCTCGACGCCGACCGGGAGGACCGCGGGCCGGAGGGCAGCCCGGAGGCCGCGGTCGTCGAGCACATCACCAACGTCGCCCTGCTCACCGCGGTCAAGCAGCTCAACCCGGAGCAGCAGGAGTGCATCGTGCTCCGTTTCCTCCAGGGCTTCTCGGTGGCCGAGACCGCCCGCGCGATGGGCAAGAACGAGGGCGCGATCAAGGCGCTGCAGTACCGGGCGGTGCGGGCCCTGGCCCGGCTGCTGCCCGACGGTTTCCAGCCCTGAGAGACGTCGTTCGCGCCGGCCCGCCCCCGTTTCGTGGGCGGGCGCGCGGCGCCTCCCCGATCCGTGACGACGATCACTCTTCGTGATTTCGCCTCCGCCGGCCCCGTAACCGCCACCCGCCGCGAACCGTTTCTCCGGGTGCGACCAGTGGTTGTCCCGGCGTCCCCGGGCCACCCGGTCCGGCGGGCACGGTCGACCGAACGGGTCGGCCGTCGGCGTCACGCTGCCACCGGTCGCTGGTGACGAATACGGCCGGACCGGCCGTGACCAGCGAGAGGAGGTGCCTGCGGTGGACAGTGACCTCTTCTCCCGTCGGCGCGCCGAGCGCTTCGCACAGCTCCTCGACGAGGCCAACGGCGGCCGACGTCACCACGTGCGCTCCCGGGTCGACGACGAACTCGCCGCGCTCGTCTCGGTCAGCCGGCGGCTCACCGCCGACCGACCGGACGTCGAGGTCGACGCGGAGTTCCGCACCGGGCTCCGGGCGATGCTGGTGGCCACCGCCGAGCGGGAGGGCATCGGCGCCCCGGCGGCGGCGAAGACCGAGACCGCGACGGCGGGCACCGGGACCAGGGGCTCGCTCCTTCCGGCGGTCACCGCCCGGCGGGCCCGCGCCCGGGGCGCGATCCTGGTCGGCATCGCCGCGGGGGCCGTCGCCCTCTCCGGCATCTCCGCGGCCAGCGAGAACGCGCTGCCCGGCGACGCGCTCTACGGCATGAAGCGCTCGACCGAGCGCGCCCAGCTCGCCCTGGCCAGCTCGGACAACAGCCGGGGTCAGCTCTTCCTCGACTTCGCCCGGACCCGGCTCGACGAGGCCGCCACGGTACGCGGCGACCGGCTCGGGTTCAGCGCCGTCCTCGACGACATGGACGCCGACACCCGCCAGGGCGTCCGGCTGCTCACCACCGTTGCCGCGCAGCGCTCCGACGCGGCCGGCCTGGACGCGGTCAATGTCTTCGTCACCGGCCAGCGGCGCGCGGTCAGCGGGCTGCTCGACCGGTCCGACCACGTCGAACGGGACCGCACCCGGCGCTCGCTCGCCCTGCTCGACGCCGTACGCAAGCGCTCCGATGAGCTCCGCGCGGCGATCGCGTGCGGGCTGCCGACGCCCGCCGCCAGCGATGCGCTGGGCCCCGCCCCGACCGACTGCCCCGGCGAGCGCTGACCCGGCCGGCGCGACAGCCGTCCACGCCACACTTCCCCCACGTACGACCGGTCGCGGGTGATGTCCGGTTACTCTCGCCGTGGAACACGTGTCGCGGTCGTCGAGCGGAGGGAGGTCGCGTGGCCCGCACCCGGAAGGTCACGGTCAGCACCGACGTCCACGGCCACACCGCCGGTTGGTCGGAGACCGAGCAGGCGCCGCCGGTCACCCCCACGCCCGACCCCACCGCGGCGGCCTTCTTCGACGTCGACAACACGATGATGCAGGGCGCATCGATCTACTGGTTCGCCCGCGGGCTGGCCGCCCGCAAGTACTTCACCACCGGTGACCTGGCCCGGTTCGCCTGGCAGCAGGCGAAGTTCCGGCTGCTCGCCACCGAGCACGCCGGCGACATGTCGCAGGCCAAGGAGGCGGCGCTCGCCTTCATCCACGGTTGGCGGGTGGACGACGTCGAGCGACTCGCCGAGGAGATCTTCGACGAGCTGATGGCCCCGCGGATCTGGGCGGGCACCCGCAAGCTGGCCCAACGCCACCTGGACAGCGGCCAGCGGGTCTGGCTGGTCAGCGCCGCCCCGGTGGAGATCGGTCGGGTGATCGCCGCCCGGCTCGGCCTGACCGGCGCGATCGGAACGGTGGCCGAGGTGGTCGACGCGGCGTACACCGGGCGGCTGGTCGGCGACCTGATGCACGGGCCGGCCAAGGCCGAGGCGGTGACCCAGCTCGCCGCGGTCGAGGGGCTGGACCTGACCCGCTGCGCTGCGTACAGCGACTCCGCCAACGATCTGCCGATGCTCTCCACAGTGGGGCACCCGGTGGCGATCAACCCGGACGCCGCCCTGCTCCGGCAGGCCCGCGAGCGGGGCTGGGACGTCCGGGATTTCCGCACCGGCCGGCGCGCGGTCAAGATCGCCGTACCGTCCACCGCCGCCGCCGGGCTGGTCGCCGGGGCGGTCTCCGCCGGCCTCGCGCTGCACCGCCGCCGCCGGACCCCCTGACGGCGCCGTCCCCTAGGGACCGAACGGGTCGGGGCGTCGTTCGAGGAGCCGGTGCAGGGTCTGCTGGATGGTCTCCCGGACCTGGTCGGCCAGGTTGAAGACGACCAGCGGGTCGTCGGCCGAGTCGCTCAGGTGCGCGGTGGGGATCGGCGGGCAGAACTCGATCAGCCACTTGCTCGGCAGCGGCACCATGCCCAGCGGCCCGAGCCACGGGAACGTCGGCGTCACCGGGAAGTAGGGCAGTTTGAGCAGCCGGGCCAGGGGCTTGATGTCGGCGAGCATCGGGTAGATCTCCTCGCCGCCGACGATGGCCACCGGCACGATCGGCGTGCCGGTGCGCAGCGCCGCCGAGACGAACCCGCCCCGGCCGAAGCGCTGCAGCTTGTAGCGGTCGGAGTAGAGCTTGCCGACGCCCTTGAAGCCCTCTGGGAAGACGCCGACCAGCTCGCCGTTGCCGAGCAGCCGCTCGGCGTCCGGGTTGCAGGCGACCGTGCCGCCGGTCTTGCGCGCGATCTCGGAGACCACCGGCATCCGGAAGACCAGGTCGGCGCCGAGCAGCCGCAGGTAGCGGCGCGCCGGGTGCTGGTCGTGCAGGGCGGCGGAGAGGATCAGCGCGTCCAGCGCCACCGTGCCGGAGTGGTTGCCGACCACCAGGGCGGGCCCGTCGGCCGGCACGTTCGCCAGGCCGCCGACCTCGGTGCGGAACCAGTCCCGGTAGAGCAGCCGGACCAGCGGGTGGAACACGGCGTCGGTGAGGTCCGGGTCGAAGCCGAACTCGTCGACCTCGTAGTCGCCGGAGAGCCGCCGCCGCAGGAAGGCCAGCCCGCCCGCGACCCGGCGGTCCCAGTGGTCCCGCCGGTCCGGCACCGCCGGCCGGGCCGTTGCCACCGCCCCTTCGTCGTCCGACGTCGCCTCGACCGGCTCCTCGACCGTCGCCGGCTCCTCGACCGCTGTCGACTCCGGGCCGCCGGATCGCCGGTCCGCCATGACGGACGGCTCATCCGTCACCGCGGAGGGCTCGTCCGTCGCCGCCGTGTCCGGCTCGTCCGTCGCAGCGGTGTCGGGCTCGTCGTGCGCCGCCGGGTCGGCGGCGGCCGCCGTCGCCCGGTGGTGTCCGTTGCGTCGCGCCGGCTCCGCGCCCGGCCCGGCCACCGTCAGCGGTACGTCGTACCGGCCGTCGCTCCGCTCGTCCCGGCCGCTCACGGCCGCTCCCGCACGGCCGAGCGGACCTGCCGGATGCCCTCCAGCACCAGCTGCTCGGCGGCGGCGAGCTGATCCCGGCTCACCACCGCGCCACCGTGGTGGGCGCGGATGAAGTCGTCGAACGCGGCGGCGGTCGAGCGCGGCGTGAAGCCGTACTCCCGCTCGAGCCTGGTCGTGTCCACCACCCGACCGTGCACGAAGAGGTCGACCTGGTCCAAACCGTAGCGGCCGAAACCGAGGTTGCGGGCGATCGCCGCCGCGCCGGAGAGACCGGGCTCCAGCACCGGCATGGCCACCCGGCCGGCCCGGCGGATCGCCTGGGTGAGGGAGAGCACGCCCGGGCCGGCGACGTTGTACGTCCCCGGGTGCTCCTCGACGATCGACCGGTGCAGCACCTCGAGCGCGTCGTCGAAGTGGACGAACTGCAGCCGCGGGTCGCGGCCGAAGACGGTGGGCACCACCGGCTGGGAGAAGTAGCGGGTCAGCGTGGTGTCCGCGGTGGAGCCGATGAACGGCGCGAAGCGGAGCACGGTGGCCGTGACGTCGGGACGGCGGCGGCGGAACCCGCGGACGTACCCCTCGATGTCGAGGATGTCGCGGCCGAAACCGCCGCGCGGCACCTCGCGCGGCTCGGTCTCCTCGGTGAAGACCGCCGGGTCGCGGAACGACGCGCCGTACGCGGCGGTCGACGAGCGGACCACGAGCTTGCGCAGCCGGGGAGCCCGCTGGCAGGCGGCGAGCAGCTGCATGGTGCCGATGACGTTCTGTTCCTTCATCGCCGCCCGGCCGCCGTGCTGCGGGTCGAGGGCGCTGACCAGCGCCAGGTGGACGACGGCGTCGACCTCGAGGTCGGCGAGGAGGCCGCCGAGGGAGTCCAGGTCGAGGCGGATGCGTTCGACCCGGTCGAGCAGGTCGGTGAACTCGGGGCCGGGGCTGGCCGGGTCGACGCCGATGACCCGTTCGATCCGGGGGTCGGCGGCGAGCCGGGCGGCGACGTGGGCGCCGAGGTAGCGGCCGACCCCGGTGACGACGACGACCCCCGGAGCACCTGGGGTGCCACCGGGGGTCATGTCGTGCGCCTTGGTTGGCAGGCGGGATCGAGCCGGGACGTCCGCGGCCTGATCACCTGAGCCTCCGAGAGTCGACAGTTGGCAAGTGGTGCCGGATGCCGGGCCGAGGCCCGGCCCCGGTCACTTGCCGAGACGGCGACGCTGGACGCGGGTCTTGCGCAGCAGCTTGCGGTGCTTCTTCTTAGCCATGCGCTTGCGGCGCTTCTTGACCACCGAGCCCATACGACAGCCTTTCGATGCAACGTGCGGGGCGGACCGGGAGACACCACCACGGGTGGCGTCGGTGACCGCTTGCGGACAACGGACCGGACCAGCGTGATGGGCAGGGCGCACCAGGGTGCGGTCACGGTCGGGGTCCAGGGTAGCCGGAGTGCCTCAGCAGGACCAACGCGCCCCCGTCAATGCCCGTTACGTCGCACTCGGCGGTGCGTCAGGCGGTTTCCTGAAACGCGCCCCGGAGATACTCGTGGACGGCGTGCTCGGGCACCCGGAACGACCGGCCCACCCGTACCGCGGTCAGCTCACCGCTGTGCACGAGACGGTAGACCGTCATCTTGGAGACCCGCATGACCGTCGCCACCTCGGCGACGGTCAGGAACCTGACATCCGACAGTCGACCGTCGGACTGTGACCCGGCCATGGCTCACCGACCCATTCCCGTGCCCGGCGCGTGCCACCGGACGGGAGCTCCCGCCAGGACGGGCAACGCGCGTGTTACCAGTACGGTAGCGGGACGGCTGTGACCGGCGCGATCCCTTCCTGCAACTGATCATGGAGGGACGGCGTTTCCCCGCTGTTGACCTGGCGTTTTCCTCCCCGGTGCGCGCCTCGTCCCGTTGCCGGGACCGCGCACCGTCGGCGGTCACTCGGCGCGCAGCGCGACCACCGGGTCGAGGCGGCCGGCCCGCTGGGCCGGGACCACCCCGAAGACGATGCCGACCGCGGCGGAGACCCCGAAGGCGAGCGCCAGCGACCACCAGGTGATCGCGGCCGGGATCGGCGAGACCGCGTCGACCAGCAGCGCGGTGCCCACGCCGAGGGCCATCCCGATCAGCCCGCCGATGGCGGTGAGCAGCACCGCCTCCAGCAGGAACTGCACCCCGATGTCCCGGGGTCGGGCGCCCACCGCCTTGCGCAGGCCGATCTCCCGGGTCCGCTCGCGGACCGAGACCAGCATGATGTTCGAGACGCCGACGCCGCCGACGAGCAGCGAGATGCCGGCGATGGCCGCCAGCACGCCGGTCAGCACGCCGAGGATGTCGCCGAGCACGCCGAGGATCTGCTGCTGGGTGACCGCGCTGAACTCGGTGTCCGGGTGGCGGCGGGACAGCTCGGCGACGATCCGGTCGCCCAGCTCGCCGATCCGCTCCCGGTCCGGCGCCTTGACCGCGATGCCGTCGACCCGCTGGGTGCCCCAGAGCCGCTGCGCCGCGGTCACCGGCACGTGCACCTCGTCGTCCCGGTCCACGCCGAGGCTCTGCCCGAGCGGCGCGAAGACGCCGATCACCCGGAACCGCACGCCGGCCAGCGCGACCTGCTGGCCGAGCGGGTCCCGGTCGGGGAAGAGGGCGGTGGCGACGGACGCGCCGAGCACCGCGACCCGCCGGCTGGTGTCCACGTCGGCCCCGGTGAGGTAGCGGCCCCGGGCCAGCGACCGGGTGAAGACCGTCGGGGTGGTCTCCAGCACCCCCTGGACGGTGGTGAAGTCCGACCGGTTGCCGGCCCGCGCGGTGGCCCCGGAGGCGATGGTGACGGCCACCCGGCCCGGGTCGCCGACCACCCGGGAGACCGCGTCGACGTCCTTCAGGGTCAGCGGCGAGACCACCGGGGCGGTGCCCACGTCGATCTTGCCCGGCACCACCAGGAGCAGGTTCGAGCCGAGCCCTTCGACCTGCTGTTCGACCTTCTGCTTGGTGCCGGTGCCGATCGCCACCAGCAGCACCACGGAGGCCACCCCGATGATCACACCGAGCATGGTCAGCGCACTGCGCATCCGGTTGGCCCGCAGCGCGTCCAGCGCCACCCGCCACGCCTCGGCCACCCTCACGACGCGCCCCCGCTGCGATCCTCGTGGCGCGGAAGGCGTCCGGTGGCTCCGGTGGCGCCACCGGAGCCACCGGACGGGTGCCCCGGGCCGCTTCCGGACGCGGACCGGGGCTCCGCGCTGGGAGCGGGGTCCAGTGTCTCAGGTCGGCTCTCGCGGTGGGACAGCGGTCGATCATGGAGGCGGTCAGCGCCCGCGGTGACCGTGTCGGAGCGGATCACGCCGTCCCGCACGGCGACCCGCCGGCGGGCCCGGGCGGCCACATCCTGGTCGTGGGTGACCATCACCAGGGCCACCCCGGACTCGGCGTTCAACCGTTCCAGCAGCTCCAGCACCGCCTCGCCGGTCGCGGTGTCCAGGTTGCCGGTCGGCTCGTCGGCGAGCAGCACCGCCGGCTCGGTGACCAGCGCCCGGGCGATCGCCACCCGCTGCTGCTCGCCGCCGGAGAGCTGGTTGGGCCGGTGGTGCAGCCGGTGCGACAACCCCACCCGGCCGAGCATCGCCGCCGCCCGCTCCCGCCGCTGCCGCGCGCCGATTCCCCGGTACACCAGCGGCAGCGCCACGTTGTCCACAGCGGACGTCCGCGGCAGCAGGTGGAACGCCTGGAAGACGAAGCCGATGGTCTCGTTGCGCAGCGTCGCCAGCTCCGGGGCGGAGAGCGTCGCCACGTCCCGCCCGCCGATCACCAGCCGACCGCCGGTGGGCCGGTCCAGCCCGCCGAGCAGGTGCATCAGGGTGGACTTGCCGGAGCCGGACGGCCCGATCACCGCGACGTAGTCGCCGGGCGCGATGGTCAGCGACACCCCGCGCAGCGCCGGCACCGAGACCCCGTCCAGCTCGTACGTCCGGGACACGTCGACCGCCTCGATCGCCGGCACCTCCGGCGGCGTCACCGAGCCGGTCCCCGAGGCTCGCGCAACCGGCTCGCTGCTCGCGCTCACCGAAGTTCCTGGCCGTCGCGGACCTGGTCCGCGCCCCGGACCACCACCTGGTCACCGGCCTGCACACCGCTGACGATCTGCACCAGGTCCTGCCCCTGCACGCCCACGGTGACCGGCACCTGGTCCGCCCTGCCGTCCCGCAGCACCCAGACCGCGTCCCGCCCGTCGGCGGAGAAGACCGCCGAGGCGGGTACGGCGACGGCGTCGGCCGCCTCCCGTACCCGGAGGTGGACCACGGCGTTCATGCCGGGGCGGGGCGCGGGGGCGGCCTCCCCCTCACCGAGGCGACCGGCGCCCAGGGCCAGCCGCACCCGGTAGGTGACCCCGCCCCGGGCGGAGGTGCTGGGCAGCACGTCGACCGAGCGGACCCGCGCGTCGTACGTCGCGCCGGCGACCGCGTCCAGCTCGACGGAGGCGGCCACACCGGCCCGGACCAGGAGCACGTCCGTCTCGTCGACCTCGGCGAGCAGGCCCAGCGCGCCGGTGTCGACCACGGTGAGCACCGGGGTCCCGGCGGTGACCCGCCCACCCGCCGGCACGGCGTCGTCCACACCGGGCGGCGGGCCGCCCTGGGCGGGCGCGAACGCCGACGGGTCCAACCCCGTCGCGCCGCCCGCCCCGAGCAGCCCGGCCAGGTCGGCCGACCCGCCCGCGGACCGGGTGCCGCCGGGCTGCACCACCCCGTCGACCGGCGCGCGCAGGGTGAGCGCGTCGACCGTCGCCTTCGCCAGGTCGTACGCCTGCTGGGTCTGGAGCCGCTGGGCGCTGGACAGCGCGCCGACCGCGGAGTTCAGCCCGGCCACGCCGCGCCGCACGGCGCTGACCGCCCGGTCGGCGGCGCGGGCGGCCGACTCGTACTGCCGTTGCGCGGAATCCACCTGGAGCAGCAGCGCGGACCGCAGCTGCGGGTCGCCGATCTTCGCGGCGGCGACCCGGGCCGCGTCGAACGCCTCGGCGGCGGCCTTGTCCGTGCCGCGCCGGCTGCCGCCCAGATCCCCGACGCCGACGCCCCGGCCGGCCCGCTTCGCGGCGTGCAGCGCCTCGCGGGCCTGCCGGAGCCGGTCCTGGGCGGACGGTGAGCTGATGACGGCGAGCACCTGCCCGCGGCGCACCCGCTGTCCGGGCTGGACGCGCAGGCTGGCGAGGGTGCCGTCGGCGGGCGCGGTGAGGGTCGCGGCGGCCCGGGCGGTCACCGTGGCCGGGGCGTCGATCACCTCGGTGACGGCGGACCGGCCGACCTGGGCCAGCGCGACGGGGGACTTCTCGTCGCCACACGAGGCGGCGGTGGTGCCGGTCAGGGCGACGACGGCGAGGAGGGCGGTGAGCAGGCGGGGCCGCGTGGCGATCGGGGGCCGCGGCGAGTGGGTGCGGGCCACCCGGCCCATGCTACGACCCGTCGACGATCGTCGACCTGCCAGCCGCCGCTCAGCCGGCGACGGCCCGGACGTACCCGACGCAGTCGTCGTGCAGGGTGGACCACTGCTCGCCGAAGACCTGGTCGGACGCCTCCTCGACGGACCGCCCGTCGTGGACCACCGCGCGGAAGAAGTCCAGCACCCGCTGCTCCCCGTACCGGTCGACGAGGTGCCGGACGGCCAGGTAGCCGACCCCGTAGCTGCCGCCGACCCGGTCGTCGGCCGCGTCGTCGGCCGGGGCCAGCCCGTCCAGCCGGCCGTTCCAGCCACCCCGCACGAGTTTCCGCACCTCGGGCAGTCCGTCGTAGCGGCCCACCGGCTGGCCGTCCGCGCCGGCGTACTCGGCCAGCCCCTCCACCAGCCACCAGGTGGCCCTGCCCGAGTAGCCCCGGTCGGGCAGCGAGGCGGCGTGGGTCAGCTCGTGCCGGAGCAGGTCGTCGACCCCGGTGGGCGACAGGATCTCCGCGTTGAGCACCACGTCGTGGTGGCCGCCGCCGACGCCGACCGCGTAGCCCGCCGTCCACCGGGGGCGGCCGCCGCCGTACCAGCGCCGCCACTCGCCACGACCGGCGTAGAAGACCAGGTAACGGTCGGGGGGTGCGCCCACCACGTACAGGTCGGCGACCTTCGCCGCCGCCTCGGCCTGGGCGAGCAGGCCGGGCAGCTTGGCCCGCAGCGCGGGCGTGGTGGCGACGACCGTCCGCTTCCCGAACGCCACCGCCAGGTCGCTGACCTCCCAGGGCCGGGCGCCGGCCGGGGCGGAACCCGACTCCTCGACCGCGAGCAGCCGGGGCTGCTCCCCGGCGTCCCGCCACCGGGTGCCGATCACCGCGGAGGCGGGCGTGCAGGCCGGGACGACGAAGCAGTACCCGACCTTGACCGCGAGCTGCCACTCCCCCGGCCGGCCGGCGACCGCGCGGGGCACGCCGTCCGCCGCCGGCCGCCACACGGTCACCCGGAGCGCCCGCAGCGCGGCGTACCGGCGGGTGAGGTCGGCGCGGGCCCCCGGCTCGGCGATGGCGAGGAAGCCGTCGCGGTCACCGCCGAGCAACGCGGCGGCCTGACGGTCGAGCTGGCCGGTCATCCGCACGCCGAGGCGACGGGCGGCGGCGGTGGCCGCGTCGTCGCCGGTGGCCGGCCGGCCGGCCGCGTCGCCGACCAGCCCGACCAGCAGCACCGAGGGCAGCGCGCAGGTCAGCACCATGACCACCACCGCGATCGCCGCCCAGAGCGACCACCGCCGCCGGCGTGCCGGCGGCGGTGCCGGCTGGGGCTGCTCGCGCTCCGCGATCTGCCCGTGGCCCGCTTCCTGCTCCTGCCTGCCGACCTGCGCCCGGCCGATCGCCGGCCCGTCGACCACGGTCGGCTCACCGTCCACGGCCGGCTCGCGGTCCGCGGCTGCCTCACCGGGCTGCTGGTCGCCGTCGGTCACCGGCGAAGGGTACGACCGATCGGGCGATCCGGCCAGAGCCACGCGCCGCCGGTGATGGTGCTGGTCGCCTGTGGAGCTGATGTCGTATCCGAGTCACCCATGGCGCCGGTGGATCCGCCGGGAGCCGGCAGTCGGCGGCCAAGATCTGCCCGGCTGCCGGAAGGAACGGTCTCCCGCCGCGAGGAGGCCGCTAATTCCGGGGTCAGGCCGGGTCGCCGGCCAGGCGAAGCAGCGTCTTGTCCGCCGCCCAGAGCGCGACCAGCAGGACCGCCGGCACCGGGCGGCCGGCCAGCGCGAGCAGCACACCGCCGGTGACGAAGCAGGCGGCCTGGATGGTGATCTTGGCGGGCGCGGGCAGCGACACGGTGGCCTTCGGCGAGCAGAAGGTGCCCCAGACGACCGCGATCAGCAGTGGCGCGCCGAGCCCGGCGAGGAGGCGGACGGACCATCCGGCGTCGAGGGTGAAGCCCCACCACGCGGCGGCGACGAGCATCGCCACCTCCAGCAGGAAGAGGATCGCCAGCAGCACGACCTTCATCAGGACCTCCAGTCCCGGAACGCGGTGTCCAACACGACCACCAGTTGGTCGAAGGAGCGGTCGACGCCGCGGGGCAGGCCGAATCCGCCCGCCGCCTCCAGGGTGACGAAGCCGTGCACCGCGCTGCGGAAGATCCGGGCGGCGTCGACGCCGTCGTCGCCGGTCAGGCCGTAGCCGCGGAGGATGGCGTAGATCGCGTCGAGGGCGCGCCGGCCGGCCGCGACGTGGTCGGGGTCGGCGGCGTCGGGCACCTGCTGGGCCGCCGGGTAGCGGCCGGGGTGCCGGTGGGCGTAGTCCCGCCAGGCGGTGGCGACCCCGCGCAGCGCGTCCACGCCCGCCCGCCCCGCCGCGGCGGCGATCATCCCGTCGGCCAGCTCGGCGGTGGCGAGCGCGCCCAGCTTCTGGTTCAGCGCGTCGGCGCCCTTGACGTGCTTGTAGAGGCTGGGCAGCGCGACGCCGAGCCGGTTGGCGAGCGCGGCCAGGGTGAGCCGGTCGTAGCCGACCTCGTCGGCGAGCCGGGCGGCCGCCCGGACGACGGTCTGCGGGGTGAGGCCGACCCTAGGCACGGGTGGTCACCGCCAGGAACTCGACGAGCTGGGCGGCGGTTGCCTCGGGCTGGTCGGCGTGCGGGTAGTGCCCGGAGTCGTCGATCATGCGCGCCTCGGCGGTGGCGAAGAGCCGCCGGGCGGCCCGGGCCTCGGCACCCGGGTCCTTGAAGTCCGGGTCCTTGGTACCCATCAGGACCAGGACCGGCTGCCGCACCTCGGCGGCCCGGGCGGTCCAGTGCGGCGCGACCGGCAAGATCACCCCGCGCACGGCGTCCATCCGGCCGCGCAGCCCGGCGACCATCTCCCTGCGGTACGCGGCGTCGTCGGCCGGCCGCGCGGCGGGGAAGAGCGTGTTGTGGAACATGCCGAAGAGCCGGGGGCTGCGCAGCACCGCCGCCTGGGCGACCCGCATGAACGGGTTGGGCTTCGGCTCGGCGACGAACGGGCTGAGCTGCACGATGCCGTTGACCAGGTCGGGCGCGTCGGCGGCGGCGAAGACCACGGCGGACCCGCTGGACGAGCTGCCGACCAGGGTGGCCGGGCCGCCGCCGAGGGCCCGGACCACGGCGAGCAGGTCGGCGCCGACCTCGGCCGGGGCGTACGTCGGCCAGTGCGGGCTGGAGTCGCCGTGGCCGCGGACGTCGACCGAGGCCACCCGGTAGCCGGCCCGGACCAGGAGGGGAATCAGGTGGCGGAAGGACCGCCGGTTCTCCCCCATGCCGTGTGAGAGGACGACCAGCGGCCCCTCTCCGTGCACCTCGTACGTGATGGTTCCGCCGTCCCGCACCACCTGGCTAATCGTCATAGCCGTAAAGCTAATACCGTTAGCTTTAGTCGTCAAGCGGAGTCCCCGACCGGGTTTCCCCGGAACCGACGATCTTGACCTGAACCGCGCTGGAGGTTTCATGATCGGAGGCATGACGACCTCGGGAAGCCCGCACGTCCGCATCGCCCGCCCCAGCCGCGACCTGGCCGCGGCCGAACGCTTCTGGGTGGAGGGCCTGGGTCTGCGCGTGCTCCACCGGGGCGCTGCCGGCGGGCCGGGCGAGCACGACCTGGTGATGGTGGGCTGGCCGGACGCGGTCTGGCACCTGGAACTGGTCGGCGGCGACCAGTTCGCCGTCGAGCCGAGCCCGACCGCCGAGGACCTGTTCGTCCTCTACCTGGCCGGACCCGTCGACGACGAGCTGGCCGACCGACTGGAACGGGCCGGCGGGACGCGGGTCTCCGCCGGCCCGTACTGGGACCGCTGGGGGGTGACGTTCGCCGACCCGGACGGCTACCGCCTGGTGCTGAGCACCCGGGCCTGGTCGAACGGGTGAGTCACTTCTTGGAGATCAGGGCCCGGCCGAAGAACATCAGGTTGGCCGGGCGCTCCGCGAGGCGGCGCATCAGGTAGCCGTACCAGTCCTCGCCGTACGGCAGGTAGGTGCGGACGGTGTAGCCCTCGCCGGCCAGGCGGGCCTGCTCCTCCGGGCGGATGCCGTACAGCATCTGGAACTCGAAGCGGTCCGGGCCGCGGTCGAACCAGCGGGCCCGGTCCTCGCCGATGGCGATCAGGCGCGGGTCGTGGGTGGCCAGCATCGGGTATCCCTCACCGGACATCAGCACGTTCAGGCAGCGGACGTACGACTTGTCCACCTCGCGGGCCGACTGGTACGCCACCGACTCCGGCTCCTTGTACGCACCCTTGCAGAGCCGCACCCGCGACCCCGCGCCGGACAGCTCGCGGCAGTCCGACTCGGTCCGCCGCAGGTACGCCTGGAGCACCGCACCGGTCGACGGGTAGTCCTTGCGCAGCTTGGCCAGGACCTCCAGGGTCGAGTCGGTGGTGGTGTGGTCCTCCATGTCCAGGGTGACCGTGGTGCCGGCGGCGTCGGCCGCCGCGCAGATCGCCCGGGCGTTGTCGTAGGCGAGCTGCTCGTCGAACATCTGGCCGAGCGCGGAGAGCTTCACGCTCACCTCGGCGGCGGGGGTGAGGCCGGCGGCGGAGAGCAGCCGCAGCAGCTTGAGGTATTCGTCCCGGGTGGCGTTCGCCTGCTCGGGGGTGACGGTGTCCTCGCCGAGGTTGTCGAGGGTGACCGCGAGACCGTCGGCGACGAGTTCGCGGGTCGCGCGCAACGCGTCGTCGGTGCCGGCGCCGGCGACGAACCGGCGGACGACGTCCCGGGTGAACGGGGCCGTCGCGACGAGCCGCTCGACCTGGGATGACCGGGAGGCGGCGAGGATGACGGAACGGAGCATGAGCCGAGCGTAACGCCCGCCGACCCACCCGCGCCGGGGGGCGGGGGCGTACGTCACGCACCGTTCCGAGGGGGCCGCCGGGGCGGACGACGTGGCGGTGATCGGCTACAACGTTCACGTGGAACCACGCCCCCGACGCCGGCTCCGGTCGGCCACCGTGCAGCTCGGCGCGCTGACCGCCCTGGCGCTCGCCCTCTCCGGCTGCAACCTGACCGACGACGACGATGACGACTGCGCGCTGGGCCCGGCCGGCGGTGGTGGCGACACGGTCGCGCTGGCGCTCCGGGTTCCCGCGCCGGCCGCCGCCCGGACCGCCCCGGAGCCGGTCGCCGCGGCGGTGCCCGAGCGCGGTGGCTTCGGCACCCACCTCGCCTCCTGCGGCGGCTGAGGTGCACCGCGAGGCCAGCACCCCCCGCCCCGACTGGGACGCCACCATCCGCTCACAGGGTCTGGTGTACGTCGACACCGAGCTGCCCGACGGCGGGATCATGTCGTACTGGGACGAGACCGCCGCGTACGCCTTCGAGCTGGACGAGGTGCTCCGGCTGGAGGAGGCGACCGAGGAGCTGCACCGGATGTCGGTGGCCGCGGCCGAGCACGTGGTGGCCCGCAACCGGTACGCCGAGTTCGGCATCCCGGCCTGGGCCGCCGAGGCGGTCGCCCGCTCCCTGCGCGAGGCGCCGCCGACCCTCTACGGCCGCTTCGACCTCTGGTACGACGGCTCCTGGCCGCCGAAGCTGCTGGAGTACAACGCCGACACCCCGACCTCCCTGGTCGAGGCGAGCATCGTCCAGTGGTACTGGCTGGAGCACACCCGGCCCGAGTCGGACCAGTGGAACAGCCTGCACGAGCGGCTGGTCGGCGCGTGGGCGAAGATCGGCGCCGGCCTGCACGACCGGCGGGTGCACGTGGCCTGGTCGAACGAGGAGGAGTCCGGCGAGGACCAGATCACCGCCGGCTACCTGGCGGAGACCGCCCGCCAGGCCGGCCTGGAGGTCGAGCTGCTGCCCATCCAGCACGTCGGTTGGGACGGCCGGCGCTTCGTCGACGCCGCCGACCGCCCGGTCACCACCTGCTTCAAGCTCTACCCGTGGGAGTGGATGCTCGCCGAGCCGTACGGGCCGCTCGCGCTGGCCCCGGGCACCCCGACCACCTGGATCGAGCCGGCCTGGAAGCTGCTGCTGTCGAACAAGGCGTTGCTCGCCGTGCTCTGGGAGCTCTACCCGGACCACGAGTACCTGATCCCGGCGTACCTGGACTCGCCGCGCGGGATGTCGGAGTACGTGGCGAAGCCGCTGCTCGGTCGGGAGGGCGGCTCGGTGCGGATCGTCACCGGGGGCGCCGAGATCACCAATCCGGGGAGCTACGGCGAGGAGGGGTTCTGCTACCAGCAGTTCCGCGCGCTGCCCGAGTTCGCCGGCAGCCGGATGGTGCTGGGAAGCTGGATCGTCGACGGCGAGTCGGCCGGCGCGGGCGTACGCGAGAGCGAGAGCCTCATCACGGACGGTTACGCCCGGTTTTTGCCCCACTACATCGACGCGCCGCGTACCCCGTGAGTCGTCTACCGTTGGTGTCGTGAACTTCGACGCGTACGCCCGGACCGGCGTTGACCTCGTCAACTCCCGCCTGGACGACCTCGACGACCTGCGGGCCCTCTTCCCGGACGACAACGCGTGGATGCGCGACGAGGCCGCGGAGCGGGACCTGGCGATCTTCCGGCGGGCGCAGAAGCGCCTGCGCGACGTCTTCGAGTACGGCACCTCGGGCCGGGACGGCCAGGCGGTGGCCGAGCTGAACGCGCTGCTGGAGGCGTTCCCGGTGCAGCCGCGCATCTCCGGCCACGACTCCAGCGACTGGCACATGCACGTCACCAGCCGGGGTGCCTCGGTCAGCCAGGAGTACCTGGCCGGCGCGGTGTGGGGCCTGTCGGTGTGGCTCTGCGAGTACGGCAGCGCCCGGTTCGGCGTCTGCGCCGACGAGCGCTGCGGCAACGTCTACCTGGACACCTCGTCGAACTGCTGCCGGCGGTTCTGCTCGGAGCGCTGCGCCACCCGCTCGCACGTGGCGGCCCACCGGGCCCGCAAGCGGGCGGCCGTCGGCGACCAGCTCACCGTGCCGGCCCAGGCGGAGACCCTCACCCCGGTCAGCTGACCGGAGGCGCCCTCCCCGCTCAGGCGTCGACCGGGGAGGGGGCGGTGAGGTTGGCGCGGGCGAACTCCAGCGACTCGCGCAGGTCGGCCTCGCGCACGGCGCGGCTCTTCGCGCCCCGGGTGGTCACCTCGACCGCGACCGAGCCGGTGAAGCCGCGCCCGGCGAGCGAGCGGAGCAGCTCGGCGCAGGGCTGGCTGCCCCGCCCGGGCACCAGGTGCTCGTCGCGCCCCTCGCCGGTGCCGTCGCCGAGGTGGACGTGCGCCAGGCCGGCGCCCATCCGGTCCGCCATCTCCAGCGCGTCACTGTGCGAGGCGGCGCAGTGCGACAGGTCCAGGGTGTACGAGGCGTAGCCGGTGTCGGTCGGATCCCACCCCGGGACGTACGGGACGAACTGCCGGCCGGCCATCCGGACCGGGTACATGTTCTCCACCGCGAAGCGCAGCCCGCCGAACTGCCCGGCGATCTTGTCGAGCCCGTCGGCGAAGTTCCGGGCGTAGTCCCGCTGCCAGGTGAACGGCGGGTGCACCACGACGGTCGGCGCCTCCAGCGTCTCGGCCAGCTCGGCGGCCTTGCGCAGCCGCTCCCACGGGTCCGGGCTCCACACCCGCTGGGTGACCAGCAGGCAGGGCGCGTGCACCGAGAGCACCGGCACGCCGTAGTGGTCGGCGAGGCCGCGCAGCGCGCCCGGGTCCTGGCTGACGACGTCGGTCCAGACCATCACCTCGACGCCGTCGTAGCCGACCGCCGCGGCGAGCTGGAACGCCGCCGCGGTCCGCTCAGGGAAGACCGAGGAACTGGAGAGAAGCACCGGGACGCGGGAAGTCACGCCCCTCAGGGTAGCCCGGCCCGTCGCCAAGCATCAGGACGAGCATCCGCAAAAGCGCCCAGAACGACCGACCGGGATCACATCGGCGCGAGCTGATCCAGCCGCCGGAGGATGACCCCCTCGCGCAGCGCCCAGGGGCAGAGGTCGAGCGCGTCGACGTCGAGCCGGCGCATCACCGCCTCGGCCACCACCGCGCCGGCCAGCAGCTGGTGGGCCCGGCCGGGGCTCACCCCCTCCAGCTCGGGCAGCTGCGCCGGTGGGATGTGCCGGACGAAGCCCAGCACCTGCCGCAGTCCGGTGCGGGTCAGGCTGCGCCGGGCCCAGAGGCCGGCGCCGGAGGGCGCGGCGCCGGCCAGCCGGGCCAGCGTCCGGAACGTCTTCGAGGTGGCGACCGGGCGTTCCCAGCCCACCGCCGCCAGCTTCTCCACCACCGGGTCGAGCAGCTCGTCGACGTACTCCCGCAGCTCCTCCACGGCCTCCGCCGGCGGCGGCAGGGTGCCCGACACGTCGACCCGCAGCCGCTCCCGGCTCAACCGCCCGGCGCCGAGCGGCAGCGAGATCGCCACGTCAGGATCCTCGTCGATCCCGGCCGCCAGCTCCAGCGAGCCGCCGCCGATGTCGAGGGCCAGCAGCCGGCCCGCCGACCAGCCGAACCACCGCCGGACCGCGAGGAAGGTCATCCGCGCCTCGTCCGCGCCGGAGAGCACCTCCAGCCGTACGCCGGTCTCGTCCCGGACCCGGGCCAGCACCCCGGCGGCGTTGGTGGCCTCCCGGACGGCGGAGGTGGCGAACGCGAGCAGGTCGTCGGCCGCCAGCCCGGCCGCCGCCGCCCGGGCCATGCCGACCGCCTTGACCAGCCCGTCCGCGCCCGCTTCGGTGAGCGCGCCGTCCGGGCCGATCTGCTCCGCCAGCCGGAGCACCACCTTCTCGGAGTGCGCCGGCCAGGGGTGCGCCCCGTGGTGGGCGTCGACCACCAGGAGGTGCACCGTGTTCGAACCGACGTCGAGGACACCCAGTCGCATGCTGATGACCCTAGGCCCCACACGTTTTCCCGGCTCGCCGGCCGGTTGGAGGCACCGCGCGTACGCTGGTCCGGGTGACAGGCCAGATCGAGCTGCAGGTACTCGTGGACGACCCCAACGACCCGCGCAGCCGGGAGGTGGGGCTCGACTTCCCCCGGGAGTGGATCGAGTTCGTCGACCCGGCGGACGAGAAGCACCTGGTCCGGGCCGATCTGACCTGGCTGCTGTCCCGCTGGACGTGCATCTTCGGCAAGGGTTGCCACGGCATCATCGCCGGCCGGGCCGCCGACGGCTGCTGCTCGCACGGCGCCTTCTTCACCGACTCGGACGACGAGAAGCGGGTCCGCGCGGCGGTCAAGCGGCTCACCCCGTCGACCTGGCAGCACTTCCGCCGGGGCTTCAAGAACTGGACCGAGGACGACACGGTCGACGGCAAGACGCCGGCCCGGCGCACCGCCACCCGGGACGTGGACGCCCCGTGTGTCTTCCTCAACGACGCCGACTTCCCGGGCGGGGGCGGCTGCGCGCTGCACGGCCAGGCGCTGCGCGACGGGGTCCACCCGCTGGAGTACAAGCCGGACGTCTGCTGGCAGCTGCCGATCCGCCGCGACCAGGAGTGGAGCAAGCGGCCGGACAACACCAAGGTGCTGGTGTCGACGCTGTCGGAGTTCGACCGGCGGGGCTGGGGCGCGGGCGGCCACGACCTGGACTGGTGGTGCACCTCCTCCACCGACGCGCACGTCGGCGCCGAGCCGATGTACATCTCGTACGGCCCGGAGCTGACCGCGCTGATCGGCGCCCCGGCCTACGCGAAGCTGGCGGAGCTGTGCGCGGTCCGGCTGCGGCAGGGCCAGATCGCCCCGCACCCGGCCAGCGAGGGCTGACCGGGCGCGGCCGACGCTACGGCCGTCCTCGGGGCGGCAGGACCACGACGCCGTCGTCGTCGCTGTGCACCTCGGCGCCCGGCTCGAAGACGCAGTTGCCGAACGACACCGGCACGTCCCGCTCACCGGCGCCCGTCTTGGCGCTCTTGCGGGGGTTCGTGCCGAGCGCCTTGATGCCGATCGGGAGGGTGCGCAGGGCGGCGACGTCGCGGACGGCGCCGTTGATCACCACGCCCGCCCAGCCGTTCGCCGCGGCCGTGCCGGCGACGAGGTCGCCCATCAGGGCGGTGTGCAGCGATCCGCCGCCGTCCACCACCAGCACCCGGCCCTCCCCCGGCTCGGCGACGACCGACTTCACCAGGGCGTTGTCCTCGAAGCAGCGCACGGTGACGGCCGGCCCGTCGAAGGCGTGGAGACCGCCGAACTGGCGCAGTTGGGTGTCGCACGAGCCGAGGACGTCGCCGTACCGGTCGTAGAGGTCGGCGGTCGCGGTCGGTTCCGGGGTCTGCATGGTTCTGCTCTCTCTCACTCGGTTTCGGGGACGGGTGGGCGGTGCAGGCCGGTGGCGGCGACGGCCGCGCCGGCCAGCCCCGCCGCGGTGCAGGCGAGCACCCCGGCCGCCCCGGCGCCGGCCGCCAGCACGCCGGCGGCGCTGGGGATGAGGACCTGCCCGAGCCGGTTGCCGGTCAGCCGCAGGGACATCGCCCGGCCGCGCAGCCCGGGCGGGGCGACCTCGGCCAGGAAGGACATGGTCAGCGGCTGGCCCGCACCCAGCCCCAGCCCGGCGACCGTGACGACGACGGCCATCGCCCAGAACGGCAGGGGCGGCAGGAGCAGCCCGAGACCGCCGGCGGAGAGGGCGACGGTGCCGATCAGCAGCGCGCGCCGACCCAGGGTGGCGACCAGCCGGCCGAGCAGCAGCCGCGAGGCCATCGACGCCACCGCGCGCAATCCCAGCAGGACGCCGATCGAACCGGCGGCGATGCCGCGTTCGGCGCCGAGGGCGGGCAGGTAGACCAGGGTGATGTCGACCGCCGCCAGCACGACGCAGCTGACCGTCAGGGCGCGTACCAGCCCGGGCTGGCGGAGCAGGTCGCGCAGCCCACCCGCGCCCGGCCCGGCCACCTGCCGGTGGTGACCCGACGGGCGGAGGAACAGGGCGGCGACCAGCAACGGCACGGCGAGCACGGTGGCGCCGAGGAAGATCGCCCCGGTGTCCGGGATCGGCCGGTCCCCGGCGAAGACCACGATCAGGCCGGGGCCGAGCGCCTGGCCGAGCGAGGCGGCGAACGTGTAGTAGCCGAAGGCCGCGTCGTACCGGTCCGCCGGGGTGCGGTTGGCGACCAGGGCCTGCTGCGCCACCACCGAGCAGAGGTGCCCGGTGCCCAGCACCATGCTGGCCAGCACCAGGCCGGCGACGGAGTCCGCGAAGAGCACGAAGCTGAGGCCGGCGGCGGCGAGCAGGCCCGAACCGGCCAGCGCGATCCGGCGTTCGCCGAACCGGTCGACGGCGTGTCCGGAGGGGACCGCCAGCACCAGCGGTACGACGGCGAAGCTGGCCCCGAGCACGCCCAGCCAGGCCGCCGGCACGTCGAGGTCCAGCGCCCGGTACGCGGACGCGGGGCGGAGCATGAAGGTGACCGCCTGCACCACGACGGTGTGCGCGAGCAGCAGGCCCGCCTGGGCGCGCCCGGGGGCTGCCGGGCCCCCGGGCGGCACTCAGTCGGCCTTCACCGCGAGGACCGGGCAGGGCACCCGGAGCAGGATCTCCTGCGCCGTCGAGCCCATGATCAGCTTGCCCACCGGGGTGCGGTGCCGGATGCCGATCACCACCAGTGACACGTCCTCCGCCGCGCAGATCTCGACGATCTCCTCGGCCGCGTCCCGGCCCCGGACGAGCTGCCGGACCGTGTGCGGCACCCCGGCGGCGGTCAGCTCCCGGACCACCCGGTCCAGGTCGGGCTCCTGGGCGAACCGCGGGTCGACGTACGCGTCGCCGCGCGAGGTGTTCACCACCAGCACCGGCTCGTCGCGGAACCGGGCCTGCTCGACGGCGGCCGCCAGGGCCGCCTCGCCCAGCGGCGAGGGCACGTACCCCACCAGCACGGTCATCCGGTCACCAACCTTCCTCGCAGCGGACGGACCACGAACCGGCCGATCAGCGGCCAGAGGAGCACCACCAGCACGACGGCGTAGATCAGCCAGGACACCCAGCCGCCGATCAGGCCGTGCAGCTCGCCGCCGGAGAGCTGCAACGCCCGCCGGCCCTGCAGTTCGGCGCGTGGCCCGAGGATCACCCCGACGATCAGCGGCAGGATCGGCAGCCCGAAGCGCCGCATGCCGAAGCCGAGCAGGCCCAGGGTGAGCAGCAGGAACAGGTCGAACGGCTGGGCGTTGACCGCGTACGCGCCCATCGAGGCGAAGAAGAGGATCCCGGCGTAGAGGTACGGGCGCGGGATCCGGAGCATTCGTGCCCAGGCGGGGGCGAGCGGCAGGTTGAGCACCAGCAGCAGCAGGTTGCCGATGAAGAGGCTGGCGATCAGGGTCCAGACCAGGCCGGACTCCCGGGTGAAGAGCAGCGGGCCGGGCTGGATGCCGTGCTGCTCGAAGGCGGCCAGCATCACCGCGGCGGTGGCGTTGGTGGGCAGGCCGAGCGCCAGCATCGGCACCAGCGTGCCGGCGGCGGAGGCATTGTTGGCGGCCTCCGGCCCGGCGACGCCCTCGATCGCGCCCCGGCCGAACTCCTCCGGGTGCTTCGACAGCTTCTTCTCGGTGACGTACGACAGGAAGGTCGGGATCTCCGCCCCGCCGGCCGGCACCGCGCCGAACGGGAACCCGAGCGCGGTGCCGCGCAGCCACGGCATCCAGGACCGCTTCCAGTCCTGCTTCCCCATCCACGGCTGGCCGACCGGAATCACCTCGCCGGACTTGCGGCGCAGGTGCGCGGCGATCCAGAGCGCCTCGCCGACGGCGAAGATGCCGACTGCCACCACGACCACGTCGATGCCGTCGGCGAGCTGCGGGATCCCCAGGGTGAGCCGCTGCTGACCGGTCTGGTCGATCCCGATCACGCCGATGACCAGGCCGAGCAGCAGCGAGGCGAAGCCGCGGACCCGGGACGCGCCGAGCACCGCCGTGACGGCCACGAACGCGAGCAGCATCAGCGCGAAGTAGTCGGGCGCGCCGAGGCTGATCGCGAACGACACCACCGGCGGGGTGACCACCACCAGCAGCAGGGTGGCGATGGTGCCGGCGACGAACGAGCCGATCGCGGCGGTGGCCAGCGCCTGGGCCGCCCGGCCCGCCTTCGCCATCTTGTTGCCCTCGATCGCGGTCACCACCGAGGACGACTCGCCGGGGGTGTTCAGCAGGATCGACGTGGTCGAGCCGCCGTACATGCCGCCGTAGAAGATGCCGGCGAACATGATCAACGCCTGGCTCGTCTCCATCCCGTAGGTGACCGGCAGCAGCAGCGCCACCGTCATCGCCGGACCGATGCCGGGCAGCACGCCGACGGCTGTGCCGATGGTCACACCGAGCAGCGCGATCAGCAGGTTCATCGGGGTCACCACGTTGGCGAACCCGTCGAGCAGGTGGCCGAAATTGTCCATCAGAGGATTCCTTGCAGCACGCCGGCGGGCAGGTTGACGCCGAGCCCGATGGCGAACGTGTAGAAGGTGATCAGCGACAGGGCGACGGCGATCAGCAGGTTCCGGACGTAATGCCGGTTGCCCAGCGCGTACGCCGAGCCCCAGAAGAGCAACGTCCCGCTGATCACCCAGCCGAGCCGGTCGATCAGCACGGCGTTGACCAGGAACGCGCCGATCAGCAGCAGCACCGTCCGCCAGTCGATCGGGCTGCTCAGATCGACGTCCTCGCCGGCCTCGGGCTCACCGGTGCCGCCGCGGGCCACGTCCACCCCGTAGACGGCGGCGACGATCAGCAGCAGCACGCCGAGCAGGATCGGCACCGGCTTGGGGCCGATCGGGTCGGCGCTGTTCACCGCGTGCCCGATGCGCGTCGTCGCGTCGAGGATCACCAGGCCGCCGACCAGGGCGAGGAACGCGCAGACGCCGTACTGCGCCCGGTCCGGCTTGGGCGCCGGACCGTACTCCACGGCCGGGTCCGCGACCGTCGGCGGGAGGTCGCCCGTCGCGGGCCGCGCCGCCTCCGGCTGATCCGGCGTACGCTCCGCGCCCGCCTGTGCCGGGATCGCCGGCCCGGATGTCTCCACGCCCGCCTGATCGGGGTCCGGCGGTGCGGATGCCTGCACGGCCGGGGGCCGGGACGGCGGGTCGCCGCCCCGGTCCGGTCGGGTCGTCCTGCCGGTCATGCCAGCCCGAGCTGCTTGAGCAGGTCGGCCACCGACTTGTCCTGCTCGGTGAGGAAGGTGGCGAACTCGTCGCCGGTGACGAACGCGTCGGTCCAGCCGCGCTTGGTCAGCTCGGCCTTCCACTCGGCCGACTCGTGCATCTTCGTCAGCGCGTCGATCCAGACCTTCTTGTCGGCCTCGCTGATGCCGGGCGGCGCCACGATGCCCCGCCAGTTGGTGAAGACCAGGTCGATGCCGGCGGACTTGAGCGTCGGCACCTCCTTGAGCGCCTCGATCGGCGCCTCGCTGGTCACCGCGAGGACCCGGATCTGGCCGGCCTCCACCTGGTCGAGGAACTCGCCGAAGCCGCTGGCCCCGAAGGCCACCTTGCCGCCGAGCACGGCCGGCAGCAGCTCGCCGCCGCCGTCGTAGGAGACGAAGTTGACCTGGCGGGGGTCGATGCCGACGGTCTTCGCGAGCTGCATCGGCAGCAGGTGGTCCGGACCGCCGGGCGAGGAGCCGCCGCCGACCGCGAGGCCCTTGGGGTTGGCCTTCCAGGCCGCGACCAGGTCACCGATCGTCTTGTACGGCGAGTCCTTCGGCACCACGATGGCGCCGGCCTCCTCGATCATCTTGGCCAGCGGAGTGGTCTGGGTCAGCGTCGCCGCGGACTTGGAGGTGTACGAGGCACCGACCACGCCCAGCCCCATCTGCATGGCGAGCTTGCCGTTGCCCTTCTCGTTCACGGTCCGCTGGAGGCCGACCGTGCCGCCCGCGCCGGGCAGGTTGAAGACCTGCACGCCGGTGGCGATCTTGGCGTCCTCCATCACCTTGGCGGCGGTCCGGGCGGTGGTGTCGTACCCACCGCCGGGGGTGTTCGGCACCATGATCCGCAGTCCGGTGACCGGCTTGCCGTCGCCACCGGAGCCGCCCTCGCCCTTGTCGGCGGTGGCGCCACAGGCACCCAGGGCGAGCGCCGTGGCCGCAGCGACGCCCATGACCAGTACGTTTCTCCTAGTTGCCATCTTGTTTCTCTTCCGTTTCGAATGAGTCCAGCGGCAAGATGATGGCCTCCGGGCGGTCCCCGAGTCTGCGTTGTGTCACCAGCGGAAGTTGAGGTCTTTGTGGTCGCGATCACGTCCCGCCGCCGAACCCTGGCCGGGCAGCTGCTGGTCCTCCAGCTCGCGATCATCGTCGTGGTGCTGGTGGCCGTGGCCGCCGTGTCGCTGGCCCAGTCGGCGGCCACCTTCAACCGGGTCGAGGGGCGCCGGGTCGCCGACCTCGGTGAGCAGCTCGCCGGCAGCCCGCTGCTGCGCGACCAGCTCAACCAGCCGGCACCCGCCGAGGCGATCGCCCCGCTGGTGCAGAACACGCCGACCCAGTACCAGGTGACCTCGGTGACCGTGGCGGACGATCGGGGCCGGGTGGTCGCCTCGACGAACCCGACGCTGGTCGGCAGCCCGGTGGTGCTCGGCGACCCCCGGGTGGCGCAGGGCCGGAGCTGGTTCGGCGAGCTGGCGGTCGACGGCTCGCGGGAGCTGGTCGCCCAGGTGCCGGTGCTCGGCGCCAGGAAGGCGAACCTCGGCCGGTACCTCGGCGTGGTGGTGGTCGGCGTGAAGTCGCCGACCTGGTCGGAGCGGCTGGTGGGGGCGTCGTCGTACCTCTTCACCTACCTGGGCATCGCCTGCGCGCTCGGCGTGGTCGGGTCGTGGCTGCTGGCCCGCCGGATCAAGCGGCAGACCCTGGGTCTGGAGCCGCGGGAGATCGCCGGGCTGGCCGAGCACCGGGAGGCGCTGCTGCACGGCATCGCCGAGGGGGTGATCGCGCTGGACCCGCAGCACCGGGTCACCCTGGTCAACGCGGTCGGCCGGCGACTGCTCGACCTGCCCGAGCACTGTCTCGGCCGCACCCTCGCGGAGCTGCGGATCTCCGGCCGGCTGCGGGACGTGCTGGCCGGCGCGGGCGGCGGTCCGGAGGCGCGCGACCAGGTCGTGGTCCGGGGCGGCCGGGTGCTGGTGATGAACCGGATGACGGTCCGCAAGGACGGCCGCCGGCTCGGCTCGGTGACCACCCTGCGCGACCGCACCGAGCTGGCCCGGCTGGAGCGGGAGATCGGCTCGTTCCGGAGCACCACCGAGCTGCTCCGGGCGCAGACCCACGAGTTCGCCAACCAGCTGCACACCATCTCCGGGCTGATCCAGATCGGCGAGCACGACGAGGTGGTCCGGTACGTCGACGCGCTCAGCCGGCACCGGGCCTCGCTGGACCTCACGGTCACCAGCCGGGTCCACGACACGGCGGTGGCGGCGCTGCTGATGGCGAAGTCGGCGGTGGCCGCTGAGCGCCGGGTGGAGCTGCGGATCTCCGAGCGGACCGGGCTCGACCGGCTGGCGCCGGAGGTCTCCGCCGACGTCGCGACGGTCCTCGGCAACCTGGTCGACAACGCGGTCGAGGCGGTCGCCGGTGGCCGGGAGGCGGGCATGGGCGACCCGCTGGAGCGGCCCGCCTGGGTCGAGGTCGAGCTGCGGCAGGACGCCTCGTCGGTGGAGATCGTCGTCCGGGACTCCGGTCCCGGGGTGGCGCCGGAACTGGCCCAGGAGGTCTTCACGCACGGCTTCACCACCAAGGCGGCCGAGGGCGGCGAGCGGGGCATCGGATTGGCGCTCACCCGACTGGTCTGCAACCGTCGCGGCGGCGAGATCGCGGTGACGAACACCGAGGAGGGGGCGATGTTCACCGCCCGGATCTCGGTGTCGCGCGCGATGGAGGAGGCGCGATGATCGACGTGCTGGTCGTCGACGACGACTTCATGGTGGCCCGGATCCACTGCGGCTTCGTCGAGCGGATCGACGGCTTCCGGGTCGTCGGCACCGCGAGCACCGGCGAGCAGGCCGTCGCCGCGGTCGACGAACTCCGCCCCGACCTGGTCCTGCTCGACCTGTACCTGCCGGACATGTTCGGCCTGGACGTGGTGACCCGGCTGCGGGCCGCCCGGCACGACTGCGACGTCCTGGTGATCAGCGCCGCCCGGGAGGCGGAGGCGGTCCGCCGGGCGGTCCGCTACGGCGCGGTCAACTACCTGCTCAAGCCGTTCGGCTTCGACGAGCTGCGGACCCGCCTGGAGCAGTACGCGGCCCGGCGCAACGCGCCCCGCGCCACGGTGGTCAGCGACCAGGCCGACGTCGACCGGGTGCTCTCCCGCAGCGGCTCGGTGGCCACCCCGGTCCTGCCCCGCGGGCTGAGCACGGAGACCGCCGAGCTGGTCGAACGCGCGCTCCGCGAACACACCGGCACCCTCTCGGCCGCGGAGTGCGCCAACCGGGTGGGCATCTCCCGGGTCAGCGCCCGCCGCTACCTGGAGCACTTCTCCGGTACCGGTCGGGCCGAGGTGAGCCTGCGCTACGGCGCGGCCGGCCGGCCGGAGCGCCGCTACTGCTGGGTGGGCTGACCCAGGGCGGCGTCGACGAGGGCGCGGGCACTGCGCCTGGCCGCCTCGGCGATGGCCGGGTCCCCGTCGAGCACCCCGCCGGCCAGCCCGCCGTCGAGCAGCAGGGTGAGCTGCCGGGCGAGCAGTTCCGGCTGCTCCGCCCCGGCCCGCCGGGCCAGGTCGGCCACCCAGGCCCGGACGACGTTCTTGTGCTCGACGGTACGGGCGTGCACCGGGCTGCCGGCGGGCGACTCGGCGGCGGTGTTGATGAACGCGCAGCCGTGGTAGCCGTCCCGGCGGCAGGCGCCGACGAGCGCGTCGAACATCCCGACGAGCTGCGCGCGCGGGTCGTCGCCGGCCTCCCGGGCGGCGGCCCGCAGCGCCCCGAACCAGGCCTGGTCGACCTTGTCCAGGTACGCCAGGACGAGGTCGTCCTTGCTCGGGAAGTGCTTGTAGAGGGTGGCCTTGGCGACGCCCGACTCGGCGATCACCGTGTCCACCCCCACCCCGCGCGGCCCGTGCGCGTAGAAGAGCCGGAACGCGGTGTCCAGGATGCGCTCCCGGGCGGAGCCGGCGGGGGTGCGCGGCGTGGGCATCGGCGTTCCTTTCCTTGCGGGTGCTCCGGTGGAGTCTACAGACCCGTCCGTCTGGACCGTCCCGCGCAGGTGACAGCGGTCATAGGGTGCCGTACTGGCGTAGTAGACAGACCTGTCTGTTAGTGTCGGTGCGACGAGCGCGGGGCATCGGCGCCGCGCGATCATCGGAGGACGGACACACATGCGCATCGCAGTACTGGGCACCGGCATGGTCGGCCGGGCGATCGCCGGCCGGGCCGCGGAGCTGGGCCATCAGGTGACGGTCGGCACCCGCGACGTCGCGACCACCCGGGCCGGCGACTGGACGGAGTGGGCGACCGCCCACCCGGAGGTCGGCCTGGCCGGCTACGCCGACGCGACCGCCGACGCGGAGCTGGTGGTCAACGCCACCAGCGGCGACGGCTCGCTGCCCGCCCTGACCGCCGCCGGCGAGGAACGGCTGGCCGGAAAGGTCCTGCTCGACATCGCCAACCCGCTGGACTTCAGCAAGGGCTTCCCGCCCACCCTGTCGGTGGTCAACGACGATTCGCTGGGCGAGCGGATCCAGCGGGCCTTCCCGCGTACCCGGGTGGTGAAGGCGCTCAACACGCTCACCGCCGACCTGATGACCCACCCCCGGCAGCTCGCCGACGGCGACCACAGCGTCTTCGTCTCCGGCGACGACGCGGAGGCGAAGCGGATCGTCACCGAGTTGCTCACCAGCTTCGGCCACACCGACGTGATCGACCTGGGCGACATCACCACCGCCCGGGGCACCGAAATGCTGCTGCCGATCTGGCTGCGCCTCTACGGGAAGCTCGGCACCGGCATCTTCAACGTCAAGGTCGTTCGCTGACGCCGGTCCCGCCCGACGAGCGGTGAGCCCGCCCGCCAACCCGCATCCCGGAAGGGCGACCCGCGACAAGCGGCAAGCCGGCCCCGCCTACCCCGACCCCCGGGAGGGCCGCCGCCCGGCCGCAGGTCGCGACGCCGGACGGCGGGCAACCGACGGCGGGCAGCGGCGATCGCACCTACCTGGCCCCGCCGCGGCCGGGACCGGCGATCGGTGGGCCGACGCCCGGCCGAGAGGGGTCTGGACTCGGGCCCGCAGTCGGCGGGCCGGGCCGGTCACGGCTCGAACTTGTAGCCCAGGCCCCGGACGGTGACGATGTAGCGCGGCGCGGACGGCTCCGGCTCGACCTTGGAGCGCAGCCGCTTGACGTGCACGTCCAGGGTCTTCGTGTCGCCCACGTAGTCGGCGCCCCAGACCCGGTCGATCAACTGCCCCCGGGTCAGCACCCGGCCGGCGTTCCGCAGCAGCAGCTCGAGCAGCTCGAACTCCTTCAGCGGCAGCTGGACGGCGGCCCCCTCGACGGTCACCACGTGCCGCTCGATGTCCATCCGGACCGGGCCCGCGGCGAGCGTCGGGGCGCCCGACTCGGCCACCTCCGCGCTCTGCCGCCGCAGCACCGCCCGGACGCGGGCCACCAGCTCGCGCGGCGAGTACGGCTTGGTCACGTAGTCGTCGGCCCCGATCTCCAGGCCGACCACCTTGTCGATCTCGCTGTCCCGGGCGGTGACCATGATGATCGGCACGTGCGAGCGCTGCCGGAGCTGCCGGCAGACCTCAGTGCCCGACATCTCCGGCAACATCAGGTCGAGCAGCACGATGTCGGCGCCGGTCCGGTCGAACTCGGTGAGGGCGGCGGGACCCGTCGCGGCGACGGAGACCTCGAAGCCCTCCTTGCGGAGCATGTAGGACAGGGCGTCGGAGAACGATTCCTCGTCCTCGACCACCAGTACGCGGCTCAACGGGTGTTTCCTTTCCTGTGGTCAGACCTGCCGGAGCCCGGCCGGGCCGGCCTCGATCCCAGCGGAGGAGAGTGTCGCCTCCGGGTCGTCCGGGGGGCTGGCGGGCAGCCGGAGGGTGAACGTCGACCCCCCACCAAGAGTGCTCGACACCTCCACCCGACCGCCATGGTTGCTGGCGATGTGTTTGACGATGGCCAGGCCGAGACCGGTGCCACCGGTGGAGCGCGACCGGGCCTGGTCCGCCCGGTAGAACCGCTCGAAGATCCGGTCGACCTCGTTCGGAGCGATGCCGATGCCCTGGTCGGCGACCGCGATCTCGATGTGCTCGTCGATGGTGCGGGCGGTCACCCGGACGGTGGTGTCCTCGCCCGAGTAGTTGATGGCGTTCTCGACCAGGTTGGCCACCGCGGTGGCGATCTGGGTGTCGCTGCCGTAAACGGTCAGGCCGCGCGCGCCGTCGACCACGACGTCCACCCGGCGGGCGGTGGCCGCGGTGCGGGTCCGGTCGATCACCTCGGCGATCACCCAGTCCACCGAGACCGGCTCCGGCGGGGGCTGCGGCTCGGCGCCCTGGAGCCGGGTCAGCTCCAGCAGCTCCTGCACCAGCCGGCCGAGTCGGGTCGACTCGTGCTGGATCCGCTCGGCGAACCGCCGGGCGGCGACCAGGTCCGCGTAGAGGTCGGGCGCCCCGTCGCCGGCCGGCTCGGTGGCGTCGATCAGCGCCTCGGCGAGCAGTTGCAGCGCGCCGATCGGGGTCTTCAGCTCGTGGCTGACGTTGGCCACGAAGTCCCGGCGGACCCGGGCCAGCCGGTGCGACTCGGTGACGTCGGCCGCCTCCACCGAGATGTACCCGCCGCCGAGCCCCATCGCGCGCAGGTGCACGCCGAGCGGGTTGTCCCCCGCGCTGTCCCGGCCACGCGGCAGGTCCAGCTCGATCTCCCGCCGTACGCCGGTGCGGCGGACCTGCCCGGCGAGGGTACGGATCAACGGGTGCGCGGTGATGGAGCCGGGCGTGGGGCCGGTGCGGAGCAGGCCCAGCGCCCGCGCCGCCGGGTTCACCAGCACCGGGACGTCGTCCGGGTCCAGCACCACGACGCCGGCCCGGAGCGAATCGACCGTCTTGCGGCCGAGCCCGGAGAGCCCGCCCGCCTGGTCGTCGGGCATCGCCGGCCTCCCTGCGCTCGGGCGGAAGCCCCCGTCCCCGGGCAGCCGCGAGCGGTGCCACCAGTCCCGGACGGGTCGGGACAGCAGCAGCCCGGCGACCAGTCCGGTCACCAGAGCCAGGGCCACCACGACCGCCACCGCCCACTCCACCCGGCGATCCTAGGGTCATTGTTAACCTGGGGACCGCCCAGAACGGGACGAATCACTCTCACTTCCGGGAAAGTTCACCTGCAGGCCCCGCGTCGTTCATCCTCGTTCACCTCAGGTCCGCTCCCCCGACCTACCGTGGGTCGCGCACCTGCTCAAGCCGTGCCGGCACCGGATCCTCGGGCCGACCCGCGGCCACCGAACCCAGGAAGTGACGATGCGCGACGAATTCCGGGCCGACCTGCAGCTTGTCAGCCAACTGCTGGTGGACATGGCGGAGGGGGTGCGCGCCGCGATGCGCCAGGCCACCCGTGGCCTCCTCACCGCCGACCGCGAGGCGTCGGAGGCCGTGATCGCGCGGGACGCCGAGATCGACGACCTGTATCGGCACGTCGAGGAGCGGGTCTGCGACCTGCTCGCCCGGCAGGCGCCGGTCGCCTCCGACCTGCGCGCCATGATCACCGCCCTGCACGTCGCCGCCGACCTGGAGCGGATGGGCGACCTGGCCGACCACGTCGCCAAGACCGCGCTGCGCCGGCACCCGTCCCCGGCGGTGCCGGCCGAGCTGCGGCCGGTCTTCACCGACATGGCGGCCATCGCCGACCGGATGGCCGAGAAGATCGGCTCGGTGCTGGCCAAGCCCGACGCCGACCTCGCGGCCGAGCTGGACGGCGACGACGACGCCATGGACGACCTGCACAAGAGCCTCTTCGGCGTGCTGCTCGGCGACGACTGGCCGTACGGGGTGGAGACGGCGATCGACGCCACCCTGCTCGGCCGCTTCTACGAGCGCTTCGCCGACCACGCGGTGAACGCCGGCGAGCACGTGGTCTACCTGATCACCGGGGAGAGCAGCCCCACGGCGAGCTGAGCGGAGACGACGAAGGCCCCGGTCCGCGACGGACCGGGGCCTTCGTACGCGTCCGTCAGCGGCCCTGGTTGGCCACCGCGGCGGCGGCCGCCTTGGCGGCGTCCGGGTCGAGGTACGTCCCGCCGAGCGTCTGCGGGCGCAGCAGCGGGTCGAGGTCGTAGCGCAGCGGGATGCCGGTCGGGATGTTCAGCTTGGCGATCGCCTCGTCGGAGATCTGGTCGAGGTGCTTGACCAGGGCGCGCAGCGAGTTGCCGTGCGCGGCGACCAGCACCGTCCGGCCGGCCAGGACGTCCGGCACGATCGAGTCGTACCAGTACGGCAGCATCCGCTCGACGACGTCCTTGAGGCACTCGGTGCGCGGCATCAGCTCGGTCGGCAGCAGCGCGTAGCGGGAGTCGCCGACCTGGGACCACTCGTCGTTGTCGTCGATCGGCGGCGGCGGCGTGTCGTACGACCGGCGCCAGAGCATGAACTGCTCCTCGCCGTACTCGTCCAGGGTCTGCTTCTTGTTCTTGCCCTGCAGGGCGCCGTAGTGCCGCTCGTTGAGCCGCCACGACCGGCGCACCGCGATCCAGTGCCGGTCGGCGGCGTTGAGCGCCAGCTCGGCGGTGCGGATCGCGCGCCGCATCACGCTGGTGTGCACCACGTCCGGCAGCAGGCTGTGCTCGCGCAGCAGCTCGCCGCCGCGCCGCGCCTCCGCCTCGCCCTTGGCGGTCAGGTCGACGTCGACCCAGCCGGTGAAGAGGTTCTTCGCGTTCCAGTCGCTCTCGCCGTGCCGCAGCAGGACCAGCGTCCCGACGGTGGGCCCCTCGCTCGCAGTCATGCCGATCATCCTGCCGTACGTCGCCGGTGGACACGCGGGGACGGGTCGTGACGACCGCCACGTGGAAAAGCTGGTGACCGGCGTTCCGGGGCGGGACTAGGTTGTAAGGCGCTTGCGATATATCGGTCATTACCAAACGGGGGCGGCGCGGTGCGGACGGTACGAAGTTGGTTCCGGGACACGACAGGCGGCCTGCCGAGGGTCTTCTGGTACCTGTGGACCGGCACGCTGATCAACCGGCTCGGCTCGTTCGTCCTGGTCTTCCTCGCCATCTACCTCACCCAGGAGCGCGGCTTCTCGGCGTCGCGGGCCGGCCTGGTGCTCGGCCTCTGGGGCGTCGGCGGCGCGGTCGGCACCACCGTCGGCGGCACCCTCGCCGACCGGTGGGGACGGCGACCCACGCTGCTCACCGCGCACCTGGGCGCGGCCACCATGATGATCGCGCTCGGCCTGGCCCGGCCGCTCTGGGCGGTGGCCCTGGGCGCGCTGCTGCTGGGCACCTTCGCCGAGGCCGCGCGGCCGGCGTTCGGCGCCATGATGATCGACGTGGTGCCGGAGAAGGACCGGCTGCGCGCCTTCTCGCTGAACTACTGGGCGATCAACCTCGGGTTCGCCTGCGCCGCCGTGCTCGCCGGCCTCGCCGCCCAGGCCGGCTACCTGCTGCTCTTCGTGGTCAACGCGGCCACCACGCTGATCACCGCACTGATCATCTTCACCCGGGTGAAGGAGACCCGCACCGCCTCGGCCGCCCCCGCCGCCAAGGGCGGGGCGGCGCCCCCCGGCGCGCTGCGGACCATCCTCACCGACCGGGTCTACCTGGGCTTCGTGACGCTGAACCTGTTCGCCGCGCTGGTCTTCCTCCAGCACATCTCGATGCTGCCGATCGCGATGGGCGACTCGGGCCTCACCCCGGCCACGTACGGCTCGGTGATCGCGCTCAACGGGGTGCTGATCGTGGTCGGGCAGCTCTTCGTACCCCGGCTGATCAAGGGGCGGAGCCGGTCCCACGTGCTCGCGCTCGCCTCGCTGGTGATGGGCGTCGGCTTCGGCCTGACCGCGTTCGCCGGCACGGCCTGGTTCTACGGGGTCACGGTGCTGATCTGGACGCTCGGCGAGATGCTCAACTCGCCGTCCAACTCCACCCTCATCGCCGAACTCTCGCCGGCCGCGCTGCGCGGGCGCTACCAGGGCGTCTTCTCGCTCTCCTGGCAGATCGCCGGAGCGGCCGCCCCGATCCTCGGCGGCCTGGTCCGGGAGCACGTCGGCAACGGCGCGCTCTGGCTCGGCTGCGCCGCGATCGGCGCGGTGATGGCCGTGGCCCACCTGGTCTCGGGTCCGGCCCGGGAGCGGCGGGCCGCCCAGCTCCGGACGGCCGCGGTGCCGCTCCGGCCGGTCACCGTCGTCCAGCCGCCGGCCCCCGCGGCGGCCGAGGCCGCCGCGACCGCGCCCACCGAGCCGATGCCGGCCCGCGCCGCCTCCTGAGTACGCCGCACCCCGGCTTTTCGCCACGTGACCGGGGACACGCTGGCGTGCCGCCGGAGCACTGCCTAGCGTCGACCTTGGATCGGTTAACAAACCTTCATGGAGGACGGGTGCGGGGCCTGCGGCGCTGGTGGGACGGGACGGCCGGTGGACTCCCCGCCACCTTCTGGTACCTGTGGTCCGGCCTGCTGATCAACCGGGCCGGCGCGTTCGCGGTGCTCTTCCTCTCGCTCTACCTGACGGCGGCGCGCGGCGCCTCCGAGTCGCTGGCCGGCGCGGTGGTCGGGGCGTACGGGGCCGGCGGGGCGGTCGGCGTGCTGCTCGGCGGGGTGCTGGCCGACCGCTGGGGCCGGCGGGCCACCCTGCTCGCCGCGCACCTCGGCGCCGCCGGCCTGATGGCGGGGCTGGCGTTCAGCCGGCACCTGGCGGTCATCGCGGTGCTCGCCGCGCTGGTCGGGGTGGCGCACTCGATGCCCAGCCCGGCGTTCGTGGCGGCGATCGTCGACGTGGTGCCCGAGGCCCGCCGCTCGCGCGCGTTCAACCTGCAGTTCTGGGCGTTCAACCTGGGCATGGCGGTCGCCTCGCTGCTGGCCGGTGTGCTCGCCGAGGCGAGCTTCGTCGCCCTCTTCCTGGTGGACGCCACCGCCACCCTGGCCGCCGCCGCGATCATCGCCTGGAAGGTCCCCGAGACGCTCGCCCGGGCCCGCCGTCGCGGCCCGCTACGCGAGGACCCGGCACGCGAGGCAGCCCCGGGCGCGCGGCGGCCGGGGCTGGTCAGCGCGCTGACCGACCGGACCTTCCTGACCTTCGTCGGGCTGACCTTCGTGCTGGCCGTGCTCACCATGCAGACCTCGACGATCATGCCGCTGGCGATGCGCGCGGACGGCCTGGGCCCGTCGGCGTACGGCGTGGTGGTGGCGCTCGGCGGCGCGCTGATCGTGCTCGGGCAGCTCTTCGTGCCCCGGCTGATCGAGCCGTACCGGAAGGCGACCGTGCTGTCGGTCTCCACCGGGCTGATGGCAATCGGCTTCGGCGCGCTGGCCGTCGCCGACGAGCTGCCGTTCTACCTCGGCGCGGCGGTGGTCTGGACGATCGGCTCAATGCTCGCCGCGCCGCCGAACGCGCAGATCAACGCCGACCTGGCGCCGCCGGAGCTGCGCGCCCGGTACCAGTCGGTCTTCTACCTGACCTTCCCGGCGGCGTCGTTCGTGGCGCCCGCGCTGGGCGGGCTGAGCCTGCAGCACCTGAGCGACCGGCACTGGCTCGTCGTCGGCGGGCTGGGCCTGGTGGCGGCGGTCGGCCACCTGCTCGCCGGTCCGGCCCGGGAACGCCGGGTGGCCGCCCTGCGCGACCGGGACCGCCGGGCGGAGGCCGTGACCGCCGGCCGCTGAAAAGGTCGGAAGACGGCGCTGGGCGCCCACCACGACCCCCGTCGTGATGGACGCCCGCACCGTACGCCCGGCGGCGGCGGGCGACACTCACCCCCGTAAGCGTCGCCCGCTCGCGCCGCCGGTTCCACAGGTGGCACCGTCCCCCAACGGCGTGATCCACCTGTTTCCCTCGCGCCTCGCTTGCGCGGATCTGATCGATCCGCCGCTCCCCCGAACGATTCCAAGCGTGGCGCGGTGCAATAAAGTTAGTTCGCCCGGATTCCGGATTCAACTCAGATCACTGTCTCGCCCGTCACAGCACTCGTGTCGGAAATCCAGCTGTCCTGGCTCCGGGCCATTGGATGTGTCAACAGCGGGTTCCCGCCGGCCATTCCCGTAAACCTCAGGCGTCCTCCCGATCCGGGTTCTCCGTGCGGAAGAAGTTGCTCTGCCGGCCGTCCCGCAGCTGCTCCTGGTAGATCAGGTTCAGCCCGCGTACGTCGAATGTCCGGAACCAGTCGTCCCAGGTGATCTCCCGGATCCGGCTGCTCTCCCGGTAGCCCGGAATGTTGAACGTCAGCACCCCCGGCCGGCCCTCCCGTTCGGTGCCGGCGATGGTGGCCGGCTTGGCGTTCCGGGCCCTCGCCCAGCGCTGGATCACCTCGTGGTTGGCGGTCACCAGGCTCCGACCGGGACGCTCCGGACGATCCTCCAGCGAGGTGACCTGCTGGGACGACCGCACCGAACGGGCCGAGGATCGACCGGTCCGGACCGGGGTCGCCTTCGCCGCCGCCGTGACCCCGGCCCGCGATGGCGGCGCCGCCCTCGCACCGCCCGCCGCCCTCGCGCCGCCCGCCGCCTTCGCGCGCGCCCGGGACGGCTGCGCCTTCTGCGCCGGGGCCGCCTTCTTCCGGGCCGGGGCGGCCTTCGCCCTCGCGCCGGTGGCCTTCGCGGCGGGTGCCGCCTTCGCCCGGGCCGCCGAGACCTTCTTCGCCCCGGCCGCCTTCTTCGTGGGGGCGGCGCGGCCCGCCGGTCCGGTCGGCTTGCGCGCGGCGCCACCACCTCGGCTCTCCGCCCGAAGGGTCTTCGCCAGCGTCTTCACCAGTTCCGGCTTGCGCAGGGCGGAGATCCCGGCGACCCCGCGCCGGCGGAGTTGGCCGCGAATGTCGTCGACCTTCATCCGGGAGATCTCAGACTCGGAGATGTTTGGCGTCCCCGGCGTCTGGTTGCCGGGTTGCCGCTTGGTCCTCGTCGCAGTCGTGCCGCGACCTGAGCTGCTTCGCTGAGCCATGGGACACACGCTCCTCGACAGTTCCGTCCTCGGCCCGCGGTGGGTCCCAGTGCCGCACCGCGCAGTGCGGCATACCCGTCAGGACGGGTCCGAACCTCCGGTGACCGAGGTGGCGCTGTCGGCGGACGCCCGAGCACCGGCGGAGGGCTCAAAAAGGTGGGCGAAGGCGGCCAGATTGGCGGTGGACTCGCCCCGCTTGACCCGCCACTCCCACTCGCGGCGGATCGCCGCGCCGAAGCCGATCTCCAGCATGCTGTCGAACGAATCGTCGGCGTAGGTCAGCACGGCGCCCAGCAGCCGGTCCAGCTCGTCCTCGTCGATGCCGGCCAGGTTGACCCGGCCGGTGAGGTAGACGTCGCCAACCGTGTCGATGGAGAAGGAGACCCCGTACATCCGGGCGTTGCGCTGCAGCAGCCAGGCCCACAGCTCCTCGCGGCGCTCGTCCGGCTGGCGCATCACGAACGCCTCGACCCGCAACGCGTGCTCGCCGACGATCAGGTTGCAGATCGTCTTGAGCTTGTGCGTGCCCGGCAGGGTCACCGCGTACGACCCCTCACCGGTCGACTCCCAGTCCAGCTCACGCTCGGCGCAGACGGACTCGATCAAAGCGGCGACGTCGCTCCTACGGCTCATCGGACCCACTTTACGGCCGGGTTCTTCCGCCCACCGGACGGCGGACGCCTCACCAGGAGCAGGAAAGCGCGGGGTCGGCGGCCAACCGGGCGGCGAGCCGGGCGCGGTGCTCGGTCATCGCCTCGCCGTAGACCGCCAGCAGGCCGGAGACCGTCCGGTGCCAGGAGAAGTTGCGGGCGTGCCGCTCGGCGCCCCGGCCCAGGGCCGCCCGGCGGAGCCGGTCCGGCAGCAGCCTGGCGAGCGTACGGGCCCAGTCGACCGGGTCGTGGCCGTCGATCAGCACCCCGCTCACCCCGTCCCGGACGGCGGTGACCAGACCGCCCACCGCGGCGGCCAGCACCGGCGTACCGCAGGCCTGGGCCTCCAGCGCGACCAGCCCGAACGACTCGTTGTACGACGGCACCGCGACCAGGTCGGCGGCCCGGTAGAGGGCCGGCAGGTCCTCGCCGGTCCGCGGCGGCAGGAAGCACACCCGGTCGGCGACGCCGAGCGAGGCGGCCAGCTCGATCAGGGCGGTCGGCCGGTCCAGGCCGCTGCCGCTGGGGCCGCCGCAGATCACCACGGTCACCTCGTCGGCGATCGCGGGATCCCGGTCGCGCAGCGCGGCCACGGCCCGGATCAGCACGTCGGGCGCCTTGAGCGGCTGGATCCGGCCGACGAAGGCCACCACGTACCCCTGGGTGGGCAGCCCCAGCCGGCGGCGGGCGGCGAGCCGGGCGGCGTCCCGGTCCCCGACGGCCGGGCGGAACCGGTCCAGGTCGACGCCGGGCTCGACCACGGCGACCCGGTCCGGGGCGGCGTCGTACCGGTCGAGCAGGTCGCGGGCCTCGACCCGGGTGTTGGCGACCAGCCGGTCGGCCTCCGCGACCACCTGCTCCTCGCCGATGACCCGGGCCTTCGGCTCGGGCCGGTCCCCGGCCGCGAGCTGGGCGTTCTTGACCTTCGCCAGGGTGTGCGCGGTGTGCACCAGCGGCACCCCCCAGCGCTCCTTGGCCAACCAGCCGACCTGGCCGGAGAGCCAGTAGTGCGAGTGGATCAGGTCGTAGTGGCCGGGCGGACGGGACGCCTCGGCGCGGAGCACCCCGGCGGTGAACGCGCAGAGCTGCCCGGGCAGCTCCTCCTTGGTGAGCCCTTCGAGGGGGCCGGAGGTGATGTGCCGGACGTGCACGCCGGGCGCCATCTCGACCACCGGGGGCAGGTCACCGGAGGTGGCCCGGGTGAAGATCTCCACCTCGACGTCGGCCTCGGCCAGCCGGCGGGCGACCTCCAGGATGTAGACGTTCATGCCCCCCGCGTCGCCCGTGCCGGGCTGGTCCAGGGGGGAGGTGTGCACGGAGAGGGTGGCGATGCGGCGGGGCCGGGGCCACGGCAGGGTGCCTCGCTGACGACCGACACCGGTGTGCAATTCCGCCACGTCCGCTCCCTCTGCCACGGTTGATGCCGTCCCGCACGACCGGCGCTACTCGGTCAACCTCCACGCCGGATGTCATCTTCCCCATCAGGCTTTCGAAATGCGTGGCGCCGGGGCCCCGGCGTGACGGACCTCATCACCGCCGGGAACCACGACCGGGGGGAGAATGACCGGATGACCTCAGTCGCGATCGTCACCGGGGCGTCCAGCGGGATCGGGGCGGCGACCGCCCGCCGGCTGGCCGCCGAGGGCTTCCATGTACTCGCCGCCGCGCGGCGTACCGACCGGCTCGCCGGCCTGATCGCCGAGATCGAGGCGGCGGGCGGGGCGGCCACCGCGGTGGCCTGCGACGTCACCTCCGACGAGTCGGTGGCCGGGCTGGCCGCGGCGGCCGCCGCCGCGCCCGGGCCGGTTGCCCTGCTGGTCAACAACGCCGGCGGGGCCCGCGGCCTCGACCCGGTGGAGTCCGGCGCGGTGGGCGACTGGCAGTGGATGTACGACGTGAACGTGCTCGGCACGCTCCGGGTCACCCAGGCGCTGCTGCCGGCCCTGGAGGCCTCCGGCGCCGGCACCATCGTGATCGTCAGCTCCACCGCCGGCTTCACCGTCTACGAGGGCGGGGGCGGCTACGCCGCCGCAAAGCACGCCCAGACCGCGATCGCCGGCACCCTGCGGCTGGAGCTCAGCGGGCGGCCGGTCCGGGTCATCGAGATCGACCCGGGGATGGTGAAGACCGACGAGTTCGGCCTGGTCCGCTTCGGCGGCGACGCGGACAAGGCCGCCGCGGTCTACGCCGGGGTGGCCGAGCCGCTGGTCGCCGAGGACGTCGCGGACTGCATCGCCTGGTGCGCGACCCGCCCGCACCACGTCAACGTGGACCGGCTGGTGGTGCGCCCGCTGGCCCAGGCCGCCCAGCACAAGGTGCACCGGGTGACCTGATGAAGCCGGTGGGCGTGGTCACCCGGGGGACGACGAATCCGAACCGGCTGCGGCGGGTGGACAACTGGATCGTCGAGACCTGCGGAAACGCGCTGCGGTCGGCGGCCGACCCGCTGGTGGTCGACCTGGGCTACGGCGCCACCCCGGTCACCGCCGTCGAGCTGCGGGCCCGGCTGGCGGCCGGGGTCCGCGCCGACGTCCGGGTGGTCGGGCTGGAGATCGATCCGGTACGCGTCGCCGCCGCCCAGCCGGCCGCCGACCCGCCCGGCCTGACCTTCGCCCGGGGCGGCTTCGAGCTGGCCGGGCTGCGCCCCGCCCTGGTCCGCGCGTTCAACGTGCTGCGCCAGTACGACGAGGGCGAGGTCGCCGACGCCTGGCGCACGGTCACCGCCCGGCTCGCCCCGGGCGGGCTGCTGGTCGAGGGGACCTGCGACGAGCTGGGCCGGCTCGGCAGCTGGGTGCTGCTCGACGCGGCCGGTCCCCGCACGCTCACCCTGGCGGCTCGCCTGGCGACGCTGGAGAGCCCCGCCCAGCTCGCCGAGCGGCTGCCCAAGGCGCTGATCCACCGCAACGTCCCCGGCGAACGCATCCACGACCTGATCCGCGCCCTCGACGACGCCTGGCAGGCCGCCGCCGGCTACGCCCCCTTCGGTCCCCGCCACCGCTGGCTGCAGACGGTCCGCGCCGTGTGCGCCGCCGGCTGGCCCATCCTCGACCACCCCCGCCGCTGGCGCCACGGGGACCTCACCCTCCCCTGGGCCGCCGTCTCCCCCACCTGACCCACCCCACCCCCCACCCCGGGAGGGTGGGGGTCAGATGGTGCAGCTGATGAGGACGGGCTCGGGGTGGAGGGTGACGCCGAAGCGGTCGTGGACGGCGTCGCGGATCTCGCGGGCCAGGGCCACCAGCGCGGCGGTACTGGCGGTGCCGCCGCGGTTGGTGAGGGCGAGGGTGTGCTTGCTGGAGATGGCGACGCCCTCCGGGCCGGGGTGGCCCTTGGCGAAGCCGGCCTTGTCGATCAGCCAGGCGGCGCTGACCTTGACCACGTCGCCGGCCCCCGGCCAGGCCGGCGGCTCGCCGAGGTCGGCGGCGCGCTCCCGGAGCAGCTCGTACGCCTCGCGTTCCAGCACCGGGTTGGTGAAGAAGGAGCCGACCGACCAGGTGTCCGGGTCGGCGGCGTCGAGCACCATGCCCTTGCCGGCGCGCAGCCGCAGCACGGTCGCGCGGGCGTCGGCCAGCGGCACCTGGTCGCCCACCTCGACGCCGAGCGCCCGGGCCAGCTCGGCGTAGCGCACCGGGCCGGAGAGCGGCGAGCGGGTCAGCCGGAAGTCGACCGAGAGCACCACCCAGCGGTCGCTGTACTTGAAGATGCTGCCCCGGTAGGCGAACCCACAGTCCGCCGCGTCGACCCGGCCGACGCTGCCGTCGGTGCGGTCGTACACCTGGACGCCGGTGATGGTCTCCGCGACCTCCTGGCCGTACGCCCCGACGTTCTGGATCGGGGTCGCGCCGGCCGAGCCCGGGATGCCGGAGAGGCATTCCAGCCCCGACCAGCCGTTGGCCACGGTGGCGGCGACCAGTTCGTCCCAGGGCTCGCCGGCCTCGACGCGTACGGTGACCGTCTCGGCGTCCTCGGCGACCACCCGGAGCCCCCGGGAGCGGACCAGGACCACCGTGCCGGGGAAGCCCTGGTCGCCGATGACCACGTTGCTGCCGCCGGCGAGGATCAGGACCGGCTCGTCCCGCCGCTCCGCCTCCTGCACCTTATGTACGATTTCATCGGCGCTGGTGGCGGTCTCCAGCCGTCGGGCGGCGCCACCGAGGCGGAGCGTGGTGTATCTCGCCAGGGTGGCCAAGTCGGTCGGGTCGGCTCCGGTCGTCGGTTCGGCGTAGACGTCTGACACGCCTTTCACCCTAGGCTGAGGGGTAGCCGCGGCACCCACTGGTGGCCCGGTCACCCCCAGGAGGATTGCGATGAGCAGACTGCACGGCACCAAGGACTTCTGGATCGGCGCGCTGCGGACCGAGGGTCCCGCCTTCGCCGCCGCCGTCGCCGAGGCGCCGGCGGAGACACCGGTGCTCTCCTGTCCTGGCTGGACGGTTTCCGACCTCACTCTCCACCTCGCCGGCGTCTACCACTGGGTTTCCTCCTTCGTCGCCACCGGCTCGACCAACCCGCCCCCCCGGCCGAGCGGCGAGCCGACCGCCGGGGTCACCCCGCTCCAGCTCTGGCAGCAGCGCTACGACCAGCTGATGACGATCTTCGAGGGCCTGGACCCGGAGGCGCCGGCGTGGAACTGGGCGCCGCAGCCGAAGAAGGCGGGCTTCTGGCCGCGCCGGTTGGCGCACGAGACGGCGGTGCACCGGTGGGACGCCCAGCTCGCCATCGCCGCGGGCGGGCCGGTCGAGGCGAAGCTCGCCGCCGACGGGGTGAGCGAGGTGCTGGACACCTGGCTGCCGGCGGGCCGGCGGCGGACGCCGGGCCAGTGGCACGGCGTGGTGCAGCTGACCGCCGCCGACGCCGCCCAGGACTGGTACCTGCGGCTGCGCGGTGAGGGAGTGGCGCTGCTGGACACCGCCACCGTCTTCGGCCACGAGGACCACCACGCCCGCGCCCAGGTCACCGCGACCGCCAGCGACCTGCTGCTCGCGCTCTGGGGCCGGGTCAGCTTCGACACCCTCGGGGTGACCGGCGACCGCGGCCTGCTCGACGGCCTGCGGGTCGGGTGAGCCGAGGGCCCCGGCGCCCGGCCGGGGCACGCGCGACGCCTCGCGGAGAGTGGCCTTCCCCCGTCGGAAGGCCGCTCCTCGCCGTTTCCGGGGCGCGCCCCGGAACCTTCGGCACCAACGGTGGGGCGTTTCCGGACAAGGCCGGCGCCGAGGACCCGGACGGGACCGGCTGGGTGGCCGACACCGACCGGGTGGCGTACCTCGACGGACACCTGCGCGCCGTGCATCGGGCCATCGCCCGAGGCGTGGACGTGCGCGGTTATCTCGTATGGTCGTTGCTGGACAACTTCGAATGGGCCGAGCGCTACCGGAAGCGGTTCGGGATCGTCCACGTCGACTACCTGACCCAGCGGCGCACACCGAAGGAGAGTGCCCGCTGGTACCAGGAGGTGATCTCCCGGAACGGGCTGTGACGAGGTGGTGGGGATGACGACGGCACAACGACCGACCCTGGAGGCGGTGGCCCGGCGGGCCGGGGTGTCCCGGGCCACGGTCTCCCGGGTGGTCAACGGCTCCACCACGGTGGCCGAGTCGATCCGGGAGGCGGTCAGCCGGGCGGTCGAGGAGCTGGGGTACGTGCCGAACCTGGCCGCCCGCAGCCTGGTCACCCAGCGGACCGACTCGGTCGCCCTGGTCATGCCCGAGGAGGCCACCCGGGTCTTCTCCGACGACCAGGTCTTCCCGGGCATCATCCGGGGCGTCAGCCAGGAGCTGGAGGCGGCCGACAAGCAGCTCGTGCTGATGCTGGCCGGCTCGCCGGCCGGGCACCGGCGGGTCGAGCGCTACACCACCGGGCGGCACGTGGACGGGGTGCTCTTCGCCTCGCTGCACGGCGCGGACCCACTGCCTGGCGTGCTGTCCCGGCTGGGCATCCCGGTGGTGTGCGCCGGCCGGCCGCTCGACGGCGCCGAGGTGCCGTACGTGGACGTGGACAACGTCGGCGGGGTCACCCGGGCGGTGCGGCACCTGATCGGGAACGGTCGGCGGCGGATCGCCACCATCGCCGGCCCGCAGGACATGGTCGCCGGGATCGAGCGGCTGACCGGCTACCGGGAGGCGATGGCCGCGGCCGGGCTGCCCGCCCGGGAGGCGTTCGGGGACTTCACCCGGGAGTCCGGCGCGGCGGCGATGCGGGACCTGCTCGCCGCGTACCCCGACCTGGACGCGGTCTGCGCCGCCTCCGACCTCATGGCGCACGCGGCCCTGCGCACCCTGCGCAAGGCGGGGCGGCGGGTGCCGGACGACGTGGCGGTGATCGGTTTCGACGACATCGAGACCGCGGCGTACACCGAGCCGCCGCTGACCACGGTGCGCTGGGACATCGTCGAGCTGGGCCGGGCGATGACCCGGCAGCTGCTGCGGATGGCGGCCGGCGAGGACGTCGAGCAGGAGCTGATCCTGCCGACCGACCTCCTGGTCCGCGACTCGGCCTGACGCGGGCGGAGGGCCCGGTCCACCCGGCCCTCCGATAATTTGTCGCGATGCGGTACGGCCGGCGCTACCGTCGCCCGGTGACCGGCACCGTGACCCTCATCCGCGCCCCCGGACTCTCCGACGTCGCCGAGTACGCCTACGCGGCCGGGGTCACCCCGCCGGCCCGGCTGGTCTTCACCGCCGGGGCCTGCCCGCTGGACGCCGCGGGCCGCACCGTCGCTCCCGGTGATCCCGCCGAGCAGGCGCGGCAGGTGATGGCCAACCTGGAGACCGCGCTGGCCGCCGCCGGGGCGGCGCTCCCCGACGTCGTCAGGACCACCGTGTACGTCGCCACGACCGACCGGGCCGACCTGGTGGCCGTCTGGCAGGTGGTCCGGGACGCCTTCGGCGACCACGACCCGCCGAGCACGCTGCTCGGGGTGACCGTGCTGGGCTATCCGGACCAGCTCGTCGAGGTCGAGGCGGTCGCCGCCGTCCGCGAGGTGGGCTGAGATGCTGATCCGTGCCGCTCACCCCGACGACGCGCCCGCCGTCGTGGCGCTGCGCGCGCTGGTCTACCCGTATCTGGTGCGCGGGGTCGAGTCGACCCGCCGGATGATCGCCGAACCGCCGCCGGGCGAGGAATGGACCGCGTTCGTGGCCGAGGTCGACGGCCGGGTGGTCGGCTGGGTGTCGGCCTACCGGAACGGCGGCACGTCGGAGGCGGACTTCGGGGAGGTCTCCCTGCTGCACGTCCACCCGGAGCAGCGCGGCCGGGGCATCGGCGCCGCGCTGCTGGCCGCGGCGCTCGGCCACCTCCGTCCGCTGGGGATCCGCCGGGTGCGGACCTGGGCGCTGACCGAATCGCTGCCGTTCGCCCGCCGGCACGGCTTCACGCCGAGCCGGGAGCTGCGCTACTCGGCGCTCGACCTGCGGGCGACGCCGCCGCTGCCGGACGACCCGGACGGGGTGCGGCTGCCGTCGCTGTCCGGGCTCGATCCGCGCCGGCTGCACACCGTGCACGTCGCGGCCGCCGCCGACGAGCCGGGGGACGCGCCCACCGACGCGCTCAGCTACGCGAGCTGGCGCTACGAGGTCTGGGACAACCTCGGGCTGGACCGGGAGGCCAGCTCGGCCGTCGAGGTCGACGGGGAGCTGGTCGCCTTCAGCCTGGTCAAGCGGGACGGCGACCGGATGTGGTCGGACATGACGGCCACCCTGCCGGCGTTCCGTGGCCGAGGGCTGGCCCGGCTGGCCAAGGTCGCCGCGCTGCACCGCGCCCGCGCCGCCGGGGTCGCCGTGGCCTACACCTCGAACGACGAGGCGAACGCCCCGATGCTCGCGATCAACGAGCGGCTCGGCTACCGGCCGGTGGCCGCCCAGTGGTCCTGCCTCGCCGACCTGAGCTGACGGGACGACCGCCCGCGTCGGGGGTGGCGTGCCCGCCGGAGTCGCGCCGCCGGCTCAGCCTGCGGCGGCCACCCGCTCAGCGGTGGCGTACGTGTCGGCGCTGAAGAGGACCAGCCGGGCCTCGCTGACGTGCGCCGGGGCCGCCGCGCGGAGCACGGTCAGCGCCTGGCGTACCGCGTCGTCGACCGGCCAGCCGTAGCTGCCGGCGGAGATCAGCGGGAAGGCCACCGTCGCGGCGCCCAGCTCGTCGGCGACCGCCAGGCTGTTGGCGTAGCAGGCCCGCAGCAGCGCCGACCGGTCCTCGCCGGGCGAGAAGACCGGGCCGACGGTGTGGACCACCCAGCGGGCGGGCAGGTTGCCGGCGGTGGTGGCGACCGCCTGGCCGGTGGGCAGGCCTCGGCCGTACCGGGAGGCGCGCAGCGCCCGGCATTCCGCCAGGATCGCCGGCCCGCCCTTGCGGTGGATCGCTCCGTCCACTCCCCCGCCGCCGAGCAGCGAGGAGTTGGCGGCGTTGACGATCGCGTCGACCCGCTGGGCGGTGATGTCGCCCGCCACCAGGGTGATCTGCATGTCAGCGCTCCTCGATGGGCTGGCCGAGCGACCGGCGGGCGAGCAGGGTGGCGCCGGCCACGGCGGCCGGCATGACCAGCACCGCGCCGAGCGGGATCAGGAAGCAGACGAAGACCGCCACGCCGAAGCCCAGCGCCGTGGGCCGGTCCGCCTTCAGTAGGGAGCGGCGGTCCGGCAGCCGCATGCCGCGCCGGTAGAAGGGCGCGCCGACCAGCTCCAGGGCGAGGAACCAGCCGCCCACCGCCGCCCCGATCACCGGTACGACGGTCTGCCCCACCACCGGGATGAAGCCGGCCGCGAAGAGCGGGATGCCGACCAGCGCGGAGATCGCCACCAGGCGCAGCGAGTCGACGACGCTGCGGCGCAGCGACGCCCAGAACGGCACGTCGACCCCGCCGGGGGTGCCCCCGTACCGCTCCTCGACCCGCTCGGAGATCTTCTCGTAGAACGGGTCGCCGATGACCAGGGTGACCGCGGTGAAGGTGACCACCGCGAGCAGCCCGCCCAGCCCCAGGAAGGCCAGCCCGGCGATCACCCGGACCAGGCCGCGCGGCGTCGCCGACCAGTCGTCCGCGAACGGGGTGACCAGCGCGGCGAGGTCGTCCACGAAGTACACCAGGGTGGCGAAGGCGGCGAGGAAGAGCGCGCCGGAGATCAGCGCCGGGATGATGCCGAGCAGCATCAGCCCGGGGCTGCGGACGTAGAGGCCGAGGCCGCGCAGGAGCAGCCCGGCGCCGGCGAGGAACCGGCCGACGGCGCCGGTGACCGGGGCGGCGAGGCGGGGTGCGTTCACGACCGCAGAGCCTAACGGTCCCCCGCCTCCGCGTCGGGGTGAGCGACGCCGGGCAGGATGGACGGGTGCGCGCGTCCCGGCTGATCTCGCTGGTCCTGTTGCTCCAGTCGCGGGAGACGATGACCGCGACCGAGCTGGCCCGGGAGCTGGAGGTCTCCGAGCGGACGGTCTACCGGGACGTGCTGGCGCTCTCGGCCGCCGGGGTGCCGGTCTACGCCGACCGGGGCCGGGCCGGCGGCTACCGGCTGCTCGGCGGCTACCGGACCCGGCTGACCGGGCTGACCCGGGACGAGGCGGAGGCGCTCTTCCTGGCCGGGCTGCCCGGCCCGGCCGGCGAGATGGGGCTCGCCGACGCGGTGGCCGCCGCCCAGCTGAAGGTGCTCGCCGCCCTGCCGCCGAGTCTGCGGGACGCGCCGGCCCGGACCGGCCAGCGGTTCCACCTCGACGTGCCTGGCTGGTTCCGGGAGGCGGCACCGCCGCCGTGGCTGGCCGAGCTTGCCCGGGCGGTGTGGCGGGACCGGGTGGTCGAGCTGCGCTACCGGCGCGGTGAGCGGGAGGTCAGCCGCACCGTGCAGCCGTACGGGCTGGTGTTGAAGAGCGGGGTCTGGTATCTGGTGGGCCGGGTCGGCGACGGGCACCGGACGTACCGGGTGGACCGGGTGGTCGGCGTCGAGGTGGGCGAGGAGACCTACGCCCGGGACGAGGGTTTCGACCTGGGGGCGTACTGGCGGGAGCAGGCCGAGGCGTTCCTGCGGGGCATGCTGCAGGCCGAGGTCCGGGTCCGGCTGAGCCCCGCCGGCCTGCGGGCGCTGCGGCACGTGGCGGAGGCTCCCTTCGCGTACGACGAGGCGGTGGCCGGGGCGGGCGAACCCGACGGGCAGGGGTGGGTGGTGACCCGGCTGCCCGTCGAGTCGGTGCCGGTGGCGTACGACGTGCTGCTCCGGCTCGGCCCGGAGGTGGAGGTGCTCGACCCGCCGGAGCTGCGGGCGCGCTTCGCCGAGGCGGCCCGCCGGTCGGCGGCGCTCTACGCCGCCGGGCCGGACGGGCCGGACGCCGCTCAGCGGTAGCCGGTGTCGTTTGCCGGCTTCCCCGGCTTGAGCACCTCGTCGTGGTAGCGCGACCAGTGCGGCCTCGTGCCGTCGAGGTCGGTGAAGCCGTACACCTGGGCCAGCCCGCCGCTGTCCACGGACTGGCCGTTCCAGCGGGCCCGGTCCGGGTCGGCGGCGAGGGCGGCCACCGCCCGACCGACGAAGGCCGGCGTCTCGGACATGACGAAGTGCGGGTCCTTGGCCGCGCCGTCCCGCCAGTTGGCCTCGGTGACCCCGAAGTGCTCCAGCATCGCCTCGGAGCGCAGCCAGCCGGGGGTCAGCGCCACCGCGGTGCAGCCGTGCGGCTCCAGCTCGTGCGCCTGGGTGAAGGCGAGCCGGTTGACCGACACCTTGGCCAGGTCGTAGAAGACCGAGAGCCGGTACGTGGCATCGTTGTACTCCTTGGTGCCGTCGCCGATCTCGACGACCAGGCCGCCCGGGTTGCGGATCAGCAGCGGCAGGGCGAAGTGGCTGGTGATGATGTGGGTGTCCACGGCCAGCCGCAGGGTGCGGAAGCCGGCGTCGAGGGGCTGCTCCCAGACCGGCTTCTCCCAGGTGATCAGCGGGTCGGCGCCCCAGATGTCGTTGACCAGCACGTCGAGGCGGCCCTGCTCGGCGTCGATCCGCTCGACCAGGCGGCGTACCTGGTCGGGGTCGAGATGGTCGACGGGCACGCCGATGCCGGTGCCGCCGGCGGCGGTGACCAGCTCGGCGGTCTCCTCGATGGTCTCCGGCCGGTCCATCTCGGACCGGCGCTCGCGGGTGGTGCGACCGGTGGCGTAGACGGTGGCCCCGGCCCCACCGAGCTGGACCGCGATCTGCCGGCCGGCGCCCCGGGTCGCCCCGGCGACGAGCGCGATCTTTCCTGTCAGCGGTTTCGTCATGCCCGCCACGGTGTCACCGATACCTGACAGCCGAAGTCCGGTTTTCCGGGTGATTCCGATCCGCCATGATGGCCGGCATGCACCTGCTGCTCTCCGGGATCGTCGGCTCGGTCGCCTACGGGCTGGCCGGCCCTGGCTCGGACGTGGACCGGATCGGCGTCTTCGCCGCGCCGACGGTGGCCTTTCACGGCCTGCACCCGCCGCAGGGCTCGGTGGTCACCACCGACCCGGACGTCACGCTGCACGAGGCCGGCAAGTACTGCGGCCTGGCGCTGAGCGGCAACCCGACCGCGACCGAGCCGATGTGGCTGCCGGACGACTGCTACGAGACCCGCACCGAGCTCGGTGAGCGGCTGATCGGCATCCGGTCGGCGTTCCTCAGCGCGCCCCGGGTCCGCGCCGCCTACCTCGGCTACGCCACCCAGCAGTTCCGCAAGCTGACCACCCGGGACTCGTCGGTGGGCGGCCGGCGGCGCTCCGCGAAGCACGCCCGCCACCTGGCCCGGCTGCTGCACCAGGGGCGGGTGCTCTACGCGACCGGCGTGCTGGAGATCCGGCTGGCCGACCCGGAGTGGTTCCGGGCGTTCGGCGAGCGGGTCGCCGGCGGGGCACTGGACGAGGCGGAGGCGCTGGTCGCCGAGGCGGAACGGGACTTCGACCGGATCCGCACCCCGCTGCCGGAGCGGCCGGACGAGGAGACCGTGGAGCGGTGGCTCCTCGACGTCCGGGCCGCCCACCTGCCGCCGGAGCTGGCCCGGCCGTAGCCACCGAGGGGAGCACCCGGCCCTCCGGCTCACGGCCGAAAACCCAGTTGGCCCGGCACCGACCCTGCCGTTAGGCTGCGGCCGCGTCCTCGATCAGCGAAAGGGAGGTGAGCGCGATGTCCACCACGACAGTCATGTGCTCCCACCCGACGGCGAGGACGCCGAGGTCCTGAACCGGGAGCACGTCGCCACCCGGAAGGACCCCATGACCCACCTGGTCATCCGCCCGATCACCGCGGGCGAGGAACACCTCTTCGACTCCCTGCCCGACCCCGCTCTCGTCGGCCGCGCCGCCTTCGGCGAGAGCTACCTGGACATGGCCGCCGCCGGCCAGTACCGCCCCGAATGGACCTGGGTCGCCCTCCGCGACGACACCGTCGTGGCCCGCGCCGCCTGGTGGGGCGGCCCCGGCGACACCGCGCCGCTGGCCCTCGACTGGTTCGACTTCACCGATGCCGACGCGGCGGTCGAGCTGCTGCGGACCGCGCCGCTGCGGGCGGAGTACTCCATCTCACTGCCACCCGGCTGGCGCGACGACCCGGCCGTCCGGGCGCAGGGCGAGGCCCGGATCGACGCTGCGACGAAGGCCGGCATGTCGGTGCTGGTCGAGCGGTACCGGTACCGCTGGACGGCCGACTGCGGGCTGCCGGCCCGACCGGGCCGCCTGCAGTTCCGCCCCGAACCGGACGACGCCGTCATCCTCGACGTCCTCCGCCGCATCGGCGAGGGCAGCCTGGACGCCCACACCCGCCACACCATCGCCACCTCCGGGCCGGAGGCGGCGGCCCAGGAGGAACTGGACCTGTTGCGCTGGCTGCCGAGTCCCCGTGACTGGTGGCGACTGGCCCGGACCGCGAGTGGCACGCTGGTCGGCATCATCGTGCCGGCCCGCAACCACAGCGATCCGATCGTCGCCTTCGTCGGCGTGCTCCCCGAGCAGCGCGGCCACGGCTACGCGTACGACCTGCTGGTCGAAGGCACGCACCTGCTGGTCGAGGGCGGCGCGACGGAGATCGTGGCCGCCACGGACCAGACCAACCACCCGATGGCCGCCGTCTTCGCCCGGGCGGGCTACCCGGTCGAGCGGGAACGCGTCGACCTGGTGTGACGCACCGGTCCCCGGCACCGGCCCACCGGTGCCGGGGACACCGCCCGGCCCAGCCCGCTCAGTCCGCGAGGCGAACCCGGACCCGGCGGTTGGCCCGGCCCTTGCTCTCCACCTTGACCACCTGGACCTTGCCGATGTGGGCGGTCGAGGCGACGTGGGTGCCGCCGTCGGCCTGCACGTCCAGCCCGACGATGTCGACGATCCGGACCTCCTGCTCGTCCGGCGGGATCAGGTTGGACTGGGTGCGGATGATGTCCGGCAGGGCGAGGGCCTCGGCCCGTGGCAGCACCCGGACGGCGACCGACCGGTCGGCGGCCACCTCGGCGTTGACCAGCTCCTCGATCCGGCTCTTGAAGTCCGGCGGCACCTCGGGCAGGTTGAAGTCCATCCGGGCCTCGCCCGGCTCCATGTTGCCGCCGGTGACCAGCGCGCCGAAGTCGCGGAACACCACGCCGCAGAGCACGTGCAGCCCCGAATGGGTACGCATCAGCATCGTCCGGCGGTCGTCCTCGACCGCGCCGGTGACCGCGGTGCCGACCGGCGGCACCGGATCACCCTCGCCCGGGATCAGCCAGAGGTCGTCGCCCTTGCGGGTGCCGACGATCCGGGTCTGCACGCCCTGCCAGAGCAGCACCCCGTGGTCCGGCGGCTGCCCGCCGCCGCCCGGATAGAAGGCCGACCGGTCCAGCACGATGCCCTGCTCGGGGTCGGCCGCCAGCACCGTGCACTCCCACTCGCGCAGGGTGGGGTCGGCGAGGTCGAGACGGTGGGTACGGCCGTGATGTGTGACGCCCATGACAGGCGACGTTACCCGTTGAGGAACCCGGAGATCCGCTCCCGCAGGTCGGCGCGTTCCGACCAGAGCACGCTCGGGCGGTCGTACACGTGCAGGGTGGCGTTCGGCAGCGCGGCGGCCAGCTGCTCGGCGACCGGCACCGGGTGCAGGTCGTCGCCGGCGCAGCCGACCACCAACGCCGGGGCGGTGACCTGGGCGAGCACGCCCGCGTCCCGCAGCGGCGCCTGCTCCGGCAGGCTGGCCAGCCCGGGGGCGAGCCCGTCCCGCAGCAGCTGGTCCAGCCGCTGCCGCAGGTACGCCCAGCCGGCCGGGGTGTTCCGCACGGCGGGCGGCAGCTCCAGCGACACCACTTCGGCGAGGGCGGAGGCGTCGCCGCTCTCCACCGCGTCGAGCAGGTCGGTCAGGCGGGCCCGGGCCACCTCGCCGCGCGGCTGGTCCAGCACGGCGGGCAGGAAGAAGACCAGCTTCTCGAAGCGCCCCGGGCTCTCCACCAGCAGCCGGCAGAGCGCGCCGGCGCCCAGGCTGGCGCCGAAGGCCCGGGTCGCGCCGCCGAGGTCGGCGACGGCCCGCAGGTCACGGGCCAGGTCCAGATAGGTCCACGGGCCGGGCGGCGAGTCGGAGCGGCCGTGCCCGCGGAACTGGAAGAAGATCTTGCGGCCGGTGACCGCGCTGCCGAACGGGCGGGTGGTGGCGATGCCGTTGCCCAGCCCGTGTGCGAAGACCGTGACCGGGTCACCGACGCCGGTGACCAGCCGCTCCAGCCGTACCCCGTGCGGGGTGGTGACCAGCTCGGTCTCCGGCTCCGGCAGCGCCGGACGGCCGGTGCGCGGCCCGCCGGGGCCGGGGCCCCAGGTGCGCGGGCCGCCGTCCGGCGGCGGGGGCCAGCGGAAACCCCTCACCAGAAGCCTTTGCCGTCGTGCAGGTCCCGCAGCCCGACCCGGACGTCCAGCAGGTAGATGAGCGCCGCCGCGATGCCGACCAGGCCGAAGATGCTCAGCACACCCCCGAAGCCGAAGAACGGCAGGGTCAGCAGCAGACAGACCGCCAGGATGGCGACCCAGCCGCCCTTGGGCAGGGTGCCGATCGCGGGAAACGCGTCAGAGCGCTGGGTGATCGCGTGCACCAGCGCCACGCCCTCGATGACCAGGGCGAAGACGAGCAGGATCAGCTCGATCACATAGCGGACTTCGTACGCGAAGATCGGCGCGGCGTATGCCATGTCGGCAAGCTTATGCCGACGGCCCCGGAAACGTCCCGCAGGACGCTTCCGGGGCCGTCGATCCGGAATCGACTACTCGGCGGCCGGGCGGGTCCGCTTGGTGGTCTTCGGCAGCTTCGCCGACGGGGTGGCGACCGGCTTGGCGGTCGCGGCCTTCGCGGCGGTGGCCTTGGTGGCCCGGGTCCGCGCGATCTTGGCGGCGGCCGGCTTGGCCTCGACGACCTCGGCCACGTCGGCCGGGGTCGGGACGTCGACCGGGGCGGCGGCCGGGGTCGCGGCGGCCGGCGCGGTCACGTCAGCCTCCGTCGCCTCGATGTCCGCGTTCACCGTGTCGGCGGCCTCCAGCACGCCGGCGCCGACGACCCGCTCGCCGCGGGCGACCAGCTCGGCGTACGCGGCCAGGGCCCGCACCTGCGCGGCCTGGGCGCCGGCCAGGGCACGCTCCTGGGCGGCCTCGGCGGCGGCCAGCACGGCGGCGGCGTTCCGGGTGGCGGCCTCGCGGAACTTGTCCAGGTCGAGGTCGGCCGGGGCGGCCTTCTCCCGCAGCCCGGTCGCGGTGAGGTTCGCGGTCTTCAGCGTTTCGGTGGCCTTCTGGCGCAGCTCGAAGCCGGTGACGACGGCCTTGCCGCCGAGGTCGGCGACGACCTTGGTGCCGAGGTCGCTGACCACGGTCGGGAGCTTGCGCAGCTGCTGCAGGGCCAGCTCGCCGGCGCCGGCGGCGGCGTAGAGCGGCGCGGGGATGCGGTTGGTCTTCGGCTGGGTCATGACTTCTCCTCCTCGGCCGCACCGGCGGCCTTCGGCGCGGTCTTCTTCTGACGGGCGGTGGTGGTCGGGGCGGGAGCGGGGCCCGCCTCGGTGACGGCGACCGACTCGAGGACCGCCTCGGTCGGGGTGCCGTCCGGCGTCGTGGGGCCGGTGGCGACCGGCGTGACGGTGGCCGGCGGCTCCGGGGCCTCGGCGGGCCCGGTGGCGGCCGGCACCGCCGGCTCGGCGCCCGGGTTCGCGGCGGCGGTCGCCTCGGCGAGCCGGGCGTTCTCCCGGCGGAACGTCTCGTAGATCTGAGTCAGCGACTGCTTCTGCGCCATGGTCAGCTCGGGGTCGACGGCGATCGCGGCGAGCACCCCCTGACCCTCCTTCTCGTCGAGCAGCCCGGCCCGCAGGTACATCGCCGGGGTGGAGACGCGCAGGGCGCTGGCCAGTTGCTGCAGCACCTCGGCGCTCGGCTTGCGCAGGCCGCGCTCGATCTGGCTGAGGTACGGGTTGCTGACGCCGGCCTGCTCGGCGAGCTGCCGCAGCGAGATCTTCGCGTTGCGGCGTAGATCGCGAATGAACCCGCCGACGTCGGGAAGGTCCTTGCTGGTGGCCATGACTCGACGCTATCCGCCGGTGCTAGCAACTGCAAGCGAAACGCTAACCGGAGTTAGCAAGGTCTCAGATCGACTGTTGCGCGCCCGGTGTCCGGTACGTACCGTCCTGGCGTGACCAAGATCGAAGTTAACGGCGCCCTGCTCGCATACGACGAGGTCGGGACCGGAACGCCGGTGCTGCTGCTGCACGCGGGCATCGCCGACCGGCGGATGTGGCGGGAGCAGCTCCCCGCGCTCGCCGCCCGGCACCGGGTCATCGCCCCCGACCTGCGCGGCTACGGCGACTCCGAGCTGCCGCCGGCGCCCTTCGCCCACCACGAGGACGTGGTCGGCCTGCTGGACGCGCTCGGCCTCGACCGGGCCGCCCTGGTCGGGTGCTCGTTCGGCGGCAAGGTCGCGGTGGACACCGCGCTGGCCCACCCGGAGCGGGTCTCGGCGCTGGCCCTCTTCGGTGCCCCGGTCTCCGGCAACGAGTGGTCGGAGGAGACCGAGCAGCTCTGGGAGACGCTGGTCGGCGAGGTGGACCCGGAGGACTTCGCGGCGTCCGCCGCCGGCGAGGTGCGGTTCTGGGTGGTCGGCCCGGCCCGCCGGCCCGAGGAGGTGGACCCGGAGCTCATCCGGTTCGCCCAGGAGATGGACCAGCGGGCGCTCGCCGCCGAGCTGGCGTTGAGCGCCGTCGAGGTCGGCGAGCTCGACCCACCGGCGATCGACCGGCTGGGCGAGCTACGCATGCCGGTGCTGGTCGGGGCCGGTGCGGCGGACGTACCGGACATCAGCCGGCTCGCCGACCGCATCGCCGCCGAGGCACCCGACGCGGTACGCCTGCCCGACGTCCCGGACGCCGGCCACCTGCTGCCGCTGGAGCGCCCCGAGCCGGTCAACGCCGCCCTGCTCGACTTCCTGCCCTGACCCGCCCCGCCCCGCCCGGCCGGTTGCGCCGCGGCCGGGCCGGGCGCCCGACCGGCGTGTGGCGCCCTGAGGCCACATCCCCGGGCAGCGTCATGACTGTCAGGCATATTTATGCCTCACAGTCATACTGCTCAACCCGACAGCCGCCGCCGGACGGGCGGGACGAGCGCGGGTCGCGCGGCTCACCAGACGGCGCGGACCGCCCCGACCGGGAGCCCGCCGCCGAGCAGCGGCACGTCTTCGTACTCCGTCAGGACCGGAGCGTCGACGCCGAGCCGGCGCAGCGCGGAGACCAGCACGGGCATCCGGGCGCGGGCGGCGCCGTCGTCGATCTTGAGGGCGACCGCGCCGACCCCGGGGACGGCCGCCACGATGACGCCCTCGGCGCCGACCTTGGTCAGCAGGCCGGGTACGCCCCGCATCAGCCGGGTGTCGTCGGCCTGGGTGCCGCCCACCAGCTCCGGGTACGCCCGCATCGCGTCGGCCACGGTCCGCTCGACGGTCCCCGGCTCCGCCGCGACCAGCCGCAGGTACGCCCGGGCCAGCCCGGTCAGCGAGACGGCGAGCACCGGCGCGCCGCAGCCGTCGACCCCGACCGCCGCCGCCTCCTCGCCGGTGAACTCCTCGATCGCGGCGGTCAACCGGCGCTGCAGCGGGTGGTCCGGCCGCCAGTAGCCGGCCAGCGGCCAGCCGGCCGCGAGGCAGGTCAACAGCATGCCGGTGTGCTTGCCGGAGCAGTTCATCTGGATCCGCGTCGGCCCGCCGCCGGCCCGCAGCACGGCCTCCCGGGCCGCGTCGCCCACCGGCAGGTCGGGCGGGCAGTGCAGCGCCGTCTCGTCGAGCCCGGCGCGGCGGAGCAGGGCGCCGACCCGTTCCAGGTGGAACTCCTCGCCGGCGTGGCTGGCCGAGACCAGCGCCACGTCGGCCGGGTCGGTCAGCGGCAGGCCGGCGCGGAGCATCCCGATCGCCTGCATCGGCTTGTTGGACGAGCGCGGGAAGATCGGGCCGCCCCCGTCCCCGGCGCCGGTCACCGTCGCGCCGGCCGCGTCCAGCACCACCACCGAGCCGCGGTGCAGCCCCTCTACGAAGCCGGACCGGACCACCTCGGCGAGCGGCACGCCGCCCTCGTACGTCTTTCCCACGAGGTGGACGGTACCGACGGGCCCGGTGGGCCCGGCACCGGGGTGACCAGCGGCGTCGCTCGTCGACGTACAGGGGTGCCGGGCCGGGGCGGGCTTACAGGCCGAGCAGCTGCCGGGCCTCGGCGGTGGTCAGCGGCGGACGCTGGGCGAGCTGGGCGAAGCCGACGGCCCGGGCGACCAGCTGCATGTTGGACTCCACCGGCCGACCCTTGGCGTACGTGACGGTGTCCTCCATGCCGACCCGCAGGTGCCCGCCGGTGGACAGCGAGGCGAGCATGACCGGGATGGTGCTGCGTCCGATGCCGGTCGCCGAGAAGGTGGTGCCCTCCGGCAGGTCACGGAGCATCTGCTGGGCGGCGACCAGCGTCGCGGTGGTGCCCGGCATCCCGCCCGGCACGCCCGTCACGAAGTCGACGTGCACGTGCCCGCCGTGCGGCAGGCCGTACTTGTTGAGCAGGCGCTGGAGGGCGGTCAGGTGGCCGAGCTCGAAGATCTCGTACTCCGGCACGACGCCCTTCTCCTGCATCCGGGTGTGCAGGTCGACGATGAACTCCCAGCGGTTGAGGAAGACGTCGTCGCCGAAGTTGACCGTGCCCATGGTGCAGGAGGCCATGTCCGGCCCGGCGTCCAGCACGGCGAGCCGGGCCGCCTCCGGGTCGGTCACCGCGCCGCCGGAGGAGAGCTGCACGATCAGGTCGGTGCTCTCCCGCAGCGCGGCCACCGTCGCCCGGAGCCGCCCCTGGTCCAGGGTGGGCTTCGCCTCGTCGTCCCGGATGTGGACGTGGATCACGGCGGCGCCGAGCGCCTCGCACTCCTTGGCGGTCAACAGCAGCTCGTCGAGGGTCACCGGCAGCGCCGGCACCTCCGCCTTGGCCGACTCCGCGCCGGTGGGGGCAACCGTGATCAACGTCCCTGTCGTCATGCCGGCGATCCTAGACGCCCAGGCCAGCCCCGGTCGACGGCCGGAGCGTGTCACGACGGAAGAATCATCCGTGCCTGTCAGCAGGAGCGGAAGAATTCCCGCTTCACGGGCGCCTGCACGGCACCCTTACGCCGGATCGATCGCGGCGGCGGTCTCGCCGACCAGGAGGCGGGCGTCGTCGGGCACGTTCCGCTTGACCACGGCGAGGGCGACCTGGCCCAGCTCGTAGTGGTGCACGGCGGTGCCGATGAAACCGACCGTCCGGCCGTCCAGGGTCACCGGCGTACCGGCGGCCGGCGGCTGGTCGGTGGTCACCCCGTCCAGGTGCAGCAGTACCAGGCGACGCGGCGGCTTGCCCATGTTGTGCACCCGGGCCACCGTCTCCTGACCCCGGTAGCAGCCCTTGTCCAGGTGGACGGCCGAACCGATCAGGCCGACCTCCGCCGGGATGGTCCGGTGGTCGGTGTCCACCCCGAGCCGGGGCCGCCGGGCGGCCACCCGGATCGCCTCGTACGCCCACAGCCCCACCACCGGCACCCCGGCGCCGTGCAGCTCGTCCACCACCTGGGTCATCGCGTCCCGGGGCACCAGCAGGTCCACGCCGAGCGCCACCCGCCGGGCCCAACCGCCGATCGGCAGCGGCTTCACGTCGTACACGACGCTGGGCCGCGGCGGCAGCTCGCCGGCGCGGAACTTCGGGCCCGGCACCGCGACCAGGTCGGGCTCGGCGAGCCCGGCGACGCCGAGGTTGTCGAGCGCGCCGACGGCCTCCGGCCCGACCAGGGAGAGCAGCGCGTGGTCGGCGGTGGCGTCGCGCGGCTCGACCTTGCTGAAGAACCGCATCCGCTCCAGGTACGACAGCAGGCCCTCGGTGGCGCCCGGCTCGGTGTCCAGCCAGGTGGTCTCGCCGTCCTCGGCGACCATGGCGTGCTGCTCGACGTGCCCGTGCGGGGAGAGCACCAGCAGCTCGGTGCCCTGGCCGGCGCTCAGCGTGGCCAGGTGCTGGCTGGTCAGGGTGTGCAGCCAGCCGGTCCGCTCCTCGCCGGGCACCGCGACGACGCCCCGGTGCGACCGGTCGACCAGGCCGACGGCCGTGGCCAGGGTCCGCTGCTCGCGCATCGGGTCGCCGTAGTGGGCGGCGACGCCCCGCACGCCGGCCGCCCGGTGGGCGGGCTCGGGCTGGTCCCGGGTCGCCTCGTCGATCGCCTCGGCGGCCACCGCTCCCGCGATGTCGATCATTTCTGTTCCCCGTCCTCGCAGTGGCCGCAGACGCCGAAGAGCGCCACGTGCCCGATGTCGACCTGGAATCTCCGCTGGGCGGCCAACTGGTCGGCGAGCGGGCGGAGCAGCTCGGGGTCGATCTCGTCGATCGCGCCGCACTCCCGGCAGACCAGGTGGACGTGCTGGTGCTCGCCGGCCGCGTGGTACGTCGGCGAACCGTGCGAGAGGTGGGTGTGGGTCACCAGACCGAGCCGCTCCAGCAGCTCGAGCGTGCGGTAGATGGTGGTGATGTTGACCCCGGCGGCGACCTCCCGGACCGCCGTGTGCACCTGCTCCGGCGTGGCGTGCCCCAGCTCCAGCACAGCCTGGAGGACCAGCTGCCGCTGCGCCGTCAGCCGCAGCCCGCGGGAGCGGAGCAGTTCCGCGAGGGAGGATTCGGACACCGTCCGATCATAGTTCGGCCGCGGCGCCGGACCGGTCGCCGATGTCGTACGCCACTAGGCTCGGCGGTCGTGGTGGCATCGCGGGTGGCCCTGCTCGGGCGGGGCGTCGTACCGGCCGGGGAACCGGTGCTGCGCGGCGACGACCGGGGCGCGCTGCACGGCGACGGGCTCTTCGAGACGATGCACCTGCGCGGCGGGCGACCCTGGCTGCTCGACGCCCACCTGGCCCGGCTGCGGGCCGGCGCGGCGGCGGTGGAGCTGCCGCTGCCGCCCGACGGCGCCCTGGTCGAGCTGCTGGACGCGGTCCGCGCGGGCTGGCCGGTCGAGGTGGAGGGGGCGCTGCGGCTGGTCTGCACCCGGGGTCCGGAGGGCGGCGGACCGCCGACCGTGTGGGCCACCCTCGGCGAGGTGCCGGCGGCGGCGAAGCGGGCCCGGCGGGACGGGGTGACGGTGGCCACCCTCCCCCTCGGGGTGTCGGCCGTTGCCCGGCCCGCGCTGGGCTGGTTGCCGGCCGGGATCAAGTCCACCTCGTACGGGGTGAGCACCGCGGCCCGCCGCTGGGCGGCCCGCAACGGGGTGGACGACGTGCTCTGGCTCTCCGTCGAGGGGTACGTGCTGGAGGGGCCGAGCGCGAACGTGGTCTGGCTGGCCGGCTCGACGCTCTGCACGGTGCCCGCCGCGGCCACCGGCATCCTGCCCGGCGTGACCGCCCGCTGGCTCCTCGACCACGCCGCCGACCTGGGCCTCGCCACCGAGGAACGGATGACCACCCCGGCGGAGCTGCGCGGCTCCGACGGCGCCTGGCTCACCTCGTCGCTCCGCGGCCTCGCCGAGATCCGCACCCTCGACGACACCCCGCTACCCCACAGCCCCCACACCCGGGCCCTCCACGCCCTCCTGGCCCACCCCCTCCCCTGACCCGCCCGACCGGCGCACGGTGGGCGGGCCGGGGTGCGGGGTCAGCCGGCTACGCGGATGAGGCGGGCGGAGAGGTGCGGGCTGAGGGCGTGGCCCATGGCGGCCATCTCCTGGGCGTAGAGCAGGGCGCCCTCGACGATGCCGAAGAGTCGGGCACCGGCGGTGACCTCCTTGGCCGTCGCCGTGCGGACCACCGCGTCGGTGGCGAACTCGATCTGGGTGCCCTTGCGCTTGCCGATGTGCAGCTCCATCACGCCGGTCGGCGTGGTCATCAGCGCTTCCAGCTCGTCGGTGACCCGCTCGCCGTCCAGCACCGGACGCCACCAGCCGACCTCACGGCCGGCCGGGCGCACCGGGCGGCTCTGCTCGTCGAGGATCCACGCCCGAGACTCGTAGGACAGGAACGGCCGGCCGTCGTGGCTGATCCGGATCTCCTGCGCGAAGTCGAAGTCCTCGATGGTGGGGAAACCGCCGCGCCCACGACCGCGCCACACCCCGACGTACGGCAGCAGGCCGTCCAGGCTCGGGTGCAGCTTGGGGCCGACGCGCAGGTCGTGGCTCTCCTCGTACGGGTACGGGTCGACCGGCGGCGCGTTCAGCCACGGCGGCTGCAGCGGGTTCTCACTCACCAATTACCTCTCGAAATGCGTACAGCGACGTAGACCAGGCCACCGGCGAGCGCGCCCAGGCCGGCGACCAGCAGGCTGACGAACCCGATCTCGGTAACCATCCCGGCCATCCTATGCTGGCGCCATGGCCCGCACTCTTGTCGTCAAGGCCACCGCCGGCGCGGACGCCCCGGAGCGGTGTGCCCAGGCCTTCACGGTCGCCGCCACGGCGGCCGCCGCCGGGGTCGACGTGTCCCTCTGGCTGACCGGGGAGTCGACCTGGTTCGCGCTGCCCGGGAAGGCGCAGGAGTTCGAGCTGCCGCACTCGGCGCCGCTTGCCGAGCTGCTGCACGTGATCCTGACCACCGGGAAGGTGACCGCCTGCACCCAGTGCGCCGCCCGCCGGGACATCGGTCCCGGGGACGTCATCGCCGGCGTACGCATCGCGGGGGCCGCGGTCTTCGTCGAGGAGGCGATGGCCGAAGGGGCGCAGGCGCTGGTCTACTGACGCCGCGCCCACCCGGCGCATGTCCGTTCCGGGTGGACTGACGATACTGGCCCGACATGTCCGGCTGCTGCCTACGATTCGGGTGTGGGTGAGGCGACCGAACAGTTCTTCGCGTCCCTGCCGGCGCGCGCCCCGGCGGTGCTGCGCACTCCGATCAGCGGAACCCTTCAGATCGACCTGACCACGGAGAACCGTACCGACCACTGGCTGGTCGAGATGAAGCCCGGCTCGGCGCGGGTCAGCCACGCGCGCGGCCCGGCCGACGCGGTCTGGAGCAGCAGCCCCGACCTCTTCGAACGGCTGGTCACCGGCCGGGCGTCGAGCCTGGCCGCGGTGCTGCGCAACGAGAGCACCTACAGCGGCAATGTCATCCTGTTCCTCGCCTTCCGCCGCTTCTTCCCCGCTGCGCCCGGCACCCGGGACCCCCGCGAGATCGCCCGTGAGCAGGTCGGGCGGCGGCGATGAGGGAACGGGTCAGCATCCTCGACGGCAACACCTTCCTGGTCACCGACCGGCGGGGGGACATCGAGCCGTCCTTCGACTTTCCCACCGGGCTCTTCTCCTTCGACACCCGGTTCCTCTCCACCTGGCTGCTCACCCTCGACGGGCAGCGGTTGCACGCCCTGTCCATCGACGACGCCCAGTCGTACCGGACCCGCTTCTTCCTGGTGCCGGGCGAGCCGACGCACTACCTCGACGCCAAGGTCTCGGTGATCCGCAGCCGCTCGATCGGCGCGAGCTTCGCCGAGGAGCTGACCGTGCTCAACCACTCGGAGCAGGAGGTCGAGTTCAACCTCCGGGTCGACATGGGCGCCGACTTCGCCGACCTCTTCGAGATCAAGCACGAGCGGCGGAAGAAGGGGCGCACCACCCCGACGGTCGGCCACGACGAGCTCCGCCTCACCTACCGCCGGGAGGCCTTCCACCGGGAGGTGGTGATCAGCACCTCCACCCGCGGCGACATCGACGATCGGGGCATGACCTTCCGGATCCGGGTCGGGCCGCACGGCGAGTGGACCACCCGGCTGCAGGTCGCCACCGTCATCTACGGCGCCCGCGGCGAGGACATCCGGGCCACCCTGCCGCTCGGCGGACACCGGGTGGCGGCGGCCATCCACGCCGAGCAGGACGAGCTGATCGACCGGGCGCCGAAGCTCGGCTGCGACTGCCAGCCGCTCGCGGGGGCGTACCGGCGCAGCCTGAACGACCTCGCCGCGCTCCGGTACGAGTCGATCACGCTGGGTGTACGCCTGCTCGCCGCCGGCCTGCCCTGGTTCATGACCCTCTTCGGCCGGGACAGCATCTTCACCTCGTTGCAGGTCCTGCCGTTCCTGCCGGAGCTGGTCCCGCCCACCATCCTGATACTGGCCGGGCTCCAGGGCAGCCGGCTGGACGACTTCCGGGACGAGGAACCGGGCAAGATCCTGCACGAGCTCCGGTACGGCGAGACGGCCGGCTTCGAGGAGCAGCCGCACTCCCCCTACTACGGCTCGGCGGACTCCACCGCCCTCTTCGTGATCCTGCTCGACGAGTACGAGCGGTGGACCGGGGACGCCAGCCTGGTCCGGCAGTTGGAGTTCCAGGCCCGGGCGGCGCTGGACTGGATCGACACCTACGGCGACCTGCTCGGCACCGGTTACGTCTGGTACGTGACCCGCAACCCGGAGACCGGCCTGCAGAACCAGTGCTGGAAGGACTCCTGGGACTCGATCTCCTACCGCGACGGGCGGCTGCCCGCGTTCCCCCGCGCCACCTGCGAACTCCAGGGGTACGCCTACGACGCCAAGCTGCGCGGCGCCCGACTGGCCCGGACGTTCTGGAACGACCCGGCGTACGCCGACCGGTTGGAGCGGGAGGCCGCGGAGCTGAAGGAGCGGTTCAACCGCGACTTCTGGATCCCGGAGCGGGAGTATTACGCGCTCGCCCTGGACCCGGAGGGCCGGCACGTCGACGCCCTCTCCTCCAACATCGGGCATCTGCTGTGGAGCGGCATCGTCGACGAGTCACGGGCGGAGGCGGTCACCCGCCATCTGCTCGGACCACGCCTCTTCTCCGGTTGGGGGGTGCGGACCCTCGCCGACGACCAGGGGCGGTACAACCCGATCGGCTACCACGTCGGCACGGTCTGGCCGTTCGACAACTCGATCATCGCCTGGGGGCTGTCGAAGTACGGCTTCCGCGAGGAGGCCGGCCGGATCTGCAACTCGATGTTGAGCGCGTCCCGGTTCTTCGACGGCCGGCTGCCGGAGGCGTTCGCCGGGTACGAGCGGGACCTCACCGACTACCCGGTGCAGTATCCGACCGCGTGCAGTCCGCAGGCCTGGTCGGCCGGCACTCCACTGCTGCTGCTCCGGGTGATGCTCGGTCTCGAACCGGCGGGCGAGCACCTGATCATCGACCCCGCCGTCCCGGAGGGGCTGGGCCGGGTGGAGCTGCTCGACATCCCGGGTCGCTGGGGCCGGGTGGACGCGCTCGGCCGCAGCCGTTCCCCGCACGACCACAACCGGGGCCACTGACGGGGATCGGCCGCGGGTCAGCGGCGGCAGACCGTGGAGACGGTGAGCCGGACCCGCCCGTCGGCGCGTTCGGCGACCACCGTGCTGCCCGACCGGTAGGCGTACAGCTCATCGGTGGCACGGACGTGCAGTGCGCCGCCGCTGAACTGCGACAGCGTGCCCGGCAGGCTCGGCCGGTCGGGCCGGCCCGGTGCCGAGACGGCCGTGGCCGTCCGGGCGGTCGTGCCGTCCGGGCAGGGGGCGGCGGAGACCTGCACCGGGCCCTCCGCACCGCCGAAACGACGCAGCAGCTCGGTGACCGTCTCCGCCTCCGACCCGCCACCGGCGGTGGGGGCGCGGTAGCCGGCGCCGATCGGCCGGCAGCCGGTGTCGGCGGTGAGCCGGACCCGACCCGGCCCGGTGGAGCGGCCCTGCACGGCGACGAACTCACCGGCGTCGGCGCGCAGCACCGGCCCCTCGCCGGTCACCCGGACCCCGGCCCGCCACTCCGCCGGCAGCCGGTCGGCCACCCGCTGGAGCGGCCCGCGCACGTCGTCGTCGGCGAGGAGCACCTCCACCCCGCGGGTCAGCGTGGCACCGTCCGCGAACGGGGTGATCCGGCAGCCCCGGCGGAGCACGTCCGGCACGAGCCACGCCGCGCCGCCGTCGCCGGCCGCCGCCAGCAGCTCACCCACCGCCCGGTCGAGCACCGGCCCGGCCGCGGCCAGGTTGCGCTGCTCGCGGACGGTCGGCGGGTCGTCGCGGACGGAGACCCAGGTCAGCACGGCGAGCAGCACCGCCCACGCCACGGTCGCGGCCAGCAGCCAGCGCAGCCACCGCCGGCCGGGAGCCGGCTGGTCGGGACCGGTCGGCGGGGCGTACCCCGCCTGGACAGCACCGTTCACCGCGCCATGGTGTCACGCGGCGGCCCGCCCCCGGCGCCGGCCCGTAGGGCTCGGGCGGGAGAGCCGACGGCAACGGGGCCGGTCGCCCCTGGCGGGGGCGACCGGCCCCGTGGGCCGATCAGAGCGTGGGTCAGGCGGCGACCGTGACGGTCACCTCGTTGATCCCGCGGGCGGCGGTGACGGCGGTGTCGCCGTTGCCGTGCCGGGAGAGCGCCCGCAGGGTCCAGCTGCCCGGTGCCGCGAAGAACCGGAACTGGCCGGCCGGGGAGGTGACCACCTCGGCGGTGAACTCACCGGTGGAGTCGAGCAGCCGGACGTACGCGCCCGGCACGACCTCGCCGGACTCGGCCCTGACCAGGCCGGTGATGACGGTTTCCTTCTCCAGGTCCAGGCTGGCCGGCAGCGGTGCGGCCTGGTCGGGGGCCGCGCAACCGGCGGCGGTGGGAGCAGTCATGGGAATCAGGCCTTTCCGGGCTCGTCGCCGAGCGCGATCGGCACGCCGATCAGCGAGCCGTACTCGGTCCAGGAGCCGTCGTAGTTCTTCACGTTCCGGTGCCCGAGCAGTTCCTGGAGCACGAACCAGGTGTGCGAGGAGCGCTCGCCGATCCGGCAGTACGCGATGGTCTCCCTGCTGTCGTCCAGGCCGGCGGCGGCGTAGATCCTGCGCAGCTCGTCGTCGGACTTGAAGGTGCCGTCCTCGTTGGCCGCCTTGGACCACGGGACGCTGATCGCGGTGGGCACGTGGCCGGCCCGCTGGGCCTGCTCCTGCGGCAGGTGGGCGGGGGCGAGCAGCCGGCCGGCGTACTCGTCGGGGCTGCGCACGTCGACCAGGTTCCTGGTGCCGATGGCGTCGACCACCTCGTCGCGGAAGGCGCGGATCGAGCTGTCCGGCTCCTGCGCGACGTACTGCGTCGCCGGGCGCTCGACCTTGTCGGTGACCAGCGGACGGGCGTCCAGCTCCCACTTCTTGCGGCCGCCGTCGAGCAGCTTCACGTCGCGGTGGCCGTAGAGCTTGAAGTACCAGTACGCGTACGCGGCGAACCAGTTGTTGTTGCCGCCGTAGAGGATCACGGTGTCGTCGTTGCCGATGCCGCGCTCGGAGAGCAGCGCCTCGAACTGGGTCTTGTTGAGGAAGTCCCGGCGGACCGGGTCCTGGAGGTCGGTCCTCCAGTCGAGCTTGATCGCGCCGGCGAGGTGGCCGGTGTCGTAGGCCGACGTGTCCTCGTCGACCTCGACGAGGACGACGCCCGGGACGTCGATGTTCTTCTCGGCCCATTCGACCGAGACGAGTGCGGTGTCGCGACTCATCAGATCACTCCCTGGTGAGGATGGATGGTGAGCCAGCGCGCGGAGATCGAAGTCGATGATTGTCGCACCACGCGCGGGACCCAGAGCTAGGAACGGGATCACGGGTTCGTGCGACGGCGCCGCTGCCGGGCGATCAGGGGAGCACCGGAGGGTACGCGGACCCTGCGTGCCGGTGGCCGCTAGGCGGCCGAGGACAGCCCCGCCGTCAGATGACGGGGCGACACAGGCAGGTGGCCACGCGGCACAGGTCGACCGCGCGCCGTTTGGTGAGGAGCGTCCCCATGAGCACGGAGCCTACCAGTCGGCCCTCGGGCCGCCACCGAACCGACCAGCATCCGGGACACCGCTCCCGGCCGGGAGACGCCGCCGCCCCCGACCGGAGGTCGGGGGCGGAAGCAGGGAGCGGGGTGGCCGGTCAGCTGGCCGAGTTGATCGGTACGTCCCGCGCGTCGGCGGTCACGGTCAGCCCTTCCGGCTTCGGTTCCACCGTGCGGACGTTGAGCTGGAACGGCAGCTCGGGCAGGGGCACGTCGACCGAGATGCCCTTGGCGTAGTTGGCCAGCAGCGTCCGGGCCAGCGGCAGGTTCGGCAGCCCTTCGGCGTTCAGGTCGTTGAAGCGCAGCCCCACCTTGTTGTCCTTGACGGTCACGTCGGCGGTGCCGACGACGGTGAGCTTGACGCCGAGGATGTCCACCGGGGCGGTGACGGCCAGCTTGCCGCCCTGCTCCCCGAGGGTGAGGCCGGGCCGGTCGAGCAGCTTGGCCAGGCTGTCGTAGGTGATGATGCCGCGGCCGTCGACGCGCTCGGCGACCACGTCGCCCTGGCCGGAACGGATGGTGTCCAGCGAGGCCCGCACGTTGCGGGCGTCCACGTCGAGTTGCGGCACGCTGACCGTGCCGCCCCGCACCGGGCCCTGCACGTCCTTCAGCACGATCGAGATGTGCTCGTACTTCCCGTCCAGCACCTGGGTCAGGAACGGGAAGCCGCCGACCTGGACCTGCGGCGCCGCGGACTGCGCGTCCTGCTTGGCGACCTCCTGCCGCACCTGGTCGGCGATGGCCCGCTCGGCGACGCCGGCGGCCACCCGGTCGGCGACGACCAGCAGCCCGGCCAGGACCAGCAGCAGGACGACGAGCCCGATCAGCGCCTTCCGGCCGCGTCGCCGGGGCTGTTCCTCGTATGCCGCCTGGGCCTCTGCCACGCCGCCTCCTGTCCTCGCTGCCGCTCTTCCGGTCGCCGCCCTGCGGCGCACCGCTATTACCCGATGGGTGGATTCCTCAATCGCCGCTCACAGGAAGAGCACGCACATGGCGTACGCGGCGGGCGCGGCCAGCGCGAAGCCGCCGAGCGGGCCCTGCATGTGCCGGGCCACCCACATGGTCGGCGGCTCGCCGGCCATCAGCCGACCCGCCTCGGCGTACCCGACGGCGAGGTCGGCCAGCACGGCGGTGGCCGCGGTGACCAGGCCGATCAGGGCGGCGCTGGTCGGGGTGAAGCCGACCAGGTAGCTGCCGAGCACCGCGCTGACCAGGGTGCCGATCATCGCGCCGAGGACCACGCCGGCCGCGCCCCGGGGCACCTGCGGGGCGAGCCGCGGCCACGGCGCCACCGCGTCGGTCAACCGGGCCACGGTGAGCGCGGCCCCCGTCGCCGTCAGGCAGATGGTGATCGCCTGGGTGCCGGCCGGGATCCGGCTCAGCACGATCAGGGTTCCGAACGCGACCACGCCGACCACGATGAACAGCGTGCTGCCGAGCGAGTCGGTCACCCGGACCCGGTCGACCCGGCGGACGAGCTGGCCGAGCACGCCGAGGACGAAGCCGCCGGCCGCTGCGTACCCGAGGGGGGCCAGGCCGGCGATCTCCGACTGCACGGCGGCGGCGTCGGCCGCCGCGGCGACACCGGCGCTGACCAGGGCGACCAGCAGCAGCGCGGGCGGCCGCATGGCCATCGTCCAGGCGAGCACGAAGAGCAGCTGGACGCCGAAGATGATGAACGCGAACGGCAGCCGGTGCCCGGGCCCGGCGGTCTGCGCGCCGAGCACCAGGCCCACGCCGAGCAGCGCGGCGAACCCGGCGACGGTGAGCGCGAGCGGTCGGCGTACGGCGACCGGCTCCACCTCCTCCTCGGGGGCGTCGTCGGCGGGCTCGTCGTCGGGCCGGCGGGCCGGGCCGCTCTTGCGGAGCCGCCGGGGCCCGCCCCGCTCGCGCCGATTCCCGCCGTCGTCGTTGGCCGGGCCGGTACGCGGTCCCGGCGGGTAGCCACGGGAGGGGTCGACCGGCCCCGGACGGGCGTTGCCGGCCCAGGGGTCGCGGCCGGTCTCTGGCGAGGTGGAGGGAAACACGCCCCGATCGTGCCAGACCAGGCCGCTCCGGCGGAGGTCACGGTTTCAGCAACGTTAAAACCCGAGCCGCGATCAGGGGCAGATCAGACAAAGGGGAAAGGGCACGGAGGTGAAGGCCGGGCGATCGGTTACGCTCAAGCCGTTACCCGCCCGTCAGCGAAGCCGGGACCCACGCAAGTTCTCAGCGCCACCCCGGTCGGGCGTGCCGCTGGTCGCGCGCGGTCGAAGGACCGCCGGGACGGAGGTGATCGTGTGGAGCTCCTGCTGCTGGTGACCGCGCGCGCAGGTGAGCCATCGGCGGTGCTGCCGGCACTCGACCTGCTGCCGCACTCGGTCCGCACCGCGCCCCGCGACGTCCGCACGCTGGTCAGCGGCCCCAGCCCGGACGCGGTTCTGGTGGACGCCCGCTCCGAGCTGAGCGAGGCCCGGGCCACCTGCCGGATGCTGCACGCCACCGGGCTCGGCGTGCCGCTGGTCGCGGTGGTCACCGAGGCGGGCCTGATCGCGCTCAACGCCGACTGGGGCGTGGACGACGTCATCCTGGCCGGGGCCGGCCCGGCCGAGGTGGAGGCCCGGCTGCGGCTCGCGGTCGGCCGGCTCAGCAACGCGACGGCCGGGGCCGGCGGCTCGATCCGGGCCGGCGAGCTGACCATCGACCCCGACACCTACGCGGCGAAGCTCAAGGGCCGCCCGCTCGACCTCACGTACAAGGAGTTCGAGCTGCTGAAGTTCCTGGCCCAGCACCCGGGCCGGGTGTTCACCCGGGACCAGCTGCTCCGCGAGGTCTGGGGCTACGACTACTTCGGCGGCACCCGCACGGTCGACGTGCACGTCCGGCGGCTGCGGGCCAAGCTCGGCTCGGAGTACGAGTCGATGATCGGCACCGTGCGCCAGGTCGGCTACAAGTTCGTCGTGCCGCCGTCCCGCTCGCTGCCCGAGTCGGAGCCCGCTCCGCTGCCGGTCTGACCGGCCGCTCGACCGTTACACCCGTTCAGGGGTCTATTTCGCTTCCGCCCCTTTTGCCCGCTTGGCCGGTCCTACTCTGACTGCCGGGTCAAACGGACAAGGGGGGCGATGGTGCGCGTGGTGACCACGGGGGCGACGACCGGTCAGTGCCGCGATCAGAACGGTCGGGGCTTCTGATGCCGGGGACGCTACGCGCCACCGGCATCGTGACCCTGGTGGCGGCCGCGCTGCTCGGCTCGGCGTACGCGCTGGGCCGCAGCCTCGTCCCCGACCGACCGCGACACGGCACCGGCGTGGCGGCGAGCGTCAACAGCCCGCACTACTCCGACCAGCCGCCGGTCCCGACCGACTCCCCGGAGCCGACCGGGACGAGCCCCACGCCGAAGGACGGGCCGCACCGGGCGGACGTCGGCGAGGGGCCATTCGGCAGCCTGATCTCCACCGGCTCCGCCCGGGTGGCGCTCACCTTCGACGACGGACCGGACCCGCAGTACACCCCCCAGGTGCTCGCGCTCCTGCGGGAGTACGGCGTCAAGGCCACCTTCTGCGTGGTGGGCGAGAACGCGGCGACCCACCCGGACCTGATCCAGCAGATCGCGGCCCAGGGCCACACCCTCTGCAACCACTCCTGGAACCACGACATCGCCCTCGGCAAGCGGTCGCCGGACGCGATCCGGGCCGACCTCCTCCGCACCAACACGGCGATCCGGGCCGCCGTGCCGAACGCCCGGATCGAGTACTTCCGGCAGCCCGGCGGGGCCTGGACGTACCCGGTGGTGTCGGTCTGCGAGGAGCTGGGCATGGCGCCGCTGCACTGGGCGGTGGACCCGTCGGACTGGCAGGCACCCGGCGCCGGGAAGATCACCGCTGCGGTGATGGCCCATACCGGGCCCGGCTCCATCGTGCTGATGCACGACGCCGGCGGGAACCGCGCCGGCACCGTCACGGCTCTGCAGTACCTCCTGCCGGAGCTGATGAACCGGTTCCAGCTGGAGGCGCTGCCCACCGGCACGACGTGACGGGAGTCGCGGCGCCGGTCCCCGCGTCCGGCGCGAGCCGCCGCGCGCGGGCCGCTACGGTGACGGGATGAGCAGCACCGAGCCGACCGCCGACCGTGTCGCCCGCGCCGACCGGCTGGCGCCGGTCGAGGTGGCCGAGGTGCTGGCGCTGGCCCGCACGGCCGGGGACGCCGACGGCGCGGACCCGCTCGACGAGCACGTGCTGCTGCGGCTGCGCGACCCGGAGGCGCCCGCGGTGCACCTGACCGCCCGGGCCGCCGACGCGACGCTCACCGGCTACGCCCACCTGGACATCACCGACGCCACCGCCGGCATCGGGGTGGAGCTGGTGGTGCACCCGACGTACCGGCGGCGCGGCACCGGCCGGGCGCTGGCCCGGGGCGTGCTGGCCGCGGCGGCCGGGCCGCTGCGCGCCTGGGCGCACGGCGACCACCCGTCCGCCGCCGCGCTCGCGGTCGACCTGGGCTTCACCCGCGCCCGGGTGCTCTGGCAGCTGCGCCGGCCGCTCACCGCCGCACTGCCCGAGGTGCGCCTGCCGGACGGGGTCGAGCTGCGCGCCTTCCAGCCGGGCAGAGACGACGAGGCCTGGCTGGCGCTCAACAACCTGGCCTTCGCCGCGCACCCGGAGCAGGGTCGCTGGACCCTGGTCGACCTGCGGGTACGCCTCGCCGAGCCGTGGTTCGACCCGGCCGGCTTCCTGCTCGCCGTGCAGTCCGCCACCGGCCGGCTGCTCGGCTTCCACTGGACCAAGGTGCACGAGCGTCCGGGGTCCGCCCGGATCGGCGAGGTCTACGTGATCGGGGTCGACCCGGCCGCGCACGGCGGCGGCCTCGGCAAGGCGCTGACCACCGCCGGGCTGGCGTACCTGCGGGACCGGCGGGGTCTGGACCGGGTGATGCTCTACGTGGACGAGTCGAACGCGGGGGCGATGGCGCTCTACGAGCGGCTCGGCTTCGCCCGCTGGTCCGGCCACGTCAACTACCAGCTCGGCTGACCTCCCGCCCGGGCCGGCCGGGGACCCGCGCGCGCCGAAGGGCGGTCACGGCGGTGTCACGGGGTGGACTCGACGAGATAACGGCTGTCCTGAAAAATCGCCTTAATAGTGATAGTGGGCCGCGAGTTCACGAAACGGACAACCCCTCCTCAGCTCAGGGCCACCCTGCCGGCCGCACCTGTTCATCTTCCGTTCACTTCCGACCGGCGAACCGTCTACCTGGCACTTCTAACTTTCAGGTCAGCCGGTCAGCGCCGGCCCCCGGCTCCGTCCGGGCGACTGACCAAAAGACGTGAAGGGAAACCCCTCAGGTGAAGCTCCAGCGGCACGGCGCCATTGCCTGCCTCGCTCTCACTGCGGTGCTCGGTCTGAGCGCTTGCGGCTCGGACAACAACGAGCCGACCGGCACCTCCGCCTCCGGCTCCGCCGCCGCGGTCGACTGCGGCAAGGGCACGCTGAACGCGCAGGGCTCCTCCGCGCAGAAGAACGCGATGGCCGAGTGGATCAAGGCGTACCAGCAGAAGTGCGCCGGCACCACGATCAACTACGAGCCGACCGGTTCCGGCGCGGGCATCCAGGCCTTCATCGCCGGCACCGCCGACTTCGCCGGCTCCGACTCGGCCCTCAAGCCGGAGGAGCAGCCGCAGGCCGACGCCAAGTGCTCGGGCGGCCAGGCGCTCAACCTGCCGATGGTGATCGGCCCGGTGGCCGTGGTCTACAACGTCAGCGGCGTGGACAACCTCCAGTTCAAGCCGGCCACCCTGGCGAAGATCTTCGCCGGCAAGGTGACCAAGTGGGACGACCCGGCCATCAAGGCCGACAACCCGGACGCCAAGCTGCCGGCCACCGCGATCCAGGCGGTGCACCGCTCCGACGAGTCGGGCACCACCGACAACTTCACCAAGTACCTCTCCAAGACCGCGGAGGCGGACTGGACCTTCAGCAACGCCAAGGCGTGGAAGGCCCCGGGTGGCGTGGGCGCCGCCAAGTCCGACGGCGTGGCCAGCAAGGTCAAGGGCACCGACGGCACCATCAGCTACGTCGAGTGGTCGTACGCCGAGAACGGCGGCCTGAAGAAGGCCAAGGTCCAGAACGGTGCCGGCGAGTGGGCCGAGCTCACCGCCGAGTCGGCCGGCAAGACCATCGCCGGGGCCAAGATCGAGGGCCAGGGCGACGACCTGAAGATGTCGATCGACTACAAGACCACGCAGGCCGGGGCCTACCCGATCGTCCTGGCGACCTACGAGATCGTCTGCAGCAAGGGCCTCGCCGCCGACAAGCTGCCGCTGGTCAAGGGCCTGCTGACCCACGCCGCCAGCGCCGAGGGCCAGGCCGACCTGGTCGAGCTGGGCTACGCCCCGCTGCCGGACTCGGTCCGCACCAAGGTCGAGGCCGCGGTCAAGAACCTCTCCTGACCGTCCCGAGCAACACCACCTCCTCAATTCGAAGCGAGCGAGCAGATGGGTGAAACCCCTCACCGCTCGGCGCACGCCGGCACCGGCGGGACCCGCGTGACTTCCGGTCACGAGTGGCCCGCCGGTGCCTCGGCGCGTGTGGCCGAGACCTCAGGCAACCCTCGTAACCCGATCGGGAACGGGCTGGGCGGCGGCGGCGGCCTGCCCAAGGCCCGGGCGTTCGGCGCGGAACGGGCCTTCCGCGGCCTCACCCTGGCCGCCGGCGCCGCCGTGCTGGTCATCATCGCGGCGATCGCGGTCTTCCTGATCGCCAAGGCCGTTCCGGCGTTGCAGGCGAACAGCGAGGACTTCTGGACCTTCGAGGGCTGGTTCCCGAACGACAACCCGGCCAAGTTCGGCATCGGCGCGCTCGCTTTCGGCACCGTGCTCTCCTCGGTGCTGGCGCTGCTCATCGCGGTGCCGGTGGCGCTGGGCATCGCCCTCTACCTAACGCACTACGCCCCCCGCCGGGTCGGCACCGGTCTCGGCTTCGTGATCGACCTGCTGGCCGCCGTGCCCAGCGTGGTCTTCGGCCTCTGGGGCCGGGACTACCTCGTCGGGCCGGTCACCGACCTGTCGACCTGGCTGAACAAGTACTTCGGCTGGATCCCGATCTTCGGCGACGGCCCGTACGGGAGCTCGATCCTGCTCGGCTCCGTGGTGCTGGCGATCATGGTGCTGCCGATCATCACCTCGCTCTCCCGCGAGGTGTTCCTGCAGACCCCGACCGCCAACGAGGAGGCCGCCCTCGCGCTGGGCGCCACCCGCTGGGAGATGCTGCGCACCGCCGTGCTGCCGTACGGGCGTCCGGGCATCATCGCCGCGGTGATGCTCGGCCTGGGCCGCGCGCTCGGCGAGACCATCGCGCTGGCGCTGACCCTCGGCTCCACCTACGCCATCTCGTTCAACGTCCTGCAGAGCGGCGGCAACACCATCGCCGCGAACATCGCGAACCGGTTCGCCGAGGCGAACGACACCGGTCGGGGCGCGCTGATCGCCTCCGGCCTGGTGCTCTTCGCGATCACGCTGATCGTCAACATCACCGCCCGGGCGATCATCTACCGCCGCCGCGAGTTCACGGAGTCGGCCGCATGAGCAGCCTCGTCACCAGTCACCGCACCCGACCGCCGGCCCAGCCGACGACCCTGCGGGCCAAGCGGCTGCCGCGGTACGCCGCGCCCGCCATCGCCGTCGCCGCCCTGCTGGTCGCCGCCGGGGTCGTCTACGGCCTCGGCATCGGCGGCCCCGTCCTGGTGGTGGTCCTCGGCGCGCTCTTCTACCTGGCCGGGCTCTTCACCGCCGCGAACGCGGTCGAGGGGCGCCGGGCGGCCCGCAACCGCACCTGGAGCGCGCTGATCCACTCGGCCTTCGTGCTGGCGGTGCTGCCACTGGCCTCGGTGGTCTGGATCCTGGTCAGCAAGGGCGTCGAACGGCTCGACGGGAACTTCTTCAACACCTCGATGAACAACATCGGGGCCCGGGACGCGAACGGCGGCGCCTACCACGCCATCATCGGCACGCTGGAGCAGGTCGGGATCGCGACTCTGATCACCGTTCCGCTCGGGGTGCTCTGCGCGATCTACATCGTCGAGTACGGCCGGGGCAGGTTCGCCTTCGCCATCCGGTTCTTCGTCGATGTGATGACCGGCATTCCGTCGATCGTCACCGGCCTCTTCGTGCTGGCGTTCTGGGTGCTCATCGTCTCGCCGTGGTTCAACGACGGGCGGCCGGGCTTCTCCGGCTTCGCCGCGGCGTTGGCCCTGAGCGTGCTGATGCTCCCGACCGTGGTGCGCTCCACCGAGGAGATGCTCCGCCTCGTCCCGGCGCCGCTACGGGAGGGCGCGTACGCCCTCGGCGTGCCGAAGTGGAAGACCATCCTGCGGGTTGTTTTGCCGACCGCGCTGCCGGGCATTGTCACCGGCATCATGCTCGCCATCGCGCGGGCCGCCGGTGAGACCGCCCCGGTGCTGCTCGTCGCCGGCGGCGGCGCGGCAATCAACTTCAACCCCTTCGAGAACAACCAGTCGTCGCTGGCTCTCTTCGTCTACCAGCAGGCCGGCGAGGCATCGAAGTACTCGCCGGCACGGGCGTGGACCGCGGCGCTGACCCTGGTCGCCCTCGTACTCGTCCTGACCATCGCGGCGAAGTTGCTGGCCCGTCGCAACCGGCTCGGCCGATGAACCCCGGAGGTACCGCCACCATGGCCAAGCGCATCGAAGCCACCAACGTCAGCGCGTACTACGGCGCCTTCAAGGCGATCGAGAACATCAACCTGACCGTCGAGCCGAAGACGGTGACGGCCCTGATCGGCCCCTCCGGCTGCGGCAAGTCCACCTTCCTGCGGTCCATCAACCGGATGCACGAGGTGCTCCCCGGTGCCCGGGTCGAGGGCAGCCTGACCATCGACAACCAGGACATCTACGACCGGGACGTGGACGTCACCGCGGTCCGCCGGATGATCGGCATGGTCTTCCAGCGACCGAACCCGTTCCCCACCATGAGCATCTTCGAGAACGTGGTGGCCGGCCTGCGGCTCAACGGCGTCCGCAAGAAGTCGATCCTGGAGGAGGCGGCCGAGAGGGCGCTCCGGTCGGCGAACCTCTGGGACGAGGTCAAGGACCGGCTCGGCAAGCCGGGCGCCGGCCTCTCCGGCGGTCAGCAGCAGCGGCTCTGCATCGCCCGCACCATCGCGGTCGAGCCGCAGGTGGTGCTGATGGACGAGCCCTGCTCGGCGCTGGACCCGATCTCGACGCTGGCCATCGAGGACCTGATGTTCCAGCTCAAGGACAAGTTCACCATCGTCATCGTCACCCACAACATGCAGCAGGCCGCCCGGGTGTCGGACCGCACCGCCTTCTTCTCCATCGAGAAGACCGGCGACCCGGGCCGGCTGATCGAGTACGACAACACCCAGAAGATCTTCAGCAACCCGAGCGTGAAGAAGACCGAGGACTACATCACCGGCCGCTTCGGCTGAGCCGCTGGTTCCCGGTCCGCGAGGGGCGTCGGTCGCACTGACCGACGCCCCTCGGCGTGTCCGGGGCCGGGATCAGGAGAGGAGGAAGCGGGGTTCACCGTGCTCGGGGAGGTCGAGGCGGGGGGTGACCGGGGTGGCGGCGTCGCGGGTGGCCGCCGCGCGGGCCACCCCGGCCAGGTCGCCGGCCGCGGCCACCTGGGCCAGGGTGACCAGCGTGGGGGGCAGCATGGTCAGCTCGCCCGCCTCCGCGCGGGCCAGGGCGTCCGCGGGGCGGATCCACATGGTGTGGTCGGCCTCGCCGGAGACGTCCCGGGTCCGCTGCCCCTCGGGCAGCAGGGCCACGAAGAAGTACGTGTCGAAGCGGCGCGGCTCGAACTCCGGCGTGATCCACCGGCTCCACGGCAGGAGCAGGTCGGACCGGAGCGTCAGCCGCCGCCCGGCGAGCAGGTCGGCGAAGCCCACCCGGCGCCCCTCCAGGTCCTGCCGGGCGGCCTCCCAGTCGTCCCCGCTGACGTCGCCCACCACCGTCGCGGCGTCCGGGCCGGCCAGCAGCACCCCGGCCTCCTCGAAGACCTCCCGGGCGGCGGCGCAGACCACCGCCTGGGCGGCGTCCGGCGCCTGCCCGAGGCGGGCGGCCCACTCGGCCGGCTCCGGGCCGGCCCAGTCCAGGTGGGCCTGCGAGTCGGAGCGGTCCACGCCGCCGCCGGGGAAGGCGTACATCCCGCCGAAGGTCATCGCGGCGACCCGGCGGATGACGTACACCTCGAACTCGGCGCCGGCGGGGCGGAGCAGCAGCACGGTGGCCGCGACCCGGGGCGCCGCCGGGGTGCCACCCTCGGCGTGGAACCGGCGGGCGTGCTCCACCAGGGCGGGGGGTGCGGCGAAGCCGTCGATCGTCATTCCGCGAGCCTAGTTCCCGACCGGTGGATCATCCTCCCGACGGCCGTGCGGTCCGGGATAGCGTGCCGCCATGACGCGTTGGGGAATCCTGGCCACCGGACACATCGCCGGCCGCTTCGCCGAGGACCTGCGGCTGGTGCCGGGGGCCGAGCTGGTCGCGGTCGGCTCGCGTACGCCGGAGAGCGCCGAGCTCTTCGCCGCCCGGCACGGCGCCCCGCGGGCGTACGGCTCCTGGGCTGAGCTGGCCGCGGACCCGGACCTGGACGTGATCTACGTGGCCACCCCGCACGCCGCCCACCACGAGGCGGCCATGACCTGCCTCGCCGCCGGCCGGGCGGTGCTGGTGGAGAAGCCCTGCACCCTCGACCTGGCCACCACCACCGAGCTGGTGGAGACCGCCCGGGCCCGCGGGGTCTTCCTGATGGAGGCCATGTGGATGCGGACCAACCCCCTCATCCTCGGCGTGCTGGAGCTGATCGCGGACGGGGCGATCGGCGAGGTGACCAGCGTGCGGGCGGACTTCGGGGCGGCCGGGCCGTTCCCGCCCGAGCACCGGATGCGGGCCCGGACGCTGGGCGGTGGGGCGCTGCTCGACCTCGGCGTCTACCCGCTGAGCCTGGCCCACCTGCTGCTCGGCGTGCCGCAGCACGTGCAGGCCTGGGCGAAGCTCAGCCCGGAGGGCGTGGACGAGAACACCGGCATCGTCCTCGGCTGGGACTCGGGCGCGGTCGCCACGCTGAGCTGCGGCATGGTCGGCGCGACCGCGATCACCGCCTCGATCACCGGCACCACCGGCCGGATCGACCTGCCCGAGCCGTTCTACCGGCCCGGCTCGGCGGTGCTGCACCGGCTCGGGGCCGAACCGGAGACCGTCCCCGCCGACCTGACCGGTGGCGGTTACCAGCACGAGGCCGCCGAGGTGCAGCGCTGCCTGGCCGCCGGGCTGATCGAGAGCCCGCTGGTCCCGCACGCGGCGACGCTGGAGGTGATGGCGCTGCTGGACGGGGTCCGGGAGCGCATCGGCGTCCACTACGCGTGAGGGGCCCCTGCCGTGGCAGGAGGCCCCTCAACGGGCGGGACGGGCTCAGAACAGCGGCCGGACCAGCAGGTAGGCGAGGCAGGCGATCGCGGCGGCGGCCGGGAACGTGATGATCCAGGCGATCACGATGTTGCCGGCGACGTTCCACCGGACCGCGGAGATGCGCTTGGTCGCGCCCACACCCATGATCGCCGAGGTGATCGTGTGGGTGGTGGAGATCGGGGCCTTCAGCACCAGGGCGTTGAAGTAGAGCACCGCGCTGGCCACCGTCTCGGCGGCAAAGCCCTCCGGGGGACCCAGGTCGATGATCTTCCGGCCCAAGGTCCGGATGATCCGCCAACCACCGGCGTACGTGCCCAGCGCCAGCATGGTCGCCGAGGTCCAGAAGACCCAGCCGGGGATGTGCGTCTTGTCCTCCTGGAAGCCACCGGTGTAGAGGGCCAGGACCACGATGCCCATGGTCTTGGCGGCGTCCTGCATGCCGTGGCCGATCGACATGGCCGCCGCCGAGGCGGTCTGCGCCCAGCGGAAGCCCCGGTTCAGCTTGCCCGGCTGCCCCTTCCGGAACAGCCAGAGGATGGCCAGCATCAGCAGGTAGCCCAGGGTCAGGCCGACAAGCGGCGAGAGCACCATCGGCAGGAGGACCTTCTCGCCGATGTTGGCCCACTGCACCACCCCACCGGTGGCCAGCAGGGTCGCCCCGACCAGGCCGCCGAAGAGGGCGTGCGAGGAGGACGACGGCAGGCCGAAGTACCAGGTGATCAGGTTCCAGGCGATCGCGCCGAGCACCCCGGCGAAGACCACCCCCAGGCTGGCCACCCCGGTGGGCAGGGTGACCAGGCCGTCGCCGACGGTCTTGGCCACGCCGGCGCCGAAGTGCGCGCCGATGAAGTTGCCGACCGCAGCCAGCAGCAGGGCGATCCGGGGGGTCAGCGCCCGGGTGGAGACGCTGGTCGCGATCGCGTTGGCGGCATCGTGGAAGCCGTTGGTGTAGTCGAACGCCAGGGCCACCGCGATCACCGCCAGCACGGCGATGAGTTCGGGACTCACAGGATCAGGACTCCTTGACCGTGATGGTCTCGACGGTGTTCGCCACGTGCTCGAAGGCGTCGCAGGCGGCCTCCAGCTCGTCGGCGACCTCCTTCATCTTCAGCACGGTGAGGGCGTCGTACTCGCCGGAGAAGAGCCGGACCAGCAGCATCCGGTACGCCTGGTCGCCGTCGTTCTCGAGGCGGTTGCACTCGATCCAGTAGTCCTCGAGGTCCTTCATCGACTTCAGCCGGGGCATCGCCTCGGCGGTCAGCTTGGCCTGCTGGTCGAGGACGTTGACCAGCTCGTGCAGCTCGCGCGGCAGCGCGGGGAGCTTGGTCAGGCCGTACAGGTAGAGCAGGTTGCCGACCGCCTCCAGGTGGTCCATCACGTCGTCGAGCAGCGAGCCCAGACGGTAGATGTCCTCCCGGTCGAACGGGGTGATGAAGGTAGAGTTGATCTTCTTGTAGAGCTGGTGGGTGATCTGGTCGCTGTCGTGCTCGACCTCGGTCAGCCGCTCACTGACCGACTGGATGTCGACGTCGGGCAGGCCCAGCTCGTTCAGCAGTTCGGTACCCCGCACCAGGTTCTGCGCGGCCCTGGTGAAGAGCTCGTAGAAGGCGCCCTCGGTGGGACGGAAGGAAAACTTCACAGCACGGACCTCGTCGTGTCGGTGGAAGGGTGGCCGCCGCCCCGGGGGGCGGCTGCTCTGGGCATGCTAGGTACCCGGGGGAACCGGGCATTAGCCGGCCCACCCCCGGTCAAGCCCGATTCACCGTTCGTTCACCCGCCGTTTACCTTCAGCCCTCCCGGCCCCGCTCCGCAACCGCTGGCGTTCCCGCTCCACGTCGAAACCGGCAGCCGGATACCCCAGATCAAGTCCGTCGAACGTCTCCCGGAGCAGGTGGGCCACCGCCCAGTCCCGGTACCACTTGCGGTCCGCCGGCACCACGAACCACGGCGCGGCGTCCGCGTCGCAGCGGGCCAGGGCCTCGGCGTACGCGGCCTGGTAGTCGTCCCAGCGGGCCCGCGAGTCGAGATCGCTCGGGTTGTACTTCCAGTACTTGTGCGGATCGGTCAGCCGTTCCATCAGCCGCTCGCCCTGCTCCGCGTACGAGATGTGCAGCATCACCTTCACCAGGGTCACCGCGCCGTCGACCAGCTCCCGCTCGAAGGCGTTGATCTGGTCGTACCGGGCGCGCCAGGTGGGCTCGTCGACCAGCTCGCCGACCCGGGCGATCAGCACGTCCTCGTAGTGCGAGCGGTTGAAGATCCCGACGTAGCCGGGCGGCGGCAGGGCCCGGCGGATCCGCCACAGGAAGTCGTGCCGGAGCTCCTCCTCGGTGGGCGGCCCGAACGAGCGGATGTGCAGGCCGAGCGGGTTCATCGCGCCGGCCACCCGCTTGATCGTGCCGTCCTTGCCGCCGCAGTCCATCGCCTGGAGCACCAGCAGCACCCGACGCGGCCGGTCGCCGTCCAGCTGGGCGTCGGCCGCCGTCGGAGCGCTGGTCGGCGCCTCCGGGCCGGCCGCGGCCTGCGCTGCGGCGTACAGCATCTCCTGCTGCCGGCCCAGGTCGGCGCCGAGCAGCTCGACCTGCTCGCGGGCCCACTCCTTGCGCCGCTTCCCGCTCCCCGCCGCCCCCGGCAGCCCCGGCGTCGACCGCGGGTCGACCGCCCGCAGGTCCACCGCCCCGCCGCCCGGGTTCACCCGCAGCAACTCCCGCATCGCCCCGCCCTGCGGCGGCACGGCCCCGACCCCATCGACTCCGCTCATCCCCCGATCCTCACCCACCCCACCCACCCCCGCCTCCCGACGCCCCTCCCGCCCCCCGACCATGCCCATTTCACCCTTTCTACGTCTTTTAGGAGAGGCCACAATTCCCTGACCGCCGGCCGTCATGTTTGCGGGCGATGGGACGTGCCGGGGAGGGGGAGAATGTGTCAGTGGGGAGGGATGTCGTGGTGGGAGATCTTGCGGCGGAGTTCGAGGCGGAGCGGGGGCACCTGACGGCGGTGGCCCACCGGATGCTGGGCAGCCGGAGCGAGGCCGAGGACGCCGTGCAGGAGACCTGGCTGCGCTACGCGGGCGCACTCGCCGAGCCGGCGGCCCGCGCCCAGATCCGGGAGCTGCGCGCCTGGCTGACCACCACCTGCTCGCGGATCTGCCTGGACGTGCTCCGCTCGGCCCGGGTCCGCAGGGAGACCTATCCCGGCCAGTGGCTGCCCGAACCCGTGGTGACCGCCGTACCGGCCACGGACGGCTTCGCCCCGGACCCGGCCGAGCGGGCGGTCCGCACCGACCAGCTCGGCACCGCGCTGCTGGTGGTGCTGGAGCGGCTCGCGCCGGAGCAGCGGGTGGCCTTCGTCCTGCACGACGTCTTCGCGGTGCCGTTCGCCACCATCGCCGAGGTGCTCGGCACCACTCCCGCCGCCGCCCGGCAGCTCGCCTCCCGGGCCCGCCGCGCGGTCACCGGCCCGGACGTCCCCCGGCACACCGCCGACCTGGCCGAGCAGCAGCGGGTGCTCGCCGCGTTCGCCACGGCGGTGGAGTCCGGCGAGCTGGACCGGCTGGTCGAGGTGCTCGCCCCGGACGTGGTCATGGTCGGCGACAGCGGCGGGCACTTCCCGGCGGCCCGCCGGCCGGTGGTGGGCGCCGAGGCGGTGGCCCGCTTCATCCTCGGCCTCTTCGGCCAGGCCGCCCGGTTCGTCGGCCCGCTGCTGGCCCGGCCGGTGCTGGTCGACGGCGCCCTCGGCTGGCAGATGGAGACCGTCTACCGGGACGGCCGCACGCTGCGCCTGGTCATGGCGTACGCGGTGCACGAGGGGCGGGTCACCGGCGTCTTCAACCAGCTCAACCCGGAGAAGCTCCACGAGCTGCCGCCGTTCGGCCCGGACGACGCCTGGCCGCCGCGCTGGTGAGCCCGGCTCAGAGCACCAGGGCCAGCCACTTCCGGTACGACGTGGCGAACGGCTCGGTGCCGTCCGCGAGCGCGCCGAAGAGCCAGCGGGCCGCCGACTCGGCCTCGGCGACCACGTCGTCGGGGTAGCCGAAGCGCTCCCGGTGCTCGGCGAACTCGTCCTCGTCGCGCAGCTCCACCAGGCCGGTCGCCCGGCGACGCACCACGTCCAGGTCGAGGTCGATCAGGTGGACCGTGTCGTCGCCCTCCCAGCGGGCCGGGGTGGCGATGTCGCAGTAGACCTCGCTGGTCCGTGGCGGCGGGTTGAACATGCCGGTCCACCAACCGTGGTGCGGCACCAGCAGGACGAAGGGGATCTGCTCCACCGAGGGCCGACCGTGGTAGACCGACTCGGTGCCGGCCGGCACGCCGAGCCAGACACCGAGGTCGTCCTCGGCGAGCCGGCGGGCCGGGTAGTCGCGGTGGGCGCTGCCGTCGTACTTGCGGTAGATCACGCGGACCACGTCGCTCGGCATGAGTGGCACCCTAACCGATTCCGGCCACGCGACGCGATCGGCAGGTAACCGGACGCGACCCGCGCGAACGCGTACGGCGACGACACCACGCGGATGGGCGCGCCCGGTGTCGGCGGCGGCGGGTACCGTCGCACGGTGACTCCGCCCCGCACCGCCACCGGTCCCGCCGCGCCCCGGAAGGGTCGGGGCACCCGGCCGAGCGGGGGCGACCTGCTCGCCGCGGCGGTCGGCGCGGTGCCCGGCGGGGCCACCCGCCCGGGCCAGCAGCAGATGGCCGAGGCGATCGAGCGGAGCATCACCTCCCGCGAGCACCTGCTCGTCCAGGCCGGCACCGGCACCGGCAAGTCGCTGGCCTACCTCGCCCCGGCGCTGACCGTGGACGGCCCGGTGGTGGTCTCCACCGCCACCCTGGCGTTGCAGTCCCAGCTGGTCGACCACGACCTGCCCCGGCTCGCCGACGCGGTGGAGCCGCTGCTGCGCCGGCGGCCCACCTTCGCCGTGCTCAAGGGACGGCACCACTATCTCTGCCTGGCCCGGCTGGACAACTCCACCGAGGACGAGCCGGAGGACACCCTCTTCGACGCCCCGGCGCCCCGCCCCGGCGGCGGGACGAAGTGGCTGGGTGAGGCGGGCCGGCTCGGCAAGCAGATCCAGCGACTGCGCGACTGGGCCGAGGAGACCGCCACCGGCGACCGGGACGAGCTGGACCCGGGCGTCGACGACCAGGCCTGGCGGCTGGTGTCGATGCCGGCCCGGGAGTGCGTCGGCGCGAGCCGCTGCCCGTTCGGCCAGGAGTGCTTCGCCGAGGCGTCCCGGGCCCGGGCCCGGGAGGCGGACATCGTGGTCACCAACCACAGCCTGCTCGCCGTCGACATGCTCGCCGGCCGGCACATCGTGCCGCCGCACAAGCTGCTCATCGTCGACGAGGCGCACGAGCTGGCCGACCGGGTCTCCTCGGCCGCCCAGGCCGAGCTGGTGCCGGAGCTGATCGACCGGTCGGCCCGGCGGGCCCGACCGCTGCTCCGGCCCGACGTCGCCGAACGGCTCACCGAGGCCGGGGACGCCCTCGCCGTCGGGCTGGCCGAGGTGCCCGCCGGGCGGCTGACCGCCGGGCTGCCGGGGCCGCTGCGCGAGGCGTGCACGCTGCTCGACGCCGCGACCCGGGCGGCGCTGGAGGCGATCGGCGAGGTCAAGGCCGACGACCCGGACCCGGTCCGCAAGCAGCAGGCGAAGGCGGTGCTCGACGAGCTCTCCACCACCGCCCAGCGGCTGCTGGAGGAGGCGGACCACGACGTGGCCTGGGTGGAGAAGCCCGACAACGGCAGCCGCCGGGCCCTGGTGGTCGCCCCGCTCTCGGTCGCCGGCACCCTCGCCACCCACCTGTACGACGAGCGCACGGTGGTCGCCACCTCGGCGACCCTCGCGCTGGGCGGCCGGTTCGACACGGTGGCCCGGGCGCTCGGGCTCGACGCGCCGCCGCCCGCCCCGCCGACCCCGGCCGCCGCCGCCCTCGCCGCCAGCACGGCGCGCGGGGACGCCGCCGTGCCCGCGCCGGTCGCCTCGGCACCCGGCAGCCGGGCCGCCACCGGCACCGTGCCGGCCACCGAGGGCCCGGGCTGGCGCTCACTCGACGTCGGCTCACCGTTCGACTACGCGCGGCAGGGCATCCTCTACGTCGCCGCGCACCTGCCCCGGCCCAGCGTCTCCGGGCTGCCCGAGGCGGCCGGCGAGGAGCTGCTGGCGCTGGTCGGGGCGCTCGGTGGGCGTACCCTCGGGCTCTTCTCCTCACGACGGGCCGCGCAGCAGGCCGCGGAGCTGCTCCGCGCGCGGACCGACCTGCCGGTGCTGCTCCAGGGCGAGGAGGCGCTGCCGCTGCTGGTCCGCCGGTTCCGGCAGGAGCGGTCGAGCTGCCTGTTCGGGGTGATGTCGCTCTGGCAGGGGGTGGACGTGCCGGGCGACGCCTGCCAGCTCGTGGTGATCGACCGGCTGCCCTTCCCGCGCCCGGACGAGCCGCTCGCGGCGGCCCGGGCCGCGGCGGTGGACGCCAGCGGCGGGTCCGGCTTCGCCGCGGTCAGCGTGCCGATCGCGGCGGTCCGGCTGGCCCAGGGCGTGGGACGGCTGATCCGGGCCACCGGGGACCGGGGCGTCGTCGCGGTGCTCGACTCCCGGCTGGAGACCGCCCGCGGCTACGGCCCGTTCCTGCGGCGTTCGCTGCCGCCGTTCTGGTACACCACCCGGCCGGACGTGGCCCGGGGCGCGCTGGAACGGCTCGGGAAGAGCTGACGGAACGGGCGGACGGCCCCGTCGGCCGTCCGCCCGTCCACCCGGTGCGGGTCGGTGACCGCTTGTAGGGAGCAGGGCGATTGACCGCCGGCCGCGCGGGCGTCGATCAATCAATTCCGGGACAACTCAGGGGGCCTGCGAGGCGACCACCACCGCGTCCGGCGGGGTGTCCGGCACGGTCCGCGCGGCGAGCCGGCGGACGGCCGTGTTGAGCACCGCGATCAGCGGCACCGCGACCAGCGCCCCGGTGATCCCGGCGAGGACGACGCCGGCGGCGATCCCGATGATCACGGCGAGCGGGTGGATGGCCACCGCCCGCCCCATGATCAACGGCTGGAGCACGTGCCCCTCGACCTGCTGCACGCCGATCACCACCCCGAGGATGATCAGCGCCTTGATCGGCCCGCTGTCGACCAGCGCCACCAGCACCGCCACGACGCCGGAGAGCGCGGCGCCGACAATCGGGATGAACGCCCCCAGGAAGACCAGCGCGGCCAGCGGGAAGGCGAACGGGATGTCGAAGACGACCAGGAAGATGCCGATGCCGACCGCGTCGATGAAGGCGACCAGGACGGTGGCCCGGACGTACGCGCCCAGCGTCGACCACGACGCCCGGCCGGCGTCGTCGACCTTCCAGCGGGCGGCGACCGGCAGCAGCCGGACCAGGAACCGCCAGATCCGGCTGCCGTCCCGCAGGAAGAAGAAGGTGGCGAAGAGCACCAGGATGATGCCGGTGAGCACCTCGGCCAGGGTGGCCGCGGTGGACAGCGCCCCGCTGGTGAACTTCTCCGTGTTGCCCTGGATCCAGCCCTGCGCCTCGTCGATGTAGCGGTTGAGCTGGCTGTCCGACAGGTGCAACGGGCCGGTCTTGAGCCAGTTCTGGATCTGCCGCACGCCCTCCGACGACTTCTCGCTCAGCTCGGGCACGCCCTGGATGAACTCGTTCACCACCAGCGTCAGCGTGCCGACCACCGCGGCCAGCCCGCCGACGAGCACCACCCCGGTCGCCAGCGACCGGGGGAAGCGGGCCTTCAGCAGCCAGCCGACCGCCGGGGCGAGCAGGGCCGACAGCAGCAGCGCCACCGCCAGCGGGATGATCACGATCCGGATGGTGCCGACGATCCGGAGCAGCGCCCAGGCGACGACCCCGATCACGATCAGGCGCCACGACCAGGCGGCCCCGATCCGCAGCGCGTGCGGCACGTCGGCGTCGTCCCGGCTGGAGGTGGAGTTGTGCAGCGCGGCCGGCGGTTCCGCGCCCACCACCGTCGCCGAGGCCGGCGCCACCGGACCCGGCGAGGCCGGCGAGGCCGCGCCCGGGTCGTCGGGCTCGTCCGCCGGCTGGGTACGGCCCGAGCGCACCGACTCGCGTCCCGATTCGAACGCGTGACGGAGCCGTCCACGTACCCGCTCGAAGCGGCTCAAGCGCACCTCCCGCAAAGCTGGTCCGCCCACGACACAGGGGGGGACAGGATACGTCCGTCCGACCCACCCTAGGGCGGTTCCGCCACACATTGCCCCCGGTCGACTCCGCTCAACCACCGCGCTGCCGGTCACTGCGCGCGCGGTAGCGTCTTCGCGTGACCGTCGACCAGAACCTCGACTCCGGCCTGCCGATCCGCCTGCTGCACGACCGCGTGCTGGTGCGCATGGAGGGCGCCGAGGGCGAGCGCCGCTCCACCGCCGGCATCGTCATCCCGGCCACCGCGGCGGTGGGCAAGCGCCTGGCCTGGGCCACCGCGGTTGGGGTGGGTCCGCACGTGCGCTCGATCGTCGCCGGCGACCGGGTGCTCTTCGACCCCGACGAACGGTCCGAGGTCGAGCTGCACGGCCGCGGATACGTCCTGCTCCGCGAGCGCGACGTGCACGCCGTCGCCGCCGAACGGGTGGAGCACGAGCCCACCGGCTCGACCGGCCTCTACCTGTAGCCCTCCCCCACCCCGGGCGTCGTTTGCCTTGCTTCCCGACGGGAAGCCAGGCACCTCCAGCGCCCTGGGGAGGGACGATGCCGGTATTCCTGAAGAAGCTGCTGTTCTGGGGCTTCGTTGCCTTCCTGATCTACTTCATGGCGTTCCGGCCGGACGGCGCGGCGCAGATGTTCAAGGGGATCGGGGCGGCGCTGATGGCCATCTTCCAGGGCCTCGGCGACTTCATGACCGGCCTGATGACCTGACCCGCGCCGCCACCACCGGCGGGCGGCAGCGGTCAGGCGCCGGGGGGCCAGGGCGCGGCCGGTCAGCTCGGCGCCGGACCACCCGGACGGCCGGTCAGGCGCCGGGGGGCCAGGGCGCCGCAGGTCGGGGGCCGTACCAGCCGGGCGGGCCGTAGGCGGCCGGATAGGCCGGGGGCGGCGGCGGGGCCAGCACCACCGGAATCGGCACCACCGGCTCGTCCGGCGCCGGCACCGCCCGCTGCGACCCGTCCGGGAAGCGCAGGTGGTAGCGCTGTCCGTCCCAGACCCCCACCGGCGCCTGCGGGTCCCGCCCGACGAAGAACGACCGGTACGCCGCGATCGCCTCCAGCAGCTCCCGTTCCTCCCGCGCCGTCCGGTCCCGGTCGGCCGGCTTGCGGTCCAGCCCCCGGCGCATCCCGTCGCGCAGCAGCGCCAGCCGGGTCGCCGCGAACTGGTAGCCGCGCATCGCCTTCACCCCGCCGTCGCCGGCGATCCGGCGGGCCCAGGTGCGGGCCGCGTGCCGCCGCCCCAGGCTGCCCAGCGCCGCCACCTCGGGCGGGGTGAGCCAGCCGGCCCGCACGTAGTCCGGCAGGGTCCGCTCGGTGAGCCGCCCCTCCCAGGCCCGCAGCCAGATCGCCAGCCCCACCATGCCGAAGAAGATCGGCACCATCACGCCGATGTAGCCGTACAGGGCGATCAGCGGCTGGCCGGTCGCCGCGGCCAGCGAGGGCAGCAGGTTCCACGTGCCGTGCAGCATCATCGCCAGCAGCAGGCCGGCGATCGGGGCGAGCACGCGGACCCGCCGGTCGGCGGTCCGCGCGGCGATGCCCAGCCCCACCCCGGTCATCGAGGTGAAGAGCGGGTGGGCGAAGCCGAAGATCAGGATCCGGACGATGAAGATGGCGATCACCTGGCGCGCGCCGGTCGCCGGACCGTACTCCTCGACGCCGGTGCGGTAGCCGTAGCCGCCCAGGTAGAGGATGTTCTCCACCATGGCGAAGCCGATCGCGGAGAGCCCGCAGTAGACCAGGCCGTCGGTGACCCCGGACCACTCCCGGCGCCGGAAGACCAGCAACAGGATCGGCCCGAGCGCCTTGGTCAGCTCCTCGATGAACGGGGCGACCAGCACGGCGGTGAGCGCCGTGGGCAGCCCCCAGTGCTTGAACAGCCCGGCGAACGTCTCGTTGACCAGCAGGGAGATGGCGGTGGAGACGAACGCGCCCCAGGCGAAGCAGAAGATCAGGTACTTCAGCGGCTCCGGTTCGTAGCGGTCCAGCCAGAGGAAGCAGGAGACCAGCACCGGCACCGGCAGGACCGCCGCGATCACGCCGACCAGCAGCGCCTGGGCGCCCAGGCTCTCGCCGAGGGTGAAGACCATGAAGACCGCGCCGGCGGCGATCAGCAGGACGACCCCGGCGAGGACCAGGAGCCGCCCCCAGCCGAGCCGGCGCAGCGGCATCCGGGGGGTCGCCGAGGGCGGGGCGGGCGCGATCGGCGGCGGGGGTCCGCCGGGCGGGGTGTCGGCCATGCGGTCAGCGTAGTCACCCGCGCCCCTCTGGTCCGGCCGCATTCCGGCCGCTATGCTGCCGGGCAGGTCACGAGCGCCAGCGTGAAGCCCCGGCTTGCTGGCCGGCAACCCTCGTCGAGTTCGCGGTGGGGTGCCCCGGGTGATGACCGGGCCCAGCCCGAACGGCGTGCTGGGCAAGCGCGGACCCCGTCCCGGTGCCCACACCCCGGGGTCCCCTGGACCCCGGAGGTTCCGGCATGACCGTCACCCTCGTCCCCTCGCTGCCCGCGCTGCCGGACCGGCCGGCCGTCGCCGACCCGCTCGGCGTGCTCGGCGTACCGGGGCAGATCAACCTCGATTACGCGGCCAGCGCGCCCTGCGCGCGAGCCGCGGCCGACGCGGTGGCCGAGCTGCTCCCCTGGTACGCGAGCGTGCACCGCGGCGCCGGCGCGCTGTCGCGACGCTGCACGCTGGCCTACGAGCGGGCCCGGCAGACGGTCGGCGATTTCCTCGGCGCCCGCGCCGACGACCACGTGATCTTCACCCGGAACACCACCGACGCGCTCAACCTGCTGGCCCGGGCGCTGCCCGCCGGCACCACCGTGGTCACCTTCACCGGGGAGCACCACGCCAACCTGCTGCCCTGGCCGCGCGGCTCGGTCCGGCTGCCGGTGCCGGAGAGCCCCGCCGGGGCGGTCCGGGCGCTGGACGCCGCCCTCGGCGAGCTGCGCCGGGTGGGCGCGGGGAGCGAGCCGGCTCCGCGGTCGGGAGGGACGGCGGCCGGCGCGGCCCGGCCCGGCCCGCCGGTGCTGGTCGCGGTGACCGCAGCGAGCAACGTGACCGGTGAGCGGTGGCCGGTGGCCGAGCTGGCCCGGGTCGCCCACCGGCACTCCGCCCGGATCCTGGTGGACGCCGCCCAGCTCGCCCCGCACGCGCCGGTCGACCTGGCCGCGCTGGACGTGGACTACCTGGCGCTCTCCGGCCACAAGCTGTACGCGCCGTTCGGCGCCGGCGTGCTCGTCGGGCGGTCGGACTGGCTGGACGCCGCCCCGCCCTACCTGGCCGGTGGCGGTGCCACCGGTCACGTCGGCGCCGCCACCCACGACGTGCGGTGGACCCCCGGCCCGGCCCGGCACGAGGCCGGCACCCCCAACCTGCTCGGCGCGGTCGCCCTCGCCGCGGTCTGCGCCGCGCTCGCCGGGGCCGACCGGGAGGCGCTGCACGCCCGGGAGCAGCGGCTGCTGGCCCGGCTGCGGACCGGGCTCGCCGCCCTGCCGCACGTCGTGGAGCTGCGGACCTTCGCCCCCGACGCGCCGCGGGTGGGCATCGTCTCCTTCGTGGTGGCCGGGCGGGACTCCGCCGAGGTCGCCGCCCACCTGGCCACCGTGCACCAGATCGGGGTCCGGGACGGGCTCTTCTGCGCCCACCCGCTGGCCCGACGGCTGCTCGCCGAGGCGGCGGCGCGCAGCGGCCGGCGGGACCTGCCGCCCACCGCGCTGCGGGCCAGCATCGGCCTCGGCAGCACGGCCGCGGAGGTGGACCGGCTGGTCGCCGCCCTGGCCGCGCTGGCCTGACCGGGATCACCCGAGCGGGGGCGCCGTCGGCGCTTTCGGCGCGGCCTGCTCCTCGGGCTGGCCGCCCGGCGGCTGTTCCTTCTCGCCGCCGAACGCCTGCCGGACGAGCCGGTTCGCCTCGTCCTGCTCGATGCCGGAGGCGACCATCAGATCGCTGGCGGCGGTACGCACCTGGGCGATCACCACGCTGCCGGAGAAGCCCACCCCCTGCGCGTACGCCCGGCCGGCCTCGCTCACCGCGCGCAGCGAGCACTCGCGGGCCTTCTCCGGCTCCTCGCCGACGGCGAACTCGTGCCGGAGCATGCGGACCGACTCGGCCAGGTGGTCGACGGCGTCCGGCATCGGCTCCGGGATCGGCTCCTCGTCCTCGATCATGGTGACGGCGCGGCGGATCAGGGTGCCGCTGTTGCGCATCGCCCGGTCGATCGGGTCCGCCGCCTCGGCGTAGTGGGTCAGCTCGTCGCGCCGGTGCCAGCGGACCGGGGAGAGCGTGGCGGTCTCCTTGGCCCCCTCGATCGCCTCGCCGAACGTGGCCAGCTCCTCCTTGTTCTCCCGGAGCCGTTCCAGGGCGCGCTGGACGCTCTGCCGATCCCGGTTGCGCAACGCCTCGGCGGTGACGTCCAGCTGCCCGGCGAGCAGGTCCAGCGCCGGCCGGGCGGCCCGGTTGATCACCCGGAGCGGGTTGAGCGGCAGCAGGATCGCGGTCACCACCAACGCGATGCCGCCACCGACGAACGCGTCGACGAAGCGCGGTATCTCCAGGTTCTGGGTGGACGGGCTGAGCGTCACGATCAGCACCGCGGTGGCGGCAGCCTGGATCACGACGGCCACGCTCGCGCCGAAGAAGATGGTCAGCAGGATCGCGGCGGTCACCACCAGCCCCAACTGCCAACCACCGGCGCCGAGCAGATAGATCAGGAAGTCGCCGAGGGCCACGCCCACCGCCACCCCGATGATCAGCTCCACGGTCCGGCGCAGCCGCTGGCCGACCGACGCGGCCAGCGTGCCCACCGCCGAGATCGGCGCGAAGACCGGCTGCGGATTGCCCAGGACCTTGTGGGAGATGATCCAGGCCAGCGCGGCGGCCAGCCCGGCCTGGACGGCCAGGCCCATCGCCATCCGGACCCGGTGCAGCCGGTCGTGCAGGGTGGCCTTTCCCCGGTACCGCAGCTGGTCCAGCGCCGCGGCGATCCGCGCCGCGTCGACGTCCACCATCCCGTTCTTCAAGGAGGTGCGACGCACGAACGACGGTCGTCGGTCCCGGGCCACGGCCATGGCGGGGACTACCCGCGTCACACCCGGTGAATCCTCAGCGTAGGGCAGACTGCACCAGGTGGGAGAGCTGATCGAGCGGTGGCGGGACACCGCCCGGAGCGCCGGGGCGACCGACCCGGTCGGGGTGGAGCGGGCCGGGGAGCGGCTGCTGGCCGGCTGGCGGGAGCCGCACCGGCATTACCACACCCTGGACCACCTGACCGCCGTGCTCGACGTGGTCGACGGCCACGCGGCCGCCGCCCGCCGTCCCGACCTGGTCCGGCTGGCCGCCTGGTGCCACGACGCGGTCTACGACCCGCGCGCCGGCGGCGACGCCAACGAACGGGCCAGCGCGGCCCTCGCGGGCGTGCTGCTCGCCGACGCCGGGCTGCCGGCCGGCGCGATGGCCGAGGTCCGCCGGCTGGTGCTGCTCACCGCCGGGCACGCGGTGGCCGCCGACGACCCCGACGGCGCCCTGCTCTGCGACGCCGACCTGGCGGTCCTGGCCAGCCCACCACCGGTGTACGACCGCTACGCCGCCGCCGTCCGCCGCGAGTACGCCCACGTCCCCGACCCGGACTTCCGCGCCGCCCGCGCGAGGGTCCTGGAGTCCCTCCTCGCCCTCCCCGCCCTCTACCGCCTCCCCACCCCCCACGCCCACTGGGAGACCCCCGCCCGCACCAACCTCACCCGAGAACTGACCACCCTCCACCCCTGACCCCCGCCCCTCCCCGCCCCCGCCTCGGCGATCTTGCAGTTGGCGCCCGGGCGAAAGGGACGGATCAGCTCAGATCCGGGGCCCGAAGTGCAAGATCGCGCACGGGGTGGGGTGGGTGGGGTGGTCGGGGTGGGCGGGGACGGGTGAGGTGCTTGGGGCGGCGGAGGCCGGCGTCGCGGAGCAGGCGGACCAGGTCGCGGCTGGGGACGACGTGGGCGCCGAGCCAGACGGCCATGGGGAAGCGCTCGGCGGGGATGTCGTAGTGGTCCCGGTCGAAGCCGCGGCGGGGCGCGCCGAGCGCCTCGGCGAAGGCGTGCAGCTCGGCGTAGGAGACGTCGCTGATCAGGTGCGACCAGAGCCGGCCGCGCCACGGCACGGTCGGCCGGTCCAGGTAGAGCATGGCGGCAAATCTAGCCCGCCGTGCCGGGCCGGTTGATGATCAGCTTCCGCCGACCTAGTGCGGTGTCCACTAACGTTCACCGGGTTTGCGGTGGGTGTTGTGGATCCTCGCCTGTTGGGCGAGCGACTCCCCACCGGGTGGTGGGGCGGGCCTCCGCGGGCCAACTGACCCTCGCGCCACTCTCGGTGGGCGGCGGGGGTCACGCCGGGACCGGCCAGCACCGGGCAGGTGCCGGCCGGCTCGACGGTGCGTGACCACCTCCGGCAGCACAACCGCTGCCGGGGTGGTGGATCCGCCGCCCGGAACACGGGTGGCGATGCTGGCCGCCGCAACGAGGTCGCGGTGCCCGGAAAATGCGCAGTGCGGGCAGGACAAGGTCCGCCCACGGGGTTTCGGCACCCGCCTTCCGCAAGCGGGACAGGTGGAGGAGGTGCCGCGTTCGTCGACCAGTCGAACACTGATACCGGCGAGGGTGGCCTTGTCGGTGAGGACCTGCAGGAGCCGGCCGATCTGCCACTGCCGCAACCGCAGGTTGTGCCGCCGCCCAGCAGGAAGGTCCAACACCCCACGGGGGTCACCGACGTGCAACACACCGACCCGCTGCCGCACCGCCCACGAGACGACCGTGTGGGCGGCCTCATGCTGGGCCTGCCGCACCCGCCGCCAGTGCCGGCCCTCCACCAGGCGGACCCGACGCCGGTACTGCCGCCACCGCCGGGATCCCTTCTGGCCCGGCTTCGGTGCCCGGCGTGAGACGGCGCGGCGGCGGGATTTGGTGTCGGCGAGGTGCGTGCGGTGTTCGGCGCGGATCGCCCGCCCGGACACCAGCAACCCCTCCCCGCCGGGGCCGGCCACGGCGTAGGGGTGGATGATCCCGAGATCCACCCCGGCCACCCTGCCGGGTCCGGTCCCTCACCCGGCGGGTAGACCACCACCGGCACCTCGGCGGTCACATCGAGGAACAGGCGGCCTCCCTCGCACAGCAGGTTGATCGACCGGACCTGCTCGACCGGATACGGCACCTCCCGCGCCAGACGCACCCACAACGGCGACGTGCCTCTTGCGGTCCGGATCCGCACCCGGCTCCCGTCGAGGGTGAACGTGCCGTGATACCAGCGCACCGGCACCAACCCCCGCCGCCGACGCGGGAACCGCGCCGACAGGTCACCGGCGCTGCGGCGTTTCGCCGCCGCGAACCACGCATCGGAAAACCGGCGCAACACCGGCCGGGCACCGACGGAATCCAGTTCGGCGAACGTGCCCGGCCCGGACGTCGCCAACTCCCGGCACAACTCCTGATAGCCGGACAGGGGTACATCCCGGCGGCGGCGCCGCCACGCATTGACCTCCAACACACACGCCCACACATCACCGGCCGAGCGCAGCAGCCCGAAACACCGCCGCCGCTGGCCTGGCGTCACCCGCAACGCGACGCGCGCGGTGCGGTGCACGACCCGCGGCGCGGCGGGCTCCCGACGACGAGGCACGAACCGAAGCAAACACCACCCCTACGACATTCTCCCAACCCCGACCAACCCGGCCAACGTTTGTGGACACGGCACTAGCCTTCCCCGCATGGCCGGTACCCCCCTCCTCGACGACCTGCGGGCCGCGCTCGGCGACGCCGCCGTCCTGACCGACCCGGACCTGCTCCGGATGCACGAGCGGGACGAGGCCGACCTCTGCGCCGCCGGCACGCCGCTGGTGGTCACCCGGCCACGGGACACCGAGCAGGTGGTGGCGGTGGTCCGGGCGGCCGCCCGGCACGGCGTACCGGTGGTGCCGCAGGGGGCCCGGACCGGGCTGGCCGGCGCGGCGAACGCCGTCGACGGCGCGGTGGTGCTGAGCACCGTCGCGATGGACCGGATCCTGGAGATCGACCCGGTGAGCCGGATCGCCGTGGTGCAGCCCGGCGTGGTCAACGCGGCGCTGGCCGGGGCGGTACGCGAGCGCGGCCTCTGGTACCCGCCGGACCCCGGCTCCTGGGAGTCCTCCACCATCGGCGGCAACGTCGCCACCAACGCGGGCGGCATGTGCTGCGTCAAGTACGGGGTGACCACCGAGTACGTGCTCGGCCTGACCGTGGTGCTCGCCTCCGGCGAGGTCCTGCGCACCGGCCGGCGTACCGCCAAGGGGGTCGCCGGGTACGACCTGACCCGGCTCTTCGTCGGCTCCGAGGGCACCCTCGGGGTGATCACCGAGATCACCGTCTCGCTGCGGCCCGCCCCGGCGGAGTCGCTGACCCTGGTCGCGGTCTTCGGCTCGACCTCGGCCGCCGGGGCGGCGGTGGCCGGGATCGCCGAGCGGGGGCTGAGCCCGAGCCTGCTGGAGCTGCTGGACCGGACCCACCTGGCGGCCATCGAGGCGTACCGGCCGATGGGGTTGCGCACCGACGCGCAGGCGCTGCTGCTGGCCGCCGTGGACACCGGGTCCCGGGCCGCCGAGGACCTGGCCCGGATCGCCGAGGTGTGCGAGGCGGCCGGCGCCGACGAGGTGTGGACGGCGACCGACGCGGTGGAGGCGGCGGCCCTGCTCCAGGCCCGCCGGCTGGCCCACCCGGCGATGGAGAAGTTCGCCGCGGACGCCTTCCCCGGCGGCAACGGCGGGCTGGTGATCGACGACGTGGCGGTGCCGCGCGGCGCGCTCGCGGCGCTGCTGGACGGGGTGGCCCGGATCGCCACCGAGTGCGCCGTGCCGATCGGCGTGGTCGGGCACGCCGGCGACGGCAACATGCACCCGAACATCGTGGTCGACCGGGCCGACCCGGCCAGCGTCGAGCGCGGCCGGCGGGCCTTCGACGAGATCATGCGGGTGGGCCTGGAGCTCGGCGGCACCTGCACCGGGGAGCACGGCGTGGGGCTGCTCAAGCGGGACTGGCTGGCCCGGGAGATCGGCCCGGTCGGGATCCGGGTGCACCAGGCGATCAAGGCCGCGCTGGACCCGGCGGGCCTCTTCAACCCCGGCAAGGTGCTCTGACCCGGCCCACCCGCGCGACCGGGTGGGCGGCGCGGGTTCGACCGGCCGGGGGCGCGGTCAGCCGCGGACCTCGGCCGGCGTCGCCTGGGTGAGCAGCAGCAGGATCTCGCCGCCGACCGGTGGCCGCTCCTCACCCGGGCAGTCCTGCGAGGTGATGGTCAGGCCCGGCGGGATGAGCAGGGTGGAGGTCAGCGCGTCGATGCAGGCCAGCTTGTACTGGCGGGCCTCGTCGGTCTCCTTCGCCAGGCCCGGGTCGGCGAGCATCTGCTGCAACCGCTGCACCTGGTCCGGCGCGAGCTCGCCGGTCGAGTTCACCCCGTCGCCGGCGCAGTCCCGACAGGCCCACCTGCCGTTCGGCTCGACGTCCAGGGACCGGACCGGGCTGTCCGCGCCGAGCTTCTGCACCAGGGAGACCCGGCGTGGCCCGGTGGGGGCCGACGCCCCCTCCCCCGCGGGTGTGCCCCCGGGCGGCGTCGTGGACCCCTCGGCCCGGTCGAAGACCGAGCAACCGGTCAGGGCGACCGCCAGCAGAAAGCCGGCCGAAAATACGATGACGCGCGACCATGAAGGGCGAAGCACGCACGGCAACCTACCCCACCGTAGGTTGCGCCGGTACCCGCCGACCGGCCGGGCGGTGATCGCCCGCCGGTGCCCGGGCGGATCGGCTACCGGGGGGACGAGGGAAGTTCGACGACGTCGCCGTCGACACCCCGGTCCGCCGCGAACCCCCGGACGTCGGGAGCGCCGAGCCGGGCCGCGTCCGCCGCCACGTCGTCCGCCATCAGCTGCGACTGACGCTCCGCCTCCACCCGCGCCCGGTAGTGCGCCACCTCGCGGGCCCGGGTCGCCTCGTCCCAGCCGAGCACCGCGCCCATCAGTTCCGCGGCGTGCTCGGCGGAGTCCAGGCCGCGGTGGCTGGTCTCGAAGGAGATCCGGGTACGCCGGGTCAGCACGTCCTCCAGGTGCAGCGCCCCCTCGGCCCGGGCCGCGTACGTGACCTCGGCGGCCAGGTACTCCGGCGCGCCGGCGAGCGGGGAGCCCTGCAACGGGTCCGCGTCGATCAGGGCGAGCAGGTCGCGGGTGAGGGTGCCGTACCGCTCCAGCAGGTGTTCGACCACTCCCACCGGGACCCCGTGCCGGCGGGCCAGGTCGGCCCGGTCCCGCCACGTCGCCGCGTATCCGTCGGCGCCGAGCAGCGGCAGGTCGGCGGTGCGCGACGGTCGGGTCCAGCCCAGCCGGTGGACCGCCCGGTCGACCACGTCCGAGGCCATCACCCGGTACGTCGTGTACTTGCCACCGGCGACCAGCAGCAGCCCGAGCATCGGCTCCACCACCGCGTGCTCGCGGGAGAGCTTGGAGGTGGAGTCCGCCTCGCCGGCCAGCAGCGGGCGCAGCCCGGCGTACACGCCCTCGATGTCGGCGGTGGTCAACGGCCGGTCGAGCACCGTGTTGACCTGTTCCAGCAGGTAGTCGATGTCCTTGGCGGTGGCCGCCGGGTGGGACCGGTCCAGCCGCCAGTCGGTGTCCGTGGTGCCGATGATCCAGTGGCCACCCCACGGGATGACGAAGAGCACGCTGGTGGCGGTGCGCAGGATCAGCCCGGTCTCGCCGGTGATCGCCGAGCGGGGCACCACCAGGTGCACGCCCTTGGAGGCCCGGACCCGCACCCCGGGGCGCAGCCCGACGTCGTTGAGCATCCGGGACATGTCGTCGCTCCACACGCCGGTGGCGGCGATGACCGTGCGGGCGCGTACCTCGAACTCGGCGTCCGGTGAGCCGGCGGGCGCCTCCAGGTCGCGGACCCGGACCCCGGTGACCTCGCGGGCCTGGCGGATCAGGCCGACCGCCCGCGCGCTGGTCACCACGGTCGCGCCGAGGCTGGCCGCGGTCCGCGCCAGGGTCACCACCAGCCGGGCGTCGTCGACCTGCCCGTCGTAGTAGCGGATGGCCCCGGCCAAAGCGTCGGCGCGGAGGCTGGGGAAGATCCGGCGGGCGCCCTCGCGGGTCAGGTGCCGGTGCAGCGGCATGCCGCGCCCGCCGCCGAAGGCGCCGGCGAACGCGTCGTACGCGGCCACCCCGGCCCCGTAGTAGGACCGCCGGAAGAGGCGTCCGGGCAGGTCGCGCAGCCCCCGCCCGGCGGGGAGCGGGACCAGGAACGGCACCGGGCGCACCAGGTGCGGCGCGAGCCGGGTGGCGAGCAGCCCCCGCTCGGTCAGCGCCTCGTGGACCAGGTGGAACTCGAGCTGCTCCAGGTAGCGCAGCCCGCCGTGGATGAGCTTGCTGGACCGGCTGGAGGTGCCGGCGGCGTAGTCGCGGGCCTCCACCAGGGCCACCTTGAGGCCGCGGGAGGCGGCGTCGAGCGCGGCGCCCGCACCGGTCACCCCGCCGCCGATGACCAGCACGTCGAACCGCTCGGCGCGGAGCCGGCGCAGGTCGTCGGCGCGGCGGGCGATGGAGAGCTGGCCGGCCGCGGATCGGGACACGTTGGGGTCGCGCACCCGTCCACGGTAACCGTCCCGGCGGTCCCGCGGCATGCGCGGTCCGCACCGTACGGTGATCGGCATGGAGATCGGTCCCTGGCCGCCCCCCGGTCCGCCCGTCCCGCCGCCGGCCCCCGCTGAAGAGCGGACGGGCCCGTGGCCGGTGGTGGCGGCGGTGCTGGTCGGCGGCTGGATCGCGCTGGTGACGGTGCTCGGGCAGGTGGTCGGCTGGGCCGTCGACCAGGCGGTGCTGGTCGCCGGCCTGGACCGGGCGGTGCCGACCTGGCCCCTGGTCGCCCTCGGCACGGTGCTGCTGGCCGGCGCGCCCACGCTGGCGCTGGCCCTGCTCCCCCGCGACCCGGTGGTCCGGGCCACCGGCCGGGTCTGGCTGGCCGGGGCGCTGGCGCTGGGCGCGCTGACCCTGCTGCGGACCCTGCCGCCGGTGCACCAGGAGGCGTACCTGGCCGCCCTTGCCGCCACCGCCGCCCTGCTGGCGGCCGTTCTCGGTCGGCTGCCCGAGCATCGCCGGGCCGCGGCGGCGGCCGGCGGCGCGGCCCCGTCCCCGGGCGTCGTCACCCCGCTGGCGGTGGCGGCCGGGGCGGCGCTGCTGCTGCCCTGGGCGTGGCTGGGCGCGCTCGGCGGCCTGTTGGAGACGCTGCTCGCCGGGCTCGCCGCCGCCGCGCTCGGCGTCCTCGCCGGGGTGCTGCTCGATGCGGCGTTCTGGGCGCGGTTCACGGTGGGCGCGCCGCCCCGTCCGGCCCGGCTGGTGCTGGTCGGCGGGCTGGTCGCCGGGGTCGTCCTGGCGCTGGTCGCGGCCGGGGCCGGGCAGTCCGGCGCGCAGTTGCCCGCCCTGTTCCTGCTGCCTCCGCTCGGCTTCGTGCTGGCCGCGCTGCACGCGGCGGCGGCCCGCGCGGGCCGGCCGCTCGGCCGCGCCCCGGTGCGCTGGCTGGTCGGGCTCGGCGTGCTGGGCCCGCTGGCCCTCGCCGACCCGGAGGAGCTCACGGTGCTCCTCGCGACCACCCGCGACGTGCCGTTCTGGGCCGCGGTCGCGACCGGCGCCGCGTTCGCCGTCGCGGTGCTGCTCGCCGTCGGGTACGGCGTCCTGCTGGCCCGGCCGCGCGCCGGCACGCCCCGCGGCCGGGTGGCCGGGGTGGCCGCCGCGGCCCTGCTCGCCGCGGTCGCGGTGGTCCACGTGGTCCCCGGGCAGTCCGGCCTGTACGGCGACCGGCTGCTGGTGGTGCTCCGCGAGCAGGCCGACCTGAGCGGTATCCCCACCGGGGCGCCCGGTCGGGCCGGCCGGGACGCCCGGGCCGCCGAGGTCTACCGGCGGTTGGTGGCCACGGCCGACCGGACGCAGGCGGAGCTGCGCCGGGAGCTGACCCGGCTGCGCCTGCACCCGACGCCGTACTACCTGGTCAACGCCATCGAGACGGACGGCGGGCCGGAGGTGCGGGCCTGGCTCTCCGGGCGGCCCGAGGTGGCCCGGGTGCTGGTCAGCCAGCGACTGCGGCCGCTGCCGGCGGCGGCCCGGCCCGTCCGGGGCCCGCTGCCCGCGCCGGCCGGACCGGCCTGGAACATCTCGCTGATCGGCGCCGACCGGGTCTGGTCCGAGCTGGGCGTGACCGGCTCGGGCGTCGTGGTCGGCGCCTCCGACTCCGGCGTCGACGGTCGGCATCCCGCGCTGGCGGCCGGCTTCCGCGGCGGCGACGACTCCTGGTACGACCCGTGGGCGCACACCCGCACCCCGAACGACCAGGCCGGACACGGCACCCACACGGCGGGCAGCGCGGTGGGGCGGGACGGGATCGGCGTCGCCCCCGGCGCCCGCTGGGTGGGTTGCGTCAACCTGGACCGCAACCTGGGCAGCCCGGCGCGTTATCTGGACTGCCTCCAGTTCATGCTGGCACCGTTCCCGTACGGCGGGGACCCGTTCACCGACGGGCGGCCGGGCCGGGCGCCGGACCTGCTGACCAACTCGTGGGGCTGCCCGCCGATCGAGGGCTGCGACACCGCGGCGCTCCGGCCGGCCACCGCCGCGCTGGCCGCGGCCGGCATCCTGGTGGTCGCGGCGGCCGGCAACACCGGCCCGTACTGCGGCTCGGTGGCCGACCCGCCGGCGCCGTACCCGGACGTGCTGACCGTGGGCGCGGTGGACCGGGCGCGGCAGCTCACCCGCTTCTCCAGCCGGGGGCCGGCGGCCGGCGGGGCCGCCAAACCGGACCTGGTCGCTCCCGGCGCGGACGTGCTCTCCGCGTACCCCGGTGGGGGTTACGCCACCCTGGCCGGCACCTCGATGGCGACGCCGCAGGTGGCCGGGGTGGTGGCGTTGATGTGGTCGGCGAGCCCGGCGCTGGTGGGCGACCTGGCGCGGACCCGGCGGATCCTCCGGGACACCGCCACCCCGGCCACCGTCCCTCCGGCCGCCGACCGCTGCGGCGGCGACGCGGATCTGGTCGGTGCCGGCCTGGTCGACGCGTACGCCGCAGTCCGGGCCGCCCGCGCCGGGTGAGCGGGTCGCCGGGCGGGCCCGAACCGATTCGGCGGTGCCGCCGGGCCGCCGGATGACCTAGGGTCGGCGACCATGGACGCGGAGATCATCGAGCTGGACCCGAACCATCTGCCCGCCGTCGTCGACCTCTGCCGGCGGGCGCTCTACCTGCCCGAGGATGCCGCCGAGGCGCCGGCCATCCTGGACGCCCTGACCACCCGGGCGGCGGCCGACCGCCGGGTGCTGCTGATCGGCGCGGTCCGCGGGCCGGAGCTGGTCGGGGTGCTGGTCGGGTCGGTCTCCCAGCGGGATCCGCAGCTCGGGCACGTCGACCTGGTGGCGGTGGCGCCCGGGGAGCGCCGCCGGGGGGTCGGGCGGGCCCTGCTGGCCGAGGCGGAGCGGCGGCTCGCCGGGCTCGGCGCGGCCGAGCTGCTGCTGGCCGGGAACCCGCCGTACTACGCCTGGCCGGGCATCGACGTGCGCTACACCCCGGCGGTCTGCGCGGCGCTGCGGCTGGGCTACCGGCAGGACCGGACGGCGTGGAACATGACCGCGGACCTGTCGGACGGCTCACCGGCGCTGCGCTCGACGGAGGCCGCGGAACGCCGGCTGGCCGGTCAGGGCGTCACGGTACGCCGGGCCGAGCCGGCGGACCTGGCGGCGCTGGCCGCCTTCGCCCGCGCCACCTTCGGCGGGACGTGGGACGGCGAGCTGGCCGGCTCGGTGGGGCGGCCGGACGCCGGGGCGCACCTGGCGGAGCGGGACGGCGAGATCCTGGGCTTCGCCGCGTACGGCTCCTCGCGGCCGAGCTGGTTCGGCCCGATGGGGACGGCCCCGGCGGCGGAGGGCTCCGGCATCGGCGGGGTGCTGCTGCGCCGCTGTCTGCGGGACCAGGCGGCGGCGGGGATCGGCGCGGCGCAGATCGGCTGGGTGGGACCGGTGCCGTTCTATTCGGGCAGCGCGGGCGCGCGGATCGAGCGGGTCTTCTTTCTGTACCGGAAGGTGATCGGCGGGCACCCGGTCGGATAATTAAAGGGGCGAAAAGGATATAGACGCCAATAATGCCATTCGCCCGCCCCGGTCATCGACCGCGCCCTACGGTTGCCCGTAGAGGAGGCAGCCATGACCACGGATGACGAACGGACCGACGACCAGCCCGCGAGCTGGCCACCGGTCGGTGAACTCCCCGGGCAACTGCCGTTCGACCGGCTCGACTACGGCGACGCCGAGCAGCTGGCGGACCTGGCCGGCGCCGACGCACCGGCCGCCGAGGAGACCCGGCAACCGGTCGACGAGCCGGTCCGGATCCGGCCGCCGTACGACCGGACGCACAAACGACGCAACCAGCGGCCGCTGCCGACGTGACGGACGGAAAGGGGGCGGACCGCTGACGCGGCCCGCCCCCTTTCGGCGTTCGGTGGAACTGGACTCAGAAGTCCATCTCCCCGCCGCCCGGACCAGCCGGGGCGGCCGGGGTCTTCTCCGGCTTGTCCGCCACGACGGCCTCGGTGGTGAGGAAGAGCGCCGCGATCGACGCGGCGTTCTGCAGCGCCGAGCGGGTCACCTTGGCCGGGTCGATGATGCCCGCGGCCAGCAGGTCGACGTACTCGCCGTTGGCGGCGTTCAGGCCGTGACCCGGCTCGATGTTGCGGACGTGCTCGACGACCACGCCACCCTCGAGGCCGGCGTTGACGGCGATCTGCCGCAGCGGGGCGTCCAGCGCGATCTTGACGATCTGCGCGCCGGTCGCCTCGTCGCCGGTCAGGTCCAGCTTGTCGAAGGCGGTCTTGCCGGCCTGGACCAGCGCGACGCCACCACCCGGGACGATGCCCTCCTCGACGGCGGCCTTCGCGTTGCGGACGGCGTCCTCGATGCGGTGCTTGCGCTCCTTGAGCTCGACCTCGGTGGCCGCGCCGACCTTGATCACCGCAACACCGCCGGCCAGCTTGGCCAGGCGCTCCTGCAGCTTCTCCCGGTCGTAGTCGGAGTCGCTCTTCTCGATCTCGGCGCGGATCTGGTTGACCCGACCCTGGATCTGCTCGGCGTCACCGGCGCCGTCGACGATGGTGGTCTCGTCCTTGGTCACCACGACCTTGCGGGCGCGGCCCAGCATGTCGAGGCCGACGGCGTCCAGCTTGAGGCCGACCTCCTCGCTGATGACCTGGCCACCGGTGAGGATGGCGATGTCGGCCAGCATGGCCTTGCGGCGGTCACCGAAGCCCGGCGCCTTGACGGCGACCGACTTGAAGGTGCCGCGGACCTTGTTGACCACCAGGGTGGCCAGGGCCTCGCCCTCGATGTCCTCGGAGATGATCAGCAGCGGCTTGCCCGACTGCATGACCTTCTCCAGGATCGGGAGCAGGTCCTTCACCGACGAGATCTTGCTGTTGACGATCAGGAGGTACGGGTCGTCGAAGACGGCCTCCATACGCTCCGGGTCGGTCATGAAGTACGCGGAGATGTAGCCCTTGTCGAAGCGCATACCCTCGGTGAGCTCGAGCTCCAGGCCGAAGGTGTTGCTCTCCTCGACGGTGATGACGCCTTCCTTGCCGACCTTGTCCATCGCCTCGGCGATGATCTCGCCGACGGTGCTGTCACCGGCGGAGATGGAGGCGGTGGAGGCGATCTGCTCCTTGGTCTCGATGTCCTTGGCGAGCTTGGACAGCTCCTCCGAGACGCTGGCCACGGCGGCCTCGATGCCCCGCTTCAGGGCCATCGGGTTGGCACCGGCAGCCACGTTGCGCAGGCCCTCGCGAACCAGGGCCTGGGCCAGGACGGTCGCCGTCGTCGTGCCGTCACCGGCCACGTCGTCGGTCTTCTTGGCGACCTCCTTGACCAGCTCGGCGCCGATCTTCTCGTACGGGTCCTCGAGCTCGATCTCCTTGGCAATGCTCACACCATCGTTGGTGATGGTGGGGGCACCCCACTTCTTCTCGAGCACGACGTTGCGGCCCTTGGGGCCGAGCGTCACCTTCACGGCGTCGGCGAGCTGGTTCATGCCCCGCTCGAGGCCGCGGCGCGCCTCTTCGTCGAACGCGATCATCTTGGCCATACGGCGTTGTCCTCCTGGACACTCACGGGCCACCCGAGTGTGTGCCCCGGATGGGCCGCCTGGTGTACGCACCTTGGGACGTCGCCACCTGGCGACGACGACGTCTCCTCGGTCGGGCCGGACAGCCCGCGACGACCGGCCATGTGCCACCCCGGCGCCATCGAGACGCCGGTGCGGCCGTGGCCCTACCGCCCCGACCATTGGCACTCACGGTATGCGAGTGCCAATGACCTGTTTAGCACTCTCCCTTGCCGAGTGCAAGCACGATGGCGCCGCTCAGCCGAGTTCCGCCGCGAGTCGGGCGGCGTTCACCGGGCCCTCATGGGCGCGCTGCTCGGCGTACGTGGCGAGGAGCCCGACGAGCTGGGCCACCTGAACCGGGACGAGCAGCACGGCCACCACCAGGGCGACCCCGACCGCGCCCGCCGCCGTGCCCGGGGCGTCCATCGGGTGCGTGCCGAACGGCAGCTGGCCGACCGCCTGCAGCATCAGGCCGACCAGGGCGCCGACGAGCAGCACCGCGGCGACCAGCGCGACCCGGCCCAGCACCATGCCGAACCGCTGGTGGAAGATCCGGAAGGAGCGGCCGATCGGGTTCTGCCGCTCGAAGAGGTAGACCGGGCCGATCAGGGCGAACGCGAAGGCCAGGTAGAGCCCCGGCAGCAGGCAGAAGCACATGCCGACCCCGATCAGCAGCGAGGAGAGCAGCGTCCAGCCCCAGAGGCCGAGCATCCGGCGCAGCCCGAACCGGAACGCCGCGCCGAGGCCGACCGGCTCACCGGCCGCCTGCCGGGTGACCACCCAGGCCCCCGCGGCCCAGCCGAGGCTCTGCAACGGGCCGAGGACCAGGGCGGCGACCAGCAACGCGGCGTAGAAGGTCAGGACGTCCCGGAGGTAGCCGTCGGGCAGGACCGGGGCGCCGTCGGCGGCGGTGCCGACCTCGCCCGAGGGCGCGAGGGCGAGGGAGAGCACCGAGGTCGCCGCGGCCGGCAGCGCCTGGGTGAGCAGCATGATCGGCAGCAGCAGGCGCCAGCCGCGGCGCACCGCCCCCGCACAGCGGGAGAACCAGCCGCCGATGCCGGCGTGCGGCGGGGTGACCAGCGGGTCGTTCAGATCCCAGCCCGGGTCCGCCGGATACCAGCCGTACGGCTGGCCGCCCGGGTACGGCTCGGCGGCGTACGGACCAGGGGCGTACGGCCCGGCCGCGTACGGGCCCGCGTAGGGACCAGGGGCGTAGGGGCCGGCCGCGTACGGGCCGGCCGCGTAGGGACCGGGGGCGTACGGGCCGGGGGGCCCGGGGTCGCCCGGGGTCGGCCGGACCCACTCCTGCGGCTGCCCGGCCCGGTCTGCCGGGCCCGGCACTCCGGGCTGCCCGGGACCGCCCGGGGCGGCGGAACCCGGGTCACCGGGCGACGCCGGGGTGACCGGCTCGACGGGACCCGACGGGGGCTGGTCGGACATGAACCCTCCTCAGCGGCGATGGCTGGAACGGCTCATGATCTTCCACCGCGCGGGCGCGCACCGCTGCCCCTGATCGGAGTGGAAAGCCGCCCGACGGGCGGCGACGGGTCAGGCGATGACGCGGACGCGCTCGGCCTGCGGGCCCTTCTGGCCCTGGGCGATCTCGAACTCGACGCGCTGGCCGTCGTCGAGCGCCTTGTAGCCGTCCATCTCGATCGCGGAGAAGTGGACGAAGACGTCCTGCCCGCCGTCGACGGCGATGAAGCCGTAGCCCTTTTCGGCGTTGAACCACTTCACGGTGCCCTGTGCCACGGTGCACTTCCTCACTCTGCGCGGCGTTCCACAACCCCGGGACGCCGGCCGAGCCCGCGCCCCGACCACCGTTTCGGCGATCGGCGACGGCCGCTGAATCGGTGACCGAAATCGCACGCTACACGAGGCGTGACGACCGCGCACGACCACAAATCAGGCATATTCCGGGCAGGATCGGACCCGACGTGACATGGACGACCGTCCCTCCGGTATGCATGCGACATGACGAGCGCGCCGACCATGACAGCCACCCGGACGGCCACCGTCCGCCGGGTCCGCCCGGAGGACGCCGCCCGGATGCGGGCGCTGCGGCTGGAGATGCTCGCCGACGCGCCGCTGGCCTTCCTGGAGACCGTGGCGGAGGCCGCCGCCCGCCCGCACGCCGACTACGCGGCCCGGGTCGCCGCCGTGTCGCACGGCACCGCGACGGCCCAGTTCGTCGCCGACCCCGGTGGCCGGTTCGTCGGCCACGCCGGCGGCACCGTCACCCCGGACGAGCCCGGCCTCACCGTGATCTACGCCGTCTACCTCACCCCGGCCCGGCGGGGCAGCGGGCTGCTCGCCGAACTGGTCGACGCGGTGGCGGACTGGTCCCGCGCGTGCGGCCGGCCCGAGCTGATGCTGGAGGTGGTGGTCGGCAACGACCGCGCCTACCGCGCGTACCAGCGGCTGGGCTTCGTGGACACGGGCGTGCGGGTGCCGCACCCGAAGATCCCGACGCTGCGCGAACTCCAGATGCGCCGCCCCGCCTGAGCGGGCGGGCCCGCCCCCGGTCGGGGGCGGGCCGTACCACCGGGTCAGGCGTGCCGGCGGCTCTGCACGATGCGGAACCGGTTCGCCACGTACGCGCCGTCGGTCAGCGCGGCGTTGGCGGCCGGGTTGGCGCCGCTGCCGTGGAAGTCCGAGAACGCCGCCGACTGGTTGACGAAGACGCCGCCGGTCAGGTTGCAGGACAGGTGCACGCCGGCGTCGATCGCCGCCGCCTCGGCCGCGTCCAGCACCGCCTCGTCGGTCGAGTAGACCGCCGCGGTCAGCGCGCCCTTCTCCCCCACCGTGCCGCGGAGGATCTCCAGGCTGTGCGCGGTGGAGTCGGTGGCGATGGCGAACGAGATCGGCCCGAACCACTCCCGCGAGTAGGTCGCGGTGTCGTCGGCGGCCAGCTTGACGATGGTCGGCGTCCGGACCACCGCGCCGGGGAAGGACGGGTGCTCGACGGCACGCGACTCCAGCACCGGCTGGCCGACCTTGGTGACCTCGTCGAGGCGCTCCAGCACGCCGTCGTTGACGATCGCGCCGGTCAACTCGACGCCGCGGGCCGGGTCGGCGGTGAGCTTGCCGACCGTCGCGGCGATGCCCGCCGCAACCTCGTCGAAGCTCTTGTGCCCCTGGTCGGTCTCGATGCCGTTCCGGGGGATCAGCAGGTTCTGCGAGGTGGTGCACATCTGGCCGCTGTACAGGGTCAGCGTGAAGCCCAGGTTGCGGCACAGCCCGGCGAAGTCGTCGGTGGAGTCGATCACCACCGTGTTCAGGCCGGCCTTCTCGGTGTAGACGGCGGCCTGCCGGGCGTTCGCCTCCAGCCAGTCGCCGTACTCGGTGGAGCCGGTGAAGTCGACGATCTTCACGCCCGGGTGCAGGGCGAGCGTGGAGGCGAGCTTCTCGCCCGGCGCCTCGGGGGCGAGCAGCACCAGGTTCGGGTCGAAGCCGGCCTCGGCGAGCACCTCGCGGGCGTACTTCACCGTGACGGCGAGCGGCAGAACGGCGCGCGGGTGCGGCTTCACGATCACCGGGTTGCCCGTGACCAGCGAGGCGAAGAGCCCCGGGTACGAGTTCCAGGTCGGGAAGGTGTTGCAGCCGATCACCAGCGCCACGCCCCGCGGCACCACGTGGAAGGTCTTGGTCATCCGCAGCGGGTCGCCCTTGCCGGCGGCCTTCTCCCAGCCGGCCGTCCCCGGGTGGCGGGTCATCTCGGCGTACGCGTAGGCGACCGCCTCCAGCGCCCGGTCCAGCGCGTGCGCGCCGCCGGCCTGGAAGGCCATCACGAAGGCCTGGCCGCTGGTGAACTGCACCGCGTTGGCCAGCTCGAAGATGTGCTTGTGCAGCCGGTCCAGGATCTCCAGGCAGACTCCCGCCCGGGCCTGCGGGCCGGCGTCGCGCCAGGCCGGCAGCGCGACCGTGGCCGCGCCCACCAGCTGGTCGGCCGCCGCGTGCGGGTAGCGCACGTTCAGCTCCAGGCCGAACGGGCTCGCCTCGGTGGCGACGGTCTGGCCGTCACCGGGCTGGTCGAGGGGGAAGTCGCCGTTCAGGTACGCCTCGAAGGCGGCCTTGCCGTCGGCGGCGGCGGTCTCGCCGTACACCCGGGGGCTGGGCGACTCGGGGTAGGCGGACCAGTATCCCCGCTCCGTGATCGCGGTCAGCGCGCGGGTGAGGGTGTCGGCGTGCCTGTCGTACAGGGGGTGCGGGGTCTCCGTCATGCCCGCCATCATGCAACAGAAAGCCCCGCGATCAGTAGGGCCGTGTCACAAGTCAGATCGTCAGCTGCCAGTCCGTCCAGGAGTCGACCGGGCGGAAGCCGAGCTGCTCGTTGATGGTGATCATGTGCCGGTTCTCGGCGGCGTTCCAGGTGTCGATCACGCGCAGTGCCGGTTCGTGGTCGAGCACCCAGCGCAGGTTCTCCACCTTGGTGAGCAGGCCCAGCCGGTGCCCCCGGTGCGCCGGGTCGACGATGGTGATCTGCTGGAAGGCGTGCCAGTCGGCGCTCGGACCCAGGTCGATCAGGGTCCAGGCGACCAGCCGACCAGTCGCCTCGTGCACCGCCGCGTGGTGGTAGCCGCGGCGGCCCCGGGCCTCCAGCGCCCGTTCGGTGCCCCGCAGCCGCGCGACGTCGACCTGCTCCGGCTCCCACTCCAGGTCGCCGAGGGGCGCGTCGGTCATCAGCCGGCCGTCGAGGTAGGCCACGTCGGCGGCGTACTCCTCCGGCGTGTCGCCCTGCCAGCGGACGGTGCGGTAGCCGGTGGCGTGCGCCCGGGCCTCAGCGGCCAGGGCGTCGAGCGCGGCGTGGTCGAGCCGGTCGGTCGCCAGCCGGCGGCGCACCTCGGCGAGCACCGGGCGGGCGCCCATCGCGGCGGCGAAGGTGCCGCCCGCCTCGGGTCGGGCGATTCCCCCGGGCAGCGCCGAGACCGCCATGCCCATCACCCGCTTGCGGCCGTACTCGCGCAGCAGCCGCAGGCAGTGCTCGTGCAGCGCCCGGCCGACGCCCCGGCGCCGGTACGCCGGATGCACGACCAGGTCGACGGTCGAGTTGTCGGTGTTGTCGAGCTGCGGCAGGTCCAGCCCCAGGTAGCCGGCCGGTACGCCGTCGAGCCGGGCCAGCGCCCAGCGTGGCGCATTGCCCGGCATCGGATGCCGGACGGCGGCGTCGAAGCGCTGCCGGCAGAACGGCGGGAAGTCCGGCAGGTCGGCCTCGTTGGCCGCCGCGCCGATCCGGTACGCCTCGTCGATCGCGGCCGCGTCGGCGGCGTCGAACGGCGCGATCGTGATGTCCATACCCGCGAGGGTGCGCCAGGAACAGCGATCGGGGCCAGCGAATTAACGCTGGCCCCGATCGCGACGTTGGTCGGGAGGGACGATCGCACAACGCCATCGGCGCTGGGTCGAAAGAACTGAAAGTCTCCGGCGAAACGCCCTCCCGCACGGAGCATCTTGCGCCGTCCGAATCCTGCCCGTCAAGTCCTTAGCGGCGGGTTTTCCACACTCACAGCGAAAAGCCAGTTACCCGGTGGATCCGCCCGATCCCCCGTCCGGGCGATCCGCCCGTCCCCCACCCGGCCAACCCCAGGTCCACCGGACCCGGGCGGGCGTCGGGTGGGTCAGGAGAGGAGGCCGGCGTCGCGGGCGGCGCGGAGCGACGGCTTGATGCGATGGGTGGGGCCGACCTCGGGGGCGACCGCGTCGATGGTCTTCAGGCCCTCGCCGGTGTTGAAGACGACCGTCTCCGCCGTGGGGTCGAGCCGGCCGGACTCCACCAGCTTGCGGAGCACGGCGACGGTGACACCGCCGGCGGTCTCGGCGAAGACGCCGGCGGTCCGGGCGAGCAGCCGGATGCCGGCGCGGATCTCGTCGTCGTCGGCGTACTCCATCCAGCCGTCGGTGCGGCGGACGGCTTCGAGGGCGTAGAGGCCGGCGGCCGGGTCGCCGATGTTCAGCGACTTGGCGATGCCGGTCGGCTTGACCGGGGTGATGGTGTCGCTGTCGGCGTGCAGCGCGGCGGCGATCGGGTTGCAGCCGGCCGACTGGGCGCCGAAGACCTTCCAGCCGCCGGCCGGCGCCTCGACCAGGCCGATCTCGACCAGCTCCGAGAACGCCTTGTCGATCTTGGTGAGCAGCTCGCCGCTCGCCATCGGGATCACCACCTGCGCCGGGATCCGCCAGCCGAGCTGCTCGGCCACCTCGTACCCGAGGGTCTTCGATCCCTCCGCGTAGTACGGCCGGACGTTGACGTTGACGAACGCGGTGTCCTCGAACTCGTCGGTCTCCACCAGCTCCCCGCAGAGCCGGTTCACGTCGTCGTACGAGCCGTCGATGGCGACCAGGTCGCCGCCGTAGACGGCGGTCGTGACGACCTTGCCCTGCTCCAGGTCGCTGGGGATGAAGACCACCGACGGCGCCCCGGTCCGCGCCGCGTGGGCGGCGACCGAGTTGGCCAGGTTGCCGGTGGAGGCGCAGGCGTACCGGGTGAAGCCGAGCGCCCGGGCGGCGGTCAGCGCCACCGAGACCACCCGGTCCTTGAACGAGTGGGTGGGGTTCGCGCTGTCGTCCTTCACCCAGAGCGGCGCGGTGATGCCCAGCTCGGCGGCGAGGTGCGGCGCGGCGACCAGCGGGGTGAGCCCCGGGTCCACGGTCACCCGGCTGGCCGGGTCCTGGCCGGCGGGGAGCAGGGCCGCGTACCGCCAGAGGTTCTTCGGGCCGGCCTCGATCTGCTCCCGGGTGACGGTGGCGAGCGCGGCGGCGTCGTAGTCGACCTCCAGCGGGCCGAAACACTCGAAGCAGGCGTGCTGGGCGGCCAGCGGGTAGCGCGCGGAACAGGCGCGGCAGACCAGGGCGCGGGCCGGGCTGAGGGTGGTGTCGATACCGGGGGCGGCGGGAAGCGTCGACGTCATGTCGAGGAATTCCTCTCATCTTTCCCCGCATCGCACCCTGCGGCGGGGACGGAATTGGCACCTGCCCGCTCCTCGCTCGTCGTCGAGCGCGCGGGTGGTTGCCGGGGCGTCGTCGGGCCGTATCCCTCAGCCCCTCTGGATGAGGTATGCAGTTGTGCCGCCGAGTCTATGCACTCACGGCGCACCTGCCGAGCGGGGTTCCCACGGTGTGAGCCACCCCCGCTCACCAGCGCCGAGATCCGCGCACCGTCCGGGAGGTGGGGCCCCTCCGCCGCCGGATGCCCCCACCTCCCGGGCGTTGCCGCTCCGCTCACCTCACCGGGCCACCACGGCGATCGGGTCGACCATCGCCGGCCGGTCGGTGACCGCCACCGGGACGGGCGCCGCGGCGCGGGTGGTGGCGGCGCGGGAGCGGGTGACCAGGTTGGCGGCGGCCAGGGCGGCGATGGTCAGGGCCGCGCCGACCAGCTCCACCGCGCCGGGCCGGTAGCCCCGGACGGTCTGCACCACGAAGGTGGTCACCGGGACCAGGTTCATGAAGAGGGCGGCGTCGGCCGCGCCGAGCCGCTGCACCCCGGTGTTCCAGGCGAGTACCGCGAGGACGGCGGCGACGATCACGGCGTACGCCAGCTGCGGGGCGACCGCGACGAGGTCGGCGGCGGCCGGCAGGTGCTGCCAGCCGGCGAGGTCGGCGGTGAGGCTGCCGGCGAGCATCGCGGCGGTGCCGGCGACCGCGGTGAGCGTGGTGTAACGCAGCGGGGACCAGCCGGTGAACCGGCTCGCGCCGTGGGTGTAGACGGCCCAGCCGAGGACCGCGCCGATCATCAGCAGCCCGCCGACGCCGAACTGGCCCAGCCCGTCGAGCCGGCCCCGGGTGATCACCAGACCGACGCCGACGAGGGCGAGCAGCGAGAACCCGAGCAGCACCGGACGGGGGCGCACGCCGTCCCGAACCCAGCGGACCAGCTGGGTGACCAGCGGGGTGGTGGCGGCGAAGAGGGCGATCTGCTGCGGGGCGGCGTGCCCGAGCGCCAGGTTGGTCAGCACGTTGAACCCGGCGAAGCCGAGCACGCCGAGCGCCACCACCTCGACGGCCCGGCCGCCGGCGCGCAGCGCGGCCAGGCCCTCCCGGGCCAGCAGCAGGGCGAGCAGGACGGCGGTCGCGAGGACGTACCGGGCGGTGGTGAGGTTCAGCGCGTCGACCCGGGTGAGGGCGCTGGCCAGGACGGGGAACATGACACCCCAGCTGAGCACCGCGAAGAGCGGGAAGGCGGCGTGACGAGAGCGCACGAGAGCTCCTATGTTCGAGTATCGTCGAACTAACGCCACCGACTGTAGGAGCTTGTTCGACGAACGTCGAACAAGGGTTACACTGGTCACATGGAGCTGCACGAACCCGAACTGCGCGACGTACCGGTCACCGCCGTGCTCGCGGCGCTGGCCGACGACGTACGGCTGCAGATCGTGCGCGCCCTCGCCGAGGGCGGCGAGTACGCCTGCGGCACCTTCGAGTTCGGCGTGTCCAAGGCGACCCGCAGCCACCACCTGAAGGTGCTGCGCGAGGCGGGCCTGACCCGGACCCGGGTCGCCGGCACCAGCCGGTACGTCCGGCTGCGCCGCGACGAACTGGACCGCCTCTACCCCGGCCTGCTCGACGCGGTCCTCACCGCGCCCACCCGCTCCTGAGGCGCTCTCCCTCGACGTCCTAGGTCGAGCTGTGGGTAGGAGCGGTCACCGGGCGTCGGGCATCGGCGAACTTCTCCGCCCGCACATCGGCAAAGGCCCAACTCATCTGCGGTTCCACCGCCCAGCCGAAAAGCCGGCGGACGGGCGGGGAGGCCAGGATTCCCGTCGCGAGGACGGCGAGAGCACTGATGGTCAATAGGCCGGCGAAGGAGTTGACGAACGGAGTGTTCTGGAACTTGTAGGCGAGCGCGAGCTGAACGATGAACCCGTGCAGCAGGTAGGTGTACTGGGTGCCGGTCGCGAGCGGGGTGAGCAAATTGCGGTTCGAAGGCACCAGGGCGAGAAAGGCGACACAGAGCACGAGCGCGACCGCCGTCAAGCTGAGTGCGCCGACCGCCCACGTACCCCAGCTGACGTCCAGTTGTGCGTGCCCGTTGTGCCGGTAGAACCAGCCAGCGGGCAGCCGCGGGGCGTAGTGGTACACGGTGATCAGGGCTGCGGCAAACACCAGGACGGCGGCGGGGCGCAGCCATCGGGTGTCACGGATCCATTCGAGGTGTTCGCGCCGGGCGGTGAGGCCGAGCACGAAGAATGGGAGGAACTGGAGGATCCGGGCCAGGTCCAGTTCCCCGGAGAGCGAGGCGGCGCCCGAGGCGAGCATGACGCCGGTCGCCACCGCGACCGGTGCGCGCAGGTTGAGCCAGAGCGGGGCGGAAATCCGCCAGACGAACAGGGCGACCAGGAACCAGGTGAGGTAGAAGGGCGTGACCAGGTCAATCGGGTTCGACTCGTCCAGGCGGTAGTTGTTGTACAGCTGGTATGCGGTGGCGAAGATCAGGTAGGGGACCAGGGTGCTGGTGAGGAGTCTGCGCAGCCGGCCGGGGTGAGAGGCGTCCTGGGCGAAGGAGCGTGAGAAGTAGCCGCTGATCATGACGAACAGTGGCATATGGAAGGCGTAGACCAGCAGGTAGAGAGCCCGCACGCCGCGCATCTCGTTCGGGGAGCCGACGAGCGGGCCCCAGGTGTGGCCGAGGACGACCAGGGCGGTAGCCAGGAGTTTGGCGTTGTCGAAGTAGGCGTCCCGGGAGGGCGGGGAAATGGTGCCGCCATCGGCTCGGATAGCTTGGTGATGCAGAGCTGAGACGCGCATGGCGGGAGCTTTCGCGAGTGGGTCGGCGGGGCGGCACGACGCGGCACCGGCTGGCGGCCGACGGTGGCAACTGCCCCGGGGCGCGGCGCCGGCGCCGGCGCCCGAGTCATGCTAGTGCCTCGCCATACCCCGAACGGGTGAGCCGGGTGGCGGATCTTGGATCCGGTGGCGAGTCCGGTTTTGGGTTGGGCACGTTGGTTGCGCCATCGGATGTAGTCGTACCTGCGTCAGCTCGTCACGTCCTTGCGGGTGAAGCGCCAGAAGGCCAGCCCCCAGAAGAGCGTGGCGTAGCCGACCGCTGAGATCGTGCCCCGGACCACGTCGTCGGTCTGCACCGGCGTGGAGAGCAGCCCCAGCCAGGCGCTGCTGTAGTGGGTCGGCAGGAAGGCGCGCAGGCCGCCGAGCGCGGTGATCTGGTCCAGGATGCTGGAGAGGATCCAGAGCAGCACCGCGCCGCCGACCGCGCCGAGCGCGGCGTCCGTGGTCACCGAGAGCAGGAACGCCAGCCCGGCGACCACCAGCAAAACGACCGCCAGGTAACCCAGCACCGCCAGCAGCCGCAGCAGCCCCTCGCCGGGCGCCAGCTCGGCGGAGACCTGGCTGCGCAGCGGCGACCAGCCGTACCGGAGGGTGCCGGCGAGCAGCGCCGTGCCCGCGAGCAGCAGCAGGGCCAGACCGGAGTACGCGAGCGCGACCAGCAGCTTCACCGCGAGCAGCCGGGCCCGGGGCACCGGGATGGCCAGCAGGTAGCGCAGGCTCCCCCAGCTCGCCTCGCTGGCCACCGTGTCCCCGCAGAACAGCGCCACCACCACGACCAGCAGAAACGACGCCGACACGAAGATCGAGAAGAGGGTGAAGTTGAGCCCGCCCGAGGTGGCCAGGTCGACCAGGCTGGCGAACTCGTTGCGCCCGTTGTCCTCGTCGCCACCGGAGTCGAACTGGAACGCGACCAGGATGATCAGCGGCAGCAGCACCATGAACCCGAGCGCCAGCTGGGTACGCCGCCGCGACGCCTGCCGGCGGAACTCCGCGGCGAACGGCAGGGTCGCCGACGGCCGGTAGCCGACCGCCGCCCCGCCCGGACCGACCGCGCCGGCCGCGTCCCGCGACCCGACCGAAGAGCCTGCCATCACCGGTCACCGCTTCCCCGAGAGTTCTCGCCGACCAGGGCGAGGAACGCGTCCTCCAGACGGCGCCGGGGCACCACCCGGTCCACCCCGATGCCGGCCCGGACCAGCTCGGCCACCACCTCGCTGCGCGCGGTGCCGTTGGTGTCCACCACCAGCCCGCCGTCGCCGTCGGGCAGCACCCGTACCCCGTGCAGCCGGTCCAGCACCGTCCGGGCGGCGTCCGGGTCGGTCACCTCGAAGAGCACGCTCGGCGAGTCGCCGACGATCTCCTCGACCGGGCCGGACGCCACGATCCGGCCCTTGTTCACCACCACCGCGTGGGTGCAGGTCTGCTCCACCTCGGCCAGCAGGTGGCTGGAGACCAGCACCGCCCGGCCTTCGGTGGCGTACCGCTGGAGCACCCGGCGCATCTCGGCGATCTGCGGCGGGTCGAGCCCGTCCGTCGGCTCGTCGAGCACCAGCAGCTCCGGCAGGCCGAGCATGGCCTGCGCGATGGCCAGCCGCTGCCGCATGCCGTGGCTGTAGTTCTTCGTCCGCCGGTGCACCGAGGAGCCGAGGCCGGCGATCTCCAGCGCCTCGTCGAAGTGCGCGTCGTCCCAGGGCCGCCCGGTCGCCCGCCAGTACGCCTTCAGGTTGTCCAGGCCGGACAGGTGCGGCAGGAAGCCCGGGCCCTCGACCAGCGCGCCGATCCGGGAGAGCACCGGCGAGCCGGGCACCAGCCGGTGCCCGAAGACGTAGATCTCCCCGGCCGTCGGCTGGGTCAGCCCCATCAGCACCCGCAGGGTGGTGGTCTTGCCGGCGCCGTTCGGGCCGAGCAGGCCGACCACCTGGCCGGGGTGCACCTCGAAGTCCACTTCTGCGACGGCGACGAAGCCGTCCGCGTACTCCTTGCGGAGCGATTGGACGGCGAGCGGGATGCCCGCGTACTCCGGGTGGACGGAGCTGTCCTGGCGGCGGTGCCGGCGGCGGGCGACCAGGACGACCACGACGAGCCCGACCGCGATCGCGGCGAGCAGCCCGACCAGGACCCAGCGCCAGACGGTGGCGGTGGTGGGGATCGGCTCGCCGTCGACGGTCGGCAGGCTCAGCGCGCCGCCGCCGGGGGCGACCGTGTAGACGGTCGGCTCGGGCGGCGTGGCGTACGCCTGGTCGGAGGTGGCCACGACGACCCGCAGCCGGTGCCCGGCCTCGATCCGGCGGACGATCGCCGGCAGCGTGACCGTGACCGGCTGGGCCGCGTCGACGGTCCTGGGCAGGCCGGTGAGGCGGACCGGGGCGACCAGGCCGTCGGGGAGCGTGGTGGCGCCGTTCGGGTCGACGTCGTAGAGCTTCACGAAGAGCACCGCCTCGCCGGTCGGCGACGCGGCCCGGATCCGGACCGTCGGCGAGCCGACCACGTCCACCGCCTCGGCGAGCGGCGCGGACTCGAACCGGGCGTGCTGGCCGGGGATGTCGCCGGCCACCCCGTTCAGCAGCGAGCCCAGCGCCCCGGCGAACGGCACCGCGGAGATCGCCGCCGGATTGCCGTTGGGCGGGTTGGCGACCTGCTGGGTCGGGCCGCCGACCTCGACCTCCCAGCGGGCGTCCCCGGTCACGCCCGGGTAGTCGGCGGTGCGGTAGCCGGTGGCGACCAGACCCCGGTCCAGCGCGTCGAAGCCGGCGATCCGGGAGAAGGTGAAGCCCTCGCCGGGCGCCGCGCCCGCCCCCTTGACGTAGTGGTCGAGCCACTGCGCGGTCAGGAACTTCACCCGGTCGGAGTCGCTGGTCGGCCCCGCGCCGCCGTCGTGGCCGCCGGTGAACCAGGCGACCCGCACCGGGGTGCCCGCGGCGGCGATACCCCGCGCGTTGGCGTCCGCCTCGGCCAGCGGGAAGAGGGTGTCCGCCTCCCCCTGCACCAGCAGGGTGGGCGCCTTGACCCGGTCGAGCACGCCGGCCGGGGAGGAGCGGCGCAGCAGGTCCACCGCGCCGGCGTCGGCCCGGCCGGTGGTGGCGATCCGCAGGTACGCGGCGCAGACGTCGGCGGCGAACCGGCCGCAGGACGGGTCGGCGGCGCCGGCCGGGGCGCGCCCGGAACCGGTGCCGGGGCCCGCGCCGGGCTGCGGGCTGGGCGCGCCGGCCGACGCCGGCGCCCCCTGCGGCTGGGCGGCGGTGGTGCCGGAGATGCCGGCCGGCCCCGAGCCGGCGGAGCCGCCGCCACCGAAGAAGATGCCGGCCCAGCCCTTCTTGAACACGCCCTCGGTGGGCGCCCTCCCGGTGCTCTCCGGCAGGAAGGCGCGGGAGAGGTCGTTCCAGGTGATCATCGGGACGATCGCGTCGACCCGGCGGTCCTGGGCGGCGAGCAGCAGCGCCAGGCCACCGCCGTACGAGCCGCCGACCACGCCGACCCGGGGGTCACCGGCGGCGTCGGTCCGGATGTCGGGGCGGGCGGCGAGCCGGTCGAGCAGGCGCTGCGCGTCCCGCACCTCGTGGTCGGGGCTGTCCAGGTGGATCTCGCCGCCGCTGCGGCCGAAGCCCCGCGCGGTCCAGGTGAGCACCGCGTACCCGCGCTCGACCAGGTCCTCCGCGTCGGAGCGGACGGAGTCCTTGGTGCCGCCGAAGCCGTGCGCGAGCAGCACCGCCGGGACCTTCCGGTCGGCGGAGGCGTCGTCGGGCAGGTACAGCGTGGTGTCCAGGTCGACCGGCTGATCGCCGGCCGGTCCGGAGCGGACGGTCACCATCGCCGACTCGGTCCGGAAGGCGGGCCGCTCCGGCCGGGCCGCCCAGACCACCGCGGCCGCCGCCAGGACGACCACCACCGACGCGGCCACGACCCGACGGCGGCGGGTGGCCAGGGCACGCCGGACCCGCGCGGCCGTCAGCGGTGATCTCATGCGGCACACGGTACGGGCCGGATCCTGAGCGTTGCCTGAGATCCGCCGTACGTCCGTCCGGCTGGTCCGATCGGCCTTGCGAGTCCGATCGACCGCGCAAGGTCCAGAGAATCCCAGCGAGTTGAATTCGGATCGCGTCAATTCACATGTAGTCGAATAAACCGCCTCCGATGCGTCCATGATGCACGGCCCGCGGAACGCTCTGTGGCGACAAGGTCAACGAGCCGTGACATCGCTCGAAGTGACGCGAAGCTGACTCAGCGACGGCAGTCACCCCCCACGCCGGTCGACTAGTTTCCGGTCCGGTGTACGGGACTGCATCGGCGACCCCCGCCACCGGAGGAGTCCCCCGCCGTCGCCGTAGGAGACAGACCATGACAGTCCCCGCGCCGCGGGTCCGTCGACGGCCCTCCGTACCGGGCCGCGTCCTGCCCCTGCTGCTCGTGGCGGCCCTGCTGGCCCCGGTGGGGCTGCTCTTCGCCCAGACGCACCGGCTGACCGGGGAGGACCGTGACCTGGCGACCCGGGAACGGCTCGGCGTGCAGTACCTGCGCGCCCTCGGCCCGGTCACCGACGCGCTGGTGGACGCCCAGACCGCCGCGGTCACCGGCCGGCCGGTCTCCCGGGACGCGCTGACCGCCGCGGTCGAGCAGGCGACCACCGTCGACAGCGCGGTCGGGGACGAGCTGCGCAGCCACGAACGCTGGTCCGGGCTGCGCGCCAAGCTGGAGGCGCTGCCCGACCGGGGGCTCACCGACCCCACCGCCGCCTTCGCCGCGTACGGGGAGGTCACCGACCTGCTGCTCGACCTGCACCGCAAGATCCGGGACAGCTCCGGGCTGATCCGCGACCCGCAGTCCGACTCCTTCTTCCTCCAGAACGGCATCGGCCGCGACCTGCCCGAGGCGATGGTCGCGGCGGGCCGGCTCGCCGACCTGACCGCCCTGGCCGCGCAGCGCCCGGCCGCCGAACGGCCGCAGACCCTCGCCGAGCTGGCCGCCCTCCGGGTGGCCGCCCTCGCACCGGCCACCGACCTGGTCGCCGACCTGCGGGCCGCGGTGGACAACTCGGAAAGCACCGACCTCGGCGCGAACGTGCTCACCCCGCTCGACACCTACCAGCGCTCCGTCGAGGCGCTCGCCGCGCTCTCCGCGCCGGCCGGCGAGGCGGGCGGCGGACCGACCGACCCCGCCCAGGTGGCCGCCGCCCGGCTCACCGCGCAGGCCGCCGCCAAGCAGCTCCAGCCGGTCATCCTGGACCAGCTCGACGCCCTGCTGAAGGAGCGGATCGACCGGCTCGACCGGGACCGCCTGCTGGCCGTCGCCGCCGCCGCGCTCGCCGTCCTGCTGGTCGTCGTCCTGATCGGGGTGCTGATCGGCGCGTACCTGCGGGCCCGCCGGCGCGCGGCCGACGAGGAGCGGGCGCGCGAGGACTCGGGCGCGCTGCCCGCGTGGCAGCCGCCGGCCGAGCCCCGTCAACTCCAACCGGTCGGGTCGGGCCGGCCCGGCGAACCCGAGCGGTGGGGGCCCTTCGATGCTGCTCGGTAGGCTCCGGATCCGGGGCAAGCTCGCCCTGCTCGTGATCATTCCGCTGCTCAGCATGGTCGGGCTGGCCGTGCCGGTGGTGCTCGACCGGGTGGCCGCCGCCCAGCGGGCCGGCGACATCGCCGCCACCGTTCGGGTCGCCAGCCGGATCGGCAGCCTCGTCCAGGACCTCCAGCAGGAACGGCTGCTCTCGGTCGGCCTGCTGCTCGGCCGGGTGACCCGGACCGAGCTGATCCGGAAGTCGACCGCCGTCGACGACCGGGTGGCCGACCTGCGGGCCGATCGCCTCCCCGACCGGGTCACCGCCGCCCTCGACGGGGTACGCAAGCTGGCCGACCTGCGCACCGCCGTGCTGGCCGGGAAGGCGACGCCGACCCAGATCATGGACGCCTTCGGCCCGGTCGACATGGCGCTGATCGAGGCGTTGCGGCTGCCGTTCCAGGTGGACACCAGCACCTCGGCCGGGCGGCAGGTGCTGGCGCTGGACGGGCTGCTCCGCGCCGACGAGGGGCTGGGCGCCTGCGCGACCCTGATCGTGCTGGTGAGGGCGACCGGCGACCCGAAGGCGGCCGCCGCCTACATCGCCTGCATGGCCGCGTTGCAGGTGGACAACCTGCGGTTCCGCAGTCTGATCACCGCCGAGCAGTACGAGCTGGCCATGCTGGACGACGCGGCGGTGGCGGCCCGGACCACCCCCACCTTCCTCGTCGACAGCGTCAAGGACCCGGTGGCGTCGATCGCCGCGGTGCCGCTGGACACCCTCTTCCCGTCGGTCCGCTCGATGATCACGCTCGGCCAGTTCGTGGAGAAGAAGATCGTCGCGGACGTCATCGCCGAGACCACCGCCGACCAGCGGGACGCGCTCACCGCGGCCTGGCTGGTCGGCGGGGCGGCCACCCTGATCCTGCTGATCGTGGTGCTGCTCAGCATGGCCGTCGCGCGGACGGTGGCCCGGCCGTTGACCCGCCTCACCCGCTCCGCCGACCGGGTCGCCCGGGTCGCCGAGGCCGAGCTGGTCCGGGTGGTCGACGACGAGTCCGATGCCGGCCAATTGGTCCGGCTCGACCCGGTCGACGTCCGGGCCCGGGACGAGATCGGCGACCTGGCCCGCGCCTTCGAACGGGTGCAGAGCACCGCCGCCCGCCTGGTCGAACGGCAGGTCGCCGGCCGGCGCAACGTGGCGCAGATGTTCGGCCACGTCGGCCGGCGTACGCAGAACCTGGTCGGCCGGCAGATCGCGCTGATCGACCGGCTGGAACGGCAGGAGACCGACCCGGGGCGGCTGGAGCACCTCTACCGGCTCGACCACATCTCCAGCCGGCTGCGCCGCAACGCCGGCAGCCTGGTCGTGCTCTCCGGCGCGGCCGGCACCGACGGGCACGTGGCGCCGGTGCAGCTCGCCGACGTGGTCCGCCTGGCGCTCGGCGAGATCGAGGACTACACCCGGGTCGACGTGCAGGTGCCGCCGGGGGTGGCGGCGGCGCCCGCCACCGTCGGCGACCTGGTGCTCGCGCTGGCCGAGCTGATGGAGAACGCCAGCGTCTTCTCCCCGCCGCACACCCGGGTGGTGGTGGGCGGCGAGCTGACCGACGGCGGGGCGCGGCTCACCGTGGTGGACCGGGGCATCGGCATGACCGAGGAGCGGCTCACCGAGGAGAACGCCCGGCTCACCCGCCGGGAACGGCTCGACCTGGCCCCGACCGAGGTGCTCGGACTCTTCGTGGTCGGCCGGCTGGCCCGCCGGCACGGCTGGACGGTGGACCTCGCCCCGACCGCGGGCGGCGGGGTGACCGCCCGGCTGGAGATCCCCGCCGCGCTGCTGGTGGTCCGGCGGCCCGGGCGGGCCGGCGTCACGGTGGCCCGCGCCACCGTTCCGTCCCGGGACCGGCGGGGGCTCGGCGAGCTCGCCCGCCCGGGTCGCGCGCTCACCGCCGCCCCGGTCCCGCCGGCCGTCGAGGACCAGCCGGGCTTCGATTCGGTGCCGCTCAGCCGGGCCACCCGCAGCCTGGAGACCGCGGAGTCGTGGAACGCCTTCGGCGCCGCGACCGAGGTGGCCGCCGGACCGCCGGCCGCGCCGCCCACCCCCGCCGGCCCGGCGCCCGTCGCGCCGCCGCCCGCCACGCCGCCGCCCGCCGGGCCGGTTCCGGACGCGCCGCCGCCGGCCCACCCGGTGGGTGCCCCGGTCGCCGGCGCGGCGACCGGCGGCCGGCCGGTGATCCGCCAGCGGGTGCCCGGCGCCAGCCTGCCGCGGACCGCCCCGGCGGCCGGGCCGGTCGACGCCACCCGCGCCGACCCGTCCGCCGTCCGCGCGCTGGTCGAGGACTTCCAGGCCGGGGTACGCCGCGCCGAGCGGACCGCCGCCCCGGTCGGGCCCTCCCCTGACCGGCCCCGGCTGAGCCGGCGGGTGCCCGGGGCGAACCTGGCCGTCGCCCCGCCCCAGGCGCCGGTCACCAGCCAGCACCCCGGAGACCCGGCCGAGGTCCGCAACCTCATCACCGAGTTCGAGGCGGGCGTCGCCCGCGCGCTGCGCGAAGTCGGTCCAGACCACCGTCACGAAGAGGGATCATCACAGTGACCAGTCCCTTCCTGCACGACAACGTCGACCACCAGCACACCGGGGAGCTCAGCCCGGAGGCCCGCACCTTCAACTGGCTCCTCGACTCGTTCACCTCCAGCACGGCCGGCGTGATGGAGGCGATCGCGGTCTCCTCGGACGGGCTGCTGATGGCGATGTCCGCCATCAAGGACCGGTCCAACGCCGAGCGGCTCGCCGCCGTGGTCTCCGGGATGACCAGCCTGGCCGGGGGCGCGGCCAGCTGGTACGCGCTCGGCGGTTTGAACCGGGTGATCGTCGACATGGCCGAGGGCTACCTGCTGATCAGCGCGATCAGCAGCGGCTCGGTGCTCGGCGTGGTCGCCGACCGGTCGGCCAACCTCGGCACGGTGGCGTACGAGATGACCCTCTTCGCCGGCCGGGCCGGCGGCGCCCTGAGCCCGCGACTCATCGCCGAGCTGAAGAACGCCGTACAGCAATGACCCCGGAGGTGGCCGGCGAGGAACCGGACCCGGAACCTGGCGTCCGGATCCGTCCCTACCTGCGGTCGCCCTCCCCGGCCGGCGAGCCGGCGCCCGCGGCCCCGCCCCACCCCGCCGACGAGGCCGAACGGGTCGCCGGACAGCCGAACGGCCCGCGTCCGTTCGTGCTGACCGCCGGGCGGGTGGCCGGCGCCGACCCGGCGATCGGGCTGGAGACCCAGGTGACCGCCCGGCCGGAGAGCGGGTCGTGGGCGGTGTCGGCCCGGCTCGCCCCGGAACTCCAGGCCATCGTGGCGCTCTGCGCCGACCCGATCTCGGTCGCGGAGATCTCCGCCCGGACGCGGCTGCACTTCGGCGTGACCCGGGTGCTGGTCGGTGACCTGCGGGCCGCCGGCCACCTCGACGTGCACGCGGGCGGCGCCGAAGCCCTTGACCCCGACATCATCCTGCGAGTGATTGATGGACTCCGTGCGATCTCCTGAATGGCCCGCCGCCGCGACCGGTGGGCTCGCCGCCAACAGCGCCACCGCCCGGTACGGCGTGCCGGTGGGACCCGGCGCGGCTGCCGGCCGGACCGTACCGCCGGCCCCGCAGCCCGCGCCGCCGCCGTACCGGCCACCGGCGGCGCCGGCCCGGGTGACCGCGGGTGCCCCGGCCACCAGGCCGCCGATCCCGGTGAAGATCCTGATCGCCGGCGGGTTCGGCGTGGGCAAGACCACCACGGTGGGCGCGATCTCCGAGATCGCCCCGCTGATCACCGAGGCGGAGATGACCAGCGCCGGTATCGGCGTCGACGACCCCGGCGTACGCTCCACCAAGACCACCACCACGGTGGCGATGGACTTCGGCTGCGTGACCGTCGACCGCAGCCTCAAGCTCTACCTCTTCGGCACGCCCGGGCAGGCGCGGTTCGGCTTCATGTGGGACGACCTGGCCCGGGGCGCGCTCGGCGCGCTGGTGGTGGTGGACAGCGCCCGGCTGGACGACTGCTATCCCGCGGTCGACTTCTTCGAGCGCGCCGGGCTGCCCTTCGTGGTCGGGGTGAACGCCTTCGACGGGCGGCTCGCGCACGACCTGGCCGCGATCCGGTGGGCGCTGGCAATCGGCGATCACGTTCCGCTGGTGCAGTTCGACGCCCGGGACCGGCTCTCGGTCCGGGACGCCCTGCTGGTCGTCCTGGATCGCGCGCTGGACCGGGCGACCCGGGAGAGGGGTGCCTGAACCGACCGTCGGTTCGACCCGTTTCATGGAAAGGGGTGGACGTGATGAGAGGTGATCTGGACGAGACACTGGCCCGGCTGGCCCGCCGCGAGGAGGCGCTGCGGCGCCGCGCGGGCGGACCGGGCGAGGAGGCCGCCGAGGAGGAGCCCGCGGCGGCCGGGTCACCCCGGGACGGGCACGGCGCGTACCGGTTGCGGGGCGGGACCCGCCCGGTCGACCGCGACCCGGTGGAGGAGGTGGCCGAGGCGGTCCGCCAGGTGGTCGCCGAGCACCCCGGACTGGTCGTCACCCTGCGCGTGGCGCACGACGGGCAGGCGTACCCGCTGCGGGTCTCCTGGGCCGGCCCGGACGTCACGGTCGGCGCGGAGGCGACGGTCGCCCCGCCGCCGGTCTGGCCGATGTCGGTGAAGACCGTGCCGGCCCCCGGGCAGGACGGGCTGAGCGCGGACCCGGCGGCCCGGCTGGCCGAGATGATCCGGCGTGATCCGTCGCTGCTGGAGGACACCGGGCCGCGGTGACGCCCGCCGGGCGCGCACCGCCCGGCACGGCGTGGCGCCGGCGGCTACTGTCGGGCGGGTGGCGGAACCCGACCTGACCCTGACCGCGAGCCTGCGGCCGGCGGCACTGGACGCCCGCCGCGGCGTCGTCCGCCTGCACCCCGAGGTGCTGACCGCGCTGGCGCTGCGCCCCGGCGACCCGGTCCGGCTGGCCGGCCGGCGGGTCACCGCCGGGATCGCCGCGCCGGCCGGGCCGACCGCGAGCACCGCCCTGCTGTACGCCGACGACCTGCTGCTGGGCAACCTCGGCGTCCGGGACGGCGGGCAGGTGACGGTGAGCCCACTGCCGGTGACCCCGGCCCGTCGGGTCACCCTGACCGGCCCGGTGGAAATCGTCGCCGCGGTCTCCCCGGAGATGCTGCGCCTCGCCCTGCTCGGCAAGGTGGTGACCGCCGGGGACGACGTCTCGCTGCTGCCGCAGGACGTGCTCCCCGACGCCTCGGTCCGCAGCCTGGTCGAGGCGGCCCGGCGCAGCCTGGCCAACACCGTCGGCTACGCCTGGACCAGCACCCTGCTCACCGTCACCGCCGTCGAGCCGGACACCGGCGCGCTGGTCAGCATGGACAGCGTGGTCGGCTGGGAGCACGGTCCGGCCACCCGCGGCTCCGGCCCGGTCGGCCAGGACCCCACCGGCCGGCTCACCGGCCCACCGCCAGCTGGCCTGGCCGGCGGCGCGCCGTCGTCGGGCCCGGGCGGGGCGCCGGAGCTGGTCGGGGCGGCGGAGGCGCCGAGCGTCGACGAACTGCCCGGGCTGCGGGCGCAGGCCGGGAGCTGACCGAGCTGCTCGACCTGGGCTTCCACCACCGCGAGGTGCTCGGCCGGCTCGGCACCACCGTCTCGCTCGGTGTACTGGTCAGCGGGCCGGCCGGGTCCGGCAAGGCGGCGCTGGTCCGCGCGGTCGCCGCCCGGGTCCGCGCCCGGGTCTGCCCGGTCTGGGCGCCGGAGGTGGCCGCGCTGAGCAACGACGCGGCGGCTCGCCGGCTGCGCGAGGCCGCCGCCGCGGTACGCCGGGACGGCTCCGCCGTCCTGCTGGTCACCGACGTGGAGGCGCTCGCCCCGGCCGACGGGCCCGGGCCGGTGGCGACGGTGTTCCGGCAGGTGCTCGCCGAGACCGTCCTGGCCGGCGCGGCCGTGGTCTGCACCACCAGCCGGCCGGAGGCGGTGGACCCGGCGCTGCGCGCCCCGGACCTGCTCTCCCTGCGGATCACCGTTCCCCTGCCGGACCAGGCGCTGCGCCGGGAGCAGCTCACCGTGCTGACCCGGCAGGTGCCGCTCGCCGAGGACGTCCGGCTGGACGAGGTGGCGGGGCGTACCCCCGGGTTCGTCGCGGCCGACCTGGCGGCGCTGGTCCGCGAGGCCGGGGTGCGCGCCGCCCTGCGGCAGAAGACGGCCGAGACGCCGACGGTGGCGATGGCCGATTTCGCCGCCGCGCTGGAGGTGGTCCGGCCGACCACGATGGCCGCGTCCACCCTGGAGCTGGCCTCGGTCACCCTCGACGACGTCGGCGACCTGGTCGAGGTGAAGGAGACGCTGACCGAGTCGGTGCTCTGGCCCCTGACCTACCCGGACACCTTCGCCCGGCTGGGTGTGCAGCCACCCCGGGGCGTGCTGCTCTACGGGCCGCCGGGCTGCGGCAAGACGTACCTGGTCACCGCGCTGGCCGGCTCGGGCCGGGCGAACGTGCTCTCGGTGAAGGGCGCGGAGCTGCTCTCCAAGTGGGTCGGCGAGAGCGAGCGCGCCGTCCGCGAGCTGTTCCGCCGGGCCCGCGAGGCGGCGCCGACGCTGATCTTCCTGGACGAGGTGGACGCGCTCGCCCCGGTCCGCGGTCAGGCCACCGACGGCGGTACGACGGACCGGGTGGTCGCCGCCCTGCTCACCGAGCTGGACGGGGTGGAGGCGCTGCGCAACGTGGTGGTGGTCGGCGCGACGAACCGGCCGGACCTGGTCGACCCGGCGCTGCTCCGCCCCGGCCGGCTGGAACGGCTGGTCTACGTGCCGCCGCCGGACGGACCGGCCCGGGGGGAGATCCTCCGGGCCGCGTCCCGGAACGTGCCGCTCGCCCCGGACGTGGACCTGGCCGCGCTGGGCGAGGAGCTGGACCGTTTCTCGGCGGCCGACTGCGCCGCCCTGGTCCGGGAGGCGGCCCTGGCCGCGATGCGTGAGTCGCTGACCGCCGCCACGGTCACCGCCGCCCACGTCGAGGCCGCCCGCCGGCGCGTCCGCCCCTCCCTCGACCCCACCCAGGTCGCCTGGTTGGCCGCGTACGCCGAGCAGCGGCGCTGACGGATCGCTCCGAGCGGGCGTCCCGCGCGTCGCCCTCAGGAGACCTGTTCGCCGGAAGCCCGTCAGTCCGTGGGGAGCAGGGGGCCCAGCGGGCCGAGGTCGAGGTTGAGGTCCTCGGGCGACAGCCCGAAGTACTCGCGGAGCTGGGTCATCTGCTCCTCCAGGGCCATCAGCGTGGCGCCGACCCGCTCGATCTGCTCCTCGGTCAGGTCGCCCAGGTCGACCCGGCGCAGCGCCTGCCGCTCCATCAGCTGGCGCAGCAGCTCGATGACGGTGAGCACCAGGCTGGCCAGGCCGCGCTCGACCGAGTCGGAGTCCACCGCGAGCCGACGGTCCAGTGGGCGGACCCGGGGCGCCTCCCACCGCGGCTCCCCCAGCGCCGCCGCCAGGTCCGCCGCCTCGTCCCGCTCGGTCACGGCTCGACCTCCACGACGGCCCCCGTGGTGGCGTCGGGCAGCTCCGGCGGGGCCAACGCCCCGACGGAGGCGATCAGGGCGCGCAGCGAGATCCGGACCAGGTCGATGTCCGCGATCGCCAGGGTGATGTCGCCGGTGATCACCACGCCGGTGGCGAGCACCCGGTCGAGCAGGTCGACCAGCGCCACCGGCCGGTAGGCCAGCGGGTCGTCGGCGCTGCTCGGGGCGAGCGAGGTCACCGCCATGCCGGCCCCCGCGCCGCGGTCATGTCGGCTCCCGAACGGCGTGTGCCGGCTCCGCCGACGGTTCGGCCACGAAGGAGTACGGCGGCCAGGGGCCGGTCAGCTCCAGCCGCAGCTCCGGGTGCCGGTCGGCCAGCGCCCCGACCAGCTCCGAGAAGCCCGCCAGGCGGTCCCGGTCGATCAGGTACGCCCCGTTGAGCACCATTGCGGTGGCCGCGCCGGAAAGCCGCCGGTCCTGCGGCGCGTGCCGGCGGGCGGCGACCGCGTACCCGGCGAGCGCGGTGTGCACGGTGGCGGCGGCGTCGGCGGCGATCCGCTGCCCCTCCTCCCGGGCGGTGAGCTGGGCCCGGCGCCGCCGCAGGTACGCCGCGCCGGCTCCGCCGCCGGCGTCGGCGGCCTCCGCCGTGCGGGGCACCGCGCCGGGCACGACGTACCCCTTGACGCCCCACTCCTCGCGGCCGGTGAGCCGGGCCAGCGTGGCGGTCAGCTCGTCGCGCCGCTCGGTGAGCACCCGGGCCACCCGGTCGTCGTCGCGGTGCACCGTGGCGAGCCGGGCCGGCACCACCGCGCCGGCCCGCGACAGGGCGTCCACCACCGTGTGGTGGGTCCGTGCGGCGCGCTCCAGCCAGGCCAGGTCCTCCAGGTTGCGGCGCAGCGCCGCCTCGCCGTACTCGGCGAGCGGGGCGGCGCTGACCACGGCGGTCAGGCCGGCGGCCCGGACCGGGCGGACCGGGGCGCCGTCCATCCCGGTGATCCCGGCGAGGGTGGCCGGGTCGACGTCGGCGGTCACGCCGTGCAGCCAGACGCCCGTGCCGGTCTCCGGCGCGCCAGCCGTCGGCGTGGTCTCAGCGGTCGTAGGCATTCGGCTCCTCCCGCTCGGCCCGGGCGGCCACCCGGGGCCGCCGGGACGCCTCCACCTCTTCCGGGTCGCGCGGCCCCGGCTCGACGGGCGGGCGGGCCCGCGAGCTGAGCCACGGGTCGTGCTCCCACCAGTCGATGCCGATCTGCCGCGCGGTGTCCACCGAGGCGATGACCAGCCGCAGCTTCAGCGTCAGCAGCTCGATGTCGAGCAGGCTGACCCGGATGTCACCGGCGATCACGATGCCCCGGTCGAGCACCCGTTCGAGGATGTCGCCCAGGTTCGCCGGCTCGTTCCCGGCCGGCAGGACCTGGCCGGAGTTCTGCACCACCGAGGGTGGCCGCGGCATGGTCATCTCAGCCCCCGTCCCCCTTGCCGCGCTGGTAGCGGCGCGTCCGCCGGTAGCCGAGCAGGCTCCCCGTCATGTCCAGCTCCACCTCGTAGAGGCCGAGCAGATCGGTCGAGGCCGGGATCCGGTGGTCCTCGACCACCTCCACCCCGACCAGCCAGCCGTCGTCGGTGGGCTGGATCGAGGTGATGCCGAGCGGGTCCTTGCCGGTCAGCCCGACGATCTGGCGCAGCCCCTCCCGGGCCGCCTCGGCGGCCGACACCTCCTCGTACTCCTCGTCGGCGTACCGGCCGCCGTCGTCGCGGGCGCCCCGGTCGCGCCAGCGCTCCCGGTCGCCATCGCCCCGGATGCGTGCTGCCGTCATCTCACTCCCCTCGCCCGCGATGCGGGTCACCCCGTCGACCGGCGGTCCGTCGCCGTGCGGTCTCCCGGCCGGCCGGCGGCGGCCGCCGCCCGGCGGCCGCGGGACGGGTACCCCCCGCGCCGCCGGCCGGGGTGGTCAGCCGGTTCAGGACCTCCTGCTGGCCCCGGTCCCGCTCCTCCGGCGTGATGTCGCCGGCCGCCTCCGCCCGGTCCAGGTCCTCCAGCTCGCGCCGGATGTTGACCGGGTTGTACTGCCTCGACTCCGCCTCCCGGGCGATCACCTTCACCACCGCGGTCAGCCCCCGCACCGGGGCGTACGGCAGGGTCAGCAGCCCCCAGAGGATGTCCATCCGCTCACCCCACCAGCTGGTGCGCGCTGACGAAGTCGTACGGGGCGAGCGGGCCGAGCAGCCGCATCCGGATCAGGTTCCGCCGCTGCTCGGCGAACTCCTCCACCGCCCGGACGAAGTCCTCCTCGTGGTCGGTCGCGACCAGGAAGGCGACGTTCATCGCGTCCAGTTCGCTGCTCGGCGGGCGCGGCGCGTGCGCCACCGCGAACGGGGTGAGCGCGTCGATCAGCGACCGGTTCTCCGCCTCCCGGCGCAGCTCCACCCCCTGGCTGATCATCTCGCCGAGCCGGATCCGCTGTTCCCGGCTCTCCGCCTCCGGCCGGCCGCGCACCTGGTCGGCGAGCGCGGCGGCGGAGCCGTTCTCGGCGAGGAAGTCGCTGATCATCTCCTCCTCGTCGAAGCGGCCGTGCACGGTGTACTGGACCCGGTCCTCGAACTCGTCGAGGGCGGCGGCGAACCGGTCGTGGTGCGCCTCCAGCAGGTCCCGGACCGCGTCCGGCCCGGTCACCACGGTGCCGAACCGGACGGGCAGCACCGGCGCGACGGCCGCCGTCCCGTCCAGCAGCGTCTGGTACGCGGTCAGGTCGGCCGGGCGGCCCATCGGCTCCGTCAACCCGACCTCGCTGACCAGCGCGGCCAGGTCGCCGTGCCGGATCGCGGCCACCTCGCCCGGCGGGTTGCCGACCCCTTCCGCGTCCGGGGTCGGCTCCACGTCGGACGGCACGATGCCGTAGATGAACAGCCCGGTCTCGCCGGCCGGCTGCGTCTGCTCGTCAGTCATCTCAGCGCTCCTCGTCCCGGCGTCGGCGGGGCCGCTCCCGCTCCCGGCGGGAGTCGCGGTCGCTCAGTGAGTCCGCCACCGCGCCGCTGATCTCCTGGGCCGCCTTCCCGAGGCCGGAGATCGCCTTGCCCTTGGTCGCCGCCCCGGCCGCGTCCCCCACCAGGTCAGGCAGCCCCTTCTGGTTCTTCGGAGTGATGCTCATCCGGTCGACCGCCTCGGCGAACCGCAGGTACGTCTCGACGCTGGCGATCACGATCCGGGCGTTGATCTCCAGGAGCTGGATGCCGACCACGGCGACCGACACCTGCGCGTCGATCACCACGCCCTTGTCCAGCACGGTCTCCACCACGTCGGCGAGGGTGCCCCCGCCGCCACCGCCTCCGCCGCGTTCCAGGGCGCCGCCCTGGCCGCCGCTCGTCGTCGCGATCGTCATTCGCCACGCTCCTCACGCCGGCGCCGGACCACCGGGCGACGCGGGGGCTCCGGAGCACGTCGGGCCGCCGGGCGGGGGCGCTGCGGCTCCTCGCGCGGCTCCCGCTCCTCCCGCGGCGGCTGGCGGCGGGCCCGCTCGGGCTGCCGGCGACGCGGCGGCGGCTGCTCCTCCTCGGGCTCCTCCTCGTACCCCTCGTCGAAGTCCTCGCCCTCGTCGTAGGCCTCGTACTCCTCTTCCTCCTCGGGGGGACGACGGCGCTGCGGCGGGCGGCGGCGGCCGCGCTCGGCCGGCCGGCGCTCCTCGCGCTCCTCCTCCGGCTCCTCCTCGGGCGCCTCCGCCCCCGCCTCCTCCTGCTCGCGCTGCTCCTGCTCCTCGCGCAGCGCGGCCTCGTGGTCCTTGACCACCTGGGAGTCCTCGATCTCGCCACGCCAGCCCTCGACCGAGTCCGGGTCCAGGACGGTCTGGGTCATCACGTGCCGGACGAAGTGCTTCAGCTCCAGCCGGGCCCGGCGGCCCTGGGCCCGCCAGAGGTTGCCGGTGTGCTCGAAGAGGCCCTGCGGGTGGTACTCCAGCACGACCAGGATGCGGGTCAGGTTCGGGCCGACCTCGTGGAAGCTGACCGTGCCGTCGACCGAGCCCTTCTCGCCCTTCGAGCGCCAGTGGATGAGGCGGTCCGGGATCTGCCGGACGATGGTCGACTCCCAGCTCCGGTGCGACCAGAAGACCTGTGCCTTCCAGGTCATCTTCTCGTCGGACTCGTTGTCGGCCTGCTCGACCTTCTTCATGAAGCTCGGGAAGTCGCCGAACGTCGTCCACTGGTTGTACGCGACCCGGACCGGCACGCCGACCTCGATGGTCTCGACGATGTTGGTGACCTTGAGCTTCTTCTTGCCCTTGCCACCCTTGCCGCCGCCACCGCCGAACGCCGACATGAGCTTCTCCTTACCGCCGGCCAGGCCGGCATGGAACATGGCCTTCATCGGGGAGTGCCCCTCGGCGAGCTTCTGCGCGCCGGTGGCGGCGGCGATCAGGCCGGGCCCGCCGCCGGCCTTCGCGTACTCGCTGAGCCGGCCGGTGGCACCGGTGAGCCGCTCGGTCACCACCTGGACCGCCCGCTCGCCGATCGCGCTGGCGAGGTTGCGCAGTTCCCCGCCGAGCTGGTCGCGCGCCCGGTCCGCGAGGTTGGGATTGGCCGCCATGGTCATCGCCCCCGCTGCCGACGCGCCACGGCCGGCCGCTCGTCGCGGTCGTAGTCGTCCCCGGCCTCGGGCTGCTCGGCGAGCTCCTGCTCCTCGTCGGGCGCCGACCGCTCCTCGACGGCGGCGTCCTCCTCGGGCCGGTCCCCGCCGGACTTCCGGCGCAGCGCGTCCGCGCTGCCGCGCAGCTTGCCGCTGAGGGCGTCGATGCCGCTGCCGGCGGCGGCGGTCGCCGCGGCCTTGCCGGCCGTGGCCAGGGGGGCGCCCAGCTTGGAGAGGTTGCCCAGCTGGGGGGTCGAGTTCAGCAGGTCCGTGCCGTACTTCAGCAGCCCGCCAGGGTTCTGGCTGGCCCGGCCCGCGGCCACCGCGGCGGCCAGCGTGAGGGCGGTACGCAGCTTCTTGCGGCGGCCCAGGAGATACCCGAACCCCACCGCCAGCGCAACCCGTGCTCCGCTCTTCATCGGTTCTCCTTCGCTCCCCGGGGGACGCGGACACCGCTTAGTGGGGCAGGCCGGAAAACAGCTCCGGGGAATAGCGCGAAATGGGCCTGCGACCGGGCGTCCCGTTTTAGCGGACCCGGCCGGCAGTACCCGGGGGCCTACCCACGAAACCTTTCTCCGCAATTCCAGCGGGGTCCGTCACAGGGCATTCGGATGAGCCGCCACGACGGCGGTGAAGTCTCGCAAACCGGTCAGACGAGCCGGGCTGGGAAGCTAAAAGACGATTGTTGACACAAGGCGAGCAAAATACTCAGAGGGCCGGCAGGGCCGAATCAAGGCACATTTCCGCGCGCACCTTGCCGCCATCTTCCCGCAATCGCGCGCCGCATTTCCGCAACACCGATATCGCACCGGCGTTGTCCGGCGTCGTCTCGGCGACGACGGTGCGCATGCCGGCCGCGGCGGCCGCGTTCAGCAGCTCGCGCAGCGCCGCCGCGCCGAGCCCCTGCCCCCGGGCCGAACGCCCCAGCCACATCCCCGTCTCCACGGTGCCGGGCTGATCGCAGCGGGTCATCCGGACCATCCCCACCACCTCGCCGCTGGCCAGGATGGCGTACATGCGGGTGCGGGTGGGGCCGTCCAGGCCCTCGAAGCTGGCCCGGTGGAAGTCGCGGAACGCCTCCCGGCGGGCGAGCGACCAGCCGGCCGGGGCGTCCACCGGGGGCATCACGTCCTCGGGCTCCGCCTCGGCGGCCGCTACGGAGAGCAACGGCTCCAGGTTCCGCTCGTCCACCGGCTCAAGCCGTACCGCACCCGCCACGTGCCGCAGTCTGCCGTCCGTACCGGCCCGAGTCCAGCCCTTTGGGCGGGGACTGCCGGTCCGGCGGAAGGTACCGGCCGGTCGGACCGCCTCCGTGTCCTGCCTCACGCTCAGTTGTCACGCGCCCGGGTCAGTCCGCCGGGTCGAACTCGCAGAACACCACCGAGGCGTCGTCGGTCCGCTTGTGCCGGCGCAGCCGGTCCGGGTGGTCGCGCTCGGCGGCCCGGACCCGGCCGATCAGCCCCTCCGGACCCTCTGCCGCCGCCACGTCCAGCAGCCCCGCCCAGTCGAAGAGCCCGAACTGCTCGACCGCGCAGGACACGCCGTCGCTGAGCAGCGCCGCCCGGCGCAGCGCCCCGGGTCCGCGCAGCGGCAGCGTCCCGGTCACCGCGTGGTACGCGGCGTCCGGGTCGGCGGCGGCGGCCCAGTACCCGTGCGTCCGGTTCATCCGCTCCCGCTGCACCATCACCGCCTGCCGGAACCGGGTCACCGGATCGACGTCCCCGGGCAGGCCGGCCGCGGTGCCGCGCAGGTCCGCCATCGCGGTGTCCAGCCGGTCGTCGGAGACCACGCTCACCTCGCCGCCGGTGTCCAGCACCAGCGGGCTGTCGCAGAGCACCAGGTAGTCGACCTGCTCCCCGCCCTCCCGAAGCAGACAGACGGTGGACGACGGCGTGCCCGGGTGGCCGAGGTCGCAGTCGCCGCTGTGGTCGGCCCGGACCGCCAGGATGGCCGCCGCGAGGCTGCTCATCAGGGTGGCCGCCGGGCGGGCCGCGAGCGCCAGGCCGATCCGGGCGGCCAGGTGCCGGACGTACCAGGCGGGCCCGTGCACGCACCCGGTGTCGAACCCCTCCGGCACGGTCGCCCCGTCGAGCACCCCGACCAGCGGGCCGAGGCGGAAGACCACGTCCTCGTTCTCCAGCCGCCCAGGCGCGGCCGCGGAGGCGGAGCGTACCCGCATCATCGGCGCCACCCCGACCGGCCGCGCCGGCCGGCTCCCGATCGGGTACCGGCGGTCTGGTGCCCCCATCCGTTCACTCCCTCCGTCGCCGCCCGCCTACCCGGCCCAGCCGGGGCCATGCGGGCGACCACCGACACCCCTCTCCGGCAACTCGCCGGTACGCCCCACCCATCGCCGGTAGCGTCAGGAGCGGTTGGCCTCCCGGGGCCGCCACCCGACCGGCGCCGGCATGGCGTGAGGTCGTGCCCGGGAGCCGTCGGACGCGACAGGGGGATCGCATGTTGGCACGGCTGCACGAGTCGGGACTCAAAGCGGAGCACGCCTACCTGGCCGGATTCGCGAGCGTCGGGCTCTCCTTCACCAGCTGGTTCCTCTCCAAGCACCTGGAGCGGGCGGGCGTCGCCCGGGCGGACCGCTGGGGCATCTTCATCGGGGAGTGGGCACCGACCTTCTTCGCGATCGGCAACGGATTGCGCACGTACGAGAAGTGAACCGGTCAGCGACGCCGGTTGCGTGCCCGCGAGGAGCGTAGCCGGCGCAGCCGGCCGATCAGCACCGGCTCGGCGGCCAGCGCGGCCGGATGGTCGAGCAGCGCATTGAGCAGCTGGTAGTAACGGGTCGCGGAGAGCCCGAAGGTGTCCCGGATGGCCTGCTCCTTGACCCCGGCGTGCTTCCACCACTGCTGCTCGAAGGCGAGGATCCGCCGTTCCCGCTCGGTCAGCCCGGCCTCCGCGACCGGTCCGTCCGGGGGGACGCCCTCGGCCGCCCCGACCCGCTCCGCGGGCTCCGTCACCGCTGTTGGATCGGCCTCGACCGCGGGAGCGGAACGCGGTGGGGGGACCACCACCCCGCCGCCCTGCCGACGCTCGACGTCGACGCGCCCGGACGGCTCGGGCCGGTCGGTGGCGGCCGCGGAGGCGTCGGCGGACATGGCGCTCCTCGGGAGGGCGGGGGCCGGTGCGGTGGCACCGACCGGGGGGACCCCAGCCTAACCAGGGTCCGCCCCGGTCGCATCGGACGCGGTGTCCGGAGCGGCCACCGTCAGGAGATGTCCCGGCGCCGCATCGTCCAGAAGGCGGCTACCAGCACCAGCGCGCCGCCCAGGCCGAGCACCAGCGCGGAGTCCTGCCAGGTGATCAGCATCTCCTTCGGATTGCACTGCCCCTGGGCGAACTCGCAGGACCGGTAGTCGATCAGCTTCCACTGCTTCTGGAACCACGCCAGCGCGTAGGTGGAGAGGACGTAGCGGTCCCCGAAGCGCACCCCCGCCATCGTGACGGCGATCCGGATGCCGACCTCGCTGATCACGCCGACGCCGACCGCGGCGCCGAGGGCCATCGCGGTGTGCCGGCCCAGCGAGGCGAGCGCGAAGGCCACTGCCCCCACCGCCAGCACCAGGGCCAGCGCCCGGACGCCGCTGATCGCCGTGGACTGCCACACCCCGGAGGTCACCTTCGCGGTGCTGCCCCGGTAGGTGCCGATCAGCCAGAAGGCCAGCGTCCAGAGTGCCCCGAGCACGAGGGTCACCCCGAGCAGCGCGGTCAGCACGGCGGCCAGCTTGGTGCCGAGCACGGCGAGTCGCTTCGGTCGCCAGAGCAGCAGGTTCATCATCCCGCCGGTGCTCCACTCGGCCCCGACGAACGACGCGCCGACCAGGAACGCGAAGAGCGCGACCGCGCCCGCGAAGACGGCGATGAAGGTGGCGAACTCGCCGCGGAAGTCGAACTGGTACGGCAGGTTCCACTTCGGGTCGAACATCTCCGGCTGCGGCTGCCACTGCCGGCCGCAGTCGGGGCCGTACCGGTCCTCGGTCTTCTCGCTGCGCGCGGCGGCGGCGTCGCACTCGGCGACCGACCGCTCCCAGTCCTTCACCGCCTGCCGGTAGTCGGCGTCGGACCTCGCCTGCGCCTGCGCGACCACGGCCGGGGAGAGCTTGTGGCTGGAGAAGCTGAAGGCGGTGGCGATGCCGGCCAGCCCGAGGACGAGCAGGACCAGCAGCAGCCGGGTGAGCCGGCGCTTGGCCAGCCGACGCAGCTCGGTGACGTACAGGCTCATGCGCCCCAACCTCCCCCGGTGGCGCCGGCCCCCGGCTCACCGACCTTCGTGGACTGGTCGACCTGCCGGTGCTGGCCGGGTACCGGCGCGGTGGCGGTCAGTTCGAGGAAGACGCTCTCCAGGTCGACGGCGACCGGGGCCAGCTCGCTGACGTACAGGCCCTGCTCGGCGAGGAGGCGACTGACCGTGGCCGGCTTGTCGACGCCGGCGAGCATCAGGTGGTCGGGCTCGGCGGCGACCCGCACCCCCGCCCGGGTGAGCACGTCGGCGGCCCGCGGCAGGTCGGTGACCGCCTCCAGGCGGACCCGGACCGCGCCCTGCGAGTGCTCCGCGAGCACCTGCTCGACCGGGCCGAAGGCGACCCGGCGGCCCAGCGAGATGATGGTGACCGAGTCGCAGATGAGCTGGATCTCGCCGAGGATGTGGCTGGAGAGCACCACGGTCATGCCGGCGGCGGCCAGGTCCCGCATCAGGGTGCGCATCTCGCGGATGCCGCCCGGGTCGAGGCCGTTGGCGGGCTCGTCGAGGATCAGCAGCTTCGGGTTCTTGAGCAGCGCGGAGGCGACCGCCAGCCGCTGCTTCATGCCGAGCGAGTAGGTCTTCACCCGCTCGCCGGCCCGGTCGCGGAGCCCGACCAGCTCCAGCACCTCGTCGACCCGCTGCCGGGGCAGGTGCCCGGCACCGGCGAGCAGGCCGAGGGTGTCCCGCGCGGAGAAGTGCGGGAAGAACTGCGGGCTCTCCACGATCGCCCCGATCTGGCCGGCGACGGCCGGCAGCGCCTGCGGCACCTCGTGGCCGAGGATCGCCATCCGGCCGCCGTTCGGCCGGATCAGGCCGAGCAGCGTCCGCAGGGTGGTGGTCTTGCCGGAGCCGTTGGGGCCGAGGAAGCCGTGCACCTGGCCCGCCTCGACCCGCATGTCGAAGCCGTCGAGCGCGTGCCGTACCCCGCGTCGACGACTCCGGTACGTCTTGCGGAGACCTTCTATCTCCAGGACAGCCGACAAGCTGACCTCCCCCGATGAGTGATGGTGACAGCGGACACCATACGCGGTATGCAGCGACAGACAGTACCGGGTATGCATCGGGGTTTCCCGGATTTCGCCTCAGGCGCAGACGACGTGCACGCCCGCGTCGCGGAAGGCCTGCACCACGGCCGGCGCGGCGCCGGAGTCGGTGACCAGCGTCTCCACCCGGTCCACCGAGCAGATCCGGGCGAACGCGTGACCGCCCAACTTGGACGAGTCCGCGATGATCACCACCCGCTTGGCCCGGGCCACCATCAGGTTGTTCATCGCCGCCTCGCCCTCGTGGTGGGCGGCGGCGCCGAGCTGCGGGTCGATCGCGTCCACGCCGAGCAGGGCGACGTCCAGGGTCACCTCGCGCAGCAGCGCCCCGCCCAGCGGGCCGACCAGCTCGAACGACTTGGGCCGGACCACGCCGCCGGCCACCACCACCTTCATCCGCGAGCGGACCAGCAGCTCGTTGGCGATGTTCAGGGCGTTGGTGACCACGGTGAGCTGGGCGCCCTCCGCGCTGGTGTTCAGATCCGGCCGGACGGCCAGCGCCCGGGCCACCTCGGTGCTGGTGGTGCCGCCGTTGAGGCCGACCACGGTCCCGGGGGTCACCAGCGCCGCGGCGGCCGCCCCGATCCGCTGCTTCTCGGCCGAGTGCTTGGCGGTCTTGTAGCGCAGCGGCAGGTCGTAGGAGACGCCGTTGGCCACCGCGCCGCCCCGGGTCCGGGTGATCATCTGCTGCTGGGCGAGCTGGTCGAAGTCACGCCGGATGGTCGCCTGGGAGACGTCCAGGCGCTCGGCTGCCTCCTCGACGCTGACCCGACCGCTGTCGGTCAGCATCTCGAGCAGCGCGTTCCATCGGGCGTAGCGGTCCACCGCGGGGGCCTCCAGAGACTCTGCACGGACGGTGATTGATTGCGTGCACAGTAGTGCGCGAAACTACCGGTACGCAAAACCTTGAGCTGCGCGATCTGGGAGTTGGTTGCCACGGCCACCCGGGCTCGCGCAGAATAACGCGCGAAAGACGGCCATAACGAGCCGTATTGCGCAACGGTCTCCCCTGCGAGGAGTTGTCATGGCGTACGTGCACGCGGAGATCGCGAGCCAGCCCGACTGCTGGCGGGAGGCGGCGCAGCTCGCCCCGACCGTCGCCGACCGCCTGCCACGCCCCGGCGAGCGGGTCGCCGTCGTCGGTTGCGGCACGTCGTGGTTCATGGCGATGGCGTACGCCGGGCTGCGCGAGCACGCCGGCCAGGGCGAGACCGACGCCTTCCAGGCCTCCGAGTTCCCCACCGGCCGCCGCTACGACCGGCTCATCGCGATCACCCGCTCCGGCACCACCACCGAGGTGCTGGAGCTGCTGGCCGCGCTGCGCGGCCAGGTGCCCACCACGGTGCTCGTCGGTGACCCCGGCTCCCCGGCGGTCGCGCTGGCCGACGCGGCGGTGACCATGCCCTTCGCCGACGAGCGGTCGGTGGTGCAGACCCGGTTCGCCACCAGCGCCCTGGCGCTGCTCCGCGCCCACCTCGGCGACGACCTGGGCCGGCTGGTCGCCGACGCCGAGGTGGCCGTCCGGGCCCCACTGCCGATCGACCCGGCCGGGATCGAGCAGGTCACCTTCCTCGGTCGCGGCTGGACGGTCGGGCTGGCCCAGGAGGCCGCGCTGAAGTGCCGCGAGGCCGCCACCTTCTGGGCCGAGGCGTACCCGGCGATGGACTACCGGCACGGCCCGATCTCGGTGGCCGCGCCGGGCCGGCTGGTCTGGGCGTTCGGCGGGATCCCTGACGGGCTGCCCGAGGACGTCGCCGCCACCGGGGCCACGTTCGTGCACAGCCGCACCCACGGCTGCCGGACCGTGCTGACCAGCTGGGCGGCCGGGCGTACCCCGGTCGACCCGATGGCCGACCTGATCCTCGCCCAGCGGTTCGCCGTCGCGCTCGCCACCAGCCGCGGCCTCGACCCCGACGCGCCCCGTCACCTGACCCGCTCCGTGGTCCTGGCGTGACCGCAGCCACCCCGGTCGTCGTCGCGCTGGACGTGGGCGGCACCGGGATGAAGTGCGCCCTGGTCCGCCCGGACGGCGTGGTGGTGCACGCCGAACGACACCCCACCGACGCCGGGCGCGGCCCGGACGCCGTGGTCGACACGGTCCTGGCGGTCGCCGAGGGGCTGGCCGGCAAGGCCCGCGCCGACGGGCTGACGCCGGTGGCCTGCGGCATCGCCGTACCGGGGGTGGTGGACGAGGCTCGCGGGGTGGCGGTCTGGTCGGCGAACGTGGGCTTCCGGGACGTACCGCTGCGGGAGCTGGCGGAGACGCGGCTCGGCCTGCCCACGGCGCTCGGCCACGACGTGCGCGCGGGCGGCCTGGCGGAGGCCCGGCTCGGCGCCGGGCGCGGCGCCGGCCACGTGCTCTTCGTCGCGATCGGCACCGGCATCGCCGCCGCCCACGTGGTCGACGGGTCGGCCGCCGTCGGCGCGCACGGCGCCGCCGGGGAGATCGGCCACATCCTGGTACGCCCCGACGGCCCGCGCTGCGGCTGCGGTCGCCCCGGCTGCTTGGAGGCGGTGGCGTCGGCCGCCGCGATCGGCCGCCGGTACGCGGCGCTGGCCGGCGCGCCGGCGACCGCCGCCGAGGTGGCGGAGCGGGCGGCGGCCGGTGAACCGCTGGCCGGTCGGGTCTGGCGCGAGGCCGTCGAGGCGCTCGCCGACGGGCTCGCCACCGGCCAGGCCCTCTTCGACGTGGCGACCATCGTGATCGGCGGCGGGCTGGCCCAGGCCGGTCCCCGGCTGCTGGACCCGCTGCGCGGGGCGCTGCGCGAGCGGTTGACGTTCCACCGGGAGCCGCGCCTGGTCGCGGCGGCCCTGGGCGACGAGGCCGGCTGCCTCGGCGCCGCGCTGCTGGCCCTGGACGCCCGGCCCCGGCCCTGACCCCTCGGACTCTGGAGGAGAGCTGATGACCCTGCGGGTGAACGGCAAGGTGGTGACCCCGACCGGCGTGATCCGGCAGGGCTGCGTGGAGATCGCCGGCGACCGGATCCGGGCGGTCGCGGAGTACCCGTCGGTGCGCGACGGGCACTGGATCGTGCCGGGCTTCGTCGACATGCACACCCACGGCGGCGGCGGGCACACCTTCACCACCGGCGACGCCGACTCGGCCCGCGAGGCCGCCGCGTTCCACCTGCGGCACGGCACCACGACGCTGCTGGCCAGTCTGGTCAGCTCCCCCTTCACGCTGATGCGGGACGCCACCGCCGCCTACCGCCCGCTGGTCGACGCCGGCGTGCTGGCCGGCATCCACTTCGAGGGGCCGTACCTGTCGGCGGACCGCTGCGGCGCGCAGAACCCGGAGTTCCTCCGCGACCCGTCCACCGAGGAGCTGGCCGAGCTGATCGAGGTGGGCGCGGGCGCGGTCCGGATGGTCACCCTGGCCCCGGAGCGGGACGGCGCGCTGGACGCGATCAAGCTGCTCACCGCGCACGGCGTGGTCGCCGCCGTGGGCCACACGGACGCCACCTGGGAGCAGACCCGGGCCGCCGTGGCGGCCGGCGCCAGTGTGGGCACCCACCTGTTCAACGGCATGCGCCCGGTGCACCACCGGGAGCCGGGCCCGGTGGTGGCCCTGCTCGACGCGCCGAACGTGGTCTGCGAGCTGGTCGCCGACGGCGTCCACCTGCACGACGGCATGCTCGGCTTCGCCACCTCGGTCGCCGGCCCGGAGCGGGCCGCCCTGATCACCGACGCGATGGCCGCCGCCGGCATGCCCGACGGCGAGTACGAGCTGGGTGGTCAGGAGGTCACCGTGGCCGACGGGGTGGCCCGGCTGGCCGGGGGCGGCGCGATCGCCGGCAGCACCCTGACCATGGACGCCGCCCTGCGGCACGCCGTGGCGGCCGGCATCGCCCTGCCGGACGCCTGCCGGATGGTCGCCACCACCCCGGCCCGGGCCATCGGCCTCGGCGACCGGGTCGGCGCGCTCCAGCCCGGCCTCCGCGCGGACCTGGTGCTCCTCGACGACGACCTCAACGTGGTGCGGGTGATGCGCGCCGGCTCCTGGGTGGACTGACCGGGCGGAGCCAGGCTCCGGGGGCCGGCGCAGGGCCGGGTGTCAGCCGGCGGCGGGGACCTCGACGCCGAGGACGGCCTGCTCGTCGGGGCGGTGCACCAGCACGTCGGCCAGGAACGACTGCACCGCCGGGCCCATGCCGACGTCCCGGCCGGCCCGCTCGGAGAGCAGCCACTTGTGCTCGATGATCTGCGCGAAGAGCTCCTGCGGCTCCAGCTTGCGGCGCAGGTGGGCGGGGACCGCCCGGACCACCGGCTCGAAGACCTCGGTGAGCCAGCGGTGCGCCGCCTGCTGCTCGTCGGTCAGATCGCTCTCCACCCGGTACGCGTCCAGGTCGTTGAGCAGCTTGCGGGCCTGGTTCTCCTCGGCGTCCAAACCGGTCAGCCGGAGCAGCCGGCGGGTGTGGTAGCCGGCGTCGACCACCTTGGGGCGGACCAGGTAACGCCCGTTGTCGACCGTCGACAGGGCCACCTCGGCGACGTCGAAACCCAGCTCGTTGAGGCGGCGGATCCGCCCCTCGATGTCGTGCCGGGCCTCCCGCTCGACCTGCTGCTCGTAGGTGATCTCATGCCAGAGCCGCTCGTAGCGCTGCACGACCTCCTCGCAGACCATCTCGGGGTCGATCGACTCGTGCAGCAGCCCGGCGGCCTGGAGGTCCAGCGCCTCGCCGAAGATGTTCACCCGGGCGATCTCCAGGTCCTCACCCCGCTGGCCGTTGGAGAGGGAGCTGTGCAGGGCCCCGGTCTCGGCGTCCACCAGGTAGGCGGCGAACGCACCGGCGTCCCGGCGGAACAGGGTGTTCGACAGCGAGCAGTCGCCCCAGAAGAAGCCGGTCAGGTGCATCCGCACCAGCAGCGCGGCCAACGCGTCCAGCAGCCGGTTCATCGTCTCCGGGCGGAGCATGTTGGAGAAGAGTGCCCGGTAGGGCAGCGAGAACTGCAGGTGCCGGGTGATCAGCACCGGGTCCAGCGGCTCGCCGTCGTCGGTCTGCCGGTCGGCCACGATCGCGATCGCCTCCACCGACGGGAAGTCGATCCGCTCCAACGCGCGGAGCAGGTCGTACTCCCGCTCGGCGACCCGCTCGCCGGTCTCCTTCACCGCGTAGACGTACTCGCCGAGGCGGACGAACCGCACGATGTGCCGCGAGATGCCCTGGGGCAGCGCGACCAGGTGCTGGGCAGGCCACTCCTCCAGCGGGGTCGACCAGGGAAGGTCGAGCAGCGCCGGGTCGACGAGGGCCGAGGTGATCCGCACGGGGACAAGTGTGACGGCTGCCCCGCCGGAGCGCTTCCCTTCGTGGCTGGGCCCACAGCGGCCGACGCCCGCGCGGGGCCGGCGCGGTGGGCGGCCGGTAGCGTGGTCGCGTGCGGGAGACCACGGGAGTACGCGGCACCGTCCGGCTCCGACCGGTCCGACCGGCCGGGTGGTGGTACGACGCACTGCTGCTCGCCGCCCTGGTCGGGCTGACCGTGGCGCTCGCCAGCGGCCACTTCCTCGGCCTCGACCGCGCGGTCGCCGACTGGGCGGAGGCGCACCGGCCGGCGGCGGCGTACTGGGTGGCGCGGGTGCTCAACTATCTCGGCCAGGGGACGCCGCTGACCCTGCTCGCGGCGGGGCTCGGCGTGCTGGTGGCCGTCCGCCTCAGGTCGATCCGGCCGGTGCTACCGCCGGTGGTCGCGTTCGTGCTGACGGTCCTGACCATCGGGCCGCTGAAGCTCTGGTCCGACCGGGCCGCACCCACCGCCAGCGTCAAGCCGCCCTACCTGCCGGAACCGGACACCGTCCAGATCTTCCACACCGACGGCCCGTACGGGGTGTCCTACCCGTCGGGGCACGTGGCCAACTCGATCGTCTGGTACGGAATTCTTGCGCTGCTGCTTCCCGCGCTGCTGCGCACCCTGCACCGCCCGGTACCGGACCACCTGATCACCGCGGTCCGCGTGCTGCCGCCGGTGATCGTGTTCTGCACCACCACCTACCTGGGTTGGCACTGGCTGACCGACTCGGTCGCCGGGCTGCTGCTCGGGCTGCTGCTGGACCGGCTGCTGCACCGGCTGCCCTGGGACGACCTGCCGCTGCCCGGCCGGTTACGGAACTGGGACCGCCCGTTCACCTCGGTCCCCTAGCCTGCGCTCGTGGATCAACTGAGGCGGCGGCTGGGCGTACCCGACGCGGTCGTCATCGGTCTGGGGTCGATGCTCGGCGCGGGCGTCTTCGTGGTCTTCGCCCCGGCCGCCGCGGCGGCCGGCGGTGCGGGGCTGATCATCGCGCTGGCGCTGGCCGGCTTCATCGCCTGGTGCAACGCGACCAGCTCGGCCCGGCTCGCCGCCCGCTACCCGGAGTCCGGCGGGACGTACGTCTACGGCCGGGAACGGCTGCACCCGTTCGCCGGTTTCCTGGCCGGCTGGGGGTTCGTGGTCGGCAAGACGGCGAGCTGCGCGGCGATGGCGCTGACCATCGGGGCGTACCTGTGGCCGGGGCGGGCGCGGCTCGTCGCGGTCGCCGCGGTGGTGGCGGTGACCGCGGTGAACGTGCGCGGCATCGGCAAGACCGCGGCGGCGACCCGTGCGCTGGTCGGCCTCGTGCTGGCGGTGCTCGCCCTGGTCGCGGTGACCGGCGCGCCGCACATCGCGGCGGACCGGCTGGACGGCCTCGCCGGCACCGGGATCCGGGGCGTGCTGACCGCCGCCGGCCTGCTCTTCTTCGCCTTCGCCGGGTACGCCCGGATCGCCACCCTCGGCGAGGAGGTACGCGAACCGGAGCGGACCATCCCCCGCGCGGTGCCGCTGGCGCTCGGCGTCGTGCTGGCGATCTACCTGGTGCTGGCCGTCGTCGCGCTCGGCGTGCTCGGCGAGGAGCGGCTGGCCGCCTCCGCCGCCCCGCTGGCCGAGGTGGTGACCGCCGCCGGGCTCCCCGGCCTGGCCTGGCTGGTCCGGGCCGGCGCGACCGTGGCGGTGACCGGGGTGCTGCTCTCCCTGCTCGCCGGGGTGGGCCGGACGACGCTGGCGATGGCCCGCCGTCGCGACCTGCCCGGCGCCCTGGCCGCCGTGCACCCCCGCTACCGGGTGCCGCACCGCGCCGAGCTGGCCGTCGCCGCCGTGGTGATCGTCGTGGTGGCCCTCGGCGACGTGCGCGGCGCGATCGGCTTCTCCAGCTGCACGGTGCTGGTCTACTACGCGATCGCCAACGCCTCCGCGCTCACCCTCGGCCGGGAGCCGGGCCGCAAGGTCCCGGTGCAGCTGCTCGCCGCGCTGGGGCTGGTCGGCTGCCTGGTGCTCGCGGTCAACCTCCCGCCGGCCAGCGTGCTCTCCGGCTTCGGCGTCCTCGCCCTCGGCGCCGCCTGGTACGCCCTGCGCCACATCCGCGCCGGACGCAGCTGAACCGGGCTCAGCCCTCCTCGGGCTGCCTGGGCACCGGCGCGCCGGCCGGGGCCGGCTCCGCGGGCGGGGTGGTCTCGCGGAGCAGGGCGCTCAGCCCGGCCCGTCGGGCCACCACGGTCAACCGGTCCCCCGCCGAGATCACCATCCGGGGATCGGCGGTCCAGTCGGTCTTCTGGCCGGCCCGGGTGTGCGCGAGCAGGCGCACCTCGCCGGGGCGGGCCACCGCGGCGAGCGGACGGCCGTCGAGCGGGGAGCCGGCGACCACCGGCACCTCGGTGACCAGCAACGCGTGCCGGCCGACGGGGATGGTGGCGATCACCGCCCGGTCCAGCAGGGCGGCAGCGAAGGAGGACGCGGCCAGGTAGGACACGCTGTGCGAGATGCCGATGCCGAACGCCTTCTGGATCCGTTCGGCGAAGTCGCCGTCGAAGAGCCGGAGCACCACGCGCAGCTCGGCGTTGAGCGCCAGGCCGTTCAGCGCTGCGCGCAGGTTGGTGCCGTCGTCGGTGGAGACCACCACCAGCGCCTGACAGGTGTCGACGGAGGCGGCCCGGAGGGTCTCCTCCAGCCCCGCGTCGCCCACGACCATCGACACGCCGAGCCGGTGCGCGAGGGCCGCCCCGCGCGCGTCCGCGACCTTGTCGATGGCCACCACCTCGACCCCGAAGTCCTGCAGCTGGGCCATCACCCGGGTGCCGATGTTGCCGAGCCCGACGACGACCACGTGCCCGGAGCGGTCCGGCTGGATCCGGCCGGCGTGCAGGGCCAGCCGGGCGTTGACGATGCCGTCCACCACCACCGCAGTGATCAACGGGATCAGCGCCAGCCCGGCGAGGTTGAGCACCACCTGCATGACCTGCGCGGCGGCCGGCTTGGTGGCGTCCGGGTCCTGCCCGCTGAGGGTGGTGACCAGCGTCAGGTAGAGCGCCTCCGTCCAGCTCACGTCGACCGCGCGGCCGTTGAGCCAGCCGAGCACGGCGATCACCGCCAGCAGCAGCATCACCGCGATGCCGATCTTGCGGGTGGCGAAGCTCCGGACCGCGCGGAGCAGCACCGCGACGGGCTGGCGCCGGCGCCGGGCCCGGACCAGCCGGCGGGCGGCGAGCTCGGTGCCGGGCGGCTGCCCGGTCGCCTCGGCCAGCACCACGTCGGCCGCCGGCTCGTCCGCCGGGAGGACCCGGACCAGGTCGGGGTCGGTGGTGACGGCCAGGCCGCAGACCACGTCCTCGGGGCGCACGTCGGCGCGCCGGGCCACGTAGAGGGTCCGCCCGGCGTGCCGGAAGTGGGTGGGGGCGAGCTCGCCGAGCGCGGCGGCCACGAAGGCCGGGGCGGCCATGGAGGCGTCGGAGAGCACCGCCGAGTCGGGGAAGAGCTGCCGTACGCCGTTGGCGAGGCTGGTGTTGAACATCCGCACCACCAGGCGCAGCCGCGGCTCGACCTCCTGGGCGCAGAGCGCGGCGTGCATGTTGCCGACGTCGTCCTGGTGCAGCAGGGCCAGCCCGTCCGCGCCCGCCAGCCCGGCCCGGCGGAACGCCGTCTCGTCCAGCCGGTCGGCCCGGATCACCTGGACGCCCTCGATGTCGCGGCCGTCCGGCCCGTCGGAGCGGCGGCGCTCGGGCACGACCAGGGTGACCCGGACCCGGCCGGCGGGTGACTCGGTGGCGAGCAGTGACCTGACCACCCAGTAGGCGAGCGGGTCGGAGCCGCAGACCACGAAGTGCGGACCGCCGTCGCCGTTCATCCGGAGCCGCCAGCCGGTCGCGCGGCGGGCGCGATCGCGCAGGGGCTCGGCCATACCCGGATCGTAGTCAGCCGCTCGCAGCGCGCGCAGCCCCGCGATCATGAAGGCATGCCGTACGCCGGGACGGGTAGAGCAGCGGCATGCAGACGTTCCTCCCGTATCCGGACTTCCTGGCGAGCGCCCGGACCCTGGACCAGAGGCGGCTGGGCAAGCAACGGGTGGAGACGATCCAGGTGCTGCGCGGGCTGACCCGCCCGGACTACGGCTGGCGCAACCACCCGGCGGTGCAGATGTGGGCCGGCTACGAGGAGGCGCTCACCCGGTACGGGCTGGACGTCTGCGCGGTCTGGTGCGAGCCGGGCCGGGCGGACACCTGCGCGGCCACCATGGTCACCGACCTCGCCACCGCCTGCGGCGTCACCACCGTCCGCACCCAGGCCGAGCTGGCCGGGGCCGGTGAGCTGCCGCCCTGGCTGGGCCGCGACGACCTGCACCTGAGCCACCGCTCGTCGCTGCTGCGCAAGGACCCCGCGCACTACGGCCCGCGGTTCGGCGAGACCCCGCCCGACCTGGAGTACGTCTGGCCCGCCTCGGACCGCGAGCGGCGCTGTCTGCTGCCACCGGAGGCGTGACCGGGCAGACTGGAGGCCAGTCGCCGTCGAAGAGGTGCCCATGGCGTTGTCGCGAGTGGTCGGTCGGCTGATCGGCGTACGGCAGCACGTGGTGGACCCCGGCGGTGGCGGCGCCCCCCGCGTGCCGCGCCCGGCCGCGGCGGTGGTGGTCGGCGGCGGGATCGCCGGCATGTCGGCGGCGGTGGTGCTGGCCGAGCGCGGGGTGGACGTGACGGTGCTGGAGGCCGCGCCCACCCTGGGCGGGCGGCTGGGCGCCTGGCCGGAGGCCCTGACGGACGGGGCGCAGCGCAACGAGCACGGCTTCCACGCGTTCTTCCGGCAGTACTACAACTGGCGGTCGATCCTCCGCCGGATCGACCCGGACCTGGGCTTCCTCAAGCCGGTCCCCGGCTACCCGATCCTGAGCGAGCAGTGGCCCACCGAGGAGTTCGGCAAGCTGCCGCCGGCCCCGCCGGCGAACCTGCTCGCCCTTTTGCTGCGCAGCCCGAGCCTCCGCCTGGCCGACCTGCGCGGGATGGACCGGGACGCGGCGCTGCCGCTGCTCAACTACGACCCGGTGCGCACCTACGCCGAGTTCGACCGGATGACGGCGGACGAGCTGCTCAGCTCGCTGCGGCTGCCGGACCGGGCCCGGGCGATGCTCTTCGAGGTCTTCTCGCACTCGTTCTTCAACCACGAGGCGGAGATGTCGGCCGCCGAGATGATCGCCCAGTTCCACTTCTACCTGCTCGGCAACCCGGAGGGGCTGACCTTCGACTGCCCGGACGAGGACTACGCCACGGCGATCTGGGAGCCGCTGGCCCGGCACGTCGAGAAGCACGCCGGGCGGGTGGTCACCGGCGTCGCCGCCGCGCGGCTGGACCGGGAGCCGGCGGGCTGGCGGGTGACCGCCACGGACGGCTCGCCGTACGCCGCCGGGCACGTCGTGCTCGCCGTCGACCCGCCCGCGCTGGCCGCGCTGGCCGCGGCCTCGCCCGGCCTGGCCGCGGTGGCGCCGGAGCTGGTGGCGCGGATGCCCGCGTTCGGCCGGCCCGGTCCGCCGTACGCGGTGGCGCGGTACTGGATGGACGGGGACGTCCGCGCCGACCGGGCGGTCTTCAGCGGGGTGTCCCGGCAGTCCACTCTCGACTCGGTGACCCTCTACCACCGGCTGGAGAACGAGCCGCGCCGCTGGGCGGAGCGCACCGGCGGCTCGGTGGTGGAGCTGCACGCGTACGCCTGCGAGCCGGACGTGCCGGCCGACGAGCTGGCCGAGCGGATGCGGGCGGAGCTGGTCCGGCTCTGGCCGGAGGCGGCCGGGCTGCGGGTCCGGGAGCTGCGTGCCCGGGTGGAGGCGCAGGCCCCCGCGTTCACCCCGGGCAGCCACGCCTGGCGGCCGGGGGTACGCACCGACGCCGACGGCCTCTACCTGGCCGGGGACGGCATCGCCACGGAGTTCCCGAGCGCGTTGATGGAGCGCTCGGCGGCCACCGGGATCCTCGCCGCGAACCACATCCTGCGCGCCGAGGGCGCGGCGGCCGAGCCGGTCCGCTCGATCCGCCCCCGCGGCCTGCTCGCCGGCCGGCGATGAGCCCGGTTCCCCGCCAGCCGGCGCGGCGCGGATCGAAATCCGTTGCCCGCCTCACCGGCGTGGATCTACCGTGACCGGGCAAGGTCAACCACCGCTCCGGGAGCCGTCGATGTCGAAGCCGCACGTCACCACCGCGACGTCGTGGCTGCTCAGCGACGGTTGCCGAGCCGAAGGTCCCATCATCGGGTGGCCCGACTGACGCGTGCCCGCACGCGGTCCCGCCGCCCGTCCGATCGCCGGACCGGGCGGCTTTTCGCTGTCCGGACCGCTTACCACCGTCGTTCGTGAGAAGGGAGTGCCCGGTGGACGCCGTCCTCGTCGTCAACGCCGACCTCGGCCCGCTGCACCGGGTCACCGTCCAGCACGCGATCCGGATGCTCTGCCGGCGGGTCGCTGAGATCCACGAGGCCGAGCCGGACCAGCTGATCGGGGTCTTCCCGCTGCCCCGGGTGGTCCGCCTCGTCCGGTACGTGGTCACCCGCTGGCGGTTCAGCGCCGGGCCGGCGTGGTCCCGGGCCGGGGTGCTGCGCCGCGACGGCCGGCGCTGCGCCTACTGCGACGCCCCGGCCAGCACCATCGACCACATCCTGCCCCGCTCGCGCGGCGGCCGGAACACCTGGAAGAACACCACCGCCGCCTGCTACGAGTGCAACCAGCGCAAGGGCGACCGGACCCCGGCCGAGGCGGGCATGCCGCTGCGGCGGGAGGCGGCGACGCCGAGCTGGGCGGCGCTCGCCGGGCGGTGACGGACCGGCCGGCGGGCACAGGGGGCCGCGTCGGGGGTACGCCTCCGGCGCGGCGCCCGCCGGCCCCTCAGCCCGTCCGTGTCAGACGGCGGTCAGTGACCGGCGGGCGGCACCCAGCCGAAGCGCGGCGGCCGGCGCTCGTTGGCCGCCGCCACTCCCTCCCGGGCCTCGCCGCTGGCCCGGACCTGCCCGTGCCACCAGGCGATCCGGTCCTCGTCGGCCCGGCCGTCGACGATCTCCTTGGCCGCCGCGACGGTCAGCCGGGAGCGCTGCGCGACGGCGGCGGTGATCGCCGCGACCCGGGCCGACAGCGCGTCGGGCGGCAGCACCTCGTCGACCAGGCCGACCCGCAGCGCCCGCTCGGCGTCGATCAGCTCGCTGGTGAAGAGGAGGTGCTTGGCGGCCGACGGCCCCACCAGCCGGGCCAGCCGTCGGGTGGTCGGCGCGGGATAGACCAGCCCCAACCGCGCCGGGGGTACGCCGAACCGGGCGTCGACGGCGGCGATCCGCAGGTCACAGGCGACGGCGAGCTGGGCGCCACCGCCGACGCAGGCGCCCCGGATCTCGGCCACCGTCGGCTTGGCGAAGGTGGCCAGCCGCTCCTCGGCGGTGACCGCGATGCTGGCGTCCCCGGCGTCCAGCAGCTCGTCCAGGTCGCCGAGGTCGGCCCCGGCGCAGAACGTGCCGTCCGCGCCGGTGAGCACCAGCGCGTGCACCGCCGGGTCCGCCTCCAGCCCGTCGAGCAGCACCGGGAGCTGCCGCCACATCGCGGCCGTCATCGCGTTGCGGCGAGCCGGGTTCCGGATCACCACCGTCGCCACCGGGCCGGTCCCCTCGACGGTCAGCTCCGCGTCCGACATGTCCTCCCCCTCCGGGCACGCGGCGACCGGGGCCCGGCGACCGTCCGGCCGACCATAACGGCGCGGGCCCGACGACCACCCGCGTGGGGTGGCCGCCGGGCCCGCCGACGGTACGGCTACGTCAGGAGACGTTGACCGCGGTGTCGTCCACCACGAAGGAGGTCTGCAGCGAGATGTCCTCCACGCCGGTGAACTTCAGGGTGACGGTCTGGCCGGCGTACGAGGCCAGCGAGAACGACCGCTGGGTGTACCCGGCGGCCTTGTTCAGGTTCGAGTACGTGGCCAGGGTCGCCAGCACCGTCCCGGACGAGTTGAGCACCTGCACCCGGAGCGTGTCGTACGCGATGCTGGTGGTGCTCTCGGACGTGTCGATGTGCAGCCAGAAGCTGAAGTTGTACGACGTGCAGCCGGCCGGCAGGCTCACCGCCTGGGAGAGCGTGTCGGTGTGGCTGGTTCCGTAGCCGTCCAGCCAGGCGTTCCAGGTGCCACCGTGGGTCGGCTGGCCGCTGGAGCCGTACTGGCCGATGACGCCGGAGGTGGAGGCCCACACCGTGTTGCCGGACTCGAAGCCGGGGTTGCCGAGCTTCTGGCCGGGGCTGGTGCAGCCGCCGCCGGTGCCGTTGACGGTCAGCGAGTAGGTCGCCGTGTGGTTCACCGAGGTGCCGGTGCCGGTGACCGTCACGGAGTAGGTCCCCGCCGGGGTGCCCGACGAGGTGCTGATGGTGAGGGTGGACGAGCCGCCCGAGGTCACCGAGGTCGGGTTGAACGACGCGGTGGCGCCGGTCGGCAGGCCGGACGCGGAGAACGTCACGGTCTGCGCGGTCCCGCTGGTGGTCGCGGTCGACACGGTGGTGGAGACGGAACCGCCCGCGGTCACCGAGCCGGAGGTCGGCGAGAGCGAGACGGAGAAGTCGTTGCCGGTCGAGCAGGGCGCGTCGCTGCCGGCCACGTTCACCGCGGTCCACGCCGCCTGGACGGTCTTGTACTCGGTGGAGCAGCTGCCGTACAGGTCGGTCGCCGCCCTCAGCGTGTACGCCCGGGCGGTGTTCGACGGGGTGGTGTTGTTGACGTACGCGGTGTTCGAGGTGAAGTAGACGTCGAGCGCCCGGAACCAGATCTTCTCCGCCTTGGCGCGGCCGATGCCGGTCACCGCCGGAGCCGAGCCGCAGACCGGCGAGGTGCCGTACGCGGTGGAGCCGGTGCCCTCGGCCAGGTTGAAGTAGAAGTGGTTGGCCGGGCCGGACGAGTAGTGCACGTCCTTGTTCTTGGTGTTGGCGGTCCAGCAGCTGTCGGACGAGCCGTCCAGCGACGGGTTGTACATGTAGCGCAACGGCGTGCCGTTGCCGTTGATGTTGATCTTCTCGCCGATCTGGTAGTCACCCGGGTCGGCGGTGGTGTTGGCGTAGAACTCGACCATCGTGCCGAAGATGTCGCTGGTGGCCTCGTTGAGGCCGCCGGACTCACCGGAGTAGGTCAGGCCGCCGGGCACCACGTTCTCGGTGACGCCGTGGCTCATCTCGTGGCCGGCCACGTCGAGCGAGACCAGCGGGCGGGAGTTGCTCGACCCGTCGCCGTAGGTCATCTGGGAGCCGTCCCAGAAGGCGTTGACGTAGTTGTTGCCGTAGTGCACCCGGCTCGGCACGCCGGTGCCGTTGCCGAAGATGCCGTTGCGGCCGTGCACGTTCTTGTAGTAGTCGAACGTCTTGGCGGCGCCGAAGTGGGCGTCCACACCGGCGGACTGCCGGTTCGAGTTGGTGCCGTTGCCCCAGGCGTTGTCGGCGTCGGTGAAGGTGGTGCAGGTCGACGTGCCGTTGTTCATGTCGCAGGTACGGCCGTTGCCGTGCGACGGGTCCACCATCTGGTAGGTGCTGCCGGAGAGCGTGGTGTCGATGCTGACCGTGCCGGTGTAGATGCCCTGACCGCTGCCGACGACCGACTCGATCTCGTCGTACGACCCGATCACCTTGCCGCTGGTGGCGTCGGTGATGACGTGCAGCTTCGACGGGGTCTGCTTGTCGGCCTTCATGCCGGAGGCGACGGTCTCCCAGGCCAGCCGGCCCCGGCCGGAGCTGGCGTCGACGAAGAGTTCCGGCGCGCCGAGGGAGGTGAGCGAGCCGGAGAAGGCCTGGCCCGCGCTGGCCTTGGCGGCGGCCGCGCCGACCTTGGCGGTGGTGCCCAGGGTCAGCGGTGCGGCCAGGCCGACGGAGGTGCCGGCGTAGTTGCCGTTGGGGGCGGTGTGGATGACGAAGTCACCGCCGTAGACGCGTAGGCCGTGGTACGTCCGGGTGTACCGGGTGTGCGCGGCGCCGTTGGCATCCACCTTCGTGCGGACCGCCTGGTACGCCTCACCGCCGGCGCCCTGCACGGCGCCGGGGTTGGAGCGGAGCAGGTTGTCCGCGCGGGCTGCGGCGGAGGATTCCGGAGCGGGGGCGCTGGGGGTTGCCGCGTGCGCCGTGGTGGCGACGCAGGTCAGCACGCCACTGGTGAGCAGAGCTGCGCCGACTGCGGCGAGGGGTCTTTTCACGGGCCCTCCTGACGGGGGAAAGTTGTGACGGGGGTAGTCACGGATGTAGATATAGCGATGCATCCAGGAAAGGGGAAGAGGGCGAGCGCTTTCCTGCCGGGGACACTGGCCGTTCGGATGAGGCGGTCCAGGTGATGGGAACCGGGCGGCACGGTCGCGCGTCCGATCGGCATGAGATCGAACCCCCGCGCGGCGGCCACCCTCGCCGCACTTCTCGTCGCCCTGGCCGGCTGCGCGACGACCGACCCGACCGTGGCCACCCCCGGCGCCCCCGCCTCCGGTACGGCGTCCGCCACCCTCGCCGCACGGGTGGTGCTGACGAAGTCCGGCGGCATCGCCGGGCTGCGGGACACGGTCACCGTCGAGCCCGACGGCCGCTGGACCGTGGCCGACAAGACCGGAGCCACCCGTTCCGGGCAGCTCAGCTCGGCGGACCTCGACCGGCTGCGCCAGCTCACCGCGGACTCCCGGCTGGCCGGCGAGACGGCGGCCACCACCGCCCCGAGCAACTGCGCCGACGCGTTCACCTACCAGCTCACCGTGGGCGAGCGGACGACCGGCTACGTGGACTGCCCCACCGATCCCGCCCGCCCCGCGGCCACCGCCGCCGTGGCAGAGCTGCTCACCCGCGCCACCACCTGACCCGCGGCGGACGGCGGCACCGGCGGCGCGAGCAGCTCGCGCAGCGCGCCGGAGGCCAGCTCACCCCGGCAGAGGTACGTCGGCAGCACGCTCGCCCCGGCGCCGGCGAGCACCGCCGCCCGGACCGCCCGCAGGTCGGCGAGGAAGCTCCGGAGCAGGTCCGACGATGCCTTCGCATCAGCAAACCTATCGCCGCGGTGTCCTTCGCCTATTGGTCAGCTATGGATCCGCGAGCCAGAGTGGTCGACATGACTCGTGCACTCATCGCTCTGACCAGTCACAGCAAGCTCGGCGAGACCGGCCGGCAGACCGGCTTCTACGTGGGCGAGGCCGCGGAGCCGTGGGAGGTGTTCCGGGCCGCCGGCTACGAGGTGGACCTCGTCTCGGTGGCCGGCGGGCAGCCGCCGCTGGACGGCCGGGACGAGAACGACAGGACCCAGAACGACTTCCTCGCCACCGCCGGGGTGGAGAAGACCTCGAAGGCCGCCGACGTCGACCCGTCCGGGTACGACATCGTGGTGTTCGGGGGCGGCCACGGCACCATGTGGGACTTCCCGGACAACCCCGACCTGGCCCGGATCGCCGCTTCGATCTACGAGCGCGGCGGCGTGGTGGCCGCGGTCTGCCACGGCCCGTCCGCGCTGGTGAACCTCAAGCTCTCCGACGGCTCCCACCTGGTGGCCGGCAAACGGGTGGCCGGCTTCACCAACGACGAGGAGGCGGCGGTCGGCCTGACCGACCAGGTGCCGTTCCTGCTCGCCGACAAGCTCACCGAGGCCGGCGCCCAGCACGTCCCGGCGCCGAACTTCACCGAGCACGTGGTCGTCGACGGCCGCCTGGTGACGGGCCAGAACCCGCAGTCCGCCCGGGCCATGGCCGAGGCCGTCGTCAAGGCCGTCAACGCCTGACCCGGCGCGACCCGCGCGGCCGGAGCCACCTGTCCCACGCCCTTTGCTCTGCTGCAGCCACCGCAACACCCCACGTCCGCCGGGTGTCGCCTCCGCTGCAGCAGAGCAAAGCGGGGGCGGATAGGCCACCGGGGGATCGGCATGCTCCTGGTCGGCTGGGCGCCGCGGCACCCGAGCTACGGCCGGCTGGGATATCGTCCCGACGCCGACCGGAGCGACCGAGGAGCGACACGTGATCAGGACGAGGCCCACCGCCGCCCCATCTCGGGCGGCACGTCTCGCCGTCGCCCTCGGCGCCGGTCTGCTCGCGGTGACCGGATGCACCGGCCTGGCCGACGCGGCCGGACCGGACGGCACCGCCAGTCCCTCGCCGTCACCCGTCCTCCTGACGCGGGTGGAGAAGCCGGAGAAGATCAGCAGCTGGCCAGAGACCAGGTACCGGAGCCTCCGCGACCCCGCGTCCAAGAGCCTCGGTCAACTGAAACTGCTGCTGGACGGGGACGCCACGAGCGCCGTCGGCACGGCGTACGAGTCGGCCGACGAGAAGTACGCCGCCGTGGTCAGCGCAGTCGCCGGCGAGGTTCGGGACCCGAAGGCGGCGCTGGACCGGCTCTTCGCCGGGTTGCCCCGGCTGCACGACGTCAAGCCGACCCGGCCGGGCCCGATGGGCGGCGAGGCCCGCTGCGGCGAGGGCGACGACAACGGCCTCAATGCCGACGTCTGCGCCTGGGCGGACGAGCACAGCATCGGCATGATCGTCTACCTGGGCTTCCCCAGTGGCGGAGACCCGGACGACCTCTTCGTCCGGGACCGCGCCAAGGTGGAGCGACAGACCACCTCGCCGAGCCCCGCCAACTAGACGACGTAGTCCGGCGGCAGGCCGGTGCCGCGCAGCTCGGGCGGTAGGTGGGCGACGTCGTTGACGGCGATCAGGTTCGGCGGCCCGCCCGAGCTGTAGCGGATGACGGTCAGGCCGCAGTTGTGGTGGTTCAGGCCCAGCCAGCGCCGTTCCGGGGCGTCCAGGGCGTGCCGGACGAACCAGGCGATCAGGAAGTTGTGCGTAATCACCAGGTCGCGGACGTCCCCGTCGGCCGGGGGCGTCGCGAACCGGGCCACGGCCTCCGCCGTCCGGCGCGGCCCGTCCGTCCGCTCGCGCTCGTCGAAGCCGGCCAGGAAGCTCGCGTACGCCGGGGGCAGGCCGGCTGGGTCCGTGTCGTGCGGCAGGTGGTCGCCGACCATCTCCGCGGCGTGCACGGGTACGCCCGCCAGGGCGGAGGCGACCAGTTCGGCGGTCTCGGCGGCCCGACGCAGCGGTCCATGGTGGACGGTGTCGAACCGCAGCCGGCGCAGCCGCTCCCCCAGCAGGCTCGCCTGCCGCCGGCCCCGGTCGGAGAGCCCCGTCTCCGGCGCCTCCTCCTCCGCCCGGCGCTGCTCACCGTGCCGGGCCAGGTAGAGCAACCGGCTCGCCATCCGCCACCTCACGCATGATCGGGAGACGCGAGCCTAGCCCGCGCCTCCCGATCGTGCCGACCTCAGACGCTCCGACCGTGGTCCACCCGCCACAGCGTCGCGGTGACCCAGGCCCAGGCGACCGCCACGGCGAGGCCGAAGCCGACCATGGTCAGCGGCGCCGGCCGGACGATCAGGGCCACCCAGGCGACCCCGAAGCAGATCCCACTGGCCAGGCTGTACGCGGCCCAGCCGCGCTCGCCCCGCCGGGCGCCCCGGCGGGCAGCGGCCACCGCGGCAACGATCAGCGCGACGAAGCCGACCGCCGCCCCGAGGAAGTGCAGACCGCCGTGCCAGCTCACCTGGCCGGGGCCGCTCGGCGTACCGGCCGGGAAGCCGTCGGCCGGATCGGCCCGGAAGATCCCGGCGAGCACCAGCCCGACCCCGTAGAGGGCGAGCAGCCTCGGCAGCCACCGGGCGCCGGTGTGCCGGCGCCCGAGCGCGGCGGCGGCGCCGAGCACGAGCAGCCCGCTGGCGAGGAAGGTGGCGATCTGCACCCACCCCGGCGCACCGTTGCTCAGCACACTCGCCGGGTGCCGGCGGAAGTCGAAGCCGTCCCGGGTGAAGCCCTGGACCAGCACGGAGCCGACGAAGAGTGGGCCGGCGAGGGCGCCGCCGGCCAGCAGCGCCCGGTCCCGGCCGACGGCGGCCGGACGTGCCCGGAGAGGAATCGCCTGGGTCACCGGTCCGGCCCCTCAGGCCTGCGCGTGCATCTGGCCGATGCGGATCCGGTTGCCGAACGGGTCCCGGATGCCGAAGTCGATGCCGTACGGACGATCGGTCGGCTCGTCGGTGATGTCCACGCCCTTGGCCACCAGGTCCTCGTACGTCTTGCGGGCGTCGTCCGTCGTGAAGAAGAGCGTGCCGCCCATCGCGCCCTTGGTAAGCAGCTCCCGGACCTGCTCGGCGGTGGCCGGGTCGAGGGCCGGCGGGCCGGGCCGCTCCAGCAGGATCTCGTGCCCGGGGTCGCCGGGGACGTTGACCGTCAGCCAGCGCATGAAGCCGAGGTCCTGGTCGGTGCTGACCTCCAGGCCGAGCTTGCCGACGTAGAAGTCGAGGGCCTCGTCCTGGTCGAGGACGTAGATCTGGGAGCGGGAAATCGAGTTCATCGTCATGCCGACGACGCTAGACCCGGCCCTGACCCGGTGCTTATCCAAAACTGCTCGGCTCGCGGCCGACCGCTCCGCCGCCGATCGGCGACGCCGGTAGATGCACGTCATGCTGGATCCTGCGGGAGAAGCGCGGCCCGCACCTCGAGCACCGGCTCCAACTGGCCGGGCCGCCACCGGCGCGACGTACGCCCGGATCATCGCGCCGCCGCGGCCCCGCACGCCGTCGACCGACACCTTCGGCCGGCCGCGCTGGATCCGGCGGACCCGGCTCGGCGACCGGCTCTGGGTCGCGGTCCGCAGCCGGGTGCGACGACGCCGCTGACCGGGGTCAGCGGGCGGCGGTCGGCCGCATCCACGCCTTGGTGAAGCAGCTCGGCACGGCGGCCGCGCCGGCCTTGCGCCGCCGGTAGTCCGAGGGGGACTCGCCGACGATGTCGCGGAACGTGCGGCTGAAGGTGCCCAGGCTGCCGAACCCGATCGCGTAGCAGATCTCGGTGACCGGCTGGTCGGTCTGCACCAGCAGGTACATCGCCCGCTCGACCCGGCGGCGTTGCAGGTAGCGGTGCGGGGTCTCGCCGAAGGTGGCGCGGAAGGTCCGGATGAAGTGCGCCTCGGAGACGTGCGCGATCCGGGCCAGCGCCGGCACGTCGAGCGGCTCGGCGTACGACCGGTCCATGGCGTCCCGGGCGCGCAGCATCGCCCGGTTGGACTCCTCCACCGCGCGACTCATCGCTTCGCCCCCCTCGCGTCGGGCACGCTCAGATTACCGGGACCGCCCGGTCACCCGGATCAACCGTCATGCCTCGCTCTGGCTCGCCGTCGCGCGCAACTGGTCGGCTTCGGCGCGGGCAGCCTTCGCCTCCAGCCGGCACGGGCGCGAGCACTCTTGATCACACCTGGGCGCCAATTGAGCGATATCTGTGGCGGACGACGAGACGGGACCCCACTCCACCGGTGGGGAGTCGCTCGCCTGCTACCGAGAGGATCCACAAACACCCACCGCAAACCCGGTGAACGTTAGGGGACGCCGCACTAGATACTTCCGGCATGGCGACCCCCTACACTCCTGCGGCCAGGTTCCGCCGCACGCAAGCTGAACGCGTAGATCAACTGCTGTCATGGAAGCGGTCGGACCAAGCGTTCTTCGCCGCCGGCGCATGCCATGTGCTCGCCTGGGTCGCCGTCGAGCGGTACGCCTCAGCCGGTTTCGGCATCATGGGCCTACGTCAGCTCGGTGAGCCCTACGTCAGTCACGTGATCATCAGCAACGGCCGCTGGTCCTTCGACCACGATGGCTGGACGCCCCTGCCCGAGCTGCTGCGCGCCACTGCGGAGTACGAACCAGACCCGGGCTGGGAGCTACTGCCAATCACATCAACACTTCGACACTTCTGCGCCGCTCACAAATCCCGAATGCCGGAGCAGTACGCGCACGACCCGCTGCCACGTGCCCGGTGGTACCTGCAACAGCGGCCCCGCCCACCGGAGGTGGTGTGAACCCCGGACGCCTGCCTTAACCGGGAATTGCCTGGTGGAATTGGAGCCCCCGGCCGGGATCGAACCGGCGACATCTCGCTTACAAGGCGAGTGCTCTGGCCAGCTGAGCTACAGGGGCGAGCGGTACCGTCGTCAGCATAGCGACTGGCGTCCGAATTTCCCGCTCGGCAGGCCTCCCGAGCATGGGAAACGTCAACTTCCCGACCCCGACACCGACGGATCGACGCTGGAAGCCGCCCCCCACCGCGGAGGTTGATGCCCGCCAGTGCCGGTGTGACCGAAATGCGCAATGCCGTCCGTCCCAACCGGTGCCCCTCGTCTTGGCAGGGTCGGAAAACCCGTTTACCGTGCAGTGCACGGACGAAAGTCCGGCTGGCCTCGGCTGCCCGGGCGACGCCCGCTGGCCGGCACCGTACGGCGCCGGTCGCTCCTTCACTCGGATCGTCCGGCACGTTCCTGCCGGTGAAAGGAAGCACTTCACCATGGCTACGGTCACGTACGCGAAGGCGTCCCGGATCTACCCGGGCACCGAACGCCCCGCGGTCAACCAGCTCGACCTCCAGATCGGCGACGGGGAGTTCCTCGTCCTGGTCGGCCCGTCGGGTTGCGGCAAGTCCACCAGCCTGCGGATGCTCGCCGGCCTCGAGGACGTCGACGACGGCGCGATCTACATCGACGACCGGGACGTCACCCACCTGCCGCCGAAGGCCCGCGACATCGCGATGGTCTTCCAGAACTACGCCCTCTACCCGCACATGACGGTGTACGAGAACATGGCGTTCGCGCTGAAGCTGCGCAAGACCTCGAAGTCGGAGATCGACCGGCGGGTCAAGGAGGCGGCCGCGCTTCTCCAGCTGGAGGAGTACCTCAACCGCAAGCCGAAGGCGCTCTCCGGTGGTCAGCGCCAGCGGGTCGCGATGGGCCGCGCGATCGTCCGCGAGCCGCAGGTCTTCCTCATGGACGAGCCGCTGTCGAACCTCGACGCCAAGCTCCGCGTCCAGACCCGTACCCAGATCGCCTCGCTGCAGGCCAAGCTGGGCATCACCACGGTCTACGTCACCCACGACCAGGTCGAGGCCATGACCATGGGTCACCGGGTCGCGGTCATGCTCGACGGCGTGCTCCAGCAGGTGGACACCCCGCGGGCGCTCTACGACACCCCGGCCAACGTCTTCGTCGCCGGCTTCATCGGCTCCCCCGCCATGAACATCAAGACCGTGCCGCTGACCGAGCAGGGCGCCGCCTTCGCCGAGATGCACATCCCGCTCACCCGGGAGCAGGTCGAGGCCGCCCGCGCCGAGGGCGGTGACGGCAAGGTGACCGTCGGCTTCCGCCCGGAGGACTGCGACATGGTCAGCCCGACCGAGGGCGGCATGCCGGTCGTGGTCGAGCTGGTCGAGGACCTGGGCTCTGACGCCAACGTCTACGGCCACGCCGCGCTCGAGGGCCACAACGAGCGCTTCGTCGTCCGCACCGACCGGCGCCACATGCCGAACATGGGCGACACCGTGTTCGTCAAGCCGCGCGCCGGCCAGAGCCACGTCTTCCACGCCGCCACCGGCACCCGGATCTGACGTACGCGACGCGAGGGGCGGTCCGCTTCGGCGGACCGCCCCTTTCGTCGTACCGGGTGCCGGCGGCCGGCGCTCCTGCTACCTGCGAGCCACGGGAGAAGTGGCTCCTCGGGTTGATCCGGTGCGGCCCACTCCGCTCGTAGCGTCACGGCAGCTTCCCGACGCGAGGAGATGCCGTGACCAGCATGCTCGACCCCGCCACCCGCCATCCGCCACCTCGTTCCCGGGCATACCGGACGATCCGCCTGGCCGGCCGCAGCCTGGCCTACTGCGCGGCGCTGGCCCCGGTCGCCTGGACCCACCAGATCTAGGAACGCGGAGAGGCCCCCGCCACCACCGCGAACGCGGCGGGGGCTGGGGCCTCTCCTCCGTGCTCAGAGCTCCTGGGCGCGGCGGCGGGCGACCTCGGCGAGGGTGACCGCGGCGGCGACGCTGGCGTTGAGCGACTCGACCTCGGAGATCATCGGGATGCTGACCGTCAGGTCGCAGGTCTCCCCGACCAGCCGGGACAGCCCGCGCCCCTCGGAGCCGACCACCACCACCAGCGGACCGACCGCGGCCTCCAGGTCGTACAGGTCGGTGTCGCCGTCGGCGTCCAGGCCGACCACCATGAAGCCGGCGTCCTTGCAGGCCTTGAGCGCCCGGGTCAGGTTGGTGACCTGGCCGACCGGCACCCGCGCGGCCGCGCCGGCGCTGGTCCGCCAGGCGGTCGCGGTGATGCCGGCGGCCCGCCGCTCGGGTACGAAGACACCCTGCGCGCCGAACGCGGCGGCGGACCGGATCACCGCACCGAGGTTGCGCGGGTCGGTGACCCCGTCCAGCGCGACCAGCAGCGGGGCGGGCTGCTCCAGCGCGGCCGCCATCATGTCCTCGAACGGCTCGTACGCGAACGGCGGCACCTGCAGGCCGACGCCCTGGTGCAGCACGCCCCCGGTCATCCGGTCCAGCTCGGCGCGGCTGATCTCCAGGATCGCGATGCCCCGGTCGGCGGCCGTCCGGACGATCTCGTTGATCCGGTCGTCCATGTCGATGCCCTGAGCCGTGTAGAGGGCGGTCGCCGGCACCTGGGCGCGCAGCGCCTCCAGCACCGGGTTGCGACCGACCAGCAGCTCCGGGCTGTCCTTGGCGGGGTTGGACTTGCGGCCCGGCGCGACCCGCGGGCCGGAGCGGCCGGTGGGCTTGCCACCCCGGCCGCCGGCGCCCCGGGCCGCCGGGACGCCCCGACCGCCGCCCTTGCCCCAGGTGGTGTCCTTGCTGCCCGGCTGGCCGATCTTGGGGGCCCGCCCCTCCTCGGCCGCCGCGCGGCGCTCCTTGTCCTGCTTCCAGGCGGTGCGCTGGGGCAGCTTCTCGGTGCCCGAGTACGCCTTGTGCCAGGGTCGCTCGTCGGCGGGCAGGGTCTTGCCCCGGCCGGCGAGGGAGTCCTTGTTCTTGCCGCCGGTGCCCTTCGGGGCGCCTGCCTTCGGGCTCAGTCGCCGGCCACGGCGCTGCGAGTTGCCGGCCATCAGTCCTGCTCTCCAATAGTCCAACGCGGGCCCTGGGGGGTGTCCTCGACCACCACCCCGGCCTGCTTGAGCTGGTCACGTACGGCGTCCGCGGCGGCCCAGTCCTTGCGGCTGCGGGCCTGAGCGCGCTGCTCGAGGGCGAGCGCGATCAGCGAGTCCACCACGCCGCGCAGGTCCTCCGTGCGGCCGCCGCCGGTCCAGGCCGGGTCCAGGGGGTCGACGCCGAGGATATCCAGCATCGCCCGCGCGGCGGCCAGGGTCGTGCGGACGGTCACATCGTCGCCGATGGTGAGCGCGTTGTTGCCGTCCCGCAGTGTGCCCTGGAGCACAGCGAGGGCGGCCGAGGTGTTGAGGTCGTCGTCCATCGCCGCGACGAACGCGGCCGGCAGCTCGCCGGGCTGGCCGCCGCCGACCCGCTCGGCGGCCCGCAGCACGAAGCCCTCGATCCGCCGGTACCCGACTGCGTACTCGCGCAGCGCGTCCTCCGAGTAGTCGATGATCGACCGGTAGTGCGCGGCGGCGTAGTAGTAGCGCAGCTCCACCGGGCGCACGCCCAGCCCGGCCACGTACGCCAGGTCGAGGGCGTTGCCGAGCGACTTGCCCATCTTGGCGCCGCCGATGCTGAGTAGCCCGTGGTGCACCCAGTACCGGGCGAAGGGCAGGTCGGCCGCCTGCGACTGGGCGATCTCGTTCTCGTGGTGCGGGAAGGTCAGGTCCAGCCCGCCGCCGTGGATGTCGAACTCCGCGCCCAGGTAACGCCAGCACATCGCCGAGCACTCGATGTGCCAGCCGGGGCGGCCCCGGCCCCACGGCGACGGCCAGTAGGCGTCGGCCGGCTCGTCCGGTTTGGCACCCTTCCAGAGGGCGAAGTCGCGCGGGTCGCGCTTGCCCCGTTCCGGGGCGTCCCCGGCGGACTGCATGTCGTCCGGCGACTGCCCGGACAGCGACCCGTACGCCGGCCAGGAGGCCACGTCGAAGTAGACGTCGCCGGAGCCGTCGGTGGCCGGGTAGGCGTGGCCGGTGTCGATCAGCCGGGTGATCAGCTGGTGCATCTCGGGGATGTGCCCGGTGGCGCGCGGCTCGTAGGTCGGCGGCAGCACGTTGAGCGCCCGGTACGACTCGGCGAGGATCAACTCGTTCGCGTACGCGATCGACCAGAACGGGCGGCCCTGCTCGACCGCCTTGACCAGGATCTTGTCGTCGATGTCGGTCACGTTGCGGATGAAGTTGACCTCGAAGCCGGCGGCCAGCAGCCAGCGGCGCAGCACGTCGTAGTTGACGCCGGAGCGAAGGTGACCGATGTGCGGCGGGGCCTGGAGGGTGAGACCACACAGGTAGACCCCCACCTTGCCGGCTTCCCGCGGGACGAAGTCCCGCACCGATCGGGTGGCGGTGTCATACAGGCGTAGCGTCACCGTACAAGGGTAGCCGTCCGGGCATTTCGAGGTTGGCCGGAGCCGGGTCGTACGCTGCGTGCTGTGGACACGTCGGCACGCGCGGGTGAGCCGCTGACCCGGCCCGGGGAGACGGCGGCCGGTCCCGCCGCGCGCGGTGGCGAGACGGCGCAGACGCTGGACCGGGGGCTGCGTTTGCTGCACCTGGTCGCCGACGCCCCCGGCGGGCTGACCGTCACCGAGGCGGCGAACCGGCTGGGCATCGGCCGGGCCGCGGTCTACCGGCTGGTCGGCGCGCTGACCGGGCACGGCATGCTGCGCCGGGACGGCGACGGCCGGCTACGCCTCGGCGCCGGGGTGCTGCACCTGGCCCGGCGGGCGCAGCCGCTGCTCGCCGAGGGGGCGTTGCCCGCGCTGCGCCGGCTGGCCGAGCAGGCCGGCGCGACCGCGCACCTCACCATGGTCGAGGGCGGCGAGGGGGTCGCCCTGGCGGTGGTGGAGCCGAGTTGGACGTCGTTCCATGTGGCGTACCGGGCCGGGTCCCGGCATCCGCTGGAGCGCGGGGCGGCGGGGCGGGCCATCCTGGCCGGGCGGTCGGGCGCCGCCGGCCCGGTGAGCACCAGCGGGGAGCTGCAGTCCGGGGCGTACGGGGTGGCCGCGCCGGTGCTCGGGGTGCCCGGGCTGGAGGCGAGCGTCGGGGTGGTGTCGTTGGCCCCGCTGGACGTCGACGTGGTGGGCGCCCAGGTGGCCGCCGCCGCCACGGCCATCGCCGCCGCCCTCTCCTGACGGGCCGGCCGGGCCGGGCAGCGCACACGCGAGGGCCCGGGCGACCGACGGTCACCCGGGCCCGCACGGTGGTGCCGGCTGTCACATGGGGGTGGTCACCGCGGCGTACGCGTCGACGATCCCGTACCCGTAGAAGCCGTTGAACTCCTCGCCGCCCTCGCAGTAGGCGTTGAACTGGCCACTGCGGTCCTCGCGCTGGTACGTCTGCGTCCGCGGCTGCGGGCAGGCGTGCTCGTCGGCGGTGGCGTAGAGGTGGCTCTCCACCGCGTTCGGCGCGAGCCCGAACCCGCCCTGGGTCGCGCTGCCGAACCGGCTGACGATCAGCGATGCGACGCCGGCGGCGTGCGGCGACGCCATCGACGTGCCCTGCAGGTAGGTGTAGTAGCCACAGACACCGGTGGCGGTGCACTGCTTGAACACGAACGTCTCGGCGCCCGGCACGATGTTGCCGTCCTTGTCGACCGAGCCCTCCTCCTGCAGCACCTTCTTCGGGTAGCTGGAGAGGATCATGTTGGCGTCGGTGCGGTAGGCGTCGGTCCCGTAGCCGTCGCGGAACCAGCCGCCCGGCGCGGCGACCGAGATCTGCTCGGTGCCGTAGTTGGAGTAGTCGGCCTTACGGCCCGACGGGCCGACCGACGAGACGCCGATCACGTGCGGCCCCTCCACCGGCAGGTCGAGGCAGGTGTCGTTGTCGATCGGCCGGTGGTACGGCGCGGGGCCGTAGTCCGGGCTGCTGGTGTCGACGCGGGGCTTGCCGAGGTCCTCGTGGTTGTTGCCGAGGGCACCGACGAGCGTGACGCCGTGGTCGTGTGCGTAGTTGAGCGCCCGCTTCATCGCCGTGATGATGGCCCGCTGCTCGGCCTGGGCCTCCGGCGAGTCGGTCGGGTTGTTGGTGCAGTTGTAGAGCCACGGATCGACGTAGAACGACATGTTGACCACGTCGAGGCCCTTGTCGCCGGCGTGGACCAGCGCGTTGACGACCGGGTCGAGGAAGAAGTATCCGGAGTCCTGCCCACCCTTGAGCTCGACCAGAGTGACGCCCGGCGCGACGCCGGAGACCCCGAAGCCGTTGGCGGCCGCGCCGACGGTGCCGGCGACGTGCGTGCCGTGGCCGCCGTCGTCGGTGCCGACCGGGTCGAGACAGCCCGCGACCTCGCACGCGCCGTCGATGTCAGTCATGTCCGGCGCGAAGTTCTTCGACAGCGACCAGCTGAAGTTGGCGGCGAGGTCGGGGTTGCCGGCGTCGACGCCGGTGTCGAGGATGCCGACGGTCACGGCGGAACTGCCGTCCTCGACGGCACGGGCCCGGTCGGCGTGGATCATCGACAGGCCCCACAGCTTGTCGTCGAGCGGGTCGAGGTTGGTGGGGCCCTTCGCCAGTTCGATGCTGCCCTTGGTCTTCGCCGCGGTCGCCAGGTTTTCGCGCTCGACCTTGTCGAGGTCGGCCCGCGGTGCGTAGCCGACGGCTTTCCGCTGCGCCGCGCCGACGAGAGACCCGCTGCCGGCGACCCTGCTGGCGAAGTCGGCACGGTTGCTGGCCACACGGAACATGCCGACGCTGTCCGTCCTGGAGACCACCGTTCCGCCTGCGGCCTTGATCGCGGCGATCGCCGTGCTGGCGGAGACGCCGTCCTTTGCCACCACGGTGAAGGTCCGGGTGCTGGTCGGCCCGGCGTTGGCCGGCGCGACCAGACCGGTCACCGTGAGTGCCAGCGCGGCCGCGATCGCGACCCCGCCGGCGGTGAAGCGCTTGCTCACCACATCAGATCCTCTCGTTGAGGGACGTGGCAGCCATCACACAACACCAGAGCCGATTTACGCCAGACAACTGTCCGGAATAGACCTCAATCAGGCATTCGTCGGTTCCAGCTTGCCCAGCGCCTTCAACAGTTCGGCCAGGGTGGACACCTCGGCGTCCGGCGAGAGACCGGCCGGACGGGGCAGTCCGAGCCGGTTGAGCCAGACCGCCCGCAGTCCGGCCCGTTGCGGCCCGACCACGTCGTGCCCCGGCGAGTCCCCCACGTACACGATCTGCGCGGGCGGCACCCCGGCCGCCGCCACCACGGCGGCGTAGAACTCGGGCGCCGGCTTCTTCGGCAGGCCGTTCTCGTGCGCGTACAGCTCGAAGGCGAACTCGCCGGCGAGCCCGCAGCGTTCGGCGCGGCTGTTGCCGTTGGTGGCGAAGCCGAGCAGGTGGCGCCGCCGCAACGCGGCGAGCGCCGGCAGCGCGTCGGGGAACGGTCTGGTCAGCGCGAAGCGCCGGGCGAAGAAGAGGGCGGCCAGCTCGTCCAGGTGCTCGTCAAGCCCGGCCCGGGCGAGCGACCGGGCCAGCGCGGCCCGCCGGATCTCCTGCACGGGCGCGGCGCTGAGCGCGCCGAAGACCGCACCCCAGTCCGCCTCCAGGTCCGCGAGGCGGACCGCGGCCGCCGCCGGGGTCCGGCGCCGCATCTCCGCCAGTACGGCGACCAGCGCGCCGGTGACCGCCGGGCGCAGGTCGAGCAGGGTCTCGTCGGCGTCGAAGACGACGGCGGTCGGCGGGCCGGCGGGCCGCTCGCCGGCTTCCACCGGCCGGGGTGGTGGCGTGCTCACCGCTCGGTGGCCAGGGCCGGCTCGGCCGGGTGGCCGGACCGCTCCGGCTCGGGCGTCGCGCGCAGCTCGTCGACCCGGACCACGGCGACGCCGGCGACGATCAGCGCGCCACCGGCGAGCTGGACGACGGTCGGCAGTTCGTTCAGCACCAGCCAGGCGATGAGCACCGCGAACATCACCTCGGTCAACCCGACGAACGACGACAGCCGCGCCCCGAGCAGCCGCGCTCCGGCGATCCCGGTGAGGTATGCGACGACCGCGGCGATCAGCGACAGGCCGGCGATGGGCACCAGCCAGCTCATCCGGTGCCCGGCGAAGCTGACGTCGGCGAGGCCGGCCCGCAGCGGCAGCACCCCGAGCGCGCCGAGCAGGAGCAGGACCAGGGCGCCGACGGCCATGCCGCCGCTCGCCATCACCACCGACGGCAGGCGGTCGTCGACCCGGCCGGCGATCACGAAGTAGCCAGCCAGCCCGACCCCGGCGCCCAGTCCCCAGAGCACGCCGACCGGATCGAGCCGGCTGGCGCCGGTCAGGTCCAGCACGAACACCAGCCCGCACAGGGCGGTCACCGACCCGGCCACGGTCAGCGCCCGGGGTCGCTGGCCGTGGACCAGCCACATCCAGCCGACCACGAGGACGATGCCCAGGTACTCCAGCAGCAGCGCGACGCCGACCGGCAGGTAGCGGACCGCGTTGAAGAAGCACGCCTGGGCGAGGGCCACGCCGAGCAGTCCGAACACGACGACGGTGCCGGCGTTGCGGCGCAGCACGTCCCACCGGCCGCGCAGGGCCAGGAGGGCCGGCACGGCGAGGACCAGCGCGGCGATGCCGACCCGGGCCACCACCACCGCCTCGGCCGACCAGTCCCCGGTGATCAGTGGGCGGGCGAAGGTGCCCGAGGTGGCGAAGGTGAGAGCGGAGAGCAGGGCCAGGCCGAGGCCGACTCCGGGCCGTTCACGCATCGGTACGCTCCTTGGCCCGCCGGCCGGTCATGAGTCAAATGGGGTTACGCTCATGACGCTAGGCCGGCACCCTGACAGGAGTCAAGTTGCTCTTCGCCCATGACACCGAGTGCTCCCTGACCGCCGCGGCGGCGCTGGTCAACACCGTCGGCCCCGACCTGGAGGGGCTGCCCGACGTGGCCGCCCTGGACGAGTTCTTCACCGCGCACTCCTGGACCGGCCGGCACGAGCACACCGAGGCGGAGCTGCGCTCGGTCCGCGACCTCCGCCCCCGGCTGCGCCGGATCTGGCACGCGGAGACCGACGAGGTGGTGGCGATCGTCAACGGGCTGCTCCGCGAGTCGAGCGCCCTGCCACAGCTCATCCGGCACGACGACCAGCCGTACCACCTGCACGCCGTGCCGCGCGACGCCCCGCTGGCCACCCGGATGGCGGTCGAGGCCGCGATGGCGCTGGCCGACCTGGTCCGTAGCGGCGAGCTGAGCCGGCTGCGGATCTGCGACCACCCGGACTGCGACAACGTCCTGGTCGACCTGTCGAAGAACCGGTCCCGCCGGTTCTGCGACGCCGGCTGCGGCAACCGCGCCGCCGTCACCGCCTACCGGGCGCGCAAGGCGGCCGGCCGCTCGTGACCGCCGGGACGCCAGTCCTCCCGCCGCAGCTCGTACTCCACCTCACCGTGCTCCGTCCCCGGGATCGGGTCGTCCCAGGTCAGGTGGAAGGTGCGCACGTACCGCAGGCCGGCCTTCTCCATCACCCGCCGCGACGCCACGTTGACCGCCATCGTCTCCGCCCAGACCCGCTGTACCCCCACGGTCCCGAGAGCGTGCCGGACCAACGCCCGCGAACCCTCGGTGGCCAGACCCGACCCCCAGGCCGACCGGCGCAGCCGGTAACCCAGCTCGGCCTCCGTGCCGTCGTCGGACGGGGTGAGCGCGAACCAGCCCAGAAATTGCCCGGTACCCCGGTCGAGGGCCGCCCAGCGGCCAAGGTCAGGATGGCGGTCGTACTGCGCGAGGGTCCGGGTCAGCCGCTCCCGGATGGTCTCGACCGGGGTCGGACGGCCGTTGGTCAGGAAGCGCATGACCTCCGGGTCGCTGTCCAGCTCGACCAGGTGGTCCACGTCCTCCACGGTCAGCCGGCGCAGCCGCAGCCGCCCGGTCTCCAGCAGCACGCGGTCGTCGTCTCCGAGCATGGCCGGATGATGCCGCGCCGACGCCGACCCGGCCAGGGAATATCCGCTCACCCCGTCCGACCGTCCAGCAGCCACCGCGTGACACTCACCCTGAGCAGGACGAAAGAGCCGCCCGGCCAGTCCTTCGTGATGTCCCAGCCGGCGAATTTGTCGCGGAGCGCCGCGACGATGCCCGACCGGAAGGGCGGCCGGGGTCAGGTGCGAGGACCCGTCCGGCCGGAGCGTGGAGATCCAGACCGCCCGCTTTCGGTCGAGCCGGTCGAGGACGTCCGCGCCGGGCAGGGCGGTCACGCCAGCGCGGCGGCGACGCGACGAAGACCCGCCAGGCGTACGGGTCGATGGTGAGCACCGGACCGGTCGGGTCCTTGCTGTCCCGCACCCCGACCACGCCGGGCAGGTTCGTCGCCACCTCGACGCACTGGTTCACCTGGTCGCTACGGCTGCTCTTCCGCCAGTCAGCGGCGCTCAGCTCCACGTCTTAGCCACTTCCCTCATCAGCTTGATGGACTGCTGCGGACGGTTGATCCACTCCAGATCGTTGAGGGCCCGAGCCCGGTCAGGGGTGGGTCATCCGGAGCAGGTCGAGGGCCTCGTCGAGCTGGGTCTCGGAGAGCTTGCCGGAGTCGACGTGGCCGCGGGCGATGACCACCTCGCGGATGGAGATCTGCTTCGCCAGCGCCTCCTTGGCGATCGAGGCGGCCTCGTCGTACCCGAGGTGGCGGTTGAGCGGGGTGACGATCGACGGCGACCCCTCCGCGTACGCGAGACAGACCTCGGCGTCCGCGACCAGGCCGACCACCAGGCGGTCGGCGAAGAGCCGGCTGGACGCGGCCAGCAGCCGGATCGATTCGAGCAGGTTGCGGCCCATCACCGGGAGCATCACGTTCAGCTCGAAGTCGCCCTGGCTGCCGGCGAAGGCCACCGTGGCGTCGTTGCCGATCACCTGGGCGCAGACCTGCCGCATCGCCTCCGCGACCACCGGGTTCACCTTGCCGGGCATGATCGACGAGCCGGGCTGGAGGTCCGGGATGCGGACCTCGCGCAGGCCGGCCCGCGGGCCGGAGCCCATCCACCGGATGTCGTTGGCCATCTTGTAGAGCCCCACGGCGATGGTGCGCAGCTGCCCGGAGGTCTCCACCAGCGCGTCCCGGGCGCCCTGCGCCTCGAAGTGGTTGCGCGCCTCGGTCAACGGCAGGCCGGTCGAGCCGCGCAGCTTCTCGATCACCTTCGCCGCAAAGCCGAACGGGGTGTTGATGCCGGTGCCCACGGCGGTGCCGCCGAGCGGCAGCTCGGCCAGCCGGGGCAGCGCGGACTCCAGCCGCTCCACCCCGTAGCGGACCTGTGCGGCGTACCCGCCGAACTCCTGGCCCAGGGTGACCGGGGTGGCATCCATCAGGTGGGTACGCCCGGCCTTGACCACGGTCTCGAACTCGGCCGCCTTCTCCTCAAGCGCCCCGGCCAGGTGCCGGAGCGAGGGGATCAGATCCTCCACCACGAACTGGGTGGCGGCCAGGTGGATCGAGGACGGGAAGACGTCGTTGCTGGACTGCGAGGCGTTGACGTCGTCGTTCGGGTGCACGGGACGACCCAGCTCCCGGCTGGCCAGGGTGGCGATCACCTCGTTGGTGTTCATGTTGGACGAGGTGCCCGAGCCGGTCTGGAAGACGTCCACCGGGAACTGGTCGTCGTAGCCGCCGTCGGCCACGTGCGCGGCGGCGGTGGCGATCGCCTCGGCCACGTCCGCGCCGATCACGCCCAGCTCGCCGTTCACCTGGGCGGCGGCGCCCTTGATCTGGGCCAGCGCCTTGATCTGGGCCGGTTCCAGGCCCCGCCCGGAGATCGGGAAGTTCTGCACCGCGCGCTGGGTCTGCGCCCGCCACAGCGCCTCGGCGGGCACCTCCACCTCGCCCATCGAGTCGCGTTCGATCCGGTAGCCCGCTGCCTCTGGAGTCGTCACGCGTACCATCCTGCCGCGCCCGTCGCCGGCTCGCAGATGATCGCTCAGTCCAGCTCGGCAAGGAGCCGGACCACCTCCTCGCCGTCCGGCGACTCGACCTGGCGGAACAGGGCCAGCGCTCGGGTCCAGTGGGACCGGGCCGCCGCCGGGTCGGTGTCCCGCAGGCACCGGGCGATGCCGTCCAGCGCCCGCGCCTGCTCGTAGCGGGCGCCCAGCCGAGTGGCGTCGGCGAGCACCCGGCGGTGCAGGTCCAGCGCGCTGGACACGTCACCCTGCGCCAGGATCGCCCGGGCCAGCAGGTTGCGCGACGCGCACTGGCCGACCCGGTCCCCGACCCCGGTCATCGCGACGAGCGCCCGGCGATGCAGGTCGGCTGCCTGCTCGGTGCGGCCCGCGTCGCGTTCCATCACGCCGATCTCGTTGAGCACCTCACCCTCACCGAAGCGATTGCCGAGCTTCCGCTTCAGGAGCAACGCCGCACGCAGCAGCCGACGGGCCGGACCGAGGTGGCCCATCCGGTGGCGGATCATCCCGAGGTGGCCGAGAGCGTGCGCCGACTGACGGATGTTGGCGTGCTGGCGCGCCAGCAGGAGGTGGTTCCGGGCGGCCCGCAGCGCCTCCTCGTACCGACCCCAGTTGAGCAGAGCGAGGGACAGATTGTTGAGCAGGTTCGCCAGCGACCCCGACTCGTCCAGTCTCCCGGTCAGCTCCGCCGAGGCGTCGAAGTGTTCCTTGCCGCGCCGGTAGTCGCCGTTGGCGGTGTACGAGGCGCCGAGGTTGCCCAGCGTGTTGCGCACATCGCGGCGCAGACCGAGCCGGCGGTACAGGCCGAGAGCGACCTCCATCAAGCCGATGGCCTCCGAGAAGCGGGCCAACCGGTAGTACGCCGAGGCGAGGTAGTTCAACATCATCGCGACGGCCTCGTCGTCGCCCAGCCCCTCCGCGGCGCGCAGACCGACGGTGTGCGTCTCGATCAGCTCGTCGAGATGACCGCCGTCGAAGTGGGCCCGCCAGCAGGCCCGGGCCAACTGCCAGCAATGCCGCGCGAACCCCTCGGTCTCGGCCAGCCGGACCAGGGCGGTCAGGGCCGCCCGGTTCTCGTCGAACCAGGCGCGGCCCTGGCTGGCGGTTGCGGCGACCAGGTCGGGTCGGGCCGGTTCGGGCAGGCGGAGCAGGTTACGGCTGCCCGTCACCTCGATCGTCCGGGCGATCGCAGCGGCCACGTGCAGGTGGTGGTCGAGAAGCCGCTCCAGGGCGGCTCTCCGCTCGTCCGCACACTCCGGCTCGGCGACCAGCGTCCGGGCGTACTCCCGGATCAGGTCGTGCAGCCGATACCGGCCGGGCTCCACCTCCTCCGCCAGGTGCGCGTCGACCAGCTCGTCGAGCAGGTCCTGCGCCGCAGGCAGGGACAGCTCCGCGAGGGCGGCGGCCACCCGGTTGTCGAACCGTACGCCGGGGTGGAGGCCGAGCAGCCGGAACAGCCGCTGCGCCGCGGGCGTCACCTGGGCGTACGACAGGGCGAAGGCCCGCCCCACCGAGCGCTCCCCCGCGGTGAACTCGGCCAGCGGGTCCCGCCCGGACGTCAGCCGCTCGGCCAGGTCGGCGATCCGCCAGCGAGGCCGGTGCGCCAGCCTGGCCCCGGCCAGCCGGATGGCCAGCGGCAGGTGGCCGCAGCGGCGTACCACCTCGGCTGTGGCTTCCGGCTCCGCGGCCACCCGGTCCGCGCCGGCCACCCGGCCGAGCAGCTCGACGGCCTCCTCGTCGTCCAGTACCGACAGTGACGACGGCCGTCCCTCGTCCAACCCCACCAGCCGGCGACGACTGGTGATCAGGACGAGGCTGTCCCGACCGTTCGGCAGCAGCGGCGCCACCTGCGCGGTGCTGGCCGCGTTGTCGAACACCACCAGGGCCCGCCGGTCGGCCAGCTCGGTACGCCAGAGCGCCAACCGGTCGTCCAGGTCGAGCGGCACCCGTTGCGCCTCCACGCCGAGCTGCCGCAGCAGGGTCGCCACCGCCGCGGCGGGCGTCAGCGGATTGCGTTCGCTGTGCCCGTGCAGGTCGATGAAGAGGTGAGCGTCGGGGTACCGGTGGGCCAGCGCGGTGGCGACGTGCACCGCCAGCGTCGTCTTGCCGCTGCCGGCCATCCCGTCGATCAGCTGGACCCGGGCGTCGTCCTCCTCGATCTCCTTCACCAGCCGGGTCACCGTCTGCTGCCGGCCGGTGAAGTCGCTGATCGCCCGGGGCAGGGACCGCGCCGGGGCGGCGGGGCGGCTCTCCGGGCCGGCCGCGGCGGCGTCGCCGACGAGCACCCGCTGGTGCAGCTCCTGCAACGCCGCGCCGGGCTCGATGCCCAGCTCCTCGGCGTAGATCCGGCGCCCCTCCCGATAGACGGCGAGCGCGTCGGCCTGCCGGCCGACCGCGGAGAGGGCGAGCATCAGTTGGCCCCGGAGCCGTTCCCGCAGCGGATGCCGGTCGACGCTCTCGCTCAGCTCACCGATCAGGTCGGCCGCCTGCCGCAGCCGCAGCTCGATGTCGACGCACTCCTCCAGCGCTGCGAGACGCTGCTCGTCGAGGGCCTCCGCGCGGCGGCGTACGCTCCGGCTCGGGATGCCGCTCAGCGCCGGTCCCCGCCACAGCGCCAGCGCGGCCCGGTAGTGCCGCTGGGCGTCGGCCAGCTGCCCGGCCGCGACCGCCGACCGGGCGGTCGCGACGCCGCGGGCGAAGACCTCCGAGTCCAGCTCCCGGGGATCGAGCCGGACGCCGTACCCGACCGGGTCGGTGACGATGATCTCCGGCGGCAGTCCGAGTGCGGCGAGGCGCTGTCGCAGTCGCGACACGCAGATCTGGAGCTGGGTGCGGGCGGTGGCCGGCGGTCGCTCCTCCCAGACCGCGTCGACCAGCTCCTCGAGGGGCACCACCCGACCGGCGCGGAGCAGCAGCATGGCGAGCACGATCCGGTCCCGACCCGCGGTGACGGTGGCTTCGCCGCCACCGACCCGCAGGGGTCCCAGGATCCCGAACCGCATCTGCCCCCCGCACGCCGTCTGTGGAACTTCCAGCAGAGTAACCCGCCGGTAACCGATCGCCCCGAGCAGGCGATAGCGATGTGATAGCGGATCGACAGCGCTGGAGTCGACACTCGTGCCGGGTTGTCGGTGACGGCATCCGACGGGGGCGGTGCGCCCGACCGGCATCGCCCGGCCGGGCGCACCGATGTCGAATGAGCACCGGACGACGGAGGGGCGTCGGGCCTGCGGCCCGGCGCCCCTCCCAGCTCTCCGTCGGTCAGCGGCGGCCGACCGTCAGCACCGGCTTGGTGACCTCGGCGAAGAAGTCGTTGCCCTTGTCGTCGACGACGATGAAGGCGGGGAAGTCCTCCACCTCGATCTTCCAGACCGCCTCCATGCCCAGCTCCGGGTACTCCAGGACCTCGACGTGCTTGATGCAGTCCTGCGCCAGCCGGGCGGCGGGGCCGCCGATCGAGCCGAGGTAGAAGCCGCCGTGCTGCTGGCAGGAGCGGGTCACCTGGGCGGACCGGTTGCCCTTGGCCAGCATCACCTGGGAGCCGCCGGCGGCCTGGAACTTCTCCACGTACGCGTCCATCCGGCCGGCTGTGGTCGGGCCGAAGGAGCCGGAGGCGTACCCCTCGGGGGTCTTGGCCGGGCCGGCGTAGTAGACCGCGTGGTCGCGCAGGTACTGCGGCATCGGCTCGCCCGCGTCCAGCCGCTCGGCGATCTTGGCGTGGGCGATGTCCCGAGCCACGACGAGCGGGCCGGTCAGCGACAGCCGGGTCTTCACCGGGTACTTGGACAGCTCGGCGCGGATCTCGTCCATCGGCCGGTTCAGGTCGACCCGGACGACCTCCTCGGTGTCCAGCGTCTCGTCGGTGACGTCGGGCAGGAAACGCGCCGGGTCGGTCTCCAGGCGCTCCAGCCAGACGCCCGACGGGGTGATCTTGGCGACGGCCTGCCGGTCCGCCGAGCAGGAGACGGCGATCGCCACCGGGCAGGAGGCGCCGTGCCGGGGCAGCCGGACCACCCGCACGTCGTGGCAGAAGTACCGGCCGCCGAACTGCGCGCCGATGCCGAAGTTGCGGGTCAGCTCCAGCACCTCGGCCTCCAGCTCCAGGTCGCGGAAGCCGTGCGCGCTCATCGAGCCGGCGGTGGGCAGCGCGTCCAGGTACTTGGCGGAGGCGTACTTGGCGGTCTTCAGCGCGTACTCGGCGGAGGTGCCGCCGATGACGATGGCCAGGTGGTACGGCGGGCAGGCCGCGGTGCCGATCAGCCGCAGCTTCTCCTCCAGGAACTGCATCATCCGGGTGGGATTCAACAGCGCCTTGGTCTCCTGGTAGAGGTACGACTTGTTGGCCGAGCCGCCCCCCTTCGCCATGAAGAGGAACTTGTACGCGTCAGGGTGCCCATCCGGGTCCTCGGCGTAGAGCTCCACCTGGGCGGGCAGGTTGCTGCCGGTGTTCCGCTCGTCCCACATGGTCAGCGGGGCGAGCTGGGAGTAGCGCAGGTTCAGCTTCGTGTACGCCTGGTAGACGCCGCGGGAGATGGCCTCCGCGTCGGCGCCGTCGGTGAGTACGTGCCGGCCCCGCTTGCCCATCACGATCGCGGTGCCGGTGTCCTGGCACATCGGCAGCACCCCGCCGGCCGCGATGTTGGCGTTGCGCAGCAGGTCCAGCGCGACGAACCGGTCGTTCGGCGAGGCCGCCGGGTCGTCGATGATCGACCGGAGCTGGGCCAGGTGCGCCGGACGGAGGAAGTGGGCGATGTCGTGCATCGCCTCGGCGGTCAGCGCGGTCAGCGCGGACGGCTCCACGGTGAGGAACCGACGGCCACCCGGGCCGTTGACGACATCGACGCCCTCGTCGGTGACCAGGCGGTACTCCGTCTGATCGGGACCGGTCGGCAGCAAGGGGGCGTACGAGAACGCGGCGGCACTGCTCATGAACGAAAAGACTAGGGCAGGCCGGTCGATCGTTGGCACCCGCCGGGTGGGTCCTGGGACGCCGCTCTCACCCGGCGCCGTCGGCTCAGTCGCAGAGTTCCCGCTTCGGGCCGCAGCTGCCCTCGTCGGACGGGGGCTGCCAGGTGCTGCCGGGGTCCGGACCGGGAATGCCGCCCTCCTCCGGCGGAGCCGGCACGGAGCTGCCGGCGCCCCAGCGGACGTACCCGATCTCCCGCCCCTCCCCGATGATCATGCCGCTGCGGCCGACCGCCAGGATGTTCGCCGAGCTCCGCAGCACCACCAGCTCACCGCCGGTACGCGGGTCGACCGCGATCAGCCGCGACGGCTTCTCCTCGGCGATCACCGCCGCGTACGGGGTGAGCGCCGCGCCGCTCTTCCCACCGGCGGCCCGGGTCCAGCGGGTCCGGTCCACCGACAGCTCCCGGCCGAGGATGGACCGCTTGTCGGCGCTGCGCACCAGCGCGTACCGGTCGTCGACGGCGAGCAGCTTCTCCCCGTCGCCGCCGACCTGGAGCAGCCGGCCGTCGTACCCGTCGATCACCGCCTCCCGGCCGTCCGGGCCGACGCCGATGAGCACGTTGCGCGCGCCCTGCGGGTCCTCCCGCTGCACGCACCCGGCGTAGTCGGAGGTCCGCAGGTTCAGCCCGGTACGCCGCCACACCTCCTGCCCGGTGGCCGGGTCCTGGCCGGAGACGGTGAAGTAGCAGGTGCCGTCGCGGGAGGTGGCGGTGATCCGGAGCAGCCGGCCACCGATCACCGCCAGCCGTTCCTCCCGGCCGGGCTGGACGTTCTGCAGCACCCGGCCGGTGGCGGTGTCCACCACGTGCACCCGCCCGTCGACCGGGAAGCCGAGCAGCGGCGGCACGGACTCCGGGCCGGCCACCCCGCCGTCGATGCGCGGCGCGGTGAACCGGCGGGTGCCGAGCAGGTCCGGGTTGTCGGCGAGCAGGCCGCTGTGCACGCCGGGCAGGAAGGCGGTCCACAGTGGCCGGGAGCCGCGCGGCTCCCAGGCGCTCAGGGTGCAGTCGGTGGCCTCGGCGCAGCGGACGTCGAGGATCGCGTTGCGGTACGTCCAGACCGCCACCGCGTCACCGTCCCGGCGGCGTACCGCCCCGGTGGTGGGGTCGAGCAGCTCGTACCCCTTGATCAGGAGCTTGCCCACGGCGACGACCGGGTCCCGGTCGCCGCCGGCCACCGCCGACCAGTCCGCCTTGCGCTCCCAGAGCTGGGTGCCGGTGGCCAGGCTGCGCGCCTCCACCCGGGTGCGCTGCTCGACGATGACGGTGTCGCCGGCGATGGTGACGCTCTTCGGGGTGCCGCCGACCCGCTGCTGCCAGACCACGTCCGGCTCGGAGATCGGCTGGCTCCGGTCGACCCAGTCCCACACGGTCGGGAACGGGTTCCAGACCCCGGTCGCGGCGAGCAGGACGACCGCGATCAGCGCGAGGAACAGATAGCACCTCACGCACGGGCCGTTCCCCTTCGCCACATCGGACACGGTAGCGACGATCACCGTCTCCCCGAGCCCCCGAGTGGCCGTGTCGCCGTGCTTTCTTCGCCGATCTGGGCGTTATGCGCCGAACGGACCTCAGCGCCCGGCCGAGCGGACCAGGGGCAGGGTGCGGTAGGGGATCTGCTCGGCGAGGGCGATGATCGTGGAGGCGCGGGTGATGCCCTCCGAGGAGACGATCTGGTCGATCACGCGCTGGAGGTCCGTGTTGGAGCGGGCCACGATGCGGCAGAGCAGGTCGCTGGAGCCGGTGATGGTGTGCGCCTCCAGCACCTCGGGGATGGCCGCCAGGTGCGCGGTGACCGGGTCGTGCCCGTGCCGTTGGCTGATCTCCAGGGTGACGAAGCTGGTCACCCCGAAGCCGATCGCGGCCGGCGAGATGTCCGGCCCGAAGCCGGCGATCACGCCCCGGTCGACCAGCTTGTCCAGCCGGGCCTGGACGGTGCCCCGGGCCACCCCGAGTCGCCGGGAGCACTCCAGCACCCCGATCCGCGGCTCCGCCGCGAGCAGTTCGATCAACCGCACGTCCAGTTCGTCGAGCTGTACATCCTGACCAGCGTTCACGGGGTAGCACCCTACCGAATGCGCAACCTGACCAGCAATTCGGCGAAGGGTTGCCCAACCCGGCGGGACCCAGCGATCCTCGCCACACGAGCAACCAACGGCGGCCCACGAGGCCGGCCGGTACGCAAGGGAGGCCACCATGACCCAGGCGATCGACCGACCGACGGACGAGGTCGACGTCGACGCGCTCGTCGGCGCCGTCGACCACGACATCAGCCGCGACCCGTTCCCGGTCAAGGGGCTCGACCACGTGCACTTCCTGGTCGGCAACGCCAAGCAGGCCGCGCACTACTACTCCACCGCGTTCGGCATGACCTGCGTGGCGTACCGGGGGCCGGAGCAGGGCTACCGGGACCACGCCCAGTACGTGCTGACCAGCGGCTCGGCCCGGTTCGTGCTGACCGGCGCGGTCCGCCCCGACGCCGAGGGCGCCGAGCACGTCGCCAAGCACAGCGACGGCGTCTCCGACATCGCGCTGGAGGTGCCGGACGTCGACGCCGCGTACGCGCACGCCGTCGCGCAGGGCGCGACCGGCCTGGTCGAGCCGCACGACGTGAGCGACGAGCACGGCACGGTCCGCACGGCCGCGATCGCCGCGTACGGCGACACCCGGCACACCCTGGTCGACCGGTCCCGCTACACGGGTCCGTTCCTGCCCGGCTTCGTGGCCCGCGGCCCGATCGTGGACCGGCAGCCGATGATCGACGCCGGCATCCAGCCGAAGCGCTTCTTCCAGGCGATCGACCACGTGGTCGGCAACGTCGAGCTCGGCAAGATGGACGAGTGGGTGGAGTTCTACAAGCGCGTCATGGGCTTCAGCAACATGGCGGAGTTCATCGGCGACGACATCGCCACCGACTACTCGGCGCTGATGAGCAAGGTCGTCGCCAGCGGCACCCGCAAGGTGAAGTTCCCGCTGAACGAGCCGGCCGTGGCCCGCAAGAAGTCGCAGATCGACGAGTACCTGGAGTTCTACCAGGGCCCGGGCGCCCAGCACATCGCCGTGGCCACCAACGACATCCTGGCCAGCGTCGACGCGATGCGCGCCGCGGGCGTCGAGTTCCTGGACACCCCCGACTCGTACTACGACGACCCGGAGCTGCGCGCCCGGATCGGCCAGGTCCGGGTGCCGATCGAGGAGCTGAAGGCCCGCAAGATCCTGGTCGACCGGGACGAGGACGGCTACCTGCTCCAGATCTTCACCAAGCCGGTGCAGGACCGCCCGACGGTCTTCTTCGAGCTGATCGAGCGGCACGGCTCGCTCGGCTTCGGCAAGGGCAACTTCAAGGCCCTGTTCGAGGCCATCGAGCGGGAGCAGGAAGCGCGCGGCAACCTGTAACACTGTCGGCGTGACGCAGCCTCCCCCGAACAGCACGCCGCCGCCCGCCGGGCCCCCGCCCGCGGGCGGCGGCTTCGCGCCGCCCACCGGCGCCGCCCCCCTGCGGTACGCCGTGCCGGGGCAGCACACCCCGCCCACGTACGCCGGACTGCCGGCCTACCCGGGCCCCGGGCCCGGCTGGGCGCCGCACCCGGGCCACCAGCACCCGGGCTACCCGCCCCCGCCGCTGGCCCCGAACGGCCAGCCGCTGGCCAGCTTCACCGACCGGCTGCTCGCCTGGCTGATCGACACCGCCGTGGCGAGCCTGCTGGCCATGGTGCTCTTCGTGCCGTTCTTCGGCTGGATCTGGTACCGCATGTTCACCGAGATGCTGAAGGTCAACCCGGACGGGACGATGACCGAGCCCGACCCGGCGCGGATGATGAGCGACTTCGTCGTCCCGCTGCTGCTCGCCGAGGCCGGACTGATCCTGGTGCTCTTCGTCTTCTACTGGCTCTACCACGTCGAGTACGCCCACCGGACCGGGCAGACGCTCGGCAAGAAGGCGATGAAGATCCGGGTCGTGCCGGTCGACCCGGCGCGGACCCTGACCCGGGGCATGGCGGGCAAGCGGTACCTGATCGAGTTCGTGGCCGGCTCGCTGGTTCCCTTCCTCAACTACGTCGACGGGCTCTGGCAGGTCTGGGACAAGCCCTGGCAGCAATGCCTGCACGACAAGTTCGCGGGCACCGTCGTAGTTAAGGTTGCTCCGTGACAGTGCAACCCGGTTGGTACGTCGACCCCGCCGAGCCCGAGACCAGACGGTACTGGGACGGCGAGGGGTGGATCGGCGCGCCGATCCCGGTCGACGCCACCCCACCCGAGGGCCCGCCGCCGGCCGAACCGACCCCGGCACCCCCGGCGGCCCCGCCGTCCCCGGCCCCCGTCGCCGCCGGCCCCGGCCCGCACCCCGGTCACCCGGGCGCGGCGCAGCCCGGCCCGGGGCCCTGGCCGGGACCGGGGTACGCCCCCGGGCCGGGGCACCCGCAGGGGCCGCCGCCCGGCTGGCCGTACCCGACCTGGCCGGGACGGCCGCCCGAGCCGCGCCCGCACGGGCTGCCGCTCGCCTCGTACGGCGTCCGACTGGTCGCCCGCCTGATCGACTTCGGCATCCTGTTCCTGCTCAACGTCGCCGTGAACGGCTGGTTCGTCTGGCGCCTCATCGCTGAGGTCGCCCCCTTCTGGCAGGAGCTCTGGCGGCGGGCCGAGACCGGTGACACCACCACGGCGCCGCCACCACCCGCCGGCGCGCAGACCGACGCGCTGTGGCTCGCCATCGTGCTGATCGCCGCCGCGCTGTGGTTCGCCTACGAGGTGCCGGCGATGGCCGCCAGCGGGCAGACCTTCGGCAAGCGGGTGATGCGGGTCCGGGCGGTACCGATCGAGGCCGACCAGCCACTCGGCTTCGGCCGGGCGACCCGGCGGTGGAGCACCCTCGGCCTGCCCACCCTGCTCTGGTACTGCGCCGGCTTCGGACTGCTGCTCCAGTTCATCGACGCGGTCTCCCCGCTCTTCGACCATCCGCTGCGCCAGGCGTTGCACGACAAGCGCGCCCAGACCGTCGTGGTCCAGGTCCCCCGCGGCAAGCCCGACACCCGTACCGCCCCGCGCGACCGCGCCAACCCCCCGGGAGACACCCCATGACCGACACCGGACGTCACCAGCCGCCGCTGCGGCTGACCCGCGCCGACCTCGACGCGCTCCCCAACTACGTGCCCGGCCGGAGCCCGGCCGACCTGGCCCGCGAGCTGGGCCTGCCCGAGGCGATCAAGCTGGCCAGCAACGAGGTGCCGTACGGCCCGCTGCCCGGCGTGGTGGAGGCGGTCGCCGAGGCGGCCGCCGGCTCGCACCGCTACCCGGACATGGGCGTGGTGGCGCTGCGCCAGGCCCTGGCCGAGCGGTACGGCGTGGACGCCGAGCGGATCGCCACCGGCTGCGGCTCGGTGGCGCTGGCCGAGCACCTGGTCCGGGCCACCTGCCTCCCCGGCGACGAGCTGCTCTACTCGTGGCGGTCCTTCGAGGCGTACCCGATCATCGCGGCGACCAGCGGCGCGACCAGCGTGCGGGTGCCCAACGACGCCGGGCACGGCCACGACCTGGCCTCGATGGCCGCGGCGGTGACCGACCGGACCCGGATGATCCTGGTCTGCAACCCGAACAACCCGACCGGCACCGCCGTGCGCAAGGCGGAGCTGGACCGCTTCCTCGACGCGGTGCCGGACGACGTGCTGGTGGTGATCGACGAGGCGTACCGGGAGTTCGTCACCGACCCCGAGGTGCCGGACGGCCTGACCTACCTGGACCGGCCGAACGTCGTCGTGCTGCGCACCCTGTCCAAGGCGTGGGGGCTGGCCGGGCTGCGGATCGGCTTCCTCGTCGCCGCCCCGGAGGTGGCCGCCGCCGTCCGCAAGGTGGTCACGCCCTTCTCCACCAGCATGGCCGCCCAGGCCGGCGCGCTGGCCGCGCTGGCCCAGGCCGACGAGGTGGAGCGCCGGTGCGCGCTGGTCGTCGCCGAGCGGGACCGGGTCACCGAGGCGCTGCGCAAGTTCGTCCCGGACGTGCCGGCCAGCCAGGCCAACTTCGTCTGGCTGCCGCTCGGCAACCGGGCCGTCGAGTTCGGCAAGGCGTGCGAGGCCCGCGGCGTGATCGTCCGGCCGTTCGCCGGCGACGGGGTGCGGGTCACCATCGGCACCCCGGCCGAGAACGACGCCTTCCTCGCCGCCGCCGAGTCGGCGCTGGCCTGACCGGGCTGCTCGCCGCGACCCGACCCGGTCAGGTCGCGGCGAGCAGCACCGGCTCCGACATCAGGAAGTACGCCTGGTCGTCCGAGTCCGGGGTGGCCTGCTCCCGGACCCGTTCCACGGCGAGGTAGCCGTCCGCCGCGTACGCCCGCCCGGGCACCCAGCCCACCCCGTCGCGGCCGATGTCCATCGCGAAGCGGGACCGCTTGGCGCCGGTGCTCGGGTCGAGGGTGACCAGGTCGTTCCGCTCGGTCAGCAGGTGCACCCGACCGGGCTGCACGGCGATGATCCGCACCGGCCCGAGGTCGGCCCGCCGCCACAGCTCCTCGCCGGTCCGCGCCGACCGCCCGGTCAGCACCCCAGCGGTGCTGCCGACGGCCCGTTCGCCGGCGAGTTCGGCGTCCGGCCCGTCCAGGCCGGGCGCGGCGACCGGCTCGCCGGCCCCGACCAGCCAGCCCCGGCCGGCGTCGTCGCCGGGCCCGGCGGTCCGCAGCCCCCGGCACTCCGAGTGCCCGTCGACGCAGCCCACCGGGGTCACCACCAGCTCGTTCGCGCCGCCCGAGGGGCGCCAGCGGGTGCGTACCGCCCCGGTCGCCGCGTCCCGGAACTCGACCGTCGCCGGGCCGGCGCAGCCGTCCACCGCGATCAGCTCGCCGGCCGCGGTGGTCCCCACGTCGGTACGGCAGCCAGCCGGGACGTCGGCCCGCCAGAGCTGCCGGCCGTCGGCCAGCGCGAACCCGCCCATCTGCCGCCGGCCGGCGGCCACCAGCACCGCGCGGCCGTCGGCGGTACGGGTGACGTGCAGCCCCGCCTGGTCCCAGACCGTCGACGCGAAGGTACGCCGGGGCTTCGGCACCGGCTCCGGCTCCGGCCCGTCCGCCCGCCAGGCGACCCGCCCGGTCCGGGCGTCCAGCGCCACGAGGGTCCCGTCGGACCAGCGGCTGACCACCGTGGCGCCGCTGGCCAGCACGCCGACGAGCTTCGCCGGCCAGCGCCGGTACGACCAGAACGGGGTGACCCGGTGCTTCCCGTCGATCGGCTGGTCGGCGTAGACCTGGCGGGTGCCGGCGTAGACCCGGAGCCGCCCGTCCACGATCAGCGGGGCCACCGGCAGCCGGCCGATCACCCCGACCTCGGGGGTGGCCGCGGGCGGGTAGGCGCCTCGGGCGACCGTGCTCACCTCGGCGGGGGCGAGGACCCGGTAGACGACCGCGGCGACCGCGCCGACGGCGAGCACCGCCGCGAGCGCCGTCACGACCCGCCGTCGTCCCGTGGGGAACCCCATGCCGCACCTCCGCCCGGCACCCTACCCAGCCGGACCCCGCATTCCCCTGTCAGGTGGAGGCGGGTCGGGTCAGGCGGCCTCGGCGGAGGAGGCGGGGGCGACGGCGCGGGCCAGGTCGGCCAGGTCGCGCCGGAGGGCGCCCTCGACCGCGCGGGCGGCGAGGCCGCCGAGGATCAGGGCCAGCACCCGGCCGTACGGGGCGGTCGGCACCGCCTCCTGCTCGACGGTGACCTGGGTGCAGCCGCGCCGGCGCCGCTCGACCGTCCGCAGCGTCCAGGTGATCCGGTAGTCCACGCCCGCCCCCGGGGAGCTGAGCACCAGCCGGTGCGGCGCGGCGGCCTCCACCACGAGGAACTCCTCGGACTCCTCGTCGCCGCCCGGGCGGACCCGGGTCTCCCGCCAGGCGGTGCCGGCGGCGAAGGCCTCGGTGGTGAGCACCTCCACCGCGCCGACGCCGGAGAGCCAGCCGGCCCGGGCGGAGAGGTCGGTGAGGAGCCGCCAGACGTCGGCGTCCTGCGCTTCGATGAATGCGGTAACCGTCACCGTCGACATGACACCTCCCGTGTCGTCCACGGTACGGCGCGTGAACGGGAAACGGGGAGCCCTCGGTGACATTTCCGCCACCGGTGCCCCGGGCGGGGCATCGGAGGACGGTCCGGTTCAGCGCCGGACACGCGGTCCCCGGCCGCACAGCGGGTGCGACCGGGGACCGGTGGACGGTGGGGCCGGTTCAGCGGGCGGGGAGGATGCTCCCGGTGACCTCGCCCAGAGCGATCGTGGTGCCGTCCGGGCCGGGCGCGGTGGCCGTGATGGTGACCGTGTCGCCGTCCTCCAGGAACGTCCGGGTGCCACCGTCGGCGAACTTGACCGGCTCGGCGCCGCCCCAGGTCAGCTCCAGGAACGAGCCGACCTGGCTCCGGTCCGGGCCGGAGACGGTGCCGGAGGCGTAGAGGTCGCCGGTACGCAGCGACGCGCCGTTGACGGTCAGGTGGGCGAGCTGCTGGGCCGGCGTCCAGTACATGGTGGCGAAGGGCGGCTCGCTGACCCGCTCGCCGTTCCACTCGACCGTCAGCCTGAGGTCCAGCCCGACGCGCGGGATGTCGTGCAGGTACCCCTGCACCGGCGGGTCCTGGTCCGGGGCGGGCACGAAGGCGTCGGCCAGCGCGTCCAGCGGCGTCACCCAGGCCGACACCGAGGTGGCGAAGGACTTGCCGAGGAACGGGCCGAGCGGCTGGTACTCCCAGGCCTGGATGTCCCGGGCGGACCAGTCGTTGACCAGCACCACGCCGAAGACGTGGTCGGCGAAGTCGGCCACCGCGACCCGGTCGCCGAGCACGCTCGGCACCCCGACCACGAAGCCGACCTCGGCCTCGATGTCCAGGCGTACGGAGGGGCCGGTGGTCGGGCCCTGCGCGCTGGCCCGCTGCCCGCAGGGGCGGACCACCGGGGTGCCGGAGACCACCACCGTGCCGGCCCGGCCGTGGTAGCCGATCGGCACGTGCTTCCAGTTCGGCAGCAGCGGCGGCTGGCCGGGGCGGAAGATCTGCCCGACGTTGCCGGCGTGGTGCTCGGACGAGTAGAAGTCGACGTAGTCGGCGACCTCGAACGGGAGCAGCAGCTCCACCTCGCGCAGCGGCACCAGCAGCGGCTCCACCGCCGGCCGGTGGGTGGTGTCGGTGAGCAGCTCGGTGACCCGCTGCCGGACGGCCGTCCACTGCGGGCGGCCCAGCGCCATGAAGTCGTTCAGCGTGGGCCGGCCGAGCGCCCCGGCGGCCAGCACCAGGTCGGCGGCCTCCGCGCCGGCCAGGTCCAGCACGAAGTCCCCGATCCGTACGCCGATCCGCGGCTCCTGCCCGCCGCGCCGGAACACCCCGTACGGCAGGTTGCGCACCCCGTACGGCGAACCGTCGGCTCCCGTCACCCAGGTCATTGCTCGTAGCCCCCGTTCACCAGCCCCAGCCGGATCAGATCGGTCAGTGGTTCCTCAATGCTGCACGAGCCGTACCCGATCCAGAGCGGACGCTCCGCGTCGCGGTCGGCCCGCGCCCGCTCGACCAGCCGGACCGGGTCGGTGGCGGCGAGCAGCTCGGCCACCGCGTCCACCTCGGCGCCGTCGGTGGCGGCGAGCGCGGCGGCGAGCACGTTGACGAAGCCGTGGTGGGTGAAGCCGGTCTCCGGGTCCCGGTGCCGCACCGCGTGGTGCAGCCCGGCGGTCAGCTTGAAGGGCAGCTCCCGGTCGCGGCAGGCACCGATCACCGCGGCCAGCTCGACCGGCGTCGGGAAGAGCTCGGCGGCCAGCCCGCCGGTGCGGAACTTCGCCGCGACCGGCAGCCCGCCGGCCCGCGCCTCGGCGACCGCGTCCAGCGCCCCCATCAGCCCGAAGGCCAGCGGGATCTCGGCGTGTACGGGGATGCCGCCCAGCCGCTCGCCGAGCTTGACCAGCTCCGCCAGGCCCGGCTGCGGGTCCTCGCCGCGCTTGGCGACGGCCGCCTCGACCTGCCGGACGGTGATCCGGGGGTCGGCTTCGGCGAGCGCCGCGTCGAGCTGCCCGATCGGCACGTCACCGATGACGCCGACCGCCACCGGCTCGTCCGGGTCGAGCAGGTCGGGCAGCTCCGGCAGCCTCGAGGCGGGCAGCAGCAGCGGGCCGACCAGGTCGGCGTACCAGGCGCTGCGGTGCCGCCGGTGGGCGACCACCGCGTCGGGCAGCGCGGCACTGCCGGGCGGGAAGACGGCGGCGTCGTCGACGAGACCGGCGAAGACGCGGGGCACCTGCGTTGACACGAGACAAGAATTTACGGGACGCTACAAGGAACGGACAACAGCGTCCGATTATCGGACGCCACCGACCGGAGAACGGGACATATCGGGAGGCGAGATGCCGTACTACCGTAGCGTCGGCGAGGTGCCCCGCAAGCGCCACACCCAGTTCCGCCAGCCCGACGGCAGCCTCTACGCGGAGGAGCTGGTCGGCCAGGAGGGCTTCTCCTCCGACTCGTCCCTGCTCTACCACCGGCACGCGCCGACCGCGATCGTCGCCGCCGAGGAGTTCACCCCGCCCGGCTTCACCCGGGTGCCCAACCTGCCGCTCAAGCCGCGCCACCTGCGCACCCACAAGCTCGACGGGGCCGGCGCGGACCCGGTGCTCGGCCGGCAGTACCTGCTCGCCAACGACGACGTCCGGATCGCGTACGTGCTGGCCGACCGGCCGTCCCCGCTGTTCCGCGACGCCACCGGCGACCACTGCCTCTACCTGGAGTCCGGCTCGCTGCGGGTGGAGTCCCCGTTCGGCGTGCTCGACGCGGTGGCCGGCGACTACGTCATCATCCCCACCTCGACCATCCACCGGCTGGTGCCCACCGGCGACGAGCCCACCCGGCTGCTCGCCGTCGAGGCCGCCGGCCACATCGGCCCGCCCAAGCGCTACCTCTCGGTCCGCGGCCAGTTCCTGGAGCACGCGCCGTACTGCGAGCGGGACGTCCGGGGGCCGGACACCCCGCTGCTGGTCGACGAGACCGACGTCGAGGTGCTGGTCCGGCACCGGCGCGGTTGGACGAAGTACGTCTACGCCCACCACCCGTTCGACGTGGTCGGCTGGGACGGGCACATGTACCCGTGGGCGTTCTCCATCCACGACTTCGAGCCGATCACCGGGCGCATCCACCAGCCGCCGCCGGTGCACCAGACCTTCCAGGGCCCGAACTTCGTGATCTGCTCGTTCGTGCCCCGCAAGGTGGACTACCACCCGGACGCCATTCCGGTGCCGTACAACCACCACAACGTCGACTCCGACGAGATGCTCTTCTACACCGGCGGCAACTACGAGGCCCGGCGTGGCTCCGGCATCGAGCAGGGCTCGATCTCGCTGCACCCGTCGGGCTTCACCCACGGCCCCCAGCCGGGCGCCGCCGAGCGCTCCATCGGCGTCGACTTCTTCGACGAGCTGGCCGTCATGGTCGACACCTTCCGGCCCCTCGGCCTCTGCGACGCGGCGTCGGCCTGCGAGGACTCCGGCTACGCCTGGACCTGGGCGCGGCGTCCGTAGTCATGGTCGGGGTCGCGAACCCCCGACCACCGGTCAGCGCAGGGAACGGGCGAAGACCGCGAGCTCGGCCAACGCGGCGGCGACGACCGCCGCGACCAGCGGCCACGGCGTCCCGACCACTGCGTAGAGCAGGAGCAGCACCGGCCCGGCGGCCACCGCGTAGACCGCCAGCGCCAGGCTCCGGTCGGAGCGGAGCAGGCCGGGCAGGATCGTGCGGAGCAGCCCCGGCACCCGGGTCGAGTGGCGCCACACCACCAGCGCCCCGCCGAGCGCGGCCAGCGCGGCGAAGACCCGGGAGAGGCCCGGCCCGGCCGGGGCCAGGAAGGCGACCAGCACGGTCGCGATCAGCGACCAGCCGGCGCCGTAGAGCACCAGCCGGCGCAGACCGTCCGAGATGGTACGACGAGTGTCCGTCCCCGCCGGGTCGATCGCGGCCGCCTCGACCAGGTGCTCCAGCGCCTCGGCGTAGCGGCGCTGCTCCAGCCGGATGACACCCATGTCGTGCCGGGCCACGGCCAGCTCCGGGTCCAGCCGCAGCGCCTCCCGGTAGGCCCGCTCGGCGAGGTCGTACACCTCCAGCCGGGCCGACACCAGACCGAGCACCAGGTGCGCCTGCGGCTCCTCCGGGGCCAGCTCGACGCCCCGCCAGGCGGCGTTGAGGGCCTGCTGCCCGTTGCGCGAGCCGGCCAGGATCGCGGCGGCGCTGCGCTGCGCGTACGCGTCGGTCGGGCCGAGCGCCAGAATCTCGTCGGCGGTCCCCGCGGCGGCCTTGAACTCGCCCAGGTCGACCAGCGCGAACCCCCGCGCCACCAGCGGCGGTACGGCGCCGGGGGCGGCGGCGACCGCGGCCTCGGCGGCGGTGAGCGCCTCGGTCGACCGGTCGGCGGCGAGGTGCACCCGGGCCAGCATGGTCAACGCCTCGGCGTTCGCCGGGTCCATGGCGATGGCGAAGCCCAGCTCACCGGCGGCCTCGTCGTAGCGGCCCAGCTCGGCGAGGAGCTGCGCGCGCTGAAGGTAGCCGTCGGCGGCGGACTGGTCGGGGGCGGCGTCACTCGACATCCCGGCGAGCCTAGTCGCCCTCCCCCGGGAACGCCGATCGCCGCCGCCCGGGGCAGCCGCCACCGCCGGTCCGACCGTCCAGCCGATCGGCGGAAGGCCGGTCAGGCGCTGCGGCAGGGCGACTGGGCGATCAGGCGACCGCACGTCCCCAGGCTGCACCAGCGTCGCAGCCCGGCTTCGTCCAGGAAGAGCCAGCCGCAGCGCTCGTCCGGGCAGGACCGGACGGTGAACCGGCCCGCATCGGCCAGCAGTTGGGCGGCGCTCCAGGCGGCGGCGTGCAGGGGCAACCGGAGTCCGGCGGCGAGGTCGGGCCACCAGCGCCCGCGCCCGTCGGTGTCGCGCCGGAACACAAGCTGCTTCGCGGCGGCCTCCGCGTACCGGGCGACCACGTCGAACGCGCGCCGGTCGTCCGGATCGGTGAGGCAGGCGTACAGCTCGGCCCGGAGGCGCCGGGCCTCGGCGAGCACCTCGTCCGCCTCGTCGGGGTCCCGCCCCGCCAGGTGCAGGAGCCGGCTCACCGAGACGTCGTCGATCAGGCCGACGTGGCCGGCCCACACGGCGAGGGTGGAATAGCCGCGCAGCCACTCCGAGCCGGGCAGCGGCGGTTCGTGCCCCCAACCGGCGAAGGTGTTGCAGAACTCCAGCGCGGGATGGCCGCCCACGCTCCACGGCAGGCACTCGTCGCGGACCCGCACCTCGTACACCGGCCGCCCGGGCCGGTCGAGTCGGTCGTCACCGCGGAGGATCCGGCGGTGCACCTCGCGCAGCCTCGGCCCCGGCTCGATCCCCAGCTCACCCACGAGCGTCTCCCGGGTGGCCCGGTAGAGCCGGAGCGCGTCGGCCTGCCGGCCGCCCCGGTACAGGGCGGTCATCAGGGTGGCGACGAGCAGCTCCCGGGTCGGGTACCGCGCGGCCAGCGGGACCAGCTCGGCGATCGCGCGGGCGTGCTGGCCCAGCGCGAGCTGCGCCTCGGCGCGCAGCTCGAACCCGACCAGCCGGAGCTCCTCGACCGTGCCGTGGAGTCGGTCCCGCAGCTCGTCGTCGGCCGCGTCGGCGAGCAGCGGGCCCCGCCAGAGCGCCAGCCCAAGGTCGAGCAGGCGCACCCGCTCGGCGGGATCGGCGGCGCCGCTGGCCTGCCTGACGAGCCAACCGAACTCGTCGACGTCGACGCGGTGCCCGTCCATCTCGACGAGATACCCGTCGCCCCGGGTGCTGATCCCCACCCCGTACGGCGTCAGCGACCCCCGCAACCGCCCGATGTACGTCTGCACGGCACCGCGCGCCGAAGCCGGCGGGCGGCCGTTCCACAGCAGGTCGATGAGGCGGTCGGTGGTGACCACGCGTCCCGCGTCGAGCAGGAGGACGCCGAGGAGGCAGCGCTCCTGGCGTCGGCTTCCGATCTCGACGAGGTCGCCCTCGTGGCGGGCCTCGACGGGTCCGAGCAGTCGGAACTCCATACCAACCAGGACAGCCTGGCCCCCGCCTTCGGTTGTCGGGACCGGTGAGCGGATGGCGGCTCCCGCGGCTTTCGCGGGGTCACCCGGCGGCGGCCGCTGCGGGCCCGGCCGGCACGCGGTGAGCGGCTGGTGAGCGGGGCTGGCGATCCTGGTCCGGCCCTGACCAAAAGCACAGATGGAGTGATCATGCGTTTCAGGATGAGCGTCGCAGTGGCGTCGGCCGTGGCCGCGATCGTCGCGGCCCTGCCCGGCTCGGCGTCCGCCGCGAGCGGCGACATCGCCCCGGGCGCCTGGGAGCCGGCCCCGCAGGCGGCGTTCGAGATGCCCGCCGGGGCGCGGTGCGACTTCGCGGTACGGGTCGAGCCGATCGTCGACGAGGTCCGGAAGCTGACCCTGGCGACGTACCCGGACGGCTCGCCGAAGCGGGAGCTGTACACCGGCGCCCTGATCGACAAGGTGACCAACCTGGAGACCGGCGCCACCTCCACGGCGGACGCGAGTGGCACCTCGATGGTCGTCTACGGCACCGACGGCTCGATGACCTGGTACGTGACCGGTCCGGTGCTGCTCGGCTTCCGGGAGAACGCGGGCTCGCTGCCGAAGGGGCTCTGGATCGTCGACGGCCAGTTCACGGTGGAGTTCACCCCGACCTTTGAGAAGACCATCACGATGCTCCACGGCACGACCCACAACGTCTGCACCGACGTGGACTGAGCCGGAGCGGCGACCGGGGACGGTGTCCCCGGTCGCCGCGTCACGCCGTCGGCGTCTCGTACACCAGGGCCACCGCGATGCCGGTCAGCCCCTCGCCGCGGCCGGTGAAGCCGAGCCCGTCGGTGGTGGCGGCGGAGACGGTGACCGGGGCGCCGACCGCCTCGGAGAGCACCCGCTGCGCCTCCTCGCGGCGCGGGCCGATCTTCGGCCGGTTGCCGATCACCTGGACCGAGACGTTGCCGATCCGGAAGCCGGCGGCGCGGACCCGCCGGGCGCTCTCGGTGAGCAGCGCCACCCCGGGCGCGCCGGCCCACTCGGGCTGGTCGACGCCGAAGTTGGCGCCCAGGTCGCCGAGGCCGGCCGCGGAGAGCAGCGCGTTGCAGGCGGCGTGCGCGGCCACGTCGGCGTCGGAGTGGCCGGCCAGGCCGTCCTGGTCCGGCCAGTGCAGGCCGGCGACCCAGCAGGGCCGGCCGGCTTCGAAGGCGTGCACGTCCGTGCCGATGGCCACCCGAGGAACGATCATGAGCCGAGGGTACGCGTCAGGCGCCGGCAGCCAGCAGGTGCTCGGCGAGGGCCAGGTCGAACGGTCGGGTGATCTTGAGGGCGTGCTCGGAGCCGGGCACGCAGACCACCGCGACGCCCTGCTTCTCGACCAGGCCGGCGTCGTCGGTCAGCGGGTCACCCGCCGCGGCGTGCGCGGCGGTCAGCACGGACCGGCGGAAGCCCTGGGGCGTCTGCACGGCCCGCAGCGCGGACCGGTCGACCGTGCCGAGGACCCGCTCACCGGCGTCGACCTCCTTGATCGTGTCGACCACCGGGAGGACCGGGATCACCGCGTCGCGGCCGCAGCGGACCGCCTCGGCCACCGACTCGACCAACTCGGGCGGGGTGAGCGCGCGGGCGGCGTCGTGCACCAGGACGATCTCCGGGCCGGCCGGGACGGCGGCCAGCGCGGCCGCCACCGAGGCCTGCCGCTCCGCTCCGCCGGGCACCACGGTCACCGGCGCCACCGGGGCGAGCATCGACCGGACCGACTCGATGTCGGCCGCCGGGGCGGCCACCACGATGGTGTGCACCGACGGGGCGGCGGCGATGCGGCGTACCGCGTGCACCAGGAGCGGCTCGCCGGCGAGCGGCCGGAGCGCCTTGGGCGCGCCCGGGCCGAGGCGTACGCCGGCACCCGCCGCAGGAACGAGGACCGCGACGTCACCGCGCGGATTGAGCTGCGCGGTCACGTCGCGGTCCTCGGATTTCTTTGCTACGGGGTGGGTACGACGATGCTGTGGGGACTAGGCCTCGCCCAGCACCTTGTCGAGCAGCGACTCCGCCTCGTCCTTGGTGCTCTTCTCGGCCAGCGCGACCTCGCCGACGAGAATGTCGCGGGCCTTGGCGAGCATGCGCTTCTCGCCCGCGGACAGGCCCCGCTCCCGCTCCCGACGCCACAGGTCACGGACGACCTCGGCGACCTTCAGCGGGTTACCGGAGGCCAGCTTCTCCAGATTCGCCTTGTAACGCCGCGACCAGTTGGTCGGCTCCTCGGTGTGCGGTGCACGGAGCACGTCGAAGACCTTGCCCAGGCCCTCTTCGCCGACCACCTCGCGCACACCCACGATCTCGGCGTTCTCGGCGGGCACCCGGACCGTCAGGTCACCCTGCGCGACCCTCAGGACGAGGTACTGCTTAGGCTCGCCCTTGATGACCCGAGTCTCGATTGCCTCGATGAGTGCGGCCCCGTGGTGGGGGTAAACAACGGTCTCGCCGACACTGAAAACCATAGGTTCGAAACCCCTTTCGCTGTGTCTAGGGTAACACGCTCAGGCACCGATGTCTCACCGATGTCCTGACCGTTGGCGCAGCTCAGGGGCCCTGTGAGAGGTATTTCTTCAGCTTGACAGGCCGTCAAACCGATGGTTTCAACACGCTCCGTGACCAACGGATGACAACCCGGTACGGGTGATCGGAGCGTCGATATCTAGGGCAATGCGCTCCTCCATGGTATCCCGCCGATCCGAGGTACGCCCAGGTGTAGCGGTACGCCGGTCGGTGCGGGACGCTTGAGGTGGACGCGACGTCCGCTCACCGCGGCGGTTCCTGGGGGTCCGATGGGCATGCCTGACGCAGAAGGCCACGGGCCACCAGACGGGCTGCCCGACCTGCCCCCGGAGTGGGGCCGGGTGGTCGTACCGGACGACGCCTCCGCGCTCGCCGAGGAGGCCCGCCAGCTCCGCCGCGAGCTGCGCCGGTCACGTCGGCAGGCCACCTGGCGCCGCCGGCTGGGCCGCACCCACCGCGCGGACGGCCGCCCCTCGCTCGGGCTGCCGGTGCTGATCCTCCTGGTCGCGGTCCTGACCACCCTCGGCGGGCTGGCGGCGGTCACCTGGCCCCGGTCGCCCCGCTCCGAGGGCAGCCCGACGGTCATCCCGTACCCGGCGACCCCGGACCCGGTCGTGCCGCTCCCCGCGCTGGACCTGGTCGACGCCGACGACTCCCCGGTGCCACTGCGCGCCCTGCTGCCGGCGGTGATCCTCCTCGTCGACGCCTGCGCGTGCGCCGACCAGGTGGCGGAGGCGGCCATCGCCGCGCCGCCGGGAGTCACCGTGGTCACCGTGGCCGGCGGCCGGGACGTACGCCCCGCCCCGTCGTCGGCGGGAGCGCCGGTACGCGCCCTGGCCGACCCCGCCGGCGGCCTGCGCGCCTACCTCCACCTCCCGCCCCACGCCGGCGCCGCCACCGCGCTGCTGGTGGACCGGGAGGGCGCCCTGGTCCGGGTGGTGCCGGAGCTGGAGACCGTCGAGGACTACCGCGCCGACCTGGCGGGCCTCGCCGGCTGACCGCGGCCGGCCGGCTCAGAACAGCGCCGACAGCCGGGCGTCGAGGTCGACTTCGCCATCGGCCACCGTGAACCGCACCTGCAACGGCCCCCCGGCCGCGGTCAGCGTGACGGTGAGCGGCAGCTCTGCACAGGTGACCCGCCGACCCGACCCCTCGTCTCCGGAGCCGGAGAACGCGACGGTCAACGTCCCGGCACCCGCGCAGCCGACCACGAGCAGGTAGCGTTCCCCCGCCGACGGGGACGTCTGCCGGATCAGCGGCCGATCACTCTTGGTGAGGTGCGAGGTGTCCTCCCAGACGGTGTGCGAGACGAGCGTCGCGTTCGGGGCGCCGGACTCCTGGTGGAACACCAGCGCCTCATCCAGATAGGCCTCCGGCCCCTGGATGATGTGCCCGTCCTCGGGGTCGATGAGGACCCGTCGGGCCGCCGGCGGCGGGGCCGACGTGGCCGGTGCGGAGCTGACCGCCGCCGGGACCGGACCGGTGGCCGGCGCGGCGTAACGCCACCACCATCCCCCGGCGACCAGGGCGGCCACGGCCAACCCGGCCAGCAGCCCACCGCGCAACCGGTCGTCCGCCCTCGCGCCCATGCGGCGAGCGTAACGCCCGGCCGCCCCACCGTCCGGCCGCGAACGGCGGCGGTCAGTCGCCGCGCTCGAGGAGAGCGGCGTACAGGGTCAGGCCGGGGCCGAACGCCAGCATCACGATCCGGTCCGGCGGCGTCGACGCCCGGAGCAGCCGGTCCAGGATCAGCAGCACCGTCGGCGAGGAGCAGTTGCCGTGCTCGTCCAGGACGGCCCGCGACGCCGCCAGCGCCTCCGGCGGCAGCGCCAGCTCCCGTTCCACCACGTTCAGGATGCGGGGGCCGCCCGGATGCACCGCCCAGCCGTCCACCTCGGACGACGCCCGGCCGTGCCGGGCGAGCAGGCCGTCGACCAGACCCCGGACGTGGCGGGAGAGCACCTGCGGGACCTTCGGCGACAACCCCATCCGGAAGCCGGTGTCCGTCACGTCCCAGGTCATGTGATCGGCGGTCGAGGTGTCGGTGACCGAGGCGACCTCGCGCAGCGCGTACCCCCGGCCGCCGGGGACGACCACGGCGGCGACCGCGGCGTCCGAGAAGAGGGCGTGCGAGACGATCTGCTGGGTGTCCACCCGCGCGCCGGCGGGCTGGATGTGCAGGCTGGTCAGCTCGGCGCAGAGCAGCAGCGCCGGCCGCCCCCGGGCGGTGACGAAGTCGCTGGCCGCGCCGAGCCCCGGCAGGGCCGCGTAGCAGCCCATGTGCCCGACGAACATCCGCTGGGTGTCCGGGGCCATGCCCAGGTCCCGGGCGAGCAGGATGTCCAGCCCCGGGGTCGCGTACCCGGTGCAGGAACAGACCACGAAGAGCCCGACGTCCCCCGCGTCCAGGCCGGCCGCGGTGAGTGCCCGACCCACCGCCTCCTTGCCCAGCGGCAGGGCCTCTACCTGGTACCGCCGCATCCGACGCTCGGTCGGCCAGTCCGAGACGTCCTCCAGCAGCGGGTTGACCGCCGCCTGCCGGCGGGACACCCCGGAGTTGGCGAAGATCCGCTCGGCCAGCGCCCGGGTGGTGCCGGAGAAGTGCTTCGCGAAGAAGCCCTCCCAGAGCTCGTCCTGCGCGGCGGTCGGCGGCTGCGCCGCACCCAGACCCGCGATCACCGGCATGGCCATGATCCCCACCCCTCGTCCACGATCCCCCACGTCATCACCGCGCCGCTCCTCGTTCGAGACTGCGGGGCTCGCAACCCCGGCTCATTCCTCACGCTTTCACCAACGAGGGGCCGATCCGTCGCGGTCCGGGTCGCCGCCCAGTGCCGCGATGCCCAGCCAGTCCGCGCAGACGTCCGAGGTGGCCGGGTGCAGCGAGCCGCACCGGGCGTCCCGGTAGAGCCGCTCCAGGGGGTGTCCCCGGCGGGTCGCCGAGGTGCCGGCCGCCTCCAGCATGGACGCCGCCACCTCGGCGGCGGTGTTGCCGGCCAGCAGTTTGGCCCGCCACACCCAGCGGTTCGTCTCCGGGTCGCCGGGCGCCTCGTCGACCCGGCGGGCCGCCTCGGCGACCACCAGTCCGGCCGCCGCCACCGCCGCGTCGGCCCGGCCCAGCCGGGCCCGGACCGCCGGCAGGCCGGCGAGGTTGCGGGCGTTCAGGTGCTCGACGGCCGCGTCGATCGCCGCCTGGGCGACCCCCACGTAGACGGCGGCGTAGCTGGCCACCAGCCAGTGCGGCATCAGCTGGGCGACCACCAGGGCCAGCCCCTCGACCCCGCCGAGCAGCCGGTCGGCCGGGACGGTGACGTCCAGGTGCAGGTCGTGCGAGGAGGTGGCGCGCATGCCGAGGGAGTCCCAGGTCGGCTCGACGGTCAACCCCTCCCCGGCCGGCACCAGGAACTGGGAGACGACGGACTGGTCGGCGGCGCTGCGGGCGGCCACCAGGTAGCCGTCGGCGTGCCCGGCGCCGGAGCAGAACGTCTTGCTGCCCTTGATGTGCCAGCCCCCGTCCACCGGCTCGTACACCGTGCTGAGCTGGGACAACCGGGCGCCCGCGCCGCGTTCGCTCATCGCCACCGCGTACCAGGAGCCCTCGGCCGCCGCGCGGAGCAGCCGGTCCCGGGCGGCCAGCGCCTCCTCCGGTACGCCCAGCGCCTCGGCCAGCTCCTCGGTGACCGCGTCGAGCGCGCCGGTGACCGAGGCGTGCATGTTGAACACCAGGGCCGTCGCGCCGTTGCCCCGGGCCAGCTCGGTGGCGACGGCGGCGTACTCGGCGAAGGTGGCCCCCGCCCCGCCCAGCTCCCGGGGCACCATCAGCCCGAAGAACCCGGCCTCCCGCAGGTCGGCGAAGTCGTCGACCGGGAAGGAGCCCTGCCGGTCGTGCTCCGCCGCGCGGGCGGCCAGTCGCGGCGCCAACCGGCGGACCGCCTCCAGCGCGTGCACAGCCATGTCGCCCCCTTCTCGGCGTCCCCTTTACCCCGGGCGGCCCCCGCTACCCGCCCCGGAGCCCACGACCCTGGTACAGCACGGCGGTGGACCGGGTCGGCACGATCCGGGGTTCGCGGCCCGCCTCCGTCCCCACCGGACGGCGGGCGGACCCGCCGCGCATCCGCCGCAGCAGCCAGCCCAGCGTGCCGCGCAGCTCCGGGCGGATGCCACGCAGCCGCAGCTCGACGCCGTGCATGGCACACTCGGCGATCAGCTCCCGGGCGTCCACGAACAACCGTGGATCGTGGATGCCGCGCGGCACGGTGGGCAGCCGCTCGCCGATCTCCACCGCGACGAGCCGGGCCAGCGCCGTGTCGTTGAGGGTGTCCAGCACCAGCAGGCCGCCCGGGCGCAGCAGCCGGCACGCCTCGGCGACCGCGCGCCGCCAGTCCGGCACGTGCTCCAGCAGCTCTCCGGCGGAGACCACGTCGGCGCAGCCGTCGGCGAGCGGAACGGCGGTGGCGTCGGAGTTGACCACCGTCACCCCGTGCGCGGCGGCCTGCGCCAGTGCGGAGCGGGTGAGGTCCAGCCCGACGTGCCGGTAACCCTTACCGACCAGGTGCGGCGCGAGCAGCCCGGCACCGCAGCCCAGGTCGACCAGGAGGGCGCCCGGCCGGGACGCCGGCGGCACCAGCGCGGCCCGGGCCCTGGCCAGCCAGTGCAGCATCGCGAACGCGCCGTCCGTCCGCCACCACTCGCCGGCCAGGTCGTCGTACTGGCGGGGGTCGTTGGGCGGCAGCACCCGGGGCGGGGTGGACACCGGGGCCGCGTCTCGCATGGACCGAGCGTGGCACGACTGCCCGGTAACGACCAGACTTCCCTCATGTCGTCAACGGTGCTATTGCTGGTCAGGGCGAGCCACCCGGAGCCGGCCGCCGCGGTGACCACGGTGGCCGGACTGTTGGCGTGGGGGGCCGGGCACCGGCCGGCCGGCATCGCCGCCGTGGTGGGCACGGTGCTCGCCAGCCAGCTCGCCGTCGGCTGGAGCAACGACGCGCTCGACGCCGACCGGGACGCCACGGTGGGGCGTACCGACAAACCGGTCGCCACCGGCGCGCTCCGGCGGCGCACCGCGGGCCTCGCCGCGGTGCTGGCCGCGCTGGCCACCCCGGTGCTGGCGCTGACCACGAACCCGGTGGCGGCGGTCTGGGCCACCGTCGGCCTGCTCTCCGCCCTGCTCTACGACTGGCCGCTGAAGTCGACCCCGGTCTCGGTGCTGCCGTACGCGGTCTCCTTCGGGTCGCTGCCCGCCTTCGTGGTGCTGGCGCTGCCCGGCGCGCCGGCGCCGCCGGTCTGGCTGGTCGCCGCCGCGGCCTGCCTCGGCGCCGGGGCGCACTTCGCCAACGTGCTGCCCGACCTGGCCGACGACGCCCGGACCGGGGTGCGCGGCCTGCCGCACCGGCTCGGGGCCGCGGGCAGCCGGGCGGCCGCCGCCGGGCTGCTCCTCGCGGCGACCGTCACGCTGGTCTTCGGGCCGCCCGGGCCGCCGTCGTGGGCCGGGCTGTCGGCGGTCGCCGCCGCCGTGCTGGTGCCGGCCGTCGCTGGGTACGGCGGACGCGGCGCGGCCCGGGCCGGTGGCCGGCCGGTGGCCGCCTTCCGGGCGGTGATGGTGGTGGCGCTGATCGACGTGGTCCTGCTGGTGGCGAGCGGCCGGGTGGTCTGACCGCTCCCCGGGAAGGTGGCATTACCGGGTCGGCGTGCGACCGTCGATCAGCCCCAACTACCCTGGAGCGCGGTCTGCGCGGGTATGGCCACCGTGCCCGGGGTACGGCCGGGTGCGGATCGTGACGAGGAGGACCGACGTGACGCGCTCGATCAGGGGTTCCGGACGGGCGGCCCTGCTGCTGGCCGGTACGGCGGCGGCGGCGAGCCTGCTGTTGTCCGGGTGTGGTGCCGGCCAGGTGGCCGAGACCGCCAAAAAGATCCCGTCGGTCCAGGGCGTGAACGTCCAGACTTCCGACAACCTGTACAAGGTCCGCGGCCTCTACGTGCAGTTCCCGGGCACCGAGGGCTACCGGGCGGGCGCGAACGCCCCGCTGAACGTCGTGATCTACAACGACAGCAAGACCCCGGTCACCGTCACCGTCACCACGGACAGCGCCCGCGAGATCGTCCTCGCGGGCCCGGGCGGCGCCGAGGCGGGCCCGACCGGGTCGCCGACCGAGCCGGCCTCCGCGTCGCCGACCGCGAGCGACCCCAGCGCGTCGCCGAGCCGGTCCGTCGGGGCCGGCGAGTCCGCCTCGGCCAGCCCGTCCGCCTCGGCGAGCGAGTCGGCCCCGGCCGTCCAGCCGGCCCGGATCGAAATCCCGGCCCTCGGCTACGCCCAGCTCACCGGCGGCAGCGGCCAGCGCCTCCAGCTCGTCGGGCTGAACGACAAGCTGCTCGCCGGCCAGCAGGTCAACCTGGTCTTCGACTTCGGCAACGGCAAGACGATCAAGACCGCGGCCCCGATCGGCGTCCCGCTGACCCCGGGCGCGCCGGCCTCCCCGATCATCACCCGCGAGGGTGGCGAGGAGGGCGGCACCGAGGGCGGCCACGGCTGATCCGAAGGACGAACTGTCGACGGCACCGTCGGCGTGGTGACCGCCACGCCGGCGGTGTTCTCGTCTTCGGCTGGGTTTCGTCGTACCGCCCGGTTAGCGTCCTGGGGTGACCACGTCCCGTTCGACCTCCCCCCGCGGCGCGTCCACCGCCGGCCGGAGCCGGGCCTCGGCCCGCGAGCCGCGACCGGCCTACGAGTGCGACGCCTGCGGCCACCAGCCGCCCAAGTGGGTCGGGCGCTGCCCGGAGTGCGGCGAGTGGGGCTCGGTGGTCGAGTGCACGGTCACCGGCCCGCTGGTCTCCGGCCGGGTGGTCAGCTCCCGGATGCCCGCCGAGCCGGCCCGGCCGATCGCCACCATCAGCGCCGCCCCGGCCCGGGCCCGGCCGACCGGTGTCACCGAGCTGGACCGGGTGCTCGGCGGCGGCCTCGTTCCCGGCGCGGTGGTGCTGCTCGCCGGCGAGCCCGGGGTGGGTAAGTCGACGCTGCTGCTCGACGTCGCCCAGCAGTGGGCGACCAACGCGGGCAGCCCGTCGCTGGTGGTGAGCGGCGAGGAGTCGGTGAGCCAGGTGCGGCTGCGCGCCGAGCGGATGGGCACCCTGCACGACCAGCTCTACCTGGCCGCCGAGAGCGACCTGTCGGCGGTGCTCGGCCACCTCGACGCGGTCAAGCCCGGCCTGCTGGTGCTCGACTCGGTGCAGACCATCTCCACCACCGGCACCGAGGGCGTCCCCGGCGGGGTGACCCAGGTCCGCGCCGTCACCGCCGCCCTGGTCGCGGTCGCCAAGGAGCGCGGCATCGCCACCGTGCTGGTCGGCCACGTCACCAAGGACGGCCAGGTGGCCGGTCCCCGGGTGCTGGAGCACCTGGTCGACGTGGTGCTGCACTTCGAGGGCGACAAGCACTCCTCGCTGCGGATGGTCCGGGGCGTCAAGAACCGGTTCGGCGCCGCCGACGAGGTGGGCTGCTTCGAGATGCACGAGGGCGGCATCAGCAGCCTGGCCGACCCGTCCGGTCTCTTCCTCACCCGCTACTCCGAGCCGGTGCCGGGCACCTGCGTCACGGTGGCGATGGAGGGGCGGCGGGCCCTGGTGACCGAGGTGCAGGCGTTGATCGGCGCGACCGTGGCCGGCTCCCCCCGGCGTACGGTCTCCGGGCTGGACGGGGCCCGGCTGGCGATGGTGCTGGCCGTGCTCCAGCGGCGTACGGAGCGGCTGACCCTGCACGACCGGGAGGTCTTCGCCGCGACGGTCGGCGGCATCCGGGTGGTGGAGCCGGCGGCGGACCTTGCCGTCGCCCTCGCGGTGGCGTCCGGTGGTCTCAACCTCGCCATCGCCCCGCACCTAGTGGCGATCGGCGAGGTCGGCCTCACCGGCGAGGTGCGCCGGGTCGGCGCGGTGCCCCGCCGGCTCGCCGAGGCGGCCCGGCTCGGGTTCCGGCTCGCCCTGGTGCCGACCGGCTGCGGCCCGGGCAGCAGCGGGGTTGCTCCGGAGAACATGCGGGTGATCGAGGTCACGGACGTCCGGGCGGCGCTCCAGGCTGCCGCCCGCGCGTCGGCGGAGTGACCCAGGGTGACCGCGCGACGGGACCGGCTGGGCGATATCGGACAGCTGACCCGACCGGTCGGCGGCGGCGGAAGCCGGACATCGTGACACATCACAGTAACCACGAGAGCACCCAACGCACGGCAGTCCGTAGACTGTGCCCGTGCCGATCGACCGCGATGCCACCAAGCCCGCCGCCGCGGCGACGCCGCACGCCCGCACCGGCGGGGTGGGCTCGCCCGCCCGTCCGATCAGCGTCAGCGTGAGCGGGAGCGTCGGCGGGGCCGGCGGCGACCCGCTGCGGGCAAATCTCGCTCTCATGGCGCCGGGTACCGCGCTTCGCGACGGGCTCGAGCGGATCCTGCGCGGCCGTACGGGCGCGCTCATCGTGCTCGGCTACGACAAGGTGGTCGACCAGATCTGCACCGGCGGCTTCCCGATGGACGTGGAGTTCTCCGCGACCCGGGTCCGCGAGCTGTGCAAGATGGACGGCGCGGTGGTGCTCTCCAGCGACGGCACCCGGATCGTGCAGGCGGGCGTGCACCTGATGCCCGACCCGTCCATCCCGACGGAGGAGTCCGGCACCCGGCACCGCACCGCCGAGCGGGTGGCCCGGCAGACCGGCTACCCGGTCATCTCGGTCAGCCAGTCGATGCGGATCATCAGCCTCTACGTCAACGGCCAGCGGCACGTGCTGGACGACTCGGCAGCGATCCTCTCCCGCGCAAACCAGGCGCTGGCCACCCTGGAGCGGTACAAGCTCCGCCTGGACGAGGTCTCCGGCACCCTCTCCGCCCTGGAGATCGAGGACCTGGTCACCGTGCGGGACGCGGTGGCCGTGGTGCAGCGGCTGGAGATGGTCCGCCGGATCGCCGACGAGATCGCCGGTTACGTCGTCGAGCTGGGCACCGACGGCCGGCTGCTCGCCCTCCAGCTCGACGAGCTGATGGCCGGCGTGGACGCCGACCGCACCCTGGTCATCCGGGACTACCTCCCGGTGGGCCGCAAGTCGCGGACCCTCGACGAGGGGCTGGTCGAGCTGGACCTGCTCGGCGCCACCGAGCTGATCGACCTGGTGGCGGTCGCCAAGGCGATCGGCTACCCGTCCGCCTCCGACGCGCTCGACGCGGCGGTCAGCCCGCGCGGCTTCCGGCTGCTGGCCAAGGTGCCCCGGCTTCCGGTCGCGGTGGTCGACCGGCTGGTGGTGCACTTCGGCAGCCTCCAGCGGCTGCTCGGCGCGACCGTGGAAGACCTCCAGGCGGTCGAGGGGGTGGGCGACGCCCGCGCCCGGGGCGTCCGGGAGGGCCTCTCCCGGCTCGCCGAGGCGTCCATCCTGGAGCGGTACGTCTGAGCCGGCCCGGCCGGCTCAGCTCGTGACGGTCAGCTTCACCGGCTCGCTGAGCTTCGTGCCAACCCGGGCGAAGAGCTGGTACGTGCCGGCCGGCGCGTACGGACCGGCGGCCAGCCCGGCGTTGCAGCGGCTGGTGTCCCGGCCGTTCCAGCCCAGCTCGTAGAGGCGCTCGAAGCCGGGCGTGAACGACTGCACGTCGGAGCCCTTGCCGGTGCCGCAGGTGTCCGAGGACCAGACCTTCTCCGCGCCGGACTTGATGAACAGCTCCTGGAGGTCCGCCCCGACGTCCCGGCTGCAGGTGCGCTGGGACTTGTTCTTGATCTTGAGCTGGAGATTCACCACGGTGCCCTGCCGGGCGGTCGCCGGCTGCGCCACCGGGGTCACCAGGATCTCCGCGTCCGTGCAGGTCCCGTCGTCGGCCACCGGGGCCGCCGGCGCGGCCGGGGCGTCGGTCGTCGCGGTGCCGCCACCCGCCGGCCCGCCGTCCGAGCCGCCACCGGAGTCGCCCGGCGCGGCGGACGGATCAGCCGACTGCGGGGTCAGCACCGGTCCGGACGGCTCCGGGCCCACCGACGGGGCGGCGCCCGCCGCTGAGGACGTCGACGCCGGGGTCGCGCCCGTGTTGCGCTCCGAACCGCAGGAATAGAGCAGGACAATCAGGAAGAGAAGCCCCGCTCCGAGTACGACGGCGCGACGCCGCCAGTAGACAGCGGATGGCAGGGGGCCGACCGTCAGACGCATGATGCGTTCACCGTAGCGGCGTACCGCACGGGGCGGGGTGCGACGCGCCGGGCCGAGCACGGCACCCGGTCGGCGTTCCACAGGCGACAACCGGACCGGGCCGGCCGGTCACCGACCGGACCCGCACGCGCGCGCAGCGCCACCACCGTGGCCCACCCCGCGACGCCGACCCGGGGACGCCCCGGCACCGCTGACCGCGCCACATCCCTGGTCCGGCCGTCAACCACCGAAGCGGAGAGCGGGCGGTCACCGCCGCGACGCTCCGGCGGCTGTCAGAGGTAGACCTTGCGCTGGTAGATGGCGTGTGCGCCGGCGACCCGATCGAGGAAGAGCAGGCCCGCGCAGTGGTCGATCTCGTGCTGGAGCGCCCGCGCCTCGAACCCGTCGGTGATCAGCCGGACCGGCCGGCCCGTGCCGGGCAGGACGCCCTCGACCACCAGCCGGCTGGCCCGCTTCACGTCACCGGTCAAATCCGGCACCGACATGCAGCCCTCCCGCCCGGCCTTCCACCGGCTGGCCTCCATCACCCGGGCGTTGCACAGCACGAACGTCCCGTGCAGGGTGACCGCCTTCGGGTGGCCGGTGACGTTTACCGCGAACACCTGCGCGCTCACCCCCACCTGCGGCGCGGCGAGTCCGACGCAGCCGGGCGAGACGCGCATGGTGGCGACCAGGTCAGCGGCGAGGCGGACCACCTCGTCCGAGGTCGGGTCGACCTCCGGCCCCGGCCGGCTGAGCACCCGGTCGGGGGCGGAGACCACCGGGCGCACCTCGCCCGGCACGGCGAGCGCCTCCGGGGTCCAGCCGTCGAGGCCGACGTACTCCGCCCTCACAGCAGGTCCGTGTCGGCCGGGCGGAGGCTGACCCCGACGCCCAGCTCGGCGGCGGTACGCGCGAGTCGGCCGGCCACCTCGTCGGAGCTGGCGGGCGGCAGCTCCACCTCGGCGACCACCACGTAGAGGGACCCGGCCAGCCGGGTGCTCAGGTCGGTGACGTTGCCACCGGCGTCGGCCAGCACCCGGGTCATCGCCGCGACGATGCCCATCCGGTCGGCGCCGTGCACCGCCAGCACGTACGGCGCGCCGGCCGGCGTGGTCTCGCCGTCGGGGGTGACCGCGCGTACGGTCGCCAGCAGCTGGCCGTCGGCGGCGAGCGGGGCCAACGCGGCCTCGACGTCGGCGGCGGCCGGGCCCACGCAGATCAGCGTCATCGCGAAGTGTCCCCGCAACCGGGTCATCGTGGAGTCGGTGAGGTTCGCGCCGAGCCGGGCGAGCGCCTCGGCGACGTCGGCCACGATGCCCGGCCGGTCCCGGCCGATGACGGTGATCGCGAGCTCGTTCATCCGGACATTCTGCCCCGCCCGCCCGGGGCCGCCGCCGCACCCCGGCCCGCCCGCCCATCCTGCGGGAATCCGACCCGTGACATCATCGGCTGCGCGATGACTGAGCCCACATTCGCCACCCTGGTCAGCCGGTGGTACGAGGAGAACGCCCGCGACCTGCCGTGGCGCAAGCCCGGGACCAGCGCCTGGGCGATCCTGGTCAGCGAGGTCATGCTCCAGCAGACGCCGGTGGTCCGGGTGCTCCCCGCCTGGGAGGCGTGGCTGGCCCGCTGGCCGGTGCCGGCCGCACTGGCCGAGGACAGCCCGGCCGAGGCGATCCGGATGTGGGGGCGGCTCGGCTACCCCCGCCGGGCGGTACGGCTGCGCGACTGCGCGGTGGCGATCGTGGAGCGGCACGGCGGCGAGGTGCCGGACCGGCTGGACCAGCTGCTCGCGCTGCCCGGAGTGGGGACGTACACGGCCCGGGCGGTCGCGGCGTTCGCGTACGGGCAGCGGCACCCCGTGGTGGACACGAACGTCCGCCGGGTGGTCTGCCGGGCCGTCGCCGGGGAACCGGACGCAGGTCCCGCCACCCGCCCCGCCGACCTGACCGCCACCGAGGAGCTGCTGCCCGTCGAGCCGGCCGCCGCGGCGCTGGCCAGCGCGGCCTTCATGGAGCTCGGCGCGGTCGTCTGCACCGCCCGCTCGCCCCGCTGCACGGTGTGCCCGGTGGAACCGGTCTGCGCCTGGCGGGCCTCCGGCCAGGCCGCCCCCACCGGCCCGACCCGCCGCCCCCAGCGGTACGCCGGCACCGACCGCCAGGTACGCGGTCTGCTCCTGGCGGTGCTGCGGGAGGCGACCGGACCGGTGCCGAGGCAGCGCCTCGATCAGGTCTGGACCGACGACGTGCAGCGCTCCCGGGCGCTCGCCGGGCTGGTCACCGACGGCCTGGTCGAGCCGGTCGGCGAGGCGTCCATCCGCCTGACCGGCGACGGCCCCGCCGTCCCCCTCCCCAGTTGATCGACTCCAGGTCGCCGACCCGGCCCAGCGAGCCGGGCGGGGTGGGCGTGAAAAGGCGACGGCCCCGGTGGCTTTCGCCAACCGGGGCCGTCGCCCTGTCAGGTGTCGCTTACTCGTCCGCCCCCGCGGTGGCGGCGCCACCGAGATCGGCCGGGACGGCGTCCGGCACTTCCACCGGCTTTTCCGCGCCCCGGAAGACGAGCTTGGACTTGTCGATGTTCTCCGGGTCGCCCTCGCAGTCCACCACCACGATCTGACCCGGGGTCAGCTCGTTGAAGAGGATCCGCTCCGAGAGGTTGTCCTCGATGTCGCGCTGGATCGTGCGACGCAGCGGACGCGCGCCCAGCACCGGGTCGAAGCCCTTCTTCGCCAGGTACTTCTTGGCGTTGTCGGTCAGCTCCAGGCCCATGTCCTTGTTGCGCAGCTGCGTCTCGATCCGCTGGATCATGATGTCGACGATCGAGAGGATCTCCGACTCGCGCAGCTGGTGGAAGACGATGGTGTCGTCGATCCGGTTCAGGAACTCAGGCCGGAAGTGCTGCTTGAGCTCGTCGTTGACCTTCTGCTTCATCCGGTCGTAGTTGGACTCGGAGTCCTCCGACGCCTGGAAGCCCAGGGAGACCGCCTTGGCGACGTCCCGGGTGCCCAGGTTGGTGGTCAGGATGATGACCGTGTTCTTGAAGTCCACGATCCGACCCTGACCGTCGGTGAGCCGCCCGTCCTCCAGGATCTGGAGCAGCGTGTTGAACACGTCCGGGTGGGCCTTCTCGATCTCGTCGAAGAGGACCACCGAGAACGGCCGACGCCGCACCTTCTCGGTCAGCTGCCCGCCCTCGTCGTAGCCGACGTAGCCGGGAGGAGCACCCACCAGCCGGGACACCGTGTACCGGTCGTGGAACTCGGACATGTCCAGCTGGATGAGGGCGTCCTCGCTGCCGAAGAGGAACTCGGCGAGCGCCTTGGAGAGCTCGGTCTTACCGACGCCGGACGGGCCGGCGAAGATGAACGAGCCTGACGGGCGCTTCGGGTCCTTCAGGCCGGCCCGGGTACGCCGGATCGCCTTCGAGACCGCCTTGACCGCGTCCTCCTGGCCGATGACGCGCTTGTGCAGCTCGTCCTCCATGCGCAGCAGGCGCGAGGTCTCCTCCTCGGTCAGCTTGTAGACCGGGATGCCGGTCCAGTTGCCGAGCACCTCGGCGATCTGCTCGTCGTCGACCTCGCTGACGACGTCCAGGTCACCGGCCTTCCACTCCTTCTCCCGCTGGGCCTTCTGGCCGAGCAGCTGCTTCTCCTTGTCACGGAGCTGCGCCGCCCGCTCGAAGTCCTGCGCGTCGATCGCGGACTCCTTGTCGCGACGGACCTGGGCGATCCGCTCGTCGAAGTCACGCAGGTCTGGCGGCGCGGTCATCCGGCGGATGCGCATCCGGGCACCGGCCTCGTCGATCAGGTCGATCGCCTTGTCCGGCAGGAAGCGGTCGGAGATGTACCGGTCGGCGAGCGTCGCCGCCGCCACCAGCGCGGCGTCGGTGATGCTCACCCGGTGGTGCGCCTCGTACCGGTCACGCAGGCCCTTGAGGATCTCGATGGTGTGGGCCAGCGAGGGCTCACCCACCTGGATCGGCTGGAAGCGGCGCTCGAGAGCGGCGTCCTTCTCCAGGTGCTTGCGGTACTCGTCGAGCGTGGTCGCGCCGATGGTCTGCAGCTCGCCACGGGCCAGCATCGGCTTGAGGATGCTCGCCGCGTCGATCGCGCCCTCGGCGGCACCCGCACCCACCAGGGTGTGGATCTCGTCGATGAACAGGATGATGTCGCCGCGGGTGCGGATCTCCTTGAGCACCTTCTTCAGGCGCTCCTCGAAGTCACCGCGGTAGCGGGAACCGGCAACCAGGGCACCGAGGTCGAGCGTGTAGAGCTGCTTGTCCTTGAGGGTCTCGGGCACCTCGCCCTTGATGATCTTCTGGGACAGCCCCTCCACCACGGCGGTCTTACCGACGCCGGGCTCACCGATCAGGACCGGGTTGTTCTTGGTACGGCGGGAGAGCACCTGCATGACCCGCTCGATTTCCTTCTCGCGCCCGATGACCGGGTCGAGCTTGCCCTCGCGGGCGGCCTGGGTCAGGTTGCGGCCGAACTGGTCCAGCACGAGGCTGGTCGACGGCGCGGCCTCGCCCGGCGCGGCGCCCGCCGCGGCCGGCTCCTTGCCCTGGTAGCCGGAGAGCAGCTGGATCACCTGCTGGCGGACCCGGTTGAGGTCGGCGCCGAGCTTGACCAGCACCTGGGCGGCAACGCCCTCACCCTCGCGGATCAGACCGAGCAGGATGTGCTCCGTGCCGATGTAGTTGTGGCCGAGCTGCAGCGCCTCGCGCAGGGACAGCTCCAGCACCTTCTTGGCCCGCGGCGTGAACGGGATGTGCCCGCTCGGCGCCTGCTGGCCCTGGCCGATGATCTCTTCGACCTGCTGGCGGACGCCCTCCAGGGAGATGCCGAGGCTCTCCAGGGCCTTGGCCGCGACGCCCTCACCTTCGTGGATCAGGCCCAGCAGGATGTGCTCCGTACCGATGTAGTTGTGGTTGAGCATCCGGGCCTCTTCTTGGGCCAGGACGACAACCCGTCGCGCTCGGTCGGTGAACCGCTCGAACATGCCCTCGTGCTCCTCACGTGCCGTGCGCCTTGATGGTCTAGATCTTGGCGGGGCCGGTGCGCGGACGTCCGGGACGGGCGTCCGTGCCTCCTTACTCTATCGCCGCGGACCGACTCCGCTGAGGTCGTGTGTCCCCGTGGAATGCCGTGTACGCGTCGTTTCTGACAACCGTCCGCGCTCAGGAGGTGTTCCGGTACCCCTACCTGTACGCGCAGAGCGAAATTCCGTGGAGCCGCGCGGCACGGATGAAGCCGGCCCGCTCGAACCCGGGGATCACCCCGGAACGTCTCTCCACAGCCTGTGGATGAAATCTCCACCGCCTGTGGACAACGCCCACCCACCCCGGGTTCTTCCCATCCGGCGGCGGGGTCCGCAGCCGGCGCGACGGGCGCGAGCGTGCCGGCGGGCGCGAACCGGACAGTCGGCGCGACCGGGCGAAAACGGCGACGCCGGCCCGGAGTGGCACTCCGGTCCGGCGTCGGTGTCGCCCGATGACGGGTCAAGCCTCAGTGGCCCGCCTTCGAGTGGTACTCGTCGACGATCTCCTGCGGGATCCGGCCCCGGTCCGAGATGTCCTTGCCGGACTTCTTGGCCCAGGCACGGATGGCCCTGTTCTGCTCACGGTCGGCGGTGGCGCCGCCCCGCCCGCGCGCGGCCCGCCCGCCGACGACGACGCCGCCCCGGCCGACCTTCGTGCCCGCCCCCACGTACGGGGCGAATACGTCGCGCAATTTCTCCGCGTTCGAAGTCGAGAGGTCGATCTCGTACTGCACGCCGTCCAGCGCGAACTTGACGGTCTCGTCAGCGTCCCCGCCGTCCAGGTCATCGACCAGCTTGTGAATGATCTGCTTGGCCACGTCCCACATTCCTTTCGAGCAGGGTGTGCTCCTGCGACAATACAGAAGCACAATAACCCGCGCGCTGCTTGCCGCGTCAATAGGATGCGGTAACGACCCGGAGACGGCTACTCCGGGCGGACCAACGGGAAGAGGATGGTTTCCCGAATTCCCAGCCCGGTCAACGCCATCAAGAGCCGGTCGATTCCCATTCCCATACCACCGGCCGGCGGCATTCCATACTCCATCGCCCGGAGAAAGTCCTCGTCCAGTCGCATGGCCTCGTCGTCGCCGCGGGCGGCGAGCTGCGCCTGAGCCACCAGCCGCTCCCGCTGCACCACCGGGTCGACCAGCTCCGAGTACGCGGTGCCCAGCTCGAAACCGAGGACGTAGAGGTCCCACTTCTCGGTCAGGCCCGGCTCGCTGCGGTGCGCCCGGGTCAGCGGGCTGGTCTCCTCCGGGTAGTCCCGGACGAAGGTCGGCGCCTGGAGCGACGGAACGACGAGTTCCTCGAAGAGTTCCTCGGCCAGCTTCCCCGGCCCCCACTTCGGGTCGACGGCGAGGCCGGCCTTGTCGGCGTACTCGGCCAGCCGGGACCGGTCGGTGCGCACGGTGACCTCCTCGCCGAGCGCCTCGGAAAGGGCCCCGAAAAGGGTCACCGAACGCCACTCGCCGCCCAGGTCGAACTCGCTGCCGTCGGCGTGGGTCACCACCGTCGAGCCGCTCACCGCGATCGCCGCCCGCTGCACCAGATTTCGGGTCAACTCCGCCATCGTGTCGTAGTCGCCGTACGCCTGGTACGCCTCGAGCATCGCGAACTCGGGCGAGTGCGAGGAGTCGACTCCCTCATTCCGGAAGTTGCGGTTGATCTCGAAGACCCGGTCGACGCCGCCGACCACGGCCCGCTTGAGAAACAGTTCCGGCGCGATTCGCAGATACAGATCGGTGCTCAACGCATTGCTGTGGGTCACGAATGGGCGGGCCGCCGCGCCACCGTGCAGCAACTGGAGCATCGGGGTCTCGACCTCGATGAAGCCCTCCCCGTGCAGGCAATCGCGGAGGCTGCGCACCGCGGCCGCCCGGGTACGCACCATCTGCCGCGCCTGCGGGCGGACGATCAGGTCCACGTAGCGCTGCCGGACCCGGGCCTCCTCGCTCAGCGGCTTGTGCGCCACCGGCAGCGGGCGCAGCGCCTTGGCGGTGGCCGCCCACTCGTCGGCCAGCACCGACAGCTCGCCCCGGCGGCTGGTGATCACCTCGCCGGTCACGCCGACGTGGTCACCGAGGTCGACCAGGCGCTTCCAGTCGTCCAGCCGCTCCGCGCCGACCCGGTCCAGGGAGAGCATCGCCTGGAGTTCGGTGCCGTCCCCGTCCCGCAGGGTGGCGAAGCAGAGCTTGCCGGTGTTCCGTACGAAGATCACCCGGCCGGTGACCGAGACCTTGTCCCCGGTGGCGGTGTCGGTGGGCAGCTCGGCGTACTTCGCGCGGATCTCCGCGAGGGTGCTGGTCCGGGGGAAACCGACGGGGTACGGCTCGACGCCCTCGGCGAGCATCCGGTCCCGCTTCTCCCGGCGGACCTTCATCTGCTCGGGAAGGTCGTCGGCGGGGTCGACTGGCACGGCGTTCTGCTCGGTCACGGCACGCTTCCTCGGAAAGGAGATATCGGCGGGGTCAGGCCCCGAGCGTACTCAAGCCCCCAGGGAGCCGTTACCGGATAACCTGCCCGCCATGACCGACCCCACTCAGGCACTGTCGTTCGGCGCGGCGGCGGCCGACTACGACCGGTTCCGACCCCGCTATCCGCAGGCGGCGGTGCGCTGGGCGCTCGACGGTGTGGGGCCGGCCGGCCGGGTGGTCGACCTCGGCGCCGGCACCGGCATCCTCACCCGCGCGATCCTCGACCTCGGCCACGAGGTGCTGCCGGTGGAGCCCGACCCGGGGATGCGGGCCCGGCTGGACGACGTGACGCCCGGCGTCACCGCCCTGGCGGGCACCGCCGAGTCGGTGCCGCTGCCCGACGGGGCGGTGGACGCGGTGCTGGTGGGGCAGGCGTACCACTGGTTCGACAAGGAGCGGGCGCACGCCGAGATCGGCCGGGCGATCCGGTCGGGTGGGACGTTCGCCCCCATCTGGAACACCCGGGACGACAGCGTCAGATGGGTGGCCGAGCTGGGCCGGATCGCCGACCTGCGGGACACCGCCGGCAACCTGGTCGAGAAGGTCACCGGGTTCGGCCCGACCTTCGGACCGGTCGAGCTGGGCGAGTTCACTCACTCGGCCACGCTCACCCCGGACGAGGTGGTCGGCATGCTGCACACCCGCTCGTACTGGCTGACCGCGCCACCGCACGAGCAGGAGCGGGTCGACCGGGAGCTGCGGGAACTGTTCGCCACCCACCCGGACCTGGCCGGGCGGGAGACCGTCGAGCTGCCGTACCGGACGCTGGTGTTCCGGGCCCGGCGACGCTGACGCCCGCGCGGCGCCCGACCCCGGTGGCGGCCGGGGTCAGGTGTTGCGCTCGTAGACCATCCGCAGGCCGATCAGCGTGATCATCGGCTCGTGGTGGGTGATGGTGCGGCACTCGCCGATCACCACCGAGGCGAGCCCGCCGGTGGCGATCACCGCCTTCACCTCGCCCAGCTCCTCGATCATCCGCTCGACGATCCGGTCGACCTGGCCGGCGAAGCCGAAGTAGAGGCCGGACTGGAGGCACTCCACGGTGTTCTTGCCGATCACCGAGCGGGGCTTGGTCGCCTCCACCTTGCGCAGCTGCGCGGCGCGGGCCGCGAGCGCGTCGAAGGAGATCTCGATGCCCGGCGCGAACGCGCCGCCGAGGAACTCGCCCCGGCCGCTGATCACGTCGAAGTTGGTGGTGGTGCCGAAGTCCACCACGATCGACGGCCCGCCGTAGAGGGTGTACGCGGCCAGGGTGTTGACCACCCGGTCAGCGCCGACCTCCTTGGGGTTGTCGATCGCGAGCTGCACCCCGGTCCGCACCCCGGGCTCGACGATCACACTGGGCAGGTCGGCGTAGTAGCGGCCCAGCATGGTCCGCAACGAGCGCAGCGCGGCCGGCACCGTCGAGCAGGCGGCCACCCCGGTGATCTCCACGGCGTCACCGGCCAGCAGCCCCCGGAACATCAGACCCAGCTCATCCGCCGTCGAGCGGGCGTCGGTCTTGATCCGCCAGGAGTGCACCAGCTTGTCGCCGTCGAAGGTCGCCAGCACGGTGTTGGTGTTTCCAATGTCGATGCAGAGCAGCACGCACGAAGCCTAGACGGCCGGTGGTTGAAGGCTCATTCCTCCCGCAGGTCCAGGGCGATGTCCAGGATCGGCGAGGAGTGGGTCAGTGCGCCCACCGAGATGAAGTCCACGCCGGTCGCGCCGTACTCGGCGGCCACCGGCAGGGTCAGCCCGCCGGTCGCCTCCAGCTCCGCCCGGTCCCCCACCGCGGCGACCACCTCGCGCAGCTGCGCCGGGGTCATGTTGTCCAGCAGCAGGAAGCCGGCCCCGGCCTCGACGGCCTCCACCGCCTCCGCGAGGGTGTCCACCTCCACCTGCACCGGCACGTCCGGGAAGGCCTCCCGGACCCGGCGGTAGGCCGCGCCGATGCCGCCGGCGGCGACCTTGTGGTTGTCCTTGATCATCGCGACGTCGTGCAGGCCCATCCGCTTGTTGGTGCCGCCGCCGGCGCGGACCGCGTACTTCTCCAGGGCCCGCAGGCCCGGGGTGGTCTTCCGGGTGTCCAGCACCATCGCCTTCGTGCCGGCCAGGGCGTCCGCCCAGGCGCGGGTGTGGGTGGCCACCCCGGACATCCGGCAGAGCAGGTTCAGCGCCGTCCGCTCGGCGGTGAGCAGCAGCCGGGTCGGGCCGGTCACCGTGGCCAGCACGTCGCCGCGCGCCACCCGCTGCCCGTCGTGGGCCACCAGGGACACCTCGACCGTACGGTCCGCCCCGGTCACCTCGCCGACCAGCTCGAACACGGCGGCGGCCACGGGCAGCCCGGCCACCACGCCGTCGGCCCGGGCGACCAGGTCGGCGGTGTCGTTCTGCGCGGCGGGGATGGTGGCGACGGTGGTGACGTCGAGGAAGTCCGGCCCCAGGTCCTCGGCGAACGCCTCGACGATCACCCGCTGCACCCACACCGGGTCCAGGCTCGCCGCCCGCAACGCCTGCTCCGTCGACTCCCTCACCGCGCCACCTCAATTCGCGACTGCGGGGCTCGGAAGATCGGCTCACTCCTCGCGCTCACGCTGACTCCTCCCACTGCTGTGTCAACCTGCCGTGCGCCCCGACCGCCGTGACGAGGTGGCCCAGCCACCGCTCGTCGGCCGTCGGGAAGTCCTCCCGCCAGTGGCAACCCCGGGTCTCCTGGCGGGCGTACGCGGCGGCGACCAGCGTCGACGCCACGGTGATCAGGTTCGTCGCCTCCCAGTCGGCCTTACGCGGCACCCCGCGTCCCCCGCCCAGCTCGGTCAGCGTGCCGGCCGTCCCGGCGAGGGTCTCCGCCGAGCGGAGCACCCCCGCGCCCCGGGTCATCGCCCGTTGCAGGGCCGGCGTGCCCTCGGCGGGCACCACCCAGCCCGCGCCGCCCACCCAGGCGCCGGTCTCCGCCGGCCTGGCCTGCTCGGGCAGGCCGGCGGCGATGTCCTCGGCGATCCGGCGGGAGAAGACCAGCCCCTCCAGCAGCGAGTTGCTGGCCAGCCGGTTCGCGCCGTGCACGCCGGTGCAGGCGACCTCGCCGCAGGCGTACAGGCCGGGGATGGAGGTGCGGCCGTGCAGGTCGGTGCGGACGCCGCCGGAGGCGTAGTGGGCGGCCGGGGCGACCGGGATCAGGTCGGTCGCCGGGTCGACGCCGATGGCCAGGCAGGACGCGACGATGGTCGGGAAGCGGCCGGCGAGGAAGTCCCCGCCGAGGTGCCGGGCGTCCAGGTAGACGTGGTCCGCGCCGGTGGCCAGCAGCACCCGGTGGATGCCCTTGGCGACGACGTCGCGGGGGGCCAGCTCGGCCAGCTCGTGCTGCCCGATCATGAACCGCTTGCCGTCGGCGTCGACCAGGTGGGCGCCCTCACCGCGCAGCGCCTCGGAGACCAGCGGCTGCTGGGCCCGGGTGACGCCCGGCACGCCCACCCCGGCCGGGGTGATCAGCGCCGTCGGGTGGAACTGGACGAACTCCACGTCGGTGACCGCCGCGCCGGCCCGCACCGCGAGGGCGACCCCGTCGCCGGTGGAGACCGCCGGATTGGTGGTGGCGGCGAAGATCTGCCCCATGCCGCCGGTGGCCAGCACCACCGCGCGGGCCAGGAGCGCCCCGACGCCGTCCTCGCTGCCCTCGCCGAGCACGTGCAGGGTGATCCCGCACGCCGGGCCGAGCCCGCCGGGGCCGTCGCCCGGGGCGCGGAGCAGGTCCAGCACCAGGGCGTGCTCGACCAGCCGGATCCACGGGTCCCGCCGGACCGCCGCGTGCAGCGCCCGCTGCACCTCGGCGCCCGTGGCGTCGCCGCCGGCGTGCACGATCCGGTCGGCCCGGTGGCCGCCCTCCCGGGTGAGCATCAGCGAGCCGTCCGGGTTCCGGTCGAACTCGGCGCCGATCCGCATCAGCTCCCGCAGCCGGGTCGGGCCCTCCTCGACCAGGACCCGCACCGCGGCCGGGTCGCAGAGGCCGACCCCGGCGATCTCGGTGTCCGAGGCGTGGGCTGCCGGGGTGTCCGCCGGGTCGAGCACGGCGGCGATGCCGCCCTGCGCCCAGCGGGTCGAGCCGTCATCGATGTTGACCTTGGTGACCACGGTGACGTGCAGCCCCGCCTCGCGCAGGTGCAGCGCGGCGGTCAGGCCGGCGACCCCGGAGCCGACGACGATCACGTCAGTGGTCTCCACCCAGCCGGGTGCGGGCGCGGCCAGCAGCCTGGGCAGGGCCGGCAGGTCGACGGTCGGAAGGTCCATGAGCACAGTCAACCCGAACGTCCCTCATCCCGGGCGGCGGGGGCGGGACGAGTGGTTTCGGCTACCGCGTCCGGACCGGCAGGCCGGCCGGGCCGGCGCCCTTCAGCGAGGCCCGTACGGTCGCTGAGCCACAGGTAGCAGCGGACGCCGCGGTCCCCCACGGTCCAGCGGCCAGGGGCGGCCGGGCGGACCAACACGCCGCTGCGGAAGCGCAGGGTCGGGTCGTCGGGCACCGCGGGGTCAGGCGGGGGTGGCGGCCAGGGGGTTGGGGACGGGGTCGCCGGCGGTGCCGGGGGCGGCGGTGGTGGGGTCGGCGGTCAGGTCGACGATCCTGTTGGCGGCGTCGACGTGGACCACCCGGGGCTGGTAGGCGCGGGCCTCGGCGTCGTCCATCTGGCCGTACGAGATGAGGATGACCAGGTCACCGGGGTGCACCAGGTGCGCGGCGGCGCCGTTGATGCCGATCACGCCGCTGCCCCGCTCACCCGGGATGACGTACGTCTCCAGCCGGGCCCCGTTGGTGATGTCCACGATCGCCACCTGCTCCCCGGGGATCAGGTCGGCCGCGTCGAGCAGGTCCTCGTCCACGGTCACCGAGCCGACGTAGTGCAGGTCGGCCTGGGTCACCGTGGCCCGGTGGATCTTCGACTTCAGCATGGTCCGGAACATCGGGGTGCCTTTCAGCGGGGTGTGGTGGTGGGTGTTCAGGAACGGGGGGCGAGCGGGATCGCCATGTTGTCGATCAGCCGGGTGGCGCCGACCCGGGCCGCGACCAGCAGCCGCGCCGGACCGGAGACCGGCCCCGGCTCCAGGTCGGCGTCGGTGAGCACCAGGTAGTCGAGCCGGGCGCCGGGCGTACCGGAGTCGAAGGCCCGGTGGGCGGCGGCCAGCACCGCGCCGGCGTCCCCGCCCTCCTCGGCGGCCGCTACCCCGGCGCGCAGCGCGGCGGAGAGGCTCAGCGCCGCCGCCCGCTCGGGCGCGGAGAGGTAGCGGTTGCGGCTGGACAACGCCAGCCCGTCCGGCTCCCGCACGGTCGGCACGCCGACCACCTCGACCGGCACGTCGAGGTCCCGGACCATTCGCCGGACCAGGGTCAGCTGCTGGTAGTCCTTCTCGCCGAAGAACGCCAGGTCGGGGCGGGTGAGCTGGAGCAGCTTCATGACCACGGTCAGCACGCCGTGAAAGAAGCCGGGCCGGCTCAGCCCCTCCAGGTCCTCGCCGAGCGGGCCCGGGTTGAGCCGCACCTTCGGCTCGCCGTCCGGGTACATGTCGGCCACCGAGGGGGCGAAGACCACGTCCGCGCCGGCCCGCCGGCAGACCTCCAGGTCCGCGTCGAGGGTGCGCGGGTACCGGTCGAAGTCCTCGTTCGGGCCGAACTGGAGCGGGTTCACGAAGATCGTGACGATGACGTGGTCGGCCCGCTCCCGGGCGGCCCGCAGCAGGGTCTCGTGCCCGGAGTGCAGCGCGCCCATGGTCATCACCACGCCGACCGTGCCGGTCAGCCCGTCCCGCGCCGCCGCCAGCTCCTTGCGCGTGTGCACCAGCTCGGTCATGCCGCCACCCCCCGGTGAGTCCCGCTCAGCACGTCCAGCAGCGACTCGGCGTCCGCCGGGCGCAGCCGGCCCGCGGCGATGGCCCGATCCGCGGTCCGTCGTGCCAACGCCAGGTAGGGGGCCACGGATTCCGGCGCGGTCGCGGCCAGCCGTTCCAGGTGCCGGCGTACGGTGCCCGCGTCGCCCCGGGAGACCGGGCCGGTCAGCGCGTCGTCGCCGAGTCGCAGGGCGTTCTCCAGCGCCGCCCGCAGCAGCGGGGCGAGCACCTTCTCCGGCCGGTCCACGCCGGCGTCGCGCAGCCGGTCGGCCGCCTCGTTGACCAGGGTGACCAGGTGGTTCGCGCCGTGCGCCAGGGCCGCGTGGTAGAGCGGCCGGTCCGCCTCCGCCACCCACTCCGGTACGCCGCCGAGGTCCGCCACCAGCCGGGCGGCGAACGGGCGCAGCTCCGCCGGGGCGGTCACCCCGTACGAGATGCCGGCGAGGCGGGTCAGGTCGTCCGGCGTACCGGTGAAGGTCATCGCCGGGTGCAGCGCGAGCGGCCGGGCGCCGACGGCGGCGGCCGGGGCGAGGACCGCCAGCCCGTGCGCGCCGGAGGTGTGCGCGACCACCTGGCCGGGGAGCAGCGCCCCGGTCTCGGCCAGGCCGGCGACCACGCCCGCCAGGGCGTCGTCGGGTACCGCCACGATCAGCAGATCGGTGGCGGCGCGGGCGACCGAGGTCGCGGAGCGGTTCGGGGTCTCCGGGAGCAGCAGCGCCATCCGGGCCTTCACGGCGCCGGAGATGCCGGAGGCGGCGACCACCCGGTGGCCGGCGGCGGCGAGGGCCGCGCCGAGCACGGCGCCCACCCGACCGGCGCCGATCACGCCGACGGTGAGGGTGCGGGGAAAGACCAGCGGGGCGCCGGTAGAGGCGCCGCCCGACGGTGCGGCGGGCCCGTGCGGGGCGGCCGTACGCGGGCGCAGCGGTGCGCTCATGGCAATCGATCCAGTCCTGCGAGTGGGTACCGGTCGACCGCAAGTATGCGCCGGGGTTACGGAAGGAAAACAAGCATGTGTGAAAACCTTCACCGGGCGTGTGGAAGGCGGAATTCGGGGCACCGCTACGGTCGGCGGGTGACGTTTCCCGAGGACCCGCTGCCCTGGCGGGTGGCGATGGACCGGGCGCTGTACGGACCCGACGGCTTCTTCGTCTCCGGGCCCGGTCCGGCCGCCCATTTCCGCACCAGTGTGCACGCCTCCCCGGTCTTCGCCTCGGCCCTGCTCCGCCTCCTCACCCGGGTCGACGCCACCCTCGACCACCCCTCCTGCCTGCAGGTGGTCGATGTGGGTGCCGGCCGGGGTGAGCTGCTCCGGGCGCTGCTCACGCTCGCTGCCGGGTCCGCGATGGGGGTTTCCGCCCGGCCGTCACCCTCCGGCCGGGATGCCGTCCGTCCGTCGCTCGCCCGCCGGCTGCGGCTCACCGCAGTCGAGCGCGCGGCCAGACCCGAGGACCTGCCCGAGGAGATCAACTGGGTGGACGAGATTCCGGACGGGATCGGCGGCCTGCTGCTGGCCACCGAATGGCTGGACAACGTCCCGCTGGACGTGGCCGTGCAGTCCGACGATGGCTGGCGCTACCTCCTGGTCGACCCCGCCAGCGGGGAGGAGTCGGTGGGTGACCCGGTCAGCCCCGCTGACGAGGAGTGGCTGGACGGGTGGTGGCCGACCACGCCGGCCGGCTCAGGCGCGAGGGCCGAGATCGGCCGGACCAGGGACGAGGCCTGGGCGACCGCGATCACCAAGATCGACCGGGGGCTGGCGCTGGCCGTGGACTACGGGCACGGGAGAGACGATCGGCCGGTCGACGGGACGCTGACCGGGTACCGGCACGGGCGGCAGGTCGTGCCGGTGCCGGACGGGTCGGGCGACGTCACCGCGCACGTGGCCGTGGACTCGGTCGCCTCCGCCGGTGAGCGGGTGGCCCGGTGTGCGTACACCCTGGTCCCGCAGCGGGAGGCGCTGCGGGCGCTCGGGGCCGACGGCGCGCGACCACCGCTGAGCCTGGCCGCCAGCGACCCGGCCGGTTACGTGCGGGCGCTCGCCGCCGCCTCGACGGCGGCCGAGCTGACCGACCCGGCCGGGCTCGGCGGGCACTGGTGGCTGCTGCAACCGGTCGGCGTCACCCTCGATCCCTTCATGGCACGATGACGGACATGACCACGGACGCCGGCGACCTCCGCGAACTGACCGTCGGCACCGGCGCGGGCGGCGAGCAGCTCGGCACCGACATGGTGCTCAACATCGGCCCGCAGCACCCGTCCACGCACGGCGTGCTCCGACTGAAGCTGGTACTCGACGGCGAGCGGGTGGTCGCCGCCGACCCGATCGTCGGCTACATGCACCGCGGCGCGGAGAAGCTCTTCGAGGTCCGCGACTACCGGCAGATCATCGTGCTGGCCAACCGGCACGACTGGCTCTCCGCCTTCTCCAACGAGCTGGGCGTGGTGCTCGCCGTCGAACGGCTGATGGGCATGGAGGTGCCGGAGCGGGCGGTCTGGCTGCGGATGGCGCTCGCCGAGCTGAACCGGGTGCTCAACCACCTGATGTTCCTCGGCTCGTACCCGCTGGAGATCGGCGCGATCACCCCCGTCTTCTACGCGTTCCGCGAGCGGGAGACGATCCAGGCGGTGATGGAGGAGGTCTCCGGGGGCCGGATCCACTACATGTTCAACCGGGTCGGCGGCCTCAAGGAGGAGGTGCCGGCCGGCTGGACCGGGCGGGCCCGCGCCGCGATCGGCGAGGTGCGCCGCCGGCTGCCCGACCTCGACCACCTCATCCGGCGCAACGAGATCTTCCTGGCCCGCACCGTCGGGGTGGGGGTGCTGTCGGCCGCCGACGCCGCCGCGTTCGGCGCGTCCGGGCCCGTCGCCCGGGCCTCCGGCCTCGACCTGGACCTGCGCCGGGACGAGCCCTACCTGGCGTACGACCAGCTCGACGTGCCCGTGGTCACCAAGACCGCCGGGGACTGCCACGCCCGCTTCGAGGTGCTGCTCGACCAGGTGTACGTCTCCCTCGACCTCGCCGAGCAGTGCCTGGACCGGGTGGACCGGCTCACCGGGCCGGTGAACACCCGGCTGCCCAAGGTGGTCAAGGCGCCCGAGGGACACACCTACGCCTGGACCGAGAACCCGCTCGGCATCAACGGCTACTACCTGGTCTCCCGGGGCGAGAAGACCCCGTGGCGGCTCAAGCTGCGCACCGCCTCGTACGCCAACGTGCAGGCGCTGGCCACCCTGCTCCCCGGCTGCCTGGTGCCGGACCTGATCGCCATCCTCGGCTCGATGTTCTTCGTGGTCGGCGACATCGACAAGTAGCCGCCGGGGCGGTCAGCGCCAGCGGTCGGCGGACCGCGCCCCACCGGCGCGCGGCACGTCGTCCTGCGGCGGGTAGCCGTACCGCTCCTCGCCGCGCGGCCGGCCGTACCGGACCGGCTCGGGCTCGGCCGCCCGCCACTCGCCCGCCGACTGCGCGGTGCGCTGCGTCGGGGGACGCCACTCGTCGGGTACGGGCACCCCGCCGGCCGGGAGCGCCGGGCGGCTCTCCTCGGACCAGCCGCCACCCCAGCCGGGCTCGGCGTCCCGGTCCTGGTCGCGGTGCGGCTCGCCACGTCGTACCGACGCCCAGCGGTCCTCGACCCGGAACTCCGTGCCGGCCCCGTCGGCGTGCACCGCCGCGCGCCGCTCACCGACCCGCACCTCGCGGCCGTGCTCGTCGTCGCGGACCGAGGCCCAGCGGTCCCCGGCGCGCAGCTCCGACCAGTAGTCGCCGTCCGGGTCGTCCGACGCCGGGACGGCGGCCCGGCCGGGCTGCTCGGACGCGCCCCAGGCGCGGGCCTCCGGGGCGGCGTACGGCTCACCCGCACCGGTCCAGGACCGGTCGTCGCCCGAGGCGCCCTGGCCCGCCCAGGACCGGTCGTCACGCGCCCCGCCCTGACCCGCCCAGGACCGGTCGTCACGCGGCCCGCCCTGGCCCGCTCCCCAGCCCCGGTCGTCGCGCGGCGCGCCCGCTCCCGTCCGGTCGTCCTGGGCCGCCCCGGCCCAGCGCTGCTCGTCGGCCGGCGCACCGGGCCACGACCGGTCGTCCCGGGCCGCTCCCGGCCCGGACCAGGCGCGGTCGTCGCGCGCACCGGCCTGAGCGGCCCGCGACCGGTCGTCGGCCGACCAGCCCCGGTCCTCCTCCGGCTCCCGGTGACCGGCCCACGAGCGCTCCTCCGGCTCCGCACCGCCCCAGGACCGCTCCTCCGGGGCCGGCGACCACCGGCCGGCGTACCCGCCGCCGTAGCGGTTGCCGGCCACCGGGTCGGCGCCGTCCACAATGGTGTGCCGGGTGGTGACGTGCACGGTCTCGGTGTGGTGCACCACCCCGACCTGGCGCGGGGCCGGCTCCGGCTCGGCGGCGCGCGGGGCGCCGTACACGCCGGCCTGGGGGCGTTCGGCGGCGTAGCCGGCGGGGCGTTCCGCGGCGTACCGGTCGGCGGGCTGGGGGCGGCGGACCGCCTCCTCCTCGTCACGGCGGTCGCCCGCGGGCTGTCCCCAACCGGTCGGGGCCTCCTCCTGGGCGTAGCGACCCCGGCCCGGCGCGTCGTCGTACGTCTCGGCGGCCGGCACCCGGGCGCGGCCACCGGCCTGCTCCTCGGCGGCCGGGGCGGAGATGCCCGCGGCGGCGGCGATGCCGGCGGCCGCGGCGTCCAGCCGGCGCCGCAACGCGGTCACCGACTCCTGGGCGCGCTGGGCCTGGTCGAGCGCCTGGTTACCGCGCTGCGCGGCGGCCACGATCTCGCCGCGCAGCTCCCGGCGCAGCTGCTCGATCTCGTCGAGCAGGTGCTCGGAGCCCGGCGACTCGCCGCCCTCGGCGCGCAGCGCGATGGAGAGACCGATCAGCACGACGGCCAGGATGGCCAGCACGGCGCCGAAGCGCAGCGGACCGTCGCCGTCGGCCACGAGGAGGATCAGCGCCGCCATGGGCGCGAACGCCACACCGATCCAGAACAGGACGGTCAGCAGCGGCGAAGTGCGCTTCTCGGCGGGCGCAACCGGGGCGGGCATGGCTGTGCAGAGTACCGAGAGTTCACACGGCTGGGAACAGGCCGAACGCACCGATCTAGTGCGGTGTCCACGAACGTTCACCGGGGTGTCCGGTGGATGTTGTGGATCCTCGCCTTGGGGCGAGCGACTCCCCACCGGGTGGTGGGGCGGGCCTCCGCGGGCCAACTGATCCTCGCGCCACCCTCGGTGGGCGGCGGGGGTCACGCCGGGACCGGCCAGCACCGGGGAGATGCCGGCCGGCTCGACGGTGCGTGACCACCCCGGCAGCACAACCGCTGCCGGGGTGGTGGATCCGCCGCCCGGAACACGGGTGGCGATGCTGGCCGCCGCGACCAGGTCCTCGACCAGGCACGACACTTTCCCCAACCCGGCCAGCGTTTGTGGTCAGAGCACTAGCAGGGACGCCGCACCCGTCACCCCGACCGCGACCGGTCGCCGACGGGCCACCCGGGCCCGTCGGCGACCGGTCGGGTCAGCTGGCGGCGAGCGCCCCGTCCGAGGAGAAGACCAGGCCAACGCTCGCCTGGCCGGTCTTCAGGGCGTTCTTGGTCTGCGGACCGCCAGCGTCCAGCGAGCTGAACGAGCCGGCCTTGAAGTTGTAGACCTCGACCAGGCCGGCCTGGCACTTCGGCCGCTGCGGGCACTCCGGCGGGCCGGCCAGCACGGTGGCCTGGCCGGAGCACTTGCTCGCCAGGTCGGAGAGCGTGGCCACCTTGTACTTGTCGGCGAAGGCCTTGGTGACGGCGAAGGCGTTCTGGTCCTGCGCGGCGGACGGCTTGCCGAAGGTGATCCCGGCCTTGTCGCCCTCCGCCTTCAGCGCGCTGACCGTCTTGTCCAGCTCGGGTGCGGAGACCGGCTGGGCGGCCTTGCCGTTGGCCTTGGTGTTGAGGAACTCGGCCATGGTGGCCGCGTACTCCGGGACGACCTGGATCTCGCCCTTGGCCAGGGCGGGCTCGTAGAGCTCGCGGTTGCCGATCGTCTGCACCTTGACCTGGTAACCGGCCGCGGTCAGCGCGATCTTGTAGAGCTCGGCGATGGTCTGGCTCTCGCTGAAGTTGCCCGCGCCGACCGTGATCGAGCCGCCCGGACCCTGCTCGATGCCCTCGCTCAGGTCGTTGGAGTCGGCGAACTCCTTCGCCGCGACCTGCGGGGTCTGGCGCTCCACGTCGACGGACTTGTTCAGCTCGATCAGCTTCGGCGTGTCCAGCTTCTCGGAGACCTTGTCCAGCGCGGCGACGAGCTGCGGGCTGGCCGCCTTCGCGTTGATCGCCGGGATGACGTTGTCGGTGTTCTGGAGCTTCTTGTCGTCGGTGAGGACGACCAGCTGGTCACCCTTGACCGGGGCGCAACCGGCCCCGGCGGCGCCCTTCTCGGGCGCTTCGGTGCCGGACGAACCGCCCTTGCCGCACCCGGTGAGGAGCCCGGCCGCAGCCAGGGCGCCGACCGCCCCGATGGCCAGCCTTGTACGTGCGCGCATCAAAGCCCGCCTTCCGTGTCCCGGCGCGGCCCTTCCGGGCCGGCCGCGTGTCCGACGGGCGATCGGTCCACTGATGCGCCCGCAAGGTCCACCCAACATCTTGCCCGGCGGGACCGACAACATGTGGCGACCTTCGTCACCGGATCGTCACCGGAACACCGGCGGGCGTCCGTCGGGGCGTACCGGCGGATCAGCCGCCACCGGCGATGGCGTCCGCGGCCCGGCGGTCCGCGCCGCCGCGGGCCCGGCGCAGCGGGCGCGGCGTGACCACCCGCTCGACCAGCGCGAGGAGCAGCTCAACCAGCACGGCGAGCCCGGCCACCAACACGCCGCCGGCGACGATCTGACCACCGCCGGCCGCGATGTCGAGCCCGAAGCCGGCCCGGATGATCTGGCCCAGCCCGCCGCCGTTGACGAAGGAGGCCAGCGCCGCGGTGGCGACCACCTGCACCGCGGCGGTACGGAAGCCGGCGGCCAGGTACGGCACGGCGAGCGGCAGCTCCACCCGGCGCAGCAGCTGCCCACCGGAGAGCCCCATCCCGCGCGCCGCGTCCCGGGCCTCCGGGTCGGCCTGCCGCACCCCGGTGTACGCGTTCGCCAGCAGCGGCGGTACCGCGAAGACGGCCAGCGCGGCCACCACCGACGGCCGGCCGAACCCGAGGAACGTCAACGGCAGGATGGTCAGCAGGGCCAGGGTCGGGATGGCCAGGGTGACGTTCGAGACCAGCAGCACCGCGCCGCCGCCCCGGCCGGTGTGCCCGAGCCAGAGCCCGATCGGCCAGGCCACCAGGCAGCCCAGCAGCACCGCCGCGGCGGACATGCTCAGGTGCTCGCCGAGCCGGTCCAGGATGCCGCCCGGGTTTGTCCAGTTCAGCGGGTCGTTCAGCCAGCGCACGGCCTGTTCGATCGCGTTCATGAGACGCGTCCGCGCAGCCACGGGGTGAGCAGCCGGCCCACCCCGGCCAGGACCAGGTCCAGGACCAGCGCGAGCAGGACGCAGAGGACCGTGCCGGTCATGATCTGCGCCTTGTAGAAGTTGTTCTGGAAGCCGGCGAAGATGAGCTGCCCCAGCCCGCCGCGACCGACGACCACCCCGACCGTGACCAGCGCCACCGTGGAGACGGTGGCCAGCCGCAGCCCGGTGAGGATGCCGGGCAGGGCCAGCGGCAGGTCGATCCGGAACAGCCGGCCCCAGCGGCCGTACCCCATCCCCTCGGCGGCCTCGCGGACCTCGGGGGGCACCTGGTTCAACCCGGCCATCGCGTTCCGGACGATCACCAGCAGGGCGTAGAGCACCACCACGCTGAGCACGGTCACCGCGCCGATGCCCAGGTAGGGCGCGAGGAAGGCGAAGAGCGCCAGCGAGGGGACCGTGTAGAGCACGCCGGTGAGGGCCAGGATCGGCCCGGCGAGCGACCGGAACCAGTACGCCGCCACGGCCAGCGGCAGCGCCACCACCGCGGCGATCAGCACCGCCCGGGCGGTCAGCGAGGCGTGCTCGCGCAGCGCGGCGAGGATCGTGTCAGAGTTGTCCCGCACGTACTGCCACGAGAACCACGGGTTCTCCGGCTCGGCCCGGTAGCTCAGGTGGAGGGACACAGGTGGACGTTACCCCGGGGACCACCGGCGACGCCGGACACGGCGCTGCCGCCATCACGCTGGAGGGCATCCGCAAGCGCTACCCGGACGGGACCGAGGCGGTGCGGGAGCTGAGCCTGGAGGTGAAGGCCGGCGAGCTGGCGGTGCTGATCGGACCGTCGGGCTGCGGCAAGTCCACCGTGCTGCGGATGATCAACCGGCTGATCGAGCCGACCGGCGGCCGGATCCTGCTCGGCGACGACGACGTCACCCGGGTCGACCCGGTCAAGCTGCGCCGCCGCATCGGGTACGTGATCCAGAACGTCGGCCTCTTCCCGCACCAGACCGTCAGCGCGAACGTGGCGACCGTGCCCGGCCTGCTCGGCTGGCCGCGGGAGCGGACCCGCCGGCGGGTCGACGAGCTGCTGGAACTGGTCGGCCTCGACCCGGCCCAGTTCGGCCGCCGCTACCCGCACGAGCTCTCCGGCGGTCAGCGGCAGCGGGTCGGGGTGGCCCGGGCCCTCGCGGCCGACCCGGTGGTGCTGCTGATGGACGAGCCCTTCTCCGCCGTCGACCCGATCGTCCGGACCCGGCTGCAGGAGGAGTTCCTCCGGCTCCAGGCCGAGGTCCGCAAGACCATCGTGCTGGTCACCCACGACCTGGACGAGGCGGTCCGGCTGGGCGACCGGATCGCGGTGCTCTCCCAGGGCGGCCGGCTGGAGCAGTACGACACGCCGGCCGCCATCCTCGGCTCGCCCGCCTCGCCGTTCGTCCGCGAGTTCGTCGGCGCCGACCGGGGCATCCGCCAGCTGGCGGTCACCCCGGTCACCCGGGCGGTGCTCGATCCGCTCCCGGCGGGCGGCGCGGCGGGCCTGCCCGCGGTGCCGCTGGGCGGGTCCGCGTACGACGCGTTGGGCGTGCTGCTCACCTCGGCCGCCGAGCACGCCCTGGTCACCGAGGACGGTCGCCCGGTCGGGCTGCTCAGCCGGGACCGGGTGCTGAGCCTGGGGGCCGTGGCGGCCTGACCGCGCCGCCTGCCGACCGCGCTCCGGCGGGCCGCGTCAGGCGCGACCGGCATCGGGTCCCGGCCGTGTCAGGCGCGGCCGCCGAGGCTGGCGGTGCCGACGATCCAGCCGGCGAAGAGGCCGTACGTGGCACCGGTGCTCGCCGCCTGGAAGGCCGCGAGCAGCGACCCGTCCGGCCCGAGCAACGCGGCGAGCAGCCCGGTGAACCCGCCGGCCAGGGCGTACGCCGCCCAGCCGGAGAAGAACTGGCTGACCGAGCCCTGCACCCGGGCCACCTGCGAGGCGGGCAGCAGGTAGAGGAGGACCGCGGCCAGGATCACCATCAGCACGGCCCGCAGGTCGGTGGCGAACACCCCCTGTGCCGGGTCGTCGGAGTGCAGCCGCCAGGCCGGCCAGGCCAGCAGCCGCAGGAACCAGCCGCCCGCGCCGTTCGGGTCCGTGTGGTCCTGGACCCATCCCACGTACGCGGGACTGCCGCCGACCCCGACCAGGAGCAGCGCGGCCAGGGTGCCGGTGCCCGCGGCGGTGCCGTAACCGCTGACGGTCCGGGGGCGGTTGGTGAGGGCCATGGTGCGGTCAGTTCCCGGCTTGCGCAGCCGGGCAAACCTGCGCGTACGCGCGACCGCCGTGGGTCGGCGGACAGCCATCGGAGGAGTCAGTGCTTCAGCAGGTAGTCGATGAAGGCCGCCCGCAGCAACGGCTCGGCCTCCTCGTAACCGTGGCCGGTCAGCTCCCGCCAGAGGGCGTTGGCCTCGTCGATGATCGGCCCGACCGAGTTGGGCGCGCCGTCCAGCGCGGCGGCCTCGTCCGCGTTCGGCAGATGCCGCAGCACCGACCAGAAGAAGCCCACGTCGCGGCGCTCCCGGGCCAGGGCGAACGCCTGCTCGCGCAGCTCCTCGGTGGAGAGCTGGTCGAGCTGGTCGAAGGTACGGCCGCCGGTGGCAGGAGATTCGGTCATGCCGCCGAGCCTAACCGGCGAGATCAGGCTCGGCGCACCGGACGCGGCCCGGTCAGCGGTCGTCGGCGTCCCAGCGCTGCGGGCCGGTCTCCCAGCGGTGCGCCTCCCACGGGTCGGCCGTGGTCTCCTCGGCCTGCACCGGCAGCACCGACGGCCAGGTGTCGACCGGGCCGGAGCGGGTCAGCGCCCAGCCCGTGCTGATCGTGCCGTCCCCGGCCGGCGCCAGCTCGGGCGCCTCGCCGGTGGGCGTCCGCGGTCGACCGAGCGCCTCGACCAGCCGGGTGACCAGCAACCCGCCGCCGAGCACCGCCCCGCCGACGGCCCATCGGCTGACCGTCCATCCGCGGGCCCGCGCCCAGGCGAGGAAGACCACGACCAGGCTGACCGCGATCAGGGTGCCGAGGATCCCGCCGCGCCGGCCGTACGCGCTGGTGCCGGCGAGCATCGCCGTGCCGATGGCCAGGATCGACCAGTCCAGCCCGGAGGTGGGCGCCACCGGCCCGGTCCCGTTGGTCGCGATCAGCACCCCGGCGAGCATGGCCAGCACGGTGGAGCCGACCAGCGCCAGGACGGTGACCATCGCGGCGACGACGCCCCGCCGCCGGGCCGGGTCGGCGACCGGCCGGAACCGGCCCACCAGCCGCCGGATCGCCTTGACCGCGCCGAACAGGCCGCCGAGGACGGCCACCGCGGCGAAGCCGGCGAAGAGGTTGACCGCCGTGCCCCGGGGGTCGTACGTGCCCTGGACCACGACGGGGCTGGCCCGCCGCTCGATGTACACGATCACCCCGGCCGCGCCGGCGAGGCTGGCCGCCCAGGCGGGCACGTGCAGCACCACCACCGCCAGGGCGAGAGCCGCGCCGCCCAGGGCGGCCACCACCAGCGCCGGGAGGAGCGCCTCCCGCAGGCCCCGGTCGCCCTGCTCGGCGACGTGCAGCGCGGCGGCCACCGCGACCGGGCCGACCGCCAGGTTGACCGCGGCGGCGCGCAGGCTCAGCCCGGCGGCGAGGGTCAGCAGGCCCAGCGCGACCGCGTCGACCAGCAGCGACTTCAGGCCGTCGCCGCGCAGCGCGTCCGCGTTCTCCCGCCACAGCAGGTACGCCATGCCGCCCAGCCCGGCCAGCAGCACGGACTCCCAGACCACGTGGACCGCGATCCGGTCCCGCCCGGGCTCGCCGTGCAGGGGATCGTCGAAGACGTTCTCCAGCACGGCGGCGGGCACACCCGACGACGGCTCCGCCGGTGCGTCCCGGCCCGTTTCGTCGTACGCCATGACCCGCGCCTCCCACGTCGCCGGCCGTCCGGCCCGACGCACGGGCGGACCGGCGGCGGCCGTTGCTTCCGGTCGCCAGGGACGGTACCTGCGGGCAGGGGTGGGGGGAAGCCCCTGATCAACGCTGGCCGGGACGGCTCTCCCGGTCGCCGGGCTCGCGGTCCTCGTCGTCCTCCTGCTCGGGCACCCGGCAGGCCCGCTCCAGCCAGAGCGCGGCGCCGACCAGGGCGAGCGAGGCGAGCAGCCCGGCGCCCGCGGCGGGCCGGTCGTCGACGGCGGCGTTGGTCCGCTCGACGAAGAGCCACGCGGTCATCCCCGCGTAGAAGCCGGCGAAGATCGCCCCGGCCAGCGCGGACGCCTTGGCGAGCACCACGAACCGGGCGACCAGCAGCGGGTTGACCGGCTCCCGGCCCGGCCTGCGCCCCTCGATCCGGCCGCGGGTGTTCACCGCCGCGTACGCCTCCAGGACCGCGAGGCCGGCCAGCGTGACCACCGGCAGCCAGGGCAGCCTCGGCGCGACGTCGTAGTAGAAGCCGCTGATCAGCAGCCAGGCCACCGCGGCGGCGGCGAGGGCGGCCACCACCAGCGTGGAGATCCGGGTCGGACCCATCCGGAAGCGGTCGGGGTCGCGCGGGGACTGTGCCTGGCTCATGCCGTCCGGCTCCAGTGGGTCATGCGTCCGACTCTAACGCCAGATCCGCTCGGGGGCTCAGTTCCAGGGCGTCCCCGGCCAGCGGCTCGGCGTTGAGCAGGTCGGTCAGCCAGCCGTGGCCGGGCAGCCGACCGTGCGGCTCGATGTCGATCCACGGCCGGAGCACAAAGGCCCGCAGGTGGGCGCGGGGGTGCGGCAGGGTCAGCTCCGGGTCGTCGCTGAGCACCGGCTCACCCGCGTCGTCCCAGACCGCGACGACGTCGACGTCCAGGGTGCGCGGTCCGAACCGGCGTTCCGGGTCACGGACCCGGCCGGCCGCCGCCTCGGCGGCCCGGGCCCGCTCCAGCCAGTCCCGCGCGGTCGCCGCCGGGTCCACGGCCAGCACCACCGCGTTCAGGTACGCCGGCTGCTCGGCGTCCCCCCACGGTGGAGTCTCGTACACGCCGGAGACCACCCGCACCGCGTCGCCGAGCGCGGCCACCGCCGAGCGCACGTGGTCGAGCCGGTCGCCGAGGTTGCTGCCGAGCGACAGCACGGCCCGGGTCACCGGGTACGCCGCATCGTGACGGCCACGTCCCGGAAGGCGTGCGGAATCGGGGCCTCGGGCTTGTGCACGGTCACCGTGGCGGCACCGACCAGGGGTTCGGCGAGGCAGACCGCGAGCAGCCGGTCGGCGAGCGTCTCGATCAGGTTCACCGGCTCCCCCGTGATCACCGCGACCAGCCGCTCGGCCAGCTCGCCGTAGTGCACCGTGTCGGTCACCTCGTCGGAGCGGCCGGCCGGGGCCAGGTCGAGTTCGAGCACCGCGTCGACCACGAACTCCTGCCCCTGGGCGCGCTCGAAGTCGTAGACGCCGTGCCGGCCGCGCGCCCGCAGCCCGGTCAGCTCGATCCGGTCGCTCATCGTGCTCCCTCTCCGCGCGCCGCACCCGCCGGCCGGCCCTCTTCCTCGCCGGGCGGCCGCTGGTCGCCCCCGCCGGGAGCGTCGCTCCCGCTCCGGCCGGGCGGCTCTCCGCCGCTGCCGGCGGGCCGGCCGGCGGCTCCGGCGACCAGGTGGGGGCGGCCGGTGGCGGCCCAGACGGCGAGCGCGTCAGCGGTGGCCCGGACGTCGTGCACGCGGACCCCCCAGGCGCCGGCCGCGACGGCGAGCAGGCTGGTGGCGACGGTGGCCGCCTCCCGGTCCGCGGTCGGGCGGGGCGTGCCGTCCGGGCCGGCCAGCAACCGGCCCAGGTACGACTTGCGGCTCGCCCCGAAGAGCAGCGGGAAGCCGAGGTCGAGCAGCTCGGGCAGGCGGGCGCTGAGCTCCCAGTTGTGCGCGGCGGTCTTGGCGAAGCCGAGCCCGGGGTCGATGATGATCCGGTCGGCGGCCACCCCGGCGGCCAGCGCCTCGTCGACCCGCTGACCCAGCTCGGCCCGGACGTCGGCGACCACGTCGGTGTAGCTGGCCAGGTCGCGCATCCCGCGGGAGTGCCCGCGCCAGTGCATCAGTACCCAGGGGCAGCCGGCGTCGCGGACCACCCGGGCCATGTCCGGGTCGGCGAGGCCGCCGGAGACGTCGTTGACCACGTCGGCGCCGGCGACGAGGGCCGCCTCGGCCACCCGGGCCCGGCTGGTGTCGATGCTGACCGGGATGCCGGCGGCGGCGAGCTCGCGGATCACCGGCAGCACCCGGGCCGTCTCGGTCTCCGGGTCGACCCGGTCGGCACCGGGACGGGTCGACTCCCCGCCCACGTCCACCAGGTCCGCGCCGGCCGCGCGCAGTCGCACTCCGTGTCCGACGGCGGCGTCGAGATCGGCGTACCTGCCGCCGTCGGAGAAGGAGTCGGGCGTGACGTTCAGGACGCCCATCACCACCGGGGCCTGCGCCCGTACCAGATCGGTCACGACTAGACCGTACCGGTCGCCAGCAGGGCCTCCGGCGACCCGGCCCAGGACCGTCCGCGACGACCCTGACATGCCGATTGGAACAGGTGTACGATCGGTCGTCCGGGGCGAACCGGGTCGACTCTTCGCGGGTTGTCGCAAAGGTGACCGGGCCGTACGCTTTGGAATTGCCCAGCATCGAGATGGCGAAGCCTGGAGGGAGGGCCGAAGCGGGAGGAATTCCCCCAAAGCTCACCACTCTGCGTGGTGGGTAACGAGCGCAGCGTCGCCGACGCTGCGCACAGTGAGCAACGATCCCGCCAGGCTTGACTACTGCACCACCGCGGCGTCGCCGGCCGCGACATGGGGAGGTTTCCAGTGATCGCCATCGAGCTCCTGGGGACGGCGTCGTCCGCCGTCGACCACGCGCTCCACACCCTGGCGTCGACTCCACTCGCCGAGCCGGCGCCCAAGGGGATCGACACCGAGGGTGTCGTCACCTTCTTCGCCAGCAAGATCGCGCCGATCCTGCTCGCCGTGCTCGGCGTCATCTTCATCGGCCGCGCCAGCCGGGGCGAGATCTCGAAGGTGCTGACCAGCTCCGCCATCGCCATCGTCGGCCTGGCCTTCATCGCCGGCGCCGCCACCCTCTTCTTCATCGGCGACTACCTGATCAACCTGATCTTCGAATAGGCGCGGGCGACCATGCGGCTGCGCACCGACGACGACATCTACCGGGCACGTCTCGTCTATCTCGGGCCGCCCGGCTACACCCTTCCCGTGCACCTGCCGTACGCCCAGTACGGCCTGTTCATGCTGCTCGTACCCCTCTACATGTTCATCCACTGGCTGTTCACGCTGAAGGTCGAGCTGTTCCCCGCGTGGGAGATCTCGCTCGCCATCGTGACCACCTCGTTCATCTTCCGGTACGTCGACCCGGACCGGCCGGCGCGCATGGTCATCCGCACCGCGCTGACCGACTGGCGACGCACCCGGGAGCCGGCCGCCGAGCTGCGCGACCCGCGCCTGGTGGCGAGCCGGATCAGGATCCGGGAGGAACTGGCATGACCGGGCGTACGCCGATCGGGCAGACGAACGACGCGGGTGAGGCGGTCGCATGAATCGCTCTTCCACGCCGGGCTCCCCGGCCGGGCGGCACGCCGGTCCGCACGGTAACCGTGCGCGATCGTTCGACTACCCAGAGGCCGAGGAGCTGGACGAGGTCACCCTCGACCCGGCCCTGGTGACCAGTCCCGGGCACGGCCGGGTCGGCGTCTTCCAGCCGCCCCGGCCCGCCGGGCCGCACGGCCAGTCGGCGGCGGGCGAGCAGTCCGCGCCGACGGTCGGCGACAGCGGCGACATCGACTCGCCGTTCCTCGACCTGTTCGGCGGCACGCAGCCCGGCGGCCGACGCCCGGCGGCGCCGCCCGCGGTGACCCCGGCGCCGCCGCCCGCGGTGACCCCGGCGCCGCCGGCCGTCGAGCCGACCCCGGTGGTAGCGCCGCCCCGCCGCGGCGTCGGGCGGGAGGCGCTGCCGATTCCGCACCAGCACGTCGCTCCCGCCGAGCCGGTCCCGCCGACGCCGCGTGTTCCCGAGCTGGCGGACGACCCCTCCGACCGGGTGCCCGCCCTCGATCCGGCGCCCGCGCCAACCGGCCGCAACCGGGTGCCGCACCAACCCGGCGACCGGCTCCCCGCGCTGCGGCGGACCGCCGAACCGGAGCTGACCGATCCGGGCGTCGAGCCTTCGCCGGAGCGCCCGGCGCGCCGCGAACCGGAGACCGCCGAGGGGGCCGAGCGCCGGGCCGACGCGGCGCGGCTCGCCGCGCCGGGCGTCCGCGAGATCGCCGCGCCGACCAGCCGGGAGGTGGCGCAGGCACCCGCCCGCGAGGTGGCCACGCCCCGGCAGCGCTCCGCCGCCGAGCGGAGCGGCCGGCCCGCCAGGCCGGTCCGGGTCCGCCCCCCGAAGATCAAGTTCGGCGACCGCGACCCGTCGGTCGAGCTGGCGATCACCGAGATCGCCGGTCACCTGACCTTCACCCCGAACACCGTCACCGCCTGGTACTGGCTGCCCGAGGTGCGCTGGGCGTTCCGCCCGGACGCCGAGCGGGAGGCGCTGCTCTCCGCCATCTCCGAGCAGTACGCCGGCCTGGCCGGCTTCCGGCTGCACCTGCGCCGCACCACCCGGCCGTTCCCCGCCGACGAGTGGGCCCGCACCATCGACGCGCACACCGCGTCCCCGCTGCCCGATGTGTCCGGCACGGCCGGCTGGGCCGACCACCTGGTCGCCGCCCAGCGGCACCTGATGGCGGTCAACCACGCCGAGGGCCAGACCTACCTGGGCGTCACCTTCGCCCGCCGGTCGCTCGGCGACTCGCTCACCGAGCGGCTGCTGCGCACCTTCGGCCGGGGCACCGCCGACGGGGAGCGCCGCAAGCTGGGCCGGACGGTCGAGCAGTTCGACGAGGTGCTCGGCGCGTTCGGCATGCGGGGTCGCCGGGTCACCGCGCAGGAGCTGGAGTGGCTGCTCTACCGCTCCGTCGCGCTCTGCATGTCGCCCCCGGGCACCCTCTCCCCGGTGACGAACGGCCGGTGGGAGCGCGGCGACCTGCTCGCCCTCACCGAGCAGGTGGAGCGCTACCGCACCCCGTACGGCTCGACGGTGAAGCTGGTGAACCGGATGACCGGCGAGGAACGGCATGTCGCCGTGCTCGCCGTCGGCCGGATGGAGCCGCTGGAGATCCCCGAGCGGCACGAACCCTGGCTGCACTTCCACGAGCGGCTGCCCTGGCCGATGGAGATCTCCACCCGGGTCGACATCCTTGGTTCGGGTGACTCCTTCCGCAACCTCGAGCACCGGCTCCGGATGATCCGGTCCCAGCAGCTCGACTACGCCGAGCACGGCATCGACGCCCCGCCCGAGCTGGAACGACTGGCCAAGCGGGCGCTGGTGATCGGCGACGAGATGACCACCGGGCTGCCGGTGGACTCGGCCCGCGCGCACGGCTGGCACCGGATCGCGGTCGGCGGCCGGACCCGGGAGGAGTGCCTGGAGCGGGCCCGCCGCCTCATCCAGCTCTACTCCCGCGAGCTGCGCATCTCGCTGCAGCACCCGAAGAACCAGGACTGGCTGGCCCGCGAGTTCATCCCCGGCGAGCCCATCGCCAACACCGGCTACGTCCGGCGGATGCCGGTCCCGCTGCTCGCCGCCGCGCTGCCGCAGGCCGCCTCCACGGTCGGCGACCGGCGGGGCGACCTGATCGGGCGGACCGCCGGCACCTGCCGCCGCCCGGTCTTCCTCGACCTGCACTTCCCGATGGAGGTCCGGGAGCGCTCCGGGCTCGCGGTCTTCGTCGCCGAGCCGGGCGGTGGCAAGTCCACCCTGCTCGGCGCGCTCGGCTACCTGGCCGCCCGGCGCGGGGTGCAGGTCACCCTGCTCGACCCGTCCGGCCCGCTGGCCCGGCTCTGTTCGATGCCCGAGCTGCGGCCGTACTCCCGGGTGCTCAACCTGACCGGCTCGGAGCAGGGGACGCTGGCGCCGTACGCGCTGATCCCGACGCCGCTGCGCAGCGAGTTCGGCGCGGGCGCGGCCGGCGACCGGGAGTTCGAGATCGCGGTCTCCAACGCCCGCGCCGAGCGTCGGATGCTGGTGCAGGACATCTGCATGATGCTGGTGCCGCCGCAGGTCGCCCGCGAGGCCTCCACCGCCACCCTGTTCCGGCACGCCGTACGCCAGGTGCCGGCGGAGGAGACCTCCACCCTGGACGACGTGGTCGCCTGCCTCCAGGGGCTCGACGACGACGCGGGCCGGGAGCTGGCCAACCTGCTGCTGGACACCGCCGAGATGCCGCTCGCGATGCTCTTCTTCGGCCGGCCGCCGGAGGGGCTGCTCGGCGCCGACGCGGCGCTCACCGTGATCACGATGGCCGGGCTGCGGCTGCCCGACCTCAAGATCGAACGCGAGTACTGGTCGGCCGAGGAGGCCCTCGCCCTGCCGATGCTGCACACCGCGCACCGGCTCGCGGTCCGCCGCTGCTACGGCGGGTCGATGTCGTCTCGGAAGCTGGTCGGCCTGGACGAGGCGCACTTCATGGAGGGTTGGCGCTCCGGGCGTTCGTTCCTGGTCCGCCTCGCCCGGGATTCCCGCAAGTGGAACCTCGCCGCCCTGGTCGCCTCGCAGAACCCGAAGGACATCCTCGGTCTCGACGTGCAGAACCTGGTCTCCACCGTCTTCGTCGGCCGGATCGCCGAGGACACCGAGATCGCCTCCGAGGCGCTCCGGCTGCTCCGGGTGCCGGTCAACGACGGCTACGAGGCGACACTCGCCTCACTCTCCCAGGCCGACGCCGGCTCTGCCGCCCGGCTGGGCTTCCGGGAGTTCGTGATGCGCGACGTCGACGGCCGGGTGCAGAAGGTCCGGGTCGACGTGTCGTACGTCGCCGGGCTGCTGGAGCACCTGGACACCACTCCCGCGGCCGTCGCCCAGGCGGCCGGGGCGCTGCCGACCGTCCTGGCTGATCTGGAGGCGTGACATGGCGAGGGCCCGGGCACGGATCGCGGCGCTCCTCCTCGCGCTCGGCCTACTCGCCGTGGCCACCATCGCCTGGCCGGTGATCGGGGCGACACCCGCGTACGCCGCCGAGCCGGCCGCCCAGGCCCGGGCCGAGCTGTGCAGCACCAAGGAGTGGCAGGCCGACTTCCGCGCCTGCGTCGCGAAGCTGAAGGAGGTCAGCCAGGACCAGGTCGAGTGCCGCAACGCCCCGGTCCCTGGGGCGCCGGACTCCGGTCTGGCCGGTTGGTTCGCCTCCCGCCCGGACTCGGCCAAGCTGCCCGGTCCGAAGGGCCTCTACAGCGACTACGGCTACGCCGGATACAGCTACACGACATACGACGTCGACGGCGGCTGCGCGTCGTCGGTGCTCCATCCGGACTACCGTTTCACCACCATGGTGGCCAACGGCGAGTTCATGTTCGCCAACGCGGTGATCGGCGCCTCGAACGCGCTGCGGGAACGCGCCTGGGATCCCCGCTCGATGTGGGGCTGGGCAGATCCGCTGGTGGACCAGGCCACCAAGGCCGTCTACCAGAAGGTGTTCAGCGTCTTCGGCATCATCACGCTGTGCGTGGTCGGCCTCTACCTGCTCTGGCGCTCCCGCCAGTCGGACATGAGCAACGCCATGACCACGGCCGGCTGGGCGCTGCTGGTGATGGTGGCGGTCACCGCCCTGGCCGCCTGGCCGGTAAAATCGGCGAACATCGCCGACAACACCCTGGTCACGACGCTGAGCGTGGTGCACGGCGCGGTGGGCCCCGCCACCCGGGACACTCCGCCGGGCCAGTGCGACGACCCCAACCCCCAGGCGTGCAAGGATCACCGCCCTCCGGCGGTCCGGGCCAGCGACACGGCCACCGAGACGATGCTCTACCGGAACTGGCTGCGCGGGGTGCTCGGCTCGGCCGACAGCGAGACCGCCAAGAAGTACGGCCCGGCCCTCTACGACGCCAAGTCGCTCTCCTGGGAGGAGGCGGAGAAGCTCCGCCAGAACCCGGCCACCCGAGAGGCGACCATCAAGGCGAAGCAGCAGCAGTGGGCCCGGGTCGCCGAGCAGATCAAGACGGAGGACCCGGAGGCCTACGAGTACCTCCAGGGCGTCCGGGACATGGACCGGATCGGCGCCGGCTTCATCGCGGTGCTGGCCTCGCTGCTCTTCGCGATGTTCGACCTGACCGCCTCGCTGCTGGTACTGCTGGGCTTCCTGATCTTCCGGTGGGCGGTGATCGCCGCGCCGATCCTCGGCACGGTCGGTCTGATGCGCCCGGCCAGCGCCGGGCTGCGCCGGCTGGCGAACGCCGTGGTCGCCGCGGTCTTCAACATCGCCATCTTCGGCACCGGCGCGGCCATCTACCTCTTCGCCGTCGACCTCATCATGAACACGCCCACCCTGCCCGGCTGGCTCCAGGTGGTGCTGGTCTGGCTCTGCGGCGTGGTCGGCTGGCTGCTGCTGCGCCCGTACCGGCGGATCACCCAGCTCGGCGGCAAGGACAGCAGCGAGGCGATCAGCTCCGCCGGGTCGTGGCACCGCCGGTTCTTCCGGGACGTGCGGGTGGCCGCCCGGTTGGACGTGGTCGAGCCGGGCGGCACGGCCGAGCCGGCGCTCGGCCGGCGCCGCGGCGTGGCGCTCGGCCAGGGCAGCCTCCGGCCGGAGGCCCGGCACGAGGACCCGTCGCACGCCGCGGCCGACCGGCAGCGGCCGGACGGGCGGGAGCGGACGGACGAGGCGCCGACACCGGAGCAGCCGGGCGGCGGCCGGACCACCGCACCGCGTCCCCGACGTCGGCAGCCGGCCACCTGGAGGGAACCGGACGTGCCCGAGGAATCGCCCTCCTTCGCCATCTACCGACCGGGCTCCGCCGAACGCGCGCCGGCCAACCCGAGTCCGCGGGTGCGCTCCGAGGCGCGGTGAGCACGATGCGACGGGCGCTGGAATTCCTGTTCACCCGGGCACTGCGGTCCCGGCTGGGCGTCGCGGTGGTGATCGCCGTCGTGGTCTTCGGCGTGATCGGGGCGGCCCGCCTGGTCTCCGGCCCCGTCGACCCGTCCACCGGCCTCAGCAACCGGCCGCGGGAGCCGATCAGCACCGTGGACCCGGAGGCCGGTGATGACGGGGTGTTGTCGAGCCCGGCGCCCCCCAGGCCGAAGACCCGGCCGGGCGAGCTGACCCCCGAGCAGGCCGCCAGCCGGTTCACCACCGCGTGGCTGGCCGGCCCGGGCAGCAGCGGGGACGACTGGCAGGCGCGCCTGCGCCCGATGTCGACCCCCGCGCTGACCGAGAAGCTGACCGGCGCGGACCCGGAGAGCGTCCCCGCCCGGCGGGTGACCGGCCAGGTCACGCTCCGCCCCCGAACGGAGTCCTTCGTGGAGGTCCTCGTCCCGCTGGACAACGGTCGGCTCCGACTGGAACTGGTGGCCCCCGACGGCCGGTGGCTGGTGGACGCGGTGGACTGGGAGCGCCAATGACCGAACAGTGGGGGGACGCCGGACCTCCGCCCCGACGCCGGAAGCTGCGGGTCGGCGTCGTGGCCGCCGCCTTGACGGCGGCCCTCACCCTGCTCTGCTGCGTGGGCGGCGCCGCCGCCTTCTTCCTCACCGAGCTGGGCGGCGAGGAGCAGGACGACGCGACGGTGGCCGGACTGGCCTGCGACGCGGCCCACCGGGTCAGCATCACCCGGGACATGCCCCGCTTCGCCGAGTACGGCGAGGGTCAGCTGCGCAACGCGGCCGTCATCATCAAGGTCGGCCAGGACATGAAGGTGCCGGCCCGCGGCTGGGTCATCGCCCTGGCCACCGCGATGCAGGAGTCCGCACTACGCAACCTGGCGAACAGCACCGTGCCGGCGTCGCTGGCGCTGCCGCACGAAGGCGTCGGGTCCGACCACGACTCGCTGGGCCTGTTCCAGCAGCGGCCCGGCTGGGGCGGCGTCCAGCAGCGCATGACCCCCTCCTACACCGCCCGCAAGTTCTACGAGAAGCTGGTCCGGGTGCCCAGGTGGGAGGACCGACCGTTGACCGTGGTGGCGCAGCGGGTGCAGGTCAGCGCGTTCCCCGACGCCTACGCGAAGCACGAGGAGCTGGCCGGCCGGATCGTCGACGCGCTGGCCGGCGGCGCCGCGCGGACGGTGCAGATCGCCGGCAAGGCGGTGTGTGACGCGGCCTCCGGTGCCCGGATCGCCGCCTCGGGCTGGACGGCGCCGATCCCGGGCGGTGTGGGCTCCGGCTTCCGCACCGCCGACCGGCCGAGCCACAACGGAGTGGACATCGCCGCGCCCAAGCGGGTCACCGAGATCCACGCCGCGTCGACCGGCCGGGTGCTGGTCGCCCGCTGCGACCCGGACCACTCCGGGCGACGCGACTGCGACCGCGACGGCTGGCCGGACAAGGGCGGCTGCGGCTGGTTCGTGGACATCCTGCACGCCGGGGGCTACATCACCCGCTACTGCCACATGGTCGAGCGCCCCCGGGTGGTCCCCGGTCAGCTGGTGGAGGCCGGTGAGGTGATCGGCCTCGTCGGCACCAGCGGTAACTCCTCCGGCCCGCACCTGCACTTCGAGGTGCACGTGGAGGGCGACCGGTCCAGCCGGGGCGCGATCAACCCGGTGCCGTTCATGCGGGAACGCGGCGCGCCGCTGGACGGCAACACGTGAGGCCGGCCGACGGATGACCGGCCCGCTGCCCGACCCCTTCGCGGACCAGCCCGACTGGGCGCCGCTGCCGCCCCGACCGGTCGAGATCCTCCCCGCCACCGGCCGGGTGGAGCTGCGCGGTCGTCGGGTGCTGGTCGGGCTGCCCGGCCTGGGCTGGCGGGGTGACCTGCGCGCCGACGAGCAGGTGGTGCAGGGCAGCCGGACCTACGTGCCCGTCATCCCCGAACACGAGTGGTACCGCGCCGAATCCGAGCAGGTGGAGGTCTTCGCGCCGCTGGTACCGGTGGAGCGGGTCTGGGTGGAGACGGTGGGCGACCGGAAGGGCGCCGGAGCCGCGCCCCGCGAAACCGGGATCCGGCTGGTCTCCCTCGACGCGCCGGCACACCGGCTGCCGACCCCGGTCTTCGAGGCCGACGCGGTGGCCGGCCGGCGGGTGGTGCACGTCGTCGGGCCGACCGAGCACCGTGACCTGCGGGCGGTGACCGAGACGTACTCCGGCGCCGAGGGGGACATCTGCGTCCGGGTCACCTCGGAGCTGGAGTGGTACCGCTGGGCCTGGCGCGGCCAGGCACCGACCACCCTGGAGGTTCCCGTCCACCTGCTCTGGGTCGAGTAGCCGCCTCAGACGGCCTTGCGGCCCTCACAGACCCGCCACCCGTCCTTGTCGATCACCTTGAACTGCCATTCCTCACGACGGCTACTGCGCGTCTGGCCGTCCGCGGAACTGGAGATGGTCAAGGTCGTGGTCACCAACTCTCCATCGCCGCTCTTCGCCCGGGCGAGCGCGCCCCAACTGACCCGGACCACAACGTTGAAGTTCGCTTCGCGCCGCTCCAGCTCGTCTCGGAGACCTCGAACAGCGTCGAGGTCGCCTCCGCCCTCGCAGGCGAACTGGCTCGCCTTGGTGTCGTTGCGATCCACCAAGAAGGCGCGCAGGTAGTTGTCCACGACCGCGTCGGGGGCGCTGCGGTCCGGGGCGGTGGCACGGTCGTACAGGATGAATCCGGTGATCCCTCCGCCGACGCAGAGCACCGCGAGCAGCCCGGCGACGACCGAGAGCACCGTGCGCAGCCGCCGCCGGGGGCGCTCCGGCGCCGGTGCCGGCGCCGGGGGCGCCAGCTGTTCGGGCGGGGTCCGCTGCGCCGGTACGCGGGAGACCTGGGAACCGGCGGGGGGCTGCACTGATTCCACCCCCTGAGGCTATCGGCTGCGCGCCTCGTACCCAATGCCCCAGATTCACCGATCGCGTCCGCCCGCTGGCCGGAGGTGGGACAATGCCCGGTCGAGCGCGGTGAGCTGGCTCGCAAAGACCGCGCAGCGCCGGTCGACATCCCGGAGCGGGGCCGTCGGCTGGGATACCGTCACTGCTCGGGGAGAAGAGAGTCGGCCTCGGGAAGAGAGGTGGACGCGGTGGCCAGTCCGAAGGCGCGAGCCGGCCGGGCCGCCGCCCTGCACCGGCGGGCCGCGGCCACCGCGACCGCCGCCGCCGGCATCCTGGACGAGATCCGGCCCGCCCCGGCCGACCACCACCGGCAGTACGAGCTGGCGGAGCGGCTGCGCACGGCCGCGGCGCTCGCCGCCCCGGGTTGGGCCGGCACCGCCCTGGAGACACTGACCGCGGCCACCCCGCCCGGCGACCACCCGCCGCCCTTCGTCCGGGTCGGCACCGCCGCGCCGCTCGACGACGCCCGGTTCCCGGCGCTGGTGCCGCTGCTCGGCAGCGGTCACCTGAGCGTCGACACCGACGCCACCGACCCCCGGGTGGCCGGGCTGCTCCGGGCCCTCCTGCTCCGGCTGCTCGCCGCCGCGCCGGCCGGCTCGCTGCTGGTCCGCGTGGTGGACGCCACCGCCGGCCAGGATCCGACCGGCGGTGCCTTCGCGGGGTTCGCGGCGTTGGCCGACGCGGGGCTGCTGCCGCCGCCGGCCGTGGACGTGGCGGGGTTGCGGACGGTGCTCACCGAGGCGGAGCAGTGGGTGGCCGCCGGCACGGCCCGGCAGCGCGGGCACGACCGCACGCTGCTCCTGGTGGTGGCCGCGCTGCCCGCCGGCGCCGGCGCGATCGACCTGGATCGGATCGAGGAGCTGGCCGCGCGGGGGCACCGGGCCGGCCTGCACCTGGTGGTCGCCGGCTGGTCGCCCGAGACTCCGCTGCCGCAGGCCACCCCCGTCGCGGTACGCAACGCGTACGCGCTGGTCGGTGATCCGCCGGGGCAGGCGTTGAGCAGTCCGGGCACGGAGACGGCCGGCGGGCTCAACTCCCCCGTCTTCGTCGAGGAGGACCCGCCCGACGAGCTGGTGACCGGGGTCTGCCGCCGGCTGGCCCGGCAGATCGAGGACGGCTCGCGGCTCTCCCTGCCCGACCTGCTGCCCGGCGGAGAGCTGTGGGAGTCCGGTTCCGTGGACGGGCTCTCGACCGTGGTGGGCGACGCCGCCGGGCGGCCGGTCAGCCTCGGCTTCACCGAGCTCACCCCGCACTGGCTGCTCAGCGGCCGGTCGGGCGCCGGGCGGTCGGCGTTCCTGACCAACGTGCTGTTCGGGCTGACCGCCCGGTACGGCCCGGACGAGCTGGTGCTCTACCTGGCCGATCTGAACGAGGGCGAGTCCTTCGTGGAGTTCCTGCAGACCGAGCGGGACCGCTCGTGGGTGCCGCAGGTCCGGGCCGCCGGGATGGCCGCCGACCGGGAGTACGTGGCGGACCTCGTCCGCCAGCTCGAGGCGGAGCTGCACCGCCGGGAGGAGGCCGGCCGGCGGGCCGGCGGGCAGCGCTACGCGGAGCTGCGCGAGCACCAGGCGCTGCCCCGGATCGTCTGCGTCATCGACAACTTCCCCCTGCTGCTGCGGGAGCGCGACCGTCTCGCCATGGACCTGCTGGCCCGGCTGGACGTGCTGGCCCGCGCCGCCCGGGCGTACGGCATCCATCTGGTCCTGGCCGGCGAGGGTGACCTCGGCATCGGCGGCCCGCGCGATCCGCTGCTGGGCCAGTTCCCGGTGCGGGTCGCGCTGCCCGGCGGGTCGGCGGTGCTGGAACCGACGAACGACGCCGCGGCCGGGCTGCCGGTGGGCAGCGCGGTGGTGAACACCGCCGGCGGCCTGGGCGGGCCACGCGGTGCCACCCGGGGGCACGAGCGGATGATCCGCTTTCCCGATCCGCACGAGGAGCCGGAGACCCTGGCCGAGCTGCGGCACCGGCTCTGGGCGGCCCGGCCGGAAGGCTTCGGCCCGCCGGTGGTCTTCGCCGGGTACGCGCGCCCGCTGCTGGGCAACGACCCGCGGCACCGGGCGGCGCTGGCCGGACGGGCGCACGCGCCGGCGGCGCTGCTCGGTCGGGCGGTGGACGTCCACCGCTCCACGGTGGCGGTGCCGCTCGGCCCGGCCGCCGGGCGGAACCTTGCCGTGCTGGGCCGCGACGAGGAGGCGGCCCGGCTGCTGGTGACCGCCGCGCGGAGCACGGCGGCGCACCATGCGGCCGCCCGGTTCGTGCTGGCCCCGCTGGCGAACGGGTCGGCCGAGCCGGCCGCGGAACTGGCCGCCGAGCTGGCCGAACGGCACCGGGTGGAGACGGTCGACGTGGCCGGGCTGCGGGCCGCGATGGACGCGGGCGAGCCGGGCTACCTGGTGGTGTTCGGGCTGGACGTGCCCGACGCGGTGGAGCTGCCGGGCGAGCGGCTGCGGTCGCTGCTGCTGGAGGGGCCGCCGGCCGGGCTGCACCTGCTCGGCTGGTGGCGTTCGGTGGGGCCGCTGGCCGGGCTGCTCGGCCCCGAGGGTGAGATCGACAAGCTGGCCGCCGTGGTGGTCACGGACGTGCCGGGTGCCCGGTTGGAGTCGCTCTTCGACCGGCCGGTGCTGTGGCGTCCGCGTCCGGGCCGGGCTGTGCTCTGGGACGGCCCGGGCGAGCTGGGGACGGTGCTGGTGCCGTTCGGGGAGGAGCCGGCGACGTGAGCGAGACCGGAACCGCCGTGCCCGCCCCCCGGCCGGGGCGCCCGCCGGCCGACACCCCGGATCCGGCCGCGGCGGCCTGGGCGGACTACGTCGCGGCGGCCCGCCAGCTCGACGGGGTGCGCCGGGCCGCGACGACCGCCGCGGGCGAGCAGGCCCGCTCGGTGCAGGCCGCCCGGGAGGAGCTGACCGTCGTCCGGGCCCGGTTGGCCCCGCAGCAGGCGCAGCTGCGGGAGCTCGGGGTGCCGGCGATCTCGTTGCAGCCGACTCCGCCGGAGCTGACCGAGGCGGCCCGGTCGATGGCGGCCGGGCCGGCGGCGGTGCTGACCTCGTTGCAGGGTGCCCGCCGGTGGGCCGACGCCGCGGACGACACGCTGGCCGCGCGGGGGCTGCCCCGGCTGGCGCATTGGCCGTCCCGGCCCCGCAACCTGCTGGTGTACGGGCCGCTGGCGCTGGTCTTCCCGCTGATCCAGCTGCTGGTCCTGTTCGGCACCGGCACCGGCCCGGCGAGCATCCTGGCGCTGGTGGTCGGGCTGCCGATGCCGGCGGTGGCCTTCATGGCGGGCTGGCTGGCGGTCGGCCGGCTGTTCCGGCCCCGGCCGGAGGACCGGGTGGACCGGACGCCCCGGTTCGGGGCGCTGGTCTGCCTGGTTCCGGCGGTGGCGACCACCGCCGGGATCGTGCTGGCGATGCTGGCCGGCTGACGGGCTCCGTCGGCCGCGCGCCGGGTCAGCGGGGGATGATCAGCGACATCGCTTCGGCGCGGGACTTCGCGTCGCGCTGGAGCACGCCGCGGACGGCCGAGGTGATCGTCTTGGCGCCGCTCTTCTGGATGCCGCGCATCGCCATGCACATGTGCTCGCACTCGAGCACGACGATGACGCCGCGGGGTTGCAGCTTGCTCATCAGCAGGTCGGCAATCTGCGAGGTGAGCCGCTCCTGCACCTGCGGGCGGCGGGCGAAGACCTCGACCAGCCGGGCCAGCTTGGACAGGCCGGTGATCCGGCCGTCCGGCCCGGGGATGTAGCCGATGTGCGCGCTGCCCCGGAACGGCAGCAGGTGGTGCTCGCAGAGGCTCATCACGTCGATGTCCCGGACGAGCACGAGCTCCTCGTGGTTGGCCTCGAAGGTGGTGCTGAGCACCTGGGCCGGGTCGACCCGGAGACCGGCGAAGAGTTCGGCGTACGCGCGGGCGACCCGGGCCGGCGTCTGCTGGAGGCCGTCCCGGTCCGGGTCCTCGCCGACGGCGATGAGGATCTCGCGGACGGCCTTCTCGATCCGGGCCAGGTCCATGGTCTCCTCGACCGGACGACCGGTGAGCTTGCCGCTGATCAGTCGGGCGGCGACGTAGTCGAGGGCCTCGTCACCGTCGGGCTCGGTCGACGAGGCGGCCAGCCCCTTGTCGGGGCTGGCCGCGGCGTCCGTGTTCAGTGGGTACCGTCCGAGTTGTTCGAGGAACCGCCGACCGAGGCGCCGTCGGCCTGGGCCTGAGCCTTGAGCTTGTCCTTCTCGGCCGGGGTGAGCACCGGCGGCTCGGTGGAGGGCTGGCGCTTGCCGAAGCCGTGGTACGGGGCCATCGGTGGGCGCTTCACCACCCGGGCGCAGATCCGGGCCATGTCGGCGGTGGAGAGGGTCTCCTTCTCGATGAGCTCCAGGACCATGTTGTCCAGGACGTCCCGGTACTCCACCAGGATCTCCCAGGCCTCGTCGTGGGCCAGCTCGATCAGCGCCCGCATCTCGCCGTCGATCTCGGCGGCCACCGCGTCGGAGTAGTCCCGCTCGTGGCCCATGTTGCGGCCGAGGAACGGCTCGTCGCCGCTGGTGCCGTACTTGATCGCACCGAGCTTGGAGCTCATGCCGTACTGGGTGATCATCGCGCGGGCCAGCTGGGTGGCCTTCTCGATGTCGTTGCCCGCACCGGTGGTGGGCTCGTGGAAGACCAGCTCCTCCGCGGCCCGGCCGCCCAGCGCGTACGCCAGGGTGTCGATCATCTCGGCGCGGGTCTGGGTGTACTTGTCCTCGGTCGGCAGGACCAGGGTGTGGCCCAGCGAGCGGCCACGGGACAGGATCGTCACCTTGTGCACCGGCGCGGCGTGCGGCAGCGCCCAGGCGACCAGCGCGTGCCCACCCTCGTGGTACGCGGTGATCTTCTTCTCCTGGTCGCTCATCACCCGGGTCCGGCGCTGCGGCCCGGCGATCACCCGGTCGATCGACTCCTCCAGGGAGTCGTTGGAGATCGCCCGCTGCTCCTTGCGAGCGGTGAGCAGGGCGGACTCGTTGATCACGTTGGCCAGGTCGGCGCCGCTGAAGCCCGGGGTACGCCGGGCGACCGCGTCGAGGTCGACGTCGGGCGTGAACGGCTTGCCCTTGGCGTGCACCCGCAGGATCGCCTTGCGACCCTCCATGTCGGGGGCGTCCACCGGGATCTGCCGGTCGAAGCGGCCCGGGCGCAGCAGCGCCGGGTCGAGGATGTCCGGCCGGTTGGTGGCGGCGATCAGGATGACGCCGCCCTTGACGTCGAAGCCGTCCATCTCGACGAGCAGCTGGTTGAGGGTCTGCTCGCGCTCGTCGTGACCGCCGCCCATGCCGGCGCCGCGGTGCCGGCCGACGGCGTCGATCTCGTCGACGAAGACGATCGCCGGGGCGTTCGACTTGGCCTGCTCGAAGAGGTCGCGGACCCGGCTGGCGCCGACACCGACGAACATCTCGACGAAGTCCGAGCCGGAGATCGAGTAGAACGGCACGCCGGCCTCGCCGGCGACCGCCCGGGCGAGCAGGGTCTTACCGGTACCGGGCGGGCCGAAGAGCAGCACACCCTTCGGGATTTTGGCGCCGAGGGCCTGGTACTTCGCCGGGTTCTGCAGGAAGTCCTTGATCTCGTGCAGCTCCTCGACGGCCTCGTCCGCCCCGGCCACGTCCGCGAAGGTGGTCTTCGGCGTGTCCTTGGTGATCATCTTCGCCTTGGACTTGCCGAAGTTGAGCACCCGGGAGCCGCCGCCCTGCATCTGCGACATGAAGAAGAGCAGCAGGAGCACCAGCAGGGCGATGGGGAGCAGGTTGACCAGCAGGCTCACCCAGACGCTGTCCGAGGAGACCTTGGTGTCGGCCGGGCCGGTGACCCGGTTCGCGGCCTTGGCGTCCAGGACCTCGTTCCAGACCTGGTCGCCGGCCTGGTACGGGAACTGCGCCTCGATCCTGTCGGTGGTGGTCTCACCGAACTTGGTCTTCTGGGCCAGGTCGAGCTGGAGCGTCTGCTCCTTGTCCTGGAAGACCGCCTTGTTGATCTTGGCCGTGTGGAGCTGGTCGAGCGCAACGGAAGTGTCCACCCGCTGGTAGCTGGGACCAGCGGTGAACAGCTGACTGAGCACAACGGCGCCGAGGATGACCAGGATGATCCAGACCACCGGTCGGCGGAAGAAACGCGTACGTTCCATACTGTTGTCGGGCGCCGAGACGCCCGCATCCTCCTGATCGACGTCCTGACCGTCTGAATGGTGTCGCCGCCTCGGGCGGCGGCCGGAGCCGCCGTGCGGGCCGGCCTCGACCCCGAAGCGCGCGAATTGCCGCGCCGCGGTCATTCGACGGTACACCGTTCGTGCCAGATGTGAGCTTGCGAGCCCAGCACTTACGCGGACGGCGAACCGGGGTTTGGGCCGGCGTGCCGTGGAGGGTGCCTCCACGTCACCGACCCCTACCGTAGCCCGGTGAGCTGAGAGCCCGCTGAACGTCCGCGCGACGAACGCCGATACCCGCAGGTCGCCGGGGCGGCTCAGGCGCGGGCGTAGACCTCGGGCTTGAGCACGCCGACGTAGGGCAGTTCCCGGTACCGCTCGCCGAAGTCGAGGCCGTAGCCGACGACGAACTCGGTCGGGATGTCGAAGCCGACGTACTTGACCGGGACCGACACCTTGACCGCGTCCGGCTTGCGGAACAGGGCGACCACCTCGACGCTCGCCGCCGAGCGGGACTCCAGGTAGCGCAGCAGCCAGGAGAGGGTGAGGCCGGAGTCGACGATGTCCTCGACGACCACCACGTGCCGGCCGGCGATGTCGCGGTCCAGGTCCTTGAGGATCCGGACGACCCCGGAGGAGGTGGTGCCCTGGCCGTACGAGGAGACGGCCATGAACTCCAGCTCGGCGGGGGGACCCTGGCGGCCGAGCGCCCGGGCGAAGTCGGCCATGAACATGACCGCGCCCTTGAGCACGCAGACCAGCAGGAGTCCATCCTCGACGTGCGCGTAGTCCGCCGAGATCTGCTTGGCCAGCTCCGCGGTCTTCTCGCGGATCTGCGCCTCGGAAATGATCACGTGGTCGATGTCGGCGTCGTACCAGGAGCCGTCAGCCATGCTCCTAGCCTGCCGTACGCCGGATGGCCTCCGTCGGCGGGGCCGCGCGTTTCGCCGCGGTCCCGCCGGGGATTTTCGGCGCGGAAGGTGCAAATCACCTCAGCAGGTCCTGGAGCGCCAGCGACGACCGTCGGCGGTGGGCTTCCAGTCGGCCGAGTCGCGGGTGTCGGCGCCGAGTCCGGCGGCCGAGGCGACGGCCAGGGCGAGAAGGAAGAGGAAGAGCAGCAGGAACTCCATGGCGGCGCTCGCTTTCGCGTGGTTGATGTGGGTTTCGCCGCCGGTGCGCACCGGACTGAGACCAGTCTGCGACCGCCCGCGCCAGCGGAAAAGTGGCAGGAATGCCAGTGGGCATCGATTTCCTGCCACCACTCTGGTTACCCTCGTCACATGCTGCGTTCGGTCGCCGTCATCGCGCTGGAACAGGTCGCCCCCTTCGAGCTCGGCGTCCTGGCTGAGGTCTTCGGCACCGACCGGACCGCCGACGGCTTCCCGGGCTACCGCTTCACCGTCTGCACCGCCGACGGGGGGCCGGTGCGCACCGGCTCCGGTTTCCTGCTCACCCCGCACGCCGACCTCACCCCGGTCGAAGAGGCCGACCTGGTCGCGGTGCCGGCGCACGCGGGGCAGACGAACGTCCCCGCCCCGGTGCTCGACGCGCTGCGCCGGGCCGCCGACCGGGGGGCGTGGCTGCTCAGCGTCTGCTCGGGCGCGTTCGTGCTGGGCGAGGCGGGGCTGCTCGACGGGCGGGACTGCACCACCCACTGGCGGTACGTCGACGAGCTGCAACGCCGGCACCCGGCCGCCCGGGTCCGGTGCAACTCGCTCTACGTGCAGGACGGCCGGCTGCTCACCAGCGCCGGCACCGCCGCCGGGATCGACGCCTGCCTGCACCTGGTCCGCCAGGAGCACGGCTCGGCGACGGCCACCCGGCTGGCCCGGCGGATGGTCGTCCCGCCGCACCGCGACGGCGGCCAGTCCCAGTACGTCGAGGCGCCGATCCCGAAGGCGCCGGAGGCGCCCACCCTGGAGCCGGTGCTGGAATGGCTGATGGGCCACCTGGACCGGACGGTGACCGTCGAGGAGCTGGCCGCGCGGGCCGGCATGGCGCCGCGTACCTTCGCCCGCCGGTTCCGGGCCGAGACCGGCACCACCCCGCACGACTGGCTGACCAACCAGCGGGTGCTGCTGGCCCGGCGGCTGCTGGAGGAGACCCGGCTGAGCGTGGAGACCGTGGCCGACCAGGCCGGCTTCGGCGACGCGGCGGCGCTGAGGCACCACTTCACCCGCCGGCTCGGCACCACCCCGCACGCCTACCGGACGACCTTCCGGGAACGCGCCGAGGTCTGATCACCAGCCCAGCATCACCCGTGCAGCCGCTCGCCGTCCCGAACGGTGGCGGCTGTCGGGGGTACGCCGTCCCGCCATGTCTACCGCCCCGGCGGCTCCCGGCGAGGGTCACCGGCGCTCCGGCACGCAGCGGACCGGCGCGGCTCAGCGGGGATCGGCGAGGGTGAGCCGGCCCTCGTGGCGGGCCACGCCCAGCCCGCCGGGCAGATGGACCGCGCCCTGCCCGTGCCACCCCGTCACCAGGGCGTCCAGCGCGGTGACGTGCCGGTGCGACAGCGCGGCCGGCGACGCGCCCAGCTCCCGGGCCCAGGCGTGCAGCACGCGGGTGCGTACCGCCGGAAGCAGCCCGGCCAACGCGTCGACCGCGAGCCCGCCCCGGGCGGACCGGGCAGCGGCGAGCGCGGCGGCGGCGAGCTCGTCCAGGGCGGCGTTGTCCGCGGCCACCAGCCGGGCGGTCCGGGCCAGGTTGTCCAGCACCGCCGGGCCGAGCGCCCGGGCCAGCGCCGGCAGCACATCGGCGCGGACCCGGGACCTGGCGTACGCCGGGTCGGCGTTGTGCGGGTCCTCCCACGAGGTGAGCCCCAGCGCGGCGCAGGCCTTGCGGGTGTCGTCCCGGCCGACGTCCAGCAGCGGGCGGAGCAGCGGCACCCCGTCCAGCTCCCGACGCTCCGGCATCCCGGCGAGGCCCCGCGGGCCGCCGCCCCTGGCCAGCGCGAGCAGCACGGTCTCGGCCTGGTCGTCGCGGGTGTGACCGAGCAGCAGCGCGGCGGCGTCGTGCCGGCGGGCGCTGGCGACGAGGGCCTGATAGCGCGCCTCCCGGGCGGCCGCCTCGGGGCCGCCGGGCCGCCCGGCGACGGTCACCGGGACCGCGTCGACCGGGTCGAAGCCGATCCCGGCGGCCCACCGGGCCACCCCGGCGGCCCGCTCGGCCGAGCCTGGTTGCAGGCCGTGGTCCACGGTCACCAGGCCGGCCCGTCGACCTAGCCGAGGGGCGACGAAGGCGGTGGCCGCCGCCAGGGCGAGCGAGTCGGCGCCGCCGGAGCAGGCGACCAGCACCGGCCCGTCCCCGGTCAGCCCGGTCAGCACCCGGCGGACCGCGACCCGGACCGCGGCGACCGGCGGGGCAAGCGCGGCCACGGCGGGCGGCTCAGCCGGCGGTCGGCGTCGCGGCGGCCGGCCCGTGCACCCGGGCCACCCAGGCGTCCGGGTCACCCAGCTCCTCCAGCCGGGGCAGGGTCAGCGGCGAGCCGAAGATCTTGTTGAAGCCCTCCATGCCGACCCGCTCGACCACGCCGTGGACGAACTTGCGGCCCTCGGCGTACTGGCGCATCTTGACCTCGATGCCGAGCAGCCTGCGGATCGCCTTCTCCAGCGGGTTGCCGGACTCGCGACGCCGGTTGAACGCGGCCCGGATCGAGTCGACGCTCGGGATCACCTGCGGGCCGACGCCGTCCATCACGAACTCGGCGTGCCCCTCGAGCAGGGTCATCAGCGCGGTGAGCCGGTCGAGCACCGCCCGCTGGGCGGGGGTCTGCACGATGTCCAGGACGCTGGCCCGGCTCTCCGGGTCCTTCACCGCGTCGGAGAGGGTGGCCACGCCGCGCCGCAGCCGCTCCAGCAGGTGCTCGCCGCCCTGCGAGGCGTCGACGAACGCCTGCACCTCGCCGAGGAAGTACGCGCGCATCCACGGCACGGCGGTGAACTGGGTCCGGTGGGTCACCTCGTGCAGGCAGACCCAGAGCCGGAAGTCCCGGGGGTCGGCGCCCAGCTTCCGCTCCACCTCGACGATGTTCGGCGCCACCAGGAGCAGCTGGCCGGGGTCGCCGGAGAAGACCTCGTACTGGCCGAGGACCCGGCCGGAGAGGTAGGCCAGCACGGAGCCGGCCTGCACCCCGGTCAGCCGGGAGCCGATCGCCTCGGTCAGCGGCCCGGGCCGCTTGTCCCCGGCGAGCCGGTTCACCAGCGGGGTGATCACCTCACGCAGCCCGGAGATGTTGGCGGCTGCCCAGTCCCGGCGGTCCACCACCTTCACCGGCGGGTGGGCGACCTGCGAGCGCAGCCCGGTGTAGTCGGCGACGTGCCCGGCCGCCTCCCCGGTCAGCCGCCGCAGCTCGCCGACGACGTCGGTGGCCTCGGCGTACGACACCCGGGGGCCCGACTTGCCCAGCGCCCCCGCGGTCGCGGTGGCCAGATCCCAGTCCACGAACTGCGCCATGCACCCACCGTACCCGCGCCGGAACACCCCGGCCCGGGCTCGCGGTGGCCGATCGACGCCGATCGCGCCCGCGCGGGGTCAGCGGCAGCCGCAGGCGGCCAGCGCCGAGGTGATCCGGTCGAGGGCCTGGCGGGTCTCGTCCAGGGTGCCCTCCGGCGCCTGGTCGGTGAGCACCGCGAACGTCAGCAACCGGCCGCCGGCCGTGGTGACCAGACCGGCGATGGCGTTGACCCGGCTCAGCGTCCCGGTCTTGGCGCGGACCACGCCCGCGCCGGCCTTCGTCACCGCCGCCTGGTAGCGGTCGTCGAGGGTGCCGGACCAGCCGCCCACCGGCAGGCCCCCGAAGATCGCCGCGAGCTCGGGGTGGCTGCCGTTGCCGGCGAGCGTGATCAGGTCGGTCAGCAGCGACGGGCTGATCCGGTTGGTCCGGGACAGGCCGCTGCCGTCGGCGAGGCTGATCTCGTCGGCGGGCAGCCCCAGCTCGCCGATCACGGCGTCGGTCGCGGCGGCACCGCCGGCGAAGGAGGCCGGCTTGCTCCGGGCCACCGCCACCTGGCGGGCCAGCGTCTCCGCGATCACGTTGTCGCTGTCGCTGATCATGAGGTCGACCAGCCGGACCATCGGCAGCGACGAGACCTTGCCCAGTTCGGTGCCGGGCGCCGGCGCCCCGGCCGCCGCGCTGGCTCCGGCGGCCGGTGCCGTGCCCCGCTTCACCTCGGCGGCGTCCCCGGAGAGCCCGAGCAACTGGGCGAACTGCCGGCCGGCGGTCAGGTCCGGCTGGGACACCCGCTCGGCGGCGCCGTGGGTGTCGTCGAAGTTCTTCCGGGCCGCCTCGGCGTCCCGGCGGGCACCGTCGGTCATCAGCGCGGTGATCGCCGCGCCGAAGCCGCCGGTCGGGATGTCGGCGTCCCAGCCCGGCTCGTACACCGGGCCGCTGAACAGGGAGGAGTCGACGGTGACCCGGGTCGGCGCGGTGCCGCCCAGCGCCTTGCGTACCTGGCCGGCCAGGTCGTCCAGCCGGGCCGCGCCCGGGTAGAAGCCGTTCTTGTCCACGGCCAGGGTCGGGTCGCCGCCACCGACGATGACCACCTCGCCGGGGGTCGCGCCGGCCACCGCGCGGGTGGGGATCCGGTACGCGGGCCCCCGGGCGGCCAGCACCGTCACCGCGGTCGCCAGCTTGGTCACCGAGGCGGGCACCGTGGGCGCGTCCTGGCCGCTGCCGTAGAGCGCCTTGCCGGTGGTCACGTCGGCCACCGACACGTTCACCCGGTCGCCCAGCGCCGCCGCGCGGACCAGCGGGTCGAGCGCCGCGCGTACCCCGTCGGCGGACGGGACCGGGGCGTTGGGGTCCGGACCGGCGAGCACCGCCGACGGGTCGGGCTCGGGCGCCTCCGCGCTGGCCGCCGGCGCGGTGGCCGCGCTGCCCAGCCAGCCGGCCACCGGCCCGGGCCGCACCACGGCCAGCCCGACCGCGGCCAACACGACGACCAGCACGCTGGCGAGCACGGCCAGCGGCAGCCGCCGCCGGCGACGGGCCGGCGGGGGCTCGGGAGCAGCCGGCGGGGCGGCCCGACCCACCGGTCCGCCGCCGCCCGGGCCGTCCTGGTCCGGCCAGCGCACCTGGCCGCCGCCGTACGGCTGCGGCTCGGCCCGGCCGCCGAACTGCTCGGGGCGCGCCCGGCCGACCGGCTCAGGGCCGTACCGCTGGGGGTTGGCCCGGCCGACCGGCGCGGAGCCGGCGTCGGGGCGGCGACCGGGGTCGCCGGGGGCGCGGGGGAACTGGGCGTCGGGGACCGGGACACGCCCGGTGGCACCGCCGGAACCGGGACTGCTGAACTTCCGCCCGTCAACCCCCTCCGGGCGGTAGTGTGAATCTTCCCTCCCCACGACCCCCTCCTCCCCCGCCGAAAAGCACCTTGGGTGACACTACTTCGGTCCGAACACTATGCGGCGGCCGGAGCCGGCGGGTGGGCATTCACCTGTCCGGGAGCGGCGCCACTGGTTTCCGTTAGCCAGCGTGGGCAAACGAGGGAGCGTGGAAGATGGATTTCGACGTCACGGTTGAGATCCCGAAGGGTCACCGAAACAAGTACGAGGTGGACCACGCGACCGGCCGGATCCGGCTGGACCGCACCCTCTTCACGTCCACGCAGTACCCGGCCGACTACGGCTTCATCGAGGGCACCCTGGGCGAGGACGGCGACCCGCTGGACGCCCTCGTACTGGTCCCCGAGCCCACCTTCCCGGGCTGCCTGATCCGCTGCCGCACCATCGGCATGTTCCGGATGACGGACGAGAAGGGCGGCGACGACAAGGTCCTCTGCGTGCCCTACGAGGACCCGCGCCAGGAGCACCTGCGGGACATCCACCACCTCGGCGAGTTCGACCGGCTGGAGATCCAGCACTTCTTCGAGGTGTACAAGGACCTCGAGCCCGGCAAGTCGGTCGAGGGCGCCACCTGGGTGGGGCGTACCGAGGCGGAGGCGGAGATCCGCGCCTCGTACAAGCGGGCGAAGGACGCCGCCGAGCACGGCGACGCGCACTGATCGTCGGAGATCTGACAGGCCCGGGCCGCTCTGCGGTCCGGGCAAACAGCCGATGAGGCTGGCTGACTGCCGCGACCAGGCTGCCCCCGGCGGGGGTCCTTCCCGATTGTGGCGGAGGGCTTACAGACGACCGCCCGCCGTCGAGTTCCGGGAGAATGATCAACGGACGTGCAGGACGAACCCCACGGCGACTATCCCGAGCGACAGGGCGATGTAGAGGATCACCAGCACACGGCCACGCCGGCGCTGCTTCACGGCGTTCGAGCCGGTCCGGTCGGAATTGCGGGCAACGGCGGAGGCCAACCGCTCGAAACCCGCTATCTCCCCAGCCGGCGTCAACCAACTCGTTTCCCCCACCTCGGGCAACGGCGGCGGGTCGGAGACATCGTGTGTCTGGTACCGAGGTTCGATCCGCGGCGGCAGCCGGCGGAACCGGTTATCCATGCCACCACAGTCGCAGACGCCGGCAAAGGCAACCGCGGGTCAACCTGTCGCCGTACAGCCCGGAAGTACAGCAACGAGCCGGACTGATGGAACCCCAGACCGGCCCGGCCGAGGCTCCCCACCTCCGTACCGGGCGGTCAGCGGCCGCCTCGCCGGTAATCCATAGATTCAGGACCAGGACCAGGACCGCAGCGGCACAGCTCCCGGTCGGCCGTGTCAGCCACACCGGCACGGCCGGGCCGGTAGGGGCGGGCAGGGTGAGCGCCAGGCGGGAACGGGCGAATTTGCCTGGCCATCAGGAGGGCCGTCTGATGATCGGGGCATGTGGGAGAAGGTCGACATGCCGTGCGTTGGAGGTCCGGTCGACGGCCGGTCCTTGCTGGTGCCCGTCGACGAGGACGGCGTCCCGCCCAACGTGATCGACCAGAACTGGCTGTGGGTGGAGTTCGGTGGCGAGTTACTCGATGCCGACATGGCCGGCGTCTACGAGCTGGAACCCGTGGCCGGCACCGGCCCGCCGTGGATCTACGTCTGGGCGCCGGGGGTGGACTTTAGATCGGGATGATCGGCCGCCGTCCTGCCTTCGTCTCACTTGTCGTCCCATGCAGACTGGAAAGCGTGTTGGGTTAACACCCTCACGAGTTCGAATCCCGTATCCTCCGCTCTCACACGAAGGGCCGGCCCCACACGGGACCGGCCCTTCGTCGTATGCGGCGGCGGGCATCAGGGACGCGGTGACGACCGATGCCCACGACGGCGCAACGCGGCCAGGCCACGCCGAAACCTCACGGAAGCTCCCTCCGGCGGTCAGGTCGATCGATGCCACAGAGGCATGAATCGGACCCCCGATTCCCGTCCACCACGCGAAGCACCCGGCCGTCCAGGAGCCAGCGCTCCGGGCCGGCCCCTTTCCGGGTACGGAGGGGGTTGCGATGATCGACGGTACGGCGTCCGGAGCAGCACCGGCGGATCCGTCGTACACATGTTCCATCCACAGCCTGTGGACGGCGAGAGGATCGGATGAGTTACCAGCTCAGCGCGGTCGTGGCCGACGTCGAGCTGCTCCGCGAGCAGACCGCCGGCCTGGACCACTCGGTGCTCGCCGCGCTCCGGCAGGACTTCGCGCTGCTCCCGGTCACCCCACAGCTGGTCGAGGAGCTGACCGGAGCGCTGCCGGACTTCGCCACCGGGGAGCCGTCCGTGGCGCAGCCGTTCCAGCTCGTCCTCTCGCCCGCGCTGGCGGGGCTGCTGGCCCGCTGGTCGCGGCAGGGGCCGGTGGCCTACCTGGAGGCCGAGTTCGCCGGCGGACTGGGCCACCAGTCGTCGGTCGTGTGGCTGGGCGGCGAGGTGAGCTGGGGGCCGCACTTCGACGGCACGCTCGACCGGCCGCGGGCCGAGTGGCCGATCAACGCCGCGCTCGCCCGGCTCGGCGTCGAGCCGGGACCGTGGATCGATCCGTTCGCCGAGCTCGGCCTGCATCTGGAGCGCGACACCACCGGCTGGCTGGCGCATGGACGGCGCGGACTCACCGCCGACTACTGGGACGAGCTGGCCGAGGAGTGGGAGCTCCGGCAATCCGGCCCGCACCAGCAACCTGATCGCCCCGGTCCCGTTGGGGACTGGGGGATTCCATGACACTGCGACAATTCATCTTCATTGCCGCCTTGCTGGCGGGCGCCTCGATCGCCGGCAGCGGCGTTCGTCCACAGGGGCCGGACGTGCCGGCCCGGCCGGTCGGCGAGGCCGAGGTGGTCGACCTCCAGGGGCTGCGCGACATCGAGTTCGGCGCCACCGAGGCGGAGCTGACCCGGCGCGGGGTGCTGCGCGCCGACGAGGACGCCTGTGGCCCCACCCTGGCCGGGCACGGGACGGTCAGTCCGGTCTTCTTCGACGACCGGCTGGTGCTGCTCTGGCTGGACGACCCGATGAGCACGCCCGAGGGCATCACGGTCGGCACCCCGGTGAGCGAGGTACGGGCCAGCTATCCGTCCGCGACCCCGCTGCGGGCGCCGCGCGGCACCTACCGGTTCGACGGGCTGCTCGCCAGCAGCGGCGACCGCGGGTACCTCTTCCTGCACGACGGGACGACCGTCCGGAAGATCATCGCCGGGTACGCCGACTGGGCGCGCCGCCTCTTCGACGAGGGCTACGGCCCCTGCTGACGGATCCGGCTCCTGGGCGGGCCGCCGGCCCGGTGATCGCCAGCTGGGTACGGCCGCGAGAAGGCAGCGCCGAAGGCGGTCGCCAACTCACTTGGCAGCTACTTCTCCGGGGCGCCCGGACCAACCTCGCCACGCTTCAGGTGCTCGGCGTTGCGGTCGGCTTCGCTGTGTGCATGCGCAGCCGCGGTGCCCGGGTCGGTGGTTCGGCGCCCCTCGGCGTCCTGATACACCTCGCCGCTCTCGAGCGCCTGCTCCTCCTGCCGCCGACTCTCGGGTGTTGTCATGACCACCCAACTACCCTGCACTTGCACCAACAAACGGCCGCACCGGCGACAACATCAGACTTAATCGGCAACACTCGCAACGACATCTTGAAGCGGGCGGTGTGGCTACCAGCAAGGCCGTGAGTCACCTCGGAACGCTTACGCAGGTCAGCCCGACCACCTCGACAGTTGGCAGCGCGAAGCCCGAAAGCACCCGCCTCAGGTGACGGGGGCCGGGGGTTCCGGAGGGCGACCCGCCGCCCGCCGCGCATCGGCCAGTGCGATGAACAGCAGAACGAGTGTCGCCGTGCCCGCCGCCGCCAGGGGCGGCACGAACAACAGGGGCACGGCGAGCAGTGCCAGCACGGTGACGCCGACGAGGCGAGGCGACGAGACGCGGCCGAAGACGGCCCACTCGAGCCGGGCCCGGCCCACGACGTAGAGCGCGGGGCCCCCGAGGATCACGGCGAGCCAGGCCGGGACGGCGTCGCGGGTCGGATTCCTCTGGACGAGCTCGTACCCGATCGCGGTAGCGACGATGCCGAAGATCATGATCAGGTGAGCGAAGGCGACGTGGCGGCCGAAGCTCGCCCGGTCCTTCGCCGCCGTCACCGCGTCGGGGAGGATCTGGCCGGCCCGGAAGAAGTAGATCCGCCACAGCAGCACGGTGGTGAGGAACGCCAGGATCAGGCCGACGGTCCGGTACACGCTGGGGCTCGACGACCCCGTGGTGTAGGAGACGCCGATGGTCAGGACGCCCTCGCCGAGGGCGATGATCAGAAACTGCTTGTAACGGTCGGCGAGGTGGTGACCGCCCACCGACCACGCGGCGGCGCGTCCGCGGCCCATGCCCGGCACCGGCCAACCCAGGCGCGCGGACCCGAGGTCGATCGCAATCGCCAGCGACCACAGGAGGACTCGCCCTCCGGTTTGGGCGAAGGCTCCGGCAAGCCACGGTACGGCGCCCACGCAGAACCAGATGCACGCGCGCGCGTAGAGGCTCTGGAGCGCGTGGCCCCGCAACAGCAGGCCGAACAGAAGGGTCCGGCCAACCTGCAGGGTCACGTACGCGAGGGCGAAGGTCAGGCCGCGCCCGCTGAACGCGTACGGCACCGCGGTGCCCATCATGAGCAGCCCGAAGGCACTGGCGAGCACCGCGACCTGAACGTCGAATCGCAACGGCTCGAAACGGGCCGTGACGTACGAGGTGATCGTCCAGACCCACGTCAAGGGGAGGAACAACAGCAGCGTCTGGCCCATCGTCAACCAGCGCACCGGGAGGCTCATGCTCGACAGTCCCGGCACCGCCTCCGCCACCAAGCGGGTCAGGGCGAACACCATGACCAGATCGAAGAACAGCTCGACGAAGGTCGCCAGCGGCCCGCTCTCCCGACCGGGCCGCAGACCGACGGCCGAGCCGACATCTCGCCCGGCACGTCCCATACTGCTTCATCCAACGCCGATCCCGCCCGCCGCGACGTGAGATGCGCCGAAGCGGCGGACCTTCCCTCGAGTTGCTAGCCGACCACGCTGAGCCGACGCAGGTGACCCACCTGGCAGTATGCGGGCTGCCCACCTCCCGGACATCGACCCAGCTCATGGACCAGGCAGGCATCGGGGCCAACGCGATCGTCGCGGCGGCGCACGCCTTGCTCAGGACGCCGAGCGCGAAACCGCCGCCCAGCTCTGGCGCGATGAGGGCTGGGTGTTCGCCTCACCCACAGGCGAGGCGATCCACCAGGCGACGGATTACGACGAGTGGAAGCGGCTGCTCAAGCTCGCCGGAGTGCGGGGCGGACGCTGCACGACGCTCGGCGCACCGCTGCCACCGTGCTCCTGGTCCTCGGCGTGTCCGGCCGCGCCGTGATGGGCATCATGGGCTGGTCGAACTCGGCGATGGCCGTCCGATACCAGCACATGACCGATCAGGTGCGCCGGGACATCGCGCAGCAGTTCGGTGGGCTGCTCTGGGGCGACTCGCCGCGCCGGCCGGGAGAGCCCGGCGACGGGCAGCCAGACGGGCCGGAACAGGGCAAGTGAGACGACAACTGAGACGAGAGCGACCGCAGCGACGACGGAGGGCCGGTCCCTGATGGGGCCGGCCCTTCCGCTTGTGCTGCTCAAGAGAGCGGAGGATACGAGATTCGAACTCGTGAGGGTGTTAACCCAACACGCTTTCCAAGCGTGCGCCCTAGGCCTCTAGGCGAATCCTCCGCGAGCCAGGATACAGGTCCCTCGGGGGTGGGCCACCCCACCACCCCCTGAAGATCCGCGCCGGGTCGGGTACGCTTGGGGCACCTCCCGTGCGGCGGTACCTCGTGAACCTCCCCAGGGCCGGAAGGCAGCAAGGATAAGCGAGCTCTGCCGGGTGCACGGGAGGCCTTTTTGTCTCCGGGCGCCGGTACCGTACCTGCGGGTCAGGTCACGGGGTGGTGGGTGGTCACCCGCGCCTGACCGGCGCAGAATGGCTCGGTCGAGAGGAGGCGGTACGCGTGACGCTGGCGCTCTACCGCAAGTACCGGCCGCGTACCTTCGCCGAGATGATCGGCCAGGAGCAGGTCACCGAGCCGCTGTCACAGGCGCTGCGCAGCGGCCGGCTCAACCACGCCTACCTCTTCTCCGGCCCGCGCGGCTGCGGCAAGACCTCCAGCGCCCGGATCCTGGCCCGCTCGCTCAACTGTGAGCAGGGCCCCACCCCCGAGCCGTGCGGGACGTGCGGGTCCTGCCGCTCGCTGGCCCCCGACGGCGGCGGTTCGATCGACGTCATCGAGATCGACGCGGCCAGTCACGGCGGCGTCGACGACGCCCGGGAGCTGCGCGAGAAGGCCTTCTTCGCCCCGGCCGGCAGCCGCTTCAAGATCTATATCATCGACGAGGCGCACATGGTCTCGTCGGCCGGCTTCAACGCCCTGCTCAAGCTGGTCGAGGAGCCGCCGGAGTACGTCAAGTTCATCTTCGCCACCACCGAGCCGGAGAAGGTCCTCGGCACGATCAAGTCGCGGACCCACCACTACCCGTTCCGGCTGTTCCCGCCGAAGGTGCTCCGGCCGTACCTGGAGCAGCTCACCGAGGCGGAGGGGGTGACCGTCGAGCCGGCGGTCTTCCCGCTGGTGGTGCGCGCCGGTGGGGGCAGCATGCGGGACAGCCTCTCCGTGCTCGACCAGCTCATCGCGGGCGCCGGCCCGGAGGGGGTCGGCTACGCTCGGGCCGCCGCGCTGCTCGGCGTGACCGACTCGGCGCTGATCGACGAGATGTGCGACGCGCTCGCCGCCGGGGACGGCGCCGCCGCGTACGCGACCGTCGACCGGGTCGCCGAGGCCGGGCACGATCTGCGCCGGTTCGCCTCGGACCTGCTGGAACGGCTGCGCGACCTGATCGTCCTCCAGCAGGTGCCGGACGCCGCCGCCAAGGGCCTTATCGACGGCCCGGCCGACCAGATCGAGCGGATGACGGCCCAGGCCCAGCGGCTCGGCCCGGGCACCCTGTCCCGCTGCGCCGACATCGTGCACAACGGCCTGGTCGACATGCGTGGCACCACCGCGCCCCGGCTGCTGCTGGAGCTGATCTGCGCCCGGATGATGCTGCCCGGCGCGGACGACTCCACCGGCGGCCTGCTCCAGCGCCTGGAGCGGATGGAGCGCCGGCTCACCCTGGGCGGCGGCGAGCTGCCGTCGGCCGCCGCCGGCCCCGCGCCGGTCGCCCCCGCTCCTCCGGTACGCCCCGAGCCCGCCCCCGCCGCCGCGTCCCGCCCGGAGTCGGGCGCCGGTTCCGCCGCACCGGGCACCGGCGCCGAGGAGCCGGCCTCCGCTGCGAGCCGGTCCGGCGCCGGCGCTCCGGCTTCCCGCCCCGCGCCGACGGCCGGAGCGGCGGGCGGCGCCGATCCGGCGACCGGGAACGGCGTGCCGGCGGAGCCCCCGGCCGCGCCCCGGCGGGCGGTGCTGCCCGACCCGGCCACCCCCGAGCCGCCCCGTCCCGGCGCCACCCCGTCCGGCGTCCTCGACGCGGTCGCGGTCCGCCGGGTCTGGCCGGAGGTGGTCGGCAAGGTCAACCGGACCAACAAGCGCATCGCGGCGCTGATGCGCGACGCGGTCGTCCGGGAGCTGGACGGCGACGCGCTGGTGGTGACCGTGAAGTCGACGGTGCTGGCCAAGATGATGTCCGACCACGCCCCGGTGCTCACCGACGCGCTCTACGAGGAGCTGGGTGGCCGCTGGCAGATCCGCTGCGAGGTGGCCGGCGAGCGGGGCGGGGTGTCGCTCGGCGGCTCCTCGCGGGCCGGCGCCCCGGCGCGTCCGGCGTCCCCGCCGCCCGCCGCCCCCACGTCGCCCGCCGGTCCGGCCGCGTCCGGTCCGGTCTCCACCGCTTCGGCCGGGTCAGGCCCGGTGTCCGGCGGTCCGGCCGGTTCCGCTCCCGGCGCTGTTTCCGCCGGTCCGGCCGGGACCGGCTCCGCCTCCGCCCGCGGCGGTGGTCCGGCCGGCCGCCCGTCCGGGCACCGCGCCACCTCCGGTGGCCCGTCCGGGGCGGCCCCGGGTGGGCCGGCCAGCGGTCCACGCGCGGAGTCGAGCGGTGCGGCCACGGCGACCGAGGAGGACTGGCCGGAGCCGGCCCGTCCGGGTGGCGGCGCGGGCGGGGAAGCCGACTGGCCCGAGCCGGCCCGCCCCGGTGGCCCGGCCACGGCCGGTTCGGACGACTGGCCGGAGCCGGCGCGTCCCGGTGGCGCGACGGCGTCCGCACCCACGACGACCGGCGCGCCGACCGCCCCGACGGCGACGGCCACGGCCACGGCGCCGGCCGTACCGAAGCCGGCCGGTCCCCAGGCGGTCCCGGCGGCCGGCAAGACCCCGGTGAGCAGCGCGATCGCGGCGGCCCGGGCGGCGGCGGCCGGTGCCGGCGCCACCAAGGGAGCCCGGGCCGGCCAGCCGGCGCGGAAGACCGCCGACGCCGACTGGGCCGGCGAGCCGCCGTACGACCCGGACTACGACGGACCGGCCGGCGGCGGCGGACGGCCGGCCGCGGCGGCGCCGGCGGCCCCGACGTACGAGGGCTTCGACCCGGGCGACGAGCCGCTGGACGAGGTGATCGACGAGCGGACCGCCCGGCAGTCCAGCGAGGAGCAGGCGGTACAGCTGCTCCGGGAGGCGTTCGGGGCGGAGAAGATCGACGAGGTGGACGCGCGCTGAGTCGCGCGTCGGCCGCTGAGGACGAGGACGTGTGCCGCCGCCCGACTAGGCTGGGCGGCGGCCGAGCAGACGAGTGCGAGAAGGAGCCATCCGTGCGCCCAGGTGGACAGCCGAACATGCAGCAGATGCTGAAGCAGGCGCAGAAGATGCAGCAGCAGATCGCCAAGGCTCAGGCTGAGCTGGCCGACGCGGAGCTGACCGGCACCGCGGGCGGTGGCCTGGTCACCGCGACCGTCGCCGGCACCGGCGAGCTGAAGTCCATCAAGATCGACCCGAAGGCGGTCGACCCGGAGGACGTGGAGACCCTGGAGGACCTGGTCGTCGCGGCCGTGCACAACGCCGCCGAGGCGGCCCGGGAGCTGACCGAGCAGAAGATGGGCCCGGTCGCGGGCGGCATGGGCGGCCTCGGCCTGCCCGGGTTCTGAGCCGGCAGATGTACGAGGGTGCCATCCAGGACCTGATCGACGAGCTGGGGCGGCTGCCGGGCGTTGGCCCGAAGAGCGCCCAGCGGATCGCCTTCCACGTCCTGTCGGCGGATCCGGCCGACGTGAACCGGCTGGCCGGCGCGCTGCGCAAGGTCAAGGAGCTGGTGCGGTTCTGCACCACCTGCTTCAACGTGGCCGAGTCGGAGCAGTGCCGGATCTGCCGCGACCCGCGGCGCACCGACGAGGTGCTCTGCGTGGTCGAGGAGCCGAAGGACGTGGTGGCGATCGAGCGGACCGGTGAGTTCCGCGGCCGGTACCACGTGCTCGGCGGGGCGATCAATCCGCTGGAGGGGATCGGCCCGGACAACCTGCGGATCCGCGAGCTGATGACCCGGCTGAGCGGCGGCGTGGTGCGCGAGCTGATCCTCGCCACCGACCCGAACACCGAGGGCGAGGCGACCGCGACGTACCTGGCCCTGCTGGTCAAGCCGATGGGGATCTCCGTGACCCGGCTGGCCAGCGGACTGCCGGTCGGCGGCGACCTGGAGTACGCCGACGAGATCACCCTCGGTCGGGCGTTCGAGGGCCGCCGGGCCGTCTGACCGACGCCACGGGCACACTGGCCGGCACCTCTTCGGGTGTCGGCCAGCTTTGTCCGCTTACCCGGAATGTGGGACGAGTGCCGAGCGCCACGCGCACGGGTTCCCGGCCCGACAGTCGGGCGATTTGTTGCGATCTGCCTGATCCCAGGCTCCGCCTCGTGCTGTGACAGGCCCGTTTGTCTGGAGATCGGGCAGTGTCAGACCCGACTACTTGGTGTCGGCTTGATAGCGATTGCCTAACGGGCGTTCCGCTTCCGTGTGTCGTGTCATAGCCTCCGGCACACGGACTGAGCCACAACTCGGCGTGGTCATGCGCATGACAGAGGTGAGAGATGCAGGCAGGCAGGCTTAAAGCGGCCGTGGCCCTCGCGGCCGCTGCCGCTCTGGCGGTCGGGGCGTCCGGCTGCGCCAAGAGCGAGCGCGACGATGCGGGCGGTGGCGCCAAGACTGGTGGCACCTTCGTCTTCGCGGGGGCCGGTGACCCGAAGAACTTCGACCCGATCTTCAACGACGACGGTGAGTCGTTCCGGCCGATCCGCCAGATGTACGACACCCTCATCCAGAACAAGCCGGGCACGGCCGATCTGCAGGGCGCCCTGGCGGAGAGCTGGGAGCACGACGCCGAGGGCAAGGTCTGGACCTTCAAGCTCCGCAAGGGCGTGAAGTTCCACGACGGCACCCCCTTCAACGCGGCCGCGGTCTGCTTCAACTTCGACCGCTGGTTCAACATGAAGGGCGCCGCCGCCCAGTCCCAGATGATCTACTACTCGGACGTCTTCGGCGGCTTCGCCAAGAACGAGGCCGAGGGCGTCGGCAAGCCGGTCTACAACAAGTGTGAGGCCAAGGACGACGGCACCGCCGTCGTCACGATGAACCAGTACAAGGGCGCCTTCCCCGGTGCCTTCGCGCTGACCGCGCTGTCGATCGCCAGCCCCGAGGCGCTGAAGAAGTACGACGCCGACGCGGTGAAGCAGAACGGCGACTCCTTCGAGTACAGCGCGTTCGCCAACGAGCACCCGGTCGGCACCGGCCCGTTCTCCTTCGGCGGGTGGGACAAGGCCAAGGGTGAGATCACCCTGAACCGGAACCCCGACTACTGGGGCGACAAGGCCAAGGTCGACAAGCTCGTCATCAAGGTCATCAAGGATGAGAACACCCGCAAGCAGGAGCTGCGCGCCGGCACCGTCCAGGGCATCGACTTCCCGGCCCCGGCCGACCGCAAGGCGCTCTCCGGTGAGGGCTTCCAGGTCCTCGACCGTCCGGCGTTCAACATCCTCTACCTGGGCTTCAACCAGAAGAACCCGAAGCTGAAGGACCTGCGGGTGCGGCAGGCGATCGCCTACGCCCTCAACCGTCAGCAGCTCGTCCAGACCAAGGGCCCGGGTGGCACCAAGGTCGCCGACGAGTTCATGCCGGACACCGTGCTCGGCTACGCCTCGGACGTGCAGAAGTACGAGTACAACCCGGAGAAGGCCAAGCAGCTGCTCAAGGACGCGGGCGTGCAGAACCTGACGCTCAACTTCTACTACCCGACTGACGTCTCCCGGCCGTACATGCCGAACCCGCAGGAGATCTTCACCGTCCTCGCCAACGACCTGCAGGCCGTCGGCATCAAGGTCAACGGTGTGGCCCGCCCGTGGAACGGTGGCTACAAGGACGACGTGCAGCAGTTCGGCAAGCAGGACCTGCACATCCTCGGCTGGACGGGTGACTACAACGACCCGGGCAACTTCGTCGGCACCTTCTTCGGTCGCGGCAAGGTCGAGTTCGGCGACCAGGCGATGACCGAGATGTTCGACGCCATCACCAAGGCCGACGGCACCGTCGACGAGGCCGGCAAGAAGGCTGCCTGGGAGCAGGTCAACCGCGACATCGCCGCCAAGTGGCTGCCGGCCGTGCCGATCTGGCACGCCCCGCCGGCCATCGTCGTCACCAAGGACGTCAAGGGTCTGGTCGCCAGCCCGCTGACCGACGAGCGGTTCAACACCGTCAGCGTCGGCTGAGCACGCCGCTGAACCGCTGACGCCGTACGCGGGATCGGCCCGGGCCGGGCATACGCCCCGGCCCGGGCCGAACCGCTGATATCGAGAATCTGGTGTGAGAGATGTTGCGAGTCATAGTCCGCCGCCTGCTACAGCTCGCGGTGACGCTGATAGCGCTGTCCGCGCTCATCTTCATCTGGTTGCGGAACCTGCCCGGCGGCCCGATCGAGGCGCTGCTCGGTGAGCGGGCCACCCCCGAGCGGCGCGCGCTGCTGACCAAGGCGCTCGGCTACGACCAGCCGATCCTGGTGCAGTACGGCAAGTTCATGCAGCGGGTCCTGACCGGCGACTTCGGCAACTCGATCCGGACCGGTGACCCCGTCGCCGAGGTGATCGGTCGCGCCTTTCCGGCCACCATCGAGCTGGCCCTGGTTGCCATGATCATTGCGGTCGGGCTCGGCGTGCCGCTCGGCTACCTCGCTGCCCGGCACCGCGGCCGGCTGCTGGACAATCTGAGCATCGCGGGCACCCTGCTCGGCATCTCGATCCCGATCTTCTTCCTGGGCTACCTGCTCAAGGACGTCTTCACCCAGAACATCCACTGGTTCCCGCCCTCCGGGCGGCTCAGTACCGGCGTGGACAACACCGAGGTCACCGGCTTCTTCGTCCTCGACGGGCTGCTCACCCGGGAGTTCGACGCCACCGCCGACGCGCTCTGGCACCTCATCCTGCCGGCGTTCACCCTGGCCACCATTCCGCTGGCGGTGATCGTCCGGATCACCCGCGCCAGCGTGCTGGACGTGCTCAACGAGGACTACGTCCGCACCGCCGAGGCCAAGGGCCTGCGGCACCGCGTCATCCGGGGCCGACACATCCTGCGCAACGCCCTGCTGCCGGTGGTCACCACCATCGGCCTGCAGACCGGCGCGCTGCTCTCCGGCGCGGTGCTCACCGAGAAGGTCTACAACTGGGGCGGCCTCGGCACGCTGATCACGGACTCGATCAGCGGCGGCCGCGACTATCCGGTGCTCCAGGCGCTGATCCTGCTGGCCGCGCTGGTCTTCGTGGTGGTCAACCTCCTGGTCGACCTCTCCTACGCCTTCATCGATCCGAGGGTGCGTGTGCGATGAGTGACCCGATCACCCGGCCCGGCGTGGCCGCCCCCCGCGACGGCGCGGACCAGCCCGGCACCGACGAGCGCCGTCCGGGCATGAGCGAGCGCGGCATCGGGCTGCTCGGCGAGCGTAAGAAGGCGCGACTGGAGGAACTGGCCCGCGCGAGCGCCGACAAGGGCGGCGTGAGTCTCGTCCGGGACGCGATCCGTCGGTTGCGGCGCAACCCGGTTGCCATCGTCGGCGCGTCGATCGTCGCGCTCTTCGTCCTGATGGCGATCTTCGCGCCGCTGCTCGCGCCACACGACCCGGCGCAGCGCTTCGACGAGCTCACGAAGAACCTGACCGTGGACAACATTCCCGGTGCCAGCAGCGAGTTCCCGCTCGGATCCGACCCACTCGGGCGGGACTTCTTCTCCCGCATGATCTACGGCGCCCGGCAGACCCTCTTCGTCGGCGTGGTCGCCACCCTGATCGGGCTGAGCCTCGGCGTGCTCATCGGGGCGATCTCCGGCGCCTTCGGCGGCTGGGTCGACAACATCCTGATGCGCTTCACCGACGTGATGCTGGCCCTGCCCGCCCTGCTGCTGGCGATCAGCCTGGTGGCCATGGCCAGCCGGTCCAGCCAGTGGACGGTCATCTTTGCGGTGGCCATCGTCAACGTGCCGATCTTCGCCCGGCTGCTGCGTGGTTCGATGCTGGCCCAGCGGGAGAGCGACCACGTGCTGGCCGCCCGGGCGCTGGGCGTGAAGCAACGCAACATCGTGCTCCGGCACATGCTGCCCAACGCGATGACCGCGGTGATCGTGCAGGCCACGTTGACCCTGTCCACCGCCATCCTGGAGGCCGCCTCGCTCTCCTTCCTCGGGCTCGGCGACCCGGACATCAACCGCGCCGAGTGGGGTCTGATGCTCGGTGTGGACGGTCAGCGCTATTTCGAGGTCCGTCCCGAACTTGCCTACTACCCGGCGCTCGCGATCATCGTGGTCGCGCTCGGCTTCACCCTGCTCGGTGAGGCGATGCGCGAGGCGATCGACCCGAAGAACCGGCGGTGACGGCGATGCGACGGACCAGCACGGCCGGCGGACGCCGGCAGGGAGCGCGAGGAGTGAGCCTGCGAGGCCCGCTGTCGCGAGCGAAGGACCAGCGTGATGAGGAAGTGACCCGATGAGCCTGCTCGACGTACGCGATCTGAGCGTGGTGTTCCAGCGCCGCGGTGAGCGGCCGTTCACCGCGGTCGACAAGGTGAGCTTCAGCGTGGAGCCGGGGCAGACCGTCGGTCTGGTCGGCGAGTCCGGCTGCGGTAAGAGCGTGACCAGCCTGGCGATCATGGGCCTGCTGCCGAAGCGGGGCAACAAGGTCACCGGTGAGGTGCTCTTCGAGGGCGCCAACCTGCTCAAGCTGCGCCCGGACGACATGCGGGACCGGCGCGGCCGGGACATCGGCATGATCTTTCAGGACCCGCTCTCCTCGCTGAACCCGGTGATCCCGATCGGGGTGCAGGTCGCCGAGGTGCTCGAACGGCACCAGGGGATGGACCGGAGGAAGGCCCTGCGGGAGGCCCGGCAGCTGCTTGACGCGGTCGGCATCCCGGACCCGGAACGCCGGCTCAAGGAGTACCCGCACCAGATCTCCGGCGGGATGCGCCAGCGCGCGCTGATCGCCATCGCGCTGGCCTGCAAGCCGCGGTTGCTGATCGCCGACGAGCCGACCACCGCGTTGGACGTGACCATCCAGGCGCAGATCCTCACCCTGCTCAAGCAGCTCGTCGACGAGACCGGCACCGCGCTCATCATGATCACGCACGACCTCGGTGTGGTGGCCGGCCTCTGCGACACCGTCAACGTGCTCTACGGCGGCAAGGTGGTGGAGCGGGCGGCCCGGCACGAGCTGTTCGCCCGGCCCAGGCATCCGTACACGCACGGTCTGCTGAACTCCGTGCCGAGGCTGGACTCGGTGCGCGGTGAGCGGCTGCACGCCATCCGGGGCTCGGTGGCCGACAACATCCCATGGACCGAGGGGTGCGCCTTCGCGCCCCGCTGCGACCACGTGGTGGACGCCTGTCTGGAGGGCGCGCCCCCGCTGGAGCCGACCGCGACCGGCGGCGACCTGCGATGCAACAACCCCGTTCCGGTGGAGGTGACGGTGCCGTGACTGAGCGTACGGAACCATTGGTCGAACTGCGCGACGTCAAGGTCCACTTCCCGATCAAGAGCGGTCTGCTCGTCGACCGCACCGTGGGGTACGTCTACGCGGTCGACGGCGTCTCGTTGTCGATCAACGCGGGTGAGACCTACGGGCTGGTCGGCGAGTCGGGTTGCGGCAAGTCCACGCTGGGACGCGGCCTGCTGCGGCTGGTCGAGCCGACCGACGGGGAGATCGTCTTCGACGGCACCGACGTCCGCTCGCTCAAGGGCGAGTCGCTGCGCCGGGCCCGCCGCCGGATGCAGATGATCTTCCAGGATCCGCTGTCCAGCCTGGACCCCCGGCAGTCGGTGGAGTCCCTGCTGGTCGAAGGGCTCAAGGCGCACGGCCTGGCCAACGACAAGGCGGCCACCGGCAAGCGGCTCCGGGAGACCCTGGACGCGGTCGGCCTGCCCGCCTCGGCGCTGAGCAAGTATCCGCACGAGTTCTCCGGCGGCCAGCGGCAGCGGATCGGCATCGCCCGTGCGCTGGTGCTCAACCCGGAGCTCATCGTCGCCGACGAGCCCGTCTCGGCGCTCGACGTGTCGATCCAGGCGCAGGTGCTCAACCTGCTGGAGGACCTGCAGAACGAGCGCGGGTTGACGTACCTGATCATCGCGCACGACCTGGCGGTGGTCCGGCACATCGCCGACACGGTCGGCGTGATGTACCTGGGTGGCCTGGTGGAGGAGGCGTCCAGCGACGACCTCTACCGGGAGCCGATGCACCCGTACACGAGAGCGTTGATGTCGGCGGTCCCGGTGCCGGACCCGCTGGTGGAGGACCGCCGTGAGCGGATCCTGCTCGCCGGCGACCTCCCCTCGCCGACCAACCCTCCGGCCGGATGTCGCTTCCACACCCGGTGCCCGTGGGCCCAGCCGACCCGCTGCGCCGACGAGCGGCCGGCGCTGCGCGAGGTGCTCGGCGGGCACCGGGTGGCCTGCCACTACGCCGAAGAGATCGCGGCCGGGCGGATCCGCCCGCACGAGGTGGAGCCGGAGCTGGTCCGCCCGGACGACGGTGGGGCGCCGGGTGACACCGGTGAGCTGATCCCGACCCCGTGACGACGGCACGAGGCCCCTTTCCCGCACAGGGGAAGGGGCCTCGTCGGTCCCGGGTCAGCCCTCCGGGCGGTTGAGCAGGGCCACCGCGATGCCGTGCACGGCGTCCAGGCCGGCCGGGTGGGCCAGCGCGACCTTCCCGCCGGTCACCGCGTACCACTCGTCGGCGTCCTTGTACTGCACCCGCAGGGTCACCTGGCCGTCGGCGTACTCGGTGCGCAGGGTCAGCTCCCCGGTCACCACGCCGGCCTCGTCGGTCATCACCCCGCCCGGTCCGGCGGTGATGTCGGTGGTCCGCTGCTGCGGCCCGACGTCCGGTGCGCCCCCGGCGGGAGTCGCCGGGACGGCGTCGGCGGACATGCCCGCCCCGGAGACGTCCGCGGGCGCCGCCGGGGCGCCGTCCGCGGTCATCCCGGCGGTGGTCGGTCCGGCGCCGCCGCCGGTGGCCGCCGCGGCGTCCCCGCCGCCGGCGTCCGGCATCTGCTCCGGGGCGAGCTTCGCCCCGGCCCCGGTCACGGCTTGTTCGCCCATGTGCAGCCCTCCAACATGTCGGTCAGGGCGGTCTTCTCGGCACTGGTCAGCGTCAACCGCCAGTAGTGCTTCACCGTCACCCAGTCGGCGGCGTACTGGCACCAGTACGACCGGTTCGCCGGCTTCCACTGGGACGGGTCCTGGTCACCCTTTGCCCGGTTGGAGGTCAGGGAAACCGCGATGAGCTGTGGCCGGGTCAGATCGTTGGCGAAGTCGCCGCGCTTCGAGTCGTCCCACTCGTCCGCGCCCGAGCGCCACGCGTTGGCCAGCGGCACCACGTGGTCGATGTCCACGTCCGACGGGTCGGTGAAGACCCGGCCGTCGTAGGCGCTCTCCCAGTGCCCGCCCACCACGTTGCAGCCGGAGAGCTTGATGCTCTCCCCGTCGCGCTGCAGGACGGTGTCCCGGACGTCGCAGTTCTTCCCGGTGTCCCGCCAGTGCGGGAACCGGGCGCGGCTGTAGCCCTTCATCGACCCGGCACTCGCGACGGTCAGCTCACCCAGCTGCTGGGAGACGTTGCCGGCGCTGCTCGGCGGGGTCTCCGGCTCGTCGACCGGCACGCAGCCCGCCGCGCCGAGGGTGATCGCCGCGGCGAGCGCGGCCGCCACCGCGGCGCGAGCTCCTGATCTGGTACGCACAGACGACACCTCTCCAGCTTGCGGGCTCCGGGCGATCCCGCACAGTACCCCGGGCCGGTTTCCGCGATTCGTGGCGTCCGGATCGGATCGCGGGCAGATTGGTAGCCATGACCGCACCCGCTCCCGCGCTCCGAACGGGCACCGCCGCGGGGCGGGGCACGCTGCTCGCCGCCGTCCTCGCCTCCGGCATGGTGTTCCTCGACACCACGGTGGTGAACGTGGCGCTGCCCCGGCTCGGGGCCGAGCTCGGCGCGACCGTCGCCGATCTGCAGTGGACGGTGAACGGGTACCTGCTGATGCTGGCCGCGTTCGTGCTGCTCGGCGGGGCGCTCGGCGACCGGTTCGGCCGCCGCCGCGTCTTCCTGCTCGGGGTGGCGTGGTTCGCCGTCGCCTCCGTGCTCTGCGGACTCTCCCAGGGCACGGGCTGGCTGATCGCGGCCCGGTTCCTCCAGGGCGCCGGCGGGGCGCTGCTCACCCCCGGGTCGCTCTCCGTGCTCCAGGCCAGCTTCCACCCGGACGACCGGGGCAAGGCGATCGGCACCTGGGCCGGGCTCTCCGGCGTCTCCACCGCCCTCGGTCCGCTCCTCGGCGGCTGGCTGATCGACACGTTCTCCTGGCGATGGATCTTCTTCATCAACCTGCCGCTGGCCGTGGCGGTGGTGCTCGCCGCGATGCGCTGGGTGCCGGAGAGCCGGGACGAGAACATCTCGCGTACCGGCGCGGGGCGGCGCCGGTTCGACGTGGCGGGCGCGCTGCTCGGCGCGCTCGGCCTCGGCGGCGTCACGTACGCCCTGATCGACGCCCCGGCCCGCGGCGTCGGCTCCCTGCCGGTGCTGGTCTCGGTGCTGGTCGGGGTGGTCGCCGCGGTGGTCTTCGTGCTGGTGGAGCGGCGGCGCGGGGACGCCGCGATGCTGCCCACCGGCCTCTTCAGCAGCCGGCTCTTCTCGGTGCTCAACATCTTCACCGTGGTGGTGTACGCGGCCCTCGGCGGCTTCACCTTCTTCCTCGCCGTCTACCTGCAGAACGTGGTCGGCTGGTCGGCGCTGCTCACCGGCCTGGCCACCGTGCCGATGACGGTGCTGCTGGCGGTCGGCTCGTCGCGGGCGGGCGCGCTCTCCGCCCGGATCGGCCCCCGGCTGCCGCTGACCGTCGGTCCGGTGGTCGCCGCCGTCGGCCTGCTGCTGCTGCGTCGGATCGGCCCAGGGGCGTCGTACGTGACGGACGTGCTGCCCGGGGTGGTCCTCTTCGGAGCGGGCCTGACCCTGGTCGTGGCGCCGCTGACCGCCTCGGTGCTGGCCGCCGTGGCGGACCGGTTCGCCGGGGTGGCCAGCGGGTTCAACAACGCGGCGTCCCGGGCCGGCAGCCTGCTGGCGGTGGCCGCGCTGCCGCTGCTGGTCGGCCTCTCCGGCACCGGCTACGAGCAGAAGTCCGCGCTGACCGACGCCTTCCGTGGGGCGCTGCTCTGGTGCGCCGGGCTGCTGCTGGCCGGCGCGGCGATGGCCGCGCTGCTGATCCACCGGCCGCCCCGGAAGGCGCCCGGCGCCCAGCCGTGCCCGTCGCTGCCCGCCTCGACCCCACCCGACGACCGCCGCCGTCGCGGGGCCTGACGGGCGGGCGTCGGCTCGGTAGGGTGTGGCGGCGGCCACCGGGCGCAGCCGGGGGTCGCCGCGACCGACCGGGGGGACCCTTGACCCAGATCGAGATCAATCCGGGCCAGTTGACCAACGCTGCGCGCGGGCTGGATCAGTTCGTCGTGCCGGACCTGGCGGACGCGGCGCGGCGGATGGCCGACTCGTACCGGCTCGACCCGCCCGGGCTGGGCGCGCTGCTGTCGTTCGCCGAGGGCTACTACAACTCCGTCGCCGACTACCAGCTGCGCAACCTGGAGACGGCGGTGCAGGTCGTCCAGTCGGTCGCCGCCGGGCTCCGCCGGACGGTGGCCAACTACCACGCCGCCGAGCAGGCCAACGTCGACATGTTCCTGGCCCCCGCCGCCGACGACCCGGACGGCTACCTCGGCGGGCTCGGCGACGCCGGGTTCCCCCGCCTCTTCACCGACCCGCTCGGCGGGCTGGACGGGTTGGGCGACGGCGCCGCCGAGGTGCTCACCGTGGCCACCCAGAGCATGTTCGTCGGCCTCGGGGTGGCCACCGCGGCGATGGCCCCGGACTACCTCCCCGCGCCGGTCACCGCGGCGGCGATGGTCGCGAACGGGTTCTCCGTCATCGAGGCGGCGCGGGAGCTGGGCGCGGTGGCGGCCACCCTGGAGGGTTCGGTGATCAAGAAGTTCGACGGGTACGCCACCGGGGCGACGGCCGGTTGGGTGGACGGCAGCGTGGTCGAGTACCGCGACGTCGTCGCCGAGGTGTCCCGGGAGCTGGGTCAGGTGCAGAAGGCGCTCGGCGCGCTCTCCGCGTCCCTGCTGGCCGTGGCCGGTCTGCTCACCGCGTTCTGGCTGGCCTTCGTCGCCTTCACCGCCGAGTTCTTCGTGGTGATCCTCGACCTGACGCTCTCCTCGATCGGCCCGCAGGCACTCGTGCTCCAGCCGATCATCCAGGCGCTCGGCGCGGCCGCCAGCGCCTCCTGGCTGACCGCCACCGGCACCGTGATCACGGTCGCCACGGCGGCGGTCACCCTGCTCTCCGGCGTGGTCAAGGAGTTCGCCGCGGTGCAGACCTTCGACGAGCAGGGCGACGGCACGCCGGACCTCCGGCAGATCCCGATCGCCTGGCACTCCGCCTGAACGAGGAAGGTAGCGGCGATGAGCGGCTTCGACGCCCAGATCCAGCAGGCCATGCGCCAGGTGCGGCAGCGGCTCGACACGTTCGAGCAGCACCGGACCGTACTCGCCGAGACGGTGGGCGAGGGGACCAGCGAGGACGGTCTGATCACCGCCCGGGTCGGCGCGGGCGGCGCCGTGCAGGACCTGGAGATCAACCCGCGCGCGATGCGGCTGGACAGCCACACCCTGCGGGACTCGATCCTCGCCGCCATCCGCGCCGCGACCGAGAACTGGGCCGAGGCGGTACGGGAGGCGACGGCGCGTCCGCCGGTCGACGCGGAGCAGCTGCTGCGGGACTTCGGCGTCGGCCCGGAGCTGAAGTCGACGATGGCGCAGTTCTCCCAGCGGGCCGCCGACATCGAGCAGAACCTCGCCGCCCTCCGCCGGGACCTGGCCGGATGATCGGGCTGACCGCCGAGCCGGGCCGTGCCGGTGAGCTGCTTGTGGTCCGCGCGCCCCGCCGGCCCGGGCACGCGGTCTTCGGCTGGCTGGTGCCGGTCGCCGCCGGCCTGGCCGCGCTGCTGGCGGTGCTGGTGGTGCTGCTGCTCTGGTCCCGGTCGCCGATCGCCGCGCTCGGGGGCGCCGTCTGCACCTTCCTTTTCGTGATGTTCTTCGCCCTGCTGCCGGGGGCGCCCCTGGAACACCGCCGCCGCGCCGGCCGCGACGACAGCGTCGGGCTGCCGATGGCCGAGCTCTCGACCGACGGCGTCCGGGCCCGGTACCGGGTGCCGAGCCTCGGCGAGCGGCGCACCGGTGAACCGGCCGACCCGGCGTACGACGCCGCGGTGGCCTGGGCCGACGTCACCGGCTGGCGGTACGGCCGGGACCCGTACGGCCAGTCGGTGATCGTGGTGGAGGTGAGCGACCCGGCGGCGGTGGCCCTGCGCCCCGCCGACCCGCTGCTCCGGTCCTACCTCGACCGGCTCGTCCGGGACACCGGCTCGCCGGTGGTGGTGCGGGCCCCGATCGCCGGGCCGGAGCAGGAACGGGCCGTCGTGGACCGGCTCACCAGGCAGGGCGTTCCCCGCACCGACGGCTGACCGGCCGGGCGGCGTCCGGCGGGTGCCGGACGCCGCCGTGGGCTCAGCTCCGCGCGCGGTTGACCGCGCTGGTGACCGCCTTCACCGAGGCGGTCACGATGTTGGCGTCCGTCCCGACGCCCCAGACGGTCCGGCCGTCCACCTCGCACTCCACGTACGCGGCGGCCTGGGCGTCCCCGCCCGAGGAGAGCGCGTGCTCGTGGTAGTCGAGCACCCGCACCGCCACGCCGAGGGACTGCAGCGCGTTGACGTACGCGTCGATCGGGCCGTTGCCGACCGCGGCGAGCGAGCGGCGCCCGCCGTCGAAGCCCACCTCGGCCTCGATCTCGACCTTGCCGTCGGCGGTGCCGATGGCGTAGCCGGCGAGGCTGACCACCGGGTCGACCTGGTGGTCGAGGAGGTAGTTGCGGGCGAAGATCTCCCACATGGTGGCTGGGTCGACCTCGCCACCGTCGTGGTCGGTGACCTGCTGGACCACGCCGGAGAACTCGATCTGGAGGCGACGCGGCAGGTCGAGCTGGTGCTCGGACTTCATGATGTACGCGACGCCGCCCTTGCCGGACTGCGAGTTGACCCGGATGACCGCCTCGTAGGTGCGGCCCAGGTCCTTCGGGTCGATCGGCAGGTACGGCACCGCCCAGGTGAACTCGTCGACCGGCACCCCGGCCGCCGCCGCATCCTTGGCCAGGAACTCGAAGCCCTTCTTGATCGCGTCCTGGTGCGAGCCGGAGAAGGCGGTGTAGACCAGGTCGCCCGCGTACGGGTGGCGCTCGTGCACCGGCAGCTGGTTGCAGTACTCGACGGCCCGCTTGACCTCGTCGATGTTCGAGAAGTCGATCATCGGGTCGATGCCCTGGGAGAAGAGGTTCAGGCCCAGGGTCACCAGGTCGACGTTGCCGGTCCGCTCGCCGTTGCCGAAGAGGCAGCCCTCGATCCGGTCCGCGCCGGCCAGCAGGCCCAGCTCGGCGGCGGCCACGCCGGTGCCCCGGTCGTTGTGCGGATGCAGGCTCAGCACCAGGCTGTCCCGGCGGGGCAGGTGCCGGTGCATCCACTCGATCGAGTCGGCGTACACGTTCGGCATGGCCATCTCGACCGTGGCGGGCAGGTTGATGATCAGCTTCCGGTCCGGGGTCGGATCCACCACCTCGATGACCTTGGCGCAGACCTCCAGCGCGTACTCCAGCTCGGTGCCCGTGTACGACTCGGGGGAGTACTCGTAGTGGATGTCGGTGTCCGGGGTGTGGATCTCGGCGTACTTCTGGCAGAGCCGGGCGCCCTGGGTGGCGATGTCGGTGATGCCGTCCCGGTCCAGGCCGAAGACCACCCGGCGCTGGAGCGTCGAGGTCGAGTTGTAGAAGTGCACGATGGCCCGGCGCGCGCCGCGCAGCGACTCGAAGGTCCGCTCGATCAGGTGCTCCCGGCACTGGGTGAGCACCTGGATGGTGACGTCCTCCGGGATCAGGTCCTGCTCGATCAGCTGCCGGACGAAGTCGAAGTCCGTCTGGCTGGCCGACGGGAAGCCGACCTCGATCTCCTTGTAGCCCATCTGCACCAGCAGCTGGAACATCCGGCGCTTGCGCTCCGGCGACATCGGGTCGATCAGCGCCTGGTTGCCGTCGCGGAGGTCCACCGCGCACCAGCGCGGCGCGGCCTCGACCCGCCGGGTCGGCCAGCTGCGGTCCGGCAGGTCGAGCCGGAACTGCTGGTGGTACGGCAGGTAGCGCTGGAACGGCATCCGGCTGGGGCGCTGCCGGGCGATCGGATCGGTCTCGGCGTCAGTGGCAGGTTGAGCCATGGCGGAGTGCTCCCTGGGAACATGTGGCGTCAGCAATCGGAAGGTGTCGGCGGTGCTGCCGGGCCACGGTGCCCGGGCGGTGCCGAGGTGAAGTTCGGATGTGCTGGACGGCGCGGTTCAACTCCGCGACGAGGTGCCGGCCGTCAGGCCTCGTCGCGGCAGCCAAGAAGAAGGTACGCCTGCCACATGACAGGGTGACCCTACGTGATCACGACGGCCCGTGGTACCCAGGTCCGTCATGTGAGACGCGGATCCCAGTCTCCTCGTGCCCCCCGCGCCGGCGCCCGGGCCGCTAGGCTCCTGCCCGGTCCGGGCAAACGATCATCGTCAGTCGGAGGTGCGGCGTGCCGATCCGCGTCACGATCACCGGTCCCGTCCGGGCGGCGGCCCGCTGAGATGGGGCTGGAACTGCCGGAGTGGCTGACCGAGCCGCTCAGCTGGGTCGGGTTGACCTGGCCGGAGGCCGACGAGGAGCTGCTCTTCGCCGCCGGCCAGCAGTGGCTCGCCTTCGCCGGGACGCTCCGCGGGGTGGCGCAGGGCGCCGAGGGCGCCGCGGACGCGGTCGGGACGTACAACCTGGGTGAGACCGTCGACGCGTTCCGCCGCTGGTGGGAACGGGAGGACGGGCCGCGGCGCCGGCTCCTGGAGGACATCACCGCCGCCGAGATCATCGGCTGCGCATTGATCATCTTCGCGGCCGTGACGCTGGCGTTGAAGATCGCCTTCATGGTTCAGCTGATCATGCTGGCCATCTCGGTGGCGGAGGCGCTGGCCGCGGCGGCGGCCACCTTCGGCGCGGCGGCCGCCGCGGTCCCCGGCCTGGTCGCGGCCGCCCGGGTCGCCTGCCGACAGTTGATCAAACAGGCCGTGCACAAGGTCGAGGGGGAGCTGAAGCGCCTCTTCGCGCAGGCGAAGCAGCTCCTCAAGCGGGTGGAGGGCAAGCTCGCCCGCAAGGGGGCGAAGCCGGGCGCCAAGGCCGCGCAGGACGTGCTGGCCCGGACCCGGCACTACGGCAACTCCTCGCCCGCCGACTTCGCCAAGGAATTCCCCGAGCTGTCCCACGGGGTGAACCCCAACTTCGGCAAGGACCCGGCCTTCGGCATCAACTGCCAGAGCTGCGTCACCGCCACCGACCGGTCGCTCACCGGCCAGGCCAGCTCCGCCGTGCCCCGCCGCTTCTACCAGGACGCCAACGGGAACTTGATCAACGATCCGCGGTTCGACTGGCCGCACGGGGTCAACCAGGCGCTCGGCGGCAACAACCCGCTCCGCTCGGCCAGCGGGTACGACGACATCGCCAGCGAGCTGGAGAGCGCCGGGGACGGCGCACGCGGCATCGTGCACGGCATGCGCGTCGACGCCAACGGCAACCCGGTCGCGGGTCACGTCTTCAACGTGGTGAACCGCAACGGTACGGTCCACTTCATCGACGGCCAGACCGGCGGTTACGCGTACCTGGAGAACTTCTCCGGGTTCCAGTTCATGCGGACGAATTGAGGATCACCACGATGGACGTGACGCAGGCCCGCGACGCCGCCACCCGGCTGCTCGCCGCGTCCCCGCCCGGCGTCCCGGACGCCGTTCTCACCGGCGGGGTCGAGGACCAGGGCTGGTGCTGGGTGCTCCAGTGGACCACCCGGCGGGCGATGGCCTCCGGCTCCCCGGACGACGCGCCGCCGCCCGGGATCGGCCCGGTCGCCGTCGACAAGGCCACCGGCGAGGCGTTCTACCTGTCCAGCGTGCCGCTCCCCGTCGCGCTGGACATGGCCCGGGCCGCCCGCGGCCGCTAGGCCGGCCGTCAGCTCGACACGACCGCGGTCCCGTCCGCGTCCGCCCGGTCCGGCGCGGTCGCGGTCCCGGCGCGCGGCGAGGTCCCGGTCCCGTCGGGCGGCACCGTCGCGGTTCCGTCGGCCGGTGCCGGGTCGCCGAGCCGGGGGGTGCGGGCGGCCCAGTCCACCAGCGGCACCGCTGCCGTGGCGGCGACCGCGAAGAGCGCGGCGATCACCAGCCAGCCCCAGCCGCCGGTGGTGACGCCGAGCGCGGTCAGTGCGGCCGGGCCGGCCAGGAACTGGAGCTGCCCACCCAGCCGGAACGCCCCGACGTACGCGCCGCGCTGGGCGGCCGGCGGCAGGGTGCTGGTGAGCCCCCAGGACCCCGCCGACTCGATCAGCTCGGCGACGGTCAGCACCACCGCGGCGGCCACCAGCACGACGACGGTCAGCACCCCCTCGGTGACCCCGGAGATCGGCAGGACGAGGCAGAAGAGGGCGATCAGCAGGGCACCCCGCCGGCTGGCCCGGGCCGCCCCGGTCACCGTGTCGGCGCCCCGGCTGGCCCGGACCTGGAGCAGCACGACGAGGACGGTGTTCAGCAGCACCAGCGCGGCGATCACCGTCTTCGGGGCGTCGGTGCGGCTGAGCACCCAGAGCGGCATGACCGTCAGGTAGAGCGTCTGGTGCGCGGTGAGCAGCCCGGAGAGCACGGCCACCGCCATGAACGGCCGGTCGCGCAGCACCGCCAGCCGGCTCATCGGCTCGGTCGGGCGGGTGGTCTCCGGGATCCGGGGCAGCCGGCGGACGAAGACCGCCGTCACCAGCATCACCGAGCCGACGAACCAGACCATCCCCCGGTACGCCGCCATCGTGTCCACGGCCAGCACCAAGCCGCTGATCACCGCGCCGAGCCCGAACCCGACGTTCAACGCCGAGCGCTGGTACGCCAGCGCGGTGACGCGCTCCTCTGGACGGAGCACGTTGATCGAGTAGACCTGCCGGGCCACGCCGGACGCGGCGTCCACCACGGCCATCGCGACCACCACGGCGAGGAAGCCGGCGAAGCCGCCCGCGAAGGGGAACGCCCCGAAGAGCGCCGCCTCGATCAGCAGCCCGACCATCCAGACCCGCTGGGGCCCGTACCGGTCGGTGAGCCCGCCGAGCGGGACGGTGCCGAGCAGGGACACCCCGGCCGCCAGCGAGAGGCCGAGGCCCACGTGGGCCGGGCTGAGCCCCAGCGCCCGGGTGAAGAAGACCGCGCTGCCGGCCTGGAACAGGCCGTTGCCGACGGCGTACACCATGGCCTGCAGGGCCAGGGCGCGGGTCAGCCCGGCCGGCGGTACGACGTGCCGGACGGCGGTGCGGATGGTGTCCCTGGTCCCCATGGTCGATGAGCAAACCGTGCCCCCCACCCACCGGTCGAGCCTTTTAGGCTGAACCGAATTCTCGTCGGGGGTGGAGGATGTCGCAGCTGCGGTTCGGCGCGTCCGACGTCGCGGGCGTGCGGTTCGCCGTCTCGCCCGTCTGGGAGACGGTCTCCAGCATGTGGGCGCTGGAGGATCCGGTCCGGCACGCCGTGCACCTGCCCTGGATCGACCAGGCCCGGGTGATCATCCGCCGCCCCGACGTGGCCGTCCGGGTGCGTCCGCTGGTCGAGCTGACCCGGCCGCGTGGCTGGCTGCCCGACTTCCTCACCCCGCCGGCGGCCCGTCCCGACGCCGACCTGGCCGAGCAGCTCGACCAGATCGCCGCCACCCCGCCCGACGTGGTGGTCCGGGACCTGCTCGCCACCATCCCCGCGCGCCCGCTGAGCCCGTTCGGGCAGGCGCTGCGCGACGACCCCGCCGGCCGGCTGCCGGAGCTGGTCACCGCCCTGCGGGTCTGGTACGACGAGGCGATCGCCCCGGAGTGGCCCCGGATCCGGGCGCTGCTGGAGGCGGACATCGCCCACCGGGCCGCCCTGCTCGCCGAGGGCGGCGCCGGGCAGCTCTTCGGTCAGCTGCACGCCAGCCTGCGCTGGGTGGGCGACCGGGTGGTGAGCGACGACCCCTGGCAGCTCGACTTCGACCTGGGCGGCCGGGGGCTGGCGCTCAACCCGGGCATCTTCACCGACCGACGGGTGCTGTGGAACCTGCTGGAGGACTCGCCGCCCGGCGGGACGTACCCGGTGCGCGCGGTGGCCACCCTCTGGGAGACGCCCCCGGCGGCGGCGGGCGACCCCCTGGCCCGGGTGGTCGGGTCGGGGCGGGCGGCGCTGCTCAACCTGCTCGACGCGGCGGCGACCACCACCGACCTCGCCCGGCGGACGGGAATGTCCTGCGGGAACGTCTCCCAGCACCTCGCCGCGCTGCACGCCGCCGGGCTGGTTACCCGGTCCCGGCAGGGCCGGCACGTCCTCTACCGGGGCACCGAGGCCGCCGCGGTCCTGCTCCGGGCCAGCCGGGGGGACTGACCCCGACCGCGCGGGCGGTCAGCGGAGGAGGAGCGTCGCGAGCGGGTAGCGGTGGCGCAGTTCGGTCTCCCGGCGGCGCAGCTCCTCAGGGAGGGCGAACGGGTCGCCGAGTCGCCCGACAGCGGCCACCACCAGCGGCCGGACGTCCGGTGCCAGGTCCAGCTCGGCGGCGAGCCCGGCCCGGTCGAACCGGGTGAGCTGGTGCACGTGCAGGCCGAGTGCGGTGGCCTGCACGGTCAGGTGGGCGATCGCCTGGCCCAGGTCGTACGCGGCCCGTTCGCCGTCACCGCCGGTGTGCGCGCCGACCACGAGGGCGGAGGCGTGCCGGGCCCAGCGTTGGTCGCCGGCGGCCAGGCTGACCAGGATCCGCTTCCAGGTCTCGTCCTGCCGGTGCCCGAGGGCGAAGCGCCACGGCTGGGCGTTGCCCGCCGACGGGGCCCAGCGGGCGGCCTCCAGCAGCGAGGACGCCTCGTCGCCGGCCAGCTCGGCGTCCGGGTCGAAGGACCGGGGGCTCCAGCGGAAGGCGAGCAGCGGGGTGAGGTCGGCCATGGGGTAAGAGTCCCCTATGGGGGATTCGCCCCGTGATGCGGCCCGGACCGATGTGGCGAAGAGCACCCGTAACGTGACCCAGGGTCAGGGCGTTCCCGCGCTCGGGCTGTCGGACGGGGACGGCGCGCCGCGACCGACCGGGTCGCCCTCCACCACCGGCCCGGCGAGCTGCACCGTGGCCGGCGCCGGGCCGGGCTCGCCGGCCAGCTTGAGGGTGCCGAAGTCGGCGCGGACCGCGGTCGGCGTCCCGTCCGCCCCGTAGCAGTAGATGCCCACGTCCAGCGGGGAGTTCAGCGAGGCGGAGGTCGACTCGACCGAGTAGCACTGGCCGGTGGCCCCGGCCGGCGCGGTGGCGGGGGAGACCGCCAGCGGGGCCCGCCGGTCGGTGAGCACCTCCAGCCAGTCGGTGAACGGGTGCTGCACCCGGGGATCGAGCCGCCGGGGCACGGCGTCGTCGGGGTCGCCGAGGCGTACGCAGCTGGCCGGCTCCGGACGGCCCGCCGACGGCAGGGCGCACTGGAAGAGCCCGTCCGCCGTGGCGGCGAGCGAGACGTCCACCGCGCCGCCCAGCCCCCACGCCGGCACGTCGACCCGCCAGGTCCCGTCGTTCGCGCTGGTCACCACGACCGTCCGGTCCGGGGCGTCGGCCGTGCCGAACGCGTACCGCGCGGTGAGGTGGCGGTCCTGCGCGGCGGCCGCCAGCGCGGCCAGTTCGTCGCGGGCCGCGTCCACCCCGGCCGGCACCGGGTCGGCGGTGGCGAGCGGGGCCGGTGTCGGCTGGTCGGCGGTGCAGGCGGCGAGGAGCGCCGGCAGGGTGATCGCCAGGACGCCGGTCAGTCGCCGGGCCGCGCGGAGGTGAGCGTGCACCGGGACATTCTGCGGTGCGGGGACGGGTGTCGGGAGCCCGCCGTACGGCTGCCGTCCCGGCGTGTCGCGCCACCCTCCCGCCGGCGGGTTCCGCCCTGGTGAGCCGGCCCTCACCGGGCCGGATGGTGGGATCACCCGACCCGGCGGCTCGTGCCGCCCGATAGGCTGATGAGGTCTGACACGCGCCGCCGGACCGGAACCCGGCGGCGTCGGCACGCTCAGGGTCGCTGGGAGGGAGTGCACCGTCGTGGCACTCGTGGTGCAGAAGTACGGCGGGTCCTCCGTCGCCAATGCCGAGCGGATCAAGCGGGTGGCCGAGCGCATCGTGGCCGCCCGCAAGGCCGGCGACGACGTGGTGGTGGTGGTCTCCGCGATGGGGGACACCACCGACGAGCTGCTCGACCTGGCCAACCAGGTCAGCCCGCTGCCCCCCGGTCGCGAGCTGGACATGCTGCTCACCGCCGGGGAGCGGATCTCCATGGCGCTGCTCGCCATGGCCATCCACAACCTGGGGTACGAGGCCCGCTCGTTCACCGGCTCGCAGGCCGGCGTGATCACCACCTCGGTGCACGGCAGGGCGCGGATCATCGACGTCACCCCGGGCCGCCTCAAGGGCGCGCTGGACGAGGGCGCGGTGGTCATCGTGGCCGGCTTCCAGGGTGTCTCGCAGGACACCAAGGACGTCACCACGCTGGGCCGGGGCGGGTCGGACACCACCGCCGTGGCGCTCGCCGCCGCGCTCGAGGCGGACGTCTGCGAGATCTACACGGACGTGGACGGCATCTTCAGCGCCGACCCGCGGATCGTGCCGAACGCCCGGCACATCAAGCACATCACCTACGAGGAGATGCTGGAGCTGGCCGCCTGCGGCGCCAAGGTGCTGCACCTGCGCAGCGTCGAGTACGCCCGGCGCGCGGGGTTGCCGATCCACGTCCGTTCGTCATACTCGACCAACACCGGCACGATGGTCACCGGATCGATGGAGGACCTTCCTGTGGAACAGGCACTGATCACCGGGGTCGCCCACGACCGCAGCGAGGCGAAGATCACCATCGTCGGCGTGCCCGACGAGCCGGGCGCCGCCGCGCGGATCTTCGACACCGTGGCCGGTGCCGAGATCAACATTGACATGATCGTGCAGAACGTCTCCACCGAGGGCACCGGCCGGACGGACATCTCGTTCACGCTGCCCAAGACGGACGGCCCGACGGCGATGGCCGCGCTCAGCAAGATCCAGGAGGTGGTCAAGTTCAAGGGCCTCCTCTACGACGACCACGTCGGCAAGGTCTCCCTGATCGGCGCGGGCATGCGGTCCCACCCCGGCGTCGCGGCCGGCTTCTTCGCCGCCCTCGGCGCGGCCGGGGTCAACATCGAGATGATCTCCACGTCCGAGATCCGGGTCTCCGTGGTCTGCCGGGACACCGACCTCGACAAGGCGGTCCGGGCCATCCACGACGCCTTCGAGCTGGGCGGCGACGCCGAGGCCGTGGTCTACGCGGGCACCGGGCGGTAGCGCGGATGTCGTCGCTGCCAACCCTCGCCGTGGTCGGGGCGACCGGTGCCGTCGGCACGGTGATGTGCCAGCTGCTCTCCTCCCGGCGCAACGTCTGGGGTGAGATCCGGCTGCTCGCCTCGGAGCGCTCGGTGGGGCGGCAGGTGCAGTGCCGGGGCGAGCAGCTGACCGTCCAGGCCCTCACGCCGGAGGCGTTCGACGGGGTCGACGTGGCCATGTTCGACGTGCCCGACGAGGTCTCCGCCGAGTGGGCGCCGATCGCGGTGAGCCGCGGCGCGGTGGCGGTGGACAACTCCGGCGCGTTCCGGATGGACCGGGACGTCCCCCTGGTGGTCCCGGAGATCAACCCGGAGCAGGTCCGCAACCGCCCCAAGGGCATCATCGCCAACGCCAACTGCACCACCCTGGCGATGATCGTGGCGATCGCGCCGCTGCACCGTGAGTACGGCCTGCGCGAGCTGGTGCTCGCCTCGTACCAGGCGGTCTCCGGGGCGGGGCAGGCCGGCGTGGACGCGCTGCACGCCCAGCTCGGCAAGATCGCCGGGGACCGGGTGCTCGGCTCGCGCCCCGGCGACGTGCGGCAGGCGGTCGGCGACGAGCTGGGGCCGTTCCCGGCCCCGCTGGCGCTCAACGTGGTGCCCTGGGCCGGCTCGCTCGCCGATGGCGGCTGGTCGTCCGAGGAGATGAAGATGCGCAACGAGTCGCGCAAGATCCTCGGGCTGCCCGACCTCAAGGTCTCGGCCACCTGCGTCCGGGTGCCGGTGGTGACCGGCCACTCGGTGGCCGTGCACGCGGTCTTCGCCACCGAGGTGGACGCCGAGGGCGCCCGCGAGGCGCTGCGCAACGCGCCGGGCGTGATCCTGGTCGACGACCCGGCCGCGGGCGAGTTCCCGATGCCGATCGACGCCGTCGGCACCGACCCCTCCTGGGTCGGCCGCATCCGTCGCGCCGTCGACGACCCGAGGGCCCTCGACCTCTTCGTCACCGGCGACAACCTCCGCAAGGGCGCCGCCCTGAACACCGCCCAGATCGCCGAACTCCTCGCCAAGGAATTCACCCAGCCCTGATCCGGCGTTGATCGACTCCACATCGCCAACCTGGCGGTGTCAGTCACGCCCGGATCCCCACCCCGGCGAGATGGAGTGGATCAGAAAGACCAGCGGCGCCCGACCCGCTCGGGGTCAGGCGGCGGCGAGGCGGACGCCGTCGCGGCCGTGGCGCTTGACCGCGTAGAGGGCCTGGTCGGCGCGGCGGAGGGTCAGCTCGGGGGATTCGCCGGCCTGGGGCAGGGCGACGCCGACGCTGATGGTGCGGCCGGTGCGCCGGGCCGCCTCGGTGAGCCGCTCGGCGATCCGGACCGCCTCCTCGGGGCGGTTCACCTCGATCACCGCGACGAACTCGTCGCCGCCGATCCGGTACAACTCGTCGCCCTGCCGCAGCGCCTCCTCCAGCGCCCGGGCCAGCCCGACCAGCAGCCGGTCGCCGGCCTGGTGGCCGTACGTGTCGTTGACGTCCTTGAAGCCGTCCACGTCGATCGCCAGCAGGGCGGTACGCCCCGGGGTGGCGGTCGCGATCCGCTTTCCGAACGGCCCGGTGTGCCGCAGCCCGGTGAGCGGGTCCGAGCTGGCCTGCTCGCGCAGTTGGGCCAGGGTGCGCAGCCGGTCCAGGCAGGTCCACGCCTGCCCGGCCAGCAGTTCCATCAGGTTGATCGTGGTCGGGTCGGGCCGGAGCAGCCGCTCGTCCGCGACCAGCAGCACCCCGCCGGTGTCCGGCGGCCCGACCGGCACCGCCACCAGGGTGCGCGCCCCCGCGCGGGCGAGCGGCAGGTAGTCGTCGGTCGGCGGGTGCCCGGCCTCGCCCAGCGTGTACGCCGCGCCGTGCCGGTGGGCCCGGACGATCAGCCGGCCGAGCGGACCGGCGCCCGCCTCGGTCAGCTCGGCGCGAATCCGCGCCTCCAGCTCACCGGGGGCGCTGGTCGGCGCGCCGAGCCGGGCGCCACGCCGGCCGGTGAGGACCAGTACGGCGGCGGAGAGGGCCGAGACGTCCCGGGCCGCGGTGATCGCGGCGGTCATCAGGTCCCAGTCGGTGGGGGCGGAGGTCATCGCGGCGGCGTGCCGGAGCAACTTCTCGCTGCGGCTCTCGGCCGGCGGTCCGCCGAGCGCCGTGATCCGGGCACCCAGCCGGGCGGCGACCCGCTCCGCGGTCCTCCGCCACGGGCCCAGCTCCACCGGGCCGCTCCACTGCAGGTCGAGCACGCCGATCGGCCGCCCCGCCGGGTCCAGCACCGGCGCGCAGACCTCGGCGGTCACGTCGGGGCGGACCGGGAGGTAGTCGGGGTCGGTCGTGACGTCCGCGACGGTGGCGGGCTGGCCGGAGGTGTACACCCGGCCGACGATGCCCGTCTTCGGCGGCACCGTGGAGAAGACCTGCCAGGCGCCGGTGGCCGCGACGCACTGCAGCCGGTCGTGGACCTGGAGCAGGATCGAGATGGTGGCCGGGGTGTGCCGGGCGAGCGCGGCGACGGTCCACTGGCACGCCTCCAGGGCGGTCGACGCCATCGGGAGGCGGACCGTGACGTCTCGGATGACTCGCTCGTGATCCACGTCGTTCCTGGTGGGAGGGCCCGGGCCGACGCCGGGGGGCGCGATCAAGGGTACCCAGCGAGCGGCGCGGCGACCTTCGCACACATGTGCTATCCACAGGCTGTGGACGCGGCCTGTGGGTACGACGGGGCCGCGCGGCGGGGGTGGTCGGCGATAGCGTGAGGGTCCCGGGCCCGAGGAGGCGTCGATGCTCATCGCCCAGCTCAGCGACCCGCACGTGACCACCGGCCCGCTCGCCGCCGAGCAGGCCGCCGGGCTGCACCGCGCTCTCGGCCGGGTGCTGGCGCTGCGACCCCGCCCGGATTGCGTGGTGATCACGGGCGACCTGGTCAACAGCGGCCGCACCGACGAGTACGTCGCGCTCCGCGAGATCATCGGCCGCTTCCCGCTGCCGGTCCACCTCGCCACCGGCAACCACGACGACCGGGAGTCGCTGCTGGACACCTTCGGCGGCACGCCCTACCTGGGCGGCGGCTTCTCGGCGTACTACCACGTCGACCACCCGGACGGGACCGTGGTGGTGCTGGACTCGCTCGTCTCCGGCGGCAGCGGTGGGCGGCTCGGCGACGACCAGCTGGCCTGGCTCGACGGGGTGCTGGCCGGCCGGCCGGAGGTGCCGGCCGTTGTGTGCCTGCACCATCCGCCGGTCGCCGTCGGCGTCCCGGCCGCCGACGCCATCCGGCTCGCCGACTCCGACGCGCTCGCCGAGGTGATCGGCCGGCACCCCCACGTCGTCCGCGTCACCGCCGGGCACCTGCACCGCCCGGTCACCGCCGCCTTCGCCGGCACGGTGCTCACCACCGCGCCGAGCACCTGGGTGCAGGCCACCCTGACGATGAGCGACGACGAGGAGATCGGCCTGGTCGCCGAGCCGACCGCGTTCCTGCTGCACCGGGTGGCGGACGGCGGCTGCGTCACGCACACCGTCCAGGTCAGCCACGCCGCCGGGCAGACCTGCTGGTTCTGAGGCGTTGGACCGGCTCTGGTACGTCGCGTACGGGTCGAACCTGCACGCCGCGCGGCTCGGTTGGTACCTGACCGGCGGGCGTCCGCCGGGCGGGCTGCGGACGTAGGTCTACCTGGGGATGCTGGCCCGCGGGCTGGCCGAGGCGCATGGCTGGGACGCCGACCGCATCACGCGCTATCTGGCCGGGCGGCCGGGAGTGGCGGGCCGGTGGGCGCCGGCGGCGCTGCGGGAGCTGGTGGCGGGCCTGCGCGCCGGGTGAACCGTCCGCTTCGGCGGCGATATGTCCGGCTGCAACCCGAGCCGGACGGCGGACCGTCATCGGTGCGGAGGTCCCGGAGAGGAGCGGCATGCGGGCCGAGGACGAGATCGAGTACGTGGAGTACGTGACCGCTCGGTTACCCGTGCTGCACCGGACCGCGTACCTGCTGTGCGGCGACGCCCACCGGGCCGACGACATCGTGCAGATCACGCTCACCAAGCTGTACCGGCACTGGCACCGGGTGTCCACCGTGGACAACACCGACGCGTACGTCCGCCAGATGCTGGTGCGGACCTACCTGGACGACCGGCGTCGGGGCTGGTGGCGGGTGCGGCTGCTGTCGGAGGCACCCGACCGCCCGGCCCCCGGCACGCCGGGCATCGAGGAGCGGGAGGCGGTCGACGACCTGCTCGCCGGCCTACCCCGCACCCAGCGGACCGTGCTGACGCTGCGGTTCGCCTGCGACCTCTCGGTGGCGGAGGTGGCGAGCCTGCTCAACTGCTCCACGGGCAACGTCAAGAGCCACACCTCGCGAGGCCTGGCGGCGCTGCGCCGCCGGCTCGACCTCGACGCCTGCACCGACAACCGAGCGGGGAGATGACATGTCCTGGGACGAAGAGCGGGCCGGCAAGGCCGTCCGCCGGGTGCTGACCCGGGCCCCCGTGCCCCCAAGCGGTGTGGACGTCGGCGCGGTGCTGCGGTCGGTGCGCCGGGCGGACCGGCGCCGGCGACGGCTTACCGTGGCGCTGGCGGCGGTGGCGGTGCTCGCCGTCGGGGGCGGCTCGGTGGTGGTGCTGGGCCGGGACGGACGCGGCCACGGCCTCGCGCCGGTCACCGGCCGGCCCTCCGCCAAGCCGACAGAGACCCGGCCCGCGCCCACCGTCGTACCGGTCACCGTCACCATGAGCGGCACGGCGGCGTCGTGCACCTTCGAGCAGTACCCGGTGCCGCAGGAGGCGTGGTTCCCGAGGGTCGTGGCCGCCGACGCCAGCGGACGGATCCTGATCGGTACCGCGGGCGTGAGCAACAAGGCGGTGGACCGGCTGCGGAGTTACCTGGTGCGGTGGGTGCGGGGTGAGCCGTCCCTCCATGAGTTGCCGAAGAGGGTTCCCTTCACGCCGATCGCGGTGAACGCGAGCGGCCTGGTGGTGGGCTGGGGAGACGCCGATGACAACAAGCCCGGTGTTCCGCGGCTCTACCAGGACGGGCAGTTGTCGGACCTGAGGCTGCCGCCTGGGTACGACGGCGGCCGCGCGCTTGCCGTCAACGACCGGGGCGACGTCCTCGGGGTCGCCTATCGCGCCACTGGTGGTGCCCCGGTCGTCTGGTCGGCTGGGTCGGACCAACCGCCGCGGGTGTTCGGGGCGCCCGGCTCGTACAACGTCCTGGGCTGGACCCGCGACGGCACGATCGTCGGCATCGAGACCGTGCAGCGCGGCGGAGCGAAGACGGATCGGAAGGTTCGCCTGTGGCGGACGGATGGCAGCATCGTGGTAATGCCTGCCCCCGCCGGTTGGGCCCCGGGCGGCCTCAGCGGCGACCAGTCGCCGTTGCGGGGTGACTGGGTGGCCGGGATCATTCCCGGTACAGGTCGTAGCGAGAAGTCGCCGCCGGCAATGTGGAACATCCGTACCGGAACGCTCTTCGTCTACCACGGCCTGGACACCCGTAACCACTTCTCCGTTGTCGCGGGCCCGGACGGGCGGCTGCTCGTGGGCGTGCCCGGTGGCGGCTGGCGGCTGGTGGAGCGGGACGGCGCGGCGCGGCCGGTGCCGCTGCCCGCCGGCTCGAATCCGGAGTACGGCCCGCAGCCGGTGCTGATCGACGACGCGGGCAGCATCCTGGGCGCGGTGCGTGCGGAGCCGCCGGGCGAAAACAGGCCGACGGTCTGGCGCTGCAGCTGATCGGAAGGGGCCGACGCGGTATGGACAAGGGGAGGCCGCCGGGCTGATCCCGGCGGCCTCCGACCTCAGCTCCGAGGGTGGGTCAGCTCCGTCAGAGGTTGGAGAGGATCCGGTTGAGCAGGGAGATCAGCCCGTTCAGGCCGCCACTCGCGCCGCCGGTGTTGTCGAGCAGGCCGGCGACCGCGCAGAGCAGGTTGCCGAGCAGGTTGCCCGGGCCCTGCTGGGCGGTGATGTCGAGCACGACCTCGTCGAGGTGTACCTGGAGGCCGAGCAGGTTGAGGTCCAGCGGGCCGAGGTCCAGGTTGAGGATGTCGCAGGTGCCGCTGACCTGGACCGGCACGGTGACCTGCTGGGTCACGGCGCCGAGCGAGGTGCCCGCGGAGTTGGTCAGGGTGCCGGTCAGTGTGCCGACCGCGGCCAACTGCCCGTTCTGGTTGACGAACCGGGTCGGAGTGAAGGTGCCGGCGAAGGTGCCGGCCCCACCCAGCGCGTCCGTGAAGCTACCGGTGACCGGGGTGCTCACCGTGGACGCGGCCGGCGCGACGGTGGGAGCCTGCTGGGTGACCGGGGCGGCCTGAGCCACGCCGGTGCCACCGAGGACCAACCCCGTGGCGGCGGTCAGGGCGACGAAGGCGGTACGGAACCTTGCTGCGCGCATGAATTCTTCCTTCCGTTGGATTGCCCTTGCGCCAATCCGGTACCCGTGGCGATCGCCCCAAACCGCAGAGAATTTCTCACTTCTGATCCTTATCGGACGCTGCGCCCCGACCCGGAGCAGGTGCCACGACCGGCCGACCGTCCGGCGCCGCCGCTGAACGGGTCGGGCGGTGGACCGGCCGGCCCGGCTTCCGTCCCGGCCAGCCGGAGGTCGGCAGCCGATCGCCGGACGCATGATCATCACTCCGGACTCCCCGACTCCGCCCGCCGGATGTATTTGCCGCTGAGAAGGTTGTTCAGGGCAAACATTTCCGGAGGGCATCGCTAGCGTCGGTCCCCCGTGGACAGCACGGGACTTTCGCGCCGGCACCCGTCCGCCGGCCACCAGCAAGTGGGGGATCGTGTGAAGAAGAGGTTGATCGGTTTCACGGCCGCGCTCGCCGTCGCGGTCGGCGGCTCGCTGGCCGTGGCCGGGCCCGCCCAGGCCGCCACCCCGGCCATCGAGATCACCAAGGTCTACTACAACTCGCCCGGCAGCGACACCGGCTCCAACCCCAGCCTCAACACCGAGTACGTCCGGCTGACCAACCGGCGCAGCACTACCTACAACCTGAAGTACTGGACGCTGCGCGACAAGGCCAGCCACGTCTACAAGTTCAGCAGCGACTTCCGCCTCGCCCCCGGCGCGAGTGTCTACATCCACACCGGCAAGGGCACCAACACCTCGACCCACCGGTACTGGGGCTCCGGCGCGTACATCTGGAACAACACCGGCGACGCGGCGTACATCCGCAACTCCGCCGGCACCCAGATCGACTCCTGCTCCTGGGGCAGCAGCGGCAGCTACACCTCCTGCTGACCCACCTGGCCGCGGCGCCGGTTCCCCGTCCCTGGGAGCCGGCGCCGCGCTCGTGACCCCCCGAACGATCCGACGCTCTGCGGGGAGCCGTGACCGTTCAGCGGAGCAGGTCGGCGTGGAGTGCGGGGGCGAGCTCCTCCGGCGGGACCTCGTGGAAACCGCCGGGCAGGCTCCGGTGGGTCGCGCCGGGGATCGTGTCGGCCGTCGCGGCGGCGGCGTCGCGCAGCCACCGCGGGCTGCCGGTGCTGTCGACGACGACGGTGGGCGCGGCGATCGTCGCCAGCCGGGCGGCGGGCAGTGCGCCGTCACCGGTCACCGTGGTGTCGTAGGCGAGGGTGTGCGCCAGGCCCTCCATCCAGTACCACTCCGGCATCCCGCGCATCCCGGCGACGGCCCCGGCGGGCACCCCCACCGCGTCGGTCAGGAACAGCTCGACCGCGTCGCCCCGGCGGTCCGCGGAGACCAGCTCGGTGAGCCGCTCCGACAGGTCCGTTTTCGGGCCGCCCTCCGGCCCGACCCGGAACGGCGGCTCGAAGAGGGCCAGCCCGGCGATCGGCAGCCCCTCGGCGGCCGCGTACGCGGCGAGGATCGCGCCGGAGGAGAGGCCGTAGACGTACGCCGTGCCGCCGGCCGCCTCGATCAGCGCCGCCACGTCCTCGATCTCGCGCTGCACCGCGTACGGCGCGGTGTCGCCGCTGCCGCCCCGGCCCCGGCGGTCGTAGCCGTACGTCGTGAAGTCGGTGGCCAGCGCGGTGGCCAGCGCCCGGGTGGTCGACCGGTCGTTGAAGGCACCGCCGATCAGGATGATCGGCGGCCCCTCGCCGGCGGTCTCGTAGGCGATCGCGGTGCCGTCGGCGGATTTGGCCGAGCCCACCGTCCAGGTCGTCCCGTCGGGAGTCATGGTTACTTTCTAGTCGAGCCCCCCGACAGCGGGCGGCCCTGAAGGAATTCACCTGCCGGTCATGTCGGACTCGTCGGGCAGACCGGTGCAGGTCGCCGTCCGGATCCACGGTTCTGTTGTGCTGCCCCGGTCGACCGATCGCGTGTCGGATGGCAAGCTTGCCCCGGCGGGGCGGCATCCCCCGATCGCCGTCACCCGCCATCGATCCCCTGTCACGGCACGGATCAGGGTCGCCGGGCGAACCATCGTCCGGACCGTCACGCGCCGATTCTCACGAGGAGTTCCATGTCCGTCCCCGGGATGCGCCGGGCCGCCGTCGGCCTGGTCGCGCTCGCCGCGACCGCGCTCGGCACGGTCGCCGTCAACCCCAACCAGGCCGAGGCCGGTCCCAAGCCGGTCGACGTCAAGCTGCTCGCCATCAACGACTTCCACGGCAACCTGGAGCCGCCGACCGGCTCCAGCGGCACCATCGCCGGGCAGCCGGCCGGTGGCGCGGAGTACCTGGCGACCCAGCTCGCCAAGCTGCGCGGCACCACCGAGGAGGAGCAGGAGCGCACCATCACGGTCGCCGCCGGTGACCTGATCGGCGCCTCCCCGCTGCTCTCCGCGGCCTTCCACGACGAGCCGACCATCGAGTCGCTGACCATGGCCGGGCTGGACCTCGCCAGCGTCGGCAACCACGAGTTCGACGAGGGCTCCGCCGAGCTGCTGCGGATGCAGAACGGTGGCTGCCACCCGGTCGACGGCTGCGCCGACGGCACCCCGTTCGCGGGCGCCGGCTTCCAGTACCTCTCCGCCAACGCGTTCACCACCGCGACCGGGCAGCCGCTGCTGCCGCCGTACGCGGTCAAAAAGGTCGACGGCGTCAAGGTCGGCTTCATCGGGATGACCCTGGAGGGCACCCCGGAGATCGTCAGCCAGCAGGGCGTCGCCGGGCTCACCTTCGCCGACGAGGCGGAGACGGCCAACAAGTACGCCCGCATCCTGCGCGCCCAGGGCGTGGAGAGCATCGTCGTGCTGCTGCACGAGGGCGGCGTCCAGACCACCGGCTCCGACATCAACGGCTGCGCCGGCTTCAGCGGACCTATCGTGGACATCGCCAACCAGATGGACCCGTCGATCGACGCGATCGTCAGCGGGCACACCCACCAGGCGTACAACTGCGAGATCAACGGCAAGCTGGTGACCAGCGCCAGCTCCTTCGGCCGCCTGGTCACCGACATCGACCTGCAGATCGACCGGAAGACCGGTGACGTGCTCACCGCCAGCGCGGAGAACGTCGTGGTCACCCGGACCGTCGCCAAGGACCCGGCGCAGACCGACCTGATCGGCCGGTACAAGACCGCCCTCGGCCCGGTCGCCATCAAGCAGGTCGGCGCGACCACCGAGCCGATCATCCGGGCCCCGGAGGTCCTGATCGGGACCGCCCCGTGCGACTACAAGGTGGTGAAGGGGTCCTGCGGTGAGTCGCCGCTGGGCAACCTGATCGCCGATGCGCAGCTCGCCGCCACCGACGACGAGCAGGGCGCGGTCGCCGCGTTCATGAACCCCGGCGGCGTCCGGGCCGACCTGGACGCCGGCCCGGTCACGTACGAGGAGGCGTTCACGGTCCAGCCGTTCACCAACAACCTGGTGACCCTGGACCTGACCGGCGCGCAGCTCTACTGCCTGCTGGAGCAGCAGTTCGTCGCTGGCCCGGTGCTCCTCCCGTCGTCGACGGTCCGCTACGTCGTGGATCTGAACGGCACCACCGGTCCGGCCACCGACCCGTGCGCCGGCAGCCGAATCGTCCGCGGCAGCCTGACCATCGGCGGCACCGCCGTCAGCGCCGACGCGACCTACCGCGTCACGGTGAACAACTTCCTGTCGGGCGGCGGTGACGGGTTCACCGTCCTCAAGGGCGGCACCAACCTGGTCACCGGCATGATCGACCTGGACGCCTTCGTGGCGTACCTGACCGAGAAGTCGCCGGTCTCCGCGCCGACGCTGGACCGGATCCGCACCACGGCCGAGGTCCCGGCCGCCGCCTGACGGCAGACCTCACCGCATCGGGCCCCGGAGCATCCGCTCCGGGGCCCGTTCGCATTCCCGCCACCCGCTCTGCCCGTGCGATTCTGCTTCAAGATCAACCAACGTCCGGGAAGTTGCTGCTTCCAGGTGCCGCCGATACACCACTTTCCCGAAGTCGCGGCCCACCGGCCCACGTCTCCGCCGGCCGGTCGTCAGCGGGCGGCGGGTTGCGGGTCCCGGGCGGGGACCGGGGCCGGAGTGAGGCGGCCGTCCTGGGCCGGGGTCAGCAGCCGGCGCAGCGACAGGGCCAGCGCCGAGGCGGTCAGGCAGCCGGCCACCACGACCACCACCCAGATCTTCCCGTCGGCCGCGCCGATCAGCGGGCCGGCCGTGACCGGGCCGATGATCCCGCTGACCCCGAAGATCATCGAACTCATCGCGTTGTACCGGCCGCGCAGCTCGTCGGTGGCGAGCGCGTTGGTCAGCGCGGGCATCACCGGCGACAGCATCGTCTCGCCGAAGCCGAAGATCGCCGCGCAGGCCACCACGCCGAGCGCGGCGACCAGCGCGTTCCCCGTACCGATCAGGCCGGCGGCGCCGAGCACCAGCCAGGCGGTCGCGAAGACCGCGCCGACCGCGGCGAGCCCGCCGGTCCGGCTGCGCCCCTCCATCCGGCGGATCACCAGCAGTTGGGAGAGCACGATCATCACGGTGTTGCCGGCCAACGCCCAGGCCACCACCCGCGGCGTCACCTCGGCCACCCGGACCGAGTACGCGGTGAAGCCCACCTCGATCTGCGCGTACCCGCAGGTGGTGAGGACCAGGCCGAAGATGACCAGGCGGCGGAACGGTCGGTCCCGCAGCACGGTCAGATAGCCCCCGGTCGACGGCCGGTCCCCGGCGCTCGAGGCGGCGGCGAGCCGGCGGCCGACGTGCGGCAGGGTCAGCAGGATCAGCCCCGGCATCAGGTAGCTCAGCGCGTCCAGCAGGTAGATGGCCTGGAAGGTGATCGGCCGGGCGGTGTCCACGACCGCGCCGGAGATCAGGCCACCCACCCCGATGCCGAGGTTGAGCAGGGCGAACTGGAGGCCGAAGACGCGCTGCCGCTCGCCGTCGTCGGTCAGCGAGGCGAGGATGGTGGTCTGCCCGGACCAGAGCGCCGAGCCGCCCACCGCGATCAGCGTGGCGACCACGAACGCCGACGCGGTCGAGTCGACCAGGGCGAGCGAGCCGGTGCCCACGGCCTCCACCACCAGGCAGGGCAGCACCACCCGGCGGGCCCCGAACCGGTCGATCAGCGTGCCGCCCACCGGCGACAGGGCCAGGGTCACCGCGCCGAACCAGCCGATCACCAGACCGGCCCGGGTGTCGGTCAGCCCGCGCACGTCGGTGAGGTAGATGAAGAGGAACGGCAGGGTCAGGCCGCGCCCGACGGCCGAGAGCAGAGTGCCGAGCAGGATCCGACGAGCTTCCGGGCGGGCAGGTAGGGCGCGGCGCAGCATGCCTGGATTCTGTGCGGTGGGTACGACGCCCCGCGAGCCGTTTATCGGCGGCCACGCGTACCGGCGGGCCGCCGGGTGAGCAACCACACCCGGTCTGGGATGCTGGGCCGGTGACCGTCACCTGGCGACACCTGCCCGCCCCGGCCCGCGAGATCGCGGTCGCCGCCACCGACGCGGTCGCCGCCGCCCGGGCCCGGGACGCCGGGGCGTACGAGCCGGCGGTCGACCGGCTCACCGGCACCGACCGGGCCGGTCTGGTGCTCGGCGGGGTGGTCCGGCTACTGCTGGAGGAGACCCACCCGGACGGGTTGGACGGCGACGACGTACGACAGGTGCTGGAACGCTGCGTGCGGGACGTGGCGGCGTGGCGGCCCGACGTGGACCCGCACGTGCTGCTGATCCTGCTGGCCAGCGCCCTAGGCGTCTACGACCCGGGCGACGACGACACCCCGCCGGACCCGGCGGCGATCGCCCGGCACGCCCCACTTCTCGTCGCCGACCTGCTGGCGGCCACCGGCCGGCCGTTGGAGGGCTACCTGACCACCGCGTTCGCCGAGGTGGCGCGCACCGAGCTGCACGACTGAGCCGCCGTCGCGGGGCGGCCAGGCGTCACGCCCGGGTCGCCACCACCTCCAGGTACTCCGCCGGGATGCGGACGGTGCCGTCGGTGGAGCGGTCGTACCGGCGGGCCAGCCCGACCAGATCGGCGTGCAGCGCCGGCCGTCGCGACTCGTCGAGCGCCTCGAACGCCTTCAGCGTCGGCCCGTAGTTGACCCGGAAGAAGTCGGCGAACTCCTCCGGCGCGGTGAAGCGGAAGACGAAGGTCCGCCGGGTGGCCCGCACGTCGCGCAGCGTCGCGCCGAAGAGCTCGGCCAGCCGCTCCTCGCGGCCCCACTCGACCGGCCCGCGCAGCCCTGCGGGCGGCGGGACGTGCCGGCCGACCGTGCGGAACAGGTCGCCGATGAAGCCCTCCGGCGTCCAGGCGGCCAGCGCCACCGTGCCGCCGGGCCGGCAGACCCGGACCAGCTCGGCGGCGGCGCGCTCCTGGTCCGGCGCGAACATCACCCCGACGCAGGAAAGCACCGCGTCGAACGAGGCGTCCGGGTAGGCCAGCCGCTCGGCGTCACCGGTCGCGAAGGTCACCGGCAGCCGCTCCGCCGCGGCCCGCGCGTGGGCGCGTTCCAGCAGCTCCGGTACGTAGTCGACGCCGGTCACCCGGCAGCCGCAGCGGGCCGCCGCGATCGCCGCGTTGCCGGTGCCGGTCGCCACGTCCAGGACGGTCACGCCGGCGGCGAGGTCGGCGGCCTCGACGAGCAGCTCGGAGACGAGGTGGATGTGGGCGGCGACCGCGCCGTAGTCGCCGCTGGCCCAGGTCTGCTGTTGCCGCGCCTTGACGGCGGCCAGGTCGATCGTGCTGGTCATGGCAGTACCTTCCGGTCGGTTGCCGGTGACGCTAGGGCTGCGGCGGCGGCCGGACATGGGGAGAACCACCTATGTTGGCGGCACCAGCCCCTGCCGGCGCGCGACTGCGGCGGCCTGCCCCCGGTTGGGCACGGCCAGCTTGCCGAGGACCGCGGAGACGTGGTGCCCGACCGTGCGCGCCGACAGCGACAGCCGCGCGGCGATCTCGGCGTCGCTGAGCCCGTCGGCGACCAGCGCCAGCACCTCCAGCTGCCGGGCGGTCAGCCCGGGCGGGTTGGCGGCCGTCGCCGGTCGCGGGCCGCGCGGCACCCGGGCCAGGCCGCGCCCGCGCAGCTCGGCCCGGAGCCGGCGGGCCGTCCGGACCGCGCCCAGGGCGTCCAGGAGCCGCAGCGCCTCGCCCGCCGCCTCCGCGTCCCCGCAGGCCAGGGCCTCCGCCCGGCGGTACGGGCAGCCGAGGCGCCGCCACTCGTCGGCCGCGCCGGCCCAGTCGCCGTCGAGCAGCCGCCGGTACGGCGACGCGGCCACCTCCGGCGCCGACGCCAGCTCCCCGGCCCGCCACCGCCAGTACGCCAGCTCCCCGGCCGACCACGGTTGTCCCGCCGCGACGGCCAGCTCGTAGCCGCGCCGGGCCTCGGCGGCGGCCCGCTCCGGCTCGCCGTCGAGCCAGTGGTGCTCGGCGAGGGCCGCCGCCGCCGGGCCGACGAACTGGAGTTCGCCCGTGCCGTACGCCCACCCGGCCACCCTGGTCAGCTCGTCCGCCGCCGCCGGATGGCCGTACCGGGAGCGGAGCAGGCCGCGGACGAGCAGCGCCGGCACCAGGCTGCCGCCGGGCTGCCCGGAGCCGGCGACGGCGCTCTCGGCGTCGGCCAGCGCGCCGGTCCAGTCGCCCCGGAGCAGCCGCAGCCGGGCCCGGTAGCCGAGCAGGTGGCGGGCGTACCCGTCGAGGTCCCGCCCGGTGGTGAACTCCAGCGCGCGGTCCAGCCGGGCGCCGGCCGCGTCGAGGTCGTACCGCTCGACGGACATGGTGGCCAGGTTGACCAGGGCCCGCGCGGCGTGGTCGTCGAGCCCGTCGAGCGCGGCCCGGACGTGCGCCTGTTCCAGCAGCTCGACGCCGTCCGGATCGCCGCGCTGCAGCCGCGCCGAGCCGACGTTGACCAGCGCGTGCGCCTCGGTGTCCCGATCCCCGATGCGGGCCGCCAGCGCGAGCGCCCGGCCGCCCCAGTCGATCGCCTCCTCGTCCCGGTCGGCCAGCATCAGCAGCTGCGCCATCCCGCTGTACGCCATGGCCAGCTCCCGGCCGGGCGGCGCCGACTCCAGCACCTCGACCGCCCGGGTGGCCGCCGCGCGGGCGGCCACGCTGTCGCCGGTCCACCAGCAGAGCCGGGACAGCCAGCGCAGGTTCTCGCCGATCGGGACGGCGTCGCCGTCGGCCTCGCGTAGCGCGAGCGCCTGCCGTCGGGCGGCGAGGGCCTCCGTGCCCAGCCCGGCGAGGTAGGCGGCGGACGAGTACGCCTCCAGCAGCTCCGCCCGGTGCGCCGCCGGGAGTCCGGCCGCGCGCGGCAGGGCCACCGCGTAGTGGGCGACGGCCTGCCGGTGCGCGCCGACCGCCGCGGCCCGGCGCGCGGCCAGCGGCGCCCACCGGAGCACGGCCGTCGCGTCGTCGGCGTGGTGCGCGTGGTGCACCAGCCGGGCGACGTCCACGTCGGACCGGTCGGCGAGCCGGGCCAGCACCGCCGCGTGCAGGGCCGCGCGGCGTACCGGGGAGAGGCCGTCGCGGACCGCCCGGCGGAGCAGTTCGTGGCGGAACCGCACGGCGTCCTCCGCCGGCACCAGCAGCCCGCCGGCCAGGCACTCCTCGACGGCCGCCGCCGGCTCCCCGGCGAGCAGCTGCGACTCGGTCCGGGACGGCACCACCGACACCAGCCGGGCCACCTCCCGCGCGGCCGGGCTGAGCGCGGCGAGCCGGGCGGCCACCAGGTCGCGTACGGTCGGCGGGACGTCCGTCCCGGCGGCGGCCAGCACCTCGGTGACCAGCAGCGGGTTGCCCCCGGTGGCCTGGTAGAGGCCGGCGGGGGAGCGACCGGCCCGGCGGGCCAGTTCCGCGACGGCGGCGGTGGAGAGCGGGGGCAGCGGCAGCCGGCGCACCAGCGCGCGGGGCAGCCCGGCGAGCACCGCGTGCAGGGGGTGCTCCGGACCCACCTCGTCGTCGCGGTAGGTGAGCACCAGCAGGGCGCGGCAGCCGGCCAGCCGGCGGCCGAGGAACGCGGTCAGGTCGAGGGTGGCCTCGTCCGCCCAGTGCGCGTCCTCGATCACCAGCACCGGTCGGCGGCGTTGCCGGGGGCCGGCCAGCTCGTCGAGGAGGGCGTCGAAGAGCGCGCCCCGGCGTTCGCCCTCCCGCCCGTCGCCAGCCCGGCTGTCGGCGAGCCGCTCGGCGAGCGCGCCGCCGACCTGCCGGCCGATGTCGTGCAGCGGGCCGAGGACGCGCGGGGTGAGCAGCGGGTCGCAGCCGCCCTGGAGCACCCGGGCCCGGGCCCCGGCCGCCGCCGTGAACGCGTTGACCAGGGCGGACTTGCCGGCGCCCGCCTCGCCGGCGACGAGCGCGATGCGGCCACCGGCGGCACTGGCCGTCAGCAGCTCGTCCAGCGCGTCGAGTGGGCCGGCCCGCTCCAGCAACTCCATCGCCGCCGATGCTAGTCACGGCGGGCGGCGGGAAACTCGTCCTGACGTCGAGCCGACTGATCAGCGCCGGTCAGGAGAGGTAGCGGATCATGGCGTCGCCGTGGCGGGCCGCGAGGGCGAAGTGCCCGACCAGCCCGTCGCAGATTCCCCGCAGCTTCGCCACGTCCTCCCGCGACCAGGGTCCCAGATACGCCGACCGGAGCGCCTCCTCGTCGTACGGACCCTCGGGTCACCCGCGGCGCGGATTCGCCGGTTCGCACCGGCCGGCTGAAGACCGCCGGCCACGTCACCTCCGTGCCGGAGTAGCCCCCGACAGGTCGCGCTGGGCGGAGGGTGTGCCCGGCGACGGCGGGATCACCGGGCCGGCCCCGAAAGGGGATTGTGGAGCGTAAGGCCGGCGGGCAGAATTCGACCGCCATGGCTGGCCCCGCCGTTCGGCGGGCGTTCGCCGACGAGCCGTCCCGAGGGGACGGTGCCGTCTCCGGCAGCACCCTCGTCCGACCGGTCCGAGGGTCGGCCTCTCCCCGCACGGCGGTGACCACTCGCCCCGGCGGGGCCCATCCATTCCACGGGGAGGAATTCAATGCGGAGATTCGTGTCCGCGGTGGCGATCGCGGTGGGCGTCGCCGCCGGCGGTCTCGCGCCGACGGCGGCGCAGGCGGCGTCCGCCGCGCCGGCGGTGCTCTGGGCGAGCAGCGTCGAGGAGGAGCTGGGCCGGATCCAGGTCGGCGTGAGCGCCGACGCCGGGGTGGCCAGCATCAAGATCCACGTCATCTCGCCGGCGACCGAGGAGGAGGTCGCGGTCGTCGACTCGTTCCACCTGGTCAACGGCACCGAGCAGTACGGCTGGTGGCAGTCGGACGACGCGGTGATCCTGCCCGAGCTCGGCGCCTACCGGCTGGACTCGGAGATCACCGACGCCGACGGCGTGCACGTCGAGCAGCGGTCGGTCGGCTTCCTGGCGTACATGGTGAAGATGTTCTTCAAGGACCTCAAGGTCACCCGGACCGTGTCGTACGACAAGCGGCAGGTCACCGCCTCCGGTCGGCTGATGGGCCGGTGGCCCGGCACCGGCGACGTCAAGCCGGTCGAGAACTTCCCGATCGAGTTCGTCACCTGGTACGGCAACCCGGTCGACGGGGTCTCCGGGAAGGTCGGCCACTTCGAGCTGACCACGGAGGTCCAGTACGCCGACGAGGCCGGCTACCTCACCACGCTCTGGGACGACTCGCGGCGCTTCCACCTCCAGGCGTACGCCGACACCCAGGCCCCGGAGGTCCGGCTGGCGGACACCCGGATCACCGCGGACCTCGACCGCGACACCATCATCAACGGTGAGCAGGTCACTCTCACCGGCGAGTTGAGCTGGAAGACGCCGCAGGAGTGGCGGCCGATGCCCGACGCGCCGGTCTACGTCTCGTACTGCGACACCCGCGACTACTGCATGCTGCTGGGCGCCACCAGCACGGACGGGCAGGGGCGGTACCAGGTCACGGTCAGCCCGTTCTGGGGTGGAACGCTGCGGGTCTCCACCTACAACCCGGACCCGTTCGTCACCACGGTCACCCACGTGGACAAGCAGGTGGTCGTGCTGGACCGCACCCAGTTCACCGACTTCTTCGGCGAGCGGAACGCGGACGGCGCGGTGTGGCTGCACGGGCACCTGCAGTTCCTGAACAACTCCACGCCCGGACAGATGTCGGTCGACATCCAGTTCTCCAAGGACGGCACCGGCGGCTGGCACACGGTCAGCTCGTTCGACATCTCGTACAACCCGACGAACCCGGAGGGGGTCTCGTTCGAGGCGCTGCTCGACGAGCCCGGTCCCGGCTACTGGCGGGCGACGTACGCGGGCACCGCGACCTCCTTCCAGAGCGCGGTGAGCGCGGTGGTCTTCGTCGGCTAGACCCGCTGATCCCGCAGAGCAGGCCCGGGCTTTTCGCCCGGGCCTCCTCTCTGCGTGCCGGCCGTGCAACAGATCGCCCCGCCCGGGCGTCCCGGGTTGGTTACGACGCGGCCGACCTGGCGCAGGAGGCGTTGGCGCGGCTGGGCTCGGCCTGGCCGTGGGTGCGTCGGGAGCGGCTGATGCCCGACGGGCCGGAGCGGCCGGGTCGACGCGGAGGCGCAGCTCTGGCCGCTGCTGGCGGGTCTGCCCATGCGGCACGGACGTACGCAGTCAGTGCAATGCAATTGGCGCCGCTCGGAACGTGGACGCGGTAACGGTCAGGCGGGCGGCAGGGATGTACTCACCACCTGGTACATGGCCATGTCCTGCCACTCACCCGCGATGTTGAGGTACGCCGGCGCCACGCCGAAGTGCACGAACCCGTTGCGTTCCAGCACCCGCTGCGACCCGCTGTTGTGCAACAGGGTCTCAGCCTGAACCCGGTGCAGCCGCAACTCATCGAAAGCCACCCGCACGATTTCGCGCACGGCTGCGGTGGCGAAGCCGCGACCATTGTCAGCGGCGCCCACCCAGTAGCCCAGACTGCACGACTGGAAGGAGGCACGCACGATGCCGTTGAGCGTGATACGGCCAACCACGCGGCCAGAGTCGTCGAGGATGACGTGCGGGAGCTTCGCGCCCTGCTTGTACTGCTCGAGATCGTCTCGGATGACGGCGCGCTGGCCTTCCACCGTGAAGTAGTCCTCACGCCGGATCGGCTCCCACGGAGCGAGGAAGTCACGGTTGACGCGGAGCAGCTTCGCCAGGATCGGCGGGTCGTCGAGAGTGACAAGTCGGGTGGCGCTCACCCGTCCATGATCCCAGGCACGGGTGCCTCAGCCTTCGCCAGGGTGGAGAACGCGAGCCTGAAGCACCCCATCATCGTCCAGCCGGAAGTGTCACCTGGGTGACACTCCGCCGCCTGTAGCACCGGCCGGAGGCCTGGGCCACGGTCGACGACCTGATCCGCGCGGGCGGCGACGGATGGAAGGAACTCACCGACCCCTATCGCTGCCCGGCGGGTAAACGGAGCCGCTCGAACCCGGGCCACCGCAGCACATTCGAAGGTGACGACGCTGCCGTGTGGTACGAACTACCGAAAAGATAGCAGAAACGGCAGAAACGGGCGAGCGGATGACGAGTGGGGCAGCGGCGCTGCTGCGGCGACCCGAGGAACCACGAGCGACGTTCCTGGAACTGTTCTTCGACCTGGTGTTCGTCTTCGCGCTCGCGCGGCTCTCGCAGGGGCTGCTGGAGCACCTGAGCTGGAGCGACGCCTTCCAGACGCTGGTGTTGCTGCTCGCCCTGTGGTCGGTTTGGGCCCATACGGCGGGGCTCACGGACAGGTTGGACCCGCAGCAACCGCTGATACAGCTGCTGGTGATCGCGACCATGTTCGGCACCCTGCTGATGGCCGCCGCGACGCCGGACGCATTCCGCGAGCAGGGCCTGGTATTCGCAGGCTTGTACGTCGCCACCCAGATCGGTCAAGGCGCCGGCGCCGTGCTCCTGCTGCGGGGCCACGAGGCGCGGGGCGCCTTCGTGCGGCCACTCTTCTGGTCCTGCGTGTCCGCGGTTCCGTGGATCGCGGGTGCTGTCGCGCACGACACGGCGCGCGGGGTGCTGTGGACGCTGGCGGTGGCCATGGAGTACGGGGGACTCGCATTCGGCTTTCCCACACCGCGGCTGGGTCGCGCGCGTGCAGCCGAGTTCGCAATCTCCGCCCCACATCTGGCCGAGCGCTACCGGCAGCTCTTCATCATCGCGCTCGGCGAGCTCATCCTGGTCACCGGGCTGGCCTTCAGCCGCGGCAGGTTCGAGCCTGACCGGATAGCCGCGGTCGTGGTCGCGTTCGCCACCACGGCGCTGCTGTGGCGGATCTACATCCACCGCGCCGGGGGCCTGCTGGCAGAGGCCATCGCAGCCGCCCCCGACCCATTCCGCGCGGTCATCCCGGCGACATACGCCCACCTGCTCATGGTCGCCGGCATCGTCGCCATCGCCGTCAGCGACGAACTTGTCATCGAGCACCCGCTCGGACACACACCACCGGCCTGGATCACCGTCATCCTCGGCGGACCCGCGCTGTTCCTCGCCGGACGGGGCATGTTCGAGTACACGGTGTTCGGCCGGATCTCCCGCTCCCGGCCGATCGGGGTCCTCGTACTCGCCGCCATATCGCCGGCGGCGTACTTCCTGCCGCCGCTGCTGGTCGCCATCGCACCTGCCCTCGTCCTGGCCGGAATCGCCATATCCGACGCAGCCCGTGCCCGAGGACGCCCACCCGAGCCGCCCTCACCACCTGGCTAGCCGGAAAGTGTCACCCACGTCCCGAGACTGTTCTTTCATGGACGTCCTGAGACTCGAGAACCACACTCCGACCCACTCCGACACTGTCAGGTCTCAGAACCTGCATGACACGGCGGGTTCAACCGGTCAGTGCAACGGGCTCGACGAGTCGATGAGAATGCGTCGATTCGATCGAGGGAGATGTTGATGACCGCCCATCTGACGATGGAGCAACGACAGCTGGCCCGACGGCTGAGCGCTAAGGGCCTGTCGTTGAGGGAGATCGGCCGCCAGGTCGGCTGCTCCCATGAGATCGTCCGAACCGTCGTACGCCGCGAATCGAAACGCCCTGTGCGATCCGACTCTTGGCAGCCGGGGCCCGGGCGGCTCACCCTCGCCGACCGGGAGGAGATCAGTCTCGGCCTTCGTGGCGGCGAATCGTTCACGTCGATCGCCGCCCGGCTCGGCAAGGCCACCTCGACGGTCTCACGCGAAGTGGCTGGTAACGGCGGCCGGGATGACTACCGCGCATGGCGGGCTCACCAGCGAGCTCGAGCGCGGGCCCGACGCCCGAAGACGCCGAAGCTGGCCTGTGCGAGGCTGGCCGGGAAGGTGACCGAGTGGCTGCGGGCCTGGTGGTCACCGCAGGAGATCTCGCGGCGCTTGCCAATCGAGTTCCCCGGCGATCCCCTGATGCGGGTGAGCCACGAAACCATCTATCAGGCGCTGTTCGTGCAGGGCCGCGGTGAGCTACGCCGAGAGCTGGCCCGCTGCCTGCGCACCGGCCGAGTCAAGCGCCGCGCCCGCCAGCGGCCCGAGAACACCGGCCGGATCCCGAACATGGTCATGATCAGCGAACGCCCCGCCGAGGCCGACGATCGTGCGGTGCCCGGCCACTGGGAGGGCGATCTGATCCTCGGCAAAGACAGCAAGTCCGCGGTGGGCACCCTCGTGGAGCGAAGCACCAGATTCCTGCTGTTGCTGCACCTACCCCAAGGCCGCACCGCCCACAGCGTCGAGCAGGCGATGCGGCAGGCCGTCGCCACCCTGCCCGACGAGCTGGTTCGCACCATCACCTGGGATCAAGGCAAGGAGATGTCCCAGCACGCCCAATTCACCGCAGCCACCGGCATCCAGGTCTACTTCTGCGACCCCCACAAGCCCTGGCAGCGCGGATCGAACGAGAACACCAACGGCCTGCTCCGCCAGTACATGCCCAAGGGAACCGACCTATCGCTCCACACCGCCGACGACCTCGCTCGTTTCGCCCGTAGCCTCAACACCCGCCCCCGCAAGACCCTCGGCTTCATGACACCATCCGAGAAGCTCGCCGAGCTACTTGCGCACACCCCTTGAACCCGCCCACTCTGCCGAGTGTTGGTGGAGATCAGCATGACGGAGCAGCGGTATCAAGCCGCGTTAGATGTGCGTTGCCGGTCGACGGTGACGGATGTCGCGGCCCGGTTCGGTGTCTCCCGGCAGCCGGTGTACCGCTGGCTGGGCTGGTATCGACCGAGAATTGAGTAACTGTCCGAACTGGACAGCGCACGGTCGGCTGCGTTGTGTCGCGATCCGGCAACATCCCGGTGCGGCGACGGAACGGGGCAGACACCCATGTCCGGCGCTCCGTAGGCTGCCCCGCCGTGACCAGCGTGAACAACATCAATGACTGGCGCCTGAAGTTTTCCATATTGGTCGGCCTGCTGGCCCTCGCGGTGATCGGCCTGCTCGGCGCCCGCGACCTGGTACCCGCGTGGCAGGCCAAGGGCGGCACCGGAACCGCCGGCGTCTTCACCGCCGAGCGCGAGGAGTGCCGTAAGCGGGCATGCAACTTCTATGGCTCGTGGAAGGCGTCCGACGGCTCCGCGACGCGTCCCAACGTGATCCTTTACGACGACCCGGACGGCCTGCAGGTGGGCGGCACCACCGAGGCGATCGACTCGGGTCATAGCAAGGGGGTCTTCGCAAGCGCGGGCGGTTCGACCTACCTCACGATCACCGGCTTTACCTTGGCCGGGGCGGCGGCGGCGATCGGCTTCGTGTTCTTCCTCATCAGCACCATCCGCACGCTGCGCCGGCGTCCGGTAGCCGCGTAGGCAATAAGATCGTCTAACCGGAAGTGTTGCGCGGGTCCCAGAACCGGTTGACGTTGCGGGCTCGACGAAAGAGCCGTCGCCATCAGCGGCTCTGAGAGCCTGGGAAATAAGGGTTTCAGGTGGGTTGGTGGCGGGCGAGGCGGCGGGTCATGACGATGATCATGGCCCATTGGACCATCGCGGCGTGGTGGTCGGGTAGCCGTTCGTAGTCGCGGACTGTGTGTCGGCACCGGTTGATCCAGGAGAACGTGCGCTCGACCGCCCACCTGCGGTGCAGGACGACGAACGTGGTCTGCCCGGCGAGTTTCGCGACGATGCGTACGGTCAGGGCGAGGTGGGTGGCGGCCCAGTCGACGAGCCGGCCGGTGTAGCCGCTGTCGGCCCAGGTCAGCCGGATGGTGGGGAAGCAGGTGCGCAGCGCCCACAGCAGCGGGCGGGCGCCGTCGCGGTCCTGCACGCCGGCGGCGGTGACCAGGACAGCGAGGAGCAGGCCGCAGGTGTCCACGGCGATGTGACGCTTGCGGCCGTTGACCTTCTTCCCCGCGTCGTAGCCACGCCCGGGGCGGCCGACGGTCTCTGCGCCGCGTACCGACTGGGAGTCGACCAGCGCGGCGGTCGGTTGCCGGGTGCGGCCCTCGACCTGTTCGCGGACCTGTTCCCGCAGACTGTTGTGCATCCGGTTCAACGTCCCGTCGCGGGTCCAGGCCGTGAAGTAGTGGTAGACCAGCTTGTAGTGGGGGAAGTCGGCGGGCAGCGCATCCCACTGGCAGCCGGTCCGGTCGAGGTAGCGGATCGCGTCCACCATGTCCCGGCGAGGGTAGGTGATCGGCCGGCCGCGTCCGGTCCCGGCCGGCACGTGCGGGGCCAGGACGGCCCATTCGGCATCCGTGGTGTCGAGATCATCGATCTCAACCGGGCCCCAGCGGCCGCCTCAACCCCTTATTTGCCAGGCTCTAAGTCCACTGGAGCGCGCCGCCGTCGACAATCTCGGTCCGCATCAGGTCGTCGAGCCGGTCGGCGACGTCGGCGAGCATGGCCGCCGTCCCGGCCCAGGCCGTCTCGGCGTAGCCTTCCTCCGCCCACCACGACATGATGCAGCCGTGGCGCGCACCATCGCGGAGGTCGACCACGAGCACATCACCGGCTAGATCCCGGCAGATCGGGACGGTGGCGGTGCAGAATCCGATCGACGGCTCCCCGGCCGCTGTGGCATGTGCACGGCCCGCGCCGCAGCAGTCCTGGTCGGCGAACCGCGAGAGGCTGGCGAACCGCTCGCGCACTCCGGCCACCGGCAGCGGCAAGTAAAACGGGGGGATCGGGAACCCGGCCCGGTAGTCGGCGTCGCCGATGCCGTCCATCAGCCCCCACCAGGCGAGCAGGTGACCCGGCAGCGGACGACCCACGGCCTCTCCGGTGCGGCAGACCTCCGCCGCGCCTGCGGACGGGCGAATCAGAGGCTGGCGGAAAGGGTGAGCCTGCTCGAAGTGGGCGGCCGAGATGCCGGCCGAGAGGGAAGCAAACGGCCGCGCGACGACCTGCCTCAACAGGTGGCACAGGGGCCAGCCGGACGGCACGCATGCCTGAGCGGTGGGCTGAGGCGTGCGGCTGGGACTTGCTCAGGAAGCTGCGGCAGGCCCCATCCCCGGAACGCCCTGAGTCACGCCCCAAGGCGGGCAGTGGGTCAGGAGGCTGTGGCGGGCTCTTTGGTGGGGTCGGCCGAGGTGGCGCCGTGAGTGGGGCGGCGGGTCAGGACCTGGGGGCCGGAAGCCGTGATGGCGACTGTGTGTTCGGAGTGGGCGGTGCGGGAGCCGTCGGCGGAGCGGATCGTCCAGCCGTCGTTGTCGAACTTGATTTTGTCGGTGGAGCGGCAGAACCAGGGCTCGATGGCGATGGTGAGGCCGGGGTCGAGTTTCATGCCGCGGCGGGCGCGGCCGTTGTTGGAGACGTGCGGGGCCTCGTGCATGGTGCGGCCGATGCCGTGGCCGCCGAACTCGGCGTTGACGCCGTAGCCATAGGAGTGGGCGACCTCGCCGATCGCGGCGGAGATGTCGCCGAGGCGGCCGCCGGGCTGGGCGGCGGTGATGCCGGCCTCCAGTGCGACCTCGGTGGCCTCGATCAGCTTCAGGTCGGCCGGGTCGGGGGTGCCGACGATGACGGAGAGCGCGGAGTCGGCGACCCAGCCGTCGATGCCGGCCGCCATGTCGATGCTGAGCAGGTCACCGTCCCGCAAAGCATAGTCGTGCGGCAGGCCGTGCAGCACCGCGTCGTTGACCGACAGGCACAGCACGTTGCGGAACGGGCCGCGGCCGAACGAAGGGGCGTAGTCCCAGTAGCAGGATTCGGCGCCGCGTTCCTTGATCCGGCGGCGGGCGTGGTGTTCGAGGTCTATCAGGTTGACGCCGACTGCGGCGACACCGCTCAGCTCGGCGAGCAGCTCGCCAACGAACTGGCCGGTCACCGCCATCCGGCCGATCTCCTCGGCGGACTTGAGCTCGATCACGACAGCCTCCCTCTGTATGCGGTATTTTTATACCACGCCATGTCGGGGATGCTCCGGAGGGATATCCTGCTGGCATGGTTCGCCAACCACTCACCGCCGAACAGATCGCAGCGGGCCAGCGCCTCGGAGCCGCCCTCCGGGCCGCGCGGGCCGGCCGCAGCCTCGTCGAGGTGGCCCTGGCAGCCGGCATCTCCCCCGAGACGCTGCGCAAGATCGAGGCCGGCCGCCTTCCCGCACCGGCGTTCGGCACTGTGGTCTGCCTCAGCCAGGCCCTCGACGTCCCCCTCAGCGACCTGGCCGACGTCTGGCTGGCCGACATGCCCATCCGCCAGGCGTCCTGGAGACCAGCCGCCCAAGTACTCCAGTAGGAGATCCTTTTAGGGTTCCGTGAGGGCTTGCCGGGTGTAATGGCTGGTCTTGGCGGCGGCTTGATGCCTGCGTCGGAAGAGGGACCAGGCGATGACGTCGGCGGCCCGCCGTGCCGGGTCGATGATCAGGGCGTGGAAGAGCCGGCGTAGTTCGTTGACAGTGATCGCGATCAGGCCGTCCGGGCTGCTGGTGGTGACGGTTGTTGCGGCGGCGAGGAACGCGTGGGCGGCGATGACCAGGGTGGTCCAGCGGTGCCAGGCTTTCCAGCGGCGGTGCTGGTGCTGGTCGAGACCGAGGCCGGTCTTCGTGGCTTGGAACGACTCTTCGATGCTCCAACGACGCCCGGCGACGGCGACCAGGTGGTGCAACGGGACGGGTTCGGGTGACCAGCAGAGGTAGCACGCCAGCTCACCGGTGGTGCGGTTGCGGCGGATCAGCAGCCAGTGATGACCTGCGTGCTCGTCGGTGGCCTGCAGCAGGGTGATGAACGCCCAGTCGTAGTAGCGGTAGCCTTTCGCCCCGTTGCCGGCAGAGACGCGCTGCCATGCCTGTTTCGGCAGGCCGGCGGCGATCTGGTCGGTCCGCTGGATGCCGAGACCGGTCGGCACAGGGTGCGAGCAGGCGACCGCGAGGACGTAGCCGAGCCGGTTCCCGCGCAACGCGGCGGCGAGGTGTGGGTCACCGCCGTAGGCTTCGTCGCCGGCGACCCACCTGCAGGGCAAGCCGTCGGCGAGGGCGGTTTCGATCAGCCGTCGCGCCAGCTGCGGTTTCGTGGCGAACCCGACGGTGTCGGGCATCCCGGCCTCAGCGCGGCGTGCGGGATCCTCGGTCCAGGATTTCGGCAGGTAGAGGGCGACGTCGACCAGCGTGTGCCCGAGTGGTGAGGCGTAGGACAGGTGGACCGCGGGCTGACAGTTCTCGATCTTTCCGGCGGTGCCGGAGTACTGCCGTTGCACACCGACGGTATGAATGCCCTTCTTCAGATCACCGGTCTCGTCGACCAGCAGGACACCGTCGGGATGCCCGAGACGGGCTGCGACGAAATCACGCACGTCGGCACGGACCGCGGCGTCGTCCCAGCTCGCCCGGCCGATCAGGTCCTGCATGCCACCCGGGCCGTCGTCACCGGCGTGTTCCGCGATGGTCCAGCAGTTCTTCACCGGTAACGGTGCGAGGAGCCCGGCCACAAAGTCACGGACCAGGCGCCGCGGTTCCGGCCGCGAGAAGCGTGCCTCGATCGTGTCCATCAACTCGCCGAACAGCTCAGACCATCGCTGAGCGTCTACTCTGTAGGCGGCAGCCACCGCCGCATCTCGGGTCCACACAACCTTCGAGACTCGCCGGTGGCTGCTTGCTGTCCACGGACAAAACCACACCGCCACAGCAGGTCAAAACGGATCTCCTGCTGGAGTACAAGGACTACGTCACCCGCCGCATCGCCGAGGGCAAGACCAAGACCGAGATCATGCGCTGCCTCAAGCGCTACGTCGCCCGTGAGACGTTTCGCCTGCTCGCGTCCGAGCCCATGGGCCAGGCATCCTTGCCGGATGCCACCGCTACTGACTGAGGACGAATACAAGGCAACGATGGGCCCTCACCCCGTGACAGTGGGTCTCGATGAAGCGCCCCCTTTCGACTTCTGGCCCTACTTCGATTCCATCCCCCAGGACGACTTCAACGGTCACGACTTCTCGCAGGGCCGGGTCACCCACGCTTGGCAGATGCCGGGCGGGGCGTATCAGCACGTCCTCGTGGCCTGCGAAACACCTAACGTCTTCCTCGTACTCGTGCTCGACCTACGTGCCTCTTCGGTCCTCGGGCACCACCTACTCGACCTCAACCGGCTCTACGGACTCGCCTGAGTGCGTGTTTGAGAAGTGTCCGGATGCCGTCCTACGCTCGCCATGTGGAGACGATCGTGGCAACGGGCCACTGGGTCTACGGCGGGGTCACTCTCACAACGGTCCGCGTAGTGATGCTCGACTACGACTTCTGGTACGCCGTCGGAGAGGCTGACAACGACCTCGAAGGGGATGAATCTCCGCAGCTGAACCCGGAGGGCCGGCTGTACTACGTGAGATATCGGCCAGGCTGGCCTAACGGGGAGCAGCCCTTCTGGCCGGACTCTCAGGGCTTCCACACGGTGGATGATGCGATCGCCGCCGCGGAGGCCGCCGTCCCCGGTCCAATCACCTGGCAGTAGGTCGGCGATCTGGTTGGACCTACTCCCCGCCATCTCAAACACGCTCTGAGTCAGGCTTGACGAAATAGGAGCGTCCACCTCGCCGGCAGTCGCCTGTCGGGCTCCACTTGATGGGTGACACCGGGAGGTAGCCACGGCTGAGCCTGGGGCACACTCGCCGCATGGATGAGATCGGGTTGTCGGTGCCCGGCTACGACAGCGCGCACGGTGTTGTGGTCCCGGTGGAGGGTGGCACAGTGTCCGTCGAGATCGTGGACGGCTCAGTTGAGATCTTTGGCGACCGAGCCGGCCTGCGGGATCTCGCGCGGTGGTGCCTTGCCCTTTCGGACGAGAAGGCACCGCCTGGGGCCCACATTCACCTCGACCCAGGGACCGTCCCGCTGGGTCTTCACTCGGCTCCTCTGATGCTGGCCCACGACCCGCAGGAGCGCTAAGTCCAGTCGTGTCACCCATCATCTGAAGCCAAGCTGTAACGCATCTACGGGAGTACGACATCGCCGGCAGTCGCCGGCAGTCGGCTGTCCGGTCTCGGGACCTGCGTGACAAATCGGTATCAGGACCTGCGTGACACTCAGCCGAGTGTTGGCCGCAGCGATCGGTGGGGCTCGATGTTCGCGGCGAGGACGTCGGCGGAAGCACTCACGAACTCGTCTCGCGCTCCGGACAGTCGGCGTGCAACCAGGTAGCGGCCAAGTCCTGGCTCGTCACGACCAGCGTTCCAGAGAGGCAAACGATCTCGTGTCGGCAACCGTGTTCGTGTGGCAGCACTTCGTCCAGCATCACGTCCTGGAGTTGGGCCACGTCCATCCCTTGGTCAGCGGGCTCAATCGCCAGGCTCTGCACGCCGCTGTAGCGGATCGTCAGGTCTTCCTCGTGCTTCCAACAGTTGTGCCGTAGGTGCAGCTCAAGCCAGCGGCTCCGGCCCGTCTCACCTGACGTCAGCCGCGCGGGCTCAAGGTCCTTGACGCACCGCTGACCGAAGAAGTTGTAGTGGCCGGGGTCCGTGGCGAACCTGCGCGCCCCCTCGGGCAACGACTCGGCGAACCGCGGCAACTGCCGCAGGTACGCCTCCGGGTCCAGAGCGATGCCGTCCCTGGTCCGCTCCACGCTGACGTATCTCACTCCCGCGATTCCTTCCACTCCGCCACCCGCAGCCGGCCCAGGTGGTGGACATCCTCGCACCTCTGACCGAGGGCGAAAGGAGATCGTCTAGCCGGATGTGTCACGCACGTCCCGAGACCGCCCTGTCACGTAGGTCCTGAGACCCGACATCGCCGGCAGCCAGCAGCCGGCAGCCCGATCAACGACGTGGCGAAGGTGATGGGGCACGAGCAGGCGTCCATGACCTTGGACCGCTACACGCACTCGACTCGTGGCCGGGATCGCAGGGTGCTCGCGTCGTTTGATGCCTTCTCGCTGCCTCCGGCCGACCGGTGATGGCCAGGAACGAATCAAGGCCCCTCCGCGGAGGGGCCTTGACCTGCTGTTACCTCTGGTCGGGGTGGCCGGATTCGAACCGACGACCTCTTCGTCCCGAACAAGGTCAAGTCCCATGCATGACGTGGATGCTTGGCTATTTGCGCTGGTCGCGGTGTTGGTGCTTGTTGGTTTGGCAAGGTGCGGGAGGCGGTCTAGCGCAAGACCGTCTCCCAGGTTTCTCCCCAACCGGTGGGCCGGTACTTGGCTCCTGCTGGTGCCGGCATCCCGTCGCGCAGGCTTCGCCCTGCCGGGCCGCGCCCGCCCGGTCCAGGTGGAGCGCCCCGCCGGACGTACGACCTGGACCGGGCGGGCGCGGTCTGGCTGCCTCCGGTGTGCGGCGGGCGGCGCCGAATCGGCTGGCCATCCCGGAGCCGCCCGGGTTCAAGGGCGGGTAGCCCTTGCCGCCGGAGGCCACTCCCGGGTCGTAGGGCCGGAGGCCCTACCCGCCGGAGGCAAGGGGTGTCTAGAGCGGGGATCGGCGGATGGTTCGCTTGGTCGGGTGCCACCAACTGGCGGGTTCGCGGTCTTTCGGCATTGGACACTCACCGCCACAATGCTGATCATGCGTTCGATGTGGGGTCGCTGGGCTGAAAGCCGGAGGGCGCGTGCCCGGCAGCGGGCGGAGCAGCCGTTGCGGGCCACGCGCTCGTTGCCCGTGACAACGCTGGCTGTGGTGGTCGTGCTCGGCGGCGGAGCGCTGGCGATGTGGCTGCTGGGGGTGTGGTCGACTATCCCGACAGGTGTGCCCGATCCGAATCGGCTGCGGCTTGAGCGGATCAAGACGGGTTTGACGGTGGCGGCCGGGTTAGCAGCCGGGGTGACGTTGCTGATGACACTGCGGCGGCAGGCGTGGAGCGAGCAGGCGCAGCAGTTCACGCAGTCGGACGCGTTGGAGCAGCGGATCACGGCGTTGTACGTGGCGGCAGCCGAGCAGGTGGGAAGCGACAAAGCGGCGGTTCGGCTCGCGGGGCTATACGCGTTGGAGCGGCTGGGTCAGGACAACGTGAAGCTGCGGCAGACCGTCGTAGATGTGCTCTGCGCGTATCTACGGATGCCGTACACCCCTCCTGTGGAGGTGCTGCGGAGGAACGATGAGGGCTCGCCCCAAAAGCTGGCGGCAAACGCCCAGGTGCCCGAGCCGGAGGACCAGCCGAGGCGGCGTGAGGAGTTGCAGGTGAGGTTAGCAGCGCAGCGGCTGCTTACGAATCACCTGCGGTTCAACCAACAGCCCGACATGTCTGAGCCGGAGGGGTACTGGCGGGGGCCTGCGTGCCAGCGGATGAACCTCAATCTGGCGGGCGCAGTGCTAGTTGGGTTCGGTCTGGCGGGCTGCCGTGCCGGACGGGTTGAGCTGTCCGGGGCACACTTTCACGGGCGTGCGGACCTGAACTGGGTGCATTTCTCCGGGGGCGCGGATATGTCCGGAGCACATTTCTACGGACCGGCCGACCTGGGCATGGTGCAGTTCCACGGGGGCGCGGATATGTCCGGAACGCATTTCCACGGGCACGCGAACCTGCGCGAGGTGCATTTCCATGCGCGCGCGGACCTGCGCGAGGTGCATTTCCACGGGCACGCGGATCTGGGCGGGGCGCAGTTCCACGTGCCCACGGATCTGGGCGGGGCGCATTTCCACGGGCGCGCGGAGCTGGACGGGGCGGATTTCAACTCGTACGCGGACCTGCGCAAAGTGCATTTCCACGCGCGCGCGGATCTGGACGGGGCGAAGTTCCACGGGCACGCGGACTTGGGCGGGGCGCAGTTCGACGGGGCGGCGGACATTTCACCGGCGTGCTTCAGACACTCGGTCAATCTTCAGGGCTGTCGGTTGGCGACTCTCCAGCCGCTACCCGCGCCCTGGGCAGTAGTGAGTCAGGGGCCGGATGGACTGTGGGTCGTCGGCCGAATTGACGACGAATCGGACCTGGCCGGGGAGACGGGCTCGCCGGACGAAGCGGGCGAGGCGTCACCGACGTAGCCGTTCGCGTTCTCCGACATAACGGACTCGACCGCCTCGCGTTCGTGAGACACCGACCGCGAGGCTTCGTGGTGCCCGCTGAAGGTCGCGCGCCGCCGGGGTCGCCGCGCCGTGAGCGAAGCGGCAAGGCGCGGCGTGCCCCGAGCGGTGCGCAGCGGCCCGTCAGGGCCGCCTTGAAGACGTATGGAAAGTTCTCACCGATCGATGCGAGGCCCCGTGTCCGGTCTCACGAGGTCCGTGACAGATCGGTATCAAGACGTGCGTGACAGGGCGCTTACGCTGCGCGCAGGATCTTGGTTGGGTCGCCATCTGCTCCAGCGATGGCTGGCCATTGTTGAGAGGGCACGTTCGGAACCGGACCGTTTAGCAGCGACGGCGCTCTGGACTTCCTCGAAGAACTCGCCGAACGGCCGCCAGAGCAGCATCTCGACAGAGGAGCTCGACGACGCGGATGAACCGTCGTGGCCTGACATCCCGCTGCTGCGGGAGTGTGGGGAGGGCGCCGCATCCGGTCCGGTACAGCCCGCCACACTCAGCAGCGCCGCCACGGCGAAGACAGCCGTACGCATGAAGACGCTTTCTCGCAGCCCGGCGCGACGTCACAGGACCGGCAACGGTTCCATCCGGGTGACCAGCCGGCGGATGGCCTCCCCGCCGTCCGGTGGAGCAGCCGGCGACGCCGGCCACTGGTACGGTCCTGACACCATCCATGGAGCGCGATGTATCCGACCGGCCAGTCGGATCCTCCATGGACTCATGGCAGAAACGGGGAAGCATGAAAAGCAGGGTGCTGCGCGCACTGGGCGCCGCAGCGATGGCCGGGCTGATGGCCGTCATGGGCCTCACCGGGCCGGCGCAGGCGGCGGAGGCCGCCGGGCTGGACGGCACGATCACCAACAAGCTGACCGGCGAGCCCGTCGCCGGGGCGGGAATCGTGATCCAGCAGCAGGACGGTTCCAACTGGAACTTCACCAACAGCGACACCGACGGGCGCTTCGCCTTCCCGGACACGCCGGCCGGCGAGTACACCGTCCAGGTCAACGCGAACGGCTACGTCGAGGAGTACCTCTACGGCCACCGGAACAGCTGGGAGGCCGACCTGATCACGGTCCCGGCCACCCTCCAGATCCCTCTGATGCCCATCCAGTACGGCGACGTCGCCGGCCGGGTGGTGGACCAGAAGGGTGCGGGCATCGCCCACGTCTGGGTCCAGCTGCGACGCGGCGGCAACTGGGTGGCCGACACGGCGACCGACGACCAGGGGCGGTACCGCTTCGAGCGGATCGAGACCGACTCCAACTACACGGCACAGTTCACCTTCCCGAGCGGCCAGGTGCTCTTCAACGGCGGAGTCGAGTCCGAGTACGACGCTCCCCCCTTCACCGTGACGGCGGACAAGACGACCACCGTCAACCTCACCCGGCCCCCGGTCGGGAACCTCATCGTCCGCGCGGTCGACAAGGAGACCGGCGCCGCGATCGCCGGCTACTGCTGGTACCCGCAGGACGGCCCGTTCTCGTTCCACACCACCTGCACCGACAAACTGGGCCGGGCCCGGTTCCAGGACATGCCGGTCGGCACCTACCGCGGCGGCGGTTACGACCCCAACGAGGTCTACGTCAACGGCCTGTTCGGCCCGGTGACCGTGACCGAGAACGAGACGACCTGGACCACCGTCAAGCTGGAGAAGTCGGTTAGCCTGCACGTCGACTTCGTCGACGCGGCCACCGGCGACCCGGTCAGCGGCGCCTGCGTCACCCTGGCCGACCCGGTGTACACCGACGTCGGCCAGAACGGCAGATGCGGTTCCGAGGTGGACTACAACAACCTGTTCGCCGAGGACCACTTCCGGCTCTTCGTCGCTCCGTACGACGAGGAGCACGGCGCGCAGTGGGTCTCGACGACCGGTGGCGGCACGGGCGACCCGGCGCAGGCCAAGGTCTTCAAGCCGGTGCCGGGCGAGCGCATCCGGGTGACCGTCAAGCTGGACGGCGCCGGCAGCGTGACCGGCGTCGTGCGGGACGCCGCGACGGGAGCCGGCGTACGCGACGTCTGCCCGACCCCGACCGGACCGGCCTTTTCCTACACCGAGGGTCCCAACGCCAACTGCACCTACGACGGCGGTCAGTACACGATCCGCAACCTCGGCCCGTACCAGTGGAAGCTGGCCTTCCCGGCGTACGACGGCAAGCACGCGTGGGCATGGTCGGGCGACGCGGTGAACCGGGCGTCCGCGACGCCGGTGCAGGTGGTGGCCGGCAGAACCGTCACGCTGGATGCGGCGCTGCCGGCCACGGGCACGATCAGCGGCACCGTCACCGTGCCCGACGGCACCTGCCTGAGGTGCGTGGGCATCACCGCCGTCGACGCGACGACCGGTGACTGGGCAGGCATCCAGCCTTCGGTCCGCTCGGACGGCACGTTCACCATGAAGGGCCTCAACACGCAGGACGTGCGGCTCCTCTACAGCGTGGGCGACGGCCGGGTGGCGTACCCGGACCTGATCCACACCACGGCGGGTGAGGCCGTCACCGGCATCACGATCACCGTGCCGGCGGCGTAGCGCCGGAGAGGCCGAGGGCCCGTCCACCGTTGTGGTGGGCGGGCCCGCTGCCGGTTGAGGCCCGGACGCCCGGGCAATTCCGTCACGGGAGGGGCCGAATCATCACTCACCTGGTCACTCGCCACGCAAGAAGCCGGCGATACGCCTCCAAGCCGTCCGAGGTTTGTCCGACCGGCCGGGGTTCGGGTCGAGTGGCAGCTCTACGAGCTGGACACGGGGGAGCTGCACCGCTGCCCACCCAAGGACGACTCGCACCGCACCGTTGATACACCGGAGTGGCTCACGAAGCTGGTAACGGATCACATCGCGCGAACTGCACCGAAACCGTGCCAGTGTCACGGGCTGACCTACATGTTTCGGGGCTACGGTGCTGCCAACGGCGCGGCTCGGCAGCCGGGGGCAAAGCTGGTCGACGTGGCCCGTCGGGCTGGCGTCTCAACCGGGACGGTGTCGACCGTGCTGAACCGCCCGGCGTCCGTGGCCGAGGCAACGCGGGTCAAGGTCGAACGTGCCATCGCCGACCTCGGCTACGTACGGGGCGGCGCGGCGGGGGAGCAGGCCGCGCACTGGCGCCGCAACGGTTTCGCCACTTGGTTGTTCCAACCGGCCGTCACCGGCTGGTATCCGCGGAAGGCGCCGCAAGAGGCGCGGCCGGTGCCGGTGCTGGCCGAGCCCTGGCCGGGCGTGCCGGTGCGGGGCCGGGACGCCCAAGCGCGGGCGGATGCGTGCTGGGTGCCGGTCGCTCCGGGCCTGACGCCGCACGGGCTGCGGCACACTCATAAGACGCTCATGGAGGAGTTGGGCACGCCTCCCAAGCTGATGGATGAGCGGATGGGGCACGAGGACGGGTCGGTGCAGGCCCGGTACTCGCACGTGACGGCGGAGATGCGCCGACGGCTGTTGGACGGGCTGACGGAGCTGTGGGCGGCGGCGTTGGACGGGCGGCGGGCGATGGCTCCGGGGTCGCCGGTGGCGGCGCTGGATCAACTGCTGGCGGCGCGGGGAGAGGTGGGAGAGTGAAGGCTCAAGATCTTCTCCCAGATTTCTCCCCGAGTGGTCCCGAGAAGCAAATCAGGGCCGGTCTCCCTCAATGGAAAACCGGCCCTGAACTGCTGTTACCTCTGGTCGGGGTGGCCGGATTCGAACCGACGACCTCTTCGTCCCGAACAGTCGTCCGTGCTGTCGTCCGCTATTGGCCGCTGTCGTTCGTTCGCGATGACCCAGGGGCGGCAGCCGTCTCCGGCTTGTTGATGGGGAACCGCTGTCAGGCGTTCGCTGACTTTCTGCTGACGCGCTGCCGCAGGTCGCTGGACGGCCCGGCGGCCCTTTGATCCGTAGCCTCGGCGTGGCCGTCCGATACGGTCCGCCGACGGATGTAGCCCGTGTTCCTGCGCTCTCTTTTGTTCTTGCTCGTCCGCCGACGTCCAGCGGCGCTGCTGTCACACGTTGCTGTCACCGCCAGCCGGCAGCTGGGGCCGTCAGTGGTGCGTCCGGTCGGATCGCCGAATGCGACAACTTCGGCTGAGGACGACCTTGAAGGCGCGGTGCAACATCCGCTGGCCCTCGGGTCCCTGACAACGGGGACTCGGCGGGCACACGACGGGTAGTCCTGTCTTCGAGATTCCACTAGTCTGCTGCGGCGGTGACAGCTGACACGGGGGAACGGCCGATCGTGAATTGCCCGAAGTGCGGGACTCAAGTTGATCATCCGGGACAGGGGCACACCTGCGTAAGCGCTCCGGCTCCGGTAGACGGGCTGCCGCCGCGTTGGCAAGCAGCCCTCTGGGCGCTGCTGGCGCTCGCCGTGCTGTTCGCAGGGCTCTCCCTGGTCCGGGCGGCAATCATCGCCGATCTGATCGTCTCGCCGAGCAGCCAGGCCGTCACGGTGCTGTCGATCGCAGTGCCGTTGGCTCTTTTCTTCGCCTTCCTCGGGTGGTCGAACCTAACGAAGCGCGTTATCGATGCCCACGACTGTCCCGTCTCGATCGTCCGGAACTGGGCAGTCTCCTGCGGAAGCATCATCCTCTTCCTGTCGTACCTCCTGCCGATGAAGACCCCGGCGGGCTTTCATCTCGCACGGGCAGCCGGCGCGATCCTGCTCATCATCGGCGCGCTGATCACCCGCAGCAAGCTCGGGCGCTGGCTCGCCAACCCGGCAGCCGCCGCCGCACACCCTGGCAGTCATCACGGCGCCGGCTCTGCATCGGCTGCTCCCGCCGCGATTGTCTCCGGCTCGGCGGCTCCGCAGTCCGCCTCGGCCGACGAAGCGTACGGCAGGGTCAACCTGCCGCGGAGCGGGGCGCAGATCGTCGGCGTGCCGCTGTCTGCGGAGCCGCGGCCCGAGGACTGGAACCCTTCTCTCTGGGATCCTGAGGTCCAGGAAGACATCGAGCGGAGACGTCGACGGGGCGGGTCGAACGTCTAACCGCCGTTGGCGTTCGTGCTCCAGTTGGTGCCTGACGTCTCGGTTCCAGTTGACGGGTGACAGCTCCGGCCCCGGCCGAGGACAAGTGAGAGTGACGAGATGGTCCGCAATTACACTGCGCCCTCACTGGAAGCACCGGACAGACTCTTCCAGATCACCCACGTCACGAGAACCCACACCCAGGTGTGGCTCCAGTCGGACCGATCCCAAAGCACGGGCCAGTACCGCCTGGAGGTGCTGTTCCAATGGGTCCAATACGTCTGCATGCCGTTCGTGCTGCGCGGTCTCTCGCTGCGTCGCGGCACACATGAGGAGTGGGCTCGCTTGAGCGAGCTGCACCAGCTGGAGCATGACCCGCGGTGGAGCCTCTACATGCTCTCCCGCAGCCATGATTGGTTCATCGTGTCCGCCTCGCCGCTGTGGGCGGAGGCGGATCTGAACTACGACGACAAGCCGGTGTTCTGGGGCTTCCCCAAGGACGACGACCGGCTGATCTCAACGGGAACGCTGGAATAGACCGGCCGGCGTGAAGATGCTGCGCCCTGTGGCTTGAGCCAGTACGTACCGAACCGTGATCATCGCAAGATGAGCCAATATTTCAACGCGGGCGACCTCGTCCTCTGGAACCCTTCCAACCGACTGGCCGAGTTGTTTGTCCGTACCAGCGAGGCGGTCGCTGAACTGGTTGACGTGCCGACCGGCATCGGCCCCATGCGCGCCGACGACTATGAGATCGACCTCGACGTGTTCGTCGGCTTCCTGGATGCACTGGTCGCGCAGTACCTGTCTTCAAGCCACGCGATCCTCAGGTCCTTGCTGGAGGGCTTCATCGCCACCGCCCTCGTTATGGTTGACCGCGCCGGCCGAAACGTGCCCTCGCTCCAGGCCACTGCCACGCTGGACCCGAGGGACGTCTCCGTAGGCCCAGGAGGGATCCGCCCGCTGGGCGACCCCGCGCGACTGTACGGGCTCGCCAGCAAGCACGCCGCAGCCATGCCACGTTGACCACATCGCGTGATCGTGTCCGTACACCGGCCGAGAACAAGTGAGAGTGACGAGATGGCGGACGTGTCGGTCGAAATACCATCGCCCCTGAGCGAGTGCATCATCTTTTGCGAGGTCGAGTGTGTCCGCGCGTGCTGCGGGATCGATGCCGTCTCTACCGATCCCGCCCTTATCGAGGCGTGGTGCCGTCAGGTGGGGTCGGTCGCGGTGGTCGAGGCTCGGCTTCAACTCGTCGAGCTGATCGAGGTGGTCGAGGACCGCTCGCACCGCGTCACGTCGACATTCCTGAACCACCGCACGCACGACGACGCCGCACGGCGTCAGTTGCTGGACTTCCTGGCCGCATTCGAAGCGGGACTAGCGGCCGGCGATGCGTCGTGAGCGGTCAAGATGATCGACACCCTATGTGCAGGGCTCCGGCGGAAGGTGGTCGCCAGTCTGTCCCCATCCCCCGGATAGGCGCCAAGGACTGCGGCACCCGGTCGGGGTCAAGGGTGGCCATAGGCCATCGGCGTGCCGACGCGCAGCGCCCTTGATGCGGACTGGCACAGTCGGCGGCGGTGTTGTCGACCTTGGAAACGGCGAAGCCCAGGTCGTTGACCTGGGCTTCTGTACCGAGCCGCCTGACGGAATCGAACCGTCGACCTACGCATTACGAGATCAAATTGCCAACGCCGACGACCTGGGCCTATGGGGGTCTAGCAGCGGAAACACCTCTCGACATCTCACACCACTCCCCGCCGTCCGCCGGCCTCTTGCGGACCAGATGCGGACTGCGCATCGCTGAGCGTTCGTGATCCAATCGGCGGCTATGGGACTGGATGAGTGCCTGACGGAGTTGCTTGTCCAACTCGGCGATCGCGGCCTGGTCGCCATCGTCAAGATGGACGGCGAACGCCAACGGGGTCGCTGGACGGTGCTGGTGTCGGGCAAGCCGCTGGGCAAGGAACTCGTGCGATGGGACGGCGATGACTTGGCCGCTGGGCTGTCGCGAGTGGTGACCACGCTTCAGGAGCGGGTTCCGGGCCTGCTCGACTGATCCACGGCCTGGGGGCTAGAAGAAGATCGCGGATGGCTGGTGGGCTCCCTGAGCTCCTGATCAGCGTGTCCGTCGCTGTCGATCAGCGTCGGCTTCAGTAGGCAGTCTTGGCTGTACGGTCGGTGGGTGAATCGCGAGGAGCTGATCCCTCTACTTGCCGACGAGAGTCTAGTCAACAAGGCGTGCCGCGAAGCCCTTGAGCGGGGAGCGTCCTTCCGCATCTGGGACGGCGCGGTCGGGTTGGTCCCCGCAAACAACCTTGCGTCCACGTACCGAGTGCGGGAGGTTCACACGAGGGAACGGGGCATCCCGACGCTCGGTTTCGCGGAGGCCGTCGAGACGCTCCACGCGTTTGGTGAACAGCCTGTGCGGCTTGGCGGAGTGACGCAGCTCGATCCTCCCTACTACTTCCAGCTCTTCCTGACAGCCGACGCGGCGTCAGTCCTCGCGTGCATTGGTGTGGATCAACAACATCAACAGCGAAGGATCTGATCTCCCCGTCGGGCAGTTGAAGGCCTTCCAGCCTCCCCGGACGAGGACAAGGTGGAGCGCCCTACCGGACGAGTCTCAATGGCGGTTGTCAAGCTTCGGCGTGGGCGCCACGCGGTTTAGGAAGTGTGGACACGGGCGGAAGTCGCTCGGCAATGACTTGGCTTGACCTGCGCCACCATGCGGGCGGCCACGGCCAGGAGCTGACCGCCATTGACCCTCGGTTCCTGCGCCAACGGGCACGCAACGGGCACGGCGACCGAGGGATTATGAGATCAAATTGCCCGCCCCGCCGACCTGGGCGCATGGGGCTCTAGCAGTGGAAATACCTCTCGACATCTCACACCACTCCCCCGTCGTCCGCCGACCTCTTGCGGACCAGATGCGGACCGCTCACGGTCAGGAGACGGGCAGAGGTGACCGCAGGATCCGCCCTACCCCTGATGCTTGTCAGACTGACCGCCCAGAGCGGCTGCACCGCCTGTCAGGATCCGCCGCGACGGTCCCAACGGGCACCGGTCACTAGCCGACCGCGGGGCTGAAGCCCTTCGCCCTCGCCAGCGCCTCCGCCTCCGGCAGAAGCTGGTCGGTGTCCGCGTCGCTCCAGGACAGGACATCGTGCACCGCCACGAGGGTGAGGCACTTCAACTCGATCACCGTCTTGGCGCCCAGATCATCGATGTGAGTCTCCTCGCCGAGCGCCCGCCGGATCAACGCCTCCATCGCGAGTACGTCAATAGTCGGCCCGAACCCCGCCCGGACGTCCGCGACGAACGAGGCAATCTCCCGGAGATCGGTACCCGGCGCGAACCGACGCCGCACCGCGAGCTCGAACGCGGCATCGATGACCGGCATCGAGTCGACCGAACCGCCGGGCTCGTGCGTCTTCAGTCGAGCCCGCTCGCGCTCCTCCGGTTGGCGCAGCGCCAGCCCGCGCAGGATCTGGCCCATCAGGGTGACCGGCCCGGAATGCGCTTCGCGCGCGGCGACAGCGCGACGACGCTTCCTACCTGCCTTCACCGCCACCCCGCCTCCAACGCCAGTGCATCCTGTCTCCATCCATCCGCGGCACCGTCGACCACTCGTCCGCCAGCGACCCGAACAATCCGATCTGCCTGCCGGTGAGAATCACGTCCTCCGCCGACCTCAGCAGCCCGACGACCTCATCATCGTCCAGTCCCAGATCGTCGGCCAGCGCGAAGAGCAGCGCATACCGAATGTTGCCCAGCACCTCGCCGGCCATCGACTCGGCAAGGTGCTCCTCGCCGAGGGAGACGCGAATCGCCGCCTCCGCCTCACGCGGCGGCATTCGCGCCTCCTCCGGAGCGGCGGCGTTGAACTCTCGGACGAACCTGGTTACGTCGCGAAGCTCCACCCCGCCACTGAAACGCCGGAGCACGGCGAGGTGGAACGCGGCCTGCATGACATCGAGCCCGTACTTCTCCCGCTCCAGATCCGCGGAGAGCCGTCGCCATCGCTCCTCGTCGCCCCGGAACTCCGCCAGCAGCATCCGTGCCTCCGGCGTCCGCAACCCGGGCTCGGCACCCGGCGACGGCTCCCCATCGATCACAACGTTCACGTCACCTCCCCCGCAACTTGCTGATCACGCGGCCTACCGGTTCGCGTTAAGGCGTATCGGGCGAGCGCAGTAATGGTTCGCCGCACCCTTGAAGGCTTCTGCGCAGACCAAGGCGTGGTCGGCCGGAAACTACACGAATCGCTGAAGACGCTGAAGGACTCAGGGACTATCGATGGTCGGCTGTTTGATTGGGCGCAAGGGCTCCGAGCACTCGGAGTTCCAGCAGTTTCAGAAACGTCGCTCGGCCAAGCCTTAGGCGGATCTCCTCGTCGGGCAGTCGTAGACCGTCCAGCCTCCCCGGACGGGGACAAGGTGGAGCGCCCTACCGGACGAACGACCTTGGCCCCGTCCGGGGAGGCTGGTAGCCCTTGTGGTGCCCGGCGAGGTGATCCGCTCGGGCCGATCTCTGAGGAGGGCCGGGGTTCGGGGCAGCGCCCCGAGGTCTTCAAAGTCTTGTCGTTCGCCAGCGTGGCCGGCCGGCCCGGCCGATGCCGGCCGGAGGTCGCCAGCAGGCCGGGGCCGGGCCGGCGCGGCCCGCTTGCGGGCCGCCTTGATCCTTAAGAGGCGAATTCGGCAGTCCGCTCACACCGCAGCTCACACCGCGCTTTTGCGCCTGCGGCTAGTCTCGCTCGGTGAGTTTCGGCAACTACGCGCGAAAGGTTCGCGACAGGTCACTGCCCTACGGGCGGCGCGTGTCGGCGCTGCGGTCCTGCGTTCAGCTCTACAGGCCGATTGGGTTCCACGCGACGTTGGGTTTCCTTGAAGAGATCGCCGGGCCCTATCAGCGCGATGAGGCCTCCCTCCTGAGGGCACTCGACGTCCTGACGGCAAGCCGTGCTGGGTGGCATGCCGACATGCGGGACTACGCCCGCAAGCGCCGTCAGGCCAAGCAATGCGGCCAACGGATCGCTCCCGCTAACGAGATCAACCCGAACGGCTTTCCGCGGATCTGGTACGGCGCCGTCAGGCCGGCGGCGCTGTACGCCCTGAGGTATTGGAGCCGCAGCGGTCTTCCCGCGTTGACGGCGCCATCTGACGAGATCGCCACCACGGTCGGCACCCTCGTGGCCGCTGTCCTGTCGGCAGATGGTGAGCTGACACCACAGCAGCGACAACTCGTGGATGCCACCGTTACCGAGCTTCAGCGACGCATTAGATCCGGTCTTTGGCACCACGACCAGGGCGCTTACTACATGGCCTGGAACCTGCTCAAGGTTGCACGCCTGGTGAAGACCGCAAGCGACCATGTGGAGCCTCGGACGGTGATGGTTACCTAGGCCAAGCGATGCTCCTATGGATCGTCAAGCCGTTGCGGGGGCTGTCTTGGTGATCTCGAGCCGGCGAATGACGTAGTAGATCTGCCTTGCGATGAGGCGCTTGAGACACCGCATGATCTCTTTGTTGGACAGCCCCTGTTGCCGTCGACGAGCTGCGTAGGCGCGAGTGGGTTCGTGCCAGCGCATGCGGGACAGCGCGATGGTATGCAACGCGCAGTTGGCCCAGCGATCCCCGCCGCGGTTGAGCCGGTGACGGTCGGTGCGCCCGGAGCTGGCCGGGATCGGTGCAGCGCCGCACAGGTGGGCGAAGGCGGCATCAGAGTGCAGCCGTTCGGGGTTGTCGCCGGCGGTGGTCAGCAGTTGCCCGGCGGTTTCGACGCCAACCCCGGGCAGGGTCAGCAGTTCGGGTGCGGCGGCGGTGACCAGCGTTGCGAGTTCGGCGTCCAGCTCGGCGATCTCGGCGGTGAGGTGCTGATGACGGCGGGCCAGCCGACGCAGAGCCGCCTTGGTCGCTTGACTGGGATCGGCGAGGTCAGCGGTGGGGCGCAGCCGGGCACAGGCGCTGACCAGGGCAGTCTTCGGTAGGCCACGCAGCTGCTCGCGTAGCTCGGCCGGACCGGTGAGAAGCAGGGCGCGGAGCTGGTTGATCGCCTGGGTGCGGGCCTTGACCGCGCCGCGGCGGGTCACCCGCAGGGTACGGATGGCTTCGATGCGACCGTTGCGGCTTTTCGGTGTGCCAGTCGACCGGCCCGACAATGCGGCCCAGGCGGCCGAGTACGCATCGGCCGGATCGGACTTGCCCTTCAAACGGCGGGCCTTGCGGTCGGGTCGGTCGACCTCGACCACGGTGACGCCGGCCTGGCGCAACATCCGCGCCAACGCTGCCCCATAGGCGCCGGTGCCCTCGACACCGACGCGCTCCAGCCGGCCGAAGCTGCGCAGCCACGCCAACAACTGCCGATAGCCGGCCGGTGTGGTCGGGAACGCACGGTCGGCCAACCGCCGGCCCACCTCGTCCAGGACAGCAGCGTGGTGGGTGTCGCCGTGGGTATCTACGCCGCCGACCGCGATCGGATGCTGCGCTGTGCCTCGTTGTTCGGTCATGCTTGGTTGTGCCGTCCTTTCCGCTCGCACCGGGTGGGCGGCACGCGCCGGTCGGGCGGGCGGACAAGACAGTGACGGGGCCTCTCGCACAGGCTCCTATGAGGTCACGGCGCCCGTCCGGCCGCGTGCACAACAACGGCACCGAGCAGGCCGACAGATCGGATCAAGGACAGCCGAAGCGTCGGTCAAGCATCGAGTCAGACCCGCTCGGTGCCGCCGAACACATCCTCACTGTCAAGCATGTGGTGGGACTAGACAGCCGGCAGCCGGCCGGTACCCGGCAGCCGGTGTACGCGGCAGGTCGACGGCCGGGAGCCAGTTAGATACCACCGCGTTGACGTGCGGCTGAATGGATCACGATCGTGCACCTTGCGGGCTGTAGGCGAAGAAGATGGGGCTATGAGGCTTATCTTCTGGTCCCGGCCGGTGATGACGGAGGAGACGCACCGGATAACGCACGTGGAGATCTTCTTCGACCTCGTGTTCATCTTCGCCTTCACCCGGGTCACCGCGTTCATGGGGCGGCCGCCCACACCAATCACCCTGGTGCAAGGGCTGATCCTCCTGCTGCTGTTGTGGATGTCTTGGACGACCTACACGTGGCTGGGTAACCAGGCCCGCGCCGACGTCGGCCCGATCTACGGCGGTTTCCTCGCGGCGTCGGCGGCCACCTTCGTGATAGCCCTGGTGATACCCGACGCCTGGCAGCAGGGCAACGGGACGGTGGACGGGCCGCTGACCCTGGCCCTGGCCTACATCGTGTTACGGGCACTGGACGTCGGCCTCTATTTCTACGCTGCGGCGCAGAGCCGGCAGATGCGCACGACCCTGCGCCTGTTCTCGACCACGACGGCCTTCGCCTGGATACCGCTGATCCTCGGCGCCACGCTCGGCGGCACCGCGCAGACCCTGCTCTGGGCATTGGCGGTCGTCATCGATTTCGGCGGTGGCTTGATCGCCTCGAAGTTGAGCGGATGGGAGTTGCGCAGCCCGAGTCACTTCGCCGAACGGCATAGCCTCGTAATGATCATCGCGCTCGGCGAGTCGTTGATCTCTGTCGGAGTCGGAGCCGGTGCCGGGATGGCGGTGACCCGCGGGCCGGTTCTGCTGGCGGCGTTGCTCACCTTCGTCATCACGCTGTGCGGCTGGTGGTTCTACTTCAGGCGCTCCGCGGTACGCGCTGCCGAGATACTGGGCAGGACGCCCAGTCGGCAGCGCGGCGCCGTAGCCAGCAACGCGTACAGCCTGGCTCATTTCCCGATGACGGCAGGGATCATTTTCGTGGCGTTGGGCGCCGAACAGGTACTCGCCCATCTGGTTCACGACCAGCCTGGGCACCCCGCCGGGCCGCCTTTGGAGTGGACCTCCACCGCCGCGCTGTACGGTGGCGCGGCCCTCTACCTCATCGGCCGGAGCCTGTTTCGGCGGCTCTCGGTCGGAGCCGCTCCGACCGCCCATCTGGTCGCCGCCGCCATGGCACTCGTGCTGCTGCCCGTCGCCCGGTTCCTGCCCGCCCTGGCCGCGCTCGGCCTGCTCACTGCCTTCCTCGTCACCCTGCTCAGCTTCTCGTTACGAGTCCCGGGCCGACAGCAGCGGCAGATCCAGCACGGCCCAGCCGAGCCCGACGACCCGCCGCGTGGCACGTGAGCGCGGATGACCCCGCCTCGTCAAGCATGTGGTGGGACTAGACACGCCGGCAGTCCGGCCGGCCTTCCAGGCGACGACCGCCGCCGGTTGCCCGGGTCAGGCGTTGGTCGAAAGAAAGAGGGCTCGTAGCGCGATCGCCCGGGACTCGATGAGCTGCATGCGGAGCTGCCACTCCGCGGTTGCAGTCCAGTCGGCCTGTGCGGTGATCTGGTCGGGGTGCTTCCGGTACAGCAACCCTGGTTCGTCAATGAAGTACCGTCGGCAGAGAGCCTGCTGGCGCGATCCCGCAGGCAAGCAGAGGTCAAAGACGTTTCGGACTAAGCGCGAGGCAAACGCCTTCCTCGCTGAGGTTGAGTCGGCGCTGAACCGGGGAACGTACGTCGCCCCTGACGCCGGGCGGCTCCGCTTCGCGGATTACGGGGAGCGCTGGCTGAGTAACCGCAACGACGAGAAGGCGACCGCTGCCCGTGATGCGTCGATCATGCGCAACCACGTTCTGCCACGGTGGGGGGCGGTGCCGCTGGCGAAGATCGAGCACTCGGCCGTTCAGGAGTGGGTGACCAAGCTGGGGGAGCGGCTGTCGCCTGCCACTGTCCGCGAGTGCTACCGCCTCACGTCCGGAGTTCTGCGTTCTGCGGTCCGGGATCGGCTCATCGGGTTCAACCCCTGCGAGGGCGTCCGGCTACCGCCGCGCCGTCGGATGGATACTGACGAACTGGTGATCTCCCGCGCGGAGGTGTTCGGCAAGCTGCTGCCTGCGATCCCCGACCGGTATCGCGCCCTGGTCGCCGTCGCCGCCGGCACCGGGCTCCGCTGGGGCGAGTGCGCCGGGCTCCGCTGGGACGCCGTCGACCTGGCCGCTGGCGTCCTCCGGGTCGTGCGGGTGGCGGAGGAAGTGTCCGGGCACGTCACGCTCAAGCCGTACCCGAAGTCACGAGCTGGCCGGCGGACCGTGCCGCTCCCGCCGTTCGTCGTCCAGGCGCTGACCGACCACCGGCAGTCCTTCGAGACGGGGGTCGAGGGGCTGATCTTCGTTGCCCGGACCGGCGAACCGCTCAAGCGAGGCACGTTCCGGGCGCGCATCTGGAAGCCGTCGCTGCAACGGGCCGGCCTCTCCCTCGCGCTCCGGTTCCATGATCTTCGGCACTCGTACGCGACGTGGCTCGTCTCCGACGGCGTGCCCATCAACGACGTGACGAAGGTGATGGGGCACGAGCAGACGTCGACAACCCTGGACCGCTACACGCACTCGACACGTGACCGGGATCGCAGGGTGCTCGCGTCGTTTGCTGCCTTCTCGCTGCCTCCGACAGAGCAGTGATCGCCTGAAATGAATCAAGGCCCCTCCACGGAGGGGCCTTGACCTGCTGTTACCTCTGGTCGGGGTGGCCGGATTCGAACCGACGACCTCTTCGTCCCGAACGAAGCGCGCTACCAAGCTGCGCCACACCCCGAGGCGTGCCGACAAATAGTAGCCCACCCGGTCCGATGGTCAAACTCGGTACCCCTCGCCCCCGCCCTGGACCTGCTCAGCGGGGGATCAGGGTGAGGATGCTCGCCTCCGGCGGGCAGGCGAAGCGCACCGGTGCGGTCGGGTGCGTGCCCAGCCCGGCGGAGACGTGCAGCCAGGAGTCCGAGCCGGGCCAGCGGTGCAGGCCGCGGGCCATCGAGCGGGGCAGCCCGCAGTTGGTCACCAGCGCGCCGTAGCCCGGCACGCAGACCTGTCCGCCGTGGGTGTGCCCGGCGAGCAGCAGCCCGAAGCCGTCCGCGGCCATCTGGTCGAGGACGGCCGGCTCGGGGGAGTGGGCCAGGGCGATCGAGAGGTCGGCCGAGCCGGACGCCGGGCCGGCCACCGCGGCGTAGTCGTCCCGCTCGATGTGCGGGTCGTCGACGCCGACCAGTTCGACCTCCCGGCCGCCGGCCTTCACCGTGGTCCGGGCGTTGTTCAGGTCGGCCCAGCCGGCGCCGGTGAAGACGTCCCGGAGTTCCTCGTACGGCAGCGCCGCGCCCTCGGTGTACTCCCGGTTGGGCAGGAAGTAGGTGAACGGGTTCTTCCAGACCGGCCCGGTGTAGTCGTTCGAGCCGAAGACGAACGCGCCTGGGAAGTCGAGCAGCGGTTGCAGAGCCCGCAGCACGCCGGGGACGGCGTCGGGGTGGGCCATGTTGTCCCCGGTCACCACGACCAGGTCGGGGTCGAGGGCGGCCAGCGAGGCCACCCAGTCCTGCTTGCGCCGCTGGCCGGGCATCATGTGCAGGTCCGACAGGTGCAGCACGCGCAGCGGCTCGGCGTCGGCCGGGAGCACCGGCACGTCGTACCGGCGGAGGGTGAACATGTTGCGTTCGACGAGCGACGCGTACGCCAGGGTGGCCGCGCCCGCGGCGACGGTGCCGGCGGCAAGCCGGAATAGTGTGCGCTTTCGCATGGCGTTCAGGGTAGTTTGACCGTCCATGAGCACGCTGAAGGACCGCCTCACCGCAGACATGCGCGCCGCACTCAAGGCGCGCGACGAGCTGACCACCTCCACGCTGCGGATGGCCCTCGCGGCCGTCGGCAACGCCGAGGTCGCCGGCAAGGCCAAGCGCGAGCTCACCGACGACGAGGTGCTCGCGGTGCTGACCAAGGAGGCGAAGAAGCGGCGCGAGGCCGCGACCGCCTTCGCCGACGCCGGCCGCGCCGAGCAGGCCACGAAGGAGACCGCCGAGGGCGAGGTGCTGGAGCGCTACCTGCCGAAGCAGCTCTCCGACGACGAGCTGGCCGAGCTGGTCGCGGGGGCGCTCGCCGCGGGCGGCTTCACCGGCAAGGCGCAGATGGGCCCGGCCATGAAGGCGGCCCAGACCGCGGTGGCCGGCCGGGCCGAGGGCGGTCGGGTCGCCGCCGAGGTACGCCGACAGCTCGGCCTCTGACCCGACCGGCTGCCGCCAGGCGTACGCGAAACGGGCGGGCACCCCTCGTGGGGTGCCCGCCCGTCCGTGTCACGGGTCAGCCGCGTGGTCGCCCGGGGCGGGTCGGCGGTGTGCCGGGCGGGGTGGCGCCATCGCCGGGGGTGGACCCGCCACCGGCGCTGACCTCGATGGTGACCACGCCGCCCTTGATGGTGCGGCCGTCCGGGCTGGTGCCGGCGGCGGTGTCCTTCGGACAGCTCGACGGGACCTTGCTGCTGGAGACGACGGGGTCGAACCCGGCGCCGCGCAGCCGCGACTTGGCGGCCTCGATCGGCTGGCACTTCACGTCGGGGATGGAGCGCTGGTCACCCAAGATGATCTTCCCGCTCGGCGGGGTGAACTCGATGCGCTCCTTGTGCTTCATCGCGTCGCGCAGCGTCTCGTACACCGCCGGGTTGATGCCGTTCTGGACGTCGTGGCCCATCTTCTGGTTGGTCTGCGGCCAGTCCGGGTCGGCCATGATGCCGGCCACCGCGTACTGCTTGGTCATCGCGACCAGGGCGGAGGTCTTGTCGGAGTCGGTGGTGCCGGACTTGCCGGCCACCGGCGCGCCGACGATCCCGTGGACGTTGCGGGCGGTGGCCCCCTTGCACTTGGAGGTCGCGGAGTGGTCACCGACCGGGCAGCGGGCGGCGTCCACGGCGGCCCGGGCCACCTCGGTGCTGATCCGCTGCTCGCAGTGCGGGTTGGCGATGTCCAGCTTGTCGCCGTCCGGGCCGCGGATCTCCTGGACCGGGATGGGCTCGCAGTACTTGCCGTCCGCCGCCAGGGTGGCGTACGCGTTGGCCAGCTCCAGCGGGGTGGTCTGGGAGACGCCGAGGCTGAACGCGCCCCACTGGTGGGCGTAGTCCTTGGTCGAGGCGAACCTGGCGTCCGAGGGTGCGCGGAAGGTGATGCCGAGCTTCTGCGCGACCTTCACCACGTTCTCCGCGCCGACCTGCTGCTGGAGCGGGATGAAGTAGGTGTTGACCGACTGGCCGAACGCGCTCCACATGTTGTGCACGCCGGTCATGCTGGCGCTGGCGTTCTTCGGGCAGTAGAAGTGGGTGCCCTTGCAGGCCGCCGGGTTGCTGGAGTCGATGATGTATTCCGACTTGAAGAACGGCTGCGCGTTGATGGTGTAGCTGAGCGGGATGCCCTTCTCCAGGGCCGCCACCATCGCGAACATCTTGAAGGTCGAGCCGGCCTGGTACCCGGTGATGCCGGGTCCGCCGGTGACCAGCGGGTTGACCGTGTTCGGGTAGTTGCCCCGGATCTTCTTCTTGGCCTTCTTCGGGTCGCTGGAGAAAGCGTTCTGCGGGTGCTTCGGGTCGTCGATCTTGAAGTTGCGGTTCACCGCGACCGCCCGCACCCGGCCGGTGCCCGGCTCGATCGCCGCCACCATCCGGGCCGCCTTGCTGTTCTCCTTCAGGTGATTGCGGACGGCCCTGTCGGCGCCCTTCTGCGCCTGCACGTCGAGCGTGGTGGTGATGGTGTAGCCACCGCTCTTCAGCCGGCGCTCCCGGTCGTACGAGGTCGAGCCGAACGTCTCCTGCTGCAGCCACCAGCGGTAGAAGTAGTCGCAGAAGAAGCCCCAGGTCCGCTGGTTGGTGGCGACGCAGCCGTTCGGGGTGCGCTTGTCGTTGACCTCCAGCTTGATCTTCTTGGCCTGGTCGGCCTGCGCCTGGGTGACCGCCCCGATGTCGACCATGTTCTGGATGACGTAGTCCCGCCGGGCCACCGCCTCGGGGTAACCGGCCTTGGTGGTCGGGTCGAACGCGGTCGGCGCCTTGACCATGCCGGCGAGCATGGCCGACTCCTGGATGTCGAGCTTGCTCGGCGGCTTGCCGAAGTAGACCTGGCTGGCCGCGAAGATGCCGTACGCGCCGTTGCCGAAGGCCGCGATGTTCAGGTAGCGCTCCAGGATCTCGTCCTTGGTGAGCTCCTTGTCGATCTGGAGCGCGTAGCGCATCTCGCGCAGCTTCCGGGCGCTGGTGTCCTCGGTCGCCGCGACCACGTCGGCCGGGTGCGTCGCCGAGTACGCGATGGCGAGCCGGACGTACTGCATGGTCAGCGTCGACGCGCCCTGCCGGGAGTTGGCACCGGACTGGTTGTTGACGAACGCCCGGGCGACACCGTTGAGGTCGACGCCGTTGTGCTTGTAGAAGTCGTGGTCCTCGGCCGCGATGATCGCCTTCTGCATCAAGGGCGAGATGTCCTTGAGCTTGACGTCCCGGCGGTTCTCGTCGTACATCGTGGCGAGCGGGGTCTTGCCGTCCGAGGCGAGCAGATAGGTGATCTGCGGCGCCCGGGCCACGGTCAGCTCCTTGGGCAGGGCGCCGAAGGTTTCGGCGCCGGCCTTGGCGGCCAGCCCGGACATCGCCACCGCGGGGAAGGCCGCCGCCGCGACCACCACGCCGGCCAACAGGCCACAGATCAGCAGCGATGCGGCGTTGGTGAAGACATTGTGGTCACGTTTCCGCATCCAGGTCACCTCGACAGGGTACGCGAGTAGGGAACGAGGGGCGCTGGGGCGTTCTTTCCCCATTTCCTGCGCGCGCCGACCTCGTTGTGCTAAACGCACGAACCCCGGTGCGTGGTTGCGTGAACCCGCCAACGAGTCTCCTCCGAACGGGGGAGCCGCGCAGCGTTTTCACGGACCCCGGCGGGGTAGACGGCGGGCGAAGGCCCGGGAAGCCGGGAGTGTCCGGAATGATGGATTTCGCCGACAACGTTGCGTAATCGGGCGACTACAGAGCATGATGGTGGCGGCGACAGAGCCACACGTCGTCCGTGCCTCCTTGGGGAAGGACGGGCCGGACGACCGGGGGGAATCGACGGCTGGTCGCGCGAAGTCGGTAGGTACTGCAAGGGGGGACGTGTACACATGGGCATGATCACTGACTGGCCGTCGCTGGCGGCATGTCAGAACGGGGACCCGGACGCGTTGTTCGTACAGGGCGCCGAACAGAACGTGGCGAAGAGGATCTGCCGGAGCTGCCCAGTTCGGTACGAGTGCCTGGCCGATGCGCTCGACAACCGGATCGAGTTCGGGGTGTGGGGCGGCATGACCGAACGCGAACGCCGGGCGCTGCTGCGCCGCCACCCGCAGGTGACGAGCTGGCGCAAGATGTTCGAGGCCGCCATGAAGAAGAACGCCAAGGAGAAGGCCGGCAAGGACAAGGTCCTGGTGACCGCCGCGAACTGACCGCCGCGCCTCAGGCCCGGCTGATCGCCGCGCCGATCGTCCGCAGCCCGTCGACGTCGTGCACGTCGGCGGGCTGCGCCGTCACCGACACCGCCGGCACCGCCGGGAACGCCTCCGTGAACTGGGCCGCCACCCGCTGCTCGCGGACCGCCTGCTGGGCCAGCGCGGCGTGGGCCCGCAGCACGTCGACGGTGCCCTCGTGGCCACCCAGCTCGGTCAGCCGCTCCGCGGCGGCCAGGCTCTCCGCCGCGTCCAGCGACGTCACGGCCGGACGGTGGACCCGGTTGAGCACCAGGCCGGCCAGCGGCATCCGCTCCTCCCGCAGCCGCCCGGCGAAGTAGGCGGCCTCCCGGACCGCGTCCGGCTCGGGCGCCGCCACCAGCAGGAACGCGGTCTCCCGCGCCTGCAGGATCCGGTACGTCTGCTCGGCCCGCTGCCGGAAGCCGCCGAACATGGAATCCAGCGCGGCGACGAAGCCGGACAGGTCGGTGAGCAGCTGCGCGCCGATCACCTTCTGCACGACCTTCGAGAACATCCCGAAGCTGGCCGTCACGAGGCTGAACATGCTCCGCCCCCCGCTGCGCGCCGGGGCCAGCAGCAGCCGCAGCATCCGCCCGTCCAGGAAGCGGGAGAGCCGGGCCGGGGCGTCGAGGAAGTCCAGCGCCGAGCGGGACGGCGGGGTGTCCACCACGATCAGGTCCCACTCGCCCCGGGCGTGCAGCTGCCCGAGCTTCTCCATCGCCATGTACTCCTGCGTGCCGGCGAAGGTCGAGCTCATCGCCTGGTAGAAGGGGTTGGCGAAGATCTCCGCCGCCTTCGCCGGGTCGGTGTGCTGGAGCACCACGTCGTCGAAGGTGCGCTTCATGTCCAGCATCATGGCGTGCAGCTCACCGCCGCTGGCCTCGATGTCGATGCCCTTGACCTGGCGCGGGGTGTTGTCCAGCTCGGTCAGGCCGAGGGACTGGGCCAGCCGGCGGGCCGGGTCGATGGTCAGCACCACCGTCCGCCGGCCGTGCCGCTCGGCGGCGCGCAGCGCCAGCGCGGCCGCCGTGGTCGTCTTGCCCACTCCGCCCGCCCCGCAGCAGACCACTATCCGTACGCCGGGGTCGGCGAGGATCTGGTCGACGTCCAGCGGGGGCGCCGCGTCTTCGGAAGGCACCAATCGAGCGTATCGGGCTGAGGGGTGTCTCTGCTCCGTGCCGGCCGCAGGTGTGAGTCAATCCGCCCGGACGAGCACCCCGGCCAGCATCTCCAGCGCGGCCCGGTCGACCCCGTCGGGCAGCAGCGGCAGCTCGGTCAACGGCACGCCCAGCTCCACCAGTTCGGCGCGCAGCGAATCCTCCAGCTCCCGGCGGACGAGCTGGTCCCGGGCCTCCCCGGCCAGCCCGGCCACGGTGTCCCGGTCGACGGGCAGGCCGGCGGCGAGCAGGCCCCGCTTCAGCTCGGCCTGGCTCAGCGCCCGCCCCGCCGGCACCGGTGGCCGGGCGCCGTTGACGATCACCCGACCGACCGGGAAGCCGAGCTGGGTCAGCTCGGTGATCGCGTCCACCGTCTCCTGGATTGGCATCTCCTCCAGCAACGTCACCACGTGCACCGCGGTCATCGGGGAGCGCAGCAGCGCGGAGACCCCGTCGCTCTGGGTCTTGATCGGGCCCATCTTCGCCAGCCGGGCGGTCTCCGCGGTGACGTTGAGGAACCGGCCGATCCGCCCGGTCGGCGGCGCGTCCAGCACCACCGCGTCGTACGTCCGGCGCTGACCGCTGGTGCGGGTGGTCGCCTCCTTCACCTTGCCGGTGAGCAGCACGTCCCGCAGTCCCGGCGCGATGGTGGTGGCGAAGTCGATCGCGCCGAGCTTGCGCAGCGCCCGGCCGGCCGCGCCGAGGTGGTAGAACATGTCCAGGTACTCGAGCAGGGCCTCCTCGGCGTCCACCGCCAGGGCCCGTACCTCGCCACCGCCGGGGGCGTCGGCCAGGTGCCGTTCCTCGTACGGCAGCGGGTCGGTGCCGAAGAGCTGGGCGATGCCCTGCCGCCCCTCCACCTCGACCAGCAGCGTGCGCCGGCCGCCGGCGGCCAGGCCGAGGGCCAGCGCCGCGGCCACGCTGGTCTTGCCCGTGCCGCCCTTGCCGGTCACCACGTGAAGGCGGGACGGCCAGTCGTCGGCCCGCTGCTCAGCTGCTCGCACCCGTCGAGCCTATCCAGCCGCCGGACTCAGGCGACCTCGCAGACCCACCAACCCGTCTTCTGCACCACGGTGAAGCGCAGCTCCTGGTCGGCCACCTTCTCGTCGGAGGTGGTCATGGTGACCTTGGTGGTGACGGTGGCCCGGTCGCCGGTCTGGTTGTCCACCTTCGGGGTGGTCCACCGGAAGCGCGGGTTCTGGTACTCCGCCGCGTACTTCTGCACCTCGGTGACCTTGCCGGCGATCTTCTTGTCGTCCCGGGATGCGGAGCAGACGAAGGTGGCCGCCTTCCTGGCGTCCCGGTCCTTGTAGACGGCGGTGAGGAAGCCGTCCACGGCGACCGCCGGCTCCTTGGCGCCCTGGCCGTCCTCGGTGTCGCGCAGGGTGAGGAACGCGGCCGTGCCGCCGCCGCCGCAGAGCAGGATGGCCGCGGCCAGCACGATCGAGGCGATCAGCAGGCCGCGCCGCTTCTTCGGCGGCGCCGGGCTCTGGTACGGCGGGTAGCCCGCAGCCGGCGGCGGCGGGAACGCACCGGGTGCCGGTGCGGCGGCCGGCACGGCCCCGGCCGGCGGCTCCGGGCGGAACGGGCCGCCGGGCGAGCCGGTGGCGCCACCGATGGGCGGTTGGGTCATGTCTTTCCCCCGGGGTGCGGCGCCGTCGCCGCCCCAGGGCGACGAACGCGTGATCGAGCGTGGCGGCCGAGCGTGGGTCGCCCGTCCGACGGGAAGGGTAGCGGTCGATGGGCGACTTGCCAGCCCCGCGTGGGTCCGCGGCCCTCGCGGGGCGCCCTCACCAGCCGTGGACGTGAGCCGGACGGTGCACCGGGTCTTCTGCGACCTGCTGCTGCCGGCCCGCGGCCGTGCCCGCAGCGCTACGACCACGCGGGCCCCTGCGGTGAGCTGCCCGTGGCGCCCGAGCAGCGTCCCGCACCCAGGCCGCCGTCCTGACCGTAGTCTGTGCCTGGAAGTTGTCCATGTCAGGCAAGGGAGCCTTCACCCGATGCAGAAGTGGGAATACGCCACGGTCCCGCTGCTGGTCCACGCGACCAAGCAGATCCTCGACAACTGGGGCGAGGACGGCTGGGAGCTGGTCTCCGTGGTTCCCGGCCCGAACCCGGAGCAGCTCGTCGCCTACCTGAAGCGCCCGAAGGGCTGACGGGCATGAGCAACGGACCGCACGCGAAGCTCGCGGAACTCGGCCTGAGCCTGCCCGAGGTGGTGCCGCCGGTGGCCAGCTACGTGCCGGCCGTCCAGTCCGGGCAGCACGTCTACGTCTCCGGCCAGCTGCCGATGGCGGAGGGCAAGCTGCTCGCCACCGGCAAGGTCGGCGCCGGGGTCTCCGCCGAGCAGGCGAAGGACCTGGCCCAGCGGTGCGCGCTGAACGCCCTGGCCGCGATCGACTCGCTGGTCGGCCTGGAGAACGTCGTCAAGATCGTCAAGCTGACCGGCTTCGTCGCCAGCGCGCCCGGCTTCACCGGCCAGCCGGGCGTGATCAACGGCGCCTCCGACCTCTTCGGCGCGGTCTTCGGCGAGGCCGGCCGGCACGCCCGCTCCGCGGTCGGTGTCGCCGAGCTCCCCCTGGACGCCCCCGTCGAGGTAGAGGTCATCGTCGAGGTCGTCTGACGCTCCGTACCCGCGATCTTGCGGATGTCGCCCCGCGAAAGCCCTGAACGGGCACGAATCAGGGGCCGGAGCTGCAAGATCGCGGGGACCGGCGGGCGGAGTCGTACGATCGCTGCCATGGGCGGGCATGTGACCGAGGCGGCGGGGGCGCTGGCCGACGAGTTACCCGGGTGGGTGACGCTGCTACGGGCGCCGAACCCGGGGCCGATGACGCTCGACGGCACCAACACCTGGGTGCTCCGGGCGGCCCCCGGTGAGCCGGCCGTGGTGGTCGACCCCGGGCCGGCCGACGAGGACCACCTGGCCCGCATCGCGGCGCACGGACCGGTCGGGCTCGTGCTGATCACCCACGGGCACCCGGACCACACCGAGGCCTCCGCCCGCCTGCACGAACTGCTCGGCGGTGCCCACGTGCGCGCCGCCGACCCCGCGCACACCATCGGCGGCGAGCCACTGGGCACCCCCGGCGGCCACCTCGGCGGCTTCGGGGTGGAGATCCACCTGCTCCCCACCCCCGGACACACCGCCGACTCCGTCTGCTTCCTGGTCGAGCACGAGGACCAGCGGGTGGTGCTCACCGGCGACACCATCCTGGGGCGGGGCACCACCGTGGTCGCCCACCCCGACGGTCACCTCGGTGACTACCTGGCCAGCCTGGAACTGCTCTCGACGTACCGGGGGGTCCCGGCGCTGCCCGGGCACGGCCCGGCGCTGGCCGACTGCGGCGCCGCCGCCGAGTTCTACCTCGCCCACCGCCGCGCCCGGCTCGACCAGGTCCGAGCGGCGGTCGACGCGGGCGCCACCACCGCGTCCGAGGTGGTCGAGCGGGTCTACGCGGACGTCGACCGGTCGCTCTGGTGGGCCGCCGAATGGTCGGTCCGGGCCCAGTTGGAGTACCTCGGGGTCGAGCCGCGGGAATCCGGCGCCGGGGGTGCGGAGTTGAAGCAGCCGTGACCTGCCCGGTGTGTGGAACCGTCGCCGTACCCGGCGCGCGGTTCTGCCACAACTGCGGCGCGGCGCTGCCCGCCGCCGCCACGCTCCCCGCCGCCGAGCGGCGGGTGGTCACCGTGCTCTTCGGCGACCTCTCCGACTTCACCTCCTGGTCCGAGGACCTCGACCCGGAACGGGTCGGCGCGGTCACCGACCGGGTGCTCGCCGCGCTCGCCGGCGCGGTGAAGACCTTCGGCGGGCACGTCGACAAGCTCACCGGCGACGGGATCATGGCGGTCTTCGGCGCGCCGGTCGCCCACGAGGACGACGCCGAACGCGCGGTCCGCGCCGCCCTGTCCATGCAGCGGGCGGTCCGCCGGGTGCTCGACGACGAGCGCGGCGGCGGCGCGCCGCTCGGCCTGCGGGTCGGCCTCAACACCGGCGACGTGATCGCCGGCATCCAGGCCGCGATCGAGTACACGGTCATCGGCGACACGGTCAACACCGCCGCCCGGCTCGCCGACGCCGCCGCCGTCGGCGCGGTCTACGCCGGCGCCCGCACCTCCGCCGCCACCCGGCACGTCGCCTCCTGGCGGGCGCTGCGGCCGCTGCGGCTCAAGGGCAAGCGCGAGCCGGTCGAGGCGTACGAGCTGCTGGGGCTGCTGGACGCGCCGGGCACCCGGTCCGGCCTCGGCGACGAGGCGCCCTTCGTGGGCCGGGAGACCGAGATCGGCCGGGTCGCCGGCCGGCTCGCCGAGGTGATCGACCGGGGCGAGCCGAGGGTGCTGCTGATGACCGCCGAGGCGGGGATCGGCAAGTCCCGGTTCGCCGCCGAGGTGGAACGCCTCGCCGCCGGCTACGACGTCGGGGCCGGCCGGTACGCCGCGCACACCGGCGCGCGGGTGCTCTCCGTCCGCTGCGCCGCGTTCGGCGAACGACGCCGGCTCGCCCCCCTGGCCGACCTGGTCCGGGCGGCCGTCGGCCTGCCCAACGACGCGGCCACCGCGCTCACCCGGCCGGCCGTGGAGGAGCGGCTGCGCCGGCTCGGCCAGCGGCTCGGCCGGCTCCCCGGCGACCCGCCCCCGATCGCGACCGACCAGCTGCTGGCCCTGCTCGGGTACGCCGAACTCCCCGCCGCCGCCGAGAACGGCGAGTGGAACGCCGCCGCCCCGCCGCCGGACGCCGAGGCCGTGCCGAACGCGGTCGCCGGGCTGCTCAGCGGGCTCGCCGTCGAGGCGCCGCTGGTGATCGTGGTGGACGACCTGCACGACGCCACCGCCGAGACCATCAAGGCGCTCGCGCTGACCCTCAACCGGCTCAGCGGCCCGGTGCTGGTGCTGCTGCTCGGCCGCCCCGAGCTGGTGCGTACCGCCGGGGCGCTGACCCGGGTCGCGGACGCCGAGGTGCACGCGCTGCCCGCGCTGCGCGGTGCCGACGCCGCCCGGCTGCTGACCAGCTACCTCAGCGGCGGGAAGCTGCCGCCGGCCGACGCGGACCAGCTGCTCGCCACCGCCCAGGGCAACCCGTTCTACCTGGCCGAGCTGGTCACCCTGCTCCGCGAGCGCGGCGCCCTGACCGCGGGCGCGGACGCCGGCTGGCGGCTGGTCCCCGGCTCGCTGGGCAGCCGGCTGCTCTCCCGGGACCTGGCCGCCGTGCTCGCGGCCCGCATCGACGCGCTGCCGGTGGACGCCCGCTCGGTGCTGCGGGACGCGGCGGTGGTCGGCGACACCGTGCCGGCCGGTGCCCTGGAGGCGCTCCGCGAGCAGCGCGCCGGGCGGGACGGCCGGCCGGCGGCGGTGGTCGCGGTCGAGCTGGACCGGGCCGTGGAGGAGCTGCTGCAACGCCGCATGCTGCACCGCACCCGCACCGGGTACGCGTTCGCGACGCCGCTGATGCGGGAGGCCGCGTACGCCGGGGTGAGCAAGGCGGAGCTGGCCGAGCGGCACGCCGCGCTGGTCCGCTGGGCCGCGGCCGAGACCTCCGGCGCCGACCCGACGGGCGGCCCGCCCGGCGGCTTCACCGGCACCGCCCGGGACGACTTCGTCGCCGAGCACGTCGAGCGGGCCGCCACGCTCGCCGACGCGGTGAAGCTCCGCCCGGACGCGCCGGCCCGCGCGGTCGTCCCGCTCGGGGTCGCCGCGCTGGGCCGGGCCGCCCGCCGGTCGCTGCGCGCCGGGGAGCCGGCCCTCGCCATCGAGTACGCCGAACGCGCCGCCGAGCTGGCCCGCGACGGCGTCCCGCTGGCCGACCGGGTGGTGCACGCCCGGGCGCTGCTCCAGATCGGCCGCCCGGCCGACGCGCTCGCCTTCGCCGAGAAGATCGCCGCCAACGCCGGCGACGCGGCGACCCGGGCCAGCGCGCTGCTGCTCGCCGGGCAGGCCCACCAGACCCTCGGCGACCAGAGCCGGGCGGAGTGCTGCTGGCAGGAGGCGTTGCAGGTGGCCACCGCGGGTGAGCTGCCGACGCTGCGCGCCTCGGCGATGCGCCGGCTCGGGATGGCCGACTTCATCGCCGGCCGGCTGGGTCAGGCGAGCAGCCGGCTCGCCGCCTCCTACCAGGTCAGCCTCTCCGCGAAGGACCCGCGCGGGCAGGCCTGGTCGTTGCAGAACCTGGCCTGGGTGACCACCACCCGGGGCGACTTCGCCGGCACCGACGCGGTGCTCGGCCGGGCCGCCCGGCTCTTCGCGGAGCTGAAGGACCCGTACGGGCGGGCCTGGCTGCGCGGCACCACCGCGTTCGCCCGGCTGCTCGCCGGCCGGCTGCGGGAGGCCTGCCGGCTGGCGCAGGTCTTCCTTCCGTTCGGGGAGCGGGTCGGCGAGGCGTGGGCGGTCGGCACGCTGCGCGCGGTCGAGGCGTACGCCACCGCCGAGCTGGGTGAGCTGGCCGAGGCGGACCGGGCGGCGCGGCAGGCGTACCGGGAGTTCGCCGAGGTCTCCGACGACTGGGGGCAGGGCTTCGCCCTGGTGGTCCGGGGCGTGGTGGCGCGCGGGCTGGGCGAGTCGGAGCACGCGGCCGACCTGCTCACCGACGCGTTCGCGTACGCTGACCGGACGTCGCATCCGCTGCTCACCGGGATGGCCGGCACGTTGCGCGGCTTCGTGGCGCTGGACCTGGGCGACTGCGACACCGCCGAGCGGAGCGCCCGTGCGGTGCTGACCACGGTCGAGCCGCACAACCCGCAGGCCCCCGCGCAGGTGGGGCCCCGGGTGCTGCTCGCGATGGCCCGGCTCGCGGCGGGTGACTCGGCGACCGCGGTGGGGCTGCTCGCCCCGGTCGCCACCGCCGCCGCGAGCAGCCCCTCGCTGCTCTTCTCCCGCCGGCAGACGATGGCCCGGTACGCCTCCGCGCTGCTCGCCCACGGCCAGCGGGAGCAGGCGCTGGACTGGGCGCAACGGGCGGTGGTCGCCCCGGCGGAGGACGTCCGCAGCCAGGTCGTCGCCGCGATGGTGCTGGCCGAGGCGCTGGCCGCCTGCGGCCGCCCGGTCGAGGCCCTGGCCAGCGCCGACGAGGCGGTACGCCTGGCGTACGCCACCGAGCAGCGCAGCGAACGCCCCGCCGCCGACGTCCTCCGCGCCCGCCTCGCCCTCCCCTGACGCGCCCCACACCCGCGATCCCGGTGCGAACTCAGCGCCGGGCCGGGCCGGGGCGGCCGGAGGTTTGGCGGTTCCGGGGATGTGGGCGTCAGGGGTGGCGGCTAGCGTGTGTCTGATCGAAACGGCCGTCCACGGTGGTGGTCGCGGGTTGGGGAGGACAGATGAGGCTGCCGCGCTCCGGCGCCGGCTGGACGATGGCCGTCTTCGGCGTCCTCGCGTTGCTGCTGGGTGCGCTCGGGTTGATCTGGCCGGAGGTGCAGCTGCGGCTGCTCGGCTTCGAGGTGCCGGCCACCCGTGCGCGCGGCGACTACACCGGCACGTTCCTCACCGCGTCCTCGATGGCCTCGTTCAACATGGGCGTCTACTACCTGCTCGCCACCGCGACCGAGTGGCGGCCCTTCTACCGGTTCACGGTGGTCTTCCGGCTCGTCACGTTCACCGTCTTCACCATCGCGGTGCTCTCCGACGTCGCCCCGGGCCGGTTCTTCGGGGTCGCCGCCTGGGAGGGGCTGGGCGCGGTCGCCACCGCGGTGGGCCTCTGGTGGGACGCCCGCCGCGCCGCGCCGGCGGTGGACGGCATCGACCCGGTTGAGCGGGCCGGCGCGGCCGACGGCGACGCCCCGGCCGGGTCCGCGGCGGCGGACGACGCCGCAGGTAGCGCGCCAGCGGCTGGTCCGGTCCACTGAGCCGACGGTGGAGACAGGTATTTTCGAGCCGTGACCGACACCCCGCCCGGCGCCCGTCGGCTCCCCATCGTGCCCGGTCTGACCGATCTGGAGGTCTTCGCCCGGGGCGGCTACGCCACCGTCTACCGGGCCACGCAGATCTCGGTGGGGCGCGAGGTCGCGGTCAAGGTGGAGAACCGCACCCTGGACAGCGAGCGGGACCAGGCGCGCTTCCTGCGTGAGGCGCGGGCCGCCGGGAAGATGTCGTCCCACCCGCACGTGGTCGACCTCTTCGACGTCGGGGTCACCGTCGACCAGCACCCCTACCTGATCATGGAGCTCTGCGACGGGTCGTACGCGGAGCGGATGCGGACCTCCCCGCTGGGTCCGGCGGAGGCCCGTGACCTCGGCGTCAAGATCGCCGACGCGCTCGCCCACTCGCACGCGGCCGGGGTGCTGCACCGGGACGTCAAGCCCGCCAACATCCTCTACTCGCACTTCAACCCGGCGGTGCTGGCCGACTTCGGGCTGGCGGTGCTGGCCGAGGTGCGGGACGCCTCGGTCACCCTGGAGGTGCTCACCCCGGCGTACGCGCCGCCGGAGATGTTCAGCCACAGCCCGCCCTCACCGGCGGTGGACGTGTACGCGCTCTGCGCGACCCTCTACGCGGTGATGCACGGCCGGCCGCCGCGCTGGCAGTCCGAGCGCAACCCGAGCCTGGTCACCGTGCTGGAGATGTTCCACCAGCCGATCCCCGGGCTGCCCGGCGTGCCGGAGGAGCTGGTCGACGTGCTGCGGGCCGGGATGGACAACGACCCCGGCTCGCGGCCGTCCGCCGTCGAGCTGCGCGGGCTGCTCGCCGCGCTCCCGCTCGACCCGGGCGCGGCGCCGGTCTCCGGCGCCCCGGTCTCCGGCATCCCGGTCAGCGGCGGCGCCACCGGTCCGCACACCGTCGGCCGGACGGGGCAGCCGGCCCAGCGCCCGCCGACGGAGGACGCACACCCGACGGTGCCGACGCCGGTGCGGCGGTGGCGGCGGCGGTGGTTCCTCGGCGGTGCCGGGGTCCTCGCGCTGGGCGCCTCCGCCACCGCCGGTGCGTGGCTCGCCGGGGGCGCGCCGGCGGTGGTGTCGCCGACGCCCGTGGCCACCGGGGTCAGCGTGTCGGGTGGCGGAGCGGACGTGCTGCCGGGCTGCCGGGTCGGCTCGTCCGGCGTCGACCTGCCGGCGGGCGCCCGCTGTGCGTCCGGGTTGGAGTGTTTCGGGCCGGTCCGGCTGCGCGGCGCCCGGGCGGAGGCGGCCCGGATCCCCTGCGACGGCCGGCACACCTGGGAGACCTACGCCGAGGGGGAGCTGCCGGACGCGCTGGTCGGGGCGGGGCACGCGGCGATCAGCGCCGACCCTCTCATCCGCGGCGTCTGCAACGCCCGCACGTTCCGGCTCACCAGCGGCATCCGGTACCAGGCCGGGTGGAACCTCGAGGTGCTGCCGCCGGCCGGGTCGGACGGCGACCGGACCTACCGCTGTCTGGCCGGGCGCGGCGTGGACGCGCTCGCCGCGCCGACGCTCACCGGTCGCTGATCCCGTTCACCGACCGGCTGTCCCGCACCGCGCGCGGGTCCAGCGCCTCCAGCGTGTCGGCGTCCACCCCGTAGCCGCCGGGCAGCGGCTGCCCGGGCGGCGGGTGGGCGGCGGTCGGCGTGGCGCCCCGGCTCTCCCGCGCCGCGGTCACGGCCACGCCCGCCGTCATCGCGAGCAGCACGAGGACCAGCGCCAGCACCACGGCCAGGATGCCGTCCGGGCGCCAGATCAGCATGGTCGCCAGCAGGGCGACCGTGGCCAGCGTCGCGACGGCGGCACGGAAGCGCGCGTCGGGCTTGGGGAACAACCTCACCCGACAAGCATGGCCCAGGTCATCCGGCTGTCAACCGCAGGACCGGTTCGCCCGAGGAGAAGTGCGCGCTGGCGTCCGGCGTCGTCGGCACGCTGACCGTCCGCTGACGGGACCCGGGGTACGGCGGGCGATCGGGCGCCCGCCGTACCCCGGCCCATTCTCGGACGGGCCGCGCCTCTTCCGCGCGGCCTCCTTGCCGGATACCGCCCGGACCGGCGAGCAGAGCCGAGCCGTCCGGGACACCGCGCAGGCACCTCGTCGGGCTAGAGTACGACCGCACCCCGCTCCGGCCGATCCCCTCGGCCGAATGCGATGCGTGTACTGACGCCGTGATCCGCCATCCGCGACCGGCGGTCGTCGACTTCCCGACGAAGGAGATTCGCGACCTATCATGTCAAGAAAATGGATTTCGGTGCTGATGTCCGCCGGGCTGGCTCTCGGCGCGACGATCGGCACGTCACAACCGGTGAATGCGGCCGGCTCCACTCCCGACGGTGGTGGACGGGCGAACGCCGGAGTCAACCCGGGCGCGCGCACCAGCTCGCTGTCGGCGAGCGCCACCACCCCGGCCGGCTACACGATCCGTGGCATCGACGTCTCGAGCCACGACCACAACCTCGGCCCGATCGACTGGCCGGCCGTGGCGGCCAACGGGTACAAGTTCACGTACATCAAGGCGACCGAGGGGCGGACCTACCTCAACCCCTACTTCGCCGAGGATTACCGTGCGGCCAAGGCGGCCGGGCAGCTCGTCGGTGCATACCACTTCGCGCGCCCGGACAGCCGCGACCCGATCACCGAGGCGAATTTCTTCATCGACAACGCGCAGTTCGCCAAGGACAGCCAGACGCTCGTACCCATGGTGGACATCGAGTGGCCGTACTGGAGTGGCGCACCCACCTGCTACGGGCTGACCACGACCGAGTTCTCCAACTGGATCCGGGCTTTCAGCAACCAGGTCAAGACACGCATCGGTCGGGTGCCGATGATCTACACCAACACTAACTTCTGGAACCCGTGCACCGGCAACAACGCGACCTTCGGCGATCACCCGCTGGACATCGCCGGCTACACGACCACCCGCCCGCCATTGCCGGCCGGCTGGACGAAGGAGACCGTCTGGCAGTACGCAGCCGGTGACCCCAGCCAGCCCGCGAACTACAGCCAGAACGTGTTCAACGGCGACTATGAGGCCCTCACCCGACTCACCGGCGCTCCGGCGGCCGCGGCGCCGGTCGCGTTCCGCGCCCGAGCCAACAGCCGCTATGTCGTGGCCGAGAGCGCCGGAGCCAAGCCGCTGATCGCCAACCGGACCGCGATCGGGCTGTGGGAGCAGTTCGACATGATCGATGCGGGCGGCGGATTCGTCGCTCTCCGCTCGCGCGCCAACGGTAAGTACGTGGTGGCGGAGAGCGGGGGTGCCATGCCACTGATCGCCAACCGGACGGCGATCGGCTCGTGGGAGAAGTTCACGGTCATCAACAACTCGGACGGCACCATCAGCCTCCGGGCCAACGCCAACGGCAGGTACGTGGTGGCGGAGAGCGCGGGGGCCAAGCCGCTGATCGCCAACCGGACGGCGATCGGCCCGTGGGAGAAGTTCGACAAACTCTCCACCTCGTGAGCCGCTCGGCCACCTCGAGGGCGCCTACGCCGGCCCGTTCGACCGGCGCGCCAGCGCCCCGGGGGTGGTCGGCGACAGCTGGGGGCGTCCCGCCGGTGGTCGCGCCGCTGCCGCTGTTCGGCACGCTTACCGTCCGCTGACGGACCCGGGGTACGACGGGCGATCGGCCGCCCGCCGTACCCCGGGCCGCGGTTGGAGCGTTTTCAGCCGAGCGTCCGAATGGGACGATGACGGGATGTCGACGCTCGCGATACCCGATGTGACCTATCTCGACGGGCATCCCCGCCGGGCGGACGAGACACCGGCGCTCACCGCCGTCTTCCACCGCTCCGGGATCGTGCTACGCCGGCGGGTACGTCGGTTCCTGATCTTCCGCTGGCCCCACCTGCGCGGCCTGGAGGTGCGGACCCCCAGCTTCCTCACCTTGGCCATGACCTCCGTCTGGTCGAGGGACGACGGTGGCTCGTTTCTGCACTTGCACCTGGACCACGGGGTCTGCCGGTTGTACGTCGGCGGCATCGACTCCCCGGCGCTGCGGGCGCTGCTCGCGTCCTGGGTGGCGCGGGAGGCGGACCCGCCCCAGCCCCTGCCGGCCATGCCGCCGCCACCCGCGCCCGCGATCGCCGATCCGCTCGACGCGGTCCGCCTGTCCCTCGACGTCTGGCGGGCGTCCGGCCTCGGTAGGGAATCGCTCCACAGCCGCAGCACCCTGGCCTGCCGGCTGGACCTCGCCGAGGATCACCGCCGGTGCGGACGCTTCACCGAGGCCATCGCCCTGCTCGAACCCCTCGCGGCCGGCGCGGCGCAGGCGTTCGGCCCGGTCGACGAGGACACGCTGAAGGTCCGTAACGCGCTCGGGCAGGCGTACCTCGCCGCCGGGGACGTCGACGACGGGCTGGACGTGCTGCGGGAGGTCGTGGTCGCGGCCGAGCATCTGCACGGCACCGACGGCGAGCTCACCCTGGTCTTCCGGAACAACCTGGCGGTGGGATACCAGCAGGCCGGCCAGTACGCCCAAGCGATCGAGCTGCACGAACAGAATGTCCGCTACAGCGAGCAGCAGCACGGGCGCGACGACCTCCAGACGGTCGGCCGGCGGAACAACCTGGCCGCGACCCTGGCCTTCGCCGGGTACCGGGAGCGGGCGATCGGGTTGTACTGGGGTGTTCTCGATGCGCTGCCGGGCGCCGACCGTAACCACAGCCTGGCGGTGACCGCGCGGCAGAACCTGGCCATCCTGCACAACCCGTCCTGGAAGCCGTGACGGCCCGAGGGTCGGGGGCTACGGGTGCGGCAGCGACCGCGGCGGGTGCGCCGTCGCGGCGGACACCGCCCGCCGGGAGCGCGGCACCAGGTCGTCCTTGCGGGCGATCGCGGTGATCTGCGCCCCGATCTCCGCAGTGAGCCGGCCCGGGCAGGACAGCCCCAGCTGGACCGCCAGGTCCCGGCCGTGCAGGTCCACCGCGGCTTCGACCAGGTCGGTGTAGACGCCGACGGCCAGACGCGCCCGGTACCGGGCGGTGAGCAGGGCCGCGAGGCCGATGACCAGGGCGGGCCACCAGAACGCCGCGAGGACGGTGTACAGCACGCCCCACCCGGCCAGCCGGGCCGCCGACGCACACCGATCCTGGACGGCGGCCAGCTCGCCGCGTACTTCGTCGGGGAGGACCAGCCACAGTCGCGGCCACACGGTCGCCAGGTCGACCCGGTAGCTCCGGTGCACCCGGGCGTCGGCCGCGTGCAGCCGGTCGCCGATCCAGGTGGGGCGTTCCGGCTCGACGAGGCAGACCGCCGCGCGGCGAGCGATGGCCCGGCGGGCCCGGGCGCGCAGCGCGGGGTCGGCGGTGTCCGCCAGCAGCGCGCGTTCCGCCTCCGCCACCTCGGCGTCCGCCTGCTCCCACCGGCGGCGGCGCCGGTCGGCGAGCCGGCGCAGCACCGGCACGGATCCGCCCAGGCTCCAGGTCCACGTGACGAACACGCCCACCGCCTGGGCGGTGAGGCCGGCCGCCGCCGCGCCGAGCAGGAACGCGGCCACGGCGATCAGCAGCGCGGTGCCGCGCCCACCGGCCGGGGCGGCGGTCACCCCGCCCAGCCGGACCGGCAGGGCCCGGAGGTCGACGGCGTGCTGGTGGCCGAGGACGTGGGCCAGCACCACCGCGCCGGCGAACAGCGCCCCCGGCACCATCAGCGCGACGGTCCACCGGGTCACCAACTGCTTGCCCAGCTCGGCGAGGAACGCGTTCACAACGGGATCCGGGTCTCCACGAACGGTGCGCCCGTCAGCGCGCACGCGGGCGGCTCGTCGGCGCCGACCGGCACCGACCGGGGACACGGCCGCGGGCTCGGGCAGGTCCACGCGGTGACCGTCGGATGGCCACCCCCGCCGGGCCACGGCTCGAACCCACGGACGCCGGTGGTGAGCCCGTCGATGCCGTTGCGGGCGAACGCGGCGTCGAGGCGGTCGAGGTCGTCCGCCAGGTGCGCGTCGACCCGTCCCTGCCCGACCGCGGCGGCGATCCGGTCCAGCACCTCGACGACGCCGTACCGCTCGGCGTGTTCGCGTAGCTGCCCGCCGACGGCCTGGCCGCACAGCCTTCCGACGCGGTGCGCAACGAGTTCCACTGCCGCTCCCCGTGCCTCGGTCGGCCTCTCCCGCTGCCACAGTAGCGACCCGGGCAAGGCGCCGGTGTCCTGTCTGGACGGCGTCGCCCGCTTCCGCCCGCCGTCGCCGGCCGGCAGGATCAGGGGGAGCCGAGGCGATCGCCGCCCGACACCTCCGCACCGGCCGCAGCGACGGAATGGAGAAGCGATGTCGCGATGGACCATCGGCGCCGCCCTGCACCGGGCCACCGCCGTGATCGCCGAGTACGAACGCACCGGGAATCCGGTGGTCCTGTGGCACACCGACCTCTCCGCGGAGCAGCAGAGCCTCGCCGCCGCGGTCGGTGACCGCGGAATGGGACGGCAGGCGGCGCAGGCGCTGGCGCGACTGCACTGGTACCGCTATCTCGACCTGCCCGGGGTCGACGGCCTGCGGGAGCGCCGCGCGGCGGTCGACCTGTTCCGCCGGCTGCACCGCCGGGGCCCGGACCTGGTACCCGAGCCGCTCCGGGGCGAGTGCCGGGAGGCCGATCGGTCCGGCGCACCGGAGCTGTCCGACGTCCTGTTGAGCCAGCAGCAGGCCGACCGGATCGCGCGTCTCCGGCAGCGGCACCGGGCCGGCTCGGAAAAGGCCCTCCGGATGCTCGTGACGCTGTATCAGGAGTGGCTTCCCCAGCTGGAACGGGAGCGCGACGGGGCGGCTCGGCTGCTCCGCGCCGCGCTGCTCACCGATCTCGCCGAGGCGCTCGCCACGCTCGCCGAGGAGGTCGGCGACGCGCTGACGCTCGACGATGCGTTGGACACCGCCACCAGGGCGCTGGAGGCCACTTCGGCGCAGGACCCGCACCGGATCCACCGTCTCGGCCGCCGCGGCCGCCTCCTGGAGCACTACTTCGACCGGGGCGCCGGCCCCCGGGCCCTGGAGCTGGCCGTCGGCGAGTACCGGCGGGCGGCGCAGCTCGGCTGGCAGCGGCATCCCACCGACCCGACCGTGGTGGCGCGGCTCGGCGCGGCGCTGTGCCGGCTGCACGAGATACCGGAGCTGGCCTCGGTCGAGATCCTGCTCGAGGCGACCGCCGCCTGGCGCGACGCGGTCCACGCCGCCTCCGCGGACCAGCCCGCGATGGCGTCGGCTCTCGAGCGGCTCAACACCGTCGCCAACCAGTTGGCGGACGCCGTCGGCCCCGACCCGGTACTCGCGATCGTCACCGCGGCCGACCAGCCCGACGTACTCGACCAGCTGCTGCGCCGTGCCGAGGAACGGGCCGCCCGGATCACGGTCGACGCCTCGCCACCGGCGCTGGCCGAGCGGTACGAGTCGGCCGCCGTGCTGTTCGCCGCGGTGCCCGCCTTCCACCCGGCCCGGCCGCAGGCCCTGCTGCTGCTCGGCGGGGCCGAGCGTGATCGCTGGGAGCACGGCGGCGAGCTGAGCGGGGCCGGGCGGGCGGCGACCTGGGCACAGTTGGCCCTGGACGCCGCCGGACCGCGGCACCCGTCGCGGCGGCAGGCGCTGAACCTGCTGGCGGGCAGCGCCGCCGACGCGGGACTGCACGGCGGGGCCGAACAGCTGGTCGAGGTCGCGTTGTCCGCCGCCCGGGCGGCCCTGGAGCTGACCGACGAGCAGCCGGACGAGCGCCCGCACCAGCTCGTCGTCCTGGCCGGTACCTTGTCCGACGCCGGCTGGCAGACCCGCGATCCCGAGACCCTGGACGAGGCGCTGCAGCACCAGCGGGAGGCGCTGCGGCTCACGCCCCCGCAGCACGAGTCGTACGCGTTGCGGCTGATGGGCCTGTCCAGTCTGCTCGTGCGCCGCGACGCGCTGGCACCCGACGACGGTCTCCTCGCCGAGGCGGTGGAGGTCGGCCGCCGCGCGGTTGCCGCCCTGCCCGACGGCGATTCCCGCCGCGTCGGGTTCCTCTACAACCAGGCGAGCAGCGTGACCCGGCACGCCGTGCGGCGGAAGGACCAGGCCGCCCTGCTGGAGGCCGAGGGCACCTTCCGGGAAGCCCTCGCCCTGCTGCCGCCGGACCATCCGGACCAGCCGCGGATCCGCAGCACGGTCGCCGACGTGTTGTACCAGCGATACCGGCTCGGCGGCGACCTCGACGTCCTGTCCAACGCCGTGGACCTGGCCAGGGCGGCGGTCGAGGAGACCCCGACCGACCACCACTGGTGGCCGCTGCGGGCCGAGCTCCTGGCCCGGTCGGCAGCCGACCTGGCGCGATCGGGCGGACCGGACGCCGACCGGGCCCGCGCCGAGGCCATCGCCACGTACGCCGCGCTCGCCGCCTCGCCGCTGGCCGACGCGCAACAGCGGATCGAGGCCGAACGCCAGCAGGCGGGGCTGGCCCGCGAAGCGGCGGACCCGGCCGCCCGACTGGCCGCGCTGGAGCGGGCGGTACAGCGGATGCCGTCCTCGGTCAGCCGGTCGTTGGCCGGCCGGCGCCGGCTCGGCGCCGTCGCGGAACTGGGCGGGCTGGCCGCGGAGGCCGCCGCGGCGGCGATCGCGGCGGGAGACCCGGACGGGGCCGTCGAGCTGCTGGAGCGCGGCCGCGGCCTCCTGTTCCACGAAGCCCTGGGCATCCGCGGCGGCTGGGCGGAGCTGCGGACCAGCAGCCCGCAGCTCGCCGCGGAGCTCGACCGGATCGACCGCGAACTGTCGGAGGCGGACGCCTACACGCACGTCCGAAAGTTCACCATCGAGGTGGAGCGCCGGACGGAGTCCGGCGAGGTCCTGGACTCCAACACGACGGAATGGGATCCCCGACCCGGCTGGGTGGCCCGCACCCGGGAGCTGGCGGTGGAACGGGACCGGGTGATCGAGCGCATCCGCCGGCTGCCCGAGTTCGCCGACTTCCTGCGGCCACCGTCGCTGCCCCTGCTGCGCCAGCGGCTCGCGGGAATGCCGGTCGTCGTCGTCACCACGCACGGCGATCGGGGTGACGCCCTGATCATCCCGCCGGAACCGGACCGGGGCGTGCAGCTGGTCCGGTTGCCCGAGCTGCGGGAGACCGTCGTCCGGCAGCACGTCCAGCGGCTGTCCGCGGCGGTGTCCGACGCGACCGACCCGGCGGTGCCGTTCGACCGGCGCGCCGCCGCCCAGGAAGACCTGCTGGGCATCCTGGCCTGGCTGTGGTACGCCGTCGCCGGGCCGGTGCTCGACCGGATCTCACCCGCGCCCGGTCCGGCTCCCCGGATCTGGTGGTCGCCGGCCGGCACGCTGGCCCGCCTCCCGCTCCACGCGGCCGGGCACCACCGCGAGCCGGGCCGCCCGCGTACGGTCCTCGACCGCGTCGTGTCGTCGTACACGCCGACCCTCACCGCCCTCGCGCACGCCGTGGCGGAGCGTCCGCGCCCACCGACCACCGCCACGGCCGCCGTCGTCGGCGTGCCGACGGCGGGGGACCTGCCCGCGCTGTCGCAGGTCCGCGCCGAGGTCGAGCACGTCGCGCGACTGATCCCGGGTTCGACCGTGCTCGCCGGCACGGCGGTGGAACCGGTCGCCGTCGAGGACGCGTTGCGGGCGCATCCGATCGCGCACTTCGCCTGCCACGGCGAGGCCGACGCCAGCCTCGCCGCCACGCTCAGGGGTGGCCTGCGCCTCGGCAGAGGCAGCACGCTCAGCCCGAGCATGGTGGGCTCGTACCACCTGGAGCGGGCGGAGCTGGCCTTCCTGTCCGCGTGCAGCACCGCCGAGACGCACCCGACGTTCACCGACGAGCCGCTGCACCTGGCCGCCGCTTTCCAGCTGGCGGGTTTTCGCGGTGTTGTCGGCACGACGTGGCACACCACGGACAGCGCCCGGATCGCCGAGGCGTTCTACGCCGGGTTGACGAACGGTGGCACGGAGCCGCCCGACCCGGCCGCCGCGGCGTGGGTGCTCAACGACACGGTGCGAGCCGTCCGTGACGAGTTCCCCTCGACCCCGACCCGGTGGGCCGGGCATCTCCACGTCGGGCTGAACCGACCGCTGTGAGAGCCCTCAGTACGACTTGTCCTGGCCGAGGACGTGCTGGGCGACGAAGTTGAGGATCATCTCGCGGCTGACCGGGGCGATCCGGCCGGCACGGACCGCGCCGAGCAGGGTGGCCACGCCGTACTCGGTGGTCATGCCGGCCCCGCCGAGCGCCTGGACGGCGGTGTCCACGGCGAGCGCGGCGGCCTCCCCGGCCGCGTACTTGGCCATGTTGCCGGAGATGCCGGCCTCCAGGTCCCGGCCGGCGTCGTAGAGGGTGGCCGCCTTGTGGATCATCAGGCGGGCCAGCTCCACCTGGACCGCCGCGTGCGCGAGCGGGTGCGCCACCCCCTGGTGGGAGCCGATGCTCCGGCCGCCCCAGACCTTCCGGGTGGCGGTGTACTCCGACGCGCGCTCGATCGCGTACCGGCCGGTGCCGGCGCCCATCGCGGCGACCGTGATCCGTTCCGGGTTGAGGCCGGAGAAGAGCGCCGGCAGGCCGGCGTCGAGGGACTCACCGACCAGCGCGTCGGCGGGCACCCGCACGTCGTCCAGGTAGAGGAGGAACTGGTTCTCCGGGGAGACGATCTCCATGTCCAGCTTGGAGCGCTCCAGCCCGCGCGCGTCGGTCGGCACGATGAACAGCGCCGGCTTCAGCTTGCCGGTCGCGGCGTCCTCGGTCCGCGCCACCACCAGCACGTGCCCGGCCTCGTCAACGCCCGAGATGTAGCACTTGCGGCCGGAGAGCAGCCAGTCGTCGCCGTCGCGGCGGGCCACCGTGCCGAGCCGGTGGAAGTTCGAGCCCGCCTCCGGCTCGGTGATCGCGAAGACGATCTTCTGGGAGCCGTCCGCGAGGCCGGGCAGGTGGCGCTTGCGCTGCTCGTCGGTGCCGTGCTTGTTGATGACGGTGGCGGCGATCGCGGGGGAGACCACCAGCAGCAGCAGCGGGCAGCCGGCCGCGGCCAGCTCCTCACAGACGATGGCCAGCTCGGTGATGCCACCGCCTCCGCCGCCGTACTCGGTGGGGATGTTGACGCCGAGGTAGCCGAGCCGGCCGGCCTCGTGCCACAGCTCGGTGGTGTGCTCGCCGGCCTTGGCCTTCGCCACGAAGTAGCCGTGACCGTACTTGCGGCCCAGCGCCCGGACGGCGTCGCGGAGCTGGTCCTGCTCGAGGGTGAGGTCGAAGTTCATCGCGGGTCCTCCTCGGGGTTGATCACGGCCAGCACGGCACCGGTCTCCACCTGGCCGCCGGCCGGCACCGGCAGCTCGGCGACCACACCGCCGCTCGGGGCGAGCACGGGATGTTCGAGCTTCATCGCTTCCAGGGTCAGCAGCAGCTCACCGGCGGCGACCCGCTGGCCGACCTGGACGTGCACCCGGGTCACCGCGCCGGGCAGCGGCGCGAGCAGCGACCCGGCGGCCAGCTCCGCGATGGGCAGCGGGAAACGGGGCAGCTCGACCAGGCTCGCCGCCCCGTCCGGGCCGTCCACGAAGATCTCCGACCCCACCCGGTGTACGCGGACCACCCACCGCACCCCGTCGACGTCCAGCACCACCCGGCCCCGGTTGGCCGACACCAGCGCGATGGTCGACGGCTCTCCGGCGGTCCGGAGGTCGGCCGCGTCCGGGTCGGCCGCCTCGCCGGGCCCGCCGTTCCCGGCAGCCGCACCGGAGGTGACGAGCGGTGGGACGGTGGCCCACTCCGCCAGCCCGCCCCTCCGGTCCAGCCGGTAGCGGACCTCGATCTCGCCGTCCGGCCCGACGAAGCGGGTTACCTGCGGGAACGCCGGCACGTTCCGCCAGCCCGACGGGAGCCCGGCGAGCACGGTCGCCTCCGCGCGCCGGCCGGCGGCCGAGGCCAGCGCGGCAGCGAGGGCGGCCAGCGGGACCCGCCCGGCCGGCAGCAGCGGGGCGAGGACCTCCTCGTGCCGGTCCAGGAAGCCGGTGTCGATCTCGACGGCCGCGAACTCGGGGCTGCGCAGCACCCGGACCAGCAGGTCGCGGTTGGTGGTGACGCCGTGAAGTTCGGCCCCGGCCAGCGCGCCCGCGAGGGCCCGGGCCGCCTCGGCGCGGGTCGGCGCCCAGGCGATCACCTTGGCCAGCATCGAGTCGTAGTGCACGCCCACCGCCGAGCCGTCCGCCACGCCCGAGTCCAGTCGCAGCCCCTTCGTCGGGGCGAAGGCGCCGGTCACCCGGGGGACGGCGAAGCGGTGCAGGGTGCCGGTGGCCGGGCGGAAGCCCTGGCCCGGGTCCTCGGCGCAGAGGCGTACCTCGATCGCGTGGCCGTCGGTCGGCGGGGTCGCCGCCGACGGCAGCGGCTCGCCCTCGGCGACCAGCAGTTGCAGCCGGACCAGGTCCAGCCCGGTGACCGCCTCGGTGACCGGGTGCTCCACCTGGAGCCGGGTGTTCATCTCCAGGAAGAAGAACTCCCCGGCTGGGGCGAGCAGGAACTCCACCGTGCCCGCGCCGACGTAGTCGACGGCCCGGCCGGCGGCCACCGCGGCCTCGTGCAGCCGCTGCCGCAGCTCCGGCGCGACGACGGCGGGGGCCTCCTCGACCACCTTCTGGTGCCGGCGCTGGACGGAGCAGTCCCGCTCGCCGAGCGCGACCACCGTGCCGTGGGTGTCGCCGAAGATCTGCACCTCGACGTGGCGTCCGCCCTCGACGTACCGCTCGATGAAGACCGTGCCGTCGCCGAACGCGCCGGCCGCCTCGCGCCGCGCGGAGGCCACGGCCTCGGCCAGCCCGGCGGGGTCGCGGACGATCCGCATCCCGCGCCCGCCGCCCCCGGCGGACGCCTTGACCAGCACCGGGAAGTCGGTGATCTCGTCCGCGTCGGTCCAGGTCGGCAGCATCGGCACGCCCGCCTCGGCGAGCAGCGCCTTCGCCTCCATCTTGTCGCCCATCACGGCGATCGCCTTGGCCGGCGGCCCCACCCAGGTCAGCCCCGCGTCGGTCACCGCCGCCGCGAACTCGGCGTTCTCGGCGAGGAAGCCGTAGCCCGGGTGGACGGCGTCCGCGCCGGTCCTGCGGGCCGCGTCCAGGATCAGGTCGATCCGCAGGTACGTCTCGGCCGGCGTGTTCCCCGGCAGGCGGACCGCCTGGTCGGACTCGGCGACGAAGGGTGCGTCGGCGTCGGCGTCGGAGTGCACGGCGACGGTCGCGATGCCGAGCGCCCGGCAGGTGGCGAAGACCCGGCGGGCGATCTCCCCCCGGTTCGCGACCAGCAGTTTGGTGATCATGCGCGCTGAGCCTGCCTTTCGTTCGCGACTGCGGGACTCCGCTTCGCTGCGTTCCTCGCGCTCACGGCTACATCCGGAAGACGCCGAAGCCGTCGGCGCCCTGCACCGGTCCGTTGTGGATCGCCGACAGGCAGAGCCCGAGGACGGTACGGGTGTCCCGGGGGTCGATCACCCCGTCGTCGTAGAGCCGGCCGGAGAGGAACAGCGCCCCGGACTGGGACTCGATCTGCTGCTCGACCATCATCCGCATCGCGGCGTCGGAGTCCTCGTCGTACTCGCGGCCCCGCGCCGCGGCGGCCTGCCGCGCGACGATGGACAGCACCCCGGCGAGCTGCGCGGGACCCATCACCGCCGACTTGGCGTTCGGCCAGGTGAAGAGGAACCGTGGCTCGTACGCCCGGCCGCACATGCCGTAGTTGCCGGCGCCGTAGGAGGCGCCCAGGTTGACCGTCAGGTGCGGCACGGTCGAGTTGGCGACGGCGTTGATCATCAACGCGCCGTGCTTGATGATGCCGCGCTGCTCGTACTCGGTGCCGACCATGTAACCCGTGGTGTTCTGCAGGAAGATCAGCGGGGTGTCGGCGGCGTTGGCGAGCTGGATGAACTGGGTCGCCTTCTGCGCCTCCTCGCTGAACAGCACGCCCCGGGCGTTGGCCAGCACGCCCACCGGGTATCCGTGCAGCTCGCCCCAGCCGGTGACCAGCGCGGTGCCGTAGCCCGGCTTGAACTCGTCGAACTCGCTGCCGTCCAGCACCCTTGCGAGGACGTCGCGCGGGTCGAACGGCACCTTCAGGTCGGCGCTGGCGATGCCGAGCAGCTCATCCGGGTCGTACTTGGGAGGCTGCGGGACGGGGTTGCGGGGCGGCGGGCCCTGCCTGCGCCGGTTGAGCCGGCGTACGCACTGCCGGGCCAGCCGGATGCCGTCCCGCTCGTCCTCGGCCAGGAAGTCCGCCAGGCCGGACGTCGTGGCGTGCATGGCCGCGCCGCCCAGCGACTCGTCGTCGGTGACCTCACCGGTGGCCATCTTCACCAGCGGCGGCCCGGCCAGGTACACCTGCGAGCGGTCCCGGATCATGATGGTGAAGTCGGACATCCCCGGCACGTACGCGCCGCCGGCGGTGGCGTTGCCGAAGACCACGCTGACCGTGGGGATCTTCGCCGCGGAGAGCCGGGTCAGGTCGCGGAACACCCGGCCGCCCGGGATGAAGATCTCCGCCTGGGTGGGCAGGTCCGCGCCGGCCGACTCGACCAGGTTGACCATCGGCAGCCGGTTGGCCAGGGCGATCTCACCGGCCCGCCGGGTCTTGGCGAGGGCCCACGGGTTCACCGCGCCGCCGCGTACCGTCGGGTCGTTGGCGACGATCAGGCACTCCACGCCCTCGACCACCCCGATGCCGGTCACCGTGCTGGCCCCGACCGGGAAGTCCGTGCCGTACGCGGCCACCGGGGAGAGCTCCAGGAACGGGCTGTCCGGGTCGAGCAGCAGCTCGATCCGCTCCCGGGGGAGCAGCTTGCCCCGCTGGTGGTGCCGGGTCACGTACTTCTCGCCGCCGCCGGCGCGGGCCTGGTCGAGCGCGGCGTCCAGCTCGGCGAGGCGTTCCAGCAGGGCCTGGCGGTTGGCCGTGCAGGCCGGCGAGGACGGGTCGATCGCGCTCTCGAGTGTGGTCACAGGCCCATGCCCTTCGCGATGATCTCGTTCATGATCTCGGTGGTGCCGCCGCCGATGCCGAGGATCCGGGCGTCCCGGTAGTGCCGTTCCACCTCGGCGTCGCGCAGGTAGCCGAAGCCGCCGTGCAGCTGCAGCGCCTGGTCGACGACGTGGTCGCAGGCGGCCACCGCGACGTTCTTCGCCATCGCCACCTCGGTCACCACCGGCTCGCCCGCCGCGACCCGGGCGGCCACCTCGTGCACGTACGCCCGGGCGGCCTCGGCCCGGGTGTGCATCTCGGCCAGCCGGTGCCGAATGAGCTGTCGACTCGCCAGCGGTCGGCCGAAGGTGGATCGGTCCCGGCACCACGTCATGGCGAGCTCGACGCAGCGCTGCGCGGTCGCGTACGCCTGGGTGGCCAGCGAGAGCCGCTCGGCGGCGAAGTGCTGCATGATCGCGAGGAAGCCGGTGTCCTCCTCGCCGATCCGGTTGGTCACCGGCACCCGGACGTCGACGAAGGAGAGTTCGGCGGTGTCCGAACAGTGCCAGCCGAGCTTCTCCAGCCGGCGTCCCACCGTGAAGCCGGGCGTGCCCTTGTCGATCACCAGCAGGCTGAGTTCGCCGCTGCCGGGGAAGTCGGTGCAGACCGCCGTGGTCACGAAGTCGGCCCGGACCCCGCTGGTGATGTACGTCTTCGAACCGTTCACCACGTAGTGGTCGCCGTCCCGGCGGGCGGTGGTACGGATCGAGGCGACGTCCGAGCCGCCGTCCGGCTCGGTGATCGCCAGCGCGCCGATCATCGTTCCGGCCAGCGTCGGGCGCACGTACCGGTCGATCAGCTCGTCGTCCGTGGTCCGCTCGCCGCCGAGCCGCCCAGCGAGCGAGCCGCCGAGCCGCCCGCCGGCCGCGGCCACCATGTGCGGCAGCGCGATGCCGTGCGTGAAGAGCGCCGCGACCAGCCCTGACGAGCCGCCGGAGCGGATGATCTCCTCGGTGACCACGATCGAGTCGAGCAGGTCGCCGCCACTGCCGCCGACCGACTCGGGAAAGCCGATGCCGAGCAGGCCGATCTTCGCCGCGGTGGCGTGCAGCTCCCGCGGGACCTCACCGGCCCGCTCCCAGTCGTCCAGGTGCGGCAGTACCTCGCGGGTCACGAAAGCGCGGGTCAGTTCCCGCAGCTGCCGCCGTTCGGGGGTGTCCACGATGGTCATGCCGCCACCTCCCGGGGTGTTTCGGCGCTGGTCCTGCTGAGGCGCTGTTCCGGCGGCCCGGGCGGCAACTGCGCCGGCAGGTCGACCACCCGGGAGCGGAGCAGCTCGCCGAGCGCCTTGGCCTGCGGGTCGAACCGGGTGGAAGCCGCCACTCCCTGCCCGAGCAGTCCCCGGATCACGAAGTTGACCGCCCGCAGGTTCGGCAGGTCGTACCGCTCGACGGTCAGCGGGGCGGTCTCCGGAAGCAGCTCGGCCAGCCGTTCCACGGTGAGCCAGCCGCGCAGCCAGGCCCAGGTCGCATCCGTGCGGGCCCAGACGCCGAGATTCGCGTCGCCGCCCTTGTCGCCCGAGCGGGCCCCGACCAGCTCGCCGAGCGGGGCGCGCCGGGTCGGCCGCCCGCCGTCGGTCCGATCGGGCGCTCCTGGTGTCGGTTCCACCGAGGGCGTCGCCGTCCGGGTGGGTGGGGCGATCGGCACCCGCTCGCCGCCGGGCAGCACGGCGACGTGCGCCACCGAGTCCTGCGGCACGAAGTCAGCGGTGAAGACGCCGTACGGGGTGGCGTCGCCGGGCAGGGTGGTCAGCGTGCAGCCCGGGTAGGAGGCCAGGGCCAGCTCCACGGCGGCCGCCGAGAAGGCCCGCCCGGCCCGTACCCTGTCACCGTCGCGCAGGTGTACGTGCAGCAGCGCGCTCGCCGCTTCGGTCTCCGTCGCGTCGGCGTGGTCGGTCCGGGCCAGGGTGAACTCCAGCCCCTCCTTGCCGACCGCCTCCTCGAGCTGCCCCCGGACCAGCGCGGCCTTGGCCGGGATGTCCAGCCCGCAGAGCACGAAGGTCATCGAGTTGCGGAAGCCACCGAGGTTGTTGACGCCGACCTTGAGGGTGTCCGGTGGCGGGGTGCCCCGGACGCCGCTCACCCGGACCCGGTCCGGCCCGTCCTGGCGCAGCTCGACCGTGTCCAGCCGGGTCACCACGTCCGGCCCCAGGTACGCCGGCCCGCCCACCTCGTACAACAGTTGGGCGGTGACCGTCTCCACGGTGACCGCGCCGCCGGTGCCCAGGTGCTTGGTGAGCACCGAGGAGCCGTCCGGATGGATCTCGGCGATCGGGAAACCGGGCCGGTGCCCGCCGTCGGGCAGCTCCGTGAAGAAGCTGAAGTTGCCGCCGGTGACCTGCGCCCCGCACTCGATCAGGTGCCCGGCGACGGTCGCCCCGGCCAGCGCGTCGAGGTCGTCGCGGCCCCAGCCGAAGTGGGCGATCGCCGGCCCGACCGCCAGCGAGGCGTCGGTGACCCGGCCGGTGACCACCACGTCCGCCCCGGCGTCCAGGCAGGCGGCGATGCCGAACGCGCCCAGGTACGCGTTGGCGGTGAGCGCGTCGGGGCGTTGCAGGGCGTCGCCCTCGACGTACCCGATCCGCGCGGTGAGGCCGAGCCGGTCGGCGAGCGAGCCGATCGCGGCGGCCAGGCCGGCCGGGTTGAGGCCGCCGGCGTTGGTCACGATCCGCACGCCCCGGTCGAGCGCGGTGCCGAGGCAGCCTTCGAGCTGCCGGAGGAGGGTCCTCGCGTAACCGAGGGCGGGGTCGCGCAGCCGGTCCCGGCCGAGGATCAGCATGGTCAGCTCGGCCAGGTAGTCCCCGGTCAGCACGTCCAGCTCGCCGCCGTCGAGCATCTCCCGCCAGGCTGCGAACCGGTCGCCGTAGAAGCCGGAGGCGTTGCCGACCCGCAGCACCCCGCTCACTGGGCCACCTCTGTTCGCGACTGCGGGGCTCGCAGGACCGGCTCGCTCCTCGCGCTCACTGGGCCACCTCTGTTCGCGACTGCGGGGCTCGCAGGACCGGCTCGCTCCTCGCGCTCACTGGGCCACCTCTGTTCGCGACTGCGGGGCTCGCAGGACCGGCTCGCGTCCGGTGCCCGGCGGGCCGGCGAAGGCCTGGGCGACGTCCAGCCACTCGTCGGCGGTCGGGCCGATGGCGACCAGGGCCAGGTCGGCGCGGTGCCGCCGCTGGGTGACCAGCAGGCAGAAGTCGAGCGCCGGCCCGGTCACCCGGTCCGTCGCGTCCGCCGGCCCGAAGGTCCAGGTGTCACCGTCGGGCGCACGCAGCTCGACCCGCACCGGCGCCGTCGGCGCGGGCCGGCCGTGGGCGGCGAAGCCGTGCCCGAGGGTGCGGAACCCGAGGTGCGCGACGTGCCGCAGCCGGGCGGTCGGGGTCCGGTCGACGCCGAGCGCGTCGGCGACGTCCTGGCCGTGCGCCCAGGTCTCCATGATCCGGGCGGTGACCATCGACGCGGGCGACATCCGGGTCCCGTACCAGGGGACCTTCTCGCCGGCCGGGGTGGCGGCGAGGGCCGTCGCGAGCGCGGCCCGGCCGTCCCGCCAGCGGGCCAGCAGCTCGGCCGGCGGGGCGAGGAAGGACTCGGCCCCGTCGTCGACCAGCCGGGCCGGGTCGGGCGCGGAGAGGACGGAAGCGTAGAAGGCGTCGGCGTCGGTGGCGGCGAGCCGGGCCACGTGGTCGGTCCAGGCCAGGTGGGCGATCTGGTGGGCGACCGTCCATCCGGGAGCGGGTGTCGGCCGGGCCCAGCCCTCCGGTGGCAGCGCGGCGACGTGGGCGTCGAGCTGGTCGGACTCGGCGGCGAGATCCGCGAGCAGTGCGGTCAGGTCGACCATGGTGCCTCCGGGCGGGGGTGTGCCGGTCAGGGCGTTTCGGGTCAGGTCCGCTCGCGTCCCGGGTTCCAGGGAATCGGCGTCCGGGGTGAGCAGGGTGGCTAGCTGGCGTTTCCAGGTGTGCAGCAGGGCGGTGCGGCGGGACGAGTCGTCGCTGAGCAGGTTGGCCACGCCCAGCCCGCGGAGCAGATCGAGAGTGGCCTGCACCGTCTCGCGGACGCCGGGGCGGCGCTCGTCCACCCCGAGCAGTTCGACGGTGAGCCGGTGCATCTCGCGGCCCACCCGGGCCTCCAGCGGCACCAGGGCGGCGCGCAGCTCGGCGTCGGTGCGGGCAGCCACCCAGAGTTCGAGGGCGGCGACGAAGAGCGGCCCGGTGAAGGCCGCGCCGAGCAGGTCGATCACCCGGTCCAGCCGCTGCGGGCCGGCGGGCAGGGCGTCCGCCTCGGTGCGCAGCTCCGCCGCCCGGCGCTCGGTGAGGTGGGCGACGGCCGCGGTGACCAGGGCGGCCTTGGTGGGGTAGTGGTGCAGCTGGGCGCCGCGGGAGACGCCGGCCCGGGTGGCCACCACGGTGGTCGTGGTGCCGGACCAGCCGTGCTCGACCAGGCACTCGACGGTCGCCTCCAGCAGTCGGGCCTGGGTGGCGCGGCTGCGCTCCTGTTGAGGGACGCGGGTCGATGTGGCGGGCACGGGGACAGCGTCCCGCTCCCGAAACAAACAGTCAAGACTGACTTTTTCGGGGCGGACGCAGGGCGCTGCCGTCGCGGACGCTCCGCTTCCGGGAGTGGCGACCACCGGGTGGGGTGAAGGTGACTACGAAGCTGATGACGTCGGTGGATCGCGCGATTCGTTCACGTCATCAGCTTCGTAGCGTCCTGGACCGTGCTCGGCGCCGGCACGGACCGGCCCGATCCGTCCGCGCACGGCGGTGCCGGCGCCGAGACGGATGGCGGGCGCGGCGGCCGGTAGGTGTGACGGCGCAGGGTTCAGCGGCCGTCGCGGGGCGCGAAGACGGCGAGCGCGTCGATGTCGCTGTGCCGGGAGCGGAGGTACTCGTCGGCCCACTCGGCGGCGTCCGGGAAGGCCGAACCGGCCGCCACCCGGGCGCACGCCGCGTCCACGTCGTACCCGGTCCGGCGGAGCTGCACCCCGGGCCCGAGCAGCGCCCACCAGGCGCCCGCCCCGCCGTACGGCATGCCGACGCTGCCGGCGTTGACCACCAGGCGGCGGTCGACGAGCCGGGTGAACGGCATGTGGGTGTGTCCGCAGACCACGGTGCCGACCTCGGCGGGCAGCCCGGCGAAGACCTCCGCCCAGCGTTCCGGCCGGGAGTCGACCAGCACCATCTCCTCGTCGTCCCGGGGCGTGGCGTGGCAGAAGAGCACCTCGCCCAGGCCGGCGACCGGCAGGGTGACGGTCAGCGGCAGCGCGGCCAGCCGGGCGATCTGGTCGTCCCGGAGCTGCGCCGCCGCCCAGTTCGAGACGTCGTGCGGGGAGGACCGGCCGGCCCGCGCCTCGACCAGCTCCCGGTCGGCGTTGCCCCCCACCCAGCAGGCGCGTTCACCCAGCGCGGCGAGCAGGTCCAGCACCTCGACCGGCTGCGGGCCGGCGGCGATGTCGCCGGTGAGCACGATCAGGTCGGCGGCGGCGACGTCCGGCTCGGCCAGTACGGCCTCCAGCGCCGGCAGCGCGCCGTGGATGTCGGAGAGGACGGCGACACGTTCGAGCATCAGCCCACCGTGCCCGTCCGACCGTCGGTCGTCCAGAGGGTTCTGCGCGGGGCAGAACGACGACAGGGACCGCCCCGGAGGGCGGTCCCTGTCGATGTCCCCGGTGGGTCAGACCCGCGCGCGGCGGGCCAGGCGCTCCGGGTCGAGGATGATGATGCTCTTGCCGTCCAGCCGCAGCCAGCCGCGCGAGGCGAAGTCGGCGAGCGCCTTGTTGACGGTCTCCCGGGAGGCGCCGACGAGCTGGGCGATCTCCTCCTGGGTCAGGTCGTGGGTCACCCGCAGCACACCGCCGTCGCGGGTGCCGAACCGGCCGGCCATCTGGAGCAGGTTCTTGGCGACCCGCCCCGGCACGTCTGTGAAGATCAGGTCGGCCAGCGAGTCGTTCGTCCGGCGCAGCCGGCGGGCCAGCACCCGCAGCAGCTGCTCGGCGATCTCCGGCCGGTTGTTCAGCCACGGCCGCAGGGCCTGCTTGCGCAGCCGTACCAGCCGGGTGTCGGTCACCGCGGTGGCCGTCGCCGTACGCGGGCCCGGGTCGAAGAGCGAGAGCTCGCCGACCATGTCCGACGGGCCCATCACCGCGATCAGGTTCTGCCGGCCGTCCGCCGCACGGCGGCCGACCTTGATCTTGCCGGACAGCAGGATGTAGAGACTGTCGCCGGGCTCGCCCTCGTTGAACACGATCTCGCCCTTGCGGACCTCGATCGTCTCCATCTCCTTGGCGAGCGCCTCGGCAGCCTCCGGGTCGACACCCTGGAAGATCCCGCTGCGGGCCAGTACCTCGTCCATCGCGCACCTCCGCCAGCGCGTGCCGTCCGTCGGCCGGGTCCGCCGTCCGCTGATCCCCTCGCGCGCCGCCAGTCTAGGCGCACGTGAGCGCGAATCAGAGGCGCACCCCTGGAATCTTGATCGGTGGGCGTAACCTGCCCGACCTGATCAACGACTAGGATCCCGCGCCCGGTGCGGGTGGTCGCCACCCGCCCCCACCTGGATCGTAGGGTCGGTGCCGTGCTGAACGAGCCCTTCCTGACCACCCGCCACGAGGACGGGTGGGACATCCCGCTGCTCGTGTGGCGGGCCGCCGAGCCGCTGCTGGCCGCCGGCACCAGCCCGCTCGGCGGCGGGATCGGCGTCCGGCGGTGGGTGGTCAACGCGACCGTGCCGATGTCGTACCACCGGGACGACCCGGCCGCCCACCTGGCCGAGCTGGCCGACGGCCTCGGCCTGGCCGGGCCCGGGGTCGGGCTGCTGACCGGGGTCGACGTCGCCGAGGTGGTGGCCCGGGCCGACACCGGCGTGCGGGTCTGGGCGACGGTCGGGCTCGGCACCCCGGTCTGGGCCGCCGCGCCGGCCCCGGCGACACCCGCGCAGCGGGTCGGCACGGTCAACATCATCGTTTACGTCCCCGCCCGGCTCGGCGACGCGGCGCTGGTCAACGCCGTGGCCACCGCCACCGAGGCGAAGGCGCAGGCGATCTGGGAGCTGGGGCTGCCCGCCACCGGCACGCCCACCGACGCGGTCACCGTCCTCTGCCCCGCCGACGGCGAGCCGGCCCCGTACGGCGGCCCCCGGTCGACCTGGGGCGGCCCGCTGGCCCGGGCCGTGCACGCGGCCGTGCTCGCCGGCGGCGCCGGCACCGTCGTGCCCTGGTCCGACCGCCGGACCGGCTGACCCGGCCGGCGGGCGGCCCTTCGGTGGGCCCGGTTTTCCGACCGATCGGCCCTCGTCGGAGCGTTTGCCGCGCGGTAGCGTCGCGGACGATGTACTCTGCCGCCCGCTCCGCGTCCCGCCCGCGTCGTCGCCGCCTCACCGGCGCCCTCGGCGCGCTGCTCGTCGCGCTCCTCGCCGCCGGCTGCGCCGACGACGCCGGCGGCGCTCCGGTCTGGCAGTCGGGCGCGGGCGGCGGGTCGACCGGCTCGCCGGTCCCGCTCGACCCGGCCGGGTCGGCGGACCCCGGGCCGGCGGAGGTGGCCGGGCAGGCCATCTCACTCGCCGCGACCGGCGACGTCATCATGGGCAATGCCCCGTCCCGGCTGCCGCCCAACGACGGCAAGGGCTTCTTCGACCAGGTCAAGGCGGCGCTCAAGGGCGACCTGGTGATGGGGAACCTGGAGGAGCCGCTCACCGAGGACACCGGCGCCGGCAAGTGCGGACCGAATCCGCAGAACTGCTACCAGTTCCGGGCGCCCCCGGAGTACGCGGCGCACCTCCGCGACGCCGGCTTCGAGCTGCTCAACCAGGCCAACAACCACGGCTACGACTACGGCCCCAAGGGCTACCGGAACACCCAGCGGGCGCTGGAGGAGCACGGCCTCGAGCACACCGGCGCGCCCGACCAGATCACCGTGGTCGAGGTCGAGGGCGTGAAGGTAGCGGTGGCCGGCTTCTCGTCGTACGTCTGGTCCAACAGCCTGGTCGACATCGAGTCGGCGAAGCGGGTGGTGGCGAAGGCGGCCACCATGGCCGACCTGGTCGTGGTGCAGGTGCACATGGGCGCCGAGGGCGCCGACCGGAGCCACGTGAAGCCGGGCACCGAGCTGTTCTTCGGCGAGAACCGGGGCGACCCGGTCCGCTTCTCCCACGCCGTCATCGACGCCGGGGCCGACCTGGTCGTCGGGCACGGTCCGCACGTTCTGCGCGGGATGGAGTTCTACCGGGGTCGGCTGATCGCGTACAGCCTGGGCAACTTCGCCGGCGGCGGCAAGTCGCTGAACAGCTCCGGCCGGCTCGGCTGGGGCGGCGTCCTGAAGGTGTCCCTGAAGCCGGACGGCACCTTCACCGGCGGGACGTTCACCTCGACCGTCATGAGCAGCGTGGGCCGGCCGTCGATCGACTCCGGCCACCGGGGTCTCGGGCTGGTCCGGGAGATGAGCCGGGCCGACTTCCCGAGGACCGGGGCGCGGCTCGACACGGCCGGCCGGATCACCGCGCCGTAGGCCGGGCCGCGGCGTTCCACGCCCGCGTCGGCCCGCCGGGACGTCGCCCGCGCGACGTAGGCTGGCCGGCGTGACCATCAGTTCCCCCGAGACCGACCTCGGGCGTACCCGCCGCGCCCGGCGGATCGGCCGGGTACTGACCGAGACGCATCCCGACGCGCACTGTGAACTCGACCACTCCAACGCGTTGGAGCTCGCCGTCGCCACGATCCTCTCCGCGCAGTGCACCGACAAGAAGGTCAACGAGGTCACCCCGAAGCTCTTCGCGCGCTACCGCAGCGCCGCCGACTACGCCGGGGCGGACCGGGCCGAGCTGGAGGAGTTGATCCGGCCGACCGGCTTCTACCGGAACAAGACCAGCTCCCTGATCAACCTCGGCCGGGCCCTCCTGGAGCGGTACGACGGCGAGGTCCCCGGCCGGCTGGCCGACCTGGTGACCCTCCCCGGGATCGGGCGCAAGACCGCCAACGTGATCCTCGGCAACGCCTTCGGCGTCCCCGGCATCACCGTCGACACCCACTTCCAGCGGCTGGTGCAGCGGTGGAAGCTGACCACCGAGACCGACCCGGTCAAGATCGAGCACGCGATCGGGGCGCTCTACCCGAAGCGCGACTGGACCATGCTGTCGCACCGGATCATCTTCCACGGCCGGCGGGTCTGCCACGCCCGCAAGCCCGCCTGCGGCGCCTGCACGCTGGCGAAGCTCTGCCCGTCGTACGGGACCGGGCCGACCGAGCCGGTGGCGGCCGCCAAGCTGCTCAAGGGCCCCCGCGCCCGGGACCTCGCGGCGGCCGTCGGGATCGACCCGGAGCTGGTGCCCCAGCAGGCCGTCGCCGCGGAGGTGCCGTGAACCGCCGACTCGCGGCCCTGCTCGTCCCGGCGCTGCTGGCGGTCGCCGGCTGCACCGCCACCGACCAGGGGGCGGCCCCGCCGGCCGCCACCCGCGCCGAGCGCCCCTCGCCGTTCGCCGACTGCGCCGCGCTGACCGCCGCGCCGGCCTCGGCCGCCCCCGCGCCCACCACCGGGCCGGGTGAGCCGCTGCCCGAGCTGACCCTCTCCTGCTTCACCGGGGGCGCCCCGGTGAACCTGCGGCAGGTGAAGGGCCCGGCGGTGGTCAACGTCTGGGCATCCTGGTGCCCGCCCTGCCGCAAGGAGCTGCCCGCCTTTCAGCGGCTCAGCGAACGCGCCGCCGGCCGGTTCCAGGTGATCGGGGTGAACAGCCGGGACAGCCGCGGCGGCGCCCAGTCCATCGGCGAGGACTTCGGCGTCCGCTTCCCGATGCTGGTCGACCAGGGGGACGCGTTCGAGCGGGCACTCAACCGCAACGCCTTCCCGCTCACCCTCTTCGTCGGCGCGGACGGCCGGGTCCGGCACGCCGACGCCACCGGCGCGCTCGACGACGCCACGCTCACCGAGCTGGTCCGTACGCACCTCGGCGTGGCGGTGGACGCGTGAGCGCGCGCAGTGGGCCGGTCCGGCGGGCCCCCCGGTCGGGAACGGAGGTCACCCCGTGAACCGGCAACCGCCGCCGTGGCTCGATCCGCTGCTCGGTCGGCTCGGCAGCGCCCGCGCCGAGGACTTCACCCGGCTCGCCACCCCGGAGAGCGGCGGCCGGGAGAGCGCGGTGCTGGTGCTGCTCGGGGAGGAGCCGGGCGACGGCCCGGACGTGCTGGTCCTTCAGCGCGCCGCCACCCTGCGCAACCACGCCGGCCAGCCGGCCTTCCCGGGCGGCGCGGCCGACCCGGAGGACGCCGACGCCAGCGCCACCGCGCTGCGCGAGGCGAACGAGGAGGTCGGGCTCGACCCGGCCAGCGTCACCGTTCTGGCCGAGCTGCCGAAGCTCTGGATCCCGGTCAGCGACTTCGTGGTCACTCCGGTGCTCGCCTGGTGGCACGCGCCGCACCCGGTGCACTCGCGGGAGCCGGCCGAGGTCGCACACGTCGCCCGGCTGCCGATCGCCGAGCTGGTCGAACCGGAGAACCGGATGCGGGTACGCCACCCGAGCGGCTGGATCGGCCCGGCCTTCTCCGCCCGGGGCATGCTGGTCTGGGGGTTCACCGCCGGAGTGCTGGCCACGCTGCTGGAGATGGGTGGCTGGGCCCGCCCGTGGCCGAGCGGCCGGGTGGTGGAGCTGCCGCCGACCGCCGCCGCCCCGGCGCCCTCGGCCGGCACCGACGAGGTCGACGAGAGCCCCGTCCGCTGACCTGGCGGTCACGTTGCGCGAGCGGTGGACCGCTTCCGTGCCGGCTGCCCGTACCCTGGACGCGTGTCCGTCGTGGATCTCGTTCTGCTCCTGCTCATGCTCGTGTTCGCGATCAGCGGATACCGCCAAGGCTTCGCCATCGGGGCGCTGTCGCTCTCCGGCTTCTTCCTGGGCGCGCTGGTCGGCCTCCAGGTCGGCCCGCTGATCGCCCGGCAGTTCGCCGACAGCGGGATGCGCGTACTGATCTCCCTGGTCGCGATCTTCGGGCTCGCCGTGCTCGGTCAGGCGCTCGCCGGGTGGCTCGGCTCGCACCTGCGCAAGACGATCACCAACGACGTGGCCAAGCGGCTCGACGACATCGGCGGGGCGATCGTGTCGCTCGTCGCCGTCATGCTGGTGGCCTGGCTGGTCGCGGTGCCGCTGGGCTCCTCCGCGGTGCCCGCGGTGGCCTCCTCGATCCGGAACAGCGCGCTGCTCACCGTGATCGACCGGATCCTGCCCGACAAGGCCCAGGAGCTCTCCACCGCGCTGCGGGACACGGTCGACACCAACGGCTTCCCGGACGTCTTCGGCGACCTCGCGCCGACCCGGGCCCGGCAGGTCTCCCCGCCCGACCCGGCGCTCGCCGGTTCCACGGTGGTGGCGAACAGCCAGCGGTCGGTGGTCAAGGTGCTCGGCTCCGCGCCGAGCTGCGCCCGCCGCATCGAGGGCTCCGGCTTCGTGTACGCGGACGACCGGGTGATGACCAACGCGCACGTCGTGGCCGGCACCCGCTCGGTCGCGGTCGAGCTGCGCGGCGAGCGGTACGACGGCGAGGTGGTCGTCTACGACCCGGAGCGGGACCTGGCCGTGCTGCACGTGCCCGGGCTGCCCGGTCCGTCGCTGCGCTTCGCCGCCGGGCAGGCCGGCAGCGGCGCGGACGCGATCGTGCTGGGCTTCCCCCTCGACGGCCCGTACGACGCCCGGCCGGCCCGGGTGCGGGACGTCGACCGGATCACCGGTCCGGACATCTACTCCTCCGGGGACGTGACCCGGGAGATCTACACCATCCGGGCGCTGGTGCGCAGTGGGAACTCGGGCGGCCCGCTGGTCTCGGCGAACGGGCTGGTGCTCGGGGTGATCTTCGCGGCGGCGGCCGACGACCCGAACACCGGCTTCGCGGTGACCGCCGCGGAGGCCCGGCCGGTGGCGCTGGCCGGCGCGGAGCGTACCCGGGCGATCGGCACCGGCGAGTGCACCTGAGCCGGCGGACGGCGCCGGCCCTCGGCGGCCGCCCGGTCAGCCGCCCGTGGACGCGCGGGCGGGGGCCACGTCCTCGCCCGAGTGGCCGAACGGCAGCTTCGCCCGACCCCAGGTGAGACTCCGGTCGAGCACCGCGCGGGCCATGATCGCGACGCAGATGCCGCCGTTGAGGAACGAGGCCACCACGTCGCTGGGGTGGTGCATGCCCCGGTACATCCGGGTGACCGCGACGCCGATCGGGACCACGATCAGCAGCATCCACCAGGTGATCTTCGCCGGGGTGCTCCTCGCCCTCAGCGCCAGCAGCACCGCGATGCCGACGTAGAGCGCCACCGAGGCCGAGGTGTGCCCGGACGGGAAGCTGGAGGTGGGCGGCGAGACGTCCATGTGCTCGACGGCCGGCCGGCGGCGGTCGATGGCCATCGTGGTGAAGAGGAAGATCAGCGCCTGGGCGGTGACCGCGGCGCAGAGGAAGAGCGGCTCCCGCCAGCGGTGCAGCACCAGCCGCAGCACCAGGGCCACCAGCACCGTCACCACCACGATCAGCTGGGTGCTGGCGAGCGTGCTGAAGACCAGCGAGACGTTGTTCCAGCCCTCGGTACGGTCGGCCGCCAGCTCGCGGTTGACCGTGTCCTCCACCGTGAACGGCCAGGTCCTCGCGAGGACCCGGGTGACCAGGAGGCCCAGGGCCACCATGACGGAGAAGAGCAGGACCAGCGGCAGCAGGACCCGCCTGGTCACCTGGACCGCGACATCGGACATGGGCCGCCCATTACCCCACCGGGCGCAGAACTACGCGTGGTCCCGGCGCGCCGGATCGGGGTCCGGGCCGGCCAGCTCCGGCTCCACCCCCTCCCGGGCGGTACGCGCCGGTCGCCGACCGGTCCGGGTGCGCCAGGTGCGGAAGGCGGCCGAGGTCGCCGCGACCACCGCGACGCCGAGCAGCCAACCGCCCAGCACGTCGCTGGTCCAGTGCACGCCGAGGGCGATCCGGCTGACGCCGGTGACCACCGCTAGCACGATCGCGGCGGACCAGAGCGCCCAGCGCAGCGGCCGCCGGTCGTGGGTGAACGGGAGGAGGACGAGCAGCAGCACCCCGGCGGCCAGGGTGGCGTTCAGCGCGTGCCCGGACGGGAAGGAGAAGCCGGCCGCCCGGGCCACCGGCTCGAGCAGGTCCGGCCGGTGCCGGCCGACCAGCAGCTTGAGCAGCGCGCCGAGCAGCCCGCCCACCACCATCGTGGTGACCGCCCAGAGGGCCAGCCGCCGCGCCCGGCGGAACAGCAGCCAGGCGACGACGACGGCGGTGGCGGCCCGCAGCGGGCCGGGCGCGAAGACGTCGGTCCAGACGCTCATCACCCGCACCCAGGCCGGATGGGCGAGGGCGTACCCGTGCAGCGCGTCGGTCACCGAGGCGTCCAGCCGGAACAGCGGCGGCCAGGCCCCCAGCACCAGCAGGGCCAGCAGGGCGAACGGCACCAGCACCAGGAACGCCGCGATGGCGGCCACGGTGAGCCGGAGGCCCAGCGAATGGTCCGGGTCCAGGCGGCGGGTCCGCCAGGACCGCTCGACCGTGGACATCCGACTCTGCTCACCCGACCCGCTCATGCCCCAGCACTACCCAGCCGACGGCCCGGTCAGACCGGTCGTGCCGGGGTCACCGCTGTGACTGGCGGAACCGGCGGACCACCAGCGCGGCGCCGGTGACCAGGGCGACGAAGAGGGAGAGGCCGATCCACAGCCGTTCCGGCGCGGAGTCGTCCGACTGGCCCGCCGGGTGGGCCGTCCACCGGGCCTGCTGCTTCGGGGCGGTGAAGCTGAACGGGTCGGCGCCCTGCCCGGCGGCCCGGGCGTCCTGCGCCGGGCCCGGTGCCCGGCCGAAGCTCACCTTCCCGGGGGAGGACTGGTCGTCGAGCGGGTTGCGCGCCACCGACGGTACGTCGGCGGTCAGCGCGGCGACCGGGTCCACCAGGCCGTAGCCGAAGCGGTCGTCGCGGCCGGTGGGGCCGAGGTCCTTCGCGGTCGTGACCAGCCGGTTGACCACGTCCGCGGCGGACATCTGCGGGTAGCGGGCCCGGACCAGGGCGGCGGTCGCGGCGACCAGCGGGGAGGCGAAGCTGGTGCCCTGCACCCGCCAGTAGCCGCCGGGACGGGCCCCGAAGACCGCGGTCGCCGGGGCGGTGAGCACTGTCTCGTGGCCGGTGACCGAGCCGGACCAGAGGTCGTCACTGGTGCTCAGGCCGGCGACGGCGATCACGCCGGGTTCGCGGGCCGGGTACCAGACCTTGGTGCCGGTCGAGGTGGCGAGGTTGCCGGTGCAGGCGACCACCACCACGTCCCGGGCGAAGGCGTAGTCGAGGGCTGCGGCCAGGGCCGGGCTGGCGTCCCTGCCGCCGAGGGACAGGTTGATCACGCGGGCGCCGTTGTCGACCGCCCAGCGCACCCCGGTAGCGACGATCATGGAATCGTCGTAACGGTTCTCCTGGTCGAGCACCCGGACCGGGAGGATCCTGGCGTCCGGCGCCAGCCCGACCACGCCGCGGTCGTCATCGCGGCGGCCGGCGATCAGGCCGGCGACCGTCGTGCCGTGCCCCACCGGGTCGGGCCCGTCGAGGCCCGCGGGCGACACCAGGTCGATGCCGGGCAGCACCTGGCCGGCAAGGTCGGGGTGGGAACCGTCCACCCCGGAGTCGATCACCGCGACGATCACCCCGCGCCCGGTCGAGCTGCGCCACGCGGTCTCCGCCTGCAGCTTGTCGAGCTGCCACTGCTCCGCGCGGACCTGGTCCACCGGTTTCGGGTCGTCCACCGGTGCCAGCCAGGCCGGCTCCCGGTCGGCGGCCGGCAGGGCCGCGACCTGCACCGACGTGGTGACGTACGCGGTTGCCGCGTGGGCCGGGGTGGCGTGCGCCGGCGGGGCCAGCGGACCGGCCGCCGTGGCGAGCGCGGCAGCCGCACCGAGCAGCGTGCGTCCGACGAGGCGCCGGGTCGCGGTCGGAGCTCCGTGCCGATCCCTGGTCACATTCCCCAGCCATTCATCGCGACAGAAACATGCTGCTCGGAGATTACCGGGTTTCCCATGCGTCACGGTGCGAGTCGGTGACTCCGGTCACTGCGGCGGCAGGTGGGCCAGCTGCACCAACCGGACCCCCTCACGGCGGGTCACCAGCCGGCCCCGGCCCGGGGGCAGCGGGCCCGCCCTCACCTGACCCACGAGCGCCCCCTCGTCCGGGCCGCCCGACATCACCAGGCCGGCCGTGGAGAGCTCCCGCAGCCGCTGGATGATCGGCTCGAACTGGGTCCGGCCGGCGCCGGCGGAACGGCGGGCCAGCACCAGGTGCAGCCCGACGTCGCGGGCGTGCGGCAGGTGCTCCTCCAGGGCGCGCAGCGGGTTGGTCGGCCCACCGGCCACCAGGTCGTAGTCGTCCACCAGCACGAACAGCTCCGGCCCCGACCACCAGGACCGGCAGCGCAGCTGAGCCGGGGTCACCTCGGGGCCGGGGAGTCGGCCCTGCAGGTAGCCGGCCGCCGACTCGATCAGCTCGGCGGTGTGCGGGGCGGCGTTGCCGTACCCGATCAGGTGCGGCGTCTCGATCGTGCCCATCAGGCTGCGCCGGTAGTCCACCAGGATCACCCGGGCCTGCTCCGGGGCGAACCGGGTGATGATCGAGGTGGCCAGCGCCCGCAGGAACGACGACTTGCCGCACTCGGCGTCGCCGAAGACCACGAAGTGCGGCTCGGTCGCGAAGTCCAGCACCACCGGGTGCAGGTCCGCCTCGGCCACCCCGATCGGGAAGGCCAGGCCGGTGGTCGCCGCGAGGTCCAGCTCGGCGTACGGCAGCACCGGCGGGAGCAACCGGACCCGGGGCGCGGCCGGCCCGGCCCAGGCGCCAACGACCGCCTTGACCAGGTCGACCGTCTCCCCGCCCAGCCCGGCGACCCGGGGCAGGGCGCCGAGGAAGTGCAGCCCCTCCGCGGTGATCCCCCGGCCGGCCTGCTCCGGCACGTTCGCCGCCACCGCCCGCTTCACCACCACCGAGTCCGACGGGTCGCCGAGGCGCAGTTCGAGCCGGGAACCGAACAAGTCGCGGATCGCCGGCCGGAAGTCGGTCCAGCGCACGGAGGCGGCCACCACGTGGACGCCGTACGACAGGCCGCGGGTGGCCAGGTCGGTGACGAGCGGCTCCAGGTCCTCGTAGTCGTTGCGCAGGGTGCCCCAGCCGTCCACCACCAGGAACACGTCGCCGAACGGGTCCGTCCCCGGCTGCCCGTTGGCCAGCGCCGCCGCCCGCCGCCGTCGCCACGCCGCCATCGACTCCACGCCCAGCTCGGCGAAGCGGCGCTCCCGCTCGGCCAGCAGGGCGGCGATCTCCCCGACGGTGCGGCGCACCGCGGTCGGGTCGGAGCGGCCGGCGACCCCGCCGACGTGCGGCAGGTCGCGCAGCACGCCGAGCGCCCCACCGCCGAAGTCGAGGCAGTAGAGCTGCGCCTCGGCCGGGGTGTGGGTGAGCGCCAGCGCGCAGATCAGCGTGCGCAGCAGGCTCGACTTGCCGCTCTGCGGCTGCCCGACCACCGCGACGTGCCCGGCCGCGCCGTCCAGCGCCAGCCAGAACAGGTCCCGGCGCTGCTCGTACGGCTTGTCGACCACCGCCACCGGCACCTGGAGGGCGCCGTGCAGCTCGGGATTGCCGACGGTGAGCCCGCGTACCGGGTCGGCGGCGACCGGGCCGAGCAGCTCGTCGAGGGTGGGGGAGGAGTCCAGCGGCGGCAGCCACACCTGGTGGGCCGGGGGCCCCTGCCCGGCCAGCCGGCCGACCAGGAGGTCGAGCAGGGTCTCGGTGGGGGCGTCCTCCTCGGCGGCGGGCAGCGCGGCCGGGGTGACCGGCTCCGGCACCGGCACCAGGTGGGTGGAGAAGGTGAGCAGCCGGGGTGCGCCCGCGCCCGTCGCGCCCGCCGGGCCACCCCGGCGGCGGACCGCGCCGGAGACGTACGCGGCCTTGAAGCGGACCAGCGGGTCGGTGCCGGCGCGCAGGTAGCCGTGCCCCGGGGAGCGGGGCAGCTCGTGCGCGTCGGGCACCCCGAGCACCGTCCGGGACTCCAGCGCCGAGAAGGTCCGCAACCCGATCCGGTACGACAGGTGGGTGTCGAGCCCGCGTAGCCGCCCCTCCTCCAGCCGCTGGCTGGCGAGCAGCAGGTGCACGCCGAGGGACCGGCCCAGCCGGCCGATCTGGACGAAGAGGTCGATGAAGTCGGGCTTGGCGGAGAGCAGCTCGGAGAACTCGTCGCAGATCAGCAGCAGCGACGGCAGCGGGGCGAGCGGGGTGCCGGCCGCCCGGGCCCGTTCGTAGTCGCGGAGGCTGGCGAAGTTGCCGGCCCGGCGCAGCAGCTCCTGCCGACGGACCAGCTCCCCGTTGATCGCGTCCACCATCCGGTCGACCAGCGGCAGCGCGTCGGCCAGGTTGGTGATCACCGCGGCGGTGTGCGGCAGCCGGTCGAACGAGGCGAAGGTCGCGCCGCCCTTGAAGTCGACCAGCACGAAGTTGAGCTGCTCCGAGCTGTGCGTGGCGGCCAGCCCGAGCACCAGCGTGCGGAGCAGTTCGGACTTGCCGGAGCCGGTGGCCCCGATGAGCAGGCCGTGCGGGCCCATGCCGTCCTGCGCGGACTCCTTGAGGTCCAGCTCGATGGTGCCGCCGTCGGCGCCGACCCCGATCGGCACCCGCAGCCGGTCCCGGGCCGGTCGGGGCGCCCAGCCCTGCTCGGCGGTGAAGCTCTCCGGGTCGCCGAGGCCGAGCAGCTCGGGCAGGCCCGGCTCGGCGCCGGGTGGGGTGTCCGGTCCGCGTACGGTGCCGGCGAGCCGCAGCGGGGCGAGCCGGCGGGCGACCGCCTCCGCGTCGGCGAGCTCCAGCGCGTCGGCGGCCCCGACCTCGGCGTGCCCCTCCGCGGAGTGCGAGTGCAGCCGGCCGTCGGCCAGGTCGAGCAGGAGGGCGTACCGGTCGAGCAGGCGGGGCGGCGGGGTGTCCAGGTCGACGACGGTGACCGCGTCGATGCCGCCGTCCCCGGCCAGGTCGGTGGCGCCGGTCAGGTCGCCCCCGTCGAGCACCACCACCACGTGCGGCCCGTCGGTGGCCGGGCCGGCCGGGCTGAACCGGGACCGGCTGGCCAGCACCTCGTCGAGGAGCCGTTCCAGCTCGGCGGCGGAGCTGGTGACCAGGCGGACCGGGCCGAGCGCGTCGGCGCGGGTCGGGTGCTGGGCGTGTGGCAGCCACTTGACCCAGTCCCAGAGCGCCCGCCGCTCCGGCCCGGCGCAGACCGCGATCAGCAGCTCGTCCGGGGCGTGGAAGACGACGAGCTGGGCGAGCACGGCCCGGGTCAGGGCCTGCGCGGCCGGCGAGCCGGCGCCCCGCGGGCCTGCGGGACCGCGGACGAAGACCCGGGCGAAGCTGCGCAGCGAGAGCGCCACCGGCAGGTCCGGCACCACCGAGTACGCGTCGAGGAAGCGCCGCAGCGCGCCCGCGGTCATCGGCTCCAGCTCCGCCAGCGGCCGGGTGACCGGCGGGACGAGCGGGGTGGCCAGGGTCTGCGGGCCGACCCCCACCCGGACCACCGCGAAGTCGGGGTCGCCCGGCCGGCGTTCCCAGACCCGGTGGCTGTCGACGGTGGACCAGAGCCGGCCCGGGTCGGGGTGTCGGTAGTAGAGCCCGGCGCGCTGCGCCCCGGCGGTCTGCCGGACCCGGCGGCGCAGCGCGGTCAGGTGCCGCAGGTACTCCCGCCGGGCGGCCATCATCTCCGACTTCTTCGGGGTGCCGGCGGCGCTCCCCCACGAGGTGACCAGCATGGCGACCGAGGAGAGCCCGAACATGCCGCCCACCACGTAGGAGTAGGCCCCGCCGCCCCGGCCGAACATCATCGCCATCGCCACCGTGCCGCCGAGCATGGGCAGCACCATCAGCGCCTGCTGCCAGCGTCCGCCGGCGGCGACGGGGATCTCCGGCGGCGCCTCCACGGGCAGCTCACCGACCGGAATCTCCGGCGCGGGACGCCGCGGCGGGCGCTTGATGACGACAGTGGACACTTAGCCTCCCATGGCTCTCGGTAACCCGAGCCTGGCTCATCGTAGGTAAAGTCCTCTCGTCCGTCAGCCACCGTTCCCGCTCGATATGGAGAAACGTCGATGACAACCGGGCTGGCGCGGGTCACCATCAGCGCTCCCCAGCGGCGGGTGGACGTGGCCCTGCCGGAGCAGGTCCCCTTGGCCGAGCTGCTGCCGGAGGTGCTGCGGCACGCCGGCGAGGGGCTGGCCGACGACGGGGAGCGGCACGGCGGCTGGGTGCTCCGGCGTACCGACGGGGCGGTGCTGGCGACCGCGCAGGCGCTGCTGCCGCAGGGGGTGCGCGACGGCGAGGTGCTGCACCTGGTGCCGGCCCGCGCGCAGTGGCCCGAGCTGGAGTACGACGACGTGGTCGAGGCGATCGCCGACGGCGCCCGCCGCCGGGGCAGTGCCTGGTCGCCCGCCGCCACCCGGGCCGCGACGCTGGCGGGGGCGGCGGTGCCGCTCGCCGTCGGGCTGCTCGCCGTGCTGGCCGGTGGCCCCGGGCAGCGCACCGGCTGGCCGGTCGCCGCCGCCGTGGCGCTGCTGCTCGTCCTCGCCGGCACCGCCGCCTCCCGGGCGTACGGGGACGGCCCGGCCGGCGCCACCCTCGGTGGGTACGCGCTGCCGTACGCCGCCGCGGCCGGCGCGCTCGCGGTCAGCTCGGGTGACCCGGTCGGCCCGTTCGCGCCGCTGCGCTGGCTGGGCGCCCCCGAGCTGCTGGCCGGCTCGGTGGCGCTGCTGCTGCTGTCGGTGCTCGGCCTGCTCGGCGTGGCCACCCGGTCCCGGGTCTTCGTGGCCGGCGCGACCGTCGGCTCGGTCGGCGGACTCGCCGCCCTCGGCGGGCTCTTCCTCGACCCGGCGGCCACCGCGGCGGTGCTGCTCTGCGCGCTCGTCTTCACGCTCGGCGCGTTGCCGCTGCTGGCCATCCGGCTGGGCAAGATGCCGCTGCCGCCGATCACCCTGCCGGCCGCCGGGCCGGGCGGGGAGGCGCCCGCGGTCCGGGACCTGCCCGACCGCGGCCGGGTCCACGTGGCGGTGGCCCGGACCGAGGAGATGCTGACCGGGATGCTGCTCGGGCACGCCGTCCTCGCGGTCGCCGCCGCGGCGGTGCTCGCCTCGGTGGGCGGGGTGGCCGGGCGGGTGCTGGTCGCGGTCGGGTCGGCCGTGCTGCTGCTGCGGTCCCGGCTCTTCGTCGCGCTGCGGCACCGGGTGCCCGCCGTGACCGCCGGGCTGGCCGGGTCCGCCGTGCTCGGCGGCGTGTTTGCCGGCCGGGCCGGCTCCGCCGGCCTGCTCGCGCTGACCGTCGGCGGGCTCGCCCTGGCCCTGGTCGCGGTGGTGGCCGGCACCACGTACGCCCGGCGGCCGGTCTCCCCGTACCTCGGTCGGCTGGCCGACCTCACCGACACCGCGCTGGTGGTCTCCGTGGTGCCGGTGGCCTGCGCGGTGCTGGACCTCTACGACCGGGCCCGTGGCCTGCTCGGCTGAGCGGACGGAGAGGACTCAGTGCTGACTCCGGCTTCAGTAGGGAGCGCAGATGGATCTCGCCCAGCTGAAGGCCGCGCTGGACCGGAGAGGTGTGTCGGCGCGGCGGTACAGCCTGAGCGGCGGGTTACCGAACGGCGGGTTTGGCGTCGATCATGACCCCACTGGCTGGACTGTGTATTACAGCGAACGCGGCCAGAGGTGCTACGTCATAGAGAGCTACCGCTCCGAGAGCGACGCTTGCCGCCGGCTGTGGAACTTGATCACAGATGGGCAGATCCTGACCGACCGGCAAGGACAAGCCAGACCCGGCCCCGCGGACTCGGCGCAACCCTGCGTCTCGCTTACAAGGCGGTTCCGGCGACGGTCGCAGCGTTCGCCACCGTCCAGGACGTCCACGATGCCGCCTGATGCGTCCGGCCGCGTCCGCCGACGGCCGGCTCCACTGCATCGTCAGCACGCAGGTTGACGTTGGCCGCAATTATTGGCCCTCTGGGCCGTCCCGTCTTGGCAGGCGGCGGCGTGGCCGCTCACCGCTCGAAGCGCCCGGCGGGTTCCTGGGCTCGGCCGGTTCCTGCCTAAACTGCCGTTCGCCGGCATGCCAACTCTCGGCGTCGACTGCGGCGCGCGCTTCCAGGCTCGGCTCGCCGCCGAGGTCCCCCTCAGGACTGGCCTCGGCACGCCATTCCCGTCGTTGCGACGTCTCTCGGACCCCTCGCCGGCCCGGCCGACCGGCGGGGGGTTCGGCGCTGCCGGCGCCGGCCTGCCCGACTTGTCTGGCGGCTTCACCGACCGCCTCCCCTGCCTGCTCGGCAGCCCGCCCGACGCCCTGGGCGGCCCCTCCGAGGCCCAGCTCAAGACCCTCGGTAGCTCCCGCCACCGCTTCCCCGACGCCAGGGCCAGTCTCCGTCAGCAGCTGCCGCGCGCCGATACCGGTCTCTGTGAGCGCGGCCCGGGCACCGCGGGCCAGTTCCTCGACGATCTGCGGATTTGCGTTGATTGTCGCTAGAACTTGTTTCAAGATCTCAGCAACGTTGTCCAACCGGACCTTGAGCAGTGCCTGGGCGTCCACGCCCTTGAGGTCGAGCCGAACCCTACCGAGTGTCGCGTCGATCCCGACATGGAGCCGGAGCAAGCTCAGCACGTCGGCCTGCAGAGATACCCTCGCCCTCAGGTCCTCGACCTCGATTTCCAGCGAGTCGACATGCAGCTCCGGTACGTCGAGATAAACATCCTCGCCCCGGTCCTCGCCGATGGCCGCCGTCTCCCGCTCGTACATGCGCTCCGGCTCCACCCCACCCCCCATCTTCCCAGGATTGCATGCAAGTAGTTACCTTGCCCCGAATTGTCGGTAGCCGCCGTGCAAGGGCAGAGGAGGGACCACCTCCGAGAACGCCCACTTTGCCAGGTAGGGAAGCCCTTCTCCTCTGCCTTCCGGCCGCCGTCGCCGCGCCCTCTGGGAGCGGACCGCGTACAGGTCGACTCGTCCGTCGCCCACCAGGTCAGCCGCCGTTACATGGTGGCTGGCCTGCTGTTTCTTCGGGTGCTGATGGTCGTCATCGTCGCCGTTGGTCGGCCTTTGACGGCCCGGCCCAGAGACGGACCAAAGGAGTGACCCCTCGTTTGTAACTTCTGGGCAACCTTCCGACTGCGTCCACCCGCGGCCGGCCCGCCCCGTCCGGCCCTCCGGGAGCACGTGATCGTGCGCCGTCGTCCGTCATCGTTGCTACAGGCGCTGCTACACCCTGCATCCGGCGGGCCAGCAGTACACCAACTACAGGTAGCGCGTGCTCACCTGCCCTGCTCTCGTAGCCCGTCACAGGCTCCCGCTTCGTTGGCGAGCCCGCGCGGCGCGCGCTGCCCGACCTGGGTGCGTACTGCAGGCGTGTGTGTTGCCACCGTCCCGACTCCGCTTGGTTGAGGCGATCAACTGTCGCGGGGTCGGCTGGTTGGCAGAGTGAGGTCCGTGCGGAGATTCGGTCGACTCCAGCTGGCCCAGGGGGAGGGCAGCGTTACTCGGCTGGAGCTGTTCCTGGACCTGATCTTCGTGTTCGCGTTTCTGAACGTCACCGGTGTGACCGCCGAGCAGCTCAATCCGGCCGGCCTTCCCCGAGGTCTGCTGCTGCTCGTGCTGTTGTGGGGTTGCTGGGCGCCGTACGCGTGGCTCGGCAACATCCTCCGGCTGGACCGGGGCATCATGCCGGTGTTCATGTTCGGACTCAGCGCGACGCTCTTCGTGATGGGCCTGACGGCCCGGGAGGCCTTCGTCGACCGCCCCGGCGGGCTCTCCGGGCCGGTCGTGTTCGCGGTCTGTTACATGATCGCGCGTAGTGGCGCCCTCGTGTTCGCCACCGCCGCTGGCGTGGCGGAACCGGGCACCCGCCGGCGGCTGTCGAGAGCCTGGCCGGTGCTCGTGTCCGGCGAGCTGGCGCTGCTGGCTTCCGCCCTCGCGCCGTCGTATGTCGAGGGCGTGGTGGCCCGCGAATGGATCCGGTTCGCCCTGGTCGCTTGCGCGATCGTCGCCGGGTACGGCGGTACTTTCCTGCTGGGTGCCGGCACCTGGCAGATCAGATCCATCCGCTACTGGGCCGAACGGCACAGCTTGATCATCCTGATCGGTGTCGGCGAGGCCATCATCTCGGTCGGGCTGGGTCAGGGTGTCGCCGTGGCGCATCCGCTCACCCTGGACGTGCTGGCCGGCGCGCTGCTCGGCGTCATGCTTGCCGGGGCGCTGTGGTGGACCTACTTCGACGTCGCCCGGTTCGCCGCGGAGCTGGCGCTGGAACGGGTATCGGAGGCCCGACGAGCGCTCCTTGGGCGCGACGCGTACACCTTCCTGCACCTGCCCATGATGGCCGGGCTCATCCTGGTCGCTCTCGGCCTCCAGCACACACTTTCCGCGCTGCGCCTGCCGTCGGAAACGTCGGTCGAGATGCGGCTGCTGGTGCTCTACGGCGGGGTGATCCTCTATCTCGTCGGCCTGATCCTGTTCGAGGTGCGCACGCTGCGCCTGCTCGGCCGGTCACCCATCCTCGGAATCCTCCTGGTCGGATCCCTGGCGGCGATCGCTCCTCAGGTGCCGGTGCTGGCCCAACTGGCGCTGTTGACGGCAGCGGTGGGCGCCATGGCGCTGGCCGACGCCACTGTCTTCCGGCACCGCCATCGCCGGCTGCACGCTGAAATACAACCCGTTCTCAAGCAGTCCGGGGTGACGCCGAAGGAACTCTTCTTCGACCTGGTCTACGTGTACGCGTTCCTGCAGGTCGCCGCCCTGATGGCCGACGACCCGACCTGGCGCGGCGTGGTTCGGGGGCTGCTGGTGCTCATCGTTCTCTGGTCTGCCTGGTGCGCCTACACCTGGCTGGGCATCGCGGTCCGCTCGGAGCACCCGGTGGTGCGCCTGGTGATGGTGCTCGTCGTCGCGCTCACCGCGGTGATCACCCTGGCCAGCCCGGAAGCGTTCAACGTCGACGGTAGGGGCCTGCCCGGGCCGCTGGTCTTCGTGGCCTGCTACGCGTTGATCCGGCTGCTGTTCCTCGGCGCCTTCTGGCTCACCGTCCAGCAAGACCCGACGCAGCGGGCCGCCGTGATGCGCAGCGCCGTGCCGACCCTGCTGGCGCTCGCCATCCTGTTTGCCGCCGCGTTGATGCCGCAGCCGGTCGGCGATATTCGGCTGCTGGCCCCCGCGCGCGCCGGGCTCTGGATCGCCGCCATCGCCGTGGATCTGGTCGGCAACCGGCTCGTCGGAGCCCGTCACCCGTGGACCTGGTCCGCCGAGCACTGGGCCGACCGGTACAGCCTCATCATCATCATCGCGCTCGGTCAAGCGGTCATCTCGATGGGCACCGCCGTGGTCTACACGCCCATCTCCGCTCGGATCATCGTCGCCGCCACACTCGGCACGGCCCTGCTCGCCGCACTCTGGTGGATCTACTTCAGCAAGACCGCCATCCATGGTGAGCGGGTGCTGGCCGCAAGCGGCAGAGCCCAGCGGGCGGCGCTCGCTCAGGACGCCTATGCGCTACTGCACCTGCCGATGATCGCCGGCATCGTGTTCGTCTCGCTCGGGCTCGGCAAGACGATGTCCGTGCTGGGCAACCGGGGCCTATTCGAACTCGGCGCCCCGCTCTACACACTCCCGCACCTCGCTCTCTTCGGTGGCGTGATCATCTACCTGCTCGCAGACCACGCGTTCCGCTGGCGGCTAACCCGCCGTGTCCACCCCCAACGGATCGCCCAAACCCTGGTGATCACGGCGCTGGCACCCGCCACCGCCCAGCTACCGGCGCTAGTCGCGCTCGCCGCACTGGCCGCAGTCTGCCTCGGGTTCATGACGATCGAGGTGAAACGCCGAGGTCCGCTGCCACGTGCCCGGAGATACCTGCAACAGCGGCCCCGACCACCTGAGGTGGTGTGAACCCGGCGACGCCTGCCTTGCAAAGACGGCTCGATGCAATGGACGATTGTCGATCAATGTCGACGACTGGCGTTGGAGTCAAGGGCGGTGCCGTCCTGTACCAGCGGTTGTCGGTTGTTGTCGTGCGTCTCGCTGACTTCTCGCTGACGACCACCTCCACCGCCGGCGCCCGCACACCCGTAACCCTCAACCTATGGATTACCGGCGAGGTGGTCGCAGAGGGCTCCGTAAGGAGGCCACAAGCCCCAACCGGTCGGACTGGGGCTCCAGCGGTTGGGGCCGTTGCTGTACTTCCGAGCTGTACAGCTCGTCGAAACAGCCCGTCTGGTTAGGACGGTGTAACAGGCGCCCACGTTCGTTGCGCTTGTGCTGCTAGCAGGGATGGAAGTCGCCCCGGCGACGTAGCCGAGGCCAGACCTGCAATACCCGGGCGGCATCGTCATCACGCGTTAGGGCGGCCGGTGACGGCAAGTCTGGGTGGAAGGGTCTTATTGTGCTTGATCTCTCCTCGATCGCCCGAGAGCGGGAGGTGCTTTCGGGCGTTGCCGATGCGATCGTGGCCGCGGCGGTCGGCAGGGGTCTGCGTGTGGCCGTCACTTGTCCCGATTCGCACCTTGCCTTCGTCGGTCAGCTCGCGCGGGCGCTGCACGCTCGCGGTCGCGCATGCCGCTGCCTGGTCTCGAAGCCGAACCCGTCCGCCGCCAGCTCGCCGTCAGATCACGGCGAGCCTGAGTCAGCGCTGGCCGTGATCACAAGCGAACCGTTCGCGCAGACCGACGATGATGTGCAACGCGTGAATATCGACGTGATCGCTGGTGCCCCGCCGGCACCCCGACGCGCCGTCAGTCACCGCCAGACAGGCGATGGGGCCCCAGATGCCGACGATCAACTGGATGTTGTCCTCGAATATCACGACCCGGACGGGCTAATCATCCGCCACATAGCCCCCTACCTGTCCCGGTCTCCTGGCTGACGTGCGGCACTGCCTTGCTTGCTGGCCCCGCCAAGCTGCAGTCCGCGGCGGTCTTACCGTATCTACCTCTGATGCGCTAGTGACCGGTTAGACAGGGTCGGGTGCGCGACCACCAACCGGAGCGGGTATGCCCTCGACCCCCGGGTTCCCGCATGGCGCGCACAGGAAGGCCCCGTTCCCCCCAGAACGGGGTCTTTCCGTGTCGTGCCGATCGGCCCTCTGGGGGATGCCCTACTCGAGCCAGCAGCGCCGCGGCTTCGATGAGCCGCGGTCCTGGCTCCGCCAGGTCATCGAGGGGCGGCCCCGGCTCGGCGGGCGCAGCCCGCGTCTGGCGCTGCAGCCCGGTGTGGGAGTCAGCAAAGCCCGTATTGGACATATCCGATGGTGGTCGGCTGCTCGGAGGACACCGGGTCTGGCCGCGCCCGGATCAAGGCCATGCCGGCGGCCGCCGTTCGATCACGCGCGTGAGGAGCAAACGCTGTGAGCCCCGAGATGATCCTCGCCGCGATCCCGTCATCTCCCCATGATTGATCACCGTCGGCGATACCCGCCTGACATCCTGCTCGAACAACTGGAAGGTCTCTCGGCTGAGGGTGATGTCCCTGCCGGTTCTGACGCTGAAGCCCCTGAATCGTTGAGCCGACGATGAGCCGGCTGTGAGCGCAGAGTGCCATCTTCATACGTGCTTGGTGGAAACGGAGAAGGGCGCCACGGGCGGCTGAGCCCGGGTGGAGGCTCAAATGACCAGCGGGTCCGGGACGGCGCGCGTGCGCCGCGGGCCGGTTCGAGTGGGTCGAGCGCGTCGGACAACGGAAGTGTTCGTGACCGGGCTTTTCTCAGAGATCGGGTCGAAGTCGTGTTGGAGTCTGACTGGGCGAAGAGGTGAGCGGCGATGACTGTGATCTACGTCGACCTGTCGCACCATGACTGGGACCGGGTCAAGGGCCAGTTCGACTGGGCGGCGATTCGCAGGGCCACGTCTCCGGTCTTGTGCCTGCGTGCCACCTACGGGGATCCTCAGGGCTACAACCCCACCACCCGGCATTTCGCCGACATGGCGCGCGGCGCCGGCGCCGCCGGCTTCGACGTCATTGGGGGCTACCACAACCTGATCAAGGGCGACCAGGCCAGCATCAACCGACAGGTCGACTACCTACGCCGCACCCTCGATGGCGTCAGAGCGGTGTGGGCAATGCTCGACGTCGAGCGCTATACCGAGCTGGTCAACAACGGCCTGTGGCCACGCTTCGACGACGTACGCCAGTTCGTCGACCGCTGGCACACCGTCGACCACCGGCTACTGGCGGTGTACCTGCCCCGGTGGATGTGGGACGGGCACCTCGGCCGCCCAGACCTGCGCGTGCTCCATGCGCCCTTAGTCTCCAGCAACTACGGCACCAATCCCGACGGCTCACCCGCTGCCGTCTACGCGGCCCGTGGCGGCGACAGTGGCCCAGGCTGGGCCGCCTACGGCGGGGTGACCCCCACCGTCTGGCAGTACGGGTCCAACGTCGACTGCCCGGGCGCGTCCGGGCAGACCGACTGCAACGCATACCGTGGCACCCTCGCGCAACTGCGGGCCCTACTGACGAAAGAGGACACCATGACCCCCGCAGAATTCTCAGCGATCCTGCGCGACCCGACCGTCGCCGCGCAGATGCGAGCGCTCCCGTGGCAGTACGTCGGCGGCGGCATCCCTCCAGGCAAGTCCACCCTGGGCGTACTCAACGACACCTACGAGGCAGTTCAGGCACTGGGTGGAATGACCGCGCGGCAAAGCTCCAGCCCCGACGAAGAACGCGCCGTGCTCGCCGCCCTGCCCGCTCCCCCGACCGCCGATCAGGTCGCTGAAGCGACCGTACGCAAACTCGGCGGGCAGGACCCAGACGCCGCCGCCGCCGCAATCGTCGCCTTACTCGGGCCGGAACGGGCCGCAGCTCTCGCCGCAGCACTTGCCGCGACCGCTGAAGGAGCAGGCTAGTGCGGTGTCCACTAACGTTCACCGGGTTTGCGGTGGGTGTTGTGGATCCTCGCCCTGAAGGGCGAGCGACTCCCCACCGGTGGTGGGGCGGGCCTCCGCGGGCCAACTGATCCTCGCGCTGCCCGGGGTGGGCGGCGGGGGTCACGTCGGGACTGGCCGGCACCGGGCAGGTGCCGGCCGGCTCGGCGGTGCGTGACCACCTGCGGCAGCGCAACGGCTGTCGGGGTGGTGGGTCCGCCGCCCGGGACACGGGTGGCGATGCTGGCGGCCGCGACGAGGTCGCGGTGGCCGGAGAATGCGCAGTGCGGGCAGGACAAGGTCCTGCCACGGGGTTTCGGCACCCGCCTTCCGCAGGCGGGGCAGGTGGACGAGGTGCCGCGTTCGTCGACCAGCCGGACGGTGATACCGGCCAGGGTGGCCTTGTCGGTGAGGACCTGCAGGAGCCGGCCGATCTGCCACTGCCGCAACCGCAGGTTGTGCCGCCGCCCGGTAGGGATGTCGAGTACACCGCGGGGGTCACCGACGTGCAGGACACCGACCCGCTGCTCCACCGCCCACGACATGACGGTGCGGGCGGCTTCATGCTGGGCCTGACGGACCCTGCGCCGGTGCCGGCCCTCCACCAGGCGTGCCCGACGCCGGTACTGCCGCCACCGCCGCGACCCCTTCTGACCAGGTTTCGGCGCCCGGCGGGCCACGGCACGGCGGCGGGCCTTGATGTCGGCCAGGTGCATGCGATGCTCGGCGCGGATCGCCCGCCCCGACACCAACAACCCCTCCCCGCCGGGGCCGGCCACGGCGTACGGGTGGATGATCCCCAGATCCACCCCGCCCACCCGGGCCGGATCCGGCTCCTCGCCGGGCGGGTAGACCGCCACCGGCACCTCGGCGGTCACGTCGAGGAACAGCCGACCGCCCTCGCACAGCAGGGTGATCGACCGGACCTGCTCGGCCGGATACGGCACCTCCCGCGCCAGGCGCACCCACAACGGGGTAGTGCCTCTGGCGGTCGGGATCCGGACGCGGCGCCCGTCGAGGGTGAACGTGCCGTGATACCAGCGCAGCGGCATCAGCCCCCGCCGGCGACGCGGGAACCGGGCCGACAGGTCGCCGGCGTTTCGCCGCCGCGAACCACGCATCCGAAAACCGACGTAACACCGACCGGGCACCCGTGGAATCCAGCTCCGCGAACGTGCCCGGCCCCGACGCGGCCAACTCCCGGCAAAGCTGCTGATAGCCGACCAGTGGCGCGTCGCCACGGCGGTGGCGCCACGTGTTGGCCTCCAGCACACACGCCCACACATCACCGGCGGAGCGCAGCAGCCCGAAACACCGGCGCCGCTGGCCGGGCGTCACCCGCAACGCGACGCGTGCGGTGCGGTGCACGACCCGCGGGGCGGCGGGATCCCGACGACGAGGCACGAACCGAAGCCAACACCACCCCTACGACACTTACCCAACCCCGACCAACCCGGTCAACGTTTGTGGTCAGAGCACTAGCGTCGCGACGGCCTCTGGTGGTACGCACACATCCAGAGGTCCGAGACTGTCGAGCGAGTCCGTTGGGTGCGGGAGCGGCGGCATCTCGCTTACGTCACGCACTCCGCCCAGTGTGAGTGGAGCGGGGAACTCCGGCGTGCAGCGGGCGCGGGCGCCGCCGTAAGCATCGGGTCAACCGGACGCAGCGCTAGGGGAAGTCTGGCGCTGAACGAAGAGGTCCGCCTCCAGCAGCCGGCCCGCGAGCCGGCCCGCCTCGTGGATTTCGCCGGCGGTCATTCTTGGCACGATCGCGTGCGCTTCGTCGATGCCGTCGCCGCTGCCGACATTCAGCATGGCCAGGTACCACCGAAGTGCCTGCACAAGGTCGATCGACCCGCCGAATCCGTCGCGGTGCCAGCAGGCCGCCGCGAACATGCTGCCCTTGTCACCGGCCTCGGCGCCCCGCACGTACCACCGCAGCGCCTCCTCGTCGAGATCACGCTCGCTGAGCCGGTCACCCAGCCGTGAGTACGCCTCAGTGACCCCGGCCTCGGCGGCCTGGCGCAGCCAGCGCACCGCCTCGTAAGACCCACCAACCAGCACACCGAGGTTGAACGCAGCGAGCGAGTCCCCTGCCTCGGCGGCGGCCTGGTAGAGAGCGGCTGCCCGGACGTCGTCCTGTGTCGTGCCGATGCCGTGCTGGATTAGGTAAGCGAGCGTGCGCTGGGCGATCGGGTCACCGTCGTCCGCCGATACGGCCAGCAGCTTCGCACCTCCGGCCGGATCGCCGAGATGGAAGGCGCGGATCACGCCGAGCATCGTGCGCGCCCGGCGGTCCACCGAAGCCGGCATGCGGAGCTTCGGCGCGAGCAGAGCCAATTCCCTCTTGGCCACCTCGATGCCCGCCTTGGCGGCCTCCAGGTACCAGGACGCAGCCTCCGGCAGGTCCACCTTGTGGTAGGCGAAGAGCGTGCCCAGATCGTGCAGCGCCTGGACCTCCCCGGCGCTTGCTGCCATACGCCAGTGTCGCTCCGCCTCGTCCTGATCCGCCGGCACGCCCTGACCGGTGGCGTACATCAGACCGACCATCCGGCGAGCGGGCACATTGCCCAACTCGGCCGAACGCTGATACCACCGCAATGCCGCCGCCTGGTCCTGCGCGACACCTCGGCCGGTGGCGTACAGGACCCCGAGGTTGTGAGCCGCCTCGGCATTGCCCAACTCAGCCGCACGCTCGTACAGCCCGCGGGCCCTCACCGGATCTGCCGGCTCGCCGTGACCGCTGCTGGCCAACTGGCCCAGCAGCAGCAGCGCCCGGCCATCCGGCCCGGCCAGCTCCAACTGGTCACGAGCCTCCTCGAAGGCCCGGCGCTGCACGGCGAGCATCCCACGGTCGTACGCCTGCAATGCCACGCCGAGCAGTGTAGAGAGGTGGCGTACCAGCAATCGGCACAGTGCTTACGTCCACCTGTCAAGGCATCGCCCAGCGCGTCGGCGGGCTGCTCTGGGACAGCCCGGCAAAGGACCCGAAAAGGGGCCCTTGAGCGCGAACTGAGACCAAAACTGAGACCACAAGCGGAAGGCCCGGCCGGTCCTCACGGACCGACCGGGCGTTCTCGCATCTCACGAGCGGTGGCGGCGGGATTTGAACCCGCGGAGGGCTTGCACCCTCACACGCTTTCGAGGCGTGCTCCTTAGGCCACTCGGACACGCCACCGCCGAGTAGGGTACAGGACCGCGGGTGTGGACGCCGAACCGGTATCCCGGGGCCGGGCCTGGCAGGATCTTTGCCATGAGTACGCACATCGGCGCTGAGCCGGGAGAGATCGCCGAGCGGGTCCTGATGCCGGGTGACCCGCTGCGGGCCAAGTGGATCGCGGAGACCTACCTCGAGGGCGCCCGCTGCTACTCGACGGTCCGCGGCATGCTGGGCTTCACCGGCCGCTGGAACGGCGTCGAGGTCTCCGTCCAGGGCTCCGGCATGGGCATGCCCTCTGCCTCCATCTACGCCCACGAGTTGATCAACGAGTACGGGGTGAAGACCCTGATCCGGGTCGGCTCCTGCGGTGCCCTCACCGAGGACCTCGCGCTGCGGGACGTGGTCGCCGCCATCGGCTCGTCCACCGACTCGAACATGAACCGGATGCGCTTCGACGGGCTGATCGACTACGCCCCGGTGGCCGACTTCGGGCTGCTGCGCACCTCGGTCGAGGTGGCCGAGCGGCGCGGCATCACCATGCACGTCGGGCCGATCCTGGCGGCGGACGCCTTCTACACCGACCGGCCGGACCTCTACGACGCCCTCGCCGACTACGGCGTGCTGGCCGTCGAGATGGAGTCCGCGGCGCTCTACACGATCGCCGCCCGGTTCAAGGCGCGGGCGCTGACCATCCTGACCGTGAGCGACCACATCAAGACCGGCGAGAAGACCACCTCCGCCGAGCGCGAGCAGACCTTCAGCCAGATGGTCGAGATCGCCCTCGACACCGCCATCGCCTGACCCTTCCGCAGCCTCGCCGCCCCGCCACCCTCCGGTGGCGGGGCGGCGCCATCTCCGCACTCCAAAAATTAATACGACCGATCGTGCTTTTTCTTGGTACGCTGCCCGCATGACCCTCGACGGCCGCGTGGCCCGCGGCGACCGTACCCGCACCGCCGTGCTGGACGCCGCCGTGGCCCTGGCCACCGAGGCCGGCCTCGACGGCCTCTCCCTCGGGCAGCTGGCCGACCAGCTCGGCGTCAGCAAGTCCGGCCTCTTCGCGCACTGGCGCTCCAAGGAGGCCCTCCAGCTCGCCACCATCGACCGGGCGCTCGAGCAGTGGCAGGAGCGGATCGCCGCCCCGGCGCTGCGCGCACCCCGCGGCGTACGCCGGCTCTGGGCGCTGCACACGGCCCGGATCGACTTCTACGCCGCGCGGGTGCTCCCGGGCGGCTGCTTCTTCGCCACCACAGAGTTCGAGTACAACGCCCGCCCCGGCCCGGTCCGCGACCGCCTGGCCGAGCTGTTCGACCGGTGGACCGCGTTCCTCGAACAGCTCGTGGCCGAGGCGGTCGCCGCCGGCGAACTCCCCGCCGACACCGACGTCCGGCAGCTCGCGTACGAGATCGAGGCGCTCGGGCTGACCGCAGCCATGCGGTCCCGGCTGCTGGACCCCGAGCCCGCCTACCGGCACGCCCGCCAGGGCGTGCTCGACCGCCTGCGGGCGCTGTGCCCCGACCCCACCCTGCTACCGGAAGGCCTGTGATGACCCACGCCACCCTCGACCAGCCCGTCGAGCGGTTCGGTCACGTCGAGCACGTCCCGGTCCACTTCGACGACCTCGACGCCCTCGGCATCATGCACAACGCCCGGTACGCGGTGCTGCTGGAACGCGCGCTCACCCCGTACTGGGCCGACCGCGGCCACGCCTACCGCGGGCGGGACAGCTCCCCGGACCTGTTCCACGCGGTACGCGAGTTCACCATCCGGTTCCGCGCCCCGATCGCCGCCACCGGTCCGGTGGCCGTGCACTTCTGGCTGGCACACCTCGGCACCAGCAGCGCCGAGTACGCCTTCGAGTTCCGCTCGGTGGACGGCGTCACCCTCCACGCCGAAGGCACCCGGGCGATCGTCCGGCTCGACCCGGCGACGCTGCGCCCCGCCCCCTGGAGCGAGGCCGGCCGGGCGGTCGCCGAGACCCTGCTGCGTCCCGCCCCCGCGGCGGCCTGACCGGCGGGCCGGATCAGCGGAAGAAGGCCCGGAGCACGGCGGCGTTCTCGGTCTCCAGCACCCCGCCGTACACCTCGGGGCGGTGGGTGGCACGGCGGTCGCGCAGCACGTCCCAGAGCGAGCCGACCGCCCCGGTCTTGGGCTCCCAGGCGCCGAAGACGACCGTGGAGATCCGGGCCAGGGCGATCGCGCCCGCGCACATCGTGCAGGGTTCCAGCGTCACCACCAGGGTGCAGCCCTCCAGCCGCCAGCGTCCCAGCCGCTCGGCGGCCCGCCGCAGCGCCAGCACCTCGGCGTGCGCGGTCGGGTCCCCGGTCAGCTCGCGCTCGTTGCGGCCGACGGCCAGCTCGGCGCCGTCCGGGCCGTAGACCACCGCCCCGACCGGAATGTCCGCGACGAGCTCGGCGTCGGACGCCGCGCTGCCGGCGAGCTCGGCCTCGGGACCGGTCGGGCCGGCCTGGTCCGGGCCGGTGACCGCGACCTCCAGCGCCCGGCGCATCCAGAACTCGTGCCGCTGCCGGCGACCCACCTCACCCGGGTCGGCCAGCCCCTCGTCCGCGCCCGGACCGACCCGACCCACCGCGCCCGGCGTCGGCTGACCCGGCCGGAGCGTCTCCAGCGCCGGGTCGGTGGCGTCGGCCGGCTCCGCGCCGCCGTGCGGCACGAAGCCGGACGGCTCAGACCTCACGCAACTCCTCGACCTCGTCCGCGCAGCCGAGCACCTGGCAGATCTCCGCGGTCACGTCGGCCGGCAGCATCCCCTCATGGGCACAGAGGGCCAGCAGCTTCTGGGCGGAGATGCCCAGGTCGGCGAGGATGTCCGCGTCACCGACCGGGTCGGCCTCCGGGTCCACCGCGGGCTGCTCGCTGTCGTCGTCCCCGCCGGCGGCGGCCGGGCGCGGCTCGTCGCCGTCCTCGACCCCGGTGACCGAGGTCTTCAGGTCGCCGACCAGCAGGGCCCCCAGCCGGGACTCCTCCGCGTACGCCGAGTCGGAGCCGAAGACCCGCAGGTCCTCCCCCTCGTCCAGACGCAGGATCACCAGGTACGCGTCGTCCGCCTCGACGAAGAGCAGCGACAGGTCGGCGTCCGGCTCGACGTCGCGCAGCCGGTCGGCGACCTCGTCGATGTCGGTGGCGCCCCGCAGGCTCACCTCTTCGGCGGTCCAGCCGCCATCGACGCGTACCGCGGCAGCGGCGAAGTACGACACGGTCCCCCCCAAAATTGGCCTCGGCAGCACGCCGACTCGTCTCGCGTGCACGTTAACCGGTCGGGTCGGCAGGCGACCGGTCAACGCCCCGAAGGGCCGGTCAATCCTGGATAAAATCGGATCAGTTGGCGATCCGCTTGCGGGTGGCGATGAGCTGGCGCAGCCGCTCGCTGCGGGCCCGCTGCGGCCGTTCGCGCTGGCGTACCGCGCGGGCACCGGCCAACTCGGCAAGGAGTTGCAGGCGACGGCGGCTCCGCTCGGGATCGAGCCGCGGGGTGGTCCAGGCCATACCGCCGAGGGTGAACCGTCACAGCGCGTACGTCAAGATGGCCTTCGCTGCGCATCCGGGCGTGCACGGAGGGTCACCAGAGCGGCCAGTCCCCGCTCTGCGCCCAGCGGACCGCGACGACCGCGGCGGCGATGCTCCACCCGCCGGCGGTGACGATCGCGACGCCCGTCGCGATCCCACGGTCGCCGAACCGCACCAGCACCGCGGCGGCCAGCCAGGCCAGCCCGCCGGCGATCACCGTCCACCAGGCGTAACCCGGTACGTCGTGGCCGAGCAGGCCGAACAGGAGCAGCCAGGCCGCGGCCGTGGCGCCGCCGGCCGCCACCCCGCCGCCGGTCACCGGGTACGGCTCCCGCCAGGTGGGCCGGGCCGGCGGCCCGGCGGGGAAGAGCCCCGACGGGGTGTGCGGCAGCGGGCGGCCGGCGCCCGGACGCGGCTCGCCGGGTACGGCGTTCCACCCGTTCATCGCCCCTGCTCCCTTCACGGACCGTAGGTGCCGTCCTCGGCGTACGGAGTGACGCAGCGCGACCGTACGACGAGGGCGGCGGTCGCAGCGTTCGTGCCTACGGTAGTGGTCTGCCAGGATGACCGGATGCGCTCGCGATCGATCGGACGCCGCCCGCGTTCGGCGTACCCGGTCCTGCTGCTGCTCGCGCCGGCGCTCGCCGCCGGCTGCGCGACCGGCACCCGTCCCGCCGCGACGCCGACGAACGTGTGGGACGGGCCGAGCGCCGTCGCGACGGCCGAGCAGCCCGCCGCGCCCACCCCGACGCCGGCGCCCGGGCAGCCGTCGCCCTCGCCGACCCGCACCGACCTGCGGCACGTCTTCCCGGTACGCGCCGACAACGTCGCCTACCACCCGACGCACTCCGTGTACCCGGGGACGGACATCTTCGCCGACTGCGGCGAGCCGGTCGTCGCCGTCACCGACGGGCGGATCCTCGAGGTGAGCCGGGTGGACCGGTTCGACGAGCGGGGTCCGCTGGGGCCGTACAACGGGGGCCTCTCGGTCTCGTTGCTCGGCGACGACGGGGTGCGCTACTACGGCTCGCACCTGAGCGCGATCTCCGCCGACGTCGCCGCCGGAGTACGCGTCCGCGCCGGTCAGCAGCTCGGTCGGGTGGGCCGCACCGGCAATGCCAACAACGTCTGCCACCTGCACTTCGGCATCTCGCCCGCGTGCCGCGGCCACGACGACTGGTGGATCCGGCGCGGCGTGATCTGGCCGGCCCGCTACCTGGACTCGTGGCGCAAGCGGGGCAACCGCGCGCCGGCCGCCGAGGTGGTGGCGTGGCAGCGGAAGCACGGCTGCCCGAAGGCGCCGACGACCACCGGCGGCGCCGGCTGACCCCGTCCACTCGCGACATCCGCCGTCGGAGGTCCGCGCCCGCATGCGCGGGCGCGGGCGCGTAGGTTGCAGGGCATGAGTGCCCGGGATCCCATCGCCGACCTGCGCCGGATCGCGTTCCTGCTGGAACGGGCCAACGAGGCCACCTACCGGGTCCGGGCATTCCGGTCGGCGGCCAAGGCCCTGGGCGCGCTACCGGCGAAGGAGGTGGCCGAGCGGGCCCGCGCCGGCACGCTGACCGAGCTGTCCGGGGTCGGGGACGTCACCGCCCGCTGCGTGGCCGAGTCGCTGGCCGGCGAGGAACCGGTCTACCTGCGCCGGCTGGTCGCCACCGAGGGCACCGACCTGGACGCCGCGGCCACCGCGCTGCGGGAGGCGCTGCGCGGCGACTGCCACACCCACTCGGACTGGTCCGACGGCGGGTCACCGATCGAGGAGATGGCGCTCGCGGCGGTCGAGCTGGGTCACGAGTACCTGGTGCTGACCGACCACTCGCCCCGGCTCAAGGTGGCCCGCGGCCTCACCGCGGACCGGCTGCGCCGGCAGCTCGACCACGTGGCCGCGGTCAACGACGCGCTGCCGACGGGGTTCCGCATCCTCACCGGCATCGAGGTGGACATCCTCGCCGACGGATCGCTGGACCAGGAGGAGGAGCTGCTGGCCCGCCTCGACGTGGTGGTCGGCTCGGTGCACAGCGGGTTGAACGACGAGCGGGCGAAGATGACCCGCCGGATGCTGGCCGCGATCGCCAACCCGCACCTGGACATCCTCGGCCACTGCACCGGCCGGATGGTGGCGTCCCGGCCGGCCGGGGTGCAGGGCCCGGGCGATCGGGCGCACCGACCGCGTACCCGCTCCGAGAGCGACTTCGACCCGGACGCGGTCTTCGCCGCCTGTGCCGAGCGCGGCGTCGCGGTCGAGATCAACTCCCGGCCGGAGCGGCAGGACCCGCCGAAGCGGCTGATCCGCCGCGCCCTGGAGGCCGGCTGCCGGTTCGCGATCAACACCGACGCGCACGCCCCCGGTCAGCTGGACTGGCAGCGGTTCGGTTGCGAACGCGCGGCCCTGTGCGGGGTCCCGGCGGACCGCGTGGTCAACACCTGGAAGGCCGACCGCCTGGTGAAGTGGACCCACACCCGGCGCTGACCCGCCACCACGTCGCCGATGTGGCGCGGTCCGCACCCCGCCGATCCACCCACCTCGCCGGCCTCGCGGTATCCCCGCCGGCCGAGGGCGGGCCGGGCGCGCGCGGCGGGAGGGTCAGCGATGGGTGGCGGGCTCGGCGGCGGGCACGGCCGGCGTGCCGGCGCTGACAGGCGTGGGCCTCCGGCGGCCGAGCAGGCCCTGGGCGACCGCCACGCCGAGGAGCACGATCAGCGCACCGACCGGCTGGTGCCAGTTCAGCCGCTCGTCGAGCACCACCGCGCCGACCAGCACCGCGAAGACCGGGATCAGGTAGGTCACCGTGGAGGCGGTGCTCGCCCCGGCCACCCGGATGTTGCGCAGGTTGATCACGAAGGCCAGCCCGGTGCCGAGCGCGCCGAGCGCCAGCACGCTCGCCACCACCTCGACGGAGAGCCCGGTCGGCACCGGCGGCGCCCCGGCCACCAGCGGCGCGACGACGGCGAGCTGGAGCGCGGCGACCAGCAGCTGCGCGGCGGAGAGGGACAGGCCGGAGTACGAGCTGCCGGCGATGAACTTCTTCTGGTACGGGATGGCGACGCCGTAGCAGGCGGCCGCCCCGAGACACATGAGCTGGCCGGTGAAGTGCGCCCCGCCCACGCCCTCCCAGACGCCGAGCACCACCAGCACGCCGAGGAAGCCCAGCCCGAGCCCGACCGCGCGCCGGACGGTCAGCCGCTCGGTGCGGAAGACCAGCACCGCGAGCGGCAGCACGATCAGCGGCGTGGTGGCGTTCCAGATGCCGGCGAGCATCGACTCGACCCGCTGCTCGCCGAAGCCGAACAGGGTGAACGGGACGGCCACGCCGAAGGCGGCGACCACGAACAGGTGCGCCCAGACCCGGGGCTCGCGGGGCAGCCGGTCGCGCAGCACGACGAGCACCACCAGCAGGGTCACCGCCCCGGTGGCGACCCGGTAGAGCGTGAGGTGCAGCGGGTGCAGCTCCTCGATGCCGACCTTGATGAACAGGAAGCTCGAACCCCAGATCGCAGCGAGCGCCAGGAATCCGGGCAGCCAGCTGCGAACGGCGGCGCGGTCAGGAGTGGTAGCGGCGGTCACCCCTGACACTCTGCCGCAGCCGTACGACGAAGTCCCGCGCTTTTCGGACGCCGTGTCCACCGCCACAGCAACCGACCCGAACTGCTGTCCTGAACACGGCAAACACGGTCGACACGAGGGCACCAGGGTCACGTAGGGTCGCACCGTGGGACGAATCGATGACCTCGCCAACCGGTACGTGACCGACTGGGCCCCGCTCAGCCCGACCGGCGCCACGTACGTCGGCATCGCCGGCTACGACGACCAGCTCGACGACCTGTCGCCGGACGGGTACGCGGCCCGCGCCGAGCTGACCCGGCGCACCCTGGCCGACCTCGACGTGACCGAACCGGACTCGGAGGCGGAGCGGACCGCCAAGGAGGCCATGCAGGAGCGCCTCGGTCTGGAGCTCGCCCGCCACGAGGCCGGCGAGACCACCAGCGAGGTCAACGTGATCGCCAGCGGGCTGCACGAGATCCGCATGGTCTTCGACCTGATGCCGACCGAGGGCGACGACGCGAAGGCGAACATCGCCGCCCGGCTCAACCGGTTCGCCGGCGCGCTGGAGGGTTACAAGACGACCCTGCGCGAGGCGGCCGCCGCCGGGCAGGTCAGCTCGCGGGTGCAGCTGGTCGAGGTCGCCAAGCAGTGCGACGTGTGGACCGACCCGGACGGCGACAACTTCTTCCACGGCCTGGTCGAGCGGCTGGGCGCGGACGGCACGGTCGGCGCCGAGCTGCGCAAGGGCGCGGCGGCGGCCACCGCGGCGACCGCCCAGTTCGGCGAGTTCCTCCGCACCGAGATGGCGCCGCAGGGGCGGGAGAAGCAGGCCGCCGGCCGCGAGCGGTACGCGCTGGCCTCGCAGTATTTCCTCGGCGCGAAGGTCGACCTGGACGAGACGTACGCCTGGGGCTTCGCGGAGCTGGCCCGCCTGGAGGGCGAGATGCGGGCGGTGGCCGCCCGGATCGTCGGCCCCGGCGCGACCGTCGACGAGGCGGTGGCGGCGCTGGACGCCGACCCGGCCCGGACCATCCAGGGCAAGGAGGCGTTCCGGGACTGGATGCAGGCGCTCGCCGACAAGGCGATCAGCGAGCTGCACGGCACCCACTTCGACATCCCGGAGCAGGTCCGCCGGATCGAGTGCTGCCTCGCCCCGACCAGCGACGGCGCGATCTACTACACCGGCCCGAGCGAGGACTTCTCCCGCCCCGGGCGGATGTGGTGGGCGGTGCCGCAGGGCATCACCGACTTCTCCACCTGGCGGGAGGTGACCACCGTCTACCACGAGGGCGTGCCGGGTCACCACCTCCAGGTCGCCCAGACCGCCGTCCGGGCCGAGCTGCTCAACCGCTGGCAGCGGCTGCTCTGCTGGGTCTCCGGGCACGGTGAGGGCTGGGCGCTCTACTCGGAGCGGCTGATGGACGACCTGGGCTACCTGGAGGACCCGGGCGACAAGCTCGGCATGCTGGACGGTCAGGCGTTCCGGGCCGCCCGGGTGATCGTCGACATCGGCATGCACCTGGAGCTGGAGATCCCGAAGGACAACCCGTTCGGCTTCCACCCGGGCGAGCGCTGGACGCCGGAGCTGGGCTGGGAGTTCATGCGGGCGCACTGCCGGGTGCCGGACGAGAACCTGCGCTTCGAGCTGAACCGCTACCTGGGCTGGCCCGGGCAGGCCCCCTCCTACAAGGTGGGCGAGCGGATCTGGCTCCAGGCCCGCGAGGAGGCGAAGGCCCGCAAGGGCGCCGACTTCGACCTCAAGGAGTTCCACCGCCAGGCGCTCGACCTGGGCTCGCTCGGCCTCGACCCGCTGCGTCGGGCGCTCGCCCGCCTCTGATCGCGGAACCGGGGGCGGGCGCGTGCCCGCCCCCGGTCACCGGTGGCGGGACGAGGGTCAGGAGAGGCTGAGGGCCAGCGAGGGCCGGGCGGTCAGCGTGTCGCAGTCGACGAAGGCCAGGTCGATCACCGGGTCGGTGAAGGTGATCGGGATTGAGCATCGGAGACATCGATGGTTACGATTATGTAACGAACGCTCAGCGTGACCACAGAGACGCGGAGGGCGGGCCGACACCGTCGACCCGCCCTCCGCGCGCACCCTGATCACATCAGCGCTTGCCGGCCTCGTCCTCGGTGGCCGGGCGCTGCGCCGGCACCGCCGGCTCGTCCTCCGCGCGCCAGTTCGTCGACGCCGGCGGGATCACGTCGCTCAGCGGGCCGCCCTCGCGGTCGGCCACGGACTGCTCGTCGGTCGCCGGGTCGGCGTCCCGGACCGGCTCCTCGACGCGGGTCGGGGCGTCCACCCGGTGCCGCGCCTCGCCGGCCTCAGCGACCGAGCCGCCACGGCCCACCAGCACGCCACCGACCAGCAGCACCAGGCCCAGCACGGCCAGCCCGACCGGGACGTAGACGCTCAGCAGCTGGAGCTTGTCCCGGCTGTCCTTGGCCCGGTCCGCCGACGCGGTGATGGTCGCCTCGTTGTACGCGAAGTCCGCGTCCAGCAGCGTGGTCGGCGCGCCCACGTTCGGGGTCAGCACCTTCTTCTGCACCTCGCGCACCTTGATGAACGCCCCGGTCACCGGGTCCACCCAGACCGTCCGCTGGTTGCTGTAGACGAGCTTGCCGTCGGTCGCGCCCGGCGCGAACGTGCCCAGCAGCGCAGTGAGCCGGGTCGAGTCGAGGTTCAGCGTCTCGTCCGTGATCACCTGCTCGAACCGATAGGTCTCGATGCCCTTGATCGTCTCCGTGCCGGCGAACTTCGCGTCCCGGACACTCCGCAGGTCACGGTCGAAGATCTTGTAGTCCTTCTTCTCCGTGTGGAACGGGAACTTGTAGATCTGGCCGGCGAACCTGATCCCCTTGTCCTGCTCGCCGGTGTCGTCGAGCCACTGGCCGTTCCACTCCAGCGCCGCGCCGGAGACCCGGTCCAGGGCCAGCTGGGCGCCGTACGCGCTGACCAGCTGCTTGTTGTCGACCCGCTCCACGGTCTGGCCGACCTGCCACACCACGGCCTTGCCGTCGAGGTCTCCGCTCAGGTTCGCCGTCTCCTTCGGGAGCTGGGTGACCAGGACGGTGGACCTGAGATCACCGTCGTTGACCTTGATGGTCCCGTCGTTGATCTGGAGGAACTTCGCGTTGCTGGCCTCCGCCACGGAGGTCGAAGAATCCAGGTCGTAGGGGAGCTTGGCCAGCGCAGGGGTCACGACGAACACCAGCCCGGCGGCCAGCGCCAGGAGCAGTACGCCAACCCCGAACAGCACGGCACCTATGGCGCGGTGCTTCATTTTTCCTCCCTGGAGGAGCTCAATTTCGTCGATATCGATCAGCGAGATGGCCGCGAGGTTACTACTTGGTCACATCGCAACGCGACCCCCGGTCAGCCCTACTTTCCGGCCGCAGCCGGTGATTCCCCGGTACCGACGGCCGGCTGCCCGACGCGGTCCGGCCGCCCACCGGTACGCCGCAGCACGAGCAGGAAGTTCCACGAGCCGATCTCGCGCGCTCCGGGGACCCGCACGATCCAGCGGCCCCACCAGGGGTGGTAGCGGGGCAGGGCGTCGAGGACCTCGACCTCGGCGTTGCCCCGGGTCCAGCGCAGCGCGTCGGAGATGGAGACCGGGAAAAGGCTCTCCCGGAAGCGGTTCTTCGGCGGACGCCCCATCCGCCGCTGGTAGCGCCGCCGGGCCCGGTCCCCGCCCAGGTAGTGCCAGGGTGCGGTCTCGTGCCCACCCCACGGGGACAGCCACGGAGTGAACGAGACGAAGAGGACGCCACCCGGCCGGGTCACCCGAGCCATCTCTTCCAGCATCCGGTGCGGCTCGGAGACGTGCTCCAGCACATTGGACGAGAAGCAGACGTCGACACTGCCGGTGCGCACCGGCAGCGCGGTCCCGCTGCCGCGCAGCATGCCGGCGGCGGACCCGGCCGCGGAGAAGTCACCGACGTCCGGGTCGAGACCGACATAGTGCGCGCCGGCCGCGCGGAAGGCCTGCGCGAAATAGCCCGGGCCGCCGCCCACGTCGAGCACTGTCCGCCCGGTCAGCCCGGTGTAGCCGGAGACCTGTCGTACCGAGTCGTCGGCCAGCAGACCGTAGAAGTGGTCGGGCTCGGTCTGCTCGACCAGGAAGGCCCGGAACAGGGTCACCGAACGGCCCAGGGTGGCGAACCGGCGGCGAGCCGCCCGTCCCTGCTCAGCGGTCATCGCGCTACCGTCCCGTCCTCGTCCTCACCGGCGATCGGCGGGTCGCCGATCCCCGGGGCTGTCACCCGCTCCGGCGCGGCACCCCCGACCGCCCCCTCGGCGTCCTCCGGAGGCGGGCCGGCGTCCGGGGTCGGACCGGCCGCGTCCGGCGTCGGTGGGGCGCCGGGGACCGGCACCACCGCCGCCACCACCGCGCCGATCGCCACCAGCATCGCCGCCTGCACCCAGGTGCCGTACGCCCACTCCTGGCCGTGCCCCCGCAGCCGGCCGGCCACCGCGGTCACCGTGGCCAGGGTCAGGCCGCCGAAGACCACCACCGGCAGGGCGCGACGGGCGAGCTGGCGCAGCAGCATCGCGGCGAGCACGATCGCCACCGGCAGCACTCCGCCCAGCGCGGCGAGCAGCACCACCAGCAACGTGCCGATCAGCCAGGGCGCGCCCTCGGCCGCTACCCGCGCCCCGTCCGCGGTCCTCCGGCGCACCGGCCAGGCGGCCAGCACCAGCACGACGAGCGCGCTCAGCGCGCCGGCGGCCAGGCCGCCACGGTAGTCCCGGTCCGGGGCGAACCTCAGGTGCACCTCGCCGCCGGCACCCGCCGGCAGCGCCCAGGCCTGCTGCCACCCGTCGACCCGGGTCGCCGGCAGCGTCCGTCCGTCCATCGTGGCCGTCCAGCCGGCGTTCGCGTTCTCCGGTACGACGAGCAGCGCGCTCTCCCCGGCCCCCACCCGCACCCGGCGGTCGGTCGGCGCCCAGTCCAGCACCGAGACGTCCCGGTGCCGGGGCAGGGCGACCGGAGCCCCGGCCGGACGCAGCGTGACGTCCTGCGCCACGAAGCCGCGCGACGGGGAGGTGGCCAGGTGATGCCCGCCGGCCGGCAGGTCCACCACCGCGCCGGTCTCCCCGCACAGGGTCACCGCCATCGGCGTACCGGCGACGGCGTCGCGCAGGGTGCCGGTGACCGCGGTGTCGTACCGGAAGCCGTCGAGTTCGACGGCGGGTCCGGCACCGCACGGCGCGGCGATCCGGGTGTCCGCGGGCAGCGGCCGGAGCAGGTCATGCAGGCCCGGGACCTCGACCTCGGCGATGCCGACGGTCGCGGTCCAGCCGTTGCCGCGCCGGTCCGCCACCCGGTCGGCCGCCTCCCGCACGCTGATCTCGAGCCGGTCGGTGAGCACCGCGGCCAGGCGGACCAGACCGTCGGCACCGACCGGCACCAGCTGGACACGGCCGCCCGCGCGCACCTCGACCCGCTCGGGCAGGGAGCCCACCGGCAGGTCGGCCGGGCGCAGCCGCAGCTGGTCGATCCGGCGCTTCCCCTGCCAGCTCAAGGTGAGCGTCGGACGCAGATCTCCGGTGTCGGCGAGCCAGGCGGTGCCGGGATCGCCGTCGACGGCCGCCCACGGCGCCACCGACGCGTCCCCCGCCAGGTACGACGAGCCGCCCGCGGTGACTCGCGCCCCGGCGAGGGCCAGCACACCCCCTGGGCGGGCCACGGCGGTGACCGTCAACCGGTAAGGGCCCGGCGCCGCACTGCGGAACAGCCGGTCCACGCCGAGGGGCTCCTCGCCGACCCGGGCCAGGAAGCGGTCGCACCGGATGACGGTGCCCGCCGCCCGGATCCCCGCGCCGGCCGTGCCGGACCGGGAGCCCGGGCCGGTGGTCGGGTCGGCGTCGGTGGGCGGGACGGCGTCGGAGCCGGAGCCGGGGGCGGCGGCCGGGAAGCACGCCGGCCGGCCGGCCGATCCCCGACTGAACGACCAGGAGACCGGGCCGGTGGCGCCGGCGGGCAGGTCGGTGGGGACGCGCAGCGCCCGGCGGGGCGTGGTGCCCGGAACCGAGAACTCCCGGATGCCCACCCCGCCGTCGAGCCGGCCGCCGGCCACCGCGAGCACGGTGACCCGGATCGTGCTGGTGACCCCCGGCAGGGTGTAGTACGTCTGGGCGCCCAGCCCGGCGGCGACGTCGTGGTCGACCGAGCCCCGGTCGGTGCTGATCCGGAATCGGGTGACCGGCCACCCGACCCCGAGGTCGTCGACGAAGGACAGGGAGACCTGCTCCACCTGACGCGGGGTGTCCAGGTCCAGCTGGAGCCACTGCCCCACCGGCCCGGTCAGCGGCGCGGAGTGCCAGGAGGTGCCGGCGTCGCCGTCCACGGCGGCGAACGGCAGGTGCGACGGGTCGGCGGCGGCCAGGTTGTCCACGAAGCTGGCCGCCGTGGAGGCGGTCACCTCGCGGATCCCCTGGTACGTGGCGACCGTCTGGTGTTTCCGGCCGGAGAACGGCAGCAGGTCGAGGGCGACCCGCCCCTGCCGTCCCGCCTCGGTCGCGGTCAGGGTCTGGCTGAGGTTGTCCCGTACCCGCCCGATGTCCCGTTCCCGCCGGCGCAGCCCGTCGGTGACGATCCACCGCCCGTCGGCCGCCTCGGACCCGGTGTCGGACCGGTCGCCGGCGAGCACCACCGGCTGGTCCTGTCGGACCACGCCCTGCTCGAGCAGGGGCAGCAGCGACTCCGGGCCGCCGCTGACCGTGGGCACGTCGGCGGTGAGCACCGCGGAAGCGGCCGGCACGGATCGCTGGACCTCGTACACCTCGATCGCCGGCAACGGGCCGGCGTCGTCGTCCACCGGGCTGCCGGGCGTACGGCCGACCGCGCCGGTCGTGCCGAAGGTGGCCACCCGCGCGATCCCGGGCGACCCGGCCAGCGCCCGGCGCAGCACCGCCACCGGCGGGGCGTCCACCTGCGTCCGGTCGATGTCGTTGCGCAGCAGCAGATGGCGGAAGCCTGAGCGGGCCAGGAAGTCGGCCAGCCCGGCCGAGCCCCGCCCGCCGGACAGCACGGTCTCGACGGTGTCCATCATCCGGGTGTTCCCGGCCGAGCCGAGCGGGATCTGGTGCCGCACCGCCCAGGGCGCTCGGGCCAACGACTGCAACGGTTCGTCGACGGTCCGTCCCCAGTCGTACTGGCCGAAGCCCGAGCCGGGCACCACCAGGGTGCGGGCCAGGGCGTCCCGGTCGGCCAGCCAGGTGGCGGCGGCCCGCCAGTGCGGCGGCAGGTCCGACCAGCCGGGCCCGGGCCGCAACAGCCCCGTCCAGGCCGGCGCGGCCGCGCCGACCACCAGCAGGAACACCGGTACGAACACCAGCGGGCGCACCCGCAGCCCGGGACGGCGCCGGCGGGCGGCGGTGTGCAGCCGGGTGGCCCAGGCGTCCACGCCGTGCGCGAAGCCGAGCATCAGCGGCAGCCGCAGCACCGGCTCCAGCTTGTGCACGTTGCGGAGCGGCGCCAGCGGGCCGTCCAGCAGGTCCCGGACCTGCTCGGAGAGCGGGCTGTCCAGGCTGCCGACGTAGCCCATCGTGAGCAGGGTCAGCCCGGCCAGGAACCCGAGCACCAGGAAGCGGCGCTCGGGCAGCAAATTGCCGGCCAGCCCGGCCAGCCCGACCAGCGCCACCACCGCGGTGAGCGCCATCAGCACCGGGTGGTCGATCAGCAGCCAGCCCGCCGGCCACCACGGGTCGCCCTGGACGATGTACGCCACCCACTGGTTGGTGCCGCGTACCGCCTGGAAGAGCGAGGCGACCGCGGTGGTCGTGGTGGACGACTCGATGTAGTCCAGGAACGGCAGGCTGTACTGGCCGAGCAGCAGCAGCGGCACGATCCACCAGAGGCAGACCCCGACGACGCAGAGGCACCACCAGCCGACCAACCGCAGGTGGGCGGCGTCCCACCGCCTGGAGAGCAGCCACACCCCGGGCAGCACCAGGGCGAGCAGCACCACGGCCGCGTTGATTCCGCCCATGCCGAGCACGGCCAGCGCGGAGAGCGCGGCGGCCCGGCGCGGCGAACCGATCCGGTGCACCCGGACCAGCGGCAGCAGCACCCAGGGCAGCAGCGCGGCGGAGAGGACCTCCGAGGAGAGCGCGCCGATCTCGGTGAGCATCCGGGGCGCGAGCGCGTAGCCGAGCGCGGCCGCGTACCGGGTCGGTTCGGTGCCGATCCGCATCGTCCGGGCCAACAGCAGCAGGCCGTAGAAGGCGGCGCAGAAGAGCAGCGCGCACCAGAGCCGCTGGGTGATCCACGGCGGTACGCCGAGCAGCTGCCCGACCGCGAAGAACGGCCCCATCGGGAAGAGGTAGCCGTACGCCTGGTTCTGCAGCTCGCCGGAGGTGGCCTCCGGGTTCCACAGGTGCAGCGCCCGGGCCAGGAAGTGCACCGGGTTCGCCGCCAGGTCGAGCTTGGTGTCGAAGGTGACCTGCCCGGGCCGCTGGGCGAACGCGACGGCGGTGAGCAGCAGCAGGCACAGTGCGGTGGCCGGGGCCTCGCGGACCGGCCGGAGCGCCCGGCGCGCCACTCCACGCGCCAGCGTCGTGGTCACCGCCGGCACTCCGGCGGCAGGCAGCTCAGCTCGGCCAGCGCGGAGAAGAAGATCTGCCGCATACCCTTCGGCTGGTCGGTGCGGAACACCTGCCCGCCGGTCACCTTGGCGATCGCGTTCAGCTCCTCGGGGTCGACGTCCCGACCGAGCCCGACGAAGATGATCGGCAGCGGTCGGCGCGGGTCCTGGAGGGCCTTGAGCTCGGCGAGGAACTTCGTCCGTCCGATGCTCTCGGCGTCCTCGTCCCGGCCGTCGGTCATCACCAGCACCAGGTTGATCCGGCCCGGGGTCCAGTGTCGCCGGGCGTCCCGGTACGCGGCCAGCGTCGTGTCGTACAGGCCGGTGCCGCCGTCCGGCTTGACCTTCACCTCGCCCAGCCGCCGGGCCAGCGCGGCCCGCTGGGCACGCAGCGGCCGGACCGGCAGGATCTCCCGGTAGTCCCGATCCCCGTCGACCTTGGTGGAGAAGACCCAGACGCCCAGCTCGCTGTTGTCCAGCAGCAGTCCGGCCCCCTCCCGGGCGGCGGCGAGGGTGGCGTCGAGCCGGGTGCCACCGCCGGGCACCCGGACGGCCATCGAACCGGAGATGTCCAGCACGGTGAGGATCCGGGCGCTGCGCTGCACGCCGCTCCACCCGGTCAGCATCTCGGTGACGGTCTCCTCGGCGGGCAGCGGCACCGGGTTGCGCGGGTCCGGGCTGAGCCGACGGTCGCGCGGCACCGCCGGCGGGTAACCGGCGGCGGTGCGGAAGCCGTACCCGGTCAGCACGTCCCGCGAGGCGGTGGTGAGCAGGTCGGTGAGGAAGCCGGCCGCCGCGTCGCGGACCGCGTCGCGGGTGCCGGGCAGCACCACGTACGGCAGGTCGAGATCGGGGACGCCGACCTCCGGGTACGCGGCGACCACCTTGTCCGCGCCGGTCAGCGCGTTGTGTTCGAGCACCGCCTGCTCGGTGGTGGCGACCGCGTCGGAGCGGCCGGGCAGCCCGGCGTCCGGGGGCAGCGAGGCCATGGTTCCGGCGGGGCTGAAGGTCCGGCCGGCCAGCTTGCGCAGCGTCGCCGCCACCGCCCCGCCCGGGTCGCGTTCCCCGGCGGCCAGGGCCCGGACGCCGAGCAGCGCTCCGACCCCGGCCGGATCGACGGCCGGGTCGGGCAGCCCCACCTTCGTCGCGTCCGCCTTCGGGCCGACCAGCGTCCGCCAGGTCAGCGGTCGGGCCGGCCAGCCCGACCTGCGGGCCACCGGCTCGGTCACCGCCAGCACCACCGGAGTGCTCGCCACCGAGCTGCCCTGCCCGGGCACCTCGAACGCCCCGGTGGAGCGGGCCCGGCGCAGCCAGAACGTGGACTCCGGCAGCCAGGCGTCCGCCACGTCGGCGCCGGTGGCCAGCTCGGCGGCGACCTCGTCGGACTCCCGCGCCTGCACCACCAGCGCCACGCACGGCTGCCGGCCGACGGTGGCCCGGGCGATCCGGTCCACCGCCGGAGCGACCACCGGGGCGGCGGCCACCCGCAGGCGTACCCGCTGGAGGCACTCCGGCGTGCTGCGCTCGTCGCGCAGCCAGACGAACCCGCCCCAGCCGACCAGCAGCAGCGCGAGGGCCGCGCTGAGCAGCACCACCGGGGAACGGCGGGCGAGGATCCGCGCCGGGACGTCGCGCACCACGGCCGGCCACCTCCTCGCCTCTTCGCCCGGCCGGCAGGCGCCGGCCGCAGGTCACGGGTATCGCGGAACGGCCCGACCGGTGTCGCCACCGGCGGCGCACGGATCCGCGCTGACACACCCTGCCAAGCTTTCGGGTCCCCGGCAAACCCCCGGTCGACGAGCTGTTATCCGATCGTCGCTGCCGACAAGACCCATTGCGTACGCGGGCCCGACCGCCCTAGGGTGGCGCGATCGTGCCGCTTACTGATCGGTAGGAGCAGCGTGGACAAGTCCGGCAGCACCACCGCTCGCCACGTGCTGTTCCTCAACTGGCGCGACACGAGCAACCCGGAAGGCGGTGGCTCCGAGGTCTACATCGAGCGGATCGCCGCCGAACTGATCGCCGCCGGTCACCGGGTGACCCTGCTCTGCGCCGCCCACGAGCGGGGCGCGGCGGAGGAGACCAACCCGGACGGCATGCGGGTACTGCGCCGCGGCTCCCGGCACACCGTCTACGCCCGCGCCGCGCTCACCTACCTCGCCGGTCGGCTCGGCCTGGGCCCGCTGGGCCGGCGTCGCCTCGGCCGGCCGGACCTGATCGTCGACGTGTGCAACGGGGTGCCCTTCTTCGCCCCGCTCTACGCCGGCCGCCCGGTGCTCGCCCTGGTGCACCATGTGCACCGGGAGCAGTGGCCGGTGGTCTTCGGCCCGGTCATGTGCCGGCTCGGCTGGTGGATCGAGTCCCGGCTGGCGGTCCGGCTCTACCGGCGGTGTCGCTACGTCACGGTCTCCGAGGCGAGCCGGGCCGAGCTGGCCGAGCTGGGCGTGGACCGCGAGCGGATCGACGTGGTGCCCAACGGCACCCCGTCGGTGACCGGCGCCCCACTGCCCCGGACGACCCACCCGTCGCTGCTGGTGCTGGGTCGGCTGGTCCCGCACAAGCGGGTGGAGATCGCCCTGCGTACGGTGGCCGAGCTGACCGGGGAGCTGCCGGACCTTGAGCTGGTGGTGGCCGGGCAGGGCTGGTGGGAGCAGCCGCTGCGGGAGCTCAGCGACTCGCTCGGCATCGCCGACCGGGTACGGTTCACCGGCTTCATCAGCGAGGAGGAGAAGCACGAGCTGCTCTCCTCCTGCTGGCTGGCCCTCACCCCGTCGCTCAAGGAGGGCTGGGGGCTGACCATCGTCGAAGCCGCCGCCCGGAGCACCCCGACGATCGCGTTCCGCTACGCCGGCGGCGTCGCCGAGGCGATGGTCGACACCGAGACCGGGCTGCTGGTGGACGACGAGCGGGAGTTCACCGAGCGGGTCCGGGAGTTGCTCGCCGACGACGTGCGGCGCAAGGCGATGGGCGAGGCGGCGCTGGCGCACGCGGGCCGGTTCACCTGGGCGGCGACCGGTGCCCGCTTCGCGCAGCTGGTCGCCGGGCTCACCGCCGCCCGGTAGGCGGACACGCGACCGGGGCGCCCGCCTCGGCGGACGCCCCGGTCGGCGCTGGTTCAGCGCGTGCCGTACAGGGTGTTGTCGGAGCTCTGCTCACTCACGGTCTTGGCGACCTCGTTGGCGGACGGGCTGAGCGCATTCGCCAGACCGACGCTGCCGAGCAGGCCGAGCACGACCCCGAGTACCCCGACGGCGACGAACGCGGGCAGGTTCCTCATCCACCTTCTCCTTCCGCGGGACTCGCGTGCCGGGACGCTACCACGCGTCGCAGCCCCCGCGCAGTGCCCGAAAAACCGATGGCCAACACCACCGTTCCGGCCAGCAGGTGGGCCAGCCCGACGCGGCCGGGCCCGTTCGCCGTCGCCGGAGCCGTCCAGTTCGGGTTCTCGTAGAGGGTCAGCTCCGGTCCGGCGTGCGCCAGACGCAGTCCGTCCACTGACGACGCCGGCACCGGCGGCCCCGACGCCCGCTGCACCAGCACCCAGCGCACCCCCGTCCCGGCCAGCGGCCGGCCGGCGGTGAGGAGCTCCCGGACCCGGGCCGCCCTGGGGTCCTCCCCGCCGACGGCGAGGTCGCCGACGCGCAGGGTGTCGTCGATCAGCACCGGCGTCGACAGGTACCGGGGCGCCGGGTCGATCACCACCTGCCCGCGGTTCCAGGCGTACCGCTGGTACTCCTGGAAGGGCAGGGAGACCACCTCGCCCGGGCGATCGGCCACCTGTCGGGCCACCGCCGCCCAGTCGGCGGGGTAGTCGACGGGCCGCAACCGGCCGATCCCCCCGAAGGCCAGGTCGGGCAGGACGGCCACCGGCAGCAGCGCGGCGCCGACCAGCAGCACCCGCCCGGTGGTCGCGTCGAACCGGGTGGCGAGCCGGTCGGCCAGCCGTTCCGCGCCGAGCGCCCCGGCCACCGCCAGGGCCAGCGCGTACGGCACCAGCAGCTTCTGCCCGTCGCGGATCAGCCCGGCGCCGGGAACGGTGTCGACCAGCCAGCCGAGCAGGGCGGCCCCGCCGGGGAGCACGCCGAGCGCCGCGACCAGCCACGACCCGACCGCCAGCAGGCCGAGCCGGCCGGCCACGCCGGCCGGCCACCGCCGGCGCAGCAGCGGCACGCCGTACCCGGCGAGGAGCAGCAGCAGCGCGGTGGCCAGCGGCACCAACCCGGCCTGCCGGGACACCGGAACGGTCAGCCCGTTCCAGATCCCGCCGGTGCCGGCGAGCGCGACCAGCGGCCCGGCCCAGTTCTCGGCGCGGGCGGCGAAGGCAGCCACGCCGGCCGGGTCGGAACGGCCACCGGTGGCGCTGCCCGCCCCGGCCACCAGCCAGGGCGCGTTGAGCAGCACCGTCGCCGCCAGCGCGGTGCCCGCCCGACGGCCGGCGCCGGGGTACCGGCCGGGCAGCAGCACCGCCACCGCCGCCAGGGCGACCACCCCGCCGGTCGGGGTGATCGCGGCGATGGCGGCCGCGAGCAGCAGCCGGGGCAGCGCCCCGGGCCGGCCCGCCCGCACCCCGAGCGCCGCCGCTACCAGCCAGGGCAGCATCGCGTACGCCAACAGCAGCCCCCACTGCCCGATCAGCAGCCGCTCGGCGAGGTACGGCGTCCAGGCGTACCCGAGAGCGGCCACCACCCGCACGGCGGTCCGGTCGGTCGGTACCAGCCGGGCGGCGCCGAGCGCGGCCAGCCAGAGGATCGCCACCAGCACCAGCCGTTGCAGCAGCCAGCCCGGCACCAGCTGGGTGGCGAGCGCGACCACGGCGTCCTGCGGCACGGCCCGGGGCAGCGCCGAGGCCGGGGCGATCACGTCCCAGCTCAACGCTTGGCGGGGCACGAAGACCATGTCGTAGCGGAGCACGTACCCGGGTAGCGCCAGCGGCGCGAGCACCACCGCCGTCACGGCGGCGGCCACGCCGTGCGGCACCAGCCGTTCGCGCATCCCCTTGACCTCACGTACCTGCCGGGCGCGACCCGGGCCGCGCTGGTGGCGGCCACTGTACGCGGCGGTCCCGGCGACCCGGCGACCCGGCGACCCGGCGACCCGGCGACCGTGAACCATCCGTTGACCTGATGGGACGGGCAGTGACCGGTGTGGCAGTCTTCCCGCCATGGCATTGACCGGACCCGAGGCGACGACGCCACGCGACGAGAGCGGATGGATCGGCAGCTGGGTCCGCGCCGACCCGGTCCGCGCGGTCGGCGTCGCGATGATCCTGGTCAGCCTCGCCTGGCGGGCGCAGCTCGCCTCCCGCGGCTTCCTCGCCGCCGACGACTGGGTGCTCGTCGCCCAGTCCGCCGGGTCGGACCTCACGCCGGGCTTCCTGTTCACCCTCTACAACAACCACTTCATGCCCGCGGCGCGGCTGCTCACCTGGTTGGTCACCCACGCGCTCGGGTACGCGTACTGGCCCTACCTGCTGCTGATGATCGTCGGGCAGGCCCTGATCGCGGTGACCTTCCACCGGCTGCTGCGGGCGCTGCTGCGGCCGGGCTGGCTGCTGCTGGTCCCGCTCGGCATGTTCCTGTTCAGCCCGCTGACCCTGGAGGCGACCTCCTGGTGGGCGGTCGGGGCCAACATGCTGGCGATGCAGTTGGCCATGGTGCTCGCCCTGGGCGCCCAGTTGAAGTACGTCCGCACCAGGCGCCTGCGGCACCTGGTCTCCCTGGCGCTGTCCGTCCTGCTCGGCCTGCTCTTCTTCGAGAAGACGCTGCTGGTCGTACCGCTGGTCTTCCTCTTCACCGCGTGCCTGTTCGCCGACGGCGGCCCGGTACGCGCGGTGGTGACCACGCTGCGCCGCTGGTGGGCGTCGTGGGCCGTGCTCGCCGCCATCTCGCTCGGCTTCCTCGCCGCCTACCTGTCCCGGTCCGTGTCCTCGCTGCGCCAGCCGAACTCCATCTTCGAGGTGTTCTCGTTCCTCGAACAGCTGCTCGGGTCGACCCTGGTGCCGGGGCTCTTCGGCGGGCCGTGGCGCTGGCTCGGCGCGGGCGACGGCGCGCCGGTGGCCGCGCCGCCGGAGCTGGGGCGCTGGCTGGCGTGGACGGCCCTGGTCGCCCTGATCGTGGTCACCCTGCGGCTGCGCCGGATCGCCGCGCGGGCCTGGGTGCTGCTGGGGACGTACCTGCTGGTGGTGGCGGCGCTGCTGGCCGCGACCCGGCTCGGCTCGGTCTTCAGCGACGTGGCCGGCGCGGTGCCCCGCTACGTCAGCGACGTGGCCGTGGTGGCCGCGCTCTGCGTCGGCGTCGCCCTGCTCGGGCTGGCCGCGCCGGCCGCGGCCCCGGCGACCGGGGCGGTACCGCCGGCCCCAGGGCCGGAGGCGGACGACGAGCCGGCCCCGCCGGACGACCCGGCACCGGAGCCGGTCGCCGGGGCCCGGCAGGAGGTCACGCCCGAGGAGGCCGTGGTCGAGGAGGCCGTGGTCGAGGAGGCCCGGGCGGCGGTGCCGGCCGCACCGCGCCGGGGCGTCATCCACGCCGAGATGGATCATGGCGAGGCGCCCCGCGGTCCCATCCCCACCGCGACGCCGGCCGCTGCCGGTCCGCCGCCGCCCACCCCGGCGGTCCGACCCGGAGACACCCAGCGGGCCGCCGCGGTGGCCGGCACGAGCGCGGCGTCGGCCGCACCGGCCACCGGGACCATCCCGGTCGCCGCGCCAACCACCGACGGCGCGACGGCCACCACGCCGGCCGCCGCGAACGTCGGTCCCCGGGCCGACGCATCGGACCTGGACCGGATGCCGGACGTGCTGGCCCGCAACCGTGAGACGGCGGCGGCGGCGCTCGCCGCCGTGCTGGTCGCGGCCGGGCTCGGCACCGCCTGGACCACCGCCCGGTACGGCGACGAGTGGGCGACCAGCACCAGTCGCACCTATCTGGAGACGGCCCGCGCCGAGCTCGCCGGCGCCCCGCCCGGCACCGTCTTCTTCGACCGGAAGGTCCCGGGCGACGTGGTGCTCAACCTGTCCGCGCCGTACAACCAGCAGTCCCGGTTCTTCCAGGCCCTCCCCGACCGGCCGGTCTTCGTCACCGAGGCGGAGAACCCGTCGGTCTTCGACGACTCCGGCCGGATCGCGGCCCTGGGTGTGGACGGGCCGTCGGTCCGGCCCGGGCCGGAGGAGGGCTGCGGCTACAAGCTGACCGACGGGCAGGTCGTACGGATGCCGCTCAACGGGAGCCAGGTCGACTGGTTCTGGGTGGTCCGGGTCGGCTACCTCGCCTCGGCCGACGCGACCGCCACCCTGCGCCTCGGCGACGGCGTTCGGGAGTTCCGCGTCCAGCGCGGGCTGCACCAGGTCTTCTTCGAGATCACCGGCGGCGGGGACGCGGTCGACCTCACCCTGCACGGGCCCGGCGTGACGCTCTGCACGAACGAGGTCACCGTCGGTAATCTCATCGCTCGCCCGTGACGGCGGACGACCGCATCGCCGTGGACGACGCAACGGCGGCGCACGACAGACCGGCGCTGGGCGACAGGCCGGCGCCGGACGACGGCCGGACGGTGCCCGACGGGGCGGCCGGGCGGGCCGGGACCGCGCGGGCCAGCGGCGGGAAGGCCGGCACCACCCGGTTGGGTGCGGCCGGCGCCGCCGTCACGGTCGCCACCATGCTGACCAACGCGCTGGCCTACCTGGTGCCGGTGCTCGGCGCCCGCCGGCTCGACCCGGCCGACCTGGGGGCGCTGGCGACCGTGCTCGCGCTGGGCGCGATCGCGGCCGTGCCGGGCTTCGGCCTGCAGATCGCGGTCGCGGTGCACCGGGCGCGGAGCGGGTCCACCCGCACCGGCCGGTTGGCGCTGCTCACCGCAGCCGTCACCGCGGCGGTCACGGCCGCGGCGGCGCCGCTGCTGACCGTCCTGCTGCGGCTGCCGGTGGCGCTGACCCTGCTGCTCGCGGCGACCACCTTCGCCACCGTGCTGGCCGGCCGGTGGCTCGGCGAACTCCAGGGTGACCAGCGTTTCCTCCGGCTCTCCGCGGCGATGACGGTGCTCGCCGTCGGCCGGTACGGCGGCCTGGTCGCCGGGCTGGCGCTGGACGGGGGCGCGGTCACCGCGCTGGCGCTCGGCGCGGTCACCGGTCTCCTCGCGCTGCCGCTGCTCGCCCGCCTCGCCGCCGGCGGCCGGTCGACGCCCGTCGCCAGCCCCCGGGAGCGCGAGCTGCGACCCGGGGACGTGATGACCGCGTGCGGGGCCACGCTGGCGATGCTCACCATCTCGTACGCCGACCTGATCCTCGCCCGCCAACTGCTGCCGGCGGCCGGCTCCGGGGCGTACGCGGTCGGCGCGGTGCTGACCAAGGGCGCGCTCTGGGCACCGCAGGTGGTGACGCTGCTCGTGCTGCCCCGGCTGGCCCGGGGCGACCGGCGGGCCCGGGCGCTGGGCCTGGCGGTCATCCTCGCCTGCGGGTCGGTGCTGGTGGCCGCCGCCGCGTTCGGCGGGGAGCTGGCGTTCCGGCTGGCCGGCGGCGCCGACTACCTGCACCTGGCCGACGAGGCCCCGCTCTTCGCCGCCACCGGCGCCCTGTACGCGGTCGTCTTCATGCTGGTGAACGACCGGGTGGCCAGCGGCGCCCGGTTCCCCGCGGCACCGCTCTGGGCGGCCACCGTGGGGCTGGCCGCGGCGGCCCTGCTGGTCGCCCCGCGCACGGTCGAGGGGGTCCTCGGCTGTGCGCTCGCCACCGCCGCGCTGACCGCCGCCGTGATGGCCTGGCTGGTCCTCCGCCCGCGGCGCTGACCGCCCGGGTCCCGGTGCTCAGTCGCCGGCGGCGAGCCAGCTGCCGAGCAGGTGGTGGTCGATCGAGTCGACCCGGCCCAGCGGTCGTCCGGCGGCCACCCGCTCGCGCAGCTCGTCCCGGGTGAACCAGCGCGCCTCCAGCAGCTCCACCCCGTCCACCTGGACCTCCTCGCCGGCTGCGGTGGCCCGGAAGCCGACCATCAGCCCGGCCGGGAAGGGCCATGCCTGCGATCCCTGGTACGACACCTCGGCCACGGAGATGCCCGCCTCCTCGGCCATCTCCCGCCGGACCGCGTCCTCCAGGCTCTCGCCCACCTCGACGAACCCGGCGAGGGTGGAGTACGCCCCCTCCGGCGCGCCGGCGTGCCGGGCCAGCAGGCAGCGCCCCGGCGTGCCGGGCGCCTCGACCAGCACGATGATCGCCGGCTCGATCCGGGGAAACAGCAGCCGCCCGCAGCCCGGGCCGGTGCAGGAACGGGTATGCCCACCGTCCCGGGCCACCGTGGCCGCCCCGCAGCCGCCGCAGTACCGCTGCCCCCGGTGCCAGTGCAGCAGCCCCCGGGCGTACGCCTGGACCGCCGCCTCGGCCGGTCCCAGCCCGCCCACGAGGGCCCGGACGTCCACCGCCTCGTCCGCCCCCGCCAGCTCCCGCGCCTCCTGCTCGGCGCGGGCGGAGAGGTCCACGGCGAAGACCGCCGCGCCGTCGTCCAGGCCGAGGAAGACCGTCTCGCCGGCGGCGGCGAGCAGCTCGGCGGCGTCGGCGACGCCGCGCCGGACGGGCACCCGGTCCGGCCCGACCAGGCAGCGGTCCCGCCAGAGCGGCAGCACCACGCTGCCCGGGTCGGCCAACCGGCCGGCGATCCACCCCGGGTCCGCCCGGAGCGCCCCCGCCCGGTCCAGCCAGCCACCGCCGTACGCCATGATCCGATCCTCGGTCTGCACCTGGACACCGTCCCACGGCCCGCCCGGCGCGTGGGGACCGGCGGTGGGTGACCGTCGCGACACCCTGCGCCGGCCTGGCCGACACGCGTCGCGGAGATGCCCGCAGGGACACTCCCGCCCGGGTCGAGCGTTGGTTACCGTAGTTGTCTTCCGGGTGGGGGAGCGCTCCCCACGTGGTACTTCCGATCGAGGTAGCTGTGACGCTGTACGGCGAAAAACCCCCACCCGCCGACGACCGGCCCACGGTGCAGGTCACCGCGGTGAGCTGGCCGGGCGACGAGCCGGGACCGGCGGCTCCGGCCGGCGGGTCCCGCACCCGGCGCGGGCGGCTCCTGCTCGCCGGCGGGATGACCGCGGTCGTGCTGGCCGCCGTGGCCGGCGCCGGCGCCTACGCGTACGCCGGGGACGTCCCCCGCGGCACCACCGTGCTCGGTGCCGAACTCGGCGGCCGCAGCCGGACGGACGCGGCCCGCGAGCTGCGGGCGGCGTTGGAGCGCCGCTCGGCGGAGCTGGCCGCCCCGGTCCGGGTCACGGTGGGCGAGCGGACCGCCGAGATCAAGCCGGCCGACGTCGGCCTCGCGGTGGACGTGGACGCCACCGTGGCGGCGGCGGCCGCCGCCGACGCGCACCCGGTCAGCCGCCTCGTCGGCTCCCGCTCGGTCGACCCGGTGGTGACCGTCGACGTCGACCGGCTCGACGCCGCACTCCGCGCGGTGGTGGGGAGCCAGGGCCGGGAGATGACGATGCCGGCGATCATCTTCACCGGCACCACGCCGAAGCCGGTCTACCCGAAGCCCAGCCTGACCCTCGACCCGCCGCGCTCGGCGGAGGCGGTCAAGGGGGCCTGGCTCGCCGACGGGCCGGCGACCGTCCCGCTGGTGGAGAAGCACCCGGCGACCACCCGCGAGGAGGTGGACCGGCTGGTCGACGAGTTGGCGAAGCCGGCGGTCGCCGCCCCGGTCACCCTGACCACCGACAAGGGCTCCCTCGCCATCCCGCCCAGCGCGATCGCCCGTAGCCTGCGCTTCTCCGCGGACGAGGCGGGGAAGCTGGTCCCGCGGGTGGACGTGAAGCGGCTGCGCACCGCGCTCGGGGACCGGCTGGCGAAGGTCGAGGTGGAGCCGAGGGACGCCGGGCTGACCATCGCCGCGGGCAAGCCCAAGGTGGTGCCCGGTCGGGCCGGCCAGCAGCTGGACACCACGGCGCTCAGCCGCGATCTGCTCGCCGTGCTGCCGAAGGCGGACGGCCGGACGATCACCGCCCAGCTCAAGCCGGCCGAGCCTGAGCTGACCGAGACGAAGCTCGCCGAGCTGGGCATCAAGGAGCGGGTCTCCACCTTCACCACCCGGTTCCCGGGCGGCCTCTCCTCGCCCCGCAGCCAGAACATCGTGCAGGCCGCCAAGGACGTCGACGGCACGATCGTGAAGCCGGGCGAGACGTTCTCGCTGAACGGCCACACCGGCGAGCGCGGCTACGACCAGGGCTACCAGGACGCGCCGACGATTGTCGACGGCAAGCTCGTTCCCGGGGTCGGCGGCGGTGTCTCGCAGTTCACCACGACCCTGTTCAACGCGACGTACTACGCCGGGCTCGAGGACGTCGAGCACAAGCCGCACTCGTTCTACTTCAGCCGGTACCCCGCGGTGATCGAGTCGACGATCTACTACCCCGCTCTGGACTTCAAGTTCCGCAACAACAGTCCGCACGGGGTTCTGATCGACACCTCGTACACCTCCAGCACGATCACCGTGTCGATCTGGAGCACGAAGATCTACGACAGCGTCAAGACGGAGTACAGCCCTCGCCGGAACATCACCCAGCCGAAGACGGTCTACCTGGAGCCCGGCCCCGACTGCATCGAAGCCGCGGGCAGCGAGGGGTTCGCCCAGGACGCCTACCGGGTCATCACGAAGGACGGCCAGGTGATCAAGCGGCAGAAGTTCAGCTGGACGTACCAGGCCGAGCCCCGCTTCATCTGCGGCCCGAAGCCCCCCGCCTGACGCCCGTCGAGGTCAGGCACGACGAAGCCCCGCCGGCTCGATCGCCGGCGGGGCTTCCTCTTCTCGTACGACCTCAGGGACGCGCCTGCGCCAGCCCCTGGCGTACGCCGTCCGCGTCGCGGTCGGTGCCGTAGACCGGGGTGTCGGGCTGCTGCCGCCAACTCTCGTCCAGCGTGCCGGCGTCCACCGGGTCGAAGCCCAGCTCGTCCACCAGCTCCATCACCACCTGCTTGGCCCGGGCGTCGTCGCCGGCCACCGGCAGGGCGATCCGGTCGGGCGAGCCCGCCGGCCGGCCGCTGTCCATCAGGTGCGGCGCCCGGATGTTGTTGAACGCCTTGACGACCCGGGCGCCCTTCAGGTGCTCCGCGGTCCAGCGGCTGGAGCTGAGGCTACGGTCGAGCAGCTCGGCGATGTCCCCGTCCCGCTGGGCGTAGTAGTTGTCGGCGTCGACGACCAGCTTCCCGTCGAACAGCTCCGCCGGCAGGGTCGGCACGGCCTTCACCGGAACGGCGACGACGACCAGTTCCGCCCCCTGCACCGCCTCCTCGAGCGTGCCTGCCGTTGCCCCGGTCTCCGCGGCGAGTTCGGTGAGGCTCTGCGGGCCCCGCGAGTTGGTCACCGTCACGTCGTGACCCAGCGTGCGCAGTCGACGGGTGAGGGTGCCACCGATGTGACCCGACCCGACAATTCCGATCTTCATGACCACTCCTGCCTCCGCCAACGCCTGGCGGTCAGTTCCGGCCGAACCACCAGCAGGTACCCCGACCGGTCCGCCCCGATAGCGGACGAGGCGTACGCCACGTCCCATTTCCGCCACCACGGCGGGGGACCCGTCGCGGGCGGTCCCGCACCGACGGTACGAGACGGCACGGATGTTCGGGCGGATTCACCGAAGGCGGCGAAGCACTCGTCGCACGGCTCGTGGAATGGGGCCGGAAACGCAGATGAGGCCACCCCGAAGGGTGACCTCATCTGGAAAGATTGTCCGGCGGTGTCCTACTCTCCCACACCCTCCCGAGTGCAGTACCATCGGCGCTGGAGGGCTTAGCTTCCGGGTTCGGAATGTTACCGGGCGTTTCCCCTCCGCCATGACCGCCGTAACTCTATCGACATGTCAAACAACACCACCACTCGTGGTCTGTTGTTCGTTTGTCGGGAGTTGCACAGTGGACGCGTAGCAGCTTGGTAGTCAAGTCCTCGGCCTATTAGTACCGGTCAACTGAACCCGTTACCGGGCTTACATTTCCGGCCTATCAACCCAGTCGTCTAGCTGGGGGCCTTACCCCACAAAGTGGGTGGGATACCTCATCTTGAAGCGAGCTTCCCGCTTAGATGCTTTCAGCGGTTATCCCTTCCGAACGTAGCTAACCAGCCGTGCCCCTGGCGGGACAACTGGCACACCAGAGGTTCGTCCGTCCCGGTCCTCTCGTACTAGGGACAGCCCTTCTCAAGTATCCTACGCGCACGGCGGATAGGGACCGAACTGTCTCACGACGTTCTAAACCCAGCTCGCGTACCGCTTTAATGGGCGAACAGCCCAACCCTTGGGACCTGCTACAGCCCCAGGATGCGACGAGCCGACATCGAGGTGCCAAACCATCCCGTCGATATGGACTCTTGGGGAAGATCAGCCTGTTATCCCCGGGGTACCTTTTATCCGTTGAGCGACACCGCTTCCACATGCCAGTGCCGGATCACTAGTCCCGACTTTCGTCCCTGCTCGACCTGTCAGTCTCACAGTCAAGCTCCCTTGTGCACTTGCACTCAACACCTGATTGCCAACCAGGCTGAGGGAACCTTTGGGCGCCTCCGTTACCCTTTAGGAGGCAACCGCCCCAGTTAAACTACCCACCAGACACTGTCCCTGAACCGGATAACGGTCCGAAGTTAGATACCCAAATCAACCAGAGTGGTATTTCAAGATTGCCTCCACCCATACTGGCGTATGAGCTTCACCGGCTCCCACCTATCCTACACAAGCTAATTCAGATACCAATGTCAAGCTATAGTAAAGGTCCCGGGGTCTTTCCGTCCTGCCGCGCGTAACGAGCATCTTTACTCGTAATGCAATTTCGCCGGGCCTGTGGTTGAGACAGTGGGGAAGTCGTTACGCCATTCGTGCAGGTCGGAACTTACCCGACAAGGAATTTCGCTACCTTAGGATGGTTATAGTTACCACCGCCGTTTACTGGCGCTTAAGTTCTCCGCTTCGCCCCGAAGAGCTAACAGGTCCCCTTAACGTTCCAGCACCGGGCAGGCGTCAGTCCATATACATCGAATTACTTCTTCGCATGGACCTGTGTTTTTAGTAAACAGTCGCTTCCCCCTGCTCTCTGCGGCCATACCACGCTCCAGGAGCAAGTCCCTTCACGCGTCCGGCCCCCCTTCTCCCTAAGTTACGGGGGCAATTTGCCGAGTTCCTTAACCACAGTTCGCCCGATCGCCTCGGTATTCTCTACCTGACCACCTGTGTCGGTTTGGGGTACGGGCCGCTAAGAACTCGCTAGAGGCTTTTCTCGGCAGCATAGGATCACTGACTTCACCTGAATCGGCTCGGCATCACGTCTCAGCCTATGTGCACCACGGATTTGCCTATGGTGCGGCCTACACGCTTACCCCGGCACAACCACCGGCCGGGATCAGCTACCTTCCTGCGTCACCCCATCGCTTGACTACTACCCGTCAGGTTCCCACGCTCACCGCGTTTGGTCCGAAGACCGCCCACAGCTCGGGTGGTTAGCACAACGAGGTTCGTCAGGGTCGCTCTTTCGCGGGTACGGGAATATCAACCCGTTGTCCATCGACTACGCCTCTCGGCCTCGCCTTAGGTCCCGACTCACCCAGGGCGGATTAGCCTGGCCCTGGAACCCTTGGTCATCCGGCGGAAGGGTTTCTCACCCTTCTTTCGCTACTCATGCCTGCATTCTCACTCGTGCCGCGTCCACAGCTGGGTCACCCCGCTGCTTCACCCCCGGCACGACGCTCCCCTACCCATCCACACACCTGCACAAGGAATCAAGTCCAAGCGAGGTTGAAATGTGAATGCCACAGCTTCGGCGGTGTGCTTGAGCCCCGCTACATTGTCGGCGCGGAACCACTTGACCAGTGAGCTATTACGCACTCTTTAAAGGGTGGCTGCTTCTAAGCCAACCTCCTGGTTGTCTGTGCGACCCCACATCCTTTTCCACTTAGCACACGCTTAGGGGCCTTAGCTGGTGATCTGGGCTGTTTCCCTCTCGACTACGAAGCTTATCCCCCGCAGTCTCACTGCCGCGCTCTCACTTACCGGCATTCGGAGTTTGGCTGATTTCGGTAAGCTTGTGGGCCCCCTAGACCATCCAGTGCTCTACCTCCGGCAAGAAACACGCGACGCTGCACCTAAATGCATTTCGGGGAGAACCAGCTATCACGGAGTTTGATTGGCCTTTCACCCCTAACCACAGGTCATCCCCCAACTTTTCAACGTTGGTGGGTTCGGCCCTCCACGCGGTCTTACCCGCGCTTCAGCCTGCCCATGGCTAGATCACTCCGCTTCGGGTCTAGGACACGCGACTGAATCGCCCTATTCAGACTCGCTTTCGCTACGGCTCCCCCACACGGGTTAACCTCGCCACGTGCCACTAACTCGCAGGCTCATTCTTCAAAAGGCACGCCGTCACCCCGCAAGGCTCCGACGGATTGTAGGCGAACGGTTTCAGGTACTATTTCACTCCCCTCCCGGGGTACTTTTCACCATTCCCTCACGGTACTTGTCCGCTATCGGTCACCAGGAAGTATTTAGGCTTACCAGGTGGTCCTGGCAGATTCACGGCAGATTTCAGGGGTCCGCCGCTACTCGGGAACACTCACAGGAGGCCAGCCACTTTCACCTACCGGACTTTCACCGCCTACGGTCAGCCATTCCAGACTGTTCGGCTAGCAACTGGCTTTGTAACTCCTCCGACAAGTGTCAGCTTGTCGAGCAAGGTCCCACAACCCCGACCACGCAACCCCTGACAGGTATCACACGCAGCCGGTTTAGCCTCAATCCGCTTTCGCTCGCCACTACTCACGGAATCACTATTTGTTTTCTCTTCCTACGGGTACTGAGATGTTTCACTTCCCCGCGTTCCCTCCATACACCCTATGTGTTCAGGTGCAGGTGACACCACATGACTGGTGCCGGGTTTCCCCATTCGGACACCCTGGGATCACAGCTTGGTTGACAGCTCCCCCAGGCCTATCGCGGCCTCCCACGTCCTTCATCGGCTCCTGGTGCCAAGGCATTCACCGTTCGCCCTTGACAACTTGACCACAAAGATGCTCGCGTCCACTGTGCAATTCTCAACAAACGACCAACCCACAACCCGATCCGCCCCACACCAAACCCGACAACCGCCGGCGGTATGCGAGGCCAGGCCATGCCTGGCAGCCCGCGAAGCTCACGCTCCGCTCAAGGCTCCGAAAGAAACAACCACCGGTTGTTCTTTCAGGACCCAACAGGGTGCTCTACGCCAAACCCCAGCCGCATCACTTCCGCCGTTCCTGCACCCCGAAGGGCGTGTACTAGACATCCGAGACCGTTGCCGGCATCCGACTAACCAGTGTCTCCGCCATTGAGCACCCCGCCACCACATTCGGATGACGCGGGCTCCTTACACCCTTTCGGGCGAAGGTGCTCCTTAGAAAGGAGGTGATCCAGCCGCACCTTCCGGTACGGCTACCTTGTTACGACTTCGTCCCAATCGCCAGCCCCACCTTCGACGGCTCCCTCCCTTACGGGTTGGGCCACCGGCTTCGGGTGTTGCCGACTTTCGTGACGTGACGGGCGGTGTGTACAAGGCCCGGGAACGTATTCACCGCAGCGTTGCTGATCTGCGATTACTAGCGACTCCGACTTCACGGGGTCGAGTTGCAGACCCCGATCCGAACTGAGACCGGCTTTTTGGGATTCGCTCCACCTCGCGGTATCGCAGCCCATTGTACCGGCCATTGTAGCATGCGTGAAGCCCTGGACATAAGGGGCATGATGACTTGACGTCATCCCCACCTTCCTCCGAGTTGACCCCGGCAGTCTTCGATGAGTCCCCGCCATAACGCGCTGGCAACATCGAACGAGGGTTGCGCTCGTTGCGGGACTTAACCCAACATCTCACGACACGAGCTGACGACAGCCATGCACCACCTGTGACCGCCCCCGAAGGACCCGACATCTCTGCCGGTTTTGCGGCCATGTCAAACCCAGGTAAGGTTCTTCGCGTTGCATCGAATTAATCCGCATGCTCCGCCGCTTGTGCGGGCCCCCGTCAATTCCTTTGAGTTTTAGCCTTGCGGCCGTACTCCCCAGGCGGGGCGCTTAATGCGTTAGCTGCGGCACAGGGAACCGGAGAGGCCCCCCACACCTAGCGCCCAACGTTTACAGCGTGGACTACCAGGGTATCTAATCCTGTTCGCTCCCCACGCTTTCGCTCCTCAGCGTCAGTATCGGCCCAGAGACCCGCCTTCGCCACCGGTGTTCCTCCTGATATCTGCGCATTTCACCGCTACACCAGGAATTCCAGTCTCCCCTACCGAACTCTAGCCTGCCCGTATCGACTGCAGGCCCGCGGTTGAGCCGCGGGTTTTCACAGTCGACGCGACAAGCCGCCTACGAGCTCTTTACGCCCAATAAATCCGGACAACGCTCGCACCCTACGTCTTACCGCGGCTGCTGGCACGTAGTTGGCCGGTGCTTCTTCTGCAGGTACCGTCACTCTCGCTTCGTCCCTGCTGAAAGAGGTTTACAACCCGAAGGCCGTCATCCCTCACGCGGCGTCGCTGCATCAGGCTTCCGCCCATTGTGCAATATTCCCCACTGCTGCCTCCCGTAGGAGTCTGGGCCGTGTCTCAGTCCCAGTGTGGCCGGTCGCCCTCTCAGGCCGGCTACCCGTCGTCGCCTTGGTAGGCCATCACCCCACCAACAAGCTGATAGGCCGCGAGCCCATCCCAGGCCGAAAAACTTTCCACCACCAGCCATGCGGCCAGCAGTCCTATTCGGTATTAGCCCCGGTTTCCCGGGGTTATCCCAAAGCCTAGGGCAGGTTGCTCACGTGTTACTCACCCGTTCGCCGCTCGAGTACCCCGAAGGGCCTTTCCGCTCGACTTGCATGTGTTAAGCACGCCGCCAGCGTTCGTCCTGAGCCAGGATCAAACTCTCCAACAAAAACTTGTTGAAACAGTCATCCCGACAACAAAAAGTGTTGCCAAAGGAATCCAAACCAACAACCCTCCCAAAGGAGAACTGCCAGTCCGGGGTATAAATCAATTTGGCACTGGCTTATCAAGCACCCTGTTGAGTTCTCAAAGAACAACCACACACCGCCCAGAAACCCCACACCGTGGAGCCCCGACCCGGGGTATTTCGTTCAACCGCCCGCCGCTCTCGCGCCGGGCACTCTTACTACGTTACCTCGCCGCATTCCCCGTGTCAACCGGTGTGTCCCGGTGTGTCACGCTTCGTACGGGTCGGCGCCGGTGAGCACGCGCAGCAGTGACTCGCTGCGCTTGGTCATCGGATTTGGCAGGACGGCCGCTGCGGTCTCCCGCGAGCTCGCCCGCTTCCCTGCCGGTCGTCAACCTTACCCGGTCGCTTCCGCTCCGCCAAATCCGCCTCGCGGCCGATCCGCCGAGCCCCGCCCGGACCGTGTCGTCCGAGGAGCGAACCCCCCTTTGACCCGGTGCCAGTCCGGTTCGGCGCTCCAGGTCTTTCGCCCTGTTTGCCCCGTTCCGCGCTGGCAGAGAGAAAGTTACGCGTCTGCGGGTTTGATCGTCAAATCCGCGGGTGTTGTCCCGCGTCACATCATCACCGCGAAGCTATCTTCCCTGTTCAGGGGTGGTGGAGCCGGTCAGTTGCCGGCTGGGACGAGGCGATCGCCGCCCTGGCGCTGGCGGTGGGCGGCCACGCGGGGGCGGCCGTCGAACGGCAGGAGAGGGACGGCGGGTCAGGCTGACGGGCGACGGCCGGCACGCCAGCCCCGGACACCGAGCACGCCGACGGTGGTGCCGATGGCCAGCGACGCGGCGATCAGCAGCGCGTGCACCCAGAGAAAGCCGGTGGCGGCGCCCTCGCCGACCGTGCCGGTGGACCAGGAGCGCGGGTCGTTCCAGATCGCGACCGCGAACCTGGGCCAGATCACCCAGGTCCAGACCCCGACCCCGACCAGAAAGAGCGACCATCCACGCGACAGCACCATGGCTGGCCAGTATGCCAGCGGGGTAGGTCACGGGCCGACGGCGCGGGCCGGACCGGGCGGACCGCCGCGGGCCGCGCGGCCGGCCGGCGCCGACGACGGCCCGGACGCGCCCGGTCCCGGTACCCCGGTCGACCTCACCGGCTACCGGGTCGAGGCGATCGATGGCCGGATCGGCTCGATCGACGCGGCGCGCGCCGCCGCCCGCCACCTACCCGGACGAGTTCGACCGGCCGGCGTACCGCGAGCGGGTGGGCAGCTACTACGAGGAGAGCTACCGCGAGGGCTGACCGGGCCCCCCGACCGGAGGCTCGGCCGGCTACCGTGGAGCCATGGTCCGGCCGAGCACCAGCGCCCCGGAGACCGTCGACGGTCTCCCGGCTGCTGCCGCTCCGGTTCTCCCGCTTCGCGTCGATGACGGTCGGGAGCAGATCCTCGACGTACTCCGTGCCGGTGGCTTGCGGTTCCGCGCCGGCGGGCGATGGCGGTCCGCGCTCTGACGAGCCGACTCCACTGATCCGGGCGTACCCGGGTCTCTCCGCGCGCCCGCGCGTTCCTCCACCGTTCTCCTCGGCACGAAAGGCGTACCACCATGTCCGTAGCACGGATGCTCACCGGCGACCGCCCGACCGGGCGGTTGCACCTCGGCCACTACGTCGGCAGCATCGCCAACCGCGTGCAGCTGCACCAGCGGTACGAGAGCTTCTTCATCATCGCCGACCTGCACATGCTCACCACGAAGAACACCCGCGAGGACATCGAGCAGGTCTCCCGCAACGGCCGCGAGATGGTCACCGACATCCTCGCCGCCGGGGTCGACCCGGCCCGGGCCACCTTCTACCTCCAGTCGGCGATCCCGGAGGTCGGCGACCTGAACACCCTCTTCCAGAACCTGGTCACCGTGCCCCGGCTGGAGCGGGTCCCGTCGCTGAAGGAGATGGCCCGGGACGCCGGCAAGGAGGAGATGCCGTACGGGCTGCTCGGTTACCCCGTCCTCCAGGCCGCCGACATCCTCTGCGTGAAGGGGCAGGTCGTCCCGGTGGGGAAGGACAACGCGGCGCACGTCGAGGTGACCCGGGAGATCGCCCGCCGGTTCAACCACCTCTACGGCCCGGTCTTCCCGGTGCCCGAGATGGTCGCCTCCGACACGCCCACCCTGGTCGGCACCGACGGCCAGGGCAAGATGAGCAAGAGCCGGGGTAACGCCATCGCGCTCTCCGACGACCCGGCCACCGTCCGCCGCACGGTGATGGGCATGTACACCGACCCGAACCGGGTCCGCGCCGACGTGCCCGGGACGGTGGCGGGGAACCCGGTCTTCGCGTACCACGACGTCTTCAACCCGGACCGGGCCCGGGTGGCCGAGCTGAAGGCGCGCTACCGGGCCGGTCGGGTCGGTGACGTCGAGGTCAAGGAGGAGTTGGCGGTCGCGCTCAACCGGTTCCTCGACCCGATCCGGGAGCGCCGGGCCCGGTTCGAGGCCGAGCCCGGCCTGGTCGACCAGCTGATCTTCGAGGGCACCGAGCGGACCCGGGAGCAGGTGCGCGGGACCCTGGTCGAGGTCCGCCGGGCGATGGGTCTGACCAGCGCGTACACCCAGGTGCGGCGGCGGGCCGAGCGGTACCGCAAGGCCGCCGCCACGCCGGCCTGACCTTCCGGTACGCGGACAGCCGGCTCGGGAACGGCCTTGCGCCGGACCCGGGCCGGCCGGTTAGGCTCCTCCCGTGGCCAGCTTCCGCACCCTCGCGCCGACGTCCTGCGACGTTTCGGTCGGTGCGGCGCGACGCCGGCGATCCTTCGACCGCCTGCGCTGAGCACACATCCTCTCTGCGACCGGCGGATCGAGCCGCCGGTCCTCGCCGTTCGTCCTCGGTCCGCCCGCATCCCCCGTCCGGAGATCCGCCTGAGGCGGGTCCGAGCGAGATCGGCGTACCCATGGATCTGGAGAAGTTGCTGACCGACCGGCTGGCGCCGGCGTTCGCGGCGGTGGCCGGCGTACCGGTGGACCCGGTGGTGCGGCGCTCCCAGCGCGCGGACTTCCAGTCCGACGCGGCGCTGGCGCTGGCCCGGCGGCTCGGCCGGCCGCCGCGGGCGATCGCCACGGAGGTCCTGGAGCGCGCCGAGGTGGGTGACCTCTGCGCGGCGGCGGAGGTCTCCGGGCCCGGCTTCATCAATCTGACCGTCGCCGAGCGGACCCTCGGCGGGCTGGTCTCCGCGCTCGCCACCGACCCGCGGCTCGGCGTTCCGGCCAGCGCGGCCCCGGAGACGGTGGTGGTCGACTACTCGTCGCCGAACGTGGCGAAGGAGATGCACGTCGGGCACCTGCGCTCGACGGTGATCGGCGACGCGGCGGCGCGGCTGCTGGAGTGGCTCGGCCACCGGGTGGTCCGGGCCAACCACCTGGGCGACTGGGGCACCCCGTTCGGCATGCTGATCGAGCACCTGGTCGACCTGGGCGAGGCCGAGGCGACGCAGGAGCTGTCGATGGGCGACCTGGACTCGTTCTACCAGGCGGCCCGGGCGAAGTTCGACACCGACGAGGCGTTCCGGGAGCGGTCCCGGCTGCGGGTGGTGGCGTTGCAGGGCGGCGACGAGGGGACGCGGCGGCTCTGGCGGCTCCTCGTCGAGCAGTCCGAACGCTACTTCCTGACCGTCTACGACCTGCTCGACGTGACCCTGACCGGCCGGGACTTCCAGGGCGAGAGCAGCTACAACGACCTGCTCGCCCCGGTGGTGGCGGAGCTGGACGGGCTCGGGCTGCTCCGGGAGAGCGACGGCGCCGCCTGCGTCTTCCCGCCCGGATCGGTCGGCCGGGACGGCGAGCCGCTGCCGCTGATCGTCCGCAAGTCCGACGGCGGGTACGGCTACCCGGCCACCGACCTGGCGGCGATCCGGCACCGCACCGGCGAGCTGGGCGCGACCCGGCTGCTCTACGTCGTCGGCCTGCCGCAACAGCGGCACTTCGAGATGGTGTACGCGGTGGCGGAGCAGGCCGGCTGGCTGGCCCCGCCGGCGCGGGCCGAGCACGTCGGGTTCGGCTCGATCCTCGGGCCGGACGGGCGGATGCTGCGCAGCCGGGCCGGCGGGTCGGTGAAGCTGGTCGGCCTGCTCGAGGAGGCGGTGGCCCGGGCCACCGCGCTGACCCGGAGCCGGAACCCGGAGCTGGGCGAGGCGGAGGCCGCCGAGGTGGGCCGGGCGGTCGGCATCGGCGCGATCAAGTACGCCGACCTCTCCAGCGACCGGCACCGGGACTACGTGCTGGACTGGGAGCGGATGCTGTCGCTGGACGGGAACACCGCGCCCTACCTGCAGTACGCGTACTCCCGGATCCGGTCGATCTTCCGGCGGGCCGGCGTGGCGGCCCGGCCGGACGCGGGCATCTCGCTGGCCGAGCCGGCGGAGCGGGCGCTCGCCTTCGAGCTGGTCGGCTTCGGGGCGGTGGTCGCCCAGGTGGAGCGGAGCCTGGAGTTCCACCACCTGGCGGCCTACCTGCACCGGCTGGCCACCGCGTTCAGCGCGTTCTACGAGCGCTGCCCGGTGCTGCGGGCCGAGGAGCCGGTGCGGGAGAGCCGGCTGGTGCTCTGCGACCTGACCGCCCGGGTGCTGCGGCAGGGCCTGCACCTGCTGGGCATCCGCACGCCGGAACGGATGTAGCCGGCTCAGCGGGCCGTCCGGTTCTCCACCCTGGCCGCGTCGGCGCCGGTACGGTGTCCGGCGCCGACGCGGCCGCGGCTCAGTTCGCGGTGGACTTCGGGGTGGTCTTCGAGTCGAGCCAGGTGTTGATCAGCTTGGTGAAGTCCCGGCCGGTCTGCTTGTTGACGAAGGCGATGAACGAGGCGCGGTCCTGCTGGGTGTTCTTCTGCTGCTGCACCCAGGCGGTGGCGAGCGCGAAGAACTTCTTGTCGCCCAGCAGGTTGTGCAGCTCCCGGAGCATCGCCTCCGGGCAGAGGTAGACGTTCCCCTCGGCGAAGTTCTTCGGGTTCGGCTTGCCGGGCGGGCCGAGCTTCGCCCGCAGCTTGGCGTCGGCCTGGCGCACGTACCGGTCCAGGCTGGCGTCGCTGAGGTTGAAGACGTCCTGGGTGTGGAGATCCTGGGCGTAGGTGGCGAAGCCCTCGTTGAGCCACAGGTCGGTCCAGGTGGTCGGCGTGACGGAGTCCCCGAACCACTGGTGGGCGTACTCGTGGAGCAGGTCGGTGCCCCAGCGGTCCCGCCGGGCCTTGGTGTTCTCGATCTTCCGACCCATGGTGATCATCTGCTGGGTCTCCATGCCGGACGCCGAGTCCACCACCACGACTCCGCCGGTCGGGAACGGGTACGGCCCGAACCGCTTCTCCAGCCAGGCGATGTACTGCGGAGACTTCTTCAGGTACGGCAGCAGCTTGTCGTCGGTGCCCTTGCGGTACCAGTAGGTCAGCGGGATGCCCCGCGGCCCCTTCGCGGTCAGCTTCTGGTACTTCCCGACCGCCAGGGTGGTCAGGTACGTCGCCACCGGGTCGGCGCTGCGGTAGGTGAAGGTGGTCCCGGACTGCGCGGCGGGGGTGCCGCTGGCGATGGCGGACCAGCCCGGCGGCACGGTGACCTCGATGTCGTAGAGCGCCTCGTCGGACGGCATGTCGTTCGCCGGGTACCAGGTGAACGCCCCGAACGGCTCCTGCATCGTCCAGAGGCCGCCCTCCTTGGTGACGGTCAGCCCCAAGGCCTCCACATCCTTGCGGTGCGATGGCATCGGGGTGGTCTTCGGGCTGCCGTGGTACTTCACCACCAGGGTGACCGGCTTGTCGGCGGTGACCGGGGCGGCGACGGTCAGCTTCTCCTTCGTCACCGTGCCGGTGACCGACGTCCCGTCCAGCGTCACCCCGTCCACCTGGAACGGCATGAAGTCGAGGACCAGGCTCGGCGCGTCCTTGGTGGGCCGGATCCGCAGGGTGGCGGTGCCGGTGAGGGTCTTCGTCGGCGGTGCCCACTCGAGGGCCAGGCCGTAGTGCAGCACGTCCAGCGCTGCGGTACCCCGGGCCGGGTAGAGCGGGTCGGCCACCGGAGTCGAGTTACCGGCCCGCCAGGCGGTGTAGTCGACCGCCGGCACGGTCGGGCTCGGGCTGGCCGAGGGGGACGAGGAGGCGCCCGCCGGGCCCGCCGGGTCGGGCGTGCAGCCGGCGACGAGCAGCGGCGGCAGGAGCAGGGTCAGGAGTACTGGGTGACGCATCAGCGCACCGTACGGGAGAGTGCCTCTCCCGTGGGGGCACCGCGCCGCCGACCGCGCGCGGTCGCAATTCTCCAAACGCGGAAACAATCGAAACAAATTGCACCGTACGCACTGTCCTCTTGGGACCTACGGCCCAGGTGAGGTTGCTTCCAGCCGTTGATAGAAAGGGTCTACAAGGGGTATGCCGTGAACGGTCGCGAATTCCGTACCCTCGCGAAGTCGTATCTGCCCGCGCAGCCGGGTGCCGACCGGTTCACCTATTCGGTGACCGTGTCGTACACCAACGGGTACACCAAGACGGTCGGCACGGCCGACGGCGCCGAGGCGCCGGCCGTCCTGTGCCAGGTGATCGACCTGACCATGCAGATCACCACCGACCTGGCCGCCACCACCGGCTGAACCCCCGCGACCCACCCCGGCCGGGCGTCAGGACTCGGTCATCAGCCATTGGGCGCGGGCAGAAGCACCGAGAGCACCCGGGTGAGCGGTCGGAAACCGGCGCTGTCATACATCCGGCGCGCGGCGTTGCCGTCAGCCACCGACAGGCCGACGGCCGGCAGCCCCGCCTCGCGGGTGCCCCGCAAACGCGTGCGTGAGCAGTGCCCGGCCAAACCCGAGGCCCTGTGCGCGAGGCGCCACGGCGAGGTTGAGCACCCAGGCGCAGACATCCTCGGTCCACGGCACCGGCCCGGCGCACAGTACGTGGCCGGCGCTGTTACCCCTCGGGCAAGCCACGCGCGCTTGGAGCGAAAGCTCTCACCATGCGCGGTCAGAGGGATCGGGGCCTCAGCGCCTCGCTCCGCGGAGCCGCCTCGTACTGCACTCGACGGTCGGCCCTTCACCCCGCTGGACTGCCAGCCTGCCCGGATGAGGACAAGGCAATTAGGACGGTTGGGCCGGCGCTGGGGAGCGGCACCCCGCCAAGGCGTCGCCGTCCAGCCCGCCGGGCAGCGGCAGTGGGCGGACCACGTCCACCGACGGTCCGGCGTCGGCGGCTCGGCTCGGCGCCACACGAGATCCACTCGTGATCGTGTCCGAGCCGCTTGACACTTAGCAGCGCATGATGGGCGAAATAACCCGACCGTGTCGAATGCGCCGAACAGTCCCTCACCGCCGCTGCGGTGTATTCACGATGAGAACAAGGTTGAACTCGAAAGTGAGAGGGATGGTGCGGCATGGGGCGTCGACGTAGTAGAAGAGTGCCGCTGATGCAGGCGGCGGCGATCTCCCTGGCAGCGGTGGCGGCGGCGGTGACCGTCGTACGAGCCAGCCGTCCCCGTGCCGTAGGTGACGGGAGTGATCTTCCCGCCCGGGACGACAGCGCGTTCGCCGATGCGGGCGTGGGGGGACCTCCGATCGCCGGCGGCACCGCCCGCGACACGGAAACGGCGTCATCGGCAGCCTCAGCGCGGTGAGGACAGGCAGCGCCGCCCCGCGAGCCTTCAGCCACGGCGCTGGCCAGGCCTGACCAAGCGGCGCCCGCTGGGCGGCATCCGGTGGCTGCGTCCTGCCGCGCCTGATGCGACATTCCGAGTCTGTCTTTGGAGGTGACGACGCATGGGTGACCCGCCCAGCGGAGGCCGGCCGGGCAACGGGCCCCAAGAGGAAGCTACTGTCGCGCAGCTTGTGCAGCGTGCGACCGATCAGATCACCCGTCTCGTACGCGACGAATTGACGCTGGCCCGGGCGGAGATGACCGCAAAGGGCAAGCGCGCCAGCGCCGGCGCGGCGATGGTCGGTGGTGCCGGCGGGACGGCATTTCTTGGTACCGGAGCGCTCGTCGCGGCGTTCATCCTGGTCCTCGCCGAGTTCATGCCGGCGTGGGTGGCGGCGCTTGTCGTCGCGGTGATCCTCTTCGCGGTGGCCGGGCTGCTCGCGCTACTCGGCAAGAAGCAGGTCAAGCGGACGATGCCCGTCAAGCCGGAAGCGACGCTGCATAGCGTGCGCTCCGACGTGGAGTCGGTGCAGCAGGCCGCCAAGGAGGGCCGACGGCGATGACGACGAACGGGAGCAGCGACCCGGACCGCACCCGCGAGAACATCGAGAAGACACGAGCCGAACTCGGTGCCACCGTGGAGGCACTAGCAGCAAGAATTGACGTGAAGGCCCAGGGCCGAGACCGGGCCCTCAAGATCAAAGGGCGTGCCCGACAGCGGCTGACGAACTCGGCCCAGGCGATGCGCGGAAAGACGGGAAAAGCAGTTCAGGCAGCCCGGCAACGGGCCGGCACCGCAAGCCTCGACGGAATAGCCCGTGCCGCGCAGCAACGCGGGGCGGCACTGCGCCGTGGCACGTCAGGGAAGGTAGCCGCCGTTCGCGGCAGAGTCACAGACAGTCCGGTAGCCCAGAGGGCGCCGGCCGCTGCCCGTGCACTCCGCGGCCGGCTGGTCGGGATTCGATCGGCAGCCCGCCGCCGCCCCGTCCTGATCGTCGCCGCCACCACCGTTGGCGTCGCAGTGGCAATGCGCCAGCACAGCATGCGCCGACGTGTTGCTGCTCGTCGTCGACGCTGACGCGGGCCCGCTGTTCGCCCTCGCTCGCCTTGCCTGACCACCTATTCGACGACATCGACAAGCCGACGACGCCACGTGCACGGAGCCGCGACCATGAGCGATGCAACCCTCGATACCGACCGCCATGGCGGCAGTGAGTACGCGGACCTGTCCCGCCAAATCCGCCGAGCGGGCCTCCTCAATCGGCGACGTGGTTACTACGCGCTACGCATCAGTGCCCTCGCCGGATGCTACGTCGGGGCGTGGACGCTGTTCGGGTGGCTCGGTGAGTCGTGGTGGCAGCTGGGCGTCGCGGCGGCCCTCGCGGTGGTCTTCGCGCAAGCCGGGTTCATTGGTCACGATGCCGGTCACCGCCAGATCTTCCGATCCCGTCGCGCCAACGACCTGGTCGGCCTTGCCCACGGCAATCTCCTGATCGGCATCAGTTACGGCTGGTGGGTGGACAAGCACAACCGGCATCATGCGCACCCGAACACCGAGGGCCGGGACCCGGACATCGTCGTCAGACCGCTGTCGTTTACCCCCAGGCAGGCGCGAAAGCGGCGTGGGCTGGGCGCACTGGTGGTCCGGTACCAGGCGTACCTGTTCTTCCCGCTGCTGCTGTTGGAAGGCCTGCACCTGCACGTCAACAGCGTCAGCGCTGCCGTCGGCCGGAGCAGGATCAAACGACGTCCCGCGGAGGCGGCGCTGCTTGCGCTACACGCCGCCGGATACCTCGGTGCCGTGGTCGTTGTCCTGACCCCAATGCAGGCCGTTGCATTCATCCTCGTCAACCAAGGCCTACTCGGCCTCTACCTCGGCAGTGCCTTCGCACCCAACCACAAGGGCATGCCAATCCTCGCCACCGACGAACGCCTCGACTACCTCCGACGCCAGGTTTTCACCTCCCGCAACGTGCGCGGCGGCTGGTTCATCGACACCCTGCTCGGCGGTCTCAACTACCAGATCGAACATCACCTGTTCCCCAGCATGCCGCGACCCAACCTCCGCCGCGCTCGACCGATGGTCCGCCGGTTCTGCGCCGAACACGACATCACCTACCACGAAACGACCCTGATGCGTTCATGGGCCCAAGCGCTGAAGCACCTACGCGCGGTCGGGTCAGGTCAGCCAGCCGACGACGCCGGCCCAAACTGAGGCACGGCCTGCTCGCTGGTCTCGCTCCGCGACACGCCTGCTTGTCACCCGCACCGGGCAGCGATCCGGAGCCACTTCGCGTCGTCATCCGATCTTCCCTCTGGAAGCTCCCGGCTTGGAAGGACGGGCACCCCGCTTACCCGGCCCCTATCGAGGGCATGCACCCGGACCGTCGAACCGGACCGCGACGTCGACGATCAGCTGATCCGGCCACCGGTCGGCCGGCGATGACCCACACTGGAGACGACCGAAGGCGGCATGCACGCCGCCGGTGAGCAGTGGGAGACGTGATGACATCGGTTACCCAACGCATCAAGGGACTTCTAAACGCCCCACAGACGCGCAAGCTGATGCAAAGCGGGCGACGCCAGGCGGCGAAACCCGGCACCCAGCAGAAGCTGCGGCAGATCGCGGAGCGAATGACCGGCAGGTCATCCCCCAGCCGCTGACTCCAGCAGCATCCGCAACCTGCACCCAAGACAACTCGCCGCCAGCACCTACTACAAGGCCAAAGCGAGATGCCGCTGTCAGCGCGGACTGTCCGCGACGGCGAGTTGACGGGGTACGGGGCCGCGAGCAGCAGGGTGCGTGCGACCGGCAGTCCGCGCGCCGGAGCGGCGTGAACCGCTGCACCCACCGTTAGACCGTGACGTGGTCGACCTCCACACCACGCTCGACCAGCGGCTCTTCAACGTCGCGGTAGGAGAGGTTGTACCGCAGGTACCCCGCACCGCGACGACGATCACCTCTGCCGGGAACCGGAACCCGACGAACGCCGACTTCGGCGGCAGCCACGGGCGAGGGCGGGTGGATGTCTTCACCGTTCAAGCCTGCCTCGATCATGCCCACCCTCAACGCAACGGAGCCGACCGGACCCCTTTGCGAACCGAGAGGGACAGGCCGGGACGTAGGCCAGGCTCGTCGTACGAACACATTCGAGCAACATGTCACCCATGGGGACGAACGACGAAAGGCGCCTGACCCCCGTTTTGGCAGGTCAGACGCCTTTTAATCTTGTGCGCCCGAAGGGACTCGAACCCCTAACCTTCTGATCCGTAGTCGGTAGGGAAAGGTGCCCGGTGACCTGCAGTTATGCGATGTTGTCCGGATTCGGTATGTAGCAGTGTCGACGAAACGTGACGCTAGAGCGCGTTCCCCTCCCCCAGAGTGCACCCATGGGTGCATGATCAATCAATCCTGCCGTCCCGTCGCCGGCATCTTGATCCGCTAGCGAGGAGTCGACCGCTCGCGCGCCCGGCTCACCAGTTCCTGCATCACCGTCGACGGGCTGACGTCGCGGCGATCGGCCTCCTCGAACAGCCACGCAAGGTCGTCGGGGCTCAGCTTGCGGTGTACGCCGCTGGCGCCGGGCGGGGCTCGTACTCCACCTCGGCCTGGTCGACCAAGTTGGTCCACGGCTGGCTCAACACCCGCAGCGCCTCTTCACGACTCGCTTTCATGATCCCCCTCCGTGCATCTTCCGGCCCGCGGGTCTCATTCTTGTTCAATTGCTTGCCGCCGGCCCGGAGAAAGTCCCGCTGCCGTCAGCGTTGCCGGGCGGCCGTGCGACTGCCGGTTGACGGTCGCGGCAGGCTGGGGCTCGGGCCGGCGCGGCCCGCTTGCGGGTCGCGTTGATCCCTTGTAGAGCGCGGTTCGGCAGCGTGAGCGGCGGCATCTCCTCGGGTGGCTAGGTGTACTGATCGGGGACGTTGGTCAATCGCGTGACGACCGTGGGTTGTTTCGGCGTCACGGAGGGCTTGGGTGGTGACCCGGGAGGCGAGCAGGAGCGCGGCGAGCACGAGTCCGAGGGCTGCGGCGATGAAGGGGGCGCGGATCCCCAGGCTGCGTCCGAGCAAGCCGCCGGCGAGGGCTCCGAGGGGGACGACACCCAGGACGACCAGGCGGTAGGCGGCGGTGACGCGGCCGAGGAGTTGGTCGGGGACTGCTGCTTGGCGCAGGGTGCTGACGACGATCTGGTTCAGCGAGGTGGCAATGGCAGCGCAAAACATGCCGGCAAGGGCGAGGGGTGTGTTGTCACCCAGGCCGAGGATGGCGTAGCTGGCGGCCGGGGCGAGGGCGGCGAGCCAGGTGATGGGGCCGCCGCCGATGCGGGGCACGACGTGTTCGGCGAGCAGTGAGCCGGCGATCGCACCGGCGGCGGGAACGGCGACGAACAGGCCGTAGCGCGACATGGGCATTTGGTACGGGCCGGTGATCAGCAGAACGAGCAACCCGCCGGTGGCCGTGCCGAAGAAGTTAATTGCCGCCGAGATGAACGCGACTCGGCGCAGCAGGTCGTGGCGCCAGAAGTGGGCCCATCCGGAGCGGATGTCCTGGGTGACGGTGGTCGGGGTCGAGCGGCGGCGCTCCTGTTCCTCGCTGGTGGGGCGCAGCGCGGGCAGCAGCAGAGCTGCCAGGCCGGCGAGGGCGAACGCGGCCGCGCCGGTGTAGAAGGCCGCTGATGCTGCCAGCGCGAACAACGCCGCCCCGGCAGGCGGACCGATGAAGGTGTTGATGACGGACTGGGTCGCGAACAACCGGCCGTTGGCGCGCTCGAGCTGCTCGCGTGGCAGGAGACGGGGCGGGATGGTCAGGGCGGCGTTGTCGACCATCGTCTCGGCGCAACCGGCTAGGAACACTGCGGCGTAGAGCAGTGCGACGTGGCGCCATCCGTTCGCCAAGGACACGGCGAGCAGCGCGAACCCGGCCGCGCGCAGCCAGTTGCCAGCGGTAAGTATCCGACGTCTGTCCACCCGGTCGGCCATCGCGCCGGCGGGGAGGGTTGCGACCAGCCAGGGCAGGAACTGCACCACCGTCATGCCCGCCACCACGAGCGGGTCACGGGTCAGCGTGGCGACGAGCAGCGGCGCCGCGGCCTGCAGCAGCCCGTCGGCGAGGTTTGAGGACGCTTGGGACGCCCACAGTGCAGTGAACGATCTGCGTGGGGCGGCGGCAGGCACGATCAGTCTCCTGATGGTATTCTCACGGGTGATTGGCCGATTGGGAATGAGCATGCCAGTTGGTCGTCTCACATGCAACAATGCTTTTGGCCATGAGAGGAGCTGATGGTGAGGTTCGGCCACATCGCGGGCGACCGCATGCTCGACCTGGTGAACACCGTTGACTGGCGCCTCGGCGGGTGCGAACGCACTGAGAACCTGAAGACCTTCTCCGACGTCGTCGACTGGTGCATCGAGTCCGACCTGATCAGCGGAGACGAGGCCGTGGCCCTGCGCGACCTCGCCGGCCAGGACGACGCCCGGGCCGAGCGGGAACGGCAACAGGCCATCGAAGCGCGCGAGAGGGTCTACGCAGCTCTCTTCGAGGATGACCCCGAAGCCGCCGCAGACCTCGCGGGCATGTACCGGGCGGCGATCGCCGCAGCCGACCTGGTCCGCACGGGCGACCGCTGGCAATGGCGAGACCGGGAAACCGACCTCCGCTTGCCCCGCAATCGCATCGTCCGCGAGCTCGTGGCTCTCACCCAGCGCGACGACCTCGACCGTCTCCACCAGTGCGAAGACGCCAAGTGCGGCTGGGTTTATCTCGACACATCACCGCGGCGGAACCGCCGCTGGTGCAACACGAAGGACTGTGGCGACCGCAACCGCGCCCGCGCCTACTACGCCCGACAGAAGGCGAAGAGCCATCGGCTCTGATTCATTCACCGCCTGTGATCGTGTACTCACGATACCGAGGCTCAATCAACGTCCCGGTCAGTACAGCTAGGCCACCTCGTGCCCAGGGGCGGCGTCGTCTCGGACGGCGTTGAGGATCGTGATCAGGCGGTCGACGTCGGCGGACGGATCGGCCCCCACCCGTCGTACTGCCAAGTCGACCTAGGTTAGGCCGCCTCCTCGCCGGCGGGATCGGGCGTTTGGGCGAAGACTCCGCATGCAGCACAGCAGCGCCCAGCCGATGCGTTCGACCTGCGCCTCCGGCTCGGGGGCCTACGGGCCCGTCCGTGTGGCGCGGTGGGATCGGGTCGCGGACCTGGACGGAACCGCGATCAACCATCACCAGAGTTGCCTCTGAGACTCTCCGTCACGATCAACCACGTCGGCGGCGGGCATGCCCCCGGGGGCGCACAAAAGTGCGTGCCGGCGATGGCGTCGAGCCCTGGAGCAGAGACCGAGCATTTGACTCGTCGACGGGCCTCGCCACCACAGTCCGCCACTCCCACACGCTGCAGGACGGTGCACTGGTGACTCTTGGTTACGATCAGCCCGTTTCTGCGCCGATCGTGCACCCATGGGTGCACGAAAAAACACCCCTCCGGTCGAGGGCCATCGATGGCCGGAGGGGTGTTTTCCCTGGTCAAACCCTGTAAAACCCTGTGCGCCCGAAGGGACTCGAACCCCTAACCTTCTGATCCGTAGTCAGATGCTCTATCCATTGAGCTACGGGCGCTTGCTGCTCGGCCAGTCTACACACCTGGCATTCGCGCGGAGACTCCGGGATTCGAACCCGGGAGGGGCTTTAAGACCCCAACCGCATTAGCAGTGCGGCGCCATAGACCAGACTAGGCGAAGTCTCCCTGGTGGCCCGCAGACCACCGCGCCCGAGGATACAGGTCCGTACCCACCCGGGGCAAAGCGACTACCGCAGCGGCACCCCGACCTGCGTTTCCCGCGTGTGCGAGGTCACGCTCGGGTCTACGCTCCATCGATATGCAGGAGCAGCCGCCGAGCGATCCGCCCCGCCGCGAGCCCGCCCCCGGCGCCCGGCGGAACCGCTCCCCGAAGCCGACCTTCGCCGCGCCGCCGACGCCCGAGCCGCCCGCCCCGCCGACCCGCCAACCGGAGGCGGAGAGCGGGCCGCAGCCCCCGGCGCGGCGGACCAGGGCCGCGCCGGCCGTGCTCTTCCAGCCGCCCGACCCCGCTCAGGCGATCTCCCGCGCCCCGGGCCGCTCGGCCGGCGACGCCTCCCGGGCCGAGGGCCACACCCGCCCCACCGGGACCGCCGCCCCCCGACCTCGCCCGGCGACCGGGGCCACCCCGCCTCCTGCCCCCGAAGGCCCGGTGACCGAGGCCACCCCTGCCGCCGAAGGCGTCGCGGCCAGGGCCACCCCGGCCCCTGCCCCGGAAGGCACGGGGGCGGAGGCCGCAACGAAAACCGCCCGGACGCCCGGACGCGAGGGCACGGCGACCGAGGCCGGTCCCCCAGCCGTCCCGACCGAGCAACGGGCAGAACCGGTCGGCCCCGGGCCGAATCCGGTCCAGCGGGAGTCGGCGACGGACGAGGAAGCCCCGAAGCCCACGCGCCGCGCCCCGGCGAAGAAGGCGAGCCCGGCGAAGAAGGCGAGCCCGGCGAAGAAGGCGAGCCCGGCGAAGAAGGCGAGCCCGGGGAAGAAGGCGGTTCCGGGGAAGAAGGCGAGCCCGGCGGCGCGGAAGCGTGCCGAGGCGGGCCCGGCGGAGATCAGCGACGCCGCCGGTGACGGAGGACACACCGACCCCGGCCCGGCGCGGAAGGCCACCTCGCCTCGCAATGCGGGCACGCAGGCCGCGACGCCGAAGAAGGCCGCCCCCGCGAAGAAGCCGGCCGCCGCGATTCCCAGCCAGCCGGGTCCGGCCACGGTCGTCGGACCGGCGGTCGACGCGACGGAGCCGGCGTCGGGGCGTACCGCCGGGGTGGAGTGGCGGGCGTTCACCGCGCGCGTCCTCGACCACCCGGCATTCGCGCCGGAGCTGCTGGCCCTGGCGGCCGTCGAGGCGCTCGGGCCACGCGCCTGGGAGTGGGCCGGGCGGCTGCGCGGCACGTACCCGGATGCGGACGCGGACGGGCTGGCCCGGCTGGCCACCCGGCAGTTCGTCCGGCTGGCCGGGACCGGCGGCGCGGTCGCGGCGGGGGCCGGGCTCTTCGCGCCGGTGGCCGAGCTGGCGGCGGTGCTCTGGACGCAGGCCAACCTGGTGCTGCACCTGGCGGCGGCGTACGACCGCGACCCGACCCATCCGGACCGGGCGGCGGAGCTGCTGGTGCTCACCCAGGTCCACCCGGACGCCGGCACCGCCCGCCTGGCCCTGGACGCGGCCCGGGCGGCCGACGGGCCGGGGGATCGGCCCTGGCCACGGGCCGCGGAGGCGGCCTGGCGGCTGGCGACGCCGCTGGCCGCGCAGGCCGGCGGCTGGCTGGGCCTGCGGCTGGCGTCGCGGCTGCTGCCGGGGGCGGCGGTGCTCGCCGCGGCGGCGGGGGACGCGGCGGCCGCCGAGCGGCTGGCCGCCCGCGCGATCGCCGCCTACCGCCGGCCCAGGGTGCCGGGTCGGTGATCGTCGCGCGGTGCGGCAGGTCGGGGCTTCAGCCGCACCGCAGAGCGGGGAGTGCCCCGGTCGGCCCGGCCGGCGCGGGTCAGAGCCAGCCGAACCAGGACTTCGGCAGTAGCGCGTAGCCGACGAAGGCGACCACGTCGAGCAGGGTGTGCGCCATGATCAGCGGCCCCACCCGACGGGTACGCAGGAAGAAGAGGCTGAAGACGACGCCCATCACCGCGTTGCCGAGGAACGCGCCGAAGCCCTGGTAGAGGTGGTACGAGCCGCGCAGCACCGCGCTCGCCACGATTACCGCGGGGAGCCGCCACCGGAGCTGCCAGAGCCGGTTGACCAGGTAGCCGACCACGATCACCTCCTCCAGCACGGCGTTCTGCACGGCGGCGAGGATCAGCACCGGCACCGCCCACCACAGGTGCGGCAGCGCGGCCGGGACCAGCGTGGCGTTGACGCCGAGCTGCGCCGCCGCCCAGAACAGCGCCAGGCCGGGCAGCCCGATCAGCGCCGCCAGGCCGGCGCCCCAGCCCAGGTCGAACCCGGGTCGCCGCACGTCCACCCCGAGCGTCCGCGCCGGGTCGCCCGGGTCGCGGGCCAGCAGGTGTACGGCGAGCAGCACCGGCAGCAGCGCGAAGAAGATCCCGACGAGCTGGTACGTCAGGTCGAGGTAGGGCCGGGCCGACTGGGAGTTGTTCAGCGACGCGGTCTGCTTCGACAGCGGACCCGCGGCGGTCAGCTTGGCGGCCAGCGACACCACGGCGTAGACCGCCGACTGCCCGAGGGAGAGCCCGAGCACCAGCAGCGTCTCGGTGCCCAGGGTCCGGCGGGACACCGGGCGGGTGAGCTCGTCAACCGTCACCGGACCACTGTGCCGCACGACGGGGCCGCTCGACACCTCGGCGGGGCGGAGTGAGGCGGTCGCACATCATGTGCGACCGGTGGGCACGCTCCGTGGAGATTCTGTGAGGGCCCGATCCGCCGTCAGGAGAAGGAGCGTGCCCCCGTGGAAAACTTCGCCCGGCTGCTGAAGGAGAGCTGGACCCTGGTCGAGGAGGCCCGGGAAGGGCTGAGCAGTCACTTCTACGCCCGGCTCTTCCTGCTCGACCCCGAGCTGCGCAAGCTCTTCCCGGTCCAGATGAGCGGGCAGGGCAACCGGATCCTGGAGGCGATCGTCACCGCCACCCAGACGGTCGGCGACCCGGAGAGCTTCGACGAGTACCTGCGCGCGCTGGGCCGGGACCACCGCAAGTACCACGTCGAGGCCACCCACTACGAGACCATGGGCGTGGCCCTGCTGGACGCGCTGCGCAGCACCGCCGGCGGCGGCTGGAACCTCGAGTACGACCAGGCCTGGCGGGAGGCGTACGCGAGCATCTGCGAGAAGATGATCGCCGGAGCGGAGGCGGACGAGAACCCGCCGTACTGGCACGCCGAGGTGCTCACCCACGAGCGGCACGGCCCGGACACCGCCGTGCTGACCGTCCGCGCCCTGCAGCACCCGCTGCCCTGGAAGGCCGGCCAGTACGTCAGCGTCGAGGCCCCCCGGCACCACCCGCGGGTGTGGCGGACGTACTCGGTGGCGAACGCCCCGAACGACGACAACGTGCTGGAGTTCCACGTGCGTACGCCCAGCGACGCGGCCGGCTGGCTGTCCGGGGCGCTGGTCCGCCGGACGAAGCCGGGCGACCTGCTCCGGCTGGCCGCCCCGATGGGCTCGATGACGCTGGACCGCTCGTCGGCCCGGGACATCCTCTGCGTCGCCGGCGGCGTCGGGCTGGCCCCGATCAAGGCGCTGGTGGAGGAGCTGACCAGCTTCAACCGGACCCGCTGGGTGCACGTCTTCTACGGCGCCCGCCGGCCGGAGGAGCTCTACGGCCTCGCCGGCCTGGAGGAGCTGGTGACCGCCCACCCGTGGCTGTCGGTGACGCCGGCGTGCAGCGAGGACCTGGCCTTCGACGGCGAGCTGGGCGACATCTCCGACGTGGTCACCCGGTACGGGCCCTGGACGGCGCACGACTGCTACGTCTCCGGCTCGGCCCCGATGGTCCGGGCCACCCTACGCGCGCTCGCCGCCGACGAGGTCCCGCCGGAGCACATCCGGTACGACACCTTCGGCAACCTGTAGGCGTTTCTCCCCCCGAGCCGGGTCGCGTGCCCCTGCCCCGTGGGGCACGCGACCCGGCCCCCGTCGGCCGGTGCGCGGGCCGGGCCGGCAACCGGCCCGCGCACCGGAGCGGTCAGTAGCGCCAGGGGGTGCCCGACTAGGCCGAGTCGACGATCCGGGAGTTGAGCAGGACGACCGGCTCGGCCGCCCGGTCGGCCGGGCGGACCACGGCGGCGGCCCAGCCGAGCCCGCCGCGCATCCGGTCGCTGGCCCGGACCCGCACCCCGGTCGCCGGACCGTCCGGCTCGACTTCCGGGGGTTGGTTGCGGAAGCGCCACTGCAGCCGGTAGCGGGCGTTGAGGGGCGGGTCGTCGGTGGACCAGTCGAAGAGCGCCCGGCCGCCCCGGTCGTGCCGCTGGATCTGGGTACGCAGCGGCCCCTCCTCCGAGGAGAGGGAGGTCTCCACCCCCCAGACCTGCGGGTCCAGCTCCACCGGGAGGTCCAGCCGGACGGCCAGGTGCCGGGTGGGGAGGCGGACCGCCCGCTGGAACCAGGGCCCCCACTTCTCCCGCCCCACCCGGTACGCGTACTCGATGGTGACCCGGTCGCCGGGGTAGAGCGGGAAGCGGCCCTGGGCGTTCTCGAAGAGCAGCCAGATCTCCTTGAACGCGTCCCGGTCGTGCTTGGCCCGCCAGTGCATCGGCTCGGGCTGCCCGCCGCCGTCGTCCCGGTACGCCCGCAGTTGCAGCTCGGCGAAGGTGAGCGGGTGTTCGCGGTGGTGCCGGTTGGAGCGGCCCGGGTCGTTGGGGTAGCGGTCGACGGCGACGCGGACCAGGTAACGGGTGACCGGCTCGGTCCCGGCGTTGTAGAGCTCCCGGCGGATCACGCAGCGGTAGCCGGCGTCGGTGTGGGCAAGGGTGGCCAGCTCCCGCTCGACCACCAGGCCGGTGCCGGGGGGCAGCCACTGGCCGGGGAAGGGCGGCTCCCGGCGCCCCCCGCCGGAGCGGGCGTGCCGCAGCTCGGCGTACTCCCGGAAGCGCTGCCAGATCGCGCCGCTGGCCTCCAGGACGGCCTCGGCCCGGCGGGCGAAGTCCTCGGTCGGGCGGTGCCGGCGGCCCTCGACGTGGCTGACGTAGGAGGGGTCGAACCCCATCAGGGTGGCGAGCTGCTTCTTGGACAGCCCCCGGTCGGTGCGGTGCCGGGCGAGTTCGGCTGCGAACGAGTCGGCGGCCCGTTCGATGGGGGAGGTCGTCATCGGCTTCCTCGTGACCGGGAGTACCAGTTTCACGGTCAGTGGCCGAACGTGCACAGATACTGGCCCGTATTCGACACTCACCTTGACAATTCAGCCATGTGCGTCGATGCTCGCGCCGCCCTTCGACCAGCTCGGCGGCGTTTCCGCCCCCGCCCGCCGGGTAGTACGCCGGCACGCGGCGACCGGTCGGCGGAGTGACCGGGACCTCTCCAGCAGCCCCTCAGCCCCGCTTCCCCCGACCCGGAGCATGTGGTTAGGCTAGCCTTAGCTCAGATGGGCCTACCCATACCGACCGGCGGGGCGACCAGACAGGGGACGGGTCAGGTGACAGCGGTGATGCCGAGGCGGGACGTCGCCGCGCCGCTCGCCCCGGTGACCGCGACCCTGCGCGCCATGTTCGGCACGGACGACCTGCCCGGGCTCGCCCCCGGCCTGCTGGCCACCTCCGACGAGGCGCGCTGGACCCCGGCGACCCGGCTGGTCGACGGGACGCTGCTGCCCGAGTTCCTGCACGCCGCGACGGTGCGCTGGGGTGGCACCCCGCACGCCTGCGCCGCGCTGGCCTGGAAGTCGTACAGCTACTGGACGGCGTTGCCGGCGGTGCTCGGCTGGGCCTCGGCCCGGCGGGTGCCGCTGCTCGACCCGGCCGACGTGCTGATCCACTTCGAGGACCACCGCCCGCTGCTCACCCTGGGCCTGCGCCGCTCGACCACGGTCGCGGTGCTGCCGGGCGACCCGCTGGCGCTGACCGGCGCGCCAGAGGTCCGGGTGGTCGCCGACGAGGCCGAGCTGCTCGGCGCGCTGCGCGCATCGCTGCTCGACGCGCACCTCGCCCCGATGATCGCGGCCATCCAGGCCGAGGTCCGGATCGGGACGCGTACGCTGCTCGGCTCGGTCGCCTCCGGCATCGCGCACGGCATCCTGCGGGCCGCCGACACGCTGCCCGGCTCGTCGACCCGGAGCATCGAGACGCTGCTCGACGCGCTCGACCTGGCCGACCTGGTGGAGCTGGTGCCCGGCCCGGCCGGCGAGCCGACCGTCCAGCGGCGGACCTGCTGCCTGGCCTTCACCCTGCCCCGGCCGAAGATCTGCCAGGGGTGCTGCGTCCGACCCTCCTGATTCGCGCCCGCTTCCGGGCTGCCTGCCGGCCCGGCGCTCAGTCGACCAGCGGGCGGACGTCCCAGAGCCACACCCCGCCGGTGAACACCGGATCGATCCCGGTCAGCTCGGTCATTCCCCGGTGCAGCGCGCCCGACTGCTTCTGCCGGGGGTCGAGCAGCACCACGCCGGCCCGCCAGTACCGCAGGTCGTCCACGGCGGCCACCCGGTCCTGCGGCGTGATCGGCGGCACCGCGTCGGTACTCCGGATCGTGTTGAAGAAGGTGCTGGTGGGGCGGGGCGGGGCGGTGAAGAGGGCGACCCGGCCGGCCCCGGGCCGGGTGTCGGGCGCGAGGAAGTAGCCCCGGGCGAGCGGCATCTCCAGCCGGGTCCCGGCGGACCAGCGCAGCGGGTCGGCGTAGGTGGTGTCCGGCAGCGGCAGGGTGACGACGCTGTGCCCGCCGGCGACGTACGGCCGCCAGGCGCCCGAGCGGACGAACTCCGGCGTGGGGTCGAGGCGGACCGAGGGGAGCGGGGTCGGCAGGATCGGCAGCAGGGCCATCGCCAGCACGGTGACGGTGACGAACCGGATCTGCGGGCGGGCCCCGGGGTGCCGTCGGGCCAGCCGCCGCGCCTGGTCGACGCCGAGCGCGAGCAGCACCCCGACGATCGGGGTCAGCGCGAGCGACCAGCGGGTCGGCACCACCGAGTGCAGGATCGGCAGGTCCTCCAGCAGCGCCCACGGCCCGGGCACGCCGGTGTCCCGCCCGTCGAGGCGGATCTCCCGGCCCAGCGAGAAGAGAGCGAAGAGCAGGCCGAGCGCGGCCAGGCCGAGCACGACGGCGTTTCGTCGCATCCACCAGACCAGCGCGATCACCAGTACGACCAGCGGCCAGCCGAAGAAGGCGTTCTCCTCGGTGGCGTTCTTGGCCAACCAGACGGTGCCGCGGGCGTCGCCCGCGACCGACTCGCGCGACCAGGCCACGAACGAGGCGAGGTCGGTGCGGTAGCCGCGGATCAGCCGGGACAGCCCCTGGTACGCCCCCGGCCCGAAGAACTGCACGTAGAGCGGGTACGCGAGCAGCACCCCGGCGACGGCGGCGGCCACGCCCAGCCCGGCGGCGAAGGGCCGGACCGCCCGCCGCAGCTCCGGCCGGCCGAGCGCGAGCGCGCCGACGACGACGGCGAGGCCGATCGCGGTCATCAGCAGGATCTCCAGGTTGAGGAAGGCCTGCCAGACGATCACCAGTCCGAGCAGCACGCCGTTGCGCAGCCAGCGTCCGGGTTCGGCCAGTCGCAGGGTCCGCCAGACGATCAGCGGCACCACGAACTGGGAGACGATGTTGGGGTGGGCGTTGGCGTGCGACACCATCGCCGGCGCGAAGGCGCAGAAGCCCGCCCCGAGCCAGGCCGGCCCCCGGGCCCCGATCAACACCCGGGAAAGGACGAAGTACCAGGCCACGCCGGTGGCGATCATTCCCGCGGTGAGAAAGACCAGGAAAGCCGTAGGCGGCCCGAAGAGGACCGTGATGGGCGCCATTGGTAGGGAAATGGATAATACGGACGTATTAGCCATGAGATTGACGCCGTCCGGGAAATTCATCCGGTCCGAGACGAATGGATAGGCAAAATCGGTCACCACTCGCGCACCGTGCGCCATCATCCACTCGAACTGCGCCTGATCGGAGCGGTTGTCCCGCACCCCGGCGCCGGGGTTCACCCAGAACCGCACGGTCACCCAGAAGGCGAGCAGCACGAAGCTGAGCACGGCGGCGGCGTCGATCCACCGGCCCCGACCGTCCCGTACGCCCCGGTCGGGTCCACCTGCAACGGGGCCGCCGTCCGATTCAGGAGTAGTCATAACAATTCGGAGCGTAGTCAGGGTATGGCAGGGACGTGACATGTTTCGGGGTACTGGCGTAATATGTGCCGGGTTCGCCGACCGCCGATCACGTGCCCACCCCCGACCGCAATTCGGCCACCCCCGGTGCCCCGATTCCCACACCATCCGTCCGGATGGTTGACTCTGTCGGTCCAGGCGCGGGTCAGTCATATCGTGAGGAATCGACGCATGGCAGAAATCACTGGGGATCAGCGCGTCCAGTCGGAGGTGCTCGAAGGCCTGGCGACGGCGGTCAACCACCGCAGGTGGTTCGTCGAGCTGGCGGTGCCCTACCTCGGTGACAACCCCATCGAGATCGGCAGCGGGCTGGGCGACTACGCCCTGGAGTGGTCCGAGCACCTGCCCCGGATCACCGCCACCGAGGCGGACCCGGACCGGCTCGTCCTGCTCAAGGAGCGGCTCGCCGAGCACCCGACCATCGAGGTCCGGCAGATGCTGCTGCCGCACCCGGAGCGCGGCGACTACAGCGCCGCCGTGTCGTACAACGTGCTGGAGCACATCGAGGACCACGTGGGCGCGCTGCGCAGCATGCGTGACCTGGTCCGGCCCGGCGGCGCCGTGGTGATCATCGTGCCGGCGTTCCAGTTCGCGATGGGCCCGGCGGACATCGCCACCGGCCATGTCCGGCGGTACACGAAGAAGACCCTCACCGCGGCCATGACCGAGGCGGGCCTGACGGTGGAGAAGATCCACTACGCGAACGCGCTCGGGCTGATCGGCTACTTCATGGCCACCAAGGTCTTCCGGCTGATGCCGAAGGAGGGCCCGATGGTCAAGGTCTACGACACCCTGGTCCTCCCGGCGACCAAGGCCGCCGAGCAGCGCCTCCGCCCCCCGTTCGGCCAGTCCGTCTTCGCCGTGGCCCGCGTCCCCGCCTAACCCCCGCCCCGCCCCGCCCGCGATCTTGCACTCTGGGCCCTCGATCCACGGCTTCTGTCCGGGATGTCGGGGCGACAAGTGCAAGATCGCGGGGGTGGGGTCACTCCTTGATCTGGTACGTCGGGCGGATGACGGCGCGGGCCAGGGTGTGGAAGGCGAGGTTGAAGCCGACGAAGGCGGGGCTGGCCTCCTTGCCGACGTCGAGGCGCTCCACGTCGACGGCGTGCACCGCGAAGACGTAGCGGTGCGGGCGGTCACCGGGCGGCGGGGCGGCGCCGCCGTAGCCGGTGTCGCCGTAGTCGTTGCGGATGCTGAAGGCGCGGCCGAGGTCGCTCTCCTTGACGCCGGTGGGCAGCTCGGTCACCGAGGCGGGGACGTCCACCAGCACCCAGTGCCAGAAGCCGCTGCCGGTGGGGGCGTCCGGGTCGAAGCAGGTCACCACGAAGCTCTTCGTCCCGTCGGGGAAGCCCGACCAGGCGAGCTGCGGGGAGACGTTCTCGCCGCCGGCGCTGCCGTGCGCGTACCGCGCCTCCATCGGCTCGCCGTTGTGCACGTCGTCGCTGGTGAGGTTGAACGACGGCACCGTCGGCAGCAGCTCGTACGGGTCCGGGGCGATTGGTCGTTCCAGGCTCATCGAAACGGTCCTTCCGGGTGCGCGCGAATTCCTGCGCCCCTTCATACCCCCTTTTCCCGCCCGAACGAACCGAAGCGCGCCGTGGGCCGGCGGTGGGCGGCACCGTCGATTCCCTCATGCGAGCAGCTGCTGCGCCACGACGTCCTCGAGCCACCGCCGGTAACGCTCGGGGCTCCAGCCGCGGTGCCGGCGCAGCAGCTGATGCACATGCGGTGAGCCGAGGGCGTAGAGGATGTCGGCCGCGGCAGTGGCGTCGAGCCCCGCACGCAGCGCCCGGCGGCGGGCGAGCTCCTCGGTGAGAGCCAGGTAGACCTGGTGTGTGGCGCTGGCGCCGGCATCGGCGGCGGCCCGCATGTCGGCATCCGCGCCCGCCGCCTCGACGCTGACCATGATGAGATCGCCGGCCTGGTCGAGCAGTGCCGCCGTGTACTCGATGGTCCGCCCGATGGCTGCCCGGGCGTCGAGCTGCTGTTGCGCGGCACGGATCTCAGCCCGGTCCGCGACGCGGACGGGTTGTTCATCGCCGACGGTGGCCACCCCGAGGGTGTGCTGGAACAGGGCAGCCTTACTCGGGAAAGCGTCATAGAGCGTCCGCTCGCCGATCCCGGCTTCGGCCGCAACCTCGCGCATCGTCGTGGCCACATAGCCCTTCCGGGTGAACAGGCTCGCGGCGGCCGCTCTGATGCGCACCCGGGTCGCCGCCGCGGCCGCGACCCGAGCCGCGGATCGGTACTGCCTCTTGACTGGATCAGCCACGAAGCTCATCCTAGCGTTATTCGCCGCAGTCGCACTGCGGTGAATATGAGGAGGGGCGCCATGTCGCAGGTCAGCCTGGTTGGAATTCACCACATCAAGATCCCGGTAACCGATCTGACCCGGTCGGCGGCATGGTACGAGCGCGTGTTCGGCTTCCGGGCCACCATCGAGTTCCCCGACCCGGACGGCGTCGTACGTGGAGTCGCCGGCCCGCTGCCGGGTCTCGGTGAGACGCTCGTCGCCCTGCGGGTCAATCAGCAGGCGGCCGAGGGGTGCCGGGGCTTCGACCCGGTGAGCTTCGGCGTCCAGGACCGCGCCGACATCGAGGCATGGGCGTCTCATCTGGACAGTCTCGGGATCAGGCACTCGCCGGTGATCGACGCGACCATCGGCTGGCTGTTGGTCTTCAACGACCCGGACGGGCTCGAGCTGCACCTCTACTCGTGGGCCAGGCACGGCATCGACCAGACCGACCGTCCTGGCTACGGACGAGCCGTCGCCACCACTTCCTGAACCAACGTTTTACGGATCACAGGCGGAGGGTGTGGGATTCGAACCCACGAAGGACATCGCTGCCCTTACCGGTTTTCAAGACCAGCGCCATCGGCCACTAGGCGAACCCTCCCGGACACGTTCCCCAGGGGTACGCGACCGTGCCTAGTCTGCCACGGACCCCGTACCGGGTGAGCCGGCGTCCCACCTCGCTGCGAGCTGCTGGCCCGGCGACCACCCCGCTCGCGGCACCTGCGGGTGAAACGTTCCGCCGGACGGTGGTGAACGGACCTGCGGGCTCTGGTGGGACAGCTCTGCGCAGACGGTGGACCAGACCCTGGCCCGGGCGTGGAGGGACGGCCGGATCGGGTAAGACTGGGCCATGCGCGCGATCACGATCCCGGAACCCGGCGGACCCGAGGCACTCGTCTGGGCGGAGGTGCCGGATCCGGAGCCCGGCCCCGGCGAGGTGGTCGTCGACGTGCGGGCGAGCGCGGTGAACCGGGCGGACCTGCTGCAGCGGCAGGGGCACTACCCGCCGCCGCCAGGCGCGCCCGCGCACCCGGGGCTGGAGTGCTCCGGGGTGATCAGCGCGGTCGGTCCCGAGGTGACCGGCTGGACGGTGGGCCAGGAGGTCTGCGCCCTGCTGGCCGGCGGCGGGTACGCCGAGCGGGTGGCCGTGCCGGCCGGGCAGCTGCTGCCGGTGCCGGCCGGCGTCGACCTGGTCGACGCGGCGGCCCTGCCCGAGGTGGCCTGCACGGTCTGGTCGAACGTCGTCGCGCTGGCCCGGCTCGCGAAGGGCGAGACGCTGCTCGTGCACGGCGGCGGCAGCGGCATCGGCACCTTCGCCATCCAGCTCGGGGTGGCCCTCGGCGCGACCGTGGTGGTGACCGCGCGGGCGGCCAAGCACGAGCGGCTGCGCGAGCTGGGTGCCGCGCACACGATCGACTACCGCGAACAGGACTTCGTCGAGGAGGTCCGCCGGGTGACCGACGGCCGGGGCGCGGACGTGATCCTCGACATCATCGGCGCCGCCTACCTCCCCCGGAACGTGGCGGCGCTGGCCACCGGCGGCCGGCTGGTGGTGATCGGCATGCAGGGCGGCCGCAAGGGCGAGCTCGACCTGGGGGCGCTGCTGGCCAAGCGGGCCTCGGTGGCGGCGACCGCGCTGCGCTCCCGCCCGCTGGCGGAGAAGGCGGAGATCGTCCGGGGGGTCCGGGAGCAGGTGTGGCCGCTCGTCGAGTCCGGGGCGGTCCGCCCGATCGTGGACCGCCGGCTGCCGATGGCCGACGCGGCCGAGGCGCACCGCCTGGTGGAGACCAGCGACCACCTGGGCAAGGTGCTGCTCACGACCGGCTGACGGCGGATCCGGTCCGGGGCGGCGGCGCGGCCCGCCCGGCGGACCCCGTCCCGCCCGCCGGGGACGGCTCGGCGCCCGACTCCGGGCGCGGCAGCATCAGCCGGGCGCCCGGGCCCTCCTCGCCCAGCGAGTCACCGGGGTTGTAGAGGGTGCAGCGCTGCAGCGACAGGCAGCCGCAGCCGATGCAGCCGTCCAGGTCGTCGCGGAGCTTGCCGAGCAGCCGGATCTTCTCGTCCAACCGGTCCCGCCAGGTGCGGGAGAGGGTGGCCCAGTCGTCGGGCGTCGGGGTACGCGACGACGGCAGCGAGTCCAGCGCCTCCCGGATCTCCTCCAGTGCGACACCGACCTGCTGGGAGATCCGGACGAACGCCACCCGGCGCAGCTCGGTGCGCGCGTACCGGCGCTGGTTGCCGCCGGTACGCTCGGCCCGGATCAGGCCGAGCCGCTCGTAGTAGCGCAGCGCCGAGGGGGCGACCCCGCTGCGGGCGGAGAGTTGCCCGATGGTGAGTGATTCGTGCATCACATGGCCTTGAGTTGAAGTGAGCTTCAGGTCGCAGGCTAGCCTCATGATGACGACGACCGCCACCGACCCCGCCGTGCTCGGGGCGTTGCTGGACCGGATCCGGGCCGGCCGTGAGTTCGGCCCCAACGTGTACTCGACGCTGGACGTGCTCCAGGTGCTCTACGACCGGGTGCTGCGGATCACCCCGGAGACGGTCGACGACCCGGACCGGGACCGCTTCCTGCTCTCCAAGGGGCACGCGGTCGCCGGCTACTACGCGCTGCTCGCCGCGAAGGGGTTCATCCCCGTGGCGTGGCTGGACGACCAGGGCGGCCCGGAGAGTCGCCTCGGTGACCACCCGGACCGGCAGCTGGTGCCCGGGGTGGAGATCGGTTCCGGCTCGCTCGGCCACGGGCTGGGCCTCGGCGTGGGCACCGCGCTCGGGCTGCGGGCCCAGGGCCGGCTCACCCCCCGGGTGTACGTGCTGCTCGGCGACGCCGAGCTGGACGAGGGCTCCAACCACGAGGCGATCGCGTACGCCGGGGCGACCCGGCTGGCCGGCCTCACCGCGATCGTGCTGGACAACCGCTCGGCGAGCCACGGCTGGCCGGGCGGCGCCGCCAGCCGGTTCACCGTCAACGGGTGGACCGCCGCGACCGTCGACGGGCGGGACCACGAGGCCCTGCACACCGCCCTCACCGGGCATGACAACCACCGGCCGCACGTCGTCGTCGCGGTCGTCACGGACGGGGAGTGACGTGCGCGAAACGTTCATCGACACCATGACCGAGCTGCTGGCGGAGGACCCGCGTACCGCGGTGGTGCTGGCGGACATCTCCGCCGCGTCGTTCGCCCCGGCCGCGCGCCGGCACCCGGACCGGGTACTCAACGTGGGGATCCGGGAGCAGCTGCTGGTCGGCGTGGCGGGCGGGCTCGCGCTGACCGGGCTGCGGCCGGTGGCGCACAGCTACGCGCCGTTCCTCGTCGAGCGGGCGTACGAGCAGATCAAGCTGGACCTGGGCCACCAGGGCGTCTCGGCGGTGCTGGTCAGCGTCGGCGCCTCGTACGACCGGGCGGCCGCCGGGCGCACCCACCTCGGGCCCGCCGACGTGGCGCTGCTCGACACCCTGCCCGGCTGGACCGTGCACGTGCCGGGTCACCGGGACGAGGTGCCCGCCCTGCTCCGCTCGACGGTGGCGGCGGACGGACCGGCGTACCTGCGCCTCTCGACGCAGCACAACGACCGGGCCCGGGGCAACGACGGCGCGCTCCAGGTGGTCCGGGACGCCGGCCCGGGCGCGCCGCTGCTGGTGGCGGTCGGGCCGCTGCTGGACCCGGCGCTGGCGGCGGTCGCCGGGCTGCCCGTCACCGTGGCGTACACCCACCGGCCACGGCCGTTCGACACCGCCGCTCTGCGGGCGCTGGCCGGCACCGAGGTGATCCTCGTCGAGCCCTACCTGGCCGGCACGTCCGCCCGGGTGGTCGGCGCCGCCCTGGCCGACCGGCCGCATCGGCTGCTCGCCCTCGGCGTGGGCCGCGAGGAGCTGCGCCGCTACGGCTCGGCCGAGGACCACAGCCGCTGGCATGGCCTGGACGCCGCCGGCCTGCGCCGGTCGGTCGCCGCGTTCCTCGCCGCGGTGCCGGCGCCGGCCTGACCGGCCGCCGGAGGGCTCGGAAGCAGCGGGACCCCGCGCCTCGGTCATGCCGGGGCGACGGGGTCCTGCGGTGTTCGTGCGGGCGAAGGCCCGGGGTCAGCGCTTGGCGGCAGCGGCCGGGCGGCGACGGGCGCGCTCCCGGGCCAGGATCCAGATCGCCTCGACGCCGTCCTTCCAGGTGATCTTCTTGCCCTCCTCGCGGCCGCGGGCGCGGTAGCTGATCGGCACCTCGTAGGGGCGGATCCGCTGGCGCAGCAGCTTGCCGGTGACCTCGGCCTCCATGCCGAAGCCACGCGACTTGATCTGGAGCGAGCGGTACAGCTCGACCGGCATCAGCTTGAAGCAGGTCTCCAGGTCGCCGATGTAGGAGTTGTAGAGCACGTTGGCCGCCAGGGTGACGCCCTTGTTGCCCACCACGTACCAGAAGCTGTAGGAGCTGTGGCTGCCGAAGGTGCGATTGCCGTAGACGACCGTGGCGTGGCCGTCGAGGACCGGCTCGAGGAGGCGCGGGATGTCCTGCGGGTCGTACTCGAGGTCGGCGTCGAGGATGACCATGTACTCACCCTCGGCGTTGTCGACGGCGGTCTTGATGGCCGCGCCCTTGCCGGCGTTGCGCTGGTGGGTGATCACCCGCAGCCGCGCGTCGTCCACCCGGCCGAGGACCTCGGAGGTGCCGTCCCGGCTGCCGTCATCGACGACTACGAGCTCGATCTCGCACGGGTAGTCGACCGCCAATGCCTGCTTGAGGGCATCCGCGATTCGTTCTTCCTCGTTGTAGACCGGCATGAGGATCGAGAGCTTCACGGGAGATCTCCACGGTGGGGACGGCAAATCGGCCCTAGCGTAGCCTGGCTCTTTGCGGCGGTGCAGCCCGCCACCTCCCCGGTACGGGGCGGGCGGCGGGCGGCGCGACCTCGATGATCGTCAGCGAGGGGTTCGGAACCGCCCTGCTCACGGCCCGACGCGGCGGAAGCGGCGGACCTTCGGCGCCGCCGATCCACCCGGCGCCGCCCGCTCGACGCGCGCCGCTCGGCCGTGCCGGGCCGGCCGTCCGGTCAGCCTCGGCCGACCCCGGGTACCGACCCGGACTCCCGAGCCGCCCGATCTGCCGGAAGAGTTCCCTTCCGCACCGGGCCGCAAGGTTTCCGAGACGTATTCACATCTCTTCTCCGGACGGTTACCTTCTGGTAACTCAATCGACGTCCCACGATTGAGTCGAAAGGAGTGCGTCGATGCTTGGTACCCCCACCAGGCGCGAACGGACGACCCGACGGCGTGCCCTGGCCGTCCTCTCCGCCGCCGCCCTCGCCCTGCCGATGATCGCCGGACCGGCCTCCCCCGCGGCCGCCGCCGACCGGCCCGCCATCCAGCCGCTCCCGACCGCCCTCGAAACCGTCCGCGCCGCCGAGGCCACCGCGCTCTACGGCTCCCCCGACATCCGCCCGCTGGAGCAGCGCCGCAGCGCGCTGGTCACCATGGGCGACAGCGAGATCTCCGGTGAGGGGATCGGCAACTACGTCCCCGGCACCCACCAGGACGGCAACTGGTGCGACCGCTCGTACGACCAGGCCGTCTTCCGTACCGGCATCCCCGCCGACGAGCGGTACAACCTGGCCTGCTCCGGCGCCACCCCGTGGAACCTCGTCGCCGGCGGGCCCACCCAGCACAACGAGCTGAACCAGGGTGACTACCTGGCGATCAAGGCCCGCAACACGCACGTCAAGCTGATCTGGGTGGTCGCCGGGGCCAACGGCGACGGCACCATCCAGTTCGGACCGGTGGCCACCGACTGCGCGGTCCGCCGGGTCTTCTTTCAGGGCCCGTGCTACCCGACCTACACCGACCAGTGGACGATCCGCACCGACGGCAGCCGGCGCGCGGTCGCCGAGGCGATCACCTCGATCCGGCAGACCATGACCGGGGCCGGCTACCTGCGCTCGGACTACGAACTCGTGCTGATGTCGTACCCGAGCCCGGGCAGCCCGGACGTGGAGGACAACCCGGACTTCCCCGGCTGGTACGCCGGCGGCTGCCTGCTCTACCTGGCCGACGCCGCGTTCGCCCGGAACAAGGCGGTGCCGCTCTTCGAGTCGGCCCTGCGCGCGGCGGCGGCGGAGACCGGCACCCGCTACCTGGACGCCAGCCGGCTCTTCCACGGCCACGAGGTCTGCACCGACAACACCTCGGTCCGGGGTCTCTACATCGAGGTGGGGATCTGGGACGAGAACGCCGCCCGGCAGTCGTTCCACCCCAACTACCGGGGGCACGGCATGTTCGCCCAGTGCATCACCCAGTTCTGGAACTCGGGGCAGGAGAGGGCGACCTGCGTCGACCCGGCCAGCACCGGGCAGGGCGTGCTCCACCCGGGGCTGATGGAGTTCAGGCAGCTCCGCAACGCCGCCACCAGCACCTGTGTGGACGGCAGGGGGTACGACTCGCGCAACGGCACCGTCCAGCAGTCGTACGCCTGCCACGGCGGTCGTAACCAGGGCTTCTGGTACGACCCGACCCGGCAGTCGCTGCACTCGGAGCTCTCCCACGACCGCTGCCTGGACGTCTCGGGCGGGTCGCTGACCTCGGGCACGACGGTCAACATCTACGACTGCCACGGCGGGCTCAACCAGAAGTTCGTCTTCGCCGGCAGCCAGCTCAAGCCGGCCGGCGCGACCAACCTCTGCGTGGCGTTCGACAACCCGTGGCTGGGCACCCCGCGGCTGCGGCTGGCCGGCTGCTCCACCAGCACCCGCCAGCAGTGGTCCTTCGAGTCGCGGTCGTTCGCCAACCCGGTGGGCTACGGCCACGACGACTTCATCGGATCCCGCGTCTACTGACCCGCGGACCGGGCCCCCTCCGCGGAGGGGGCCCGGTCCGCGGTCAGCTCTGCTTGAACGGGACCACGACCAGCCGGGCCACGCCGCCGTCGCCGTCCTTGGCGCCGGCCACGCCGACCGTGGTGCCGACCTTGATGTCCGTCGACTGGATCGTGGTACGCCGCTCGACCACCCGGAGGTCCTCGCCGAACGTCCAGGTCATGGTGAAGCCGTCGGTGGACTTGACGGTCATCGACTTCCCGTCGATCGCGGTCACCTGGCCGCGCTGGACGGCGACGGTCTTCGTACCGCCGTCCTTGGTCTGGACCACGACCTCGCCGTGCAGGGTGTTCTTGCGCAGCAGCACCCGGGCCCGGTGCCGGTTGCGCCACTCCTGCCCGCGCGCCCCGCGCCTGTCCTTCGGGCCGGCCTCGGCGGAGGCGCCCGGGTCGGCCGCCGCCGGGGCGGCGACCGGCTCCACGTCCAGGTCGGCGGCGTCGAAGCCCATCGCGGCGAGCGCCTGACCGTCCGCCCCCATCGCGGCGGCGACCTCGACCGCGGTCTCCTTGGCCGAATCCTGGGCCAGCTGGGCCGGGCCGCAGCCGGCGAGGCCGAGCGCGGCCGCCGCGAGCAGCGCGGTGACGCCGGTGACGATTCCCTGACGTGCCATCAGTGTTCCTCTCGTCCGTGGAGCACCAGTTTCCCCCGCGCCGGCGAGCGGACCGTCAGCCCCGTGTTCGGGTCAGGTAAGGATCACCGGGCAGCCGGACGGTGAAGGCCGCCCCGCCCTCCGGCGCGTGCCCGGCCGCGATGTCGCCGCCGAGCCGGCGGACCAGCCCGGCGGCGAGCGCGAGCCCGAGCCCGCTGCCCACCTTGCGCACCCCCCGGTACCGCTGGTGCAGTGCGCCGCGCTCGAAGGCCACCGCCAGGTCGTCGTCGGTGAAGCCGGGGCCGCCGTCGCGGACCTCGACGATCCCGCCGGCGGCCGGGTCCGCGCCGGCCGGCCGGGCCGCGAGCACCACCGGCGCCCCCGGCGGTACGACCCGCAGCGCGTTCTCCAGCAGCCCGTCGAGCACCTGCCGGATCCGCCCCGGATCGGTGTACGCCGGCACCGGTCCCGGCGGCACCTCCACCCGGAACGCCACCCCGAGCGCCGCGCACCGGTCTGACCAGGTCCGTTCCGCCTCGGCCGCCAACCGGGCCAGGTCGACCTGGACCGGCTCGAGCGGGAAGTCGGCGGCCTCCAGCCGGGCCAGCGACAGCAGGTCGCTGACCAGCCGGTCCAGGTGCTCGGCCTCGGCGAGCATCGTCCGGCCGGTGTCGGGCACCCCGTCCGCGTCGATCACCCCGTCGGCGAGCGCCTCGGCGTAGCCGCGGATCGCGGTCAACGGGGTGCGCAGCTCGTGCGAGACCGAGAGCAGGAACTCGCGTTGCCGCCCCTCGCTGGTGGACAGCGCGGCGGCGAGCCCGTTCAGTGCGTACGCCAGGTCGGCCACCTCGTCCGGCGGCTCGACCGGTACGCGTACCGCCCGGTCCCCGGCGCGCAGCCGGGCGGCGGCGGTGGCCGCGGTCCGGATCGGCCGGGCCAGCCGGCGGGCGAGCAGCAGCCCGGCCGCCACCCCGGCGGCAAGCCCGGCCAGCAGCGGCAGCCAGAGGCTGAGCAGCACCTGCCGCCACGGCCCGTTGCTGGCGGCCCGGGTCAGCACCACGCCGTCGCCGGCCGGCAGCGCCCGCCCCTCCACCAGCGCCCGCTCGCCGTTCACCAGCCGCCGTCCGGAGACGTCCCGGCCGGTCGACACCCGGGTCACCACCTGGCGGGGCAGGCCCGGCCGGTCCACCTGACCGGCGCGGATGACGTACACGTCGATCTCCTGCTGGCGGAGCTGACGGATCAGCCGGTCCCCGGCGTTGTCCCGCTGCCGGGCGGCGCGGACCCGCAGCACGTCGGCGGCGAGGCGGGCCTGGGCGGCGAGCGCCGCCTGGTCGCGCCGCTCCGCGCCGCGTACCGCGAGGGGGACCGCGACCAGCGCGGTGACCAGCACCGACACCAGCGCGACCGCGCAGGTGACCAGCACCGCGCGGGTGGTCAGCGTGCTGGCGAACCGCCGGCGCGGGGGCGGCGGCGGGGTACGCGGCCCGATCACCGGCAGGGCGACGGTCGGCTGCTGCGGTCGGTGCGGCCCGGTGGCGGGCCGCGGGCCGGGCGGCGGCCATGAGCCGGGTGGCGGCGGGCCGGTGGGCGGTTGCGGGCCGGTGGGGTCAGGCATCGGCCGCGTACCCGACGCCGCGGTGGGTGCGGATCACGCTGGCCGGGCCGAGCTTGGCGCGGACCTGCGCCACGTGCACGTCGACGGTCCGGGTGCCGGCGTGCGCGGCGTACCCCCACACCCCGGCGAGCAGCTCCTCCCAGGTGAAGACCCGGCCCGGCCGGGCCATCAGGTGGGCGAGCAGGTCGAACTCGGTGGAGGTGAGCTGGACCGGGACGCCGGCGGCGGTGACCGTCCGGCGGGCCGGGTCGAGGACGACCGGGCCGACCACCCGGGGCTGCTCCGCCCCGGCCGGGGCTCCGGCGGCGCGACGCAGCACCGCCCGGACCCGGGCGACCAGCTCGCGGGGGCTGAACGGCTTGGTCACGTAGTCGTCCGCGCCCAGCTCCAGGCCGACGATCCGGTCGACCTCGTCGTCCCGGGCGGTGAGGAAGATGACCGGCGTCCAGTCGCCGGCCTCGCGGAGCCGCCGGCAGATCTCCGTCCCGGCCAGGCCGGGCAGCGCGATGTCCAGCACGCAGGCCACCGGGCGCAGCCGCCGCGCGGCGGCGAGGCCTCCGACGCCGTCCCGTTCCAGGTGTACGCCGAAGCCGTCCCGGCTCAGATACAGCCGGACCAGGTCGGCGATGGCCGGTTCGTCCTCCACCACGAGGACGAGCCCGCGCTGCGCGGTGTCGGCGGTCACCGGCCCATGATTACCGACCGGAGGCCGTCCGGGACGTCCGGGGAACGTTCGGGTTCGGTAAGGAGCCGGTCAGCGCACCGGCGCCGGGCGGAACGCGACCGGCCGGGCGCCGAGCGGGGGCTCGCCGATCGTGGCGACCAGCCGCTCCGCGGGCGTCCGGAGGCGGGTGCGGAAGGCGTGGTTGAGCAGCGCGTCGAGCTGCCAGACCTGCTTCGGGTGGTGGGTCCGGATGAGGAACCGCTCGCGGGCCCCGTCGATCGCCGTGGCGGCCAGCTCGACGCTGTGCAGGCGCGGGTCCGGGCTCCAGGTGACGTTGCTCAGCTCGCGCAGCTCGGTGTTGAGGTGCAGCCGCAGCCGGTGCAGCACCCGGGTCTGCTGGGTGACCACCAGGCGGCGGTGGGTGAGGAGCATCAGGTAGTCGCCGCCGACCGGGTGGTCCGGGCGGCTGCACCGGGTGACCAGGATGGTGGCGTCGCCGGAGCCGACGCACCGGCGGAAGACCGGCATGTGCCGGCTGACCGTCTGGGTCGCCAGGCCGGTCTCGGCGGCGGCCGGAAGGAACGTTCGGGAGAAGACGTCCATGCAATGTGCAACGACCGCTCACCAGGCGTGATATGGGTCACAGCAAATTTCTGGAACTTCCATCCGTGCAAATCGCACGTGCTGTCCGACATCGGGACCGCCGCCACCCGGGGCGCGCGCAACCCGGGGTCAGACCGGCCCGTCGGCGAAGAGTTCTTCGAGCCAGCCGGGGACGGCCGACGCGTACTCGGCGCGGGCCGGGTCGGCCGACCGCAGCGCCCGCCGCCAGGAGAGCGCCCGGCTCACCGTGGCCACTCGCATCGCCAGGCCGGCCACCTCGCGCAGCGTCGCCCGGTCGTGCCGGTCGGTCCAGGCCTCCAGGTACGCGTCGCGCAGCCGGGCCAACGCCGGGTCACCGGGCTTCAACTCCCCGGCGTACGCCACCGAACGCAACGTCACCAGCAGGGTGCCGAAGGGGTGCGCGACCGAGGCGTCGCCCCAGTCGAAGAAGCGGTACCCGTCGGCGACGAAGACGTTGCCGTCGTGCAGGTCGTCGTGCTGGATGGTGGCCGGCAGGTCCACCTCGGCAAGTCGGCGGCAGGTCTCGGCGAACTCCGGCCGGTACGCGCGCAGCCGCTGGTGCAGCTCGGGGGTGAGGCCGTCCGGCTCGCCGAGGAGCAGCGCCTCCTCGTCGTCGAGCAGCCGGTCGAACAGCTCGGGCATCAGCTCCGGCCGCTGGTCCGGCACCCCCCGGGCCACCAGCAGCTCCGCGTGCGGAGCGACGGCGACCTGGAGTGCCGCGTACGCGGGCAGCACCCGTTGCCAGTGTGCGACGTCCTGCTTCCCGGCGAGGGTGTCGCGCAGGCTCGGGCCCCCGTCGGGCAGCAGCGACCAGCCCCGCTCGACGTCCACCGCGATCGGGTCGAGCACCGCGCCCGGAGCGAGCCGGGGCAGCTCGGCCAGCAGGGCGGCCTCGTACCGGGTGCCGGGGTTGTTGGCCTTGAACCAGACCGGGCCGGCCTCGGTGGGCACCCGCCAGACCAGCGACCAGGGCCGGACCCGGGGATCGACCGGACCGGTCACCCGGAGACCCCGGGCGGCGAGCGAGTCACCGACCCACCCGAGCGCGTCGTCGCGCCACCGGTCGGTCGACCAGTCGGTTCCTTCGGTGCGGGGCGTCGTCACGCTCCGCAGAGTAGGTGCCGGCCGGCCCGGCGGCGAGGCCATTTCCTCCCCGGCCGCCGGCCGCGCTGGTGGGAACCCGTCAGAGCAGCTCGACGATGGTGGCGTTGGCCATGCCGCCGCCCTCGCACATGGTCTGCAGGCCGTAGCGGATGCCGTTGTCCCGCATGTGCTGGAGCATCGTCGTCATGATCCGGGCGCCGGACCCGCCGAGCGGGTGACCGAGGGCGATGGCGCCGCCGCGCGGGTTGAGCCGCTCCGGGTCCGCCTCGGTCTCCGCCAACCAGGCAAGCGGGACCGGGGCGAACGCCTCGTTCACCTCGTACACCCCGATCTCCTCGATGCCCAGCCCCGCGCGGCGCAGTGCCTTCGCGGTGGCCGGGATGGGGGCGGTGAGCATGGCGACCGGGTCGTCGGCGGCGACCACGGCGGTGTGCACCCGGGCCAGCGGGCGCAGCCCGTGCCGGCTGGCCCACTCGCTGGTGGTGACGGCGAGCGCCGCGGCGCCGTCGGAGATCTGGGACGCGGACCCGGCGGTGACCACGCCGTCGGCCCGGAACGGGGTGGCCAGCTCGCCGAGCTTGGCCAGCGAGGTGTCCCGGCGGATGCCCTCGTCGGCGGCGAACTTCCCGCCGTCGGCGAGCGCCACCGGGGCCAGCTCCGGGTCGAACGCGCCCGCGTCCTGCGCGGCGGCGGCCTTCTCGTGGCTGGCCAGCGCGAACTCGTCGAGCTGGGTCCGGGAGAAGCGCCAGCGCTCGGCGATCAGCTCGGCGCCGACGCCCTGGTTGAACGGGAGCGGGGAGTCCTGGGCGACGCCCTCGACACCCCGGTAGCGCTCCAGGATCTGGCCGCTGAACGGCATTCCGCCGGCCACGCTGGAACCCATCGGCACCCGGGTCATCGACTCCACGCCACCGGCGACCACCAGGTCGGCCTGACCGGAGAGGACGGTGGCGGCGGCGAAGTGCAGCGCCTGCTGGCTCGACCCGCACTGCCGGTCGACCGTGGTGCCGGGCACCGACTCCGGCCAGCCCGCGGCGAGCACCGCGTTGCGGGCGACGTTCCACGACTGCTCGCCGACCTGCGAGACGCAGCCCCACACCACGTCGTCGACCTGGCCGGGCTCGATGCCGGTGCGCTCGGCGAGGGCGCGCAGCACGTGCGCCGAGAGGTCCACCGGGTGGACGCCGGCGAGGCTGCCCTTGCGCCGCCCGACCGGGGTCCGTACCGCACCGACGATGACCGCGTCACTCATGTTTACTCCCCGGTAACCTGGGCTGCTCCCGATCCTACGTCGTCACCGGCCGGTCGTCCGCCCCCGGCTCCCGCCGCGGCGCCGGGCCGACCATCCCGGGACTGGCATGCTGGGACGATGCAGTCACAGTCCTCCCCCGTCCACCAGTGGCGGGTGCCGGTGATCCTGCCGGTGGCGAAGCTGATCGGCGCGGTCGTCGTGGTCGGGCTCGGGCTGCTCCTCGCCGGTGACGACCGGGTCCAGCCGGTGCTGGCCGGGCTGGCCGCCGCCGCGCTGGCCGGCTGGGGGCTGCGCGACCTGGTGGCGCCGGTCCGACTGGCCGCGGACCGGGACGGGATCACGGTGGCCCAGGGCTTCGCCGGGCACCGTCGGCTGCCCTGGCAGGAGATCGAGGCGATCACGGTGGACCGGCGTACCCGCCGTGGGCTCACCGCGGAGACGCTGGAGATCGACGCGGGGGAGTCACTGCACCTCTTCGGCCGGTACGACCTGAACGCCCCGCCGGCCGAGGTGGCCGAGGCGCTCCGGGCGGCGCAGGCCGCCGCCCGCTGAGCCGTTCGCGCCCCCGCCGGCGCGTCCTGAACCGTTCGCGCCCCTGCCGCCGCGAGCTGAGCGGCGGATCAGCCGCCGAGCAGCATGCCGGTGCGGACCAGGGCCAGCCCGAGGAGCGCCACCAAAATGATCGCGCCGCCCGCGACCTGGAAGACGGTCCGCCGCATCCGCGGGGCGTACGCCAGGACCAGCGCCATCAGCGCACCGGTGACCAGCCCGCCCAGGTGCCCGGCGATGGAGATGCCCGGCACGGTGAACGTGAAGATCAGGTTGATCACCAGGATCGGCACGATCGCCGAGGTGTCCCGGCCCAGCCGTCGCATGATCACGAAGATCGCGGCGAAGAGGCCGAAGATGGCCGTCGACGCGCCGACCGCGGTGCTGTTGGGCGCGCTGAAGAGGTAGACCGCGACGTTCCCGCCGAGCCCGGCGATCAGGTAGAGCGCCAGGAAGCGCAGCGGACCGAGCACCGCCTCCAGCGTCCGGCCGAGCACCCAGAGCGCCCACATGTTGAGCAGCAGGTGCACCACGCCGTAGTGCAGGAACATCGCGGTGACCAGCCGGTACCACTGCCCCTCGGCGATGCCGCCGATCGTGCCGTCCGGGAAGACCGCCTGCCCCAGCACCGCGCCCCAGTTGGTCAGCGGGGTGCCGCCGCCCATCAGGCCGCCGAAGCCGGCGCCGCCGGCCGCCGCGTCCCCGCCCCGGTCCGAGGCGATGGAGAGCACCATGACCAGCACGTTCAGCGCGATCAGGGTCTTCGTCACGTAGCCGTGGCGGCCGGCGGCACCGCCACCGAAGGCGGTGCGCGCCGGCCGCACGCTGCGGCGACCCTCGTTGACGCACTCCGGGCACTGGTGCCCGACCGAGGCCTCCCGCATGCACTCCGGGCAGATCGGCCGGTCACACCGGGTGCACCGGACGTACGTCTCCCGGTCGGGGTGGCGGTAGCAGGCCGGGGTGGTCGGCACCGACCCGCCGGTCCCGTCACCCGCCTGCCCGGAGCGCTCAGTCATGCCCGCAAAGGTACCCGGGCGATGCTCAGACCGGCTTGCGCTCGATCTCGACGCGCTCAATGACCACGTCCTGCAGCGGCCGGTCGCTCGGCCCGGTCGGAGTGTTCGCGATCGAGTCCACGATCTTCGCCGACTGCTCGTCGGCCACCTGGCCGAAGATGGTGTGCCGGTTGTTCAGGTGCGGCGTCGGCGAGACCGTGATGAAGAACTGCGAGCCGTTGGTGCCCGGCCCGGCGTTCGCCATCGCCAGCAGGTACGGCCGGTCGAAGCGCAGCTCCGGGTGGAACTCGTCGGCGAACGTGTAGCCCGGGCCACCGCGACCGGTGCCGGTCGGGTCACCCATCTGAACCATGAAACCGCTGATCACGCGGTGCGAGATGGTGCCGTCGTAGTACGGCCCGCTGCCCGGCTGACCGGTGCGCGGGTCGGTGTACTCACGGTTGCCCTCGGCCAGGTCGACGAAGTTGCGGACGGTCTTCGGCGCGTGGTTGGGGAAGAGCTCCAGCCGGATCGGGCCAGCGTTGGTGTGCAAGGTGGCGTAGACAGCCTCGGCCACGGGTACTCCTCACTCGTTGGTCAGTTCCATGCGGATCCTCCCATGTGCCCGATCTGGCAGTGCGGAGGCATCCGAAGGTGGAGGATGACGAAGGAACAACTCCCGGGAGGTGGGATCGTGTTTGGAATCGGGCGGCGAAAGACCCAGGGGCAGCTGGCCAAGGCCGAGCTGAACCAGGGCATCGGTCACCTGAGGCAGGCTGCCACGTACGCGGCGAAGGGTGCCGGCGCCACGGTCGGCCCGCGGGTCCAGGCAGCCCGGGGTGCCGTAGCGCCCACCGCGGTTGTCGTGCGGGACCGCGCATCGAGCGGTGTCGCCTCGACGTTCGCGGCGCTCGCGCCGCTGGTCCTGGCCATGCGCAACGCGCAGGCCGAGACGGCGGGGAAGGCAGTCGCCGGTAGGAAGGCCGCCGCCGCCAGACAGGCCGTGGTGAGCAAGAAGGTGAAGGCGAAGAACATGAAGGCCGCGAAGAAGAAGCAGAAGAAGTCCCGGGGCGGGATGATGACCGGCCTGCTGGCCGCCGGCACCGTCGCCGGTCTGGCCGGCGCGATGGCCATGCGCCGTCGGCGGGAGCAGCAGGAGTGGGCCGAGTACGACCCGGCCGGCAAGCTGGACCCGATGCGGGAGGACGTGGACACCATCGTGGTGGAGACGCCGGATGCCAGCGCCAAGGTGACCGACGCCTCGACGACGGGCGCCGGCAGCTCGGCGGTGGCGGAGGGCGAGAGCACCTCCACCACCACCCCCGGCCCCCCGCCGGTGATCCAGCCGACCGACAAGGTTCCCTCTGTCGCCGAGGGCGCCCGGGACGTCTCCGGCCGCCCGGCCGACGACGTCACCAAGGCCATGAACAACGGGAAGAACACCGCCAAGGCCAGCGGTCGCCGCTGACCGCGGGGTCACGGAAAGCGCCGGCGCGCGGGTTCAGCCCGCGTGGCCGGCGCTTCCGTATGCCGGGCCGCCGGATGGGGCCGCCGGCCGGTCAGAGCCAGCCGTTGCGGCGGAACAGGCGGTACAGCGTGAACGACGCCGCCAGCATCAGGGCCCAGACGCCCGGATAGCCGTACGTCCACCCCAGCTCGGGCATGTACTTGAAGTTCATGCCGTAGATGCCGGCGATCGCGGTCCACACCGCGCCTATCGCGGCCCACGCGGCGATCTTGCGCATGTCGTTGTTCTGGTCGACGGTGACCTGGGCCAGCCGCGCCTGGAGGATCGAGTTGAGCAGGTCGTCGTAGGAGTTGACCTGCTCGACGGTGCGGCTGAGGTGGTCCTGGACGTCCCGGAAGTAGCGCCGCACCTCCTGCGGCACCTCCCGGTTGACCTGCGAGGTGAGGGTGAGCAGCGGACGCTGCAACGGCATCACCGCCCGCTTGAACTCCACCAGCTCCCGCTTCATCTGGTAGATCCGCTGGATCCGCCCGGTGCCCTGCCGGTCGAAGACGTCCGCCTCCAGCACGTCCAGATCGTCCTCGAGCTGGTCGGCCACCTCCAGGTAGAGGTCCACCACCCGGTCGGTGATCGCGTAGGCGACCGCCCACGGCCCGTGCAGCAGCAGGTCCCGCTTCGCCTCCAGGTCGGCCCGGACCGGGGCGAGCCGGCAGGCGTCGCCGTGCCGGACGCTGATCAGGAAGTTCGGCCCGATGAAGAGCATCACCTGACCGGTCTCGACCACCTCGGAGTTCTCGGTCAGCTCCGTGTGCTCGCAGTAGCGGGCGGTCCGGACGACCAGGAAGGCGACCTCGCCGAAGCGCTCCAGCTTGGGGCGCTGCTGGGCCTTGACCGCGTCCTCGACGGCCAGCTCGTGCAGACCGAAGGTGGCGGCGATGGCGGTCATCTCGTCCAGTCCGGGCTCGTGCAGCCCCAGCCAGACGAACCCGTGCCGCTCCCGGCGGGCCGCCGCCAGCGCGTCGGCGTAGTTCCACTCGCCGGGCTGACGCTCGCCGTCGACGTAGAGGCCGCAGTCCACGATCCCGCTGCGGCCGGGTCCGGCCGGCTCGGCGGTACGGGGAGAGCCGTCGGCGTTGAGGATGCGGGTCATGGCGCGTACCGGCGCGGCCCAGGCGCGCGGCCGGAGCCCCGGGCCGCCCTTCTGCGCCGCCGGTCGGCCGCGCTCGATCCGATCGGTCATCCTCGCCCCCTCCCACCGGTGCTGCTGCGGCTTGCAGGTTACGCCGCCGGTGGCGATCCGCAGCGGGAGCGGAGGCCCGCCCACACGGGCCGGGCCCGACGGACTGCGACCCAGCTCACGGTCGGACCCGCCTTCCGTCCGGTTTCCGGGCGCCCGCGTCATCGACCGGCGTCGGGTGGGGCGCCGGGTGGGCCGGCCGCGTCAGGGGGGTGAGGGGCGACACGGCCCACCCGGCACCTCGGGGGCGGGAGTTGTGCTGCGCGCGTCGGCGGTCCGGGCGCGGGGCGGAGGTGCCGCTTCCCGGACGTCGGACCGACCACCGAAAAGGTGAACGACGCTCGCAGCATTGTGGGCCGCCGGCCGGCCCAGGGCGAGACCCGAGCCGGCCGGGATCGTTCAACTGTCGGGAACCCGACAGAAAATCAGCCGCGAACGGCCTCCATCGCCTCCGCCAGCCGGCGGACACCCTCGTCGATCCGGTCCGCGGTCACCGCGGAGAAGGCCAGCCGCAGCGCGTGCCGGCCACCGTCGAGCATGAAGTCGCTCCCCTTCACCACCGCCACGCCCCGCTCGGCCGCGGCCGGCGCCAGCCGGTCCACCTCGACGTCCTCCGGCAGCTCCACCCAGAGGAAGTAGCCGCCGTCCGGCTCCACGAACCGGGCCTCCGGGATGTGCCGGCGCAGCGACTCGGCGAGCACCCGGGCCCGCTCGCCGAGCGCGGTCGACACCTTCTCGATCGAGCGCTCGATGTCCCCCGAGACACAGAACTGGTGCACGATCGCCTCGGAGACCATGCCGGGCGAGATGTAGAGGCTGGTGGCCCTCTTCGCGATGGCGGCGATCAGCTCCGCCGGGCCGACCAGGTAGCCGACGCGGACGCCCGGGCAGACCGTCTTGGTGAAGCTGGAGGCGTGCACCACCACGCCGCGGGTGTCCATCGAGAGCATCGACGGCAGCGGCTCGCCCCGGAACCGGATGTCCGCGTACGGGTCGTCCTCGAAGATCGTGAACTCGTACTCGGCCGCCAGCTCGAGCAGTTCGCGGCGCTTGTCCAGGGAGAGGGTGACGCCGGCCGGGTTCTGGTAGTTCGGGATGACGTGCGCGAGCCGCGGCCGCACCCCCGACTCCAGCAGCTTGCGCAGCTCGGCGGTGTCCAGGCCGTCCGGCTGAACCGTCACCCCGTGGATCTCGCCACCCATCTTCTGCAGGTTGAGCAGCGTCCGGTCGTACGTGGGACGCTCGACGACCACCGTGTCGCCCCGCCGGACCAGGTGGTCGAAGAGAAAGGCGTCGGCCTGGAGCGAGCCGTTGGTGATCAGCACCTGGTCGGCCTCGACCCCGTGCTTCTCCGCGATCCACTTGCGGAGGGGCGGGTAGCCGACGGAGGTGCCGTACGCCGTGATCCCGGCGGGGTCGGCGTCGAAGGCGCGGACGGCGGCGGCCTTGAGCCCCTCGACATCGACGATGTCCAGTGAGGGAGCGCCACGGGCGAAGGAGATCAGCTGCTCGGCGGTCATGCGCACGAGCCTAGGGCCTGCTCCGGCCGGTCCGGCCGGCATACACGCGAAGTTCAACATGCGGGCGGTCGATCCGTCCACCTGGGCCATCGAAGATCCGAAACCGGCTCGCGTGCTGTCGCCCATCGGACCGTACGCTGGCCTCCGACCGCAGGGCGACCGGAGGATTGCAGGTCGCTGTCGGACCAGGACGAGGTGGTGGAACGCGTGATCCAGGACGGAACCGGTCAGCTCGACGACCAGGCCTTCGCGGAGTGGCTGGCCGGGCGGGCGGGCGCGGCGCTGACCGCCCTGCGGGCCGAGCACGGCTTCGCGGACCCGGCCGCCCTCAAGGACGCCGGTGACCGGGCCTCGCACGAGCTGATGACGACCGCGCTGGCCCGGTGGCGGCCCGCGGACGCGGTGCTCTCCGAGGAGGAGGCCGACGCCCGACGGGCCTGGACCGCCGGGGAGGGCCCGGCCCGACTCGCCGCCGACCGGGTCTGGATCATCGACCCGCTGGACGGCACCCGCGAGTTCTCCGAGGCCGGCCGGACCGACTGGGCGGTGCACGTCGCCCTCTGGCAGCGGTCGGCGGGCCCGGACGGCGGGCTGGCCGCCGGGGCGGTCGGCATGCCGGCGCGGACCACCCTGGACGGTGGGCCGCTGATCCTCGGCACCGGGTGTCCCACCCCGCCGGCGGTGGACGGGCCGCTGCGCATCGCGGTGAGCCGCAGCCGCCCGCCGGCCTTCGTCGGTGAACTGGTCGACCTGCTCGACGCCCGCGCCGTGCCGATGGGCTCCGCCGGGGTCAAGGTCTGCGCCGTGGTGACCGGCGAGGTCGACGCGTACGTCCACGCGGGCGGCCAGTACGAGTGGGACTCCGCCGCCCCGGTCGCCGTGGCGCTCGGCGCCGGGATGCACGCGTCCCGGATCGACGGCTCCCCGCTGCGCTACAACCGGGCCGACCCGCGCCTGCCCGATCTGCTGGTCTGCCGGCCCGAACTCGCCGGACGGCTGCTCGACGCGATCGCGCGCACCGGGGTCGAGATGCCCGCTTCGACCGTCACCGCCAGTACCGGTGAGGCGTTCGGCTGAGTGTCACGCTACCCATGGCCCAGGTGACGGGAGATAGTGTCGGGCGGGAATCAGCTCCGACCTACCGCCCCGTGACGGGCCGCCGCCAGCCAGGGAGGGTCATGCCGGCCGAGCGAGACCAGCACAGCGTCGTCGGATCGTCGCAGCCCACCGGCCTCTGGCCGGGCCAGGGCATCCCACGCCAGCAGGGCGACCCGGCCCTGCCGTGGCCGGCGGCCGGCGCCCCGGCGCGGCCGGACGCCGCCCGGTCGGCGCTGCCCTGGCCCGGTGCCGGGGGGCCGACCGGCCCGGTCGCCACGGACGTCCGCCCGGAGCAGGCGTGGCCGGACACCGGGCACCCGGACACCGGCTACCCGGATCCCGCCGGCCAGGAGCCGCGGTGGGCGGAGACTGGGTACCCGCCGGCGGGTCCCGCCGCGGACCAGCCGTGGCCGGGCGACCCCGGATCCGCCCCGCCGGTGGCGGGCGGCCCGGACCAGCGGTGGCCCGGTGCGGCGCCGCCCCCCGCCCCGCCCGGCGGCCCCCGACGCCGCTGGCGACTGGCCGTCGCGGCGGCCGTGGCCCTCGCGTTGTTGAGCGGCGGCGTGGCCGTGGCGACGCTGCGCGAGCCCGACCGGAAGGCGCCGCAGGCCGGCCCGACCCAACCGAACTTCGCGCCGACCGGGGCGCCCGCCCCGGGGACGGCCGCGCCGTCGGCCACCCCGAGCGGGGTGGCCGGGCTCGGCGGCCGGCCAGCCAGTGCCTCGCCGTCCACCTCGGCCTCCGCCGGTCGCGGCCCGGCCTTCGCCGGCACCCGGCTGACCCTGCCCGGCGCGTCGATCGCGGTACAGAGTGGGGAGACGTTCGGCCAGGCACTGGCCCGCTCCGACCAGACCTTCGGCAAGCTGCGGATGGCCCGGGTCTTCTACCCCGGCCTCCCACCTGCCTGGAACGGCAGTCGGGCCGACGTCGTCGACCGGACCGTGGTGGTCTCCTTCAAGGCCTCCCCCCAGGAGGTCAACAGCGGCAAGTACGACTCCCGGCTGGCGTCCTGGTTCGCCTCGATCCCCCGCGACCACAACGTGTACTGGTCGTACTTTCACGAGCCGGAGGACGACGTCGAGCGGGGCGCCTTCACGCCGGCCGCCTACAAGACGGCCTGGCGCCGGATCGCGGGCCTGGCAAACCGGGCGGACAACCCGAAGCTCATCAACACGGTCATCCTGATGTGCTGGACGCTCGACCCGAAGTCCGGGCGGAACTTCGACGCCTTCTACCCCGGCGGCGACCTGGTCGAGACGCTCGGCTGGGACTGCTACAACTGGGGCGCCAAGTGGAAGCGGTACGCGTCCCCGCAGGAGATCTACGGCCGCATGATCAGCAAGTCCCGGGGGCTGGGCAAGCCCTGGGGCGTGGCGGAGACCGGCAGCGACCTGGTGCCCGGCGACGCCGGCACCGGCCGGGCGACGTGGATCCGCTCGATGGCCAGCTACCTCAACGGCCAGCGACCGGAGTTCGTGGCGTACTACAACCAGGTGGTCAGCCAGGGCGACTTCCGTCTGCAGGACACCCCGAGCATCCAGGCCTGGCGGTCGTTCTGCGTGGCCTGACCTGACTCGGACGAAAGGACGGGCGGGTGACCGGATGGTCACCCGCCCGTCGCGTCCGCTCAGATGCCCCGGCCCCGCTTGTGCAGCGTGCGCAGCACCCGGTCGGCGTGCACCGCTCGGGTCGCCACCGCCAGCGCCAGGTAGGCGCGCGGCTCCTTCGGGTTGCGGGCCAGGGTGCGCCGCGCCCACCGGACGGCGTCCAGCCGGTTGCCCATCGCGGCCTGCGCGAAGGCGATCTGGCCGGCCACCCGGGCCTCGCCGTGCGGCACCGTGGCGAACTCGGGGTAGCGCCGCAGCAGCCACTGCAACGCCGTCGAGATGGTCTCCCACCGCTGCGCGAAGTACGACCGCTTGTGCCACCGGACCAGCACGTACGGGCTGTCCACGTTGACCAGCGGGGCGTACCGGGCGGCCCGGAGCAGGAACTCGTAGTCCTCCGCGTAGCTGCCCGGGATCTGCTCGTCGACCAGGCCGATCCCGTCGAGCAGCGCGGCCCGGCGGATCAGGAACGTCGACGGGTGCAGCTCGGTGAGCCGGTCGCGCAGCAGCGCCTCCAGCGACACCCGGGACCGGTCCAGCGACCGGTCCACCGTCCGGTCGTCGTAGCTGACCCGGATGCCGCAGCTCACCAGCGCCCCGTCCGGGTGGACGTCGAGCGCGCCGAGCTGGGCGGCGAGCTTCCCCGGCAGCCACTCGTCGTCGTCGTCGCAGAACGCGACCAGGTCGCCGGTGGCCGCCTCGATCCCGGTGTTCCGCGCCCCGGCCAGCCCGGGCGTCCGGGTGTTGGTGATGACCCGCACCCGACGGTCACCCCGGTCGGTCTCCAGCGATCGGTCCGGCTCGGACTGGTCGTAGACCACCACGGCCTCGATCAGACCCGGGTGCGCCTGGCTGAGGATCGCGTCGAGCGCCGCACGCAGCAGCTCCGGACGGTCCCGCGTCGGCACGACGACGGAAATGCTCGGACCGGTCACCACTTCTCCTCTGTTCGCGACTGCGGGGCTCGCAGACCCGGCTCGCTCCTCGCGCTCACGAGGTCTCCTCTGTTCGCGACTGCGGGGCTCGCAGACCCGGCTCGCTCCTCGCGCTCACGACTTCTCCGCTGAATCGGATCCCCGCTGGCCCAGATAGCCGTAGCGGGCTCGGAAGGGCAGGGTGGCCAGGCTGACCACGGCCCGGCTGCGGCGGGGCAGCCGGGTGCGCCAGGCCTCGTCCCGGCGCACCTGGAGCGGGCCGCCGCTGAACCGCAGCGGGTTGCCGGCAACGCTGTGCACCCGGACAGGCGACGCCGCCGGCGACGGCTCCAGGTCGCCGCGCGGCGCCAGAGCCGCCGAGCGGGAGTCGTCGCCAGTGAGGATGCGCAGCGCCGCCGGGTCGTCCGGCAGCCCGGCGAACGCGCGGAGCCGGCGTACGGTGCCGGCCGGGTCGGCGGTGAAGTCCTCGTAGCGCAGCCGGAGCACCGAGGCCCGGGCGGCGAGCAGGTGGAACGCGGCGTTCTGCGCGGTCCACAGCTTGCTCACCTCGAACGGCGAGAACGTCGGCATGAAGTCCTCGCCGTCGACCACCTCGGGGCGGCGCACCTGCTTGCCCCAGGAGTACGCCACCGCGCGGCTGTCCCGGACCAGGTGCAGCACCCGCAGGTCGAGCCCCTCGGCCCAGCGCAGCGCGAACGCCAGCGAGGCGTGCTTGCTGGAGTCCACCACCACCCGGGCGCCGGTCACCTCGGTCGCCGCCCGGTAGATGCGGGTGTAGAGGTCCGCGTACCGGCGGACGTCGGCGAGCTCCGCCGGGGCGAGCGAGCCCTTGGCCAGCCGGGGAATGTGCCGGGTCCGGTCGACCCGGTCCTTGAGCGCCAGCACGTCGTCCCGGTCGACGGCCGACCAGCCGCCGAAGGCGCGCTCGCCGACCTGCCGCCAGAACGGGCAGGCGGTGAAGCGTTCGCCGCAGCCACACCGCTCGTCGGCGCCGAGCGCCCGCTCCCACAGGTGGACCACCTCGCCCACCGCGCAGACGTCCGGGCTCTGGGCGAGGAGGAGCTCCAGCAGGGTGGAGCCGCTGCGGCCGAGGCCGCCGACGAAGAGCACCCGGGGCAGGTCGGCCGCCGTCCCGTCCCCGTTCACCGACGCCGCCCGCCGGTGCGCTGGCGGACCCGCCGCGCCACCAGGTCGTCGACGACCCGGCCGACCCGGGCCACGGCCTCGGCGCGCGGGTCCGGCCGGTCCGGGTCCGCCGCCAGCACAAAGCGGGACGGGTCGGTCATTCCCTCGTCGAGGGCAGCGACCAGCTCGGCCTCGGACTCGCAGAGCCGGACCAGGCCGGCCGCGCCGAGTCGGCGCGCGAAGAGCTGCTGGTGGTTGTCCACGTGCTCGTCGTGGGTCGGATCGCGGGGCACCACGATCGGCAGGTGACCGGTGCGGCGCGCCTCGGTGATGGTGGCCGGGCCGCCGTGGCTCACCACGAGGGTGGCCTCGGCCATCGCGCGCTGGAGCGCCTCGTGGTCGAGGAACGGCGCGGCGTCGGGCAGTCGCGGGGCGCGGCTGTGACCGTACTGGAGGACGAGCCGGACCTCGGCATGGTCGCCGTGCCAGCGCTCCAGCCACTCGACCAGCCGGTCGAAGCGGTGCACGTCGGTGCCCACCACGGCCAGCACGTACGGTGCCGCGCGGCCGTCGCGCGGCAGCGGGATGTGGGCGGTCACAGCAGGTTCCCCACGACGGTCGCCTCCGGGTACATCCGGCGCTGCTCCTCCCACTGGACGAGCATCGCGGAGAGGAAGGGGCGGCAGAGCCGGGCGGTCAGCGTCGCGCTGTCGATCCGGTCGTACACCTCGATGTAGACGGTCGGGATGCGCCGCAGCCGGGCCGCGACGACGAACGGCAGGGCCACCCCGGCGCCCGTGGTGACCACCGCGTCGACGGGCCGTCGGCGCATCACGCGCAGCGCCAGGAAGGCGTTGCGGACCAGGTTCCGCACGTTGCGGGTGGTCGGGTGATGGGCCCAGACGACGTCCTCGCCGTCGAGCAGCGACCGGGCGTCCGGGGTGTCGAAGGTGACCCAGGCGCGACGCCGGTCCCGGTACCACGGCTCCAGGGCCAGCAGCTGGGCGAGATGCCCGCCGCTGGACCCGACGAGCAGGACCTGACCCGCGCCCTCGGTTGACCCGCCTACCAACGTTCCTCCCCGTCCAGTGCCGTCGCGCCCCGTTTTTTCGCGAATGACCCCCGGACGCGCCATGACAACCTATCGGCGCGGGGGTGCACAACTGAAGTGGCCGTTGGACCGATCCGGCGCCGCCGGTCGGCCCGCGTCCGGCGGACCCACCCGCCCGGAGCCCGGGACCGGCGATGGGCGGGGCCGCGGGCGAGGTCAGGCGTGGTCCGGGGCCACCGCACCACGACCCGCCGGGAGTGTGTCAGGATTCCGTCACCCGCTCCGGGGGAGGCGTCGACGTGGACGCCGCGACCGGTGCGGACCGGCGGGGAGCGCGGGACCCGCCGAATGGTCAGGCAGGGTCGGCCACATCTACGCGGGCCACCTACACCTGGGCATGCTTACCGGAACGTGAGCGGACTTTCCCTCATCGTTCGGATCGGGGACACTCAAAGCCACGGTCCGGTCCAGCTGCGCCGTGGACTGCCCGGCTCGGTCGAAAGGGAGCGACAGACTCTGATGCCCTCACCCCACCTGGCCGAGAGCGATTCCGACGGGCCCGTCCTGATGGCCTACCTGGGCTGGCTCCGCCGCCGCTGGTGGATCCTGCTCCTCGCGGCGGTCCTCGGCACGGCCGGCGGCCTGGCGGTGAGCCAGCTCCAGCACGCGCGGTACACGTCGACCACCTCGCTGCTGGTGCGCCCGCTGGGAACCGGCTCGGACAACAACCCGAACGCCAAGGTGAACCTCGACACCGAGGCGCAGGTGGTCCGCTCGCTCGTCGTCGCCGACCGGGCCCGCACGCTGATGAAGAGCACCACCCCGGCCGACCAGCTGCTCCAGTCGGCGACGGTCACCGTGCCGCCGAACAGCCAGGTCCTCCAGGTGGCGTACGAGGCGGACAGCCCCACCCAGGCCCAGGCCGGGTCGCACGCCTTCGCGCAGGCGTACCTGGACCTGCGCAAGGCCACCGCCCAGAAGGGGCTGGACAACGAGACCACCTCGCTGAAGCAGCAGATCGCGGACGTGACAAAGCAGCTCGGCACGGTCGCCGGGCGGATCGCGGCGGCGCCAGCCAACTCGGTCGAGCGGGAGCGGGCCGAGGCCGACCGGAGCGTGCTGACCAACCAGCTCGCCTCACTGAACAACCGGCTCAGCCCACTGCTCTCCGCCGACACCGACCCGGGCGAGATCATCTCCGACGCCCGGCTGCCCGACACCCCCAGCTCGCCGAACCGGACGCTGAACCTGGCCAGCGGCATGGGCGCCGGCCTCCTGCTCGGCATCGTGCTGGCGCTGGTGCTGGACCGGCTCGACACCCGGGTGCGCCGGGGCCGGGACATCTCCGACCGGGTCGGGTTGCCGCTGCTGCTGGAGCTGCCGCCGCGCACCTCGGCGCTGGCGGTGCTGCCGGCGACCCACAAGATCTCCCGGGAGCTGGGCCGGCTGCGCAACGTGCTGCTCTCCGCGGTGCCCGAGCCGGCCCAGCCCGGCCGGGGGCGTCAGCTCCTGCTCTGCGACGGCTCGGCCGGCACGGCCGCCGGGTTCGTCGCCGCGAACCTGGCCGCCGCGTACGCCCGTACCGGCCAGCAGGTCGCCCTGGTGACCACCAAGCCGGACTCGGCCCTGACCGCCATCACCGGGGTCGCCGAGGGCCGGCACAGCCTGGCCGCGGTGCTCCGCCGGGACGTCCCGGCGCTGAAGGCGCTGGCCCCGGTCCCCGGGCTGGGCCAGTTGCGGGTGCTGGTCCCCGGTGACCTCGACGCGGACGTCGAGCTGCCGGTGGCCGCGCTGCTGGAGATCCTCAGTGAGCTGGCCGCCCGCTTCGACCACGTGCTGATCGAGACCGCCCAGCCCACCCTCGCGGTCGAGGCGCAGGCGCTGGGCCGGCACGTCGACGCGGTGATCATGGTGGCCGAGGCGGGTCGCACCCGCAGCGGCGAGCTGACCGCCGCGCTGCGCCAGTTCGAGCAGGTCGACGCCCCGGTGATCGGCGCCGTGCTCGCCCCACGGCTGCCCGCCCCGGCCGCCGGCGCCACGGCGACCAAGCCGCCGGTCCCGGCCAACCGGCCCAAGCCGCGGCCGGGCCCCGGCCCGTCCGCCGGCTCGCCGTCGGTGGAGTCGACCATGGTGCTGCCCCGGATGAAGCCGTCCGCGACGGGTGCCTCGGGCGGCGCGTCCGGGTCGGCCAAGCCGGCCGGTCAGATGCCGGTGACCGGCAGCGGGCACGGCAGCACCTACCGGTCGCGGGGTGACGGCGCGGGCACCGACGGCCCGGCCCGGAGCAGCTACGCCCTCGACTCCGGCGAGGACCTGGGGTGAACCGCCGGCAGATGCTCCGCGCCGCCCTCGCCCCGGCCCTCGTGGTCGGCTTCGGCACGGCGTGCAGCGAACCCCAGCCCGGCGGCAGCGCCGACGTGGTCGACCCGGGGGCGGCGGCGACGCCAGCCCCGAGCCCGACCCCGAGCCAGCCGCCGGCCCCGCTGACCGGGCTGCCGGTCAGCGCCGCGCCGGTGGCCACCCGGCAGGCGGTCGCCGTGCCGATCCGGGTCACCCCGTCGACCGCGCCGGCCGGCCTGGGCTCGGCCGACCTGGTGTACGTCGAGTTCGCCGAGTCCGACTCGCTGCACCTGACGGCGGTGTTCCAGTCCCGGGACGCCGCCAAGGTCGGCCCGGTCACCGAGATCCGCCCGGTCGACATCAGGTCCGTCGGCGTGCTGCGGCCCTTCGTCGGTTACGACGGTGGCCCGACCGGCTTCCTCACCCAGTTCGAGAAGTCCGGGCTCGCCGGGGTCACCCCGGCCGACGACGGCGACAAGGTCTTCAGCTCCGACTACACCTCCACCGCCGCGCTCTGGAAGGCCGCGCCGAAGGGCGGCCAGCCGCCCACGCCGGTCCTCGACTACGCGACCGGCGGCGCCGCGCTGGCCACGCGGGACCTCGCCCCGGCCCGGGAGCTGACCGTCACGGTCTCCGGCGGGCCGCCGATGGTCTGGCGGTACGACGAGCAGAAATCCCTCTGGGTCGGCAAGGTGGGCACCACGACGGTCACCGCCGCGTCGGTGATCGTGCTGACCATGGAGTACCGGACGCTGGACGTCCGGAACCCGTCGCCGCGCTCGCTGCCCTCGGCGAACGTCTTCGGCGAGGGCACGGTCGTCGCGGCCTCCGGCCCGTCCATCGCGAAGGGCGCCTGGCGCAAGCCCGGCCAGCAGCTGGTCTGCAACATCGCCGACCTGGGCGGCGACCTGCTGCACCCGCGGCCCGGCAACGCCTGGGTGATCTACGCGCCGACCACCGCCAAGGTCACCGTGAAATGAGTACGGTCACCCCGCACCGCACCGCCCGCGGCTCGGCTCCCGTCGGCGGGGGCACCCCCCAGCCCGGCGTGGCCCGGCTCGCGCCGGCGCCGATCCGGCCGCGGGGCTGGTCGCTGCGGCTGCCGACGGGGTGGCCGTTGAGCGCGCTCTTCGTGCTCTACCCGCTCTGGTGGGCGCTCGGGGTGTCGTCGTTCGTCTTCGTCATCTTCGCCGTGCCGATGCTGGTGCAGCTGCGCCGCCGCGGTCCGGTCCGGGTGCCGCCCGGGTTCGGGCTCTGGCTCGTGCTGCTGCTCTGGCTGCTGCTCTCCGCGGTGATGCTCGACCTCACCGCGCCGAACACGCTCCCCGCGTCGGGCGGCGGCCGCTACATCGGCTGGGGCATCCGGCTGGCCAACTTCCTGGCCATGACCGTGGTCATGCTCTACGTGCTCAACCTGCGCGAGCGGGAGCTGCCCCAGCGGCGGGTGGTCCGGCTCTTCGGCTTCATGGCCGTCGTCGTCGTGATCGGCGGGTACCTCGGCTCGCTCTTCCCCACCTTCAGCTTCACCGCGCCGCTGCACTTCGTGCTGCCGCACTCCATCGCCAGCCAGCCCTTCGTCGCCTCGCTGATGAACGTGGAGTTCGCCCAGGTCCAGCAGGTGCTGGTGGGGGAGGCCAGCTCACCGCGCCCCTCCGCGCCCTTCGAGTACACCAACTCGTGGGGCGAGAACACCGCGATCCTGCTGATCTGGCTGCTGGTCGGCTGGGTGGTGCTGGGCCGACCGGTACGCCGGGTGCTCGGCATCGCGATCGCGCTGGCGGCGGTCTTCCCGATCGTCTACTCGCTCAACCGGGGCCTCTGGATCGGCCTGGGCATCTCCGCGGTCTACGTGGCGATCCGGCTGGCGCTGCGCGGCCGGATGGCGGTGCTCGGCGGGCTGGCCCTCGCGGTCGGGTTGATCGGTGTCCTGATCATCTCCACCCCGCTCGGGCGGACCTTCGACGAACGCCTGCAGAACGGGCACAGCGACGACATCCGGACCACCCTCTCCGAGGGCGCGATCGCCGCCGCGAACCACTCGCCCGTCCTCGGGTACGGCGGCAACCGGGCGCTGATCGGCAGCAACCGGTCGATCGCCATCGGCAAGTCCGACGACTGCAAGCAGTGCGGCAACCGGGAGCTGGGCAGCAACGGCCAGCTCTGGGCCCTGCTGGTCGGCCAGGGGTACGTCGGCGCGTTCTGCTACAACGCATTCTTCCTCTACTGCCTCTGGCGGTTCCGGCACGACCACAGCGCGATCGGCATCGCCGGCAGTTTGGTGATGATCCTGATGCTCTTCTTCCAGTTCACCTACGGGGCACTGGAAGCCACCCTCGCCTACGGCCTGATCTCGGTCGCCCTGCTCGCCCGCAACGACCGGCTGCGCCGGGCCGTCGCGCCGGCGCCGCCCAGGAGCACCGTGGGCGGGCTGCGGGCCCGAATCGAAGCAGCCGGTGACCGCTGATGGTGTTGCGAGTTCCCGCGGACGGCGACGGCCGGTCCGCGTACCTGGCCGAACTGGCGGAGCTGATCTGGCCCGGGCCGGCCGAGCCGACGCTGCATCGGGGCGGCCGGGGCTGGGTGGTGGTGCCGTCGGCGGCCCGGCCGCGACTGCTGGTGCCCACCGGGTCCCCCCGGGCCGCGGCGAGCGCCGTCCGGCACTCCACCGAGGCGGTCGGCCGGAAGGCGAAGCTGGTCCGGCAGGGGCTGGCCACCGCGTTCCGGCTCGGGCTGGGGCCGCTGGTGTTCCGCGACCGGCTGGTGGTGCGGTCCGCCGCCGGCACGCTCGACGCACACCTGGCCGACGTGCTCGGCGCCCGGTCGATGGTCAGCATGCACATCGGACCGGCGCGGGCCAACCGCAAGCCGGTGCTCCAGCTGCTCGGCCCGGACGGGCGGGCGCTCGGGTACGCCAAGCTGGGCGTCGACCCGCTCACCCGGACCCTGATCGACGTGGAGGCCGCGGCGCTGCGCCGGCTGGCCGACCTGCCGCTCGGCCCGGTGACCGTGGCCGGGGTGCTGCACCACGGCGAGTGGCACGGCCACGCGCTGCTGGTGCAGGAGGCCCTGCCGGTGCGACTGCCCCGGGCCACGCCGGCCACCGCCGAGGCGGCCGAGCGGGCGGCGATGGTGGCGGTCGCCGGCTGCCTGGGCGTACGCCGCCGGTCGTACGCGGGCAGTGAGCACGCGGCGCGGCTGGCCGACGCGGTCGACGCGCTCGGCGCGCGGCCGGAGGCCGGGCGGCTGCGCGCGGTGCTGAAGATCGTCGCGGACGCCGACCCGATGGTGGCCTTCGGCGCCTGGCACGGCGACTGGAACGGCGGCAACAGCGCCGTCCTCGCCGACGGCCGGGTGCTGGTCTGGGACTGGGAGCGGTTCGAGTCAGACGTGCCGGCGGGCTACGACGCGTTGCACCGGGCGGTGCAGACCGCCATCGGGCACGACGGCGTGGAGCCGCCGGACGCCGCCCGGGCGCTGATCACCGGCGCGGCGGGGACGCTGGCGCCGTTCGACCAGGACGGGCGGGACGCCGACCTGGTCGCCGTGCTCTACCTGGTGGAGCTGGCGGCGCGCTATCTGCGGGACCGGCAGGCGGAGGCGGGTGCGCGGCTGGGGCACGTCGACGCCTGGCTGCTGCCGGCCGTCGAGGAGCACCTGGCCCGCCGGGCCCGGTGAGAGGGAGGAGTGGGGACGTGACGGTGGCTAAGGAGCAGGCGCTCCGTGCGGTGCGGACGGTGAGCCGGACGGTCGGTCGGTTGACCGCCGGATCCCGGATGACGCCCGGATTCCTGATCGTGGGAGCGCAGCGCTGCGGCACCACCTCGCTGTTCAAGACGCTCTCCCAGCACCCGGCAGTGCTGGCGCCGGCGTACCACAAGGGCGTGCACTACTTCGACACCGACTACCACCGGGGGATGAACTGGTACCTCGGGCACTTCCCCACCACCGCGAAGGCGGAGGCGGTCCGGGAGCAGCTCGGGGTACGCGGGATCACCGGCGAGTCGAGCCCGTTCTACATGTTCCACCCGCTGGCCGGCGCGCGGATCGCGAAGGACCTGCCCGGGGTGCGGCTGCTGGTGCTGCTGCGCGACCCGGTGGAGCGGGCGTACTCGGCGCACTCGCACGAGCTGGCCCGGGGCTACGAGACCGAGTCGTCGTTCGAGCGGGCGCTGGAGCTGGAGGAGGAGCGGACCGCCGGCGAGCGGGAGCGGATGACCGCCGACCCGACGTACCTGAGCCACCACCTCCAGCACAACGCGTACCTGGCCCGGGGCCGGTACATCGAGCAGCTGGAACGGCTGGAGTCGCTGGTCGGCCGGGAGCGGCTGCACGTCATCGACAGCGACGACTTCTTCGCCGACCCGCGACCGGCGTTCGACGCGGTCTGTGACTTCATCGGTCTGCCCCGCTGGGCGGAGATCTCCTTCGGCAAGCACAACTCGCGGTCCCGTTCGCCGATGTCGGCGGAGCTGCGGGCCCGGCTGGAGGAGCACTTCGCCCCGTACGACGAGCGGCTGGCCACGTGGTGGGGACGCGTGCCGTCGTGGCGGCGGTGACCCGGACGGACGCCGGTGACGGCCCGGCGGTGACCGCTCCGGTCGCCGGCCCGGCCACGGCGGCCGGCGCGGGCCTGGGTGGCGCGGCCCGGCAGGGCTTCGCCAACCTGGTCGGGGTCGGCATCGCCGCGGTGGCCGGCTTCGGGCTGAACATCGTCATCACCCGGGGCTGGTCGGTCCGCGAGGCCGGCATGTTCTTCGCCGCCGCCAGCGCGTTCATGATCGCGTCGTCGGCGGCCCGGCTCGGCACCGACGTGGGGACGGTCTACTTCGTCAGCCGGTACCGGACCCTCGACCAGCGCGACCGGATCCGCGGCACGGTGCTGGTCGGGCTGGTGCCGGTGCTGGTTGTCGGGGCGCTGCTCGCCCTGGTCGGCTGGCTGGCCGCCCCGGCGCTCGCCGAGCTGACCATGCCGGAGGCCGGGCCGGGCGCGGTGACCGCGCTGCGCATCCTGCTCGCCTTCGTGCCGCTGGCGGCGCTCACCGACTACGCGCTCGCCGCCTGCCGGGGCTTCGGGCAGATGCGTCCGCTGCTGACCGTGGAGCGGCTCGGCCGGACGCTGGTCCAGTTCGTCGCGGTTGCCGTGGCCGCCTGGCTCGGCCTCTCCGCCACCAGCGCGCTGCCGCTGGCCTGGGCGGTGCCCTACCTGCTGGCCGCCGCCGTCGCGCTGGCCTGGCTCGGCCGGCTGGTCCGGCGGGCCGAACGCCAGGTGGCCCGGCCGGTGCCGGCGGGCGAGCTGGCCGGACCGTTCTGGCGGTTCACCGGGCCCCGGGGGCTGAGCAGCCTGGCCGCCATCATCGTGCAGCGGCTGGACATCGTGCTGCTCAGCGCGTTGCGCGGGCCGGCGGACGCGGCGGTCTACACCGCCGCGACCCGGTTCCTCGCGCTGGGGCAGCTCTCCAGCGTGGCGCTGGCCGGCTCGGTGCAGCACCGGATGGCCGCCGCCTTCGCCCGGGACGACCGGGCCGAGGCCCGGCAGCTCTACCAGGCCGCGACCGGTTGGCTGGTGCTGCTCTCCTGGCCGGCGTACCTGGTCTTCGCCGCCTTCGCCGGGCCGATGCTGGCGCTCTTCGGCGCCGGCTACGGCGCGGGCCGCCGGGTGGTGGTGCTGCTCGCGCTGACCATGCTGGTGGCGACCGGCTGCGGCATGGTCGACATGGTGCTCAACATGGCCGGGCGGACCGCCTGGACCTTCTACAACGCGATGGCCGGCACCGCGGTCAACGTGCTCACCAACGTCGCGCTCATCCCGGTGTACGGCATCGTCGGCGCCGCCCTGGCCTGGACCGCGTCCATCCTGGTCACCAACCTGGTGCCGCTGGCCCAGCTCTGGTGGTCGCTGCGGCTGCACCCGTTCGGGCGCGGCACCCGCACCGCGATGGCCCTGGCCACCGCCGCGTTCGGGCTGCCGCTCGGGCTGGCCAGCCTGCTCGGCGCCTCGGCCCCGCTGCTCGCCCTGGTGGCGGCGGTCGGCGCGGGGGCGTACCTGGCCGGCGCCTGGCGCTGGCGGACCGCCCTGCACCTCGACGCGCTCCGCGCGCTGCGCCGTGGCCGGAACCGCTCCGGCCCGGCGCCGGCCGCACAGTCGTGACCTGCCCCTGCGTACCGATGGGACACCGATGACCAGCAGCACGCCCCTCGCCCCGCACACCGGCCTCTCCGCCGTGAAGGCCGCGAAACTCGCCGCCGTCGGTCTGGTGGCGGACCGGAAGGAACGCCGGGAGCTGGAGCGGCCGGTGCCCGCCGCCGGCCGGAAGCTGAGCCTCAAGGTGGAGCGGCCGATCTTCATCCTCGGCGCGCCGCGCTCCGGCACCACGTTCCTGGGCAGCTGCGTCGGGGCGCTGCCGGACGTCTCGTACCACTTCGAGCCGCGGCTGACCAAGGCGGTGGCCCGCTGCGTGTACGAGGGCAGCTGGACCCCGCAGCGGGCGGCCCGCTACTTCCGCGGCTACTACGGGGCGCTGCTCGCCGCCTCCGGGCACGGCGGCCTGCGGTTCGCCGAGAAGGACCCGGAGAACTGCTTCATCGTGCCGTTCCTGACCGAGGTCTTCCCGGACGCGGTCTTCCTGCACGTCTACCGGGACGGCCGGGACGTGGCGGTGTCGCACGCCGAGCAGCCCTGGCTGAACGCCTCCTCCACCGGCACCGGCAGGAGCGGCCGGGGCGGCACCCCGTGGGGCGCGGCCCCCCGGTTCTGGGTGGAGCCGGAGCGGCGCGAGGAGTTCACGAAGGTCTCCGACCTGGCCCGCTCGGCGTGGATGTGGCGCCGGTTCACCGGCAGCGCGCTGGCGCAGCTCGCCGAGCTGCCCGCCGAGCGGGTACGTCACCTGCGCTACGAGGACATCGTCACCCGGCCGGCGGAGGCCGCCGAGGTGGTCGCCGACTTCCTCGAGGTCGGTGACCCCGCGGGGCGGCAGGCCCTGCACGCCCGGTTCGGCCAGGCCCGGCCGGGATCGGTCGGCCGCTGGCGGGCCCGGCTCGACGAGACCGAGCTGGCCGACGTCCGCGCCCAGGCCGAGCCGCTGCTCAGCGAACTCGGCTACCCCGGGTGAGCGCGGTCGCGCCGGTAGAGTGCGTGAGGTCGCCCGGCCGCCCCGGGCTCCGCTGACGCGGAGCCCCCGGGGGATCCGTGGGGCTGGCGACCTTCCTGGGGAGAGGTTGCGGTGGTACGACGACTACGACGGACGATGGCGGCCGTGCTCGCCCTGGCCTGCCTCGCGCCGGTGGTGGCGGCCTGCGAGTCGGAGCCGGCCGGACGGCCGGCGGGGCGGGCGACGACGGTGGCGCCACCGCCCACGGTGGAGCCACGGACGGGCCCGGTGCGGACCACCGGGCGGGGGCCCGAGCCGCCGGAGCAGGGCGCCTGGGTCGGCGCCTGGGTCAAGCCGCAGTGGCACAACGCCACCGGTCGGGCCGCCGCGCTCGACGAGTTCAACCGGGCCGCCGGCGGGAAGCTCACCATGGCGCACATGTTCCACCAGTGGAACGAGTCGTTCCCGGGCGCGACGGAGCAGGCCTTCCAGGCCATGGGGAAGCTCCAGATGATCTCCTGGCAGGGTACGGACACCCGGTCGACGGTCAGCGGCACCTACGACTCGCTGATCCGGCAGCGGGCCGAGGATGTGAAGGCGTTCGGGCTGCCGGTGCTGCTGCGGTACCGGTGGGAGATGGACCGGCCCAACCTGGCCGCCAGCATCCACTCGCCGGAGGACTACGTCGCCGCCTGGAAGCACATCCGGGGCATCTTCACCGAGGTCGGCGCCACCAACGCGGCCTGGGTGTGGTGCCCGCACGCGGACGGCTTCGCCGAGGACGAGCGGGCGGCCGAGGCGTACTACCCCGGTGACGACCAGGTGGACTGGCTCTGCGCCGACGTCTATCCCGGCCCGGAGTGGGCCAGCTTCAGCAACCGGATGGACCACTTCATGGCCTTCGCCCAGAAGCACCCCCGGCCGGTGGTGATCGGCGAGTACGGCCTGACCCAGGAGGGCCGGCCCGGTCAGCGGGCCGACTGGCTGCGCGAGGTCCGCCCGTACCTGAAGAAGCACCCGCAGATCAAGGCCGCGCTCTACTTCGCCGCGAAGCAGACCACCAAGCCGTTGTACGACAGCACGTTCGGCAGCGACCCGGAGAGCGCGGAGGTGTTCCGTGAAATGGCCACCGACCCGTACTTCTCCCCGCCGCCGCCGGACCTGAGCGCCTCGTCGGGGCCGCCGCCGACTCCGGCCCGGTGATCGTCCCTCGTCTTTTCGTGTGATCCGCACTGGCTCGGCGGGCCGACCCGGCGAATTGCTCGGCCAATATCACGGTCCCGGGTGGACGCGGCGCACCTCCATGCGAGAAGGTGTTGCTTTCACGTCTGTGATCGGCCCTCCCGGTCGGACGCCTCACGCCGTTCCGATTCCCGGCCCCGATCACAGCTCTCCGACGCGCCTCCGGAGTTGCCTGTGCCTTCCTCGTTACTGAGACACCGCACGGTGTCCCTGTTCGGTGCCGCCGTTCTCGGCGTCGCCAGCCTCTTCACGGCCAGCCCCGCGCTCGCCGCCCCGCCGAACCACGACACGGTGGTCGCGGACGTGCCGTCCGACCAGACGCCGAACATCGTCGATGGCGACGTGGTGGCGATCTACGACGCGGGCACGAAGGTGATCGCCGCCGGGTCGTTCACCCAGGCGCAGAACCGTGGCTCGTCCCCCACCACCGTCACGCAGAAGTACGTGCTGGCCTTCGACAAGGCCACCGGTGACATCGACACCGCCTTCAAGCCCGTGCTCGACCGTCCGGTGAACGCGGTGATCGCCGGGCCGACCGCGGGCACGGTCTACCTCGCCGGTCAGTTCACCACCGCCAACGGTGTCAACCGGCGCAAGCTGGCGCTGGTCAACATCTCCGACGGCTCGCTGGTCACCACCTTCAAGGGCCCGGCGTTCAACGGCACCGTCAACGACATCGCCAAGGTCGGTGACCGGCTGCTGGTCGGCGGCATCTTCAGCACCGCGGACGCGAGCACCCGCAACGGTCTCGCCTCGCTGGACGCCACCACCGGCGCGCTGGACAGCTACCTGACCACCGCCCTGACCGAGAACCACAACTGGACCGAGGGCAGCACGGGCGCGAAGGCCGGCGTCGGGCCGGAGAAGCTCGCCGTCTCGCCGGACGGCAGCAAGCTCGTCGTCATCGGCAACTTCAAGAAGGCCGATGGGGCGACGCACGACCAGATCGTGCGGATCAACCTCGGCGACACCTCGGCGACCATCGCGGACTGGAACACCGACCGGTACAACCCGACCTGCCGGGCCCTCTCCTTCGACTCGTACGTGCGGGACGTGCAGTTCTCGCCGGACGGCAAGTACTTCGTGGTGGCCACCACCGGCGGGGCGTACCCGGGGCTCTGCGACTCGGCGGCGCGGTGGGAAACCGCGGCGACCGGCGACGGACAGCAGCCGACCTGGGTCAACTACAGCGGCGGCGACACGTTCCTGTCCGTCGGCATCAGCGAGGAGGCCGTCTACGTCGGCGGCCACTTCCGCTGGTCCAACAACTCCTCGGGCACGGACAAGGCCGCGCCGGGCGCGGTCGGCCGGCCCAGCATCGCGGCGCTCGACCCGGCGAACGGCCTGCCGCTGTCCTGGAACCCGGGCCGGCACCCACGCGGCTACGGCGTCACCGAGATGCTGGTCACCCCGGAGGGCCTCTGGCTGGGCAGTGACCAGGACTGGATCGGCAACTTCAAGTACAAGCGGGCGAAGATCGCCTTCTTCCCGCTGACCGGCGGCAACGCCCCGCATTCCACCGCCACCAAGGGCCTGCCCGGCGACGTCTACCAGGCGGGCCGAGCCACCCAGACCGAGGTGCTCTACCGGGTCAACGCCGGCGGGCCGGCGCTGCCCGCGATCGACGGCGGCCCGGACTGGTCCGGTGACACCGTCACCACCCCGAGCCCGTTCCACAACGCCGGCAGCAGCGTCTCGACGTACACGACGGACGCGGTCCTCGACTCGACCGTGCCAGCCGGCACCCCGGCGGCGCTGTTCAACGCCGAGCGCTGGGACGGCACGACCGCCCCGGAGATGCAGTGGGAGTTCCCGGTCGCGGCGGGCACCGGGATCCAGCTGCGGCTCTACTTCGCCAACCGGTACTCGGGTACCTCGACCGTCGGCAGCCGGAAGTTCGACGTCAGCATCGACGGCGCGTTGAAGCTGAACGACTTCGACGCGGTGGCCGCGGCCGGCGGCACCAACCGCGGCACGATGCGGGCGTTCTCCCTCATCAGCGACGGCATGGTCGATATCGACTTCGCCCACGTGGTGCAGAACCCGCTGGTCCAGGGCTTCGAGATCATCCGTACGGCGCCGGCTCCTGCGGCCACCGACGTGCTCTACCGGGTGAACGCGGGCGGCCCGGCGCTGGCCGCGAGCAGCGGCCCGAGCTGGGCGGAGGACAGCGCGACCACGCCGAGCACGTACCACAACACCGGCAACGTCGCCATGACGTACACGACCAACGCGGTGATGGAGCGGAGCGTCCCGGCCGGCACCCCGGTCGAGCTGTTCAACAGCGAGCGGTACGACCAGTCGTCCACCCCGGACATGCAGTGGAACTTCCCGGTGACCGCCGGGCAGCAGGTCCAGGTACGGCTCTACCTCGCCAACCGGTACTCCGGCACCGCGACGGTCGGCAAGCGGATCTTCGACGTCTCGATCGACGGCGTGGTCAAGCTGAACGACTTCGACGCGGTGGCCGCGACCGGCTCCACCAACCGGGGCACCATGCGGGCCTTCGTCATCACCAGTGACGGCAACGTCGACATCGACTTCGGTCGGGTCGTCGAGAACCCGCTGATCCAGGGCATCGAGATCGTCAAGATCCCGACGCCGCCGTCGTCGAGCGTCGCCAACAGCATCAGCAAGCGGTCGTACGACGGCGCCACCACGGTCGGCTCGTCGACCTCGGTCGCCAACACCGACGGCACCGCCTGGTCGACGGCCAAGGGCGCCTTCTGGGTCGGCGGCACCCTGTACTACGGGATGAACGGGTCGCTCTACCGGCGCAGCTTCGACGGCAGCACCTTCGGTACGCCGAGCAAGGTCGACCCGTACCACGACACGGACTGGGACACCGTGGAGACCGGGTCGGCGCCGGCCGGGGAGTCGCAGACGTACGCCGGCAACACGGTGAACTTCTACCTGGAGATCCCGAACGTGACCGGCATGTTCTACAACGCCGGGCGGCTCTACTACACCCTCGCCGGGCAGAAGGCCCTCTACTGGCGCTGGTTCACTCCGGACAGCGGCACGGTCGGTGCGGACAAGTTCACCGTCACCGACACCACGGGCTTCGCCGACGCCGGGGGCGTGTTCCTCGACGGCGACAAGCTCTACGTGGTCAGCCGGAGCACCGGCAACCTCTCCTCGATGGCCTGGTCCTCCGGGGCCCCGACCGGCACCCTGACGGTGCTCAGCGGGCCGGCCACGGACGGCGTGGACTGGCGCGGCAACGCGGTCTTCGTCGGTCCCTGACCCGACGCACCGCACAGCGATGGCCCGGCCGGTATCGGCCGGGCCATCGCCCGTTCCGGACCCGGTCGCCCCGGCGTCCGGGCGGACGCCCGGCCGGCGGCGCCCCGCCGGCCGGAACCTCAGACCGTCGTCGGCGCGTGCTCCCGGGCCCAGACCCGCATCAGGTCCCGGACCGAGATCACCCCGGCCACCTCCCGGCCGTCGAGGACCACCAGGTGCCGGAAGGCGCCGCGGGCCATCGCCGCCGCCGCCTCCTCCACCGTCCAGTCCGGCCCGGCGTAGACCACGTCCCAGGTCAGGTGGGCCGCGGTGCGTTCGACGTCGCAGTCCAACCCCGCGCCGATCGCGTTGAGCACATCACGTTCCGTCATGATCCCGACCCCTTCGGAGTCCGGATCGATCACCACCGCCGACCCGACACCGCGGGCCGACATCATCCGGGCCGCCTGGCGGAGCGTGTGCTCCGGGCCGACCACGAGAACCTCACTGGACATCGCTTCCCGAACCTGCATCACGCATCACCCCTGTGGGACGGCACCGGTACGCACATGGTGGGCCATCGATGCGTACCGGGACAAGGCCGGGCATCGCCGGAATCGGCTCCGGCTCGCTACTGTCATCATGTGCCCACAGAGCCTCTCCGCTGCGCCGGCGCGCTGATCGTGGACGACGACGGCCGCATCTTCATCCAGCGCCGGTCCCCGGACCGGGCCATCTTCCCCAACTGCTGGGACATCGTCGGCGGCCATCTGGAACCCGGCGAGGGGGTGGAGGAGGCGCTGCGCCGCGAGGTCACCGAGGAGACCGGCTGGAGCGTCTCGCACGTCCTCGGGCTGGTCGGGGAGTACCACTGGACCGGCGACGACGGGGTGGAGCGGCTGGAGACCGACTTCCTGGTCCGGGTGGACGGCGATCTGAGCCGGCCCCTGCTGGAGGCGGGCAAGCACACCGAGTTCCGCTGGCTGGGCGAGGACGACGTCGCGCTGCTCGACGAGCACCGCCACGTCAACGAGGGGCTGATCCGGCGGATCGCCGAGAACGGATTCGCCGCGCTGCGGTCGATCGGTCTGTGAGCGACGGCGTCGAGTTGGCGCCGCACCGGTTCGCCGGGCTGGTCGCCCCGGCGGTCGACCGGGCCTTCGTCGCCGGCATGCTCGCCGGCCGCGACGGCGGCGGCGCCGAGCTGAGCTCACGATACGGCGGGCCGGCCGCGACCGGCTTCCTGGTCGAGTTCCGCACCCGACTGGCCGCGCCCGGCGGGACGGTGGACGGGCCGGGCTTCGCGGCGGTGACCCGCTACCGGGACGCGACCTCGTGCCAGCGCGCGCTGGACAAGCAGGTCGCCCACGGGACGGTGCACCGGACCCCGGACGGGGGCTTCAGCGCCACCGAGCGCGGGCTCGCCTTCCTCGCCGAGATCTACCAGGTGCACGCCGAGGTGACCGAGGAGCTGTGGGCCGGCCACGACGACCGGGTGGTCCGCCTGGTGGAGGCGCTCGGCCGGCTGCTCGCGTACGCGCTGGTGCTGACGGACTCGGAGCCGGCGGTCGCGGGCTCGGCCTTCGGCGCGATGGCCCCGCCGTACGAGCCGGAGGGCACCCCGCCGGGGGTGCTGCTGCTCAACCGGCTGGGCACCCTGCGGTACCACCGGGCGGACGCGCACGCGGCGGCGTGGCGGGCGGCGGGGCACACCGCGGCGAGCATCGCGGAGCTGCGGTCCGGGGCGGAACGGCTGGCGATCGAGCTGGAGACCGACCGTCGGGCCGCCGGGCCGTACGTCGTGCTGAGCGCGGAGGAGCGGCTGGGGATGCTCGCCGACCTGGCGGCCCTGCCCGGCTGAACCACGGTTGGCGACAGCGACGAAGTCGCCCGGCGCTATCCTCCACCGGTGACCCGGAGTCGTACGGAGGAGGATGCCGGCATGATCGGGATGGTGCTCGCGGCCGGTGCGGGGCGCCGACTGCGCCCGTACACCGACACCCTGCCCAAGGCGTTGGTGCCGGTGGACGGTGACACCACCATCCTGGACATCGCGCTGCGCAACCTCGCCGAGGTCGGGCTGACCGAGGTGGTGATCGTGGTCGGCTACGCGGCGGACGCGGTCGTCCAGCGGCAGGCCGCCCTGGCGGAGAAGTACGGCGTGACGATCACGCTGGTGCACAACGACAAGGCCGAGGAGTGGAACAACGCCTACTCGCTCTGGCTGGCCCGGGAGCACTTCGCCCGGGGCGTGCTGCTGGTCAACGGCGACACCGTGCACCCGGTGAGCGTGGAGAAGACCCTGCTGGCCGAGCGCGGCCCGGGCATCCTGCTGGCGATCGACAACATCAAGGCGCTGGCGGAGGAAGAGATGAAGACCACCTTCGACGCCGCCGGCCAGCTCACCCGGATCACCAAGGTGATGGACCCGCTCGAGGCGTACGGGGAGTACATCGGCGCGACGCTGATCGAGCCGCAGGTGGCCGACGCTCTCGCCGACGCGCTGGAGGCGACCTGGCGGCGCGATCCGAACCTCTACTACGAGGACGGCTACCAGGAGTTCGCCGACCGGGGCGGCGAGGTGCGGGCGGCGCCGATCGGCGACGTCTCCTGGGTCGAGGTCGACAACCACGCCGACCTGGCCCGGGCGCGGGAGATCGCATGCCGCTACTAGCCCGGACGATCCTCACCCCGCTGCACATCGACGTGCGCCGGGGCGCGGTGGCCGACCTGGCTGCGATCCTCGTCGACGGCCGGATCTCCGCCGGGGGCGACGTGGCGGTGGTGGTCGGGCCGGGGCAGGGCGAGCAGATCGCCGAGCTGATCCGGCCGTCGCTGCGCTCGGCGGACGTGTTCACCGTGGCCGGCGGCACCCTGGACGCCGCCGACGACCTCGGCGCGAAGCTGCGTGCCCGCTCGTACGACGCGGTGGTGGGCATCGGCGGCGGCAAGACCATCGACGTGGCGAAGTACGCGGCCACCCGGCGCGGCCTGCCGATGGTGACCGTGGCGACCAGCCTGGCCAACGACGGCATCGCCTCCCCGGTGGCCAGCCTGGTCAGCGAGGGGATCAAGGGCTCCTACGGGGTGCACATTCCGATCGCGGTGATCGTCGACCTGGACTTCGTGGAGGCCGGCCCGGAGCGGCGCAACCGGGCGGGCATCGGCGACGTGGTGAGCAACATCAGTGCGCTGGCCGACTGGGAGCTGGCCCGGCAGGTCCGCGGCGAGCCGGTCGACGGACTGGCCGCCTCGCTGGCCCGGATGGGCGCCGAGGCGGTGCTGGCCCACCGTGGCGACATGACCGACGACGCGTTCGTCACTGTGCTCGCCGAGGCGCTGATCTCCAGCGGGCTGGCAATGGCGGTCTGCGGCACCAGCCGCCCGGCGAGCGGCGGCTGCCACGAGATCATGCACGCGGTCGACGCGCTCTTCCCCGGCACCGCCTCGCACGGCGAGCTGGCCGGCCTCGGGGCGCTCTTCTGCACCTTCCTCCGCGGCGACCAGCGGCGCTTCGCGCAGATGTCGGCCTGCCTGGCCCGGCACGGCCTGCCCCGGCTCCCCGCCGACGTGGGGCTGACCGACGACCAGTTCGTGGAGGCGGTGCAGTTCGCCCCGGCCACCCGCCCGGACCGCTACACCATCCTCGAACACCTCGCGATGTCGCCTACCGAGACGCGGGAGCGGCTGGCAGACTACGCCGGTGCACTCCACGACCACCTCGGCTGAGCCGTCCCGCCCCACCGTCGCCGACTTCCACCGGGTCAACCGGGGCGGCGGCCTGTTCAGCGAGTCGATCAGCCAGTGGCTGGGCGCGGTCTTCGCGCTGGCCGCCCAGCGGCTGGGGCTGCGCCCCACCGCGCTGTCCATCGCCAACCTGCTGCTCGGCCTGGCCGCCTCGGCGACCGTGGTGGCGCTGGCCGACCGGGTCGCCGCCGGGTCCGTCCCGGCCTGGGTCGTCGGACTGGTCGCGCTGGTCGGCTGGCAGGTCGCGTACGCCCTGGACTGCGCCGACGGGCAGCTCGCCCGGGTGACCGGGCAGGGCAGCGCGGCGGGCGCGCGGGTGGACGTGCTCTGCGACGTGGCGGCCCAGATCGCGCTGGTCACCGCCCTCAGCGCGACCGCCGTGGCGCAGCGCCCGTCGACGCCGACCTGGCTGATCGCGGTCTTCGCCGGCACCTGGATGGTCAACCTGGTCACCTCGGTGATGCAGGCCGGCCCGAACGCGGCCAGCATGGTCACCTCGACCTCGCTGCCGGTACGCCTGGTGAAGCTGGTCCGCGACTACGGCGCGGTGATCTTCCTGACCGGCCTGGTGCTGACCTTCGCGCCCGCCCTGACGGTCTGGGTGATCGTCGCCTTCACCGTCGTCAACGGCGGCTTCCTCCTCGCCAGCATCGCCTTCTCCGCCCGCGCCTCCCTCCGCTGACGCCCCCGCCGGCCCGACCCGGGGTTGATCAACCAGCCCGGGCCGGGTGTGGGTGGGTCAGGCGGGGGTCGGGGTGCGGGCGACGCCGGCGTAGATGTCGATGAGCTGCTTGGTGACCACGTCGGGGTGGAAGGTGCGCTCGTAGCGGGCGCGGGCGGCGGGCGCCAGCGCGGCGGCGCCGGCCCGCGCCACGGGCAGGGCGGCGGCCAGCGCGGCCGGCTCCGGGGCCACCACCCAGCCGGCCTCGCCCGCCTGGATGCCGGCCGGCGGGGCGACCCGGCCGTCCCCGGGGACGGCGGAGGCGACGGCGGCCGGGCCGGTGCCGGCGGGCTCGCGGGGGGTGTCCGCGCCGACCAGGTACGGGATGCCGCCGAGCGCGGTGCCGAGCACCGGCCGGCCGCTGGCCAGCGCCTCGATGATCACGGTGGGCAGTACGTCGTGCCAGGTGGAGGTCGCCAGCACCACCGCGCTGGCGTCCAGCGCGGCGCGTACCCCGGCCCGGTCGAGCGGGCCGAGGAAGGTGATGTCCGCGCGTTCGGCGGCCGCCGCCTCGACCAGCGGGCGCAGCTCGCCGTCCCCGGCGATCCGCAGCGGGCCGAGCGCCCCGTCCGGGTGCCGCCGCCACGCCTCCAGCAGCAGGTCAAGCCCCTTCTCCGGGGAGAGCCGGCCGAGGAAGAGGAAGCCCTCCCCGAGCGGGGCGGGCGGACCCGGGTCGGGGATGGCGTTCGGCTTGACCACGATCCGCTCGTCCGGGATGCCGTAGTCACGCAGGTGGTCGGCGACCGCCGTGGTGAGCGCGATGAACCGGTCGACGGACTTCCAGGTCGGGCGGTGCACGGCGAGCGTGGTGGCCATCAGCGCGCTCTGCGCCCGGGACCCCCGGTAGCAGCGGTGCACGATCGCCGGCACGCCCAGCGCCCGGCCCCGGCAGTCCTGGCAGATCACGCCGTCGCGGAAGTACAGCCCGGAGGAGCAGACCTGGCGGTAGTTGTGCACCGTCTGCACCACGGGCACGCCGTGCTTGTGCGCGGTCCGCACCACCCAGGGCGAGAGCAGCGGGTACGGGTTGTGCAGGTGCAGCACGTCCGGCCGGTGCTCGGTGAGCAGGCGGCTGAGCTCCTGCTGGGCCTTCGGGGCGTAGATCGGCGAGATCGGCAGCAGCGCCTTCGCCGCCTTCGGCATCGTCGGGATCTCGTCGGAGCTGCGGATGAACGGCAGCACCTCCACCCCGGCCGCGGCGAGCTGGGCGATCTCCGCGTCGACGATGGTGTTCTCACCGGAGGGCTGGGCTTCCCGGTACCGGTTGTGCGCCACCACGATTCTCACGGAGCTCGCCTTTCGTTCGCGACCTGCCTGCCTTTGCTCGCGACTGCGGGGCTCGCAAGCTCACTCCTCGCGCTCGCGGAGGGACTCGCAAGCTCATTCCTCGCGCTCACCGGAAAGAAGGCTACCGTTGTCTGATGCCTGAACTACCGGAGGTGGAAGCGCTCGCCGGATATCTGCGTGAGCGCGCGGTGGGGCGGCGGGTCGACCGGGTCGAGGTCGCCGCGATCAGCGCCCTGAAGACGTACGACCCGGCGCCGAGCGCGGTCGCCGGCCGGCCGGTGGTCGACGCCGGCCGGCACGGCAAGTTCCTCGACGTGATCTTCGACGGCGGCCTGCACCTGGTCGTGCACCTGGCCCGGGCCGGCTGGCTGCAGTACCGGGAGGCGTTCCCGTCCACCGCGCCGCTGCGCCCCGGAAAGGGGCCGATCGCCCTGCGGGTACGCCTCGACGACGGCTCCGGCTTCGACCTGACCGAGGCCGGCACGCAGAAGAAACTGGCCGCGTACCTGGTGACCGACCCGGCGCAGGTGCCCGGGGTGGCGAAGCTGGGTCCGGACCCGCTCCGCGCCGACCTGGCCACCTTCGCCGAGCGGATGCGCAGCCGGCGCGGCCAGGTGAAGGGGGTGCTGACCGACCAGTCGGTGCTGGCCGGGGTCGGCAACGCGTACTCGGACGAGATCCTGCACGCCGCGAAGCTGTCGCCGTTCGCGATCACCGACCGGTTGACCGACGACCAGCTGGCCACCCTGCACGCGGCGACCCGGACGGTGCTCGGCGACGCGGTCCGGCGCTCGACGGGCCAGCGGGCCGCCGAGCTGAAGGGCGAGAAGCGCTCCGGCCTGAAGGTGCACGCCCGGGCCGGGCTGCCGTGTCCGGTCTGCGGGGACACGGTGCGGGAGGTCTCCTTCGCCGACTCCAGCCTCCAGTACTGCCCCACCTGTCAGACCGGGGGCAAGCCGCTCGCTGACCGTCGGTTGTCTCGGCTCGTACGGTGAGTAACGACACTTTCCGATTACGGAGAGGAATCGGCCCGCGCGCGTCGAACCTCCCGGTCCGTGGCTCTACCGGGGCCGCCTTCCATCGGTATAGTGGCTCGGTCCCCGGCTTCGAAACTGGTGCGGAGCCGGCCGGATCCCGAGCAGGCACCACCGGGCGGGTTGTCCTTAGGGCCGCCGTCCGACCCGGAGCCCGCATGGGAGACTGGAACGGTGGGCGACCCGGGCCCTCACGGCGAGTGAGGGCGCGTGTCATGCGGGAGGACATGGGTTGAGGTGACGGCAAGCCTCCAGCGCCCGGTAACCAACACAGGCCGGAGCAAGAGCGTGCGGCACGTCGACAGCTTCGAGATCCAGCCGCCGACTCCGCCGTCGCACAACGGCGTACCCCGGTCGGCGTGGGCCCGTGCCCGCCGTCGCGTCTCCCGCTGGCACCGCCCCTACATCGCGGTGCTGCTCCTGCTCGACTACGGTTCGGCGGCGCTGGCCAGTTGGATCGCCATCCAGACCTTCGACCAGGCCGCCTCGGGCTTCCAGGACGCCAAGGAATCCTGGTTCCACACGGTGGCGTTCCTGCTGCTCCCGCTCGGTTGGTTGATCATCCTGTGGGGCAACCGGGCCTACGACCGGCGATACCTCGGCCTCGGGCCGGACGAGTTCAAGCGGGTGATCCGGGCCGGCGTCGCGGTCGCCGCGACGGTCTCGTTCATCGCCTTCGCCACGAGGACCCTGCTGTCCCGGTGGACGGTCGGTTTCGCCCTGCTCGGGGCTCTGCTGCTGATCCTGCTGGGCCGGTTCGTGGCCCGGTTCGTGCTGCACGCGGTGCGCCGCCGGGTCGGTCATGCCGGGCACCGGATGGTGCTGGTCGGCACCCTGCCGGAGGCGCTGGAGGTCTACACCGCGGTCACCCGCAACCCGGGCGCCGGCCTGGTGCCGGTGGCCATCCACATCACCGACGGGTACGCCGCCGCCCGGGGCATGGAGACCCCGGTGCCGGTCTACGCCGGCCGGGACGTGCTCGCCCTGGTCCGCGAGGTCGGTGGGGACACGATCGCGGTCTGCGGCTCGGCCAGCGCCGAGCCGGGCGAGCTGCGCCGCCTCGCCTGGCAGCTGGAGGGCTCCGGGGTGGACCTGGTGGTCGCCCCCCAGCTCACCGACATCGCCGGCCCGCGGGTGCACATCCGGCCGATCGAGGGCCTGCCGCTGCTGCACGTCGAGGAGCCGACCCTGTCGGGCCCGGCGCTGCTGCTCAAGAACCTGATGGACCGGGTCGCCGCCGGGCTGGGGCTGCTGCTGCTGGCGCCACTCTTCCTGGCGATCGCCGTCGCGATCCGGGTCTCCGACCGCGGGCCGGTCTTCTTCCGCCAGCCCCGGGTCGGCCACGAGGGGCGGACCTTCCGGGTCTGGAAGTTCCGCACCATGTACGTCGACGCCGAGGATCGGCTGGCCGGCCTGGTCGACCAGAACGAGACCGACGGCATGCTGTTCAAGATGAAGCAGGACCCCCGGGTCTTCCCGGTGGGCCGCTTCCTGCGCGCCTCCTCGCTGGACGAGCTGCCGCAGCTGATCAACGTGCTGCGGGGCGAGATGTCCCTGGTCGGGCCGCGCCCGCTCCCCGCCGACGACGGCGACTTCCTCGGTGACGTGCGCCGCCGGCTGCTGGTCCGGCCGGGCATGACCGGGCTGTGGCAGGTCTCCGGCCGCTCCGACCTGTCCTGGGACGAGGCGGTCCGGCTGGACCTCTACTACGTCGACAACTGGTCGCTGGCGTACGACCTGAGCATCCTGTGGCGCACCGTGGGCGTGGTGCTGGCCCGCAAGGGCGCGTACTGATCCTCTTGGCGTAGCGGCCGACAGGCGTCAGGATCGCTGCGTGGGTGGCAACCTCTCCGCCGGGTTCGGCGTCGTCTCACTGGTCACCGCGCTGGCCGCGGCGCTCTGGGCGGTGCTGCGGCTGCGCGCCCGGCGGGGCATCGCCACGGCGACCCAGCGGGCCACGTACGAGGTGCTGCACACCGCCGGGCTGGCCGCCGAGCCGCTGCGGGCGGGGCTGAGCGCGGCGGGCGCGGCGAAGGCCGTACGTCATCTGCGGGACCTGGTGGGTGCGGCCGGGCTGGCCCTGACGGACCGGGAGGCGCTGCTCGCCCTCGACGGGCGCGGCGCGCACCACGGCGACCAGCTGCTCGCGGCCGCCCGGCGGGCGGCGGCGGCCGGGCGTTCGACGGTGCTGCGCGAGTCGGAGCTGCAGTGTGACCTGGTGGACTGCCCGGTGCGCGGCGCGGTGGTGGCCCCGCTGAGCGCGGACGGCCGGGTGGTCGGGGCGCTGGTGGCGATCGCCGACGACCAGCCGGCGCCGGGTCTGGTGCAGGCCACCCTGGAGACCGCGCACTGGGCCGGCGACCAGCTCGCCCTGGCCGAGCTGGACTCGTCCCGGGAGCGGCTGGCCCGGGCCGAGGTGCGCGCGCTGCGCGCCCAGATCAGCCCGCACTTCATCTACAACGCGCTGACCGCGATCGGCTCGTTCGTCCGGACCGACCCGGAGCGGGCCCGGGAGCTGATCCTGGAGTTCGCCGAGTTCACCCGCTACTCGTTCCGGGCGCACGGCGAGTTCACCACCCTCGCCGAGGAGCTGCGCTCGATCGACCGCTACCTGACCATCGAGCGGGCCCGGTTCGGTGACCGGCTCCAGGTGCGGTTGCAGATCGCCCCGGAGGTGCTGCCGGTGACCCTGCCGTTCCTCTGCCTCCAGCCGCTGGTGGAGAACGCGGTCCGGCACGGGTTGTCCCGCAAGCCGGGCACCGGCATGGTGAGCATCGAGGCCCGGGACGCGGGCGCGGAATGCCACATCACGGTGGAGGACGACGGAGTGGGGATGGATCCGACGACGCTGACCGCCGGCATCGCCGAGCTGGCCGGCGCCGGCAGCGACCCGGCCGACGACCCGGGCCAGCACGTCGGCCTCTCCAACGTCGACGAGCGGCTCCGGTCGGCCTTCGGGGACCGGTTCGGCCTGGTGGTGGAGACGGGCCTCGGTTCGGGTACGAAGGTGAGCATGCGGGTGCCGAAGTTCCACCCCGGCGTACGGGCGGGATCGTGAGCGAGCGGACCGACCGGGTCGGCGGGCTGAACGCGACCGGGTTCCTCCGGGTGCTGGCGGTGGACGACGAGCCGCCGGCGCTGGACGAGCTGGCGTACCACCTGCGGGCCGACCCGCGGGTGGCCCGGCTGCACACGGCCGGGGACGCCACCGAGGCGCTGCGGGTGCTCCGGGACGGCGACGTAGACGTGGTCTTCCTGGACATCCGGATGCCCGGGCTGGACGGGATGGAGCTGGCCCGGGTGCTTCGCCGGTTCGCCCGGCCGCCGGCGATCGTCTTCGTCACCGCGTACGACGACGGCGCGGTGGACGCCTTCGACCTGGGCGCCACCGACTACGTGCGCAAGCCGGTCCGCGCCGAGCGGCTGGCCGAGTCGCTGCGCCGGGTGATCGGCTCGCGGGTGGTGCCGTCGCACCCGGCCGCGATGGCCCGGGCGGAGGAGGACCCGACCATCCCGATCGAGCTGGCCGGGACGACCCGGATGCTGCCCCGCTCCGCGGTGCGCTGGGTGGAGGCGCAGGGCGACTACGCCCGGTTGCACACCGCGGACGGCTCGCACCTGGTCCGGGTGTCGCTGGCGACCCTCGCCGAGCGGTGGGCCGACGCCGGTTTCGTCCGGATCCACCGGTCCTACCTGGTGCAGTTGAAGCTGATCGCCGAGCTGCGGCTGGTCAACTCCGGCTACGTGGTGGTGATCGACGGGGCCGAGCTGCCGGTGAGCCGGAGGCACACCCGGGAGCTGAAGGACAAGCTGGTCCGGGCGGCGAAGCAGGACTGGAACCGCTGACCGGCGTGCCGGTCAGACCACCGGCACCCGGGTGTCGGCCGCATGCAGGGGCACGTAGTGGTCGAAGAAGAGCGCCTTGACCAGCTCGACCCGGCCGGCGACCCCGAACGCCGTGAACAGCGACATCATGCCGTCCTGCACCGCGTACGCGGAGATGCCCAGATCCTGGGCGATCTGGCGGGTGTTGCGTCCCCGGGCGACGGCCCCGAGCAACCGCCCCTGCCAGGGCTCCAGCCCGAGGGCCCGGATGACGAACTCGCTCACCTGGTGCGGCCGGATGCGCTGCACGGTCACCGACACCGCCGCCTCCCGCGGCACCGCGTGGAAGGCCAGCCACCGGCCGTCGTGGTGCACGCCCGACGGGTCGAGCACCCCCGACGCGCGCCCCCGGGTGACGGCCGCGCCCATCCGGGCCAGGTCCGCCGTGTCCAGCAGGTGCCGGGCGCCCTCGGTCATGTCGAAGAGCCGGCCGTCGGGCGAGAGGGTCAGCGAGCCCGCCAGCGGCGGCTGGCCCCGGGTGGGCCGCGCCGGCACGGTGGCCGCAGGAACGGGCGGCCTGCCGCGTCCCCGGCGGGCCCGGGGCACCCGGAGCCACCGGGACGCGGACGGCTCCTCCGGGGGTTCGGCAAGGGCCTCCGGCGGCGGGGTCACCGCTGGCGCGTCCCCGCGGACGAGGCTGCGGTGCAGCGCCGCGCCGAGCGGCCGGCTCGCGGGCGCGAGGTGGGCGAGGTCGGCGTCCGTGAACCGGCCCCCGGCCCGGTACAGCAGCAGCGTCCCCCAGGTCCCCTCGTCGTCGTAGCAGGCCAGACGCAGTTCGTCGGAGAAGCCGCGCGGCTGCAGGACGTTACGGAACCGCCAACTGGCGGACAGGTCCCCCTGGGTGCTGGCGCCGAGGGTGCCGACCCGGGCGCCCTCCGCGAGGTCGACGATCCGCAGGACGTCCTCCTGCCCGTACTCGTTGGCGAACAGCTCGCGCTCGAACTGCTCGTCGTGCGGGCCGCCGTCGACCACGCAGGACGCCCACATCAACGTGGTTGGGTCCAGCACGGTCCAGATCGCCAGGTCGAACCCGACCGCTTCGCGCAGCAGCACGCTCGCCTGCTGGCGGAGCCCGACGTGGTCGAGCGAGCCGTCGAGGTGCCGGGCCAGCCGCGCCACGTACGGTTCACCGGCGGAGCCGGTGGTGGGCAGCACGGCGAGCGGATCGGGCCGGACGGCGATCCTGCCCCGGTCCGAACCGACCGGGCTGCCGCTGCCCGTCTCCCCCGCCGAGCTGTCCCGCCCGTCCGGGTCGTCCAGGTCGTCCTCGGCGGGGCGGTCCAGCGGTACCTGGACACCGGCCGCGTACGCCAGGGTGACCGCGAGCTCGTGGCTGTCCGGCCGCTGTGCCGGCTCCTTCGCCAGGCAGCGGTGCACGAGGTCACGGACGATGGGGGGCAGGCCGGTCACCCGGGGCAGCGGGGCGGGTTCGAGGAAGGCGTGCGCCTCCAGCATCTCCGCGTTCGACTGCACGGTCCACGGCGGCTGTCCGGCGAGCAACCGGTAGAGGATCATCCCGAGCGCGTAGACGTCGGTGGCCGGGACGACCGTGTTGCCGAAGAGCCGCTCCGGCGCCACGTACTCCGGGGTGCCGAGCAGTTCGTCCCCCTCCCCGTTCGGGTCGCGCTGGCCGGCCACCGCCGCCAGCCCGAAGTCGACCACCTTGGCGCCGGCCGGGGTGAGCATCACGTTGCCCGGTTTGACGTCGCGGTGCACCACTCCCTGCGCGTGCGCGGCGGCGAGCGCCGAGGCGACCTCGGCGCAGTTGCGCAGCGCGGACTCGACGGGGAGCGGCCCCCGCTTGAGCCGCTGGTGCAGCGAGCGACCCTGGAGGAGTTCCATCACCACGAACGGCACCTGACGACCGTCGTCGGTCATCGACTCGCCGTAGTCGTGCACGGCGGCGATGTGCGGGTGGGTCAGCCGGGCGGCGGCCCGGGCCTCGGCCAGCACGCGCTGCCGGGAGTCCGCGTCCTCGGCGAACCGGGGGGCGAGCACCTTCACCGCCACCTGCCGGTCCAGGACCTCGTCGAAGGCACGCCACACGACACCCATGCCACCTTTGCCGATCTGGTCGACCAGCCGGTAGCGGTAACCCAGGATCGCCTCGCCCCCCACCGGCTCAGTCTGCCCTCTCCGTGCCCCCGTTGAGCTGTCGGAAATCCGTATCCCCGCAGGTCGGCCCGGCGGGGATGCGGCGGATTCCCGGCACGGACCCGGATGGATCGGGTCCGACGTGGTAATCATCGTCCCGGTCCGCGCCCGCCGCACGGTGAGTGCGGTCAGTTGCCGAAGGCGTCCAGCAGCCGGATCACACCCGGCCCGATCACGACGACGAAGAGCGCGGGAAAGAGACAGAAGATCATCGGAAAGAGGATCTTCACCGGCACCTTCTGCGCGAGCTCCTCCGCCCGCTGGCGGCGCCGCAGCCGCATCTCGGCGGCCTGCTGCCGCAGGATCCGGGCCATCGGGACGCCCAGGGTGGTCGCCTGCACGGCCGCCGAGGAAAACGCCTTCAGCTCGTTGACGCTGGTCCGGACGGCCATCTCGCGCAGGGCGTCCACCCGCGGCCGGCCGATCTGCATCTCGTGCAGCACCCGGGCGAACTCGCCGACCATCGGCCCCCGGCCGTTGCGGACCACCTGCGCCAGGGCCGCCTCGAACCCGAGACCCGCCTCGACGGTCACCACGAGGGTGTCCATGATGTCGGGCAGGGTCCGGCGGATCTCCTGCTGCCGTTCCTGGGCCAGGTGCAGCACGAGCAGGTCCGGGGCGAAGAAGCCGGCGGCGGCGCCGGCCAGCACCCAGAACACCGAGGCGACCGGACCGGCGACGAGAGCGGCCAGCACCAGGCCCACGGCGGCGCCGACGAAGAGCAGCACCCCCTTGTACGCCAACACCGCGTCCATGCTCAGCCAGGAGGGATTGCCCGCCTGGTCCAGCCGGCGACCGAGCCCCTCGAAGGCATCCGCGGGGGTCAGCCGCCGGCCGAGCGTGCGCGCGCGGTCGGCCAGCGCCCCGTGCGGCTGGCCGGCGGGCCGCGGAGCCGACGGGACCAGGCGGTAGCCCTGGTCGGCCACGCGCAGCGTACGGGCGACCGCACGGCGGTCAGCGCCGCCCGTGGCGGCGACCAGGGCCACCACCAGGGCCAGGAAAAGCGCGCCCAGGCCGGCCAGCAACAGCAGCGAGTCCATGCCTCACACCTCGACCTTGATCCAGCGCGCCATCCAGAAGATGCCGACCAACATCAGCACGACGGCGCCGACCAGCATCAACAGCCCGACCGGTGTGGTCCAGAGCGGGCTGAGGTACTCGCGCCGGGTCAACAGCATCCAGACCGCCATCACGATCGGCAGGGCGATGAGCACGTAGGCCGAGAGCCGCCCCTCCGCGGAGAGCGCCCGGACGTGCCGGCGCAGCCGGTCGCGCTCGCGCAGCGTCTCCACCGTCGTTTCGAGGACCTCGGCGAGGTTGCCGCCGGTGTCGCGCTGGATCCGGATCGCCATCACCGCCCACGCCAGGTCGTCGTTCTCCACCCGCTGCGCCACCCGCTCCAACGCGTCGTCCAGGTCGGAGCCGAGCCGGATCTCGGCCATGGCCCGGCCCAGTTCGGCGGTCAGCGGACCCGGCGGGGAGTCCTGGACCACCGCGTCGATCGCCTGGGCGAGGGAGAATCCGGACCGCAACGAGCCGACGATGAGCTGCAGGGCGTCCGGGAGCTGGTCGGCGAAGGCCCGGCGGCGCCGGCTCTCCCGCAGCCGGCGGTGCAGCCCGGGGCCCAACCAGCCCAGCGCCGCGCCGAGCAGGACGCCGAGCACTCCACCGAGCAGTCCGAGCAGGACGGCACCGGCCACCGTGGCGGCGGTCCGCACCGCCGGATCCGACGAACGGGCGGCCGGTTCGCCCCCCTGCCCGTCGTGGGCGCTGCGCTTTTCGCCGCCGCGCCGGCGGCCGGAGACGCCGAGCGCCGCCCTCGCGAAGCCGCTCGTCAGCCCTGGCCGTCGGTTCGGGCCGGCGGTACGCGGTCCGGCGGTGGCCGGGCGGAACCGCTCGACCTGCCGCAGCCGGCGCTGGCGAACCGACCCGTTCAGGCTGAAGGCGACGAGCAGGGTCGAGACCAGCAGGACGCCGAAGACGAGCACGGCGACCAGGTCCACCCGCAGCGCCGGCAGGCTCGGGAGGGCCCGGTCGTCGGCGGCCGCCGACGACCCCGACGAGTTGGCGGAGGCCGACGCGGCGAACCGGACCGGGACGGCACCCCTGGCCGCAGCGGCACCGGTGCCGGCGGTGACGGTGAGGGTGCTCGTGGTGCCGGCCAGCTCTGGCGGGACGGACACGGTGATGACGACCCGCAGCGGGACGGTGTCGGCGGCGGCCCGCAACACCGCGCTCACGCCGTCCGGGCCGGCCGATCGGACGGTGCCGCCGGTGGCGGTGACCAGCTGCCGCAGCTCGGCCGGCACCGCCCGCCCGCCGGGGATGCCGACCAGGTCCACCCGGACGCCGGCGGCGAGAAGCTCCCGCAGCACCGGGGCCGGATCCTTGCTGTCCAACCCACCGGCCAGCACCAGCAGCCGCGCCTCCGCTTCGTCCGTCACCAGCCCCGCCGCCGCGCGCAACCCGGCGTACAGGGCGGTGTCACCGGTAGCCCGCAGGTCGGCGAGGGCCGCCCGCAGCTCACCCCGGTCCCGGGTCGGCCGGACCAGCACGGTCGGCTCGTCGGCGGCGGCCACCAGGCCGATGGCGACGTCCGCCGGCACCCGATCGGCGTAGGCGAGCACCCCGGCCTGCGCCGCCCGCAGCCGAGCGCCGGCCATCGCGGCGCCGGTGTCGAGGACCACCAGGACCGTACGCGCCGCGCCGTTCGCCTCGACCGCCACGCTGGACGGGAGCAGCCACCCGTCCCGGGCGACGGTGACCGGCGGAATCTCGGCGGCCGAGGCGCCCGGGAGGTCCGCGACGAGCCGCACCTGGTCCGGCTTCACCTCGCCCACCGTGACGGCCAGGTCCCGGGCGGCTCCCGCCGGGGCGGCCGGAGCCAGGAGCACGGCCAGGGCGGCGAGCGCGGCGAGCACGGCGCGGCGGGTCACCACTGCCGGCCCTCGAACAGGCCGACGGGCACCGGGACACCGGCGTCGGCGAGGGTGTCGAGCAGCCGGGGACGAAGGCCGGTCCAGCGCAGAGTGCCGAGGTGCCGCCCGTTCTCGTTGTGCCCGGCCCGGTGGTCGAAGACGAAGAGGTCCTGCATGGTCACCACCTCGCCCTCCATGCCGAGCACCTCGGTCACGTGGGTGACCCGCCGGCTGCCGTCCCGCAACCGGCTCTGGTGCACCACGAGGTCGACGGCGGAGGCGATCTGCTCCCGGATCGCGCGTACCGGCAGTTCCAGGCCGGCCATCAGCGACATGGTCTCCAGCCGGGCGACCGAATCCCGCGGGCTGTTGGCGTGCACCGTCGTCAGGGATCCGTTGTGCCCGGTGTTCATCGCCTGGAGCAGGTCCAGGGCGGCACCGTCGCGGACCTCGCCGATGACGATCCGGTCCGGGCGCATCCGCAGCGCGTTGCGGACCAGGTCCCGGACGGTGATCTCGCCCCGCCCCTCGATGTTCGGCGGCCGGGACTCCAGCCGCAGCACGTGGTTCTGGCGGAGCTGGAGTTCCGCCGCGTCCTCGATGGTGACGATCCGCTCGTCGGGCGGCAGGAAGCTGGACAGCACGTTGAGGGTGGTGGTCTTGCCGGAGCCGGTGCCCCCGCTGATCACGATGTCGAGGCGGGCCCGCACGCAGGCGTACAGGAACTGCGCCACCTCCGGCGTGAAGGTGCCGAAGCCGATCAGGTCGTCGGTGGTGAAGGCGTCCCGGGCGAACTTGCGGATGGTCAGCATCGAACCGTCGAGAGCCACGGGCGGCAGGACGACGTTCACCCGGCTCCCGTCGGGGAGGCGGGCGTCCACCATCGGGCTGGACTCGTCGACGCGGCGGCCGACCCGGGAGACGATGCGATCGATGACCCGCCGGAGGTGCTGCTCGTCCACGAAGGACGCGTCGACCTGGTGGATGCGCCCGAACCGTTCCACGAAGATCTGGTCCGGGCCGTTCACCATGATCTCGGTGACGTCCGGGTCGCGCAGCAGCGGCTCGACCGGACCGTGGCCGAGGATCTCGTCGAGCAACTCGGCCGAGATCCGGGCCGAATCCGTGACGGCCAGGGGCGAGTCGCTGCGGGCGAGCACCTCGTTGATCGTGTCCCGGACCTTCTTCTCCAGCACGGTCTCCGGGGTCCGGTTGTCGTACAGCTGGGGACCGAGGATGTCGAGCAGCTCGCGGTGGATGCGCACGCGGAGAGCGGAGGTGCTGGTGCCGCTGGTGGGCCCGGTGATCGGGCCGGAGGTACGGGTGGTCCGGCCGCTGTCGCCGCCGGCCGGGTAGCGCTGCGCCAGCCGGTCGGAGAGGCTCATCGGCTGCCCGCCCGACCGATTCGCTCCCGTAGCCCACGACCGGTGCGGGCCGCCGGTCCGGCGGCGATCCGCTCCAGCGCCAGCTCCCGGATGGCCCGGCTGACCGGGTGTCCCGGCTTCTCCACCACGATCGGCACCCCCCGGTTGATCGACACGGGCACGTCCCGGCTGGACGGGATGTGCACCGCGGTCGGCGTCTGGAGTACGCGTTCGACGTCCGCGCGGGTCAGCCCGACCCGGGCGTCGCTGCGGTTGAGCACCACGAGTCGGGTCTGCGTGGGCAGTTCGAGGAGGTCGAGCATGTCCATGGCGACCCGGAGGTTCTTCAGCGCGGGGACGTCCGGGGTGGCCACCAGCACCTGGACGTCGGAGACGTCGAGCGCGGCGAGCACCCCGTCGGTGAACGCCGGGGGCGTGTCCACCACGACGTAGTCGGCCAGCGTGCGGACCGCGGCGAGGACCCGGGCGACCAGCTCCCGCCCGATCCGCTCCGCCTCGGTCGGCCCGACCGGGGCGAGCAGCACGTCGACGCCGGGCGCGTACGAGGTGAGCAGCGCGCGGACCAGGGTGGGGTCGATCCGGTCCCGGGCGTTCGCCGCGTCGGCGATGCTCCGCTCGGGCACCAGTTGCAGCATGATCCCGACGTCGCCGAAGGCGAGGTCCAGGTCGACCAGGCAGACCCGTCGGCGGCCGCCCTCGGCCAGCGCCACCGTCAGGTTGGTGGCGAGGGTGGACTTCCCGCAGCCGCCCTTGGCGGAGAAGACGGTCACCACCCGCGCCTCGCCGGCGGCCTTCGCCGGCGTACCCGCGCCGAGCAGATGCCGGGAGACCTCCAGGGAGCGGGTGCAGGCCGCCTGTACGGCCGGGAGGTCCCGGGCGTCGACCACGTCGCGTACCCCGGCCCGGAGCGCCTGGCCCATCGTCTCCACGTCCAGCCGCTCGCGCAGCAGGAGAACGCCCAGGGCCGGCCGGGCGAGCCGCTGCCGGGCCGCGAAGTCGAGCGCCAGCCCGGGGTCGGTGGTCGGGCCGAAGAGCACCAGCGGATCGGGGTGCTGGTCGGCGAGGAGGCGCTCGACGTCCTCGAGCCGGCTCGTGGTGAGGACGCCGGTCCCGAGCTGGGAGGCCAGGTGGGCGCTCCACTGCCGGTGGGGTTCGAAGAGGATCGTCATGTCGGCTACTCGAACAGCGATCGGTTGTCCACGCCGTTGTCCGGCTTGACGTCCGAGGACTCGCCGAGCACGCCGACGTTCAGCTCGCCACCGAGGGCGACCGCGTGGGCCAGCCGCTCGGCGTCGACCTGGTTCAGCCCGAAGGTGACCGAGAGCTCGTCCTGGGAGCCGCCGCCGGTCCTGTCGGCCGCGGTGGCTCCGTCCGCCGCGGGTGCCGGCCCCACCGAGATCACCTCGACGTCCGTCATCAGCAGCCGGGTCACACTGTTGGTCTTGCGGCCCTTCTCCAGCCCCGAGCCGGAGACCACGTCCCGCTTCTGGTCGTCCATCGGCGTGTACGTGTAGAAGATGGCCACCCGGGCGCCGGCCCGCAGCGAGGCCGGGCCGAACACCGCCGACTTCACCCGGGCCGTGATCGCCATCTGGCCGTCCGGGATGGCCAGGCCGCTGCCGTTCGCGACCGCGCTGCCGAACATGACCCGGAGCATGAGCTGGCCACGCTGCACCGGGGCGGTGGTGACCAGCGGGTCCAGGCTCCCGCTCACCTGCTCCAGCGCGTCCTCGGGCAGCGTCTCCACCGGCATCCGGACCTCGCGCAGGTACCCCTTGGTCCGCAGCGCCTTCCCGGACGTACCGGCCGGGATGTTCCTGTCGGCGACCAGCACCGTGCGGGCCTGCTTGCCCGCCAGGGCCCGGTCGTCGGCCGAACGGAGGTAGAGCAGGACGGCGCCGGTGCCCAGCGTCGCCAGGACGACGGAGATCAGCACCGGAATGATGCGTCGGGCCATGAGTGCGGGTTCCTACCTTCTCCAGTGTTCCGATGTCAGCCGATGGGGGCGACGACGCGCGCGCCCAGGTCCGGTCCCCCGATCGCACCGCCGCCGGGTACGAGGGTCTGGGTGAAATAGCCGAAGACGCAGGACTTCTCCTCGTCGGCGCAGGAGTCCTGGCCGGTCACCCGCGACGGCACCTTCGACGTCGGCAGGTGCCAGCCGGTGACCACGAACGCCGCGAAGCCCGAGACGTGGTATCGAGCGGTGCCGCCGCGACCGGTCACCTGGTCGAACACCGGCACCAGAACCGGCTGCTTCGAGGTCCGCAGGGAAGCCAGAGCCGCATCGCAGTCGTCCGCCCTGCCGGGCGGCCTGCTGTCGCCCGTGCTGACCGGGTATCCGTCGGCCTCGGCGATCGACGCGGTGGCGCGGCATTCCCGGTCAGCGTCTTCGAGCCACCGGTACCCGCCCAGGTTTTCGGCCGACGTGCCGGCAACCCCGCAGGCCTTCGGCGCGGTCTCGTCGTACACCGGGAGGACCGCTTCTTCCTCGTCGTACTGCCTGCCGTCGGTGGTGTCGGTGGTGTTCCGGTTCCAGTCGCAGATCGAGACGGCCAGCGCCAGCGTGGTCGCCCGGGCGGGCGGCCCCCAGGCCACCCGGGAGCAGGCACCCACCTGCGCACCCTCGTAGCCGCCCACCACCGCCTGCGCGAACACCGGCGGAAGCACCGTGGAGTCGTCGTCCCCCCGGGTGCTGGTGTGCACCTCGACGTAGCTGACCCCCACCGGAGGCGGCCCGACGCAGTCGGTGAGTCGGTTCTCCCACAGCGCGCACGCCGGCAGTTCGCCGCCGCGGCCGCAGACGGTGGCGGCTGCCGCGCCGTCGTTGGCGTTCCGGTCGGCGTACCGGTCGACCACGTCGTCGAAGTCGGTCTCGTCGGGCGAGCAGTCGGCTGGATCCGTCGCGCAAATCTGGCCGACCTTGACCGCGCCGGCGTCCGCCCCGTTCTGGAGCTGGCCGCGTTCGGCGTAGAGGTTGCCCACGTCCACCACGAGGGCCGCCATGCCGAGCAGCACCCCCGAGCCGAGGAGCAGCGCGACCGTCGTCGCCACCGCCCCGCGGTCGCCCCGCGCGCCCGCGAAACGGGCGCGGAGCCGACGGATCACTGACACGGCACGACTCCCGTGCCGGTGAGCCTGACCTCGCCGTCGAAGCCCCCACCGATCAGGCCGATCGGCGTCACGAAGCTGAAGTCGTTGGTGACGGTCACCTGCGCGTCCCGCCCGGGACCCGCGCAGGTGCCCGTCACCTTGACGGCCACGTCGCCGCCGGCGATCCGGGTGGCGCGCTCGGTCGGGTCGCCGCCGAACGAGGCGACCCGGGCTGCGTCCCGGGCCGCCTCGGTCAGGGCGATCTGCTTGTTGAGCATCCGTCCGAAGTCGATGATCCCGAAGACGAGGATCAACAGCAGCGGCAGGACGAGCGCCATCTCCACCGCCGCCGCTCCCCGATCAACCGTCGGCCTGGGTTGACCGCCTCGGATGACCGCGCTCCGGTCGGCTCGACGGGCCGAGCGGAGGCACGGCAGCGTTCCGCCCTTTAGCGAGCGGGGTCGCCGCACCGGTCCGCCGCGTTCCCCGTCGTCACGTTGTTGCAGGCCTGTTCGAACATCCAGTTGACCCGGGTACCGAGTACCCAGATGACGCCGCCGACGACGGCGGCGATGAGGCCGACGATCAGGGCGTACTCGACCGCGCTGGCGCCGCGGTCCCGGCTCTTGGCCCAAGCCATCACACGAAGGATGAAATCGTTCATTGAACAACGCTCCAGGGGAGGGTGTCGCGGTCGGTGACCGCGGCAGATGGTTGACGCCGGGCAAGGAACGAGCCGAGTTTTCCCTGCTACAAGCAAATGTGTCAATGACGCCCAAGGCCGATCCGTCACTGAATGATCGTCGAGAAAGTCCGGACAGGACGCCATCGGACGGCGGAGGGTGACTGTGGCCGGTCGGGCTATCGCACGGCGGCCAGGACGGTCGCGACAACCGCCGCGAGCAGCATCGCCGGCCCGTACGGCACGGCCGTCTTCCGGCCGGCCCGACCCGCGATGACCAGGCCGATCACCAGCGGAAGGTTCAGCACCGGGGCGAGAAGCACCCCCGCCACGACGGGGAACCACCCGAGCCAGCCAAGGTAGAGACCGAGCACGGCGCCCAGTTTGACGTCGCCGAACCCCAGCTGCGACCGGGGCAGGATCGCCAGCGTCGCATAGCCGACACCGCAGGCCAGCGCCGCGAGCCCGGCGCGGAGCAGGGCGGCCCCGTCCCGTTCGACGACCGCGGCGACCACCAGGAGCAGCACCCCGCCGACGAGGGCCGCGCCGACCAGCGGGTCGGGCAGTCGGAGCACCTTGAGGTCGACCAGCGCCAGCGGGACGGCGATCGCGGCGAGCAGCAGGAACGCCGGCAGCGCCGGGGTCGCACCGATGGCGGCGGCGACGCCCCCGCAGACCACGGCGGCGAGCGGGACGGTGACCCACCGCCCGGGAGTGGGCCGCAGGCCGCAGTCCGGGCAGGCACCGGACGACCGCCACCAGCCGGCCCGGGCGGCCCCGCAGTGCGAGCACCCTCGTCGCCACTGCGGTCGGGGAGTCCCGTCCGGCCACTCCACGGCGTACCGGTTGACCAGTCCGGGCAGCACCGTTCCCCAGCAGGCACCGGCGAGGGTGGCGGTGGCCACGAGGGGGAGCAGCACCGGCGCATGGTAGCCAACCGGCCATCGAAAAACGCCGAGCGGGAATACCGGAGGCTTATCGTACACTGTACGGTACGCAGTACGAGTGAGTGGAGGTCGCCCGTGACCGGATCCCCGTTCGACGTCGCCGCCGAGTTCGACCGCCAGGTCGGCACCCTGATGGAGCAGGGCTACCCCGGGCTCGCCGGGATGTCCACCGAGCAGTTCACCGAGCTGGTCACCCCGCTGCGCGACGCGGCCGTCTCCCGCGCCGCGGAGCTGGCGCCGCCCACGGAGGCACGGGTGCCGTTCCTGCTGGTCGTCACCCGGGAGCTGATCCCGGTCGAGCCACGGCTCGGGCTGACGACGTTGGCCGGCCGGCGCAAGCCCGGCTTCGTCGACCGGCACTTCGCCGAGGGCGACCTCGCCCGGTTCGACCCGATCAAGGAGCTGGAGGTGCCTGCCGGCCCGGCGTACCTGCTCTTCGACGTGGACCGGGGCGAGGAGTTCCGCAACCTGGCACCCTCCGCAGCGGTGGAGAGGATGGCGGCACAGGACCGGTTGCCGCTCACCATCGACGAGGGGATCGCCTTCATCACCCAGTTCCCGTCCGCGCTGGCCAGCAACCGGTGCTTCTCGCTGGTCGGGTCCCGGTGCGGCGACAAGCGGGTGCCGGCGCTCTGGATCAGCCAGGGCGCGCCGAAGCTGGGCTGGTGCTGGTACGGCAACCCGCACACCTGGCTCGGCTCCGCCACCGCCCACCCGGTCCGGGTCGGGCGGGAGTGAGCCGGGACGGGCCGACCGGCACCGTCGACCCGGCCGGGGGCAGCGGCCTCCTCTCTACCGGCTCACCCTGACGGTTCCGCCCTGTCGTCCACAACGAGCCCGGCCCTGTCCCCAGAGTTGTCCACAGGAGTGAGCCGTTCTCCACAGGTTGTCCACAGCCCCTCCGCGGCACCCTTGACATTCGCGCTGAGCAGGCAAGACTGCCGGGGATGACCGGTCCGGCGAAGCACGATGGCCCGGGGCGACCCGCCGAGGCCGTCCCGGTGCCGGCCCCGCGCGCCGCCGAGCCGCCCCGGCGGACCCGGATCGTGCTGGCCGAGGTGTCCCGCCGGGACGACCGGTCCGGGCGGACCCGCGCCGAGCTGGCGGAGCAGACCCGGGTCGGCGAGGCGCTGGTCCAGGGCTTGGTCCGGGCCCAGCTCGCGCTGGCGGTGCGGCTGAGCCTGGTGGTGCTGATCGCCCTCGGCGGGCTGCCCTGGCTCTTCGCCATCGCGCCCTCGGTCGGCCGGATCACGCTGCTCGGGGTCAACCTGCCGTGGCTGCTGCTCGGGGTGGCCTCGTTCCCGTTCCTGATCGGCGTCGGCTGGGCGTACGTGCGGCTGGCCGAGCGGAACGAGCAGGACTTCACCGACCTGGTCCAGCGGCCGGAGCGCTGAGGTGGGCAACGGCTTCGTCGTCCCGGCGATCGTGGCGGTAACCCTGGTCACCGTCGGGATCGGCTTCTACGGGCTGCGGCTGGCCCGGACCACCTCCGACTTCCTGGTCGCCTCCCGGGCGATCAGCCCGACCTGGAACGCCGCCGCGATCGGCGGGGAATACCTGTCCGCGGCGAGCTTCCTGGGCGTGGCCGGGCTGATCCTCAAGTACGGCGTCGACGTGCTCTGGTACCCGGTGGGTTTCGCCGCCGGCTACCTGGCGTTGCTGCTCTTCGTGGCGGCCCCGCTGCGCCGTTCCGGGGCGTTCACCCTGCCCGACTTCTGCGAGCTGCGGCTCGGGTCCCGCCGGCTGCGGACCCTGGCCACCGTCTTCGTGATCTTCATCGGCTGGCTCTACCTGGTGCCGCAGTTGCAGGGCGCCGGGCTGACCCTGGCCACGGTGGCCGGCTCGCCGTACCCGGTGGGCGCGCTGCTGGTCGCCGTGGTGGTCACCGCGAACGTGGCGCTCGGCGGCATGCGGGCGATCACCTTCGTCCAGGCTTTCCAGTACTGGCTGAAGCTGACCGCGCTGGCCATACCGGCGATCTTCCTGGCGTTGCAGTGGCAGGCCGACGCCCGCCCGGCGGCGGCACCGCCCGACGGGCCGGCGTTCCGGACCGCGACCACCGTCGTGGTCGAGCACCGCGCGACCCTCACCCTCCCCGACGGCGACGTCCGGGAGGTACGCCCCGGTGACCGCCTCGACTTCGCGGCCGGCGACCCGGTGCCGGAGGTCTCCGGTACGGCCACCCGGGCGACCGACTGGCTGCTGCCGGACACCGCCGGGGACGACGACCGGGGGCTCTTCGCGACGTACTCGCTGATCCTGGCCACCTTCCTCGGCACCATGGGGCTGCCGCACGTGCTGGTGCGCTTCTACACCAACCCGGACGGCGCGGCGGCCCGCCGCACCACGCTGGTGGTGCTCGCCCTGGTCGGCGTCTTCTACCTGCTGCCCACGATCTACGGCGTGCTGGGCCGGATCTACACGCCGCAGCTGCTGGTCACCGGCCAGACGGACGCGGTGGTGGTGCTGCTGCCCGGGGCGGCGCTCGGCGGCGGCCTGACCGGGCGGCTGCTCGCCGCGCTGGTCGCGGCCGGGGCGTTCGCGGCCTTCCTCTCCACCTCGTCCGGGCTGCTCACCAGCGTCGCCGGGGTGATCTCCACGGACGTGCTGGGCCGCGGCTCGGTACGTGGCTTCCGGCTGGCCACGGTGATCGCCGGCGGAGTGCCGGCGCTGCTCGCGCTGAACGTCTCCGGGCTGGACGTCTCCCAGGTGGTCGGGCTGGCCTTCGCGGTGGCCGCGTCGAGCTTCTGCCCGCTGCTGGTGCTGGGCATCTGGTGGCGGGGGCTGACCGACCTGGGCGCGGCGGCCGGGGTGCTGGTCGGCGGCGGCGCGGCGGTCGGTGCCGTACTGCTCACGGTGCTCGGCCCGCCGCTGAGCGGCTGGCCAGCGACGCTGACCACCCAGCCGGCGGCGTGGACCGTGCCGCTGGCGTTCACCGTGATGGTGGCGGTGTCCCTCGCCACCCGCCGCCGGCTCCCCCCCGACGTTGGCGCGACGATGCTGCGCCTGCACACCCCCGAAGCGCTGCGCCTCTGAGCCGGGGCGCCTCATCACCACGTCCCGGTCGGGCCGATGCCGAGGCGTACCCGGCCAGTGGTCCGCAGGTTCCGACCGGTCGGGCTGTTATCGGAGGTCCTTCCAGCGCTGCTTGGGTGGGCGGGGCGGCGGGGTCATCGGGGGATCCTCCTCGGGCGTCAGGGCCGTCGTGATCCTCCCGGATCTCGTCGGGCGCCGGGGGGCGGCGGTGACGCCCGACGAGATCCGGTCCCCGTCAGGGCGCCTGGATCAGGCCGACCACGTTGCCGTCCGCGTCGCGTACGGAGGCGACCAGCTTGCCGCCGCCGACGTCCTTGACCGTCTGCACCTTCTCCGCCCCGGCATCGAGGAGCTCCTTCAGGCTCCCCTCGATGTCGTCCACGTGCCAGTACGCCACCGGCCCGGTCATGCCCTGGCCGTAGCCGTTCGGATCCAGGCCGACGTCCTGCCCGGCCAGGGCGAACCCGACGTAGTACGGCTCGTCCACGACCGGCTCGACGCCCAACAGCCGGCCGTACAGCGCCTTCGCCCGCTCCAGGTCGCGGACCGGGTAGATGATGGTCTTCATGCCTGACGTCACGCGTCGCTCCTCCACTCGCGGTTTCACCTCGGACCGCTCCGGTCCGTCACACTGCTGACCGACGGCGGGGAGGAAAGGTAACGGTGGACGAGCAGAACTGGCTCGCGGAGCGGTTCGCGGAACACACCCGGGCCACAGCCGATCTCCTGCCCGGGTAGGAGATCGAGGTCGTCCCGTGGCGGGAGAGATCACGGGCGTCGGCCGACTAACGTCGGGACATGACCCAAGAGCACCCCGCGCTCGCGTTGCGCGGCCTGGCCAAGCGGTTCGACACCAAGGTGGCCGTCGCCGGAGTCGACCTGGACGTCCCGGCCGGCTCCTTCTACGGGCTGCTCGGCCCGAACGGCGCCGGCAAGACCACGACCCTCTCCATGGCCGTCGGCCTGCTACGGCCCGACGCCGGCCAGGCCCGGGTGCTCGGGTACGACGTCTGGGCCGACCCGGTCCGCGCCAAGAGCCTGCTCGGCGTGATGCCGGACGGCGTACGGCTCTTCGACCGGCTCAGCGGGGCGGAGCTGCTGGCGTACCACGGTCTGCTGCGCGGCATGGACCCGGCGGTGGTCGAGCAGCGGGCGGCGGAGCTGCTCGACGTGCTGGCGCTCACCGACGCCGGCCGGACCCTGGTGGTGGACTACTCGGCCGGCATGAAGAAGAAGATCGGCCTGGCCTGCGCGCTGCTGCACGGCCCCCGGCTGCTGGTGCTCGACGAGCCGTTCGAGGCGGTCGACCCGGTGTCGGCCGCGCTGATCCGCGGCATCCTGCACCGGTACGTCACCGGCGGCGGCACGGTGGTCTTCTCCAGCCACGTGATGGAGGTCGTCGAGCGGCTCTGCTCGCACGTGGCGATCCTCGCCGACGGGACCATCAAGCGGGTCGGCACGCTCGACCAGGTGCGCGGGGACCGGTCCCTGGAGGAGGTCTTCGTCGAGGTGGTCGGCGGGCGGACCGCGACGGGCGAGGAGCTGTCGTGGCTGTCCCGGTGACCGCGCCGGCCGGGCCGGCCCGGCGGATCTCCGCCCGGCACTTCGTCCGGCTCAAGCTGCGGGTGCTCGGCAACAACTTCCGCGGCCAGGGCTGGCGGATCGCCCTCTTCGTGGTCGGCGTGCTGGTCGGGCTCTGGTTCGCCGCCGGCGGCTTCCTCGCGCTGGCGGCGCCCGGCCTGGCCGGCGAGCCCCGGTACGCGCTGCTGACCGCCGCCTTCGGCGGGGGCCTGCTGGTGCTCGGCTGGCTGCTGCTGCCGCTGGTCTTCTTCGGCGTGGACGAGACGCTCGACCCGGCCCGGTTCGCGCTGCTGCCGCTGAGCCGCCGCACCCTGGTCACCGGCCTGTTCGCGGCCGCCCTGGTCAGCGTGCCGGTGCTGGCGACGCTGGCGGCGGTGTCCGGGCTGGTGGTCACCGCCGGGGCGCTGGGCGGCTGGTCGGCCGGCCTGGTCGCGGTCGTCGGGGCGGCCGGCGGGCTGCTGCTCTGCGTGGCGGCGGCCCGCGCGGTGACCAGCGCCTTCGCCACCATGCTCCGCTCCCGCCGGGTACGCGACCTGGCCGCCGTGCTGCTGGCGGTGGTCGCCGCCCTGCTCGGGCCGCTGCAGATCGTGGTGCTGGCGGCGGTCCGCCAGGCCGACTGGGATTGGCTGACCGGGGTGGCCCGGGTGGTCGGCTGGACCCCGTTCGGGGCGCCGTGGACCGCCGGCATCGACATGGCCGAGGGGCGGGTGTGGGCCGCGCCGGTCAAGCTGCTGATCACCGCGGTGACCATCGGCGCGCTGCTGCTGTGGTGGTCGCGGTCGCTGGAGTCGGCGATGGTCGGCACGGTCAGCGCCGGCCCGGCCCGGGACCGGCGGGGCCCGGTGGGCGGGGCGGTCGCCCAGCTCTTCCCGCGCGCCGTCGGCTGGGCCCGGCGGGACCGGTTCGGGGCGCTGGTCGCCCGGGAATGCCGCTACTGGTGGCGGGAAGCCCGGCGCCGGGCCAACCTGATCACCATCGCGGTGGTCGGCATCTTCGTGCCGGTGATGGTCAACCTGGGCGGCTCCCGGCTCGCCACCGACGGCGGGCAGGCGTTCGGCGAGGCCACCGCCGACTCCTCGCCGGTCCTGGTCAGCCTCTCGATGCTCTTCGTCGGGGTGCTCGCCTCGCTGACCCTGGCCAACCAGTTCGGCTTCGACGGCAGCGCGTACGCGGCGAACGTGGTGGCCGGCGTACCGGGGCGGCTGGAGCTGCGGGCCCGGATGACCGCGTTCTCGCTCTACGTGGTGCCCATCCTGGGCGTGGTCGCGGTCGTCCTCGCCACGCTGCTCGGACACCCGGCCTGGCTGGGCGTGATGGCCGGCGCGCTGCTCGCCGCGTACGGCAGCGGACTGGCGATCAACGCGTTCATCTCGGTGCTCGGCGCGTACGCGCTGCCGGAGACGAGCAACCCGTTCGCGATGAACACCGGCGCCGGGATGGCGAAGAGTCTCCTCGCACTGCTGTCCATGGTCGCCTCGGCGGTCGCGGCGGTGCCGATGGTGGTGGCCGCGGCGCTCCTCGGCGACCTGTGGCTCTGGCTGGCCCTGCCGGTCGGCCTGGCGTACGGGCTGGGCGCGGCGCTGCTGGGGTCGTACCTGGCCGGTGACGTGCTGGACCGCCGCCAGCCGGAGCTGCTGGCCGCCGTCACCCCCCGCCGCTGACGCCGGGTCGGTTGACGGGCGGCGGCAACGCGGATCGGGTCCGCGGGACGTTGCTGTGCCTCGATATGCTCGGGCACCTCGATGGCGAAGCACGCCGTCGCCTGTGGGGGGAGGTGCATGGTTCGTGCGCGCACGAAGATTGCTGGCCGCATCACTCGGGATCATGCTTGGCGCGGGTCTGGTCAACGTCATCGCCATGCCGGCACAGGCTTACGAGTGGCGGGACGTGGGCAAGTCCGGCTGGGCCTACACGGACTCTCAACTGCCGGACAGGTCGTTCGTCAACGCCGCCGGTGATGCACCGATCGGTGCCTGGGCAGATGCTGGCGGCAACAAGCACAAGTCCCGGTCCTACTTCACCTTCGACATCTCGCGCTTCCGTGGGGCCGTCATCCACAAGGCGGACCTCGTCATCGCGGAGCGATCGGCGGCCGACTGCGCGTCGGCCCAGCCGGTCGAGCTCTGGCGCACTGATCCGATCAAGGCGACCACAAGCTGGGAGTCGACCCCGCGCCACCGTGAGCTGCTCGGCACCGTCCAGGCTGGCGGCGCGGCCACCTGCCCCGGCTATCTGGTGTGGGACATCATGCCCGCGTTACAGAAGCTGGCAAACCAGGACGAGCAGACCCTCACCATCGAGATCCGCGTGCCGCACGGCTACGAAGGCAAGCTCTCCCACGGCCGTAAGCTCCGCCCGTTCCCGGTGATCCACAGTGTGGCCAACCACGCGCCGACGGTGGCGCAGATCGGGCTCGAGTTTCCGTCGTGGTCCTGCGGTTCGAAGGAGAACCCGCAGCCCGTGGGGCCGCGCTACTACAGCCTGATGGTCCGGGGCGCGGACGCGGACAGCAACGATTCCAGTTTCAACGGGCAGTTCGCCGCCTGGCCGGTCGGCCATGAGGACCAGCGTTCCGAGCGGTTCGGATCGAGTTACGGAAGCACCCTTTCCAAGGTCGGCTGGGACATGTCGCAGTACCCGCACGGCACCGTGGTGGCCTGGACCGCCCGTGCCTACGACGGTCACGACTACTCGGCGTGGGCCGAGCCGTGCTACGTGAAGGTGGACGGGCAGCGGCCGGCCGCACCCGTGGTCACCTCGGCGAAGTACCCGAATGACGGCCAGCCGCATGGCGGTTCGGGAGTTCCGGGCACGTTCACCTTCACGGCAAACGGATCGCCGGACGTGGTCGGCTACTACTGGGGGCGCTTCGGCGAGACGTACAACTACATCCCCGCGCCCGCACCCGGCGCGGCCGTCACGCTTGAATACACGCCGACCTCGTTCAGTGAGTCGCTGAGCGTGCGCAGTGTGGACAGCGCGTCCAACTCCTCCGAGGTGACCGAATATCGGTTCTTCGTGCGATCCACGGCACCGCAGGTGCGGGTGACGGTGGGTGGTGTCGGCCTGCCGAGCCAACTGGCGATCTCGACCAATGTCGAGGGGGTCACCGAGTTCGGCTACAAGATCGGTGACGGCGACGAGGTCAGGGTCCCGGCGGACGCCGATGGCACAACCGACGTCCCGGTGGTGTTCACGCAGTCTGGTTCCATCAAGCTCCAGGTGCGCAGCTACGTCGGAACCGAGTTCGTCGGCGCGCACACGGAGGATGTGTCGGTCCGCGACACCCCGTTCGTGGAGTCGGCCGACTTCGCATTCCCGGACCACGACGGTGTGGTCGATCGTCCGGGCAGCTTCACCTTCCGGCCCGGCCGCGCCGGGGTGGTGGCGTACGAGTACGCGTTCCTCTACGACGAGATGCAACGCATTGACGCGGCAGCAGACGGCACCGCGGTGCTGCGCTGGACGCCGACGGAGCCGAACTGGTACATGCTGAACGTGCGCAGCATCAGCGCCGACGGCACCGTCTCCGAGGTCGAGCAGTACCAGTTCAATGTCATCGATACCAAGCCGACCGTCTACTCCAGCACGTACTACGAGTACGGCGCGTGGGGCGGCGTGGGCATCCCCGGTGAGTTCAACTTCGACACCGCGATGCCGGACGTGGACGTCTACCTCTACCGGCTCAACGACGGGCCCGAGCAGATCGCGGACCCGGAGTACAGCTGGGCTCAGGTGACGCTCGCCCCTGATCGCTCCGGCAGCAATACGCTGACGGTACGTACGCGTTTCCTGGACGGGTCCTTCTCGCCGACGCGGACCTACACGTTCGAGGTCAGCGATGCACCGGTGGTGACGTCCAGCGATTACCCCGAGAACGGCGCCGCCGGCCAGCCTGGCCAGCCGGGTCGGTTCACCTTCAACCCGGGCCGCTCCGACGTGGTGGAGTACCGCTACGTGCTGGAGTACAGCGGCGAAGAGCAGGTTGTGGCCGCTGGAACGGACGGTAAGGCAACGATCGAGATCACGCCGACGCATCCCGGGTACACCCTGTTGACGGTCACCAGCCGGGCGGCCGATGGCACGGTTAGCGCGGAGCGGCGGTACTACTTCCGCGTACGCGACCCGCGCGTGAATGTGAGTAGCGCGTACGACGAGTACACCCCCCGTGGCGGGATCGGCGCGATCGGCAGGTTCGGGGTCTACACCGAGATCAGCGAGGTGACGACCTTCGAGTACCAGCTCAACGGCGGCGCCTGGCAGAGCGTGCCGAAGACTCCCGACGCGCTGGTCACCGACATCTCGGTGACCATGGATCGCAACGGCGCGAACGCCTTCTCGGTACGGGGCCGAACCGCGGCGGGCGAGTACACGCCACAGACGGACTACCCCTTCCTGGTCGGCACGGCGCCGCTGGTGTCGTCGAGTACCTACCCGGCCAACCAGTGGGCCGGTGGCGTGGGCGTGCCGGGTGAGTTCACCTTCACCCAGGGCAGTCCGGGCGTCGTGGAGTTCGAGTACACGGTCGATGACGGCCAGCCGGTGATGGTGGCGGCGAATGCCGCCGGGGTTGCCACCGCAAGCTACACGCCGACCTCGGCGAGTTCGCACACCATGAGGGTGCGCGGACGTACGGCCGACGGAGTATGGACCGACACGACGAACTACTACTTCCTGGTCGACTTCTCCTGACCAGGCGTTGACGCGGCGGGCCGTCCCGGATGGGGCGGCCCGCCCTCCTGTCTCCGGTCGGATGTTGCGGGTTGTCAACCCCGCCGGCCGGCCCGGGGCAGCGCCAGGAAGATGCGCCAGGCGTCGGGGGCGAACGTGAGGGTGGGGCCGGAGCGGTCCTTGCTGTCCCGGACCAGCACCACCCCGGGCGGACCGGACCGGTCTGCTGGTCTACCTGGGCCTGCTGATGGCGGAGGCCGGCGACCAGCTCGCCCCGCTCAACGGGCACGCCCGCCCCGCCGACCTGCACGACCGCTTCCTCGGTTGGGCGCGGGCCCGGGGCGGCACAATGTTTCACGTGAATCATGAGCCGGGTGCCGAGATCCACCACACCGACCCGTTCGCCGTGCCGGCCGGGCAGCGTTCACCGGTACGCCGGCTGCGCGGGCGGCTCGCTGCCCCGGTCACCCTCTGGACCGCGCCGGGGCCGGCCGGGCTGACCGTCTCGTCCACCCTGGTCGCCGAGGGCGAGCCGGACCGGCTGCTCGGGCTGATCGACCCCGAGTCGGACCTGTGGGCGGCGGTCGAGGAGGCGGGTCGCTTCGCGGTCTGCCCGCTGGGCCCGTCGCACCGGCAGCTCGCCGACCGGTTCGCCGGCCTCTTCCCGTCCCCCGGCGGTCTCTTCGCCACCGGCAGGTGGACCGACACCCCCTACGGCCCGGTGCCGACCGACGCCGGCGGGTGGGCCGGCTGCCGGCTCGACACCGCCCGGGAGTACGGCTGGGGACTGCTGGTCGAGGCCACCATCGAGGCGATCGACCTGGCCGAGGAGACCGCCCCGCTGCTGCACTACCGGGGGCGGTACCGCGAGCTGACCGACTGAACGGCGACCGGTCAACGCAGTGACCTGGGTCACTCGGCGCAGCCGGACCACCATTCGGCGCAGCCGACGACCGACGCCGGTCTCGGCCTTCCCAGGCGGGGAGCGCGCTCCTTACCGTGCGCGAAACTCCCCACGCCTGTGAAGGTGGTGATCCACAGATGTCCACGGACACACCCGCGTCCGCGCCGGCCGACTCCGCCGCGGAGCGGTACCTCGCCGTACAACGGTCGGACGAGTTCGCCGGGTTGCGACGCGCGCTGCGCGGCTTCGTCTTCCCGATGACCGTCGCGTTCTTCCTGTGGTACGCGCTCTACGTCATCCTCTCCGCCTACGCGCGGGGCTTCATGGGCACGAAGCTCTTCGGCAGCCACATCAACGTCGCCCTCGTCTTCGGCCTGCTCCAGTTCGTCTCGACGTTCGTCATCGCCTGGCTCTACTCGCGGTTCGCCGACCGGCGGATCGATCCGGTCGCCGACCGGATCCGTGCCGAGATCGGGGAGGTGACCCATGAACACGGTCCTCGCGGCTGAGGCGGGCAGCACGACCGCCCGGAACCTCACCATCACGCTCTTCCTGATCTTCGTGGCGATCACGCTGGCCATCACCATCTGGGCCAGCCGGCAGACGAAGACGGCGACCGACTTCTACGCCGGCGGGCGCTCCTTCTCCGGCTTCCAGAACGGCATGGCGATCGGCGGCGACTACATGTCGGCCGCGTCCTTCCTGGGCATCGCCGGCATCATCGCCCTCTACGGCTACGACGGCTTCCTCTACTCCATCGGCTTCCTGGTCGCCTGGCTGGTGGCGCTGCTGCTCGTCGCCGAGCTGCTGCGCAACTCCGGCCGGTACACGATGGCCGACGTGCTGGCGTTCCGGATGCGCCAGCGCCCGGTCCGGACGGCCGCCGCGGTCTCCACCATCACGGTGTCGATCTTCTACCTGCTGGCCCAGATGGTCGGCGCGGGCGCGCTGGTCGCGCTGCTGCTCGGCATCAAGCCGGGCACCACCTTCCTCGGGATGGACGCCGACACGGCGAAGGTCGCGACCATCATCATGGTCGGCGCCCTGATGATCATCTACGTCACCGTGGGCGGCATGAAGGGCACCACGTACGTCCAGATCGTCAAGGCATTCCTGCTGATGACCGGCGCGATCGTGATGACCCTGCTGGTGCTGGCGAAGTACAAGTTCAACCTGTCGTCGCTGCTCGGCGACGCGGCCTCCGCCTCCGGCAAGGGTTCCGCCTTCCTCGAACCCGGGCTGCGGTACGGCGTGGAAACGCCCGGCGACGCGTTGAAGACCTTCTACAGCAAGATGGACCTGCTCTCGCTCGGCATAGCGCTGGTCCTCGGCACCGCCGGTCTGCCGCACATCCTGATCCGCTTCTACACCGTGCCGACCGCCAAGGCGGCCCGGAAGAGCGTGCTCTGGGCGATCGGCATCATCGGTACCTTCTACCTGCTCACGCTGGCCCTCGGCTTCGGCGCGGCGGCGCTGGTCGGCGGGCAGGCGATCACCGCGCAGGACAAGGCCGGCAACACCGCCGCGCCGCAGCTCGCCGAAGCGCTCGGCCGGGACTTCTTCGGCGGCAGCCTGGGCGGCGCGACACTGCTGGCGATCATCGCGGCGGTCGCCTTCGCCACCATCCTGGCGGTGGTCGCCGGGCTCACCCTGGCGTCCTCGTCCAGCCTGGCGCACGACTTCTACGCCAACGTGATGAAGAACGGGCAGGCGTCGGAGCGCCAGGAGGTGAACGTCGCCCGGATCTCCGCCCTGGTCATCGGCGCGATCTCGATCGTCCTGTCCATCTTCGCGCAGAGCCTGAACGTGGCGTTCCTGGTGGCGCTGGCCTTCGCGGTCGCCGCCTCCGGCAACCTGCCGGCGATCCTCTACAGCCTGTTCTGGAGGCGGTTCAACACCTCCGGCGCGGTCTGGGCGATCTACGGCGGCCTGCTCGCCGCCGTGGTGCTGGTCTTCTTCTCCCCGGTGGTCTCCGGGGCGCCGACGGCCATGTTCCCCGAGCACGACTGGCACTGGTTCCCGCTGTCCAACCCGGGCCTCATCTCCATCCCGTTCGGTTTCCTCTGCGGCTGGATCGGCACGCTGATCTCGAAGGAGCACGACGAGGAGAAGTACGCGGAGCTGGAGGTGCGCGCGCTCACCGGCTCGGGCGCCCACTGACGCTCGCCGTGACGAGGGGCCCCGCCGAGCCGGCGGGGCCCCTCGCCATATGCCGCACCACGCGGAAAAGGCACGCTGAGTAGGCTGGCCGGCATGAAGGTAGAGCCCCGCTTCGGACCCGGACATCGCATCCTCGTCACCGGCGGCGCCGGCTTCGTGCCGTCCCACCTGGTCGACGCCCTCATCGCCCGCGGCTGCACCGTCGTGGTGCTGGACAACTTCGTCACGGGTTCCAAGGACAACGTCGCCCACCTGTTCGAGAAGCCGACCTTCACCCTGGTTGAGGCGGACATCTCCGAAGGGCTGCCGACCGACCACCCGGCGCTGGCCGAGCGCTTCGACGCGATCCTGCACATGGCCTCCCCGGCCAGCCCCACCGACTTCGAGAAGCTGCCGGTGGAGATCCTGCGGGTCGGCTCGGTGGCCACCCTGCACCTGCTGGAGCGGGCCACCGCCGACGGCGCCCGGTTCCTGATGGCCTCCACCTCCGAGGCGTACGGGGACCCGAAGGAGCACCCGCAGCGCGAGACCTACTGGGGCAACGTCAACCCGATCGGCGTGCGCAGCGTCTACGACGAGGCGAAGCGCTTTTCGGAGGCGGCCACCATGGCGTACCACCGCAGCCGGGGCACGGACACCGCGATCGTCCGGATCTTCAACACGTACGGCCCGCGGATGCGCCCGGACGACGGCCGAGCGATCCCGACCTTCATCTCCCAGGCGCTGCGCGGCGAGCCGATCACCGTGCACGGCACCGGCAACCAGACCCGCTCGATCTGCTACGTCGACGACCTGGTGCGCGGCATCCTGCTGCTGCTCGACTCGACCGAGACGGGCCCGATCAACTGCGGCACCGAGCACGAGATGTCGATGCGGCAACTCGCCGAACTGATCGTGTCACTCTCCGGAAGCAGCTCCGAGGTGAGCTACATCACCCGCAGCGCGGACGACCCGGAGATGCGCCGGCCGGACCTCACCCTCGCCCGGGAGCTGCTCGGATACGAGCCCACCGTGGCGCCCGAAGACGGCCTGGGACGCACGATCGAGTACTTCCGCGAGCGGCTAGGGTACTGAACCCGCCTGGAAGGACGCAGACACCGACCCGCACCTGAGGGCGCTACTGGCTCAACCGACCTACCCTCGGTTACATGTCAGCGACCACCACAGTTGGCGTCCCGCTCCCGTACCTGCTTCGGAGCGCGGGCCGCGCCCAGGTCCCCGGCTCCGGCCGGAGTTCCACCGGGCGCGCCCGCGCCACCGAGGCCCAGAGGTACCCGTCGTACGACGAGGAGCCGCGCCCCGGCGGCCCCGGCGGGCCGGGCGGACCCGCCGGCCCGGGTGGCCCGGGCGGCGCCGGCGGGCCGGGCCGGCGCGGTCCGCGCCCGCGTTGGGGCCGGATCGGTCTGGTGGCCGGCGTCGCGGTGCTGGTGCTCGCGCTGCTCGGCGGCGCGGGCGCCTGGTTCTACGCCCGCAACCTCAACAACGACCTGGCCCGCACCGATCCCTTCTCGGAGATCACCGGGGGCCGGCCCGCCAAGACCGTCGACGGCGCGCTGAACATCCTGCTGGTCGGCAGCGACTCCCGGGACCCGGACGCCCCGGTGGAGAGCGCCGGCAAGTGGCGGGCGGACACGCTGATCGTGATGCACATCCCGGCCGACCACAAGCAGGCCTACCTGGTCTCCATTCCGCGCGACCTCTACGTGCGGATCCCGGAGAACGCGGGCGCGGACTGCGACTCCGGCCAGCGCGCGAAGGTCAACGCGGCGTTCGCGTTCGGTGGCCTGCCGCTCGCGGTGAAGACCGTCGAGTGCTTCAGCGACGTGCGGATCGACCACGTCATGGCGATCGACTTCGCCGGGTTCAAGGAGGTCACCGACGCGCTCGGCGGGGTGGACCTGAAGGTGGAGCGGACCATCACCTCGATCCACAAGCCGTACCGGACGTTCACGAAGGGCGTGAACCACATGGACGGCGCGGAGGCGCTGGACTGGATCCGCCAGCGCAAGCAGTTCCCCGAGGGGGACTTCGCCCGGATGCGCCACCAGCAGGAATTCCTCAAGGCGCTGATGGACAAGGCGGCGAGCACCGGCACATTGACCAACCCGAAGAAGCTGAACGCTTTCCTCAGGTCGGTGACCGACGCGGCCACCGTCGACCAGGGGTTCTCGCTCGTCGACATGGCGATGCAGTTCCGCAGCCTGCGCGGCGAGAACCTAACCTTCATCACCAGCCCCAACGTGGGCAGTCAGACGATCAACGGCGAGTCGGTGGTGGTCTCCGACCGGGAGCAGGCCCTCGCGATGTACAAGGCGATGTCGGCGGACACCATGGCCGACTGGATCAAGGCCAACCAGGAGAGCGGCGCGGGGAACGGCGGCTGACGCCCACCCCTCCGGAATACCCCACCGGTCGGCGGTCAAGGCTCCTCCACGGCGAGCCAACCGCCGACCGGTCCTTTTCAATTGGCCGTTCGGCCGAACCACGATGACGAGTGCCGGGATTGGCGGGAATAGTTCCCTGCGGAGGTCGCAACAACGGGTACGGGTACGTACAGTGGTCGAGCCCCCCGATCATCGAGCTGGAGCACGCATGCCGGTTCAGACCAGCCGTCGCCCTCAGTCACCGGATCCCGGAGCACCCGGCCGGGTGCCGCCCCTCATCCCCACGCAGCCCGGCCCCGGCGGCCGCGGCAACGGAGGGTCCAAGAAGCGCAGCCGTCGCAAGGACCCGCTCTGGGCCCGACTCACGGTGATCTTCGGCGCGGTGCTGATGATGACCAGCGGCCTCGCCATCGTCGGCAGCAAGGCCGTGATCGGCCAGGCCACCGGCAGCATCGCGCAGCGCAACCTGCTCGGCGACGCGGGCAAGACCGACGCCGAGGGCGGCAACAGCCTCGACGGCCCGATCGACATGCTGCTGCTCGGCGTCGACGCCCGGGCCCGCTGGGCCGCCGACGACGTCCGCTCGGACACGATCATCATCCTGCACATCCCGGCCACCCACGACCAGGCTTACCTGATCTCGATCCCCCGGGACACCGAGGCGCAGATCCCGGCGTTCAAGGAGAGCGGTTTCCGGGGCGGCACCGACAAGATCAACGCGGCCTTCCAGGCGGGCGCCCGCAACGGCGGCGGCTGGGAGGGCGGCGCCCAGCTGATGGCCAAGACCATCAAGAACATGACCGGGATCAGCTTCGACGGCGCCGCGATCATCAACTTCGGCGGCTTCAAGAGCGTCATCGACGCCCTCGGCACCGTCCGGATCTGTGTCAGCCACGAGGTCAAGTCGCACCACATGTCGATGGTCGACGGCAAGCCGATGTGGAACGCGGACGCGAAGAAGTCCGGCAAGTCCTACACGCCGGTGGTGCACAAGAAGGGCTGCAGGGAAATGGCGGGCTGGGAGGCGCTCGACTTCGCCCGCCAGCGCTACGGCCTGCCGAACAGCGACTACGACCGCCAGCAGAACCAGCAGCAGCTGATCAAGGCGATGGCCAAGAAGGCCACCCAGAACGGCACGCTGACCAACCCGATCAAGCTGAACCAGTTGATCAAAGCGGCCGGCAAGGCCTTCATCCTCGACACCGGCGGCGTGCCGATCGACGACTTCATCTACACGATGAAGGGCGTCACCGGCAACGACCTCACCACGCTGCGCACCAACGGCGGCACCTACAGCCCCAACGCGGACCACACGCGGGAGTCCCTCAACCAGCTGAGCATGGACATGTTCCAGGCGGTCAAGGACGACAAGCTCGCCGAGTTCGTGGTGGCCAACCCGAGCGTCCTCTCCACCCGTAAGTGACCCGGCGTCTCTGACCCGAGCACCGGCGGTGGCTGCGAAAGCGGCCACCGCCGGTGTGTTTCGCCCGTAGCCTGACGTGAGCGGGTCTCACGTATCGGGTGCGGGAGGGGTGTCACGTCCAGGCCAGCACGGACCAGACGCGGGCGGGCCGGACGCGGCGCCCACCTCCCCCGGTTCCTGCTCGGCACGGGCCTCGCCCTGGTCCTGCTCGCCACCATCGCCGTGACCGGGCTGCACTGGCTGACCAACCGGTACGACCGCGCCGTGGTCAAGGAGGAACTGCTCGACCCGGCCGCCCGACAGCGGCGGACCGACCTCTCCGGCGCGCTCAACTACCTCCTCGTCGGCTCCGACCACCGCACCGGCGCCAGCGCCGAGGACCAGCGCTCGGACAGCATCCTCATCGTGCACGTGCCGGCCGGCATGCGGCAGGCGTACCTGATCTCCATCCCCCGGGACCTGCTGGTCGCCATCCCGCCCGCACCGGGCTACAGCGGCGGCCAGGACAAGATCAACGCCGCGTACGAGCACGGCGGCGGCGGCCAGGCCGGCGCCCGGCTGCTCTCCGCCACCCTGACCCGGCTCACCGGCATCCGCTTCGACGGGGCCGCGCTGGTCGACTTCTCCGGCTTCAAGGAGGTGATCGACCTGCTCGGCGGCATCCGGATGTGCGTGGACACCGAGGTCCGCTCGATCCACACGAAGACCCTCTTCACCCCCGGCTGTCAGCAGATGGACGGCGCGCGGACGCTGGACTACGTCCGGCAGCGCTACGACCTGCCCGGCGGCGACTTCGACCGGCAGCGGCACCAGCAGCAGATGCTCCGCGCCGTGCTTGACAAGGCCAGCGAGACGCACCTGCGCAGCGACCCGGTGAAGCTCGACCAGGTGCTCCGGGCGGTGGGCGGCTCGCTGACCGTGGACACCAACGGCGTGCCGCTGGAGGACCTGCTGCTCGACTTCCGGTCGCTGCCCGCGGACGCGCTGCGCGGGGTGCAGGTCCCGTCCTACCCGCAGACCATCGACGAGGTCTCCTACGTGGTGCTCGACAACGGCGGCAACGGGCTCTTCGACGCGGTCCGGGGCACCCGGCTGCCCGAGTGGGCCGGAGCCAATCCCCGATGGGTCAACCGGTTGTGACCGGACCGGCCCGACTAGGCTTGGTAGCCGTGTTCGGACCCCAGGTTCCCAGCGTGCCCGCGTCGGCCGTGCCCGACGACACCTATCTGCTCGACGTCCGGGAGGACGACGAGTGGAGCGCCGGCCACGCGCCGGCCGCCCACCACCTCCCGATGATGGAGCTGCCCGCCCGGCTCGCCGAGGTGCCGAACGACCGGGAGGTCGCGGTGATCTGCCGCTCCGGCGGGCGGTCCGCGCAGGTCGTCACCTACCTGATGCGCAACGGGTGGGATCAGGTGCGCAACGTCGAGGGCGGGATGGGTGACTGGGCCGCCGCCGGCCGGCCAGTGGTCACCGACGACGGGCAGCCGGGCCGGGTCGTCTAGGGACCGAGCGGCATGGGCGACCCCCTGGTCTTCGCGCACCGCGGCTCCTCGTACGACCTGCCCGAGCACACCCTCGCCGCCTACCTGCGCGCCCTCGACGAGGGCGCCGACGGCCTGGAGTGCGACGTCCGGCTGACCCGGGACGGGCACCTGGTCTGCGTGCACGACCGCCGGCTGGACCGGACCAGCAACGGCCACGGGCTGGTCAGCGCGCGGACGCTCGCCGAGCTGGAGACGCTCGACTTCGGCTCCTGGCACCCGGGCGGGGTGCCGGGCGACGGCGACGAGCGGCTCGACGAGTCGCACACCCGGCTGCTCACCCTGGAGCGGCTGCTCGACGCCGTGCTGGCCGCCGGCCGGCCGGTCCGGCTGCTGGTGGAGACGAAGCACCCCTCGCGGTACGGCGGGGACGTGGAGCGCCGCCTGGTCACCCTGCTGCGCCGGTACGGCCTCGCCGACCCGACGCCAAACAACCCGGTGAGCGTCACCGTGATGTCCTTCTCCCCGCTGGCCGTACGCCGGATCCGCGACCTCGCCCCCGCCCTGCCCACGGTGCTGCTGCTGGAGGTGCTGCCGCGCTGGCTGCGGCTGGGCCGGCTGCCGTTCGGCACCCGGATCGCCGGGCCGGGGATCGGGCTGCTCCGGGCCCGGCCGCAGCTCGTCCCCGCGCTGCGGGCGGCCGGCAACCAGGTGTACGTCTGGACGGTCAACGAGCCCGACGACCTGGAGCTGGTCCTGGACGCCGGGGTGGACGGGGTGATCACCGACCGGCCGGCCCACACGCTGGCCCGGCTCGGCCGCTGAGCTCCGCCGGTCGGCCCGGCGGTCGGTGCGGGTCGGCCGGGCGGGGGTGTCCCCGGGCCGGCCGGCCGGGGCACACTCGGGACATGCCGGAGCGAACCGACTACAGCGCCCTCATCGCCGGCCACACCAACGTCATTCAGATGATCAACTCCGGGGGTTCCGGGCTGCCCGTCCTCACCCGGCTGCTCCGGGTGGTCCAGCCGGCGATCGGCGCGGCCAGCCTGGCGTTCGTGGAGTTCGCCCCCACCGGCGGCCGGGTGATCGCGGCGACCGGCGCCGCCGAGTGGGCCATCGGCCGGCCGCTGCCGGTCGCCGACCCGGCCACCGTCCGCCTCCTCTCCGGCCCCGCGGTACGCCAGGTGCGGGTGGACCGGATCCCGGGCGCGCTCGCCGACGAGCTGGCCGACCGGGGCCTGCTGCGCATGATCGTGGCGCGCGCCGAGATCGGCGGCCTGACCGTGGGCAGCCTGCACGCCCTCTACCCGGACGGCGACCCGGAGGACACCTCCCAGCACGCCGTCCTCGGCTACGTCGCCGCCTGCATCGCGCACATGTACGGCGACCAGACCGGCCTGCCCGTGCACGGCGACGGCCCGGTGGTGGCGGCCCTCGCCGACGGGCTGGCGGTGGTGGACCGGGACCACCACGTCCGGCTCTGGAACCCGGCCGCCGCCCAGGTCACCGGCCGCTCGACCGGGGAGTCGCTGAACCGCCCGCTGCCCTTCCCGCTGCCCCCGCCGGGGCAGGTGCTCGACCACCGGATGCCCGACGGCCGCTGGCTGCGGGTCACCTCCGGGGAGCTGCCCGGCCCCGGCACGCTGCGGGTGGTCACCTTCCGCGACATCACCGACCAGCAGCGGCGCGACCACGACCGGGACCTCTTCGTCGCGGTGACCAGCCACGAGCTGCGTACCCCGGTCACCGTCATCAAGGGGTACGCGGACACCCTCACCGACCACTGGGAGTCGCTCCACGACGACGACCGGCGGCAGGCGGCCCGGATCATCGGGCAGCGGGCCAACGAGCTGGCGCGGCTCGTCGACCGGCTGCTCTCCGCGGCCACCGACAGCCGGCCCGGCGGCGAGCCGACCACTCCCTTCGACCTCGCCGACGCCCTCCGCGCCGCGGTGCCCGACCTGCCGGCCGACGTCCGGCACCGGATCGTCCTGGACCTGCCGGACGACCTGCCCAAGGCGCGCGGTGACCGGCACATCCTGGCCACCGTGCTGACCGAGCTGAGCACCAACGCCGGGAAGTACTCGCTGCCCGGCACCCCGATCGAGGTGGGCGCGTCGGCCAGCGACGGGACGGTCTCCTTCCGGGTCGCCGACCGGGGCATCGGCATCCGTCCCGAGCACGTGGAGCGGGCGTTCGACCGGTTCTGGCAGGGCGAGTCGGGCGACCGGCGGCGCTATCCCGGGGCCGGGCTCGGTCTCTACCTCGTCCGGCAGATCGTTGAACAGCAGAATGGATGGGTATCCCTCCGTCCGAGGGCCGGTGGCGGTACCGTCGCAGAGGTGCGGCTGCCGCGGGGATGATCCCGGCGCCGACGGGGGTGGAGAGGGACGACGGTGTCGACGGGTTCGGCCGAACGATCGTGGTGCGTGGTGGTGCCCCACCACGCGACCGGCGCGCGCCTGGCCCGGCACCGGCTCGCCGACGAGCTGGCCGACGTCGTACCGCCGATCCTCCTCGCCGACCTGGTCGCGGTCCTCGCCGAACTGGTCGGCAACGCCGTGCGGCACGCCGACCCGCTGCCCGGCGGGGTGGTCCGGGTGGCCTGGCGGCTGCGGTCGACCGCCGATGGGCAGCGCGTCCAGCTCCGGGTCACCGACGGCGGCTCCGGCGCCGGCCCGCTGATGCGGGCGGCCAGCCCGGACGCCGCCGACGGGCGGGGGCTGCACATCGTCTCCGGCCTGGCCAGCCGCTGGGGGGTCGAGCGGGACGGCCTCGGCCAGAGCGTCTGGGCCGAGTTCGACCCGGTCGCGACGCCCCGGCCGGACCTGGTCGCGGCCGGCTGAGCGGGTCCCGGGGGCGGGTCGTTCCCACCGCGCGCCGGCCCGGCATCTAGGCTGTCTCGCCGTGAGCAAGCGTCGAAAGAGCCAGCGGGCCGCCGAAGCCACCCCCAAGCGGGAGAAGGTGCGCGACATCTTCGTGCCCCGCCCGTTCGAGGGGCTGGTGGACGAGCCGGAGTGGATCGCCCTGCGCGAGCTGGTCCCGGCCGCCTCCGCGCCGCTGCGGCTGACCCCCGAGCTGGTCGAGGAGTACGGCGACCGCCCGGTCACCCTGGCCACCGTGCTGCCGATGGCCGCCCCGGCGATGACCAAGCCGGACGGGCGGATCCTGATCGGCCTCCAGCGGCACCAGCAGTCCGGCGACGTCTCCCGGGACCTGGCCGAGGCGCTGCTCTCCGCGCTGCGGACCGAGCCGGGCGGCCAGGTCACCGTGCCGCCGCTGCCCGGTCCCGGCCCCCGCCTCCAGGACATCCTGGCGGACGGCCCGCTGGAGATCACCATGCACGACGGCTTCGAGTTCTGGCTCGACCCGGGAGCGGCCGACGACCCGACCGTGCAGGCGTCCCTGGAACGCGCCAACGCGGCGGTCTACCCGACCGTCCGGCTGGCCGCCGCCCGGGCCGCGTACTGGTGCCAGGTGCCGGAGAAGGCCCACGTGCGCTGGGTGCTGCCGGACGACGAGGACGTCGCGCTCGACGCGCTGTCCCGGCTGAGCGTGGCCGGCACCCTGACCCTCGGGGAGAACACCCGCTTCGCCGGCATGTTCCGGGCGCACGGCCGGCTGGTGCCGGTGTGGGACCTGCCCGAGCAGACCCCGGCGGCCGAGTGGGAGGCGCCGGTGGCCGCGTTCGCCGACCGGTACGCCGAGGCGCTCAAGGAGACCGAGCCGCTGGACGCGGCGGGCCGGCGGGCGCGGCACGGCCTGGTCGGCCGGCAGCTCACCCTCCGCTGACCCGACCGTCCTGACGGGCCCGCCGGACACCTCGCGCCGGGCGGGCCCGTACCGGTCCGCGGTCCGTCCGGGTCAGCGGCGCAGCGGCTCGCGGACCAGTGGGCAGGACATGCAGCGCGGACCGCCCCGGCCGGAACCCAGCTCGGAGCCGGCGATCGCGATCACCTCGATGCCGGCCCGCTCCAGCTGGGCGTTGGTCTCCACGTTGCGCTCGTAGCCCACGCAGAGCCGGGGGGCGAGGGCGAGGGTGTTGTTCCCGTCGTCCCACTGCTCCCGCTCGGCGGTCACCGGGTCCAGGCCGGTGTCGATGACCCGGAGCTGGTCCAGGTCCATCGCGTCGGCGGCGGCCCGCAGGAAGGGCGCCGGCCCGTCGACCCGCGGCTCGTCGCCGTCCGCGCCGGCGATGACCGTGTACGCCGACAGGGTGCTGGCGATGTTCGGGTACATCAGCACGGCGTCCACGTCGACCATCGTGCAGACGGTGTCCAGGTGCATGGTGGCCCGCTCCTGCGCGATCGGCACCACCAGGATGGTGTGCGCCAGGCCGGCGGCGAAGACCTGCCGAGCGAGCCGTTCCGCGCCGGCCGGGGTGGTCCGCTCGCCCACCCCGACGGCGAGCACGCCCGGCGCCAGCAGCAGCACGTCGCCGCCCTCCAGGTGCTCCATCTCCGGGTGGTAGACGAACTCGGTGCCGGCGAAGCGCGGGTGGTACCGGTAGATGGCGTCGGTCAGCGTGGTCTCCCGCCGCCGGGCCACCATGGCCAGGCTGGTCACCCCGACCCGGTCGCCGATCCAGACCGAGGAGTCCCGGGTGAACAGCAGGTTCGGCAGCGGGTCGATGACGAAGTCGTGCCGGTCCATCAGCGTCCAGACCAGGCCGCCGGGGCGGTCCCGGCCCAGCCGCAGCTCCTCGTGGGCGAGCCCGGCGGTGAACACGTCGGCGAGGGCGGCCGGGTCGAGGTAGGCGAGATGGTCGGCGATCCGGCGGCGGAGGGTGTCGCCGAGCCGGGGCGAGCGCAGCACCAGGTCGGTGAGTTCGGCCCGGGCGTCGGCCACGGCGAGCGTCTCGGCCAGCAGGGTGGCCAGGTAGAGCACCTCCACCCCGCGACCGCGCAGCGCGGCGGCGAACGCGTCGTGCTCCTCCTGCGCCCGGCCGACCCATGGGATGGCGTCGAAGAGCAACGAGTCGTTGTTGCGTGGGGTGAGCCGGGCGAGTTCCGGGCCGGGCCGGTGCAGCAGCACCGTGCCGAGCCGGGCGACCTCGCTGTCGACGTAGTGGGTCACCTTCGCAGCGTAGGGCAGGGGTTCCGCAGCATCCGGAAAAGAAGTGTGAATGAATATGGCATTCATCCGCACTCATTCCGATGCTCCAACTTGCCGAACACCGGGGTCCGCAACGTAGGGTAGTGAAGACATAACTTCGAGGGACCTTTTGCCGGAGGTCGCGATGACTGTCTTTCCCGCCCGTCGAGCCGTACCCACCCGGGCACTGCCGCCCGTCGCGGTGCCACAGCCCAGGATCGAGTCCACCTCGGTCCTCGAACCGGCCCGACCGACTCCACTGGAGTGGGCCCGCCGTCGTCGGGCCGAGCGGGGCGCCCGCCGGCTGGAGGCGGCCGGAGCCCGCGCCCTGGGCCAGCTCGACCACCTCGGTCCCGCCTGGCACGTCATCGAGTGGCCGCGTACGGACGCCGTGGACGTCCTGCTCGACCACGACCGGGACGACCGCGCCGGCTTCCTGGCCATCGGCCCGAGCGGCCTCTTCGCGGTCACCATCGCCGACCACGGCCGCGCCCGGGTGCTCGTCGCCGGCGACGTCGTACAGATCAACGGCAAGCGTCCGTCCTATGTGGCCGAGGCGCGCCGGGACGCGAAGCGGGCGAGCAAGGCGCTCTCCGAGGCGGTCGGCCTGCCGATCCCGGTGAGCCCGGTGCTGACCTTCGTCGGGTCCGGCGTGATCAGCGTGTACGGCCTGCCGAAGGACTGCCTGATGGCGACCCACCGGGAGCTGGACCGGCTCCTCGTCGCCGGCGGAAACCGGATCAGCCCCGCCACCGCCGAGAAGCTCTCCCGGGTCGCCCAGGACCCGAACACCTGGCTCAACGGCACGTACCGTCCAGCAGCCGACTACCGGTGGTATGACGAGGGCCGAACGGCCGCTGACAAGCGGGCCGCCCGCCGGTAACGTCACCGGCGACGCCACGCGTCCGGGGATCCGTCTCGGCAGCTCCGTCGGTCCGCACCGACGCCGGCCGCCCGGTCACCGAGCACCCGGCCCACCGACACCTGTCCCGCGGTGCCACCGGCGCCCCGGGCAACCGAGGAGCACCGATTTCCGGTGCACCCGAACGCGGTCGGGCGGCCGTCGCGGCGACCGGATAGCGTGGACAGACCGTCGGTGCAATGAGGAGGCGCGGTGGCCCACGTCGAGCTCTCGCTCTCGGAAGTGTTCGCGCCCGCCGCAGAGACACCGACAGAGCAGGAGTCCGACAACTTCGGGCAGTGGTCGACCACCGTCTTCCACGCCGCCGAGCCCTGCCTGCTGATCGACGCCGACACCACGGTGGTGGCCGTCTCCGCGTCCGGGTGCGAGCTGCTCTGCCTGGGCGCGCCGGAGGACGTGATCGGGCGGCCGCTGCTGGAGGGCGGTCTGCGCCTGGTCGACTTCACCGCCAACCGCAGCGAGCTGACCGAGCAGGAGACGGACAAGATCCCGCCGCTGCTCGCCCTGCACTCCGGCCGGCTGGCCCGCGGGCTGCTCCGGATCCAGGGGTCCGGGCCCGACGCGCCGGGCACCACCGTCGATGCGATCTCGACGCCGGTGCTCACCGACGGCTCGGTCGCCGGCTCACTCACCTTCTTCTCCGAGGTCTGAACTGCGACAACGGATGGCACTCGCCGCACCCGACGGTGCTGGGGCCGACCCTCACCGAGGACGTATGGTGCCCACATGCTCGATGTCGCTCTGTTGCCGGGCGAGTACGCCGTGTGCCGACTGCCGGCGGGCTCCAGCCTCTCCCCGACCCTCTGGGGCGGGCTGTGCGACCACGACGTGGTGACGGTGAGCTGGAGCGTTAACGGGATCTCCCTGATCTGTCCCGCCCGCCGGGTGCCGGAGCAGGCGGTGGTGGAGACGGACTGGCGGTGCCTGCGGATCGTCGATCCGCTCGACCTGGTCGTCACCGACACCCTCGCCGCGCTGGTCGACCCGCTGGCCCGGGCCCGGGTGAACGTGGTGGCGTTCTCCACGTACGACACCGACCACGTGCTGGTTCCCGCGGTGCGGCTGGTCGAGGCGACGGCCGCGCTGGAGCGGGCCGGGCACCGCGTCCACAAGTGACGTTCACCCCGCCGCCCGATCCTCCTACGATGGGGTCGGCCACCCCGGCCGCAACGACGTCCGCCGATTCCGAGGATCGGACCGTGCCACCCAGCGCATCCCGCCCCACCATTCGCCGACGGCTGACCGTCCCGGTCACGCTGCTCGCGCTGCTGCCCCTCGCCGCCTGCGGCACCCCACCCGAGCTGCGCGGACCGGCCCAGCAGACCGCCACCGCCCCGACCGCGACCGGCACCCCCGGCGCGCCCACGCCGAGCGCCACCCCGACGGCGCCGACCACGCCGACGGCCACCGCCACCAGCGCGGACCTGGTCGCCGGACCCTGCCCGGCCGGCCCGTCCGGAGACCGGGTGGTCTCGCTGCTGCGCGGTGCGGCCGGGGTCCTGCCCCGGGACGTCCGGGTCCGGGTCCGGACCGGGCCGCTCTGCGCCGGGGACTGGCAGTACACCGTGCTCGACGTGACCGGGCACGAGGAGCTCCAGGTGGTCACCCGGGGCCGGCCGGGGGCACTGGAGCTGGTCACCGCCGGGACGGACGTCTGCGGGGCCGAGGTACGCGCCGCCGGACCGCCCGGCATCCGGACGTTGGCCTGCGACGGCACTCCGGGTGCGTAGGCTGGTCGCCATGCCCGGAACACCGCCGACCCGCTACGTCTACCTGGGGCCCGAGGGCACCTTCGCCGAGCAGGCGCTGCGTACCGTGCCCGCCGCCGAGCGGGGCAGCCGCACGCCGGCCCGCAGCGTCGGCGAGGCGCTGGACAGCGTACGGGCCGGGGACGCCGACGCCGCCCTGGTGCCGCTGGAGAACTCGATCGGCGGCGCGGTCGGGGTGACCCTCGACGAGATGGCCGAGGGCGAGCCGCTGGTGATCACCCGGGAGGTAATCCTGCCGGTGGAGTTCGTGCTGGCCGCCCGCCCGGGGACCAGCCTCGCCGACGTCCGCAGCGTGGCGGCGCACCCGCAGGCGTCCACCCAGTGCCGGGGCTGGCTCCGCGACCACCTGCCCGACGCGACGGTGGTCGACGTGCTCTCCAACGGCGCCGCCGCGGCCGGCGCGGCCGGCGGCGAGTACGACGCGGCGGTCTGCGCCCCGATCGGGGCGTCCCGGCACCGGCTGACGGTGCTCGCCGACAAGATCGCCGACCACCCGGACGCGGTGACCCGGTTCGCCCTGGTCTCGCGCCCCGGCCCGCCCCCGCCGCCGACCGGGGACGACGTAACCTCGCTGGCCGTCTACATCGCCCACGACCGGGTGGGCGCCCTGCTCTCCGTGCTGATGGAGCTGGCCGTCCGGGGGATCAACCTGACCCGGATCGAGTCCCGCCCGACCGGCGAGGCGCTCGGCCGGTACGTCTTCTTCCTCGACTGCACCGGCCACGTCGCCGACGTCCGGCTCGGCGAGGCGCTGCAGGGGCTGCGGCGGGTCTGCGCCGACGTGCGCTTCCTCGGCTCGTACCCCCGGCACCGCTGGAGCCCGGCGGCGGCCGAACGGCCGGTCCCCGCCCCGGCCGGCCTCTCCGACGCCGACTACGCCGACGCGGCGGCCTGGCTGTCCCGGCTGCGCGCCGGCGAGCTGAGCTGACGGTGCGGGGACGCCCGGACGGGGCGTCCCGCGCATCGGGCGGTCACTGCAGCAGGCCCCCGAGCAGGCCGCCCTGCTGCTGCTGGACGCCGCTGCCCTGCACCGGCGGCTCCTCGGAGGGCTGCACCACCACGAAGCCCTGACCGGCGAAGCTCATCGTGAACGCCTCGCCGGTGCTGCGGCCGAGCAGCGTGCCCAGGCCGAGCTGCTCCGCCCGGTGGTAGCCGGTCTGCAGGTTGGCCGACCAGCAGACCGCCGCCTGCGGGTCGACGTAGGTGGGCTGGTCGACGTTGAGCACCACCGGGGTGCCCTTGGTGGTGATCGCGATCCGGCCATGACCGGTGAAGACGCAGTTGAACAGGCCGGACGAGGACGCCATGCCGGCGCCGCCGACCATCTTGATGTCGTACTGGAGGCTGGAGTCGAAGGCGAGCACGCTGGAGCCGTTGATCGACAGCGCGTCGCCGGGCTCCAGGTCGATGATGTGCACGTCCTTGGCGAGCTCGGCGAGGAAGACGTCGCCGTGGCCGGAGAGCTTCATCAGCGGGACGCCCTCGCCGGTCAGGCGCTGCTTGATGAACTTGCCGATGCCGCCGGAACCGAGCGCCTGGAACTGCACCTGCCCCTGGTACGCGACCATGGACCCGACCCGGGCCATCGCCTCGCCGTTCAGCTCGATCTTCAACATCTTGGAGTTCTGCAGCCGCATGCCCGGCTGCTGGGACTCCTTCTCAAGGTTCTCCGCGGAGAAGAGCGCGCTGCGCATGGGTTTCCTCCTGCATCGGGATGTGCCTCTCCCGCAGGCTAGGCGAGCCGCGCAACGGCCGGCATCGGCCGAGCGGGGCGGAGCGGTCAGCCCCAGCCGAGCGCGTGCAGCCGGGCGTCGTCGATGCCGAAGTGGTGGGCGATCTCGTGCACCACGGTCACCGCCACCTCGTCGACGACGTCCTCCTCCGTGTCGCAGATCCGCAGGATCGGACGCCGGAAGATGAGGATGCGGTCCGGGAGGACGCCGGAGTAGTCCCAGCCCCGCTCGGTCAGCGCGTGCCCCTCGTAGAGGCCGAGCAGGTGCTCGCCCGGCGGCGGATCGTCCTCGACCAGGATCACCACGTTGCTCATCAGCCCGAGCAGCTCCTCGGGCACCTCGTCGAGGGCCTCGCCGACCAGCTCCTCGAACCGTTCACGGTTCATCTCCACCGGCACGCCCCCCATCCTCCCCGACCCGGGTGCGTTCCCACCCATCAAGATCGCTAGAAAATCACGGAGAGAGTGCCCACCGGCGTACGGATGAGCACTCTGTCCGGGAGAGCGCGGCGCGGGAGTGGATCAGGAGGCGATGCGGGCGGTGAGGCTGATCTGCGCGCCCGGGGAGAGCAGCCGCGAGATCGGGCAGTTCTCCTTGGCGGCCTCGGCCAGCTTGGTGAACTGGGCCTCGTCCATGCCCGGGACCTGGCCGACCGTCTCCAGGTCGATCCGGGTCACGGTCATGCCCGCGTCGGTCTTGTCGAAGTGGACCTTGGCGGTGGTCTCCACCGAGGTGTCGGTCGCGCCCGCGTCGGCGAGCTGCTTGGAGAGGGCCATCGAGAAGCAGCCCGCGTGCGCGGCGCCGATCAGCTCCTCGGGGTTGGTCCCCTCACCCTCCTCGAAGCGCGACTTGAACGAGTAGTTCCCGGTCAGCCCGCCCTTTCCGGTGCGGACGGTCCCGGCACCCTCGGTGAGGTTGCCCTGCCAACGTGCGGAAGCGGTACGGATAGGCATGCCCCGACGCTAACCGAAACCGGGCGGCCCCGCACCGACCAGCGCGGACGAGCGGCGACAACCGGCCGCCCGACTCGCGGTACCCGTCGCCGAGTGCCGGCTGTGTCATGATTCGGCACAGGCCCACGCGCGGAAGGGTGGCCGATGTCCCAGGATCTCCCCATCCCCAGGCAGGACAACCGGTCCGACGGGACGACCGTCGTGGAGTGGGGCGAGGGGGAACCCGCACCGCCGGGCCGGGCCGGACGCTCGCTGGCCGGGCTGCGGCGGGACCACCGGCTGCCGCTGGTGCTCGCCGGGCTCGGCGCGGTGGCCGCGGTCGCCTCGCTGATCGGCGAGTGGCTGGTGATGACGGTCCCGAACGGCGGCCCGGAGGGGAACACCTCGATCCGGGTCCCGGGCGGGGTGGCCAACGTGGACGGCTTCGGGGTCGGCTACCTGGTGGGCCTGCTCGGCCTCGCCGGCGCGGTGGCGCTGGCCCTGGGCGGCACCCCCGCGGTCCGGCACAACGCCCGGGTGGCCGGTCTCGGCCTCGCGGTGGCGGTGCTTGCCGTACTGACCGCGACCACGTTCTCCCTCGACGACCTGGGCCAGCGGACGCTCTTCTACTCCTCGGAGGCGGGGATCCGGGTCGACTACGGCCGGGGGCTGGTGACCGCGTTCCTGGCTACCGTCCTGCTCGCGGCCGCGCTGCACCTCACCGGCCGGACCGCGCCCGCGCGGGCCGCCGAGCCCGGGGCGGAGCCGGAAGCCGGGCCGCCCGGCCGGGGTCGCCGCCGGGAACGGGGGTGGGCGGACGACGACCTCCCGCCCGCCCCGGCCGACCTGACGGTCCAGCCCACCGTGCCGTTCGCCCGCCCCGAGCCGCCGGCCTGATCGAGGGCCGACGGACCGTCACCGGGCGGTCGCCGCGGGTTGGTGCCCGATTCGCCGGGAAGCCATGGATGCGACCTGTTCCGCGAGGTACGGTTGCTGCCCGCCGGTCGTGGGCCGAGGCATCGACGACCAGGACGGCTGGCACGACGGCGGCGGGCGAAGGAGGAACCATGACCCGCCCGGGACTGCCCAAGTTGATCGCCACCGACCTCGACGGGACGCTCGTCCGCAGCGACGACACCGTCTCCGCGTACACCCACGAGGTGCTCGACCGGGTGCGGGCCGCCGGGATCCCGGTGGTCGGCGCGACCGGTCGCGGACCCCGCCTGACCGAGCTGACCCGCAACGACATCCGCGCCGCCGACTTCCTGGTGATGGCCGGCGGGGGACGGGTGGTCGACCAGAGCGACCCGACCGGCCCGGTGGTGCTGCGTGACGAACGTCTCCCCGGTCCGGTGCTCGCCCGGCTCCTCGCCGACCTGGAGGCGGCGGTCGGCCCGCTCACCGTCATGGTCGAGGCCTCCGACGAGCACGACGCCCCGCTCTGGGGCGACTACCACCCGAGCTGGCCCTACCCGGACCGCTTCGAGGCGCGCAGCCGCGCGGAGTGCGTCTCCTCGGACGTGATCAAGGCGTTCGCCCGGACCGCCGACCACCACGTCGACGAGCTGCTGGCCGCGGCCCGCCGGATCGTCCCGCCGGAGACGGCCACGCTCACCCAGGCCGGGCTCGGCTTCATCGAGATCTGCCCGCCCGGGGTGGACAAGTCGACCGGGCTCAGCGTGGTCGCGCAGACCCTCGGGGTCGACCCGGCCGAGGTGCTGGTCTTCGGCGACATGCCCAACGACCTGCCGATGTTCGCCTGGGCGGGCTGGGCGCGGGTGGCGGTCGCCAACGCCCACCCGGAGGTCCGCGCCGCGGCCGACGAGGTGACCCTGCGCAACGATGACGACGGCGTCGCCGTCTACCTGGACCGACTACTCTCCCGCTGATGGGAGAGGCACCTCGGCTGGTCGCGACGGACATCGACGGCACCCTGCTCCGGGACGACCGGACGCTCAGCCCGCACACCGCGGCGGTGCTGGCCCGGATCTCCGCGCAGGGCACGCCGGTCGTGCTGGTCACCGGCCGGCCCATCCGCTGGCTCCAGCTCGTGTACGACCAGCTCGCCGAGCCGCTCCCGGCGATCTGCGCCAACGGCGCGGTGGTCTACGACCCGGTCGCCGACGAGGTGCTGCGGGCCGACCCGTTGGCCCCGGAACTGCTGGCGGAGGTGGCCCGGCGGCTGCGGGCCGAGGTGCCCGAGGTGAGCTTCGCGGTGGAGATCGTGGACAGCCGGCAGATGCGGCACGAGGCGCACTACCCGCTGCGCTGGGACGCCGACCACGACGCCATCCGGGCGGTCGAGTCCCCCGAGGAGCTGCTCTCCGCCCCGGCGGTCAAGCTGCTGGCCCGCGCCGGCGAGCAGGACCCGGACGCGTTCGTCCAACTGGTGGCGGGGGCGCTGGCGGGGCTGGCCGAGGCGACCCACTCGTCGTACACCGGGCTGGTGGAGATCTCCGCCGCCGGGGTGACCAAGGCGGCCGGGCTGGCCTGGTACTGCGCCCGGCTCGGCATCGACGAGCGGGACGTGCTGGCCTTCGGCGACATGCCGAACGACGTACCGATGCTGACCTGGGCCGGCCGGTCGGTGGCCGTCGCCAACGCGCACCCCGCCGTCCTGGAGATCGCCGACGAGGTAACGGCGGCGAACTCCGCGGACGGCGTGGCCGCGTACCTGGAGAAGGTCTTCGGGGTGGGCTGAGCGGGCCGGGCGCCCGCGTGCTCGCGGCGCCCGGGCCCGGTCAGAGGTACTGGCCGGTGCCGTGCCCCTCGCCGCCCTGCGGCTGGCCCATGCCGGGCATCCCCGGCATGACCCCGGTGGGGCCGCTGGGCAGCGCCTGCCGGCCGGACCGCATCTGCTCCAGCTGCACCCGGGCGGCCATCTGCTGGGCGACCAGGGCCGCCTGGATGCCGTGGAACAGCCCCTCCAGCCAGCCCACCAGCTGGGCGTGGGCGATCCGCAGCTCGCTCTCGCTGGGCGCCTTGTCCTCGGCGAAGGGCAGCGAGATCCGCTCCAGCTCCTCGCGCAGCTCGGGGGCGAGCCCCTCTTTCAGCTCGACGATCGAGCGCTCGTGGATCTCGCGCATCCGGTGCCGGCTGGCGTCGTCGAGGGGCGCCGCCTTCACCTCCTCCAGCAGCTGCTTGATCATGCTGCCGATCCGCATCACCTTGGCCGGCTGCTCGACCAGGCGGGTGGGGTCCTCGCCCTGCCCCTCCTCGGTCTGCACGGTGCCGACCGGCCGGCCGTCCGGACCGACCACCACCACGGTGCCGGGGATCCCGTCGGTGCCCTGCTCGTCGTTCTGTCCACCGGAAGGCGCTTCGGTCATGGGTCCCATCTTTACCCAGCGCCCGCCACCCGCGCGCGGCGGGACCGGGTCCCGGGCCGGAACCACCCGGCCGGGCGCGCTACCGTCCCGGTCATGCCCGCAGACCCACGCGCCGTGCTGACCCGGCCCGCCCCGGCGCCGGACGCCACGGTCGCCTACGGCGAGCACCCCGAACAGGTCGCCGACCTGCGCCGGCCCGCCGGCGACGGCCCGGCCCGTCCGCTGGTCGTCGTGGTGCACGGCGGGTTCTGGCGGGCGGAGTACGACCGGAGCCACACCGGCCCGATGGCCGCGGCGCTCGCCGCGCTCGGCCACCCGGTCGCCCAGGTCGAGTACCGGCGCACCGGACAGCCCGACGGGGGCTGGCCGCACACGCTGACCGACGTGCTGGCCGGGGTGGCCGCGCTGCCCGGGCTGGCCGCCGCCGCGATGCCGGGGCGGGTGGCCGGCGTACCGCCGATCCTGGTGGGCCACTCGGCCGGCGGTCACCTGGCGCTCTACGTCGCGGCGCACGCGCCGGGGACGGTCGGCGGCGTGCTGGCGCTGGCCCCGGTGGCCGACCTCGCCGAGGCGTACCGCCTGGACCTGGACGCGGGGGCGGTGGCCGCACTGCTCGGCGGCGGCCCGGCGGACGTGCCCGACCGGTACGCGGCGGCCGATCCATCGGCGTTGGTGCCGATTCGAGTACGGACCGTAGTCATCCACGGCGGGCAGGATCGCCAGGTGCCGGTGCGGATGAGCCGCTCCTGGGCCGCCGCGGCCCGGGCCGCCGGCTCCCCCACCACCCTCGTCGAGCTGCCCGAATGCGAGCATTTCGGGCTGATCGCGCCCGGCTCCGCGGCCTGGCCCCGGGTGGTCGACGCGTTGCGGTCCTTGCACGATGATCTTCAGGGCATTGACGCAGAGTCGCCAACCAGGTAGAACGCCGAGGGGGCGCTGAGCCCCTGCAACGCTTTTCGGAAGGAAATCGGTGTCGCAGATGAACCGCAGGCGGGCACTTCAACTGCTGGCCGCGCTCGGTACCAGCGGACTGGCGGCCGGCTGCGGCTCCGACTCGGAGGAGGCGGCCGCCGGCTCCGGCAACCCGATCAAGATCGGGCTCATCGTGCCCGGCACCGGCGCGAACAAGGCGAACAAGGCGATCGGCGACGAGATCACCAACGGCTTCCAGCTCTTCCTCGGCCTCAACGACCAGCAGCTCGGCGGGCACCCCGCGACCCTGGTCACCGCCGAGGAGGGCGAGAACGCCAAGAGCGGGCAGGCCGCCGTCGACCGCCTGCTCAAGGAGGACGTCCTCGCGCTCACCGGCGTGGTCAGCTCCGACGTCATCCTCGGGATCCGGGACAGCGTCGAGCAGGCCCGGGTGCCGCTGATCTGCTCGAACGCCTCCCCGACCAGCCTGCAGAGCGTCGTCTACATCTGGCGTACCTCGTACGTGCTCGACGAGCCCGGCCGGGCGCTCGGTCAGTACCTCCACGAGACCCTCCCCGCCACCAGCCGGATCGTCATCATCGCCCCGCAGAACCTCGGCGCCCCGCAGAACCTCGGCAGCCGGGACGTCATCGACGGCTTCCGGAAGGGGTACGAGGTGAACGGCCGCCGCATCACCGGCGACCCGATCTTCACCCCCGACGTCGCCGAGCCGGTCAAGGGGACGTACACCGACGCCATCGAACGGGCGCTGGACCACCGACCCAACGTGATCTTCTGCCACTACGCCGGCCCGGCCGCGGTCCAGTTCATCAAGCAGCTCTACGACGCCGGCTACCGCGGCCGGATCTACGCCCCCGGGTTCCTCACCGAGGGCACCGTGCTCGGCGAGCTGGAGACCGAGTACAAGTCGATCGAGAAGTACGGCATCGAGACCGCGCTCAACTACTCGGCCGACCTCAACAACACGGCCAACCGGGTGTTCGCCTCGGCGTACCGCAAGACGTACAACGCCTCCCCGACCACCTACGCGATGGCCTCGTACGACGCCGCCCAGGTGCTCGACAAGGCGATCCGGCTGGTCGCCGGGAACCCCACCCCGCAGCAGGTCAACCTGGCGCTGGGCAAGATCGGCCAGATCGACAGCCCGCGCGGGCCCTGGCAGTTCAACCAGCCGCGCACGCCGCAGCAGAAGTGGTACCTGCGCCGGGTCCAGCGCGACGGCCAGCTGCTCTCCAACGTCGTGATCAACGAGCTGGCCACGCTCGGCTGAGCCGCCGCCCCGTACGCCGACGGGCCGGCCTCCCGCAGGGGAGGCCGGCCCGTCGGGTGCTCGGCGTCGGTGCTCGGACGATCAGTGGCGCAGCTCGGCGATGCAGCACTTCACGCTGCCGCCGCCCTTCTTCACCTCGGCCAGCTCGACCGGGACCGGGGTGTAGCCGGCCGCCTTCAGCTTGCCCGCCAGCCGGGTCGCCTCGCTGTTCAACACCACGTTCGCGCCGTCGCTGACCAGGTTGAGACCGAAGGCCAGGGCATCCTCGTCGTCCGCGACCACCGCGTCCGGGAAGAGCTGGGCCAGCACCTTCTGGCTGGCCGCCGAGAAGGCACCCGGGTAGTAGACGATGTTCTCGTCGTCGATCGACGCGAGCGCCACGTCGAGGTGGTAGAAGCGCGGGTCGACCAGGCGCAGGGACACCACCGGACGGCCGAGCGCCTCCTGGGCCTCGGCGTGCGCCGGCAGCTCGGTGCGGAAGCCGTGGCCGGCGAGGATCAGGCCGCCGTGCGCGTCCGGCAGGTACGCGAAGTCGCCCTCGCCCTCGTTGGTCTCGCTCGGCGCGATGAACCGCCAGCCCTGCGACTCGTAGAACGCCCGGTGCGCGGCGGCCTCGGCGGCCCGCTGCTCGTGCTTGAACTGGGCGCCGTAGACGATGCCGTCCACCACGAAGGCGCCGTTGGCCGCGAAGACCATGTCGGGCAGCCCGCGCTCGGGGGTGAGCAGGTGCACCTCATGGCCGAGGCCGACGAGCGTCTCCCGCAGGCGGTCCCACTGCTTGACCGCCAGCTCCGCGTCGACCGGCGCGGTCACGTCCATCCACGGGTTGATGGCGTACTCGACCGCGAAGTGCTCGGGCGAGCACATGAGATATGTCCGCTTTCGCGGGACTCGCTGCTGGTTCACGCTCACCAAGAGTAGGTAGCCTGGAACTTTGGTAACAGCCACAACCATTGCTTCTCAGAGGCGGAACGTTGCAGATCGACGCGGTTGACCAGCGAATCATTGCGTTGCTCGTGGCGGATGCCCGCGCGTCGTACGCGGACATCGGCACCCGGGTGTCACTCTCCGCCCCCGCCGTCAAGCGACGGGTCGACCGGCTCCGCTCCGCCGGGGTGATCCGCGGGTTCACCGCGGTCGTCGACCCGGCCGCCGTCGGCTGGACCACCGAGGCCTTCGTCGAGCTGTTCTGCGCCGGCCGGACCACCCCGGCGCAGATCGGGGCGGCCGCCCGCCGGCACCCCGAGGTGGTCGGTGCGTACACCGTCTCCGGGGAGGCGGACGCCCTGGTGCACCTGCGGGCCGCCGACATCGCCCACCTCGAGGAGGCGTTGGAACGGCTACGGGCCGAGTCCTTCGTGACCTCCTCCCGGAGCACCATCGTCCTCTCCCGGCTGGTCGAGTCGCCCGGCGTCGGCCCCTCCGGCGGCTGACCGTCCGCCCCTTCCTCGTCGCGGCGCGGCCGGCAGCCGGGAGCGGCCGGGAACCGGGCGGCGGAAGGCGGCGTCCAAGGGCGCATGAGACCGGTGACCGCCTACGCCACGACCGGAACCCTGCTGGCCCTGAGCCTGCTCGCCGGAAGCGCCGTCGCGCCCCGGGCGGCGGCGCCCGATCCGACGCCGGCCGCGGCCGTACCCCGCCTCGTCGGGTACGACTCCTGCGCGGCGGCGTTGGCCGGGCTGCGCGCCGCCGCCAGCGCCGCCGTCGGGCCGTGGGGCTTCGGGTCGGGGTGGCGTACCGGGGTGGCCGGTGACGTGGCGGTGCCCGCCGGCGCCGCCGCGCGGCCCGAAGCGGCGCTGCCGCCCGGGGCCGCGCGGGCGGCCGGGTCGGCGGCGCCGGAGCACTCCGCGACCAACAGCCACGAACCGGGGGCGGACGAGCCGGACCTGGTGAAGACCGACGGCCGGCGGATCGTCGTGGTCACCCGGGGCGTGCTGCGGGTGGTCGACGCGACCACCCGGAAGGTCATCGGGCAGCTCGACCTCTCCACCGGGGAGGGCCGGCGGTGGTGGCCGGAGGGCAGCCTGCTGCTGCACGGGGACCGAGCGTTGGTGCTGGTCCGGCCCGCGCCGGACGTCGTGCCGGCGACCGACCGCCCGATCGACCCCGACCGCCCGACCGACACCGACCGGCCCACCGGCCCCGACCGCCAGGCCGACCCCGACGGGCCGCGCCTGCTCCTGGTCGACCTGGCCGCCGGGCGGCTCACGGTCCTCGGCACGTACCGGATCGAGGGGAGCCTGCTGGACGCGCGGCAGACCGGCCCGACCGCCCGGGTCGTGGTCCGCTCGCAGCCCCGGCTCTCCTTCCCGTACGACGAACGGCGCACCGACGCCGAGCGGACCGCCGCCAACCGGGCGGTGATCGCCAGGGCCGGCCTGGACGCCTGGCTGCCCCGCTACGAATGGACGGCGGCCGGGGAACGGCACACCGGCCGGGTCGGCTGCGACCGGCTGAGCCGGCCGGCCGCCACCACCGGCACCGCCCTGCTGACGGTGCTCAGCTTCGACCTCACCACCGGTCGGCTGGGCGACGGCGACCCGGTCACCGTCGCCTCGGACGCCGACACCGTCTACGGCACCGCCGGCAGCCTCTACCTGGCTGGCGCGAGCAGCGCCGGCTGGCGGAGCGGCCGGGCGGACCCGCGGCGACCCGGGCCGGAGCGCACCGACATCTACCAGTTCGACACCGGCGGGCCCGGCCGGCCCCGGTACGTCGCCGCCGGCAGCGTCCCCGGATCGCTGCTCAACCAGTACGCCCTCTCCGAGTGGCAGGGCCACCTGCGGGTGGCGACCACCCGCGCGGGGTCCGGGGGCGGGACCAGCGAGTCGGCCGTGCACGTGCTCGTCCGGCAGGGCGACCGGTTGACGGAGACCGGCCGGGTCGACGGCCTCGGTCGCGGCGAACGGATCTACTCCGTGCGCTTCCTCGGCGGCACCGGCTACGTGGTGACCTTCCGGCAGACCGACCCGCTCTACGCGCTCGACCTGACCGACCCGGCCGCACCCCGGCGCACCGGCGAGCTGAAGATCAACGGCTGGTCGGCGTACCTGCACCCGGTGCCGGGCGACCGCCTGCTCGGCGTCGGCCAGGAGGCGGACGACCGGGGGCGGGCGCAGGGCCTCCAGGTCTCGCTCTTCGACGTCCACGACCCGGCCCGACCCGCCCGGCTGGCCCGCCACCACCTGCCCGGCGGCAGTTCGGTGGCGGAATTCGACCCGCACGCGTTCCTGTTCGACCCGACCACCGGCCTGGTGGCGCTGCCGCTGGACGGGGGCGGCGTCCGCCTGCTCACCGTGACCGACCGGGAGATCACCGACGTCGGCACACTCACCCTGCCGCAGGGCGGCCCCGCCAGCCGGTCCCTGCTGATCGACGGCCGACTGTGGGCCGTCTCCGACGCCGGGCTGGCGGTCGTCGACCCGGCCACGGCGCGCGGCCTCGCCTGGCTGCCCTGGGCCTGACACCTCCCTCCCCCGGCGGGCGGCGGCCGGGAGCCCACCGGCTTCCGGCCCCCGCCCGCCGACCAGGCCGGGACACTCGTGGTAGTTCAACCCCACTGCCCGCTGCTGGTCCTGATCGCCGGCAGCCGGTCCTGGCTGGTGTGCCGGTCGGCGGTTGACCTCAACGCCGGTTGAGGTTGTTGAGTGTGGGCGAGGCTGCGGAAGGGGGAGACATGCGCGCGGTGTGGCTGCGGGAGTTCGGGGGTCCGGAGGTGCTGGTGCCGGGGCCCGCGCCCGATCCGACGCCCGGCCCGGGCCGGGTGCTGATCGAGGTGGCCCACGCCAACCTCACCTTCGTGGAGACCATGTTCCGGGCGACCGGCTTCGGGCCGTTCCGCGCCGCGCCGCCGCTGATCCCCGGCAACGGGGTCGGCGGCGTGATCGCCGCCGTCGGCCCCGGCGTGGACCCGGGACTGGTCGGACGGCGGGTGGTCAGCGGCACCGGCGGCTCGGGAGGCTACGCCGAGCGGGTGGTGGTGGACCGGAACCTCCCCGTCGAGGTGCCCGCCGGGCTGCCCCTGGACGAGGCGGTCGCGGTGTTCGCCGACGGCCGTACCGCCACCATGCTGGTGGACGCGGCGCAACCGCGGCCCGGCGACCGGGTGCTGGTCGAGGCGGCGGCGGGCGGGGTCGGCACCCTGCTGGCGCAGCTCGCGGCGGCCGCCGGCGCGCGGGTCGTCGCCGCCGCCGGGGGTGCCCGGAAGGTGGCCCTGCTGCGCGAGCGCGGCCTCGAGGTGGTGGTGGACTACCGGCAGCCGGACTGGACCGACCGGGTCCGGGCCGCCACCGGCGGCGTGGACGTGGTCTTCGACGGGGTCGGCGGCGCGCTGGCACGGGCCGCGTTCGACCTGCTGGACGCGGGCGGGCGGATGCTGACCTTCGGGCTGGCCAGCGGCGCCTGGGCGGAACTCCCCGCCGACCTCGTGGCGGCCCGGGAAGTGACCCTGCTCCGCCCGACCGCCGACCCGGCGGCGCTGCGCGCGTTCACCGAGCGGGCGCTGGCCGAGACGGCGGCCGGGCGGCTGCGACCGCTGATCGGGCAGCGCTTCCCGCTGGAACGGGCGGCCGAGGCGCATGCCGCGATGGAGTCCCGGGCCACCGTCGGCAAGACCCTCCTCGACCTGCGCTGACCAACGCCACCCGCGACCCGCCTCGGCTCCGCCCGGAGTCCCGCCGTCGGCGGGTGGTGTCAGAGGTACATGCCGGTGCGGTGCTCACCCTCCGAGCGGGCCGGCTTGTCCCCCTCGCCGAAGAAGCGCTTGCCGCCGAACTCGCCGTGCAGCCGATCGTCCAGCTCGTCGGCCAGCCCGGTCATCACCTGGACGGCGAGCATCAGGTGGGTGGCCTGGAAGTTCCGGCCGAAGACCGGGATCGAGGCCCAGACCGTGTCGTCGGCGCAGTAGAGCCGACCGATCGGCATCCGGTTGGTCAGCTCGGAGAGCTTCACGTAGAGGCGTTCGGTCGGCTCGACCTCGGTGAGCACCGGGGAGAAGACGTCGACCAGGGGCGGGTTGTCGCGTACCCGGACGAAGACCATGGCGGAGCCGGCCCGGATGTTGATGTCGCCGTCCGAGTCGACCTGCACCTGGTCGGACGCCGACTTGAGCATCGTGGAGACGACCGTGCGGACCCGGTCCTCCAGCGCCAGCACGTCGTTCTCGCCGGCCTGGGTGGTGGCCGCGGCGGCCAGCGCCTCGTCGAGGTCGGACTCGACGTCGCGGTCCGGGCCGAACTCGCTGCGCGCGGTGCCCATGGGCTCGACCGGCAGCGGCTCCCCCTCGGCGTCGTGCACCAGGTAGACGAGGAAGGCGGGGTGCGGCGCGCCGTAGACGTCGCGGAGGGTGCGGGAGAGCACCGCCGCGAGCCGGGTCGATTCGGAGACGGCGCAGTCCAGGCCGAACTGCTCGCCGGAGCCCTCGACCACGCCGGGCGGGGACCAGCCGAGCGCGATCATGTCGGCCACGGCGGCCCGGTCCAGCCGGTAGCCCGGCGGCAGGGTGGCGTTGCCGACCGCCCGCGCGGCGAGCCTGCCCTCCGCGCCGGCGTCCACGCTGATCGAGTAGACGGCGTCCCCGGTGCCGGAGGCGGTGGGGTCGAGGGTCAGCTCCACGTGGGTGCCGGTGGGCAGGCCCCGCAGCCGGTCGGCCAGCGCCCGGGCGAACTCCCGCCAGGCCTCCGTCACCTTCGCCCGCAGGTCGGCAGTGGTCGGCTCGTCCAGCAGGATCGACTCGTACTGCTCCGGCGCACCGCCGGTCGGGTCATCCGTCGGCATCGAGGGGTGGTCTGCCGTCATGATCGCCTCCGTCCGTCAGGGTCACCCTACCCACGGACGGTGGGGGCCGAATCAGGCCGACCGGGATCGGACTCCGGGCCGCCGGCCGGTCATCTGGCCGGGCCGGTGCCGTCCAGCTCGACCGGCCAGGTGGCGGCCAGCTCGCTGAGCCGGGAGGCGGTCCCGGCGGGATCGGCGCCCCGCCCCACGGCGAGCCCCAGCAGGTACGCGGTCACCGGTGCGCCCGGACGCAGCACCTGGTGGGCCACGTCCTTGGCCAGGTCGAGCACGACCGGCACCGGCACCTGAGCCGGGTCGAGACCCAGCTCGGCGCAGGCCGCCGTGACCCAGTCGTCCATCACCGTCATCGTGTCCACTCCTCGGCCCGGCGTACGTCCTCGTCAGTGTCGCAGTCGAACCAGGGCGGCGGGCCGGAGCCGGACCAGGCCACCTCCCGCACCGTCAGCCTGGCCAGCAGCGCCCGCACCGGAGCCCCGTCGAGCGTGCCGCCCCGCTGCGCGGCGAGCCGGTCCAGGGCGGCCCGCAGCGCGGCGACCCGCCACACGCCGCAGAGCTGCTGCCGGCGACCGTCGCCGTCGACGTAGCAGGCCCCGTCGACCGCCGAGCCGGCGAGCTGCCGCAGCAGGTCGTCGACCGCGCCGGCGGTGAGCAGCGGCAGGTCGGCGGCGAGCAGGGCGACGGTGGTCGTAGCCGGGTCGAGCAGGGCGATCCCGGCCCGGGTGGCGGCGACCGGGCCGCCGCCGGGCGGCTCCTCCCGGGTCACCCGCACGCCGGGCGGGACGGCGCCGGCCGCACCGACCACGATCCGCGGCTCGGCCCGGGCGACCGCCGCCAGCACCCGGTGCAGCATCGGTTGGCCGCCGACCGGGCGCGCGGGCTTGTCCACCCCGCCCATCCGGCGGGCCGCGCCACCCGCGAGCAGCACCGCCGCGTACGCCGTCACCCGGCCACGGTAACCCGGGCCGCCGAGCCGCTGCCCGCGGCCGACGGGCGGGGTCCGCGCGCGGACGGCGGCTTGATCCACCCGGTGGGCGGCATCCGGCCGGGTCCGAGCACCCGGTCACCGCCGTACGCCGCGAGCGGAGCGCCTCACGCGCCCCCAGGTCGCCGTGCGGTACGACGGCCGGGCGGGGCAGGATGGCGGGATGGGACGGGCGACTGATCGGCGCGGGGTGCTCCGGATCGACCTCGACGCGGCGGCGGACGGACGCGTCCGGGTACGCCGCCCGGACACCCTGGCCGTGGAGGAGCCGCTGGAGATCCGGGTCGGCCCGGCCGGTCCCGGCCGGCGGCGGCCGCTCGCGGTGACCATGCGCACCCCCGGTGACGACCTGGACCTGGCGATCGGATTCCTGCTGACCGAGGGGCTGATCCGGTCCACCGACGACGTGCACACCGCCCAGCTCTGCGCCGGGGCGGAGACGCCGAACACCTACAACGTGGTCGACGTGGTGCTGGCCCCGGGCGTGCCCGAACCCGCCACCGATCCGTCCCGCAACTTCTACACGACCAGCTCATGTGGGGTCTGCGGCAAGGCGAGCATCGACGCCGTACGGACCCGCTCGCTCTTCGCGGTGCGGGACGACCCGGTGACCGTGCCGGCGGAGGTGCTCGCCGCCCTGCCGGACCGGCTCCGGGCGGCCCAGCGGACCTTCGACCGGACCGGTGGCCTGCACGCCGCCGGCCTCTTCACCCCGGACGGCGAGCTGGTGGTGCTGCGCGAGGACGTGGGTCGGCACAACGCGGTCGACAAGGTGGTCGGCTGGGCGGTGCGGGAGCGGTGCCTGCCGCTCGCCGGGCACCTGCTGCTGGTCTCCGGCCGGGCCAGCTTCGAGCTGACCCAGAAGGCGTGGATGGCCGGCGTGCCGCTGCTCGCGGCGGTCTCCGCGCCCAGCACCCTCGCCGCCGAACTGGCCGAGGAGGCCGGCATGACCCTGGTCGGCTTCCTGCGCGGCCGGACCATGAACGTCTACGCCGGCGTTAAGCGGATCACCGGGTAAGGCCGCGCGAACGCGCTACTCCTCGTCGGCCAGCTCCGGCCGGTGCTCGCGTATCCATCGTTCGACATCCTCCGCGAGCCACACGTTCCCCTGCTGCAGCTCGGCCACTGGGACCGGGAACGAGCGGTGCGACGTGATCGCGTAGACGCGCTGGCGGCTGATCCCGCCAAGCCGCATCCGGATCTCGTGCGCGCCCATCAGCTTCACAAGCTGACCGTAGGCACCCGTCACCGGCCCGCCCCGGCCGAACCGCCGAACCACGCCCGCTGGATCGACAGCACGCAGACCGTTGCCCTCCCACAGGTCGGCCGGGCGGGCTGGTTGACCCCCGCTCAGGCCTGGCGGGCGAACGGCGGTCGTTGGTGAGTCGCCCGTCCCGCCCCCACCTGCCGATGCGCCCGCTATGGATGTGCCGCAACTGCGGCCAGCCCTGGCCGTGCGGCTCGGCCCGACTGTCGCTGCTCGCCGAGTACGAGGGCAATCGGACAGCCCTGATCCTGTATCTGTCTGGTCAGTTGGCCGAGGCCCGCGCTCAGCTCGGGCAGCTTGGCGACAACATCTCACCCGCCGATCTCACGGACCGCTTCATCGGGTGGGCCCGTTCGCGCGCCTAACCCACGAGTAGTTGGTCCATGATTATTTGGGACGGCGGGATCGCCGACGTACGACGGCAGTTGTGAAAACGGCCGGCCAGCCGTCCAGCTCGGACGGGGGCACACCGCGCCGGAGCAGGTCGTCGAGGAGCAGCGCGAGGGAGTAGTCGGGGCGGGTGGCGAGCACCCGTTCCAGCGCCACCGCCGCCAGTGCGCCGTACCCGGCCCGCCAGGCGGCGAAGGCGAGCAGGCTGCCCGGAGCGGCGATCAGCTCCGGCTCGGCGCGGCGCAGCACGTCGGTCCAGAGGCCGATGTCCCCGTCCCGCCCGTCGGTCCGCTCCCAGGCGTGGTCGCGCACCGGGAGCTGGGTCAGGAGCACGGTCAACCAGGCCACCTCGTCGTCGCCCAGCCGCTCGCCCCGCCGGTGCCGGCGGAACGCGGTGCGGACCGCGGCCACCCCGGCCGACCGGACCGACCGGCCGCCGACCAGGGCGGTCTCCGCCGCCTCCTCGGTCAGGGCCGCCAACCGCCGCCGGGCCCGGGCGGTGGCGCGGCGCATCGCCACCCGGACGGGACCGTCGAGCGGGGCCACCTGCGCGGTCAGCGCGGCCCGGTCGGGGAGGGCGACCTGACCGGCGAAGACGGCCGCCGCGCTGACCTCGCTGGCCGCCGGGTCGTACGGGGTGCCGTCGGGCGGGCAGCAGTCGGGGTCGGCGCACAGGTACGACCACCAGCGCCCGTCGGTCACCCGCAGCGCGTCGAGGACGACCACCCCGGCCGCGTCCAGCGCCTCACCGACCGCGTCCACCGCTCCGGTCACCCGGGACGCCGGCCCGTAGCCGATCACGGTGGCCGACTCGGTGCCCTGCCGGAGGATGACCCCGGCCAGGTGTCGGGCCGCCGGACGGGGATCGGCGCCGGGCTCGGGCAGGTCACCTCGGGCGGCGAAGACGACCCGTCGGCCGCGCAGCGCCACCACGACCACGCTGTCGGCGGGGTGGAAGCCGAGCAGGTACGGCACGGCGGCGACGAGGTCGGCGGGTGAGCGGACGACGAGCCGGGGGCGGTCGGTCGGTGTCATGCGGGGAGCGTGCGGCGGACCGGTGCCCGCCCGACAGGCCCTGTGGACGACACGCGGGTTGTCCACAGACACGGAGAGTATCGGCGCAGGTGAGGGCGGTTCCGCACCGAGCCGGCGAGCGCGGTGACGGCACCCGTCGGGATGCGCATCGGTCGACGTCGAACGGTGTGGCAGCCGGTCCGGCGGCAGACGCGGACCGGCACGGCCCTCGCCGGACGCCGGGAAGGGCTACCTTGCGCTCATGGACCTGGCGTACCTGCGGGCGCACCCGGAGCACCTGCCGACGTTCCTGACCCATCAGCGGATCCGGGAGACGCCGGTCTCCGGCGGCGACATCTGCGCCGCCTCCCGGCTCACCCTGGACGACGGGCACTCGGTCTTCGCCAAGACCTGGCCGGAGACGGCGGGACGGCCGGTGCCGGAGGGGTTCTTCGCCACCGAGGCCGCCGGGCTGCGCTGGCTGCGCGAGGCCGGCGAGGTGGGCGTACCGGAGGTGGTGGTGGCGCTGCCGGAGCTGCTGGCGCTCGACTGGGTGGAGCCCGGCGAGCCGACGCCGGAGGCGGCCGAGCGGTTCGGTCGCGAGCTGGCCGAGCTGCACCGGGCCGGGGCGCCCGCGTTCGGGGCGGAGTGGCCCGGCTTCATCGGGGCGCTGCCGCAGGACAACACCCCCGGCCCGGGCCCGTGGTCGGACTGGTTCGCCCGTCGTCGGCTCCTGCCGTACTTCCGGATGTCGATCGACAACGGCGCCCTGACCGGGGTCCCGGCCGCACTGGCCGAGGAGGTGATCGAGCGGATCGGGGAGCTCGGCGGCGACGAGCCACCGGCCCGGATCCACGGCGACCTCTGGCCGGGCAACCTGCTCTGGGGCGCCGACGACCGGGTCTGGCTGGTCGACCCGGCGGCGCACGGCGGGCACCGGGAGACCGACGTCGCCCAGCTCGCGCTCTTCGGCGGCGCACCCCACCTGGACCGGATCCTGGCCGCCTACGACGAGACGTGGCCGCTCGCCGACGGGTGGCGGGAGCGCGTGCCCCTGCACCAGCTCCACCTGCTGCTGGTGCACACCGCCCTGTTCGGCGCGGCGTACCGGGAGGCGGTCGGTACCGCCGCCCGAGCCGCGCTGCGGGGGGCCGGACGCGCTACCGTCGACAGGTGACCGCCGCCCCGACGACCGCCGGCGTCCTCGTCGACCGGTACGGTCGCGTCGCCCGGGACCTGCGGGTCTCGCTGACCGACAAGTGCAATCTGCGCTGCACGTACTGCATGCCGGCCGAGGGGCTGCCCTGGCTGGCCGGGCCGCAGCTGCTCAGCGACGAGGAGATCGTCCGGCTGGTCCGGGTCGCGGTGCAGCAGCTCGGCGTCACCGAGGTGCGCTTCACCGGCGGTGAGCCGCTGATCCGGCCCGGGCTGGTCGGCATCGTCTCCGCGGTGGCCGCGCTGGATCCCCGGCCCCGGATCTCGCTGACCACCAACGGCATCGGGTTGGCGCGGCTGGCGCCGAGTCTGCGCGACGCCGGTCTGGACCGGGTGAACGTCTCGCTGGACACCCTGGACCGGGCCCGCTTCACGGAGCTGACCCGGCGGGACCGGCTGGCCGACGTGCTCGCCGGGATGGCCGGCGCGGCGGAGGCCGGGCTGACCCCGGTGAAGGTCAACTCGGTGCTGATGCGCGGGGTCAACGACGACGAGGCGCCGGAGCTGCTGCGCTTCGCCCTCGACCACGGCTACGAGCTGCGCTTCATCGAGCAGATGCCGCTCGACGCCCAGCACGGCTGGGACCGGACGACGATGGTCACCGCCGAGGAGATCCTGGCCGCGCTGCACCGGGAGTTCGCCCTGACCGCCGACCCCGCGGAGCGCGGGGCCGCGCCGGCCGAGACCTGGCTGGTCGACGGCGGTCCGGCCCGGGTCGGGGTGATCGCCAGCGTGACCCGGCCGTTCTGCGGCGACTGCGACCGGACCCGGCTCACCGCCGACGGCCAGGTCCGCGCCTGCCTCTTCGCCACCGAGGAGTCGGACCTGCGCGGCGCGCTGCGCGGCGGCGCGGACGACGCCGAACTGGCGGCCCGCTGGCGTACGGCGATGTGGGGCAAGCGCGCCGGCCACGGCATCGACGACCCGTCGTTCCTGCAACCCGTCCGGCCGATGTCCGCGATCGGAGGCTGACCGGTGGAGCTGACCGTCCGCTACTTCGCCGGCGCGCGGGCCGCGGCCGGCCGTACCGAGGAGACCGCATCCGCCGGGCGCTCGCTCGACGAACTGCTGGGTGAACTCGCCGAACGGCACGGCGAGCGGCTCGCCGCCGTGCTGCGGGTGGCGAGTTTCCTGGTCGACGGCGTGGCCTGCCATGATCGTCGGGTACCGCTGCCGGCCGGGGTGACGGTCGACGTGCTGCCGCCGTTCGCCGGCGGCTGAGGAGGCTGACGTGCTGGCGATGGCGACCTTCGTGGGCTTCGCGGTGCTCGTCACCGCCCTGATCCACCTGTACCTGTGGAAACGGCTGGTGCGGGACACCACCGGCCCGGGCGGCTGGCGCAGGGTCGGCGGCATCGCCGCGCTGGTGCTGGCGCTGCTGGTGCCGGCGACCATGGCGGGGACCCGCGCCGGGCTGTTCTGGCTGGCCTGGCCCGGCTATCTCTGGCTGGCGCTGATGTTCTACCTGCTGGTCCTGCTGGTGGCGCTGGAGGTGCCGATGGCGGTGGCGAAGCTGGTGCTGCGCCGGCGGGCGGCGGTCGCCGAGCCGACCATCGCCGCGCCGGAGCCGGTGCTGGTCGGGGCCGGCGGCACCGCCGAGCCGCCGGCCGCCGCGGCGGTCGACCAGCCGGACCACGACCCGGCGCGCCGGCTGCTGCTCGCCCGCGGCGCCGCGATCTTCGCCGGGCTCACCGCGGCCGGGATCACCGGGTACGGCGTCCGCACCGCGACGGGCCCGCCGCAGCTCGACCGGGTACGGATCCCGCTGACGAAGCTCCCGCGCGGCATGGACGGCCTGCGCATCGCCACCGTCTCCGACATCCACCTGGGCCCGCTGCGCGGCCGGGCGCACACCGAGCGGATCGTCGAGATGATCAACCGGCTGGACGCCGACCTGGTGGCCGTCGTCGGCGACCTGGTCGACGGCTCGGTGGCCGAGCTGGGCGAGGCGGCGGCGCCGCTGCGCGACCTGCGCTCCCGGTACGGCAGCTTCTTCGTCACCGGCAACCACGAGTACTACTCCGGGGTGGAGGAGTGGGTCCAGGAGGTGGACCGGCTCGGCCTGCGGGTGCTCCAGAACACCCGCCAGGAGATCCGGGCCCGGGGCGGCGTGCTGGACCTGGCCGGGGTCAACGACGTCACCGCCGCCGGCACCGGCCTGGCCGCGCCCGCCGACTACGCCGCCGCGCTGGGCGACCGCGACCCGAGCCGCCCGGTGGTGCTGCTGGCGCACCAGCCGGTGGCCGCGGTCGAGGCGGCGAAGTTCGGCGTCGACCTGCAACTCTCCGGGCACACCCACGGCGGCCAGATGGTGCCCTTCAACTACCTGGTCAAGCTCCAGCAGCCGGTGGTCTCCGGCCTCGGCGAGGTGGACGGCACCAAGGTCTACGTGACCAACGGCGCCGGCTTCTGGGGCCCGCCGGTCCGGGTCGGCGCCGGGCCGCAGGTCACCCTGGTCGAGCTGCGCGCCCCTTAGCGCGCCCGCGCCGCGCAGTCCAGCACCGCATTGCTCACGTCACGGGTACGCGTGGCGGCGGGCGGGCGGTGCGCCGGCCGTGACAGGATGCGGCGTGCCTCCGTTCAGCGCCGCAACCCCCGGTGGCCTCCCGCCATTCGTCGCGGATCTGCACATCCACTCGAAGTACTCGCGGGCGTGCAGCCGTGACCTGACCCTGCCGAACCTCGGCTGGTGGGCCCGGCGCAAGGGCATCGGGGTGCTCGGCACCGGCGACTTCACCCACCCCGCCTGGTACGACCACCTGCGGGAGACCCTGCACCCGGCCGAGCCGGGCCTGTACCGGCTGAGCCCGGAGGCGGAGCGGGACATCGCCCGCCGGCTGCCGCCCCGGCTGGCGAGCGCGGCGGAGGCGGACCCGGTCCGGTTCATGCTCAGCGTGGAGATCTCGACGATCTACAAGCGGGACGACCGGACCCGCAAGGTGCACCACCTGATCTACCTGCCCGACCTGGACGCGGTGGCCCGGTTCAACTCCGCGCTGGGGCGGATCGGCAACCTGGGCTCGGACGGCCGGCCGATCCTCGGCCTGGACTCCCGGGACCTGCTGGAGATCACCCTGGAGGCCAGCCCGGACGGCTACCTGGTCCCCGCGCACATCTGGACGCCGTGGTTCTCCGCGCTCGGCTCGAAGTCCGGCTTCGACGCGATCGCCGACTGCTACGCGGACCTGGCCGAGCACATCTTCGCGGTGGAGACCGGCCTCTCCTCCGATCCGGAGATGAACTGGCGGGTCGGCAGCCTCGACCGCTACCAGCTCGTCTCGAACTCCGACGCGCACTCGCCGCCGGCGCTGGCCCGGGAGGCCACGGTCCTGAACTCGGCCCGGGACTACTTCGCCATCCGCGAGGCGCTGCGGACCGGCGAGGGGCTGGCGGGGACGATCGAGTTCTTCCCGGAAGAGGGGAAGTACCACGCGGACGGGCACCGGCTCTGCGGCGTGAACTGGTCGCCGGAGCGGACCCGGGAGGCGGGCGGGTGCTGCCCGGAGTGCGGCAAGCCGCTGACGGTGGGCGTGCTGAGCCGGGTCGAGGAGCTGGCCGACCGGCCGGCGGGGCACCGGCCGGCGCACGCCCGCCCGGTCACCCACCTGGTGCCGCTGGCCGAGATCCTCGGCGAGATCAACACGGTGGGGGCCCGATCCAAGAAGGTCGAGGGCAAGCTCAACGAGCTGGTCGCCGCGCTCGGCCCGGAGCTGGAGATCCTCACCGCCACCCCGCTGGACGAGGTAGGCCGGGTCGGCGGCGAGCTGCTCGCCGAGGGGATCGGCCGGCTGCGCCGCGGCGACGTGCGCCGGGTGCCGGGTTACGACGGCGAGTACGGCGTGATCACCCTCTTCGACCCGGCCGAGCTGGGCGGAGCGTCGACGGGGACGCAGGCGGAGACGCTCTTCGACGTACCCGTGCCGGCGCAGCGACGGCCCGCGGAGCCGGCGCCGAAGCCGAAGGCCCGGCGCCCGGCGGCGAAGGCCGAGCCGAAGCGGAAGGCCGCGCCGCCACCGCCGCCGCCGCCGATCGCGCCGGCGCCCTCCCCGCACGAGCCGTTCGAGCCGATGCTCGCCGGCATGGAGGAGGTCGGCACCGGCCTGCTGGACCGGCTGGACGCGATGCAGCGGGTGGCCGCCTCCGCGCCGGGCGGTCCGCTGCTGATCGTGGCCGGCCCGGGCACCGGCAAGACCCGGACGCTGACCCACCGGATCGCCTACCTCTGCGCGGAGCTGAACGTCTTTCCCGAGCAGTGCCTGGCGATCACCTTCACCCGGCGGGCCGCCGAGGAGCTGCGGCACCGGCTGGACGGCCTGCTCGGCCCGGTGGCCGAGGACGTCACCGTCGGCACCTTCCACTCCCTCGGGCTGGCCATCCTTCGGGAGCACGCCGAGGCGGCCGGCCTGCCGAAGGACTTCCGGATCGCCGACGACGCGGACCGGGCGGCGGCCCGGGCGGAGGCCGGCGACGACACGCCCCGCTACACCGCGCTGCTGCGCAAGCGGGACCTGGTCGACCTGGACGAGCTGCTCACCCTGCCGGTCGCGCTGCTGAAGGCCGACCGGAAGCTGGTCCGCGAGTACCGCGACCGCTGGCGCTGGATCTTCGTCGACGAGTACCAGGACGTCGACGCCGTCCAGTACGAGCTGCTGCGGCTGCTCAGCCCCGCCGACGGCAACCTCTGCGCGATCGGCGACCCGGATCAGGCGATCTACTCGTTCCGCGGCGCCGACGTCGGCTACTTCCTGCGCTTCTCGCAGGACTTCACCGACGCCCGGCTGGTCCGGCTGAACCGCAACTACCGCTCGTCGGCGCCCATCCTGGCCGCCGCGGTGCAGGCCATCGCGCCGTCGTCGCTGGTCCGCGGCCGCCGACTCGACCCGGCCCGGCTCGACCCGGAGGCCCCGCTGGTCGGCCGCTACCCCGCGGCTTCCGTCTCCGACGAGGCCGATTTCGTGGTGCGCACCGTCGACGAGCTGGTGGGCGGCCTCTCCCACCGGTCGCTGGACTCGGGCCGGATCGACGGTCGGTCAACCACGCTCTCGTTCTCCGACATCGCGGTGCTCTACCGCATGGACCAGCAGGCCGCGCCGATCGTGGACGCGCTGGCCCGGGCGAACATCCCGGTGCAGAAGCGCTCGCACGACCGGCTGCGGGACCGCCCCGCCGTGCTGGCGATCGCCCGGGAGCTGCGGCACGCCGACGGCCTCGACGGCTCGCTGCCCGCCCGGGTCCGGCTGGCCGGGCAGGTCCTCGCCGAGCGCTTCGCCATCCCCACCCTGGACGGCGCCGGCGCGGTACGCCCCGAGGACGTCCGGACGGCGGTCGACCTGCTCACCCCGCTGGCCCGGCGCTGCGGTGACGACCTGGAGCTGTTCCTCGCCCAGCTCGCCACCGGCGCGGAGGTGGACGCCCTCAACCCGCGCGCCGAGGCGGTCACCCTGCTCACCCTGCACGCGGCGAAGGGCCTGGAGTTCCCGGTGGTCTTCCTGGTCGGCGCCGAGGACGGGCTGCTGCCGCTGCGCTGGCCCGGCGCGGAGCCGGACGACGACGCGGTGGCCGAGGAGCGCCGGCTCTTCTTCGTCGGCCTGACCCGCGCCCAGGACCGGCTGTACGTCAGCCACGCCGCCCGCCGGGTCCGGCACGGCGCGGAACGCGAGTGCCGGCCGTCGCCGTTCCTCGACGTGATCGACCCGGGCCTGTTCGAACGCTTCGGCGACGCCGAGCCCCGCCGCCCCAGGGACCGCCAGCTCCGCCTGATCTGAGGCGGGTGGCGGTCGCCGGTACGCCTCGACCATGGTGGCCGCGCCGACGCCCGACGGGAATTACCGGCGGGCCGGCTCCGGGACTGTCCCGTCCCGCGGCCGGCGCGGACGTTCGGTGGTCACCACCAGCGCCACCCCGGCGACGATCACCGCCCCGCCGAGCAGCACCCGGGCGGTGACCGGCTCGGCGGCGAGCAGTGCGCCGAGCGCCACCGCGACCGCCGGGTTGACGTAGGCGTACGTGGCGACCAGGGAGATCGGCGCGTGGTGCAGCAGCCAGACGTACGCGGTGAAGGCGACCAGCGAACCGGCCACCATCAGGTACGCCAGCGCGGCCCAGGAGCGGCCGGTCACCTCGGCCGGGGAGAAGCCGTGCCACTCGCCCCGTACGGCGCCGGTCACGGCGAGCGCCACCGCGCCAGCGGCCATCTCGTAGACCGTGGCCACGAAGGGGTCGGCCGGCATCCGGAGGCGTCCGGAGAGGAAGGACCCGACGGACCAGCAGGTGGCCCCCACGACCACGGTGAGCGCCCCGGCCAGCGGCACCGCCGCCGAACCGCCGGTGGGGAGCACGAGCAGGACCAGGCCGACGAAGCCCAGGGTGACCCCGGCCAAGGTCCACCGCCCGGGCCGGTCGCCGCCGAGCGTACGGAGCAGCACCACCAGCAGCGGGACGGTCGCCACCAGCAGCGCGGCGATGCCGGAGGGCACGGCGACGCCGGCCGGACCGGACTCGGCGAGCACCACCAGCCCGTTGCCGCCGGCCAGCAGGAGCACCCCGACCAGCGCGGCCGAGCCGAGTTGCCGGCGGTCCACGCGGAGCGCGCCGGGGCCGCGTCGGATCCGGAGCACCGCCGCCAGCACCAGCGCGGCGGCGGCGAACCGGCCGGCGGCGGAGGTGAGCGGCGGCAGCGACTCGACCGCGATCCGGATGCCCAGGTAGGTGGAGCCCCACAGCACGTACACCAGGACGAGCGCGGTCCAGATCAGCGCAGGTCGGGTCGGCAGGGCGGGGTGGTGGACGTCGACCGGCCCGGCCGGCGCGGGCGCGGGGGCGGGACCGGGTCCGGACGGTGTCGCACTTGCGGGGCGTGAGCTCATCGGTGGACCACGCTACGGTGACCACGGCGTCGGCGTCCCCCGTTGGTGGCCGGCCTCTCAACACTGGCGCATGCAGGAGGGCGTTCATGACGAACTTCGGACCACCGGTCGGCGGCTCCCCGGAGCCGTGGGGTGGACGGCGGCCCGACGACGCGTACGCTCCGCCGGCCGACCCGCGGTACGACGCGCCGCCCGGCGGGTGGGGCGAGCCGCCCACCCAGCGGTACGAGCCGACGGCGGGGACGGGGTGGGATGAGCAGCCGCCGCGGCAGCCCACCTACGCCTCCGCGTACCAGCCCTACCCGCCGGCCGCCCAGGGGTACCCGCCGGCCGGGCAGCCCGGCTACCCGCCGGCCGGGCCGTACGTCGGCGACGGTCAGCCGTACGCCGATCCGCCGCCCCCGCCGAAGCGCGGCAAGGGCCCGCTGATCGCGGTGCTCGCCGTGCTGGCGGTGCTCGTTCTCGGCGGCGCGGCCACCCTCTACCTGCTCGGCCGGGACGACGCGGCCCCGCAGGCGGGGACGACCCAGCCCTCGGCCACGGACCCGTCGGCGGCGGCGACCCAGCCGGCCGCCACCGCGCCGGCGCCGGCGTCCTCGGCGGATCCCCGGTTCGTCAAGGTGGGGCAGTGCGTGCGCAACGCGGCTCCGGCCGGCGGCAAGCCGAAGCTGCTGATCAGCGCGTGCGGCGCGAAGACGTACCAGGTGCTGCGCCGCTACGACGGCGCGACCAGCGGGGAGAAGGACGCCCAGGCCAAGTGCGCCAAGGTCGACGGCTACACCGACTGGTACTTCTTCGACAGCGAGCTGGACACCCTCGACTTCGTCCTCTGTCTCAAGCAGCGCTGATCCCACCCGTAGGCAAAACTAGGGCTGTCTAGCGTGGATGCTAGACAGCCCTAGTTTCGTCTCGACGGCTCCGACACGCCGGTAGGCCCATCTATCCATGTCTAGCCCCGCGGCTAGACGGCCCGATACTCTGCGATGCGTGGATCCGGTCCGCAACCCGTACGCCCCGGGCGCCGGGCAGCGCCCGCCCGAGCTCGCCGGGCGGGGGCGGGAGCTGGACGTCTTCGACGTGGTGCTGGAGCGCATCGCCCGGGGCCGCCCCGAGCGCAGCCTGATGCTCACCGGCCTGCGCGGCGTCGGCAAGACGGTCCTGCTCAACACCCTCCGCTCACAGGCGATCAACCACCTCTGGGGCACCGGCAAGATCGAGGCCCGGCCGGACCAGTCGCTGCGCCGGCCGGTCGCCGCCGCCCTGCACATGGCGGTCCGCGAACTCGCGCCCCGGCACCGCGCGCCGGACCGGATCGACGGCTTCCTCGGCGTGCTCAAGGCGTTCGCCCAGCGCTCCGCGCCGAACGGACGCGGCGCGGCCGGGCCCCGGCTGCGCGACCGCTGGCAACCCGGCATCGACGTGCCGGCCAGCAGCGGCCGGGCCGACTCCGGGGACATCGAGATCGACCTGGTCGAGCTGCTCACCGACGCCGCGGCGGTCGCCACCGACGTGGGCACCGGCGTCGCGATCTTCATCGACGAGATGCAGGACCTCGGCGCGGAGGACGTCTCCGCGCTCTGCGCCGCCTGCCACGAGCTGTCCCAGCTCGGCGCGCCGCTGATCGTGGTCGGCGCCGGGCTGCCGCACCTGCCGGCCGTGCTCAGCGCCGCCAAGTCGTACTCCGAACGGCTCTTCCGCTACCAGCGGATCGACCGGCTGGACCGGATCGCCGCCGACCAGGCACTCTGCGCCCCGGCCGAGCGCGAGGAGGTCGAGTACGAGCAGAAGGCGCTCGACCTGCTCTACGAGAAGTCCGGCGGCTACCCCTACTTCGTCCAGGCGTACGGGAAGGCGACCTGGGACCACGCTCCCCGCTCGCCGATCACCGCCGCCGACGTCCGGGTCGCCGCCCCGGAGGCCGAGTCGGAGCTGGCCGTCGGCTTCTTCGGCTCCCGGTTCGAGCGGGCCACCCCGGCCGAGCGCGAGTACATGCGGGCGATGGCGACGCTCTCCCTGGTCGAGGGGGAGGAGAGCGGGCGCGACGACATGGACGCCGCGGTGCCCACCGCGGAGATCGCCCGCTCGCTCGGGCGCAAGCCGGCGAGCCTGTCGCCGGCCCGGGACGCGCTGATCAAGAAGGGGCTGATCTACTCCGGGGAGCGGGGCACGGTCGCCTTCACCGTCCCGCACTTCGGCCGGTACCTGCGCACCCAGCCGGCCTGACCCGGGGTCGTCGCCGGGGTCAGACCTTGGCCCAGGGCGGCGGGAAGACCACCTCGCCGCGCGGCGGCGGGGCCTCGCCGCCGGTCGACGGGGGCAGCGCCAGCGCCTGCCACGGCTCCCCGAGCCCCGACCAGGGGCTGGTCAGCCCCATCCGGTCGGCCCGTTCGAAGCCGAAGCGGCGGTAGAAGGCCGGGTCGCCGAGCACCACCACCAGCCGCTCGCCCAGCTCGGTCGCGGCGTCCAGCGCCGCCTGCACCACCGCCGTGCCGTGGCCGATCCGCTGCCGGTGCGGCGCGACCGCCACCGGGCCGAGCGCCAGCGCCGGCGCCGACGCCGTGTCGCCGTCCGACCGGACCCGGACCCGGGTCAGCAGCGCGTAACCGACCACCTCGCCGCCGTACTCGGCGACCATGGCCAGTTCGGGGATCCAGGCGTCGCTGTGCCGCAGCTCGTCGACCAGCTCCACCTCGGGCGGGGTGGCCACGTCGGGCCGGGCGAAGGCGGCGGCCAGCACCCGGGCGACCGGCGCCTCGTCCGCCGGGTCCTCTGGTCGCAGCCGCAGGGTGGTCACCCGCGCGACCTTACCGGCCCGGCCCCGTCCATCCGCGACGGTCGCTGGAATTCGATGTGCGCGGGTTCCGCTGAACGTCCATGTCGGCCGATCCCTTTCGGGTGTTGCCGGGGTAGCGGGCCCCGACACGGGGTATGACTGAGCCATGAAACCCGTGCGCTCCCTCGCCCGTGTCATGTTGAGCGGAATCTTCGTGGTCAGCGGCGTCCGCAACTTCCAGAATCCCGGTCGCCTGGCCCCGGCCGCCAAGCCGGTCACCGACCGGGTCGCGCCCCTGCTTCAGAAGAACGTCCACCCCCGGTTCCCGACCGACGCCGAGACGCTGGTCCGGATCAACTCGGCCACCCAGCTCGTCGCTGGCCTGATGCTGGCCACCGGCAAGTTCACCCGACCGGCCGCGCTGGTCCTCGCCGGCAGCCTGGTGCCGGTGACCGTGGCCGGCCATCCCTTCTGGAAGAACGACGACCCGGCGGCGCGGAACAACAACCAGATCCACTTCCTGAAGAACCTCGGCCTCTGCGGCGGGCTGCTGCTCGCCGCCGCGGACACCGAGGGCAAGCCCGGGCTGCGCTGGCGCGCCGGCCACCGGATCGGCCACTCCCGACGTTCGGTGCAGCGGGTCGTCCGGACCGCCCGCCGGGAGGCGAAGATCGCCGCCCGCTCGGCGGCCACCGCCCGCCGACTCCCGGGTTGACCTGCGTCAATACGGCCGCCACCCCCCGCAAGGCCGCGAATTACCTGAACTACCCGACACCCGTTAACGCGGTGGAAATGTCAAAAACATGTGTGGGATCGGACACGGTCGCATAACGCGGGAGGCAACGACGTGAGGCGCCGTTCTAGGCTCCGTGCAGGACCTGGACGGGTAGGACGACCTTGGTACGGGGGGGGCCACGCCATGCCGGCGACCGTCGGTAGACGGATGGGCCGCCTCGCCCCAGTCCACCGCGTGACACGTGGGATCGATCGCAGGACAGTCGTACGGACCGGCATCGTGGCCGCCGTCGCCTACGCCGCATGGCTCGCCATCAGCGCGTTCGGGCGGCCGTACAACTTCTTCGACATGAAGATCTATCACGGCGCCGTGGTGTGGTGGGCGAGCGGCAACGAGCTGTACGACTTCATCGCACCCTCGACGACGCTGGGTTTCACCTACCCGCCCTTCGCCGGCCTGGTCATGCTGCCGATGTCCTGGCTGCCGGTCGAGGCCGCCGGCTGGCTCAACGCGCTGGCCAGCATCGGCGCGGTGGCGATCGTCCTGGCCGCGCTGCTGCGCCCGATCGTCGACCGGCTGGGCTGGCCGCTCTGGTTCACCGTGGGCATCGCCACGCCGATGGCCGTCGCCATCGAGCCGGCCCGGGAGAGCCTCGGCTACGGCCAGGTCAACCTGCTGCTCTTCGCCCTGATCCTGGCGGACCTGGTCGGCCTGCGCTGGCGGGCGAAGCGGGGCACCCATCACGACACCGCCGACTCGGCGCTGGCCCGCTTCGCCTACAGCGGCGCCTGGGCCGGCGCCGGGATCGGCCTGGCCACCGCGGTCAAGCTGACGCCCGCGCTCTTCATCGCGTACCTGATGATCACCCGCCAGTGGCGGGCCGCGCTGACCGCGGTCGGCACCACGATCGGCGTGACCCTCGGGACGTTCGCGCTGGTCGGCGAGGAGTCACGGACGTACTTCAGCAGCGTGCTCTGGCAGACCGAGCGGGTCGGCGCGGCGGACATGACCCCCAACCAGTCACTGGCGGGCCTGCTGGCGCGGCTCTACGACTCGATCGAGACGCCCGGCCTGCTCTGGCTGGCCTTCTCGGTGCTGGTCCTGGCGCTCGGCCTGTCCCGGGCCGCCGCCGCCCGGGCCGACGGCGACGAGCTGACCGCGTTCACCCTGGTCGGGCTCACCGCCAACGTGATCAGCCCGATCTCCTGGTCGCACCACCTGGTCTGGGTCATCCCGGCGATCATCGTGCTGGCCGACGCGGCGGTCCGCCGCCACGAGGCGAGCCGCGGCCTGCTGCCCCGGGTCAGCACGCCGGCGACGGCCGGCGGGGTGCCGGGGGTCAACGCGCTGCGCCCGCCGATCTGGTACCCGACGCTCACCGGCCTGCGGCACGCCGTCGCGGCGATCGGCCTCTACCTGCTGTTCCTGATCTCGCCCATCTGGCCGTACGAGCACCAGCTCCCCGAAGTGTCGCACTACCAGGACGGCCTGTTCGGCGCGCTGATGGAGAACTCGCTGGCGATCGCCCTGATCGTGCTGGTCGCGGCGCTGCCGTGGCGGCCGGGCGCGGAGCCGGCGTTCTACAACGACCGGCCGCTGCGCGCCGCCCAGCTCACCGGCCGCCGCTGACCGTCCCGCCGGGACGCCGACCGCGCACACCGGCCGGGTCGGACTCGGCCGGTCAGGGGCAGTTCACCCACTCCTCGGTGCCGTCGGCGAAGACCTGCCGCTTCCAGATCGGCAGCCGCGCCTTCACCTCGTCGACGAGGCGGGCGCAGGCCGCGAACGCGGCGGCCCGATGGGCGGTGCTGACCGCCGCGACGAGGGCCACGTCGCCGATCTCCAGCGGGCCGATCCGGTGCGAGACGGCGACCGCGTACACGTCCGGCTCGGCGGCGATCTCGGCGGCGACCTCCCGCAGCACGGCCTCGGCGCTCGGGTGACCCTCGTACTCGAGGCTGGTCACCGGACGGCCGTGGTCGTGGTCGCGGACCACTCCCTGGAAGGAGACCACCGCGCCGGCCCGCCGGTCGGCGACCGCCGCCTCGTGGGCGGCGAGGTCGAGCGGCTGGTCGGTGACGGTGCCGTGGGCCATCGTCCCGGCGGGGCTCACCACGTCCGCTCCCCGGGGGTCAACGGCAGCGGCACGACCGGCACCCGGGCGCCGGCCTCTCCGCTGGTGCCGGGGCGGATCACCGCGAAGCCGTCCGCGCCGGCCAGGCCGCGCAGCATCGCCGAACCGACGTGGCGGACCGGATGGGCCGTGCCGGCGGCCCGATCCAGCCGGACCAGGGCGAGGTGGGTGTAGTCGCCGCGACCCGGCACCGGCTCGGCGAGGGTGGCCAGCGGCAGCACCGGCATCGGTCGCCCCTGGAGGCCGGCGAGGAGCGGCGCGACCAGCGAGACCAGTGCGACGATCGCGGACTGCGGGTTGCCCGGCAGGCCGGCGACGAAGCGCACCCGACCGTCCCCGTCGGCCAGCCGGGCCAGCAGCATCGGGAAGCCGGGGCGGACCGCGACGGTGTTGACGACATAGTCGGCGTCGAGCGCCTCCAGCGTCGGGTGCAGGTGGTCGACCGGCCCGTGCATGGTGCCGCCGGTGGTGCAGACCAGGTCGGCGTTGGCGAGCGCCGCGCGCAGGGCGGCCACGTGGGCGGGGAGGGTGTCCGCCACCGGGCCGACCACGTCGGCCGGGCGGACCTGGCAGCCGTACCGGCGCAGCCAGGCGGGGACCGCCGGACCGAGGGCGTCCCGGACCCGGCCGGCGGCCGGGGAGCCGGCGGTCAGCAGCTCGTCGCCGAAGACCAGCAGCGCGGCGCGGGGCTGCCGGCGGACCCGCAGGGTGTCGTGGCCGCAGGAGGCGGCCAGCCCGATCAGCGCCGGGTCGACCGGGGTGCCGGCGGGAAGCAGCTCCTCCCCGGCGTACGCCTCCTCGCCCGGCTCGCGCCACTCCGGCGCGGGCCGCGGCGTGCCGGCGACCCGACCGTCGGCGGTCCGGGTGGACTCCTCGATCCGCAGGATGGCGGTGGTCCCCTCCGGGACCATCGCGCCGGTGGCGATCTCGACGGTGGTGCCGTCGGCGGTCAGCGGCGCCGAGGTGTTCCCGGCGAGCACCCGCCCCACGACCTCCCACGGGCCGTCCCCGCGCACCGCCCAGCCGTCCACGCTGGAGGTGGGGAACGCGGGCAGGTCCGTCCGGGTGGTCAGCGGCTCGGCGAGAGTGTGGCCGTCGGTGTCGGCGAGCGGCCGGTCGACGGCTGGAAGCGCGGCGGCGAGGCCGACGGCGTACACCCGGGAGCGGGCCTCCTCCCAGCCGGCCGGCGGCGGCGCGGCGAACTGGGCCGCCGCGGCTGCGGTTTCCGTGCTCATCCGGCGAGCCTATCCCCCGGCCGGGCGGGCGCGCGCCGTCAGTGGTCGCCGCCGCGGAGCTGGTCGACGGCGTGGGTGAGGATCGGCCCCAGCACGGCGAGCCCGTCCTTCGCGCCGCCGGTCGACCCGGGCAGGTTGACCACCAGCATCCGGCCCGCCACCCCGGCGACCCCCCGCGAGAGCGCGGAGGTGGGGACCCGGTCCCGGCTGTGCGCCCGGATGGCCTCGGCGATGCCGGGGATCTCGTAGTCGAGCAGGGACCGGGTCACGTCCGGGGTCCGGTCGGTCGGGGTGATGCCGGTCCCGCCGCTGGTCAGCACGACGTCGACGCCGTCGGCCCGGGCCGCGCGCAGCGCCTCGCCGACCGGGTCGCCGTCCGGCACCACGACCGGCTCGTCGACCTGGCAACCCAGCTCGCGCAGGCCGGCGACGAGGAGCGGACCGCTGGTGTCGGCGTAGACGCCGGCGGCCGCCCGGTTGGAGGCGACCACCACCCGGGCCCGGATCACGGCCGGTCCTCCGGCCGCACCCACTCGCCGGTCTTGCCGCCTTCCTTGCGGAGCACCCGGACCGCGTCCACGCTGGCCGCCGGGTCGACGGCCTTGACCATGTCGACCAGGGCGAGGCCGGCGACGGCCACCGCGGTCAGCGCCTCCATCTCGACCCCGGTCCGGTCGGCGGTCCGCGCGGTGGCGGTGATCTCCACCGTGTCGCTGGTGAGCCGCAGGTCGACGGTGACGCCGTGCAGGGCGATGGGATGGCAGAGCGGGATCAGGTCGGGGGTGCGCTTGGCCCCCATGATCCCGGCCAGCCGCCCGACGGCGAGCGCGTCGCCCTTGGGCAGGCCGTCGCGGCGCAGCAGGTCGACGACCTCGGCGGTGGTGCGGAGCCGGCCGGCGGCGACGGCGAGCCGGCCGGAGACCGGCTTGGCGGAGACGTCGACCATCCGGGCCGCGCCGGCCTGGTCGACGTGGGTGAGCTGCGCGGATTCGGTCACGGCGCGAGCCTATCTTTCGGGTACGACCACCGCCCCGCTCGACTGCCGGGCGGGTCGGCTCCCGAAGCCGCCACGGCGGATTCGGTGCCGCCCCGGACAGACCCGCCGTCGATGGAGAATAATGAGCTTCCTCGTTTCTGGCCGAATTGACCGACGACCTGCCCGATCTGCGGATGGGACATCGTTTTCCCGCCGCGACACTGGAGGGAGCACGCCGGCCGGGGCAGCTCACGCAGCAGTGAGCCATCGGTCCGACGCGGAGCGGAAACCCCTCCTCTCGCTCCGCTCAGGATCGATGGACAGACCGTGACAAAACTCTCCAAGCTTGGCTAATGTTGCGCATAGCGACATTTATTGCTTCAGAACTTCCCTCATCGCTCCTACTCTGCTTGTCAGAGGGGAACATCCCTCCTCCGAAACGGTTCCCTAATGGCACCGGGGTCATGAAGGGGGAAACGCGATGCGTGGCACCGACTGGAACTGAAACCGGGCGTGGGAGAACGACTTCCCCGACGGTAGGCTGCGGATACGGCCGAGGCAGTGACCTGGGAGCGACATGACTCTTTCCCAGCGACGAAAGAATGAGACCGATCAGCGGCTGAGGCTGCTAGTCGGTCTCGTCGTCGTTGTCGCCGCCGCCATCATCTGCGGCGCCCTGCCGGTCGCGCTGTTCCACACCCCACCGGGATCCGCGAACGACGTGGCGACGCTCGTGATGCTGACCTTCATGATCGCCGTCGGCACGCTGGTCAAGGCACGGGTGCGGATCAGGTCGACCACGCAGTCGATCAGCTGGAACGAGACCGCCATCGTCGTCGGCGCGGCAATCCTCCCCACCGCGTGGGTCGTGCTCTGCACCGGCGTCGGTCTCGCCCTCGCCTCGCTTCGCCTCCCACCCATCAAGATGGCCTTCGGGGTGGGAAAGAACGTCATCGTCGCCTGGGGCGCCGGCACCGCCCTGGCCCTCCTGGACTGGACCTGGCCGCTCAGCCATCCGCTGGACATGTTGGCGCCGCTGGGCATCGCCTACCTCGCGGTCGCACTCCTCGACGACCTGCTGGCCATTCCCGTCATCGCGCTCGCCTCCGGGACCCGGATCGCCCGCCAGTTCCGCAGCAACCTCGACCTCCGGATCGCCGGCTTCGCCGTCCGGTTCGTGGTGGCCGTCTGCACCCTGGTCATCCTCCGCGCCGACCCCCGGCTGCTGCTCGCCGTGCCACCGCTGGTGCTCAGCCTCCACCTCGCGTACTCCACCCGGATCCGGACCCGCACCGAACAGCAGGCCTGGCAGCGGCTCGCCCGGACCACCGACGCGCTCAACGTGGTCGACCTGGACCAGGTGCTGACCACCGCCGTCACCCAGGCCGCCGAACTCTTCTCCGCCGACGAGGTCGAGATCGAGCTGCGTGACGGCGCCCGTACCGTGCGCGGCACCACCGCCGGCATCCGGCACAACGGCGACGGCGCCGAGCCGAGCGCGGTCGGCGGGACCGTCATCCCGGCGGCGCTGGAGGGGCACGACCGGGCCGTCGACCTCGGCGTGCTGCGGCTGCGCTTCGCCGGGCCGGTCGAGCTCTCCGAGCGGGAGCAGTACACGCTGCGGACCTTCGCCTCCGCCCTCTGCACCGCGGTGCGCAACGCCCAGGCGTACGCCGAGCTGGCCCGGATCGCCGAGGAGCACGCCCACGCCGCCGCGCACGACGCCCTGACCGGGCTGGCCAACCGGCGCCAACTGCTCGACGAGGGCACCCAGCAGCTCACCAATCGGCACGCCGACGGGGTGACCGCGCTGGTGCTGATCGACCTCAACCACTTCAAGGAGGTCAACGACACGCTCGGGCACGGCGCCGGGGACCGGGTGCTGATGCAGGTCGCCGACCGGCTGCGCGACGCGACCCGCCCCGGCGACCTGGTGGCCCGGCTCGGCGGGGACGAGTTCGCCGTGCTGCTGCGGGGGCTGCCCGCCCCGGCGGTCGCCGCGCACCGGGCGGACGCCCTGCTGGCCGCCCTGCACGAGCCGCTCCACCTGGACAGCATGCGGATCAGCGTGGAGGCCAGCGGCGGCATCGCCGTCGCGCCGGCCACCGGCGGCATCGCCGAGCTGCTGCGCCGCGCCGACGTGGCGATGTACCAGGCCAAGCGCGCCGGCCAGCGGATCTCCACGTACGCGCCGACCCGGGACACCGCCGACCTCGGCCGGCTCACCCTCGGCGGTGAGCTGCCCCGGGCGGTGGCCGACCACGAGTTCACCGTCAACTTCCAGCCGATCGTCGACCTGGCCAGCGGTGAGGTCACCGGCGCGGAGGCGCTGGCCCGCTGGCACCACCCGACGCACGGCATCATCGACCCGCTGCGCTTCCTGGAGGCGGTGGAACGCTCCGGCCTGCTGCCCGCGTTCGCGGAGGCGATCCTCGACCAGGCGCTGATCGCGGCCGGCAGTTGGCGCGCCGCCGGTTTCGACCTGCCGGTGTCGGTGAACGTCTCGCCGCGGAGCCTGCTCGACGCCCGCTTCCCCGGGGCCGTGCTGGCCCGGCTGCGGGCGCACGACCTGCCGCCCGACCGGCTGGTGCTGGAGCTGACCGAGACCCTCACGCTCAGCCAGCTCGACGTGGTCGACCGGGTGCTCAGCCGGCTGCGCGACTCCGGCGTCCGGCTCGCCCTCGACGACTTCGGCACCGGCTACTCCTCGCTCTCCCTGCTCTCCCGCATCCCGGTGCACGAGCTGAAGATCGATCGCAGCTTCGTGACCGCGATGGCGACCTCGGCCGAGGCCGCCGCGGTGATCCGTTCCACCCTGGACCTCGGCCGCAGCCTCGACCTGGCCGTGGTCGCCGAGGGCGTGGAGAGCGAGCCGCAGCGGCGGGCGCTGTGGGAGTTGGGCTGCAGCGCCGGGCAGGGCCACCTCTTCGCCCGGCCGCTGCCATCCGGCTCGCTGCTCGCCGCCCTCCAGCGCGGCGCGGGCGGACGCCCGGGCACCCTGGCGCCTCCGCTGCACGACGCGGGCGCGGTGATCCGCCTACCCGGCCGCCGCCAGGGCGGTCGCGGCCGGACGGCCGGCTCCCCGCCGACCACCGGCCAGACCGCCGACGAGCCTCGGCGGCGCTGACCGGCCAGCTCCGGGTCGACGTCCCCGAGCGCCGGGCGGCGCGGCGGCCACGGTCTGCGAGACTGGCCGGCGTGACCGCCACCCCCCGATGGACGTTCCGCAGCCGCCGGCGCTGGCGGGCCCTGGACTCCGCCGCCGGCGGCCTCGCCCTCGACCTCGGCCTGTACGGGGTGTCGGCGCTCTTCGCCGCGGTCACCGCCGCCACCTCCACCCTCCCGCCGCACCGCGCCTGGGGAGCGATCGCCGCCGTCGGCTACCTGGCCGCGGCGCTCACGGTGACCGGCCAGCTCCTGGTCCGGCGGCGCCGGCCGGAGGCCGCCGAGCTCCCCGCCCGCGCGGCGGTGACCGCCCTCGCCTGGGCCGCCGCGGCATTGCTGCCGTTGGCGGTGCTCAGCATGCAGCGGGCGGCGGGGCGGACCGACCGGGCGCAGGAGGAGGTGATGGTGGTCGAGCACGCCGGCGCCCGGCTCGTCGAACACGGCACCCCCTACCTCGGCCATGACGCGATCGCCGCGCTGTCCCCCGCCGAGCGGCTGCTCGGCTACACCCCCTACCAGCCGGGGATGGCGCTGTTCGGGCTGCCCCGGGCCGCCGTCGACGCCTGGTGGACCGACTCGCGGGTCTGGTTCGCGCTGGCCACCACGCTGGTGCTCGCCCTGGCCGTGGGCACCCTGCGCGCCGGGGCCGCGCCGACGCCGGGCCGCGCGGACGCCCTGCTGCGGGGCGTCCAGGCGGCCACCGTGCTGCCGGTCTGTGCGCTGACCCTGGCCACCGGCGGCGACGACCTGCCCGTACTCGCGCTCTGCCTGCTGGCCCTCGCGCTCGCCGCCGCCGACCGGCCCGGCCGGGCCGGCGTCGCGATCGGGGTGGCCGGCGCGCTGAAGCTCTTCGCCTGGCCGGTCGCGGTCGTCCTGATCTGCTGGGCGGCCACCCGCCGGGCCGGCGCCCGCACCGCCCTCGGCGCGGTCGGGCTGCCGCTGGCCGCGCTCGTGCCCGCCCTGCTCGTCGATCGGGACGCCATGGTGGAGAACGTGCTGCGCTTCCCGCTCGGGCACGGGCTGGTGACCAGTCCGGCGCAGTCCCCGTTCCCCGGCCACCTGATCGCCACGCTGCTGCCCGCCGGCCGGGTGCTGGCCGCCGCGCTGCTGGTGGCGGTCGGGGCGGCGATCGCCGTCCGGCTCGCCCGCCGCCCCCCGCGCACCGCCGCCGCCACCGCGCTGATCTGCGGGTACGGGCTGCTCGCCGCGATCCTGCTGATGCCCTCGACCCGCTTCGGCTACCTGCTCTACCCGCTGGCCCTGCTGGTCTGGGCCCCCGCGGTCACGCTCCCCGGAAGCCGCCCCGCCGAAGACCCGGCGACCGCTCACTGACCGGCTTTCCCGACAAGTGCGGGGCGGAGCCCGCCGACAGGGCGTAAACCTGAGGACATGACCACCTATCGAGACCGGACCGAGGCAGCCGAGGTGCTCGCCGACCGACTCAGCGAACTCGCCGGGCAGCCGGACGTCATCGTCCTCGGCCTGGTCCGCGGCGGTGTCCCGGTGGCCCGGGTGGTCGCGCAGCGGCTCGGCGCGCCGCTGGACGTGCTGGTGGTCCGCAAGCTCGGCATGCCCTGGGCGCCCGAGCTCGCCTACGGCGCGCTCGGCCCCGACGGGGTGGAGGTGCTCAACGAGCAGATCGCCGGCGGGCTGAGCGAGAGCGACCGGGCCGAGGTGCGGCGGCGGGAGCAGGCCGAACTGGACCGGCGGGAGGGCCGCTACCGTACCGGCCGACCCCCGCTGGACCTGCACGGGCGCACCGCGGTCATCATCGACGACGGCCTGGCCACCGGGGCCACCGCGCGCGCCGCCGTGCAGGTGGCCCGGCACCTGGGCGCCACCCGGGTGGTGGTCGGCGTCCCGGTCGGCTCCGAGCAGGCATACGAGATGCTCGCCGCCGAGGCCGACCAGGTGGTCTGCGTCCAGACCCCGCCGGACTTCGGCGCGGTCGGCGCCTACTACGACGACTTCCGTGAGGTCTCCGACGACGAGGTGGTGCAGATGCTGACCGCCACGGCGTGATTCCACCGGGTACCTTCGGTGTCATGCAGCTCACCTGCCCCAAGTGTCACGGAGACATGCGCCAGTACGAGCGCAGCGGCGTCATCATCGACCAGTGCGGCGAGTGCCGCGGCATCTTCCTCGACCGCGGCGAGCTCGAGAAGCTCTTCGAGGCCGAGGCGAACTGGAACCGGCAGCACCCCACCCCCGGGCAGGCGACCCAGCCGGCCGGCGGGTACCCGCCGCCGCCCCCGCCGCCCGCACCCGCCCCGCACCAGCCCGGGTACGGCGCCGCCCCGCCGCCCCCGCCACCGCCCGGCCACGGCTACGCGCAGCCCGCGTACGGCCACGGGCAGCAGTACGGCTACCACGGCCACTACAAGCGGAAGAAGCACGGCGGTTTCCTCGGCGAACTCTTCGACTGAGGCCCGCCACGGCCGGGTCGGCGCGCCGCCGGCCCGGCCGTTCCCGCCCGGGGCCGGCGTGCCGACCGGCCGCGGTCGTGGCACGCTGCACCACATGACGGCCATCCGGCAGCACGAGGCGCTGCGGCAGGCGTACGACGGGATCACCGCCGTGGTCACCGGGCTGGACGACGCGGGGCTCCAGACGCCGACCCGCTGCCGCGGTTGGCTGGTCGCGGACCTGCTCTTCCACGTCCTCTGCGACGCGCAGCGGGCGCTGGTCGCGCTGGCCAGTCCCGCCGACGGCCCGGCCGACGTGGACGACGTCAGCTACTGGCGCGCGGTCCCGACGGGCGGCGCGGGCGCCGGCGCGAAGCACGCCTGGTGGGCACGCCGGTCGGCGGCCGCCTTCGACCGACCCAGCGGGGTGGTCCGGATCTGGTCGGACACCGCCCCCGCCGCCGTCCGGGCCGCTGCCGCCGCCGACCCGGACGGGTTCGTCACCACCCAGGGGCACGTACTGCGGGTCGCCGACCTGCTCGCCACGCTGACCACCGAGGCGGTCATCCACCACCTCGACCTGGTGGTGGGGCTGCCCGACGCGCCACCCCCGGCCGAGCTGCCCACCCGGGTCGCGGTGGCCACCATGGACGGCCTGCTCAGCGACGACGCGGTCCGCCCGGCCGGCTGGGACGACCGGGACTACCTGCTCCGCGCGGCCGGGCGGGTGCCGCTGACCGACCGGGACCGGCTGGAGCTGGGTGAGGCCGCCGGCTGGTTCCCGCTGATCGGCTGATCCGCCCGCCGCTCACAGCTCGGCGGGCAGGCCGAAGCCGGGCAGCAGCCCGCCGTCGAAGCTGGCCACCTCGGAGACCACGTCGCCGGCCACGGTCAGCACGGTCAGCCCGATGCCCACCCGCCGGGGCGCCTCCGGCATCCGCACGTACGTGCCGACGGCCGGCTGCCGGTTCGCCCAGGTGAGCAGGGCCCGCACGTCGAGGGGCTCGAGTCCTCGGTACGCGTCGCGCTGATGCCGCCGTCCACCATGTCCCCCACCCTGTCACCGGTCCTGCCGGTCGGTGCGGGCCGGCGCTGTCATCCGGTGCGACGGCGGCGGGGCGGAAAACTCATCTCTGCCCGCGCCGCCCTCGGTGGGCAGGACTCAGACGATGGCCATGTCGACGAAGCGCGACAGGTGCAGCTGGGCGGCGACCGTCACGGTGTCGGTCGGCCCGTTCCGGTGCTTGGCGATGATGAAATCCGCCTCGCCCGCGCGCGGCGACTCCTTGTCGTAGTAGTCGTCACGATGCAGCAGGATGACCACGTCCGCATCTTGCTCAATTGACCCAGATTCGCGCAGATCAGACAATTGAGGGCGCTTGTCGGTCCGCTGCTCCGGGCCACGGTTCAGCTGACTCACCGCGATGACCGGGCACTCGACCTCCTTGGCCAGCAGCTTGAGGCCACGGGAGAGGTCGGCGACCTCCTGCTGCCGGCTCTCGGTGCGCTTCGGCGAGGTCATCAGCTGGAGGTAGTCGACCACGATCAACTTGAGGTCGTGCTTCTGCTTCAGCCGCCGCGCCTTGGCCCGGATCTCCATCAGGTTCATGCTCGGCGTGTCGTCGACGAAGAGCGGCGCCTCGCTGATCTCGCCCATGCAGCGGGCCAGCTTGGTCCAGTCGTCGTCGGAGAGCTGCCCGCTGCGCAGCACGTGCAGCGGCACCCGTGCCTCGGCCGAGAGGAGTCGCATGACGATCTCGACCTTGCTCATTTCCAGCGAGAAGATCGCGGCGGCCTGGTTGGCGCGGATAGCCGCATTTCGGGCAAAGTCCATACTTGCCGTTGACTTCCCCAAACCGGGCCTGCCTGCAACGATAATAAGTTGGCCCGGGTGCAGGCCGTTGAGGAGCCGGTCGAGGTCGGTGAAGCCGGTGGGCACCCCGGTCATCACCCCGCCCTGGGCGCCCACCGCCTCGATCTCGTCGAGGGTCGGCTGGAGCATGTCGGCGAGCACCGCGAAGTCCTCGTTGACCCGCCGCTCGGTGATGTCGTAGACGGCCTGCTGGGCCAGGTCGACGATGTCGTCCACGTCCCGGCTGCCACCCTGACCGGTGCCGTACCCGAGCTGGACGATCTTGGTGCCGGCCTCGACCAGCCGGCGGAGCACGGCGCGCTCGCCCACGATCCGCGCGTAGTACGCGGCGTTGGCGGCCGTGGGCACGCTGGCGATCAGCGTGTGCAGGTAGGGGGCGCCGCCGATCCGGGCCAGGTCGCCGGAGTCGGCGAGGGCGGCCGCGACGGTGATCGGGTCGGCCGGCTCGCCCCGGCCATAGATGTCGAGGATCGCGTCGAAGATGGTGGCGTGCACCGGGCGGTAGAAGTCGTTGGACTTCAGGATCTCGACGACGTCGGCGATCGCGTCCTTGGACAGCAGCATGCCGCCGAGGACGCACTGTTCGGCGGCGACGTCCTGGGGCGGGGTCTTCTCGAAATGGCCCTCGCGTGGCGCCGGCGCGGGCTGCTGCCCACCGGAACGCTCCGTCCGCATGTCGTCGGTGACCGACACGGGTCCCCCCTCACTGCGTTCGGATCCGGTCCAGGTCTACCGCCAGCGTCTGACAACTTCCGCCGACCCTCCGGTCGATCGGGGGCCACCGGCCGGACGGTCGGGGGCCAACGATACGGAACCCGAGGTCGGCCACTCAACAACGCCGGTGGACGAGGCTCGGGACAACCTGTGGACGTCGGTGCACAGGCATGTGGGCAGGGTGTGCACAGCATGTGGACAAGAGCTGGGGAATTCTGGCCATAACCGCTCTGATCTGCGGTGTTGCAATCCCCACCCTGTGGACGGAAGATTTCCGGTTGAGCCCTGGGGCCGATCGTCCCGTACTATCTCAGCGAACGGCTACACCTGGACAGCGGATTGCACTTTCGGTTGAGAAGGGTCACGCTCCGGCCGTGAGTTACCGGGACTGGGGAAGCGGGGAGGGCAGCCCGCGCGAGCGCCAGCCGATCGCCCCGTGGGATGATCCCGCCGAGCCGCTCCCGGTCGACCCGTACGCGTCCGGGAGCTACCGCACCCCCAGTCGCCGCCGCGCCATCGAGCGGGGCCAGCAGGAGCCGGTCGACGCCTACCTTCCCCGCTGGGCCCTCGAGTCGGGGGTCAGCCGCGCGGACGGCGGTGGCCGGCACGCCGCCACCGACGACGACGACCTCGACCGCCCGCGTTCGGACGACGGGTGGGGCACGTCCACCGACATCGGCTGGAGCCGGGGGCGCGAGCCGCGCAGCATCGGCGCCGGCCCGGCCGGCGAGCACACCGCCGAGTGGACCATCGACACACCGCAGGAGCAGGGGTATGTCGGCAGCCGGCGCGCCGAGGCCGCCGAGGATCAGCCGGTCTCCGGCGCCGCCCCGCGGAGCCGGCCGCGCCGGGCCCCGTCCCGTCGCCCCCAGGTGATCTGGTCGGGCATGGAGGACGCGACCTCGTCCGAGGGGGAGCAGGACCGGTGGGACACCGGGCGGCCGACCCGGCGCAGTCGGCGGGCGGCGGCTGATTCCTGGTCGCGGCCGGCGGCGGAGTCCTGGGAGCGGGGCAGGTCCGCCGAGCCGGATCCGGCCGAGCAGCCGGCGGTCGACCCGTGGGACGCCTCCGGGGTGCACGCCTGGGACCGCTCCGCGACCGGCGGGCGGTGGGACCGGGCGGACGGCACCGGCCGCTGGGACCGCTCCGACCACACCGGTGAGTGGGACAGGTACGGGGAGACGGGCCGCTGGGACCGGTACGCCGAGGCCGACGAATGGGACCGGACGGCGCCGCCGACCCCGCTGCGGGACCGGGGAGCCGACGGGTGGTCGTCGGCGGAGCAGGCCGAGGGTTTCTGGTCCGGGACCCGGTTGGCCGGCGACGATCCGCGCTGGGTGGCCGCGCCGCCGTCCGCGCCGCGCTCACCTGCGGTCGCGTACAGCGCGCCGCGCCCGCGTCCGGCGCTACGGCGTCGGGTGGAGCCGGTGGACGTCGACGGTGGTGCGGGCGGGGCGTCGATCCGGCGACGGATCGAGACCATCGGCGGTGGGTCGTGGGGCCGCCGGCTCGAGGACGACCTGCTGGACCCGGATCCGGGCGGGCCGATCCGCCCGCTGGTCTACACGGCCGCCTGTTACCTGGTCCCCGCGGTGCTGGTCTTCCTCTGGCTGCTGACGCTCGACGGGCAGGCGCCGCCGGGCTGCGTCACCGACATCACCGGCGGCGGGTGTGACTCACCCCGGGCACACGCCTTCGCCTCGCTGGTCGCGGGGGCGCCGCGGTTCGGCTTGGCGCTGGTGAGCAGCCTGGTCGTCGCGGTGCTGCTGCGCCGGGTCGGGACGACCTGGCGGTCGGCGACGGTGGCGCTGGCGGCGGCGGTCGTCGGTGGCGGTCTCTCCACGGTGGTGATCAGCGCGGTGACCGGCCAGCCGATCGGCTGAGCGCCCGTGGCGACCCGACCGGACGACGGCGTGCCGCCCCGGCGAGGCCCGAGGGGGCGCCGTGCCGACCCACCCACGCGGCGTCCGCATGCGGAAGGGCCCGCACCGGTTCCGGTGCGGGCCCTTCCGTGGTGCTGTCGGGTGTCAGCCCTGAACGACGTTGAGGTCGAACTTGGCGGCCACCTCGGGGTGCAGCTTGACGCGCACCGGGTAGGTGCCGGTCGACTTGATGTGACCGGGCAGCTCCAGCCGGCGACGGTCCAGGACCGGACCGCCGGCCGCCTTGACGGCGTCGACGATCTCGGCCGGGGTGACCGAGCCGAAGAGCCGCCCGCCCTCGCCGGCGCGGACCTTCAGGTTGACCTTGAGACCCTCGAGCTGGGCCTTGACCTCGTTGGCGTGGTCGAGGTCGCGGATCTCCCGGGCCGAGCGGGCCCGCTTGATGACCGTGACCTGCTTCTCCGCGCCCTTGGTCCAGGCGATCGCGAAGCCCTGCGGCAGCAGGTAGTTACGGCCGAAGCCGTTCTTCACCTCGACGATGTCGCCCGGGGCACCGAGGCCGGACACCTCCTGAGTCAGGATGATCTTCATATCGGTGCCTCCTCTCAGCGGGTCGTGGCCGTGTACGGCAGGAGCGCCATCTCGCGGGCGTTCTTGACCGCGCGGGCGATCTGCCGCTGCTGCTGCGAGGTCACGCCGGTCACCCGCCGAGCGCGGATCTTGCCGCGGTCGGAGATGAACTTGCGCAGCAGCGCGGTGTCCTTGTAGTCGATGTAGGTGATCCCGTCCTTGTCGAGCGGGTTCACCTTCTTCTTCGGCTTGCGAAGTGCCGCAGCCTTGGCCATTGCTCGTGCTCCTGGTTTGCGATCGCGGGCGCTCGGCGCCATTAGAACGGAGGCTCCTCATCGAAGTTGCCGCCCGAACCACCGCGCGAGGGAGCCGGGGCAGCCGAGGCCCAGGGGTCGTCGGAGTTGCCTCCGCCGCCCTGGCCACCGCCACCACCGGAGCCGAAGCCACCGCCGCCACCGCCGGAGCGCGACATCTTCTGCACCTTCGCCGTGGCGTAGCGCAGCGACGGGCCGATCTCGTCGACCTCGAGCTCGATGACGGTGCGCTTCTCACCCTCGCGGGTCTCGTACGACCGCTGACGCAGTCGACCCGAGACGATCACGCGGGCGCCCCGCTGCAGCGACTCGGCGACGTGTTCCGCCGCCTGCCGCCACACCGTGCAGGCCAGGAAGAGCGGCTCGCCGTCCTTCCATTCGTTGGTGGTCTTGTCCATGAACCGGGGCGTCGAAGCGACCCGGAACTTGGCGACCGCCGCACCCGACGGGGTGAACCGCAACTCGGGGTCATCGGTCAGGTTGCCGATGACCGTGATGGTGGTGTCTCCTGCCATGACCATCTCCTCGCGCACTCATCAGATCCCGCCGTACAGGCTCTCAGAGCCGTATGACAGAGCCGATGAGGCTGATCCGGGCGAACCGGGGTTGAATGCTTAGCGCATCTCCGGCCGGATGACCTTGGTGCGCAGCACGGACTCGTTGAGTCGCAGCTGACGGTCGAGCTCGGCCACGGCCGCAGGCGTGGCCTGCAGGTCGATGACGGCGTAGATGCCCTCGGCCTTCTTGCTGATCTCGTACGCGAGGCGCCGGCGGCCCCACACGTCGGTCTTCTCCACCGAGCCACCCGCGGTCCGGATCACGTTCAGGTACGTGTCGAGCGACGGGGCGACGGTGCGCTCCTCGAGGCTGGGGTCGAGGATCACCATGATCTCGTAATGACGCAAGACGTGCTCACCTCCTGTGGGCTATGCGGCCACGGTCCTTCCGTGGCAGGAGGTCTGCGTCGTGGCCGCTCCGGTACCGGGGGGACCCGGCCGGACACGGACAACCGGACCAGGATACCTGGTCCGGACGATCATGTCCGGGCCGGTCGGCGGGACCGGCCGGGCGCGGTGACAGGGGTCCACCACCGGCGTTTAGCACCGGGGGTGGACCCCTGTCCACGGGGCCGCGGGGCGTCCCGTCCGCATTCCTTGGGTGGGACCTGGGGAGGAACGACCACACCGATGAGGTTGGATCGAGGACGCCCCGCGGAGCTTTATCGTGTTGTCAGCTGATCCGACCATACAACGGCTCTCGTCACCTCTTGGGGTAAATGGAGGAATTGCCCCGACCGTTCTGTCAACCGGTCGCCGGGTGGCGCGAGCCGGATCCGCCCCGTCGTGCCGGGCCGCACGGCGGGGCGCCCCCTTTCCGGGGGTCTCACCCGCCCAGGCCGCGTGTGCAACCGCGCCCAGGCGAAGCGTCGACCATCGATCCACCCCGCACAACGACCGCCGGGCCGCCGGGTGACGCGTTCCGCCGCGATCCGCCACCCCCCGCTCCGCCGATCCGGGCGCCGGGACACCCTCGCCGCCCTTACCCCGCACGTCGGGGGCGCGACGTAGGCTCCCCTGCATGCGTATCGGAGCCCACGTCGATCCGACCGACCCGCTGGCCGAGGCCGCCGCCCGCGACGCCGAGGCCGTGCAGTTCTTCCTCTCCGATCCACAGGGATGGAAGGCCCCGAAGCCACGGGAGGACGCCGAGCGGCTGCGCGGCGCCGACGTCGACCTCTACGTCCACGCGCCGTACGTCATCAACGTGGCCACGCTCAACAACCGGATCCGGATCCCGAGCCGGAAGCTGCTGCTGGGCCACGCCACGGCGGCGGCGGCCGTCGGCGCGAAGGGGCTGATCGTGCACGGCGGCCACGTCAACGCCGGTGACGACCTGGCGGTCGGCTTCGACAACTGGCGCAAGACCTTCGCGTACGCGGCCGACTCCGGCGGCTTCCCGCTCCCGGTCCTGATCGAGAACACCGCCGGTGGTGACAACGCCTGCGCCCGGCACCTCGACGCGCTGGCCCGGCTCTGGGACGCCCTCGGCGACTACGAGGTGGGCTTCTGCCTGGACACCTGCCACGCCCACGCCGGCGGCGAGGAGCTGCTGGGGCTGGTCGACCGGGTCAAGGCGATCACCGGCCGGATCGACGTGGTGCACGCGAACAACTCCAAGGGCGCCTTCAACTCGGGGCAGGACCGGCACGACAACCTCGACGGCGGCACGATCGACCCCGAGCTGGTGGTGGCGGTGATCCGCGCGGCCGGCGCCCCGGTCATCGTGGAGACGCCCGGCGGGGTCGACGGCCAGGCGGCGGACATCGCCTTCCTGCGCGGGCAGCTCGGCACGGGGACGTCGGCGGCATGACCACCGACCAGTCGGACGCGACGGACGGCGGCCGGGCCGGCTCGACCGGCAACGACGACGCCCGGCTGCCCGCCGCGGCCACCGGCACCGGGAGCGGCGCCACCGCCAGCGCGACGGACGACAGCGCCGCCGGAGAGACCGCGAAGCACCAGCCGGCCGCGGGGCAGGCCGACGGGGACGGACCGGCCGCCGGCAGGACCGGCGAGGGGGACGGCGCCGATCGGAGCGCGGCCAGCGCGACGGGTGGGCCCACCCCCGGTGCCGACAAGCCCACCGCCGGGGCGGCCGCCGGCGCCGGCGACGGCGCCGGGAAGGCCGGCAAGGAGAAGGCCGCGGGCAGCGACGCGTCCACCGGGGGTACGGCGAAGGCCGACCCCTGGTCCGCCTTCGGTCCCGCCCCCGATCCGGTGCTCACCCGGCCCCGCCGGGCGGTCCGCGTGGTGGGCCGCTTCCTGGTGCACGAGTGGACCCTGGGGGTCGTCGTCGCGCTGGCCCTGGCCGTCCTGCTCACCTGGCCGACGCTGCGCTACCCGCTCTACACCCTGCCGCAGGACTACTGGGACCCGAGCCTGCAGTCCTGGCAGATGGCCTGGTCCGGGCACATCCTGCTGACCGACCCGGCGCAGCTCTGGCAGTCCAACACGTTCTTCCCGGAGAAGTGGAGCTTCGCCTTCTCCGACACCCTGCTCGGGTACGCCCCCGCCGGCATGATCGGCACCGGCCCCGAGGCGGCGGTGCTGCGCTACAACATCATCTTCGTGCTGGCCCACGCGCTCGCCACGTTCGGGGCGTACGCGCTGGCGCGGCAGCTGGGCGCGGGCCGGATCGGGGCCGCGGTGGCCGGCGTCAGCTACGCGTACGCCCCGTGGCTGCTCGCCCAGGCCGGGCACCTGCACATCGTCTCCAACGGCGGCATCCCGCTGGCGCTGGCCATGCTCGCCCGGGGGCACGGCTGGTCGCTGCGGTACGGCTACCGGCCGGGGCGCCGGCACGAGGGGTGGGCGTACGTCGGCTGGATGGTGGCCGCGTGGCAGCTCAGCCTGGGCTTCGGCATCGGCCTGCCGTTCGCGTACCTGTTGGCCGGCATCGTGCTGGTCTCGGCCGTCGTCTGGTTCACCCGACGCTGGCTGGTCCGGCCGGCCAAGCGACCGTTCGGCAGCCGGCTGCTCCTCGCCGACCTGATCGGCGGCGCGCTCTTCGCCGCGGTGGGCGCGCTGCTGGCCGTACCGTATTTCCAGGTCGCCGAGCTGCACCCGAACGCGGCGCGGACGATCGGCGACATCGCCATCTACTCACCACCGGCGAGCGGCTTCTTCACCGCGCCGGCGGAGTCGCGGATCTGGGGCGGCCTGCACGAGGGGGCGCGGGCCGCGCTGCCCTGGCACCCGGAGATGACCCTGCTGCCCGGCTTCGTGCTCTACGCGCTGGCCGCCGGCGGCCTCTTCTTCTCGGTCTGGCGGCTGCGGCACCGGCTGCTGCTGCTCGCCGGGGTGCTGGTGACGATGGCCCTGTCCATGGGGACCCGGTTCTTCCACGGCACCTTCACCTACGTGCCGCTCTTCGAGCACCTGCCCGGCTGGAACGGGCTGCGGACGCCGGGCCGGATGATTCTCTGGACCACCCTGCTGCTCGGTCTGCTCGCCGCGGGCGCGGTCACCGCGTTCGCCGCCCGGGTACGCGAGCTGGCCGCCGAGCGGGTGCCGCCGTGGCCCGGGCCCTGGCTGCGGCTGGCCACCCTGCTGCCGCTGCTGCTGGTGATCGTGGAGGGGTTGAACACCACCCCGCATCCGGTGGTGCCGGTGCAGCCGGCGGCGATGCGCACGGCGGACGGCCCGATGCTGGTCCTGCCGAGCAGCCAGAACCTGGACCAGCCGGTGATGCTCTGGTCGACCAGCCGGTTCCCGGACATCGTCAACGGCGGCAGCGGCTTCACCCCGGACACGCTCGCCCAGGTCCGCGAGCTGACCCTCGGCTTCCCGGACCAGCCCAGCGTCGACTACCTGCGCATCCTGGGCGTCCGCAACGTGGTGATCCTGCGTGGCCAGCTGGCCGGCACCCCGTGGGAGCGGATCGTCGACAACCCGGTCGACGGGCTGGGCATCACCCGCGAGGAGATCGGCGACGCGGTCGTCTACCACCTCTGACCCGGCTCGGGTCGCGGGGTCGGCGGCCTACGCCGCGACGGGATCGGCCGCCGCGGCACCCGTCGAGGAGCGGCCGCGCCAGCGGAGGTACCAGGGGGCGTCGGGGGAGCCGTCGAGGACGCCACCGTCCGGGTCGTCGGCGTAGGTGTGTCGGACCACGTCGCGCTCGGGGAGCAGGATGTCCCGGATCACGAAGCCGCACAGCACCGCGACGGTGATCAGCCGGAGGCTGGCGGCCAGCACGAAAACCCCCTCCGGGAAGACCGGCCGGCTGGTCGCCGCGCCGAGCAGCTCGCCGTAGAAGGCGGCGAAGTAGCAGACCTCGGCGACCTGCCACGCCAGGAAGGCACCCCAGCGGGGGCGGGCGAGCACCGCGAGCGGGAGCAGCCAGAGCACGAACTGCTGGGACCACACCTTGCTGAAGATCAGGAAGGCGGCGACCACCAGGAAGGCGAGCTGCGCGAGCCGCGGCCGGCGCGGCGCCAGCAGCGCCAGCGCGCCCACGCTTAGGCAGGCCAGGATGAAGAGGGCGTACGACAGCGTGTTCAGCGCTGGGATGTTGGCGTTCAGCCACTCGAACGGCCCGAGGTTGCCGGGGGTGGGCGGGCTGGCCTTCCCATCGAGGTAGCGGCCGATGTACCAGAGGGTGCCCCAGTCGATGGGCCGGGTGGTGTTCAGTTCGAAGAAGCGGTACCAGTTCTCCTGGTACGGCAGGGCGACCGGCAGGTTCACCACGACGAGCGCCACCGCTCCGGCGGCGATCGCGGCGAGCGCGGCACGCAGCCGGGCGGCGCGCAGGGCCAGCACCAGGATCGGCCAGAACAGGAAGAGCGGCCACAGCTTCGCCGACCCGGCCAGGCCCAGCAGCACCCCGGCCAGTACCGGGCGGCGCCTGGCCCAGGCGGCGAGTCCGAAGGCGGCCAGTCCGATGGCAAGGAAGTCCCAGTTCACCGTGGTGGTGAGCAGCAGCGCGGGGGCGAGCGCGAACAGCGCCGCGTCCCAGGGCCGTCGTCGCCGCAGGGCGAGGATGACCGCCACGGTGGCCACCGCGAGCGCGCTGAGCACCAGCGCGTTCAGGTTGTAGAACCACTGGCCCTGGTTGATGCCGGGGTCGTCGACGCCGAGGGCGTGCACCGGTAGCCCGAGCGCGCCCATGAAGTACCCGGTCAGCACCGGGTACTCGACCGGGTGGTCGGCGTAGGGCACCTTGCCCTCGTTGAGCCCCTCGGCGTAGTAGAGCGCCAGCACGTCGGTGTAGCAGAGCCGGGTGTACTGCACGTTGTTCTGCCAGGCGCCATCCTGGCAGGGCGACTTCTGCACCCAGTGCAGGGCGAGCGTCAGACAGACCAGGGCCAGCACGATCCGGGCGGCCGTCCAGAATCGGCCCTCCCGGCCGGCGGGTCGGTCCAGCGCGACCGCGTGGTCGCCCAACGGTCCGCCGATCACCTCGGAGACGCCGCGGACGAAGCCGTCCGAGCGGGACGGGTGGTCGGTGGTCCCGGCGTCGTCGATGCCTGCCGTCGACTGGGTGCTCATGGAGAAGAATCCTGCCGTACGGCAGGGGTCGGCGTCCCGCCTCGACCGCACAATTCCGGTACCCGGATACGCCGACGGCGGCCGGACCAGGGGTCCGGCCGCCGTCGGCGGTGCGTGAAGATCAGTACGTCTGGCGTGGTGGTGTGGTCGGCAGGATGCCGCCACCACCGCCACCGCCCCCGCCGGGTCGCGGGTCGAACGGGTTCGTGTTCCCGCCGTTGCCGTTGCCGCCATTGTCGACGGGCGGGCAGAACGGGTTCAGCGGGTCCGGGCAGCCCGGCGGCACGGGCGGCGCCGTGGGCGGCGGGGCGTCGCCGTTGCCGGAGTTCGGGTCGCCGACGTGCGCGGCCTCCGGGAAGTCCATCTTGTCCTCGCCCTTGAGCGCCTCGTTCATGAACCGCTGGAAGATGGCGCCCGGCATCTTGGCACCGCTGATCTTGTTGCCGTCCTTGTCCTTGATCGCCTTGCGGTCCCTGACGTTGCCCACCCAGACGGCGGTGGCGAGCTGCGGCGTGTAGCCGATCATCCAGGCGTCGCCGTTGTCGAGGGTCTTCTCGTTCAGCTCCCAGGTACCGGTCTTCTCGGCGGCCTTCCGGCCGTCATCGAGCCGGCGGTTCACCGCGGCCGGGTACTTCTCCAGCACCGAGGTGACGTCGTGCACGACGTCCTTCTTGATCCGCTGCTTCGGGTCGAGCTTCTCACCGCCCAGCTTGCGCCACGTCCCGGTCTGCTGGTCCTGCTTCTCCACCTTCTTCACGAAGTGCGCCTTGTTGTAGACGCCCTCGTTGGCGAAGGTGGCGACGCCGTTGGCGTGGTCCAGCACGGTGACCGGGTACTGGCCGTAGCCCACCACGTGGAAGAAGGGCGACGGCGCCAGGTCCTTGGGGTCCTCCTTGGTGAGGTCGTGCGCCTTCGCCGGGTTGGTGTCCGTCTGCCACATCATCGTGACGCCGGCCTGCTTGGCCATGTTGACGACCTTGTCCGGGCCGATCTCCTGGGTCACGTAGTAGAACGGCACGTTCAGCGACTTGAGCGTCGACACCTCGAGGGTGCAGGAGTTGCCGCAGGACGTGTTGTCGTAGCCGGCGTTGCTGACCTTGAACTTGGTCCCCTCGGGGGTGAACGCCTTGCTCTTCCAGCGGGACTCGAGGGACTTGCCGGCATCCAGCGCCGCGGCGAGGGTGTAGATCTTGAAGCTCGATCCGGGCGAGTGACCGCCGCTGATGACGCCGTTGTCGTAGTTCTTGCCGGCGTAGTCGGTGCCGGTGCCGTTGTCGCCGCCGTAGTAGGCGACCACCCGGCCGGTCTTCGGCTCGATCGACACCAGGGCCGCCATCAGGTTCTTCGGCTGGCCGTCCAGCTCGGAGCCCTTGGTGGCGCGCTGGGCCGCCTCGAGCGCCGCCTTCTGCACCTTGGTGTCGATGGTGGTGGTGATCCGGTAGCCACCCTTGGCGAGCGCCTGCGAGCAGAGCGGCTTGTTGTCGGTGACCTCGGCGTCGTTGTCGGTGCAGAGCTTCATGTCCCGCATCTCCTGCGCGACATAGTTGATCACGTTGCCGTACGGCGTGTTGACGCCGAAGTCGACGCCGACGCCCTTTGAGCTCGGCTTCTTCAGCGTCTTGACCGGGTACTCGGTCGGGTGTTTCGGCTTGCCCGGCGCGTCCAGCCAACCCTCGGTGATCATGCCGCCGATCACGTAGTTCCAGCGATCCAGCGCGGCCGCCTGGTTGATCGCCGGGTCGTAGCCCTTGTGCGTCGCACTTGGCTCCGGCTGCTTGATCAGCGCGGCGAGCACCGCGGCCTCGGCCACGGTCAGGTTCTTCGTCGGCTTGCCGAAGTACGTCTGGGCCGCCGCCTCGATGCCGTACGCGCCCCGCCCGAAGTAGATGACGTTCAGGTAGTGCTGCATGATCTCCGGCTTGGTGTACCGGTCGTTCAGCTTGGAGGCGAGGATCGCCTCCTTCACCTTCCGCCCGTACGTGTCCTGCTTGAGGTTGTCGTAGGCGTTGCGGGCGTACTGCTGGGTGATGGTCGAGGCGCCCTGCTTGTCACCACCGGTGAAGTTGTTCCAGGCCGCCCGGGCGATGCCCTTGTAGTCCACACCGGAGTGCCGGTAGAAGTTTCGGTCCTCCGCGGCGGCGACCGCGTCCTGCACCCACTGCGGGATGTCCCTGATGTTGACGAAGGTGCGGTTCTCCGCGCCGACCTTGGCGATGATCTTGCCGTCGCCCGCGTAGATGGTGCTGGCCAGCGGCGGGGTGGTGTCCTCGGGGAGGATGACGTTGGTGGAGTAGTAGGTGAAGCCGACCACGCCGATGCCGGCGAGCATGATGAAGACGGCGAAGCTGGCGATCAGGATGTTCATCCGCCGGCGCTTCTTCGCCCGGGCCGCCGCGCCCGGGTCGTCACCACGGCCACCACGACCGCCCCGGCCCGGACCGTTCGGCCCACCGGGACCGCCCGGACCGCCGCCCGCCATGCCCGGCACACCGGCGCGGGCCACCGCGGCCCGACCACCCACGGCCGCCGAGCCGACGCTCGCCCGCCCGGCCGAGCCCACGGCGGCCGCGCCGACCGAGGCGCGACCCGCCGGACCGCCCGGGGCCGGGGAGACCGGGACGGAGGCCCGTCCCGGGCCGGCCCGGCCCACCGAGGCCGAGCCCGCGGCACCGCCGCGCGGCGCCGGGGCCGCCCCGCCGACCGAGGCCCGTCCGCCGGACGCGGACCCCCGGGGCGGCACGGAGGCGCGGGCCGAGGCCCCGCCGTCCGGCGCGGATGACCAGCCGTTCCCGTGCCCGGGGTCGCCGTTCGGGCCCGGGGTCTGGGCCCGCCCACGCGAAGAACTGGGATCGCCGTAGTTCATTCCTCACACCCTGCCGGTCGCGGTGGGGCGCGGAAGAGCCACCACCGGGTTGCCGTGAGCTGGATCACGAGACGCTACACCCCGGGCGCGCCGGGGCGCAGGCATCGAATCCGAAGCAATCGGACTAATCAGACGTCGAAGCTGTCGGTCCGCCCACCCGTCGTCAACCGGGCCGGGGTCGGCCGATACAGCTGAAGTCACCGTTGCGCCTCTCGCCTTCGACGAGGGGTGGAACCGTTCGGGGCGGACGAGCCGCTCACCGCACCCTGCTCCGACCCGTCCTCCGTGCCGCCGGCCAGCCCGTCCCGGCCGAGCAGGAACTGCTCGACGAGATGGTTCCAGTCACAGCCGAGGCACACCTCCACCACGAAGACCTGGAACTCACGCAGCGTCATCGCCAGGACGGGCAACTCGGCCCGGGTACGCGCCTGGCCGGCGGACTGCTTGAGCTCGTCCCCGTAAATGTAGTGGACGTGGATCAGGTTTTCGCTGCGGCAGATCGGGCACCGCTGCTCGGTGGGCTCGCCGTGGAACCGGGCGGCGTTCTTCAGGTACGGCGAGGCGTCGCAGACGTCGTACGTGCCGACCCGGCCGGCGAGGAGCTCACGCAGCACCGCTCGCTTCTGGAGCGAGTAGTCGACGACCTGGCGCTGCGTACGCATGCGGCACAGGGTACGCGGTCCGACGGGACGAGGCGACCACCGTGACAATCCGTGACAGCAACATCTCGGAACGGGGGTTTGCCCTGATCATGGGTCTCCGCTAACGTGCGATGTATCGGTCCGATACATCGCGGCGGTTACCCGCTCCGCGCCGGGGGTAAGAAGGGGTGGCCCGTGCTCGAGTTCGCCATCCTCGGCCTCCTGCAGGAGGCTCCGATGCACGGCTATGAGCTGCGCAAGGAGTTGACCGCCAAGCTCGGCGCGATCCGGGCGGCGATCAGCTACGGCTCGCTCTACCCGACCCTGCGCAGGCTGCAGGCGGCGGGATGGATCACCGAAGCCGCCGAGACACCCGCGTCCGCCGAGGAGGTTCCCGCGCTGACCAGCCGACGTGGTCGGGTGGTCTACACCATTACCGCGGAGGGCAAGGAACGCTTCGCCCAACTGATAGCGCAGGCTGGTCCCGAGACGTACGACGACACGGGCTTCGGCGTGCACTTCGCGTTCTTCGCCCGGACCGACCAGGCCACCCGGCTCCGGATCCTGGAAGGTCGTCGTCGGAAGATCGAGGAGCGTCGCGAAGGCCTTCGTGACGTGCTCGGCCGGGCAGCCGAGCGGCTCGACGCGTACACCCTGGAACTGCAGCGCCACGGCCTCGACGCCTGTGAGCGTGAGGTCCGCTGGCTGGAGGAGCTCATCGCCAATGAGCGCTCCGGCCGTGCCCCGACCGTCCCGCCCGCCGGGACAGCCGGCGGCCGACGAGAAGACAACAGCCCGCCCCCGCCTGGAGAGTCCAGGAAAGAGCGGCCGTGATGAAGAAGAAGGAGGCAGACGCTATGGGCTCCGTCCGCGTCGCCATCGTCGGTGTGGGTAACTGCGCCTCGTCCCTCGTACAGGGCGTGGAGTACTACCGGAACGCCGACCCGAACGACCGCGTCCCGGGTCTCATGCACGTCACCTTCGGCGACTACCACGTCTCGGACGTGGAGTTTGTCGCGGCGTTCGACGTGGACGCCAAGAAGGTGGGCATGGACCTCGCGGAGGCGATCGTCGCCAGCGAGAACAACACCATCAAGCTCTGCGACGTGCCGCCGACCGGCGTCAGTGTGCAGCGCGGTCCGACCTTCGACGGCCTGGGCCAGTACTACCGCGAGATCGTCGAGGAGTCGGACGCCGAGCCGGTCGACGTGGCCAAGGCGCTGCGCGACGCTCAGGTCGACGTGGTCGTCTCCTACCTGCCGGTGGGTTCCGAGCAGGCCGACAAGTTCTACGCCCAGGCCGCGATCGACGCCGGCTGCGCGTTCGTGAACGCCCTGCCGGTCTTCATCGCCTCCGACCCCGAGTGGGCGAAGAAGTTCGAGGACGCGGGTCTGCCGATCGTCGGCGACGACATCAAGAGCCAGGTCGGTGCCACCATCGTGCACCGCGCGCTGGCGAAGCTCTTCGAGGACCGCGGTGTCGAGCTGCTGCGCACGTACCAGCTCAACTTCGGCGGCAACATGGACTTCATGAACATGCTGGAGCGCACCCGCCTGGTCTCGAAGAAGATCTCGAAGACCCAGTCGGTCACCTCCCAGATCCCGCACGAGATGAGCAAGAGCGACGTGCACATCGGCCCGTCGGACCACGTGCCGTGGCTCGACGACCGCAAGTGGGCGTACATCCGCCTGGAGGGCCGCTCCTTCGGCGACACCCCGCTCAACGCCGAGCTCAAGCTCGAGGTGTGGGACTCGCCGAACTCGGCCGGTGTCATCATCGACGCCGTCCGGGCCGCGAAGATCGCGCTGGACCGCAAGATCGGTGGCCCGATCCTCTCGGCCTCCTCGTACTTCATGAAGTCCCCGCCCAAGCAGTACGCCGACCACGACGCGCACGCCGCCGTCGAGGCGTTCATCAAGGGTGAGGTCGAGCGCTGACGCGCTGACCAGCAGCACCGTCGAGGGCCGGGTCCGCACGGACCCGGCCCTCGCCGTTCCGCCGCGGTACGTCAGGACCAGGCGCGTTGCAGGGCGACCCGGGCCTCCAGCTCCAGCAGCGTCACCTTGCGCGGCAGCCCGCCGCCGAAGCCGACCAGCTTGCCGCCCGCCCCGACGATCCGGTGGCAGGGCACGATCACCGGGATCGGGTTCCGGTTGCAGGCCACCCCGACCGCGCGGGCCGCTCCGGGGTCACCGACCGCCTTCGCCACCTCGCCGTACGTGAGCATCTCCCCGTACGGGATGCGGGTCATCTCCCGCCAGACCGCCCGTTCGAAATCCGACCCACGACGTACCACCACCGGAACGGTGAACTCGGTCAGCTCGCCCGCGAAGTACGCCCGCAGCTCGGCCACCGCCCGACGGGACAGCTGGTCGGCGGGCTCGTCGGTCGCGGCCTCCACCCGCCCGAAGTGCGCCCCGCAGACCGCCTCGTCGTCGGTGGCCACGGAGAACTCCCCGATCGGTGAGTCGAGCACGGTCCAGCGCATGAACCGATTGTCCCGCGCGGAGCCCGGAACACCAGCGCCGGGCCGTCAGAGCAGCGCGACACCCAGCAGCACCGCTCCGACGCTCAGGCTCACGCCGCCCGCGACGGTGAGCCAGATGAGCTTGTTCGGCCGGGTGTCGGTGGGACGGGGCACCGAGAGGAAGAAGCCCAGCGGCATCAGGACCGGCGCCGCGACCAGCAGCGTCCGGATCAGCGTCCGCATCCCGTCCGACGCCTCGGCCTGGTCGAGGTAGGGCAGGGCGACCAGGACCAGCAGGACGAGGACGCCGGCGTGCGCGTGGCCGGCCGTCCACAGCCCCCGCCGGACCGGGTTGTCCAGGTAACCGGGCTTGCGCCGGGCCAGGTGGGTGAGCAGGGCCAGGCCGCCGTAGGCCACCGCGACGACGGTGATCAGCAGAATTCCCGCGGTGGTGAGCGTGTCCGATGACATCCGTCGTCTCCGTCTTGTCCCTGTCGGCGGGGTCAGGGGCCGTCACTGGTGTGAACAGCCGGGTGCCGCCCGACGTCACGGCCCCCCGCCCAACCGTCTTCGCCCGTGAGGCAAAGTTCCCCCGACCCCGTGCGTCTGTAGTACGGAGGTGGACGGTGGCAGAGGTCATCGACGGGGAGTTCACCGCGTTCGTCAACGAGCGGGGTGACGCGCTGCTGCGCGTCGCGTACGCGCTCGCCGGCAACCAGCACGCCGCGGAGGACCTGCTCCAGAACGCGCTGGCCAAGGCGTACGCCCGGTGGCCGAAGATCCGGGGCGACGCGGAGCCGTACGTGAAACGGATCCTCTACCACGACCAGGTCTCCGGCTGGCGACGCCGGGCGCGGCGCTCCGAGGTGCCGGTCGCGGAGCTGCCGGAGCGGCCGGCGGCGGGCGACGGCGGCCACGACGCCGACCTGCGGCTCCTGCTGCGGGACGCGCTGCGGGCGCTGCCGCCCCGGCAGCGGGCCGTGCTGACCCTGCGCTACCTGGAGGACCTGAGCGTCGAGCAGACCGCGGCGATCCTCGGCTGCCGGGCCGGCACCGTGGCCAGCCAGGCGTCCCGGGCGCTGGCGAAGCTCCGGGAGCTGGTGCCCGCCCTCGACGAGCTGACCACGCGTTCGGAGGTGAAGCGATGACCGGACCGGTGGAGGACGCGCTGCGGGTGGCCGTACAGGATCTCGCGGACGGGGTCCGGCCGGCGCCCGACCTGGCCGTCCGCGCGCTCGGTCGGGGCCGCCGGCTGCGGCGGCGGCGCCGGGCCGTGGCGGCGGGCGCCGCGATGGTGGCGGTCGTCGCGGTCGCCCTGCCGTTCGTGCTGCTCCGCCCGCAGCCGGCGCCGCGCCCCGCCAGGCCGGCCCCCACCGCGACGGCCACCCCGGCACCCCCGGTCCGCCCCATGCCCGGCCCGGACTGGTCGACGAAGCCGCTGGTCCTGCCGGGCGACTGGGTGGTGACCGCGGGCACCTTCGACGGCGGTCCGGGCAGGGGCTTCGTGCTGGACCGCGCCCGGGGCCGCTACCTCACGGCCGAGGGGTACGACGGGGTCTTCCCGGCGCCCGTCGGCTCGCTGAGCGCCGTGACGGACGAGGACCGGCCCCGGGAAATCGCCCTGGTCGACCTGGCCAAGGGGACGACCCGCTGGTACGAGGTCGGCCGGGCGCTCTCCGCCCCGGAATGGTCGCCGGACGGCCGGCGCCTGCTCCTCACCACCCACCGGCTCGACCACTTCGGCTTCATCATCATGGCGACGGACGGCACGACGCGTACGTTCCGGGTGGACGAGAAGCGGTACTTCTGCACCGACTACTGCGACTTCACCTGGAGCCGGGACGGCACCGAGGTGGTGCTGCCGCAGACCGGCCGGTCCACCAGCGACGAGTCGGTCCGGGACCTCCGGGCCGGCGTGCGGCTCTTCTCGGCGGACGACGGGCAGCCGACCCGGTTCGTGCCGGTGCCCGGCGACCCGGCCGGACCGTGGGCCTGGTCACCGGACGGGACGCTGGTGGTGGTCCAGGGGCAGCATGATCCGCTGCTGGTCGAGACGGGCACCGGCCGGGTGGTCCGCACCCTGCCCACCGCCGACGTGGTCTGGGTCTCCGACGACCGGCTGCTCTACCGCCGGCCGTACGGCACCCGGGACGTCGTGCTCGCCGACCTGACCGGGCGGGAGCTGGTCCGGCAGCCGCTGCCGAAGGAGCTGATCGAGCGGGAGATCACGGTGGCGCCCCGCTGAGACGACGGCGCCCGCCGGCCGGCCCGGAAGGGGCGGGCTCGGCGGGCGCCGATACGTGTCACTGAAGCTGTCTCCCCGTGTGATGTGAAGCGACGAGCCCGCCCAGGCACCCGGAGGGCGGCCTGGGCGGGCTCGTCTGTGACCGGCCGGTCTAGAGGGTCTCGACGACGAACTTCTCGCCGACGCCGAGACCCAGGGTCTCGCTGTTCCAGTCGATCGTCCGGCTGGCGATCAGCTGGCTGGTGCCGGCGCTGCCGGCGGTCACCGCCTCCCCGTCGATGTACGCCCGCAGGTAGACCGAGCCGTCCGGGTTGTAGTCCAGGAAGTCGAACGTCTGCCAGGTGCCGATCGCCGTCCCCCGGGCGATCAGTGGCTTGGTACCGGCGCTCTCCGCGGTGACGAACCTGCCGTTGATGAGCGCTCGCAGACCGAAGTAGCCGTCCCCGACGTTGACGATCTCGAACTTCTCCCAGGCGCCGGGGGTCGTGGCCCGAGGGATCAGCGGCAGCGTGCCCTTGCTTTCCGCGGTGACGTACTTGCCGCTGGCCTGCGCCTTGATGGCGACCACCGGCGCGGGCGCCTCGAAGTCGAACTTCTCCCAGGCGCCGATGGCCGTGGCCCGCGCGATCAGCGGCAGGGTGCCCTTGCTGTCCGCGGAGACGTACCGGCCGTTGATGTTCGCCTTCAGGCTCACGGTGCCGTCGGTGTTGTTGATGATCTGGAACTTCTCCCAGCTGCCGATCGCCGCCGCTCGGGCGATCAGCGGCTTGGTGCCCGCGCTGTCCGCCGTCACGAACTTGCCGTTGGCCTTCGCCCGCAGCCCGACGAGGCCGCCGCCGGCGTCGACGACGTCGTACTTCTCCCACGGCCCGAGGGTGGCGCCCCGGGCGATCAGCGGCTTGGTGCCGGCGCTCTCCGCCGTCACGAACTTGCCGTTGACCCGCGCCTTCAGGCCGTACGAGCTGCGGGCGGGCTGGACCGCCCCGACGTGCAGAAGCCGGTCCATCGACCCCATGGTGTCGTGCACGGCGCCGGCGATTCCGCCGGTGACCATGCTGTCGCGCACCTGCTGCGGGGTCCAGTTCGGGTTCGCCTCGAGCAGCAGCGCCGCGGCGCCCGCCACGTGCGGGGAGGCCATGGACGTGCCGTTCATGGCGGTGCTGCCGTCGGTGGTCCCCATCGCCGCGGAGACGATGCTGACCCCGGGGGCGAAGGTGTCCAGGCAGCTGCCGTAGTTGGAGAACCACGCCCGGAAGTCCACCTTGTCCGTGGCGCCGACGGTGATGGCCGTCGGCACGTTGGCCGGCGACACGCCGCACGCGTCCCGCATGCTGTTGCCGGCCGCGACGGAGTACGTGATGCCGGCGGCGATCGAGCGGGTGACCGCGTCGTTGACGGCCTGGTCGGTGCCGTTGAAGCCCAGGCTCATGTTGGCCACGGCCGGCTTGACGGCGTTCGTGGTGACCCACTCGATGCCGTTGATGATCTGCTCGCTGGTGCCGCTGCCCTCGCAGTTGAGGACCCGCACCGCGACGAGCTTGACGCCCTTGGCCACGCCGTACTTCGTACCGCCGACGGTGCCGGCCACGTGCGTGCCGTGGCCGTGGCAGTCCTGCGCGTCCGGGTCGCTGTCGACGAAGTCGTAGCCGGAGCTGGCCCGTCCGCCGAACTCCTGGTGGTTGATGTCGATGCCGGTGTCCAGGATGTACGCGGTGACGCCGGCCCCGGTGGTCGGGTAGGTGTAGGAGCGGTCGGCCTTCGCCGTCGTCTGGTCGATCCGGTCCAGGCCCCAGGACGGCGGGTTGCTCTGGGTGTCGGTGGCCGAGTAGCGCCGGACCTGCTCGACGTAGGCCACGTCGGGGTCGCCCGCCAGCCGCTCCGCCTGCCGGCGGTTCATGGCGGCGGAGTAGCCCTTGAGCGCCTTGGTGAAGACGTGACGGACAGTGCCGCCGTTGGCGGCGGCGAGCGCCGACGCGGTGGCCCGCACCTCACTGGGGCTGGCCTTGCGGTCCTTGAGGACGACGATGTAGCGGTCGGGCACGGCACCGGCGCTGTCGGTGCCCCGCACCGGTGCCCGTGGTGCATCGGATGGGGCGGCCAGCGCGGCGCTGCCGGTGCCGGCGAACACGATGGACGTCGCGGAGGCGAGGGCGAGCCCGGCCACCGCGGAGCGGCGAATCACGCCACGACGTTTCACTGAGAGATCTCCCCGTTTACAGCATCTGTCCACTACTGATGAGCGGACGGAGCGATCGGAGCAGCCTCACCACACGGATGGCCGGGAGGCTGACGGATGTCGCATCATCATGGGGGAAGATCACCGCTGGACGCGTCAGCCGTTCGGTCGATACGCCAGCGTGTCGTCGTAAGCGCGATGCGCCGCGCTCAGTCGAGGACGCCCTGCTCCCGGGCCCAGCGCCGCAGCTCCGCCTCGGCCTCGTCGCGGTCCAGCGGGCCGCGCTCCAGGCGCAGCTCCTTCAGGTGCTGCCAGGCCTTGCCCACCACCGGCCCCGGCGGTACGCCGAGCAGCTCCATGATCGCGTTGCCGTCCAGGTCCGGGCGGACCCGCGCCAGGTCCTCCTCGGCGGCGATCCGGGCGATCCGCTCCTCCAGCGCGTCGTAGTCGGCGGCCAGCGCGGCCGCCTTGCGCCGGTTGCGGGTGGTGCAGTCCGACCGGGTCAGCTTGTGCAGCCAGGGCAGCAGATCACCGGCGTCCGCGACGTACCGGCGCACCGCCGAGTCGGTCCACTCGCCCCGGCCGTACCCGTAGAAGCGCAGGTGCAGCGCGACCAGGGCGACCACCTTCGAGGTGACGTCCTTCGGGTACCGCATGGCCTTCATCCGGGCCTTGGTGAGCCGGGCGCCGACCACCTCGTGGTGGTGGAAGCTGACCCGCCCGTCCGGGCCGACCGCCTTGGTGGCCGCCTTGCCGACATCGTGCATCAGCGCGGCCATCCGCAGCACGAAGTCGCAGCCGTCCTCCTCCATCGACATGGCGTTCTCGACCACGGTGAGGGTGTGCTCGTAGACGTCCTTGTGCTGGGCGTGCTCGTCGATCGTCAGCTTCAGCCCGGTCAGCTCGGGCAGGAACCGCTCGGCCAGCCCGGTGTCGACCAGCAGCCGCAGCCCGGTGATCGGGTCCGCGCCGCAGAGCAGCTTGGTGAACTCGTCCCGGATCCGCTCGGCGGTGATCCGGTCCAGGTCGGCGGCCATCCGGGTCATCGCCTCCAGGACGTCCGGGTGGACGGCGAAGCGGAGCTGGGCGACGAACCGGGCCGCCCGCAGCATCCGCAGCGGGTCGTCGCGGAACGACTCCTGAGGCGTCCCGGGGGTGCGGATGACCTTGGCGGCGAGGTCGGCCAGGCCGCCGTGCGGGTCGGTGAACCGGTGGTCGGGGAGGCTCACCGCCATCGCGTTGATGGTGAAGTCCCGCCGCTTGAGGTCGTCGTCGAGGCTGGTCCCGTACTCGACGATCGGGTTGCGGCTGACCTGGTCGTACGCCTCGGCGCGGAAGGTGGTGATCTCCAGGCGCAGCCCGTCGCGCTGGGCGCCGATGGTGCCGAACTCCCGACCGGTCTCCCAGATCGATTCGGCCCAGCCCTTGATGATCCGCAGCGTCTGATCGGGGTGCGCGTCGGTGCAGAAGTCCAGGTCCTCGCCGAGCCGACCGAGCAGCGCGTCCCGCACCGAACCGCCCACCAGGTGCAGTTCGTGGCCGGCCGCGGCGAACCGGCGGCCGAGCTCGTCGGCGACCGGCGAGACGCGGAGCAGCTCGGCGACGGCGTTGCGCTGCGCGGCGGTGAGCTCGCGGCGGTCCGCGGCGTGGGATTCGGAGGCTTCGGACATGGGATCGCCAGCCTATCGGTCCTGCCGGGGAAGTCTGCCGCCGGGCGCGGGTAAGAGGTACAGGTTGACTAAGGTTCTGACCGTCGGGACGGTGCCCGGCCCCGACGTACCCCTTGGGAGGCTCCGATGAGTGGCGGGCTCTACCGCAGCGCGAACGCCACGCCGGACGGCGCCATCCCTCCCACCGACGAGGCGACCTTCATCTCGGCCGAGCCGCTCAACCAGCCGGCGGTGGAGTCCACCGCGCCGCCGCCGGAGCAGGTCGGGGAGGCCAGCGCCGCGGCGAACAGCGCGGTGATGGCGGTCGGCAGTCTGGTCAGCCGGGGTACGGGCTTCATCCGCAACCTGATGATCGGCGCGGCCCTCGGCGGCGGCCTGGTCGGCAACGCGTACACGACGGCGCAGTTCCTGCCGAACCAGGTGTACGAGTTCCTGCTCGGTGGGGTGCTGACCAGCGTGCTGATCCCGGTGCTGGTCCGCCGGCGCAAGGTCGACCCGGACAGGGGTGAGGCGTACTCCCAGCGGCTGCTGACCCTGGCGGTGATCGCACTGGCCGCGGCGGCGCTGATCGCGGTGGTGCTCGCGCCGGTGCTGACCGCGCTCTACGCCAGCGGCAAGGACGGCGAATACACCGGGCTGGTCAACAACCTGTCCTATCTGATGCTGCCGATGCTGTTCTTCACCGGCGTCAGCGCGCTGATCGCCGCGGTGCTGAACACCCGGGGCCACTTCGCCGCCCCGATGTGGGCGCCGATCCTGAACAACCTCGTCGTCATCGGCACCTGCGCGCTGTACATCGCGGTCTTCGGCGCGAAGATCCTCCAGCCGGCCCAGATGGGCTGGGGCCGGATCCTGCTGATCGGCGGCGGCACCCTGCTCGGCGTGGCGGTCCAGGCCGCCGGCCTGCTGCCGGCGCTGCGCAAGGTGGGCTTCGGGTGGAAGTGGCGGTTCGACTTCCGCGAGCTGGGGCTGCGCGAGCTGGCCAAGCTCGGCGCCTGGATGTTCTGCTACGTGGCGGTCAACCAGCTCGGCCTCTTCGTGGTGGTCAACCTGCTCACCCGGGCGGCCGGCGACGACAACGCCGGCATCCTGATCTACAACAACGTCTTCCTGCTGCTGATGATGGCGCACGGCATCATCGCCGTCTCGATCATCACCGCGCTGATGCCGCGGATGAGCGCCGCCGCCGCCGACGGCCGGTTCCGCGACGTGACCGCCGACCTGTCCCGCGGCACCCGGATGGTCACCGCGGTGCTCGCCCCGATCGCGGTCTGCTACGCGGTGCTGGCCGGCCCGATCTCCGTGGTGGTGTTCCGCTACGGCGCCTTCACCGGCGAGAACGCGACCGCCACCTCGACCGTCCTGCTGGTCGCTGCGGTCGGGCTGGTGCCGTTCGCGATCAGCCAGCTCTTCACCTTCGCCTTCTACGCGCTGCCGGACACCCGCACCCCTGCCCTGATCAACATTCCGGTGGTGGCGCTGCGGGTGCTCCTCCAGATCGGGCTCTTCCTCGCCTTCTCCGCCACCTTCGCGGCGGCCGGCATGATGCTCGGCAACGCCATCTCGTACGTGGCCGCCGCGGTGATCTCCGCGATGCTGCTGCGGCCCCGGGTGGGCCGCATCGGGCTCGGCGGCATCATGCGGACCATGGGCCGGGTGGTCGTCGCCGCGCTGGGCGCCGCCCTGGTGGGCCTGCTCGTGGTCAGGCTGCTCCCCGGCGACCCGGCCGACCTCAGCTGGTTCGCGGCGGTCGTCCAGCTGGTGGTGGGCGGCGCGGTGATCGGCGGGACGTACCTGGCGCTGGCCATGGTGCTCCGGATCGGCGAGATCACCGAGGTGGTCGGGATGGTCCGCCGCCGCCTCGGCCGCTGACCGTCGCCCGCCCCGGTCCACCGCCGCGTCCGGGCCGTCGACCACGGACCGTGAACGAGGATCACCTGCCTGGGGATGCGGCTGTGGATAACCCAGCGTTTCCCCGCTCAACCAGCCTCTCGGCCTGTGGACAACCATCCGTACGGATGAGGGTGCAGGGCCGATCGGGGGGAATTCGGCCGGACGGCGGGAGGCCGCCACACCCGGTGCGCCCCTCCGTCGACTACTTGCGGTCAACCTCTAGATTGGCTGGTGCATGTACCAGCAACGTGGCTGACAACGGTCGTAACCGGATCGGGCAGCCCGGGGCTGGTGCCCCACCGGCCGCGGCGGGAAGATGACATGTCGGAGAACCGGGCATCCCGGGTAAGGTCGCACACGACGGGTACGGCAGGTCCCGACGTGGGCGTCGGCACCGGTCTGCCGGTTCCTTCGAAGGCAGAGCGGGAAGCCACATGCCCAGCAGCACGGGTCCATCGATCGGCACGATCACCGAGGGAGGACGGGTGACCCAGGTCGGCGAGGGTCAGGAGGCGGAGGAGACTGCTCCGCCGGTCATGACCTTCGGTGCTCCCACGGCCGGTGAGATCCTTGCCGAGCGGTACGAGCTGGTCGAGCACATCAACAACGACAGCGCGGGCCGGCTGGTCTGGCGCGGGGTCGATGTCGTGCTGCGCCGTCCCGTCGCGGTGGTCCTCCGCTACCCGGGTGGCGACTCCGCCACCGAGATGCTTCAGGCCGCCGTCGCGGCCAGCCGGGTCATCCACCCCAACCTGGTCGGCGTCTACGACGCGATCGACGAGGCGGACCGGGCGTACGTGGTCCGCGAGTGGGTGGACGGCCAGTCCCTGCGCGACCTGGTCGCCGCCGACGGTCCGCTGGACCCGGCCCGGGCGACCGCCGTCGGCAACGCCGTCGCCAGCGCCCTCGCCGCCGTGCACGCGACCGGCATGGTGCACGGCAACGTCCACCCCGGCACCGTGATGATCAGCGACGACGGACGGGTGGTACTGGCCGACGCGCGGACCGACGGCGCGGACAGCCAGGAGAACGACATCCGGGCGGTCGGCGGGGTGCTCTACTTCGCCCTGACCGGGCACTGGCCGCACGGCGAGGCCCCGCTGCACGGCGCCACCGCCGGGCACGGCCGGGCCGCCATCCCGGACGCCGTACGCGACGCCGGTGGCGCGATCGCCGCCCCCCGTCAGGTCCGGGCCGGGGTGCCCGCCTACCTCGACGACCTGACCATGGACCTGCTCGACCCGGAGATCGCCCCGACCTCCTCGGACGTGCTCGCGGCCGAGCTGGGTCGGCTGGACATCCCCGCCGACGAGCACTTCCTGGCCCAGGCCGGCCCGCTGCGCTTCACGGCGGACCCCGAGGAGGAGCCGTCGCCGCTGGCCGCCGCCGGTGGTCGCAAGGTGGCCTTCGGCATCGCCGGGCTGCTCGCGGTGGCCCTGGTCGGCCTGCTCATCGGGATCAGCGCGCTGGGCGGCGACGACAAGGACCCGAAGACCGAGCCGGTGGCCCGCCCGTCCAGCAGCGCGGCGGCCGACCAGCCCACCCAGCCCGCCGCCACCGTGCGCAAGCTGGCCGTGGAGGACGTCCGGATCATCGACCCGGACAGCAAGAGCCGGGACGAGCTGAGCGACGCCGAGAAGGTGATCGACGGCAGCGAGGACGTGGGCTGGGAGACCGACACCTACAACGCGCCGAAGTTCGGCAACTTCAAGCGCGGCATGGGCGTCTGGATCGACCTCGGCTCCGAGCACACGGTCAAGTCGGTGAAGGCCGTCCTCTCCGCCAGCGGCGCCACCGCTCAGCTCTACACCGGCACCACCGACCCGGGCTCCAGCTCCTCCGGCGACAAGAAGCTCTACAACGAGTACGTGAAGTCGCCGATCGGTGCGGGCTTCGCGCCGGCCGAGGGCAGCACGCTGATCTTCAGCAACGGCTTCGACCCGGACAGGAAGTACCGCTACCTGCTCTTCTGGCTCACCGAGCTGCCCTCGAACGACCGGGGCTACAAGATCGGTGTCCAGGAGATCACCGTCCAGGGGTCGTGAACCGGCCGCCGCTGTCCGGGCACCACTCCCGCCGGACGTGGTGATGGACGACCGCGGCGAGGGACAGGCCGGCGGACCTGTGGCCGTGCCGACCCGCGCCGGGCCGGGCGCCGGGGCGACCGACATCGAGTTGCTCCGCGCCCACGTGGCCGGCGACCGGGACGCCTTCACCGAGCTGTTCCACCGGCACCGGGACCGGCTCTGGGCGGTGGCGCTGCGCACGCTCGGCGACCGGGAGGAGGCCGCCGACGCCCTCCAGGACGCCCTGCTCTCCGCGCACCGCGCGGCGGCCCGCTTCCGGGGTGACTCCGCGGTGACCACCTGGCTGCACCGGATCGTGGTGAACGCCTGCCTGGACCGGATCCGCCGGCGGCAGGCGCACGCCACGGTCCCGCTGCCCGACGGCGTGCACACCGACGGCGAGCCCGGCCGGCACACCGGCGGGGTCGAGCCGGCCGCCCCGGTCCGGGACCACGACACCGCGCTGGTGGTGCGGCAGGCCCTGGCCGAGCTGCCGGTCGAGCAGCGCGCCGCGCTGATCCTGGTGGACGTGCAGGGTTATCCGGTGGCCGAGGTGGCCCGCATCCTCGGCGTCGCCGAGGGGACCGTCAAGAGCCGCTGCGCCCGGGGTCGGGCCCGGCTGGCCACCCTCCTCGGTCACCTGCGGACGGGTGTCGACACCCCGCCGCCGGTGCCGCGCCCGGCCGGCCGTACCGCCGCCGACATGCCGCGCGTCACTGCGGGGAACCCGCGACCGCCGGAGGGCGTCGAATCGGCGCCGGGATGGTCCCGGACCGCGAACGAGGAGGAGCCGTGACCACCGGGAAGTTCAGCGAGGTCGACCACGACCTGCTCGCCGACTACGTCGGCGGGGCGCTGGACGGCACCCCGGAGCAGGTCAGGGTCGCCCGCCTGATCGAGGAGGACCCGGCGTGGGCCGGGGCGTACGCCGCGCTGGCGCCGGCGGTGCAGCTGGTCCGGGCCGACCTGGCCGACTGGGCCGCCGCTCCCGTACCCGACATGCCGCTGGCCGTCGCGGACCGGATCGCCGCGGCGCTGGCCGGCGCCGGCCCCGCCCCCACGCCGACCGACCCCGCGGAGCTGGCCTCCCCCGACGCGCTCGACACCGCCGGGCCGGTGAACGTGCCGACGCCGGCCGGACCGGGCGGCGACGACGCGGCGCCGGCCGACGGCGGCAGGATCCGGTCGGGCGGGCATTCCGGCGCCGGGCCGAGCGCGGTCCCGGCGCAAACGGCCGGCCACCGGCGCACCGGCCGGGCGGTCCGCCCGGCCGACGGTCCGGGCCGCGGCACCGGGCCGGGGCGCGGGCCACGGCGCTGGGCCCGGATCGCCGGTCCGGTCGTCCTCGCGGCGGCCTCGGTCGGTGCCGTCGGGCTGGGCCTCAACCAGTTGGTCGCCACCCGGACCGACACGGCGGTGACGGCCGACCGCGGCGAGAACGCCGGTGCGCCCGGCCCGCTGGCGGCGGAGCCGTTCCGGACGACCGGCCCGCCGCGTCGCAGCGGCACGGACTACACCCCGGACCAGTTGTCCGGCGTCAGCCCGTCGAAGGTGCCCCGGGCGGCGGGCAGCAGCGCCCGGGAAACCGCGCCGGCGGCGCCGGAGGACCAGCGGCTCTCCGTCGCCGGCGGCCTCGACCGGCTCAGCGGCCGGGACGCGCTGGACGCCTGCCTACGGGAGATCACCACGGAGCACGGGGGCGGGGCGGTGGCGGTGGATCTGGTCGACTACGCGTCGTTCCAGGGACGGCCGGCGCTGGTCGTGACCTTCGTCGACGCGGGCGGCGCCCGCTGGGCGTGGGTGAGCGGGCCGGAGTGCGGCGTGCCCGGGTCCGGCGCGGACACCCGCTTCCGAACGCGGGTAGGGTGAGGTCGCGGTCATCGGCGGCTGCCGTTCCACGTGACGTGACCCACCGGTTGACCGGTTCGGGAATCGCCGCTTCGTACGATGACGTTCTGCAAGTCAGGCGCCGACGCCGCTGAGCCGTCGGCACTCGGATCGACATCGTCCCGGCGGCAGAGCAGCCGGAACGGATGACGAACACACACATCGGGAGACGGCAGTGGACGAGGTCCGCAACCTGATCATCATCGGCTCCGGGCCGGCCGGTTACACGGCGGCGGTCTATGCCGCGCGCGCCAACCTCAAGCCGCTCGTCATCGAGGGCGTGCAGTCCGGCGGCGCACTGATGACGACCACCGAGGTGGAGAACTTCCCCGGCTTCGCGGACGGCATCCTCGGCCCCGAGCTGATGGACAACATGCGCAAGCAGGCCGAGCGGTTCGGCGCCGAGTTCCTGACCGACGACGTCACCCGGGTCGAGCTGACGGACACCGGCGACACCGGCACCGGCGCCACCAGCACCGTCTGGGTGGGCGAGACCGCGTACCGGGCGAAGGCCGTGATCCTCTCCACCGGCTCCGCCTGGCGTCCGCTGGGCGTGCCCGGCGAGCAGGAGTACCTGGGCCACGGTGTGTCGTCCTGCGCCACCTGTGACGGCTTCTTCTTCCGCAACCAGCACATCGTGGTGGTCGGCGGTGGCGACTCCGCGATGGAGGAGGCCAGCTTCCTGACCCGGTTCGCGGACTCCGTCACCATCATCCACCGCCGCGACTCGTTCCGGGCCAGCAAGATCATGGCCGGCCGGGCGCTCGGCAACGACAAGATCAAGGTCGAGTGGAACTCCACCGTCGAGGAGATCCTCGGCGAGGACGGCAAGGTCAGCGGGGTCCGGGTCCGCAACGTGCACACCGGCGACATCAAGGTGCTGGACGTGACCGGCGTCTTCGTGGCGATCGGCCACGACCCGCGCAGTGAGCTCTTCCGCGGGCAGGTGGAACTCGACGACGAGGGGTACGTGAAGGTGCAGGCGCCGAGCACCCGGACCAGCATCCCGGGTGTCTTCGCCGCCGGCGATGTGGTCGACCACATCTACCGGCAGGCGATCACGGCGGCCGGTACGGGCTGCGCCGCGGCCCTGGACGCCGAGCGCTTCATCGCCACCCTGCAAGGCTGAAAAATCTTCACAAATAGTTCCCTGAGGAGGGGTTCATAGTGGGAGCAACCAAGGCGGTCACCGACGCGAGCTTCGCTAGCGACGTGCTGAAGTCCGACAAGCCGGTTCTGGTGGACTTCTGGGCGGAGTGGTGCGGGCCGTGCCGCAAGGTGTCGCCGCTGCTGGAAGAGATCGCGGGCGAGATGGGTGACCAGGTCACCATCGTCAAGCTCAACATCGACGAGAACCCCGAGACCGCCCGGGCCTACCGGGTGATGTCCGTGCCGACCCTCACCGTCTTCAAGAACGGCGAGCCGGTGCAGTCCATCGCCGGCGCCAAGCCGAAGGGCGAGCTGGTCAAGCTCATCGAGTCGGCGCTCTGAGCCGAACCCCGACCGACCGCGGAACCCCCGTGCCCGACCCCGGGCCCGGGGGTTCCCGCGTTCCGTCGACGCCCACCCGTCGACGCCGCTGACCTGCCCGAACCCGGAGTCGGCCGGTGACCGGTCACGGTACGCTCCGTAGGCATCCGCAGAGTTCCGCCTCGTGCGACGAGGGGCCGGCCGACCAGCATCCGCGCAGAGGGGGTCGTGCGTGCGTCCGATCCGACCCGGTGACCGGGGACCCGCGGTGACGGAGATCCGTACCGTCCTCACCGGCCTGGAGCTGCTCCCCGGCGGTCACGGCGACGAGTTCGACGTGGCGACCGAACGCGCCGTCCGGGCGTTCCAACAGTCCCGCGGCCTGAGCGTGGACGGCCGGGTGGGCACGGAGACCTGGCAGGCGCTGGACGCGGCCCGCTGGCGGCTCGGCGCCCGCACGCTCTACCACGCCGTGCCGGAGCCGCTGATCGGCGAGGACGTCCGCTCGCTCCAGGAACGCCTCCTGGAAATGGGGTACGACGTGGGCCGCGCCGACGCCATCTACGGCATCCGCACCTCCCGCGCGGTCGCCCAGTTCCAGCGCGAGATGGGGCTCAAGCCGGACGGCTCCTGCGGCCCGCACACCATGAACGCGCTGCGCCGGCTCGGCCGGAAGGTGGTCGGCGGGCGCCCGCAGTGGCTGCGCGAGTCGGACGCGATCCGGCAGGCCGGACCGACGCTGGTCGGCCGGACCGTGGTCATCGACCCCGGGCACGGCGGCACCGACCCGGGGGTGGTGGTCCCGGACGGCCCGCTGCGCTGGACCGAGGCGGACCTCGTCCACGACCTGGCCAGCCGGCTGGAGGGCCGGCTCGCCGCGGTCGGAGTACGGGTGCAGCTCACCCGCGGCCCGGCCCCGGAGACCTGCCTGCCCGACGCCGACCGGGCGCAGCTCGCCAACTCGCTCGGCGCCGACGTGTTCATCTCGCTGCACACCGACGGCCACGCCAACCCGGCGGCGAACGGGGTGGCGACCTACCACTACGGCACCGACAACGGCGTCACCTCGGCCACCGGGGAGCGTCTCGGCGGCCTGGTGCAGCGGGAGATCGTGGCCCGGACCGGGCTGCGGGACTGCCGTACCCACGCCAAGACGTGGGACCTGCTGCGGCTGACCAGGATGCCGGCGGTACGGGTCGAGGTCGGCTACCTGACCTCCCCGGAGGACCGCGGCCGGCTGGTCGACCCGCGGTTCCGGGACCAGGTGGTCGAGGCGATCGTCGCCGCGGTGCAGCGGATGTACTTCCCGATCGAGCGGGACGTGCCGACCGGCTCGATCGACGTGAGCGAGCTGCGCGCGGTGACGGCCGCCGGCACCGTGGTCGACTGAGGCGTCCTCAGACGCCGCTGGACCGGGTGGCCGGGGCGGGGCGCACCGGGCGCAGCAGGGTCTCCGGGCTCATCGAGCCGAGCAGCTTCTCCAGCGCGTACTCGACGTCGGACTTCCAGCTCAGCGCGGTGCGCAGCTCCAGCCGCAGTCGCGGGTAGCGCGGATGCGGGCGGACCGTCTTGAAGCCCACGGACAGGAAGAAGTCGGCCGGCGCGACGCAGGCCCGGGTCGGGTCGTCCCCGTCGCCGAACTTGGCGTCCCCGAACGCCTCGATCGCCTTGATGCCGCGCTTGGTCAGGTCCCGGGCGACGCCCTGGACGAGCATCCGGCCCAGCCCGCCGCCGGCGAAGGCGGAGACCACGTTGGCGGTCATCAGCAGCGCGGCGTCCGGGGAGACCGGCGAGGTGGGGAAGGCCATCGAGCGCGGGACGTACGCCGGCGGGGCGTACATGACGAAGCCGGCGGGCATTCCGTCGACGTACGCGAGCTTGCCGCAGGACCCCCACTCCAGCAGCGTCTGGGAGACCCAGGCCTCCTTCTCCAGCCCAGGGTCCCCGGCGGCGCACGCCCGGTCGGCGGAGACCGGGTCCAGCTCCCAGTAGACGCACTGCCGGCACGGGCGGGGCAGGTCCTCCAGGGTGTCGAGGGTCAGACTGACCAGACGTCGCGACATCAGCGCACCCCACAACTAGGCTCAGAGGTGAAACCACGCGGTCCGGCACCGCTCACTGCCCCCGACGAGCGATCGTACGCCGCTACCCGACCGTACGGGAGGGGACGCGCGAACGCCCCCCGAGCCGGTGGGAGCCGGTCCGGGATGTGGACGTAACTCATGTCAGCACGCCCCGTGCGGGCCGGCACGGACTACCATCGACCAACCGGCCCCGCGCCGCCATGGTCGCCGGCATCGCGGGTACCACACCGGGCGGCAGCCCCGCCGACACCCGATCGAGGTGATGTCATGACCGGCACGACGCTCGACGACTACACCGACCGGTACGCCCGCCGGGTCCGGGGGATGACCGCCTCCGAGATCCGGGCGCTCTTCGCGGTGGCCAGCCGGCCGGAGGTCGTCTCGCTCGCCGGTGGGGCCCCCTACATCGCGGCGCTGCCCCTCGACGCGGTCGGTGAGATGCTCGGCCGGCTCGGCTCGGAGCACGGCGCCACCACGCTGCAGTACGGCATCGGCCAGGGCACGCCGGAGCTGCGCGAGCGGATCTGCGAGGTGATGGCCCTCTCGGGCATCGACGCGGCCTGCGGCGCCTCCCCGGAGGACGTGGTGGTGACCGTCGGCGGCCAGCAGGCGCTGGACCTGGTGGCCCGGCTCTTCCTCGATCCGGGTGACGTGGTGCTCGCCGAGGGCCCGACCTACGTCGGGGCGCTCGGGGTGTTCCAGGCCGCCCAGGCCCAGGTCGTGCACGTGCCGATGGACGGCGACGGGCTGATCCCGGAGGCGCTGGAGGCGGCCATCGCCGACCTGGCCCGGGCCGGGCGGCGGGTGAAGTTCCTCTACACCATCCCGACCTACCAGAACCCGACCGGCGTGACCCTCAGCGAGGAACGCCGCGAACGGGTGCTCGACATCTGCGAGCGCGCCGGCCTGCTGGTGGTGGAGGACGACCCGTACGGCCAGCTCGGTTTCGAGGGTGAAGCCCCCGCGCCGCTGCGGGCCCGCCGCCGGCACGGGGTCTTCTACCTGAGCACCTTCTCGAAGACCTTCGCCCCCGGCCTGCGGGTGGGATGGATCCTGGCCCCGCACGCGGTCCGCGACAAGCTGGTCATCGCCAGCGAGGCGCAGATCCTCTGCCCCAGTGGGTACGCCCAGGCCGCCGTCTCCACGTACCTCGGCACCATGCCCTGGCGGGAGCAGCTGAAGGTGTACCGGGAGGTCTACCGGGAGCGCCGCGACGCGATGCTCGACGCGCTGGCGGACCTGATGCCGGCCGGCACCACCTGGACCACCCCCGGCGGCGGCCTCTTCGTCTGGGCGACCCTCCCCGACGGCCTCGACTCGAAGGCGATGATGCCGCGGGCCATCGCCGCCCGGGTGGCGTACGTGCCCGGCACCGGCTTCTACGCAGACGGCGCGGGCGGCGGCAACATGCGCCTCAACTTCTCCTTCCCGCCGCCGGAGCGGATCCGGGAGGGCGTCCGCCGGCTGGCCGGCGTGATGGAGCAGGACATCGCCATGCGCCGGGTCTTCGGCACGGTCGGCGGGTCCGGGGTGCGTCGCCGGCAGGGCGGCTCCGACGCGCCGGGTCCCGACTTGGCATGATTCCCGCATGGCTGTCACCTCCGCTGCCCGGAATCTCGTGACCGATCCCGCCGTCACCGCCGAACTGCACGTCCTGGTGCTCGCCGGTGGCCTCTCCTACGAGCGGGACGTCTCCCTCCGGTCCGGCCGGCGGGTGCTCGACGCGCTGCGGGCCGTCGGCGTGGAGGCCGAGCTGCGGGACGCCGACGTGGCCCTGCTCCCGGCCCTGGCGGCCGACCCGCCCGACGCGGTGGTGATCGCCCTGCACGGAGCCACCGGCGAGGACGGCTCGCTGCGGGGGGTGCTGGACCTATGCGACGTCCCGTACGTCGGCTGCGACGCCCGGGCCTCCCGGCTCGCCTGGGACAAGCCGTCCGCGAAGGCGGTGCTCCGCGAGGCCGGCATCCCGACCCCGGACTGGGTGGCCCTGCCGCACGACCGCTTCTCGGAGTTGGGCGCGGTGGCGGTGCTGGACCGGATCGCCGACCGGCTCGGCCTGCCGCTGATGGTCAAGCCCGCGCAGGGCGGCTCCGGCCTGGGCGCCGCGGTGGTCCGGGACGCCGCGTCGCTCCCGCCCGCGATGGTGGGCTGCTTCGCGTACGACCAGACGGCGCTGGTCGAGCGCTACGTGCCCGGCATGGACGTTGCGGTGTCGGTGCTCGACCTCGGCGAGGGCCCGCAGGCGCTCCCCCCGGTGGAGATCGTTCCCCGGAACGGCGTCTACGACTACGCCGCCCGCTACACCGCCGGCCGGACCACCTGGCATGCCCCGGCCCGGCTCGACCCGGAGGTGGCCGAGCGGGTGGCCGCGGTGGCGCTCGCCGCGCACACCGCCCTCGGCCTGCGTGACCTCTCCCGGGTCGACCTGATCGTCGACGCCTCGGGGCAGCCGCACGTGCTGGAGGTCAACGTATCCCCGGGGATGACGGAGACCTCGCTGCTGCCGCTGGCCATCCAGGCGGCCGGCCTGGACTTCGGCCGGGTGCTCGGATCGCTGGTGACCCGGGCCGCCGCCCGCCGCCCCTGACCGCCTGGCTTCCCCACGGAGACCTGGCGTCCCGGGGCAGTACGGCACCACTCTGACAGCGGCCGACCCGGTTCCCGGCGAGCCGCCCGGCCCCGGTCTCAGCTCGCGCGGGAGCCGCTCTCCGACTTCTCGTCGGCTCCGCTCCCCGGGTCCTCGTCGTTACCGCTCTCCGGCTCCGGGATCTCCTCGGCCGCCTCGATGACGGAGACCGCCTCCTCCTCGCCGGCGGCGGCGTCCGGCGCAGGTACCGCGGAGAGACTCGACGGCGCCTGCCACTGGATGCGCGGCGGCTCGGCCAACGGACGACCGCCGAACTCGGCCAGCCAGGCGGCGACCATGGCGAGGTTCTCCCGCCACCGCGCCTCGGAGATCGGCGGCAGGATCGAGTCCCAGAGCGAGAGGAACGTGCCGCGCAGCTGAAGCCGCCCGTGCGGCCGGGCGAGGAACCACATGTGCAGGTGCGCCGAGCCGTCGCCCCAGCGGTTGACGTGAACCCGGGCGACGCCGTCGAGGGACCGGATGGCGCGCTCGAGGCGTACGGTCATCACCCCCAGCTCGGCGGCGAGCAGGTTGGGCAGATCGCCGAGGTCGAGATGCGACCGCGACTCCAGGATCAGCACCATCGGCAGGCCGGTGGGGCGATCCATCGTCCGCACCCGCCACCGCTCACCCACCCAGATGTAGGCCTCGTCGGGAGCGTTGCAGGCGGTGCATTCCCGATTCCCCTCACCGCGACGGGGAGGTTCGACCGGGACCGGATCGTCGAGCTGCTTGACGCGAAGGTCGCCCTCGAAGGGGAAGGAGGGCCACTGGGTGAAGTCCGGAACTGAGGGAGGGGTGTCCTGCACGACGCTGACCCTAACCGAGACGAGGACACCTGTCGTCCCTACCCGATTCACCGGTCATCGCCGGGACATGCAGCGCTCGTCGTCGATCAGCCGGGTGCCGGCCCGACGGCCCCGGTCGGCGTCGTACGGTCTTGTCCACCACGTTGTCCACAGGCCGCTGAGATCACCACCACGCCGCGTCATCCACAGGTCAGCACACGTTTCTGAGCGCTGTTTCACGTGAAACGGGGGGCGCCTGTGGAAAACCGCTGTGGATAACCGAGCCGGTGCCGGAGGCCGTTCTCCGTCCCTGCCGCACCTCCCGCTCAGCCCTCTCTTCCTAACGAGCCAGCCCGGGATCGGCACCGCCTCGGGTCGCACCTTTCCGGGCGGTCCGGAGGGGTGGTGGGCGGTCCTCGCCGCCCGCCTGGTCGATCTTGCCGGCACCCGAACGGGTGCTGCCGGGCGGACCGGGGAGCGTGGGCCGGGGCGGGTCACCGGGGCGCGCGGGGGCGACTCACGAAGCCGCCTGCATGACGAGCGAGGGCCGGCGGCGAAGCGTGGGTGTTGGCACCGGAGCCATGACTGCCATCGGCCCGCGCGAACCTGATCGCGGGAACGCGCCAGAGCCCGAGCGACATCGACCTTCGCCGGAGCCAGGGCGGGCGTCGGCACGCCGGAGTCCTGGGCGGGCGTCGGCACGCCGGAGTCCGGGGCGGACGCGGACCGTTGGAGCCCGGGCGGATGTGGGCGCGCCAGAGCCAAGCGGACGTGGGGCACGCGGGAGTCCAGTCCGGGCGTACGTGGGCAGGCCACAGTCCGGGCGTGTGGGCAGGCCACAGTCCGGGCGTACGTGGGCAGGCCACAGTCCGGGCGTACGTGGGCAGGCCACAGTCCGGGCGTACGTGGGCAGGCCACAGTCCGGGCGTACGTGGGCAGGCCACAGTCCGGGCGTGTGGGCAGGCCGGAGTCCGAACGGATGTGGGTGGGCACGCCGGAGTCGAGGCGGGCGTCGGAGCACCGGAGCCCGAACGGACGTGGAGACGACGAGCCCGGGCGAGCATTGGGGCAGGCCGAGCCCGAGCGGGCCTCCTGGGCGTCCGGAGCCTGAGCGGGAGCGGGCGCGCCGACGTCTGAGCGCGCTGAGGCACGCCATAGCGTGCGGTGCGTTTCACGTGAAACCAGCGGGCGATCCTGGTTCGGGCAGAGCCGTGCCACGGGCGGGCAAGGCTGGCCGGAGTCAGGGAGCCGCTTGAACGGCTCCGCCGGCCTGATCGGGCGTCAGACCTTCATGGTCTCGATGCGCCAGGCGGACTTGTGTCGCCAGTCGACAAGGCGAGGGGTGCCGCCAGCAACGAGGACCGACCCCTGCCTCCTCGGCACGGCTCGTCGCTCGCACCGGATTGCCGACCCGCGCCCCCAAACCCACGCCCCGAGCCAGCGCGCGTCGAACCGCACCCGACGCTGGCTGCCCGACGCCTCGCGGCAGGGCCTCGCCCCACAGCCTCCTGGCCCCTGGCCCTGGCCCCCTGGCCGAGCTCCCTCTGTACCGCCGCCTCGGTCCGCCCAGGAGTTCATCCGGCGGTCGGTCGGGCGGGCCCAAGCGGCCCGAGCGCCACCCACCTCCGCCGGGCATTGAGAAATTCCTCAGCCTCATAGCCGTCGCACCGATCGGCGCAGAACCGAACCAGCCGGATGAGCGTTTCACGTGAAACGGCGCCCGGTGAGAGCACGAACAGACCGGTGGTGGGAACCAGGGTCAGGCGACCGAAAAGGTCGGGCTGAACCGAGCACCACATGCCGCAGTGCCAGGGAAGACGAAGGGAGCGCGGCACAGCTCGGGCGGAAAGGGCCCTGAGCGGCTCGGTACGGCCACCGCGGGGGTGATCCCGGAGCCGGGCAGCAGGCCGGTCCCGCTGACCCCGCTGAGAGCCCTGAGGCGGTCGAGCACCGGGCAGCAGCCCCGTACGAACGGATCGACCGCGTGGTCCCGGCGCAGGACCACGCGGCCGAGGGCCGGGAAGACGGGATTACTCCTCGGGCTGCTCCTCCGGCCCGACGCCGATGATGCCCACGATCCGCTCCAGGTCGTCGACCGTGGCGAACTCAATGGTGATCTTTCCCTTGCTCCGGCCGATGTCGACCTTCACCCGGGTGTCGAAGCGGTCGGAGAGCCGGTCGGCCAGGTCGGTCAGTGCCGGGGCATGCGGCTTGGGTCGGCGCTTCGCGGCCGGGGACTTCGCCGGTCCGTCGGCCAACGCCAGGGCCACCAGCTCCTCGGTCGCCCGCACCGAGATCCCCTCGGCGACGATCCGCAGCGCGAGCTGTTCCTGGGCCTCGGCGTCGTCCAGGCTGAGCAGCGCCCGGGCGTGGCCGGCGGAGAGCACGCCGGCGGCGACCCGCCGCTGCACCTGCGCCGGGAGGTTCATCAGGCGGATGGTGTTGGAGATCTGCGGCCGGCTCCGGCCGATGCGGCGGGCCAGCTCCTCGTGGGTGGCGCCGAACTCCTCCAGCAGCTGCTGGTACGCGGCCGCCTCTTCCAACGGGTTCAGGTTGGCACGGTGGATGTTCTCCAGCAGCGCGTCCCGGAGCATCGCGTCGTCCTTGGTGTCCCGGACGATGGCCGGGATGCTCTCCCGGCCCACCGCCTGAGCCGCCCGCCAGCGCCGCTCACCCATGACGAGTTCGTACTTCTCGCCGTCGAGCTGGCGTACGACGATCGGCTGAAGGAACCCGACCTCCTGGATCGAGGTCTTCAGCTCCTCCAGCGCCTCCTCGTCGAAGACCTGACGGGGCTGCTTGGGGTTCGGCACGATCGCGTCGACCGGGATCTCGGCGAACCGGGCACCCGGGACCGGGCTCAGCTGTGGCCCGGACTCCGCCGCGGGGGCGACGGGTGCCGAGGGCGTCGGCACGGCAGTTCCCACCGAAGCCGGGGCAACGCCCTCCGACTCACCGGCCGCCGGAACGGCCGGCTCCACCGGTGCGGTCGGGATCAGTGCCCCTAGCCCTCGGCCCAGACCGCCACGAGGACGGTTCTTCATGCGACGCCTCCCAGCGACTTCTCCGCACTACGCATTCCGGCTCACCGGCTCCTTGACCCCACGTTCGGCGATCTCCTGGGCGGCTTCGAAGTAGCTCGTCGCCCCCCGCGAACCGGGATCGTAGGTCATCACGGACTGCCCGTAGCTCGGCGCCTCGGAGACCCGCACGTTCCGGGGGATCACGGCTTGGAGCACTTTGTCGCCGAAGTGGTTCCGGACGTCCTGCTCCACCGCGTCGGCCAGCCGGGTACGGCGGTCGTACATGGTGAGCAGGATGGTGGAGACCTCGAGCTTCGGGTTGAGGTGCTGGCGAACCAGGTTGATGTTGTTGATCAGCTGGTTGAGGCCCTCCAGCGCGTAGTACTCGCACTGGATCGGGATCAGCACCTCCTGCGCGGCCACCAGCGCGTTGACGGTCAGCAGACCGAGCGAGGGCGGGCAGTCGATGAAGACGTAGTCGAAGTGGCCGGGGTACGCGGCGACGGCCCGGGCCAGTCGGGACTCCCGGGCGACCACGGACACCAGCTCGATCTCGGCGCCAGCCAGGTCGATGGTGGCCGGTACGCACCACAGGTTCGGGATGCCCTCGACAGCCTGGGCGACCTCCTCCAGCGGGACGCTGTCGATCAGGCAGTCGTAGACGTCCGGGATGCCGGTGTGGTGCGGGACGTTGAGTCCGGTGGAGGCGTTGCCCTGCGGGTCCAGGTCGACCACGAGCACCCGGTTGCCATGCAGGGCCAGAGCCACCGCCAGGTTCACCGTGGTCGTGGTCTTACCCACACCGCCCTTCTGGTTCGCGACGCACATGACCCGGGTCCGATCCGGCCGAGGCATGGTCACCTCGCCACTGGGATTCAGGATCTGCACGGCGCGCATAGCCTCCATAGCCAACGGTGGGTCATCCTCTTCGCGCGTCGGGGTTTCACGTGAAACGTACGTGCTCGGGGCGGCCTCGGCTCCGTGGCCGGCGGCCGGTGGCGTGTCGGACGGGACCACCGTCGCGGCACCGGCGTCCGGCACCGCGTGCGGCGTCGGCTGCTGGGGCACCGGCGAGCCGGGTACCGCGGAAGACGGCTCGTAGCGGGCGGAGGCGGCGGCATTCCGGGGAGCCGGGACCGACCGCGAGCCGGGTGCGTTGACCGGGCCGGCCGTCGGCTCGGGCGCCTCCCGCATCGGCGGCAGGTTCGCCGGCACGCCCGAGGTCGGCTGCGGCCCGCCCGCCAGGGGCGGGAGGTTGGCCGGCTCTCCGGAGGTCGGGTGGAGTCCACCGACCGACGGAGCGTCCCGGTGCACCACCGGGTCGCTCTCGGGCGGACGGGGCGCCGGGTCGCGGGACTCCGCGCCCGCGGGCCAGCCCCGATGGTCGGTTTCACGTGAAACGGGATCGGCGACAGAGGGTCGCCCTCCTGGCCCGGTCACTCGTGGATCGTCGTACCTGCCGTCGTCATGCACCTGTCATCCCTGCCCGCTCCGGATGGTCGGTCCGCACCCCGTCAATCGGCCGTACCCGCGCTCAGAGCGAGCGGCGTACGGCCCGGCGGGAACGGTCGGGGTCCGGTGCCATCCGGCACCGCCGTTCCACACTATCGACGCGCGGCCAGCCTACGGTGGACGGGCGCAGCGGGTCCACGTCGGGTTCTGATCGGTCAGCTACCTCGCACCGTTTCCAACGACCGAACGGTCACCCGGAAGCCGTTGCGGAATCAGCGGTCCCGACCGCCGCGGCCACCCCGACGACCGCCCCGCGACCGCTTCGCCGCGGCCTTCTTGCGGACCGGACCGACGACCCGCTCCCGGACCACCTCGATCACCGTCGCGGGTGGCTCGATCACGCCCACGCCGCAGCGGTGCACCTCCGGCTGCCCACCACCGAGCCGGGCCACCGCCTCGGCGTGCTCGGTGACCTCGTCGGCGGCGGAGGCGCCCTTCAGGGCGACCAGCCGGCCGCCGGGCACGACCAGCGGCAGGCACCAGGCGGCGAGCCGGTCCAGCGGGGCCACCGCACGGGCGGTGACGATGTCGCCGCTGAGGGGCGCGGTGTCGCGCGAGCCGGCGGACGCCTCGTCCGCCCGGCCCCGGAAGACCCGCACCATCCTGGTCAGGCCCAGGTGCTGCACCGCCTCGATGAGGAAGGAGGTACGCCGGGCGAGCGGCTCGATCAGGGTGACGGTCAGGTCGGGCCGGGCGATCGCCAGCACCAGGCCGGGCAGCCCGGCGCCGGAGCCGACGTCGAGCACGGTCGCGCCCTCGGGAATCCGCTCGGCCATCGCGGCGCAGTTGAGCAGATGCCGTTCCCAGATCCGGGGCGCCTCCCGGGGGCCGATCAGGCCGCGGACCACCCCGTCCGTCGCCAGCAGCTCGGCGTACGCGGCGGCGAGGTCGAGCCGGTCGCCGAAGAGGGTACGGGCTGCCTCCGCCAGCTCGGGCGGAAGCGTCACGTCGGCAGGCGGCGGCCGCCGGTCGGAACCCTCGGACTCGGCAGCGGCAGGATCGCCCGTCGCATCCGCGATGCCGACCGCCGGCTCGTCGGGCCCAGCCCGGTGAGCGGAATCGACCACGTCGACCACCGCCGGATCGACAGCGTCGGCCGGAACGTCGACGAAGGCCGGCTCGACCGGAACATCGACGAAAGCGGGATCGGCGGGGTCGGTCGGCGTGCCGGAGAAGGCCGGCTCGGCCGAGCCCGCCGGCACGGCCGGGGGCGCCTCGTCCGCGGGCTCGGGCGTACCCGAGAAGGGCGTGTCGGCCGGCGCGGCCGGCCCGTCCGGGGGCGGAGTCGCGGTCTCGGGCGTGGCGTCGGAGAAGAGTGGGGCGGGCGCGCCCGGCTCGGCGGGGTCGGGCCGGACAGGCGACGGCCCGGACGGCGTACCGCCCGGGCCGGACACGGCACCCGCCGTTGTCTCGTCGTCGGTCACCCGGTCAGTCCGCCGGCCGGACGATGATGCGCCGGTTCGGCTCGACGCCCTCGGACTCGCTCTCCACGCCGCTCATCGCGTTCACCACGTCGTGCACGCACTTGCGCTCGAACGCGGACATCGGCTCGAGGCGCACCGGCTCGCCGTACTCCTTGACCTTCTCGACCGCGTTCTTGGCGACGGCGGCGAGCTCCTTGCGCCGGTTGGCCCGGTAGCCACCGACGTCGAGCAGCAGCCGGCTCGGCGTGCCGGTCTGCCGGAACACCGCCAGCCGGGCCAGCTCCTGGAGCGCCTCCAGGGTGGCGCCGCGCTGGCCGACCAGGTTCTGCAGGCTGGCGCCGACCACCTCGACGACCGGACGGCCGCCGGAGACCAGCTCGTCGATGTCGCCGTCGTAGTCGAGGATGTCGAGCAGGCCCTCGATGTAGTCCGCCGCGATCTCGCTCTGCCGGAACAGCTCGCTCTCGGCCGGCGCCTTCTTCTCCCGGGTCGACTCGGCCTCGGTCTCCTCGATGTCGTCGGCGATGGCGGCCGGCGCGGTCTCCTCGTCCAGGGACTGGTCGGCGCTGGGGATGCTGGTGTCGGTCACGGTCTCATCTCCGTACTCGCTCGGCCGGACCGTCGGGTCCGCTGGTCTCCCGGGGCCGGCGGGAGGTCTCGCCGGTGCCCACGGGCACGTCTGTACGGGCAGTTTCGCCCGTGACCGCGCTGCGCGCGGCGGTTCCGGCCCGGCGCCGACCGTACGGTGGCTGCACGGGGCCGGAACGGGCCGCCGCCGGGGTCCCGACGGCGGCCCGGAAGCTCAGCCCTGCCGCTTGGCCGGGCGGGTCTTCTTCGCGTTGACCGGCTTGGCACCGGGCTTCGGGCCGGCCACCTTGGGGGTGGTGACCTGCGGCTTCGCCGGCGCCGGGGCGGCCTTGCGGCCGAGCAGGCCGCCGGTCTTCACCGGCTGCGCGCCGGTGCGGCCCGCGGCGCCGGGCTTGGGGGTCACCAGCGGCGGGAACTTGCGGAGCACCCACTGCTGCTGCCCGAGGGTGAAGAGGTTGTTGGTGACCCAGTAGATGATCACACCGATCGGGAAGATCGAGCCGGAGACCAGCAGCGACACCGGGATGCCGTAGAGCATCAGCCGCTGCACCATCCGCTGCTGCGGGTCCTCCGCCCAACCGGTCTTGAGGATCATCTGCCGGCTGGTGAGATACGTGGTGACGATCATGATGAGCACCAGGACGCCGGCGATGATCTTCGTGGTGTGTCCGGTCGCGCCGAGGCGGGCCAGCTCGTCGGCGGTGGAGCCGAAGCGGCCGGAGATCGGCGCGGTGAAGAGCTTGGCGCTGGAGGCGCTGTTGAACTGGTCGACGGTCCAGCCGTAGAGGGTCTTGCCCTGGTTGTCCGGGTTGAGCCGCTTGAGCGTGTGGAAGAGGCCGAGGAAGACCGGGATCTGGAGGAACATCGGAAGGCAGCCCATCAGCGGGTTGGCCTTTTCCTTCCGGTAGAGCTCCATCATCTCCTTCTGGAGCGTCTCCCGGTCACCCTTGTGCTTCTCCTGGAGCTCCTTCACCTTCGGCTGGAGCGCCTGCATCGCCCGCTGCGACTTGATCTGCTTGACGAAGACCGGGAAGAGGATCACCCGGACCGTCACCACCAGGAAGATGATGGCGAGGATCCAGGACCAGTTCGTGCCGAGCACCGCTTCGACCGGCACCCGGATGTGGTCCCAGGCCGAGTGCCAGGTCAGCAGGATCCACGAGATCGCGTAGTAGATCCAGTCGAGACTCAATTCTCAGGCTCCAGTCACGTCGGCACGGCGGCGACCGCCCGGCTCCGGCACCGGGTCATGTCCACCTGGGTGAAAGGGGTGGCAGCGCGACAGCCGTCGGACCGTCAGCCAGGCTCCCCGGAGCGCGCCGTGCCCGGACACCGCCTCGACGGCGTAGGCACTGCACGACGGGTAGAACCGGCAGCGGGCCGGCAGCGCCGGACTTATCCACCGACGGTACGCGATGATGGGCGCCAGCAGCACTCGGGCACCGGTTGTCATGGGCCGCGGGGCGGCGTTTCCGCCGCTCACCGGGGCCGCCGACCCCGGGGGGCCCGCGCGGCGGCGACGGCGGCGTCCAGGTCGGCTCCGAGCCGGACGTACGACGCCTCGGCGGCTGCGGGCAGCGCCCGCACCACCAGGGTGCTCCCGGCGGGGAGCTGGTCGAGCCGCTCGCGGACCAGGTGCCGGAGCCGCCGTCGGACCTTGTTCCGGACCACGGCGTTGCCGACGGCCTTGGACACGACGAAGCCGGCGCGGCTCGGTGCGGAGGTCTCCGCACCGGTCGTCCGCGCCGGCTCCGGCGAGGTTGTCCCGATGGGTCCGGTGGTGGGGGGGAGGGTCAGGTGGACCACGACGGCACCACGGCCGACGCGTCGGCCACCCCGGACCGCTGCGGCGAAGTCGCTACTGCGCCGCAGTCGCTGTGCGGCCGCCAGCACGACTGCCCACGTCCCCGGACCGGACCGGTCGGCCTCAGGCCGACAGGGTGGTGCGGCCCTTGGCGCGACGGGTCGAGATGATGGCGCGGCCGGCACGGGTGCGCATGCGCAGCCGGAAGCCGTGGGTCTTCGCGCGCCGGCGGTTGTTCGGCTGGTAGGTGCGCTTGCTCACGTCAGCTCTCCGTTTTCGTACGCCCCGCGCGGGGGATCGCCCGGGGTCGTGTGGTGGTCCAGGCCACCTCGGCGGTGGCCTCCGATCGGTGCTGCCCGGCGACGCGGGACCTCGGTGATGCGGGGAAGCAACCGCGGACAGCAAGCACCCATCACCCTAGCAGAGGGCGAGAGAGCAGCCGCTCCAGCCTACGCAGGGGGGCAATGACCGTCAAACATCACACCCGCGCCCGCCGCCGCGCCCGGAGCACGACCGAAGGGGCGGTTTTCACTGATGTTGACAAGGGTGCCACCGACTCGACGGTTGATGACGCAGGGTCCGCGCTGTTAGCGTGCCCGATTGCGGTCAGCGTCGGGGGGGTCCGGGTTGTCGCTGACAGGCAAGACCGGACAAGGCAGTGAATCGTTCGGCACGGTGAACAACCCGCTTCAGTGCCCCTCGTGAATCAGGGGGGCAGGTCCGACCCGCGTCCGGTGGGCGGCCACAAGTCGGTCGGCACACAGGCTGTGGATAACCTGTGGATGACGACCGGTCAGCCGTCCGGGTGGGTGTGACGCACACCCGCGCAAACGCGGTGGCGGGCCCGGAACGGTCGCTGGACAGCAGCGGCGGCCGGGAGCAGAGGCGAGGGGGTGGCACGACG